>CAJTCS010000001.1 GCA_910574995.1 Oscillospiraceae bacterium
TCTCGAGGGACTAGGGCATGGGATGTCCTTGGAGAAGGGACAATTTCCCCGCACTTACTTGGAGAGTGTCTATGAAGATTTGCGGGAAGGCCCCACCCTGACGATGTGACATTCGCGGAAGGGTGCGCAGAGCTATTGGATAACCGTAGAGGGGAGAAAATCATGTTTCATATTTTGTTCGTCTGCCACGGCAACATCTGCCGCAGCCCCATGGCCGAATTTGTCATGAAAGACCTAGTGAAAAAGGCTGGGCTGGAAAGCGAATTCCACATTGAGTCCGCCGCTACCAGTACGGAGGAAATCGGCAATCCGGTCTACCCACCGGCCCGGCGCAAGCTGAAGGAGCACGGCATAGATTGCTCCGGCAAAACAGCCCGGCAGCTCACCCGCGTTGACTATGACAGATACGACTTGCTCGTCGGCATGGACAGCGCAAACCTGCGGAATATGCGGCGTATTTGCGGCGGGGACGGGTCGGGGAAAATCCGTCTGTTGATGGACTTCACCGACCGCCCCGGCGATGTGGCTGACCCTTGGTACACCCGGGATTTTGAGGCTGCTTGGCAGGATGTGCTGGAAGGATGCCGGGGACTGCTGGAAAAGATGATGGGAAGAAATTAACCTTTTTACCCCCTATATAAAGAAGGTGAGCCACTTGAAATGTACCTTGATGCACAAAAAGCTGCCTGTGGCGGCCATGACACTGGATGACGCCACAGGCCATATCGTAAAGGTAAATTCCTTGTACGCGCCGGAGCATCTCCCGATAGGGATCCGCCTCTATAAAGGCGCAGTCGACCGCAAGGCATTGGACGACTGGTGGACAGAACGCGCCATCCCCATGAGCCGTTCCGGCATCCGGGAGGCCCTGGAAACCCTGGATGTGCCCAACACGGAAATGCTGCTTGTCCGCTGTTATGGGCTCAGCCTGTCCGACCAGTACTGGATTTGTCCCGAAGGCTCCGGGATTGTATGGGAGGACGTCAACTTCTTTCAAAACGCTTTCTCCGATGACATCGGCGATGTTCTTTTCGGTGCGGATAAGAATGCGAATCTTCTGGATTTCAGTTCGCCGGACAACACCTCAGACGGCAACTTGAAAAAGCGATGGAAAATCATAGACGGCAAGCGCTGCTTGCTTAAAGGCGGCTCCAACCCCTTCCGCCAGCAGCCCTTTAACGAAGTGATTGCTACGGGAATTATGGCGCGTTTGGGCATCCCCCATGTACCATACTCGCTGGCCTGGGACAAGGGTGCGCCCTATTCTGTGTGTGAAGATTTTATCACTGAAAATACGGAGCTTGTCCCGGCGTGGCGCATTTACCTGTCGCAGAAAAAAAGCAACAGCGCTTCCGTCTACCAGCATTTTGTGGATTGCTGTGGGGCGCTGGGGATAAAAGACGTGGTCCCGTTCCTTGACCGCATGATCGTGCTGGATTATCTGATTGCCAACGAGGACAGGCATCTAAACAATTTCGGCGCGCTCCGTGACCCGGAAACCCTGGAATGGCTGGGTATGGCCCCGATTTATGACAGCGGTTCCTCCCTGGGCTATGACAAACTGCCGGGGCAGATCCGGGCAGGCAAAGGCGTGGTGTGCAAGCCCTTCAAAAACCATCATGACGAGCAGCTCAAGCTGGTGACTTCTATTGACTGGCTCGAATTTGATAAGCTAGCGGATGTGGGGGATTTGATTACTGAAACGCTGACTGCAGGGGACGCAGGCGATTATATAGATGAAAACCGTGTCCACGCGATTGCCGGTTCTGTGCAAGAACGGGTCGCAGACCTTAAGCAGCTTGCCATGACGCACCTGCCTGCACAAGCGGAAATCACCACCGAGGACGATGTGGCGGAGGATATCGCGGAGGACTATGGGCCGAAGATGGGGTTGCAAAGCTGATCTGCAAATAAACCCGTTTGTACCTAAAGGTTTAAACTGATGAACAAACGGGAACTTCTCAAAGCAGCGGGTGTGGGGTATAATAAAGCCACAGTAAAACAACACATACTTCACAGGAGGAATGTATTATGAAAAGCCTGAGCATGATCAGCAAACCCCAGACCGGCTACACAGTGAAGAAATCGAACGCCAAAAAGGCCGGCAGCTTTGTTGCCCGCCATCGTGAAGATTCCTTCGAGCGATTTATGCAGGGCCGCACAAACACGGACATCTGCTATGTGGGCTTCGGCGGCATGGCCGTGCCCCAGCCCAGAGTATAAGATTTGCCGCTGCACTGACGTTTTCATGCAGGCGGGAATCAAAATCTTCCGGTTTTTGCAGAGGGGTTTGGGAGCATCTTTTTTGCAATACTTTTGTTTCGGGATTATCGGGGTGCCTCAAACTCGCATAAATGCTGGCTTTTTTGAGGTCAAATAGGCCGCGGGCATCTTTTTTGTATGGTAAACACAAAAGGAGACAAAAGCAGTTTAGAGGCTTTTGTCTCTTTTTTTATACTTTAAAATTCTATTGATGAAGCAAAAAGCGTGGGATAACATCATAATCCACGCCTTTTTTGTTCTTTAGTCTATAGGAAACACCTAATAAGTCACTAATAATTATGTTTAGTAGAGGGAAGAAGAGAAATCAATGTCACTAATTTGTAGGTTCTACTTGAAAACGCTCAAGCACTCCCCTATAATGTAAGAAAGGAAGATTTTCGTGAAGTTGTCCCCGCTGGAATCAAAAATCTTTGGCAAAGTATGCTATGGCTTTCGACGCGACAAAAACAAGAGAGTAGAAATAGTTGAACATGAGGCTGAAATCGTGCGGGAGATATTTTGCTTATGCCTGTCAGGAAACAGTTTGTAGAAAATTCAAGAGCATTTGCGCAAGCAAGGTATTCCTTTTACAGCGGACTTACAATTAAGATCTGTCATAATATACAATTATTGCGCGAATTCTTAGATTCCAAATTGCCTGCCTGCGTTATATACGGTGATGCAGGTACTGGTAAGTCGGGTATGGCAAAAGACTTAATCCAAGAAATAAGTTTGGAATCTTCTCATTCATCCTTTCTTGCGTTTTCGGCTACGGATTTCGATGTGGAAGAAGAAACCCTGTTTTTGAAGAAATATGGAGAGTATCAGATAGATGATGTATTTAATTTGTGTATTCCCACAGAGGTAAAAGTATGCGTGATCGAATCAGCAGAGAAGTTCTTCACCCTAAATTACCAGTCTACATTTAATCAGATAATCAAAAAAATTTTGAAAAAGGATTGGAAAGTTATTTTTACGATTCGGACTGCTTACAAAGACTCCTTTTGTAACTTGATTCTAACCGAAACTGAATTTAGTGAGGTCTGTGTTACTAGCATAGAAGAGAAAGAACTGGTTAACCTTGGGGAGCAATATAACTTTCAATTGCTTGATGACAAAAACTTGCTCAGGCTTTTATGTAACCTTTTTCATCTGAACTTGTTTTTAAAATTGCCATCTCGTTCCTCAAGCACTATTTCAACAACTGAATCATTTATGGAACAAGTGTGGAGAAAAATGGTTTGTAATGATACCCATCGTGCAGGAAACTTACCAGTAAGACGAGGGCAATTAATAACAAATATGGTTTTCTCAATGTTTGCACAAGGTATAAGCTATTATGAAAGCTCCGCCTCCGATGACTATGAAGCTTTGCAGGGGCTAGAAAGCAGTTCAATAATCATGCCATATGATGACTCGGGTCATTACTGGATGATTAGCCACGATGTATACGAGGAAATTATAGTAAAACACATTTTAGCGGATCGCTACCGTAAAAGCATTGGACCTAATGAGTTTGTAAATGGTTTTGGAGCTTCCTTGCGGGCGAGAAAATTGTACCGCATCTGGCTTGAGGGACTTTTGACGCAGGGGGATGATCACTCTCTAGATTTTTTCATATCAATTATGGAAAGTTCATTAGGCCAAGAATGGAAAGATGAGACATTAATTGCATTAATGCAATCAGGCAATTACAACGCTTTTTGTATTCTTGGATCAATAATGAACCGCGAGGAATATAAAGAATTTCCACATTCTGTCTTTATTCTCAATACCGCCTGCCGTCAAATAGACAAAAATCTATTGCAAACGATGCCCGAGTTAAACCGCATTTCCACAACTGCAATAAATAGGTTTCGTATTACTCGACCTGCTGGTTCTGCGTGGCATACAATGTTCCAATATATCTATGACAATCTAGCACTAATACCTTGGTCGTATCAGAATTTGGATGTTGTTTTGAGCGCTCTAAAATCATGGACAGAAAAATACGAATCGGGACAAACTACAAAAATTGCGGGCAAAATAGCTCTCTACCTAAAGAATAAATTATGGAACAATTGCAAGCATCCATACTCTGTTCATGGAGATTCTCACTTTGCTATTCTAAATGACATTATTCTTGCTTCGTCCATAGAATTAAAGCAAGAACTGACTACTATTTTCAACTCTATGGTTTCAAGTAAAGCCTGGGGGAGAGAGAATGAAGATGATTTGCTTTTGCATAAAAGCCTATCAAATATTTTTAATTGTGGTAAAACTTTTAAAGCTGTCCCGCTTGTCATAATCAATTTGGCCGAAAGCTACTGGTGCAGTAGTTATCAAGGAAATGATGTTTATGACTATTATCCCCGTTGCGAAGACATCGAGTATGATTTTGGTTTGAATTTGGATACTCAAATGAAGTATGAACCCGAAAGTGCTTATCAGACTCCATTATATCTTCTACTTCGAGAGGAACCGTTTGAAACGCTAAAGTTTATTTTACGCTTAATAAACCATACAACAGAGTGCTATAAAAACTCAAAATTAGATGCAGATGCTAATGAAATATTCGAAATTTGTATTAAAATGCCAAAACTGCCAGTGTTACATTTTCCAAGAAACAGACGAATATGTCAAAAAATCACGTTTATATTTCATCTGTTTCTAGGAGTGAATGTTAATCAGGCAGTTATATGGCATTGCTGTGCCCCATATTTCTAACGAATGGAAGCTGCCCACTGCGAAAGGCCGTGTTGACTTAAACGAGAAGCATGGTATACTGGTACATAAGGCAGGGCATGTAGCTGGCTTTTGGGAACAAAAAGGTTCTGGCAGTGCCTATGGAGGACAGTGGATACCCAAAAAGGAAGCAGATGAACGTTTCCTTGGCAAACCAGGCGAGTTAAAATCTACAGATATCCCAACTACCCGAGGCGGTTATCGCATAGAGACACAGATTGGGGAGGACGGGAAGGCATTGCGGGAATGGCACTACACAGATCATGGGTTTCCAGATAAACATTCTATTCCTCATGAGCATAAAATGGATTGGTCGCAGGGTTTTCCAAAACTGGGTCCCAATATCAACCATTGGGAAGGAAACGCAGAAAACAAAAGGTATAAAGGAGTAAAAGCCATGGCCTCTTTCCTGAATCGGGATAAGTGTAGAGAACTTCAGTTTACCTCACTGAGCGAATTCAAATGGTGTCTGGAATGTGGTGGTGAGATCGAGTTTGTATGGAAGAATAAAACTTACGGGGTATTCCCGCAATTACGAAAAGATGCAAACTCTCCTCTTCAGAAGGTAATCACCCAAATCTACGATGACCACACAAAAGAAAATGAGTCTTGGTGCGACACGGCAGAAGAAATTTTGGATTACGATATGGATGGACAACGGCTGCGAGATGTCTTTGATGAAATCCTCGTAACTAGCAGGACGATCTGAAAGAGGGGAATGTAACAAAAGCAAGTGTGCTTGGCAGGCATCTTTTTCGCAATACTTTTGTTTCGGGTTTTTTGAGATGCCGTAAACCCGCATAAATACTGGCTTTTTTTGCGGTCAAACAGGCCGCAGGCATCTTTTTTGTATGGTAAACACAAACGCTAGGTATACGAACACCACGTCAAGGATTGGTTTGGCGGTGTATCGTAACGTGTTCGCCCTTATAGTCGAGATAGACGGCTATAAGGGGGAAACGCGTTTACAGACAAAACGCGCCACCTACAAGGACATCCAGGCATGGGTCAAGGAGCGCTACGGCATCCATGTCAGCAATCTTGCCATATCCCAGACCAAGGAACTCTGCGGCCTTGCCAAGACGGAGTATAAGGGCTATGGAGATGCCGAAGGGCATGCTCCCAAGCTGGCCGCAAAGAAAGAGGCGGCTATCCGCGAGGCATTCATTTGGTTCGGCTTGATCAAAAAGGAATAGTGGAAAGAGGCCATCCTGGACTTGCTGCCGGGGTGGCTTTTTTTGCATCTCCCGATGTCAAGGTCGGCGGGAAGAGACGCTGGCCTGGGGCCAGTGAAAGGAGATGAAGCCATGTTCTATCAGAAAGTCAACCGCCGCAGCCGGGAGGCCATGGCCGGCTTCCTGGCCCGCCACTACCGCAATAGTAAACGCACTTGAAAATCGGTAATGTCGATTTTCAAGCAGGGCGGCGCGGGCACACCCGTGCCGCCAGGTTCCAAGGAGGTGATACCTCAGAGGTATCACCTCCTTGGAACTGTGTTAACTATACCATACCATGAACTCCTGGAACCGGTCAACATCCTACGCCAACGACGTCAAGGTGCCGAACCTGGACATCCCGCAAGAGTTTCAAGACCTGGCCTATGACGTAGCCTGGGGCGAGGTGGAAGTCCCGGACTGGGACATTTTCTTTGCCCGTACTGTCTCGGACTTCTATAGTAAACGCACTTGAAAATCGGTATTTACCGATTTTCAAGCAGGGCAGCACGAGCACGCCCGTGCCGCCAGGTTCAAAAGAGGTATCACCTCTTTTGAACTGCGTTAACTATATCAGCGCACCGGCTACCACATCGGCTTCAACGGCCGCAGCAGCGGCTACCTGGTGCTGTACGAGGCGGAGGCAAACGAGGACGGTACTTATTCATTTTATCCCGGCCGGCCCATCGACATGTACGAGGACTTTGCCGGCTGGGATATGCGGGACCTGCGCGGCCGGGTGGAACTGGTCCAGGATTTTGACAAGACCTGCGACCGGCTGCGGGAGGGCTTTGTCTTCATGCTGGAGCACTACGCCCCCGGCGAGTACACGGAAGTGAAGAAGATACCCCACCGCGTCATGGAGCCCGCCGGCAAGGGCCTGTTGGCCTGATGGAAGGAGGAAACTATGCAGCCTGTCCCGCAGATACTTGTCCGCCATTTTGAGCGGTGCGGCCGCGTGCTTTGCACGAAATCCGGTATACTGCACCAGGGAGCATGACTCCCTGCGTATCAGCAACGGCAAGTGGTACTGGTTCTCCCAGGGGTTCGGCGGTTATTTGGCGCTGGATTATCTTGTAAAGGTCCGGAAGATGCCGTTCCTGGAAGCCATGGAACGGCTTAACGGAGGGGCGGCAAGGATGCCGCCTTTTTTTGCGCCCAAAAAGCACGGGCATAAGCTAATTCTGCCCAGCCGCAGCCAATCCAGCGGGAAAGTGGCCGCATACCTGCTGGGGAGGGGCATTGCCCGGCCTGTAATAGATTACTGCCTGCACGCCGGGCTGCTTTATAGTTAACGCAGTTCAAAAGAGGTGACACCTCTTTTGAACTTAGCGGCACGGGTGTACCCACGCCGCTCTGCTTGAAAATCGGTATTACCGATTTTCAAGTGCGTTTACTATATGAGAGCCTGCCTTACCACAACGCCGTGTTCGTGGGCTTCGACCCGGGCGGCCAGCCCAGGTATGCCGCCCTGCGGGGGACTGCTTCCCCCTTCAAAGGCGAGGCCAGGGGCAGCGACAAGCGGTTTGCGTTCTGCATCCGAGCCCCGGACAGCCCGGCCCTCCATGTGTTCGAGGGGGCTGTGGACCTGCTGTCCTATGCCTCCCTGGAGAGGCTGGATGGCCGGGACTGGCGGCAGGATAACCTGCTGTCCCTGGGCGGCGTATCGGGAAAAGAGGTGCCGCCTGCTTTGGGGCAGTTCCTCCACGATGGAAGGATATCCGGAGCATCTGCCTGCGCCTGGATAACGACGATACCGGGCGCAGGGCTGCGGAGGGGATTATGAAGGCCTTGCAGGACCCATATGGGCTTTGCAATCTTCCCCCGCCACAGGGCAAAGACTACAACGACTGGCTGCGTATGCGGCTGGAAAATGGAAGGGAGTTATTCTAATGCTTGACAGATAATCCCGGCATCAACAAAGTGTCCATCTGTTTTGATAACGACGAGCCAGGCCAGCTTGCCGCGCAGCGCATTACCGCAAAGCTGGTCATGCAGGGCATAGACTCAGAAACCCTCATGCCGGTCAATAAGGACTGGAACGAGGATTTGCTATGTGGTGAGGGATTGGAGGTTAAGGAACCATGCCAAATATTGCGCCGCTGATTTTTGTAGGTGCGCTCATGCGGAGAAAAATGAGCTGCTCCAAGCCATCATCCTGAAGTACCACCCCGACTGGCTGAAGGAGGACGATACGCCGCCGGAGGATACGCCCGCTGGTGGGCCGGAGCAGGCACCCTCTCAGAAAAAGCATAAGCGTCCGCCGCAGAAGAAAAGGCCGGTCAAGCCGGTTGCTCCCCGCAACCGGGAATCTGAACCAGAGGTAGTGCAGGATGGGCCGGTTTGATTTTCTCTACAAGATGGATTTGCAGCACAGGGCTGTGGCTGTGTATATCTATCTGGCAGACCGGGCGAATCGAGATGGCGAGTGCTGGCCTGCCATTCCCACCATTGCCAGGGAATTGAAGCTGTCGCAGTCCACCGTCCGCCAGGCCTTGCGGGATTTGCGGAAAGCAGGGCTATTAAAAACAGAACAGCGCTATCGGGCCAAAGGTGGCAAGAGCAGTCTGCTTTTTCGCCTCAAGAATATGTGAAAGGAAAACACCTGCCGCCAAGAGGTTGCTATACTCTTTCGGTGGTAGGTGGCTCCTGTCATGGTGGAAGGTGTAGGGAACTACCCAAGTGAAAAATAATATACAGCAGAAAGAAGGATATAACTCAAAGGTGTTCTCTGATGAACTAAAAAGAACTTACCAATGCATCCCGCCCGGTTTATAATAGACAGAGTAAAAAACATGGAGTTATTCCGGGAAGGGTATCCTGCTTGCATATTATCGCAAAACTCATTGAACCGCGCACGCAAATTGACGAGAGCAAAAAGCGTTTTAACAACCGGGCGCTGCTGGCCTTGATCGTCCCCATCATCGAGCAATTTCTTGTTCTGCTGGTAGGCATCGCCGATTCGCTCATGGCCAGTTCCGCCGGGAAAGAGGCCGTGTCCGACACTTTTGCCTACATTTTCATCAGCCCAGCCCCGCTGTGCCACGCCTGGCCAACCTTCTCGCCGATGGCATAGTATCCGTTGCGGAACTGGTCAAACACGAAGGCGTGAAGCAGGGCGGCATCCACTTTACCCTTTTCGTCCAGTACGGACTCCTCCGCCAGTACGCCTACAATTTCACCCAACACATGGTAGTCGCCGCCAATCTCCTCCATGCTGACCACCTTACACTCCACGGTCAAGGGGAATTCTGTGACGATAGGCGCGTCAACCTTTTCGCTTTTTTCCGCGTGCAAACCGCTGCGGGCGAACTTATCCGGCATCTTGTTGGCGCTGGCAATGCCCAAAAAGTCCGCCTCCTTGAGATGGGCCACGTCTGGCACACTGATGGTAAAGGCCCGGCGATTTTCCAGGTTTGCACAGGTCTTGTGTTCTTTTTCCAGGTTCAGTGCCACCATATTACCAGCGCAGATGCCGCCCCAGGCCATCATCATACTATCTACTGAGTCGTCCTCATTGTAGGTTGCAATCATCAAAGTGGGCATAGGGAACAGATAGGGCTTTACGCCAAGATCTTTTTTCATAGGGAAACGACCTCCACAATTTGTTGGAGAAAAGGCTTTACTTTTCTCTTCTCTTTATATTATACTTAACCATAGAACAGAAAACAAGTACTCACTTTTGTATCAGGTACTTACTTAAAAGGAAGTGTAATATCCATGAAAAAAACAGTTTCCAACGCCAACTTTAAGGACACTGGATTCAGCTATACCCTGTCCTTGATTGCAGGCAAATATAAAATGGTGATACTGTACTGCCTGATGGAATATGGGCGTGTGCGGTTTAACGATTTGCGGAGATACCTTGGGAAGATATCGGATAAAACCTTGAGCCAGCATTTAAAGGAGCTGGAGAGGGACGCCCTGATTTGCCGGACAGTATATCCAGTGATTCCACCAAAGGTGGAATATAGCCTGAGCGAACGCGGGAAGTCCCTGATGGTGGTACTGGATCAACTTTGCGACTGGGGAAACGAGAACAGAATATGAACTTGTTCTCCAAACCGGGGCGCATCCAGCGCTGCATCTTTACGGCTATGCCGGATTAACCCCTCAGGCGGTGCAAGCGTATACCTTTAGGTATAGACTGATGAACTTTTTGGAACTTCTCAAATCAAAGAAAAGTTGCTAAACTATAAGCACAAGGAACCCACTGGGGAGGAAACATCATGAAAATTACAAAAGACAATTTCGCGCAGGCTAAATTCGACGCGTTCTCCATGTTCAACGACCGCTGGGCGCTGCTGACCGCTGGCAGCCCGGACAAGTACAACACCATGACCATCGGCTGGGGCACTCTGGGCACCATCTGGGGGCCGCCCAAGAAGGGCAAGCAGATCGTTACCGTGTTCGTGCGGGAAAACCGTAAGACCCATGAAGTTCTCAAGGACAGCGACTACTTCACCGTGTGCTTCTTCCCGGAGGAGAATCGCAAGGATTTGGGCAAGATGGGCAGTATCTCCGGCAACGATGACCCGGATAAGCTGAGCAAGACCGGCCTGACTGTGAAGCCCCTGGGGGACGCGGTTGGTTTTGAGCAGGCCATGCTCACCTTTGTGTGCAAGAAAATTTATAGCCACAAGTTTGATATCAAGGACGTACCCCAGGACATTGCCAGCACCATGTATGCGGACGGCAACCCTATCCACTATACGTACATGGGCGAAATTGAGGATGTGTTTGGGGAGATCGACTAAAAGGAGGGTAAACTCATGGAAAACATTTTTGGCGGGAAAAAGTTCGGTTTCGGCTGTATGCGCCTGCCCCTGCTGGAAGACGGCAAGGTAGACACGGAGCTGTTCAGCAAGATGGTGGACAAATTCATGGAGCGAGGCTTTACATACTTTGACACGGCCCACGGCTACGTCAGCGGCCAGTCAGAGCCGGCCCTGAAAACCTGCCTGACCAGCCGCTATCCCCGGGAGAACTACACCATCACTGACAAGCTGTCCACCCACCATTTCAATAAGCAGGAGGACATCCGTCCCCTGTTCCAGAGCCAGCTGGAGGCCGTGGGTGTGGATTACTTTGACTTCTACTTCATGCACGCCCAGGATAAGAATATCTTCGCAAAGTTCAAGCGCTGTCATGCCTACGAAACCGCCCTGGAGCTGAAAGCCGAGGGCAAGATCAAGCACTTCGGCATCTCTTTCCACGACCGGGCGGAGGTCTTGGAGCAGATTCTCACCGAGTACCCGCAAATCGAATTGGTGCAGATCCAATTCAACTATGTGGACTACGAAGACCCTTCGGTGGAGAGCCGCAAGTGTTACGAGGTCTGCGTCAAGCACGGCAAGCCCGTGGTAGTCATGGAGCCGGTCAAAGGCGGCAGTTTAGTTACCCTGCCGGAGGAAGCGCAAAAGGTATATGATGCGTTGGGGAATGGAATGTCCAATGCCAGCTACGCCATCCGCTTTGCCGCCGGGTTCGAGAACATCAAGATGGTGCTTTCCGGCATGGGCAATATGGAGATGGTGGAGGACAATACCGGCTATATGCAGGACTTCCAGCCCCTCTCCCCGGCTGAGCAGGAGGCTGTGAAAAAGGTCACGGAAATCTTCCGCAGCCAGAACCTCATCCCCTGCACCGCCTGCCGGTACTGCATGGAGGAGTGCCCCAAGGGCATCCATATCCCCGACCTGTTCTCCTTGCTCAATGCCAAGAAAAGTTTCGGCAACTGGAACACGGACTACTATTATAACAACATCCACACCACCGAGGGCACCAAAGCCAAAGACTGCCTGAAATGCGGCAAGTGCGAAAGAATCTGCCCCCAGCATCTGGAGATCCGCAAGCTGCTGGAGGACGTGTCCAGAGAGTTCGATAAGTAGTTCCATTCAGCGGCAAAAGAGCGATTCCGTTTATGCGGAGCCGCTCTTTTCTTGTTATAACCTAAAGGTATAGGCCAATGAACCAAAAGGAACTTCTTACCCTCCATATTTTCCGCTATAATGGGGGCATGATCGGAGGGAAAATTTTGTATGAATAAAGCAATCCTATCTATCATTTCCGCCGGGCTGTCCGCAGTGATTGCCTGCGGCTGTGCGGCATTGCCGGGAGGTGAAAACGTGACAATATCCGAGCCGTATACCGTCAACACATCCATTGAGGAAGTCACCAGTGATCCGGCCTTCGGCAACTACGGGCGGCTGATTTTCCCGGTGGACAGCGGGTACTATAGCGGCGATACCCTGGGCGACCTGGGCCTGGTCTGGTACAACTACATCGACCCGAACAAGACGGTGGAAATCTGCAGCTACATGAAGGGGCAGGCAACGGCGGGCAATCAAATTTTCTACGACATCTACACCGACGAGGAAAAAGGCGCCGACCCGGACAAGGAGGACACCGGCCTGTTCTTCTTCAAGGGTGAGCCAGGGGCAAAGTTCGCCATTTGTAACGCGGGTGGCGGGTTCGCCTATGTGGGGGCCATGCACGACAGCTTCCCCCACGCGCTGGAGCTGAGCAAGAAGGGCTACAACGCTTTCGCGCTCGTTTACCGTCCCGGCGCGCAGACCGCCTGTGAGGACTTGGCCCGGGCCATTGCGTTCATCCACGACCACGCCGACGAGTTAGAGGTGGACACAGATGGCTACTCCCTCTGGGGTGGCTCTGCCGGGGCACGGATGGGTCAATCGAAGTCTTTGAGGACCTGCCCCACGGCTTTGGGCTGGGCGCTGGCACAGTGGCAGAGGACTGGCTGGACCGGGCGGTGGCATTTTGGGAAAGACAGGAAAAATAGTCTTGCCAAGCGAGTACGGATAGTTTATACTCTAGGGTATAAACTCCAAAGAAAGCAGGCAGCTTCATGTACAATCCCCAACTGGAAACCTTCCTTACCGCCGCCGACGCGGGCAGCTTCAGCAAGGCGGCGGAGCGGATGTTCATCACGCCCACGGCGGTGATAAAGCAAATCAATCTGCTGGAGGACGCCCTGGACGTGAAACTCTTCGAGCGCACACACCGGGGCCTGACTCTTACAAAGGCGGGTGTGTCGCTCTACAAGGACACAAAATACATCATCCAATACTGCAAGGATTCCGTCAGCCGGGCGAAGAACGCCATGCAGGGGGACACGGACATCATCCGAGTAGGCACCTCGCCCATGACCCCGGCCCAGGCTCTGATGGAGCTGTGGCCTGCCATCCATGAGCAATGCCCGGAAATCAAGTTCAAGATGGTCCCCTTTGACAATTCGCTGGAAAACGCCAGGGATATCCTGGCAAACCTAGGCCGGGACATTGACGTGGTGGTGGGGCTGTTCGATGAGGTCATGCTGAACCTGCGGCGGTGCGCCGGGTTTGAACTTTCCAAGGAACCGCTGTGCTGCGCGGTGTCCATTTACCATCCATTAGCGGAAAAGACCCGGCTGGAAATAGCAGATTTGTACGGCGAAAACCTCCTGATGATGCACCGGGATTGGAGCCGCTATGTGGACGAGCTGCGGGACGATTTGTGGGAAAATCATCCGCAAATCCATATTGTGGACTTCGACATATACAGCCTGGAGATTTTCAACCGCTGCGAAAATTCTAACGACGTGCTGCTTTGTGTCGAGCCGTGGGCCAATGTTCACCCGCTGCTGAAGGTTATCCCGGTAGAGTGGGATTACTCCATGCCCTATGGGTTGCTGCATTCGCCGGAGCCGTCGGCAACTGTGTCAAAATTTTTAGAGGCTGTAAAACACATTACCATATCTTAATTTTGTGAAAGGAAGCGATTGTATGAAAGTCCTCATGCTCAACGGCAGCCCGCACCAGAACGGCAACACATCCATCGCCCTGCATGAGATGGAGAAAATCTTCCGGCAGGAAGGTGTGGAGGTGGAAATTATCCACGTTGGCAACAAGGATATACGCGGGTGTATTGGCTGCCGCAAGTGCGCGGAAACGGGCAAGTGCGTGTTCAACGATCTGGTCAATGAAACTGCCCAGAAGTTCCAGGAGTGCGATGGTCTGGTGGTGGGCAGCCCGGTGTACTATGCCTCGGCCAACGCCACGCTGGTGGCTTTTCTGACCCGCCTGTTTTACAGCACCCGCTTTGACAAGACCATGAAGGTGGGCGCAAGCGTAGTCGTGGCCCGGCGGGGCGGCTTATCCGCAACCTTTGACGAGCTGAATAAATTCTTCACCATTTCCGGTATGCCGGTGGCCTCCGGTCAGTATTGGAACAGCGTCCACGGGCAGATGCCCGGCGAGGCAGAGCAGGACGCCGAGGGCTTGCAGGGGATGCGCACCCTGGCCCGGAACATGACGTTCCTCATGCGCGGCGTGGCGTTGGCAAAGGAAAAGTACGGCCTGCCGGAGCGCGAACCCTTCACGCGCATGAATTTTGTCCGGTAGCCGAAGTTATAACCCAAAGGTTTACACCATATAACCAATCGAGACTTCTCAGGAGGTCTCGATTTTTTTATAATAAGAGTGCAAATTCAGAATCGAAAGGATGATGCACTTGAAACAGGCAATTTCTCTGGTACTTTCGCTGATTTTGGCCGGGGCATCTGCTCTTTTCGCTCTGGCGGCGGGCACTGGCTTTGAAGATGTCCCCACCACGGCCTGGTATGCCGGGGCCGTGAATTATGTGTCAGAAAAGGGACTGATGAGCGGCACCGGAAACGGCAAGTTCTCCCCGGACACACCCATGACCCGGGCTATGCTGGCAGCCATCCTCTACCGCAACGAGGGCCAGCCGCCCGTGGTGGATATCGGCGCGTTTTCAGACGTGCGGGGCGGCTGGTACGCCGATGCTGTCAACTGGGCGGCGGCAAGCGGCATTGTCAGCGGGTACGGCGATGGGCGCTTCGGCGTGAACGATTCTGTGACCCGGCAGGACATGGCGGCTATCTTGTGGAGATACGCGGGCAGTCCCGCCGCCGTAAGCGGTCAGGATTTTGCGGATGAATCCAGTATTGCAAGTTACGCCGCCGCGGCGGTGGACTGGGCCAGGGCGAACGGAATCATCAGCGGAAAGGGGTACAACCGCTTCGACCCCAGGGGTAACGCTACCCGAGCCGAAATCGCCACAATGATCATGAATTATGCCCAGTACAAGGAAGGGGATGAACCCACGCCGCCCACACCTCCCACTCCCTCCGGCAGCAAAACACTGGTAGTCTACTTCTCCGCTACCGGCAGCACAGAGCGCGTGGCGAATATCATCGCGGAGGAGCTGGACGCCGATACCTTTGAACTTGTCCCCACCAATTCTTACACCTCCGCAGACCTTGACTGGACCACCCCCGGCAGCCGTGTCAACCGGGAGCATGAGGACGAGAGCCTGCGGGACATCGAGCTGGTGGCCGACACTGTGGAGAACTGGGAGCAGTATGACAATGTGTTTATTGGCTACCCCATCTGGTGGGGAATCGCGGCCTGGCCGGTCAATAACTTCATCACCGCCAACGATTTTACCGGCAAGACAGTCATTCCCTTCTGCACCTCCTCAAGTTCCGGCCTGGGGCAGAGCGGCACACTGCTGGCCAACATGGCCGGTACCGGCGACTGGCAGGAAGGCCAGCGGTTCTCAAGCGGGGCCAGCGGGGAGACCGTCCGCCAATGGGTGCAGAGTATTTCGCTGAATTAGGAGGGCATCATGAACAATTTCATCTTTGAAAACGCCACCAAGACCATCTTTGGCCCCGGCTGCGTAAAAGAGTATCTCAGCTGCCTAGTAAAGAAAACTGCCCAGACAGACACCGTTATGCTGGCCTATGGCGGCGGCTCGATCAAGAAGAACGGCGTGTACGAGGAAGTTATGGCCGCTATGCAGAGGGCAGGGAAAACCGTGGTGGAATTCCCCGGCATCATGAGCAATCCCACTTACGCCAAGGTGCAGGAGGGCGCAAAACTGGCCCGGGAGAACAATGTGGGCCTAATTTTGGGCGTGGGCGGCGGTTCGGTAATGGACTGCTGCAAGGCGATTTCCCTGGCTGCGGCGTATGAGGGCGATATCTGGGCCGACTTCTGGGCGCGCCCCGGGGTAATCGATTTTGAACCGCTTCCTCTAATCGTGGTGGTCACGGCGGCAGGCACCGGCAGCGAGATGAACGGCGGAGCGGTCATCACCAACGAGGCCCTGCGCGTCAAGACCGGGCGGGATTACCCCAAGCTCAACCCCAAATTTGCGCTGCTGGACCCCACCTATACCTACTCTGTTCCCAAGCGGCAGATGATTTCCGGCGGGTTTGACACCCTGTCCCATATCATGGAGACCTACTTCAGCGCCCCCGATGAGCCCAACGTCTCCGATGATATTATGGAGGCCCTCATGCGCGGAGTGATCCGCGACCTGCGTGCCGCGATTAAGAATCCCAAGGACTACACCGCCCGGAGCAATCTCATGTGGGAGTCCACTATGGCCGAGAACCGCATTATCAAGCTGGGCAAGAAATGCGACTTCGAGTGCCACCAAATGGAGCACCAGTTAGGCGCTTACACCAACTGTAATCATGGCGAGGGCTTGGCGGTGCTGCACCCGGTATATTACCGCCACATCTGCGAGGCCGGGGCGAAAAAGTTCGCCCGGTTCGCCACCGAGGTGTGGGGTATTCAGTCCGAGGGGCGGTCAGAATTGGAGTTGGCCCGGATGGGCGTGGAGGCTTTAGCAGACTTTATCAAGCAAATCGGCCTGCCCACCAGCTTGCGTGAACTGGGCGTGGACGAAAGCACCGAATTGAAAGCCATCGCTAATTCCTGCGCTTGTGTGCCGGGGGCTTACAAGGTTATGACCCATGAGGAAATCCTGGAGATTTTCCGGGAATGCCTTTTATAAATTTTTGGAGGAATAGAAAATGAAGAAAATACTTGCACTTGTATTATGCCTGACTATAATGATCACCCTCGCCGCTTGCGGCGGAAACGGAAACAGTTCCTCAAGTTCGTCAGTAGCCACGCCCACCAGTACCCCGGAGCCTACCGCGACCCCGGAACCCACCCCCGCGCCTACCGAGGCACCAACTCCCACGGCAGAGCCTACTGCCGAACCTACGCCGGAATCCGCCAGTGAGGGCGGCAAGACCCTGGTGGTATACTACTCCGCCAGCGGTAACACGGAGCGGGTGGCAAACGCCATAGCCGCGACAACCGGCGGCGATACCCTCTCCCTGGAGCCGGTTACCCCTTATTCTGACGAGGATTTAGACTGGACAGCCGACGGCAGCCGGGTTAACCTTGAGCATGATGACGAGAGCCTGCGTGATATTGAACTGGTGCAGAACACCGTTGACAACTGGGCCGAGTACGACACCGTTTATATCGGCTACCCCATCTGGTGGGGCATCGCCGCATGGCCGGTCAATAATTTTATCAAGAATAACGATTTCACCGGCAAGACCGTAATCCCTTTCTGCACCTCATCAAGTTCCGGCCTGGGCGAGAGCGGCACTTTGCTGGCAGACATGGCCGGTACCGGCGATTGGCAGGAGGGCCAGCGGTTCCAGTCCTCTGTGCCGGACGAGGACGTGGCAGCGTGGGTCAACAGCCTGGGTTGAGGTGGAGCCAACGAAAAGATTATTCCCTCTTGCGCTGGCTTTGACAATCCTCTTAACAGCCTGCGGTGAGAGCCAGCCCAGCAGTTCCGCACCCGTCGGCACAGCAGCGCCAGCGGCTTCCGGCGAGGCTTCTTCTGCGGCAGAAACGCCCGCACCTACGCCGGAAACGGTTGAATCTACAGAGAGCGCCCCGGTTGAGCCGGAAAGCCAGCCGGAGGAATCCTCGCAAAGCAATATCCTGATTGCCTATTTCACCTTGCCCGAAGGTGTGGACGCCATCAGCGGGGCCAGCATTATCATGCGTGACGGCGTAAAACTGGGCAACTGCGAGTTCGTGGCAAAGACTGTGCAGGAGACCATCGGCGGCGACTTGTTCCAGATCGAAACTGTCCAGCAGTATCCCCTTGACCACGACCCGCTGGTAGACCAGGCTGCGGATGAAAAGTCCGCCGAGCTGCGCCCGGAATTGGCGACCCAGCTTGAAAATCTCGACCAATATGATACCATCATCTTAGGCTACCCCAACTGGTGGGCCGACCTGCCCATGCCAGTCTATACTTTCCTGGAGGAATACGACTTTGCGGGCAAGACCATCATTCCCTTTGTGACCCATGGCGGCAGCGGGTTTTCCAACACGGTTGGCACCATAGCCGCCCTGCAGCCGGGGGCCACAGTCAGCGAGAATACTCTCTCCATTGCCCGTGGCGACGTGGCAAACTGTGAGGAAACTGTTGTCGACTGGGCCAGAGGCCTGGGCCTGAACTAAGGAGGACTTATGGAAAAACCTTTTGTAATATGCCATATGCTGACCTCACTGGACGGCAAAATTGACGGAAAGTATATGTCTGCCCCGGCCTGTGCCCCCGCACTGGAAAAGTATGGCGAGATTCGCGGTTTCTATGGCTGCGAGGCCACTCTCTACGGCACAACCACCATGCTGGGCGGCTACTCGGCGGGCCGCGCACCCGCCAATCTTCCAGACAGCCCCGACTATCCCATGGAAGATTACGTGGCCGAATCGGACGTGCATAATTATATCGTTTCCGTTGACCCGGCGGGCGTGCTGGGTTGGGAATCCAAATATATAGAGAAGAAAGGCCGTCCCCGCGCCCATGTGATAGAGGTGTTGACAGAGCGGGTTGATCCCCGTTATCTGGCCTATTTGCGGCAGTTTGACATCAGCTACGTGTTCGCCGGGGAGGAACATCTGGACTGCGCCCTGCTCCTGCACAAGCTGAAAACCCTGTTCGGCATCGAAAAGCTGATGGTGGCAGGCGGCGGGTTGATGAACTGGTCGTTCGCCCAAGCTGGCCTGCTGGACGAGGTGAGCATCGTCATGGCCCCGGTAGCGGACGGCAATACCAGCGCCGTGTCTATCTTTGAAAAGGCTGATTTTCTGCCGGAGAGAGAGCCGCTTGCTTTCACCATGAAAGAGATAGAGCGTATAAACGGCGGGCTTTGGCTGCGGTATACCCCGCAAAAATAACCAAGCGTATATGAGGTAATGTTTTGTTTTCTCCTTTTGAACAGGGCTGGGGCATAGCTCCGGCCTTGTCTTTTTAGCGTATACCTTTGGGTATATACTGATAAACTTTTTGGAACTTCTCAAAGCGTGGGGGGGCCGTTATAATAAAAGCAAGAAACCAGAACGGAGTGATAAAAATGAGCAAACGTATTTTAGGTAAAGATTTGGAAGTATCTTCGGTGGGCCTGGGCTGCATGGGATTCTCCCACGCCAGCGGCGCGCCTACCGAAAAGTCCGTGGCCGTAAAGACCATCCGGGAAGCCTATGAAATGGGCTACACCTTCTTCGACACCGCCGAGTGCTATACCGGCATCAACCCGGACGGCAGCACCTCTTACAACGAGGAATTGGTGGGCGAGGCCCTCCGGGATGTGCGGGACAAAGTGGTCATCGCCACTAAGTGCGGGGTACGCCATGCCCCCGACCACGGCTTGATTTTGGACAGCAGCCCCGCGACCATCCGGGCCTCCATAGAGGGCAGTCTCAAGAAGCTGGGTACAGATTATATTGATTTGTACTACCAGCACCGCATCGACCCGAAGGTGGAGCCGGAGGAAGTGGCCGCTGTCATGGCCGATTTGATAAAGGAGGGCAAGATCCGGCACTGGGGCATCTCTGAAACCACCGAGGACTACCTGCGCCGCGCCCACGCAGTCTGCCCGGTGACCGCTGTCCAGAACCGCTACTCCCTGATGGCCCGGTGGCACGAGAGCCTGTTCCCGGTGTTAGAGGAGCTGGGCGTGGGATTCGTGGCCTTCTCGCCCATGGCAAACGGCTTTTTGAGCGGGGCCTACACGGTGGATTCCAAGTTCGAGCCGGGCACCGACTACCGTAGCCGCATGCCCCAGTACACCCCGGAGGGCTTTGAAAAGAGCCGGACGCTGATGGAGCTGCTTAATTCCCTGGCGGAGGAGAAGCAAGCCACTCCGGCGCAAATCTCCATGGCCTGGATGCTGTGCAAAAAGCCCTACATCGTGCCCATCCCCGGCAGCCGCAAGCCCGAGCGCCTGCGGGAAAACCTGGGCGCAGGGGAAATCGTGCTGAGCGGGGCGGAGCTGGAGAAAATCGACAGCCTTGTCAGCACTATGGATTTGCCGGTGTTCGGCGGGTCAAAGACAAATAAATAATACAGGAGGATTCACAATGGATCACAAGGTTTTGCACAACGGTATAAAAATGCCCCGAGAGGGCTTCGGCGTGTTCCAGGTGCGGGACAAGGACGAGTGCAAGCAGTCTGTGCTGACCGCTATCCGGGCGGGCTACCGGCTCATTGATACCGCCGCCAGCTATACCAACGAGGACGCGGTGGGCGAGGCTGTCCGGGAGGCCATCGCGGAGGGCATCTGCACTCGGGATGAATTGTTCATCACTTCAAAAATGTGGGTGCAGGACATGGCGAACTACGACATGGCCAAGGCCGCTATCGACGATTCCCTCAAGAAAACCGGCCTGGAATATCTCGACCTGTACCTGCTGCATCAGGCCATGGGCGACTATTTCAGCGCATGGCGGGCTATGGAGGACGCCTACAAAGAGGGCAAGCTCAAGGCCATCGGGGTCAGCAACTTCTACCCCAACATCCTCACCAATTTCTGCGAAACCGTGGAAATCAAGCCCATGGTGAACCAGGTGGAACTCCACCCCTTCTTCGCCCAGCCCGAGGCCCTGGAAACCATGAAATACTACGGCGTACAGCCGGAAGCCTGGGCTCCCCTTGGCGGCGGGCGGTACGCGCCCTTCGAGAACGAAACGCTGAAAGCCATCGCCGAGGCCCACGGCAAGTCCATTGGCCAGGTGATGCTGCGCTGGAATGTGCAACGGGGCGTGGTGATCATCCCCAAGTCCACCCATGAGAACCGTATCAGAGAAAATCTTGATATTTGGGATTTTGAGCTTACTGCCGATGATATGGAGAAAATCAGCAGCCTGGATATGGGCTATGTGGGCACGGCAGTCAAGCACTTCGACCCGGACTTTGTGCGGATGTGCGTGACCAGAAAAATACATGACTAATCAAAATGGAGGTATAAATATGCAGTATGTAGAGTTGAACAACGGAGTAAAAATCCCCCAAATCGCCCTGGGTGTGTTCATGATTCCCGAGGACGAGGATGCCAAGAAAGCCTGCCTGTCCGCTTTTGAGCTGGGCTACCGGCACATTGACAGCGCCCATCACTACTACAACGAGGCCGGTGTGGGCGCGGCTGTCCGGGAGTGCGGCATCCCCCGGGAGGAGCTGTGGATCACCTCGAAAATCTGGCCGGACGAGTACGCCGACGAGAGCGCTATTGACAAAATGCTGGCCCGGTTTGGGTTGGAGTACCTGGATCTGGTGATTCTCCATCAGCAGGTGGGCGACTATATCGCCGGGTACAAGAATCTGGAAAAGGCATACAAGGCCGGGAAGGTGCGGGCCATTGGGCTGTCCAATTTTGAGTCGGAACGGTTGGAGGAAGTGCTTGCCGCCGCGGAAATCAAGCCGCAGATCATCCAGGTGGAGGGCCATCCCTACTTCCAGCAGGCGGCGCTCAAGGAGCGTGTGAAACCCTACGGCACCAGGATGGAGCACTGGTTCCCTCTGGGCCACGGGGACGCGAACCTCATGAACGAGCCGGTGTTTACCGAATTAGCCCAGAAATATGGCAAGTCCAACGTGCAGATCATTTTGCGCTGGCATATCCAGATGGGCAACATCCCCCTGCCCCGCTCCACCAACCCGGAACATCAGAAGCAGAACATTGACATCTTCGACTTTGAACTGACTGCTGAGGAGATGGAGAGGATAAAGGCCCTCGACCAGGGCAAGCGGTACTGGACGCTGACGTTGGAGCAGCAGGAAGAGAAGTTTTTGAATATTAAGCTTGCCGAATAAAGTACGGGGGTATTCAAGATGGAATATGTAACGCTCAATAACGGAATCAAAATGCCCATGCTGGGCTACGGCGTGTACCAGGTCACCAACGATGAGTGTGAGCGCTGCGTGCGGGACGCTTTGGACGTGGGCTACCGCTCCATCGACACCGCCCAGGCTTACGGCAACGAGGAGGCCGTGGGGCGGGGCATCAAGAACAGCGGCGTGAAGCGGGACGATATTTTCCTGACCACAAAGGTGTGGGTTTCAAATGGCGGCTATGAGAACGCTAAGAAGTCCATCGAGGAATCGCTCCGCAAGCTGGACACGGAATATATTGACCTTCTGCTGATCCACCAGCCCTTCAACGACTACTATGGCACCTGGCGGGCCATGGAGGAAGCATATAAGATCGGCTACCTGCGGGCCATCGGCGTAAGCAACTTCTATCCTGACCGATTGGTAGATTTATGCCGGTTTGTGGAGGTCACCCCGGCGGTGAACCAGGTGGAGACCCATGTTTTCCAGCAGCAGAAGAAAGCCCATGAGTACATGGAGAAGTACGAGGTGCAGCACGAGAGCTGGGGGCCCTTTGCCGAGGGGCGCAAGGATTTCTTCACCAACCCCACGCTCACGGAGATCGGCGCGAAGTACGGCAAGTCCGCCGCACAAACCGCCCTGCGGTTCCTCATCCAGAGCAACGTGGTGGTCATCCCCAAGTCCACCCACAAGGAGCGCATGGAGCAGAATTTTGACGTGTTCGACTTTGCCTTGAGCGCCGAGGACATGGCTGCTATCCAGAAGCTGGACGAGGGCAAGAGCCTGTTCTTCTCCCACTATGACCCGGCTACTGTTGAGATGATCACCGGTTTACACCGCTAAAGGAGGATACCCATGAGCAGAAAAAATTTGGGTTCACAACCCGCCCTTTATCCCCAGCCCGTCCTGATTATCGGCACCTACGACGCGGATGGCAGGCCCAACGCCATGAACGCCGCCTGGGGCGGCATTTGCGGCCGGGACGAGATTATGATCGACATGAGCAGCCACAAGACCACCGAGAATATCTCCGTCACAAAAGCGTTCACTGTCAGCCCCGCCGATGTGGAACACCTGGTGGCCAGCGACTATGTGGGGCTGGTGTCCGCTCGGAACGAGCCGGAGAAGATGGAGAAAGCCGGGTTTACCACCACCAAGAGCGAGTTTGTGAACGCGCCTATCATCAACGAGCTGCCTGTCACCCTGGAGTGCGAGCTGAAGGAAATTGTTGACGGCAGCAAGTATATCGGCGGGATCGTCAATGTCAGTGTGGACGAGAGCGTGCTGGGCGAGGACGGTAAGATCGATTTAAGCAAGTTCCATCCCATTATTTTTGACGGCACTTCCGCCGGGTACTATGCTTTCGGCGAAAGGGTCGGCAACGCCTTCAAGGATGGAGCGCAGTTGAAATAAATAAGAAATAATTCGCCTGCCTCTTGCCAAAACTGGCAGGGGGCAGGACTTTAATTTTAGGAGATTTATCATGAGCAAAAAAGTTCTGGTACTGGCGGGCAGCCCCCGCAAGGGCGGCAATTCCGACCTGCTGTGCGACGCTGATTTGTTCGCCGCCCACACAGGAGGGTTCTATGAACGGAAACAGCATTCCAGCAGAGCTGGCTTACATCCCCCAGGGCTATGAGTAGCCCGCCGAACACCAAGGCAGGCTGGAAAAGCTCACCTACGATACTTGGGAGTCTTTCACCTATGAGGAGCACAGCCAGCGGCTGACCAAGGAGGCGTGGGTCTATGTGCCCTACGGCTACTCGGAGGACGAGCAGTACGACATCATGTATCTGAGCCACGGCGGGTGGTCAAACGAGACCACTATCATGGGAACAGATACCGTCCCTCACGCCTTTAAGCATATAATAGACCACGCCATTGAGGACGGCAAAATGCGGCCTATTTTGTTCGTCCTGCTCACCTACAACAACACCAGCCCTAGCGACAGCGGAGATTATGGGCTGGCAATCCAGCTCACCAACAATTTCCACAACGAGCTGCTGAACGACCTTATGCCCGCCGCCGAGGGCAAGTACAGCACCTACGCCGAAGATACCACCTCCGAGGGCTTTTCCGCCTCCCGTGATCACCGTGGGTTTGGCGGGTTCTCCATGGGCTCGGTAAACACCTGGCGCACCTTCCAGTATTGCCTGGACTATTTCCGCTACTTCATGCCCATGAGCGGCAGCGGGTATGACGGCGAGTCGGCGGCAGAGTTTGTCCGGCAGTCCGGGCACGGGCCAGAGAATTTCTTCATCTACGCTCTGTCTGGTACGGCGGATTTTGCCTACTCCGCCTTCAAGCGGCAGATAGACAGCATGGCCCAGACGGATATGTTCACCCTGGCTGACAGTGAGGCGGACGGCAACCTGGCTTTCCGGGAGCGGGAGGGCTATGAGCACGATGGCAGGGCATCCAATGAGTACACCTATAACGGGTTGCTATACTTCTGGAAATGATTTTTGATACGGAGGTGCATCGAAATGAACAGGCGCAAATGGGCGGCCGCGCTGTCTCTTGTCCTTTTACTAATTCTGTCGGCCTGCGGCAGTGGGGATAGCCCGTCACCGTCCGGCAGTTCTTCCGCGGGGACAAATCAGGCAGCAGAAAGTGAAGCTGCCGCAAATATAGATGAGGACAATGGCAAAATTTTGATTGCCTACTTTACCGCCGCTGAAAATTCCGGCGAGGGTGTGGACGCTGTCACCACCGCCAGCTTCAGCACCATCAATGGCACGGCGGTGGGCAGGCTGCGGGCCATCGCGGACATGATCGCGGAGCATACCGGCGGCGAACTGTTCTCCATCCGGACTTCGGTGGTCTATCCGTCAGACATCGGGAAGCTGATCGACTACGCCGCCCAGGAGCAGTCCGAGGACGCCCGCCCGGAACTGGTGAGCCACATCGAAAATCTGGACGATTACGACGTTATTTTCGTGGGCTACCCCAACTGGTGGGCCGATCTGCCTCAAGTGCTGTACAGCTTTTTCGACGAGTACGACTTCACCGGCAAGACCATCATCCCCTTCAACGTCCACAACGGCAGCGGGCTTTCCCGCACCGTGCAGACCATTCAGGAGCTGGAGCCGGGGGGCGAGGTAGTGGAGGACCCGTTCACCATCAGTGAGCGGAACGTGGAGGATGCCGCCGGGGAGGTTGACTCCTGGCTGGACGGCCTGGGCTACTGAGGGGAACGGTATGAAAAAGTATCGGAAACTCATCGTTGACGCGGCTATGAGCGCCCTGCTCCTGCTGCTGATGGCCTATGAACTGATCGGCGCGGCGGTGCATGAATGGCTGGGGATTGCCATGTTTATCCTGGTGATTCTGCACCATGTGCTTAACCGCAGATGGAGCGGGAATGTTCTAAAAGGAAAGAACAGCCCGGTGCGCGTTTTGCAGACGGTACTGGTCGTCCTGGTTTTGTTTTCCATGCTGGGTTCCATGGTCAGCGGTATCATCCTGTCCCGGCACGCTCTGGCGTTCCTGCCCATCCACGGCGGCACCGGCTGGGCGCGGACGGTACACCTGCTGTGCGGGTACTGGGGGTTCGTGCTGATGGGCCTGCACCTGGGGCTGCATTGGAGCGTGGTAATAGGAATTGCGGGAAAATCTTTCAAAGCGACCCAAGTGCGTACATGGGGTGTTAGGGCCATTGGTCTGCTGATTGCGACTTATGGAGGATACGCTTTCGTAAAACGCGATTTGCCCAATTATATCCTTCTGCGGAATCATTTTGCGTTTTTCGATTTCAGCGAACCGGTCGCGCTGTTTTTGCTGGACTATTTAGCCATTATGGGTTTGTTCATATGGGTTGGACACTATCTGTCACGGCTAATTAGAAAAATAAATGCAAGGAGGAATGTACGTTGAAAAAACCGCTCTGTTTTCTCTTATCCCTCTTACTGATTTTGTGCCTTGCCGCCTGCAGCGGCCCCGCGCCTTCAAGCAGCACGCCAGCTTCTCAGCCGGAAAGCTCCGGCGTGGATTCTGCCGATCCTACGGCAAATTCCCTCCCCGAAAGCACCACAGAAGAAAGCAGCGCCTCAGAGGAAACACCAGCGAATACGGAGCCATCCGGGGAAGGCTCCATCGTATACTTCACCGATGACATCTCCCCCGAAGGTATGCTAGCCATTTACAAGGCCCTGGGCTGGCAGCCTACCGGCAAAGTGGCAGTCAAACTCTCCACCGGTGAACCGCCCGCCAGCAATTACCTGCGCCCGGAACTGATTGCCGACGTAGTCAAAGAGGTGGACGGCACCATCGTAGAATGCAACACTGCTTACGGCGGGTCGCGCTCTGAAACAGCCATGCACTATCAAGTTGCCGAAGATCACGGTTTCACCGCCATAGCTGATGTGAAGATTCTGGACGAGGATGGTTCCATGACATTGCCGGTCAGTGGCGGTTCACAGCTTACTGAAAATTATGTGGGCGCTGCTTTCGCAGATTACGACAGCTATCTGGTGCTGTCCCACTTCAAGGGCCATGCGATGGCGGGTTTCGGTGGGGCCATCAAAAATATCTCCATCGGCTTGGGCAGCCAGGAGGGCAAATGCGTTATCCACACCGGCGGCACCAGCCATACCAGTCCCTGGGGCGGTGACCAGACTGCCTTCACCGAGTCTATGGCCGAGGCGGGCAAGGCTGTGTCCGATTACCTGGGCAACGGTGAGCGCATCGTTTATATCAACGTGCTGAACAACATTTCCATCGACTGCGACTGTGACGGCAACCCCGCCGAGCCGGATATCCATGACATCGGGATTTTGGCCTCTTCCGACCCGGTGGCAATTGACCAGGCCAGCATTGATTTAGCCTTTGCCGCCGAAGGAAGCGAATCCCTGCGAAACAGGGTGGATGATCGAGACGGTCTGCACACCTTGGAGCACGCGGAAGAAATCGGCCTGGGCAGCAGAGAATATCAGTTGGTGGACATCCATGGTTGAGATCATACAGCGCGAGTTCGTCTACCTGTGGTACTACTTTGATTTGCAGTTCCGGCAGATTTTCTGGTACTGGGTGCTGGGCATGGTGCTGGGGTCGGCCATCTCCGTATTCGCCAAAGAGAAGATCCATGACGCGGTGAAGGGTCTGACAGACAAGAAAATGGGCGTTTTCGGCGTGGTGCCTGCCAGCATTTTGGGGATAGCCTCGCCGCTGTGTATGTACGGCACCATCCCACTGGCCGCCAGTTTTTCCCGCTACGGCATTTCCGATGATTGGCTTGCCGCGTTCATGATGAGCTCCATCCTGCTCAACCCCCAGCTTATCATCTACAGCATGGCTCTGGGGCCGGTAGCGCTGGCGGTGAGAATCGTCTCATGCTTTTTGTGTGGTATTGCCGCCGGGCTGCTGGTGCGGTTCTTCTTAAAAAACAAACCGTTTTTCCGTTTTGACAGTTTCTCCGGCCCCCACAATCACGACACTGCCCCCAACCTGTTCATGCGTTTTCTCAAAAATCTAGGCCGTAACATAAAAGCAACCGGGATGTACTTCCTGATCGGCATCGTTCTCTCGGCGGTGTTCCAGCGTTATGTGCCAAGCGAAGCCATGACTACCCTGTTCGGCGGAAACGAGGCGTTCGGCGTGCTGATGGCAGCGACCATCGGCGTACCGTTATATGCCTGTGGGGGCGGCACCATCCCTCTGCTGCAAGCATGGCTCTCGGATGGGATGAGTATGGGCAGCGCAGCGGCATTCATGCTCACCGAGCCGTCCACAAAAATCACCAACCTGGGCGCGCTGAAAATTGTGCTGGGTGTGAAACATTTCGCGCTGTATATCGCGTTTGTCATGGCGTTCTCGCTGGTGGCAGGGTTTGCGGTCAACCTCGTAATATAGATATTTTTTGCATGGAGGTGTTAGATGGCACAATGCAGACATCCATTTGGGTGATATGCCCAAAATTCGGAAAGAAAACGCACACAAAACTCAGGGAGGATACGATGCTGATCAACTTTCCACTGTACTGTCCAAAGTGCAAACAGGAAAGCCTCATCAGCGCCAGGAAATTCAAGGTGCGTACCATAAAAGAAAAAATAAGTGAGAGCCAAACGCGGTAGGAATTTCTACTTTGAGCGCAGAGCCAGTGACTTGATACATGAATCAAGTTCACTGGCTCTGCTTATTTTTTATCCTTTCCGTCTGCCATCATTGATTCAACATACTGGCACAGTGAAATGTACTTCTGAATTTCTCCTTCAGATTTGCCCACAAAAAAATCTGAAACGCTTTTGGGTAGGTATTCCCTCTGCGTATTCGGTGAAACAATGGCATCCAGGCTTATATCCAAGCCCTGCGCGATGATTGCAACCGTCCCGAGCATGGAATTCGTCCGCGCCAGTTCAACTTTCATGAGCGTGCGCTCACTTAAATGCAGCAATTCCGCAAGCTGTTTTCGTGTCAGCCTTCTCCGCGCCCGCTCCATCCGCACGGCCTCTCCAAATAAATCAATGGAACTCTGCACTCCGTCTCACCTCAGTCTTATTTTAGTATATGCAAGCCTTCGTATAAATCCCCTAATAGCTCACTTTGACTAAGTTATCACTCACTTAGAAAGGTGTGAAGTGACAAATGTTTGTCCAAATCAGAAAATTGACTTCGAAGAATCGTCCGCCCAAAGAAAGCAGGCGCGGTTCATACCGCGCCTAAAATAGGTAAGTAGCCATGAGCCACGCCCACGAAGGTGAGCTGTGGCTCAGTTTATGTGTTCTAAAACTCATTTTTAGCAAGTCCTGGCCGGTTTTCTGTTCTTTTGCCCGCATCGCAGAGGACGCTTGCTTGAAGAACTCTGCATGAGTCCTGTGCAATGTGAGCCTGCTTGTTCCAGCGGGCTGCCGTAGCCCACCCCAATCAATCGTTTTGACAACCCAAAACAGATTGATTGGAGGAATCATGGTGGAATACACCCCAAAGAAAGTGTTCATTTTAGAGGGCAAAACTTACCGGAACTCAGTTATGCTGAATTTCGACAGCAGAGAGATACATACCAAGGCAGGCGGTTTCTGTCCCTGCACGGTATGCTGGTGGAAGTGTCCGAGGATGCGTACAAAGCGTTCTACAAGGACAAGCGCCGTCAGAAATATTTGAACGAGCGCTCAAACGACAACGGCGACTTCTCTTACGATATGCTCGCTACGGACGAATTCAATGGCGAGGATATCTTGGTGGATACCGTAGCGGATACGGCAGGGCAGGCAGAAAAGAGAATTCTGCTGGACAAGCTCCGTCAAGGAATTATCCTACTTTCTGACAGTGAACAACAGTTGTTGCATCAGCTTTTTGACCAGCAGCTATCCGAAAGGGCTATTGCTGATATGTACGGCGTTTCCCAGGTCGCAATACATAAACAAAAAGCCCGTATCCTTGCAAAGTTGAAAAAACTTTTGAAAATTTGAAATTTGTAGGTTATCAGACCCCTCATTTTTCGGCCTGGAAAGTGAGGGGTCTTTCTTGTTCCCCTCCTGGCTCTTTGAAAACCGAATACTCAGCGCACCTTTTACTTTCCTTCTGCCGCCGTGAAGAGCGGCAAGCCACATGCTTAGCGAGTTCCCTGGCGCGAAACAGATTGTTCAGGCGCACCTTACACACCTCAAAGCCGTCCTGAGCGACGCATCCAATGGCCGCTATGATCGCGATAAGACGATTGCGATCCGCGACGCCGCCAGGCGTTCCATTGGTTCTGTCATGCCCGCCAAGTCTCTCGAACTGCGGCATACCATTGCCCTTATCCGTGAACTGAACGCCGAGATTGAACAAATCGAGTCGGAAATTCAATCTCTGATGGAAACGATACAGTCTCCCATCACCACTATTCCTGGCATCGGTTTTCGCATGGGCGCCATGATCCTCGCCGAGGTTGGTGACTTTTCCCGCTTTGACTCGCCGGATAAGCTCCTTGCTTACGCCGGCCTTTCGCCGTCTACTTACCAATCCGGCCAACTCTCCATGAATGGAGCTTATTCCCACATGGAAAAGCGCGGCTCACGTTACTTGCGCTATGCCCTCTACAACGCCACAAAGTACGTCTGCCATTGGGAGCCATCTTTCGCTGCCTATCTTGCCAAAAAACGGGCCGAGGGCAAACATTATAATGTCGCGCTCTCCCATGCTGCCAAGAAACTTGTCAGGCTTATCTACGCAATGGAGAAATCCGGCTGCGCTTTCCAGCCCGTCTCTTGACATCCGTCATCCATACTGTTTCTCAGAGCGCCGCGAGACGCTCTTTTTTCCATGCCTTTTACCACTCTTCGCCGATTTGCAATTTTTTCATTTTGGAGCTTGACTTTTAATAGTTAGTCTTGCACTATAATGAAATAGTAGTTTTCGTGACTTTTGTTAAAGTCATATGCTACACTGGAAGGGATGCTGTGGATTGGTTAATTCCTCCTACCATGAAATGGTTTGTAATAGACTCCAACCACAGCCCCTTGCAATTTTGTTAATCAGTTAGATACCGCCAGACGGTTGATATAGAACAAGGTTACAAGGCAAGGCGCCCTGTGGATGGAGCATCAAATTTTTACATCTGGAGGTTCTGCTTATCCCGAAAGCCATATTTCGCCGCAAAATCCCCGAAGTACTTTTCAAATCGCTCCCCGGAATAAGTAAACCCTGCCGAGGTGGAAAGCCCCGCTCCCGCGCCGATGAGCACGCTGTCCGCCCGGTCAAGAGCCTCTTTCAGCCGTTCAAGTTCCGCTGAGGTATTCTTGATATATTTTGTAGTCGCTGTCCTTGAAAACATTGAAAATCACCTTCATATCGGCCTTATACTTCCGTACCGTGTCCACGGCAATTTCCGCCGCCAGCCGGTTGGGAAAGCGGAAAACCCCAGTAGAAACGCAGCAGAACGCCACGCTTTTTATGCCGTTTTCCTTTGCAACCTCCAAGCAAGAGATATAACAATCTTTCAAATCCTGCTCATCTTCCGGCGTAACCCTACCGCTGACAACTGGCCCGACTGTATGCAAAATGCGGTCGCAAGGGAGGTTATACGCCCCGGTGATTTTCGCCCCGCCGGTAGGTTCCTTGTGGCCCTGATTTTTCATGATTTCCGCGCACTCCAAACGTAGCTGAACCCCTGCATAGGTGTGTATGGCGTTGTCAATGCAGTCGTGGTTAGGGTGAAAGCACCCCAGCAGCTGCGAGTTAGCCGCGTTGACGATAGCACCGCATTGCAGTGTGGTGATGTCCCCTTGCCAGAGATAGATGCCCGGCTGGATGGGTTGCAAATCCCTATAATTTGTGATACCTTTGCGGCGTGTCTCCTCCTGCAAGTAGACGTCCTGCACCCGCAAAAATTCCGCATCGGCAGGCCTGGGCGGGCGCACGTTCAGCAGGGCACGAAGAAGCTGGTTTTGCGTTTGCGTGCCGGAGGGTATCTCCAGCCGCTTCCCACGCTCGGCCAGCAGGGCTTTTATCAGCCAGAGACGGCGTTCATCCTGCGTGCTCATACACGGAGGATCCTTCCTTCTTTCCGGGGTTTGGCATGGGGCGCTGCTCCATCCATATAGCCCAGCAGCAGATGCCCTATCGGCGTCATATCCTCCGGGACGCCCCATTTTCGGCGCAGCTCCCGCCCATACTCCGTGTCAAAGGCCTTTTCCGCCCGGCCGATATAACAGGCACCCAGCCCCAGGAAGTGGGCTGCCAGCCACATATTCTCCGCCATGAACGCTGCATCGTCATGGGCATAATAGCCGCCGCGCACAAAAATCGTCAGTACCGTGGGTGCGCCGTAAAAAGCGTCTTTTATGCTCAAGTCGTCCCGGATGCTGGGCTGCTCGGCGGACACGGGCCGGATTTTCTTGGGATCGGCAGTCTGCACCATGTCCATGGAGCGGTTCAGTTTGCCAAGCTGCAAATTGGCCTCCCTGTCCTGGCAGACTACAATGCGGGAATATTGGTTGTTCCCCGCGCTGGGGGCGTATATCCCGGCCTGCAAAATCTGTTCCAATGCATCTTCTTCCACCTGCTTGTCCTGGAATTTACGGATGGCGTGGCGGGTAATGATTTTTTCTATCATTTCGTTCATGCTAATATCCTCCTGTAATTATAATTTTATGACCGCTCCAGCGGGACAGTTTTCAAAGCACGCCCCACAATGCAGGCAGTGCTCCGGCTGGATACGGTAAGTTGTACCGGGTTCTATACACCGCTGGGGGCAACGCTCTGCACAGGTACCACAGCCGATGCAGTTTTCAGCGATTCTGTACCCCTTTTCCCGGGCTGTTACCGCTTTGCCAAAGGTATAATTTTCCCGGAAAATCGGGTTCACCCCCAGGTTGAAATACTCCATATTCCCGGCCTTTATCTCGAAGACAATCCCGATCTCCCGGGTATCGCGGGGGTAGACGTTGGCAAGATAGGGCTGCTCGGTGAAGATCATATCCATCCATTTCTTCTGTTCCTCCTCCGGGACGGGGACAGCTTTGGCGGAGAGGCGTATCATCTCCTTAAACTTGGTGTAGCCTAGAATCTGCACCCGCCCGTCCGAGAGCAGCTCCCGGCAGAAACCTTTGCCCCGGGCGGTGAAGAAGTACAGTGCGTCCGGCTCGTAATGGATGGCGCTGATATTGCGTATCTGGGGCGCGCCCTCCCGGTCTACCGTGGCGAAAGCCAGCACGCCCACATATTCCAGCTTTTTTAGGCAGGTTTTCGCGTCCAACTTATTCCATCTCCTTCCAGCATTGCGGGTCGGCGGCATAGAAGTTGCCGATACCAGCTTTGCTGGTATTTCTGCCGTTTGCCACGGCGGGGCACCCCCGGCACCAAGGCAGCAGCTCGCACTTAGCGCATTTCTCAAACTTTGCATACTCCCGGTACCGCTCCATCTGGCATACCCACACGTCGGCAAGCCTGTCCTCAAATACGTTGGATACTTTGCTGTTCTGCACCCGGCGGCAGGCGTATACGTCGCCGTTTGGCAGGATAGTCAGGTGGCAGTTGCCGCAGTTGCAGCCGCCGTAGATCATGCCGGGCTTGGCGGTTTCGGGGATTTGAAACTCCCCGGTTTCATACTCGTAGAGCGTCCAGAGATGGTCTTTTTTGTTGAAGTATGTCTCGCAGCCCTGGGCCTTGTACGCCTTGCATTTCCTGTCGCAGTCGGCTAAAAGCTGGCGGTAACGTAGGGGCTGGATGCCCACGTCTTTTTCCTCGCTGGTAGGGCAGTAGCGGGCAAAGGCGAACACGTCCGCCTTATGCTCCACCACTGTGTCGATAATGCCGGGAATTTCGTCTATGTTTGTGCCGGAAACAGTGGTCATAATCACCGCTTTCATGCCCGCTTTCTTGATGGCCGCAATCTTCTCCAGTGTGATGTCGAAGCTGCCAGGCTTGCGGAACCAGTCGTGGGTCTCCCGCAGGCCGTCCAGGGAGAGCTGGTACTTCTCGCAGCCCAACGACTTCAGCCGGGCGCAGATCTCATCGGTCAGGTGGAAGGGGTTGCCTAAAATGGTGAATGGTATGTCTTTGGAGTGGACCAGTTCCAGCAGCCGCCAGAAATCCGGGTGCAGAATGGGGTCGCCGCCGGTGATGTAGAAGTAGGGGGAGCGGCCATGCACCTGGCAAAAGTCCAGGCAGTTGTAGAAGGTGCCCTCCATCTGTTCAAAGGTCATGCTGTCCAGCTTTTTACAGGCGTTTTCGGAAAATATGTAGCAATGCTGGCAGCGCTGGTCGCAGTCGTCGGTGATGTGCCATTGAAAGGCGAAATAAGGTTTCACAGCGTCTGTCCTTTCTGTCGTATCTATGATATAAACCGGTTGCCCGGGATATTTTCGGATGTTCCCGGCCCGCAAGCTGGGAACACGATGGGCATGGAAGGCGAGATTATTTGCCGTCCCCAGCGCCGCAGGCAGAGCCGCAGGCGGCAGGCTTTTCTTCCTTCTTTTCATCGCCAGCGCCACAGGCGGAGCCGCAAGCGGCGGGTTTCTCTTCCTTCTTCTCGTCGGCCGCGCCGCAGGCGCTGCCACAAGCAGAAGCAGCCTTTTCCTCGTTCCATTCAGCCAGATTTGCCAGTGCCATGATAGGTACCTCCGTTGGTGTATTCGGGGCTTTTTGCCACCCCGTGATTCCCATTATACGGATTTTTTTGCGGCCCACAAGTACGCACTTTTTTGTGGGGGAGTTACATAAAAGTAACCCACCCTCTTGACAGGGCGGGCTTAATACAGTACAATCAGAATGTAACATTATATTATGAAGTATTGGAGGCTGGCATATGCTGACCAAAGAAGAACTCCCCGAGTGCCCCGTGGCCACCACCGTCCAGCTCATTGGAAGCAAATGGAAGCTTTTGATCATCCGCAACCTGCGTATGCGCCCCTGGAGGTTCAACGAATTGCAGAAGGATTTGACGGGGATCAGCCAGAAGGTGCTGACGGATTCCCTGCGGGCTTTGGAAGCCGACGGCCTTGTCACCCGCACGGTCTACGCAGAGGTGCCGCCCCGGGTGGAGTATGCGTTGAGCGGCCTGGGCGAGACCATGCGGCCCATTTTGGACGCTATGGAGCAGTGGGGGGCTGGGTATAAGGCGACGGTAGAGGAGATGTAACCTTTCCTTCGAATTAGGCGGGACCAATGGGGGGGCGCTGCTTAAACCGCCCCCCGTGAAAGACGGCGTTCGGGCTATTATGGAATGGCCCGCCAAGCCTGCAAAGGTATTTTTTGCAGGCGCTTTGCCTATAATATGGGAAAGGGGCCGCTTTTTGGGCGGCCCTTCGGTTTGATGTAGTAGTTGGCAATATATACTTTGCGGGGGAGAGGGATTACTCCTTTACATATACAAAGGAAGCCCCGCCGTACTGGGCGCGCTCCAGCTGGCCAATGCCGCCGAAAGCCCCGCTTTCTGTCTTAGGCGGGAAGCCGAAGCCCGCGGTATCGGGCATGATGGCAGCTGTGCCCGCCAGGATGTGCTCGGATAAGGCAATGTAGTCGTCCAGGTAGCCCTTATAAAGCTGGGGCCCGTTGTGGGCGGGGTAGATCGTGTCGAATTCCCCCTCGTGGGACTTCAGCTTTTTCATGTTGGCCAGGTGCCGGGAGACCACATCCCGCAGGGGGACCAGCCCGTCCCGTACGAACAGGAGCACTTGCCCGGCTTCCATTTCGTCCCCTGTATAAAGGGCCCGGGTCTGGCGGTCCAGCAGGGCGATGCTGCTTTCGTGGTGGGCGGGTATCTCGAACACTTCTACCTGCCTGCCGCCCAGGTCGAAAACATGCCCTTCCCGTACGGTATGTACGGTATAGTCGGGGTGGGGCTTGCGGTCGAAAGCCTCTTGCATCTCGGGGCTGAAGGCCTTTTTGCACACGGCCTCGGCCCCAGGCCCGGCCCACACCTCTCCCCACCAGGCGTTGCCGCCGGTGTGGTCGAAGTGGCCGTGGGAGTTTACCACCATCACGGGCTTGTCCGTGATGCCCTCTACAAACTCCCGCAGGTTCCCTTCGCCATAGGCTGTGTCGAACAACAGGGCCTTTTCTTCGCCGATGAGCAAGTAGCAATAGACGTTGCCAAAGGTAATGGTCCAGGTGTTAGGGGAAGTCATCCACTTCCCGTACAGGAAGCCCTTTTCCGTGATGTTTGCGCTGCGGTATTCCATACCAAATTCTCCTCCTTTTCCGGCGGGCGCCGGTGTTTATATATAGTATAACAGATATTGCCCGCGGCCTGTTATCGCAAAATGGGAGGAAAACTAGCAAAATCTGGCATATATAAAGACGTCCGGCGGCACGTAAACAGCCGCCCCTTTACCATGCCCGTCAAAGGCTTGCCATAGTCTGGCCAGGGCCGGCCAGGTCCTCGAAGTCCCGGATGAAAGCCTCTACCGCGCTGGCAATAGCCGGATCCTTTACAAACCCCTCGATAATGTCCGGGCCGGCGGTGGCGGCGCCTATGCCATATTTGCACAGTTCCAGCACCTGCCGGCTGTTCTTGAAGCTTGCCGCCAACACCTGGCAGCCCATGCGGTTCTTCTCAAAAATATCGTGGATGTCCTTGGCCGCCTGTACCCCGTCATAGCCCATGTTGTCTATGCGGTTCACATAGGGCGCGGCATAGCGGGCCCCGCACATCCCGGCCAGATAGGCCTGCATGGGGGTATAGACGGCGGTAGCCGTGACGTTTATGCCCTCGCCGGCCAAGATCCGCATGGCCTTGAAGCCTTCGGGTACGGAAGGGATCTTTACAAAGGTATTTTCCCCCAGGGAGGCGGCGATACTCCGCCCCTCTTCCACCATGCCCGCCGCGTCCCGGGAAACAGCCTGCACATGCAGCTGGGCCCCGCCAATCAGGGCTTTGATCTCTTTCAGCGCCGCAAAGGGCGGGCGGCCCGCTTTTTTCAAAATGGTGGGGTTGGTGGTGACGCCGTCGATGGGGTAGAACTCTAGGATATGGCGGATAGCGTCCACATCCGCGCTGTCAATCAAAAGTTTCAAAACAAGCCAACACCTTTCATACATTTGGTTTTGGGGCTGCCGTGGGCCTGGGTCCTGTTTGAAAAATCGCAAATACCATCTTTTTGTTCAAAATGGGCGGTTTCTGTGTTGGAAATCCTCGACATGCGACAGCATGTCTTGCGGTTTCCGCCTTGAAACCGCCTCGTTTTGCCTCAAAAAACCGGCACTTCCTCTATTTTCAAACAAGCCCTAAAGGGTCTGCTCTGTGCGGGCAATAATATCATCCTGGGTCTTTTTGGAAAGGACGTTGAAAAACGCGCTGTACCCGGCCACCCGCACGATCAGGTCCCGGTGCTTTTCCGGGTGGGCCTGGGCGTCCAGCAAGGTCTCCCGGCTCACTACGTTGAACTGCACGTGGTAGCCGTGAAGGCGGTTGAAAAAGGTGCGCAGCAGGGCGATGAGCTTTTGCCGGTTCTCTTCCTTTTCCAGCATCTGGGGGGTGACCTTCTGGTTTAAAAGCACCCCGCCGGTGATTTCCCTTGTAGGCAGCTTCGAGACGCTTTTGAAGACGGCGGTAGGGCCGTTTTGGTCGGCGGCGTGGCTGGGGGAGCAGCCTTCCGCCAGGGGCTCTCCCGCTTTGCGGCCATCCGGCGTGGCCAGCGTGCCCGCGCCCTGGGGCACGTTGGCGGAGATGGAGCTGGTGCCCGCATAGTACACCCCGCCGATGGGCCCCCGGCCATAGCGGGTGTTGTGGTACTTCTTCATCTCGTCGATGTACACATTATAGGCGTTTACCACCAGCTGGTCTACATAGTCGTCGTCGTTGCCATACTTGGGCGCGGCCTGCAAAAGCTCCCGGATATGCCCATACACCGGCCCCTCGAAGTTGTTTTCCAATGCCTCCCACAGTTGGGCCGGGGTAACGGCCTTGTCCTCGAAGACCACCTTCTTCATGGCGGCCAGGCTGTCGGCCAGGTTGGCAATGCCCACCTGCAGGTCGCTGATAAAATCATAGACCGCGCCGCCCTCCTTCATGTTCAGGCCCCGCTCGATACAGTCGTCTGTCAGCGCGGAGCAAAGGATGTCGGCGGTGTCCTCCTCTAACACCATGTCGCAGGTGGCGTCTATGATGGTGCACTGCCTGCACATCTCCCGGATAACCTTGTCCCAGCATTCCAGCACCTGGTCGAAACTGGCAAAGCCCTTAAAGTGCCCGACGCCCTCGCACAGCTTTGTGCCGGAGGCCGGGTCGACGCCGTCGTTCATGGCAATCAGCAAGGCCTTGGGGAAGTTTAAAAAGCTCATGCCTGTACAGCGGTAGCCCCATTTGCCGGGGACAGCCGTCTCCACGCAGCCAATGGCGCTATAGTTGTAGGCGTCCTCGGGCTTCACGCCTTTCTCGATAAAGCTGGGGATGATCGCCTCGTCGTCGTTGAAGGCGGGCATCCCGAAGCCGCAGCGCACCACCTCGATGCACTCCCGCAGGAAATCGCCGGGCAGCCCCTTGTGGTAACGGACGGTCAAGTTAGGCTGGGTCAGATGGCAGCGCGCCACGGTCTGGACAATGAGCCAGGACATGGGGTTGGTAGCGTCTTCACCCTGGGGGGTCTGCCCCCCCACGGTAACGTTCTGGTACAGGGGGGACCCCGCGGAAAACTGGGTGTGGCTCCAAGAGCGGATTTTGTTGATGGTGTAGGTCTTCAGCCACAGGCAGCACAGCAGCTCTTCCGCCCGGCCTTTCGTGATGCGCCCGGCGGCCAGGTCCCGCTCATAATAGGGGTTTAAATACTGGTCCATCCGGCCATAGGATAAGCTGTGCCCGTTGGACTCGATCTGCAAAACCAGGTGTACAAGCCATAACGCCTGCACCGCCTCCTGGAAAGACCCGGCTGGCTCCCAAGGCACCTTGTAGAGGATGCGGCTCATTTCCAGCAGTTCTGCCCGGCGGGTTTCGTCCGTAACCTTTGCGGCGGTTTCAGCGGCCAGCTCTGCGTAGCGTTTCGCAAAATCCTTCACCGCTTCCGCCACAATTAAAATGGCCCGGTAGAAGTAGCTTTTCCGTATGTTCCGGTAATCCGTCAAATCCAGGGCGTCCAGCTTTTCCTGGGCGCGGCGGGCGTAGTCCTTCAGCCCTACCTGGAGCATTTTGCCGTAATCTACGGCGCAGTGGGCGTCGCCGCTGGTGATATTGCCCTCGCTTTTGATGATGCCAAGGTCATAGTACAGCTTCGAATGGGGCGGGAATGCCGCCAGGCCCCGGTCCAGCAGGGTGTTGTGCTCCCAAAACGGCGCGATCCCCCGCAGCTTTTCTTTGTTTTCCTCTGCGATATGGAACACGTCCCCGTCCCGTTTGTCAAACTGGTCCAGCTCATCTATGACCCAGCGCATGGCGTATTCCGGGAAGATGGGCGCGCTGCGGTTGCTGCTGGCCTGGTTCCCGGCAATGAGGGTCTGGGGTTCGATGAAAACCGTCATATGCCGTAGGACCTCCCGCAGCATGGCGGCCCGCTTAAGGGCCAGGGGCTGGTCCTGGTTCTCCTGATAAACCCGGGTGGTAATCATGGCCCGCTCTACGCAAACCTGCGGCTGGGCTTCCAGCAGCGATTCCCGGAAGTCGGCCATCCGGGGGGTAAGCTCCCCAAAATATTTCATATGTCGCGCCCCTCTTTCTGAAAACAAAAAATATAGACCGAAAGCAATGCCTTTTTACAGCTTTATGATACCACAAGGGATCCATTGCGTCAAGTGTTAGAAATAAATTTTAGTTTCATTCGTAAGTTTTTCGACTCCATATATTGATTTCCCCCTCCCGATGTGGTATAGTGAAACAGAATCCACAAGGGGCAAAGCCCTCCTTGCGGACGCGCCCCAGCATGCTGTAGAACAAAGGAGGGGGACGGTTTGGAAGCCCATATCTGCAACATCCAAAAATTTAGCCTGCATGACGGCCCCGGTATCCGTACGGTGGTGTTCTTGAAAGGGTGCCCCTTGCGCTGTGCCTGGTGCGCCAACCCGGAAAGCCAGGAAGAGGGCCTGGGCCCCAGCCTGCGGCTGGGGGGCTTCTCTTTGGGGGGGAAGGCGTACGCCATAGGGGAGGTGCTGGCGGCATGCCTGCAGGACAGGGATTTCTATGAAGAAAGCGGGGGCGGGGTCACCTTGTCCGGGGGCGAGCCCCTTGCCCAGCCGGAGTTCTGCCAGGCCCTTCTGCGGGAGCTGAAAAACAGGGGGATCCACACGGCTGTTGAAACAACGGGGTATGTGCCGGGGGGCGTGCTGCAAGGCGTTTCCCAGGACATAGACCTTTTCTTATACGATATGAAGCACTGGGACGGGCGGAGGCACCGCGAGGGTACCGGCGTTGGGAACCGGGTTATCTTGGAGAACATGGCCTGGCTGGTTGCCCAAGGGAAAGACGTGCTGCCGCGCATCCCGGTGATCCCCGGCTACAACGATTCCTTGGAGGATGCGGCGGGCTTCTGCGCCCGGCTGCGGGAGGCGGGCGCCCGCCGGGCCCAGCTGCTGCCCTTCCATCAGTTCGGCGAGAAGAAGTACGAGCTGCTGGGCAAGCCCTACGCCATGGCCGGGGCAGACGCATTGCACGAAGAGGGCCTAGAGCCCTACCGGCAGGCGTTCCTGGCCCGGGGGATCGAGGCGTTCTTCTGAAATAGGCCGGGCTGCAAGACAAAGAAAGGGCCGCCGGGCAATGCCACCCGGCGGCCCCCCCTTTAAGAGGAAGTAAGGAGTTAAAATGAGGATATGATGAAAAAGAGTTTTTTGCGGCCTTTTCTTGACCACGGCATTATCATACCCTGTAAATGTGAAGGTTCTCTGAACGCTTCGTGTAATTTTGCTTAACATTTTGTTAATTCGCCCCTTCCCGGCGGGAATTTGCAAAGGATATCCCCCGCGTCCTTGACTTACGGGCCCTGGGGGCGGTATACTCAAAGGAAAAGGACAAAGGGCCTGCGCGGGCCATGCCCATGCAAGCCCCCAGAAAGGAGCCGTACACGATGAAATTCCCCGACATGCCCTATAAGCGCCCCGACTACCCGGACGTCTTCCAACAGCTGGAGGGCCTTACCGCCCGGCTGCAGGCGGCCCGGTCTGCCCCAGAACAGGTGGGGCTTTATAAAGAGGCGGAAGGGCTGCTCTCCCATGTGAGCACCCAAGCCACCATCTGCTCTATCCGCAATTCCGTGGACACCCGGGACGCCTTTTATGAGGCAGAGCAGGCCTATCACGACGAGCAAGCCCCTTTGCTGGAGGAAAAGCTCCAGGCTTTCCACCGGGTGCTGGTAGATTCCCCCTACCGGCCCCAGCTGGAAGAAGAGCTGGGCGCGCTGCTGTTTTTGAACCTGGAAATGGAGCTGAAATCCTTCTCGCCGGAGATTATCCCCTTGATGCAGGAGGAGAACCGCCTGACCACCGAATACCAGAAGCTGTACGCCAGCGCCCGGATCCCCTTCATGGGGAAAGAGGTGACCATCGCCCAGCTGGGCCCCTATAAGGAAAGCGCCGACCGGGCTACCCGCCGGGCCGCGCTGGAAGCCGAGGGCGGCTTTTTTGACCAGAACCAGGCCCGGTTTGACGAGCTGTACGGCAAGCTGGTGGAGAACCGCACCCGGCAGGCCAAGGCCCTGGGTTTTGAAAGCTTTGTAGAGCTGGGGGCCCTGCGCCGCCAGCGCAACTGCTATACCCCTGCCCAGGCCGCCGCCTTCCGGGACCAGGTGGTAGAGCACCTGGTCCCCCTGACCATGAAGCTGAAAGAGCGCCAGGCCAAGCGCATCGGTGTGGCGGATTTCAAGTTTTACGACAACGCCCTGAAGTTCAAGGATGGCTCCGCCACGCCCCAAGGCACCCCAGAGGAGATTATGGCCGCGGGCAAAAAAATGTACGAGGAGCTTTCCCCCGAGACGGCGGAGTTTATCCACCTGATGTTCGACAACGACCTCTTCGACGTGCTGGCCAAAGAGGGCAAAGCCCCCGGGGGCTACTGCACCGGCCTGGAGGACTACGGCTACCCCTTTATCTTCTCCAACTTCAACGGCACCTCTGGGGATGTGGACGTGCTTACCCACGAGGCGGGCCACGCCTTTGCGGACTATATAGTCAACAAGACCATCCCCGTCCACGCCCTGCGCTGCCCCACCATGGAGGGGGCCGAGACCCACTCGATGAGCATGGAGTTCCTGACAGCCCCCTGGCACCGCCTGTTCTTCGGGCCCCTTACGGATAAGTATGAACTCTCCCACGCGGAGGACGCCCTGCTGTTCATCCCATATGGCTGCCTGGTAGACCACTTCCAGGAGGAGATGTACCGGCACCCGGAATACTCCCCCCAGCAGCGCAATGCAACCTGGCTGGAGCTGGAAAAGCGGTACCGCCCTTATATCGACTTTGACAACCTGCCCTTCTATGGCCGGGGCGCGGGCTGGCAGCGGCAGCTGCATATCTACCTGTACCCCTTCTATTATATCGACTACTGCATGGCCCAGGTGATGTCCCTGCAGGTCTTCGCCCTTTCGCTGCAGGACCGTAAGGCCGCCTGGGGGAAGTATATGGACTTCGTCCGCTTGGGCGGCACGAAGACCTTTGTAGACCTGGCCCATGCCACGGGCCTGCGCTCCCCCCTGGACGAAGGCTGCGTCAAAGACGTGTGTACCGCCGCGTTCCAGTGGACGGAGGCCCACCTTACGGAGTAAGGCCCCCGCTTTTTACTCCTGCCCGCTGCTGCGGCATGGAGCCGAAACGCCTGGAAAGCCCGGCTGCAAGCCAGCCGGGCTTGACCTTTCCCCTGGAAGCGGCTATAATAGGGATTTAATTACACAGGCGGGGGCTCGCCTGGAAGGAGGAGGAACATGGGGCTGCAAGAGCATATCCTGTCCCAGGGGGATTACCTGCTTCGGGTGCTGGTGGCGGCGCTTTGCGGGGCCGTGGTGGGATACGAGCGGGAGGCCCGGCTGAAGAAGGCGGGGATACGCACGCATACCATCCTGTCTATGGGGGCTGCCCTGATGGTGATCATCTCGAAATATGGTTTTTTCGATGTAGTGGTGTATGACAGCGTCCAGGTAGACGCCTCGCGGGTGGCGGCCGGCGTGGTGACGGGGGTGGGCTTTTTGGGCGGCGGCATCATCTTAAACCGCAAGTCCAGCATCAGCGGCATCACCACCTCGGCCGGCATCTGGGCCACATTGGGCATTGGGATGGCCATTGGGGCCGGCATGTGGACGCTGGGCATTGGCAGCGCCGCCATGCTTATCGTGGTACAGTATATTTTCCACCGGAGCATCCATTTCCTTAAGGAGAAGAAAATGGGCCATGTGCACCTGCACATGAAAAAGGGCGACACCACGCCCGAGCGCATCACGGCCTCTTTGATGGAGATGCAGGTCCGGGTCATCGCGACCCACCTGAATATCTTTGAAGACGACAGTATCGAGGCGACCCTGGACGTGCTGTTCCCGGTGAACTTCGACTCGGAAAAGCTATTGACCCTAATGGGGAATTACCCGGAGATTTCCTCTGTGGATACATAAGCCGCGAAGGGGCGGGGCAGGCGGGAGATCGGTAGATTTTTTGTGGATTTTTAACAAGTTTTACAGGATCCGGGCTGTTCAGGGCATGCGGTAAAAAGCGTTTTTCCATTTTCGCTATTTGAGAATTTGGCTCTAGCATGCGGTTTTCCCGGGATTTGCGAAGCTGGATTCAGCGGGTTTTGCATTTCCGGTTTGCGGGTTTTTGAAATTATACAGATAGTATAATTCTGCCTTGGGATTAACAAACGGGCGGCCGGCGCGGCGGTTACAACGGAAAGGGGAAGGGGCTGGGAGGGATGTTTCCCAAGCCCCTTCCCCTTGCAAATTGACAAAAACTGCCAAAGCCCTTTATTGCATATTACGCCTGCCTGCTGCCATGCTATTTTTTAAACAAGCGTTGTGCGGGGGGTGCGGCAATGGGCAAAAGGGACGGGCGGAAAGCCCGGAAGACCTTCTGGTTTTCCCTGGGCATGGGCCTTTTTGTATTTTTGACGGCGGCAGGCCTGCTGGCAGTGGATTATCAAGGCCGCCGCCTAAGCTTTGGGGACGACACCCCCTCCGTCTGCCTGGACAGGCAGGGGGAATCCCCCCGGCTGCGGGTGAAAGCTTTTGGGGTAGAAGATAGCTGGGACGCCACCGGGCTGGACCAGGCGCTGCAGTTCCTGTACGACTTCGGCTGCTTGCCGCGCCCATCCCCGTAAAGGGATACGTTTGGGCGCCGGCCTGGAGGGGCCCAAGCCGTAAGCGTATGGCGTGGGCCGTATATTACTTTTTTAACTATTTAGGAAAGGGGGGCGCCCTGTGAATCGGCTCTTTCCGCGGCTGTGGGTGCTGCTGCTGGCTGGGGCGTTCCTTGCCCTGTGGGGGGTAAGCCTGGAACCCGCCCCGGCTGGCGAAGGCTGGCTGCGGGGAAGGCTGGTGGGCATTTGGGGCTGGGGGCTGGTGGGCCTGGGCTTCCTGGGCGTGGCGTTGGCGTCCTACCTCAGTACAAGGCCCAAAAAGCCCAGGCGGCTGGTGCGGGTATCGGCCGCGCCCCGCCACCCGGCTAAACTGGGGAAATCGGCCTATACGCCCCCTGCCCACCGGCGCTACCGCTATAATGTGGCGCGCAGGCGGTAGCTATCCCGCGTCCCCCCAAGACGCGGGGGGAAATGCCTGGGGGCGTTTGCGCCCCCGGCGGGATTTCCCTTTTTATAACAAGATATTGTGCATATAGGGGGAAAGACAGCTATTTCCAAATTAATTTTACATTATAATTCTCATATAGAAAAATTATCCCCCGGCAATAGGTTACAATACAATTACAAAACTGTGCCTGCGGGGGCGTTTGCGCTTACAGGCAGGATATGGCCGGGCCGTACATACAATACCTGTGGGCGGGCCCGCCTGGTGGAAAGGAAGGGTGATACCCATGGACCGGAAATGGCGGAAGCGCACGGCGGCGGGGCTGCTGGCCCTGTGCATGTTTGCCCTGGCGCCAATGAACGCTGTGGCCCGCACAGTGGCGGAGATTGAAGCCGAGCAGACCGAACTGCAGGCAGAGCGGGACAATTTGCAGGCCCAGCTGGACCAGCTGCGGGACGACGAGGCCCAGAAGCAGGAATACCAGGAGACCCTGCAAAAGCAGATCGACGTGGTAGAGGGGCAGATCGACGCGGCCCGTAAGGACATCGACGACCTGAACCAAAGCATCACCGAGCTGACCATGAAGCTGGATAAGTCGGAGGAGGAGATGCAGAGCACCATACAAGAGTTCCGCAGCCGGGTGGTGGCGCTGTATAAGGCGGGCTCGGTCAGCACGCTGCAGGTGCTGCTGGATGCTACCAGCTTCAGCGACTTTACCATGCGCACCGAGATGTTGAGCACCATGAGCCGGAAGGATAAGGAACTGGTGGACAAGATCAAGGCTTACATGGAAGCCACCGAGGACGAGCGCGCCGAGTGCGAAGGGAAGAAGGCCAAGGTGGCCGAGCTGAAAAAGACGCTGGAATCCAAGCAGGAGGAGCTGGACGGCCTGTATGCGGAAAACGCCCAGGCCATCGACGACCTGCAGGGGGCCCAGGCGGCCACCGAGAACGCCCTGGAGGCTAACGAGGCCGAACTGGCCGCCAACGAAGCCAAGATTGCCGAGCTGATTGAGGCCCAGCGGAAGTATGAGGAAGAGCAGCGCCGCCTGGCGGAAGAGGCCGCGGCCGCCGCGGGTGCCGCCGGCAATGGCAACGGGGGAGGCACCGTCGGCGACGGGGACTTCAACTATCCCACCGGGGGAGGCGGGGTAGAAGGGTTTTCCCCCATCTGGCCCCTGCCGGGCGTTTCGTACATATCCGCCGGCTACAACGGCTATCCTGGGCACAAGGGCCTGGATATTGCGGGGCCCTATGGCACGCCCGTGGTGGCGGCCGCCCCCGGCACGGTCATCGAGGCGAATAATTATGACTCTTGGGGCGATTCCTGGGGGTATTATGTGCTGGTATACCATAACGGCACCTATACCACCCGGTATGCCCATCTCAGCAGCCTGGCGGTGGGCAACGGCGAATATGTCAGCGCCGGGCAGATCGTCGGCTATGAAGGGGCCACCGGCAACGTAACCGGCCCTCACCTGCATTTCGAGGTGTATCAGAACGGCACGCGGGTAGACCCCATGGCGTTCCTATAAAAACAGACGGGAAAAGGGCGCCCCTTTGGGGGCGCCCTTTTCCCGTAGCGGGAGGAAGAGGAGGCGGGGGAATGAGGAAGTACAGATGGCTGGCGGGGCTGCTGGCGGCGGTGTGGCTGTGCCTGCTGCCAGCGGGGGCCCTGGCCAACGGGGCCGAACCGCCCCATGTGACCATCCTGGTGCAGAACGGGCCCAAAGACCTGCGGCTTGCCCTGCGCATCAGCGACGGGGAGAAGGTGGTGGAGGAAGACCTGGAAAGCGTCCCCCTCCTTTGGGACCAATATTTCCAATGGTATGGCTCTTTGACCCGCTGGACCTTGGAGAACTGGTACCACATGGGGCCGGCGGCCAGCCAGACGCTGTTGGTCCAGGGGGAAGGGGTATACCTGGAGATCCCCTTGGACGGGGTAGAGCCGGTGGGCCACAGCAACATGGTCACCCTGGATGTGGCCGCGGGCACCCTTACCCCGGGGGAGCCCTTCTGGCGCATCCCCCTGAAAATCGGCGTGCGGATAGCCGCTACCTTGCTGATCGAGGGCCTGGTGTTTTGGCTGTTCCGGTATAGGGCCAGGCGCAGCTGGGCCGTCTTTTTGGCCGTCAATCTGCTGACCCAGGCCTGGCTGAATTACCAGCTGCTGGGCACCCAGCTGGATTCCCACACGGTTTTGGTGCTGCTGCTCCTCTTTATCGAGCCCGCCGTGTTCGTGGCGGAACTGATTGCCTTATGTGCGCTTATCAAAGAGAAGAAACGGTGGGTTACCGCCGCTTATACGGTAGCTGCCAACCTGGCCAGCCTGGCCCTGGGGTGGACCGTCATCGGGCTTTTCCCGGTATAAGCCGCCGCCCTTGTTACCAAACCGCCCCCCTTCCCGTCTAATTTATAAGATTAGGGAAGGAGGGGGCGTTATGAACAGGGCGGCGCGATACCGCAGGCGGGAACGGGGCAGGACGGGGAGGGGGGCCCTGCTGGGGTTATGCGCCGTATGCCTGGCCGTGGCGGCGGTCTTCTGCATGCGCCTGGACAGGACGGGCCAGGCCATGGAAGCCTACATAATAGAGCCCCGGGAGGGGACCGCCGGCCCCGTCATCCTGGACGTGCCCTTTATCGACCAGCGGGAAAAATACCCCACTGGCTGTGAAAGCGTCAGCGCGGTGATGGCCTTGCAATACGCCGGGGTGGACGTTACCCCAGAGGAGTTCATAGACGGGTATCTCCCCAAGGGCACGGCGCCTTATCCGGACGGGGAGGGGAATTATATCTCCTGCGACCCCCGCCAGGCCTTCCCAGGGGACCCTTACACCCACGAGGGGTGGGGATGCTACGCGCCGGTGATCTTGTCCGCGGCGGAGGATATCCTCCGGGAGAGGGATGTCACATCCCTCTCCATAGAGGACCTGTCCGGCATGGGCCTGGACGCGTTATGCCGGGATTATGTACGCAGGGGCATACCGGTGCTGGTGTGGGACACCATCGGCATGGAGCCGCCCCAGGAAGACGCCTTATTGACCCTTGAGGAGACCGGAGAGGCGTTCGTGTGGATATACCCCATGCACTGCATGGTGCTGGTGGGCATGGACAGGTCCCAGTATTATTTTAACGACCCCATGGAGGGCAAGGCTGTGCCCTTCAGCAAAGAGGCCGCCGAGCTTGCCTATGAAGGGCTGGGCCGCCAGGCCCTAGCCTTTGTGCCCGCCTTATAGCCGGTGGGGCGGCGCCTGTGTTCGGGGCCCGTCTTTTAGCATAGATAAAGGAATGCGGCCATGCTGCCGTATACGCCGGCTTTTTAGGCGCGTTTATTATTACGATGTAGGCCCGCCCCGCCTATATAAGCGGGGCGGGCCCATTTTTGGGCGGCGAAGGGGGTAAGCGAGGCCCCGCGGCAGATGGGGCCGTCCCTTCCGCTTGCGCAGAAGCGGCCGCCGTGGTATACTGATGGAAACGCTATAGGGGGGGCCGCCATGCCAGGTATATATATCCATGTGCCGTTCTGCGACGGCAAGTGCCCTTACTGCGACTTTTATTCCCTGCGCGGAGAGCCCGCCCTGTTGGACGCTTATACCCAAAAAGCGGCGGAAGCCCTGCGCGGCTGGGCTGGCGAGGCGGTGGGCACGGTCTACTTTGGGGGCGGCACCCCCAGCCTGCTGGGGGCCGGCCGGCTGGCCTTTTTGTTGGACACAGTACAAAAATATTTCCGCCTGGCTTCTGGGGCCGAGGTAACGGCGGAAGCCAACCCCACCCGTGTGGACCGGGCGTTTTTTGCCGGCCTGCGGGCCGCCGGCTTTAACCGCTTGTCTATGGGGATGCAGTCCGCCGACCGGGACGAGTTGCGCCTTTTGGGCCGGGCCCATACCCCAGAGGATGTGGCCCAGGCTGTGGGGGCCGCCCAAAGCGCCGGGTTTGGCAACATTTCCCTGGACTTGATGCTGGCCCTGCCTGGCGGGGGCGTGGAAAAGCTGGGCGGGTCCATCGCCTTTGCCTGTGGGCTGGGGGTGCAGCACATCTCCTCCTACATTTTAAAGGTGGAGCCTGGCACGCCCTTTGCCTGGCGCGGCGCGGCCCTGCCTGACGAAGACGAGGCCGCGGCGCAGTACCTTTTCTGTGTAGGGGAGCTGGCGCGCCGGGGCTACGCCCAATATGAGATCAGCAACTTTGCCCGCCCTGGCTTTGAAAGCCGCCACAACCTGGCATACTGGCAGGCAGAGGAGTATATCGGTATCGGCCCGGGCGCCCATTCCTTTTATGGGGGCAGGCGCTTCCACTACCCCCGGGACTTGCGGGGCTTCCTGGCCGGGGCCCCGCCGGCGGACGACGGGCCGGGGGGCTCGTTTGAAGAATTCGCCATGCTGAACCTGCGGCTGGCCCGCGGCCTGGCACAAGAGGACTGCGGGGCGCGGTTCGGCCAGGAGGGCGTGGATGCGTTCCAGCGGATCTTGCAAAACACAAAAAACTGCCCGCCCCACCTGTTACAGGCGGACAGCGCGCGGGTCCGCTTCACGCCCGAGGGGTTTTTGGTGTCCAACGCGCTGCTTTTACGCTTGCTGGAAGGCATTGGCTAAACGGGCGCCGCGGCCGGCGTGGGAAGGGGGCTATATGCCGCGGCGGCCTTCCGGGCGTGGTTACCCCTTTGGGCAGGCGCCCTGGGCCGGCTGAAAGCATACCGGCCTGGGAATGGGGATCGGCCCGAAAGGGAAACAGAAGGATAGTAATCATATTAAAGATAAAGCTGCAAAAGAGATAAAGCTGTAAAAGCCAAAAGGAGGGGACAACGTGCGGAAGATTATGGCCGCCATGAGCGGCGGGGTAGATTCCAGCGTGGCGGCGCTGCTGGTGCGGCGGGCGGGAAGCCAGGTTGCCGGCGCCACCCTGCGCCTGTGGGGAGGCGCCGACGGGGAAGGGGACGCCAGCCAGGCCTGCGCCCGGCTGGGGCTCCCGTTTTACGGGCTGGACTGCCGGGAGGAATTCCAGAGGGAGGTGGTAGAAAGGTTTGTCCAGGCATACTGCCAGGGGGAAACGCCCACCCCCTGCATCCTGTGCAACCGGCACATCAAGTTTGGCTGGCTGCTGGAAAAAGCCCGGGAGCTGGGCTTTGAGGGCGTGGCCACCGGCCATTACGCCCGGGTAGAGCAGGACAAGGGAACGGGCCGGTGGCTGCTGAAAACGGGCCTGGACGCCCAGAAGGATCAAAGCTATATGCTTTATTCCCTCACCCAGCGGCAGCTGTCCCGCACGCTGTTCCCCCTGGGCGGCTTGACAAAGGCCCAGGTGCGTAAACTGGCGGAAGAGGCTGGGCTGGCAAACGCCCACAAGCGGGACAGCCAGGATATCTGCTTTGTGCCGGACGGGGACTATGCGGGGTTTATCGAAAGGTATACGGGTCGGCCCGCCCTGCCGGGGGATATCGTGGGCCTTTCTGGGGAAACCTACGGCCGGCACAGGGGCATCATCCATTATACCATTGGCCAGCGGAAGGGCCTGGGGCTCTCCTTCCCCCAGCCCATGTTTGTCAGCCGCATAGACCCCCAGGCCAACACTGTGGAATTGGCCCCCCAAGAGGCCTTGTTTTCCCAATCGGTCAAAGCCCACAGTATCAACCTTATTGCCTGCGGCGCGCTTCCCGGGCCGGTCCGCGTCCAGGCTAAGCTGCGCTACCGCCACCCCCCCCAGCCCGCCCTGGCGGAACAGACCGGGGAGGATGAGATCACCGTTACGTTTGACCAGCCCCAGCGCGCCCCCACCCCCGGCCAGGCCCTGGTCCTCTACGACGGGGAAACCGTTGTGGGCGGCGGCATTATCGGGCGCTAAGGGAAAGGTTGGGCCGGAAACTTTGCGCTGTGGCGGTAACCGGCTGCCGTTTACGTTTGGACATAGGCTTTGGGGCCGGGCCTCACCCGCCCGGCCAGGAGGGGAAACCGCATGGGCGCCGGGCCGAAAGGGCGGCTGTTTCTCAGAAGCCCTGGTGCTGTCAAAGGTTTTTGAAAATTCTTAAGAAGCTTTTCGCTGAAAAAAGTTTCTTAAGCGGGAGTTTGAGGGCCCCGCCCTCAACAGGAAGAAGGTGCAGATGCAAGCGGAAAGAGGATATGCGGCGGTGGAGATAAGCCGCCGGGGAGCCAAGCGGGCGCAGGAAGGGCACCCGTGGGTGTTTGACAATGAGATTACAGGGATGGAGGGCGTGCCGGAGGAAGGGGGCTTGTGCGATGTGCGCAGCCCCAAGGGGCGGTATCTGGGGACCGGGTACTATAACAGCCGGTCGAAGATACGGGTGCGCATCATCTCACGGAACGCCAACGACCGGTTTGACGAGGCCTTTTACCGGCGGCGGGTGGCATACGCCTGGCAGTACCGCAAGGCCGTGATGGGCGGGGACCTGGGGTGCTGCCGGGTGATATTCGGCGAGGCCGACCGGTTCCCCGGGCTGACTGTGGACAAATTCGGCGATGTGCTGGTAAGCCAGTGCCTGTCGCTGGGGATTGAGAAGATAAAGGGGATACTGTACCCGCTGTTGGCGGAGGCGCTGGAGGCGGACGGGTTCCCGGTGCGGGGCATTTTCGAGCGCAACGACGTGAAGGTGCGGGAGCTGGAGGGCTTAAGCCAGGGGAAGGGGTGGTACCCTTTGCCGGGGCGGGACGCGCCGGGGGCGGCGGAGACGGTAATTGAAGAAAACGGGATACGGTACGGGGTGGACTTTGAAAACGGGCAGAAGACCGGCTTTTTCCTGGACCAGAAATATAACCGGGCGGCGGCGGCCCGCCTGGCCCCAGGCCGCCGGGTGCTGGACTGTTTTACCCACACAGGGTCCTTTGGGCTGAACTGCGCCAAGGCCGGGGCGGCGCTGGTACGCTCGGTGGATGTATCCGAAACAGCCCTGGCCTGCGCCCGTGAGAACGCCCGGCGCAACGGCCTGGAGGGCCGGGTGGAGTATGAACAGGCCAATGTGTTCGACCTGCTGCCCAGGCTGGCTCAGGGGGAGTATGACTATATCATTTTAGACCCGCCCGCTTTCACCAAGTCCAGCAAAACGGCGGACAATGCCGAGCGGGGGTATAAGGAGATCAACTACAGGGCCATGAAGGCCCTGCCCCGGGGCGGGTATCTGGCCACCTGTTCCTGCTCCCATTTCATGGGGGACGGGCGGTTCAGGCGCATGCTGCAAAGCGCCGCCCAGGACGCCCAGGTGGAACTGCGGCTGATAGAGGCCAGGGCCCAGGCGCCGGACCACCCGGTGCTGTGGAACGTGCCGGAGACGGATTATTTGAAATTCTACCTGTTCCAGGTGGTGTGATACATAGACGGGAGTGGAGGGGATATCCATGGAGAAGGCGGCATTGCTGGTAGTGGATATGCAGCAGGGGCTGTTGGACAAGGGCCCCTGGGAGAAAGGCCGTTTGGTGGAGACTGTCAACGCCCTGTTGAGGGCCTTCCGGAGGCGGGGCCAGCCGGTGGCGTTCGTCCGCCACGACGACGGGCCCGGCACAGCACTGGCCTTTGGCGCGCCGGGCTGGGAAATCGCCCGGGAGACAGCGCCCCTTGCCGGGGAGGAGGTTTTCGACAAGCGGTATAACAGCGCGTTTTTGGGTACAGGGCTGGAAAGCCGCCTGCAAGAGCTGGGGGCGGGTACGGTCGTGATCGTGGGGATGCAGACGGAATACTGCATAGACGCCACGGTGAAAGCCGCTTTCGAGCGGGGCTTCCGGGCCGTCCTGCCCGAGGGGGGCGTAAGCACCTTTGACAATGGCGGCCTGACGGCGGGGCAGATAAACGGCTGGTTTTATGAGCGGATATGGCGGGGTCGGTATGGGGATGTGCTGGCCCCAGAGGACATTATAAAGGAGGTTTCTATATGAAGATCGATACTTTTTCTTATAAGCTGGGGGCGGCGGACTGCTTCTGCGAGATGGTGCGGGCGGGCGTGAAAAAGCTGGCGCTGGCCCATCCCTGCGGCACAAAGGAGGAACGGGACGGGTTCGTGCCGGGGTTTGAAAAGCTGTGCGGGGAATACGGCGTGAAGATGTACCTGGAAGACGACCCGTTTTTGACAGACCTGTTCCCTGTGTCTATGAACAAGGGGAAGTACAACGCCATCTTTTACCAGGAGGAGAGCGCGCTGCGGGCTTACCTGGATTTGAAAGAAGAAAAGCGCCGGGCCCAGGCTGGCGGCGATTATACCGGGGAGAAGCGGCGGGACATCGCCTGGCGGTACGGCAAGCTGCTGTCGTATACCGACGAAGGGATCGAGAGGCTGCTGGAGGCGAACCAGGAAAGGGAGCCGGAGGCCCCCCTGCTATAAGGCGCTTTCAGCGGTGATGCTTTTCTTGCCGCGGGAAAGCGGGCTGCAAAAACGGCGGAACACCGGCTGTGCGGGCGGCATGTGGGACTGTGCGTGCTCTGGTCCTCCATTTCCCCCAAAAAAAACATTGACACTTTTTGCCTGGATTGGTACAATGTCTGCTAAATTTTAATAAAAAGGAGCAAGCGTGTTATGGGTGTTATAGAATTGTTTTTAAACGGCGGGGGCGACGGGGAAGCCGCCCAGGAGGCCTACCGGCGGTTTGGGGCGGCTATGGACAAAACGAAGCCCCTGCTGTATATCCCTTTGGCCATGGAGCCGGAGCAGTACCCTGGCTGCCTGAAGTGGATAACCGGGGAACTGGAAAGCCTGGGGATGGAAATCCACATGGCATGCTCTGGGGAAGAACTGGCGGGGCTATGCCTGGCGGATTTTGGCGGGGTCTTTATTGGCGGCGGCAATACCTATAAGCTGCTGGCTGATTTGAAAAGCAGCGGGGCTTTCGCAAAGCTGAAAGCCTACCTGGAAAGCGGCGGCCCGGTGTTCGGCGGCAGCGCCGGGGCCATTATTTTCGGCGCGGACATCGACACCTGCCAATATGCCGATGAGAACACCGTGGGCTTGGCGGATACCGCGGGCTTCGACATGCTGGGGGGCGTGTCCCTTTTGTGCCACTATGGCAACGAAGGGGAGGAAGCCACCCAAAGGCACACCGGGCACCTGCTGGGGCTTTCCCAGGCGGGGCGCAGGATACTGGCGCTGCCGGAGGAGGATACGGTAATCCTCCACGGCGGCAAGGCCGAGGTAGTCGGCGGCAAGCCATATGCCCTTTTTGACAAGGGGCAACGGGTTTGGCGCCAGCCTGGGGAAGCGGCTGCCTGGTAAGGCTTTGAAGGCTTTGTCTCCCCCACCCCCACCAGAGACGGAGCTTCTGGTGGGGGCCAATAACCGGAACAGGAAGGAACGTGGCAAAATGGGAATGAAACGGAACAAAGAGCTGCCCCTGCCCGCGGATTTGAAAGCGGAATACCCCCTTTCCAGGGCGGTGCAAGAGATGAAGGCAAGGCGGGACAGGGAGATCGAAGGGGTATTTACTGGGCGGCTGGATAAATTCGTAGTGATCGTCGGGCCTTGCTCGGCGGACCGGGAGGACGCGGTGCTGGAATATGTATACCGGCTGGCAAAGGTCCACGAAAAGGTGCGGGAAAAGCTGGTGCTGATCCCCCGGGTGTATACCAACAAGCCCCGCACCACCGGCGAGGGCTATAAGGGCATGCTGCACCAGCCCTCCCCGGACAAGGCCCCGGACCTGCTGGGCGGCATCATCGCCATCCGGCGGATGCACATACGGGTGATGGAGGAGACGGGCCTGACGGCGGCGGACGAGATGCTGTACCCCGAAAACCGCAGCTATCTGGACGACGTGCTTTCTTACGAGGCGGTAGGGGCCCGGTCGGTAGAGAACCAGCAGCACCGGCTGACTGCCAGCGGCATGGATATCCCGGTGGGCATGAAAAACCCCACCAGCGGAGACCTCTCTGTTATGCTCAACTCTATCCAGGCGGCCCAGCTTAGCCACACGTTCCTATACCGGGGCTGCGACGTGACCACGGAGGGGAACCCCCTGGCCCATGCCATCCTGCGGGGGGGCGTGGACAAATACGGCACCTGCGTGCCCAACTACCACTATGAAGACCTGGCCCGCCTGTGGGAACTGTATGAAAAACGGGGGCTGGCAAACCCGGCCGCCATTGTGGACGCCAACCACTCCAACTCCAACAAAAAATATAACGAGCAGCTGCGCATCGTCAGCGAGGTGCTCCACAGCCGCGGCCATAACCCCGCCCTGAAAAAGCTTATCAAGGGCGTGATGGTGGAAAGCTACCTGGAGGAGGGCAGCCAGCCTGTCGGCGGGGGCGTGTACGGCCAGTCCATTACAGACCCCTGCCTGGGCTGGGCCGACACCCAACGCCTGCTGTATACCATCGCCGAGCGGGTTTAAACCACTACCTGGGCATGGGAGAGGCCCTGGGCGTCCCGGGAAACCTGGATGCGGCTGGGGATGCGGCCCTGCAGCTCGGACACATGGGAGATGACCCCCACCAGCCGCCCGCCAGACTGCAGCTGGGCCAGGGCTTTCATGGCGGTGTCCAGGGCCTCGCTGTCCAAAGAGCCGAACCCCTCGTCGATGAAGAGGGACTCTAGCCCTACCGAGCCCGAGTGGCTTTGAACCACATCGGAAAGCCCGAAGGCCAGCGCCAGGGAAGCTAAGAACTGTTCGCCGCCGGAAAGGGTCTCGATGGACCGGGGCAGCATAGAGGCCCCGTCCAACACCTCCAGGTCCAGCCCCCCCAGGGCCCGCCCCCCCTTGGGGGCCTCCATCAGGCGCAGGGCATAGCGCCCCCGGCTTAAGGTATCGAAGAACCGGTTGGCGCTGACCAGGACCTGGTCCAGGGTGACGCTGAGCACATACTGCAGAATGGGCATTTTCAAAGGGTTCGCCCCGCCCACCGACTGGGAAAGCCTGGCCACCCGGCCATATTCCCCTTCCAGCTGGGCCAGCCGGGCCCCCCACTCTTCGACCTGGCGGCGGGCGGCCAGCCGGGCCTGCAGGCTTCCCGCGGCCTGCCCCAGCTGCTGGGAAAGCTGCAGGCTTTTTTGGCGCAGGCCTTGGGCCTGGCCCCGCAGCCTCTCCAGGGAGGGGGGCTCTTCCCAGGGGGCCTGGAAGCCTGCCAGCTGCTTTTCCGCCGCTTCTAGGGCGGAGCCCGCCAACGCCAGGGCCTCTTGGGCCCGCCCCAAAGCGGCGTCGCTGTCCTCCGCCTCTTTTTGCAGCACCTTGGATTTTTCCTCCAGGGCCTGGTAGGCCCGGCGTTTTTCCGCCGCCTGCCGGGCCAGCTCTTCCGGTGGCGCGCCGGGGGCCAGCTCTTGCAGCTGCCGCTCCAGCCCCTGGGCCTGGGCCTCCATGGCGGAGGCCGCCTGCCTGGCCTGGGCCTGCGCCTGGGCCAGGCTTTCCTTCTCCTGGGCAAGGGCCTGCAGTTTCCCCTGGGCGGCGTCCCGCCTGGCCGCGTCCCGGCGGGCTTCCGCTTCCTGGGCTTTGGCCAGCCCCAGCTGGGCGGCCAGCCCGTCCGGCCCGGCGGTTTCCCCGCAAAGGGCCGCCTGCTCTTGATACAAGGCCAGGGCCTGCCCCTTTGCGGCCCGGGCCCCCTGCAGGGCGGCGGCGCTTTCCTGGGCGCGGGCCCGGGCTTTTTTCTCGCCAGCCCGCAGGTTTTCCAGCTCTTTTGCGTTCAGGCGCCCCGCCTGCCCCTGGGCGGGGCTGGGGTGGCGGGCAGACCCGCATACCGGGCAGGGGACGCCGTCCGCAAGGCCTTGGGCCAGCTCGAAGGCGGCGTCTTGGCGGCGCAGGGCGTCCTGTTCCTCCAGCCGGCGGGAGAGGGTGCGGGCGGAGATATCCGCTTCCCCGGCCTCCCGTTCGGCTTGCCGCAGGGCCTTTTCCGCTTGGGCCAGCCCTTGCCGCCGCTTTTCCAGTTCCAGGGCCGCGGCCAGCTGCCCCTCCAGCCGGGCCCGCGTTTCGACCAGCCCGGGCAGGCGGCCCTGGGCGTGTTGGCACTGCTGCTGGAAGCGCGTCCCTTTTTCTATGCGCGCGGCCAGTTCTTGCTGTTTCCCCTCCAGTTGGGCCAGCAGGCTTTCCTGTTCCCGCTGCCCCTGGCGGGCCCTTCCGGCCTGGGCCCTGTACTTTTCCAGCCGCCTGGCCTGGGCCAGCTGCCCTTGCAGCTGGGCGCACTCTTGGGCCATGGCTATGGCCTGTTCCCGCAGGGCCTGGGCCTGGCCCCGCTTTTGGGGGGAACCGGCTGCCCGCAGCTGTAGATGGCTGTGCCGGGCGCGGGCTTCTTCCCAGGCGGAACGGGCCCTGTCTCGGGCGGCGCAAAGCTGGGCATACTCTTCCCGGGTTTTTAAAAGGGCCTCCGCTTTTTCCAGATCCTTCTGGGCCCGGGCGTTCTCCTCCCCCAGCCGGGCCATCTCCCCTTGTTGCCTTTCAACGGCCTGGGCCAGGGCGGCGGGGCTTTCCGCCCCGGCCTGGGAGAGTATGGTCTGCTGTAGGCCGGACAGGCGGCGTTCCTCCTCCTCTAAGGCTTTGGCCCGCTCTTGCAGCCGGTCCCGCAGGGCTTTCCACACCTCCGCCGAGAACAGGGTGCGCAAAATCTCCCCCTTCTCCTGGGAGCTTGCCCGCAGCAGCCGCAGGAAATCCCCCTGGGGCAGTACCGCCACCTGGGAGAACTGTTCACAGGTAAGGTGCAGCAGCTCCTCGGCCCGGCGGCGCACGGCGCTTTCGCTGCCGCTTTCCAGCAGCTTCGCCTCCCCGTCTTCCAGGCTGTAGCATTCGTGGGATTCCCGGGCCGTAGGTTCTTGGGTGTTCCGGTTCAGCTTGTAAAACCGGCGCCGCCGGAAGCGGTACCCCCGGCCCTGTAAGGAGAAGTCGAACTCCACCTCCGTGGGGGTGTCCAGGCTGGCGCCCATGCAGCGCATGCCGGCAAAATCCCGCTTGCCGCCTGTAGCCCGGCAATACAGGGCGAAGCAGGCCGCGTCCAGGATAGAGGTCTTGCCCCCGCCGGTGGGCCCGGTGATAAGGAACAGGCCCGCCTGGCCGAATTTTGTAAAGTCGATCTCCATCCGCTGCAAATAAGGGCCGAAGGCCTGAAGGGAAAGCCGCAGGGGCCTCATGGCTGCACCTCCTTCCAAATCTCCTGGAACAGGGCCAGGTCTTCCGCCTCCGGCTCTATCCCGCACACATCCCGCAGGAAAGCGGAGAACACGGCGGCCTCGTCCGCCCCCCGCAGCTGGGCGGCCCTGCGCCCGGCCGCCCCCTCTAGGGCCCACTGGCTGCGCACGGCCAACAGGTTGGGGTAAAAGGGCCGCAGGCGTTCAGCCGCCAAAAGGACCGGCGCCTGGTCCGTCAGGGAGATCTCCACATAGTCCTGGCAGGGGGAGGCCTCCCCCTGGGCCAGCAGCCTGGCAAAGGGCCCGGAAAGCTTCCGCACGTCCCGCAAGGGCCTTGCCTCCCGGTGCTCCGCGGTCATCCGGGCCCCGTCCCACGAAAGCGCCAAAAAGCCCTTTTCCTGCCCGGCCTCGTCGATGGAATACCGCAGGGGAGAGCCGGAATACCGGGCGTTCCCGCCAGCCGCCTGGGGCCCGTGCAGGTGGCCCAGGGCCACATAGTCAAAGGCCGCGAACAGGGCGGGGGGGACCTGCCCGCTGCCCCCCACGAACAGCCCGCTTTCCGAATCGGAGGCCTGGGCCCCGGCGCAGAAGCAGTGGGACACCAGCACATGGCAGGCGCCGGGCTGGAAGAGGGGGGTAAGGCGCCCCAGCAGCTTTTCCATGCACGCCGCTTCCCCCCGCAGGCTGTCGTCCCCCAGGAAAGCCCGGGCCTGGGCGCAGTCGAAATAGGGCAGCAGGAACACCTGCGCTTGCTGGCCGCCCCCCTCGATGCACACAGGGGAAAGGGCGTCTTCCAGCTCGGTGGCGAAATATACGCCGCTTTGGCGCAGGGCCCCTTTCAGCAGCGCCATACGCTGGGCGCCGTCGTGGTTGCCGGAGATGACGCACACCGGTATGCCCAGCCCCACCAGCCGGGAGAGGGCCTGGTCGAACAGGCGGATAGCCTCGGGCGGGGCCACCTGCCTGTCATAGATATCCCCGGCCAGCAGCACGCAGGCCGGGCGCTCCCGTTGGGCGGCGGGGAGGAAGGTCTCTTCTAAAAAGTACCGCTGGTCCTCCAGCAGGCTTTTGCCATACAGCATCCGCCCCAGGTGCCAGTCTGACGTATGGAACAGGCGCATCCATGTCCCTCCTTTTTGCAGTATAGCCAAGCGCCCGCCGGCGGCGGGCTTTTTGGCGGATCCCCGCCGGCCGCTAAAGACAATCGTTCATAAATTCGGTCTTTTCTTTTTCCCCGGGAAATAGTATACTAAAGGGAAAGCCGGCGGGGCGGGGCATCCAGCCCATTATAACACGGTATCCCCCCCGGGACAAGCGCCCCCCAACAGATGACACCCCAAGAGAAAGGAATGGTGCAACGCCATGAAGATACAGAAACGCCGCAAAAATAACTGGGCGCGCCGGTTAGCCGCCCTAGCTTTGGCACTGCTTACAGCCATCTGCTGCGCCTTTCCGGCGGCGGCTTCCGAGGGCTTTGCCTTTGGCTGGGACTCGGACGACAACACCGACGGGCCCCACTGCAAGTCGATCTTGATGCTGAACCTGGACACGGACACAGTGGTGTACAGCCACAACCCGGACGAGCGCCTGCCCATGGCCTCCATGACCAAGATCATGAGTTACATTGTGGCCTACGAGGCCATCCCGGACATTGAGAACACCATCATCACCGTGCCCCAAAGCGTGGTAGACGACCTGGAGGGGACGGGCAGCTCGTTGGCGGACGTGGTGGTGGGCGAGCAGCTGACCGGCCTGCAGCTGCTGTGGATGATGATGGTCCCTTCCGGCAACGACGCGGCGCTGACCCTGGCCGAATATGTGGATTCCCTGTATGCTTCCGGGCAGGTAACGCCGCCTGGCCAGGCCGCCCCAGAAGGGGAAGGGGCCCAGGCCCCCGCCAGCGCCCAGGCCGCCTCTATAGAAGGCGGCCTGGAGACCGCCCCCCTTTCCCAGGAAGGCGATGGGGAAGAGGACGGCGGCCCAGGCCAGGATGGGGAAAGCGGCCCAGAGGAATTTACCGGGGACGCGGCGGGCTATACCCCGGACAGCTACTTTGTCCAGCGGATGAACGCCAAAGCGGAAGAGCTGGGGTGCCGGAACACGCACTTTACCAATCCCCACGGCCTGCATAACCCCGAACACTATTCCACTGCCCGGGACATGGTGACTATTGCCAAATATGCCATGACCCTGCCCAACTTCACGGAGATCACGGGCTCGGCCGCCTATGTAAAGCCGGCCACCAACATGAGCGACGAAGAAGTGACCTTTACCAACACCAACAAGCTGCTGCTGAATTACCCGGACGAATATGGCAACACCTATTACTACCAGTCGGCCACCGGCATCAAAACCGGCTCTCACGACCAGGCGGGCTGGTGCGTTGCCGCCTCTTGCACAGCCTATGGGTACACCTATGTGGTGGCGGCCCTGGGGGACATGGAGGGCTATGAGATGGGCATCCACCGGGAGATGCTGGACGTGCGCTCTTTGTTCCGGTGGGCCGTTACCAGCCTGGAGAAAAAGACCGTGGCCGTGCAGGGGGAGGTGCTGAGCGCGGTGGACCTGGAATATGCTTTCCAGAAGGACCAGCTTTTGCTGGCAGCCGGGAAGAGCGCCAGCGTTATGCTTCCGGAAAGCGTGAACGCCAGCAGCATCCTGATTACGGTGGACAAGCCGGAAAGCGTCCAGGCGCCGGTGCGCAAGGGCGAGCAGGTGGGCACCGCCACCCTTAGCTATGCCAACGAGGTCATTGCCACGGTGCCCCTGGTGGCGGCGGAATCGGTGGCGCGCAGCGACCTGATCGCCGGGTGGGAACAGGGCAAGTCGCTGCTGTCCTCCCCTTGGTTCCTGGTGGTGCTGTTTGTCATCCTGGCGCTGGTTATCGTCTACCTGATCCTGGTGGTCATGTACCGGCGCAAGCAGCGGCTGCTGCGCCGCGTGCGGAAGTTCCGGGATATGTAAACGGGGCGGCCTGGCAGCTTTCCCCCGCCTTACGCCCCATTTGACGGGGCGGGGGAAATTTGCTATACTACGTCTTGTATCCGGCGCTTTTCTCCGCCCAAGGGGCGGCAATATACGCGAGAGAAAGGAAACGAGGCTATGAACCTGATGGGATTATTCCGTTCCCCCCAGAACGAACTGGAAAAAGGGGGAAAAGAGGCGGAGGACGCGGGCATCCGCAACAGCTGCCCCCGGTGCGGCGTGCTGCTGCCTTTAAGCGAGCAGCAGGAGAACATGAACGTATGCACGGCCTGCGGCCACCACTTCCGCATAAACCCCCGGGAACGCGTCAGCTATATCGCGGATGAAGACACTTTCCGGGAACTGGATGGGGACATGATGAGCCGGGACCTGTTGGGCTTCCCGGGCTATGACCAGAAGCTGCGCAACGCCAAGCTGGCTTCACGGGAGAAGGAGGGCGTGGCCTGCGGCACGGCCCAGGTGGAGGGCACGCCCTGCGCCCTGTTTGTGATGGACCCCAACTTCATGATGGGCAGCATGGGCACCGTGGTGGGGGAAAAGATTACCCGCCTGTTCGAGCTGGCCACAGAACAAAGCCTGCCCGTGGTGGGGTTCACCGTTTCCGGCGGGGCCCGTATGCAAGAGGGCATCCTCTCCTTGATGCAGATGGCCAAGACCAGCGCCGCCGTGAAGCGGCACAGCGACGCGGGCAATTTCTACCTTACGGTGCTGACAGACCCCACCACCGGGGGGGTAACGGCCAGCTTTGCCATGGAGGGGGATGTTATCATGGCCGAACCCGGGGCGACCATCGGCTTTGCGGGGGCCCGGGTCATCGAGCAGACTATACGGAAAAAGCTGCCCCAGGGCTTCCAGACGGCGGAATTCCTGTTGGAGCACGGTTTTGTAGATTTGATCGTCCCCCGGGCGGAGCAGAAGCGGGCGATTGCCCGGCTGCTGCGGGTGCACAGCGGCAAGCCCCTGCCCGCGGCTTGCCCCCCGGAAGCCGGAGAGGAGGAGCGAGCATGAGCGCGTATGAGAAGGTATTGCTGGCCCGGGCCAAAGACCGCCCCACAGGCCTGGCCTATATCCAGAATATTTTTACAGACTTTATCGAGCTGCACGGGGACAGGCGCTTTGGGGACGACCCGGCCGTTGTGGGGGGGCTGGCGGCCCTGGGCGGGATGCCGGTTACGGTCATCGCCATTGAGAAGGGCGCGGACACAAAAGAACGCCTGCGCCGCAATTTTGGCATGCCCAACCCCGAGGGCTACCGCAAGGCCCTGCGCCTGATGAAGCAGGCCGAGAAGTTCCGCCGCCCGGTGGTGTGCTTTGTAGACACCTCTGGCGCCTACTGCGGCCTGGGCGCGGAGGAGCGGGGCCAGGCCCAGGCCATTGCGGAGAATATCACCGGGATGATGGCCCTGCGCACGCCGGTTATTTCGATCCTGGTGGGCGAGGGGGGCAGCGGCGGGGCCCTGGCGCTGGCCGTGGCGGACCAGGTTTGGATACTGGAAAACGCCGTGTATTCGGTTATCTCCCCCGAGGGTTGCGCCAGTATCCTGTGGAAGGATCCCAAGCGTGTAAAGGACGCCGCCGGGTGCCTGCGTTTGACAGCCCAGGACATGGAAGAGCTGGGCGTAGTCGAGCGGGTCATCCCAGAGGGGGAAAAGGATTTTGCCGCCGCGTACCAGGAGATCCGCACCGCCCTTTCCGATTCCCTGCCACAGCTGTTGGCGCTGCCGCCGGAGAGCCTTTTGGCCAGCCGTTACGCCCGTTTCCGGGCTTTTTAGGCAGGGCCTGCGAAGGGGCCTTTTGTAGGGGCATAGGCGGGCAGGAAAAGGCCGGAAGGAGGCGGGCAGGAAGAGATGCAGGTGATAGACAGGATGGAAGGGGCCGGCGGGGGCGCGCCCTGTTCGTTGGCGCTTGGGACGTTTGACGGGGTGCACCGGGGCCATATGGCCGTGATACGGGCCGGGGTAGAGGGGGCGCGGCAGGGCCTGGAGCCCGGGGCGTTCACCTTTGTCCGCCCTCCCCAAGGCGGCGGGCAGGTGGTTACGGCCCGGGACAAGAGGAAGCTGCTGGAACGGGCGGGCGTCCGCCGCCTGTATTGCATGGACTTTGCCAGCCTGCGGGGCATAGAGGCCCGGCGTTTTGTAGAAGATATATTGTTTGAGAAGTGCGGGGCCAAGCGGCTGTGCTGCGGGGAAGACTACCGCTTTGGCCGGGGCGCGGCCGGGGACGTGGCCTTGCTGCGGCGGCTGTGCGACGCGGCCGGGGTGCAGCTGCGGGTGGCGCCGCCTGTGCTGGAAGGCGGGGAAAAGGTCAGCTCCACCCGGATACGGGAGGCCATAGGGCGGGGGGATATCCTGACGGCCAACCGGCTGCTGGGCAGGCCCTTCAGCTTTTCCTTAGAGGTCATCCACGGCAACCATATCGGCACGGGGCTGGGCACGCCCACCATCAACCAGGCCATGCCGGAGGGCTTTGTGCAGGCCCGCTTCGGGGTATACGCCGCCTGGTGCCGGGTATCCGGGGAGTTTTTCTATGGGGTGACGAACATTGGCGTAAAGCCCACGGTGGGCTCGGACCGGGTGCTGGCCGAGACCTGGATGCCTGCCTTTTCCGGCGACCTGTACGGCAGGCGCGTGCGGGTGTTTTTGCTGGATTTTATCCGGCCGGAAAAGAAATTTGCCTCGCTGGAGGGGCTGAAGGCCGAGATACGGCGCAACGCGGAACAGGCGGAGGAGATTGCGGCGCGCGCGCGCCTTACGGATTTTGGCATTTGAGGGGGGCGGCGCGCGTCCATTTCCCACTTTACAAATGCGGCCGCCTATGCTAAAATAGTCCCGATACCCTACCCTCGGACAGTGGAAACACCGGCCCTGCCTGTGGGTAACGGCGCAGCCGCGGGGAAGCGGGCGGCGCCGCAGCGGGTGGAATAACAGGGTGCGGCACAGCGCCGCAGGAAAGGTGATTTACCATGACAAAAACAGAAAAGACCGAGATCATCCAGAAGTACGCCCGCCACGAAGGCGACACCGGCTCACCCGAGGTGCAGGTTGCCGTGCTGACCAAGCGCATCAACGACCTGACCGAGCACCTGCGGGAAAACAAGAAGGACCACCATTCCCGCCGGGGCCTGTTGAAGATGGTTGGCCAGCGCCGCAGCCTGCTCAATTACCTGATTAAGATCGACATCGAGCGGTACCGCGCCATCATCGCCGAGCTGGGCATCCGCAAGTAAGGGCCTGTGCGGGCCACAAAAACCGATTCTGCAGTATCCCCTTTGTTATAAATTTTAAGAAAGGGGATACAAGGGCCAGAGGCTGCGGCTGCGGGCTATTTTTCAGCCGCGCGCCCAGCCTTTCGCTCTTTTTTGGCGGAACCTGTTTAATAAAGAGCGCAGCGTAGCGCCGCGCTGTTTCTTAAGCAGGCCCGCCGTCAGAAATCCCTGCAAAAGGGGAGAAAGGACAACGATATGTTTGAAAATTTCAAGGTTTATGAGACTACCTTTGCCGGCCGGCCGCTGAAAGTGGAGACCGGCAAAATGGGCCAGCTGGCTAACGGCGAATGCCTGGTGCGGTATGGGGACACGGTGGTGCATGTGGCCGCCACAGCCTCGGCAAAGCCCCGGGACGGCATCGACTTCTTCCCGCTGTCCGTGGACTTTGAGGAAAAGCTGTATTCCGTGGGCAAGATACCCGGCTCGTTCCTCAAGCGCGAGGGCCGCCCTTCAGACAAGGCCATCCTGGTATGCCGCATGATCGACCGGCCCATCCGCCCCCTGTTCCCCAAGGACATGCGCAACGACGTTTCCATCGTGTGCACGGTCATGTCCGTTGAGCAGGACAATTCCCCGGAGATCGCCGCCATGGTGGGCACCTCCATTGCCCTCTCTATCTCCGACATCCCCTGGAACGGCCCGATTTCCGGCGTGTCCGTGGGGCTGGTCGACGGGGAATTCGTCATGAACCCCACCTCCGAGCAGCGCAAGCGTTCCCAGATGGCCGTTACCGTGGCTTCCACCGAATCGCGCATCGCCATGATCGAAGCGGGCGCCAACGAGGTCTCTGACGAGGACATGTACAACGGCATTATGGCCGGCCACGCGGAAAACCAGAAAATCATCGCCTTTATCAAGGGCATCGTGGCCGAGACCGGCAAGGAAAAGTTCTCTTACCCCAGCAACAAGCCCGAGCCCGAAATGCTGGAGGCCATCCGGGCCTTTGCCCAAGAGGACGTACGCGCGGCCCTGGATACCGACGACAAGACAGTGCGGGACGCCCGCCTGAAGCCCGTTTATGAGAAAGTGCACCAGCGTTTCGACCCCGAATACCCCGAGCAGGAGGCTAAGATAGACGAGTGCCTGTACCTGACGCAAAAGATCGTGGTGCGCCGCTGGCTTTTGGACGAGCAGAAGCGCGTGGACGGCCGGGGCATGGACGACATGCGCCCCCTGGCCGCCGAGGTGGCGCTGCTGCCCCGGGTACACGGCTCTGGCATGTTCACTCGGGGCCAGACCCAGGTGCTTACCGTGGCTACGCTGGGCTCCATCCGGGACAACCAGCTGCTGGACGGCATCGACGAGGAGGAGTCTAAGCGGTATATCCACCACTATAACTTCCCCTCCTATTCTGTGGGCGAGACCCGCCCCAGCCGGGGCCCCGGCCGCCGGGAAGTGGGCCACGGGGCGCTGGCCGAGCGCGCCCTTGTGCCCGTCATCCCCTCTATGGAGGAGTTCCCCTATACCATCCGCCTGGTGTCCGAGGTATTAAGCTCCAACGGCTCTACCTCCCAGGCGTCCATCTGCGGCTCTACCCTGGCGTTGATGGACGCGGGCGTACCCATCAAGGCCCCGGTGGCGGGCATCTCCTGCGGGCTTATCACCGAGGGCGACCGGTGGATGACCATGGTGGACATCCAGGGCATCGAGGATTTCTTCGGCGACATGGACTTTAAGGTGGGCGGCACGAAAAAGGGCATCACCGCCATCCAGATGGACCTGAAGATCTCCGGGCTGCTGCCCGAAATGGTGAAAGAGGCCCTGGAAAAAACCCACAAGGCCCGGAACTATATCCTGGATGAGGTCATCTGCAAGGCCATCCCAGAGGTGAGGCCCGAGCTTTCCCCGTATGCCCCCAAGATGCTTTCCACCCAGATCCCTGTAGAGAAGATCCGGGAGGTCATCGGCACCGGCGGCAAGGTCATCCAGAAAATCTGTGCCGAGTGCGAGATTACGATGGACGTGGAGGAAGACGGCCATGTCTTCATCACCGGCATTGACATTGAGAAATGCCGCCGCGCCCTGGACATTGTGGACACCATCGTCAACGACCCGGAGCCCGGCAGCTATTATAACGGGCGGGTTACGCGGCTGATGGACTTTGGCGCCTTTGTAGAGATTGCCCCGGGCAAAGAGGGCCTGGTGCATATCTCCCGGCTGGATATCAAGCGCACCGAGAAAGTTACCGACGTGGTGAACGTGGGGGATGTGGTGAAGGTCAAGGTGTTGGAGATCGACGACAAGGGCAGGCTGAACCTTTCCCGCCGCGACGCCCTTATCGACCTGGACGGGGCTGTCCCGGAGAACGATATCTCCGAATCCCGCCCGCCCCGCCGGGACCGGCCCGACCGGGACCGCCGCCCCCGCCGGGATTACGACCGCCGTTGACCGGGGGGAAGCTATAAGGGAGACCCAACCGCCCCTTTGGGGGGCCTGGGGCAGAAACCTACGGACGGCCGGGAAAGGCCAGGGAGGGCTGCATATGAGTTGGATCGACAAGCTGGAAAGGAAATGGGGGCGGTACTATATCCCCCACCTGATGTACTATGTCACGGGCGTTATGCTGGCGGTGTTCGCGGCCGACCTGCTGCTGGGGGGCCGGGTGTCGCCCATGATCTTCTTTTATCGCGACCTGATCGTCCAGGGGCAGGTGTGGCGGCTGCTGACCTTCCTCTTCATGCCGCCGGGCACCTCGCCCGTTTGGATCTTGTTCAGCCTGTATTTCTACTGTATCATCGGCAATGCCCTGGAAAGCGCCTGGGGCGGCTTCCGCTTCAACCTGTTCTACCTGTGCGGCGTCCTGGGGGCCATCCTTTCCGGGCTGATTACGGGCAGGACCAGCAGCGAGTTTCTGAACCTGTCCTTGTTCCTGGCCTTTGCCGCCGTTTACCCCGACCACCAGGTGCTGCTGTTCTTCTTCCTGCCTATCAAGGTGAAGTGGCTGGCGGCCCTGGACCTGGCCTACATCCTTTACAGCTTCATCCTGGGGAACTGGACCATGCGGTCCTGCATCCTGTTTTCCCTTTTAAACGTCCTCCTGTTCTTTGGCGGGGATGCTTTCCGGAACCTGCGCCGGCAGGCGGGGTATTGGAAGACCCGGCGGCAGTTCCGCCGGAACAACCGCTTCTAAGGGGGCTTGGCCCCTGTGTTTGCGTAAAACGAAGCCTTCCCCGGCCTGTGCCGGGGAAGGCTTTTGCGTTGCGTTATTTCAGGTATTATGCAGCCGGTTTATATGATGCCGCAAGCCTCGCACTCGGTCAGCTCGCCCACAATAGGCACCGGGTCGATGCCCTGGCGGGTGTAATAATCAGACACAGCCGCCTTGATGGCCTGTTCGGCCAGTACAGAGCAGTGCACCTTTACCGGCGGCAGGCCGTCCAGGGCTTCCATTACGGCCTTGTTGGTCAGCTTCAGGGCGTCGTCAATGCTTTTTCCCTTAATAAGCTCGGTGGCCATGCTGCTGGTGGCAATGGCCGCGCCGCAGCCGAAGGTCATAAAGGAGACGTCGGTGATAACGTTGTTTTCCACCTTAATGTACATCCGCATGATGTCGCCGCACTTGGGGTTGCCCACCTCGCCTACGCCGCTGTAGTCCTGCATCTCCCCCACATTCCGCGGGTTAGAGAAATGGTCCATTACCTTTGCGCTGTATGCCATATAATGCTCATCCTTTCCGTATCCGATGGATTTTTTCCGCAAGCTCCCTCTCTTTTTTAAATTCCCTGCGCCCCTGGAAAAACAGGTTCAGCGCAAAAGCCGGTATGCACAGCAGCAGGGAACGCTTTACCACCCGCCCCGCCCTTTGCAGGCGGTTGGGCCGCGGAGGGGCTGTCTCAGGGGTCGCCATAAAAGCCCGTCCTTTCTACATAACTGGTATCCAATTTCCTAAGGCGCTTTTGTTTGACCAGGACAATGGTCTTGTCCTCCTGCACAAGCCCGCCCTCCCGCAGGGCCATGCGGGCCGCCCGCGCCCTGCTCCTGGCCCGGGCGGGCAGTAACACCAAAAGGGCCACCAGCGCCGGGGCGCTTATGATGGGGATCAGCAGCAGGAACCGCAGCCCTGGGGACATTCCCCCTGCCATGGCCACGAATACAAGGCCGATGGCGGAAGAAGCCAAAGTAGACAAAAGCGCCAACACCCGCAAAAGCGCCCGGGCGCGTTTCGGGTCCATACGCATCGTTATACCTCCTTACATATACTGGTCGTAGTTCACCTCGCCTTTCTGGATGGCGTCCCACAGGGGGGACATGGCCCGCAGGCGCTCTATGATGGGGGGGATGACCTCTAAAAGGTAGTCGATATCCTCCATGGTGTTGTAATCGCCAAAACTCAGGCGCAGGCTGCCATGGGCTACCCCGTGGGGCAGGCCGATAGCCAGCAGCACATGGCTGGGGTCTAAAGAGCCGCTGGTACAGGCCGAGCCAGAGGAAGCCGCCACGCCTTTTGCGTCCAGCAGCAGCAGCAGGGATTCCCCCTCTACCCCCTGGAAGCAGAAGTGCACGTTGCCGGGCAGGCGGCGGTCCCGGTCGCCGTTTAAGCGGCTGCGCGGGATTTTCAAAAGCCCGTCGATCAGCTTGTCCCGCATGGGGGCCAGCCGGGCAACGCGCTGGTCTATGGTGGAGCAGGCTTCCTTCATAGCCGCGGCCAGGCCCATAATCTGGGCCAGGTTCTCGGTGCCGGCCCGCTTACCGCGCTCTTGCGCGCCGCCGTCCAATAGGTTCTGGATGCGCGCCCCTTTGCGGACGTACAGGGCGCCCACGCCTTTGGGCGCGTGAAGCTTGTGCCCGCTCAGCGACAGCATATCTATATTTTGCTCTTTTACGTGGATGTGCACATGGCCGATAGCCTGTACCGCGTCGGTGTGGAACAGCACCCCGTGCTTTTTGCAAACGGCCCCGATCTCCGGTATGGGCTGGATGGTGCCGATTTCATTGTTGGCGTACATAATAGTGACCAGCGCCGTTTCTTCCGTAATGGCGGCCTCCACCTCTTCTGGGCGGACGACGCCGTTTTCATGCACCGGCAGGTACGTGACGGTAAAGCCCTCTTTCTCCAGGGCCTGGCAGGTGTGCAGCACCGCGTGGTGCTCGAAGGCGGAGGTGACGATGTGGGCCTTGCCCGCTTTGGCCCGCTGGGCCCGGGCCGCGCCCTTGATGGCCCAGTTGTCGCTTTCGCTGCCACAGCTTGTGAAGAAGATCTCGTCGGGGCTTGCGCCCAGGCACTGGGCCACGTCGGCCCGGGCCTCCTCCAGCTTCTCTTTGGCCTTTTGGCCCAGGGCGTACAGGCTGGAAGGGTTTCCGTACCATTCTTTATAGCAGGGGAGCATGGCCTCCAGCACCTGCGGGGAAACCGCCGTGGTGGCGGCGTTGTCTGCATAGACGGTTCTGCCCATTGCATATCAAATCCTTTCTCGAAAAATACAGGCGGGGCATGGGGCCTGTTTTACGTAGTGTGCCCGCCAAAATTAAATATACACCATTTTAGTATACATTTCAATACCCCAGCGCCACTTCTTCTTGTTTTTTTTACAGGATGCGCCGCCCAGGGCGGGTTCCCATGCCGGAACCGGGCGGCGCCGGCATAATCTGCGGGCGGACTGCCAACACTGAGAAGGGGCGGCATATGGGCGAAAGCCAGCGCGCAAGGGGATATACGGGGGAAAATACGGGATTGGCTTCCCTTGACAGATGGGGAGGAAATGGGGTACAATAAGGAATCATCGTAGATACCGGCTTCACTGCGGCTGCGGCCGCATCGATATATGCACGCCCCCCGTTATGGGGAAGCGGGCGGGGGCAGCGGCCCTTGCGCGTCTCCCCACAGCCAACCGATACCCGTTATCTGGAAGCCCGCCGCCAGGCGAGGCCAGTTTCTTTGTTGCCATTTTCCAGAAGGTAGGGGCGTGTGCCCGCGCTGCCAAAGGAGGTTTGCCGGGGGCTGCCCGGCTTGCAACGGAACGCATATAAAAAACACCCGGCAAGGCATGCCGGAAATCTAGGAAAACAGGAGGAAGAGAAGTGGCAGACAACGGAAAAAAGAATACCCGCTCCCGCCGGCCCCAAGACCAGGCGGGGGATACGCCCCGCATTGGGAAGATAGCGGGCCCCAAGCAGAAGGACCCCCAGGCCGGGGAAAAGCCGGAGAACGGGAAGGGGCGGCGGCCCCTTGGCCGGGGCCGGCAAGGGAAGGCCCAGCCGGCAAAAGCGGCTCCGGCCAAGCAAGAGGGCAGGCCCAAGCAGCAGCGGGGGAAGCGCCAGGTGCTGGGCTCGGCCCCCATTGCCGCCGCCCAGCAGAAGGCTGCGGCCAAGGCCCAGCCCCAGCCGCCCAAGCGGGGCCGGGGCCGGCGCGGGAAGAAGCCCCCTATCCGGGCGTATTTCCTGGGGGGGCTTAACGAGATTGGCAAGAACTTTACCGTGTACGAGTGCCAGGAGGACATGGTCATCGTAGACTGCGGCCTGGCTTTCCCAGACGAGGAGATGCTGGGCGTCGACCTGGTCATACCGGACTTTACCTTTATCGAGAAAAACCGCGGCCGCATCCGGGGCGTGGTGATCACCCACGGCCATGAGGACCACATCGGCGCGGTGCCCTACCTGTTGAAAAAGCTGAACGTGCCCGTATATGGCACGGCCCTGACCATCGGGCTGATTGAGGGCAAGCTGAAAGAGCACGGCCTTACGGGCTCGGCCCGCCTGCATGTCACCCCGGCCGGGTCCCATATCCGCATGGGCTGCATGGACGTGGAACTCATCCATGTAAACCATTCCATTGCCGACGCGGTGGCCCTGGCCATCCACAGCCCCGCCGGGGTGCTGGTGCACACCGGGGACTTCAAGGTGGACTTTACCCCGGAAGAGGGGGGCGTCATCGACCTGGCGCGGTTTGCGGAATTGGGCAAAGAGGGCGTTTTGGCTTTGCTGGCAGACTCTACCAACGCCGAGCGCCCGGGCTATACCCAGACGGAACAGACCGTGAACAACTCGCTGGACTCCCTGTTCATGCGGGCCGAGGGCAAGCGCATCATCGTGGCCACCTTTGCCTCCTCCATCAGCCGGGTGCAGATCATTATCAACTGCGCCGTGAAGTATGGCCGCAAGGTGGCCCTGTCCGGGCGCAGCATGGTGAACGTCATCGGCATTGCCAGTGAGCTGGGCTATCTGGACGTACCCCCGGGGGTGCTCATCGACTTAAGCCTGATCAACCGCTACGAGCCCGGACAGGTGGTGCTTATCACCACCGGCAGCCAGGGTGAGCCCATGTCGGCCCTGACCCGTATGGCTTTCTCCGACCACCGGCAGGTGGCCATCAACCCCAACGATTTCATCATCCTTTCCGCCCGGCCCATCCCCGGCAATGAAAAGACCGTGGGGGCCGTGGTAGACGAGCTTTTAAAGCAAGGATGCACGGTCATATATGAATCTATGTACGAGGTGCACGTTTCCGGCCACGCCTGCCAGGAGGAGCTGAAGATGATACAGGCCCTGACAAAGCCCAAGTTCTTCATCCCCGTCCACGGCGAGCAGAAGCACCTGCAAAAGCACGCGGGCCTTTCTATGGCCATGGGCATGCCCCGGGAGAATATCTTCATCGGCAACATCGGCAACGCCCTGGAGCTGCACGAGGACTATATGCGGCAGATTGCCGACGTGCCCGCCGGGGACGTGATGGTGGACGGCCTGGGCGTGGGCGACGTGGGCAGCATCGTCCTGCGGGACCGGAAACACCTGGCCGAGGACGGGCTTATCGTGGCGGTGTGCTCCCTAGAGTCGGAGACAGGGCATGTGGCCGCCGGGCCGGACATCGTATCCCGGGGCTTTGTGTATGTGCGGGAATCGGAAGCCATGATGGAAGAGGCCCGCAAGCTGGTTTACAAGACCCTGGAGGACTGCGCCTCCCGCCATGTGCGGGACTGGGGCGCCCTGAAGCAGAACGTGAAGGACGAGCTTTCCCGCTATGTCTACCGCAAAACCCAGCGCAGCCCCATGATCCTCCCCATCCTTATGGAGGTGTAAGGGCAGGCTAAAAAAAGCCCCCGGGAGGGGGCGCGGCAAACAAAAGGAGGGGGCCAGGTGCGCAAGAAGAAAGTATGGGTGGTGTCGCCGCTGTTCTACCTGATGGCGGCGGCGATGGTATGCATGGCGCTGGCCAGCTACCCGTACAGCCGGGTGCTGTTCCTCATCGAGGCCACGGCCGCCGGGCTGGCGGCGCTGGCGGTGACGGTATCGGACCTGGTGTACCGGGGAAGCGTTGCGGCCACCATGCGCAGCGTGAAAAAGGTGCTGGCGGCGGAGGAAGAGCGGTCTTTCCAGGAATTTGCCCTGCCTGTGGCGGTGGTAGCCCCGGCTGGGGACATTGTGTGGGCCAACGCGGCCTTTGCCCAGTCCCTGTGCCAGGGGGGGGACTATTTGGGGGAAAACGTGCTGAAGTATATTTACCCCAAGACCTTCCGGCAGGTGATGGGGGAAAAAGGCGCGGCCGTGTCCCACGGGGGGCGGGAATACACCGTGTACGGGGCCCGGGCGGAGAAGGGCTTTTTGCTGTATTTCGTGGACGACACCTACTTCAAGGCCGTGAACAAGGAATACCGGGAGAAAAGGCCCGTGGTATGCCTGGCCCACTTTGACAACCGGGACGAGCTGGTGCGGGACAGCCTGGGCGACGAGGAATCCCGCATTATCGCGGGGGTAGAGGCGGCCCTGCGGGAATGGGTGGCGGACGAGCTGGGCGGCTTTGTGCGCCGCCTGAGCAACGGGCGGTACCTGCTGCTGACGGACGACGCCCATATTGAAGAAGCGAAAAAAAGGCGCTTCCGGGTGTTAGACCATGTGCGGGAGGTGCGCAACGCCCGCAACAACATGAGCGCCACCGTGTCCGTCGGCATTGGCCGGGGGGCAAAAGACATTGCCGAAAGCGAGCGGTGGGCCCGGCAGGCCCTGGACATGGCCCTGGGCCGCGGCGGGGACCAGGTGGCCGTGCGCCAAGAGGGCGATACATACGAGTTCTTTGGCGGGCTTTCCAAGGGTGTGGAAAAGCGGGACAAGGTGCGCACCCGCGTCATCGCCGCCACCTTGACGGACCACATCAAGGCCAGCGACCAGGTGTTCGTCATGGGGCACAAGAACTCGGACCTGGACAGCGTGGGGGCCGCCGTGGGCATGTGGGCGGTCATAAAAAAGGGCCTGGAAAAGCCGGCGCACATTGTGATAGACAGGGGGCGGACGCTGGCCGGGCCTGTGGCCGACATGGTGGAAGACGCCTATCCCGAAGAGGCGGCGTTCGTAAGCCCAGGCGATGCCCAGCAGGCCATGACGGACCGCTCCCTCCTGATCGTAGTGGACACCCATTCGGTAAACTTTGTGGAAAGCCGCGAGCTGCTGCAAAGGGCCGTGCGGGTGGTGGTCATCGACCACCACCGGATGATGGTGTCCCATATCAAGAACGCGCTGATTTTTTACCACGAGCCCTATGCCAGTTCGGCCTCGGAGATGGTGACCGAGCTGGCGCAGTATATCAAGGGCTCCGCTTTGGACGGGGTGGACGCGGAGGCCCTGCTGGCGGGCATTATGCTGGATACGAAGAATTTCGTGCTGAAAACGGGCGTGCGTACCTTCGAGGCTTCCGCTTTCCTGCGCAGGCGGGGGGCGGACACGGTGGCGGTGAAAAAGCTGTTCTCCAGCACGCTGGACAATTATAAGCAGAAAGCCCAGCTGGTGTCCAGCGCGGAGATTTACCAGGGCTGCGCGGTGGCCACCTCTACCCTGGAACACGGGGACCTGCGGGTGGCGGCGGCCCAGGCGGCGGACGAGCTGCTGACCATTTTAGGGGTGAGGGCCTCTTTTGTGCTGTACCGCACCGGGCCGGACGTGAACATCTCGGCCCGCAGCCTGGGGGACGTGAACGTGCAGCTGATTTTAGAGGAGTTCGGCGGGGGCGGGCACTTGACCATGGCCGGGGCCCAGCTGAAAAGCGTCAACATACAAGACGCCCGCCGGGCGCTGCTGCGGGCCCTGGACCAGAAGCTGGCCGAGGTCAGCGCGGGGCAGAATTGACAAAAAGGTTTTTTTGCTGTATGCTGGGAAGCAGCCGCAGCTAGGAACAGAAGGGAGAACGCAGTATGAAAGTGGTTTTGTTGCAGGATGTGAAGTCGATTGGGAAAAAGGGCGAGCTTTGCACGGTGTCGGACGGCTACGCCAGGAATTTCCTCCTTCCCCGGAAGCTGGCCAAAGAGGCCGACGCCCAGGCCATGAACGAGCTGAAAAACGCGGAGGCCGCTAAGGAATATAAGATCAAGACGGAAACCGAGCAGGCCCAGAAAAGCGCCGCGGCCCTTTCCGGGAAGACGGTGAAGATTTATGCCAAGGCAGGCCAGGGCGGGAAGATTTTCGGCTCGGTCACTTCCCGGGAGATTGCCCAGGAGATCGGCAGGCAGTTCGGCGTGGAGGTGGATAAACGCAAGGTGGCCCTGGAGGCGGACATCAAGGCCTTCGGCACCTATAGCTTCCAGGTGAAATTTTATAACGGCGTCGCCGCCTCTATGAGCGTGGCCGTGTGCGAGCCGTGACGCAAGGGCCGCCCTCTTTTCTGGGGGCGGCCCTTATCCCGGCGGTTTTTAAAACATTTGTTCGTAAATTGGCCGGGCTCCATTGCTTTTACAGGGCGGATGGGGTATAATGGTGGCAGGCGGCTATAGGGGGAGGGCAGGACAGGCAGGCCCCCGGCATACCATAGGCCCGGCGCGCCGCGCACCCCATTATACATAAGCCAAAGTGCAAACAAGGGAGAGTGTTGCCCCAATGGCAGAGAAAAAGCAGGCCCCCGTCAGTACGCGGGCTTCAGACGTGAAACCGGAAGACAAAGCCAAGGCCCTGGAAACGGCGTTGGCGCAGATTAAAAAGCAGTTTGGCGAGGGGGCCGTTATGCGCCTGGGCCAAGACAACGCCCTGAACGTAGAGGCCATCCCCACGGGCTCGCTGTCCCTAGACCTGGCCCTGGGCATAGGCGGGCTGCCCCGGGGGCGCATTGTGGAGATATACGGGCCGGAATCCTCCGGTAAGACCACCCTGGCCCTGCACTGCATTGCGGAAGGGCAGAAGATGGGCGGCAACGCCGCCTTTATCGACGTAGAGCACGCCCTGGACCCGGTGTATGCCTCCCACCTGGGCGTAGATGTGGAAAGCCTGCTGGTGTCCCAGCCGGATACGGGCGAACAGGCCCTGGAGATTACGGAGGCCCTGGTGCGTTCCAACGCTATCGACGTAATCGTGGTAGACTCGGTGGCGGCGCTGGTGCCCCGGGCGGAAATAGAAGGGGAGATGGGCGACACCCACGTGGGCCTGCAGGCCCGGCTGATGAGCCAGGCCCTGCGGAAGCTGGCCGGGGCCATCTCCAAGTCCAACTGTGTGGCCATCTTCATCAACCAGCTGCGGGAGAAGGTGGGCGTGGTATACGGCAACCCGGAGGTAACGCCGGGCGGGCGGGCCCTGAAGTTTTATGCCTCGGTGCGCATAGAGGTGCGCAAGGGGGAGGTCATCAAGAACGGCACGGAGATGATCGGCGCGCGGACGAAGACCAAGGTGGTAAAGAACAAGATATCCCCCCCTTTCCGTACGGCAGAGTTCGACGTGATGTACGGCACGGGCATCTCCCGCACAGGAGAACTGCTGGATATCGCCGTACAGCTGGAGGTGATACAGAAGGCGGGGGCCTGGTTCTCTTATAATGGGGAGCGTATCGGCCAGGGCCGGGACAAGTCTAAGGATTTCCTGGCCACGCACCCGGATATCGCCGGGGAAATTGAGGGAAAGGTGCGGGAGGGCATGGACAAGCTTTACGCCCAGCCCTCCGCAAAGGGCGGCGTAAAGCCTGTGGCGGAAGGGGACGTCCCCATCCCCGGCCCCTCCCAGCTAGAACTGGGCGCCGCCGCGCCCACAGCCGCGCCCGCCCCCAAGCCGTCGGCTAAAAAGCCCATCGACATTACGGTGGACGACTGATGGAACTGACAGCGGCAGAGCCCCGGCGGGGGAGGCTGACCCAGCTGTTCCTGGACGGGGAGCGGGCGGCGCGGGTGGACACGGAGACCTTCCTGCGGTCGGGCCTGCGGCCTGGGGACCAGGTGACGGAGGAAAGGCTGTGCCAGCTTTTGCAGGATTCGGACGCGAACCGGGCGAAGGAAAAGGCCCTGTACCTGCTGGGATACCGAAGCCACTCGAAAAAAGAGCTGGCCGAAAAGATAGCCCGCGCGGGGGTCGGCCGCCAAGCCGCCCAAGAGGCGGCCGACCGTATGGAAGAGCTGGGGCTTATCGACGACGGGGCTTACGCCCGCCAATATGCCAAAGAGCTGTTCACCCGCAAACGGTACGGGGCCATGCGGGTGCGGCAAGAGCTGCTGCGCAAGGGCATCGACGGGGAATTGATAGAAGAGGTCTTGGCGGGGTATGGGGACGGGGACGCCGCCCAGGGGAATATCCAGGCTGTGCTGGAAAAAAAATACCCCGGCTGGGAGGAAGACGACAGGCAGCGCCGCCGGGCCTTTGCCGCCCTGCGGCGCATGGGCTATTCCTTCGAGGATATCCGCCAGGCTATGGGTTTTTAGGGCGGCGGGAAAAGCACCATGTGGCAAGATATACGAGAGAAGAAGCCTGGGACCTGACCCCAGGCTTCTTGCATGGGGCAAAGCGGCCGGCATAGGGGCGTATGGGTTTTGTTCTACACCCCAGCTGGTATATGAGCCTGACCCCAGGCGTGTCCAGCACCTGCTCCAATGGCTCATCGGATTTTGCGCCCAAAGCCCGGGCCTCTGCCTCAAACGTTTCCGCAAAGGGGCCTGGCTCCCCGGCGGCTCCCGCCCGGTAGCACTCACAAAGGAACCGCTCCACTTCTCGCATAAAGTCCTGTCCACTGGGCAGATCGTATTGGCATAGTTTTCCCTGCCGCTTACGCAGTACCCGGGCATAGTGGGCCAGAAACTTTTGCATAGCGGCGTGGTACTGCCGGGGAGGCAATGCCAGCTTTAGGACGGTCTGCCGCAGCTTGGCGCGGTCTGTCCACCCGCCGCTTTTTGGGGAGAAGGTCAAGGCGTGCTGTATGACCTCGGGGAACTTCTCAAACACCCCGCTTACCGCTTTTCCCAATTCTCCCTCCAGCAGGCAGGCTTCTATTGTGAATGACCAGCAGCCGGTATGTACCACCGGGACAGGGTACAGCTCTCGAACCTGTGTTTCGTTTAGCTCTATGATTTTTGGGTTTTCCATGATTTCCTCTTTCAACTCCTTTCGCCCCGGCTAAGCCCAGAGTTGTACGCGTCCATATAGTAATCCTGCATCAGCTCTGCTATCTCCCCGGCGTCCTGCCGCCCGAACTGCTTGACCGACCATCCCAGAAAACACTCCCAGTCTGCCGCTGGGCGTCCGGCCTGACGGTCTTCCCTGCCTTTTCTGTCAAAGGCAGAGGCCGTTTTATCAAACTGCGCCGCCCATCTGTGGGCCTCTGGGGACAGCTTTTCCCCGGTCACTTCCGTATACTCGTTAAGGATTTCTGAGGGGTACACGAACATGATAGGGCCGTTGTCTATTCTTTCCATTGTGTTTCCTCCATTTTTCTATTGACTTCCCCCTCTCCGGGCTGGTATACTGTGCTTACCAGCCCATTTAAGGGGGCTGTGGGCCTTTATGCAACGCTTTTGACCGGGCGGCTGTATAAAGGCTTTTTCCTTGACCTATGCCCACACTGGTGGGTATCACCTCCTTTACAAGCTCACCCCAGGCAAGCGGCAGGGTTTTGGTAGAATCCCCATCCCGCCCATATTCCTGCCGCTTTCCTCGGGCTGTGAGTATATTCTGCCATAGTTGCGTAACTATCGGAAATCTGGTATAATTAAGAGTGTAAAGAAATATCAGCCACCGAAAGGAGGCAAACATGGGAAAGGCAAGCACTAAAGCACAGAATAGGTATATAGCCAAAGTCTACGACCGTATCAACCTGACAGTAGCAAAAGGCCGCAAGGCCGTGATACAAGCCCACGCCCAGGCCCAGGGCGAGAGCGTCAACGGCTTTGTGAACAGGGCCATTGATGAGACGATGGACCGCGATAAAGGAGGTACTGACCATGAGTGAGCGCGAACAGGCAAAACAGATTATCGACCAGCTGCCAGAGTACAAAATCAGTGGGCTGTTGATGTTTTTGCAGGGCATGAAGTTTGACGATGAGATAGAGGACGATTTATACTGCCAGCGGCTGTATCAGGAATACCTGGACGACCCGGACCCGGAAAAGCACCAGACCTTTGCGCTTGAAGACTGCATGAAAGAGTGGGGTCTCAGCGATGTATAGCATAGTCTTTGAAAAAGCGGCAAAAAAATTTATTGACCGGCTCCCAATGCCCGATAGGCGGCGTATAGCAACGGCAATTGCCCAGCTGCCAAATGGAGCGGACATCAAAAAGCTGAAAGGACATGAGGGTCTGCTGCGACTGCGTGTGGGCGATTACCGCATTATCTACCGGGTAGATAATGGACGGTTTATCGTCCTGGTGGTGGATGCTGGAAACCGGGGAGAGATTTACAAGCGATACTGATAGCCTGAGAGGGATGTCCTGCATGGGGCACCCCTCTCTTTTTGCCTGTAATGGCTCTATAAGGCATTCTAATCTTTTAGCGTCTCGCTTATGTCCGGGGCACGCAAACACCTTGTAGGCCTTGCTAGAGGCCTCTACGGCGATTCCTGAGTGATTGTTGGAAAGCATGGGTTGAGCGCAGATAGCAAAAGACGGGGCGCATTTGAAATGCGAACAATGATAATCTTTTACCAGTATCGATTTGGAATCGAAGTATTTTCCCCCACTTGCGGGGGAAGGGTTGTGATTTGAAGTCTCAGCCTTTCGGAATCCAGTTTCCGAAAGCGGCGGGGGCTCAGTCCAAATCTGGGCCCAGTGAAGCGGCGGGAAAAACGCCCCCAATAGGAGCAAAACGAAGCGAAATGGCTTTTTTCAAAAATTATCTCATGCAAATAAGACATGGGCCTCTTTTGCCCCGTAATGGGCCCCGGGGTCGTGTAGTGCCTACGACCGGGGGGACTCCCTCTCCCGCCACTTGCGCTACAGGCCCAGCTGGGCCTCAAACCACTGCTTATCCATCCACAGCAGCCTAAGCTCTCCCCCTGGCGCGGTCTCCGGCATCTCCCACAGCGCTGTCAGCGTGTAGCCGCGCTGGGAGAGTTTCTGCTGAATGTCTGCCAGCAGCACATCATCCCCCGCCTCGGGGTTGTGCCAGACGGTCACCTCCTCATTAAAATCTTCCCCGGCGGCACTGTGATTATCTATCCACAACCGCCGCTTTACATGGTCTACAGGGGCCATGATTTTCTCTATTGCTTTCTCCCGATTTTTGTATGCGCAATTCATGAAAATCCTCCATTTTTGTATTTTCCCCCACAAGTGGGGGAGTGCCGAAAAGCCCGTAGTTTCTAGGTGTGTGCCGGTGCGTGCCAGGTTTTACCGGTACCCTCTACGCGAAGGGCGATTTTTTTACCACTGGTAAAAGTCGGCACACGTCGGCACACACCCCGGAATTACTCTAATTCTTTAAAATCTTTTATGATAAGCCTATATCCGCAAACCATAGCTATAGGGTGGGCCGTCCTGTCAGCCCCTTGTGGGCGCTTTCGCTTGACGGTAGCAAAGCCCTCAAGCCCCCGCTTGAAGTTCGTCATACTCTCATACTGCTGGCCGTTCTGCTGGCACCAGTCCTGGTAGGCGCTGTAGACCGCCGTTGTGGTTGCCTCTGCGCGCGGGTCGGCCTCTAGGCATTCCTCCACAAAGCGTGTGAGCTTGTCGCTGTCGTGGCGGTACTCGGCGGTGGCATCAAGCACAGCCTCCGGCGGCTCAAAGCCCGTCTCTTGCATTTCTGCTAATGAGGAACAGACCCGATACCTATTTAACGAGCGGATCGTGCCGATTTTGCGTGGCCTGTTAGATAGTTATGTTGACATGAATAGGAGGGTTCATAGTGCCCAGCATTAAGGAAATGACAACCAAAGACGGCAGGCTGTTCTACAAAATCCGGGTGAGCCGGGGCCGGGAAAAGGGCTATCTCTCCACCCGCTGGTACCCGCCCGAGGGGTGGAGCCGGAAAGCCATAGAGCGGGAGCTGCACAAGCAAGCGGCAGAGTTTGAGCGCAAAGCCCAGGCCGGGGAGGTAATCAGCCGGGAGGAGCAGGCGGAAATAGACCGCCAGCGGGCCATAGAGGCGGCGAAGATAAAGACCCTCAGGCAGTACGGGGAGGGGGTCTTTATGCCCACAAAGGCCGTTACCATGAGCGAGAATGGCCGCAGCACCTACCAGGGCATACTTGACCGCTGGATATACCCGGCGCTGGGTGAGCTGAAGCTGCCTGAGATTACCCCGGCTGAAATCAGCGCTTTACTGCTCTCGATGCAAGCGGCGGGCAAGGCCCAGGGCACTTGTGTTAAGGCGTACACAGTGCTCAAGTCCATTTTCAAAATGGCTTACCTTTCAGACCTTATCGACCGTGACCCTATGGACAAGGTAGAGCGTCCTAAGCCCCGGAAAGACGAACTAAAAAAGCCCGCCGAAGCGGAAAGCTACACGGCGGGAGAGTTGAAGTATATTCTTGACTGTCTGCAAAATGAGCCATTGAAGTGGCAAGCATTTATGTCGCTGCTCATTGACACCGGCCTACGGCGCGGCGAAGCTTGCGGGCTAAAGTGGGAGTATGTTGACCTGGACGCAAGGAAGATTACTGTAGCTGGAAATCTATGCTATACCCCAGCGAAAGGGGTCTACCTGGACACGCCCAAGAGCGGCAAGAGCCGCACGGTGGATATAGCGCCTGGGGTTGTGGCGCTCCTGCGGCAGCTCAGGCAGGAGCAAGCCGCAAGCGGATTGTCACCTTTTGTTTTCAGTCAGGAGGGCAGCCCTGCGCCCATGCACCCTCAGAGCCCCACCCGGTACATGAAAAAGTTTGCGGCGCGGTATGGTGTGGCTGACCTTCATCCCCACAAGCTCAGGCACAGCTTTGCAAGCGTGGCAATCACCAACGGCGCGGACGTTGCCTCAGTGAGCGAGAAGCTGGGCCACGCGGACAAGTCCACGACCTTGAGAATGTACACCCACGCCGATGAGGAAAGTGTCAGGCGGGCGGGGGATATTTTCCGGCAGGCCCTGGAAGCGGCAGGGAACGGGGGATAAAAGAAAAAAGGCCGGGGGCAAATCCCTGGCCTTTTCTTTGTGGTAAAGTATTCGATATTTTGAGGGCGTATGTCCTTTTGGCGTAAGGTCAGATACAGTGATAAAAAAGAAAAATCCCTAGAAACCTTACAGTTTCTAGGGGAAATCCTGGAGCTGCTATCCAGATTCGAACTGGAGACCTCATCCTTACCAACACACTGGGATGTGTCCAAGTAGTGCTATCCGGCACTGTTTGGGCGTTTTTAGTGCCCGCATGTGTGGTCTATAACGGTATTCCACCCACTGTTTCCACACAGTTTTTCCGCGTGTGGGTCATGGTGTGGGTCAAGAACCAAAACTCAAAGCAAAGGCACGGGCATAAAGACATAGAACCGCCCTCAAAATTTGCGCCGCTAAACAAAGAAAAGCTGTTTTTCACGCTCAAAACACAACCGAAACCAAAGTCCCCTCCCCGACCCTGCTGGACAGCCTGACTTCCGCCCCATGAATCCCCGCAATATGCTTCACAATGGACAGCCCCAGCCCTGTGCCCCCCGAGGCCTTTGACCGGCTCTTATCCACCCGGAAGAACCGCTGGAACACCCGCGCCTGATACTCCTTTGGGATGCCGATGCCGGTATCCTTTACAGTCAGCACAGTGCTGTTTCCCTCTTTTTTGACGCTTACCTCCACGCTGCCACTGTTCACATTGTACTTGATGGCGTTGTCGCATAGATTATAGACCATCTCATAGAGATACCCCGGCACCCCCATGACGCTGGCCGGCCCCCCGCTGACAGACAGAGCAACATGATTCTCCTTTGCCCTGCTTTCTAACGCCGTGACCGCCGCCCGGGCCGTCTCGTACAGGTCGACCGGCTCCATACCGGCGGGCGCTCCCTCGTCCAGCCGGGACAGGTGGATGATATCCTCCACCAGGGACATCATACGGGCCGACTCGGTGCGGATGAGATGGATGAACTCCGGCGCGTCATCAGGCTTTACCGTGCCGTCCTCCAGCATCTCCGCGCTGCCGGTGATGACCTGCAGGGGCGTTTTCAACTCGTGGGACACATTCGCGGCAAACTCCCGGCGCATCCGCTCGGCCTCCGCCTGTTCGGTCACATCGAAAGCCAGCAGGACCGTTCCTGCGGGCGCTCCGTCAGTTTGAATACAGCTCAGGTCAAGCTGATATTCCCGGCCGTCCCGCTCCATTCTGAGTTCGCTGCGCCCCTGCCCCGCCGCTTCTTCCAGCGCCGCGCTTGTGGCATGGCTGTGGTCGACGAGCAGGAAGTCCTGCCCCAGGCAGGAGCTGTCCGTATGGAAGATAGCCTTTGCCGCCGGATTAATGCTGACGATTTTACCGTCCCTGTCCAGCAGGACCAGCCCCTCGTTCATATGGGAGGTTATCTGCACGAACTCATCGGCCCGCTTTTTCAGGCTCTGCATCTGCTCCGAAATCTGCAGCCGCTGGCGGTGTATCTTTTTGAGCAGCGGGGCCAGCTCCTCGTAGGCGTCGTTTTCCAGAGGGTGGTCCAGGTCCAGCCGGTTCAGCGGCCTGACAATGCGCTTTGCAAGCCGGTGGGCCAGCAGAGCTGAAAACACCACGGCCAGCAGGCCCACCACCGTCATGGGTTGGAGCATAGCCATTACCAGCGTGAACACGGTAGCCCGGCTGACGGAGATTCTCAGCACCGTGCCGTCACTGAGCCTGCGGGCCCGGTAGAAGGTCTCCTCGGTCATGGTGCCGGAGAAGCGGGAGCTCTCGCCCTCGCCGCCCAGAAGCGCCTCCTGTATTTCCTCCCGGTCCCCGTGATTGCCCAGCTTCCGATAATCCTCAGCCGTGTCGAAAAGCACCGTCCCGTCCGGGGAGACCCATGTCAGGCGGTAGCTTTTGCTGTCTATCCCCTCAAGGTAGCCCATTCCGCCTTTCTCGACCCCCTGGGCCGCAAGGTACAGCTCGTCCGAAAGCTGGCCTTCCTCGATATCCCTGTAATACTGGTACAGGCAGCCCATCACAATGATGATGTTTGCCAGCAGCACCGCCGCCGACACTGCTAAAATGGAATGAAAAATACGCTTAGTCATTCTGAGGCCTCCAGCCGATAACCAACGCTTCTCACGGTCTTTATCATGGAGCCAGATTTTCCCAGCTTCTGCCGCAGGGTCTTGATGTGCATGTCAACCGTCCGGGTCTCCCCGGCGTACTCCACGTCCCAGACCTGTGTGAGGAGCTGCTCCCGGGTGAACACCATCCCGGGTCGGGACAAAAACAGTCTCAGCAGCTCGAACTCCTTATAGGTCAGGTCCACCCGCCCGCCGTCCGCCGTTACGGTGCGCTCCCCGGTATTCATCCGAAGGCCGCCCGCCTCAATGATGTTTTCCTCTTTAGGGGCACAGCGGCGCAGCACGGCCTTCACTCTCGACACCATCTCCGTCATGCCAAAGGGCTTTGCGATGTAGTCGTCCGCGCCAATATCAAGGCCCGTGACCTTGTCGTATTCCGTGCCCTTCGCTGTCGCCATGATGACCGGTATCCCAGCGGTGGCGGTATAGGCGCGGAGCCTTTTCAGGATGGAGAGCCCGTCCTCCCCGGGCAGCATGATGTCCAGGAGGATAAGCTGGGGCGGCTCGTTCCGGATGGCCTCAAACAGGCCGTCGCTGTCGGGAAAGCCCCTGACCTCAAACCCGGCGGCTGTAAGGGCATAGCTCATCAGCCCCCTTATGCCGTCGTCGTCTTCCACACAGTATATCATAACACTCCCCTCCTTTGCCGCTCTATTGTACCATATCCTTTTTCTCTTCGCAAGCCGGGTCCAGGGCCTTCTCTCCTGTCACGGAGAATATCACCCACTGGGCAATGTTCACCGCGTGGTCGCCGATGCGCTCCAGGTACTTGTCTATCATCATCAGGTCCAGGGCGTATTCACCCTCCGAGGGCTCCCGGGCGATCCGCTTGATCAGCGAGCGCCTGACCCGCCTGAAGTAGTCGTCCAGCAGGTCGTCGCCGGCAATGACCGACGCCGCCAGGGCCGTGTCCCTTGACACATAGGCGTCTACGCTGTCGGTCACCATTTTCACAGCCGAGCGGGTCATCTCGTGGATATGCTCCAGGCGCTCCGGGGCGTGGCCCCCGTCTATCAGGATAAGGACTATCTCGGCAATATCCTCGGCCTGGTCGCCGATGCGCTCCATGTCGGTTATGATCTTCAGCGCGGCGGATATCTGCCTTAAATCCCTTGCCACCGGCTGCTGCTGGAGCAGGAGCTTCAGGCACAGGCTCTCTATGTCCCGCTCCATCTGGTCCGTTTCGGCGGCGATGGCGGCAACCTTCTCCGCGTGCTCCCGGCTCCCCTCGTCCAGGGCTCTTGAGGCCAGGGAGATGGCCTCCTCACAGAGGGCTCCCATCTGTATCAGCTCCCTGTTCATCAGGGCAAGCTGCTCATCGAACCGGTTCCTCATCATCCAAACCTCCCGGTAATGTAATCCTCGGTCTTTTTCTGCTCCGGCTGGGAGAAGATCCGCTGGGTCTCCCCGAACTCAATCAGCTCCCCCAGCAGGAAGAACGCCGTGTAGTCCGAGACCCGCACCGCCTGCTGCATATTGTGGGTCACCATGACGATGGTATACTTCTCCTTGAGCTGCAACGCCAGCTCCTCTATCTTCCCGGTGGAGATGGGGTCCAGGGCGCTGGTGGGCTCGTCCATGAGCAGCACCTTCGGCTCCACAGCCAGGGCCCGGGCGATGCACAGCCTCTGCTGCTGCCCGCCGGAGAGGCCCAGGGCGTTCTTTTTGAGCCTATCCTTCACCTCGTCCCAGATGGCCGCGCCCCGGAGGGACCGCTCCACGATATCGTCCAGCTTTGCCCGGCTTTTGACCCCGTGGGTGCGGGGGCCGTAGGCGATGTTGTCGTAAATGCTCATGGGGAAAGGGTTGGGCTTCTGGAACACCATGCCGATCTCCCGGCGAAGTCCGTTTACATCCACGTCGGGCCCATAGATATTTTTGCCTCCATATCTCAGCTCGCCGGTTATCTTCACCCCGGGGACCAGGTCGTTCATGCGGTTCAGAGTCTTGAGAAATGTGGACTTTCCACAGCCCGAGGGGCCGATAAAGGCGGTGATGCTCTTTTCATAGATGGGTATGCCCACATTTTTCAGCGCCTGGGTGCTGCTATACCATAAACAAAGGTCTTTTGCGGTGATAATTTCCTCCATTGGCTCACGCCCTCCTTTTCTTGAAATACCAGCCTGCCAGGGCGGCACAGAGGTTGACCAGCAGGGTCAGTACCAGCAGAATGACCGCGATGGCAAAGGCCGTTTCAAACTCGCCCCGGTCCTTGGCGTAGACGTACATGGCCACCGTCAGCGAGGCCCCGGAGCTCATGAGCCCGGTGAAGAAGCCGTTGAGCACATGGGCAAACCCCGCCGTGAACAGCAGTGCCGCCGACTCGCCCAGAATACGCCCCACGGACAGGATGCAGCCGGTTATCACGCCGTCCACACACCCGGGCAGCACCACCGTGCGCACCACCCGCCACTTGCCCGCACCCAGGCCGAAGGCCCCCTCGCGGTAGCTTTGTGGGACAGTCTTCAGGCTCTCCTGGGCCGTGCGCATGACAGTGGGCAGGTTCATGATGACCAGGGTCAGGGTCCCAGCCAGCAGGGAGGTTCCGAAGGTCCCGGCAAAGAGCATCATGCCCACGAAGCCGTAGATGATGGAGGGTATGCCCGAGAGGGTCTCGGCGGCGTACTCGATGACGGACACCAGCCGTTTGCTGGCCGCGTATTCCGTCAGGTACACCGCCGCGCCCACCCCCAGGGGCAGCACAACGGCGAGGGCCGCTAAGATAAGATAGAGGGTATTGAGAATGTCCGGCAGGATGCCGATACGGTCGTTCAGTATGCTGGGGCTGGTGGAGAGCAGCTCCCAGGTGATGTTGGGCAGCCCCTTGCAGAGTACATAGATGATGATAAACAGCGCGAAGCCACAGGTTATGGCAACGGAGAGGGCCATAAGGCCACGCATGGCGAAGGAGTATGCGTTTCGTCTCATGTCAGCCCTCCTTGCTCCGCTTGAGGAAGAAGTTCAGCGCGGCGTTTATCAGCAGGATGAACAGGTACAGCACCAGGGCGATGGAAAACAGCGCCTGCCTTTGCAGGCTCCCCGGACTGGAGTAGGACATCTCGCTGGCAACAGCCGTGGTGAGAAAGCGCACGCTCCCGAAGAGGGAGGGCGTGTTGGGCACGTTGCCGGAGACCATCATCACGGCCATAGCCTCGCCGATGGCCCGGCCCACCCCCAGCACCACTGCCGCCGCGATACCGCTTTTGGCGGCGGGAGCCGTTACCTTAAAGTATGTTTCTACAGGCGTGGCACCCAGGGCCAGGGAGGCCTCCTCATATTCGTGGGGAACAGCCTCAAGCGCTGTCACTGATACCTTTATAATAGAAGGCAGAATCATGACCGCCAGCACGATAATTGCCGCCAGCAGGCTTGCACCGTCTGGGACATGGAACACCGTTCGGATTCCCGGCACCAGAACCAGCATACCCACCAGGCCGTATACCACCGAGGGGATGCCCGCCAGCAGGCTGACCGCGCTCCCCACCACGGACTTCACTTTGGGTGGGGCCAGCTTCGCAAGGTACACTGCCGTGAAGAACCCCACCGGCACGCCGAACAGGATGGCCCCCGCCGTGCCGTATACGCTGGTGAGGATGAAGGACAAAATGCCGAACTTGGGGTCCTGGGCGGTGGACTCCCAGGTGTCTCCCAGCAGGAAGTCGAACAGGCCGATCTCCCCAATGGCCGGTATGCCGGACAGTACCAGAAAGACGGTGATGAGCAGCACACAGCCTACGGTGACAAGGCCAAGCAGGAGGAACAGGCCGTGGAAGAAGCGCTCTGTAAGCTGCCGGTGGGTCCGGGGTCTCCGGCTAAGCTGTGCGCGGGAAGTCTGTATGTTTTCCATAGGGCGGCCCTCAGTTTGCCGGGACCGCGCCCGCGCCGGAAATCAGCGGGGCCGCGTCGGTGGAGGTGGCGAAGTCAAAGAAGGCTTGGGCCGTTTCGGAAAGCTTGGCATCGGTTTTCGTCACTAGGATAAAGGGGCGCTGGATGACATAGCTGCCGTCCTTCACGGTATCTTCTGTGGGAGTCACGCCGTTTACCCTAATGGCCCGGACGCTGTCCTTCACCGAGGCCAAAGAGGCGTAGCCGATGGCGTCCGGGTTCTGGGCCACGGCGGTTATCACGTCGCCGGTAGAGGTCAGCTCCTGGCGGTACTGGCATTTCTCCTCGGTGCCGGTGATGGATTCAAAGCCGTCCCGGGTGCCGCTGCCCGCCTCCCGGCCGATGAGCACCACGGGAGCATCATTGCCGCCCACATCCTTCCAGTTCTCGATCTCCCCGGTATAGAGCCTGGCGATAGTCTCCGTGTCCAGGTCTGTTACGGGATTCTCCGGGTTGACGATCACGGCGATGCCGTCATAGGCCAGCACCGTGGCGGTCAGGCCCTGGGCGGCTTCCTCCTCCTTCAGCTCCCGGCTGGAGAGGCCGATATCACAACGCCCCTCCATAACGGCCTGGATGCCCGAGCCGGAGCCGGTTGGGTTGTAGGTGAAGGCAGCGCCTTCATTCTGCTCCTGGAAGGATTCTCCCAGCGCGCCGATGACTTTCTCCATGGAGGTGGAGCCGTCCGTGGAGACAGTCCCGGCGGTTTTCTGGGTGCAGCCGGTGAGGAGCACGGCGGCGGTCAGGGCCGCCAATGCAAGTGTGATGATTTTCTTCATGTTGATTTCCCCTTTCAGTTTTATGCTTTAATGATAAGGGATCATTGTAAAACTCAAAAGGGGCTCTGTGTAAAATCCAGGTAAAACCCATAATAATTTGCGCCACTAAACAAAGAATACGTCGGTCAGAAATTAGAATTCACTCAGCCACTCTTTAAACTCATCAAAAGAAATTTTACCGGCAGCGCATTCGTCACGCTTACCCTTTGCCGTGGCGCTCCAAGCATAGAACGCACCTGGGCTAATTTTCCCCGCCTTGATCCAGTTAAAGCGTTTCTTGTATTCCCGGCGGTACTCTTTGAATAACTCATCCGAGTTTTTCTTCTCCGCCCAGCGCTTTACCGCGCCAACCTCGCGACAGGTTCTGCCCTGAGAGTCAACAGTCAGATTGCAGAACTCCGCTGTATTGCGCCGGGGGATGGCAAAATATTTGCCACAGTACGAGCAGATACGCATACGCTGTTCCCGCTTGACGCACTCGCGGAGAGATAACTCTACGAGGTCGGAAATAGAAGTTGGGTGCAGCACTTCGGCGAAAGTACCGTTGTTGGTTCGCTCATAGACGGTAGAAATTGGTCTGAACTGGTAGGCATAGAGCGGGTTGCTTTTCTCTTTGTCGAGATAGGCTTGCAGCTTTTCCCGTACAGGTTTCTTCTTGCTGTCATCGATGTCCAGCACGTCTTCAAACAACCGCATAATTTGTTTTTGCAGAGTGTCCAGGTCGCTGGGGATGTGTCGAAGCTGCTTGTGTGGGAGATGTTCGTACACGTCCTCGCCCGGGTGATGATCCATATAGCGGAACCGTGACTGCCAGTCAAGACGTAGAAACTCGAAATAGATATGCTCCTTGGCCAGCTTTTCCAACGTACTCATTACTATTTTCTTCGAGTCGCGGTCGCGTTCCCGATAGAAATTCAGCAGGGCCTTGTCCATTTCCTTAAATAAATCTTCCATTGGCCAGATGTCCAAGTAGGTGAACCGCAAAAGGCTTTCCAGAAATGGGAAGTCTTTTTCTTTTTTGTGCGAGCGCTCGAACGTCAAATCTTTGTAAACGAAATACTCGCGACCCTCTTCAAAGTAGGTGTAGAACAGGTAGTCAGCCATTTTATTTGCGCTCCTCTCGAAAATTAAAAATATTTTTGAAATTGTCCTTGACAAATGCGTTGCCATGTGTTACCATATGACAGTCGGCAAATCAAACTCTGTTTAAGAATTAGTCTACAACAGCCTGAACAAAAAGTCAAGACATTTTTTAGGAGGTGCGGAGTGGTTCAATCAAAGTTTAAAAGCTATGAAGAACTGCCACTGTTTCTCAATGCAAAAACAGTGGCAGAAGTCTTGGGAATCTCTATGGCTGGAGCCTATGAGTTACTGCATCAGGAGGACTTCCCGGTGCTGAGAATCGGTTCGCGCTTGGTGGTTCCCAAGGAAAAATTTCTCTCGTGGGTCGAGAGTCAGACAGGAGGTAATGAGATATGAGTAATTTCTTGAGAGCGTCATGCAGCGGTGCAAAGAATTTCTTTCCTCTGCCAAACGCAATTTTTAGCTTAGGATTGTCAGCGGGCGAGTTGGCTGTCTACGCTTATCTCATGTATTGTGAGGACAGGAAGTCACACCAATGCTGGCCCAGCTACAAAACTATCGGCAGAGCCGTTGGCATAAGCGAGAATACGGTACGGAAATATGTACGGGAACTGGAGTACAAGACACTTATTCTGACGGAGCCTACAAAGTACGAATCTGAGAGTGGGCAGGTTCGGAACGGCAATTTGATTTTTGCGATCCTCCCCATCCAGGGAGCAGTCAAGTACCACAACGAGTGCCAGTTAGGAAAGTAGTCGTTCGTAAGCCACTGTGAGGGCCGTGTCGGGCGATTGGAGCCGGAGGTTGAGGGAGTTTAGCGGCAACCGGCCTAGAACAGCCGTGTGGGGCATTTGTGGCGATTTGTGAGGGCGGTGTCCACGGGGACGGAAACCGCCCCAAATATGCAAATGTTTGCAACTTTATCCGCCAGAGCAGGATGCAGAAAGCGGTCAAAAAGACAAGCAGGTTAAAGCGCGGTGTCTACCGCGCAGGTGACATCGCCCGGCAGAGCCGGTCGGTAAGGAAAAATCAGGGATTACCGGCCTCTGAAATCAGGGGTCGGTCAGAAAGGAGAGCTTTTGAGCGAGAAAAAGCAAAAATATGCGTACTGGATGCGGCCGTCAATGATCGAGGAGATAGAGGAAATGCTCTCGGCGGCTAATGCCACCTCGAAAGGCGACTTCGTTTGTAAGGCAGTGGAGTTCTACATTGGCTACCTCCGGCAGCAGAAAAACATCAATTTCTTGGCTCCTATTTTGGCGGGAATAATCAAGAGCGAAGTGCGTTCCCTCGGCAAGGATGTTTGCGAAATGCTGTTCAAACTGGCGGTGGAAATTGGAATCAACAGTAACATCACGGCGGCGGTCAATGATATTTCTGATGAATCTCTGGACACGGTACGGCTCAATGTTGCCCAGGAAGTAGCGAGGGTGAATGGCATTTTGACCTTTGAAGATGCCGATGAATGGCAGAACGGGGGCGACTGATTATAGCGAAAATTATTGTCACCAGCAGGTATATGCGGAATTCACCAAAGCGGTCGGCGACAAATCTGGTAAAGTATATGGGTACTCGTGAGGGTGTGGAAAGGGTGTCCCAGGGCATTGACAACACTCCTGCCACCGTCCGTCAGCAGCGATTGGTGCAGGACATCATTAAGTTCGATCGGTCGGCTAAAGATTATGGCGAGTACCATGACTACGAGAGGTCTCCCACCAAGAGCAATGCCAGCGAGTTCATCGGTGCCTTCATCGAGCGCAATGCTGACCGCGTTGGGGAGTTGGACAAGCTAGTCAGCTACATGGCGGAGCGGCCTGGAGTAGAAAAGTTGGGGCCGCATGGTCTTTTTAGTCAGATCGATGACAAGATAGATTTGGATTCCGTCGCGGAGAAAGTGGGCCAGCGCAAGGGTATCATCTGGACACACGTCATCAGCTTGCACCGCGAGGACGCAGAGCGATTGGGGTACAATAAGGCCGAGGCATGGCGGGAATTGGTGCGGAGAAACGTCACTGAGCTGGCAGACGCTCAGAAAATCGACATCAGTAACCTGCAGTGGTATGGTGCATTTCACAACACCACGCACCACCCGCATATGCACCTGCTGGTTTATTCCAAGGATGCAAAGCAAGGGTGGCTGACGAAAAAAGGGATCGATGAACTGCGAAGTGCGCTGGGCAACGACATCTTTCGGATGGAGCAGTACAAGCTGTTCACGATGGAGACAGACATCCGCGACCGCCTAAAGAGTGAGAGCCGGGAGGAAATTGAAAAGCTGCTTGCAAAAATCCGCGAGTCATATGCTACGACAGCACTGCAAAATGGTGTAGACGTAAAAACCGTCTCCTCTATGCTCGGCCACTACGATGCAGGATTCACACTCCGCACATACACCCACGCCACCCGCCAAAAGCAGGAACAGGCCGCTGAGAAGATGGGGAGCTTCATGCAGCAGGTCAGGTAAATGTGGGTCAAAAAAGCGCAAAACGGCTGGAACTTCCTCTCCAGAAGTTTCCAGCCGTTTCCGTTCGTTTCGGCGTGTGGGTCAAGGTGTGGGTCAAGCACGATTTTGGAGGATTTTCTAGACGAAGCAAAACCCCCGCAGACCGCAGTCTTACGGGGGTTTTGTGGAGCTGCTATCCAGATTCGAACTGGAGACCTCATCCTTACCAAGGATGTGCTCTACCACCTGAGCCATAGCAGCGCATAGTTTGCACACGGGCAACCGCAGGCAAACTATAGTTGGCGACCCGGAACGGGCTCGAACCGTCGACCTCTAGCGTGACAGGCTAGCGTTCTAACCAACTGAACTACCGGGCCATCCGCACCCAGAATGCCCTGGACGACAGTTGACATTATACACCCTCTTGCGGGGGATGTCAACCCTATATTTGCAGATATCCCAACTTTTTTTCAGGAAGGCGCGGGGCAGGCGCCGGCCGGGGCGGCTGGTCTTGCAATAAGCGGGCCGCCGTGGTATAATCTGTTTTACAAACGGGCCCCCTCCCCTTTTTTTGGGAAGGGAGGGGGCAGGATAAAATGAAACCAAGCGGTACGGCGGAAAGGAAGCGGAACCATGATACAATCACCCTTATGCGGGATGCTGGGCATTGAATACCCCATTTTCCAGGGGGGCATGGCCTGGATATCCGACGGGAAGCTGGCGGCGGCCGTCTCCAACGGGGGGGGGCTGGGCATCATTTCGGCCATGAACGCCAACGCGGACTATGTGAAGGAGCAGATAGCCCTGGCGCGCTCCCTTACAGACAAGCCCTTTGGGGTAAACATTATGCTGATGTCCCCCTTTGCCCAGGAGGTGGCCCAGGCGGCGGCCGACGCAAAGGTGGCGGTGGTCACCACCGGCGCGGGCAACCCTTCCAAATATATGCCCATGTGGCTGGAGGCCGGCGTCAAGGTCATCCCGGTGGTAGCCTCTGTGGGCATGGCGAAGCTGGTGACGAAAGCCGGGGCCGCCGCCGTGATTGCCGAGGGGGGCGAATCGGGCGGGCACGTGGGCGAACTGACCACCATGGTGCTGGTGCCCCAGGTGTGCGACGCCACACACCTGCCCGTGCTGGCGGCCGGGGGCATCGGCGACGGCCGTGGCGTTGCCGCCGCTTTGATGCTGGGGGCCGTGGGCGTGCAGGTGGGCACCCGGTTCCTGGTGGCGCAGGAGTGCGGCGTGCACCCCAATTATAAGAAGAAAGTCTTGAAAGCCAACGACATCGCCACCATGACCACCGGCAAGCGCCTGGGCCATCCGGTGCGGCAGATTAAGAACCAGTTTGCCAAGGATTTCCTGAAGGCCGAGTATGACAGCAGCGTATCGGACGAGGAGCTGGAGAAGCTGGGCAGCGGGGCCTTGTACCGGGCGGCTGTGCTGGGCGACGAGAAGACCGGCGATTTCCTGGCCGGGCAGGTGGCGGGCATGGTGGGCAAAGAGCAGCCCGCCGCCGAGATCATACAAGAAATGTTTACGCAAGCCGAAGAAGTGCTGAAGGGGGCGGGCAGATGGGTAAAATAGCCTTTGTGTTTTCGGGCCAGGGGGCCCAGTACCCGGGCATGGGGCAGTCCTTGTGCGATGTGAGCGCCGCGGCAAAAGCCGTTTTTGGCCTGGCCGACGCGGCCCGCCCGGGCACCAGCGCCCAGTGCTTTTCCGGCACGGCGCAGGAACTGGCGATTACCCAAAACACCCAGCCCTGCGTCTACGCGGTAGACCTGGCGGCGGCAAAGGCCCTGGAGGAAGCGGGGGTGCGGCCAGACTTTGTGGCGGGCTTCTCCCTGGGGGAAGTGGCGGCCCTTGCCTTTGCGGGGGCGTTCACCCCAGAGGATGGCTTTGCTTTCGTTTGCAAACGCGCCGAAGCCATGCAGCGGGCGGCAGAGGAAAACCCCGGCGCCATGGCTGCGGTGCTGAAACTGGGAAATGAACAGGTAGAGGCCCTGTGCGCCCCGTTCGATAGGGTGTGGCCGGTAAATTACAACTGCCCGGGGCAGCTGGTAGTAGCGGGCGAGCCCGCCCAGCTGCGGGAATTCCAGGCAAAGGTGAAAGAGGCCGGGGGCCGGGCCGCGCCGTTAGCGGTAAGCGGGGGGTTCCACTCCCCCTTGATGGCCAGCGCCGCCGAAAAACTGGCGGGCGATTTGCTGCGCATAGGGTTGGGGCAGCCCTGTTTCCCCGTATATGCCAACGCCACCGCCCAGCCCTATGGGGGGGACATGCGGGCGCTGCTGGTGCGCCAGGTGCAAAGCCCCGTGCGCTGGCAGGAGACCGTGGAGGCCTTGGCGGCCCAGGGGGTAGACACCTTTTATGAATGCGGCCCGGGCAAGACCCTTTGCGGCCTTATCAAGAAGACCTGCAAAACGGCGGCGGTGTACCCGGTGCAGGACGCGGAGACCCTGGGGGCGGCGCTGGGGGGCTGAAGGGGGCCGCAAACATTTGAAACTACGTTGTTGGAAGGAGAGCCGACACACATGAAACTGGAAAACAAGACCGCCCTGATAACCGGGGCTTCCCAAGGGCTGGGCAAGGCCATCGCCCTGAAATTTGCCGAAAACGGCGCGGATATCGCCGTTATCTATGTGGGGCCAGAGCAGCCCGCCCTGGACGCTTGCCGGGAGATAGAGGCGCTGGGCCGCAAAGCAAGGGCCTATCCCTGCGACGTGCGGGACGGGCAGGCCGTGCAGGACACGGTGCAGGCCGTGAAGGCGGAATTTGGCAAAATCGACATCCTGGTGAATAACGCCGGCGTTACCCGGGACGGGCTTTTGGTGAAGATGGGGGACGCGGACTATGACATGGTGCTGGATATCAACCTGAAGGGCGCCTTCCACATGGCCCGCGCCTGCTGCCGGGATTTCATGCGCCAGCGCGCCGGGAAGATCATCAACATCAGCTCCATCGCGGGGCTGGTGGGCAACGCGGGGCAGGCGAACTACGCGGCCTCGAAAGCGGGGCTTATCGGCATGTCGAAATCGATTGCCAAAGAGCTGGGCGGCCGGGGCGTGTGCTGCAACTGCATTGCCCCTGGTTTTATTGAGACGGACATGACCAAGGATATCAAGGAGGACAACCCCCTTTTGCAGCAGGTGCCCATGAAGCGCATGGGCAAGCCGGAGGACGTGGCCAACGCGGCCCTGTTCCTGGCCTCCCCCGAATCGGACTACATTACAGGTGAAACCATCCGGGTAGACGGGGGCCTGGCAACGTGACGTTGCATCCAAGACGCGAGACCGCTCACTGCGTTCGCTGAAGAGATAAAATCCCCCGCCGCGAAAAGAGTTTTCGCGCTCACGCTTTCGCCCGCGTTCCCAGCAGGTTCCCGGGCAGCGTGACGCCGCAATCAAGACGCGTAGCCGCGCAAAGGCCACGCGCTGCGCGGGCGGTATGGGCAGCGTCCATCCCGCGAAGCCGGGCGGGCAATACGGGCGGGCGGCCTATGCACAGCCAGAACATGCCAGGAATTTTACCCGAAACGGACCAAACAGGAGGTTTTTGAAGGTTCTTAGGGAACTTTTTCCTTAAAAAAGTTCCCTAAGCGGGGTTTGGGGCGGCGCCCCAACAGAAAGGAGTGCGTGACAGTGCGCAGAGTGGCAATAACAGGCCTGGGGGCCGTGACGCCCATAGGCAACAGCGTGGAAAGCTTCTGGGCGGGGCTGAAGGCCGGGACGTGCGGCATTGGGCCCATCACCCGGTTCGACACGGCGGAGTATAAGGTGAAAGTGGCGGCCGAGGTGAAGGGGTTCGACCCGCTGGCATATATGGAAAAGGGGGACGCGCGCAAGTTCGACCGGTTCTGCCAGTTCGCCCTGGCGGCGGCGGGCCAGGCCGTAGAAGACAGCGGCGTCTGCGGGACGCTTCCGCCAGAGCGCGTCGGCACGTATTTCGGCTCTGGCATCGGCGGCATCGAGACCTTTGCCCAGCAGCAGCAGGCGCTGGTGGAGAAGGGCCCCCGGCGGGTGTCCCCTTTCTTTATCCCGGCGCTGATTATCAACATGGCCAGCGGGCTTATCGCCATCAAATATAACTTCCAGGGGGCGGCCATCCCGGCCGTCACGGCCTGCGCCACAGGCAACAACGCCATTGGCGAGGCCTACCGGGCCATCAAGCACGGCTACCTGGACGCGGTATTGACAGGCGGCGCGGAAGCGGCCATCATCCCTTTGGGGGTGGCGGGCTTTGCCAGCATGAAGGCCCTTTCCACCACGGAAGACCCCCAAAGCGCCTGCGTGCCCTTTGACGCCCGGCGCAACGGTTTTGTCATGGGCGAGGGCGCGGGCGCGCTGGTGCTGGAGGAATATGAACACGCAAAAGCCCGGGGGGCCAAAATATATGGGGAGCTGTGCGGCTACGGCGTGACCTGCGACGCGCACCACATCACCGCGCCGGACCCGGAAGCGAACGGCGGGGCCCGGGCCCTGAAAATGGCCTATGACGAAGCGGGGGGCTGCGGGGACGCCTCTAAGATATATGTGAACGCCCACGGCACCAGCACGCCGCTGAACGATTCCGGCGAGACCCTGGCCATCAAGAAGGGCCTGGGGGAGGAAGCCGCCCGCAAGTGCATGGTCAGCTCTACCAAATCTATGACCGGGCATATGCTGGGGGCGGCGGGGGCCGTGGAGGCCGTGGCCTGCGTGCTGGCCGTGCAAGAGGGCGTTGCGCCGCCCACCATCGGATACCGCGAGCCGGACCCGGCCTGCGACCTGGACTATGTGCCCAACGCCGCCCGGAAAGCGGATATCCAGCTGGCGCTGTCCGCCTCTTTGGGATTCGGCGGGCACAACGCGTACCTGGCTTTCCGGCCGGCGGAATGAGAGCCCGCGGCTTTGAGACAATATACGGCCCCGGCTTTGCCCGTTTAGAAGCCGGGCCGCCGGCAGGACAAGGGAAAGGAAGCGCATTATGGAAATAAAAGAGATCGAGACTTTGGCAAGGCTGATGTGCGAGACGGGCCTGACCAGCCTGGAATATACCGGGGGGCAGGCCAGCCTGAAGCTGGAGCGCAGGCCCGAGGCCGCCGCCCTGCCTGTTGTGCAGGCCCCTGTGGGGTCGCCTTTTGTGCCCGCGCCGGTAGAGGCCCCCCAGCCGCCGCTGGAGGGGAAGCCGGGCACGCTGGTGCTGTCCCCCACGGTGGGGGTTTTCTACGCGGCGGCGTCCCCGGAGAGCCAGCCCTTTGTGCGGGTGGGGGACCGGGTGGAGAAGGGCGACACCCTGTGCATCATCGAGGCGATGAAGCTGATGAACGAGATCCCGGCGGAGGCGGCGGGGACGGTGGCCGAGGTGTGCGTGTCTAACGGCCAGGTGGTGGAATATGGCCAGCCGCTGTTCCGCATCGTGTAACGGGGCGGGGAAGGTTTTTGAGGATCCGCAAGGGGGTTTTTCCTGAAAAAAGCCCCTTGCGCAGAGTTTGAGACAGCGTCTCAAGGCCCGCAGGCTGGCGTTATAAGGAGTGGACTGCTATGACAAAGGAAGAGATCAAGGGGATACTGCCCCACCGGGAGCCCATGCTGCTGGTGGACGAGGCGGAGCTGGTAGACGGCAAATCTTACGGCAAGTGCCGCATAAAAGGGGACGAATACTTTTTGCAGGGGCATTTCCCGGGGAACCCGGTGGTGCCCGGGGTGATACAGTGCGAGATGTTGGCGCAGTCGGCCTGCGTGTTGCTGGCGGGCCTGGCCCAGGGGAAGACGCCCCTGTTCACGGGCCTGGAAAAGGTGAAGTTCCGGGGGCAGGTGAAGCCCGGGGACACCCTGGAAACAGAATGTGAGCTGGTCCGCCAGCGGGGCCGGTTCTTTTTTGCCAAAGGCACGGGCCGGGTGGGCGGCAAGGTGTGCGTCAGCGCCGAGTTTTCCTTTGCGCTGGTAGACGCGGGCGCAGCCGCCGAATAAAAGGCCTTTTGAAAGGATGGGACGGGATTGTTCACGAAAATTCTGATTGCGAACCGGGGGGAAATCGCCATCCGCATCATCCGCGCCTGCAAGGAGATGGGCATCTCTACGGTGGCGGTATATTCCCAGGCGGACAAGGAATCGCTGCATGTGGCGCTGGCCGACCAGGCGGTGTGCATCGGCGGGGCCCGGGCCGAGGAAAGCTACCTGGACGCCCGGCGTATTGCCGGCGCGGCGCTGGCCACTGGGGCCCAGGCCATCCACCCGGGGTATGGCTTTTTGGCGGAGAACGCGGGCTTTGCCGCGCTGTGCAGGCAGTATGGCCTGGTGTTCATCGGCCCGCCGGCCGAGACCATCTCGAAAATGGGGGACAAGGAGGCGGCCCGGCAGCTGATGCAGGCAAACGGCGTGCCCGTTACCCCGGGCACGGACGTCCTGCAAGGCGCCCGGGAGGCCCTGGAGCAGGCGGAGGCGCTGGGCTATCCGGTGCTGCTGAAAGCCAGCGCCGGGGGCGGGGGCAAGGGCATCCGCCGGGTGGACGGCCCCCAGGAGATGGAGCGCGCCTACCAGACCGCTTCCCAGGAGGCGGAGAAGGCCTTTGGCGACGGCCGCATGTACCTGGAGAAATACCTGGCGCCGGTAAAGCATATTGAGGTGCAGCTGCTGGCCGACCAGGCGGGGCGCACGGTGTGCCTGGGCGAGCGGGAGTGTTCCATCCAGAAGAACAACCAGAAGCTGGTGGAGGAATCCCCCTCCCCAGCGGTGTCCCCAGAGCTGCGGCAAAGGCTGATGGCGACGGCCGCGAAAGCTGCGAAGGCGGCCGGATATGTGAACGCGGGCACTGTGGAGTTCCTGTTGGACAAAGACGGCGGGTTTTATTTTATGGAGATGAATACCCGGCTGCAGGTAGAGCACCCTGTTTCTGAGCTGGTTACCGGGGTAGATATCGTCAAATGGCAGATACGCATAGCGGCGGGGGTGCCCCTGGACTTTACCCAGGAAGACATACAGGTGCGGGGCGCGGCTATCGAATGCCGCATCAACGCCTTGGGCGCGGGGAAGGTGGACTTCTTCCATACCCCCGGGGGCCCTTGGGTGCGGTTCGATACCTTCCTGTACCAGGGCTACGACATCCCCCCGTATTACGATTCCATGCTGGGGAAGATGATCGTCTTTTCCTCCACCCGGGAGGAGGCCATCCGGAAGATGCAGTCTGCCCTGTGCGAGCTGGTGGTGGGCGGCACCCGGAACAACATCGAAAGCCAGATCGACATTGTGCGGGACCCCCGCTTCAAGGCAGGGGACTATTATACGGATTTCATGCAGCGGCTTGAGGGTTGAACCCGCGCCGCCGCCCCGTTGGCCTGGGCCGCGCCCAGGCCGCGGGGGCTGAGCCCCCGCGCTTTTGCCGGGGGCAAAAGCAACGGGGCGGCGGGGGCTGGGCTGCCCGCCATCCGGAAAGGAGAAACAAGATGCCTGGAAACAAGATCGCCCGGGTCACAGAGGACGTGCGCCGGGAACTGACGGCCATCCTGCGGGAAGTGAAGGACCCCCGGGTGAAGGGCTGCCTGCTTAGCGTGGTGCGGGTAGACGTGACCAACGACCTCTCGTACTGTACGGCCTATGTAAGCACGATGGAGGGCCTGGAGCGCACAGGGACGGCCGTGCAGGGGCTGCAGTCGGCGGCGGGATATATCCGCCGGGAGCTGGGACGCAGGCTGCGGCTGCGCCACGTGCCCCAGCTGCTGTTCAAGCCTACCGACTCCATCGAATACGGGGCCAGCATCTCCAAAATGCTGGAGGACCTGCATATCCCGGAAGCACCGGAGGGCGAAGAAGGGGGCGGCGCGCTATGACGGGGCTGGATTGCCAGCGGGTTGCGGGGCTTTTGCAGGCGTGGGACGACATGCTGGTGCTGTGCCACGCCTCGCCAGACGGGGACACCCTGGGCGCGGCCTCCGCCCTGGTGCGGGGGCTGCGGGCCCTGGGCAAGCGGGCGGACCTTTTTTGCGCAGACCCCATCGACCCCAAGTTCCATTTCCTCTTTGCCGGGCTGGGGCGGGAACACTTCACCCCCGCCCATATCCTGTCTGTGGACGTGGCCGACCCGGCCTTGCTGGGCGAGGCGGAGGAAGCCTATGCCGGGTGCGTAGAGCTGGCCATTGACCACCACAGCAGCCACAAGGATTTCGCCCAATACCAATGGGTAGAGCCGGCCGCCGCTGCCTGCGAGCTCGTCTACCGGCTGCTGGGGGCGCTGGGGGCCCCTATAGACAAGGCGACGGCGGACTGCCTGTACACTGGCGTTGCCACAGATACGGGCTGCTTCCGGTATTCCAACGTGACCCCCGGCACCCTGCGCGTTGCCGCCGGCCTGTTGGAACTGGGGGCCGACGCGGCCGCTATCAACCGGGCCATGTTCGAGACAAAGTCCCGGGCCCAGGTGCAGGCCGAACGCCTGGTAATGGCCGGGATGCGCTTTTCCTGCGGGGGGCGCTGCGCCCTGGTGCAGGTGCCCCAGGCTATATACCGGGAGACTGGGGCCCGGGAAGGGGAGCTGGACGGAGTGGCGGCCTTGCCCCGGCAGATCGAAGGGGTGCTGGTGGGCGTTACCCTGAAGGAAAAGCCCGACGGCACGATAAAGGCTTCTTTGCGCAGCAACCCCCCTGCCAGCGCCTGCGCTATCTGCGAAAAATTCGGGGGCGGCGGGCATACCTGCGCCGCAGGGTGCTCTTTTTCCGGGATCACCATGGAGGAAGCCGCCCGGCGGCTGGAGGCCGCCTGCCAGGAGCACCTGCGGGGCCTGGGGCCGCTTTAAGGCCGGGAAGGGGGCGAAGGCCGTGACAAAGGGCGTGTCCCGCCGGTGGTTCCTCAACACCATCGGCGTGGTGTTCGTAATCCTGGTGCTGTTCATCGGCACCTTGTCCGTAATGGTGCAAAGCTCTACCTACAGCGGCATGGAGCTGGCCCTGACCGGGCGCGTGGAAGAGCTTTTGAACTGGCTTTCGGGCAGCTCGGGGGGGTATGAGACCTCCGAGTTCGCGGCCATCACCCGGGATTACATTGAGAACTATTTCCAGGACCGGAACAAGATGGAGATCATGGCCTTAAGCAAGGACGGCCGGGTGTTCATCACGTCCACAGGGTTCGAGCCGGACCAAAGCCAGGCCATGCCCGATTTCCAGATGGCACTGCACAGTGAAAACAGCGCCGGGAAATGGGTGGGGGAGCTGGACACGGGCGAGCGGGTGATGGCCATCACCCGGGCGGTGCGGGACAGCAGCGGCAGCCTGATCGGCGCCATACGGTACATGGTGTCCCTGGAACAGGCGGACCGGCAGGCCTGGGTGATTATCGGGGCGCTGATACTGGCCGGGGTGTTCGTGATGCTGCTGCTGACCTTAAGCGGCGTGTACTTCATCCGCTCCATCCTGGTGCCTGTGCGCCAGGTGACCCAGAACGCCCGGCGGATTGCCCAGGGCGACTTTGAGGTGCGCATGGAGAAGGCCAAGGACGACGAGATTGGCCAGCTGTGCGACGCTATCAACGACATGGCCGGTGAGTTGGGCGCGGCAGAGCGCATGAAAAACGATTTTATCTCTTCGGTCTCCCACGAGCTGCGCACGCCCCTGACCGCCATCAAGGGCTGGGCCGAGACCCTGCAGGGGGGCGCGGACGGGGTGACGGAAGAAAAGGGCATTGGGGTCATCATACGGGAGTCGGAACGGCTGACGGGCCTGGTGGAAGAGCTGCTGGACTTTTCCCGGCTGCAAAGCGGGCGCATGCGCCTGCGGGCCGAACGGCTGGATATCATGGCCGAGGTGGACGAGGCGGTGTACCTGTTTACCGACCGGGCCCATACCGAGCAGAAGCAGCTGCTGTATGAGGACAGCGATATCCCCGCCCCCGTGTACGGCGACCGGGACCGGCTGCGGCAGGTGTTCGTGAATATCCTGGACAACGCGCTGAAATACACCCCGGCGGGCGGGACGGTTACCGTGGCGGTGCAGGCGGGGGAAGGCTTTATCCAGGTGGTGGTGACGGACACCGGCTGCGGCATCCCGGCCGAGCACCTGCCCAACGTGAAGCGGAAATTTTACAAGGCCAACCAGCTGGTACGGGGGTCGGGCATCGGGCTGGCGGTGGCGGACGAGATCGTGGCCATACACGGCGGGGCCCTTACCCTGGAAAGCCAGGAAGGGGTGGGTACCTCGGCGGCCATTTCCCTGCCCCTATGCGCCACGCTGGAGGCGGACCCGGGCCTGGTGGCGGACGAGGGGATCCGCAGGCTGCTGGGGGGGAAGGCACCCGGCTAAGCCGCCTGGCAGGCATACGGCGGCCCGGGGCGAAAGCTGGGCTGGGGAAGCAAGGACGGCCCGGCGGAAAGGAATTTGGAAATGGAAAAAACCAAGAAAATTACCACCATCGGCGGCCAGGCCCTTATCGAGGGCATCATGATGGTGGGCCCCAAGCGTACCACCGCCGCCTTTTGCAGCGAGAAGGGGGATATCGCCACCGAGGACATAGAGGTAGAGCGCATTACAAAGAAACATCCCTTTTTAGGGAAGCCCTTTATCCGGGGCGTTTTCTCCTTTGCGGACACCCTGCGGCTGGGGTACAAGGCCCTGTCCCTTTCCGCGGACAAGCTGACCGAAGAAGATGGGGAAGAGGAACCCTCGAAGGTGGACAAGTGGCTGGAGGAGCACCTGGGGGAAAAGATGACCGGCATCGTGATGGCCGTGGGGGGCGTGCTGGGGATGGGGCTGGCGGTTTTGCTGTTCTTTTTCCTGCCCACTGTGCTGTTCAACCTGATACGGTCCGCCGTGCCGGGGGATATCGCCGGCTGGCGCTCCTTGTTCGAGGGGCTGCTGCGCATCGCCATTTTTGTGGGGTATATCCTGCTGGTGTCGCTGATGCCGGACATGCGCCGCACTTTCCAGTACCACGGCGCCGAGCACAAGACCATCTTCTGCTATGAGAACGACCTGCCCCTTACCGTAGAGAACGTGCGGAAACAGCGGCGGTTCCATCCCCGGTGCGGCACCAGCTTCTTGATATTGATGCTGCTGCTGGGGGTGGTGGTGGGGTTCTTCATCCCTTTCGAGAACCCGTTTTTGCGCACGGCGGCCAAGCTGCTGTGCATCCCTGTGATGGTGAACGTGGGCTATGAACTGCAAAAGGCCTGCGCCCGCCACCAGAACTGGCTGTCCCGCGCCATCACCGCGCCGGGCCTGTGGATGCAGCGCATTACGGTGAAAGAGCCGGACGACAAGATGATAGAGGCCGCCATTGCCGCCATGAAGGCCGTGATACCGGAAAACGGCGAGGACCTGGTGGGGTGAGCGGCGGAACATACCGGCAGCTGTACCTGTGGGCCCGGGGGGAACTGCAGCGGGCGGGCGTTGACACCCCTGGCACAGACGCGGCCCTATTGTGCGGGCATTTTTTCGGGCTGGACCGCCCCGGCCTGGCCCTGCATGGGCAGGAGGCCTGCCCCCCGGCCAAAAGGGGGGCTTTTCAACAGGCGGTGGCCCAGCGGGCTGCCCGCAGGCCATTGCAGTACATCCTGGGCCGGTGGGGGTTCATGGGGCTTTCCCTTTGGGTGGGGGAAGGCGTGCTGGTCCCCCGGGAGGACACGGCCGTGCTGGTGGAAGAGGTATCCAAAAGGCTGGAGGGGGCGGCCCTCCCCCGGGGCCTGGACCTATGCGCGGGCACAGGGGCCGTGGGCCTGGGTATTTGCAGCCTGCGGCCAGACGCGCAGGTAGCCTGTGTAGAAGTGTCCCCCGCGGCCATGGGGTATCTGGAAAAGAACCTGTCCGCATACCCCCAGTACCGGGCCCGGGCGTTCCAGGGGGACATATTGGACCCCCGGACCGCCCGGGCGTTCCAGGGCGGGCTGGACTTCCTTGCGGCGAATCCCCCTTATATCGCGGCCCATGAATGGGTGGCCCTGCAGCCGGAGGTGCGGCAAGAGCCCGCCCTGGCCCTGGACGGCGGGGCGGACGGCCTGGGGTTCTACCGGGCCATTGGGGCGCTGTGGGCCCCCTTGCTGCGGCCTGGCGGGGTGCTGGGGGTTGAGATCGGTGAAAGCCAGGCGGAGGCGGTCTGTGCCATTTTCCAGGGGCACGGGTTTACCGGCCTGTCCCTGCATAAGGATTGGGCCGGCCTGCCCCGGGCTGTTTTAGGGATCAAAGAGGGCCCGGGCGGGGCTTAGAGGGGGCCCCTGTAAAAAAAATGCCCCCACCGCGGGGGGCTGGAAATAATGCGAACAGGAGTGGTCAAAGCATGAGCAAGCAGACGCGATGGAACTATACCGGGCGGTACGCCGGGCAGCACATGCCCAGGCGCATTGTCGCCATGTTTGCCGCCGTTATCGCCATGGGCCTGGGGGTATCCCTATATGTGCTGGGCGGCATGGGGGCGGATCCCTTTTCCACCTTGAACCTGGGGGTGTCCTCCAGGCTGGGGTTAAGCTTTGGCGCCTGGCAGATCCTCTTTAACGCGGTGCTGCTGGTGGGGGTGTTTTTCGTTGACCGTTCCATGCTGGGGCTGGGCACACTGGGCAATATGTTTTTGGTGGGGCTTTCCGCCGACTTTTTCAGCCCCATCCTGGCGGGCCTCGCGCCCCCTACGGAGGGGATGGGCATCCCCTTGCGCTTGGCCCTGACCCTGTCCGGCGTTGTGTGCCAGATCCTGGGCTGCTCTTTTTACGTGACGGCCAACCTGGGCATGGCCCCCTACGACTGCGTATCCTTCATTGTGCCCAACAAGACGAAGCTGCCTTTCCGTTGGTGGCGCATCATCAGCGACTTCACCTGCGTGGGCGTTGGCTTTGCCTGCGGCGCGACTGTGGGTGTGGGCACGCTGATTATGGCTTTTGGCACGGGGCCCCTGCTGCCCCTGTGCAACCGGTATATCGCCGCGCCCGTGTTGAAAATAGCGGAAATCCCGAAAGGCTAAAAGCTGCGGCGTCCATGGGGGCGCGCCATGGCCGTACAGGGCTATTTCAAAAATATTTCAAAAAACCCTTGCATTTTCCGGCCAAATCGTGTAGAATAAAAGAACAGTCGGCATAGGGGTTTACCCCCTTGCCGTATAAGGGCGCTTAGCTCAGCTGGCTAGAGCACCTGCTTGACGTGCAGGGGGTCAGCGGTTCAAGTCCGTTAGCGCCCACCAGTGAAATCCCTAGGAATCATGCGGTTCCTGGGGTTTTGCTTTGTGCGCGGTTATGCTGGGGTTGGGCGCCTTTTGGGTGCTTCTGAAATTGGCTGTGCCCGCAACCTCCCGCCCACGCCTTTTTCAAAAGGGGCGGCCCCCAGCCGGGGCTGCGGATAACAGGGCTTCCCGCGCCGCCCCGGGTTTAACCTGGAAGGAAGGAGGCGGCCAAAGCATGGCTTCGTTGTTTGAGATGGACATACGCCAGTTGAAGGGCGTGGGGGAGAAGCGGGCGCAGCTGTACCGCAGGCTGGGGGCCCCCACCGTGGGGGATTTGCTGCGCCTATACCCCCGCGCCTATGAGGATTGGGGCCTGTACACGCCTGTTGCGCAGACGGAGCTGCACCAGGTGGGGGTGGTGCGGGGCACGGTGCTGCATAAACCTACCGAGCACCGCGTTAAGGGCGGGAAGACCTTGTATAAGGTAACGGTGACAGACGGGGAAAGCGACCTGCGCCTGACTTTTTTTAATAACCGTTATATCCCCCTGCTGTTGAAACCAGGGCAAGACTATGTGTTCCGGGGGAAGGTAGGGGGCGGCCTGCTGGTGCGGGAGATGGCCTCCCCCGCCTTTTTGCCCGCGGAAAAGGCAAAGGCCATTTTGCCCGTATACCCCGCCACCCAGGGGCTGACCTCCCGGATGATCGGCAGCGCCGTACAGAACGCCCTGGCCTTGCTGCCCGGGACCTTGCATGACCCTTTGCCCCAGGCCCTGCGGGAAAAGTATGGCCTGGCCGGGCTGGGGGAAGCCCTGCGGGGGATCCATTTTCCCCAGTCCCCAAAGGAATTGGCCCAGGCCAAGCGGCGGCTGGTGTTTGAGGAATTCCTGGTTTTGCAGCTGGGGCTGATGGGCCTGAAAAGCGGCCGCAGGCAGGAAAACCTCCACCCAGTGCACCCAGGCTTCCCAGAAAGCTTTGCCGGGCTGCTGCCTTTCAAGCTTACCGGGGCCCAGCGCCGGGTCATCACAGAGGCCCTGGGGGACATGGCGGGGCCTTACCCCATGAACCGCCTGGTGCAGGGGGACGTGGGCAGCGGCAAAACCGCCGTAGCGGCGGCCCTTTGCTGGGCCATGGCGCAAACCGGCGCCCAGTCTGCGCTGATGGCGCCCACCGAGATTTTGGCTTCCCAGCATTTCGCTTCGTTGTCCGCCCTGCTGGGCCCGGCCGGGGTGGAGTGCGCCCTGTTTACCGGGTCTATGCCGGCCGCCCAGCGCCGGGAGCAGCAAGCCCGCCTGGCGGCGGGGGACATCCACCTGGCCATCGGCACCCACGCCCTTATCAGTGAAAAGGTGGGCTTCCAAGACCTGGGGCTGGTCATCACGGACGAGCAGCACCGCTTTGGGGTAAACCAGCGTTCGGCCCTGGCGGAGAAAGGCGCGTCCCCCCACCTGTTGGTCATGAGCGCCACCCCCATCCCCCGCACCCTGGCGCTGATGGTTTACGGCGACCTGGACATATCCGTCCTGGACGAGCTGCCCCCCGGGCGGCAAGAGGTGCGCACGTACCTGATTGACCCGGCAAAGCGCCAACGGGCTTTCCGTTATGTGCAGAAGCACCTGGACGAAGGGCGGCAGGGGTATCTGGTCTGCCCGCTGATAGAAGCGGACGGCACGCCCCTGATGAGCGTTGAAACATACAGCGCCCTGGTGGGCAAGGCCTTCCCCGGCGTACCGGTGGGGATACTCCACGGGAAACTGAAAAACCGGGAAAAGGAGCGGGCGATGGAAGAATTTGCCCAGGGCCGCACCCGGCTGCTGGTGGCCACCACGGTGGTAGAGGTGGGGGTGGACGTGCCCAACGCCGCCGTCATGGTCATCGAGAACGCCGAACGGTACGGCCTTTCCCAGCTGCACCAGCTGCGGGGGCGCATTGGCCGGGGGCAATACCCCTCCAGCTGCATCCTCATCACAGACGCGCAGAATGAGGAGACGTTGTCCCGCCTGCGGATGTTCCGGGACACCCGGGACGGCTTCCAGATTGCCGACGCGGATCTGAAGCTGCGGGGGCCGGGGGATTTTTTCGGCCAGCGCCAGCACGGCCTGCCCCAGCTGAAGATTGCCGACATGGCAAACGACCTGGAGGTGCTGCAAAAGGCCCAGCGGTGCGCCCAGCGGCTTTTTGCCGGGGATGCCTTGCAGGGCCCGGAATACAGGGCCCTGCGTGGGGAGGTACGCCGGCTGTTTTCCCGCCCGGGCAGCGGCCAGGTGGTGTTGTAGGGCCTCCGGCGGCCAGGGGCGCGGCCCGTGGTACCCCGCTCAAGGGCCGCTGGCCCTTGAGAATCCCGCCTCGTGGCCGGACGCTGTTGAGTGGGAAGCGTCCGTGGCCCGGCTTCCGGCTGTGGGGCATACTGCCTGTATGGGCAGGCAAAAAAGGATATCCCCGGGTGGGGATATCCTTTTTTGCTTATGGAAGAGGGTTGTGCTTTGTCAGCTCCTGCTTTCATGTGGGGCCGATTCCTTGGGCGGCTTGGGGCTTGGCGGGGGCGTGGCGTCTTGGGCCTCAGCCTCGTCCATTGCGTTCTCGATCATGGAGGACTCCGCCTCTTCGATGGCAGACCGGGCTTCTGCCTCGTCAATCGCCTTCTCGATGATGGAGGACTCTGCTTTTTCGATGGCAGACTGCGCTTCGGCCTGGGAGATCACGCCCTTGGCTTCCGCGTCCGCCGTTTTTTTCGCGGCGTAGTATTTGTACGTGGCGCCTGTCAGGGCGCATACCATGTTGTTATAATAGCTGTCCGTCACGTTGTCGATCAGCACCTGGCCGGTAACGGTGTCCACCAGCTGGATGTGGGTGAAGTTGGACTGGTGGGACGCATCCTGCAGGGCCGTGTCCTGTACCTCCATCCCCTCTGGGTAGAATACCGCAAAGCACAGCTCTTGGTAACCCGTCAGGGGGCGGGAATCGTGTGGGGCCTCGTTGGGCATATAGAAGAAACCGTCCGCGCTGTTGTATACGCTGGAAATGGTGTCGCTGGGGTCTGTCTCCACACATGCCTCCCAGGGGGCGCTGTACACGGTCCGTACCAGCTCGTCTCCCAGATAGCATTGCACGGCTAGGTTATCGGTATCCACGCCGGCCTCGGCCAGCAGGATGACCTCTTCCCCGGTCATGTCATACCTAGAATAGGATATGCCCCGGCTGAGGAAGCCGTTTTCAACGGGGATGTCGCCGGCGGCCTCCAGGCAGGTTTCCTTGTCCAGCTTGTCAAGGCCCTTTTCCGCGTAATGGCTGCTGGGCGTCATGGTGTGGGTTTCAAAGTCTATGGTGAATTCGGCCACAACCGGGTTATAGAACAGGCTCTCGTCCCCGCCCAGGAAGCCGCCAATCAGGCTTTCAAAATCCCGGGGGTCAAACTGGTACAGGGTCAGCACCAGCCGCTCTATGCCGTCCTGGGGCGGGGTAAGGAACTCCGCCAGGTAGCGGGACTGTTCCTCCCCGTCCTCGTCTACCGGGTTGGGCAGGTATGGGCGGAGGTTCTGGGCGGCCAGCACTTTCCCGTCCTCTGTGGAAAGCTCCGCGTAGGAGCCGTAGAGGGTATAGGCATCGGGGGTGTAGTTGGACACCTGGGGCAGCAGCATGTTGTAGCCGTAATAGCCGAACTGGGGCACGATGATCTCCGCTTCCGACTTGACAGGGGTATAGGAAAAGCTTCCTACTACCACGCCGTTGTCCTGGCCATCCTCGTTTACGCCGTCGCAGCTGACGGTATCCACTTCCAGCTCGAACTCCATGGAAAAGGCCAGGGCGTCGGTTGTCGTGGCTTCGGTGTTTTCCGGGCCCGCATATTCGTAGACGGCGGCGGGCAGGCTGATGGCCATGTGGACGGAATCCCCCACCGCCATGCCTTCCGGCAGCCTTGCCTGCCATACCCCTTTAAGCTCTGTGGTGTCGCCGTCCGGGGCAACCTCCGGCCAGTCTATAGTAGCGCCTGTATAGGTGCTAAGGTCACGGTCCGGGAACAGGACCGGCGCCTCCGTTGTAACCCACTCCCCGTCCACCGCCTGCATACGGGAGACCAGCGCGCCTGTCAGGTCCTGGCCGTCCATGGTGATGGTGGCGTACAATTCCTGGCCCACCTCCCAGTCCAGAAGCATTTGGTTGGTGGTCTCCGTTATAGGCCACAGAAGCTGGGGGGCGTCATAGCTGGGGGGCGTAAGGGCGGAGGACTCTACCTGGGCGGAGACCTCCAGGTACAGGTATTGGCCGTTTGTCCAGGCGTCTTTCACGGTAAAAGAGCCCGGGCCGTTTTTCAGGTCTGCTGAGACCGGCGTGAACGTCGGCCTTTGCCGGTCTTTCTTTACCAGGGCCAGGGGCTGCGCTTCTTCCCCTATGGCTTCCGGGGTATTGCCGTCGTTCTGGTTGATGCTGCGGAACACCATCCCCAGCCCTGGCAGGCTTTCCACCATCTGGGGGTAAACGGAATTGGCCCAAAACAGGGAGGCGCCCGCCAGCACCACCAGCACCGCGGCGGTGGCAAGGCCCTTTAAAGCCGAGCGCAGGGGGTAATGCCGCACGGGCATGTCCCGGGGCAATTCGCTGTAAATGGTTTTCATGGCTTTCCGGTACGATTCGGGCACGGTCCCCACGTCCAGCTCTTGGGAAAGCGCCTGGCAAAAGGCCGGGTCCCGCCGGAAATCCCGCCAGGCCGCCTTTTCCGCCTGCTTCCCAACGGCCGCGTAGGGGATGGGTTTCGCGTATCGCCTGCCCTTATTTTTCATAACTGACCGCCCTCCTTTCTTGTTCCCGCCGTTCATATGCTTCCCGGAACCTGCGCCGGCCGTGTACCAGCCGCTGCTTCACGGCCCCTTCGCTGATGCCCAGCAGCTTGGCTATGTCCTTCATAGCCAGGTCGTTTAGGTAGTACAGCGTCAAGATGAGCCGGTCGTTCTCGCCCAGGGCTGCCAGGCTTTCCCGCACGTCCAGGGCCGTGTCCCGGTCGTCTTCATAGCCGGTTTCTGGCAGCAGCTCTAAGGAGACGATGCCCCTTTGGTCCCGCAGCAGGTCGTAGCAGCAGTTGATGAGCACCCGGGTCAGCCAAGTTTTGAAGTACCGGGGCTGCCGCAGGTCCCCAATTTTGTAGAAGGCCCTGCATACAGCCTCCTGTACGGCGTCCTCCACGTCGTCTTCCCGGCGGAGGATGGCCTTGGCCGCGCGGTACATGGCGTCCTCGTTTTCCCGCATCAGCGCCAAGAATGCTTCCCGGTCGCCGTTCTGCGCTTTTTTTACTAGCCGGTGGTCCAGCATGCCTTTCACCTCATTCCACTTCCCATTGTACCCATTAGACGCTCTGCGGCGGGGTTTGGTTAGGCGGCCCGCGGAAATTTTTTTTGGCCCTGGGCAAAGGGAAGGGGAGGCAGGTGCCTGCCTCCCCTTCCTATTTCGTAAACGCGCTTGAAAGCCGGTATATACCTCTTTTGAACCGCGTTAACGATACAGCATCCCCATGCACAGCTGCTCCAGCTCCTCTACGCTTTGGGCCAGGTAGTCCGCCCCGGCCTGTGCCAGTTCGCCGGGCTCGCCGTAGCCGTACAAAACCCCGATGCTCTCGACACCCTGGGCCTTTGCCCCCAGGATGTCATGCCGCCGGTCGCCGACCATCACCGCCTGCCCTTTGGGCGGGCCTTCTAGAAGGCCCAGGGCCCAGCCGATGACCTCGGCCTTGTCCGTGCGGGTCCCGTCCAGCTCGGCCCCGGACAGCTGGGCAAAAAGCCCCTCGATCCCCCGCAGCCGCAGAATCTGCCGGGCAAACACCAGTGGCTTGGAGGTGGCCAGGCACAGCGTGGCCCGCTGGGACAGCCGCCCCAGGAAGCCGCCCATCCCGGGATACAGGGGGCTTTCCAGCACCCCCTGCGCCCGGTAGCGTTCCCGGTACTTTTCCACAGCCTGGGCGGCCTGCTCTGGGGACATGTCATAATAATGCTCAAAGGACCATTGTAATGGAGGGCCCACAAACCGCCGCAGCTTTTCTGGGGGCTGGGGCGGGAAGCCGAAAGCGTCTAGGGCGTATTGGACAGAACGCGTTATGCCCTCCCCTGTGTCGGTGATAGTGCCGTCCAGGTCAAACAAGAAATATTTTTTCATGGAAGGGTCCCCCTCTTTCCTGGTTTCAGAAGCCCGGGGGCTTTACCGCCTGCCAGCGCCGCCCCCATGGGAGCGCCCGCCCCCCGAGAAGCCGCCGCCCCCGGAAAACCCGCCGGAACGCCCGCTGCCGAAGCCGCCGCTGCGCCCGCCGCCCGAGAAGCCCCCGAAGCCCCCCGGGGGCCTATGCCCGCCGAACCCGCCGGGCGGCGGTGGGGGCGGGCCCCACGGCCTGTGCCTGCGCCCCATCATGTGGCCCAGCATCATGCCGCCCCAGAAGCCGCCGCCCCCGCCGCCTCCGCCGTAGGGGGGGCCGCCCCGGCCGCCCCGCCCCCGGCCGCTGAGGATGCGGACGATTACCACCAGCACCACCATCACGATGACTACCCGCACCACGTTGGCGATGGCGGGGATGGCCCTGGAAAGGGGGCTGTAGCCGTAATGGTAGTCCGCCTCCCCTTCATCATAGCCGCCCCCTGGGCCGTAGCCGTCGTGGTAGCCCTCGTAATAGCCCTCTACCAGGTCCAGCGTCTCCCGGAAGAACTTTTTTACCCCCGCGTCATAGTCCTTGGCGGCAAAGTCCGGCTCTAGGTATTCGTCCAGCAGGTCCCGGAAGCGGGCCCCGTCGAAATAGTCCTCCAGGCCATAGCCGCTGGTGGCGTAATAGGTGTCCTCCCCAATGGCCAGCACCAACAAAATGCCGTTGTTGCGCTGGGAAGAGCCCACGCCCCATTCGTTGAACAGGCTGTTGGCATAGTCCTCGATATCCTGGCCCCCTAAAAAGTCTACGGCCACCACCACGATCTCCGCGCCGGTCTCTTCAAACAGCTTTTGGTTTTCCCGGATGATCTCCCGCTCCGTCCCGTCCTCCAGCACCCCGGCGCTGTCCAGCACATATTTGTTTTCCGGCCGGACTGGCACAGAGGCCAGGGCGGGCGTGCAAATCCCGGAAGCAAACAGCAGCGCCGCGCATAAAAAGGCGGCCAGCCGTCCCCCCCGTTTCCAGCCTGTCTGTTTTTTCATGCCGATCCCCCTTCCTGCCACAGATGTTTTTTATCCTAATAAAAAGGGCCCGCTTAAAAAAGCCCCAGGGGCCCCACCCCGGCAATGGGGGCCAGGATGTTGGCCGGGAAGCGTTGCAGCCGCGCGTTGAACTCCCGGGCCGCGTCGTTGTAGCTGCTGCGGGCAATTTTGTCCTGTTCCGATTCCAGCTGGGCCAACAGCTGGGCCGGGTATTTCTGGTCTTGCTCTGAAAGCCCCGCGGCCTCCAGCGCGCCGGCCAGCCCTGCCGCCGCCTGGCCCAGCTGCCCGTTGGCCTCTACCGTCTGTATAAAGGTTTCATCATAAGAGTTCTCGCATACCCGGATCTGGTATTCCACTTCGTCCATGGCCGCTTCCAGCTGGGGGGAAGAGTCCGCATAGCGTTCCGCTATAGTAAGCAGATTCTCCGCCGCCTCCCGGCGCTTCTCCAGGCCGTCGTAGATGGAATATTCCGCCAGGTCGTGATAGAACTGGCCGGCGGCCTCTTCCCGCAGCCGGGAAAGGGACTTCCCCGCCCCCAAGGGCATGGAGAGCAAAATGAGCCCCGCCATCACGGCGGCGCCGACCATGCCTTGCTTTTTTACCTTTTTCATGCGCGTTTTTCCTTCCTTTCCACAATTTCCTCCATCCGTCACACCCCAAAATATATAAATAAAAATAGTATAGCAAATCTTGCTTCCCCCGTCAAGGCCCCGCGCGGGGGGCAAAAAAATTGCAAAAAACGGTTGACAACCGCGGCAAAAGATGCTATACTGTACAAGCATTCAAGAGAGTGCGGTAAGTAAAAGACAATATGCAGGTATGGCGGAATTGGCAGACGCGTATGGTTCAGGTCCATATGAGCGCAAGCTCTTGCAGGTTCAACTCCTGTTACCTGCACCAAAGGAAATAGCCCAGGCCCAGTGCCCCGGTAGGGGATGAGGGGTCCGGGCTATTTCCTTTCTTTGCCCTGCGGCGGGGGCTGCGCCGCTTATATCCGGCTCATTATATGTATAAAATAAAGAAAAGGTTTTGGAAAGGGGCGGTGGTGTATGGCCGAGGTCATTGGCGTGCGCTTTAAAAACACAGGCAAGGTGTATTATTTCGACCCGGGCGGGGTGCGCCTGCACAAGGGCCAGATGGCCGTGGTGGAGACGGCCCGGGGCATAGAGTGCGGCGAGGTGGCCATGGAGAACCGCCAGGTGCCGGACGGGTCGATTGTGCAGCCCCTGCGCAAGCTGGTGCGCCCGGCCACGCCGGAAGACAGGCAGCGGGCCGAGGACAACCGCCGGAAGGAGAAATCCGCTTTCCGGGCCTGCGAAAAGCGCATTGCCAGCCGGGGGCTGGAGATGAAGCTGGTGGACGTGGAATATACCTTTGACAACAGCAAGATCCTGTTCTATTTCACCGCCGACGGCCGGGTGGACTTCCGCGAGCTGGTGAAGGACCTGGCAGGGATATTCCACACCCGCATCGAGCTGCGGCAGATCGGCGTGCGGGACGAGGCCAAGATGCTGGGGGGCATAGGCATATGCGGCCGGCCCTTCTGCTGCGGGTCCTTTTTGGGGGGGTTCCAGCCGGTCTCCATCAAAATGGCCAAAGAACAGGGGCTTTCCCTGAACCCGGTGAAGATATCCGGCACCTGCGGCAGGCTGATGTGCTGCTTGAAATATGAACAGGAGGCCTACCAGGACCTGCTGCGTACCACCCCCAAAACCGGGGCCACGGTCTCGACACCCGAGGGCAAGGGCGTGGTCATCGACACGAACCTGTTGACGCGGAGGCTGACGGTGCGGCTGGACAAGGACCCGGACGCGGCGCCCAAGGTGTTCCAGGCGGACCAGGTGAAGGTTTTGCGGGACGGGCGGGTGAAGGTGGACAAAAAGGAGGCCGAGCGGCTGAAGGCCCTGGAAAAATAGCCGGCGGCCGGGCGGCCGGATTTGTGTGGGGAATTATGCAGGATTGCCTTGCATTTTTCAAAAAACATGTTATAATGAAACCGTATAAACTTATTGGAGGTGTTCCCTATGCCTTATGTTATCAATGACGAATGCATTGCCTGCGGCGCTTGCGCCAGCGACTGCCCCGTAGACGCTATTTCCGAGGGCGACGGCAAGTATGTGATCGACGGCGATACCTGCATCAGCTGCGGGGCCTGCGCCGGCACCTGCCCTGTGGGCGCTCCTGTCGAGGCCTGATTGGCGGCAGGCAAAGCGGAGCCTGGAAAAGGGGACACTCTTTCCAGGCTCCCTTTCTTTGCAGGGCTATAGCGGGCGCAAAGGAGGCGTAACCATGGAGCCAGGGCGGGAGCTGCCAAAAAAATACAAGCGGGAGATGGGCTGTTCATATGCGCTGGGGCCCTTCCCCACCTTCGAGCTGCTGCTGCACCGCCCCGAGGCCGCCCGGGCCGTATATTGCCGGGAGGATTTCCGGGAAAAAGGGAAGCTGGAGGGGCTGTGCGCCCGGGTGGGCGTGCCCTGCCTGGTGTGGCCCCGGGCGCTGGGGCGCATTGCCCAGAAGGAGGTCTGCTATGCGGCGGGGGAATTTACCAAATACCCGGGGAGGCTGCGGGAGGGCGCGCCCCATGTGGCCCTGGCAGACCCCGCCGACATGGGCAACCTGGGCACCATCATGCGCACGCTGCTGGGCTTTGGCATACGGGACCTGGCTGTCATTGGCGGCGGGGCGGACCTGTGGCACCCCAAGGCTGTGCGGGCCAGCATGGGGGCGGTGTTCCAGCTGGAGGTAGAGCGGTTTGCGGATTTCCCCGCCTACCTGGCCGCCCACGGCCAGGGCCGGGACGTGTTCCCCTTTATGCTGGACGGGGGCCGGGTGCTCACCCCGGGAAGCTGCCCGGCTTCCCGGTGCTATACGCTGGTGTTCGGCAACGAGGCTGCGGGCCTGCCGGCGGAATACCAGCGGTATGGGCAAAGCCTGTTCATCCCCCAAAGCGGCGCGGTGGATTCCCTGAACCTGGCAGTGTCCGTGGCGGTGGGGGCGTTCCTGTTCACCCAGGAGAACGGCCCTGCCCAATAGCCGGGCTTTTATGGCTTTTAGGCTTCCTTATTATTTATTTTTTGTATTCCCGGGAACCGCCCCAAAGGCATAACGGGGGGCAAACCCCGAACAATAGAAACAATGGATACACGCAAAGGAGAAGAGCTATGGAAATTACAAAAGACATCCGGTATGTGGGCGTGAACGACCACCAGGTGGACCTGTTCGAGGGGCAGTATGTGGTGCCCAACGGCATGGCCTACAACTCGTACCTGGTGATGGACGGCAAGACCGCTGTTTTTGACACGGTGGACGCCCGCTTTACCCACCAGTGGCTGGACAACATCGCCGCTATCCTGGGGGACAAGGCCCCCGACTACCTCATCGTCCAGCACATGGAGCCCGACCATTCCGCCAGCATCCACAGCTTTATGCAGGTATATAAGGGCACCACCATCGTCTCCAGCCAGAAGGCGTTTGCCATGATGGGGCAGTTCTTCGGCGACGAGTTCGAGGACCGCCGCCTGGTGGTGGCCGAGGGCGACACCCTGGTTACCGGCAGCCACACCTTCACCTTTGTGGCCGCCCCCATGGTCCATTGGCCCGAGGTGCTGGTGACCTACGACAGCACGGACAAGGTGCTGTTCTCCGCCGACGGCTTCGGCAAATTCGGCGCGCTGGACGTGGACGAGCCCTGGGACTGCGAGGCGCGGCGGTACTTCATCGGCATCGTGGGCAAATATGGCGCCCAGGTGCAGGCGCTGCTGAAGAAAGCGGCGGGCCTGGATATCCAGACCATCTGCCCCCTGCACGGGCCGGTATTGCGGGAAAACCTGGGCCATTACCTGAAGCTGTACGACCTGTGGTCTTCCTATACCCCAGAGAGCGAGGGCGTGGTCATCGCCTATACCTCTATATACGGCAACACACGCAAGGCCGTAGAGCAGCTGGCCGAGAAGCTGCAGCAGAAGGGCTGTCCCCATGTAGAGGTGTTCGACCTGGCCCGCTGCGACATGTCCGAGGCCGTGGAGGACGCCTTCCGGTATAACAAGCTGGTGCTGGCCACCACAACCTATAACGCGGAGATATTCCCCTTCATGCGCACCTTTATCAACCACCTGACCGAGCGCAACTTCCAGAACCGCACGGTGGGCATCATCGAGAACGGCAGCTGGGCCCCCATGGCGGCGAAGGTGATGAAGGGCATGCTGGCCAATTCGAAGAAGATTACCTTTGCGGGGCCCACCGTCACCATCCGGTCCGCCCTGAACGCCGAAAGCAGCGAGAAGCTGGAGGCCCTGGCCTGCGGGCTGTGCCAGGATTACCTGGCCCGCCAGGACGGCACCGCCAACAAGCACGACCTCTCCGCCCTGTTCAACATCGGCTACGGCCTGTACGTGGTTACCAGCAACGACGGCAAAAAGGACAACGGCCTGATCGTCAACACGGTGACCCAGGTGACCAACGCCCCCAACCGGGTGGCCGTGGCCATCAACAAGGAGAACTACTCCCACCATGTCATCCAGCAGACCGGCAAGATGAACATCAACTGCCTTTCGCAGGACGCGCCCTTCTCCGTCTTTGAGAACTTCGGTTTCCAAAGCGGCCGCACCGCGGACAAGTTCGCGGACATCACGCCCCTGCGGTCAGACAACGGGCTGGTATTCCTGCCCCAGTTCATCAACTCCTTCCTGTCCCTGCAGGTAGACCAGTATGTAGACCTGGACACCCACGGCATGTTCATTTGCAGCGTAACAGAGGCCCGGGTGGTATCCAGCCAGGAGACCATGACCTATACCTATTACCAGAACAACGTGAAGCCTAAGCCCCAGCTGGAGGGGAAGAAGGGCTTTGTGTGCAAGGTGTGCGGGTACGTCTATGAGGGCGACGAGCTGCCCGAGGACTTCATCTGCCCCCTGTGCAAGCACGGCGCCGCAGACTTCGAGCCCATTGCGTAAAAGGGCGGCCCCCCTTGCGCGGCTGCCCTGAAACCGCCCGCGGGCGGCGTGGGTTGCCGGTTATATGAATGAAAGACCCCCGGGGCGGCTTCCGTTTTGCGCCCCGGGGGTCTTTCCATACAGGCGGCCGCGGCCCGGCCTTTTTTATAAACCGATATACATTGACAGGCGATGTATACCGGCGTATAATCAACAGGGAGGGGCCCCCGGGCACATAATTGCGCGGCATGGGAAGTATCTTTTGGTAAGGATTGCCGGTGGGGCAAATATTGATTTTTTTGTCGGAAAATGCTATACTAAACATCAAATAGGTTTCGAAAAAGCGGGGCCTGGGGCCCGGGGAAGGGGCGGCCCGCAGGCTGTTGTGCCGGGAAAGGAGAAACATGAGGATCGGTTTGGATATAGGCTCGACTACACTGAAATGCCTGGTGTATGGGGAAGACGGCGTGCCGGTATTCCAGGAATATGAGCGGCACTTTTCCCAGATAGCGGAAAAGGCGGCTGCCATGCTGGGGCGGGTGCAGAAGCGTTTCCCGGAAGAGGGGCGGGCTTTTTTATGTATTTCCGGCTCGGCCGGCATGGGGATTGCGGAAGACCTGGGCATCCCCTTTGTGCAGGAGGTGTACGCCACCCGCACGGCGGTGAAAAAATACCAGCCCGGGGCCGACGTGGTCATCGAGCTGGGGGGCGAGGACGCGAAGATCCTGTTCCTTTCGGGCCCCATGGAAGTGCGCATGAACGGCTCTTGCGCCGGGGGCACGGGGGCTTTTATCGACCAGATGGCCACGCTGCTGGGGATAACCCCAGCCGAGCTGGACAAGGTAGCCGGGCAAAGCGGGCGGACCTACAGCATCGCCTCCCGGTGCGGCGTGTTCGCCAAATCGGACATACAGGCGCTTTTGAACCAGGGGGCGCAAAAAGACGACATTGCCAAGAGCATCCTGGTGGCGGTGGTGAACCAGACCATCGCCGGGCTGGCCCAGGGCCGGGGGATTGAAGGCCAGGTGGTGTACCTGGGCGGGCCGCTGACCTTCTTCCCCCAGCTGCGGGGGGCGTTTGACGAGGTTTTGGGGCTGCGGGGCGTTTGCCCGGAAAACTCCCTGTATTATGTGGCGGCGGGCGCGGCCTTGTCCCAATCCAGCCAGGAATTCGACCTGGCGCAGGTCAGGGGGAAGATCCGGGCGTACAGCCCCAGCCATGCCTACCAAAGCGGCATGGCCCTTTTCCACGACCAGGAGGAATATGCGGAATTTACCCGCCGGCACGAACGGGACCGGGTGTGCACAGACGCGCCCCTGCTGCCGGGGAACAAAGCCTATATCGGCGTCGACGCGGGCTCTACCACGGTGAAGGCGGTGGCCGTCAATGAGGCCCAGGAGATCATATTCGCCCGTTACCTGCCCAATTCCGGCAACCCGGTGCCGCTGGTGCGGGGGTTTTTGCGGGACCTTTATAAGAAGTTCCCCGATATCCGCATCTGCTGCGCGGCCTCTACGGGCTATGGCGAGGAGATCATCAAGAACGCTTTTTCCCTGGACCTGGGCGTGGTGGAGACCATCGCCCACTTCACGGCGGCCAAGAAGTTCCAGCCAGAGGTGGACTTTATCCTGGACATCGGCGGGCAGGACATCAAGTGCTTCCAGATACGCGGCGGGGCCATCGACAACATCTTCCTGAACGAGGCCTGCTCTTCGGGCTGCGGCTCGTTTTTACAGACCTTTGCCGGGGCCCTGGGCTATGAAATGGCCGATTTCGCCCAATGCGGCCTGTTTGCCGAAAGCCCGGTGGACCTGGGCTCCCGGTGCACGGTGTTCATGAATTCCTCTGTCAAGCAAGCCCAGAAGGACGGGGCCACCATCGGGAACATCTCGGCGGGGCTTTCCATCAGCGTGGTGAAGAACGCCCTGTATAAGGTCATCCGGGTAACGGACGCCCGCAGCCTGGGCAGGCACATTGTGGTGCAGGGGGGCACTTTTTTAAACGACGCGGTACTGCGGGCCTTTGAGAAGGAGATTGGCCAGTATGTCACCCGGCCCTCCGTCTCTGGGCTGATGGGGGCCTACGGCGCGGCCCTGTACGCCCAAGAGAACAGTACGGGCCAAAGCGCCATCCTGGGCCCGCGGGACCTGGAGGGCTTCACCCACCAGGTGCGGGCCGTTACCTGCGGCGGCTGCCAGAACCGCTGCCGCCTGACGGTGAACACCTTTGCAAACGGGAAAAAATACATAGCGGGCAACCGCTGCGAAAAGCCCCTGCAAAAGCCGGGCCCCACCGCCGCCTATAACCTGTACGACTATAAAAAGCAGCTGCTGGCCGCATACAAGCCCTGCGGGGGCAAGCGGGGGACCATCGGCATACCCATGGGGCTGAACATGTTCGAGCTGTACCCCTTCTGGCACACGTTTTTTACAAAGCTGGGCTTTGGGGTAACCTGTTCCCCCCCATCGGACCGGCAGCTGTATTACAAGGGCCAGCACACCATCCCCTCTGACACCGTGTGCTACCCGGCCAAGCTGCTGCATGGCCACATAGAAGCCCTGTTGGAACAGGGTCCAGACGCCATTTTCTACCCCTGCATGAGCTATAACCTGGACGAGGGGCTGGGCGACAACCACTATAACTGCCCGGTGGTGGCCTATTACCCCGAGGTGTTGGACGCCAACGTGACCGCCCTGGCGGACGTCAAGTTTATCTACGACTATGTGGGCCTGCACCGCCCCAAGGACTTCCCCAAGAAGATGCGGGGTATCCTGGGAAAATATTTCCCCCAGGTCCCCTTGAAAGAGGTAAAAGCGGCGGCCCAGGCGGCCTATGAGGAATATGCCGCCCACATGGGGCGCATCCGGCAAAAGGGCGGGGAGTACCTGGCATATGCCCAAAAGGAGGGCCTGCCTGTTGTCATCCTCTCGGGCCGGCCCTACCATCTGGACCCGGAAATCAACCATGGCATCGACAAGCTCATCTGCGAATGCGGGGCGGTGGTGGTAACGGAAGACTCTGTCAGCCACCTGGTGGGAAGCTTCCCCACCCAGGTCCTCAACCAGTGGACCTACCACGCGCGGCTGTACGCCGCCGCCCGCTATGTGGCGGAGTCCCGCGACAAGCGCCTGAACCTGGTGCAGCTGGTCTCCTTTGGCTGCGGCGTAGACGCCATTACCGGCGACGAGGTGCGCTCCATTTTGGAAAAAGGCGGCCGCATCTACACCCAGATCAAGATCGACGAGATCACCAACCTGGGCGCTGTGCGTATCCGCCTGCGCAGCCTCTTCGCCGCCCTGGGCCTGGGCCAATAGGGGCCTGCGGCGCAAGGCCGTGGGACGCCGTCCCACACTTTTCCAGAAGGGCAAGCGCAAATTGCTTTGCGTTTTGCGCTTGGGCCCTTTGGAATCCCGTCAGCGATTCGCGGCGGAAAAATTTTTGAAAGGTTCTTAGGGAAACTTTTTATAAAAAGCTTCCCTAAGCGGAGGGTTGGGGCGGGGCTCCAACCAAAAGGAGGGATGCGGAAGATGGCGGAAGCCGCGGGCCGGGTAGAGTTTACCCGGGAAATGAAGAAGGATTACACCATATTGACGCCCAACATGGCGCCCATCCATTTCGAGCTGATTAAAAACGTGCTGGAAAGCTTTGGGTACCATATCGAGCTTTTGCGCACCACAGGGCGGGAGATAGCGGACGAGGGCCTGAAGTATGTCCACAACGACACGTGTTACCCGGCGCTGCTGTCCATCGGCCAGCTGATGCACGCGCTGCACAGCGGGAAGTACGACCTGCACCGGGTGGCGCTTATCATGACCCAGACCGGCGGCGGGTGCCGGGCCTCGAACTACATACACTTGCTGCGCAAGGCCCTGCGTAAGGACGGGCTGGATTTTATCCCCGTCATTTCCGTGAACATGTCGGGGCTGGAGAGCAACAGCGGGTTTAAGATTACCCTGCCCCTTTTGCGCAGGGCCATTGCCGCGCTGACCTACGGCGACCTTTTGATGCTGCTGAAGAACCAGACGAAGCCCTATGAGGTGGAGGAAGGGGCCAGCGACAGGCTGGTGCGGGACTGGACCGTCAAATTGACAAGGCTGTTCGAACAGGGCAAGGCGTTTACCCAGCGGGAGGTACACACCTATTTTGACGAGATTACCCGCTCTTTTGCCGGGCTGCCCCGGCAGAAGCGCCCCGCAGTCAAGGTGGGGGTTGTGGGGGAGATCTACGTGAAATACTCGCCCCTGGCCAACAACGGGCTGGAGGATTTCCTCTTCCAGCAGGGCTGCGAGGTGATGACCCCAGGCATTGTGGGGTTTATGATCTTCAAGGTGGACAACCGGCTGGAGGACATCCGGCTGTATGGGGGCAGCGCCGCCAAGAAGCAGGTGTGCACGCTGCTGAAATGGTATTTCACCAAGTTCGAGGCGGACCTGATAGCGGCGGTGAAGAAATACCCCCAGTTCACCGCTCCTTCGCCTTATTCCCACCTGAAGCGGCTGGCCGGGCAGGTCATCGGCTATGGGTGCAAAATGGGCGAGGGCTGGCTGCTGACCGCCGAGATGATGGAGCTTATTGAGAACGGGTACGAGAACGTGGTGTGCACCCAGCCCTTTGGCTGCCTGCCCAACCACATTGTGGGCAAGGGCATGATACGCAAGGTGAAGCGCCTGTACCCCCGGGCCAACATCGTGCCCATCGACTATGACCCCAGCGCCACCAAGGTCAACCAGGAGAACCGCATCAAGCTGATGCTGGCCGTGGCCGGCGAAGAGGCCCAGGCTGCGGGCCCGGGCGTCCCCGCGGCGGCGGGGGCACAGGCATGAAGTACACCCTTTCGGTGCTGGTGGAGAACCAGCCGGGCGTGCTCTCCAAGGTGGTGGGGCTGTTCTCCCGCCGGGGGTACAACCTGGACAGCGTGGCCGTGGGCGCCACCAAAGACTCGGCCATGTCCTGCATCACCATTGTGGGGGAAGGGGACGACTATATCTTAGAGCAGGTGGAGAAGCAGCTGAACAAGGTCATCCCGGTGGTGAAGGTGCGCTCCCTTTCCCCAGGCGCGGTGCAGGCCGAGCTGATGCTGGTAAAGGTGGCCTGCAACACCCAAAGCCTGGGGGGGATAAACGAGATATGCAAGCTGATGGGCGCGCAGGTGGCGGACGTTTCCAACGGGACGGTGACCCTGCGCTTTGCCGGGGAGCGGGACAAGTGCGACGCCCTGTGCGGCTTGCTGCGGCCTTATGGCATCCGGGAGATTGCCCGGACTGGGGTGGCGGCCCTGGACAGGGGATGACAATATGCCCACAAGGGTTACAGGGAGGGATACGGCATGTTTTATATCGGCATCGATTTAGGCACCTCGGGGTGCAAGCTGCTGCTGGTGGACGGGGAAGGCCGGGTGTGCCATACGGTGACAAAGGGGTACCCGCTGGCATTCCCCCAGCCGGGCTGGAGCGAGCAGGAGCCAGAGGACTGGTGGCGGGCGGTTTGCGCCGGCATACCAGAGCTGCTGGCTGGCTTCGACGCTTCCCAGGTGGCGGGCATTGGCGCGGGCGGGCAGATGCATGGCCTGGTGGCCCTGGACGGGGAGGGCAAGGTGCTGCGCCCCGCCATATTGTGGAACGATGGGCGCACCGCCGCCGAGGTGGAGTACCTGAACGCAACGGTAGGCCGGGAAAAGCTGGGCCGGTATACGGCCAATATTGCTTTTGCGGGATTCACGGCCCCTAAGCTGCTGTGGATGCGCAAGCACGAGCCAGAGCTGTTTGGGCGCATCGCCAAGATCATGCTGCCCAAGGACTATGTGAATTACCGCCTGACCGGGGTGCATGGCACCGACTATTCCGACGCCAGCGGCACGCTGCTGCTGGACGTGGAGCACAAGTGCTGGAGCCCGGAAATGTGCGCCGTCTGCGGGGTATCGGAAAGCCAGCTGCCCCGGCTGTTCGAAAGCTGGCAGCCGGTGGGCCCCCTTCTGCCAGGGGTGGCAAAGCAGCTGGGCCTGCCAGAAGGCGTGCTGGTGTGCGCTGGGGCCGGGGACAACGCGGCGGCGGCCGTGGGCACAGGCGCTGTGGGGGAGGGCGGGTGCAACATCTCCCTGGGCACCTCGGGCACGCTGTTCATCAGCGCGGGGAAGTTCAGCGCAGACCCCCACAACGCCTTGCACGCCTTTGCCCATGCGGACGGGGGCTGGCACCTGATGGGGTGCATGCTGTCCGCCGCCAGCTGCGTCAAGTGGTGGTGCGGGGATATCCTGGGTACGGAAGACCTTGCCGGGGAGCAGGGGCGCATTGGCCAGGAAAAGCTGGGCCGCAACAGCGTGTATTTTTTGCCGTACCTGATGGGGGAGCGTTCCCCTATCAACGACAGCGGCGCCAGGGGCGTGTTCATCGGCATGGACATGGGCACCACCCGGGCAGACCTGACCCAGGCCGTGCTGGAGGGGGTCGCCTTTGCCCTGCGGGACAGCTTCCAGGTGGCCAGGTCTTTGGGGCTGCCCATCCCCCGCAGCACCCTGTGCGGGGGCGGGTCGAAAAGCCTGTTGTGGCGGGAAATCCTGGCAAACGTGCTGGGGATCCCCCTAGATCTGCCCCAGACCGAACAGGGCCCTGGCTATGGCGGGGCCATGCTGGGCATGGTGGCCTGCGGCGTATACCCCACCGTGGCGGCGGCCTGCCAGTCCCTGGTGCGGGTAGCGGGCACGGTAGAGCCAGACTCTGTCCTGGCCGCCCGGTATGAGCGGCGGTACCAGGCTTTCCGGGCTGTTTACCCGGCTGTGCGGGGGCTGTTCCCACAGCTGGGGGCGGGCATATAGGGCCTTTACAGGCAGGTGGGCGGTTCTGCTTCGGGTGGGCCGCCCTTTTTTATGCTATGAAGGGAAATTTTTTTGGAAAATCCCCCTTCACCCCCTTGACTTTCCCCAAAAATCTGCTATAATATTTCTTGTCCCAAAGGGCATAGCGGTATTGTGTAAAGGTAGCACAGCAGACTCTGACTCTGTTTGTCTGGGTTCGAATCCTGGTACCGCTGCCAACAGCCTCGGTGTTGTTTTTATAAACCCGAGGCTGTTTTTGCGAGGTGTGGCTCAGTTTGGTAGAGCGCTACGTTCGGGACGTAGAAGTCGCAGGTTCAAATCCTGTCACCTCGACCATCCTAGGAAAACCAAAAAGATATTTGGGCAAAAAACCGCGTAACCACGCGGTTTTTTTGCATCTCAAAAGGCTGGATTTCGAAAGTACCGAAACGTGGATGTAAAATGGGCGTTTTGGCTTTCCGGCAGGATGTGAACTCTCACAACAACAGAATAAAGCAAAACGAAAGGGCCAGCGGGGATGATTTGCTGACCTTCTCGCCATAGAAATACATAGCCGGTCGCTGGAGAAACCTCTCCAAAACAAGCGACCGGCTTTTTCTATTTTGAGAAAGAAGGTGCATCAAATGATTAAAGCAAAAATCACAAGTAAGGTAGGAACCTCTCTTGAATGGGAGCTGCCCGCCAACATCCATGAACTTCACCATGCCCTGGTGGAAATGGGCATCCGAAAGGCCCCCCGGAGTATCCTGCTTATGGATGACAATGCCGCTGACGTGGAGCTCACAGCCGACAGCGAGATCGGCAGCCGCCTGCTGCGGGTATTTAGCAAGGGTGACACCCTGGCAGACGCCAACACAGTTGCCTTTGCGGTATCCACCGCCAGAGAAGAAATCCTGACGGAGCTGGAGCAGAACATCATCCACAACCAGTATCTCACTAAGGAAATGTCTGGCTCGGTGTCCAGGAGCAAAAACGACCCCAGCCAATCCCTGCAAATGATAGAACGCCCACTTATGACGCCTGACGAGTTGAAGTCTATGCCCAAGGGTCAATTTATCGTGATGAAAACCGGGTTCTATCCCATGAAAGTCAGGCTCAAGTTGTACTTCGATTGGGGCATCCAGTTCGATGAGCAATACGCCGTCTCAGAGAACGGCAACCGCAAAGTGGCCTACGCAGAGAAGAACGAACTGCTCCAAGCCATCATCCTAAAGTACCACCCTGACTGGCTGAAGGAGGATGATACTCCGCCAGAGGAACCTCCTGCCAGTGGGCCGGAGCAGGGTGCGCCTTCACAGAAACAGCACAAGCGCTCCTCGCAGAAGAAAAGGCCGGACAGCGGCAAGGGTAAGCCTTTCAAGACGGTGGCTCCCCACAACAGGGGGCCAGAGGTAGTGCAGGATGGGCCGGTTTGACTTCCTCTACAAGATGGACTTGCAGCACAGGGCCGTGACGGTTTATATTTATCTGGCAGACCGGGCAAATCGGGATGGCGAGTGCTGGCCTGCCATTCCCACCATCGCTAGGGAGCTAAAGCTGTCGCAGTCCACTGTCCGCAGGGCCTTGCGGGATTTGCGAAAAGTGGAATTGCTGGAAACCGAGCAGCGCTACCGCACCAAGGGCGGCAAGAGCAGCTTGCTTTTTCGCCTCAAGAATATGTGAAAGGAAAGCACCTGCCGCCAGGGAGCCTTTGCGCTCTCTCGGTGGCAGGTGCCTCCTGTCATCATGGCGGGTGTAGGAAACTGCCCATGTTAGGAGGAAATACAACAGAGAAAAAACTATAGGTTTTAAGCATATTGTCCTATAGAAACAAAGTATTTGATTCCAAGAATTTTCACTGTTATAATGAGGAAAACAGAGGAATGAAAGGACAGATACCATGACCAGGCCCTACACAACCTGCTATCTGAATATCAGTATGGAAGGCCACCTAGACGGTGACTTTGGCCGTCTGCCGGAGGCTGCGCCAGCTTCAGCGTTTTTCCGCCAGCACTGGCTTGATATGCACCCGGACGCCACCATTTATGGCGCGGTGACAATGGCTATGTTTACCGCTGGACGGGTAAATGAATTGCCAAAAGCAAAGAACACTTACCCAAGGGAAGATTACGCCGCTCCCTGTGAAACTGGCCGCTATTATGTTGCCATCAGCCCGGACGGCGGCATTGCCTACGATTCTTCCACCATTGACGTAAGGAACCGTGGGGTGCAGGGCATCATTCATGTCCTAACGGAGAATATTTCCGATGACTACCTGGAATACCTGCGTGAGCACGGCATTTCCTACATTTTCTGCGGGAAAGAGAAATTTGACCCTGTTATGATGATGGAGAAACTGTGCAGTCAGTTTGGTATTAAAAAGGCCATCATTTCAGGCGGGGCTTACGCCGACTGGACTTTGCTCTCCCATGGCCTTATTGATGAAATCAAGGTCATGCTGGTGCCTGTGGTGGACGGCGATCCCAACTCCCACACCCTCTTTAAGCGCATGGAAGGTGAAGAATCCCACCCGGTGGCGTTATCCCTGGTCAGTGCTGAACAGGTAGAGGGCGACGGCTTAATGCTGACCTACAAGCCCAAAAACATAAGAGAAAATTAGCAAAGGAGATGTACGATTATGAAGATTGGAATCGTTCAAACAGCACCCAACAACTGCGCGGCTCTGGACAAGGTTGCAAAGAAGTACCCCGGCCTGGAGATTGTCCATTATGTGGACGGCTGCGTGTGGGAACATTTCGAGGCGGCGGAGAACACGGTCAACGAGAAGATACATGAAATTCTGGCGGCTGATTTTAACAAGCTGATCGAGGCAGGCTGCAAAAGCATCGGCCTTTTGTGCAATCAAATCAAAGGCGGCATGGAGAAAGTGCAAGAGAAAGTAGCGCTGCCCATTGCGGTCTATGATGATGTGCTGGCCCGGCGCGCTGTGGCGGTCACAGCAGACGGTGGGACAATCTGCGCAGCAGCCATGAACACTGCCGCACTCGGCCCCACAAAGCTGGCGGTGGAAGCCGCCGCTCAGCAGGCGGGCAAGCACATAGAGGTGGAAATCGTCTGCGTGGATGCCGCCAAAAACTGCCTGGCAGAAACCGGCAGCACAGACCTTGCCGACCAATATTTCGAGCGCTGGCTCCGGGCCAATCAGCAAAAATATAGCGCTTTCGTGCTGCCCCAGGTGCCGCTGACCCGGCTTAAGCCCCGCCTGCGGGACATGGGCACGCCGGTATTTGACAGCATGGAGCCGTTTGTGGACGAATTGGCGAAAGTGTAAATCTTTTTTGGAGGGGTATCATGTTCTCGAAAATGTTCTCCCGGCGCTTGTGGAACCGGGATTTTATTTTGGTGCTGCTGGTCTGCTCCATTGCGTCCTACACCAACAGCATCTTTATCTCCCTACTGCCAGTCTATGTGCTGGATTTGGGCGGCACCAACACCCTTACCGGCATGATGATGACCGGCCTGACGGTGCTGGGCATGGCTACCCGTGTAGTGGTCGCGCCGCTTATTGACAAAATAGGCCGCAAAAAGCTGCTGGTCATCGGCAGCGGGCTTTACGCCCTGAACGCCCTGGCCTTCTGCTTCACCAAAGACTTGAACGTCCTCTTTGCCCTGCGGGTGCTGCACGGCTTCACCCAGGGTACCTTCTTCCCCGTGCCGCCGACCATGGTGGCCGACATCTCCCCGGAAGATTTGTTGGTGGACGCCATGGGATTCTTCGGCATCAGCAGTTCGTTGGTGTTCGCGGTGACGCCTACCATCGGCCTTGCTATCTACAATAACCTGGGGCCGGAAGCCATGTTCTGGTCGGCGGTGATAATGGGCGCTATTGCTTTCGCGCTATCCTTGCCCATCAAGGAGCATTACCAACGGCCCGCCCAGCCAGAGAAAGGCGAACACAAGCAAAAAACGGGCCTGCGTTTAGATAAAGTGTTCCTGACTCTGGTACTGCTGCCGTCCATGATCAGCCTGTTTATCTACGTGGGCAACGCCGCTGTCATGAGCTTCCTCACCCCCTGTGGTCTGGAACGGGGCATCCAGCAAATCAGCCTCTACTTTCTGGTGAATAACTTGGCGGTCATTGTCTCCCGCCTGACCGTTGGCCGGGTAATCACTTATGTGCCCAAGCGCACCTGTATTTTGTTCGGCATCCTTCTCTGCGGCATCGGCACCGGGCTGATTGCAGTGGCGTACAACCTTGCGCTAATGATGCTTTCCGCCGTGCTGGTGGGCGTGGGCATCACGGCGGTGACCCAGCTTTTGCAGGTGGAAGTCATGGTGGCCGTGCCCAGCCAACGGCGCGGGCTTGCCAGCACCGCCTTCATGCTCATGGGTGACATCGGCAACGGCGCGGGCGCGGCAATCTGGGGCGCGGTGTCCGCTGGGTCGGGCTATGTGCTGACCTATGCGCTGGCGGGGGTGTCCACTTTGATGGGATGTTTGTTCCATGGGGTCTATTGGAAGAAACGAAAATAGTGCAAAGAAGAAAGGCCGGTGAGAGTTACTTCCCACCGGCCCTTTTATGTTTTGATTACCTGTCAAAATGCGCCGAAACCTCTTTCAATTTCTCAATAATAGGCAAATGCTGGGGACACATCTCCTGGCACTGGCCGCACTCGATGCAGTCCTTTGCCGCGCCGAAGTTTTTGGTCAGGTTGGCATAGTTCGTAAAGTTCACCGTCCAGCCCTTCTCCTCCAGATGCTCCCGCATATCCTCGTTGTAGAGGGAGAAGTACTGCGGAATAGCAATCTTCTGGGGGCAGCCCTCTGTGCAGTAGGAGCACCCGGTGCAGGGCACGGCAATCTGGCTGTTGATGATGTCGGCGGCCTTCATCACCATGGCCTTTTCCTCCTCAGTGAGGGGCTTGAAGTCCTCCATAAAGCTGAGATTGTCCGCCATCTGTTCGAGGGTACTCATGCCGGAAAGCACCATCTTCACCTCCGGCAGGCTGGCTGCAAAACGGATGGCCCAGCTTGCGGGAGAAGCAGTTGCATCGTGGGCCTTGAACAGTCCCGCAACCTCTGCGGGCACCTTTGCCAGAGTGCCGCCCTTGACCGGCTCCATGACCGTCACCCACTTGCCGTGCTTGACGGCAACCTCGTAGCACCTGCGGGACTGAATCCACTCACTTTCCCAGTCAAGGTAGTTGATTTGAAGCTGGACGAACTCGATGAAAGGGTACTTGGTGAGGATTTCATCCAGCAGCTCGGCGGTGGCGTGGAAGGAGATGCCCGGCGTTTTCACCAGGCCCTTCTCCTTCTTATCCTTCAGCCAGTTAAAACAGTCAAACTGCTCATATTTCGGGTAGCTGCCGGACTCGATGCCGTGGAGCATATAGTAGTCGAAATAGTCCACGCCGGTCTTTTTTAGCTGCTCGTTAAAGACGGCATCCCGATCCTCTAAGCTGTTGAAAAAGCCGTTATGCAGCTTGCTTGCCAGGGTAAATTTGTCCCTGGGGTAGCGGCTGGTGAGGACTTCTTTGACGGTAGGCTCGCTCTGGAAGCCGCAATACATCCAGGCGGTGTCAAAGTAAGTAAAGCCTTTCTCGATGAACAAGTCCACCATCTTCTTGACCTGCTCCACGTCGATGGTCCCGGCGTTTGCCGGGTCGGTGGTGGGCAGGCGCATCAGGCCAAAACCAAAATTTTTCATACGCAGCGTCCTTTCCTGTTTTCTTAAATTATATAAGTTTGAGTGCGCTCCATGTCAAGCCCTATTTTCCAAAGTACCCGGCGATTTCCTCCATCCTCGCCTCCTGTTTCACATGAAAGGGGCAGCGGCTCTCGCAGTGACCGCACTTCACGCAGTCGCTGGCGTGGAGGGGCAGCTTATCATAGTGGCCTTTTGCCATTTCGTCCCCGGCAAGGGCCAGGTCGTAATATTTGTTGATAAGCCCCACGTTCAAACCATGGGGGCAAGGCTGGCAGTGATTGCAGTAGACGCAGATGCCCTCGGCGCTCTGGGGAGTGAACTCGCCAATGACGGAGTAATCCCTCTCCCCAGGGGTGGACTCCACATAGCGCAGGGCAACCTGCAAGTCCTCCAAGCTGCGCACACCCGGCAGAACCGTCAGCACGGCAGGACGGTCAAGAGCGTACTGGATGCACTGGGTGTGAGTGAGCCTGCCAAAAAGGGAGGTTTTCTCGTCTAGCAGTTGCCCGCCCGCAAAGGGCTTCATTACAGAGATACCCACGCCAGCTTTCTCGCAGTCTCGGTAGAGCTCTAGCCGTTCGGCAAGTTCGCCTTTTGCGTACTCGCCCTTCTGATAGTCATAGGCCGGGTTAATGCTGAACATGAACAGGTCAACCAAGCCGGTTTCCAGCAGGCGGCGGGCGATGCCGGGCTCGTGGGAGGAAAAGCCCAGGTGCCGTATTTTCCCCTCAGTTTTCAGAGACTTCATGTACTCCCACACCCCGCCGGGGGCCAGGGCCTTGTCCAAGTCCTCATGGGTGTCGATGCAGTGCAGGTAGCCAAAGTCGGTGTAGTCCGTGCCGATGGTTTTGAAATTCCAGTCAATCTGCTCCTTGATTTTGTCCAAGTCCTGTGTCCAGCCGTACTTGCCATCACCATAAACCGCGCCAAAGTGCATCTGGGTCAGGACTTTATCTCGCCGCCCGACGAACGCCTTTGCAAAAGCATAAAACGGCGGCTGGTAGGACGGGGCCAGATCAAAGAAATTGATGCCATTGTCTATGGCGGCGCTGACAATTTCTGCCCCTTTATCAACGTCCTCGGGCAGACTGCCGCCGCCCAGGCCGATGACACTGATTTGCTCATCCCCGTGGGGCAATTTTCTGTATTCCACGTGAAAACCTCCTGATTATTTCAATTTTCGTCCAGCCTCGCGCAGCTTGGCCAAGGTTTCCTCAGACTTGTTTTCCTTGCCATAGGCGGTGAAGATGCCCATGTCCTCCAAGTACAGATAGTTGAGGAAGGACTGCTGGTACTCATAGAACGCGCCGCAGTACACATGGTTGCTGCCGGAGCTGAGGATCAGCGCCGCCTTCTTGAGATTTTTCGGCTTATCCAGTGCGTAAATGCGGTTGATGGCACATTGCAACTGCCCGGTAAAGCTGTGGTAGTAGATGGGCGAGGCCAGCACGATCATCTCCGCCTCTTCCAGCAGGGGGTAGACCTCCTGCATATCGTCCTGCTGGACGCACTTGCCCTTCCCTTTCGTGTGGCAGTATTCGCAGGCCAGACAGCCGTTTATCTTCTTTTTGCACACGTCGATGATGGTGACTTCGTGGCCCGCCTCCCGCGCACCTTCGGCGTAGGCGGCGACCATAGCGGCTGTGTTTCCGTTTGGACGGGGGCTGCCGTTTAGAATCAGAATCTTCATAAAAAATTCCCTCCTGAGGTGGTAAATAGTAAACGCACATAAAGAGGCTTTCCGCCTCTTTTGAACGGCGTTAACTATGGAACCATTCTACCACCCGGAAGGAAATAAATCAAATGCCTATATGCTATAGTGTAGTATACCAAAAAAGCATATATTTGTTTTGCCTACAGAATGTTCTCTTTCACAAACTCCAGCGATAAATTGATAGCCCTATCTTCGTCCGCGCCGAAGAAGCCATGACCCGCGCCCTCTATCTCCACCAGCTCCGCAGAGGGGAACACCTCTACCGCCCGGCGGGAGTAGTCGATGGGCACCAACTGGTCGGCGGTACCATGGATGAGCATCGCCGGGCCGGGGTAATTCTTGATTACATCGTAGATGTCGAAGGACGTGGCGTCCTCGGCATAAATTTTGCCCAGCAGCAAGCCCATGATTTCCTCGGTCTCCGGCAGCTCACGGCCCTCCATGCGCTTTCGGGCGTCGTCCTGAAGGACGTAGGCCGGGAAGATCGCTACCAGCCCCCGCACCTTTTCCGGCTGGGTGCCCGCAATGTAGGAGGCTACAAAGCCGCCCTGACTTTGTCCGGCTAAGAAGATATTATTGCTGTCGATTTTGGCAAGGGCGGCAAGGCCGTCCAGCACCACCTCCATGTCCGCCGCCTCGGTGAGCACGGACATCTCCGTGGTCGCGCCGTCGCTTTGGATATCGTTGCCGCCGCCGATAAAGTCGAAAATGTAGGCGGCGATGCCGTTTTGGGCAAAGGCCTCTGCGTAAGGCTGGTTTTGGGCACTCAGTCCGCCAAAGCCGTGGGCTATGATGACGGTAGGGAATGGCCCGTCACCTGCTGGCAGGTACAGCTCGCCATAGATTTTCTTGCCCTCCCGCTCAAAGTTTAAGACTTCCATTGTACATTCTCCTTCCACATTATTGTTTTCCGGTGGTTTTGAGGTGGTTTCCAGTTGGTTTGTGCTTTGTATGATCGTCTGCCTGGGAGACGGGGTGGGCGCACTGGCGCTCCCACCAGCGGCGCAGGCGGCTAAACCCAGCATAAGCCCCGCGCACAAAAGCAGACTAACTTTCATCTTCCAGCTCCCGCAGCTTTATGAGGAACTTCTCCGCCGCCTTTGTAAACACCTGATATTTCTTCCACAGCACAAACATGGGGATCTCATTTTGCAGGGAAAGGGGCCGGAAACAAAGATTACTGTCCGCGCCGGTGCCCACGATTTTATCAAAGGCCAGGGCATAGCCCACGCCCTCCTCTACCATCAGCGACCCGGAAAACAGCAGATTATAGCTGCCCACGATGTTCAGCTTTTCCTGCTTGCGCCCCAAAAGCTCAGGCAGAGCCGCATCGCACTGGGCCTGCCTGGAGACGATCAGGGGTTTGTCCCACAGCTCCTTCGGGTCGATGCTCTCCCTCTCTGCCAACGGGTCGTCTTTGCGCATGAGCACCCCGAAATGCTCCATACAAGGCACCGGGATATACTCGTATTTTGTCTTGTCGAAGTCCCCGAATACCACGCCAAAGTCGATGAGCCCGCCGTCCAATTGCTCGATGACAGAGCACTTGTCCCCACTGACCACGTGGAAATGCACGCCTGGCCATTCTTCCCGTAGGGCCTGCACGGTCCGTACCAGCACCCGCAGGCCGTCGGTCTCTCCTGCCCCAACGGTGATGCTGCCGGACACCGGCTCTTCCGCTAAGGCGATTTCATCCTCGGCCTTCTTTACTAACTCCATAATCTCCTCGGCCCGCTTGCGCAAAATCATGCCCTCTTCTGTGAGAGTGATAGAGCGGCTGCCCCGGATGAAAAGCTGCTTGCCCAGCTCCGCTTCCATGTCACGAATTTGCCGGGAGAGGGTGGGCTGGGAGAGGTTTAGGGACTCCGCCGCCCGCAGGATGTTCTGCTCCCGGGTGACGGCGAGAAAGTATTGTAAAACCCGCAATTCCATTGTGGTTTCCTCCTTTTGTGCAGTCTTGTGCTTATAGCATAGCAGAAAGTGGTATAGCTGTCAAGCATACTGTAGTATAGCATCAAAGTATTTGTTTTTCTGATTTGGGCGAGTTATAATAGGCCCATCAAGCAAGGGGGTGCAAAAATGCGGGCACATCACACGAAAGAAGCCATTGAGCAGAACCTGCGGGATGCGGGCTGCGATGAAAAATGTATCTGCCAGTTTATGGAGGACATGGAGGAAAAGCGGGAGAAGGAGGGCCTCAAGCTCCTGCAAAACCACCGCCGCAAGCTGCTGGACGCCATGCACCGGGAGCAAAAACGCATTGACTGTCTGGACTATCTGGTCTATGAAATGCAGAAAGCGAAAAAATAATTTGTGAAAGGAAGAACCTATCATGAGAGAAATTATCGAAAACAAGACCTTTGACGAGGAGCGTGCCCTTTATAATTCCGACAACCTGCTGCTGAAAAACTGCCGCTTCGACGGCCCCGCCGACGGAGAAAGCGCCCTGAAGGAGAGCCGCAATGTGGAGCTGGAAAACTGCTTTTTCAACCTGCGCTATCCCTTCTGGCATGACGATGGCGTGAAAATCACGGACGCAGAAATGACCGAGATGTGCCGGGCCGCCATCTGGTACTCTCGGAACATGGAGATCGCCCACTCGAAGCTCCACGGCATCAAGGCTCTGCGGGAGTGCGCGAACATCAAAATGCGCGGGTGCGACGTGATCTCCCCGGAATTCGGCTGGTCTGTCCACGGCATGGAGATGCAGGATACCACCGTGCAGGGCGAATATTTCATGATGCGCTCGGATGATTTACACTTTGACAACGTGACGCTCAAAGGCAAATACTCCTTCCAGTACATCGAAAATTCCGAATTTGATAACTGCAATTTTGACACCAAAGACGCCTTCTGGCACGCCAAGAATATCACTGTCCGCAACAGCACCGTCAAGGGCGAATACCTAGCTTGGTACAGCGAGAATGTCACGTTTATTAGCTGCAAAATTATTGGCACCCAGCCGCTGTGCTACTGCAAGGGGCTGAAGCTCATTGACTGCGAGATGATCGATACAGATTTGAGCTTTGAGAAGTCCGAGGTAGAAGCCACCCTGACCGCGCCCATCGTTAGTATCAAGAACCCCCTGTCCGGGCACATCTATGTGCCCCAGGTGGGCGAGATCATCCGGGACGATGCGGCCTCTCAGGGCGAGATCATCGTCCAGTGCCACTGTCATTGCGCCTGATATGGGTTACCTGTTTCGCGGTATTTTGATTGGCCTGCTGTTCGGCGTACCGGCTGGCGCGGTGGGAGCTATGACCGCCCAGCAGGCGTACAGCTCCGGGCTGCGGGCGGGGCTGCTGACCGGGCTGGGCTCTTCGGTGGCAGACTGTCTGTATGCCTGCGTGGGGGCCTTCGGGCTGTCGCTGATCTCGGATTTCCTGCTGGCACATCAGACAATTATCAACCTGCTAGGCGGGGCAGTCATCCTGACTATGGGGCTGGGATTGCTGCTGAAAAAATCAGGAACAGATGCACCAGAAGTCCTGCCAGCCCAGGGCGCAAAGCTGTTCCTCTCCTCCTTCGCGGTAGGTATCACCAACCCGGCGGCAATACTGACGTTTCTGTTTGCGTTCTCCTGGTTCGGGTTGGGTAATGACATGAAGCCGCTGGACGGAACACTTCTGGTGACCGGCGTGTTCATTGGAACATATCTCTGGTGGTTCGCTCTGTCGGCAGGGGTCGTCGCAATCAAGAAGCGGATGAAAAAGTATAGCTTGCGGACGATAGAAAAGTGCTTCGGCGTGGTGCTGCTGGGCTTTAGTCTGGTGATATTTGTCCGCAGTTTTTTAGCTCGATAGGGAAGGAAAACGATATGAAAAGATTTTCTCGCAAAATGCTCAGTTTGATTTTGAGTTTAACAATATTGTGCGGCTTGGGGCAGACAGCCTTTGCCGCTGCATTTACCGATGTCAGCCCGTCTGCCTGGTATGCCCAGGCAGTGGAGTATGTTTCTGAAAACGGCTTGATGTCCGGCACCGGCGGCGGGAAATTCTCCCCCGGTACGCCAATGACCCGCGCCATGCTGGCAACGGTTTTATATCGGATGGACGGCTCCCCTGTCCCGGCTAAAGCCCACGGCTTCTCGGATGTGCCGGGCGGCGCTTACTATGAGCGGGCCGTGGCTTGGGCGGCGGAGAATGGGATAGTCAGCGGCGTTGGCGGCGGGCGGTTCGGCTCAGGGAGCCACATCACCCGGCAAGACCTGGCAGTAATGCTATACCGCTATGGCAGTTTCAAAGGATATGATCTTTCTGTTTCCGGTGATCTGAGTATATTCTCAGACAGCAGCAGGGTCGCGGGCTATGCCCGGCAAGCCATGCAATGGGCAGTAGGTGCAAGCATTATGCAGGGCGATTCCGGCAGGCTCATGCCCACAGGCAACGCAAGCCGGGCGCAGGTGGCGGTTATGCTCATGCGTTTTGCGCAGAACACAGCGGGCAGTCAGCCTACCCCACCGGCAACTCCTACGCCTACACCAGCCCCCACACTTGCGCCTACTCCTCAACCCACCCCAGTACCAGAGAAACACCGGCTGCAAGTCACCATCAATGGCCAAAATTTCTATGGAGAGATTTATGACAACGAAACTGCCAGGGCATTTGTGGCCATGCTGCCTATGTCGCTCAATATGCAGGAATTGAATAGCAATGAGAAATATCACTATTTTGATCGTGCTTTGCCGACAAATGCCTCCCGCCCAGAGGGTATTCATACTGGAGATTTAATGCTCTATGGCAATAACTGCCTGGTGCTGTTCTATAAAGATTTTACGACCTCTTATAGCTACACACCATTGGGTAGGTTGGAAAATCCAACAGGGTTAGCGCAGGCACTGGGCGACGGAAGCGTGATGATTACATTTTCACTTACATAACAAAGGGAAAGGAATCTATGGGAAATTACAATTTCTTTGTTCGAGGAAAGAGATGGGCAAAATTTTTTATCAATTATTGCGGTGAACGTCTGCGTGGTCTGGATTTCAGTATGCTCTATGTGAGCGATTTGCAAAAGCACACCGACGAGTATCATGGGTACAGCATGACCGATGGGGACGATATGAAACGAATGCTCCGGGCGGTGCCGGTAGACCCAAGCCGCTCTGCCTTTTTGGATGTAGGCTGCGGCAAGGGAATGTGCATGAAATGTGCGTCAGAGCTGGGGTACCACACCGTGGCTGGCCTTGATCTGGATGATTATTTGCTGGGGATCGCCCGACGGAACATGGCCCGCTTAAAGCTGAACGCGGACTGCATCCAAGCCAGCGCAGTCGAATTTGATGGGTATGCCGCCTACGATGTGTTCTACTTTTACAATCCCTTTGGAAAAAGCGTATTTCAGCAGGTGATCCGAAAACTGCTGGAAAGCCAATATAAACGTGACCGGGAGATCTGGGTGGTATACTATCACCCTGTCTATGGGGAACTATTCCAACAGGCCGGATTCCGGCTGGCGGATGAGAAAAAAGACCGCACACGGGATACGGTTGCCCGGTACTACCATCTTCCAAGAAAGGAGGATGCCCTGTTATGAAGAAAGGTTTCGTCTGTCTATTGGGTATGTTGCTCTGCCTGACCGGTTGCCAGGCGGCCCCTGGGCAGCCCACGATGGAACAGCCTGCCTCGTCCCAAACGATTGCCAGCACACCCGGCATCAAGGTCACCCAACTTGAGGACGGCCTCTCCACCATACGCTTTGAGGGCGACTCGGGCTTTGATACGTTCTTGGAGCAGGGCGGCGCGGCCTCTGACTGGGAGGTGGCCCAATACCTGACCGCGCTGGTCAAGGAGAACATCTCCCTGGGCGACCTGCTGTTTGGGTGCAGTACCATTTCCGTTGCCAACAAAACCGGCGGATATCTCTTTGGCCGCAACTTTGACTGGGAGCCTTGCAATGCCATGATTGTCCAGTCTGCCCCGGAGAACGGATATAAATCTATCTCCACCGTCAACACGGATTTCATCACTATGAGCGGCGTGGATTTATCTCAATTACCCGACAAGTATCAAGCACTCATCTGCTTGTATGCGCCCCTGGATGGCATGAATGAAAAAGGGCTGGTGGTGTCCGTCAACATGATCCAGGACAGCGCCACCATTGACCAGAACACCGGCAAGCCGGGCCTGACTACTACCACTGCCATCCGCCTGCTGCTGGACAAAGCCGCCACCGTGGACGAGGCCCTCGGCCTGCTGGAACAGTACGATATGCACGCATCAATGGGCTACATGATGCACCTTGCGATTGCCGACAACACGGGCCGGAGCGTGGTGGTGGAATACATCAACAATGAGATGGCGGTTGCAGAAACCCCTGTCGTCACCAATTTCTACCTGGTAGAGGGAGTGAAAAACGGCATTGGTACAGCACAGTCCCACGAGAGATACGACATTCTGATGGATGCTCTCGCCGTCCGCGATACCATGACCACCGACGAAGTCCGGGATGCCCTGGATAGCGTGAGCAAGGATAATTTTAACGAGTTTGAGTCCACCGAGTGGAGCGTGGTCTTTGATTTGGGTAATTTGACCGCCCGGTACTATCACCGTGAAAATTATGCGAAAAACTATACTTTTTAGCGGACGATTGCCCACAAATTGATTTGATTGATGATATTGACAGCTATAATTTAAACCATTTCTTTCATAGAAAAATTCAAGCAGATTCAACCAGTTCTACATTCGCTATAGAGAATGTAGAATTTGACTTACTCCATGTAAAGGCTAAAGAGTCTACGATTAATGGGAACAAGCTATATCTTTGTGCCCATAATCGTTTAGTTGAAACTCGAGATTTAGACAAATATATTGTGGATTTGGACAGAGCTATATATGAAAAAGGCGGATTCTGGTATGTGGGAGTTTTGAGAAGCAGATATTTGGATGACTCAGTTGAGATGAACCGACTTTCTTTCAGCATTCCAGACAGAAGGTATTCAAATGAAACGTCCGCCTTTTTAACCATGGACAAAATTATGGGTTCTGTTGTCAGCGCTGTCAGTGAATTCCTAAAGGACTACCTTCAGCCTATTGCGACAAGTAAAAAAGAAAGAGTAAAAGAATATGTTATCCATAAAGCTCCGCAGTTTAGACACCTATTGAAGTATATGCTAAAAGAAATTGATGCAATTAAGCCTAATTTAAGTGACGATGAGCTGGATGATGAACTGTACCGGATAAAAAGGCAATTTGATCGGCAAATTTCAAATGAAAATGAACAACTAGTGAATGACCTAAATAAAGGAATTCTCAGCTCAGAAGAGTATATTTCTAAGTTTGGTGACCAGGTTGAAAAGGTGACAAGCGCTAATGGATCTGCCCTTGCAGAATATGTTGCTCATAGAAAGGTAATATTAGATTTGATGGAATTTGGCATAAAGAAAAAAGAAGATGGCAAATTTCAAAGAGAAAGTTTTTTGCATAATCTCATTTACCCGATGCATTCTACCTCTGAGGAACTCCCATATAACAATCACAATTTATGGCTCATAGATGAAAAACTAGCTTATTGTAGCTATGTTTCTTCGGACATCCCTTTTGATAATAGTCCAAATCAGGAGAGAACAGATATATTAATATTAGATCGGCCAGTAGCTGTTTCTGACGAAGAAAACCGTGATAGAGAATATGAATACATAACAATTTTTGAACTCAAGCGGCCTATGCGCGATGACTATAATGGGGGTGCTAATCCCATAGATCAGTTGTATGGATATGTTAGTAAATTGAAATCCAATCAGATGAGAGATAAAGATGGACGAATTATCCGAGTAGGCGCTAATACAAAGTTCTACCTTTATGCAGTTTGTGACATAACAAGGTCATTAGAGCAGATCCTCGACTTTAGAGATTTTTCCCAAACTCCAGATAAAATGGGATATTATCGATATAATAGTAAGTTGAATTCATATATAGAGATTTTGTCATATGACAAAATTATTTCTGATGCGCAGAAACGAAACAAAATTTTATTTGATAAATTGGGAATTTAATTGCCTATATTTTAGGAATTCAGATACACCCAGCGATTTGGCGAAAATATCTTTTTCGTATCCACCTCACAAAAGGAGACAAAAGTTATTTGGATACTTTTGTTTCCTTATTTTATGCTTAAAAATTCTATAAAAGAAACAAAAAGCGTGAAGTTGACTATGATGCTGTGCTTTTTCTTTCTTCACCTGTCTAGAAAGCCCAATAGCCCACTAATAATCATGTTTATCAAGAGAAAAACACAAAACTAATACCACTAATTTGTATGTTCTGCTTGAAAATACTCGAACGATCTACTATAATAATAAAGGAAGACACCTATGAAGTTGTCTCTATTAGAATCAAAGATTTTTGGTAAGGTACGCTATGGTTTTCGCCGCGATGAAAACAAGATAATAGAAACAGTCCCACAGGAAACCAAAATCGCACAAGAAATTTTTGATCTCTGTCTGACAGGAAATAGCTTAGAAAAAATTCAGGAGCATTTGCGTAAGCGGGAAGTCCCTTCTCCACCCGGGAGAGCGATGTGGAGCCGTGATGTACTAAATAAGCTACTGAACAATTATAAGTACACGTTTGGCATTATTGACCATGACACATACTGTGCTGTAGAAGAAATGAAATCTAGCCGATGTCTAAACCCAAATCGGAATATCGAGGATGTTGAAGGATGAAGAAGAATACGTTACATGTTGAAATAAGATTGCTATTTAGATAGTTAAAAAATTTCAAAATTATATGCATTCTCTTTTCATTAACCTCTCATATTAAGCAATTTGTAACTTAGTAGGTTTTACCGTCACAGAACAATATCGCATTGGATGTTAAAAAATCATAAATATGGGTGGATGAATTTTATGTCTTTGGATTTTAGTAAAAACGGGTATGAAAATCTTTTTAAGCAGGCGTTACAAAATGGAATTAGTTTGTTTTGTGGAGCTGGCTTTTCTGTGGAGGCCTCTGATAGCAATGGTCAAGCATTACCCACAGGTCCTGCTCTACTAGATGAATTAAAGGAGCAGTTTCCATATATCCAATCATATAGGAATCTTCCAAGAGCGTGTACTAAACTTTTGCATACAGATAAAGGTTCTTTTTATTCTTTTTTAGAGTCTCGGTTTGCTGTAGAAAAGTTTTCAGATTTGTATAACGCTCTTCTGGGAATATCTATTAAGAATGTTTACACTACCAATATAGATGATTTGTTTTTTTGCATCTATGCTAATGCTTGTTCTACTTATTATTTAAATGATCGAAGTATAAGAGGAACTGATTATGTAAGCGCGCATAAATCATCGCGTAAAAACCAGGTTAACTATTTTGCGCTCCATGGATGTATTCGCAATCCAGGCGAATATGTTTTTGGTGCAACCGAGATTGCAAGTGCTTTTTCTAACGCAATTTCCAAACAGTCTTGGACAAGTTTAGCCAAAGATGCAGAAGAACATGCTATTCTGTTTTGGGGGTGGAATTTCGAAGATTCTGGTCCCATAGAGGCAATGTATGGTGGGAAAAGCCATGTTAACGAAAATATCAAAAAGTGGGCTCTATTGTACAAACCCGAAGAAGAAACAATTGATTTCCTGTCATCTTTGAATTTCAATATAATTATTGGAGAAACGCAGGATATGCTTCAGTATATGCAAGATTTCAGGAAAGAATCTTCTGAAAAAGTAGAGATTCTTTCCATAGAATCTCCGATAAAGGAATTGGATGAATTTACTTATCCCGCGGAAAATGCTGTTGCATCGTATCCACTAAAGTCCTTTTTCTGTGATTATACCCCTAGGTGGTCATATGTTTACTCAAAATCAATTCCTTCGATTAGTTTTTATAAGAAGATTGCAGAACTAATTGCTGCTAAAAGAAATGTTGTATTTACAGGAATTCGCGGCTCTGGTAAAACTACTTTACTGATGCAATTAATTGTAAATATAGAAACCGCCAGATTAAAACATTATATGTTGGCACCAACTTTGGAAAGTGTAGAAGCATATTTGAAGGGTTTACAAAATAGTCAGAGTCTCCTTTTTGTTGATGATTGTTTTAGAGATACCGATGCGATAGTTCATCTTCTTAGGGCCTCTAATGTACAAGTTGTCTGTTGCGATCGCGATTTCAATTTTGAGCGACAATATCATAGAATAAAGCCTTACAATTTCGAAACACTCGACATAACTGGACTTACGCAAGAAGATGCTCAAGCAGTTATAAACTGTATTCCTATGGAATTAAAACGCTCCCAATTGAATACCAGAAAAATTGAGGAAGATATTACTTTGCCAAATATACTTGCGTCCGCTTTGAAAGCACAGAATTACAGATATATGCAGATATTTCATGAAAGTGATTCCTTAGCTGCTGAAATTTTCCTTATGATATGTTACGTCCATTCATGCGGTGTCCCGTGCTCATTTGATATGGTTTATTCTTATTTGGGTGATGAGCAGTATTCTTGGCAAAATATGTTAGATGCCATCCAGCGTGTCGGTAAGTTGATAAAAGATTGCGAAAGCTCTTCCGACTATTTTGGTTCCTATGATATTGATTACTCTCTTCAAGATTATTATCAGTGTCGTTCGCGTTTTTTTGCAGAGAAGATAATTCAAAGTGTACCAAAAGGTAATCGCCTTTTGGCAAAAGTACTATTTGATTTTGTAGAATTTGTTCCGCCTTTTAAAATCTGCGCTTATGATAAATTTAAGAGAAGTGGGTATGATGCCGACCTTGCAGGCCGCGCGTTTACGTCGTTTGAAAAAGGAAAGGAATTCTATGAAAAGTGTGTTCTAAAGGATGAAAGTGAATATATCTATCAGCAGGCTGCAATTTACTTTTCAAGAATAAATGAATATAAAGAAGCCTTCGATTGGATTGAACGCGCCCGCAATTTGGCACATTATAATCGTTTTTCTATCGACAGTACATATGCCTCAATTTATTTCAAGGTGAATGTCGGAATTGATTCTACGGAATGCAAGCAAGCCTTAAATATTTTATATAAGTGTTGTACGGATGACAAACGCAAGGCTATACACTTTTCTAATTATGCGAAATGTGTACTGGAGTATGCAGAAAAACACTCTGATGATAAAGAGAATATATTGGAGTACATAGAAGGAGCTCTTATGTTTGTTAGGGAAGGACTTGATGCTGAAAATATCTCTTTACAGACTAAGAATAAGTGGGAACTTAAAAAACTGAAGGCTGCGCTGAAAGAATTGAAAGCGAAATATCCCATAAATTAAACAAAAATCATACGCTGGTTTTTTTAGACAAATTACACGCTATATATTTTATTATTAATTCTGCGTCTAGGGTTCAAATACACCCTCACCTTTGGGAAAAATATCTTTTTGGTCGTCCGTTTACATGTAGGAACCGGCTCTACACGGCCAAAATGGCTGTGCAGGGCCGGTTTTTTGTGTTTGGTGCAACTAAAATAATAGTTGCAAAACCGGTATTTTATGGCTGAAAATAGGGGTTTATAGGACAAATGCAACATGAAATGCAACACGGGGTTTCCGGGGTATGCCAGCCCGTCAGTGTCTTACAATGTAGGTATAATACCGGGCCAGCTTGTCTGGCAGGGCGTCTTTATCATCCAGGAAAGCTTCGGCCATACAGGCGTAGAAATCCACGTTGTTTGCACCAAGCTTCTTTGCAACCGCCGCGTAATCCGAGTACACCATATTCATGGCCACAAAAAACTCTATGGGGCCGCAGGCAATGCCCTTCTGGGATCTTACCTGGTTTGTCTGCTCCATAGACCAATGGGGGCCGTGGCTGCCGTCTTCATTTTCCATGGATTGCGTCCATTCCTCCGCCATTTCTTTTGTAAGCTTAGGGGCGCTTCCGCCAAATCCCCTGGTATATTCCCCGCCGCCCTGGGGGCGCGTCTCATCCCTGGGCGGGTACTCCATAGAGGAACGGTACCGATGGGGGCTGTCCTCTGGCAGCCGTTCCATTTGGCCGTCCAGCACAAACCCGATCCGGTTCATGGGCTTTTGTACCCTCCTTTCTTCCTGCCCCCCATCGTAGTATGGGGGCTCGTAAGGGCCCCTATAATGGGGGTACTGCCAGCTGTCCCATTTGTCCGGGTGGCCTCCCATGCGGTTCTGGGGGGCATACCGCCCGTTGTCATAGTGCTCCCGGCCCCGCCGGTCTCGGAAACGGCTTTCCTCTGGGGCGTAACCTGGAAACTCCCGGGGGTCTCCGTAGTAATCCTGGGGCCTGCTATACCCGCGCTGGGCATCGGGGTATTCCCGGCCCCGGCGGGTGTTGGGACGCATCAGCAGCATCCTAGTTGATCGTTTCATATATCCCCCTCCTTATGTTGCGGGCGCAGGCGCGGCGGGAGCTGTGCCGTCGATACTACGCAGGTTGTTGGTAGGGCAGGGGCAGGCATTCCCAAGCAGCTTGAAGCTGCCGCCTGTGGCGCTGGTAGCAACTACTGTAGAATACCGCGTGCGGGTGCGCAGGGCGCAGGCTGTCAACTGGGCGCAGCAGCGGTTGGTCAAGGGGTATTGCTGTGTCCCTGTGCCGATGGTGGCCACCACAGGGGCGTTGATAGTTGTTTCGGCGGGGATGGCCTGGGCCACAACGATGCAGTATTTACAGCCGTTGTTATAGCTGCCAGCGGGCAGGTTGACCACCAGGTTGCCGCCGGCAAAGGTGACAGACTGGCTGATTACCAGCTTGTCACACAGCTTACATACAGGTTTACATGCCATAAAATCACTCCTCAAATCAAGGAACCATTTTGCCAATACTGGCAAAATGGCCCCGAAGTCATCACCCGGTATTCGGGGAAATCATCATTTTGTTGGCTTCAACAAAACCGGCCCGTTTCAGCAGCCACAGCCCTGGCTGCATCCACATCCGCCGTTATACCCGCCCTGGGGCACGCAATAGGGGTAGGGTGCGGGTACGGCATAGGAGGGCACGGGCTGGGGCGGGCGCAGCTGGGCCACGGCGCTATTCAGGGCCGCGTCGAAGAACGCGTTCTGGTTGGCCTGGCTTTGGGCCAGGTTCAGGGCGTTTACCTGGCCGCGAAGGGCCGCGATGGTTTCATCCTTACGGCTCATTTCCATGGCGTCCAGCTTGGCGATTACCCGGTCGGTATCGTTGTGGGCGTTCTGGATGATGGCGGTGGTGTTGGTGGCCAGGTTGTAGTTGGTGTCGCAGAAGCCGCGCTCAATCTGCCGCTGGGTCTCGCAGCAACAGGAAGCCAGCTGTCTGCCCAGGGCGTTGAAGCCCGCCTGGGTCTGATAGCCCAGGTTGCACACAGCGTTGTCTACCCCGTGGAAGCCCTGGAGCATAGCCACGTTGGTACTGTTGAAACCAGACATGATGCTGCTGTTCATGGCGTAGAAGCCGTCGCATAGCCCCTGGGAAATGCCGTCCAGCTTGCCGATGATGTTGGCGGTGTCAAACCCCCGCTGGATGTCGGCCTGTGTGGCGGCGGTGGCTGCATAGCCCCCGCCGTTGTTGCCGCCGAAACCGCCGCCAAAGCCGCCGTTGCCCCAGCCAAACAGGGCAAAGATCAGGAAAGCCCAGATCCATTCGCCGCCAAAGCCGCCGTTGTTACAGTTGTTGTTGCCGTTGCTGTCCGCCCCCAGGGCGTAGCCAGTTGCGAAATCGTTGTCCATAAAAAACTCCTTTCAGTTATTGCAAGCCGGGGATGCTTCCCCGGGTGTTGCCGTTGGGGAAGCGGTTTTTTCTCAAGTGGCCCGCAAAACTGAAAGAAGCGTACACGCCGCGCCGTATGGCTGCGGCAGCCCTACTTTTATGAGGTTTGTTATTTTGGCAGCGTAATCCCTAAATGCCCAGCAAAGTCCTGTAAAGACAAGCCCTTTTCTTTTGCCATGTTTTCGGCGATTTGCCGCATTTGTTGGGGGTTTTTCCCCTGGATGGCCTGTAAGGTTTGGGTTGCATGGGGGCTTTTGCCAGCGGCCTGTTGCAGTACTTGCCTGTAATCACCAGAACGCATGGCGTTCATAAACTGGAAAATGGGATGGTTTGCCATGGGGTTAGGTATCTGCATCCGGTTTCTCCTTTCTCACGGTACGCGGGGAGGGTTTCAGCTCGCCGGGGCGCTTAGGCACAACAGACGAATATTTTGAAGCACCCTATGAAGAATACCCCATTATGGTATGCGGTCAGACAGTTATCCTCACAAACGGGAATCTTGCCGAAGCCCTGTCTGCCTTGCCGGAGAAAAAACGGGAAATCATTTACCTTTATTTTTTTCGGGCGTTACACACAACAGGAAATCGGGGAAATGTACGGACGCTGCCGGAGTACCACCGGGTATCAAATCCGCAGGACGTTAAAACTCCTGCAAAGGAAAATGGAGGTGCTTTCACATGGGGACTCCGAATCTTTTGCCCTATGAAACGATTGTCCGGGCGACCAGCGGCGAGCCGGAAGCCGTGGACGAGGTTTTACGGCATTACAGCAAGCGAATCCGAATCGCCGCCATTGAAAACGGGCATATCGACAGAGATACCGAGGACAGTATAAAATCCCGGCTTGTTGCCGCATTGTTCAAGTTCCGTTTTGATGAACAGCCATACCACAAAACTGAATAACCGCCGCTACATAGAAACGGCACACCAAGACAGGAAATCAAGAAAAGGTTTCCTGTTTTTTGCGTCCATTTTTGGCATTTTCAAAAATCGCCGGTATTATGCCGTGCAAAGGGGATAGAAAGAAATTCCCTCTCACGTTTGGCAAATCCGCAGGCTGTCCGTGGAGGGCGAGCGAGAAGAAATTTTCAAAAATTCCCGCCTATTCGGGCTTGCGTGGTGTTGTAAGGAATGAGGGGGAATTTCTGCAAATCAACGTCCATTTTCCTTTTTGCTGGTTTGTAGGTATTAGCGAGAGAAATATCGCTGTTGTTTTGGCAAAATCCCCGCTTGCGGCACTAAACTCAGAAGATGTATCTTGACAAGTACGCCCTGTTGGAAGCGGCAAAAATAAGCAAGAAAAACCCCGTCCCCCATCCGGGACTGAAAATGCTTGGACAGAGGCGGGGCTTTGGATGTTAAAGCGTTCTGGCGCAAGGCTTCTGGACGAGGTAGGTAGTGAGCAGCGGCTGACGAGGTTTTCCCTTGGACTTTCTCATAAGGGAAAAATCAAGGGAAAAGGGCAGACAATAAAACATATTACTACATGAGGCTGAAAGAAAACTTTTATGATGGAAATGGGCTTGCCACTTTGGACAACCGCACCCGCCATGCCCACCGCATCCTTGACCGCCAGAGGGCTAAAATGGACAAGCCCTTTGAGATTGACGGCCATGAAATATGGTATCCCGGCGACAGCAGCGCCCCGGGGTATCTGGTGTATAATTGCCGCTGCACCCTGATTGCGCATGTGAAAGGCGTACCAAAATCCCCAAACCCATTGCGGCGCGCCAGAGACCCTAAAACAGGGAAAAGCGTCCTAATCTCCGATATGAGTTATGCCCAGTGGGAAAGCTGGAAAAGTGCTGAAAACCGGTATGTTTGGGAGGCATTCCAGAAGAAAGGGCAGAATTATTCCGCAGATCAAAAGCAATTTGCAGAATACCAGTCTGTTTTGGGCAAAAACGCGCCAAAATCTTTTGAAAAATTCCAGGATTTGAAGTATAATAATCCTGAGAAATGGGATTACACAAAACGCCTTACTGGATATATGAGAAAATACCCGGACAGCGATAAAAAGTATTTTGATGTGCAGGAAGCATTGAAAGCCCAGGGTATCAAAAAGGGCGTTGTGCTTCCACCGGTGCAAAAGCAGGCGTTCATACTGCCAAGCGGAACACACGACCCCTATCATATTATGCACCGTATGTCGGAACGCGGCATTACAGACGATGAAATCCGCAGTTACATGACAGATGCGAAAATCATGTTGGTGCAGTGGGGCGGACAGCGGCAGCGTTTTGTCGGAGCGGACGGAATGTGTGTGGTGACGAGAGACGGAGACAATTGGATATTCAAAACCGCCTGGAAAAAATCGGACTATGACGAAGAAGCGGATAAAATTTTGGAGGCGATAAAAAATGCTGGATTATAGCGCAGATCACTACTGCCCTGCATATAAGAAGGTTATTTCTGCGGATTTGTGTTATGATTCCCTGTGTTGTTTAACAGGCGAGTTCAAGATTTCATCCACAAAAGAACTTGCGGAAATTGAGGATATTGAAGCGGCCCGTATCGCCTGTAAGAAGTGCCCGTACAGCGACTTGAACGGCGGCATGGACAAATGGGATTCGGAGGATTGACATGGCGAAAGACAATTACCACGTTATCGTGTACCAGATACTTGCGTATCTGTATCAGTGCTTGAAATCCGGGAAAGACATTGACACTAAAATGTTGGGCAGGGATAGCGAATATTTTTCCGCTGGCGGGAAAGCGGCAAGTGAAAGATATTGGTGCTATATCCTGTATCACCTGCAAAGTATGGGACTGGTTGACGGCATTATTTTTTCCGGTAGGGTGAATAACTATCCCTATGAGCGGCCGATTCGCTGGGGTGACTGCATGATTACACCGATTGGCATAGAATATTTAACCGACAACTCCTTCCTGACAAAAGCAAAAGAATTTTTGAAGGATGCGAAGGCGGTAATTCCGTTTGTTTGAATGGAGGATAAAATGGCAAATACCATGCACATCGAAATCACCGACAACAGCGGGGAGGTGAAAGAAGAATTTGAAGCCGCCTGCCTCCGTGCCCTGGAAACATGCGGGCTTACCGCAGAGGGCTGCGCCAAAAAGCTGTGCCCTGTGGACACCGGCAACCTGCGCAACTCCATTACCCACCAGGTAGACCCAGGCGAACCCGCCGCCTACATTGTCCAGCCCCCTACGCCTGTCAATTTCCCCACCAACTGCTGCGGGCAGTTCATAGGCTGGGGTAACAACGGCTGCGGCAGCTGCTAAAATCCAATAACGAGCAGCTTTCTGGTATTTTCGGAGTGTTCGGCCCCGTGCCGGTTTTAACAGATGAACAGCGCCGCGGCTATCGTTGCTCCCGCCACTGTGGGCGGCCTGTTCAACGTCCATACAGCGGCACTCGTGGATGTGCCCCGGAGTTGCTGCCTGGTCATTGCGCTGGAAAACACCAGCACCCAGGCGATTACGGCCCAGAATGTCAACGTGATCGTTGACCGCGTGGCATGAGATAGGCTTTTGATTTGACGGACAAGCTCTGCGGGGACTGGAGGGGGTTGCCCGCAAGCCGGCGAGGCCCACATGGGCGCCGGGAAGCTGCCCTTAAAAGGGAGGCTATTATGCCTTTGGGTGGGTTGCAATGTTTGTAGCCTTTGAAGAGGCAGGCCCCCACCCATGCCCCAACACCGGCCCCTCCTTCCTAAACGGCCCCTACCGGGCTTCCGTCTGCCATGCACCCCAAGGCCGCCAGCGGAATAGGATAGGGCAGAACCTGAAAAAGGAGGCGGCCCCCTTGCCTATCCGCATTTTTATCGACCAAGGCCACAACCCCCAAGGCGTGAACGCCGGGGCAGAAGGGAACGGCCTGCGCGAGCAGGACATCAACTATAACGTGGGCAGCTATCTAAAAGAGCTTTTGGACGGCGACCCCCGCTTCCAAGCCCGGGTATCCCGGCGGACCCCCACGGAATCTTTGGGGACGAGCAACGCGACCAGCCTGCGGGCCCGGGTAGATATGGCAAATTCCTGGCCGGCAAACTACTTTATCAGCATCCATTGCAATTCCAACCCCAGCCCGACCCTTAACGGTACCGAAGCCTACGTATACCAGCAGAATACGCAGGCGTACTGGCTGGCCCAGCACATCCTCAACGGCATTGTCCAGCAGACGGGCATCCGGGACAACGGCGTGCGCATAAACCCTTCCCTGTATGTGCTGCGCAAAACCAAAATGCCCGCCGTGCTGGCAGAGCTGGGGTATCTGTCGAACCCACGGGACGCTGAAAAGCTCCGCAACGACCAGTGGGGCTTTGCCCAGGGCATCTACCTGGGGCTGCTAAGTTATTTCGGCTTCCGGCAATTATGAAAAGGGGCGGGATTTGCCAATAGGGAATATAAAATTGCATAGCTGGAATTTTATAATACCATAAGAGGATTTCTATAAATTGCATTAGGGTTTTTGTGCAAACCGTATATTTTTGCCGGCTCTGCTTCTGTTTTCCTTTTCTGTCTTGCATAATCCCCAGAAATCCGCTATAATACAATATACTATAAGAAGCCGCGGCTTGCCTGGGCTCCCCCCAGCAAGCCCACAGCCTAAAATGGGGCCCTGGGGAAGGGCGGGAATGGGAAAGGCGGGTGTCAAGTATGCTGCAGGGTATTGCTGCTTCTGCGGGGATTGGCTTAGGACGGGTCATGCTTTTAGAGGAACAAAGCCTTACCTACCCCACAGCCCCGCCTGCGGATATACAGGCGGAGCTGGGGCGTTTCCAGGCGGCGGTAGGGGTATTCCGGCAGAACACCCAGGCCCAGGCCGAGCTGCTGCGCCATTCCGCCGGGCACAAGGAGGCGCAGATCCTGTCGGCCCACGTCCAAATGGTGGAGGACCCCTATTTTACCGGGGAAGTTGAAAAACATATCCAAGAGGGCAAACGGGCCGAAGCCGCCCTGGACCAGGTGTGCCAGTGGTTCACCGCCATGTTCCTGGCCTCTGGGGACGACCTGACCCAGCAGCGGGCGGCGGACGTGCGGGACGTGCGCACAGGCCTGCTGTGCGTGCTGCTGGGCCTGGAAGAGGTAGAGGTCTCACAGGCGCCCAAGGGCACGGTGCTGGTGGCCAAAGAGATATCCCCTTCCGTGGCGGCGGGGATAAACCCGAAGAACATTGTAGGCATCGTAACGGAGATAGGCGGCATGACCTCCCACTCCGCCATCCTGGCCAGGGCCCTGCAGGTGCCGGCCGTGTTGGGCCTGCCGGGGGCCACCGGGCTTTTGAAAGCCAGCTCTTTTGTCATTGTAGACGGCAGCACCGGGGAGGTTGTCCCCGAGCCCCAGGCGGACGTAGTGCAGGATTACCGCAAGCGCAGGCAGGCTTTCCTGCGGCGCAGGTGGCAGCTGAACCGCCTGCGGGGCAAGCCCACCCAGGCGGCCAGCGGGGAGCGTTTCCATTTATATTGCAACATCAGCAAGCCCCAGGACGCGGAAAAGGCCCTGGAGGAGGACGGGGAGGGCGTGGGGCTCTTCCGCACCGAGTACCTTTTTATGGACCGGGACAGGCTGCCCGGGGAGGAAGAGCAGTTCCGGGCATACCGCAAGGCGGCCCAGGCCCTGGAAGGCCGGACGCTGACCATCCGTACCTTGGACCTGGGCGGGGACAAGGCGGTGCCTTATTTGGACCTGCCCCGGGAGGACAACCCCTTCCTGGGCACCCGGGGCATCCGCTATTGCCTGGAGCACCCGGATATCTTTTCCACCCAGCTGCGGGCCGTACTGCGGGCCAGCGCCTACGGGAAGCTGCGGCTGCTGTTCCCTATGATATGCACCCTGGAAGAGCTGTGGGCAGGCCGGGCTTTCCTGGAGAAGGCCAAGGTAGAGCTTACCGCCCAGGGCCTGGCTTTTGACGCCAGGATCCCGGTGGGCATTATGGTCGAGACCCCCTCGGCTGCGGCCATTGCCGACCTTTTGGCCCGGGACGCAGACTTTTTCAGCATCGGCACCAATGACCTTACCGGCTATATCATGGCCTGCGACCGGGGGAACCCCCAGGTGTCCGGCCTGTTCTCTTCCCTGCAGCCCGCCGTGCTGCGGTGCATCCGGCAGGTCATCCAATGCGCGCAAGGGCACGGCATCCAGGTTGGTATGTGCGGCGAGGCCGCCGCGAACCCCATGATAATCCCGCTGCTGATGGCTTTCGGCCTGACAGAGTTCAGCGTGGCGGCGGCCTCGGTACTTTCTGTGCGCAAGGCCATCTCCCAGTGGACCATGGAGGGGGCCCGCCAGGTAGCGGAAGAGGTGATGTCCATGCCCACCGAAGAGGACATTGTGCGGTTCCTGCGGGCCCATGGGCCCGCGGCGGCCGGCGGGCGGGACAAGGCCGCCAGAATACGGCTTCCACAGGTATAAAGGGCAAAAAGGCCCGCCCCGGCAGCGGGACAGGCCCCCGGGCTGCACGCGCGGGAGGGGAAAGCGGCAGGGGCAGAAAACCGCATAAGAACGCCAAAGGGCGGCCTGCATGGGAAGCGGGCCGCCCTTTCCGTACCCAACCCCCGGGAGGGCGGCTGATTGGAAAAAAGCTATTGACGCGGCCGCTGGAAAGGCGTAAAATCATAAACGAAAGACAGGAAAGGGAGGCGGACAGTATGGTAACAGCCGTAATCACCGGCGCTTCCGGCGGGCTGGGCAGGGAATATATCGATGCGGTCATGGAACAGTATCCCAGCGTAGATGCGTTCTGGCTTATCGGCCGGAACAAAGAGGCATTGTGGAAGCTGGCCGAGGGGCACACCGACAAGACCATTGCAACCATCGCCCTGGACTTTACCAAAGAAGAGAGCTTGGACGTGATGGAGCAGCTGCTGAAGGAGAACAACCCAGAAATCAAGGTGCTGGTGAACAACGCGGGCTTTGGCAAATGTACAGACTTCTTTTCTTCTGTACGGGGTGAGCAGACCGGCATGGTAGACCTGAATTGCCGGGCCCTTACGGGCCTGACCCGCCTGTGCCTGCCCTATATGCTGGACGACAGCCTGGTGCTGAACGTTTCTTCTATCGCGGCCTTTGCCCCCACGCCCCGCATGTCTGTATACAGCGCCACAAAAGCCTATGTGCTGGCTTTCTCCAAGGCCCTGCACGACGAGCTGCGGCCCCGGGGCATCAAGGTGACGGCCGTGTGCCCGGGCCCCATGGACACAGACTTCTGGCATGTGGCCAATGTGCCGGAAGGCAAGTCCCGGCTGATCGACAGCCTGCCCCGGGTATCCCCCAAGGAGGTGGCCATCGGCTCTTTGCGGGCGGCCAAGCGGGGGAAGATCGTATACACCAAGGGCTTTTGGTACAAGCTTTACCGCCTGGCGGCCAAGCTTCTGCCCCATGGGTTTATCATGGAGTTTACGGAGGTATAGCGATGCAGTACCAGGTTTATGCGCAAGAGGGCCCCGTGGCCCTGCGCCCGTTGGCCCCGGCGGACGCGGGCCGGCTGCTTTGCTGGCTTACTGACCGGCGGGTGCTGGAATATTGGGAGGGGCCCAGCGCCGTTTTCACCCCCCGGCGCATACAAGAGGATTTTTTTGAGGACGGATGGAATGCCAGCCGCTGCATCATACAGTTTGAAGGGGAAGACATAGGGTATGCCCAGGCATACCAGCTGGACGGGGCCATGTGCGGGGAATACCACTATCCCCACAAGGACCGGAAGGCCTTTGGGGTCGACCAGTTCATCGGCAAGCCGGAACTGTGGGGGCGGGGTATCGGCCGGCGGTTCATCCGGCTGCTGCTGGGGTTTTTGCAGGCCCAGGGGGCGCAGGCTGTGGTGTTGGACCCCCACGCGGACAATACGCGGGCCATCCGCTGCTATGAGGCCTGCGGCTTCCGGAAGCTGGCTTTCCTGCCCCGGCATGAGATGCATGACGGGGCGCTGGTGGATTGCTGGCTGATGGAGTGGCGGCCGGCGGGAAGCTAGGGCTTTCCGGCAAAATTTGCGGGATCCCCGGGTAAATACCCTGGGGATATGCCAGTGTGGCCCACGGTTTGCCCCCTGGATGGGGATGGGCTTCGCGCCGTCCCATGGACGCCGTTTCTGCATACGGAAAGGGCCCCTGCCAGCCTGGCGGGGGCCCTTTTATGCGCTGCGGTTGACAATCCTCCCCCTGGGCCCTATAATTTGCTATGGCCGGCGCGTGCGGGGACGCGGGGCGGGAAGGGGACGGAAACGATGCGCTGCAGGATATTCCCAATGGAAGAGACGGACGAATATAAATATGTGGTGGTGGTTTCCCGGTATCAGGGCAGGCTTCTGCTCAGCCGCCACCGGAAGCGGTCCACCTGGGAGACCCAGGGCGGGCATATCGAGCCTGGGGAAACGCCGGAACAGGCCGCCCGCCGGGAGCTGTGGGAGGAATCGGGGGCAGAGGTGTTTTCCTTAACGCCCCTTTGCGGGTATCGCGCCACGGACGGCGGCTGGGAGGAAGGGGCAAATGGAGCCGTTTTCCTGGCGGATATCCAGCGGCTGGGCCCTTTGCCGGAAAGCGAGATGGCCGAGGCGCGCCTGTTCGACAGGCTGCCGGAAAACCTGACGTACCCGGACATTACGCCCTGGATGTGGGGGCGGCTGCTGGAAGCGGGCCTATAGCGGCGGGGGAATGTGAATAGGCTGTTACATGTTTTTTAACATTCCTGACGCTGCCTTGACGGGAGGGGCCCCCTGTGCTATAGTCAGTAAAGCTATGCGCTTTCCAAAAGCTTCCGGGCGGGCTGCGGGGAATGCGGCCTGCCCGGCTGCGGCTTTGGATGTAGGCCAAGGAAGACACAGACGTGGAAAGGGGAAAAGCCATGAAGCTGACCATGCGGTACCTCAGGCCCTATTGGGCGTTGGTGTTGCTGTGCATCCTTTTACTGTTCGGGCAGGCCATGTGCGACCTAAGCCTGCCCAACCGGATGAGCAGCCTGGTGAATGTGGGCATACAGCAGCAGGGGCTGGACGCCGCCGCCCCAGAGGCCATAAGCCGGAAAGGCCAGGCGCTGCTGGGATATTTTGCCGGGGAAGAGGGCAGGCTTGTTTTACAGGAGGCGTACTTTACGGTAGAGCCGGAAAGCAGCGAGGCCCAGCGCCTGGCCAAAGAGTACCCCCTGGCGCGCCGGGAGGCGGTGTGCGTGCTGCGGGACGGCCTGGGGCCGGAAGAGCGGCAGGCGGTTGACCGGGCGTATGCCCAGGCGGCCTATGGCTTTTTGCTGTACATGCAGCAGGCCGAAGCCGACGGCGAATGGGAGCGCCTGGCCCGGGAAGCGGCCCAGGGGGGCGGCCTGCCCGGCCTGTCGCATGACGGTTTCCCCGGGGGGGAAGGCAGCGGCTTCCCTGATGGCCCCAGCCAGGCGGGGGGCGGCGCCCCGGGCTTGGGGGCCGATGGGGGGGAAGCCCCAGGAAGCGTAGGCCCGGGCGAGACGGTGCTGCCTGACGGCGCCATATCCTCTGTACCCCAAAGCGCCCAGGGCGGCCTGCGGCTGGACGTGCTGCCCCTTTCGGACATGCCCGGCGCCGGGGAGGGCATACAGCCGGTGGAGGACGCGCCCCCTTTGTGGGAGGCCGTGGAGGACGCGGCCAGCGGGGGGTACCAGGAAGCGGCCGGGGAAAAAGAATCGCCGGCGCAGGAATTCTTTGGGGAAAGCGCCGCCCCTAGCCCAGGGCCGGATGAGGCCGCCCCGGGCGCCCCAGAGGGGCAGGGGGTTTCCGGGGCCGCGGGGCTGGACCTGTCGGAGGCAGGCGGGCTCTCTGGGCTGACAGCGGAGCGCCTGTACCAGGTCTTGCCCTTGCTGGCTTTTGCGCCCCAGGAAAGCCTGGACCGGGCCGCGGGGCAGGCGGCGGCCAGCGCCTCTATGATGGGGGACCAGGTGGGCGTGGCCTTGAAAAAGCTTTTCTATGAAGAGCTGGGCATAGACACAGGCCCCATGCAGGAAGACTATATCTGGGGCACAGGCCTGCAGATGCTGGGCCTGGCCCTTCTGGGGGCCCTGGCGGCGGTGCTGGTGGGCCTGTTCTCCTCCCGCATTGCGGCGGCGGTGGGCAGGCGGCTGCGCCACGACCTGTTCCAAAAGGTACAGGCCATGGGCGGCCCGGAATTCGACCGGTTTTCTACGGCCTCCTTGATCACCCGCACCACCAACGACGTGCAGCAGGTGCAGATGCTCATCACCATGGGCCTGCGGCTGGTGTGCTACGCGCCCATTATGGGCGTTGGGGGCGTTGTGTTCGCCCTGGAAAAAAGCGTGTCCATGAGCTGGACCGTGGCGGCGGCGGTGGCGGTGATGCTGGGCCTGGTGGCTGTGGCCATGGCTTTGGCGCTGCCCCGGTTCAAGGCGCTGCAGGGGCTGATGGACCGGCTGAACCGCATCAGCCGCGAGCATCTCTCGGGCATGCTGGTGGTGCGGGCGTTTGGCAACCAGGCCTTTGAAGAGGGGCGTTTTGATGAGGCCAACCGGGAGCTGGCGGACACCAACCGTTTTGTCCAGCGGGTCATGTCTGCCATGATGCCCGCCATGATGCTGGTGATGAACCTGGCCTCGATTACCATTATGTGGGTGGGCGGCCATGCCATAGCTCAGTCTACCCTGCAGATAGGCGACATGATGGCCTTCATCCAGTACGCCATGCAGATCATCTCTTCCTTTTTGATGATTGCCATGATGTTCGTCATGCTGCCCCGGGCCTCTGTGTCCGCGGTGCGCATTGGCGAAGTGCTGGACATGCCCCTGGCCATCCAGGACCCGGCAAGCCCCAAAGCCCTGGGGGAGGCCAAGGGCGAGGTGGCCTTCCACGACGTGTCCTTCCGGTATGGGGACGCGGAAAGCCCGGTGCTGGAGCACATCAGCTTCACCGCCCGGCCTGGGGAGACCACCGCCATCATCGGGGCCACCGGCGCGGGCAAGTCTACCCTGGTGAACCTGATCCCCCGGTTCTACGATGTGACGGAGGGCAGCATCACCCTGGACGGCGTGGATATCCGCGAGCTTCCCCAGCAGGCCCTGCGGGAGGCTATCGGCTTTGTGCCCCAGAAGGCGCTGCTGTTCACCGGCTCCATCGAGGAGAACCTGCGCTGGGGCCGGGAGGACGCGGGCGAAGCGGAGCTTTCCGCCGCCGTTGCCACGGCCCAGGCCCAGGGGTTTGTAAGCGGCCTGGAGGAGGGCCTTTCCGCCTATGTGGCCCAGGGGGGGCAGAACTTCTCTGGGGGCCAGCGGCAGCGCCTGGCCATTGCCCGGGCGCTGCTGCGGAAGGCCCCGGTGTATATCTTCGACGACAGCTTTTCGGCCCTGGACTTCCAGACAGACGCGGCCCTGCGCCGGGCCCTGCAGGAGACCACGGCCCAGTCGGCCATGATCGTGGTGGCGCAGCGCGTTGGGACCATTATGCACGCCCAGCAGATTTTGGTATTGGAAGACGGGAAGCTGGCGGGCAAGGGCACCCATGAAGAGCTGCTGGCCAGCTGCCCCGCCTACCGGGAGATTGCCGAAAGCCAGCTGCAAAAGGAGGGAACGGTATGAGCGGAAGAGGGAACGTCCCCCGCCCCCACGGGCATGGCCCCATGGGCATGGCCATGGGGGCCAAGGCAAAAGATTTCAGGGGCAGCGCCCGGCAGCTGCTTTCCTACCTGAAGCCCTTCCGGCTGGCCATGGGGCTGGTGCTGCTGTTCGCGGCGGCCTCTACGCTGTTCAATATTGCCGGGCCCAAGGTGCTGGCCCTGGCCACCGACGAGCTGGCCGCCGGGCTGATGCGCATGGTGACAGGCGCGGGCGGCGGCATCGACTTTGGCTATATCGGCAAGGTGCTGCTGGCCATGGCGGGCCTATATTTGGTAAGCGCCCTGTTTTCCTATTTGCAGGGGCACATCATGGCCGGCGTGTCCACCGACGTATCCTATAACCTGCGGGGCGCTATCGCCAAAAAAATAAACCGGCTGCCCCTGTCTTATTTCCACCACACCAGCCAGGGGGACGTGTTGTCCCGCATTACCAACGATGTGGACACCCTGTCCAGCTCGTTAAGCCAAAGCGTGACCCAGCTGGTCACCTCGGCGTGCACCATGATAGGCGTGCTTATCATGATGCTGAGCATCAGCTGGCAGCTGACTTTGGTAGCCTTGTGCATGGTCCCCCTTTCCTTGGCGTTCACCCTGGGCGTCGTGAAAGCCTCCCAGCGGCACTTCCGGGGGCAGCAGGAATACCTGGGGGCTGTAAACGGCCGGGTAGAGGAGATGTACGGCGGCCATACGGTGGTAAAGGCCTTTAACCGGGAAAAGCAGGCCCTGGGCGCCTTTGACAAGGAGAACGGGAAGCTGTATGACGCCGGGTGGAAGGCCCAGTTCTTCTCCGGGCTGATGATGCCGGTGATAGGCTTTGTCAGCAATTTGGGGTATGTGGCCGTGTGCATGGCGGGGGCGGCCCTGGCGGCCTCTGGCGGCATGACCATCGGCGGTATACAGGCGTTCATCCAGTATGTGCGCAGCTTTACGCAGCCCATTGTGCAGCTGGCCAACACGGGCAGCCAGCTGCAGATGGCCGTAGCCGCCGCCGAGCGCGTCTTTGCTTTCCTGTCGGAAGAGGAAGAGCCCGCGCCTACGCCCGCCCTGCGCATGCAGGACCTGGACGTCCAGGGGGCCGTGACTTTCTCCCACGTACGCTTTGGCTATAACGGCCCTGACGAGCCCGTCATCCGGGATTTTTCCGCTGTGGTCCTGCCCGGCCAGAAGGTGGCCATTGTGGGCCCCACCGGCGCGGGGAAGACCACCATTGTCAAACTGCTGATGCGCTTCCACGACCTGGACGGCGGGGAGATCCTGTTGGACGGGCGCCCGGCCACGGATTTTTCCCGGGAGGACCTGCGCACCGAGTTCGGCATGGTCCTCCAGGACGCCTGGCTGTATAATGCCAGTATCATGGAGAACATCCGGTACGGCCGCCTGGACGCCACGGACGAAGAGGTGGTTGCCGCGGCAAAGGCCGCCCAGGCGGACCATTTTATCCGCACCTTGCCCGGCGGCTACCAGATGGAATTGAGCGAAGAGGGCACAAACGTATCCTTGGGGCAGAAGCAGCTGCTGACCATTGCCCGGGCTATCCTGGCGGACCCCCGGGTCATGATCCTGGACGAGGCCACCAGCTCGGTGGACACCCGTACCGAGGCGCTCCTCCAGCGGGCCATGGACAACCTGATGGAGGGCCGCACCAGCTTTATCATTGCCCACCGCCTTTCTACCATCCGCAGCGCCGACTTGATCCTCTGCATGCGGGACGGCGACATCGTAGAGCAGGGCACCCACGAAGAGCTGATGGCCCGGGGCGGCTTCTATGCCCAGTTGTATCAAAGCCAATTTGCCCAGTAAGCTATGGGCGGGTAAAAATAGCAAAGCAGTCCCCGGGCGCAGAAATCCAATGGTCCCGGCGCGGTTTGGCGCGGCGGAAAAGGACTTGGGCGCAGCCCCGGCAAAAGTGAGGGCAGGAACATGAAAACCATACTTTTAGTCAATTCCCATGCGGGGAAACAGCAAATTTTGAAAGGGCTGGCAGAAGTAGAGGCGGTATTTGCGGCAGGGGGCCAGGTGGAGACGCTGTGTACCGAAAGCCGGGAAGAGGGCCGGCAGGCTGTCCTGGAGGCAGCGGTCAGGCGGCCGGACCGCCTGGTGGTCTGCGGCGGAGACGGCACCCTGAGCGAGACGGTAGACTTGCTGCTCTCCCATGGGCTGCAGGTACCTTTGGGGTACATCCCCGCCGGGACCACCAACGACTTTGCCAGCTTCCTGGGCCTGCCCAAAGACCCGGTGAAAGCGGCCTCTTATATCTGTATGGGAAGCCCCCGGCCTATCGACGTAGGCAGGTTCCAAGACCGGTATTTTATCTACGTGGCCTCCTTCGGGGCTTTTACCCAGTCTTCCTACAACACCACGCAAAGCCTGAAAAATTCCCTGGGCCACCTGGCCTATATCATCGAGGGCATCAAAGAGCTGCCCGCCCTGCAATCGTACTACGCCCGGGTGGAGACGGCCGAGGGCGGCGTGTATGAGGGGGACTACCTGTTTGGCGCGGTAAGCAGCTCTACCTCTTTGGGCGGTATCATCAAGCTGGACCCGGCGGCAGTGGACGCCACAGACGGGCTGTTTGAACTGAGCCTGGTGAAGATGCCGAAAAGCCTGCTGGAGCTGAACCGCATCCTGATAGCCCTGATGAGCGGCAAGCCCGATGAAGAGCTGATTACCTTTGTCCACACAAAGGGGGCCGTTTTTACCTGCCAAGAGCCCATGCCCTGGTCATTGGACGGCGAGTATTGCGCCGGGGGCGGGCAGGTGCGGGCAGAGGCCCTGCATGACGGCCTGGGGTTGTACTGGTGACGGGCGGGCCCCGCCTTTCCCGCCTGGAAAAAACGGCCCGCGTACTGGCGGCGGCCCCCCTGTGCCTGCTGGGGCTGCTGGCGCTGCTGGCCCTGCATTTTGCGGTGTGCTCCGCCATCCCGGCTTTGGGCGGGGCGGGGTTTTTACAGGCGGCGGGGATCTTTTCCGCCGTGGTGTTCCTGCTGCTGTGTGTGCCAGCGCCCATCAGCGGGGTCGCCTGTGGCATTGCAAGCCTGTGCCTGTTCAAGGGGCGGCGGGCCAAGACGGCGTGGAAAGTGCTGGCTGTGCTGGATATCGTGCTGGGGGGCCTTGCCGCCTGGCCCTGCCTGCTTTTGTTCCTGGCGGCCACGTCGGGGCAGATATAAGGTTTCATACGGATAATAAAAGGAGCGGCTTCCCTAGGGCCTGTTTGAAAAACGCAAATACCATCTTTTTGTCCAAAATGGGCGGTTTCTGTGTTGGAAATCCTCGACATGCGACAGCATGTCTTGCGGTTTCCGCCTTGAAACCGCCTCGTTTTGTCTCAAAATTCGGCACTTCCTCTATTTTCAAACAAACCCTAGTCCAGCGGGGGCCGCCCCTTTGCCGGCGCAGGGCAAAAAAGGCCCCCCGCCTAATAACCGGCGGGGGGCCTGGGCTTATACGGCCAGGCTAAGGGCGCATCAGCCGAAAGCGGCCTGGTCTGGGTTGGGGCTAGAGCGTTTCTCCAGGTTGGGGAAGCGGTGCTCGATAGCGGCCATGGAGATCTCAATGTCCTCCTCGGCCTCGTCGGCAGAGAACGCGCCCACAGTGACCATGTCCTTGTCGCGCAGGGTGTTCCAGGAGAAGGTCAGGCCCACATAGGGGGATACGCGACCGGCGGCCATGGACTTGATGGTCATGACAGGCTTTTTGGCGTTCTGGATGATAGAACCCACCGTCTCGATCTCCACCTGCATCAGGAAGCCCATGCAGTTGTAGATCTGGATGTAGGTCTGCACGTCATAGCCGTTCTTGTCCGAATAGACGATAAGCTCGGGCATGTGGGCGGACAGGCCGGGCACCATGCCCGCGTCGCGGATCATCTTGGTATAGTCGTCCAGGCGGACGATCTGGCCCAGGTCCTTGTTCACCAGGGATTCGGCCTTGGAATGGTGGATGAGGCAGATCTTGGCGCCCCGCTGGGCGCACCGCTTCACCAGGTCCTCGGCCTCCTTGCGGGCCTCGGGGGTGTCGCTGACGTTGATGTGGGGCGTATCGATCATGATGATTTCCTTGCCCGTGTGCTGCTCGGTCTCCTTGATGGCTTTCACTAGCTCGGGGGAAAGGTCAAAGGGGGCCATGATGGTGTCCACGCCGTGGCGCAGGTAGGCCTCCAGCACGGGCTTGAAAGCCTGGGCGCTGTCGTAGCGGCGCTTAATCATCTCGTCGGCGGAGACGCTGGTGTGGCTCCAGCCCAGCAGCCAGTTGCTGCCAATGATCATGCGGGAGAGGGAAATGCCCTCAACTTCCGTGCGGGGGAATAATTTTTCCATATGGGTCTGCTCCTCTCAAAAAGTTTTCTGTGTGGCGTTTTATGTGATTAAAATGGGGCTGCTGTGTTTGGGGTGGGCGGGGGCCGCGCGCCTTTATGAAAACACCTTCTGGCTGTTCCCCACCCTTAAAAACAGGGCCAGCGCCATGCCCAGGGCTACCAGGCCCGACAGGCACAGGTACAGGGTGGGGACGTCCCAGCGGTCGGCCACCAGGCCCCCGGCGTTCTGTACCAAAATGGTGGACAGGCTGTTCAGCGAGTTGACCACCGAAAGCCCCGTGGTGGTTAACGAGGCGTCTACCAGGTTCCGCACCATTTTCAGGATGGTCATCTGGAACAGGGTAGAGGCTATGGCCTTTACCAGCACCATCACCGCCACCACCGCCCACAGGGAGCGCGCCGTACCATAAAACAGGAACTGTACCAGCAGCAGCCCAAAGGCGGTAAGCATCAGGGCCTTGCCCGAGAACCGGTCCATGAACCGGTTGGAGAACAGAATGATGGGTATCTCCACCAGGGTGCTGAAAAACAGCACAGAGCCCACGGCCCCCGTTGCCATGCCCAAGCCGCCCAACAGCACCGGGGCATAGTTCATGTTCACGCCCGAGCACCCGGCAAAAAGGAACGCCACGGCTATGTACAACAAAAACTGGCGGTTCTGCACCAGGGTGCCCAGCCGCAGGGGCCGTTTCCCCTCTTGGGGGCAGGGCCCGGAAGCGTCCTCTGTGCCCCAGAACCCCACAATGGTAAGGGCACAGGCAATGCATACCAGCACAAACAGCACCAGGGGCGGGAAATGCTCGATGGCCAGGCCGGCGCACTGGGCGCCCACGGCATACCCCAGGGTGCCCCACACCCGCAGGGCGCCATAGCGGTACTTGCTGGCCCCGGCCATGCGCTCGGTAATGGGCATCAGGCTGTTGATGAAGGACATGATGCAGCCGTCCAGCAAAAACAGGGCCCAGGTCGAACGGCACAGGGCGAACACCAGTCCCAGCGCCCCCACCCCCGCCAGCAGCCCGCCGCTGATCAGCCGGGGGCGGCGGGTAAGGTCGTTCAGATACCCCACGGCCGGCACCATGGCAAAAGAAAAGATGCCGGCGGCCGAGACGATAAGGGACATTTCAGAGGCGGACTTGCCAATGCCGGTAAGGTATACGGACAGCACCGAGCCGAACAGGGACATGACCAGGAAATAGCAGAAGAACGTGAGCACATAGCAGAAATAACTGCCGCGGTAGCGGGACAGTAGCGGTTTCAAGGCGGCGCCCCCCTCTGGCCAGCAGGCCAAATTTTAGCGGGCGAGAGAGGTGTACCTCTGCCCCAACACTATTAGAACTGAAACCAGGCGGAATGTCAAGTGGTTTTCATGTGGTTTTCCTAAAAAAATTTTCCTGGTGGGTGGAAACCCTGGTGGTTTTATGTTATACTGTTTGCTACGTGGCTGCGCCGTTTGGGAAGGGGCGCGCCTGCCCAGGCCCCGTCAGCCTGGGGGAGGCGCCTGGTATAGAAAAGGAGAAGCGTATGGCAGAGCACATCAACGAGGGACTGCGGGCGTATATCGAAACCAGCATCCTGCCCCTGTATGAGGGCTTCGACCCGGCCCATGGCCCGGAGCATGTACGGCAGGTCATCCAGGCCAGCCTGGAGTTGCTGCCCGGGAGCTGGCCGGGGAAGTAGACGCGGACATGGCATACACCGTGGCGGCCTACCATGACACGGGGCTGCAGTTTGGCCGGAAGGGCCACGGCACGGCGTCGAAAAGGCTGCTGTTGGCAGACCGGGCCTTGGACAGATGGTTTACAAAGGGGCAGATTGCCCTGATGGCTGACGCGGTGGAGGACCACCGGGCCTCCAACCACAGCGAACCCCGCAGTGTGTACGGGCGCATCGTCAGCGAGGCGGACCGGGACATTGACCCAGAACGGATAGCACGCCGGTGCATGGAGTATGGCAAGGCGCATTATGGGGGCTTGACCAGTGAGGAACAGGTGGAGCGGGCGGTGGCCCACATGGAAAACAAGTATGGGGAAAACGGGTATCTGCGGTTGTGGATGGCCTGCCCTAAAAACCAGCGGGGCCTTGAGAAGCTGCGGGCTCTGCTGAAAAGCGGAGAGATGCGGGGGATTTGCAGGCGGTACCTGTAAAGGGGCCGGGGGAAGGAGGCCAGGCATGGGGAAACGTTGGGAACCCCTTTCACGGGGGTGCCGGGTATTGGTGACAGACGGGCACGGCTTCAATACGGACACTTTGCTGCTGGCCGATTTCTCCATGCCCCGCCGGGGGGAGGCCTGCGCGGACTTCGGCACCGGCTGCGGGGCCATCCCCCTTTTATGGGCGGCCCGGGGCAGGCCCGGAAAAGCCTGGGGCATCGAGCTGCAGGAGGCAGCGGTGGCGCTGGCCGCAGAGTCGGTGCGGGAAAACGGCCTGGAAGGGAAAATTACCATATTGCAGGGGGACGTGCGGGAGATAAAAAGCCTGCTGCCCCACCAGTCCCTGGACCTGGCCGCCTGCAACCCGCCCTACCAGGCGGCGGGGGCTGGGCTGGTAAGCGGCTCGCCTGCCCGCAGGCTGGCCCGCCACGGGGAGGCGCTGCCATTGGAAGGGCTGGCCGCGGCGGCCCGGTATGCCCTGGGCCATGGGGGCCGGCTGTGCGTGTGCATGCGCACCCAGCGCCTGGCCGAGGCAGCCGCTGTTTTCCACGCCGCCGGCCTGGAGCCTAAACGCCTGCGGCTGGTGCAGGCGCGGCCAGGGAAAGCGCCCTACCTTTTCCTGCTGGAATGCCGCAAGGGCGGCAAGCCCGGCCTGGAAACGGAGCCGGTGCTGTTCCTGGAGGGGCCGGGCGGCGGGCCTTCCCCGGAGCTGGAGGCCATCTATGGAGACTACCGGGAGGGCAGGGGCTGAGCGGGGAAAATGACCCAAGACGCGGTTTAGGGGCAGGGGCCCCATGGGAAAGGAGGGCAGGCACATGGTGGAAAAAGGCGCGCTGTATGTGGTGGGCACGCCCATAGGCAACCTGGGGGATTTCTCCCCCCGGGCCCAGGAGGTGCTGGGGGAGGTGGATTTCATCGCCGCCGAGGACACCCGGGTGGCCCGGAAGCTGCTGGCCCATTTCGGCATCCATAAGCCGCTGCTCAGCTATTTCGAACACAACAAGCTGGACCGGGGCGCGCAGATATTGGGCAGGCTGCAGGGTGGGGAATCCTGCGGGCTGGTGTCCGATGCGGGCATGCCCGCCATTTCAGACCCCGGCGAGACCCTGGTGGCAGGCTGCGCCCAGCGGGGCGTCCCCGTATATGTGGTGCCAGGGCCCACGGCGGCCATATCGGCCCTGGCTGTCAGCGGCCTGCCCACCGGCCGCTTCACCTTCGAGGGCTTCCTTAGCATGAACAAGCGCGGCCGCCGGGAGCACCTGCTGGCTGTGGCCCAAGAGCCCCGCACCCTGGTCTTCTACGAAGCCCCCCACAAGCTGCGCAGGACCCTTTCCGACTTTGTAAAGACCTTTGGGGGGGACAGGCCCGTTGCCATCGTGCGGGAATTGACCAAGATACACGAAGAGGTGTGGCGCACCACCCTGCAGGAGGCTGCCGCCCGCTACCGGGAACAGGAGCCCCGGGGGGAATACGTCCTGGTGGTCGGCGGGGCCCCGGCTTCTGAGGGGCGGGAAGGGGGCTTTACCCTGGAGGAGGCCCTGGAAATAGCGCGGGAGCAGATGGACAAAGGCTTTTCTGCCAGCGACGCCGCCAAGGAGGCCGCCCGGGCCACGGGCCTGCGCAAGGGCGGCATCTACCGGGCGCTTACCGGCCCCGGCGGGGACGGGGCGTCTTGACACCTTGCCGGCCCCTTCTGCGCCGGGGCGGCTGTAAAAAAACGATTACAATGCCGGGAGGAAAGTATGCGAACAGAACCTTTTACCCTTATCTGGGACTGGAACGGCACCCTGTTGGACGACGCAAAGGCCTGTGTGGACGTGATGAACCAGCTGCTGGAAAAACGGGGCCTGCCCCTGCTGGACCTGCCCCGCTACCGGGAGATATTCACCTTCCCGGTGTCCCAGTATTACCGGCTGGCCGGGCTGGACCTGGAAAAAGAGGCTTTCGAGCTTGTGGCGGAGGAGTACATAGCCTCTTATAACCGGGCCGCCCTTTCCTGCGGCCTGTGCCTTGGCGCACGGGACGCCTTGGACTGGTTCCAAGGCCAGGGCGTGCGGCAGGCCATTGCCAGCGCCTCCCACCAGGACGCCCTGCAGGCCCAGGTGGACGGCCAGGGCCTTGCCGGGTATTTCAGCGCCCTGCTGGGTATCCAGGATATCTTTGGGGCCGGGAAAGCGGGTGTGGCAAAGGCCTGGCTGCGGGCCCAGGGCGCGGACCTTTCCCGGGTGTGGGCCATCGGCGACAGCCTGCACGACTGGGAGGTGGCCCAGGAGATGGGCTGCGGCTGCGTGCTGGTGGCCCAGGGCCACCAAAGCTATGAACGCCTGGCAGCCAGCGGGGCCCCTGTGCTCCGCAGCCTGGAAGAGCTTCCCGCTTTCTGGCGGCAGGCAGGGCGCGCCCCCATTTGACGGCGGGGCGCAGATTTGCTATAATAGATGCCGAAATTATAGGGGACGCCCTGCGGAGAAAGGAATGTGAAAAGCAGAGATGGGCAGCGGAACAATGGAAAAGACGGGGAAACGGGAGGACCTGCGCAACGTGGCGATCATCGCCCACGTAGACCATGGCAAGACCACCCTGGTAGACCAGCTTTTGCGGCAAAGCGGCGTGTTCAGGCAGAACGAGGCCGTGGCCGAGCGTGTGATGGACTCGGGGGACCTGGAGCGGGAACGGGGCATCACCATCCTCAGCAAGAACACCGCCGTGATGTACGGCGGGACGAAGATCAACATTGTGGACACCCCCGGCCACGCGGATTTCGGCGGCGAGGTAGAGCGGGTGCTGATGATGGTAGACGGGGTGCTGCTGTTGGTAGACGCCTTTGAGGGGTGCATGCCCCAAACGCGCTTCGTGTTGAAAAAGGCCTTGGGCCTGGGGAAAAAGCCCGTGGTGGTGCTGAACAAGGTAGACCGCCCTGGGGCCCGGCCCGCCCAGGTTGTGGACGAGGTGCTGGACCTTTTCATTGAACTGGGCGCAAACGACGACCAGCTGGACTTCCCCGTGGTATACGCCTCTGCCCGGGACGGCTACGCCACGCTGGACCCGGAAAAGCCCGGCACGGACATGACGCCTTTGTTCCAGATGATTTTGGACCAGGTGCCCGCCCCCCAGGGGGACCTGGAAGGCCCTACCCAGGTGCTGTTCTCCAACATCGACTATGACGACTATGTGGGCCGCATCGGCATTGGCCGGGTAGAGCGGGGCCAGGTGCAGGCGGGCCAGGCCGTTACCATATGCGGCGGCGGGGAAGAGGGGCAGCGCAACGCCCGCGTCACCAAGCTGTACCAGTTCGAGGGGCTGAAGCGGGTGGAGGCCCAGGCGGCCCGGCTGGGGGATATCATCGCGGTTTCCGGCATTGCAGACCTGAACATCGGCCAGACCGCCTGCGCCACGGACTGCGTGGAGCCCCTGCCCTTTGTGAAGATCGACGAGCCCACCGTGTCCATGATGTTCATGGCCAATAACTCCCCCTTTGCCGGGCGGGAGGGCAAGTACGTCACCTCCCGGAACCTGCGGGACCGGCTGTTCAAAGAGGTGGAGACCAACGTGGCCATGAAGGTGGAGGAGACGGACAGCACCGACACCTTCAAGGTATCGGGCCGGGGCGAGCTGCACCTGTCCATCCTTATCGAGCAGATGCGCCGCCAGGGCTACGAGTTCCAAGTGTCGCCCCCCACCGTGATCTATAAGGAAAAGGACGGCAAGCGGCTGGAACCCATCGAGCTGCTGATGATCGAAGTGCCGGACAACTATGTGGGCGCTGTGATGGAGAAGATAGGCGCCCGCAAGGCGGAGCTTTTGAACATGGGCTCCCGGGAATCGGGCACCACCCACATGGAGTTCAAGATCCCCGCCCGGGGGCTGATGGGCTACCGGGCCGAGTTCCTCACGGACACCAACGGCAACGGCATTATGAACCATGTGTTTGACGGCTATGAGCCCTACAAGGGGGACATCCAGCAGCGGCAGCAGGGCTCCATCATTGCCCATGAAACAGGCGAGTCCACGGCATATGGGCTGTTCTATGCCCAAGACCGGGGCCGCATGTTCATCGGGCCCGGCGTGGAGGTGTACGAGGGGATGGTCGTGGGGGCGAACCCCAAAAACGAGGACATCGTGGTGAACGTGTGCAAGAAGAAGCACGCCACCAACACCCGTTCCTCCGGCGCGGACGAAGCCCTGAAGCTGACGCCCCATTCCGCCCTCAGCCTGGAGCAGTGCCTGGAGTTTATCGCCGCGGACGAACTGGTGGAGGTCACACCCAAGTCCATCCGCATGCGCAAGACCATCCTTTCCAAGGAGCTGCGCATGAAAAAGCAAAGCCGCAGCAAGGGCTAAGGGCCTTTTTTCAAAAAGCCCCCCTGGGCCGCCGGTGGCAAAAAGTACACCAGGAAAGGTGGTGGGCAGGCGTGGACATTGTCATATTGGACCTGGAATGGAACGCCGCCTACAGCAGGCGGCTGAAAGGGTACATCAATGAGATCATCGAGTTTGGCGCGGTGAAGTGCGGGCCGGGGCTGGAGGGGAAAGGGGCGTTCTCCTGTTTTGTGAAGCCGCAGGTGGGCAAGCACATCAGCGGGACCATCTCGGACCTAACCAGCATTACAGACGAAAACCTGGAGGACGGGATGCCGTTTATGCGGGCGGTGGGGCGCTTCCGCCGGTGGGCCGGGGATTGCGTGGTGATGACCTGGGGCACCTCGGACATTTTAACGCTTATCGAAAACTGCCGGTATTTCAGCGGGTCGGAGAAAGTGCCCTTTTTGTCCCAATATGTAGATTTGCAGCGGTATGCCCAGGCGCGCATGGGGCTGGGCACGAAAGAGCAGGTAGGGCTTGCCAAGGCGGCGGAGCTGCTGGGGGTGGACGTAAGCGGGATGGACCACCACCGGGCCAAAGACGACAGCCTGATGACGCTGGAGATCTTGAAAAAGGTGTACGACCCGCAGGCCCTGGGGGAGCATTTGCAGGCGTGCGGCGAGGAATTTTACAAAAGGATGACCTTTAAGACCACTTATATCTGCGACCTGCAAAGCCCTTTGGTGCAGCGCGGGCATTTGCAGTTTGCCTGCCCCCGGTGCGGGGGCGAAAGCCGGCGGGAGACCAAATGGAGCCTGAAGAACAAAAGCTTCCGGGCAGAGTTCCGGTGCAGGGCCTGCGGCTGCCCCTTTGCCGGGCGGCTGATTATCAAACAGAAATACGAGGGCGTGGCTGTGAATAAGAAAACTTTCCCTTTGCCAGAGATACAAGAGCCCAGGAAAGCTTTGCCCGGGCCGGTAGGCCATATGCGCCTGGAGACGCCCCAGGGGGTGGGGGTGCTGCGGTTCCCCGCCTTTGGGGGGGCCGGCTGGGTAAACCATGCGTTTTCCACCCGTCTGGGCGGGGTAAGCGGGGGCGAATTTGCCGCCATGAACCTGGGCTTTGGCCGGGGTGACAAGGACGAAAACGTGGCGGAGAACTACCATGCTTTTTGCCGGGCGGCTGGCTTCCAGGCGGAGTCTTTGGTGGCCGGGGCCCAAGACCACCACATCCACATACGCCGGGTGGGGCCAGAGCACCGGGGCGTCGGCATATGGAAGCCGAAAGATATGGAAAGCATCGACGGGCTGTGTACCGACGCCCCGGGGGTGACGCTGGTCATCTATACGGCGGACTGTGTGCCCCTGTATTTTATCGACCCGGAGCACCATGCCATCGGCTTGGCCCACGCGGGGTGGCGGGGCACGGCCGCGGGGATGGCAAGGGCCATGGCGGAGCGCATGGGAGCCGAGTTTGGCTCTGCCCCCCAACAGCTGCTGGCAGCCATTGGGCCTTCCATTTGCCGGGAATGCTTCGAGGTAGATGAGCCCGTGGCGCGGGAGTTCATGGGGCTGGAGGGCTGGGAGCGGTTTGTAACCATGCCAGAGGGCCCCGGCGGGAAATACCATGTGGATTTGTGGGAATGCAACCGGCAATTTTTATTGCGGGCGGGCCTGCTTCCGGGGAACATTGCCGTGGGCGGGGTATGCACCATGTGCGAAAGCGACCTGGTGTTCTCCCACCGGCGCACCCGGGGCCACCGGGGCAGCAACTGCGCCATGCTGTGTATCCAGCCGTAAGGCCCGGCGGGATGCGGCACAAGGCCGCCCGCTGCCCCCGCGGGGGGCGGGGCCGCCAAAAACAACGGGAGTTTTGGGAGGTGGCCGGCATGGCAGGCTGTAACCTTTGCCCCCGCCGGTGCGGGGCCGACCGGGCAAGGGGGGTGGGCCGCTGCGGAAGCGGCCCGGAAATGCGCATCGCCCGGGCGGCGCTGCACCAGTGGGAAGAGCCGCCCATCAGCGGGAGGCGGGGCTCGGGGGCGGTGTTTTTTACCGGGTGCCCTTTGGGGTGCGTATATTGCCAGAACGGGGAGATCAGCCGGATGGCAACCCCTGGCAGGGCCGTAAGCCCAGAGGGGTTGAGCGCCATATTCTTTGACCTTGTCTCCCAGGGGGCGCACAATATCAATTTGGTCACGCCCACCCACTTTGTGCCGCAGATACGGGAAGCTTTGCTGTATAAGCGCCTGCCGGTGCCTGTGGTGTACAATACGTCTGGGTATGAGAGGGTGGAGACGCTGCGCTTGCTGGAGGGGCTGGCCGATATTTATTTGCCAGATTTCAAGTATGCCCAAGGGCCGCTGGCCGGGGCCCTTTCCCAGGCGGAGGATTACCCGGAAACGGCCCTGGCCGCTATTGGGGAAATGGTGCGCCAGGCGGGCCCGCCGGAATATGACGGGCAGGGGCTTATGCGCCGGGGGGTGCTCATCCGGCACCTGGTCCTGCCCGGGCACACGGGGAATTCCATCCAGGCGCTAGAGCTGATTGCCCGGCATTTCCCGGGGATCCCCGTCAGCTTGATGGCACAGTACACCCCCTGCGCCCAGGCGCCCGGCTTCCCAGAGCTTTCCCGGGGCGTCACCCGCCGGGAGCTGGATAAGGTAGAGCGGGCGCTGTTCGATTTGGGGCTGGACGGTTTCGTCCAATCCCGCAGCGCAAAGGGCAGGGCCTTCATCCCGGATTTCCATTAGAGGGGCCGCCGGCGCATGCGGCCCAACCGGAAAGGAGCAGCTGGTTATGCTGACGATACAAAGCCAATCATCCCTTGAAAAGATCTTCCCGGATACCCAGGAATTCCAGCCCGCGTATGTGCGGGGCAGCTGCCTGGGCGGGGAGGCGTTTTCCTACCAGCTTGCCGTTAAGTGGGACGGCTGGGGCGGCAAGGCCCTGGGGCTTTCGGTAGATTCGCCCCTGCAGGGGCAGGTGCGCCTGTTCCGGGTGGGCTGCGTCCCCTGCCAGCTGCCCGCGTACCCTGGCCGCTGCGACGGGCGCTATATCACCACAAAGCCGGGGCTGTTCCCAGATGTGCTTGCGCCCATTGAAGACGGCAGGCTGGAGGTAAGCGGCTTTTGCCAGACCGTGGTGTGGGTAGAGGTGGCCGTGCCCCAGGGCTGCCCGGCGGGGGAGTACCCTATCTCCATAAAGCTGGAAGGGGAGGGGGAGCAAGGGGAAAGCGCCTTTACCCTAGAGGTTGTGGGGGAAAGCCTGCCTAAGCAGGAGCTGCTGTACACCCAGTGGGTACACGGGGACTGCCTGTGCCACCGGTACGGGCTGGAGGCCTATTCCGAGGCCTATTGGGCCCTGTTGGGGAAGTACCTGGCCGCGGCGGCGGAGGAAGGCATGAACATGGTGCTTACCCCGGTCTTTACCCCGGCCCTGGACACAGAGGTGGGGGGCGAACGCCTGTGTACCCAGCTGCTGGACATCCGCAAGGAAGGGGCGGCCTACGCCTTTGGTTTTTCCCGGCTGGAGCGGTTCATCCAGCTGGCCCAGGGCGTGGGCATCACCCATTTCGAGGTATCCCACCTGTTCACCCAATGGGGGGCGGGCTTTGCCCCAGCTATTTACGCGGAAGAGGGCGGCGTGCGCCGCCGCGTCTTTGGCTGGGACACCCCGGCGGATTCCCCGGCATACCGGGCTTTCCTGGCACAGGCCCTGCCCGCGCTGACGGGCTTTTTCCGGGATAAGGGCCTGGCGGGCCATGTGGTCTTCCACATTTCAGACGAGCCGGAGGAAAAGTGCCTGGATTCCTACAGGCGGGCCCGGGAAGGGGTTGTGCCCTACCTGGAGGGGTTCCCCCTGTATGACGCCCTTTCCGAAAGGGCTTTCTACGACAAGGGCTTGGTAGAACACCCCATTGCCGCCACCGACCATATCGGCCCGTTCTTAGAGGCAGGGGCGCCGGGGCTGTGGGCGTACACCTGCTGCAGCCAGAACGTGGACGTGGGAAACCGATTCCTAGCCATGCCCTCTTACCGGAACCGGGTTTTGGGCTGGCAGCTGTTCAAGTATGATATAGCGGGCTTTTTGCATTGGGGCTACAATTTCTGGGCCACCCAGAATTCCCGGGCGCAGATAGACCCCTATCAGGTGACGGACGCGGGCCGGGCTTTCCCAGGCGGGGACCCGTTCTCGGTGTACCCGGGGCCGGACGGGCCGGTGAAATCCCTGCGGATGAAAGTGTTCCAGCAGGGCCTGCAGGACTTGCGCGCCCTGCGGCTGCTGGAGGGCCGCCTGGGCCGGGGGCGGCTGGCCGCCCTTTTGCCGGGCTTTGAGGAGATGACCTTTGCCCGTTACCCCCACAGCGGCGGCTCGCTGCTGGCCTGGCGGGAGGCGGTCAACCGGGCCGTTGGCGGGCGCTGACCCAGGGGACCTGGCGGCGTGCGGGGTATACGAGGAGAAATTTTGGGAGGCCAGGGGAGCTTTTTTACAAAAGGCGCCCCTGGCAGGTTTGGGCAAAAGCCCAACCAGGAAGGGAGCGAGAGCAATGGCAGAGCTGGTACAGGAATTGTTCAGGTTCATCGGGAAGAGCCCTACGTCTGGCCACACGGTGGCGGCGGCGCGGGAGCTTTTGGAGGCCGGGGGCTTCCAGCGGCTTTTGGAGACGGAAGAGTGGCGGCTGCAGCCGGGGGGCAAATATTACATCACCCGGGGGATGACCTCGCTGGTGGCGTTCCAGGCCCCCGGGCGTGGGTTCCATGGGTTTTCCATTGTGGCGCCCCATGGGGATTCCCCTTGCTTCAAGATAAAGGGCAGCCCCGAGATGGATGTGGAAGGGGAATATACCAAGCTGAACACAGAGGTGTACGGCGGCGCCATGGCGCACCTGTGGCTGGACAGGCCCCTCTCTGTGGCCGGGCGGCTGGCGGTGCGCACGGCTGAGGGCGTGAAGACCGTACTTACGGATATCGGCCGGGACCTGGCGCTCATCCCCAGCCTGGCCCCCCACATGGACCAGGGCGCAAAGGAGGCCCGCAAGCTGGACCCCCAGAAGGAGACGCTGCCCCTGTTTGGCGGCGGCAAGGCCGGGCTGCTGGCCCTGGCCGCGGAACAGGCCGGGGTGCGGGAAGAGGACGTGCTTTCGTACGAATTGTACTTGTATAACCGGGCGCCGGGGACGGTGTTCGGGGCGGGGGAGGAGTTCATCTGCGCCCCCCGCCTGGACGACCTGGAATGCGTCTTCGCGGCGGTACAGGCGGTTTTGGCGGCGGAAAACCCAGAGAACTGTATAGTCTGCTCGGTTTTCGACAATGAGGAGATTGGCAGCAAAACCCGCAGGGGGGCGGATTCTACCTTGTTATGGGACGCGCTCTCCCGCATCTGCCTGGCATATGGCAAGACAGAGGAAGAAAAGCTGCGCATCATCGCGGGCAGCGTGATGCTTTCGGCGGACAACGGCCATGCCGTGCACCCGGATTACCCGGAAAAGGCGGACCCCACCAGCCGCTGCTATATGAACGGCGGCGTAGTGGTGAAGCACAGCGTCCGTTATGCCACAGACGCGGTGTCGGCCGGGCTGTTTGTAAAGATCTGTCAAGACGCGGGCGTGCCTGTGCAGGAATATTATAACCATTCCGCCATTGCCGGGGGCGGCACCTTGGGCAACCTTTCCGGGGCCCATGTGTCCATCCCCACGGTGGATATCGGCGTGGCCCAGCTTTCCATGCATTCCCCTTATGAGACGGCCGGGAAAGAGGACGTGGCCCACCTGGTGCGCGCCATGACGGCTTTTTACAACAGCCATATCCGCTGCGGGGGCGACGGTGTGTACACCATCGGGGCTGGGGAAGAGGCCGCGGCCCAAAGCGGGCCCCAGGAGGAAGCCCCCAGCGCGGCGGACGGCCAGGCAGCGGGGGCGGAGCAGTTAGGGGGCGGCCCCGCCGGCGGGGCGGCGGGGGCCTTAGAAGAGAGGGCGCCGGACGCCGCGCCGACGGAGGGGGCCTTTGCGGAACCTGCGCCGGTTACGGGAACGCCCCAGCCTGCGCCAGCCCCATTGGAAGCGCAGGGGGGAAAGGAAGAGGTGAAAGCAGTGCCCAAGGCCATTGAGAGCAAGCCTGGCTGGCAGAACGAGACGGTTTTTTATCAGATATACCCCATGGGCTTCTGCGGCGCGCCCTTTGAGAACGACGGGAAACCGGAAAGCCGTATCTTAAAAGTGAAAGACTGGGTGCCCCACCTGCAAAAGCTGCATGTGGGCGCGGTGTATTTCTCACCGGTGTTCCAGTCGGACACCCACGGCTATGACACCCGGGATTACCGGGAGATAGACTGCCGCTTAGGTACGAACCAGGACTTCAAGGCTGTGTGCGATTCCCTCCACCAGGCGGGTATACGGGTGGTGCTGGACGGCGTGTTCAACCATGTGGGCCGGGGCTTCTGGGCTTTCCAGGACGTGCTGCAAAACCGGGAGGCCTCCCCTTATAAAGACTGGTTCCATATCAATTTCGGGGGCAATTCCGGCTATAACGACGGCCTGTGGTATGAGGGCTGGGAGGGCCACTTCGAGCTGGTGAAGCTGAACCTGCAGAACCCCCAGGTGGTAGAGCACCTGCTTTCCTGCGTGGGGGGCTGGATAGACGAATTCGGCATAGACGGCCTGCGGCTGGACGTGGCCTATCTGGTAGACGAGAACTTCATGCGCAGGCTGCACAGCTTCTGCCGGGAAAAGCGGCCGGACTTCTTCCTTTTGGGGGAGATGATCCACGGGGATTACCGGCGCATCATGAACCCCCAGATGCTGGACAGCGTGACCAACTACGAGTGTTATAAAGGGCTGTATTCGGCCTTCAATTCCATGAATATGTTCGAGATCGCCCATTCGCTGAACCGGCAGTTTGGCCCCGAGGGCTGGACCCTGTATAAGGGGGAGCACCTGGTATGCTTTGCCGATAACCATGACGTGACCCGGATACACAGCATTTTGACAGACAAAAACCAGATTAAGCCCCTGTATGGGGCGCTGTACGGCATGCCGGGCATCCCCTGCCTGTATTATGGAAGCGAATGGGGCGCGGAAGGGGACAAGAAGGACGGCGACCCCGCCCTGCGGCCCTGCTTTGAGAAGCCAGTTGAGAACGGGCTGACGGAATTTTTAAGCGAATTGGGCCGGGTAAAGGCCCAAAGCCCCGCCCTGTGCTACGGGGATTTCCACAACGAGACCCTGCTGAACAAGCAGTGGGTCATGCGCCGCAGCTGCCAGGAGGAAACCGTGCTGGTGGCCGTGAACGCCGAAGGGGCGCCCTTTACTGTCCGCTGTAACTATTCCGGCCCGGCCACAGAGCTGCTGTCTGGGGAAAAGGCGCAGCTTTCCGGTTCCATCGACCTGCCGCCCTACGGCGTGAAGGTGTACCGCCTGGGATAAGAAGCTGTACCAATAGGCTCCTGCACAAACCTTTTCAGGAAATGCGGCGGGCTTCTGTGTTAGAAACCCTCGACATGCGGCAGCATGTCTTGCGGTTTCCGCCTTGAACCCCACAAAATTTCCTCGAAAATCTTCGCACCAACCCTATCGGTACAGCTTCTAAGTTTTTCCGCAAAAAGAGCGATGGAGGTCGCTCTTTTTGCGTTTGGAGGGCCCGCGCCGGGAAGGCGGCGCGCAGGCCCGGCTAGGGGGGCCCCATGGATATGGTGGGGAAGGATACCCCTGCGGGACAAATTATGAACAAGAAATTGACAAACTTTAAATTATCTTGCAAAACGGCGGTTTTTCTAGTAAAATATAGAGAGATACACCCTTTAATTAGAGAAAGGCAGGAATCGAAACCATGCAGCAGCCGTTCCCAACGCGCCCCTTCAAGACCCACGGCGGCGCGCCTGTGCCCCACCACAAGAATACCTGGCAGGCCCCCTCTGTGGTGATGCCCCCCCCCGCCCGGGTGGTCATCCCCATGCAGCAGCATATCGGCGCGCCCTGCCGGCCTACCGTGAAAAAGGGCGACTATGTCTATCTGGGCCAGGTGGTAGGCGACAGCGACGCCTACGTCTGTGCGCCCATCCATGCCTCTGTTTCCGGCACAGTGGCGGAGATTACCCAGGTGATGCTGACCGGCGGCCAGATGACGGAGGCCGTGGTGGTCGAATCGGACGGGAAGATGGAAAAAGACCCGGCCATCGCGCCGCCGGCCCCCATCACCAACAAAAAGCAGCTGGCTGACGCCGCCCGCCGGGCTGGCCTGGTGGGCCTGGGGGGCGCGGGCTTCCCGGCCCATGTAAAGCTGAACGTGCCCGAGGGCAAGGAGATCGACACGTTGATCATCAATGTGGCCGAATGTGAGCCTTACGTCACCTCGGACCACCGGGAGGCCCTGGAAAACGGCCAGAACGTGCTGGAGGGGATCTATAAGGTCAAGGAGATATTGGGCGTACACCGGGTGCTGATCGCCATCGAGGACAACAAGCCCGACGTCATCGAGAAGCTGCGGGAGATTGCCGACGACCCCCAGAAAGACCCCCAGGACGAGGTACGTGTGCTCCCCTTGAAAAGCCGGTATCCCCAGGGGGCGGAAAAGGTGCTGGTACAGGCATGCACCGGCCGGAAGGTACCGCCGGGGGCGCTTCCCGCCGACGTGGGGTGCCTGGTGATGAACATTGCCTCCGTGTCGTTTTTGGCAAGCTATATGCGCACGGGGATGCCCCTGACCCTGAAGCGGGTGACCATCGACGGCTCCGCCATCAAAGAGCCCAAAAATGTCATCGTCCCCATTGGCACCCCCATCCAAAAGGTGGTGGAGTTCTGCGGGGGGTATAAGGCGGAGCCGCGGAAGCTTTTGATGGGCGGGCCCATGATGGGCATCGCCATCACATCGGACGAGCTGCCCATTTTGAAGCAGAACAACGCCATCTTGGCTTTCGACGCCCAGGAGGCGCGGCTGTACGAGACCACCGCCTGCATCCGCTGCGGCCGGTGCGTGGCCGCCTGCCCCATGGAGCTGATGCCCACCAAGCTGGAGAAAGCGGCGGAGAAAAAGGACGTAGAGGCCCTCCTGTCCCTGGATGTGATGACCTGCATGGAGTGCGGCTGCTGCGCGTTCTCCTGCCCGGCGGGGCGCCGGCTGGTACAGGCCATCCGGCTGGGCAAATCTTATGTAAAAAAAGCGGGAGGTAAGAAGTGATGGAAAAGCTTATCGTGTCGTCTTCCCCCCATTTCAATGGGAAAAAGACCACACAGAACATCATGCTGGACGTGATCATCGGCCTGGCCCCGGCCATGGCGGCCTCTGTGGTGGTTTTCGGCCTGCGGGCCGCCGTGGTCATCCTTACCTGCGTGGCCTCCTGTGTGCTCAGCGAGTACCTCTCCCGCCGGGTGATGAAGCGCCCCCAGACCGTGGGGGATCTTTCCTGCGTCGTCACCGGCATCCTGCTGGCCCTGAACCTGCCTGTCACCATCAACCCCTTGATGGCAGTGTTCGGCAGCGTGGCGGCCATTGTGGTGGTGAAGCAGATGTTTGGCGGCATCGGCCAGAATTTTGTGAACCCGGCCCTGACCGCCCGCATCATCCTGATGAACTCTTTCCCGGCCCCCATGACCCACTGGACGGCGGCTTTCGATTACGGTGCCACGGCCGACGCGGTGACCACCGCCACGCCCCTGGCCGCTTATGCGGGCTTCAACGAGACCGGCGGGCATATCCCTTACCTGGACATGTTCCTGGGCCGCACCGGCGGGTGCCTGGGCGAGACCTGCGCCTTAGCTATCCTCATCGGCGGCATATATTTGATTGTACGGAAAGTCATCAGCCCGGTCATCCCGGTAACGTACCTGGCCACGGTGGCGGTGTTCTCCGCCCTTCTGGGCCGGGACCCTTTGTTCGACCTGCTGGCAGGCGGGCTGATGCTGGGCGCGTTTTTCATGGCCACCGATTACACCACTAGCCCCCTGTACTTTAAGGCCCGCATTGTGTTCGCCGTTGGCTGCGGGCTGCTGACAGTGGTCATCCGCGAGTTTGGCTCGCTGCCCGAGGGCGTCAGCTACTCCATCGTGCTGATGAACATCTTGACCCCCCTCATCGAGCGGTATGTAAAGCCCACGGCTTTTGGCAAAGTGAAAGAGAAAAAAGGGAAGGGGGCGCGGTAACATGAAACTGGACGCAAAAAGCGTATTGGCCCCGGCTGCCATCCTGTTTGCAATCTGCGTTGTGGTGGCGGCGGCCCTGGCGGGCACCAACGCCCTGACGGAAGACCGCATCGCCCAGGCACAGGCCCAAAAGGCGGAGGAATCCCGCATGGTGGTGCTGCCGGGCGCGGAGAGCTTCGAGGAACGGGACGGCCACTATGCCGGCATGGACGGGGCCGGGCAGACCCTCGGCTACGTCTTTGAGACCGAAAGCAAGGGCTATGGCGGCACCGTGAAGGTGATGACGGGCATCAGCGCCCAGGGGGAGATTACCGGCGTGGTGATATTAAGCCACGGTGAGACCCCCGGCCTGGGCGCCAACGCGGAGAAGGAATCCTTCCGGGAGCAGTTCAAGCAGCCCGCTGCCAATTTGGCGGGCGGCCTTTCCGTTATCAAGTTTCAGGCCCCCCAGAAGGGCGAGATACAGGCCATGACGGGCGCTACCATTACCAGCACCGCTGTTACCAACGCCGTGAACAGCGCCATTGAGATGTACCAAAATGCCTACGCTTCGGAAGGGGGGAATTGACATGGAAAAGAAACAAGGCCTGTGGCGGGAATTTACCAAAGGCATTGTTAAGGAAAACCCGGTGCTGCGGCTGGTTTTGGGCTGCTGCGCCACGTTGGCGGTGACGACCGCCGCCTCCAACGCTATCGGCATGGGCGCTGCCACCACCTTCGTGCTGGTGTGCTCTAACGCGGCCATCTCCCTTTTGCGCAGCATCATCCCCAACAAGGTGCGCATCCCGGCGTTCATCACCATCATCGCGGGCTTTGTCACCGTGGTGCAGTTGTTCATCAAGGCTTTCTCCCCGGCGCTGGACACGGCCCTGGGCGTGTTTTTGCCCCTTATCGTGGTAAACTGCATCATCCTGGGCCGGGCGGAGATGTTTGCCAGCAAAAATAAGGTGCTGCCCTCCGTCATCGACGGCCTGGGCATGGGCGTGGGCTTCACCGCCGCCATGCTGGCTATGGGCGTCATCCGGGAGCTGCTGGGCGCGGGCACGGTGTTCGGACTCCCCATCCTGTCCGGCTTCATGGAGCCCATCATCATCTTTTTGCTGCCCCCGGGTGGGTTCTTCGTGTTCGGGATGCTCATCGCTTTGGCGGGCAAGCTCTCTAAGGAGGGCAAAGCCCCAGAGGCCACCGGCTGTGCCAGCTGCCCGCTGGCGGCCAGCTGCACGAAGATCCATGAAAAAGGGAAAGGGGACGCTGACTGATGGACGGACAGACTATAAAAACCCTGGTGGCCATCTTCCTGGCGGCCATTTTGACGGAAAACTATGTGTTGAATAAGTTCCTGGGCATCTGCCCGTTTTTGGGCGTCTCGAAAAAGCTGGACACGGCCTTTGGCATGAGTTGTGCGGTGACAGTGGTCATGGTCATCGCCACGGCCGTCACCTGGCCCCTGTACACCTTCCTGCTGGTGCCCCAGGGCCTTTCCTACCTGCAAACGATTGTATTTATCCTGGTCATCGCGGCGCTGGTGCAGCTGCTGGAGACGGCCCTGCGGAAATACATGCCCCCGCTGTACAGCGCGCTGGGCATCTACCTGCCCCTTATCACCACCAACTGCGCCGTTTTGGGCGTGACCATGCTGGTGCTGGAAAAGGGCGCGGCAGACCCCGGCTTCGGGTACCTGCAGTCGCTGGTAAACGCCTTTGGCTCGGGCATCGGGTTCCTGGTGGCGATGCTGCTGTTTGCCGGCGTGCGCGAGCGCCTGGAGGAATGCGACATCCCCGAGACGTTCCAGGGCCTGCCCATCACGCTGGTGGCCGCCTCTTTGGTGGCGGTGTCCTTCCTGGGCTTCAACGGCGTGGTAGACCGGCTGATGTGAGAGGGGGCGGAAACAATGGGATTTATTACACCGATCGTGATCGTGGGCGCCATCGGCCTGTTGGCGGGCGTTATCTTGGCGGTAGCCTCTATCGTTATGGCCGTACCCAAGGATGAAAAGGCCGAGGCCCTGGAAGAGGCGCTTCCCGGCGCCAACTGCGGCGCTTGCGGGTATTCCGGATGCCCCGGATATGCGGCCGCCATGTCTAAGGGCGAGGCGCAGCCCGGGCTGTGTTCCCCTGGCGGGGCGGAGGTGGCCAAACAGTGCGCGGCGATATTGGGAGCGGGCGACGTGGAAGTGGAACTGAAAACCGCCCTGGTGCGCTGCATGGGCAGCTATGACAACACCTCGGACAAGATGGAATATGACGGCATACAAAGCTGCTCGGCCTCCACCTTCCTGGCAGGGGGCGTCAGCAGCTGCCGGTATGGCTGTATGGGCATGGGCGACTGTGTGCGCGCCTGCGCCTACGGGGCTGTAACCGTGTGCAACGGCGTGGCGAAAATCGACCCAGCCAAATGCAAGGGCTGCTCGAAATGTGTGGAGGCATGCCCCAAGGGCCTGATCAAATTCGTGCCCCTGAAGCGGCAGGCAGTGGTTCGGTGCTCTAGCTGCGACAAGGGCAAGGCCGTGATGAACGTGTGTAAAATCGGCTGCATCGCCTGTACCAAATGTGTGAAGACCTGCCCGGAAGGGGCGATCTCCATGGTAGATAACTGCGCCTATGTGGACGCGGCCAAGTGTACAGGCTGCGGCCAGTGTGCCGAAGCCTGCCCCCGGAACGTGATCACCATGCTGGAGGTCTGACGGTAGGGGGAAAGGGCCGGGCGGCGGGTCCCCGATTGCGGGCAATCGGGGGACGCTTATGCCCCGGCCTTTTTTGACGTACTGGACAAAACAGGCCCATATTGTAAGAAGCCGTGCCAATAGGACAAGGCGCAAATCTTTTCGGCGGATTCCGCACCCTTCCTATCGGTACAGCTTCTAAGATAAAAAAGTAAGCTTACGCAAAGTAAACCAACCCATAAGCCGGGAAAACCTAAAAAAACCGCGCCGGAGGGGGCCCAAGGGCGGGGTTAAGGGCGGTGGGGGTTAGGGTGAAGCCCGAAAAGGGAAGGAGGAAAGGAATGGAGATTATCACCATAAAGGGGCTGCGGCTGTTTGCGTATCACGGGGTAAACCCCGAAGAAAAGCGGGACGGCCAGGCCTTTGTGCTGGACGTGGAAATGGAGGCGGACCTGGCCCGGGCGCGGCACAGCGACAACCTGGGGGATACGGTGAATTACGCGGCGGTGCGCAAGGCCGTGCAGGCGGCCTTTACAGCGGAAAAGTACGACCTGATCGAGCGGGCGGCCCAGGCCGTGTGCGGCTGCGTGCTGGAAAACTTCCCCCAGGTGCGGCGGGTCACGCTGGAGCTGAAAAAACCCCAGGCCCCCATGGACGCCGTATTTGATTATGTGTCGGTGCGCATGCGCCTGGGGCGGGAGGAATGGGAACTGGAAAAAAGCCGGGAAGGGGCGGATGGCAAATGAAAGCTGTTTTAGGCCTGGGGACAAACCTGGGCGACCGGGAGGGGAACCTGGCGGAAGCCATTGGGGCGCTGGAAAAGCTGCCCCGGACGCGCATGACCCACATGTCGAATGTGTATGAGACCGCCCCTTTTGACGTGCCGTCCCCCCAAGGGGAGTACCTGAACTGCTGCGTGGCAATCGAGACCAAGCTGCCGCCGGAAGAGCTGCTGGACAAATGCCTGGCCATTGAGGCAAAACTGGGGCGGGTACGCGCCGAATACCACGGGGCCCGCACCATAGACATCGACCTGCTGCTGTACGAAGGCTTTGAAAGCCACACCCAGCGGCTGGCGGTGCCCCATCCGGGGATACGGCAAAGGGCGTTTGTGCTGGTCCCCCTTTCGGACCTGTTCCCTGGGTGCAAGGCGGACGCTTTTGGGTTTGGCTTTGAGGAAGATTACCAAGCCGTGGACAAATCCGGGATAAAACTGTATAAGTAGCGGCTTGCCGGGCCAGGCGGGCGTTCACACGGCTGTCACAATGGTACGGTATAGTAACAAAAGGGATAAACCGCAAGGCAGTGTAAAACCATAAACAGATGTGGACGGGGGGAGAAAATGTACCATCTTCTTGTTGTGGATGACGAAGAAAAAATACGCACGATCATCCGGAAATACGCCGAGTTCGAGGGGCACACGGTTACAGAGGCGGGGAACGGGATGCGGGCGGTAGAGCTGTGCCGCCAATCCCCCCAGGCCTTCGACCTGGTCATCATGGACGTGATGATGCCCGAGCTGGATGGGTTTTCCGCCGCCGCCGAGATCCGGAAGGTGAGCGCCGTGCCGGTGCTGATGCTTTCCGCACGTGGGGAGGAATATGACAAGATCCACGGCTTCGAGCTGGGGGCGGACGACTACGTGGTCAAGCCCTTCTCCCCCAAAGAGCTGATGATGCGGGTGGGGGCCATTATGAACCGGGTGCAGCCCCCAGCGGCCGGGCCCCGGCGGGACGTCCTGCAGCTGGAGGGCTTGTGCATCGATTTTGGGGCGCACATGGTCACGGTGGACGGCCAGGCGGCCAGCCTTTCCCCCAAAGAGTATGACCTTCTATGCTACCTGGCACAGAACCGGGGCTTGGCCCTGACGCGGGAGATGCTCATTACCAATGTGTGGGGGTATGACTTTTATGGGGATGACCGGACCCTGGATACCCATATCAAACTGCTGCGGAAATCGTTGGGGCCTTATAGTAAGTTCATCGTGACCCTGCGGGGCGTGGGGTACCGGTTCGGCTAAGGCGGGCCCCAAAAGCGGCCGGCAGGATGTGCTGCGCCAAGAAAGGAGGGGGGCCATGGGCCTGTTACAGCGGCCCCGTTTGGGCCTGCGGGGGCAGATTGCCCTGGGGTTTGCCGCTTTTACAGTGGTGGTTTTGGCTTTGCTGTGGGTACTGCAGACGGTGCTGCTTACCCCCTTTTACCAGGCCATCAAAACGGCGGAGGCCCAGAACGTGGCGGATTCCGTGGCCCGCAGCCTGGAAGGCCCAGGGCTGGACGCCGCTGCCTACGAGCTGTGCGTGTCCCGGGGGGTGAACATTTTTGTAACCGACCACCTGGGCCGCCAGTATGTGGCTTACCGCCACAGCTATAAGGACAGCCTGATTGCCGGGGCCGCCCGCCTGGACCGGATGGCCATCTTTGACAAGGTAAACCTGCTGGGCGGCTCTTACATGGAAACCTTCCATGCCAAGCTGCCCCCTGGGGCCATGCTGCTGTTGTATGGGGCCATTGCCCGTACCCAATCCGGCGAACTGCGCCTGGTGCTGGTTGAATCGGAAATCACCCCTTTGGACGCCACCGTGGACACCCTGCGCGTCCAGCTTCTTTGCGTTTCCGCCGTGATGCTTGCCCTGGGGGCGGGCCTGTGCCTGTTCCTTGCCAAGCGCATTGCAAAGCCCATTACGGCCATCAACGAATCGGCCAAAGCGTTGGGGCGGGGGGAATACGCCGTCCGCTTCCCCGAGAGGGGCGCACGGGAGGTGCGGGAGCTGGCCCACACCCTGAACTATGCCGCCGGCGAGCTTTCCAAGGTAGACCAGCTGCGCAAAGAGCTGCTGGCAAACGTTTCCCACGACCTGCGCACCCCCCTGACCATGATCAAGGGATATGCCGAGGTCATGCGGGACCTGCCCGGGGAGAACACCCCGGAGAATGTGCAGGTCGTCATCGACGAGGCCGAGCGCCTGACGGGCCTGGTGAACGACCTGCTGGACCTGTCCCGGCTGGAAGCCGGGGCTGTGTCCCTTACAAAGTCCCGCTTTGACCTGGCTGCCAGCGTGCGGGCCATCCTGGCCCGGTATGACAAGCTGGCCGGGTACAGCTTCCCCTTTTTCTGCGAGGGCGAGGCCTGGGTGGAGGCGGACGAGCTGAAAATATCCCAGGTCATCTACAACCTGGTGAACAATGCCATCCAGTATGCCGGGGCGGATAAGACCATCACCCTGCGCCTGCGGGCAGAGGACGGCCAGGCGCGGGTTTCTGTAACGGACACAGGCGAGGGCATCCCCCCGGACAAGCTGCAGGATATCTGGGACCGCTATTACAAGGTGGACAAGGAGCACCGCCGGGCCCAGGTGGGCACGGGCCTGGGGCTGGCCATTGTCAAGAATATCCTGGACCTCCACGGGGGGGCTTACGGCGTGGAAAGCGCCCTGGGCCAGGGCTGTACCTTCTGGTTCCAGCTTAGGGCGCTGCCCCAACAAATCCCAAAAGAAAGGACTGGTACGACATGAAAGCAAGGCCGCTGCCCCCAAACGGCACCATCGGCATCTGTTCCCCCAGCCACATCCCCCTGTATGAGGCCGCCCCCGGCCAGGAGGTCCCCTGGAGCCGGGAGTATAAAAATATCATAGCGGGCATGGAAAAAGAGGGATTCCAGGTGGTACAGGCGGGCAACCTATATAAAAGCACATGGGGCTACCTGGCCGCCGATACCGAGCGCGCCGCCGACCTAAACCAGCTGGCCGCCGACGGGGCCGTAGAGTATATCCTCTTCGGCGGGGGAGAGGGCAGCCCCGAGCTGCTGCCCTACCTCGACTTTGACCTGTTCCGGGAAAACCCCAAGCGGATATGCAGCTATAGCGACGGCACCACCTTGCTCAACGCCATCTGGGCCAGCACGGGCCTGGAGACGTATTACGGGCAGGCCCCCACGGTGTTCACTGGCTGGACGGCGTACAACAGGCGCCACTTTGAGGGCCATATCCTAAGCGATTCCATGACGGCCCATGAGAAGAACTCCCCCTGGCTTACGCTGTGCCCCGGCACGGCGGAGGGGGTGCTGTGCGGCGGGTACACCATGAATTTTGCCCTTTTGCAGGGGACAAAATATTTCCCGGTGGACCTAACCGAGCCCCACATCCTGTTTTTGGAAGACCACGAAAAGTTCGGCGGGCCCGACCATGTCGGTTCTATGCTGGCCTGTATCGAGCAGAGCCCCTTTATGCGCACGGTGACCGGCCTGGTTTTTGGCAATTTTGCCGGCCGCCCCTGCCCGGACCTTTACGCCCGCTTACAGCTTCTGGGCCAGCGCCGGCATATCCCGGTGGTGTACTGCGACGACTTCGGCCATGGGGAAAACCATGCCATCCTGCCCATCGGCCGCCCGGCCAGGCTGGACGCGGACGCCCAGTCCCTCTTGTATTTATAGGACGGGAGGGGCGCTATGAAGACAAAACCCCTGCGGCATGGCCTTGGCCCTTACGCCCTGGTTTTCCTTGCGGGGCTGTTGGCGGGCGTGGCCACCCGCCTTACCGACTTCTGCGACGGGGGTTCCCTGTGGGGCTTCCACGCCGTTGCCACCCTGTTTGGCTTCTGGATCATCAGTGTGACTGCCATCGTGCTGCTTAGCGCGTCGAACCTGTGCGCCGCCATCAGCACCTTCCTGTATCTTTTCGGCATGACCACAAGCTTCTATGCCCTGCGGTATTTCCTGGACGCCCAGGTCTTCCGCTATGAGGACGCGGCGTTCCCCTCTGGCCTGTTCTTTCTGTATGCGGCCCTCTCCCTGGCCTGCGGCGCGGGGGCGTTTATCCTGTATGCCTGGGAGAAAAAAAGCAGATGGGGCGCTGTCCTGTACGCCCTGCCTGTCGGCGCGCTGCTGGCGGAGTCCCTGGGCGTGGCGGCCTATCTGGCGGGGCATGGCACCTATCTTTCCCAGCTTTTGCTGGACCTGGCCGGGGCGCTGTACTTTGGCCTGCTGTTTTACCGGCGCACTGCGTACAGGCCGCTTTACCTGGCGGCGGTGTGTGCGGTGGCGGTTATCGTGTACGGGGTGGTGTACCGCCCGTTCCTGTAGCATTGTGAACTTTGGGCGGGGAGGGGTTTCGCGCTAAATTTTGGGCCTGCCCGGGCCGATACCTGAAAAGGGGGTGTAAGCCTTCCGGGAAGGGGGGCTTTTAGGGCGCACGGTTTTATAATGGCGGCAATGCCGTGGATATGCATGGGCCTGTTTGTGGCTGCCAGCTGTTCATGGATGAGCAAAAAAGAAAAATAGGAATTATAAGAACACACAAAGGAGAGAATGGAGAATGAGCGAAATGGAAAACTGCACCCACGATTGTTCCACCTGCGGGGAAAACTGCCCCTCCCGGGAAGGGCCCCAAAGCCTGCTGGAAAAGACCAACGACCTTAGCCGGGTGAAGCGGGTCATCGGCGTGGTCAGCGGCAAGGGCGGCGTTGGGAAATCTTTGGTAACGTCCCTGCTGGCCACGGCCCTGCGCCGGCGCGAGCTGTCTACAGCCATCCTGGATGCGGACATTACCGGGCCTTCCATCCCCAAGTGCTTCGGCCTGAAGGGCAAGGCCGCCGCCGACGAGAACGGCATCTACCCCCGTGAGACCAAGACCGGCATAAAGGTGATGAGCATCAACCTGCTGCTGGACGAGGAGACCACGCCGGTGGTGTGGCGCGGGCCTGTGATTGCCGGGTGTATCAAGCAGTTCTGGAGCGACGTGGTGTGGGGGGACGTAGACTACATGTTTGTGGACATGCCCCCCGGCACTGGCGACGCCCCCCTGACGGTGTTCCAGTCCCTGCCTTTGGCGGGCATTATCATCGTCACCTCCCCCCAAGAGCTGGTGTCCATGATCGTTTCCAAGGCTGTGGAGATGGCCAAGATGATGGACTTGCCCGTACTGGGCCTGGTGGAGAACATGAGCTATGCCCAGTGCCCAGACTGCGGCAAGCCTTTCCCGGTGTTCGGCGAAAGCCATATCGAAGAGGTGGCCGCCAAGTATGGCCTGGAGGTGCTGGGCAAACTCCCGCTGGACCCCAAGCTGGCCGCGGCCTGCGACCAGGGCAGTATCGAGCTGTTCGACGGGGATTGGCTGGACAAGGCGGCGGACATGGTAGAAGGGCTGCCAGAGAACGAGGGGTAAAACGGCAAAAAAGGAAGGGCGCTGATACAGCGCCCTTTTTGACGCCCTTTCCCGCCCGCGGCATTTTTAGGCCGGGCCCTTGCAAAATGGGGGAAAGCGTGATAGAATGAGGACATTCGACCGAAAACGGCGGTAGCGGGGCAGCCCGCTGGCGCTTTTTTCATACATACATGGGGAAAGTATAGGAGGGTATTATGGCGCAAAGGATACGCAGCATGACAGAGGGCAGCCCTGTGGGGCTGCTGGTGTCGTTCGCCTTGCCGCTGATGGTGGGGAATATGTTCCAGCAGCTGTATACGGTGGTGGACACCGCCGTGGTAGGCCAGGTGGTGGGGGTGAAGGCCTTGGCGGCCCTGGGCGCCGCCGACTGGCTGAACTGGCTGGTGCTTAGCGTGATACAGGGTTTTGCCCAGGGGTTTTCTATCCTGATGGCCCAATATTTCGGCGCCAAAGATTACCGGCAGCTGTCCCGGTCTGTGGGGGCGTCGGCCACCCTGTGCGCTATCGCGGCGGCGGTGATGCTGGGGGCCAGCCAGCTGGCGGTGCGGCCGGTGCTGGGGCTGCTGAACACGCCGGGGGATATCATCGGCGATTCCGTGCTGTACCTGCGCATCATCTTTGGCGGCATCCCCGTTGTGGCGGCCTATAACCTGCTGGCCTCCATCCTCCGGGCCCTGGGGGACAGCAAGACCCCCTTGTATGCCGTCGTGGTGGCCACGGTGGTGAACATCGCCCTGGACCTGCTGTTTGTAATGGGTTTCCGATGGGGCGTGGCCGGCGCCGCCGGCGCCACGGTGATCGCCCAGGCCATCGCCACGGTGTATTGCTTTGTAAACGTACGGCGGATCTCCATCCTCCGCCTGGAAAAAAGGGATTTCCGCCTAGACCCGGCCCTATGCCTCACCCTGCTGAAGCTGGGCTCGCCGGTAGCCCTGCAGAACGCCATCATCTCCGCCGGGGGCATGGTGGTGCAGTCGGTGATAAACCGCTATGGCATGCTGTTCATCGCGGGCTTTACAGCCACCAACAAGCTATACGGCCTGTTGGAGATCGCCGCCACCTCCTACGGATACGCGGTCACTTCTTATGTGGGCCAGAACCTGGGGGCCAAGCTGTTGGGGCGCATCAAAAAAGGCATGCGCGCGGCGGCAGTCATTGCCCTTCTCACCTCGGTTGTGATAGCGGCGGCCATGCTGGTGTTTGGCCGGGCCATCCTGGGGCTGTTCATTTCCGGCACCCCAGAGGAGATAGAGGCTTCTATGGCCATTGCCTACCATTATCTGGCCATTATGAGCCTGACCCTCCCCATCTTGTACATGCTGCACATCTACCGTTCCGCCCTGATGGGCATGGGGGATACGGTAGTCCCCATGCTTTCGGGCTTCGTCGAGATGGCAGTGCGCATCGGCATCGCGATGCTTTTGCCTTTGGCCATGGGGCAAGAAGGCATTTTCTACGCCGAGACCGGGGCCTGGACCGGCGCGGCCGTTTTGCTGGTGGCAGGGTACTATATACGGATGCACGGCTTTCAGCGCAAGGGCAGCCAGGGGTAGCCGCCGGGCCCGGTCCAGGGCGCTTTGGTAGACGTACGCCGTACAGCCGGGGCTAACAGGACGCCCGGCCTGGAAGCGGCCGTTTTGCAGGCCGGGTGATGATAGAAGGAAAGGAGCGGGATATATGGAAAAACGCGTGCAGGGGAACAGCATAACCGAGGGGGTCATCTGGAAGCAGCTGCTTCTGTTCTTCTTCCCCATTTTGATCGGCACCTTCTTCCAGCAGCTGTATAACACAGTGGACACGGTGATTGTGGGCCAGTATGTGGGCAAAGAGGCCCTGGCCGCCGTGGGCACCACCAGCACCTTGATTAACCTGCTGGTGGGGTTCTTTGTGGGCATCTCCTCCGGCGCTACGGTAATCATCTCCCAATTTTTTGGCGGCGGCGACTGGAAGAACCTTTCCAAGGCCGTGCACACCTCTGTGGCGCTGGCATTGGGGGGCGGGCTGGCGGTTATGGCCTTGGGCCTGCTGACAGCCCGGCCGGCCCTGGTGCTGATGGGCGTGCCAGGGGAGATCTTAGACGACGCTTTGCTATACTTGAACATCTATTATGGGGGCGTCCTTTTCTGCATGGTGTACAATGTGGGCACAGGTGTGCTGCGGGCCATTGGGGACAGCCGCATGCCCCTATATGTGCTCATCGTCTGCTGCCTGGTGAACATCGTGCTGGACCTGCTGTTCGTGGTGGCCTTCCATTGGGGCGTCCTGGGCGTGGCCTTGGCCACGGTGTTCTCCCAGGCGGCCAGCGCCGTGCTGGTCATGCTGCGGCTGATGCTTACCCAAGAAAGCTACCGGGTAGAGCTGCGGCACATCCGGTTCGAGCGGGGCATCCTGAAGAACGTGGTGCGCATCGGCCTGCCTGCGGGGCTGCAGTCTGTGGCGTATTCCCTTTCTAACCTGATCATCCAAGCCAGCATCAACAGCTTTGGCACCGACGCCATTGCCTCCTGGGCGGCCATTGGCAAGATAGACGGCTTCATCTGGATGGTTATGGGGGCTTTCGGCATCTCCATCACCACCTTTGTAGGGCAGAACTTTGGCGCGCGGCAATATGGCCGGGTCCGGCGCAGCGTACGGGTGTGCATGGCCATGGCCATGGGTTCTACGGTGGGCCTCAGCGTCCTGATGCTGGCCTTTATGGAGCCGTTGCTCCGCTTTTTTACCGGGGACGAGGCGGTCATCGCTATTGGCCAGGACTTCCTTTGGGTTTTGGGCCCGTCTTATTTCCTCTTTGTCTTCATCGAGATCTTCTCCGGGGCCATCCGCGGCGCTGGGGAGGCCCTGCAGCCCATGCTGATCACTACCGTGGGGGTATGCGGCCTGCGCATCCTGTGGATTGCGGCGGTGGTGCCCTTCTTCCCCACCATGCAGATGGTGGCCATGAATTACCCGGTCACATGGGCCGTGACGGCAGTGGTCTTTACCGTGTATTACCTGCGGATGAACTGGCTGCGGCGTTCCATGGCCGCCGCAGGCCATCCAGCCCCTTCCGCCCCGCGGGCGTGAGGCCCGGCCCCGCCGCGCCATATCCCACAATTTTTTCTTCCAGCGCCCTTCCATTTCTGGCAAAAAAGGGGTATAATAGGGGCAGGCAGATACCCGGGCAAAGCCCCGGGGAAAACGGTAGAATAAGGAGAGGATCCCTATGGCAAAAATCATTGGCAGGCCCGCCCTGCCCAACATGCCCTGGCAGGACAAGCCCGCCGGGTACGCAAAGCCCGTTTGGCGCTATGACCAGAACCCCATCATCCCCCGGGACGCCATCCCCACCTCCAACAGCGTCTTTAATTCCGCCGTGGTGGTCTTCGGCGACGCCTACGCCGGCGTCTTCCGCTGTGACAACCGGGGCGTAGAGATGGACATCTTCGCCGGCTTCTCCCAGGACGGCGTGCATTGGGAGATCAACCACGAGCCCATCGTCTTTGAAGGGGAGAAGGATGTGGTGCGCAAGGAGTACCGCTATGACCCGCGGGTGTGCTTTATCGACGACCGGTATTACATTACCTGGTGCAACGGCTATCACGGCCCCACCATCGGCGTAGGATATACCTATGATTTCAAGACCTTCTACCAGCTGGAGAACGCGTTCCTGCCTTACAACCGCAACGGCGTGCTGTTCCCCCGGAAGATTGGCGGCAACTTTGCCATGGTCAGCCGCCCCAGCGACACCGGCCACACCCCCTTCGGCGACATCTTCTACAGCGAGAGCCCCGACCTGTGCTATTGGGGCAGGCACCGCTTCCTGTTTGGCACGGCCAACGGCTGGCAGTCCAAAAAAGTGGGCCCCGGCCCCACCCCCATTGAGACGGACGAGGGTTGGCTGATGATTTACCACGGGGTGCTCAATTCCTGCAACGGCTTTGTATACCGCTTCGGTACGGCCCTGCTGGACATCGACCGGCCCTGGATTGTGAAAGAGCGGGGAAGCTTCTATGTATTCGGCCCCGAGGTAGAGTATGAGCTGACCGGCGACGTGCCCAACGTCACCTTCCCCTGCGCCACCTTGACAGACCCGGAGACCGGGCGCATCACGATCTATTACGGCGCGGCGGACACCGTTACAGGCCTTGCCTTTACCACTGTGGACGAGCTGCTATCCTATATGCGCCAGTACCCCATGGACGTGGGGGATCAGGAAAACAAATAAGCGGCCTATCCTGTGCTGCGAAAAAGGCCCCGGAGAGTAGCGATTCCTCGGGGCCTTTTTGTGCGGGCCGCGCCGATGGAACAAAAGGCATGTATGTATTCCCCCGGAAAATATATAATTTGACAGGATACCACCGCATATGTTATACTTTCCATAAGAGTTTTAAAAGGGAGGGGTTTCCCCGTGGATATGGAACAGAACAATTTGCAGCCGCAAGAGTACCAGCCGCCTCAAGAATACCAACAGCCCCAGCAGCCCCAACAGCCAGGGCCGCAGCCGTATCAGCCCTATCAGCAGCCGCCCCAGCCCATGAAGTTCTGCAAACATTGTGGGGGGCGCATCCCGGCGGACGCCGTGGTGTGCACTTTGTGCGGCAGGCAGGTGGAGGAGCTGGCTGGCAGCAAACAGGCGGCCAACATGCCCATCGTCATCAACAATAACAATAATAACAACAATAATAACAATAACAATGTTGTTGCCGGGCCCGGCGTGGTTTATATGCCTCAAGGCCGTGCCCGCAGCAAATGGGTGGCGGTGCTGTTATGTTTCTTTGTTGGGTGGCTGGGGGCCCATAAGTTCTACGAAGGGAAAATTGGTATGGGCGTGCTGTACCTTTTTACCATGGGGCTCTTTGGCTTTGGCATCCTGATCGACTTTATCACATTGATCTTTAAGCCCGACCCTTACTACGTATAGAAGCCTGCCAAACGGGCAGGAAAACCGCGGCCCCCCGCAGGTATCCGTACCTGCGGGGGGCCTGTTTGGGTACTGGGGATGAAGTAAATCTTGAAAAAAAGCGTCTTTTGGGATATAATAGGGCCATGCAACCGGAAAGGCAGGGAACACAATGTATCAAATCGTAAAGAAGGAACCGCTGAACCCCACCGTGACGCGGATGGAGATCGCCGCGCCCTTGATAGCGGCCAAGGCCCAGCCGGGGCAGTTCGTCATTTTGCGGGTGGACGAGGAGGGGGAACGTATCCCCCTGACCATCGCGGACTTTGACCGGGAGCAGGGCACTGTTACCATTATTTTCCAGATTGTAGGCGCCACTACGGAGAAGCTGAACCACCTAAGCGAAGGCGGTTCCCTCCAAGATTTTGTAGGCCCGCTGGGCAAGCCCACCCATATTGAAGGCTTGAAAAAAGTAGCCGTTGTAGGCGGCGGCGTGGGCTGCGCCATTGCTTATCCCATAGCAAAAAAACTTTATGGGCAGGGGGCGGAGGTCCATTCCATTGTGGGGTTCCGCAGCGAAGACCTGGTGATTTTAAAAGAGGAATTCAAGTCGGTCAGCCACATGTACGCCTTGATGACAGACGACGGCTCTGCTGGGGAGAAGGGGCTTGTGACAGACGCTTTGCGCCGCCTGATACAAAGCGGCGAGCGGTACGACCAGGTGATTGCCATTGGCCCGCTGGTCATGATGAAGTTCGTGACGGAACTGACAAAGGAATTTGATATCCCCACCACCGTCAGCATGAACCCCATCATGATCGACGGCACGGGCATGTGCGGCGGCTGCCGGCTGACCGTAGGGGGCCAGACCAAGTTCGCCTGTGTAGACGGCCCGGATTTTGACGGCTTCCTTGTGGATTTTGAGGAAGCCATGGCCCGGGGCGCCATGTATAAAGGGTTCGAGCGCCAGGCCCATGAAGAAGCCTGCCGTTTGTTCAGAGGAGGGGAAGCATAAAAAACGCATTTTATGCTTTTGTGGAAAGGATGAAAAACAAACAATGCCTAATATGTCTTTGAAGAAAAACGAAATGCCCTCGCAAGAGCCCCAGGCGCGCAGCAGAAACTTCCAGGAGGTGGCCCTGGGCTATACGGAGGCGCAGGCCCTGGATGAGGCCAAGCGGTGCCTGCATTGCAAAAACAGGCCCTGCGTCTCGGGGTGCCCCGTGCAGGTGCACATCCCAGAGTTCATTGAAAAGACGGCGGCGGGGGACTTTGAGGGGGCTTACCAGGTCATCGCCCAAAGCAGCGCGCTGCCCGCCGTATGCGGCCGGGTGTGCCCCCAGGAGAACCAATGCGAGAAGCTTTGCGTCCGGGGCGTCAAGGGCGAGCCCGTGGCTATTGGCCGTTTAGAGCGTTTTGTGGCCGATTGGCATAACCAGCACGTACAGGACGCGCCCGTAAAACCCGCATCCAACGGGCGCCGGGTGGCCGTTGTGGGTTCCGGCCCGGCGGGTCTTACCTGTGCGGGGGACCTGGCCCGGATGGGGTACCAGGTTACCGTGTTCGAGGCTCTGCATACGGCGGGGGGCGTGCTGGTCTATGGCATCCCGGAATTCCGCCTGCCTAAGGCCATTGTACAGAAGGAGATCGACGGCCTGAAGGCCATGGGCGTGAAAATCGAGACCAATATGGTGATTGGCCAGGTGCTTTCCATTGACGAGCTGTTAGGCCAGGGGTTTGAGGCTGTGTTTATTGGCAGCGGGGCCGGGCTGCCGCGCTTTATGAATATACCCGGGGAAAACCTGAAGGGCGTGTATTCGGCCAACGAATTTTTGACCCGGGTGAACCTGATGAAAGCCTACAAGCCGGGCAGCGGCACGCCCATCCAGCATGCCAAAAAGGTGGCGGTGGTGGGCGGTGGGAATGTAGCCATGGACGCCGCCCGGTGCGCCAAGCGGCTGGGGGCCGAGGAGGTTTACATTGTCTACCGCCGTTCGGAAAAGGAACTGCCCGCCCGGGCCGAAGAAGTGGAGCATGCCAAAGAGGAGGGCATAGTCTTTAAATTCCTGAATAACCCCACGCGGGTCCTTGGCGGCGATGACGGGGAGGCTGTGGGGATAGAGTGTATTGAAATGGCCTTAGGAGAGCCCGACGCCAGCGGCCGCAGGCGGCCTGTGGAGAAGGCGGGCAGCGAATTCACCCTGGATGTGGACTGCGTGATCATGGCCCTGGGCACCAGCCCCAACCCGCTGATCAAATCCACCACCAAGGGCCTGGAGACCCAGAAGTGGGGCGGCATTGTCGTAGAGGAAGAGACAGGCCTGACCAGCCGGGAAAACGTCTATGCGGGCGGCGACGCCGTTACCGGCGCGGCTACGGTCATTTTGGCTATGGGCGCGGGGAAAACGGCGGCAAAGGCGATAGATACGCGGCTGCGGGCCTTACGCCCGTAGCCCGGGGCTTTACAGAAAACTTGCCATCCAGAAAAAAGGATAACGCGCAAAAAGCGGCAAATACTAAGCCCGTGAAAAGCCAATGGAAGCGCCGGGCGTGTTTGGAATGGGAACCGCCCGCCGCCTGGTTTGGCCTGATAATTTTGCGCGAAAGGGAGTTTTCATAATGAAAGCAACAGGGATTGTTAGGCGGATAGACGACCTGGGCCGGGTAGTCATCCCCAAAGAGATACGCCGCACGTTGAAGATCCGGGAAGGCATGCCCATGGAGATTTTCACAGACGTCTCCGGCGAGGTCATCCTGAAAAAGTATTCCCCGGTGGGGGAAATGTCCCAGCTGGCCTCGGCCTATGCCGAAACGCTGGTGCACCTGACAGGCCACGGGGCCCTGGTGTGCGATACCGAGCAGATCATCGCGGTGGCGGGGCCCGCCAAAAAGGACCTGCTCCACAAACCCCTCTCCCCCCAGCTGGAGGAGCTGGTACAGGGCAAGCGGAATTTCGTCTCCTCGGCCGACAACACGGTGCTGGTGGCCCAGGGTCTCCCCGCCGCGGCGCTGGCCGTCTTCCCCGTGGTTTCGGTAGGGGACGTGATGGGCGCGGTGATGCTGGTAAAGGGGGAGAAATCCCCAGCCCGGATCAGCTCGGAAGCGGCGGAAAGCGCCAAAGCCGCCGCCATGTTCCTTTCCCGGCAGCTGGAGGCCTGAGGCAAGGGCGGAACCCGGTGGGGGAATCGCTGTTTACCGGGAAATTATAGCGGTTTACCCTTGATTTTTTCAAATCTTGGTGGTATACTAAACTATGGTAATAGGTAGGATGATGAAAGAGTGGGGCGACCCGCTCTTTCATTTGCTTTAGGCCCCGCTGTGGGGCCGGAAAGGATGGGGGCATTTGGAGACGGCACCGAAGAAAAAAGGCAGCGTGGCAGACCGGGTCCGGCAAATGGCAGAGCCCCTGGCCCAAGAACTGGGGCTGCTGCTGTGGGATGTACAGTTTGTGAAGGAAGGGGCCCAGTGGTTCCTGCGCATTTTCATCGACAAGGAAGAGGGTGTGGGCATTGACGACTGTGTGGACATGACGCATGCCGTCAGCCCTGTCTTGGACAAAGAGGATCCCATCCCCCAAGAGTACATGCTGGAGGTTTCTTCCCCCGGGCTGAACCGCAGGCTTACCCGGCCCGAGCATTTCCAGGCCTACCTGGGGGCCCCGGTGAAGGTAAAGCTCATCCGCCCCCTGGAGGATGGCAGGCGCGAACTGGCGGGGGAACTGCTGGGCGCGGGTCCTGGCGGCCAGTTCGAGATACGGCTGGACGAAGAGCAAAGCGTGGCGTTCGAAAAGAAGGAATGCGTTTCCGTCACCCTGCTGGACGACGATTTCTAAGCGGACCGCCCCCTTTTAGCGGAACGGCCCGTGGGCAGGGGCGGAAGCGGGATGGCTAACAACGGCCCAAAGGACGCTGGAGGGACTATGGGATACACCATACGGCAGGAAAGGCTGACGGCGGAGGAATATATTGGCTTCCTTAAAGAAACGGACCTGGGCAGCCAATATCCCCAGGAACGGTTTGAAGAGCGCGTGGGGAGGCTGGTGGAAAGAGCGCCCATCTCCTTGGCGGCGCGGGACAGCGCGGGCAGCCTGGTAGGGGTGTGCTTCGGCATCACAGATTTTGCCTATTGGCTGTTCGTTACAGACTTAGGCGTTATACGGGCGTGTACCGGCCGGGGGATTGGCAAGGCGCTGATGCAAAAGGCGCTGGAAGCGGCCGGCGGGGAAAAGGATATTATCCTGTATACCTGCCCTAACGAGAAGGCCGTCCCTTTTTACGAGAAGCTGGGCATGCGGAAGGCAGACGGCATAATGGTATACAACCACATCGAATGGACCAGCTTTACCGTTACTTGAACGCATGAAGCAGCCCGTTGTGGATATATAGTAAGGAGTGGTTACAAAAAATGGCACGGAAGAAGGAACCGGAAAAACAGGGCAATGAAGAGCTGTTCGTAGCCCTGGCGCTGCTGGAGAAGGAAAAAGGCATACCGGCAGACTTTATGCTGGATAAGATCAAAAAGGCCATTGGCACAGCCTGCAAGAACAGCTATGGCAACGAAGAGGTAGACGTGCGGGTAGACGCGGCCACGGGCCGTTTTGACGTATACCTGCTGAAAACCGTGGTGGAAGAGGTGGAAGACCCCAACCGGGAGATTTTGTACGACCTGGCCCGGGAGATCAACCCCCTTACCCTTTTGGGCGAACAGGTAGGCATCAAGCTGGATACCAAGCAGTTTGGCCGGGTGGCGGCCCAGACTGCCCGGAACATCATCCGCCAGGGCATCCGCGACAGCGAACGCGGCCAGATGATGCAGGAGTTCCAAAGCAAACACCAAGAGCTGGTCAGCGGCCTGGTAGAGCGTATCGACCCGAAAACAGGCGCCATATCCCTGCGCATCGGCAAAGCAGAGGCGGTGCTTCCCAAAAACGAGCAGATCGGCGGGGAAAGCGTGCAGGAGGGCGACTACATAAAGGTTTATGTAGTCGACGTACGGGAGACGGAGAAGGGCCCCAAGGCCATTATCTCCCGCACCCACCCAGATCTGGTCAAGCGCATGTTTGAGACCGAGGTGCCCGAGATTTACGACGGTACGGTGGAGATCAAGGCCGTCTCCCGAGAGGCGGGCTCCCGCACCAAGCTGGCCGTCCTCAGCCATAACCCGGACGTGGACGCGGTAGGCGCGTGCATCGGGGCCCGGGGCGCCCGGGTGTCCGAGATCGTAGACGAGCTGGGCGGCGAGAAGATCGACATTGTAGAGTATAGCGAAGAGCCCCAGAAGTTCATTGCCGCCGCCCTGTCCCCGGCCAGCGTGCTGGGGGTAGAGGTGGCCGAAGACGGCACCCGGGCCTGTAAGGTCACGGTGCCCGACAGCCAGCTTTCCCTGGCCATCGGCAACAAGGGGCAGAACGCCCGCCTGGCCGCCAAGCTGACCGGCTGGAAGATAGACATCAAACCGGAAAGCGGTTTTTATGGGGAGGATTCCGATTAACCTTGCTTTGCGTTATGCTTGCCGCGCTGTGTTGGCCCCCTGGGCCCGTCCTTTTCCGCCTGCGTCCAGATTTGGCGGGGGCAGGCCCAGCGGCCGCCGCGGCGGAAGCTTTATGAAGGGCAAGGGGGCTTTTAAAAGTTCCCTTGCAGGGTGCGGGGCACGGTTCCGCAAAAAGGAGGGATGCGGGGTGAAGCCCAAGAAAATACCCATGCGGATGTGTACGGGTTGTGGGGAGATGAAGCCCAAGAAAGAGCTGGTCCGCGTGGTGCGCGGGCCGGAGAAAGCCGGGGAAGACGGCCAACCCTTGCCGCCGGAGATCTCCCTGGATCTGACAGGGAAAAAGCCTGGCCGGGGGGCGTACCTGTGCCCTAGCCTGGCCTGCCTGCAGAAGGCCCGCAAAGCCCGGCGGCTGGAACGGGCTTTCGCCTGTAAGATCCCGGAAGAGGTTTACGAACAGATGGAAAAGGAGCTGGGGACTGATGACGGATAAGGTTCTGTCGCTGCTGGGGCTTTGCCGGAAGGCCGGGAAGCTGGAGGGCGGCTATGACATGTGCGTGGCGGCCGCCCGGCATGGAGAGGCAAGGCTGCTGCTGGCAGCGGCGGAGATTTCAGAGAAAACCTGTAAAAACCTGCGTTACGAAGCCGAGAGGGCGGGCATCCCCTGTGCCCGCGTTGAGATACCCATGGCGGAATTGGGAAGGGCCTGCGGGGTCAGGGCCGGGGTGCTGGCTGTGACGGACGAGGGCTTTTCAAAGGCGCTGATGGAGCTTGGAGTAAAATGGCTGTGAAGCGAGAAGAAGGAGGAATGGTACTATGATGGTGAAATATAGAGTACGGGAAGTGGCCAAGGACCTGAACATCCCGAACAAGGATGTGATTGAGACTTTGGCGCAATATTTCCCAGAGCCCAAAAAGTATATGACAGCCCTGGAGGAGCACGAGCTGGACGTTGTGCTGGAAACTTTTACCCAGCAGCGGAACATGGAAAGCCTGGACGCCTATTTTGCAGAGCGCACCGCCCCTGCCCCAGAACCCGCGCCCGCCCCTGTTTCCAAGCAACAGGCCGGTAAAAAAAACCAGGAGAAGCCCCAGCCCCAGGAAAAGCGGAACCAGAAGCCCCCGCAGCCAGGCAAGGGGAAGCCGGCGGGCCAGAACAGCCAGAAAGGGCAGCCGGCGCAGGGCAAGCCGCAGCCTGCCGCCGTCGGCAAACAGCCCGCGCCGGTGCAGGTGCAAGAGCCCAAACAGCCGGTGCGCCGGGTGGTGGATACCCGTACCTCCCATGTAAATATCGATAAATATAGTGAAAAATATGACCGCCTGGCCGACCAGAAGGTGGGCGCCCGCAACGACAACGTTGTTACCAAGCAGAAGTTCACCAACCGGAACCAGCAGCGCCGGGGCCAGCAGCGCCGGGGCAAGCGGGAGACCGAAGCCGAGCGTTTGCGCCGCATTGCCCAAGAGCGCAAGGCCAAGCACATCACCATCGAGGTGCCGGATGAGATTACCGTAGGCGAGTTTGCCCTGCGGCTGAAGGTATCCGCCCCAGAGGTCATCAAGAAGCTGATGGGCCTGGGGGTATTCGCCGCCATCAACGATACGATCGACTTCGACACCGCCGTGCTGGTGGCCGACGAGTTCCACGCCAAGGTGGAGAAGGAAGTGGTGGTTACCATTGAGGAGCGCATTATCGACGACAGCGAGGATGACGCGGCCAACCTGGTCCCCCGTGCGCCCGTGGTAGTGGTCATGGGCCATGTGGACCACGGGAAGACCTCTATTTTAGACGTGATCCGCCACTCGAACGTCACCGAGGGCGAGGCCGGCGGCATTACCCAGCATATCGGCGCGTACCGGGTGAAGGTGGGCGACCGGGACGTTACCTTCCTGGACACCCCCGGCCACGCGGCTTTCACCACCATGCGGGCCCGGGGCGCGCAGGTCACCGACATTGCCGTGCTGGTGGTGGCGGCGGACGACGGCATCATGCCCCAGACCGTTGAGGCTATCAACCACGCCAAGGCCGCGGGGGTAAGCATCATTGTGGCCATCAACAAGATGGACAAAGTGGGGGCGAATCCGGAAAAAGTAAAAGAACAGCTTACCGAATATGAGCTTGTCCCCGAGGACTGGGGCGGCGCCACCCCCTGCATCCCGGTTTCCGCCCACACGAAAGAGGGCATAGGCGACCTGTTGGAAATGGTCACCCTGACCGCCGACATGATGGAACTGAAAGCCAACCCTGACCGCGCGGGTAAAGGCACGGTGGTAGAGGCCCGCCTGGACAAGGGCATGGGCCCCATCGCCACGGTATTGGTGCAAAACGGCACCCTGAAAGCCGGGGACATCATCGTGGCCGGCACGACGGTGGGCCGTGTCCGCTCTATGATGGACGACAAGGGCCGCCGGGTGCAGGAGGCGGGCCCCTCGGTGCCTGTGGAGATTACCGGCCTGAACGACGTGCCCGTGGGCGGCGACATCTTCAACGCCGTGTCTGACGAGCGCTTGGCCCGGGAGCTGGTGGAACAGCGCCTGACTGAACAGAAGGAAGAGACCTTCCGGGCGCAGACCAAGGTGACGCTGGATAACCTGTTCGACCAGATGAAGCAGGGCGAAATGAAAGAGCTGAAAATCATTGTAAAGGCGGACGTGCAGGGCTCGGTAGAGGCGGTGCGCCAGTCTTTAGAGAAGCTGACCAACGAAGAAGTCCGCGTGCACATCATCCATGGGGCCGTGGGCGCCGTGAACGAAAGCGACGTGATGCTGGCCAACGCCTCCAACGCCATCATCGTGGGCTTTAACGTCCGGCCCGACCCGGTGGCCGAGGAAAGCGCCAAGCGGGACGGCGTGGATATGCGGCTGTACCGGATCATATACGACTGTATTGAGGAGATCGAGTCTGCCATGAAGGGCATGCTGGCCCCCAAATATAAAGAGGTGGCCCTGGGCAAGGCCGAGTGCCGGGAGACCTATAAGATCTCCAACGTGGGCGTGGTCATCGGCGGCCACGTTACCAGCGGGAAGATTACCCGTAACGCCCAGGTGCGCGTAGTGCGGGACGGCATCATCGTGGCCGACGACAAGATCGCTTCCCTGCGCCGCTTCAAGGACGATGTGAAGGAAGTGGCCGACGGCTATGACTGCGGCATTACCCTGGAGAAGTTCTCTGACATCAAGCAAGGCGACGTGCTGGAAGCCTATGAGATGGTAGAGTATAGAGATTAGTTTTAGGATCAAACCCTTTTTTCCAAAGGGTATGTGGGGAATGGGACAAAGCCTCAAGGTTTTTAGCGCCCCGCAAGGAGGAATTGTCATGAAGCACGATATTGTCATCATCGGCGGCGGGCCCGCGGGCCTGGCCGCGGCCATTGCCGCCAAAGAGGCCGGCGTGGAGGACGTGCTGGTTTTAGAGCGGGAAAAGGAGCTGGGAGGCATTCTGAACCAGTGCATCCACAACGGCTTTGGCCTGCACACCTTTAAGGAAGAGCTGACCGGGCCCGAGTACGCCGCCCGGTACATAGAGAAAGCCCAGGCCTTGGGCATCCCCCGCCTTTTACGCACCACGGCGGTAGACCTGCGGCGCCAGGGGGATTCGGTGGTGGTCACCTCCGTCAGCAAACAGGACGGCCTTTTGCAGACGGAAGCCAAGGCCGCTGTCCTTTGCATGGGCTGCCGGGAACGCCCCCGGGGCGCGCTGAATATCCCGGGCACACGGCCGGCGGGCATCTTTTCCGCGGGCACGGCCCAGCGGCTGGTAAACATGGAGGGGTATCTTCCCGGCCGGAAGGTGGTCATCCTGGGCAGCGGCGATATCGGGCTGATTATGGCCCGGCGCATGACCCTGGAAGGGGCCAAAGTCCAGTGCGTGGCCGAGCTGATGCCCTATTCAGGCGGGCTGAAGCGGAACATTGTCCAGTGCCTTGACGATTATGGCATCCCCCTGAAGCTGAGCCACACCGTGGTGGATATAGAGGGCAAAGAGCGCGTCACCGGCGTGACCATCGCCCAGGTGGACGGGAGGCTGAAGCCCATCCCCGGCACAGAAGAGCATTACGACTGTGACACCCTGCTGCTGTCGGTGGGGCTGATCCCGGAGAACGAGCTTTCCAAAGCCGTGGGGGTAGAGCTGTCCCCGGTCACCAGCGGGCCCAAGGTGAACGAGCAGCTGGAGACGAACATCCCTGGGGTATTCGCCTGCGGCAACGTGCTCCATGTCCACGACCTGGTGGACTACGTCTCGGAAGAGGCGGAGCAGGCCGGGCGCAGCGCCGCCCGCTTCGTGCGGGAGGGCCGGGACGCCGGGCAGCGGGAGATCCCCATAAAAACGGCCGGCGCCGTGCGTTATACGGTGCCCAGCACCCTTTCCCCAGGCCGCATGGGGCCCGAGGCGGTGGTGCGTTTCCGGGTGGGGCGCAATATGCGCAAGGCCACGGTACGGGTGCTGGTGGACGGCAAAGAGGTCTTGAAGCGGTCCCGGCCGGTGATGGCGCCCGGGGAGATGGAGCAGCTTAAACTGAAAAAAGAGTGGTTTACAGACGCTTGCCAGGAAGCCGTGATAGAGGCCACAGACGGACAGGAGGGGAATTGACATGGCGGTCCGCGAATTAACATGCATCAGCTGCCCTTTGGGCTGCCCCCTGCGCGTAGAACTGGACGGGCAGGGCCAGGTGCTCTCGGTAACGGGCAACACCTGTAAGCGTGGGGAGGAATATGGCAGGAAAGAGGTGACAGCCCCCACCCGCACCGTCACCTCTACCGTGCGGGTAGAGGGCGGCAAAGCGCCGGTCGTTTCCGTGCGCACCAAAACGGACATCCCGAAAGAGAAAATTTTCGCATGCATGGAAGAGATCCGCAAGGCCGCGGCAAAGGCCCCCGTCCGTATAGGGGACGTGGTCATCCCCAATGTGGCCGGCACCGGCGTGGACGTGGCCGCCACCAAAGCGGTGGACTCGTTGGGCTGCCCCCAATAAGATAAGGAGAACGGGAAAGTGTTGAAAAAAGAGACAGCCACAGTTTTATTCGACTTAGACGGCACCCTGCTGCCCATGGAGCTGGAAGCCTTTACACGGGCCTACTTCGGCCTGCTGGCAAAAAAGGCAGCGCCCTTTGGCTATGACCCAAAAGCCTTGATAGCCGCCGTATGGGAAGGCACCAAGGCCATGCAGGGCAACGATGGCTCTATGCCCAACTGCGACCGGTTTTGGCAGGTATTCGTAGGGGCAATGGGGCCGGAAGCGGCGGGCCTCCGGCCGGAATTCGACCACTTTTACGCCAACGAATTCCATCAAGCCCGGGCCGCCGTGGGGGAGAATCCCCTGGCGGCTGCAACGGTGCGGGGCTTGCGGGCCAGGGGGTATGATGTGGTGCTGGCTACCAACCCCCTTTTCCCGGCGGCAGGGGTGGAGACCCGGCTGTCCTGGCTGGGGCTTTCCCTACAGGATTTCTCCTTCGCCACCACCTACGAGAATTCCACTTATTGCAAGCCTAACGGCGGCTATTACCGGGAGATATTGGGGAAAACCGGCAAGCGCCCGGACGAGTGCCTGATGGTGGGAAACGACGCCCGGGAAGACCTGGCGGCCCGGGAGACGGGCATACCGGTATACCTGGTGACAGACTGCCTGGAAAACCCCCAGGGCCTGGACCTTACGGACGTGGATAAGGGGAGCTTCCAAGACCTGGCGGCATGGCTTGGGGTAGCGTTATAAGTATGAAGGCCACAGGGGAATCGGCAGATAAAAAAATGATAAAAAAGGACAGGATATGAAGCTGTATTTTGACCAGCGCCCCTTCCGTTGGGACGACCAGTACACCATCTATGACGAGACCGGCCAGCCTGCCTACCATATCATGGCAGAGCCCGGGGAAAAGGAAAACCGCATCCTCTTGCGCAACCGTAACGGCGTGGAATTGGGCCGGGTGCGCTGCCGCAAGACTATTTTTGGGGGGTGGCGGTTCTCTTTATGGCAGGGCGAGGCACAGATTGGTACGGTAGAGAAATATTCCAGCCATGGGGTAACCCGGTATGAGCTGAAGTGCAACCGGTGGCGCATTTTCGGGAATATTTTGCAATTCGAGTATGATGTGTTCGACGGGAAATATATGGTGATGCACGCGGGCAATGAAGACGGGGCCTACCCGGGGAAATACGTGATTGACACCTCTTACTCCAACAACGAGCTGGCCGCCCTGCTGGTGGTTTTGGGGATGGAGGCGGCGAACAGCACGCTTCCGCCCCGGAGATAGGGGTATAGCCCCCGCCCGGCGCAGGTGCAGGGCTGGGTGCGGGTATTTTTTATCCCATACCGTTTTTCCGGCTTGTTCCGCCGCCGCTTTTGGGGTATACTGAAAAGGGGAAGCGGCGGCAAGGCGACAGTATTTTTTCCCTGGTTTTCCGCTTTATGGATGCTGGATACAGAAAGGATGATAAGAATGGCAGTAAAAACCTTTACTAAAGAAAATTTTGACCAAGAAGTTTTGCAGGCTTCCGGCCCGGTGCTGGTGGACTTTTGGGCCAGCTGGTGCGGCCCCTGCAAGATGTTTTCCCCCATTGTGGATGAATTTGCCCAGGAGCAGGCAGGGCGTGTGACGGTAGGCAAGGTGAACATTGACGACCAGCCTGACCTGGCCGCCCGTTATGGGGTGATGAGCATCCCAACGGCTATGCTGTTCCAGAACGGTGAGGCAGTGGGCACTTTGGTAGGCGTGCAGCCCAAAGAGAACCTGGAAAAGCTTTTAAAGTAAACGGAGCGGCCCTGCCAGGGCGGAGCAAGGCTTTTGCACCCTGGCAGGGCTTGTTTTTGCAAAAGGCAAAAGAGGCAGGAGGTTAAGGCATGGGCAATGTGTATGATATGATCGTGATAGGCGGCGGGCCAGGGGGGTATACGGCGGCGCTGTATGGGGCGCGGGCAGGTTTTTCCGTGCTGGTATTGGAAGAACTGGCCCCCGGCGGGCAAATGGGCACCACCGAGCAGATCGACAATTACCCCGGCTTCCCCGAAGGCGTAGGGGGCTTTGAGCTATCCATGCAGATGAAGCAAGGGGCCGAACGCTTTGGGGCGGAAACCAAGCTGGCCGGCGCCACAGAGGCCAGGCTGGCCGGGGAAGTGAAGGAAATTTTGGCGGGAGGGGAGACCTACGCCGCACGCACAGTGGTGCTGGCCACAGGGGCCCGCCCAAGGGAAATGGGCCTGCCCAGGGAGCGGGAGCTGCGGGGGAAGGGCATATCCTACTGCGCTACCTGCGACGGCATGTTCTTCCGGGGCAAGGCCGTGGCTGTGGTAGGGGGCGGCAATACCGCTGCCGCAGACGCCTTGTACCTGTCCAGGCTGTGTGAGAAGGTATATTTGGTCCACCGGCGGGACCGCCTGCGGGCCTCCCGTGCATATTGGGAGCCCCTGGGGCAGGCGGGAAACGTGGAGTTCCTGTGGGACAGCCAAGTGACGGTTTTGCAGGGCGGGACGGCCTTGACAGGCGTAGAGGTGCAAAACAAAAACAGCGGGGCAGCGCGCCTGCTGGATTGCGCAGGGTTGTTTGTGGCCATCGGCCATTTGCCCAACAGCGGGCTTTTTCAGGGGCAAGTGGAACTGGACGGGGCAGGCTATGTACAAGCGGACGAGACCACACGCACCAACCTGCCGGGGGTCTTCGCGGTGGGGGACCTGCGGGCCAAGCCCCTGCGCCAGGTGGTTACGGCAACGGCGGACGGGGCTGTGGCGGCGCATTTTGCCGAGGAATACCTCTCGCTTTAAAGGACCCTGGGGCTTTGGCGCGTCAGCCTGGTATCCTTTGTGGCCGTAATGCCCCAAAAAAGGCTTGACAAATCCCCGGTTTAGGGGTATCCTATATCCTGTACGAACGTACGGCATATTTGAAACGCAAGGAGTGGAAGGATGTTAGTATAAGGCTTATGGAATCGGGAAAAACGCTTTTCGGGCGGGGATGCCTGCCCAAGGGCCTGTTTTTTGCGCCGGTTTGCATGTGCCTATACGCATCCTTTTTCTGCTTTGGGGGGACCATGGGCAGGTATGCCCTTTTTTGCGTATAACGGGCCTGTTTCCGGCACATCCGGAGGCAGGCCCGTTTTGTGACAAAGGAGGGTATGCGTATGCTGCAAATACAGGGCGTAAGCCTGTCTATGAAAAAAGACCTGCGGGTGCTGGCAGAAAACCTGACGTTTTCCCTGCAGCCCGGGGACAAAGCGGCCATCATCGGCGAGGAGGGCAACGGGAAGTCTACCTTGCTGAAGCTGCTGTATGACCCTTCCCTGGTGGAGGGGTATGCCCAGTGGGAGGGGCGCGTCCAGCGGGACGGCATGGCTTTGGGGTATCTGCCTCAAGAGCTGCCAGAAGAGGACCGGGGCAAGACCATCTACGAGCTGTGCGCGGCGACAGAGGCGTTCCTGGATGCCAGCCCTAAGGAATTGGCGGAGGCTGGGGCCCGGCTGGGCCTTGCGCCAGAGGATTTTTACAGCGACCAGCTGGTGGAGGCGTTGTCTGGCGGGGAAAAGGTGAAGCTGCGTATGGCCATGCTATATTTGCAGCGGCCGGGCTGCTACCTGTTGGATGAGCCCTCTAACGACCTGGATGTAGACACCCTGCGCTGGCTGGAGGGGTTCATACAAGACTGCCCCCACCCGGTGCTGTTTATCTCCCATGACGAGACGCTGCTGGAAAACACGGCCAACGTCATCATCCACCTAGAGCAGTTGCGCCGCAAGACATTGCCCCGGCACACGGTAGCCCGCATGGGCTACCGGCAATATGTAGAAGAGCGGCTGCACCGGTTCGCCAAGCAGGAGCAGATTGCCAGGAAGGAGCGCCAGGAGGAAAGGAAGCAGCAGGAACGGCTCCGGCAGCTTTACCAGAAGGTAGAGCACCAACAGAACGCCATTTCCCGGCAGGACCCCCACGGGGGCAAAATGCTGAAACGGAAGATGAAGGCGGTGAAATCGCTGGAAAGGCGGTATGAGCGGGAAGCGGCGGAAAGGACGGAGCTGCCCGACGCCGAAGACGCTATCTTGGTAGGATTCGGGGAAGGCATCCAGCTGCCCCAGGGCAAGACCGTACTGGACTTCTCCCTTCCCCGGCTGGAGGCGGGGGGCCGCGTGTTAGCGGAAAACATTGCCCTGCATGTGCGGGGGCCAGAGCATATATGCATTGTGGGCAGCAACGGCGCGGGCAAAACCACCTTGCTGCGGCGTATCGCCCAGGAACTGCTGCCCCGCACAGATATCAAGGCCGCCTATATGCCGCAGGACTATGCCGAAACGCTGGATATGTCCCAGACCCCTGTCGAGTTCCTCTCCAGGACGGGGGAGAAGAGCGAATCTACCAAAATCAAGACTTTCCTGGGCAGCATGAAGTATACTGCCCAGGAGTGCGCCCACACCCTGGGGGAGCTTTCCGGCGGGCAGAAAGCCAAGCTGTTTTTCCTGCAAATGATTTTAGACGGGGCCAACGTGCTGGTCTTAGACGAGCCCACCCGGAATTTCAGCCCCCTTTCCGGCCCGGTAATCCGTTCGATCCTCCGGGATTTCCCCGGCTGCATCCTCAGCGTTTCCCATGACCGCAAGTATATGGCAGAGGTGTGCGGTACGCTGTACGACCTAGGGCCTGGGGGCCTGTGGCAGCGTACCTGTGGCGGCTTTTAGGGGCGGCCAGGGGCAGGCAAGCGCCCTGGCCGCCCCTGGGTTTTGGCAAAGCCAAAACTGCCAGGCGGCGCAGAGGTGGGGAAAACTTGCCCTTGACAACCCTTGCCCGGTCGTATACACTGGAATCACCAAAAAGCAAAGGGGAAAAAGGGATGGACAAGACCAGCGTATTAGAGCTGTCGTTCCAGATGGGCGAGACGCTGCTGCAAAACGGCGCGGAGATATCCCGGGTGCAGGAGACCATGGAACGTGTGGCCCGGGCCTATCGGGTGGACAGCTTTGACGTATATGTGTTGACAAACGCCGTGTTTGCAACCGGGGTAGAACAGGGGGTAGAGCATGCCGCCCGCCTGAAGCATATCCCCAGCACCACCATACATTTCGGCCGTATTTTGGCGGTGAACCAGCTTTCCCGGGAGATTGCCCAGGGGGACCACACGGTAGAAGAGGCATTTTCCATTTTAGATTCGGTGCGGGGCATGCCATATTCCCCCCTGCCCCTGGCTACTTTGGCCTGTGCGGTGGGCAGCGCCTGTTTCAGTTACCTGTTTGGCGGCAGCTGGCTAGACGCGCTGATCGCGTTTTTCTGCGGCGTGGTGCTAGAACTGTTCCTGTATGGGGCGGGCCGGCGGAAGCTCTCCAAATTCCTGACAAACCTTTCTGCCAGCGCGCTGGTGACCCTGTGCGGGGCCCTATTCCTGCTGGCGGGCATAGGGGACAATATGGACAAGATCATCATCGGCTCCATCATCCGGCTGGTGCCCGGCGTGGCCCTGACCACCTCCATCCGGGATTTTTTCAACGGGGACTACCTTAGCGGCGCCATCCGTATGCTGGACGCCGTGTTGGTAGGGGGCTGCATCGCCGTAGGCGTGGGCGTGGTGGTGCGCTGCCTGTCCCTTTTGACAGGGGGTGCGCTGCTGTGATAAGCCTGCCTGTTATATGGGGCTGGATATTCCAAACCGCTGTGGCCTTTGTGTCCACGGTGGCTTTCTCGGTGATTTTCCACACGCCCCGCAAAGAATATCTGTTCACCGGCATCACGGGGGGGCTGGGCTGGCTGGTGTACCTGGTCAGTATGGACATGGGGGCGGGGGCAGCGGCGGCGTCCTTTTTTGCCACAGTAGCCCTCGCCTGGATATCCAGGGCGTTTTCCTTTGCCCGCAAGGCCCCGGTTACTGTGTTCCTAATCTGCGGGATCTTCCCCTTGGTACCTGGGGCGGGGATTTATTATACTGGCTACCATTTTTTCATGAGCGATAATGCCCTGGCCCTTGAAACCGGCTTGGAGACTATCAAAATCGCGGTGGCCATTGCCTTGGGCATCGGTATCGTGCTCTCCCTGCCAAAGGGGCTTTTCACCCGGAAAAAATAGAAATATATGCCTGGAACTCTTCAAAATCCCCCTGGAACATCTTTAAAATTGAAAAGACGCGGGTTCTCCCGTCTGCCAGCGCAAGGGGGATTTTTAAAGAGCCCAGAGAAAAGTTTTACAAAATTTGTCCCTGGCAGGGGGTCTAGGGAGGCGGCAAAAAGGAGGAGGCTATGCCCAGGCGGACAGTCACCATAGAAAAAAACGACGCGGGCCAGCGCCTGGATAAATTCTTATTGAAGGCGTACCCCAACCTGCCCCAGGCTGTGCTGTACAAGTGTGTGCGCACCAAAGACGTGAAAGTGAACGGCAAACGGGCGGAAATCGGCCAGCGGCTGGCGGTGGGGGATGTGCTGACCTTATACTGGCAGGAGGATTTCTTCCAAAAGTCCCAGAAGGAATACGACTTTGTCAAGGCGCCTAAGGATGTTCCCATCCTGTATGAGGACGGGAACATCATGCTGCTGGACAAGAAGCCGGGGCTCATTGTGCATCCGGACGAGAATTACCATTTCGATTCCCTCATCGCCCGGGTACAGCACCTTTTGTATGACCGGGGGGAGTATGACCCGCGGCAGGAAAACTCCTTCGCCCCGGCGCTGATCAACCGCATAGACCGGAACACCGGGGGCATCGTGATGGCGGCGAAGAATGCGGAAACGCTGCGCATTATGAACCAAAAAGTAAAAGACCGGGAGCTGCGTAAGGTATACCTGTGCGTGGTGTGCGGCCGCATGGCAGAAAAAGAGGCGCTGCTTACCGGGTTCCTGGAAAAGAACGAGGCCCAGAACCGTGTATATATCCGCACAAAGCCCGCCCCGGGGGCCAAAAGCATCCGTACCCGGTATCGGGTGTTGGAAGAGCGCCGGGATTTTTCCTTGCTGGAGGTAGAGCTTCTCACGGGCCGTACCCACCAGATCCGGGCCCACCTGGCGGCCGTTGGGCACCCCCTGGCCGGGGATGGGAAATACGGCAAAAACGCCCTGAACAAAAAGGCAGGCTTCCCGTACCAGGCGCTGTACTCTTACAAGCTGGGGTTCGATTTCACCACCCCGGCGGGGTCCCTGTCTTACCTTAACGGACAGGAGTTTACCGCCAACGGCGTATGGTTCCTGGAGGAGTTCCGGCGGTTCCCCTAAGGCCGGAGGGGATGGGGACGCAGGCCCCCGCCGAAACCGGCTGCGCCGGTTTTGGCGGGCAGGCCTTGCCTGCCCGCCCACGGTTTCCGCAGGGAACCGCGGCGGGGGCCCCTGGGGCGCGCGCCTGCCTTCCAGTGGGCAGGGGGCGGGCCTTTGGGCTGCGCAACCGCTGGTTGCGGGAGTTCTACCCCGGAATGGTAGCCTGCAACCGGTGGGCCTGGTATACTGAAGCTGCCAATAAAAGGCAGAAAGGCAGGCGGAATATATGACATTAGGAGAAAGGCTGCAAGAGCTGCGGAAGTCCCGGGGGATATCGCAAGAGCAGCTGGCAGAGCAGGCCGGGGTATCCCGGCAGGCGGTAAGCAAGTGGGAGCTGGGCGAATCGGCCCCAGAACTGGACAAGGTGGTGGCCCTCAGCGAATTCTTTGGCGTCACCACCGATTACCTCTTAAAGGGTGGCGGGCCGGCGTCCCCCAGCCCCGCCCCCAAAAGCGGCTGGGACCGGGAAGCCATCGGCCAGGTGCAGTATGTGGTGTCGGCGGGGCTTATGGCCATCGGGCTGCTGCTGGCCTTTGGCCTCTGGCACTACAGCCAGGAGGACGTCGTCATATGGGGCTGCATGGCGGTTCAGGCAGCCGCGGTGGTCTGGTATTTCGTGGGCAAGCTTGTCAACGGACAGGAGGCGCCTTTTTTCATTAAGATGCTGGACTGGGCCCTGGGGCTGTTCATGCCCTGCGCCATGGCGGCCGGGTTTCTTATCCAGCGGCTTTTCCGCCCCTATCCCACCGGCATAAAAGAGGTGGCGATTTTTTTGGCGCTGTACCTACTGGCGCTGTGGCTGGTATACCGGCGGTTGAAAAAGGCGAAATGACAAAAAACAGCGCGGGCCATCTTTAAAGGGCCCGCGCTGTTTTTTGAATTTAAGCTTGTTCTTTGGCGATGATGGACTTCTTCTTCCACCTGCCCATCTTATAGGCAACAGCCGTAAGCGCCGCGCCAATCACCCAGGAGAGCAGCAGGGAGAGGAACAAGGGCGTGGGCGCGCCGGAACCCATGGCGCCGCCTTCGGGGCGGGTGAGGAATTCCAGGCCATAGGCGATGGGCACACGGATGATGACGGTGGTAATGATAGAGATCCACATGGGGGTCATAGTGTCGCCTGCGCCGCGCATAACGCCGGAAAGTATCTGGGTGACAGCCATGGCCACATATCCTACCGCCAAAGTGCGCAGCATCTGCTGGCCTAAGTCGATAACCTCAGGGGTAGAGGTAAACATCTCCATCAGGTATTTGCCAAAAAGAAGGATCAGCCCCACCAGGATGACAGACACAGCCATACCCACCTTCAGGCCGCCTTTCGTGCCTTCCTCCACCCGGTCCACCCGGTTTGCGCCGATATTCTGGCCGGTGTATGTAGTCATTGCGGTGCCAAAGGTGAAATTGGGCATCATGGCAAAGCCGTCTACGCGCATGACCACCGTGTTGGCGGCGATGACCGCCGTACCAAAGGAATTGGTCAAGGATTGGATAATGATCATGGCAAAGGAGAAAATAGCCTGGGTCAGGCCGCTGGGCAGGCCCAGCTGCACCAGTTTTTTTACAAACAGCCCCTTGGGCCGCAGGGTATGCAGGTCTACCGTAAGCACGTCCTTCATGCGCATCAAACGCAGCAGGCACAAGGCCCCGGAAATGGCCTGGGCGATGATGGTGGCCCAAGCCACCCCGGCCACGCCCATCTGGAAGCCGGCCACGAACCAAATGTCCAAGCCGATGTTCAGCACGCAGGCCACAATGAGGAACACCAGGGGCATCATGGAATCCCCAAGGCCCCGGAGGATACCGGAAATGATATTGTAATAGGCGCACCCGATAATGCCCACAAACAAGATGACCAAATATTCACAGGACATCTCATAGATATCGGCGGGGGTGTCCAGCAAGGCCATCACCGGGCGCGTGATCAAAGGGCCCGCCACCATGATGAAGACAGCCGAGAGCAGCGTGGCGGTGATGGTGGTGCCCACCGTCTCCGATAGGTTGTCCCGTTCGCCCGCCCCGTAATACTGGGACACCATGATGCTGGCGCCTACAGAGATGCCCATGAACAGCACCAGCAGCAGGTTCAAAATGGGGCCGCTGGCCCCCACCGCCGCCAAAGCGCCGTCGCCCACATAATTGCCTACCACAATGGAATCCACCGTGCTGTACAGCTGCTGGGCCAGGTTGCCGATGAGCAGGGGCACTGAAAATTTTACAAGATTGCCCACAGGGCTGCCCTGAGTCATATCCTGCGCGCCGAACATTGCAGAAAGCTTTCCTGCCATACGTTTCGTCCGTCCTTTCCCCAAATGGGTTCTCTTCCCATTCTCTAAAATATAGTATCCCTACTATTATATGGGAAATGTACGGGGAAATCAATATAGAAAAACCTATAAATATGCGAAAAAAAGCAAGGCGGTTTTTGTAACCCTTAGAGCGGGGCTTCTGGGGAGCCCGGCCCAGCTTAAGGCCCGAAGGGTTTAAGCCGGCCAGGATGCTTCTCAAAACAGGCTGGAAGAATTGCATAAGGTAAAGCCCGGTTTCCCCGGATATTTTTCGTGAAAACGCCCTATTGCCCTTTTTATAAAAACCATATAAAATAGAGGAGATCGGAAACGGTCCCTTGCCCGCAATGGGGGCGGCAGGAAGCCGCCGGCAAGCGCGGCAGCGCCATGGCAGGGGCGCCCGTTCAAAAACAGGATACCGTTTTATAATTTTCGTATGCTTGGAAAGCACACAGATCCCCAGAGGGGGATGTTGTGTGCTTTTTTGACGCCCCTGTGGGGGAGGGAGGAAGGATGTACATGAAGAAAAAAATAGCGGCCCTGCTGTTGGCGGCCCTGCTGGGGCTTCTGGCCGGATGCGCAGGCGGGGAGGACGGCCCCCAAAGCCCTACATTGGTTTATGGCAGCGGGGATTACACCCGTATTAACCCGGCCATGGACGAGCACGGCGAGATAAACCTGCTGCTGTTCAACGGCCTGACAGCCCACAACGGGGACAACCAGGTGGTACCGGGCCTTGCCAAAAGCTGGGATTTTGACCCAGAGGCCTGCACCTATACCTTCCACCTGGAAGAAGGGGTGAAATGGCACGACGGGGAGCCCTTTACGGCGGAAGACGTGCGGTTCACCATAGAGGCCATCATGGATCCGGAAAACGGCTCGGAAAACGCGGCAAACTTCGAAGATGTGGAAGGGATCGACGTGGCGGACGAGCACACTGTGTCCTTCCGGCTTTCCGCGCCCAACGCGGCGTTCCTGGACTATATGTCCATGGCTATCCTGCCTAAGCACCTGCTGGAGGGGGAGGACATGCAGGAGTCCGCCTTCTTCCGCAGCCCCGTGGGAACGGGCCCCTACAAGCTGGAAGAGTGGGACGAAGGCCAGGCTATATCCCTGGTGAAAAACGAGGAGTATTTCAAGGGCCCGGCCGCGATTGGCCGGGTGGTTTTCAAGATCGTGCCGGACGACAACGCCAAGGCCCTGCAGATGGAAGCCGGCGAGCTGGGGCTGGCGCTTCTAACGCCCAAGGACGCGGCCAAGTTCCAAGGGAAGGAAGGGTACGCGGTGTACGGCATGAAGACGTCTGACTACCGGGGCATCCTTTTCAATTTCCAGAACCCATATTGGCAGGAGAATAGGGATATCATCCCCGCTGTCTGCTATGCCCTGGACCGGGAAGCCATCCTGGAGACGGTGGCGTTGGGCCGGGGGGTTGCCGCCTATGGCCCGCTGCAGCGGAACCCCTACAACAACGGGGACGTCGAACGCTACGACTACAGCCCGGAAAAGGCACGGGCTGTGCTGGAGGCGGCCGGGTGCCGGATGGGGGAAAACGGCCTGTACCAGCGGGACGGGGAAGACCTGGGCTTTGTCATCAGCGTGGGGGCCGGGGACCAGGTGCGGCTGGACATGGCCCAGGCCGCTGCCCAGATGGTACGGGAAGTGGGGATCGGCTGCACAGTGGAGGTGCCAGAGCAGGTGGACTGGGAGGGCCAGATGGCCTACCTTATCGGCTGGGGCAGCCCCTTTGACGCGGACGACCACACCTATAAAGTATTCGGGACAGGCAAGGGGGCCAATTATTCCGGGTATTCCAACCCGGAAGTGGACAAGTACCTGGCCCAGGCCAGGCAGTCGGACGACCCGGCCGTGCGGGCCGAAGCCTACGGGCGTTTCCAAGAGGCGCTGGCCCAGGACCCGGCCTTCGCGTTTATCTGCTATATCGACGCGGACTATGTGGCGGACGCCTCTTTGCAGGGCATAGACCCCCATACGGTGATGGGCCATCACGGGGTGGGGATATTCTGGAATATTACCGAATGGACCATTGGCGGATGACGGGCCGGGGCGTATCCCAGGCAGGCTGTGCGGGAAGGAGGGGCAGGATGGGGAAGCGGTACCGGCGCCTGTATTATGGGAAGAAGCTGCTGGGCTTTTTCCTCAGCGTGTTCCTATTGTCTGTGGCCGTGTTCTATATTGCCCGGCTGGCCCCCGGCGACCCATTGGTATCCTATTATGGCAGCCAGGCGGAGCGCCTGGGACCCCAGGCACGGGCCCAGGCAGAGGAACGGCTGGGCCTGCGCGACCCTATCTACGTCCAATATGCCCGTTGGCTGCAAAATGCTTTGCAGGGGGATTTTGGCATTTCGTACAAATATAAGGCGGACGTGCTGGAGGTGATCGGCGGGCGGCTGGGGAACACCCTGCTGCTGGGGGGCGGCGGGTTTGTGCTGGTGTTCTCCCTGGCATTGGGGCTGGGACTGTTCTGCGCCTGGCAGGAGGGCCGTTGGCCAGACCGGCTTCTCTGCAGGCTGGGTACGGTGACCAGCTGCATCCCAGAGTTCTGGCTGTCGCTGGTGCTGCTCCTGGTCTTTGCTGTGTGGCTGCGCTGGCTGCCTTCCGGCGGGGCCTATTCCGTTGGGCGCAGCGGGGATATCCCCGACCGTGCCGCCCATCTGGTCCTGCCCATGGCCGCGGTGGTGGCGGGGCACCTGTGGTACTATGCCTATATGGTACGCAGCCGGCTGTTAGAAGAGGCCCGGAAGGAGTATGTGCGGCTGGCCAAGTCCAAGGGCCTGGGCGCCTGGGAGATCCTATGGAAGCACTGCCTGCGCAACGCCATCCCCTCTTACCTAAGCCTGATGGCCATCTCGGTCCCCCATATCCTGGGGGGTACCTATATCGTGGAGACGGTGTTCTCCTACCCGGGCGTCGGGGCGCTTTCCTATGAAAGCGCCCGGTATCAGGACTATAATTTGCTAATGGTGCTGTGCATCCTTTCCGGGGCGGTGGTGATCCTGTGCAATATGGCCGCGCAGGCCATCCAAGAGCGCATAGACCCCCGCATGAAAGGGGCCGGCGCGCCGGAGGCGCGGGGGGTGGGCGGCAATGGATGAACCTTTCGCCCGGACCGGGGCGCGGCCCTTTCCGGAACAGGGGCGGGAAAAGCCCCAATGGCATAAGGGGAAGCCCCTGGCCGCTATGGCCGTGCTGGGGGTAATCTTGCTGGGGTGCCTTGCCTGCGGCCTTTTCATCCCCCAGGATCCCGCATATATGGACCTGTACCACGCGGACCAGCCCCCGGGGCCTGGGGCCTGGTTCGGCACGGACAGCATGGGCCGGGATATCTTTTCCATGATATGGGCCGGGGGGCGGGCGTCCCTGTTCATTGGCTTTTCCGCCACGGCCGTCTCAACGGGTATCGCCATCCTGGTGGGCGCCCTAAGCGGGCTGGCCCCCGGCTGGCTGGACAGCCTGCTGATGCGGGCGGCCGAACTGTTTTTAAGCATCCCCAGCCTGTTGCTGGCCCTGTTTATCCAGGCCGCCCTGGGGGAGGCCCATGTGGGGAGCCTGTCCCTTGTCATTGGCCTGACCAGCTGGGCCGGCATTGCCAAGGTGGTGCGCACAGAGGTGCGGCAAGCCCGGGGCAGCGGGTATGTGGCCGCGGCCCGGTGCATGGGGGCCGGCTTTTCCCGAATCCTGTTCCGGCACCTGGTTCCCAACGTTTTCCCATCCATCCTGTTCATGGTGGTCATGAACATCCGGGGGGCCATTATGGCGGAATCGACCCTAAGCTTCCTGGGGCTTGGCCTGCCATTGGAACAGGTATCCTGGGGCAGCATGTTAAGCCTTTCGGAAAGGGCCGCGCTTTCCGGGGCCTGGTGGGCCGTGTGGATACCGGGGGGGTTCCTGGTAGCTACGCTGCTTTGCGTGACGGAGATCGGGAATGCCCTGCGTGAAGGGCAGGACCGCAGGCGCCGCAACCTGTGACCCAGCCGCCAGCTGTGGGAAAGCAAGAAGCCCCATCCCGCAAAAGCCGCAGCGCCTGTAGCTTTAAGGGGACGGGGCTTCGCTTTTTTTACGCTTTCCCGCCTGCAAAATTGTACAGCATGGTTTCCTTCAGCCCGCTTGTATCCACGCCCAGTGCTTCTGCGATTTTATAAGCAAAGGGGTATGGGGTGGCGGGCCCCTGGCTGGTGATGACGCTGCCGTCGCGTACCACGATATCCTCTTTAGAAGTGGCCTGCCTTGATCTTTTCACCATAGCCCGGATAAGCGGTGAAGCTTTTGCCCTCCAGCAAGCCGGCGCGTTCCAGGGCGATGGGGGCGGCGCACATGGCGGCCACAAAGCCTCCGGCTTGGGCGGTCTCTTGCACGGGCGCATATTTTGAGTACCAGGACCTGCGGGCCCGCGGGGAAGCCCTGCGCCTGCCCCGCATCTGGATGGTTTCCGGGGAGGAAAGGGCGTGGCCGGGCTTTGTAGACGAGGCGCTGGTGTACAAATCGGACGGGACACAGGCCGGGCACCCGTACCAGTTGCAGGCGGCAGCCAGCCTGATCGCGGAGGAATACGCAGCGGAAATGGCCCTACAGGGAAAGACAAAGGCGCAAGCGCCGGAAAGGGGAAAGGCATGATACGGTTAGGGGTTTGTACAGGCATAGAGAACGCGGGGGCCCTGGCAAAGGCGGGCTTCGACTACATGGAGACAGGCTTAAGCGGGGTGGCCGCTATGGACGGGGAGGCGTTCGCCCGGGCCAAAGGGGCCCTGGAAGAGGCTGGGGTGCCTTGCGAGGCCATGAACGTGATGCTTCCGGGGGATATCCGCCTGACAGGGCCCCAAGCGGACAGGGGCCGGATAGAGGGGTACCTGTCCCGGGCCTTTGGCCGGGCCCGGGAGCTGGGGGCCAAGGTAGTGGTGTTCGGCTCTGGGGCCAGCCGGGGCGTGCCCAAAGGGTTCCCACAGGATAAGGCCTGGCGGCAACTGGGGGATTTCCTTGCCCTGGCGGACGGCTTGGCAGGGGCCCATGGGCTGCAAATTGCCATAGAGCCATTGCGCCGGGAGGAATGCAATATCCTCCGCTATGTGTCAGAGGCCCTGGCGGTGGCCGCCCTCCTCCAGCTGCCCCGTGTGGGGGTGCTGGGGGATACCTATCACATGGCCCAGGGAGGCGAACCGGCGTCTGCTTTGGCAGAGGCGGGGGGCCTGTTGTGGCATGTGCACATGGCCAGGCCTGGGGACAGGGCCTATCCCAAGGCCCAAGACCCAGACGGGGACCTGGAAAGCTATGCCCGGCTGTTCGCTGTTTTGCGGGGGATGGGCTATAAGGGCCGGGTAAGCGTAGAAGGGCAATGCGGGGACTTCCTGGAGGATGCTAAGGCCAGCTTTGCCCTGTTGGACAGGCTGCGCCGGGCGTAAGTTTCCCGGCAACGCGGTTTGCAAAAGGGGGAACCCTTCTTGTGGGTGGCGGCAAAGCCCCGCGTTTGCGGGCCGCCGCTGGATAGTGCCCCGCGTGTGTTTACTAGGCCCCTCCCGCGGCGTCCTTGCGGGAGGGGCAATTAAAAGAGGGGTGTGCCGCAGCGCCGCCTTGCGCGGGGGCTTACAACTGAAATACAAGCGCGCCCACAAAAAAGGCCGCCTGGGGAAGCGCCCAGACGGCCTTTCCCTTTGCGGGCCGGCCTACCGCTCGTGGGGCCACACGTACAGCCCATAGCCGATGAGGCAAAGGGAGATAAGGATGGCGCTGCCCGCCGCGCCGATCGACACAGCCGTGTGGCGCAGGGGGCCTGCCACCATGCTGACCAGCAGCGCGCAGGCGTCCAAAAACAGCAGCAGCTTGAACATCCGCCTTTCCGTATCCATTTTCCCGGTCCCCCTTTCTGGTCAACCTTTGTCACGGCCCAGCAGCCAATAGGCCAGGGCCAATGCCAGACATACAATGCCTGCCAGGATGGTGCTGGGCAGCTCGTACACATACCAGGGCGCGGTGTACGCCAGGTACGTTCCCGGGTGGGCGGAAGCGTCCCACCACCGGTACAGCCACCGGCCTGCCAGCAGCAAGGCCGCCGCGCCCATGCACGCCCGCAGCCAGAACTGTATCCAGGCCTTGGTATCCCGCTTCCCTTTTTTCATGGCCGCGCACCTCCCGCAGCGAGGGCATCCAACAGCGCGCCGGAGAGCACCGCCAGCTGTTCCAGGGTCAATTCCTCAGCCCGGGCGTTGGCCGGGGCCCCGGCGGCCAGCATGGCCCTCCCCACCAGTGGCTTGGGGATATGCAGCGCACTAGAGATGGCGTTGCAGGCAGTCTTGCGCCGCTGGGAGAAAGCTCCCCGGGCCATCCGGAAGAAAAATGCTTTGTCCGCCACCTGTACGGGGGGGGCTTGCCGGACGGCCAGCCGCAGCACGGCGGAATCTACCTTGGGAGGCGGGAGGAAGCTGCCCCGGCTTACCCCGAACAGCAGCTCTGGCTGGCTGTGGTACTGCACGGAAACGCTGACCGCCCCGCAGGCCCGGTCCCCCGGGGGGGCGCACAGGCGCTGGGCCGCCTCCTTTTGCACCAGCACGGTGATGGCCGTCAGGGGCAGGCCGCTTTCTAAAAGGCCCATGATGGCGGGGGAGGTGATATAGTAGGGCAGGTTGGCGCATACGCATACCGGCCCCCCGCCGAATTTTTCCGCAACCAGCCGGCGCAGGTCTAGCTGTAAGACGTCCCCTTGTACCAGGTCTACGTTAGGGCAGCCGGAAAGGGTCTCCTCCAGCACGGGGAACAGGCGGGGGTCCAGCTCGATAGAGACCACCTTCCGGGCCAGCTGGGCCAGCTGCCAGGTAAGCACCCCCACGCCGGGGCCGATCTCCAGTACCCCGGCGCAGCTGCCAGCCCCGCAGGCGGCGGCCATGCGGGGGCATACGCTGGGGTTTACCAAAAAATTCTGCCCCATGGCCCTGGAGAAGCGGAACCCGTGGCGCTCCAGCAGGCGCCGCAAAAAGCCTGGGTCCGCCAGGCGGCTGCCCATGTCCTGTGGCGCGCCCATCTTACTTGCCATGCGGTACACAATTTGCCCAGAACCCTATGGCAACCCAGCGTTTTGCGCCCGGTACCGCCCCTTTCTTGTTGATAGCTTTCACACTACCTCTCCTTCCTTTCAAAAACGTCCAGATCCACCTGGTACAGCTTGCGGCCCCCGTCGTCGTACACCACAGGGAACAGGGCGTCCAGCGCCTGCCCGTCCACCTGGTACGAGGACCGTTCAAAGTCGCTTACAAGCACATACTGGGCCCCTGTGCGCCTGTACAGCCCGGCCGATTCCAGGGGCCGCTCGTACATTTCCCGGACGGCGTATTCCCGGCCGGAATAGGGCAGGCCGTGGTAGAACAGGTAAGAGGGGGAGCCGCACACCACGTTCCGCCCGGTAAGGGAGGCGACCTCGTTGTTGTGCCGCAGGTCTGTCAGCACCACGGCGTCCGGCGGCAGTTGCTCTTCGATATAGGCGCACAAAGAGAGGGCCCCGTCCCCATACAGCTCATATTCGGCCACGGCTTCCCGGCCCCAGGTAAGGGCCGCCGGCGCCACCAGGAACACGACGCCCAGGCCAGCCAGGGCCCGCCTGGCCCCGGCCCGCCGGACCTTGCCCAAAACGTCTGCGGCAAAATCGGCGGCGCAGACGCACAGCAGGGCGAAGGCCACGTACAGCAGCTTGTTGTTGTCATAGTCGTTGGGCTGGAATTCTACAAACTCGGCCAGGGCCCAGATGACCAGGGCGGGCGCGTACCGGGCGAAGCGGTCCTTCTTGCAGCACAGCAGACCCAGGAAAGCCAGCAGGGCGGAAAGGCCCAGGTTCTTCAGGTAGAACCACAGGTAGCCGTCCTCCCCGGTGACCCAGCCGAAATGCCCCCGCACGAACCCCCCGGCCCCAGCCTGGCGGAAAGTCCACATAAACAGCTGGGGGAAAGCCAACAGGCAGGCCGCGCCTGCCAGCAGGGCCCAGGGCAGCAGCAGGTCCCGGCCGCGGCCCCGGCGGGCAGCCTGGAAAACCAGGAAGCCCAGCAGCGCCAGGCACGCGGCTAAGCCCCCGCAGGCCGCCGCCAGCAGCCAGGGGGAGTCCTCTAGGCCGCGGCTGTGGAGGAAGCCCTTCAAAAGGCACATCAGGGGAAAGCCCAGGGCCACGGCCCCTTTCCCCACCCGGACGCTTACGGCCTGCCAGCCCAGCCCTTTGCACAGGGAAAAGGCCATCCAGGCCCCGCAGACCAGGGCCAGGGCCAGGAAAGAGTGGGTGTGTACCATGGGCAGGGCCCCGGCCAGCACCCCGGCATAGAGGAAATACCGGCGCTGGCCTTCGAATACGGCCCGGTACAGCACATACAGGGCGGGGAAAAGCACGGCCCAGCCAAACAGCGTGGCCCGCTGGGGAAGCATCATGTCCGCCACCACGTTTACCCAGCGGATGTTCTGCCCCACCAGGTTGGTGGGGGTCTGGTAGAATTCCGTGAAGATGCGGGAGAAGCCTTCCCAGCCATCCCCCAGGAAATACAATACGCCCAGCCCGCCGTTGCCGAAGAACAGCACCCAGGCAAAGGCGGCTTTGCCATCGCTGCCCAGCAGCCTGCGGGCGAAAAGGTAGAACCCAAAGAATACCTGGGCCCCGGCGGCCCACATGGGCAAGGCGTAGCTGAAGCGCAGGGGCGCGCCCAGCAGATACAGGCTGGCGGAGATGCTGTCGGAAAGGAAGGGGTACGACAAGCGGTTGCCTGGCAACAGGGAGTACTCTGGGGGGAACGCCTGCTGCCGGGCCAGGCTGGTGATGAAGCTGAGGTGCATGCTCATGTCGCCATAGGTGCTTTGGCAGCTGTATACCCGGCCGTTGACGGACTGGAAGGAGTGCAGCACCAGGAATACGTAAAAACCAGAGAACAGCAGCACCAAAAACAGGAACCTGTGCCGGGAGAAGGCCTTTGCCCCTTCCAGCAGGCAGGCGCCGCCCGGACGCCTGCTCTTGCGGCGGCCTGCCCACAGGCTGGCCCCGGCGCAGGCCAATGCCAGGGCGGCGGCCAGCAGCTGGGTGGGCAGGGAAAAGCCCAAGGGGAAAGCAAAAAGCGCCGGGAACCATTGGAGCATCAGGCTGCCGCACAGGCTGCCCAGCAGCACCCGCGCGCCGGCGGATTCCTTTGGCAGCAGCTGCCAGGCTGCCGCCACGCCGCACAGCTGGAACAACAAGAACAGCTCGGCCGCCGCAACCCCTCCCCAAAACGACCCTTCCATAGCTTTGCCACCCTTCCCGGAGTTTATCGTGATGCTTATGGCTTAATCCTACCATTTTCCGGGGAAAAAGGCAAGGGGGTCCTGGGGAAGGATATACCCCAATGCGTGGATAAACGGGCGCCGCTGGATTGCCGGAAGCCATATTGCCCTCAAATAAAATAAATACACGCTTTGGGCATTCCGGGAAAGCGGAATCCCCTTGCAAGCGGGCCGGAAAGATGCTAAAATATAGACTTGACATCATGTGTAAAGGGGCGGGCGCTGTGAATATTAAAAGGTGGGAGCTGGCGGTGCTGGACAAAGAACGGGCCGCCACGCTGGCGGAAGAGTACGGCCTGCCCTTTTTCCTGGCCATGCTGCTGGATATCCGGGGCTTCCACACCCAGGGGCAGATTGAAGGGCTGCTGGGCCGCGGGGGCCTTGCAGACCCTTTCCAGATGCGGGACATGGACAAGGCCGTAGAGCGCATCCGCCAGGCGGTAGAGGGTTTCGAGCGCATCGCCGTATATGGGGACTATGACTGCGACGGGGTGACAGCCACCGCCATGCTGTACAGCTACCTGCAGGTCATGGGGGCGGACGTTTCCTATTATATCCCCCAGCGGGAAGGGGAAGGCTACGGCATGAACCGAGGGGCCGTGGAGGCCCTGCACAGCCGGGGCGTCAGGCTGATTATCACAGTGGACAACGGGATATCTTCTATAGAAGAGGTCCGGCTGGCCGGAGAGCTGGGCATGGATGTGGTAGTTACCGACCACCACCGCCCCCATGGGCAGCTGCCCCAGGCCGTTGCCGTGGTAGACCCCCACCGGGCGGACGAGGAAAGCCCCTTCCGCGATCTGTGCGGGGCCGGGGTGGTGCTGAAGCTGCTCATCGCCCTGGAGGACGGGGACGCCCAGCAGGTGGTAAGCGAATACGGCGACCTGGCGGCTTTGGGCACCATTGGGGACGTGGTGCCTTTGCTGGGGGAGAACCGGGCCATCGTACAGGCGGGGCTAGAGCTGCTGCGGCAAGGGGGCCGCCCCGGCGTGGCCGCCCTGTTGAAAAAATGTGGCGGCAGGGGGGACACAGCCACCTCGCTGGCCTTTTCGGCCATCCCCTGCATCAACGCTACCGGGCGCATGGGCACGCCCGAAAGGGCGGTGCGGCTGCTTACCTGTGAGGACGACGAAACGGCCCAGGCCTTGGCGGAAGAGATCGTACAGGACAACAAGCGCCGGCGGGAAGTGGAAGGGGAGATTGCCGCCCAGGCCATGACAGCCATAGAAGCGGACCCCAGCCTGCAGCACGACCGCATCCTCGTGGTGCAGGGCGTGGGGTGGCACCACGGCGTGGTGGGCATCGTGGCGGCCCGGGTGACCGAACGCTATGGCAAGCCGTGCTTCGTCATCTCCCTGGACAGGGAGGAGGCCCGGGGCAGCGGCCGCAGCGTAGAGGGCTTTTCCCTGTTCGAGGCGGTTTCCCACTGTTCGCCCCTTCTGCGGCGTTTTGGGGGGCACCCCATGGCGGCGGGGGTGACGCTGGACCAGGACAAGGTGCCGGCTTTCCGGGAGATGCTGAACGCATACGCCCGCGCAGCCTGCCCGGATATGCCGGCCCAGGCCATCCGCTTAGATTGCCGCCTGCGGCCCCAGGCCCTTTCGGCCCAGCTGCCCAAGGACTTAGGGGCGCTGGAGCCCTTTGGCAATGGGAATCCCCAGCCCTTGTTCGGGCTGATGGGGATGGAGCTGCGGGAGGTGCAGCCGGTGGGCGGGGGCAGCCACCTGCGGCTGGCAGTGGCCAGGGATGGGTGTTTGCTGCGGTGCATGCGCTTCGGGGTGCGGCCCGAGGATTTCCCCTTTGCGCCGGGGGACCGCATTGACCTGGCTGTTACGTTGGAAGCGGGGGTTTTCCGGGGAGAGGAGCGGCTGGAGATCACCGCCCGGGACGTACGGCCTTCGGGGCTAGAGCAGGAGGCCTGTATCCGGGGCCTGCGGCTGTACGGGCAGCTGTGCCGGGGGGAGCCCCTGGGGCAGGAAGGGCGCCAGGCGCTGGTCCCCAGCCGGGACCAACTGGCGGCGCTGTACAGGCTGCTGGCAGCCAGGAAGGGCCGGCGCGCTGGGCTGCGGGGGCTGCTGCTGGAGCTGGGCGGGACAGAAGGGTTCGGCCTGGGGCGGCTGCTGGTATGCCTGGACATCCTGCAGGAGCGGAAGCTCATCTGCTGCGAGCACCGGGGGGAAGTTTTGTACGCCCAGGTGCTGCCCACAGAGGAAAAGGTGGACATTTTTGCCTCCCCCGTATATAAAAGGCTGGGGTAAGGGACATAAAAAGCGGCTTCCTGCGGGGGCCTGTGCGCTATACGCCTTGTACGGGCTAGACGTTTGTAGGGAGGCTATACCGGGGCCGCCGGTGCGGCCGGGGGCTTATGGTGCGGCGATGGGGCAGGTTAGGGCTTGTTTGAAAATAGAGAAAGCGCCGGGATTTTTGTTCAAAACGGAGCGGTTTCAAGGCGGAAACCGCAAGAAAACCTTTCGGTTTTCGAGGATTTCCAACACAGGAAACGCCCGTTTTGGGCAAAAAGATGGTGTTTGCGATTTTTCAAACGGGCCCTAGGACGGGAAGCTTTGAAAATGCGCGCCTGGCCAGTGGCCATGGGTTGTACGGGTTCAAAAAGCCGGGGGGATACCCGGCGCATAGGCGCGGGGTATCCTGGGATCCTTTTTATGCGTCAGCTTTAGGCCCTGAAAGAGAGGAGAGAGAGGGATGGCGGATATTATCCAGATCAGCTCTTATGAAGAGCTGCAGAAGATCATTGCGGACAGCGGCAAGGAGTATGAACGGGACCGGATTGCCCAGGCGTACCGGCTGGCGGAGGAGAAGCACCGGGACCAGCTGCGCAGCTCGGGCGAGCCCTATATCATCCACCCCTTATCGGTGGCGGCCATCCTGGTAGAGCTGGGCATGGACTCCCAGTCGGTTATGGCGGGGCTTCTCCACGATGTGGTGGAAGACACAGACTGTACCATAGAGGACATTACGGCCCGGTTTGGCCGCGAGGTGGCGCTGCTGATCGACGGGGTGACCAAGCTGGACAAGATCCCCTATTCTTCCCGGGAAGAGCAGCAGGCCGAGAACCTGCGGAAGATGCTGATGGCCATGGCCGAGGATATACGGGTGATCATCATCAAATTTGCCGACCGCATGCACAACCTTTCTACCCTAGAATATGTTTCCCCCCAAAAGCAGCGGGACAAGGCCCGGGAGTGCCTGGAGGTGTACGCGCCCATCGCCCACCGGCTGGGCATGCGCACGGTAAAGGAGTGCATGGAGGATATCTCGCTGAAGTACCTGGACCCTTCCGCGTACCATGAGGTAGAAGACAACCTGGCCTCCCGCAGCCAAAGCCGGGGCCAGTTCATCGCCGAGATGCGGAAGCAGCTGCGGGAGCGGGTGGGCCCGGCTGTACCCAACGTCTATATCGAGGGGCGGGTAAAAAGCATCTACAGCATTTACCGGAAGATGTTCATCCAAGGGAAGATTTTTGAGGAGATCTACGACGTGTTCGCCTTGCGGCTGATTGTGGACACCATAGAGGACTGCTATAATGTTTTGGGTATCGTCCATGACACCTTCCAGCCCCTGCCCAACCGGTTCAAGGACTATATCTCCTTGCCAAAGCCCAACATGTACCAGTCTTTACACACCACGGTCATCAATAAGGCGGGCGTGCCTTTCGAGGTGCAGATCCGTACCTGGGAGATGCACTACACAGCCGAATACGGCATTGCGGCCCACTGGAAGTATAAGCTGGGTATGTCTGCCAGGCAGGCAGACAGCCGTTCGTTGGACGACCGGCTGGCCTGGGTGCGGCAAATGCTGGAGAACCAGGCGGAGAGCGAGGACATCACCGACCTGGTGCACTCTATCAAGAGCGACCTCATCCCCGAAGAGGTGTTCGTCTTCACACCCAAGGGGGACGTGGTGAACCTGCCCATGGGTTCTACAGTCATCGATTTTGCCTATGCCATCCATAGCGCCGTGGGCAACCGGATGATCGGCGCCAAGGTGGATAAGCGCATTGTACCCCTGGACTACAAGGTGAAGACTGGGGAGATCATTGAGGTGCTGACCACCAAAGAGGCAGGCAAGGGCCCCAACCGGGACTGGCTGACGCTGGTGCGTACCAGCGAGGCCCGGAACAAGATCCGCGCCTGGTTCAAGAAGGAGAAGCGGGAGGAAAACATCGTGGAGGGCCGGGCCGAGCTGGAACGGGAGTTCCGCCGCAGCGGCATGGCCATGAGCCCCGAATTGATGGCCTATATGGTGGAAAGCGTGGGCAAGCGGCATAACTGTTCCAGCGAGGAAGACCTGTACGCAGCCATTGGGTATGGGGGCATACAGCTGTGGAAAGTGCTGCCCCGGGTGAAGGAGGAGTACCAGCGCCTAGCCCGGACCACCGCCCCAGCGGAGGAACACCGGGAGCCGCAGCAGAAAACAGCCCCGCCCAAACAGAAAGTGGCCAGCGGCGTGCTGGTAGAGGGCATGGACAACTGCCTGGTAAAGCTCTCCCGCTGCTGCAACCCCCTGCCCGGGGACGACATTGTCGGCTTTATTACCCGGGGCTTCGGCGTGTCTATCCACAAGCGCGGCTGTTCTAACGTCCCCCAGGACCTGACCCAGTGCCCAGAGCCCGAGCGATGGGTAAACGCCTATTGGGAGGGGGACGTGAAAGACGATTTCAAGTCTACCCTGCACATTGTGGCGGCAGACCGGGCCGGCCTGCTGGCCGATGTGACCATGCAGCTTTCCAACATGAAAATTTTTATCCATTCCCTCAACTCCCGCCAGGAGAAAGGCGGCATGAACGCTTTCATCTCCGCCACCATTTCCATCAACGGCCTGCCCCAGCTGCAGAATATCATCGACCGCCTGTCGAAAATCAAGGGCGTCGTCTCCATCGACCGCACCTAGCGGGGCCCGCCCCGCACCCCGCCCAGGGTGCTTTTTGAAAAAAGCCCCCTGGGAACCCGCAAAAACTTTCCCTGCCCGCGGCGCGGAACCTGGGGGTATCTCTGTCCTGTCGTTGCCAATGCAGAGCTTTTGGCGGGGCGCAGGGTGATAAATATAGAAAATGAGGTGGGACTGTGCAAACATTGGAAACAAAACGGCTGCTTTTGCGGCCCTGGACCCTGGACGACCTGGAAAGCTTCTACCGGTTCGGCGCAGACCCAGCTGTGGGCCCTGCCGCTGGGTGGAAGCCCCACGAAAGCCTGGAGGAGTCCCGAGAAATTTTTCAGCAGTGGTCTTCCGGCCAGGGGCCGGAGATTTTCCTGGCCATTGTGGAGAAGGCCGCCGGCGTGCCCATTGGGAACATCACCTTGCACCGGGACATGTACCGGGGGCACAACCCCCAGTGCAAATGCCTGGGTTACGGCCTGCGGAAGGACTGCTGGGGCCAGGGGTATGCCACCGAAGCGGTAAACGCCGTGATGGACTACGCTTTCCAGGGGATGAAAATAAAGCTGTTGACGGTGGAGCACTATGTGGATAACGACGGCTCCCGGCGGGTGATCGGGAAATGCGGGTTCCGTTACGAGGGGACCCTGCGCCGTTCCCTGCGCGCCTGGGACGGTACCTACCGGGACGCCTGCTATTACTCGATGACGGCCGCTGAATACCGCCTGTCGCGGGCCAAAGCGGCGGGGCTTTCCCTTATGCTGCCAGAGGATGTAAGCAAAGAAGCGTATCTGGCCTACCATCAAGAGTGCGGGGGCGACGGGCCCCGTTTCAACCCTGCCGCCATGGAGCAAAAGGGCCGCAGCTATGAGCAATGGCTGCGGGATACCATTGCCATGCGCACAACCCCCCCAGAGGGCCTGGCAGCGTCTACCGCCTGGTTTTTTGTGGACCGCGCCGGGCGCGTTTTAGGGGCCGTTGACCTGCGCCATACGCTGAACGACTACCTGATGCGCTTTGGGGGGCACATAGGCTACGGCCTTCGTCCAAACTGCCAGGGGAAAGGCCTGGCCCCCTATATGCTGGCCCTGTGTTTGGAGAAGGCCCAAGAACGGGGCATCCGGCGGGTGCTTGTCACCTGTGACGACCTGAACGTGGCCTCGGCCAAAACCATAGAGGCCTGCGGGGGCGAACTGGAAAACAAGGCGGAAGAAGGCGGGCGCCTGACCCGCCGCTACTGGATTGGGTTATGAGGAGGGCAGGCATGGATATTACGCCGCTTATCTTGAAGATGTGCACGTACGAACAGGGCGAGCCCCAGCGCGCCCACCACTTTTTAAAAGTTTATGCCTTTGCCCGGGCAATCGGCCTGGGGGAAGGCTTTGCCCCAGAGGTGCGGGAGGTATTGGAGGCAGCCGCCGTGGTGCATGACATTGGCATCAAGCCCAGCCTGGAGAAATATGGCAGCGCCGCTGGGCCTTACCAGGAGCTGGAAGGCCCGCCTGTGGCACGGGGGATGCTGGAAAGTTTGGGTTACGCGCCCCAGGTGGTAGAACGGGTGTGTTACCTGGTAGGGCGCCACCATACCTATACCGCCATAGACGGGCCGGATTACCAAGCCTTGGTGGAGGCGGATTTCCTGGTGAATATGCACGAAAACAGTATGGCCCGTTCCGCGGTGGAGGAGGTGCGGGAAAGGCTTTTCCAGACTGGCACAGGCCGGTACATGTTGGATACCCTCTTCCTCTCATAAAGCTGCGAAGGGCAAGGGTGGCGGGCGCCACCCTTTTTTCCTGCCTTTTTCCGGGCCCCCCTCTTGACTTCTTAAGGGCAAAAGCGTATACTGTCTATAACAGGTGAACAAAACTTGCTAAAAATCGAAATTTGTATTTTATAGGAGGACAACATGCCACAACTCATGGATGCGCTTGTAAAGCCCGCCGCGGGCCCCGGCCTGGAACTCCGCCAGGTGCCCATCCCCGAGCCCGGCCCCGGGCAGGTGCTCATCAAAGTGCACAAAACCGCAATTTGCGGCACAGACGTACATATCTACAATTGGGACCCCTGGGCCGCCGAGCACATCCGGCCCCCCATGACGATCGGCCATGAATATGTAGGCGAGGTGGCAAAGCTGGGCGCGGGCGTAGAGGGCCTGCACATTGGCCAGCGGGTAAGCGGCGAGGGGCACATCACCTGTGGCCGCTGCCGCAACTGCCACACCGGCAACATCCAGTGGTGCCGGGACACGCAGGGTGTGGGCGTGGACCGGGACGGCGCTTTTGCCGAATATGTCTGCATCCCCCAAAGCAACGTCATCATCATCGATGAAAGCCTGCCTGAAGAGGTTGTGGCCTTTTTTGACGCTTTCGGCAACGCCACCCACACGGCCCTTATGTGGGACCTGGTGGGGGAAGACGTGCTCATCACCGGGGCGGGGCCTATCGGCATCATCGCCGCGGGCATCTGCAAATATGCCGGGGCCCGCCGGGTAGTTATTACGGATGTGAACGACTACCGCCTGGGCTTGGCTAAAAAAATGGGCGCTGACGCGGCTGTGAATGTAAAGGCAGAAGACCTGGCCCACGTCATGCATAAACAGGGCCTGGTTGAAGGCTTTGACATTGGCCTGGAGATGAGCGGCAATGGGGCCGCTCTGACCCAAATGGTTTCTGTTATGCGCAACGGCGGTAAGATCAGCCTTTTAGGCATATCCAACCAGCCTGTCCCCATGGACATGAACGGCATCATCTGCAAAGGCCTGACACTGCAGGGCATCTACGGCCGTAAAATGGACAACTGGCACCAGATGTCCTACATGGTGCAGGGCGGCCTGGACCTGAGCCCCGTCATCACCCACCGTTTCCACTACACCCAGTTTGAAGAGGGATTCGCCGCCATGAACAGCGGCCAGTCCGGCAAGGTTATCCTTAACTGGGCGGATTGATGGGGGGCCACCCCCGAACCTCTGGCCAGAGGCAATTTTTTGGGGAAGTTTCCCCTGGGCGCTTCAAGAGCTCCCCCCAAAGGCGCCGCGAAGCGCGGGGGGGATTGGGCCCAGCCTTTTTCAAAAGGCTGGGAAGGCGCGGGACGGAGCCCCACAGTCTAAAAAAGGAGTGTTAAGCAAATGAAACAGGCGTTGGAAAAATATACAAAAGAGCTGGAAGCCATCCGCCAGGCGGGCACCTGGAAAGGCGAGCGGGTCATCACCACGCCCCAGAAGTCCCGCATTGATACCACCCAGGCCAAGGCTGTGGTGAACATGTGCGCCAACAACTATCTGGGGCTGTCCAATAACCCGGAGTTGATACAGGCCGCCAAGGAAAGCTATGACAAATGGGGCTTTGGGCTGTCTTCCGTGCGGTTTATCTGCGGCACCCAGGGCGTGCACAAGGAACTGGAGCAGAAGCTGGCCGCTTTTTTAAGCATGGACGACGCCATCCTGTATTCCTCCTGTTTCGACGCCAACGGCGGGCTGTTCGAGACGCTGCTGGGCCCGGAGGACGCGGTGGTCTCAGACGAGCTGAACCATGCCTCGATCATCGACGGCGTGCGCCTGTGCAAGGCCAAGCGGTACCGGTATAAGAACAATGACATGGAGGACTTACGGGTTCAATTGGAAGCGGCCCGGGCCGCTGGGGCCCAGGTGGCGCTTATCGCTACAGACGGCGTGTTCTCCATGGACGGGTATATCGCCAATTTACAGGGCATCTGCGATTTGGCCGAGGAGTTCGGCGCGCTGGTGATGGTAGACGACAGCCATGCCGCCGGGTTCATGGGCGACACAGGCCGGGGCACCCCGGAGTACTGCGGGGTGCAGGAGCGGGTGGACATCATCACCGGCACCTTTGGCAAGGCCCTGGGCGGGGCCTCTGGGGGATATACCGCCGCCCGCCAGCCCATTGTAGATTTGCTGCGCCAGCGCAGCCGCCCCTACCTGTTCTCCAATACCCTGGCCCCCGCCGTGTGCGCTGCCAGCGTCAAGACTTTGGAGCTGCTTACCGCTTCTACGGCGCTGCGGGACAAGGTGCATGAGAACACGGCCTATTTCCGGGCCGAGCTGGGCAAGCTGGGCTTTGACGTGCTGCCTGGCACCCATCCTATTGTGCCGGTGATGCTGTACGACGCCAAGGTGGCGGCGGAATTTGCCGCCCGCATGCTGGAAAAGGGCGTATACGTGGTAGGCTTCAGCTATCCCGTGGTGCCCCAGGGCAAGGCGCGCATCCGTACCCAGGTCTCTGCCGGGCACACCAAGGAAGACCTGGACTTTGCGGTGGAATGCTTCAAACAGGTAAAGGGGGAGATGGGGCTGTAAGGCCCTCCCTTTTGCAGGAATATCTCAGCAATATCTTTGATATGCCGGGCGGCCTTGTTGGGCCGCCCTTCTTTCTGCGCGGCGGAAAAAAGTGGTTGCGCAGAGGCCGGGGCCATGCTATTATAGTCAAAGGAATGGAAGGCTGGAACAAGCGCCTATGGCGCGTGTAGAAAGGAGAGGCGCATATGAGACATCTGATAGACCCGCTGGACTTTACCCGGGAGGAGACGGACCGGCTGCTGGGCCTGGCGGACCGGATCTGGGAGCACCCGGCGGAATACGCCCACAGCTGTGACGGAAGGGTACTGGCCACCTTGTTCTACGAGCCCAGCACCCGCACCCGGCTTAGCTTCGAATCGGCCATGCTGCGACTGGGGGGGCAGGTGTTGGGGTTTGCCTCGTCGGACAGCAGCTCGGCCGCTAAGGGCGAAAGCGTGGCGGACACCATCCGCATGATTTCCGGATATGCGGATATCGCCGCTATGCGCCACAGCAAGGAGGGCGCGCCCTTTGTGGCTTCCCGATATTCCGCCATCCCTGTGATAAACGCCGGGGACGGCGGGCACCAGCACCCTACACAGACCCTGACCGACCTGTTTACCATCCGCCGCCGGCACGGGCGGGTCGGCGGCGTGACCATCGGCCTGTGCGGGGACCTGAAATTCGGCCGTACGGTGCATTCCCTTATCAAGTCGCTGGTACGCTATGAGGACGTGCGGTTCATCTTCATCTCGCCGGAAGAGCTGCGGGTGCCCAGCTATATCCTGAAAGAGGTGGTAGAGCCCTCTGGCCACACATGGCGGGAGGCCCGCGCCATGGAAGAGGTCATGCCGGAACTGGACATCCTCTATATGACGCGGGTGCAGCGGGAACGGTTCTTCAACGAGGAAGACTACGTGCGCCTGAAAGATTCCTATATCCTCACGCCGGAAAAGCTGTGTGCAGCCAAGGAAAGCCTGTCCATTTTGCACCCCCTGCCCCGGGTCAATGAGATTGCCCCAGAGGTGGACCACGACCCCCGGGCGGTGTATTTCCAGCAGGCGCGGGGGGGCGTCTTTGTGCGCATGGCGCTGCTGCTGGCCCTGTTGGGCCTGGAAAAAGGCGTTTTAGACGGGGAGGGGGCATAATCCATGCTGAACATAGACAGTATAGAAAACGGGATCGTAATCGACCATATCACGGCGGGCAGGGGCATGCGGGTATATGAACTGCTGGAGTTGGACCGGCTGGACACCTGCGTGGCCATCATCAAAAATGCAAAAAGCGAAAAATTCGGCAAAAAGGACATCATTAAAATTGAGGGCGTAACGGATATCGACCTGGATGTGCTGGGCTTCATTGACGACCACGCCACTGTGTGTACGATCCGGGACGGGCGGCTGGCGGAAAAGAAGCAGCCCCGCCTGCCCCAAAAGCTGGTAAACATCGTCAGCTGCAAAAACCCCCGGTGCATCACCAGCGTGGAGAACGTAGACCAAGTATTTTACCTTTGCGATGAAAAAGCCCACCGTTACCGCTGCCGCTATTGCGAGCAGGAATACAGGAAGTGAGGGGACACATGGGAAAACAAGGGGCGGCACGGCGCAAGCCCAGCCAGGCGGGGAAGATTTTCCTGGCAGTGATGACGTTTTTAAATTTGCTGCTGACGCTGGCGCTGTCCTTCCAGCGCAGGCGGGAGATCATACACGCCATAGAAGGGGACGGGGGCGTAAAGCTGCTTGTTACCCAGGCGGGGGAAAATAACGGGGCCCGCCCTTGACTTTGCCCCCAGGCTGTGGTATAGTGTATAAGCCGCATACTGCGGGCGCGGGGGGATACCCCTGCACAAGCGGCCGGGGCAGCCGGCCCGCCTGGCAGCAGCGAGACTATCAGAAAAGGCAGGAAACAAGATGTTTGCAGTTATCGAGACCGGCGGGAAACAGTATAAGGTCCAGCAGGGTGACGAGCTCTACATTGAAAAGCTGGATGCCGCGGACGGCGATACCGTCACCTTCCCGGTGCAGGCGTTGTTCGGCGAAGGGGAAACCAAGGTGGGTACCCCTGTTGTCCAGGGCGCTTCCGTCACCGCCAAGGTGCTGAAATCTGGCAAGGCCAAGAAAATTACGGTGTTTACCTATAAGCCCAAGAAGAACTCCAAGCGGAAGATGGGCCACCGCCAGCCTTACACCAAGGTACAGATCGAGGCTGTCAACGGCTAAGTGGTCACAGCCCATTTCATTACCCCCCCAGATGGCAGGCTGCTGGGTTTCCATCTTAGCGGTCATGCGGGCTGTGGGGAAGCAGGGCAGGACATTGTGTGCGCGGCGGTGTCCTCCGCAGCGTACCTGGTGGTGAACGCCGCCATGGAGATCTTGTCCATAACGCCCTTAGCCCTAGAGGTGGGGGAGGGCGAGATGCTCTTCGAGATCAGCCAACAGGACGAGCCTGCCTGCCGTATATTGCTGGCAGGGCTGAAGCTGCATTTGTTGGGGCTGGAAGAGCAATACCCTGAGGCCATACAGGTCTGGTATGTTCCAGACGGCTGAAAACAGTTGTGCTTAACTAAATTTATTTTTGGGAAAGGAAGGCAATCGTCATGCTGAAAATAGACATCCAGCTTTTCGCCCACAAAAAGGGCATGGGCTCTACCAAGAACGGCCGCGATTCCGAATCCAAACGCCTGGGCGTAAAGCGCGCCGACGGGCAGTTTGTCCTGGCTGGGAACATCCTGGTCAAGCAGCGCGGCACCAAGATCCATCCCGGCGAGAACGTAGGCCGCGGTTCGGACGACACCTTGTTTGCCAAGGTGGATGGGAAGGTTCGTTTCGAGCGCATGGGCGCGGACCGCAAGAAAGTCAGCGTATACGCCGAATAAGAACGGGAAAGAATAATGACCTGGAAGAGCTTCTTCGGCAGCCGCTGAAGGAGCTTTTTTGTCTAAAGCCATCCCCATCCTGTATATCCTTTAAACCCCTGTTGCCGGCCTTACAATGCCGCCCGGGGGGCGGGAAGGTTTTGGGGATGCTAGGGGTGCTTTTTGAAAAATGCCCCCTAGCGGGGCCTGGGTCGGCGCCCCAACCGGAAGGAGGCAGCAGATGTTCATCGATGTGGCGAAAATCAAGATAAAGGCCGGGGACGGCGGCGACGGGGCCGTGGCATTCCACCGGGAGAAATATGTGGCGGCAGGCGGCCCAGACGGCGGCGACGGGGGCCGTGGAGGCAGCGTGGTTTTCCAGGTGGACGAGAACCTTTCTACACTGGCAGACTTCCGCTATAAACGCAAATATGTGGCGCAGCGGGGTGAAAATGGCCGGGGCGGCCGCCGGGCCGGCAAAAGCGCCCCAGACCTGGTGGTGCGGGTGCCCCGGGGCACCCTGGTAAAGGACGCCGCCACAGGCCGGCTGTTGGCCGACCTTTCCGGGGAGGGCCCCCAGGTGATTGCCGCCGGGGGCCGGGGCGGTTGGGGGAATACCCACTTTGCCACGCCCACCCGCCAGGCCCCCCGGTTTGCCAAGCCCGGCGCGCCGGGCCAAGAGCTGGAAGTCCAGCTGGAGCTGAAGCTGCTGGCAGACGTGGGCCTGGTGGGGTTCCCCAATGTGGGCAAGTCCACGCTGGTCTCCGTGGTCAGCGAGGCCAAGCCCAACATTGCCGACTACCACTTTACCACGCTGACCCCTGTGCTGGGGGTGGTGCGGATGCAGGAAGGGGCTTCTTTCGTCATGGCCGACATCCCGGGGCTCATCGAAGGGGCCTGGCAGGGGCAGGGCCTGGGGCACCAGTTTTTGCGCCATGTGGAGCGATGCCGTCTGCTGGTGCATGTGGTGGACGTATCCGGCGGCGAAGGGCGGGATCCCCGGGAGGATTTCCACATCATCAACGAAGAGCTGCGGAAGTTCGACCCGGAATTGGCCCAGAGGCCCATGCTGGTGGCGGGCAACAAGTGCGACCTGGCCAGCGACGAAACAGTGGCGGATTTCCAATCTTTTGTAGAGGGCCAGGGTTACCGCTTCTTCCCCATCATGGCGCCCATACGCCACGGGGTAGATCCCCTTTTGGACGCCATCTTGGGGCAGCTTTCCCAGCTGCCCCCCATCCGCCGGTTTCAGCCCGCCCCCCCGCCCGCGGCCCCGGAGAAGGCCCCCAGGCGGGAGCAGCTGGAGGTTTCCCAGGAGGGCGGCGTGTACAGGGCCACAGCGCCTTGGCTGGAAAAGGAATTGTCTGCCATCGACGTGGAGGACAGCGAATCGCTGCAATATATGCAGCGGATGCTGGTACAAAGCGGCGTGATAGACGCCCTGCGGGAGGCAGGCGTGCAAGAGGGCGACACCGTGGACCTGTACGGCATGGAATTCGACTTTGTAGAGTAAGGAAAGGGGGCGGGCGCGTGGGACACAGCATACCTGCAAGGGAGTACAGCCCCTTGACGTTGGCTTTCCTGGGGGATTCCGTGTACGAGCTGCTGGTGCGTAATTACCTGGTCTCCCAGGGGAATTGCCCGGTGCGCTCTTTAAATGGCCGGAAGGTGAAGCTGGTGTGCGCCAGGGCCCAGGCCAGGGCCCTGGAGAAGCTGCTTCCCTATCTGGCCGGGGACGAGATGGAAATCGTGCTGCGGGGGCGGAACGCCCACGTGCATGCGCCCCGAAACGCGGATATTGCCGACTATCACGCCGCCACAGCCTTGGAGGCGTTGTTTGGCTATTTGTTTTTAGAGGACCGGGGCCCCCGGATGGGCCTGCTGTTTGCCGCCGCTATGCAGGAGGCGGAGGAACAGGAGGGCCTGTAGCGCCAGGCCCGGAGTTTTTGGCGAGGTGGAAGGTATGGAGCATCAGAAGCTGAAGCATTTTCTTTTGGACGCGTTGGTAATGACAGGGGGGGCCATGGCTTATGCCGTGTGTGTAAACGCCTTTACAGCCCCCAACAACATTGCGGCCGGGGGCATAACGGGCGTGGCCACCATGCTGCAATATGTGTTCGGTACGCCCATTGGCCTGATGGTGTTCCTTATCAACCTGCCCATCGTCATTTGGGGCGTGGTGGAAATCGGCTATAAGCTGGTGGTGAAGACCTTGGCGGCCATTGTGCTGTCTTCTGTTATGATCGACTTGTTTGCCAGGTTCGTCCCCGCCTACCGGGGGGACCCGATTTTGGTGGCCATTTTTGCCGGCGTGTGCGAGGGCATCGGCCTGTCCCTTACGTTCACCCGGGGGGCCACCACCGGCGGCACAGACCTGGTGGCGCGCATCCTGGGGCGCAGGCTGCCCCAGCTTTCCATGGGCAAGCTGATGCTGGCCATAGACGGGATCATCGTGGCGGCCTCGGCTTTCGTATACGGCAGTATTGAAAACGCCATGTATGCCTGCATCGTCATCTTTGTGTCCACCAGCCTGATCGATTCCATCCTGTATGGCACAGACGTGGGCACAGGCAAGCTGTTCTTCGTCATGTCCCCCCAGGTGCGGGAGATGGGGGACCGCATCATGCGGGAGGTTGAACGGGGCGTTACCTATCTGGACTCCCAGGGCGGCTATAGCAAGGAGCCTGGGCAGACGCTGCTGTGCGTGGTCCGCCGGTTCGAGGTGTACCAGGTGCAGTCCATCATCCGGGCGGTAGACCGGAACGCGTTTGTCGTCATAGGGGACGCGGGGGAGATAACCGGCGAGGGCTTTAAATCTGTGCACCCGGATGACAAGTCCCTGAAAGAGCTGTGGGAGGCCCTGCGGGCCAAGAAGGGCTGAAGCCCAAATAGGACAGGGACCCGGTAAGCTTACGCTTACCGGGTCCCTGTCTGGGCCGCTGTGGGTCTCCGGTCAGTCCTCGTAATCCTTGTTGTTGGACTGCTGATTCTGGGACTGGTTCTGGTTGCGGTTCTGGGAATTCTGGTTGTTCTGGTTTTTGCTGTTCTGGCCCTGCTTGTTATTCTGGTTCTTGTTCTGGTTCTGGTTGCTCATCTTCATGCCCTTCTTTCTTTAGCTTTTTCGGTCCCCTTGGAAAAGGCAGGCGCGTCTATAGCGCGTGTTTTCCATGCATATCCCTCCGTCCCTTGGGCAAAGGGATATAGTTAACACGGTTCAAAAGAAGTATACTGCTTTTGAACCGGGCGGCTTTGCCGCCCAACTTGAAAATAGGTATCTACCGATTTTCAAGTGCGTTTACTATATGCATAAAGCCTAAAGGCTTTCCCCAAAAACCGCGCGGGATGGGCTTTGCGCGCTGCCTGTTTCCGTATACTATTGTGTTCGGCAGGCGAAGGTTTATGCGGGAAGGGGAAGTTTTTTCTTATTTTTACTTGCAGCCAGCCCCATGTTTCTTTTAACTGAGGGAATTTTATATCAATCGGATTTGTGAGGTGCCCTATGCAGCTTCCCGGAAAATTTATAGAAAATATGCGGGCCATCCTGGGCCCCGAGCTCCCAGGCTTCCTGGCCTGCTGCGAGAGGCCCCCATACGCGGGGGTGCGGCTGAACCCCTTGAAAGCCACAGAGGATGTGTTACGGGCCAGCCTGCCTTTCCCCTTAGACCCCGCCCCCTTCTCGCCTTTTATGTTTTATGCCCCAATAGGGTGGAGGCCCGGGGACTTGGCAGCCCACCATGCGGGCATGTTTTATTCCCAAGAACCTTCCGCCGCCAGCGCCGTTACCGCCCTGGACCCCCAGCCGGGGGAACGGGTGCTGGACCTGTGCGCGGCCCCTGGGGGGAAGTCCACCCAGATTGCCGGGGCGCTGGGGGGAAGCGGCCTGCTTTGGTCCAACGAGGTTGTCCGCGGCCGGGCGGACGTCTTGCTTTCCAACCTGGAGCGGCTGGGGGTGCGCAACGCTGTGGTATCTTCCTGCCATCCCCAGCGGCTGTGTGAAGGGCTTGCCGGGTGGTTTCACCGGGTGCTGGTAGACGCGCCTTGTTCGGGCGAAGGTATGTTCCGCCGGGACCCCAGCGCCATAGCCCAATGGACGCCGGAAAGCCCCGCCGCCTGCGCCCAGCGCCAACGGGGCATCTTGGATTCCGCCTGCCTGGCCGTGAAAGAAGGCGGGGTGCTGGTATACTCTACCTGCACTTTTTCCCGAGAAGAGAACGAGGCGGTCTGCCAGGCGTTCCTGGCTTCCCACCCGGAGTTCCAGCCGGAAATCATCCCCGCCGCCTTTGGGCGGCCAGCCCTGGACGGGGGCCCGGCCCGGCGCATTTTCCCCATGGATGGGGGCGAGGGGCACTTTGTGGCCCGGTTCCGGCGGGTGGGGGCCAATCCCCCGAAAAGGAAGCCCTTCGCGTACCCAGCTGTCCCCCAAGAGGCTGCCAGGCTTTACGAAGAGCTTTTTGTAGACGGTATCCCCGGTTTTATGGGGCAATTTGGCCCCCGGGTGCTGCTGCTTCCCCCAGGCCTGCCAGAGCTTGCGGGTCTGGGCGTGCTGCGGGCCGGGGTAGAACTGGCCCAAGTAAAGGGCAGGCGTTTGGCTCCTTGCCATGGGGGATTTGTATCCCACAGACGGGAGGACTGCTTGAAAGCCATAGATTTTCCGCCGGACGCGCCAGAACTGGCGGCTTTCTTCCACGGGGAGGAGATTGCCTGCCCCCACAGCGGCTATACCGCTGTCTGCGTAAGCGGAGTGGTGGCAGGCTTTGGCAAAGCCTCGCAAGGCCGCCTGAAAAACCATTACCCTAAGGGCCTCCGCAGGCAGCGTCCCGCTGCACCTGTATCGTGAAGCTAACGCGCGGCATGGGAAAGGAGGTAGACCCGATCGCGGCCTTTATAGGAAAGCAAGGGGCCCTTTAGCGTCCCGCTGCACCTGTATCGTGAAGCCAGCATGCGGCATGGGAAAGGAGGTAGACCCGATAGCGGCCTTTATAGGAAAGCAAGGAGCCCTTTAGCGTCCCGCTGCACCTGTATCGTGAAGCTAACGCGCGGCATGGGAAAAGGGCCCGCTACCCGTTGCTGTCTTCCTCCCAGTCTGCCTCGTCGCTGTATGTTTCCCCGCCGTCTAAGGCGGCCTCTTCCAGGGGCTGCCAGGCTTCCCCATCCCAGGCCAGGGGATAGCGGGTGATGACGCATTGGATGTCCCAGGCATAGCTGACGTCCCATTCGTCCCAGGTGAAGTACCGGTCCCAGGAAATCTGGCAGTCCTCATAGTCCGGGTTCACCTCGGCAAAGGTGACGCCGTCTTCATCTACAGCCCGCACCACCAAAGAATGCTCGTACTCCCACAGCCGGACATGGTCCCCTACCCGGAGGCCATCATAGTCTTCCAGGAAGAAATAGGGGGCTTCCTGGCCGAAAAGCTGGTCGCTGAGCAGGCAGGCGAAGCCCAGGCATTGGCACAGGTAGTCGTATTCAGGGAAAAGCCCTTGGGCGGGGCTTTCATACAAATTGCAGTATAGCTGGTCGTACAGGCTGTGCTCACAGGGGGTGTCCGTGATGGAAAAGGGTGTTTCCAGGCCCCAGGGTAAATCCTGGTCCGCGTGGTTCCAATATTGCCCTTGTGGAAGCTGCTGTTCCAGGGCCTTCATGCGTTGTTCCAACAGGGAGTGCGTCAGGGTGGCTTGGCCTATTTCCTCCCCATATACCGGATAGAGGTCTTCGCCGTATAGGTAGCCCCCTTCAAAAGAAAACCACACCACACTGTCCGCAGCCTCTACAGTCAAGGTCTCTTCGGCGGGTATAAACGATCCTGTAGGCTGGTCCCCGTTAGGCCCCGCGAAGACTGGGGCGCCCCAGGGCACGTACACGCTCAGCCCTTGGGGTTCCTCCTCCACAGCTTTGGGCTGGCGCATAGATTGGAATACCCCCCACTGGGCCCCAGGCGCGCCTGCATCTTCCAGCCCGCTGGCTGCCAAAGTACTGCTTTCTGCCAGGGGCGGTGCGCTGGGCAGATGGTCATTATGGTCGTTGCCGCAGCCTCCCAGCAGCAGGAAGGCCCATATAAGGCAAAGCAGCTTTGCGCGCCGCATGGCAGGCGCCCCCCTTTCGTAGCGGAAAGATATGCACATATTGTAGCGTAGGGATTCTAGAAAAGTCAAATGAAAAGATTGTGAATTTTGTCGCTTTTTGTAGAAAAGGAGAGAAGTATGGCAGGGACTAAGAAAAAATATTATGCTGTTATTGGCGGGAAAAGCGGTACGGCCATTTACAGCAGCTGGGACCAGTGCCGGGCCCAGGTCATGGGCGTGAAAGGGGTTGTATATAAGGGCTTCCTTACCCGGGGGGAGGCGGAAGCTTTCCTTTCCCAAGGCTCTGCCCCCAAGCCCCCGGCCGGGGGCCCGCCCCAGGACCTGGCAATAGCCTATGTAGACGGAAGCTATTATAAGGGCGTGTTTTCCTGCGGGGCGGTGCTGTTTTACCAAGGGGAGCAGATAGAATTTTCGGAGAAATTCCACGACAAAGAGCTGGCGGCCATGCACAACGTGGCGGGGGAGATCATGGGGGCCCTGACGGTAATACGCTATTGCTTAGAAAAGGGTATCCCGGCTTTGGAGATCCACCACGATTATGAAGGCGTGGCCAAATGGGCTTTGGGCATGTGGAAAGCCAACAAGCCCGGCACCATCGCCTATGCCGCCGCCTGCAAAGAGGCCATGGACAGGCTGGACCTGACCTTTGTAAAGGTGAAGGGCCACTCGGGCGACACCTATAACGACCTGGCGGATAGCCTGGCTAAACGGGCCCTGGGGCTGTAACGCCCTCCCTGCCCTTGACGGGGGGCTTCCTCCCATGCTATAGTATTCTTACTGGACGGGTTTTATAGATGTTTTTTAGCAAATGAAAAGGCGGTGTATCCCATGTCCCTTTATACGATCCAAAACAGCTGCTTTTGTGCCCAGGTAGACCCATGGGGCGCGCAGCTGGTGTCCCTTACCTCCCAGGGCAAAGAGCTTCTCTGGACAGGCGACCCCGTTTACTGGAAAGAGCATGCCCCGGTGCTGTTCCCCATTGTGGGGGCCCTGCGGAAGGGCCGTGCCCGCATTGGCGGCCAGTGGTATGAAATGGGCCGCCACGGCTTTGCCAAGGGCAGCCGCTTCACCTTAGACGGGCAGACAGACCGGTCCGTTTCCCTTACCTTGCGGGCGGACGAAGCCAGCAAGCGGCAGTACCCCTTCGATTTTACCCTTACGGTCTCCTATGGCTTGCAGGAAGACGGTATCCGTACGGCTTTCACCGTGGCTAACGCTGGCAGCGTACCTATGCCCTTTGCCATTGGCGGGCACCCGGGCTTCAACATCCCTTTGGAGGAGGGGGCCGCTTTTGAGGATTACGTCATCCAGTTCGAGCAGCCTGAAAACCAGGTGTGCCCCACCGTACATATGGATACCGGCCTTTTGGACTATGAGCAATCGGGCTTCCGGCTGGAAGGCCGGGAGATCCCCTTGCGGCACAGTTTGTTCTACCAGGACGCGCTGGTTTTTAGCGGCCTGCGTTCCCACTGTGTGCGTATCTGGAACCCCAACAGCGGCAAAGGCGTGGAAATGGATTTTACCGGTTTCCCCATGCTGGGTATCTGGTCGGCCCCGAATGACGGCCCCTATGTGTGCCTAGAGCCTTGGACGGGCTGCGCCACCCTTACCACCGAAGGGGACGACCTTGAAGCAAAGCGGGGCATGGCCGTTTTGCGGCCAGGGCAGCAGGCCCGGCACAGCTTTATGGTAAAAATCCTGTAGGGCCCTTTCAGAGGGGCCCGCAGGGGAAGGGCCTTACAGGGCGCTATCCCCCTCCCGCAGAATGTTTTGCCTCTTGCATCCTTGCCAGGAATGGGCTATAATGAAAGCAAGAACGTCTGTTCGTATAAGGGGGGGATCCAAACGCGCACAGAGAAGGTGAGCTTTGACCACATGCAGCGGCTGGTGGGCCTGGACGGGGAGGCCCTGGAAAACAGCGGCTGCCAAAGGGGGACGGCACAGGCGGTACAGGTGCTGCGGGCTGCCATGGAAGGGGAATTGACTTCCCGCCAGCGGGAATGTGTGGAACTGTATTTTTTCCAGGGGATGACTATGGAACAGGCGGGCCGGGCCCTGGGCATTGGGAAGGGCACCGTATGCAGGCATTTACAGAAAGCCCAGCACAGGCTGGGGAAAATACTGGGGTATACGGGGATGCTGCCTAACGGGCGGCCTTAGCCAGCGCCATGACACGCCCTACGAACGGGGACTTAGCGTTTGTATAGCCGTCCCGGTCGTGCTCGTAGGGCTTCCAAAGGGAGAGCTTCAGCCGCTCGTATTCTTTTGCGGTATCGGGGTGGGCTAGAAGGTAATCCCGGAAGAGGAGTTCATCCCAGTCCCCCTCCAGGCGCAGGTGCAGGTGGAATACCCGCTGGGCAAAGCCTTGGGGCGTATAGCCTTTGTTCAAGGAGACCCGCGCGGGGGCTTGGTTCATGCACAGCCAGCCCTGGGCCGTGAGGGCGTCCCGCAGGGGAGGCAGCCCTATTTGACGGGGGGCCACTGCCAAAATGTCTATGATGGGCTTGGCCCAGATGCCGGGGACGGCGGTGCTGCCGATATGGTGTAGGGTACATAGGGGCAAAAGGGGCCCCAGCGCGGCGGCCTCTTCCCTATACCACTGGGCCCAGCAGGCCTGGTGGGGCGTAAGGGTGATGGGGAACAGCTGCCACAGCTCTTCCAGGGTCATCTCCGCCAATTTTTTCTCCATTATAAAAGCCTCCTTGGGCGGCAATATATGGTACAAGAAACACACGGGAGGGCGCGGGGCATGGACGATATACTACAGTACAATACAGGCCGGGGAAGCCTGGAAAAGCTAGGGCATGTGAAAATGTTCGTGCTGGATATGGACGGCACGATCTACCTGGGGGACAGGCTGTTCCCTTTTACCCGGGGATTCCTGGACAAGGTACAGGCCACCGGGCGGGGCTTCTGCTTTTTCACCAACAACAGCTCGAAAAACCGGGAGGCTTACCTGGAAAAGCTGGGGCGCATGGGCATACAAATATGGCCTGAGCAGATGCTTATTTCCAACGGGGTGATATTAAACTGGCTGGGACAGCACCGCCCCGGGGAAAGCTGCTATCTGGTGGGCACACCGGCGTTGGCGGCGGATTTCCAGGCGGCGGGGGTGCCGCTTACCGACGAAGACCCCGACTATGTCGTGCTGGGCTTTGACACCACCTTGACTTATGAAAAGCTGTGCAGGGCCTGCCATTTTGTGCGGGCGGGCAAGGCCATCTACGGGGTGAATCCAGACTGGAACTGCCCGGTGGAGGAAGGCTTTATCCCAGACTGCGGGTCTATGGCGGCGCTGGTCAAGGCCTCTACGGGGGTGCAGTGCGAATTTTTTGGGAAGCCTTCCCCCCATACGCTGGCCTATATGCTGGAAAAAACCGGCTGCCAGCCCGAAGAGCTGGCAGTGGTGGGGGACCGTTTGTATACGGATATCGCCGTGGCCGCCGGGACAGGGGCCACCTCCATCCTGGTGATGAGCGGCGAGACCACCCCCGCTATGCTGGCGGGAAGCAGCATCCAGCCAGACCTGGTGTTCCAGGACCTGGGGCAGCTGGCCGGGTGCCTGGGATGACACCTTACATGCGGCGGGATTTCTCGCCGCATGCCTGCATGGCCTGCATCAGGCTGGCCCGGAAACCAGTGCGCTCCAGCACCTGTACAGCCTCTATGGTGGTGCCCCCAGGGGAGCAGACCATGTCCTTCAGCTGGGCCGGGTGCTGGCCGGTCTCCAGCACCATTTTGGCGCTGCCCAGCACCGCCTGGGCGGCAAAGGTATAGGCCTGTTGGCGGGGCATGCCCTGGGCCACGGCGGCGTCGGCCATGGCCTCCAGCATCAGGAACACATAGGCTGGGGCGCTGCCGCTGACCGAGACGACGGCGTCCATCAGGTGCTCGGGGACGGGCTCGGCGCGGCCAAAGCTGCCCAGTAGGTCCAGGGCCAGCCGCTGCTGTTCTGGGGGGACGTTCTCGTTTGGGCACAGGGCGGTAATGCCCTCCCCTACCATAGCGGGGGTGTTGGGCATGGCCCGGACCAGACGCACTGGCTTGCCAAAGCACCCCTCCAGCCAGGAAAGGGTCTTGCCCGGGGCAATGGAAACCACCAGCTGCCCACAGGGGCAGACGTCCCGTATCTCCTGGATGACCGTTTCGTACAGCTGCGGCTTGACGGCCAGTACCAGCACCTGGGCCCAGGCGGCCACGGCCTGGTTACCGCCGGGGTCCCCTACGCCAAAGGCCTTTTGGAAAGCCGATACCGCCTGGGGGGAAATATCTGTTACGCGTACCTCATCCGGGGTACAAAGGCCGGTTTTCAATATGCCGCCTAACATAGCCCTCGCCATGTTGCCGCAGCCAATAAAACCCAATTGCATGCTGTTGCGCTCCTTTCCTGTTTGAAAGCCTGTTTGAAAACCCCCGGTTTTCAAACAGGCTTTGTATTTCTCAGCGTGTTTTTTCCCATACGATGTGGGAGCCGGGCCCGTTCTTGCGGACGTCTGCCAGGTCCCAAGAGAGCTCTTGAGCCAGCAGTTCCATCACCCGTGGGGAACAGAAGCCGCTTTGGCAGCGCCCCATGCCGGCCCGGGTGCGGCGCTTCACGCCGTCCAGGGTGCGGGCCCCCAATATGCCATGGATAGCGTCTACAATCTCCCCTTCCGATACCTCCTCGCACCGGCAGATGATATTGCCGTAGGCAGGGTTTTCCCGTATCCTGGCGGCACGCTCTTGGGGGGGCAGCTGGTTGATATGGGGCACGCCCCGGCGGGTGGGGTCGAAATCCGTTTTTATGGGCAGGGAAAGCTTATCCGCCACCAGCCCGGCGATGTACGCGCCGATGGCCGGGGCGCTGGAAAGCCCGGGGGATTCGATGCCGGCCGCGTCGAAGAAGCCTTCAGCCGATTCCCCCAGCCGGAAGTCGTCCCCATCCTCATGGGCCCGCAGGCCGGTAAAGGAGGTGATGACCTGGCGCAGGGGCACGTCCCGTACCCCCAGGCCGGCTTTTTCCTGCAGGTCTGCCAAGCCCTGGGCCGTGGTACCGGTGTTTTCCTTATCGTCTATGTCCTCCGCCGTAGGGCCTACCAGCAGGTTGCCATGCACGGTGGGGGACACCAGCACGCCCTTGCCCAGCTTGCCGGGCAGCTGGAAGATAGTGCGGCCCACATGGCCCCCGGCCGTTTTGTCCAGCAGGCAATACTCGCCCTTGCGCGGCGTGATGTGCAGCTTGTCCCCGCACACCTGGTTGTGGAATATATCTGCATACACCCCGGCGGCGTTCACCACGGCCCGTGCTGCAATGCTGCCTGCGGCGGTGTGGAGCATCCAGCCGTCCCCTGTTTTTTCAATCTGCTCCACCTGGGTATCGAACCGGAAGGATACGCCGTTTTTGGCGGCGTTTTCGGCCAGGCCCAGGGTCAGCTCGAAGGGGCAGACTATGGCGGAGGTTTCCGCCAGCAAGGCGGCGCACACCTGGGGGGACAGGTTGGGCTCTAGGGCCCGGGCTTCGTCCCCCGTGAGGATGCGCAGGCCCTGTACGCCGTTTTCAACGCCACGATCGTATAGTTCCTGCAACTGGGCCCGGCCGGCCTCCTCCAGGCAGAGTACGAAAGCCCCTACCTGTTTATAGGGTACGTCCAGCTGGCTGGCCAGCTGCCCCATCATCTGGCTGCCCTGGACGTTCATTTTGGCTTTCATGGTGCCGGGCTCTGCGTCGAACCCCGCATGGACAATGGCGGAATTGGCCTTGCTTGTGCCTTCGCACACATCAGAGGCCCGCTCTACCACTAAAAACGTCCCCTGCCGCCGGGAAAGCTCCCGGGCGATGGCGCTGCCGGTCACCCCCGCGCCTATTACAACTGCGTCGTATATCATAATGCTTTGCCTCTCTCTCTTTATCGTGGTACCGGTCCCCGTTCCCCTGCCCTGGGCCTTGGGCGGGCCTTTCCCCATAAGTGCTTATAGCATACCACAAAAGGCGCCTCCCTGCAAGGCCAAACTGCTTTTGGGGAGTGTCCAACCACGCGTTTTATGCCTCCGGCGGTTTAGGGGCTTTGCCCCTAAATACCCCCCACCTTTGAAAAGCTGGAGGAAACTTTTGTGTTTTTTCATTTTTTAAAATACTCGCTTTGGACATTCCCCTGCTTTTGGGGAAGCGCGCCTACACAGGCCCCAGGCGGCTATATTCTACCGTGTCCCCCTGGGAGAGGTAAAATTTTACAGGACATTTTCTGTCCCGCCCATCCTTTTAGATATGCCCAACCTTTATAGCGGGGCGCATATTCCGGCCCCGCCGCCGGAAAAATACAGTGGGTGCATTTGAAGACAGTATTTGCCCCATCCACATGGAAAAAACAGGAAGGGAGAAACGCCATGCCAGGGAAGAGGAAAATCGACTATCACGAGCACGACGATTTGCCGGAAGGGGATTTCCCCGCTATCTCCAACGTGGCTTCAGCCAACGAGTGTACCGGGCTGATGTATGCCGCGCCGACAGACCGGGGCCAGCTGGAATCGTATCAGGAACTGTCCAGCCTGGAGATCCCTAAGGCCGGGGCCCGCCGCAAGGGCAAATGACGGTACGGCCTGCCGGGCACGCTGGCAGGCCGTACATACGGGGCGCGCCCAATGTTTACACTGTGTTCAACAAATGGGGCGGGGAATGCGGTAGAATATGGGATAGTGGGGAAATCTTAAAAGAAAGGGACGGCAAGGCAGGCTTCCCTCCGCTGTTTGCGCAGGCCTGCGCCGTGGGGGACCTTCCATGTTCGGCTATGTCCGCCCCTACCATTCCCAGCTGCTGGTACAGGAATATCAGCAATATAAGGCGGTGTACTGCCAGCTGTGCCGCTGCCTGGGGGAAGAATACGGCTGGCTGGCCCGGTTTTCCCTCAGCTATGACTGCACCTTTTACGCCATGCTGTCCCTGTCCGTGTCCGGCGCCCGGTTACAAGAGAGCAAGGGCCTGTGCGCGATGAATCCATTGAAACGCTGTATCTATTTGCGGGCGGACGGGGAAAGCTATCAAAAGGCCAGCGCCCTTACGGTGCTGCTTACGTATCACAAGCTGCGGGACGACGTCCAGGACGACGGCTTTTGGAAAAGCCTGGGCAAGCGCCTGTTGCTCCCCTTTGCCGCCCGGAAGGCCCGCAAGGCGGCCGGCCGGTACCCCTTCTTGGCGCGGGCGGCGGAAAAGGCCATGGCGGGCCAGCGGGAGGCGGAACAGTCCCAGGCGGGGCTGGATCCCTGCGCCGAGCCTACCGCCCGGCTGTTGGCAGACGTCTTCCAAGAGCTGGCCGGGTGCGACAAAGGGCAGGCCACGGTGTTAGAACGATTTGGGTATTTCCTGGGCAGGTGGGTATACCTGATGGACGCGGCGGACGATTTGCAGGAGGACCTGCGCACAGGGGCTTTCAACCCCTTCATCCGGCGGCTGGGGCTGGAAGGGGAAAGGGGGTTGGACCCAGCCAGGCGCAGCCAGACGGACCAGGCCTGCAACGCCGTGCTGAACGCCACCGCCGCCCAGATGCTTTTGCCGCTGAACTTGCTGAAGCTGGGGGATTTTGGGCCCATCATTGAAAATGTGGTGCGCAAAGGCCTGCCAGAGCTGCAAAGGGAGATCCTTTTCCTGCACATCCGGGAGAAGCCCCCCAGGGAGATGGGGGACCTATAAAAACGTTACGAGATGGGAATGGGAATGTATAAGGCGGAACCAGTCCGCAACAGAAAAGGAGATGCACATGAGCGACCCGTATAAGGCGCTGGGGGTATCCCCCTCTGCCACAGATGAGGAAATCAAAGAGGCTTACAGGGGCCTGGCCAAAAAATACCATCCGGACCAATATGCCGACAGCCCCCTGAAAGAACTGGCCGATGAGAAAATGAAGGAAATCAACGAGGCTTACGACGCCATTACGGCCCAGCGCAAGGCAGGCGGCGGCTATGGCGGCCGGGGGGGCGGCTACAGCGCCGGGTACAACCCCGTAGGCGGGCGGCGGGATTCGGGCTTCAACGATGTGCGGAACCTGATTATGGCAGGCCGCCTGGCAGACGCGGAACAGCTTCTCAACGGCGTGCCCGGCGAACGGCGCAACGCGGAATGGTATTTCCTGAAGGGCTCGGTCTTATACCGCCGGGGCTGGCTGGAGGAGGCCAAGGACCATTTCTCCCGGGCCTGCCAGATGGACCCGGGCAACGGCGAATACAGCGCGGCCCTGAACCAGGCCATGAACCAGGGCTCGGGCATGTATGGGGGGTATAGCCCCAACATGGCCGCGGGGGGGTGCAACTCCTGCGACATGTGTTCCTCCCTTATCTGTGCCGACTGCTGCTGTGAATGTATGGGCGGCGACTTGATCCCCTGCTGCTGACAGTTTTTGGTAGTGGAGCGGGCCGCGGAAAGGAGCGGGCATGAAGCAATCGATAAAGATAGCATTTTGCGGGGTAGTGTCTGCTTTGGGTGTAGTGCTGATGCTTTTCCAGGGGATGGCGCCCATTGCCAGCATCGCGGTGCCGGCCCTGGTGGGCTGCCTGTTGATCCCCGTGGTGGCGGAGGCCGGGCTGGCTTGGGCTTTTGGGACCTATGGGGCCACGGCGGCGCTTACGTTGCTGCTGGCCCCCGACCGGGAGGCGGCGCTGATCTACCTGTTGTTTTTCGGGTACTATCCCGCGCTGTATGCGGTACTGGGGCGCATCCCCCAAAAGCCCCTGCGCTATGGGGCCAAGCTGCTGGTGTTCAACCTGGCCGCTGTGGCAGAGGCCCTGTTGGCCCTGTTCTTGCTGGGGATCCCCATAGAGTCCCTTTCGTTTTTTGGTGATTTCACCCCGGTGGTGCTGCTATTGCTGGCAAACGCGGTGTTCCTAATTTACGACTTTGCCCTGGAGGGGCTGATTGCCATGTATTTCCAGCGCCTGCACCGGCGGGTCAGCCGGATTTTAAAAGGGAAATAAGTATCGGGTAAAGGGAAGGCCGGGCGCAAACACATGCGTCCGGCCTTTGGCTTTTTACAAAAAGGGTGCGGTGCTTTCTGGGCTGGCTAGTTGGCCCCTTCCCACAGCACGGGCCGGCCTGCCTGGCGGGTAGCGGCCATGTCCAGCAGGCGTTGGTTCTCGCTGCCCCGGAAAGCCAGCTCCAGGTTTTTCTGCCCCTCCAGGAAGGGGCCGTCTATCAACAGGTCGGTCTCTGCCAGAAGGGCCTGTACCTGGGGGTCTTCCATAACGGCCAGCTGCTCATAGGTATACCCGGTGAAGGTGGCCACGTCTTTCCCCACGGCGTGTACCCGTTTTGCCAGTTCTGCCAAGGGGCCAGGCTGGCAGAAGGGTTCGCCGCCGCTGAACGTAATGCCCTTTAAGATGGGGTCGGACTGGAACCCGGCGAAAATCTCCGCCGTGTCCATGGCCCGCCCCCCTTGGAAAGGGTGTGTCTGGGGGTTGTGGCAGCCGGGGCAGCGGTGGGGGCACCCCTGGACGAACACGGTATAGCGGATGCCCGGCCCGTCGACAATGGATTCGGCCGCGATACCGGCAATCTGCAATTCCATAGGGGCGCCCCTCCTATAAGCAAAATTCCTTGTCCCGGAATCCCTCGCTGTCGGTCAGGTCAAAAACCAAAGGCGTAAGGGACACATAGCCATTGGCCGTGCAGCCAATGTCCGTGTCCATCCCATATCCCGGCGTAGCGCCGTCTTGGATATTTTTCAGCCAGTAATAGTCCCGGCCATCAGGGGCCTGGCGGTGCTCATAGGTATCGGCCCACAGGTGGGTCCGCCCGGCGGGCACCCACCGGACGCCCTTTATCTCCTGCCCGGGCAGGGCGGGGATGTTCACGTTCAGCATAAAATCGATGTCGTTTTCTACGTCCAGCTGTCCCAGCAGCCGGGCGAACACCTGGGCCGCTTTGTCAAATTCCCCATCCCACTGGGTAGACACGGCAATAGACCTTTTGCCCAGCATGGCGGCCTCCATGGCGGCTGAAACGGTCCCAGAGTACAGCATGTCCATGGCCACGTTCAAGCCCCTGTTGATGCCGGATACCACCAAATCTACCGGCCCCTCTGCCAGGGACAGCACCCCCAGCCGGGCGCAGTCGGCGGGCGTGCCAGAGACTGCATAGGCGGCCTTTGCCCCAGGCACCTCGCGCTTTTCCGTAAACAGCGGCATGCGGACTGTCAGCCCATGGCCCACGGCGCTGCGCTCCTCCATGGGGGCGCTCACCGTTACGGTATGGCTTTCCCCCAGCACCTGCGCCAGGGCCCGCAGGCCGGGGGCGCCTATGCCGTCGTCATTTACCAACAGGATATGCATGGTCATTTCCTCCCCAAGGTGTGCTTGACCCGGTCCTGTTCCTCGGCGCGCTTGGCGTTGTTCCAGCGGTCGATGGTGCCCACCAGATAGCCGGTGATACGGCGGATGCGTTCGAAGCCCAGGCCCTCGCCTACAACAATTTCCTTGCCCTCGGTCTTATACTCTTTTACGCTTGTCATGTTGGTTTCCTCCTAATTATATTTTTCATGAACTATTCCCTTCGCGCGGGGACACGCATATTCCAATAACCCTGTATCTCCCATCCCCCGCCCCATATCCAGTTTAGGGCTTGTTTGAAAATAGAGAAAGTGCCGGAATTTTTGTTCAAAACGGAGCGGTTTCAAGGCGGAAACCGCAAGAAAACCTTTCGGTTTTCGAGGATTTCCAACACAGGAAACGCCCGTTTTGGGCAAAAAGACGGTGTTTGCGATTTTTCACACGAGCCCTAGATTTGATAGCTTCAAAATATACGCGGTCCAGGGGCGTTAGGCCCTGGCAGGGCGCGGGACAGCGTCTCGCGGCCTTGCCCTTGCGCCGCGGGCGCTCAGCGGATGAGGCAGGTGTAGTCGGGCACGTCGTGATATTTGCTGCGCAGTTCCTCCAGCTTACTGAGCGGCACGCCTTCCCCGGCCTTGCGGCCGCAGCGGGGGCATACGTCGCCAATGATGCCGTTATACCCGCACACGGGGTCCCGGTCTACCGGGTGGTTGACAGAGCCGTAGCCGATGCCCGCCTCTTTCATACAGCGGACGACGCTTTCAAAGGCTTCTATGTTCTTGCACACGTCCCCGTCCAGTTCTACATAGCTGATGTGCCCGGCATTGGTCAGGGCGTGGAAGGGGGCCTCCTTCTGGATTTTTTCGAACGCGCCGATGGGGTAATACACAGGTACATGGAAGGAGTTTGTATAATAGCCCCGGTCGGTAATACCGGGGATCTTGCCATATTTTTTCTGGTCGATGCGCACGAACCGCCCGGAAAGGCCTTCGGCTGGGGTGGCCAATAAGGTGAAATTCAACCCTGTCTTTTCCGAAAGGCTGTCCATATACCCCCGCATGTGGGTGACGATCTCTAGGCCCAGCTTATAGCTCTCCTGGCTTTCCCCGTGGTGCTTGCCTGTCAGGGCCTTCAGGGTCTCGGCCAGGCCGATGAATCCTACAGACAGGGTGCCGTGCTTCAACACCTCGGCTACCGAGTCGTTCCGGCCCAGCTTTTCCGAATCGATCCACACGCCCTGGCCCATCAGGAAGGGATAGTTGTACGCTTTTTTGCTGCATTGTATTTTAAAGCGGTGCAACAGCTGTTCAGCGGCCAAGTCCATGCGTGCATCCAAAATTTTATAAAACCGCTTGATATCCTTTTGCGCCTCTATGCCGATGCGGGGCAGGTTGATGGAGGTGAAGCTCAGGTTGCCCCGGCCGCAGGTGGTTTCGCGGCTTTTGTCGTGATGGTTCCCCATTACCCGGGTGCGGCAGCCCATGTAGGCCACCTCGGTGTCATAGTCCCCTGGCTTGTAGTATTGCAGGTTGAAGGGCGCGTCGATAAAGCTGAAGTTGGGGAACAGCCGCTTGGCGGAAACCCGCATGGCCAGCTTGAACAGGTCATAGTTGGGGTCGCCCTCGTTGTAGTTCACCCCCTCCTTCACCTTGAAGATCTGTACCGGGAAGATAGGCGTCTCCCCATCCCCCAGGCCAGCCTCTGTGGCCAGCAGCAGGTTGCGGATGACCATACGGCCCTGCTCGCTGGTGTCCGTGCCGTAGTTCAGGGAGGAGAAGGGCACCTGGGCCCCAGCCCGGGAATTCATGGTGTTCAGGTTGTGCACCAGGGCTTCCATGGCCTGGTAGGTGGCCCGGTCGGTCTCCCGCCAGGCGGCCTCTTTGGCATAGGCGCAGGCGTCCTCCGCTTCTTCGGTGATGATCTCCTCGAAGCCGCCCTCCTTCTGGTGCCGGGGCACAAAGGCCGTGAACCGTTGGCTGTATGCGTCCACGTTTTTCATGGTCACCTTCCGGCCCAGCTCCAGCCGGGCGGCGTCTACCAGGGCCTCGGCATGGCTGTAGGGCATGCCCTTATGGATCTGCAGGAACTGTATCAGCGCCTTGAAATACTCTTTGCAATAGGTCTTATCCACCCCCAGGGCCATGGCGTAGTCGAAAATGGGCACGCTTTGGCCGCCGTGCATCTCGTTTTGGTTGGCCTGTATGGCGATGCAGGCCAGGGCGGCGTAGCTGCGGATATCCTTGGGTTCCCGCAGGTAGCCGTGGCCGGTAGAAAAGCCGTTTTTAAACAGCTTGACCAGGTCGATCTGGCAGCAGGTCTCCGTCAATGTATAGAAGTCCTTATCGTGGATGTGGATCTCCCCCTCGGCATGGGCATGGGCGATATGGGGGGGGATGACATATTTATCATAAAAGCTTTTGGCCCCCTCCGAGCCATACTTCAGCATGGTCCCCATGGCGGTGTCGGCGTTGATATTGGCGTTTTCCCGCTTCAGGTCCGCGTCCTCGGCAGGGACAAAGGTGAGGGCAGAGTAGATCTTCACCAGCTCGTCGTCCATCTCCCGCAGCTTCTGGTGCTCGGCCCGGTACAGGATATAGGCCTTGGCGGTTTTAGCATAGCCGGCGGCAATCAGCTTCTCTTCTACAATATCTTGGGTCTGCTCCACAGTGGGGGACGTTTGCATTTTCTCCAGCTCGGCCACTACTTGGGCGGTCAGCCGGTCCAGCTCCTTGTCGCTGAACTTTTCTGTGGCAATGCGCACGTTGGCCTTGAAAATGGCGGCCCGTATTTTGGCGGCGTCAAAGGGGGCTTGTTCCCCGCTGCGCTTTATAATGGTCTTCAACATGTCAGCTTCGTGTCCTCTCATACATCCAGTTTCCGCGGCGGCCCGCCGCAGGTATCATTATAACGCCTGTGGGATTTTCTGTCAACACTATATCTTGTGTGTTGTTGTCGCATTTTATCTATACCCATACAAAGTGTACTGCCCCGGCATGGTTTCACAGCCACGCCGGGGCAGTTAGAACGCCGGTCCCCGCTATTGTTTCACGCTTGTGAAGGGCCTGTCATGCCAGCCCCGCGCCCTGCAAAAATTTTCTATGGGTTTTTTTTAAAAGCCTCCCATAAGGCGCCCAGGCCGGGCCCGGCCGGTCACGCCTGGGGTACGGTGATGCCCAGCTCGTCCAGCTGGGACTGGTCCACCGGCGCGGGGGCCTGGGTCATCAGCTCGCTCATGTTCTGTACCTTGGGGAAAGCCAGCACGTCGCGCATGCTGGCCGCGCCGGTCATCTGCATCAGCAGGCGGTCCAGCCCCAGGCCGATGCCCCCGTGGGGCGGCGCGCCAAAACGGAACGCATCCAGCAGGAAGCCAAACTTTTCGTGGGCCTCCTCATCGCTAAGGCCCAGCAGGGCGAAGATGCGCCCTTGCAGTTCGGGGTCTGTAATGCGGATGGAGCCGGAACACAACTCCATGCCGTTCATTACCAGGTCATAGGCCTTGGCCCGTACCCGGCCTTTGTCCGTCTCCAGGTAGGGCAGGCATTCGTCTAAGGGGGAGGTGAAGGGATGGTGCATAGCCACCCACTCGTTCAAATCCTCGTCGAACTCGAAGAAGGGCATTTCGGTGATCCACAACAGGTTGCGCATGCCCTGGGGCACGACGCCCAGTTTCTGTGCGGTGATGGTGCGCAGGTAGCCCAGCTGGGAGAGCACATGGCTGGTTTTGGAATCGGCAATGACCAGCAGCACGTCCCCGGCCTGGGCGCCCGTTTTTTCATAGATGGCCTGCATCTCCTCTTCCTTCATAAACTTGAGGAAGGAGCCGGCAGGGCCCTCGGGCAGCAACCGCACCCAGGCCACGCCCTTGCCGCCAATGCCCTTTACGGCTTCGGTGAGCTTGTCGATCTCCTTGCGTGACAAAGCTTTCACCGCGTCCTTTGCCAGGATAGCCCGCACGCTGCCCCCGCCGGCCACGGCGTTTGCGAAGACCCCAAAGCCGCACCCCTTTACCAGCCCGCTGATGTCCTGTATCTCCATACCATAGCGGGTGTCCGGCTTGTCCGAGCCATACCGCTCCATGGCCTCTTTATAGGTCATACGGGGCAGGGGCAAGGGGATGTCCACATCCAGCACCTCGCGGAACACATGGCGCACAAAGCCCTCCGCCATAGACAGCACGTCCTCTACGTCTACGAAGGACATCTCCATATCGATCTGCACGAACTCCGGCTGGCGGTCAGCCCGCAGCTCCTCGTCACGGAAGCAGCGGGCCAGCTGGATATACCGGTCGAAGCCAGCCACCATGGAAAGCTGCTTGTACAGCTGGGGGGACTGGGGCAGCGCGTAAAACTCCCCCTGGTGCAGGCGGGAAGGGACCAAGAAGTCCCGGGCGCCCTCTGGGGTGGAACGGATGAGCATGGGCGTCTCGATCTCGATAAAGCCGTTATCGTAGAAGTAATCCCGGGTGGCCTTGGAAAGCTTATGGCGCATCAGCAGGTTCCGCTGAAGCTCTGGCCTGCGCAGGTCCAAATAGCGGTATTGCAGCCGCAGCTCTTCGTTGGCCTTGGAGTTCTCCACGACCTCAAAGGGCGGCGTTTCCGAGCCGTTGAGCACCCGCAGCTCTTCCACGAAGATCTCCACGTCCCCGGTGGGGATGTCCTTGTTTTTCGAGGTGCGTTCCCGCACCGTGCCCACCGCTGCCAGCACAAACTCGGCCCGCACCCGGAAAGCCTTTTCAAAGGCCTCTTTACCGCTGTCTTCGTCAAAGGCCAACTGCACGATGCCGGTACGGTCGCGCAGGTCGATAAAAATCAGCTGGCCCAGGTCCCGCTGGCGCTGGCACCAGCCGAACACCACCGCCTTTTCCCCTGCGTGCTCCATGCGGAATTCCCCGCAATAGCGGCTCCGTTTCAGGCCCTGTATGGTCTCCATCCCAATCGATCCCCTCTCTTGTCACAGGATTTTTTCTGCCCCTAATCATAGCACAGGCCGCGCCGCTTTGCAAGGGCCCGCCTGGCCGTCAGCGGGCCTTTGCGCGCGTGTTTTCCACAATGCCCCGGGATTCTTCACACAGCCGGGTAATCTCATCCCACCGGCCGTTTTCGATCAGGTCCGCCGTGACCATGTACGACCCGCCGCAGGCGCAGATGCAGGGGCAGGCACAATACTCGGCCAGGTTCTGCAGGGAGACGCCGCCGGTAGGCATTACCTTGAACTGGGGGAAGGGCGCGCTCATGGCCTTAATTTTGGCAAGCCCGCCGGACTGCTCCGCCGGGAAGAACTTGACGACCTCCAGCCCAAATTTCAAGGCGGCGTGATAGTCGGTGGGCGTGGTGCACCCGGGGAAGATAGGCACGCCCTTTTGCTGGGCGTATGCCACCAGTTCCCCGTCAAACCCCGGCGTCACGATGAATTCCCCCCCGGCTGCCAGGGCCAGGTCTATGTGCCCTGTGGTGGTGACGGTACCCGCCCCCACCAGCATGTCCGGGCAGGCTTCTTTCATCAAGCGCATGGCCGTGTCCGCCCCCGCCGCCCGGAACGTCACCTCTGCCACAGGCACGCCGCCTGCGCACAGGGCCCGGGCCAGGGGCGCCGCGTCCCGCTCCGGGTGTGTCAGCTTGATTACCGGCACGATGCCGACGCGGGCAATGGCCTCTTCAATTTTGTTCATATGCTCTCCTTTCCTGGGGGCGGCAGCCCCCGTAAGCTTGGCCTTCTTAAAGGCTTATTCACCATAATCCAGGTACGCGCCCCGCATGGGGGAGGCGGCCAGCTGGGAGAAAAGGCGCAATACGCCCGATTTGTACTTCGGCTCTTTAGGCCGCCAGGCCTTTTTGCGCTCTTGCAGCACGGCTTCCATTTCCTCTGGGGACTTGCGCTGGCCTTTTACACCTACAATCTCCAGGACGCGCCCCTTTACGTCCAGGTGGATTAGGTCGCCTTCCTCCACCAGGGCGATGGGCCCGCCGGCCTGGGCCTCGGGGCTGCAATGGCCGATGACCGGCCCGGTGGAAGCGCCGGAAAAGCGGCCGTCTGTAATGAGGGCAATGCTGCGGCCCAGCTCCTTGTCCGAGGAGATGGCTTCAGAGGTGTAGAACATCTCTGGCATGCCAGAGCCCTTGGGCCCCTCATACCGGATAAACACCGCGTCGCCAGGCTTTACCTTGTGGTGGATCACCGCGTCGATACAGTCCTCCTCGCTGTCAAAGGGGCGGGCGTTGAGGACGGCGGAGAACATCTCTTGGGGGCAGGCCGTATGTTTGATGACCGCGCCCTGGGGGGCTAGGTTCCCTTTTAAAATGGCAATCGACCCGTCTGTACCCAGGGCCTCCCCATAGGGCCGGATGATATCTTCTTTTTTTATGCCAATGCCATATTTCCTGTTGGCCTCTTCCAGCCGCCGCTGGCACCTTTCGTAAAAACCGTCCCGCTTCAGCCCCTCCAGGTTTTCGCCCAGGGTCTTCCCTGTCACGGTCATGGCGTCCAGGTGCAGGTGGGGTTTGATCTCCTCCATGATGGCGGGCACGCCCCCGGCATAGTAGAAGAACTCGGCGGGCCAGCGGCCGGCCGGGCGCACGTCCAGCAGGTACCGGGCCCCCCGGTGGAGCCTGTCGAAGGTGTCCCCTGTTATCTCGATGCCATATTCATGGGCAATGGCGGGCAGGTGCAACAGGCAGTTGGTAGAGCCGGAGATGGCCGCGTGCACCAATATGGCGTTTTCAAAGCTGTCCAGGGTAACGATGTCCGAGGGGCGCATGCCCGGTGAAAGGGCCAGCTTTACAGAGAGGGCCCCCGCCCTGCGGGCATAGTCCAGCAGGTCTGGGCTGGTGGCGGGCAGCAGGGCGCTGCCTGGCAGCGAGAGCCCCAAAGCCTCGGCCATAATCTGCATGGTAGAGGCCGTGCCGATGAAAGAGCAGGCCCCGCAGCTGGGGCAGGCGTTTTCCTTGGCCCAGTCCAGCTTTGCCTCATCGATCTCCCCCCGCTGGTACATGGCGCTGTACATGCCCAGCTGCTCCAGGGTCAGCAGTTCTGGCCCGGCGGCCATGGTGCCGCCTGTCACCACCACGGAAGGGATGCCTACCCGGGCCAGGCCCATAAGGTTGCCCGGAAGCCCCTTGTCACAGCTGGCCAGGTATACCCCCGCGTCGAAGGGGGTGGCGTTGGCCTGGATCTCGATCATGTTGGCAATCATCTCCCGGCTGGCCAAAGAGAAATTGATGCCGTCCGTGCCCTGGCTTTCGCCGTCGCAGATGTCCGTGCAGAAGTACCGGGCCCCCCGGCCCCCGGCTTCCCGGATGCCCTGGCACACGGCCTCCACCAGCTTGTCCAGGTGGCCGCTGCCCGGGTGGCTGTCGCCAAAGGTGCTTTCCACAAATATCTGCGGCTTCCCCAGGTCTTCCTTGGCCCAGCCTGTGCCCAGGCGCAGGGGGTCCAGTTCCGGCGCCAGCTCCCGCATTTTTTGACTGGTCAACATTTGCGCTCTCCTCCTTTTTGTTTGGGGATTGCATCCCCAAACCCCTGCCCAGAGACAATTTTTGAAAAAATTTTCTCTGGGCTCTTTTAAAACTTGTCCTCGTGCATCCGCCTGCTGCTATGGGCAGGCTTGCCGCCCGGCAGCAGCCAGGCCGGCTTTTCGATTTTCCCTCTTTCAGCTACGCCGGTTTGCGCGCCTGCCGTCCCGCAGGTTTTGACAAAGTCAAAACTAAAAGCAAGTGTGGGCCGCCTGGAAAACCCGCTTTCCAGCGGGCCAACATTCGTTTTTATGGTTTCAGAGCGCCCGCGCTCTGAAACCATAGGGACGGCCACTGGCAGTCGCCGTACGGTCCGGGCCGGGAAGTGCGCGGCTATAAACCGGCAGCGAAGCGGGCTTCCCGGGATGGGATTCTTAAGGGCCTTTGGCCCTTAAGCGGGAGAGTGAGGGCAGAGCCCTCACAACCCTTGCGTATGAGGATTAGCGCCCGGCGCGCTGGCGGTTGAAGTTAATAAGGCAGCCTGCCTTGACGATTTCCCGTTCGTTTTCGGTCATAGCGGCCAGGCAGAGGGAAATAGGCTGTACGCCGCTATCCTTAAGGACATAGCCTGTCAGGGCGCTTTGGGCCTTGTCCAGGGCCGTGCGCACGCCGGGGACATAGATATAGTCGCCTACCTCAAAGGCCGGATCGCCTTCCAGCTGGAAGGGCAGCATGCCCCAGTTCATCACGTTAGAGCGGTAACGCTTGGTGGCGTACTCTTGGGTGATGTTGGCCAGGCCGCCTATCACACGCTGGCAAGAGGCCGCCTGTTCCCGGGCAGAGCCGTCGCCGGGCTTTACCGCGTAAAGGACAGAGCCGATTTCGGTTTCGGCGGGCTGGGTGTTCTCCTGGCCGGGGATGGAGCGGATTAAACCATATATTTTTTGTAACCCGGGTTCCAGGGCGGTCACGTCCTCGCCGGCGGCGCGGGCTTTCTCCAGCTTGTCCACCTCTTTCGAACGCCCTACATAGCCGGGGTCCCGGCGGCTTAGGGTGAATTCCGCCAGGCCCAGGGGGTTAGAGCGGTAGGAGGAGGTCTCGCCAGAGGGGATGAGCTCGTCGGTGGTGGTGACCGGATCCAGGATTTTAGAACATACTTTTAAAAGGATGTTTTCCGTCAGGGCCCCCATTTGGGGCCAGTCTTTGATGTTGGGGCCGTATACCAGGCCTTCCCCGGTTGCCTTGCCGAAGCCCTGGTATACCCGGCGGTCGTATACGCCCTTGTCAAAGGCATATTCCGGCACGCTACCCCAGCAGTCCAGGGCCTGGGCGCTGGTAAGTATGCCGCCGTTTGCCGCCGTGGCCGCGATAGAGCGGGCGTCCATCAGGGCAACGGCGCTCATTTGGCCGTTGCCGGGCTTCGAGCCCTCCCGGTTGGGGAAGTTCCGGGTGGTGTGGCGGATGGACAGGCCGTTGTGGCAGGGGGTGTCCCCCGCGCCGAAGCAAGGCCCGCAGAAAGCCGTGCGCACCACGGCCCCGGCTTCCATCAAATCGGCCACAAAGCCTTTTTTGGTCAGGTCTAAGAACACCGGCTGGGAAGAGGGGTACACCGCCAGGGAGAACTCCCCGGCCCCGCAGCTTTTGCCCCGCAGGGCGTTGGCGGCTTCCACCACGTTGGTGTAGTTGCCCCCGGCACAGCCCGCGATGACCCCCTGCTGGACATGGAGCCTGCCGTCCACGATTTTGTCTGTCAGGGTGTAGCCCGCCCGGCCGCCGGAAACCCGGGCGGCTTCCTTTTCCACTTCCCGGAGGATATCGGGGAGGTTCTCGTTCAGGGCGTCGATCTCATACACGTTAGAGGGGTGGAAGGGCAGGGCGACCATGGGCTTTATGGAGGACAGGTCCACCTGGACGCAGCCGTCGTAATAAGCTATGCCGGCGGGGTTCAGCTCTTGGTAATCTGCCCCGCGGCCGTGGGCCTCCAGGTATGCCTTGGTGTCCCCGTCCGTGCGCCAGATGGAGGAAAGGCAGGTGGTCTCGGTGGTCATCACGTCCACGCCGTTGCGGTAGTCGGTGGACATGGAGGACACGCCGGGCCCTACGAACTCCATCACCTTGTTTTTTACATAGCCGTTCTGGAACACAGCGCCGATAATGGCCAGGGCGATGTCCTGGGGCCCTACATAGGGCTGGGGCTTCCCGGTCAGGTACACGGCCACCACGCCCGGGTACTGGATGTCATAGGTGTCCCGCAGCAGCTGCTTCACCAGCTCGCCGCCGCCCTCGCCGATAGCCATAGCGCCCAGGGCGCCGTAGCGGGTGTGGGAATCGGAGCCTAAAACCATCTTCCCGCAGCCCGCGTGCATTTCCCGCATATACTGGTGTATGACAGCCATGTGGGGGGGCACATATACGCCGCCGTATTTTTTAGCGGCGGAAAGGCCGAACATGTGGTCGTCCTCATTGATGGTGCCGCCCACGGCGCACAGCGTGTTGTGGCAGTTGGTAAGCACATAGGGCAGGGGGAACTCCGTCATGCCGGAAGCCTTGGCGGTCTGCACGATGCCCACGAAGGTGATGTCGTGGGAGGCCATCGCGTCAAAGCGCAGGCGCAGGCTTTCCATGCTGCCAGAGGTGTTGTGGGCCTGTAGGATCGAATAGGCCATCGTGCCTTTCTTCGCTTCCTGGGGGTCTGCCTGGGCGTCCAGGCGGGCGGGCGCCTCGGCAGCGGGGACAAGGGTTTCCCCGTTTAACAGGAATACGCCGCCATCGTATAATTTTACCATGGTCTTTCCTCCTTGGTGCTGTTTCGTTTGTATACTGCAATTTTACCCCACCCGGGGCGGTAAGTCAACAGGGGCGCGCGGGCGGCAAAATAAAAAGGCCCGCGGAAAGCTGCCTTTCGCGGGTCCTGCAAGGTTATTCCCCTGTTTTTTCCGGTGCCTCCCCCCTCCGGCTGCGGGCTACCAGTTCTTTTTCAGACGGGGTCAGCTCTCCCAGGCGCGAGGGCTCTAAGGCAGGGGCGTAATCCGGGCAGGCGCGGGCTTGCTCCAGCCCAGCCCACCTTTCCGGGTATAGGAAGCAGGCGGGCGGCACATCGAAGGCCCTGCCCAGGGCCAGCAGCTCCTGGGCATTGGGGATCACCCGGCCCGACTCGTAATACACATAGGTTGATAAGCGTATCCCTAGTGCATGGGCCACGTTCTCCTGGCTGAAGCCGCAGGCGCGCCGCAGCGCCCGCAGCATTTTGGCCAGGTCTTCTGTGTACTTTGTCATGTGCATTCCCCTTTTCCGGTTTCAAGTTTCCCGCCTCCCCGCGGTATGCCACGGTTTGCCCCAAAAACGGCACAAGGGGGGAGGGGCGGGAATTGCTAACTCAATAGGGTTATTTTAACCCTATTGAGTTAGCAATGTCAAGCTATTTTGGGTATCCTCAATTTATCAAATTCGAAATTGAGGTGCCTTTTTATGAAAGTTGGAGCAGCGGTAAGCCGGCGTATCCTGGCCCTGTGCGAAGAACGGGGCATTTCTGTAAACAAGCTGTGTACCATCAGCGGGATCACCCAATCTACCATAAACAATATCATCAGCGGCCGGAACAAAAGCGCCACAGTCGCCACCATTAAAAAAGTGTGCGACGGCCTGGAGATCACTTTGGGGGAGTTCTTTTCTACGCCGGAATTCGACACGCTGGAGCAGGAGATACAATAACGCCCCCTGGGGCCTGGGCCATAATAAAGCATGTAAAAAAACGCAGCGCGGGGGGATGTCTATTTGAGTGTGTTTTAATTATATATAGAATTTTAATTGCTGTCAATATGAGTAATAAAGAAACCTTTTGGATATAATGGGGATATCATAACCCCATTACAGGCTGCCCCTGCGAACAGCAGTTTGGGAAAATGCGCGGCCAAGGGGTGTTAGGCCTCTTGCGGGGCTTTGCCGCGGGCCATGCCGCACGCTGGCAGCATTTTTCCAACTATTTATTCTATAGCGGAAGTAGCCATTTTAGAGTACCAGGAGGGTCGTTTATGCCGAGTGGCCGCCACCAGAACCCGCAGTATGCCCTGCGTATCCCCGAGACCACCATGGACAAGCTGAAATATGTCGCAGAGTACAACGGGCGCTCTGCCAACCGGGAGATCGAACAGCTTATTCTGGCGCACATTGCCGCATTTGAACGGAAGCACGGGGCCATCGCCCTGACGCCGGAGGACTATGCCTTTATCCGCAAGCGCAACAAGCCCAGGGGATAGGGCCCGCGCGCCGGCAAGTCTTGACATAAAAGCCCTTATAGCGTATTGTATTACGCAGTATGCTTGAGAGGTGATCCCATGATGGGAAAAAAGAAACCCGCCCTATTTGTCTGTTGTGGCCTGGCGGCGGCAGCCTTGCTGATTGGGTTCCTCCTATTGCGCCCCCAGGAGGAGCCCTTTTCCCTCTCCACTTTTGCCATGGGCTCGTATGTCCAGCAGACGGTGTATGGCCCCGGGGGAGGGGAGGCCGCCCGGCAGGCCGCCGAGGCCGTTGCCCAGCTGGAGAACCAGATCTCCTGGCGGCGGGAGGGCGGCGCGGTCTGGCAATTGAATGAAAGCGCCGGGGCCGGGGCCGTGGGGCTGGATGGGCAGGTTCGGCAGGTGCTGGAAACGGCCCTGGCCGTCTGCGGGGCCAGCGGCGGGGCCTTTGACGTGACCATCGCGCCGGTAAGCCGCCTGTGGGATTTTGACAACGCGCCCCACCTGCCTGGGGACGCGGAATTGCAAGGCGCCTTGGCTTTGGTCGGTTACCAGGGCCTTTCTGTCACGTCGGAAGGCGCGGCCCTGGCCCAGCCCGGCATGGCGGTGGATTTGGGTGCGGCGGGCAAGGGCGCGGCCTGCGACGCCGCCATAAGCTGCTACCAGTTGGCAGGGGTAGAAAGCGCCGTGGTGGCGGCGGGGGGCAGCGTAGGCCTATACGGGGAAAAGCCCGGCGGGGGGCTTTGGCGGGTTCGTGTGCGGGACCCCGACGGCCAGGGCTCGCTGGGCGTTTTGCAGCTGGGACCCGGGTTTGTGTCCACCTCGGGCAGCTATGAGAAATATTTTGAAGAGGGCGGGGCCGTGTACCACCACCTGTTGGACCCCCGTACCGGGTACCCGGCGGAAAGCGGCCTTGTGTCCGTGACAGTGGTAAGCGGGAACGGGGCCCTTAGCGACTGCCTGTCCACGGCCTGTTTTGTACTGGGGTATGAAAAAAGCCTGCCCTTGTTGGAACAGTTCGGCGCGCAGGCGCTGTTTGTGGACGAAAGCCGCGCTATCTCCCTGACCCCTGGCCTGGAAGGGGCTTTTGCCCTGGAGCAGGGGGCGGACGGGTAGGGGCAAGGTCAAAAGTAGATAAAAAACCGGGACGGGAGGGGAAAAAGTTTTCCCCCCCCGTCTTCCTTTGCTGTGCTATAATAAGGTTATCTAAAAAAGATTCCCCCAAGGGGCAAAGAGAGAAGGGCTTTCCATGACTGTCATCCCCCCCCGCTATAAGGCGGTCCTGCGGCTGTATGAGACCCAAAAGGCCATCGGCCTTATCAAGAACGTGTTCCAGGTGAAGCTGTGCGCCGCCCTGCATTTGAAACGTGTCACAGCCCCCCTGTTCGTAGACCCGGCCACAGGCCTGAACGACGACCTGAACGGCGTGGAGCGCCCTGTATCCTTCGATATACCCGCCGTGGGGAAGGACGCCCAAGTGGTGCACTCTTTGGCCAAGTGGAAACGCCTGGCCCTGCATGACTATGAATTTTTCGTGGGCAACGGCCTTGTTACGGACATGAACGCTATCCGCCGGGACGAGGAGCTGGATAACCTCCATTCTGTCTATGTGGACCAATGGGACTGGGAAAAGGTTATCGACCGCTCTATGCGCAACGTGGAATACCTGTACGACACGGTGCAGCGCATCGTCAGCGCCATTTGCGGCACCCTGGACGAGCTGAAGTGGCAATTCCCAGACCTGGGTACCCAGCTGTGCCGGGAGGTGCATTTCTGTACAGCACAGGAATTGGAGGACCGCTGGCCCCAGCTTTCCCCCAAAGAGCGGGAAAACGCCATTGCAAAAGAGCACAAAACCGTGTTTGTCGGGCAGATTGGCGGCAAGCTGCAAAGCGGCCGGCGCCACGATGGCCGGGCCCCGGACTATGACGACTGGCAGCTGAACGGCGATTTGCTGTTCTGGCATGAGGCTTTGGGGCTAGCCCTGGAAATTAGCAGCATGGGCATCCGGGTAGACGCGGAAAGCCTTTCCCGCCAGCTGGCCGAGGCCGGCTGCGAAGAGCGCCGGGCATTGCCCTTCCATCAAATGCTTCTGCGGGATGAATTGCCCCTGACCATTGGCGGCGGCATTGGCCAAAGCCGCCTGTGTATGCTGTTGCTGGGCAAGGCCCACATCGGCGAGGTGCAGGCTTCCCTTTGGGACGAGGAGACCCGGCGGGTTTGCAAAGAGGCGCATGTTACCCTTTTATAAGAGCGCATCCCATGTCCGCCCGCGCTTTTGGCTTTTCAAGGCCAAATCTTCCAGACGAAAAAAAGCCCCGGGGTCCCGGGGCTTTTTTTCGCGAATACTTTATTATATCCACAGGATGTGAACGCACGACTAAAAAGATATTTTCTCCAAATCAGTGTGCGTATCCGAACCCTCACATCAAACTGGTATTGTTTGTTCAACTTCCAATCCTCCCGCACCGGCCGGTCATCATACTCCATCGGATGATTTTCCAGCCCCTCTAGGATAGTAAAAATTTCATCCAGCCGGGACTGTGTGTATTCTTGTTCCTGTTGCACATTGCCATACTGAGCTAGCTGCTGCTCTAGGTTGTTCTTTTCAGCCATGAGCGCTGTGGCCCGCTGCTCATCGAATTCCTCGACCGTATCGGTAGCTATGGCCTGTAACATATGGAGCGGAATCGATATCCGCATATTTCATGGAAACACACTCCAACATCTTCTTTCTCAAGGTATTTTTATCGTAATCGAGGGTATCCAATGTCCGGGCAATTTCGTTCTCCATCTTGCGAACCTGCACACTTGACCCATGCGCTGGTTCAGCGGGAATTTGCACCAACTCAGGATTGACAACCAGACGGTTAAGCAGTACAGTTATATCATCCAGCAGGTCGCTGTCAGCCTTGTGAATTACTGTGCGGCAGTCCGTGTTGGAGCATATCCACCGCTGCTGGCACTTCTTGAACCGGCTGTCGTACCGACGGTTCATTTCAGAACCGCAGGCCGGGCAAATTATCGGCACATCTATATGAAAAATCTCATGGCTGCGGTCAGTGCCATGCTGAGTATTCTTTTGAGCTTTCATCTCTATCATGGCCTGGTGAGTTTTCTCATCAATGATTGCCGGAAAACCGTCCTTGCCGGTGTATCGTTCATCCTCTATCAGCCGCATGATGCGGGATTTGTTCCAGCCGGTAACGCCGGGCTGATACTCGATATTTTCATCGTTCAGGTGGCTGGCAATTTCCAGCAGAGACATACCGTTATGGTACTCGCTGAAAATGCGCTTTATTATGGCAATTTCCTGAGGATGGATGACTATTACGCCTTTTTGATACTGATACCCGAACGGAACATTCCTCTTTTTCATGCCGTGTGACACCTCACATTCTTTGGAATTTGTTCCGTAAAGGCCAGTCCACCGACGATATGAAAGGTCAGTTTTGAATTGTCCACGACTGTGATACTCTGCACAATTTCCTCGAACAGTGCTTGGCTGAACGGCGTACCCGGTACATATCCCGCCATGGTGTCATCCAGCGATTTCAGCGTGTATATCAATTCATCATCTTCATTCTCTGCAAGCCCTTCTTGCGATCCAGCCGCAGGGCGTTGATTTTATTGCTTATTACTGAGGATTGCGCGGCGAAGTCAGTTGCGTTCAGAACGCCGTTGGTGTGGAGCCGGGCGACCACCAGATTCTGCGCACTCAGGTCGGCTATCTGCTTATCTATCTGCCGTATCTTATCTTGGCTTTCGCCGCCACGGTTCTGCATCATCTCCAACTGATGGATAAGGGTACCGAATAGGTCATTGCGGTGGGCAGACAGCTTATCCACCATTAAGCAAAAAGCATCGTAGACAGCATTTTCCCTCACACGCCTGCTCTGGCAGTTTGTGGCACCAGCCGCCTTGCCGCTGCACAGCCAGTAGGCGGTACCGTTCAGGAGCAGCCTGCGGAACGAGCGGCCACATTCTGGACAGTGAAGGATACCGGTCAGGAGATGCACACCCTCGCGCTTATGGCTGATATTGCGCGATTTTTGCAACTCCTGCGCCGCCTGATAGGTTTCCCGGCTGATGATGGGAGGGTTACTGTTCTCCACATAATACTGCGGTTTTTCGCCGCGATTCTTTTTCTTTCTGAATGGCAGGGTATCCGTGGTGAACTTCTTTTGCAGGAGGGCATCGCCCATATAGCGTTCGTTTCTGATAACATAGTCGATCGTGGTATGGTGCCATTTTTGTTGTCCGTGCCGTCGGGAAACACCCTCCGCGTTGAGGATATTGGCAATATTCTGCTTACCGATCCCCTGCAAGTAAAGGTCAAAAATGCGGCGAATCACAGCCGCCTCATCCTCCTTGACCACATCCCTGTCCTTATAGAGCGCGGCCCATTCCCGTTCCCCGCCGTAAAGGGCGGCGGCTATTTTCTCCCTGTACCCGCCCCGGCACCAGGCGGCAAGGGTATCCCGCCGGAATTCCTCATCCGATATGGGCAGGTAGCCCGGCTTCTCCGGGAAGGGGGATACCTCAAAGCCGCATATGTTTTCATTACAAGCAGGGGTCATCTGGTTTTCCCCCCCTCTCCGGGCATTTTCCTGCTTCTTCATGCAAAAAGCCAGTTCCTGGTTTGCCCTGGCGAGCAAGTCCTTCATAGCCAAAAGCGGATCGGAGAAATAGTGCCCCCAGAAATAGTCCGTGCCGTTTTTGCAGGCCCAGCTCACAAACTGTGAGGGGGCCTTGCTGTGTACTCCCATTACAAACTCCGTCTCACCAACGTGGACAGAATCTGTAATGATATAACCCGCGTTTATCCTTATACTCATAGCTAAAGCACCTCCATCTGATTTTTTCTTCTTTCCCCGCGCCGCAGGAAATCCAGCCCTTGATGGCGCAGGCTGGCTTCTATTTCCTTCCAGTTTTCCATTTGCTCTTTCAGCATCTTGTCATGGCTTTCCCTGTACTCCCGTCTTAGCTGGGCAACCTTTCCGCCTATGGTATCCGCTTGGGCCGGGTGCAATGGCACACCCACGCCACCCGGCAAAAGCAGGAACAAGCCGCAGAAAAGATGGGAAATTTCATGGACAAGGTCATGTGAGTGTGGGTCAAACGAGAAAAACGGCTGGAACTTCCTACCCGGAGGTATCCAGCCGCTTCCGTTTATTTCGGCGTGTGGGGTGAGCGAGCGCCAGTGGCGCTCATGTGCGAACCGACCGAGCCGACAGGCGAGACCACGGTGTGGGTCAAAAAGAGAGAAGGCACAGGAGCTTTCCTGCGCCAATTTTATACATGCCCTCAAAATCTGCACCGCTAAACAAAGAAAAAGGCTGTCTCCCCCTACGAATCCGCCGCGCCATCATACCGTTGGCCCCGCTCCAGGGTGTGCTGGATAACCACCCGGTAGTCTCGCTCTAACTCGCCGTTGATGGCGGCGTGGAGAAGGTGTACGGCTGTACTGCCCATTTCATCATGGTGCGGGTTGATATAAGGGAAGCTGCAGTGGTTAAAATCCCAGCCGTCGTTGTCATCCATGGCCAGGACCCCTACCTGGTCAAAGGTTTTTCCAGCCAGCCGCAGGGCATAGGAAGCGCCTAAGGCCACCACGTCCGTTACGCCCACCACTGCCTCTAAATCCGGGTGATCCGCCAGCAGCTTCCAGCAGCCCTCATATCCCCCCTCCATGGACATGTCCACAATGCGCACCAGGCTAGGATCCGGCTGGATGCCATGGTTCATCATGGCAAGATAATAGCCGTTAAGCCGCTTTTTTTCAAAGAGCGGTATATGGGTTGCCAGGTCTACCGACAATATCCCGATTTTTTTCTTCCCCTGAGACAAAAAGAAAGATGCCGCGTCCTCGCCTATCTGCACCTCGTCGTTATATACCACCCGGTTATAGCCCTGGGTCATGACAGGCTCCCCTATCTGCACCAGGGGATAAGCCCCCACCAGCCGCTGGAATCGTGGGGTGACGTCCGCGCAGTTGACCAGGAGGATGCCCGCCAGAAGGGGGGACAGGGATTCCATGGTGTCCACAAGGTTCTGGTATTCGTCAGGGCTGTCATAGTGGACGCTTACAGCCCTGTACCCCATAGCAGCCGCCGTACTCTGGAAGGAATACAGGATGCCCGGGAGGAAGTCGCTGCAGACAGCCAGCAGGATCTTCCTGTCCCCTGTCTGCCTGGAGGGGCTGTTGGGAATAGGGCGGTTGCGCTCGGGCACCGTGTACCCTACCCTTTCCACCGCTTCCATAACGCGCTGCCGCTTTTCTTCCGTAACGGAATAGCTGCCGTTTAAGACACGGGAAACTGTGGCGGTTGAAACGCCCGCCTCTTTTGCTACGTCTAAAATGGATGCCATATCCAGCTCCTTTCACAGCGTTTCCAAAGAAATCAATCATTTTATAAGGGTATTATACCGGATCGGGAATTAAAAAGCAAGCACATGGATGTAACGTTTTCTGATATTTTCTGTAAGCGCACAACTTGTTGTGCACTTTGTATGAAACCAACAGCATTGGTATGGTAAAAGAGTGGATTTTGCTTCTGTGGCCTGAAAATGTCTTGAAAATTTTCTGAAAAGTAGTACTATAAATATAACAAATTCAGAAACGTTTCAAACCGCATTCTTGAAATGTTTCTAAAAATGATGAGGAGGAAAAAACGTGAAAATTTTGGGCATTTCGTTTGGCCGCAAAAACCAGCGCTGCGACATCATGGTGAAAGAGGCGCTCTTTGCGGCGAAGGGGGCCGGGGCCGAGGTGCAGTTCATCAACACCATGGGCCTGCGCATCGACCACTGCCACGCCTGCGACTACTGCGCCCGCTGCCGGGACAGGGGCGATGTGGAAGTCCGCTGCTGCCTGAAGGACGACTACCACATCCTGGAGGAAGCCTACTACGACTGCGACGGCATCATCATCGGCGCCCCGGTGTACGCCGTGGGCATTGTGGGGCAGTTCAAGAATTTTCTTGACCGCCTCTGCCCCTCCCACGACCGGGCGGAGATGTGGGAGACAAACAAGAAGCGTGAGGCCGAGGGCAAGCCCCTTCTGGACGAGCGCTACTTCAAAGACCGCTATTCCGCCTACATATCCGTGGGCGGCGCCAACACCCGCAACTGGGTGGCCCTGGGGCTTCCCATGCTCCACCTGTTCGACTTCTCCTTCATCCAGAAGTGCGTGGGCCATGTGGACGCCTACGACCAGGGCAACACCGGCAGCCCCATCCTGGACCGGGCGCTGCTGGACCGCTGCGCCTCCCTGGGCACCGCCGTGGCACAGTCCATCGGCAAGCCCTACAGCGAAGTGGACACCTGGGCCGGCGACCCCGACGACGGCGTGTGCCCCGTGTGCCACTGCCGGATGCTGAACATCAACGGCACCACCGACGTGGAGTGCCCCATCTGCGGCACCTGGGGCAAGATGGAGGTTGCGGACGGCAAGGTGAAGGTGAGCTGGAGCGAGGAGCAGTTGAACCGTGCCCGCAACACCCCCAACGGCATCTACGAGCACTACAACGAAATCCAGAACATGATAAAAATCTGCGTGCCCAAGCTCACCGACCCGGACAACAAGGCCCTTATCGACCGGGAGATGGACCGCTACAAGCGATTTGACCAGATTGTGGGCAACAAATAAGAGGGTATTGCTGAACGGCGCACCGCGCGCCCTTTGAGAGGATGGATTATAATGGAAAACACGTTGAAGCCTTTGGGCTTTAAAGAGTATTTTGTCTATGGGCTGGGCAACTTCGCGTCCCAGCTTTCGTGGACAATGGTAGGCACCTACCTTTCCCTGTTCTACACCGACGTGTTCGGCCTGACCCCCATGGCCGTCTCCCTGCTGATGCTGGTGGCCAAGGTCTGGGACGGCATTAACGACCCCATGATGGGCACCCTGATGGAGCGCACCCACACCAAGTGGGGCCGCTTCCGGCCGTACATTTTCATCGGCGCGCCCCTGCTGGTAGTGTTCACCGTGCTGACCTTCACCGTGCCAAACTTCGGCGGCTCCGCCAAGCTTATTTACGCATACGTTACATACATCGGCCTGGGCATGGCCTACACGGTTACCAACGTGCCTTACCTGGCCCTGCCCGCCGTTATGACCAACAACCCCAAGGAGACCAGCCGCCTCATGTCCGCCCAGATGATGGGCATGACCATCGGCCAGATTCTGCTGAACCTCACCGTGCTGCCCCTTATCGAGTTTATCGGCAAGGGCGACCAGGCCGCGGGCTACCACAGCACCGCCATCCTGCTGGCGGCGATTTCCCTGCCCATGTTCTGGGCCGTGGCTGCCCTGTGCAAGGAGCGCATCACCGTAAAGAAAGAGAACCAGGGCTCCATCTGGGAGGGCCTGAAGCTGGTTGCCAAAAACCGCAACCTGGTGTGCGCCATCCTGTACGCCATGATTAACATGACCGGCATGCTGGGCCGCATCGCCATTGCCGTGTACTTCTACCTGTACTGCGTGGGTGACTTCCGCTTCATCACCGTGTTCATGATGATGCAGATGATTGTGGGCACCCTTATCATGCCCCTGGCCCCCAAAGTCATTGAGAAAATCGGCAACCAGAAGACCGCCATCCTGTCCATGCTCATCCAGGGCGGCTCCCTGCTCATCCTGTTCTTCGGCCCCTCCACCAGCGTGCCCTTTGTGTTCATCATGCTGGTTATTTACGGCCTGGGCTACATCGCAGGCCCCTGCGGCAGCGTGATGATGATTGACGCCATTGACGACTATGAGGACAAATACGGCATCCGCAACGACGGCATGGCCTTCTCTTTCCAGGGCCTGGGCACGAAAATTGGCTCGGCTATCGGCAACTCCGTGTGCCTGATGATTATCGGCGCTTTCGGCTATGAGGGCGGCGTGGAGATGACCGAACACATCCAGTTCGGCATCAACTTCTCCGTAAACTTCTTCCCTGCCCTCATCTACTTTGTCGGCATCATCCCCCTGTTGCTCTACAAGCTGGATAAGCCCGGCTACATGGACGGCGTCCGGGAGCGCCTCCAGAAGAAGCGCGAGGCCGCAAAAGCTAAGACTGAGACTGCCGAATAAGCCCCCTACCGGGCTTGTTCCATAAAAACCGCCCCTTATCTGGCCCTGCATCCTTTTTGCCATGGGGCGCGGGAGCTTTGCCGGGGCGGCTCCTCCTCAAAAGGCAGGGGAGAGGGTATTGCGTGACGCTTTCTCCCCAGTGCCTTTGGGAAAAGAAAATCCGGACATTTTAATAAAACTTACAATTGTAAAGGAGCGATTTCTTATGTCTAAAGTGAAAATCGGTATTGTAGGCTGCGGCGGCATTGCCAACCAGAAGCACATGCCCTCCATCAAAGCAAACGCGGATCTGGCGGAAATGGTGGCTTTCTGCGACATCATCCCCGAGCGGGCCGAGAAGGCCGCAAAAGAGTACGGCACAGAGGGCGCCAAAGTCTACACCGACTACCATGATTTACTGGCAGACCCGGATGTTGAGGTGGTGCACGTGCTGACCCCCAACGTGGCCCACTGCCCCATCACCGTGGCAGCCTTTGAGGCGGGCAAGCACGTGATGTGCGAAAAGCCCATGGCCCACAACACCGCAGACGCCCAGAAGATGATCGACGCCTGGAAGGCTTCCGGGAAGCTGTTCACCATCGGCTACCAGAACCGCCTGCGCACCGACACCCAGACTCTGCACAAGTCCTGCGAAAAGGGCGACCTGGGCGACATCTACTTTGCAAAGGCCCATGCCATCCGCCGCCGGGCTGTGCCCACCTGGGGCGTGTTCCCGGACAAATCCAAGCAGGGCGGCGGGCCGCTGATTGACATCGGCACCCACGCGCTGGACATCACCTTGTGGATGATGAACAACTATGAGCCTGCAAGCGTATCCGGCCAGGTGTTCTACAAGCTGGGCCGCCAGGCCGACGGCCCCGAGGGCAATGTCTTCGGCCCCTGGGATCCCGAAACCTTTGAGGTGGAGGATTCCGCTTTCGGCCTTATCAAGATGAAAAATGGCGCCACCATCTACCTGGAGGCCTCCTGGGCGCTGAACATCCTGAAGAGCATGGAAGCTTCCACCACCCTGTGCGGCACAAAGGCCGGGGCGGAAATCCACCATGGCGGCAGCTACCCCCAGGACGAGCTGATTTACAACTTTGCCGAGAACGGCCAGCTTATGGAAAAGACCATCTCCCCCGCGGGCGTGGTGGACTTCTTCGAGGGCGGCGCGTCCGCAGAGGGCGTGGCCGAGCAGAAGCAGTGGCTGGAAGCCATCCAGGGCAAGGGCGAGCCGCTGGTGAAGCCCGAGCAGGCTTATGTGGTCACCCAGATTTTGGAGGCCATTTACCAGTCTGCCGAAACAGGCAAAGAGGTTTACTTAGATTAAAAATATAAGATTATTTTACCATTCCTTTTGGGTGGGCGGGGCCTGCCCTGCAGACTTGGCTTTCCCCGTCCGCCCACCCCTGTGCGGGGGAGTGGGAAATCCTGCTGCCGGGACAGGCGGCAGGGGCAATACATGAAAGGAGCGATAACATGCTGGAAACCCATATGCTGAACCCTGACGGCTATAAGAACACCGACCAGGGATTTGCTTTTCAGATGCGCGTGCCCTATTACAGGGGCATTACGCTTTCGATTATCCGGAATATCCAGGTGACGGTTGACGGGGTGGAGTATCCCCGGGAGACCGTAACCATCACCGTAAACGGCGAAACCTTTACGCTGGAGGAGGCCCGCACGGTTATCTCCAACCGCTGGCTTTTCGGGCAGTTTGGAGAAATCGGCGTGAAGAAGGAGGGCGGGCTGGCCCCCGGGCAGCACGACCTGTCCGTGACCATCACGGTGGCCCCCTCTTACATGCCCATGCAGTTAGTGAAGACGGGCCGCGCACAGTTCACCATTTAAGGGAGGGTAACGTATATGAGCTACGATATCAAAAAGAGCGTCTCCCTCTACAGCTACCAGGAGGCTTATTTTACCGGCAAGCTGGATTTGGAGGGCTGCATCCGGGAGGCGTCTAAAGCCGGGGCCACGGGCATTGAGCTGCTGGCCGAGCAGATGGTGGATGAATTCCCGGTGATTACGCCGGAATTCAAAGCGAAGTGGTTCAAGTGGATGGAAAAATACGGCACAGAACCTAGCTGCATGGACGCTTTCCTGGAGAACCACATCTATGACAACCGGGTATGCACCCTGCGGGAGCAGATTGAGAACATGCGCCGGGACATTGAAATCGCCCACACCCTGGGCTTTAAGGTGTTGCGCACGCTGGTGTCCACGCCCATGGAGGTTATTGAGGGCAGCCTGCCCATTGCCGAGGCCTTTGACGTAAAAATCGGCCTGGAGGTGCACTCGCCCTTTTCCCTGAACTCCGGGTGGTCGGAAGGCTACATGGAGATGATCCGCCGCACAGGCACCAAATATTTCGGGTTCATCCCGGACTTCGGCATCTTCTGCAACAAGATCCCCACAGAACTGACAAACCAGGCCCTGAAAAATGGTGCCCACCCCGAATGCGTGGAGCTGGTGCAGCAGGCTTTCAAGAACCGCTGCGAGAAGGGCTTTGTAAAAATCCGCTATGACAAAAACCTGGGCGCCGCCAACATGGACTACCGCATGGCAAACGGCCAGGGGGAACTGATGGCCGCCATCAAAAAGGCGGGAGGCAACGATGCGGACTTCGGCTACGCGGGGGCCTCCTTTGCCTACACCTGGAACGATCCCCAGGACATCATCGACAACATCGACTACATTTTCCACACCCACGCCAAGTGCTACCACATCAACGAGGATTACGAGGAGACCTGCATCCCCATGCAGCAGGTGGTGGATGCTTACAAAAAGGCGGGCTACCATGGCTACCTCTCCACCGAATGGGAAGGCGCGGAAATGGTGGAGGACGCTTCCGAAAGCTGCATCGAACAGGTGCACAGGCACCAGGAGTGCATGCGCCGGTGCATTGAGGGCTGAGGACGCTATGACGAACAAAGAGATTGTCCTCAGGTTTTATGAGGAATTTTTCAACGCCCACGATGTGTCCGCCGCCCTGCGCTATGTGCGGGAGGGCTACATCCAGCACAACCCCGGCATAGCCCAGGGGCGCAAAGGGCTGATGGACGCCTTCGAAGAGAAGTTTGCCCAGCACCCGGAGTTTAAGCTGGAGGTGCAGATGGCGATAGCCGAGGGCGACATGGTGGCGGTGTATCACCACAGCGTAAGCGCCCAGGGCGTGCCCCAGACGAAAATTGTGGACTGGTACCGCCTGGAGGGCGGGAAGCTTGCCGAGCACTGGGACGTGCTGCAAGCTTTGTAAGGCCCTATTTGGATTAAACGGAGGTAACCGAGGAATGAAACCAGTAGTTTTTAAGCTGGACGGGGCTACCGTCACGGCGAGGGAGGGGCAGAGTGTACTCAGCGCGGCGCTGGAGGCCGGGGTGTACATCCCGCACCTGTGCCACCATCCAGACCTGCCGGACGCCGGGGCCTGCGGGCTGTGCCTGGTGGAAACGGAGGGGAAGGTTGTGTCCTCCTGCACGCTGGCTGCGCGGGAAGGGATGGAAGTCCGCACAAAGGGCGAAAAGGTGCAGGCCCGGCGGGAGCTGGCGCTGAAGCTCCTGCTGGCCGCCCACCCCGAGGACTGCTCTACCTGCCCCAAGTATGGCAAATGCGAGCTGCAGACTTTGATGCAGTATATGGGCGTAAGCCCCGAGGGCCTGGGCAGGCGTTTAAAGCCCATCGCCTATAACGACCAGAACCCCCTTATTATCCACGACATGATGCGCTGCGTGCTGTGCGGCCGCTGCGTGCGGGCCTGCCATAAGGCGCGGGGCGTGGGGGCCATTGATTATACGAAAAAGGATGGGGAAACCCTCGTTTCCCCTGTGAAAGGCCTCTTGATGGACTCGGACTGCCGCTTCTGCGGGGCCTGCGTGCAGGTGTGCCCTACTGGCTCTCTGATGGACAAAGAGGGACAAGGGGAGCAGGGCTTCACCGCCCCCTGCAAGGCCACCTGCCCTGCCGGAACCAACGTGCCGGAGTATGTGCGGCTGGTAAAGGAGGGGCGCTATGAGGAGGCCTCCTGCCTGATCCACGAGCGGCTGCCGCTCCCCAGGAGCCTGGGGCATATCTGCTCCCACCCCTGCGAGGACGCCTGCAGGCGGGAATGCCTCAATGAAGCGGTGTCCATCCGCAACCTGAAGCTGGCGGCACTGGAGAACGACCCGGACAAGGTGTGGAAACCTAAACGCAAGCTGCTCCCGGCAACCGGAAAGCGGGTGGCTGTGGTGGGCGCGGGGCCTTGCGGGCTTTCGGCGGCCTACTACCTGCGCAAGCAGGGGCACAGCGTGAAAATCTTTGAGCGCCAGGCCGAGCCTGGCGGCATGCTGCGCTATGGCATTCCCGCATACCGCATGCCCCGGGACGTGGCGGCGGATGAAATCAACGACCTGCTGGAGGTGGGCGTTGAGGTGGCATATAACAGCCCCATCGGCGACTACAAGAAACTTTCCGGGGAATTTGACGCGGTGGTGATTGCCATTGGCAACCAGCAGGGCGTGCGCCTGCCCATTGAGGGCAGCGACAAGCCCATGGCCTATGTGAACCTGGACTTTCTGCGCCTGACTGCCGAAGGGAATCCGCCCAAGCTGGGAGATAATGTGCTGATTTTGGGCGGCGGCAACGTGGCCTTTGACTGCTCCCGCACCGCTGTGCGGCTGGGGGCCAAACAGGTGCATATGGCCTGCCTGGAGAACGAAACCAACCTGCCCGGCGACCAGGAGGAGATGGAAGCGGCCCTGGAAGAGGGCGTTACCATGCACTTCGGCAAATCCTTCCTGGAAATCGTGGGGGAAGGCGATGCCATCACCGGCGTGAAAACCGTGGATGTGGCCTCTATGTCCTTTGAGGACGGCAGGCTGCACCTGGAAACGGTGCCGGGGTCGGAAGGGGTTATCCCCTGCGACACCGTCATTTTCGCCACGGGCCAGCGGGCCGAGATGGCCCCTGAGATGGGCCTGGCCCTGGGCCGGGGCAACAGCATCGTGGTGGACGGCAGCGGGCGCACGGGCCTTGCAAATGTCTTTGCTGGGGGCGATGTGACCTACGGCACCCAGTCTGTGGTGAAGGCTGTGGCTTCGGGGCGCAGCGTTGCCGAAAGCGTGGACAGATTCCTGGGCGGTACGGGCGACACCAGCGAAAAGCTGGTAGAACTGGACACCGCCAGCCCCCATATCGGCAAGGAGCCGGGCTTTGGGGCGCGGCCCAGGGTGAAAAACGGCATCCTGCCCGCGGGCGTGCGCCGCACAGGGTTCATGCGGGCGGAGAAATCCTTTACCTGCGAGGAGGCCCGGCGCGAGGCCGGGCGGTGCCTCCAGTGCCAACTGCGGGAGCAGTTGCAGCCGCCTAAGACGTGGACGGATTTTGAAGAAGGGGGTGCGGGCAGATGAAACAGGAGCTGGTTCAGAAAACGCTGGGTGCGGGGCTGTATGAATATGGGCATCACGCATGCCCGCTGGCCCAAAAGTGGGAACCCTTCCTCACGGGAGGCGTGCAGGCGGAAAAGCTGCTGGTGGCCTATGACAACGCGGACTACACCTTTGCCTCCCTGCCGCTGTTTACAGAGGAGAAAGCCCTCCTGCTTAAGGGCCTGGGCATCCTGCGGGAGGCTTTTAGTGTGGAGCGCGTGGAGATTTACCTGCCGGAAAGCGCGCCGGAGGAAGTAAAAACGGCGTGGGCTGGGGAGCCGGGGCTTCCGGTGGTTTACGGCAAGGTGGACGTGCGGGAGGTTGGAAGTAAAGACTTGCTGCACCACCCGGAAACTGTTGCGAACATTGCCCGGGTGCAGGCGGGGCAGGAGCCCATGCTCTATGCACAGGTGGCCCAGGATGAGCAGGAAAAGACACTATGCCTGCCCTTAGAGTCCACAGTGGGCAAGTTTGTGAAGGCCGCGGGCTTTGCCATTGCCGAGGGGGCCGTGGTGGCAGGCGGGTATTTCGGGCGCATGCTGGCCCCCGGCCAGCTTAACCAGCCCCTTTACGGCCTTTCCAACTGCCGCATTGAGCTTTACCCTGGCAGCTTCTGCGCGGTGAGTTTTGCTCAGAAAGCCTCTGCCCATGCCGCCGCCGAAAGCTGCGGCAGGTGCACCTTCTGCCGGGAAGGGAATTACCAGATTTCCCGTTTCCTCAAGAGCGCGGTGACAGGGCGCGGGGCCGAGGAGGACACCGCCTGGCTGCGCTCCCTCTCGGAGGCCGTGGGCGAGGAGAGCGTATGCAGCTTTGGGCAGGAGAGCGTGCGGTTTTTACGGGACGCGCTGGTAAGCGAAAGCAAATCCTTTGACGCCCATATCAAGGGCAAGCGCTGCGACGCGGGCGTGTGCCAGGCCTTTACCGATTACGCGGTAGACGGCAGCCTGTGCGTAGGCTGCGACAAGTGCCGCCAGGCCTGCCGCTATGGGGCCATTGAGGACGGCCCCGGGTTCATCCACCGCATTGACGTGTTTGACTGCGCCAAATGCGGTGAGTGCGCCGCCGTCTGCCCGGAGAAGGCTATCTACCGGGTGCGGGTGGGCAGGCTTATCGGGCCGACAAAGGCTACAAAGGTGGGCCGGTTCCGCACCAGCCGCAAGCAGTATTAAGGGATATAAAGCGGATAAAACGCCCCGGGTTTTTTGCCCGGAGGGCCCTTTTGTGTTGCCGCCTCTTTTATGGTCATTCCCGCATCGAGGCTGCGATATACGTCAGGTGGTCCCCCAGCCTTTCCAGGTTTGAGACCATGTTGATGAATACGCCGCTGCAGGCGGGCTGGCACTCCCTCTGGTTCAGCCGCTTGATGTGGTTGTCGATAGACCGCTTGCGCAGCCCGTCGATACGCTCTTCCACCTGGTCCACCTGATCCAGCAGGCCAGGCTCCTTGTCCAACAAAAGCCGCCGGATCAGCCCATACAGGGCCTCTACCTGCCCCACCATCTCGTCCAGCTCCTCCTTGCCGCTGGGGGTGAACTGCAGCCCCTGGTCAATGGCCCGGGCTGTATATTTCGTAAAATTATCCGCAATCTCGGCAATCCTCATGATATCCCCCACGCTGTTATGCAGCTGGGAGATGCTCTGCTCGTCGGAAAGCTTACTTTGGGCCGACAGGCGGATCAAGTAGTTGATGATAGACTGGGCGGTGCCGTTAGCCTCCTCCATCAAGGCCTGGGCCGGGGCGATCATCCCCTTATCCCGGGCCTGGAACGAGCGGTAAGCCCCCCGGAAAGCCCCCATGGCGGAATCGGACAGCAGCACCAGCTCTTTTTCCAGCTGGGAAATCGCCAGCGACGTGGAAGACAGCATGCGCTCGTCCAAATAGGTAACAGCAGCCGGCCGGGGCTTGTCCCCTTTGATGAGGAGCTGGGAGGCCTTTACAAACAAGCCGCAGAAGGGCAGGAAAAGCACCGTGCAGGCCACGTTGAAAAAGGTGTGGAACATGGCGATCTGGGTGGCCACAGAGGGGAACCACCGCTGGAAAGTGCTTTCCATAAAGCCAGGCCAGCAAATAAGGAGGGCCAAGAAAAGCAGAGAACCAAAGGAATTGAACAGCAGGTGGATAAGCCCCGCCCGCCTGGCGTTGGCGCCGGCGGTGGCGGAGGACATTAAGGCCGTGACGCAGGAGCCGATGTTGGTACCCAGTATCAGGAACAGCACCTCGTTGCCCCCGGTGCCGATGGTCAACTCCGCCACCGACATGGCAATGACCACCGAGGTGGTGGCCGAGCTGGACTGGACCAAGGCCGTAAGGGCGATGCCAATGAAAAACAGCAGGAACGGGTTTGTCACCGTCTGGAAAATCCCCTGGATGGCCTCGCGGCTGCCCTTCATGGCGTCCGACATCAGGGACAGGCCGATAAAGATCAGCCCCAGCCCTGCCAGGATCATGCCTGTGCGCTTTAGGTTATCCCGTTTGCAGGCCATCTGCATCATAATACCCACAAAAACCAATACCTGGACATACGTAGTGACCGGGAACGCGCTAAGAGCGGCTATTTGGGCTGTGATCGTGGTGCCGATGTTCGCGCCCATGATCATGGCCGTGGCCTGGAACAGGTTGACCACACCCACGTTGACAAAGCCTACAATCAGCACAGTGGTCACGCCCGAGCTTTGGATAAGCGCCGTGGCCGCCGCGCCGATACCCACGTTTACCAGCCGCCTGTTGGCGGTGCGCTCGAAAAGGGCGCGTATCCTTTCGGTGGCAAGCTGCTCGATGTTGGCGGTCAGCAGGTGTACCCCCACCAAAAACACGCCTGTCCCCGCCAACAGCTTGACAAGGAACAACAGCATCTCTGCAAAGTCCATCTTCTTCCTCCTCATAGTTTTGATCCGCAAGGAGCGGCGTGTACAGACTGTGCCATAAAAAACAAAAAGCGAGGCCTGCCGTGGATCCCATCCGATCGCACCAGCAAAGTCTCGCTATTTCATCACAAAGCCGGATCTGTAAGAGATCGTACTGACGGCCAAGGAACACATCCCCCTGTGCAAGCTACTCCCTTTGTACCCTTAGTATAAGGGATAGGGCATAGGGATGTCAAGCCCCATCTTACAGGCCATCCTTGACACCCCTACCGGAGGGGATTATAATGGGACGGTAAGGAAAAACGGTAGGGAGGAGCATATTTGTGATGAAACAGATGAAAAAGAGAGCCCTGGCGGTGTTATGCTGCCTGTGCTTGTTCGTAACAAGCCTGCCCATGGGGGCGCAGGCAGCCAGCGCGCCTTTCCGGGACGTACAGGAGGGCGACTGGATGTACCCGGCCGTAGAATACGTCCGCCAACACGGATTGATGTCTGGCACCGGAAGCGGCGCCACCTTTTCCCCCAACGCCACCCTGACCCGCAGTATGTTTGTCACCATCTTGGGGCGGCTGGCCGGCGTGGGCAAGCAAGACTATCCAGGCATATCCTTTTCCGACGTCAAAGCCGGGGAATGGTACGCCCCCTATGTAGAGTGGGCCAGCCAAAAAGGGGTCACCTCCGGCGTAGGCAACGGGAAATTTGGCGTGGAAAACGCCATCACCCGTCAGGAAATGGCCAGCATGGTCAACCGGTATTTGGATATGGAGGGGTTTACCCTTGCCCAGGCCAAAGACGTGCTGCCCCATTTTACAGACAGCGGGGACATCGCTTCTTGGGCAGCCGGGAATGTAGAAGCCCTGCGCAAAACCGGCCTCTTCAAGGGCAACGACAAGGGCCAGTTCCTGCCTACAAAATCCGCCCTGCGCAGCGAGGCCGCCGTGGTGTTCACCAACCTGCACCAGGCCCTGCAGGCCGTGCTGGAGGCAAACCCAGAGGTATTCTATTCCATTACGGGCGTCACCTGTGAAAACGGGGAGGCCACTGTCACCGTCTCCACCACCCGGTCGGCCCGGGTCTCCCTGCGCATCCTGTCCGAGGACGGCGCCCAGGTGCTGGCCAGCGGCACTGCCCTGGCCAAGGGCGGCCTATCCATGGAGGACATCCCGGTAGACCTTTCCGCTGAGCTGCCCGGATATTTCCTGGCCCAGGCCAGCCTGTTGGACGACAGCGGCGGGCTTCTGTGCGATAGCTACACCTCCCGGGTGTACACCCGGGCCTACGAGGAGTTCCAGGCGCTGGAGGTCGCGGACTTCCCCGAGGAGAAGGTGCTGAACCTGGACGGGGACCCGGGCAATAACTTTATTGTGGTGTCCGATTCCGTTACCCTGGTGGAGGCGGCGGAGGGTGCCGTCATAGGGCAAGCCCCCGGCGGCAGCTATACGATTGCCGGGGCGGGGGACCTTATCCCCGGCAGCCGGGTTGTGGTACAGGACGGGGAAGAAACCTTGCTGCTGGTAGTGCAATCGAATGAAAGCGGGGCCATTGTGGCCGCGCCCGAAGCCGAACCGGACTTTACCGAATACTTCAACTGCGTAAAGATCGACACCCAGCTTACCGGCCAGCCAGAGCTGCTGGAGGAACCCCAGGCCCAGGCGGCCAGCGCACGCGGCCTGCTGGACTGGAACGTGGAGCCCATCGAACTGGATAACCTGGTGATAGCAGAGGACGGCTCGTTAGCCATCCCCCTGCATTTCGGCGCAGAGGCCGGGCCCCTGAACCTAGATGTGGACGCCACCTGCACCCTGCGGGTACACTTCCAGTTCCAGTATTCCCTGGTGCTGTTCGGGAAAGACTACCTGTTCCTGGATTTCCATGTAGCCCTGGACCAGGATACCGACGCAAAGGTTGGCCTGAAAGCCGAGCATGACGACGGATACGATAAGGTCTATGACGAGGTAAACCTGGCCAACCTGCTGGTCCCCCTGGGGCCCACGGGCCTGGCGGCAAAGGTGGCCGTTACTATGCCGCTGGACTGGAGCCTGGAGGGCGGCTTGCACCTGGTCATGGAAAGCACCGTACAGGCAGGCTTCCAATTTGCATTGAACGGCAACAACAAAGGCCTGCACCCCTATACGGATAACCGCAGCACGGCCACCGCCACTGTAGAGGCCGAGGGCTCTATAAAAATCGGGCCCAAGCTGGCCGTAGGCCTTACATACCTGACCGTGTTCAACGGCGAACTGAACTTGTTTGCCGGCGTGGAGCTGAAAGGCGTGGCGGCCCATCCCTTGGGTACCGTTACCAACGTGGCCCAGGCTGGGGCCCATGCCTGCCAATGGTGCGTAGACGGCGAAGTGGACACCGCGGTCATCGTGGGGGCGGAGGCCGGCGTAGAGATTTTGGGCTTCTTTGAGGCCAACGTAATCGACGGGGAGATCCCCGTTGTAAACGAGCACCTGCTGGACTTCTACCTCTCTTTACAGAACGACGGGGAAAGCGTGCACGGCGGCGCCCCCACGTTCGGCCTGAAAGACTGCCCCAATTTCCTTTGGCGGGTCGATTTCCCTGTGACAGACTCTACGGGCAAGGCCATAAACGCCGTTGTAAACGCCCCCGGCGCAAAGATCCCCGGCAAGAACTGCGGGATGTATTACCCTGGCGATTATACCGCCTCCGTTACGGTGGACGGCCAGACCTACACACAGGGCTTCACCGTGACAAACGGGCCCCAGACCGTCCCATTTGTTTTACAGCCCGCCTATTTGCAGGAATACGCAAAAATATTGCGGAACCTACCCAAGATAAGTGGCAACAACTGGTATTTTGGTTTGGCTTATATTGACAACGACGATATCCCCGAGCTGATCACCTGCGGCAGCGGCAGCCATGTGTCCCAGTCGGATATTTACTTCTATAAAAATGGTAAAATTTCTAAACAGGAATTGGGCACATCATATGGCGCATTCCGTTTCAGTCCCAGAACCGGGATGCTTTGGCGGTGGGATCTATCCTTTGGCCATGAAAGCCAATCCTTTGGTACCCTTAGCGCGTCCGGCTATCAGTCTACTATCTATTTTACAAACAACGGAGGTACTGTAAGCGACCCTGGAGAAATCCAATATTGGATACGGGATAGTGAGGTTTCCAAAAGCCAATATGACAGCGAGCTACGGAAAGCCCAGACTGCTTACAAATGGGTACAGTTTTCCTATGGTTCTTCTACGGACAGCCGTAAGGTTACCAGCGCCAACATCAACGGCATGCTGGAAAACCCCCAGCGGTATGTCCTTTCCAAAATATACACACCCCAATAACGGCTGTAAAAAAGGCCCGCGCTACCCGGCGCGGGCCTTCTCTTTTTCAAAAAACCTGGCGGAACCCTATCAGACGGCGTACTGTGTCCGCAGATATTGTGTGTATAGTTAACACGGTTCAAAAGAGGTATACTGCTTTTGAGCCGGGCGGCTTTGCGCTATCCAAACTTGGTTCTGGCCTACATTTTCGCCCTTTAAAACCGCTCTATGCCCTTTTCCGTCTTTATCCACCCAGCTGTTAACTTACACCCTTCTTCAAAGCCAATTTCTGGGCGAAAGCCCGTATCATGTTCTGTGTCATAGCAATCAAATGCCGGCAATGGCAAGTCCACTCCTGTAAAAGGTATACTGCCAAATTCGAACGGCAAATCCGGCGCAACCGCCCTCTGCATCTCAACTAAGAAGTCTTTCAAGGGCCGAGCCGCAGAACTGCCAACCGTATATTTATGGAACGGCCTGCCCTTTTCCCCAATCAAGCGAAATGCCCGGGCCACATCGTCTATATACACAAAGTCATAATTCTGTGTACCTGCCGTAAATTCCGGAATTTCCCCACGCAAGCACTTCCGTATTGTTGAATTGACCAGACGTAGACTTTTCTCCCCTGGCCCATAGGCATTGGTGACTTCAGCCCATAACAATTTCTATCCCCACTTGTGCTGCCAAAGCTTTGCACATTATATGCGCAAGTAACTTGGCTCCGCCATATATATCTCCTCTTCCTGGGTAACTTCCCTGTGCCAGCATACCAGCAAGTGCCTCATACTCCATAATGCTGCCCGCACCAACGAACCGTCTGCATCCTATTTTTTTTTGCGGTGCGCAGCGCATTAATTGTCTGCTGTACATTTTCAATTTGTAATTCCGGGCAGTCCCGGGAGCTATCTGCAACTCCTTTCCATGCCAAATGATAAAAGCAGGAGTAGGAATTCTTTGGGATCATCTCTTCCAATTTCTGTATTTCGCACAAATCGCAAAAAATGATTTCTATACGATCGGCATGCGGGATATTTGCACAAGAATTCTCTCTGCACAACGCATATATTTTATAATCATGCTCCAACAATTCCCTTACCAGGGCGCTGCCAATGAAGCCGTTCGCACCAGAAACAATGGCTGTTTTCATAGATTGACAGCCCCCCCCCAACCACCTGCACCATATACGCCAGCATCTCCTGTGTCATGCCCGGGTACACCCCAACCCAGAAAGTGTCCCTTACAATCCTGTCCGTATTGGTAAGGTCGCCCACTACGCGGTACCCGGTTCCCGCCTTCCGCAATTCATCAAAACATGGGTGCCGCAGCAGGTTGCCAGAGAACAGCATGCGGGTCTGCACGCCCTTCTTTTCTATGTACCGCACAACCTTTTCCCGGTCAATTCCTTCTCGGACCGTCAGCAAAAATCCGAACCAGCTGGGGCTAGCGTTATCCTCATGGTAAGGCAACTGTCTCGGAATGGTTGAAAGAGGGTTGTACGCAGCCTATCAGTCTGATTATTCAAATTATGGAGAGATGTGTGATGAGCGGAAAAGAGGAAAAGGATAATGACCTATGAAAGATTCTGGTAAAGGAAACGCTTCAATTTAGGCGAAAGCCATACTTTGCCTATCTCAATTTTACTATCTGCGCCAGCACCGTCCCAATATCCCCCTCCAAGCAAACCGACTGCTTTACAATCTTGCTGGGGCAGAGTGCCTGCCCGGCGTTTACGCAAACATAAACCGCCTCCTGGTTCTCCGCCGTCATCTGCCAGAAGGGGTACTTGACGATGCCGGGTGTGTTGTAGCCTACCCCTAATTCCAAGAACAACACCCGGCCGGCCCGGTGAGACTTGACGAAACTGCTGTACCTTTCTGCGGCTTTCAGCCAGCCTTCGTCCTCTACAAAGGTGTCGTCTGCCCGCAGATTCATGGCCATAGGCGCGCCGCACTTGGGACAGTATGGGATCAGCTCCGTGGGCGTCTTCATGTCCCCCTGCTCCTCTACCATGCGTCGAATGGTTTCCTTGTTATCGTAGGTGCCGAGGTGACAGGGCCTGCTGCACTGGAACAGGCCGTAGTCCCCCTGGGTGTAGAACAGCCGCATCTTGTCAAACCCCGCCCGTTGAAAGCAGTGGTCCACGTTGGTGGTCAGCACGAAATAGTCTCTATCCTTAATCAGTTGATAGAGTTGGTCATAGACTGGTTTGGGCGGGGCCATATATCGGTTGATATAGACATAGCGGCTCCAATAAGCCCAATGCTCTTCAAGGGTTTTGTAGGGGTAAAATCCGCCGGAGTACATATCCCGAAAGCCATATTTCGCCGCAAAATCCCCGAAGTACTTTTCAAATCGCTCCCCGGAATAAGTAAACCCCGCCGAGGTGGAAAGCCCCGCTCCCGCGCCGATGAGCACGCTGTCCGCCCGGTCAAGAGCCTCTTTCAGCCGTTCAAGTTCCGCTGAGTAATTCTTGATATATTTTGTAGTCGCTGTCCTTGAAAACATTAAAAACTACCTCCACATTGTCCTTATATTTCCGTACCGTTTCCACGGCAATCTCTGCCGCCAGCCAGTTGGGAAAGCGGAAAACCCCAGTAGAAACGCAGCAGAACGCCACGCTTTTTATGCCGTTTTCCTTTGCAACCTCCAAGCAAGAGATATAACAATCTTTCAAATCCTGCTCATCTTCCGGCGTAACCCTACCGCTGACAATCGGCCCGACTGTATGCAAAATGCGGTCGCAAGGGAGGTTATACGCCCTGGTGATTTTCGCCCCGCCGGTAGGTTCCTTGTGGCCCTGATTTTTCATGATTTCCGCGCACTCTAAACGAAGCTGCACTCCGGCAAAGGCAAGTTCTCGCACATATTTCCGCACGGTATTCTCGCTCATACCCACTGTCCTGCCGATAGTTTTATAGCTTGGCCAGCACTGGTGCGATTTTCTGTCCTCACAATACATGAGGTAGGCGTAGACTGCCAGCTCACCCGCTGAAAGACCTAAACTGAAAATTGCATTTGGCAGAGGGAAAAAGTTTTTTGCGCCGCTGCATGACGCTCTCAGAAGATTATTCATGCTGTGCACCTCCTGTCTGTTTCCCGACCCAAGCGAGGAATTTTTCCTTCGGAACAACCAAGATAAGCCCCTGTACTTTCTATGCCTGGAGCGCTACTGCCAAGGGCAAACGCGACGAGTGCGCTGCTGGCAGAATGTCCTTTGATGAGATCAAGAAGTGGCTGACAGAATCCTAACTGCCGTATTCTTTAGTTTAGCGGCGCAGATTTTGATGCCACCCGTGCTTCTCCTGCAACTGCCTGTTTTGCCTCTTCGTTACATCTGTTTATGCTTTTTGCCCAGCTCTGCATGGATGGCAGGATATTCCTTATCCAAATGATAAAACAGGAACAACACCACGCATACCAAGGCGGCGGCACAAGGCAGGAAGATAAAATTTGCCTTGATTGCAAAGAGCGCCTCTTCTGTCTGCGGCTGGTCTGGGACATAGCCTCCGTGCTCCAGCACAAAGGCGGAGAGCAGGCTGGAAAACACGATGCCCAGCTTGACCATGAACATGGACATAGATGTGAGCAGTCCCTCCTGCCGCACGCCTACCGCGTATTCCGAGTGGTCGATGGCCTCGCCTAAAATCAGGAAATACACCCCTGCGGCCAGGCCCGCGCCCAGGTTTATGACGCAGTTCAGAAGGAATATGGCGGGCAGGCTGTCCCCCGCCAGGTACATCAGCGCGCTGCCCCCTGCAAAAAGGCCGTAACCCCAAAGGCTGATGGCTTTTTTGGTCACTCGGCCCGCTAGGGCTGGTCCTATGAAAGCGCAGACAAAATTAGCTATGGCACTGACCGCCAGCAGCAGGCTGGCAAAGTCCTGGTCCCCCAAGTGGTATTTGGCGTAGTAGAGGGTCGTGGAGTTCCGGGTAGCCGTGGCAAAATAATGGAAAAATTGCACGGCGCAGCACAGCACCCAGGGCGTGCTTTTTCTCACGGTGCTGCCCAGCGTGCGCAGTGAGAAGGGCACCGGCGGGGACTGGATACGCTCTTTCGTATTAAAAAAGCAGAAAAGCACCAGGGTTATGATGATAGCTGCAAACAGCAGGGAAAGCCCGAGAAAGCCCCGGTGTTCATCCCCTTGCCCGAACAGGCCCGCCAGTGGCATGGCAAGCCCCATGGAGAGGAACCCGCCTGTGGAGGCCAGGGCCATGCGCGACATATTTAGCTGCCTGCGCTGGCCGGGGTCTTCCGTGAGGTTGGGCATCATGGCGCTGTAGGGGACGTTGCAGACCGTATACAGCAGGCAGAACGCCGCGTAAGTAACCATGGCGTAAGCGCCCCGGGCGCTGGAGGGCACCTGGGCGGTGAGGAACATCAGCACCACGGAGAGGGCCAAAGGTACAGCCGAAAACAGCAGCCAGGGCCGCAGTTTGCCCCAGCGGCTGCGAGTCTTGTCGCTGAGCATCCCCACTACCGGGTTCGCAAAAGCGTCCACCAGGCGGGCAGCGCTCATGACGGCCCCGGCGGCGCCTACGGCGATACCGGCCACGTCTGTATAATAATATAAAAGATAGGAGGACATGAAATTAAAGACCATGCTGCACGCCATGTCCCCCAGGCCGTAGCCCACTTTTTCCCGCAAGGGGAGTGCGTCCCCGCCCTTTTTCTTTTCCATTTTACCATATCCTTTCTGTGCTGTTTATTTTATATCGCAGCGCGGAGAAAGCGCCAGGGGGAGGCATATCCCCGGCACTTTTCCGCGCTCTGCTTTTACTTTAACAGCCCCGGCGGCGAGGTCAGCAGCGGCCTTGCGCTCTATGACGTGATGCAGGCTGTCAAGTGCCCTGTCCGTACTGTCTGTCTGGGCACAGCCGCCAGCATGGCCGCTATATTGTTTGCCAGCGGCGATAAGCGCGGCATCCTCCCACACGGGAAAGTCATGATTCACGACCCGCTGACCACCGGCGTCGGCGGCAGCGCTTTGACCATTGACAGCTTGAGCAAGAACCTGATGCAGACCCGGCAAATCACGGCGGGGATTCTGGCCCGGCACACCGGGCGCTCTCTGGACGAGATTTACGCCTGCACCGCTAAGGACACATACTTCAACGCCCAGGAGGCCATCGACTTCGGGCTGGCCGACTTCATTATGGAAGAAATGTGAGGTGAGTAAATGAGCTTCCGAATCCTGTCCCAAGACTGCCGGATAAGCAACGAGTCTTATCTCACAGACCTTAACAACAACGACCTGATTGTCGGCCCCAGCGGCGCGGGCAAGACGCGTGGGTATGTGCTGCCCAATATCTTGCAGTGCAGCGAGAGCCTGATTGTGGCCGACACCAAGAACACCCTGCGGGCCGAGACCGAGGCGGTCCTCCGTCAAAATGGCTACAAGATATACAGCTTAGACCTGTGCGGGGGCCCTTCCAGCGGCTACGACCCTCTGGACTACATCCGGCTGGACCCCCGGACAGAGCGTTACAACGAGCAGGACATCATGGCTGTTGCCGCCGCCCTGGTGCCTATTGAGTCGCCCCAGGAACCCTTCTGGGAGTTTTCCGCCCGGATTTACCTGGAGAGCATCATCGGCTATGTGCTGGAATGTCTGCCGGAGGAGGAACACACCATGGACATGGTGGTGCGCCTTTCCCGGGAGCTCGGTACGGGCAGGCTGGCAAAGCTCATGGACGGGCTGGCCCTTTTGGACCCGGACTCCTTTGCCGTCCGCCGCTACACGATCTGCCGGGACGGGGAACGGGCGGATAAGACCAATGCCTGCGTCCTGATGTTCCTGGCCGAGAAACTGGCCCCTTTGGACTACGAGGGGGCCAGGGCCATGTTCCACAACCCGGAGAAAATCCCCATGGCCCGGCTGGGCCGGGAAAAGACCGCTGTGTTCCTGGGCGTCAGCGACACAGACCGCTCCATGGACCGGCTGGCGAACCTGTTCTATGCGCAGGCCCTGCACGTCCTGTGTGATGAAGCGGACCGCAGCCCGAGCCGCCGCCTGAACGTTCCCGTGCGCTTCATCCTGGACGACTTTGCCGCCAACGCTTTCATCCCGGACTTTGACAAGATTCTCTCCGTCATCCGCTCCCGGAACATCTCCGCCAGCGTGATTTTGCAGAGCATTTCCCAGCTGGAAGGCATGTACGGCCACGCGGCGGCTATGACCATCCTCAACAACTGCGACCACTGCCTGTATCTGGGCGGCCAGGACGTGGAGACTGCCCGGTATATGGGGGTCAAGGCCAACCGCAGCGTGGGCACCATGCTGTCTATGCCCCTGGATTCCGCGTGGCTGTTCGCAAGTGGAGAGCCGGCGAGGCTCACCAAGAAGTTTGACCTGCGCAGCCACCAGCGCTATTGTGAACTTTCGCAGGTTGGGGGCCGCTGCACGGAATATGAAGAGATTGAGCAGAAGGAGGCCTGCTATGCCTGCTGCCTATGATTCACTCCGCGCCCTAAGCCGCCAGACCATGAAGGGGCTGCTGAACGTGCCGGGCTGGCAGAAGTTCCTTGCCTTTGCCGGCCGGAGTTTCAAGCTGCCGTTCCCGGCCCAGGTGCTGGCCTATGCCCAGCGCCCGGAGGCTTTTGCCCTGATGAAGTCTAGCGAATGGGACGCTTTTGGGCGGCCCGTTAAGAAAGGCAACCACGGCATCCCTGTGCCGGAGGGGGGCGGGAAGAAGCTGGTATACTACTACGACATAGCGGATACCAGGGAAACGGATAAGTCTAAGCCTGTCCCTCTCTGGCGTGTACAGCCGGAGCATCAAAAGGGGATAGTTAAGGCTCTGGAATCTTACTTTGGCAAGCTGGAGGACGCCTCTGGCTTTGCCGGAACCCTGCTTGCCGCTGCCCGGAAGGCCACCGCGTACACGGTAGACGACCGCCTGGACGACCTGGCCGCCCACAGGCCCGGCAGCCTGTTGGAAGAGCTGGACGGGGACAGCCTGCTGGCTGCGTACAGCACCGTCATGGAGAACAGCGTGGGTTATATGCTGCTGGCCCGCTGCGGGGTTGAGCCCACACCGTACTTAATTGGCGAGGACTTTCGCGGCCTGCTGGACTTCAACACGCCGTCTACCCTGTCTATCCTGGGCAGCGCCGTGGTGGAGACCGCCGCCATGTGCCTGTCTGTGATTGCCAAGGCTGTGCGGGGGATGCAGGCATCTCCCGTCCCGTTCCAATCGGACGCTGGGGAGCGCTACACGCTGCAAGGCAGGTGGGAGCTCTCTGTGGTGGGCGGCGACGCGGATTCCATCCTGTACCGCTTTCTGGACTTGCCGGAGCAAGGGCCAGCCTCCGCGTCCCGCAAGGACTTTGAGCAATGGCTGGCAGCTGGATTTGTCCAGCCTGTAACAGCCGCGATACCGGCATGATGTATTACGATAAAGACGCGGTTGCAAGGGCCCGGGAAGCCGGCCTGCTGGCCTACCTGCGGCGCTGTGAGCCGGACAATCTGCGCCAGGTCTCGCCAGGGGTATACTGCACCAGGGAGCATGACTCCCTGCGTATCAGCAACGGCAAGTGGTACTGGTTCTCCCAGGGGTTTGGTGGTTATTCGGCGCTGGATTATCTTGTGAAAGTCCGGAGGATGCCATTCCTGGAAGCCATGGAACGGCTTAACGGAGAGGCGGCGGATGTGCCGCCTTTTTTTGCGCCCCAAAAGCACGGGCATAAGCTAATTCTGCCCAGCCGCAGCCAATCCAGTGGGAAAGTGGCCGCGTACCTGCTGGGGCGGGGCATTGCCCGGCCTGTGATAGATTACTGCCTGCACACCGGGCTGCTCTATGAGAGCCTGCCTTACCATAACGCCGTGTTCGTGGGCTTCGACCTGGGCGGCCGGCCCAGGTATGCCGCCCTGCGGGGGACTGCTTCCTGCTTCAAAGGCGAGGCCAGGGGCAGCGACAAGCGGTTTGCGTTCTGCATCCGAGCCCCGGACAGCCCGGCCCTCCATGTGTTCGAGGGGGCTGTGGACCTGCTGTCCTATGCCTCCCTGGAAGGGCTGGATGGCCGGGACTGGCGGCAGGATAACCTGCTGTCCCTGGGCGGCGTATCGGGGAAAGAGGTGCCGCCTGCTTTGGGGCAGTTCCTCCACGATGGAAAGGGTGTCCGGAGCATCTGCCTGCGCCTGGATAACGATGATACTGGGCGCAGGGCTGCGGAGGGGATTATGGAGGCCTTGCAGGGCCCATATGGGCTTTGCAATCTTCCCCCGCCACAGGGCAAAGACTACAATGACTGGCTGCGTATGCGGCTGGAAGAAGGAGGACTGAATGTCACAGCTGAAAATATATGAGGGAGAGGTCAATGCGGGCCTGCTCAACGATATTGTTGCGTTCGTGCTGGAAACCGCCGGGGCAGGCCATCCCCAGCGGCAGCTGGTAAGAGGACGCTGCCTGTTTTATGACAATGGGTCCAGCGGGGACAGCCTGCGGGACAAGTATGGCTTTCTCTACCTGGGCGAGCTGCTGGAACGCTATGAGGCCCGGTTCGGCATGGCCCTCTGCGACCTGCGGGCCATTGCCCTGGCTTTGGGCTACACCATGGAACTGCTCACGGACGAGATGTTCGTGGGTTCCCAGCGCGGGGACTTCCTGCGGAAAGTGCGGCAGCAGAGCCAGGGGGACATATACCTTACCGCCGCCCGCTATCTGCTGGCGGACGAAAAGGACGCCGCCCGTTGGGAGCGGGCGCTGCTGGGGACGCGGTACACAAAGACAGAAGAGCTGCTTTTCGCCATGAGCGTCCTGCCGGACTTTGCCCAGGCCGAACAGGCCCTGCGCCCCCAGCTGAACGCCTTGCTGGGAGCCGGGCGCACCCTGCCCGTTATTGGCAATACGCGCCTGTTCGACTGGCTGATTTCCCACGCGCTTCCCCATATCAAGGCCATGCGGGGCAAGGACACGGCCCTGCTCCGGGCCCTATGCGCCCTGCCCGGGTCCTATGTCAAGCCTGGAAGCAGGCCCTGGGGCGTGCTGGAATCCCAGGGCTATACGGCCTTTGAGACTGCCTGCCTGAACACGCGGGCCGCGCTCACCCTGGAGGGCGGGCTGGGCCCCGGCTCCCTGGTAACAGAGAAAATCGTGGTGGGCCTGTTCAAGACTGCCCTGGGCCAGCCGGACCCTCTCCCGGAAGAGGTGTACCAGAGCCTGGAAAGGCTGTTTTATAAGTACAGCCGGTTCCGTATCAAGTGCTATGGCTGCGGGACGCTGCCGGATGCCCTCAAGGAGGACGTGCAAATCCAGGAGCCTGCCGCCTTCGCCTGGTTCGCGGGGCTGGCGGGGCTTGAGCATCCGGCCCTTGCCGGCTTTGATATCCTGGACCCTAAGTGGGATTCCCTGGCTGCCGCCATGAAGCCGGAAAAGTACCGGGCGCTCTTTGGGTTGAGCTTAACGGAAGCCATGCCTGCGGAGGACCTGAAAGCCCGGGCCGCCCGCTATAACCAGCTGACCGGCAATAGCTTCCAAGACGCCTGCGCGGGGGAGCGGTACAGCCCCCACTTCCCCCTGCTGGTAAACAAGGGGCTGCTGGACCTGTGGCAGTGCTTCCAGGACAGCCTGGACAGCGGGGGCAATGTGCAAAACCCGGATACCCTGGATAATATCCGGCGGTATCTGCGGGGGATCGGGACAGCCCAGGCATACCGGTTCTATCAAAGGTTCTTTCAGGAGTACGGTATGCCCGGATTGAAGCGCTTCTGGGACTGGGGACACAGGGATTTCAAGGAAAGCCTGTTCCGTGCCTCCAGAAGCTGCTGCTCCGGCTCGGAATCGCTGCACCTGCAGCGGGATTTCCTGGATAGAGAGGGCCAGAGGCAGCTGCTGGACTGGCTTCAAGACTACTGTCTTTCGTCCAATGTGCATAGACGGTCACACTTGATGTAAAGATGGTATCAAGGGTGATTTTATCGCCGCCTGTTTTTGCAGTGTACCAGCCGTTAAAGGAATACCCGCTTTGAGTGGAAGTCGGCAGGTTTGTCAATTTCCCGCCTGTGGTGGTCTGCGCCGCCGGGCTTGTGCCGCCGTTCCCATCAAAGGTCACGCTGTATTCCGCAGGCTGTGGCGGTGTAGTACCGCCGTCCTTTTCAAACATCGCTTTGACAGTCACATTTGCGGCGGGCATGGTAAAGCTGTTATTACTGATTGTCACGCCGCCGGAAATCACTTGCCATTCCTTGAAGTGATAGCCGCTGTCCGGTGTGGCGTTCAGGGTGATTTTTGTTCCTTTCTCCGCTGATGTCGGAGAAGCGGAAGCTGTGCCGCCGGTTCCGGCCTGCACTGTTACGGTGTATTTAGCAGGCGGCAAGGGTTTACTGGTAATTGTCAGGGTTCCGTTCTCATAGACGATTCTGTCTTTGTAATTACCGCCCTCCGGGACTTCCGCTCCGCTGGCCGTGACCGTCACAGAGCCGGTTTTGGAGGTATCCGGGGCTTCGGCATATGTCCAGAATGGGCCGGGACTATCTGAAAGTCGGCCAAGTGATGGAAATTCTTCGCCAGCGGGGAGTGCGGCTGATTGCCATTAACGACAATGTAGACACCGAAAAAGGGGACAATGACATGACCCCGTTCTTGAATATCATGTACGAGTTTTACGCCCGTGACACGAGCCGTAAAATCAAGTCGGTATTCAAGGCCAAGGGCATGAGCGGCAAGCATCTGACCGGGACAGTAATCTATGGCTATCTATGGGACGAAAAGCGGGAAAACTGGATTGTGGATGACGAGGCCGCCGCCGTTGTTCGCCGTATCTTCGCCATGTCGCTGGCGGGCTACGGCCCCTATCAAATCGCCACCCGGCTCACCCAGGACAAGGTTGAGATTCCATCGGTACATCTGGCAAGATTTGACGAGGGTGTGAACCGAACCAAGCCGGTCAAGGATATTTACGGCTGGGGTTCCTCTACCATCGTTCACATTCTCAAAAAACGGGAATACCTGGGCCATACCGTCAACTTCAAGACCCGCAAGCACTTCAAGGACAAAAAGAGCCATTATGTCGATGAAAGCGAGTGGATGATTTTCGAGAATACCCATGCTCCCATCATCGACCAAGAAACCTTTGACAACGTACAGCGCATCCGGGGGAATGTCAAGCGTTACCCGGACGGCTGGGGGGAGGCCGCGCCGCTGACCGGCCTGATGTATTGTGCCGACTGCGGCGGCAAAATGTTTCCTACTCGCTGATCTGCCGCTGGTTCCGGGCCGCTGTGCTGCCGCTGGACGGGGAACTGTGCGCCGCCCTGCTGCCCCAGCGAGACATGAAGATTTGTGCCGAGTGTCGGGGGCTGTTCCGACCCGGCTCCAACCGGGCCAAATACTGCCCCGATTGTGCGCCCATTGTCCACCGCCGCCAGAAAGCCGCCAGTGAGCGGCGGCGCAGGGCATCAGGCGTGGACAAATAGAGATTTGAAAGCCTTGCAAATCAAGGACTTTTGAGGCGTGGTCGATAGGGGGGGTGTATGTTATCATTCCGAGGTCCTAAAACAGCCCTCTAACGGCCCACAAATCGGGAGGTGAACACGATTGCTGACTACATGACCAGCGACACCAAGTTACTCCCCTATCTGCCCTACCCCCGTTTCCTGCTGGGGGCCGACCTAACACAGACCGCCAAGGTGCTGTACGCTGTCCTTCTGGACAGGTCGAACCTCTCCCGCGCCAACGGCTGGACAGACGAGGACGGAAATATCTTCATTGTCTTTCCGCTCAATAAGCTGGCTGATATGGTGGATAAAGGCCCCACCACCATCAAGACTGCATTGACCGAATTAGAGGCGGCGGGGCTGATTGAGCGGCAGCGCTGTGGGAATGGGATGCCCAATCGCATCTATGTGAAACAGCCTGACAGTCAGGAAATTGACCGTCTGATGGACAGAAAACCGGCCACCAGACAGCCGGAAAACCGGCCCTCTGATAGCCGGAAAATTGACCGTCAGATGGCCGGAAAACTGACCCCTAATAAAATAAGTGATAGTAACTTAAAGAATAACTTGAGTGGAGTGAGTGAGAGCGCCCGCATTTTTGGCCGGTATGGAAACGTCTTTTTGACCGAGGCGGAGTTATCCGAACTGCAAGCCGATTTCCCCGCCGTTTGGCAGGAGTACATCGAGCGTTTATCCGAGTACATGGCCTCCACCGGCAAGACCTACAAGAGCCACGCCGCCACTATTCGCCGCTGGGCCAAGGAGGATAGGAGAAAGGGCAAGGGCGGCATATCTGATTATTCGTGCAAGGAGGGCGAGAGCCTATGAATGATTTTACCAGCATCATCAAGCGCATCACCGTGACCCGGCTGGAGCCGGGGGACTACACCGGCGAGGACGGGCTTTTGTACTGCGGCAAGTGCCGCACCCCGAAACAGTTTCGCATGGAGGCCCCGCCGTTGGAGGGCCGCTTGCTCCCCCACCCCTGCCGCTGTGAGCAGGAACGGCTTTACCGACCCGGCTATGAGGGGATGGACGTTTGCCAATGACAATGGTAAATGCCCGCAGATGAAACACGCCCGTTTTTATGTCGAGCATTGGGACACCATGCAGGAGGAAAACATCGGCTATCTGCTCTGGGGCGGCGTAGGAACCGGGAAAAGCTACTTCGCCGGTTGCATCGCCAACGCTTTGATGGAGCAGGAAGTAGCCGTCCGCATGACAAACTTTGCCCTGATACTGAACGATTTGACCGCCAGCTTTGAGGGCCGCAACGAGTACATAGCCCGCCTCTGCCGCGCCCCGCTGCTGATACTGGACGACTTCGGCATGGAGCGCGGGACGGAGTACGGTTTGGAACAGGTTTACAACGTGATTGACAGCCGTTACCGCAGCCGCAGGCCGCTGATCGTCACCACGAACCTCTCCCTTCAAGACTTGCAGCACCCCCAGGACACCGCCCACGCCCGCATTTATGACCGCTTACTGGAGATGTGCGCCCCTATCCGTTTTTCCGGCGAGAACTTCCGAAAGGCAACGGCACAGGACAAGCTGGCACGTCTGAAAAATCTGATGGACTGAAAGGAGCCGCCTATGGCAAATAAACTTCCCAACGCTACCGCAGGCATGACCTTCCCCCGGCCCAAGCCGGACACCCCGCCCTCGATGGTGAAGAAAATCGGCAAGACCACCTATCTTGTATGGGCGCATTTCAGTGAAACCAGCACCGAGACGATGGAGGACAAAATCAAGCGTATGCTCCGCGAGGAAGTTCGCCAGATGATGGCGCAGGAGTAAGCACCGCACGAGCAGGCCGGGAGCCGTGAGGCCCCCGGCTTTTGCGGTGTCAATTTTTTGAATATTTTGTGAACAGTATTAAAAAGTCCTTGACAACTCGTTACAGGTGATACCGATTGGGAGAAGCTGATGCGCAAAATGCGCCGGAAATCTCTGGCAGTCTGTAAAGACTGTCATGAAAAAATACATGCTTAGAGTAGTAGATGGAGAGCCGGACACGCTGAGAGGTGTACGTCCGGTTCGGGGGAGAGTCTGCCCGAAACCAGCTGTGGCGACACTGCCAGGCGCGGGTGGGCTTATCCCATTACGATGCCGCCGAGGGGCTTCTCACATCCGTAATTTTGCTGACAGCCGAGTTCTGCCCACGCGAAGAACGACACATCGTGTCCATTTTCAAGTTGATCCAGGACTTGCTGGCACCCAGCAAGGTCAAAGGAAAGACACTGTTCCACATCCTCATGGATGCCCTGCCCCCAGAGCACAAAGCAAGGTGGTTTGCCGGGGCAGCATTGTCCTCCAGTGAGCAGGCCATGGCTAGTGTTATGTCAACAGCACTTGCCAGACTGAACGCGTTCTTGGATTCGGAATTGGAGCAGCTTCTGTGCTTTGGGACAGCGGTAGACGCGGAAACCTTCTGTAAAGAGAAGTCCGCCATCTTCCTTGTCATGCCGGAGGAAGATCCCGGAAAATTCTTCATGGTGTCGCTGGTGATCCAGCAGTTATACCGGGAGATATTGGCTGTGGCAGATGAAAATGGCGGCAAACTGAACAATAGGGCTGTTTTTTACTGTGATGAATTCGGCACATTACCTAAAATTGAATCAGCAGAAATGATGTTTTCTGCATCCCGCTCACGCCGCTTGAGTATCGTGCCTATCATCCAATCCTTGGCCCAACTTGAGAAAAACTACAGCAAAGAGGGCGCAGAAATTATCGTAGATAATACGCAGCTCACGATTTTCGGCGGCTTTGCCCCTAACAGCGAGACAGCAGGGGCCATGAGCAAATCCCTGGGAAGCCGCACTGTATTTTCGGGTTCTGTAAACCGTGGCAAGAACGACCCAAGCCAATCCTTACAGATGATGGATCGGCCTTTGATGACACCGGATGAGCTGAAGTCCATGCCTAAAGGCGAGTTTATCGTCATGAAAACCGGGGCTTACCCCATGAAGGTCAAACTAAAGCTGTTCTTCAAGTGGGGCATCACGTTCGGTGAACCATACCAGGTGCCAGAGCGTGGGGGCCGACCTGTTCATTACGCCAGCCGGATGGGCCTGATGACGACTATATGGGAAAAATTTCCTCGAACAAAGCGGGAAGAGATCACAGAGCAGGAGCCTCCTGCGAAGTCAAAACTCAGGCCCGAGCGGACAGATACCAAGGAGGATGAGTATGAATAGGATTGAATACATATACAGAAGCGAACTGCCCAGCCGTGCCATTGTGGTCTATCTTTACTTGGCAGACCGGGCCGGGAAGGAGGGCACCTGTTTCCCCTATGTGCCAAGAATAGCCCGTGACACTGGCCTTTCCGGGCAGACAGTGCAGCGGCTATCCTTGATTTGAAAAGGGCAGGCTTCGTCCGGGTAGACGGTCGGTTGAGAAAAAATAGGGCGGATTCTTCCAACTTGTATACGCTTACAGAAGAAAGCGCGGACTGGTAATTTTCTAAACCCACTCACAAGGGGGAACTCTTGCCGCTCGCTGTCACCGGGAGGGTGTCATGGTGACAGGGGGGAGTTAACCTCCCAAGTGAAGTGAAGCAGAAAGAAAAAGTCTTAAGTGCTGAGATGAGTTTTCACCAGTAAGCGATTGGGGGGCGCGCTTTTTTCTTCTCTGCTTATTGTAGTTTATATATGCCTTGCAAATCGTGCTGATCAGAAGGGGACTTGTTTTCCCTCCATACCAAGGATAGTCATTATAAACCTATATGCTTATCATGACATTGAAAAATGAGAAAGATGTCAAACAAGCCTTTCTGTTACCGAGAAGTTGCCCCCTCCCTCGGGCCAGTAGAATTTCGGATAACCAAATCTGTGGGCAGAATAACTCGTCTGTTTCTGGCTGTACTGCTGTTAATCTCCTCTAAAAGCAGTTCACAGGCTTGTGAGGCCAACTTGTCTACAGGTTGTGCTACAGTCGTTAGAGCGGGGGTAATCATACTGGCAATATCTATATCGTCAAATCCTATGACGGATAAATCCTGTGGAATCCGCAGCCCAAGCTGTGTTGCTACATTTATAACCGCCATACCAAAAACATCTGCACAGCAAAGAACGGCCTCGGGCAGCTCTTCATTCTGGAATAATCCTTTTATTGCTTCCTCTGCCAAAAAATAGTCGGTAGAAAACAACTGGAATGTCCAGTCTGCTCGGACAGGCAGGGCGAATTCTTCCATGGCGGCACGGAATCCCGCCATCCTCTGCCGAGAATAAGCGGAGGAAGAATGACTCCCAATATATGCCAGTTTGCGATGCCCCATTGACAGCAGATACTTCGTGGCAGTATAGGTGGCGGCATAATTGTCAATCGTTACGCCGGCAATCCCGGTCTCGTCGATTTCATCAATCAAGCTGGAGCATATCACAGTGGGGAACCGCTTTGCCAATTCCACAACCGGGGTATAAGAAATAGCCGGAGTTGTAATGATAATGCCTGCCGGGGCCAAACGGAACAGAATGTTCTCTACGGTTTCCCAGCCTGCATTGATAACGCGCTCGGGCAGATATACCGTTTGATATCCCCGTAGCATCGCTTGTTTTGTAACAGCAGAAGCCAAAACAGCATCAAAATGGTGGGAGGTTTCAGGGGAAAGCAGCAAAATCAAAGAATTCTTTACATTGGACTCCCGTCCCAATACATCTGCCACAGCACGTACGGATACATTCTGGATAAACCCCAAGGTTGAGATAGCATCCATCACTCGTGTACGGGTGGCTTCTTTCACTTTGCCAGTTTGGTTCAACACTCTGGACACAGTGGCCACAGATACATTTGCGTATTCCGCAACATCCTGCATAGTAACTTCTTTTGCCATAGGCAGCCGTCCTTCCATTTGTGAGGGAATATGTACTGCACATCATTTTACCACTAAGCGCTGCAGGCCGTCCAGAGAAAAATGTAAAATTTTTCACAATTGTAAAAAATTCCAAAAAAGCATTTTTATCTTTGTCGCTTTTTCAGAATTGACAGCTAGACCTGCTTGGGGTTTGATGGAATTGAAAATTTTTCAGTAAATATTTGCTTTGCGATTTATTTATGCAAGAATTTTCACACAGCAGTTCTTGCCTGTTTTTCCTGATGTACAGCAAATATGCAAAACCGACAGGAGGCGGTGTCTGTAAGCTTACATAGATATCTAAAGCAGTTGAGAGCTCAGCCAACAGACAGTGGCGCAACAGTGATGTGCCAAAAATTTATGAGAAGCAGACTATTTATAAAAAAGGAGAAAAAATATGGCTATAAAAGTTGGTATCCAGTTGTATTCCGTACGAAATGCCTTAGCAGAAAGGCCCTATGAGACATTGGAATCTGTTTCAGAGATTGGCTATAAGTACATAGAAGCCGCGAACCATAATGCCGCTGAGGATGATGGCGTGGGGTTTGGTGTGCCTGCCGCTAAGATGAAGGAATCTATGGACCGCTATGGACTGCAGATTGCCGGTTGCCACATTAACCCTCTGTTGCCCCAACGGCTGCCGGAGATTTTGGAGTATCACAGCAAAATTGGGAATAAGCAGATCGGGTGTGATATTGAGTTCTTTCCTTATGGGGATATGGATTACCTTAAGCGCCGCTGTGAGCTTTTTAACGAGGTTGGACACATCTGCAAAGAAAACGGTTTCCGGTTTTATTACCACAACCACTATCAAGAGTTCCAAGCCTTTGGTGACACGACGGTCTATGATTACATCATGTCCCATACAGATCCCTCCCTCGTTTTCGTGGAGATGGATCTGTACTGGATCGTTCGGGGCGGAATGGATCCCCTCGCCTATATTGAAAAATATAAAGACCGGATCATTTTGATCCACCAAAAGGATTTCCCTGCCACGGCCCCGCAAGCCTTGAATATGTTCGATGGGGTGCTGCGGAAGGATGGAAATTTGACGGATGGTGTGTTCAGCGCCACAAAGTTTCCCGAATGCTTTGTCGAAGTAGGCACCGGTATACTGCCTATCCAAAAATATATTGATGCGCTTAGTGATGCCCCAAATCTGGAATATTTGATATTAGAGCAGGATCATACCGCCTGTCCTACAGAACTGGAATCTATTAAAAAAAGCATGGAAGCTTTCAAAAAGTTGCAAGGTATTCAGCTTCATTGACCCTCATGTAAACTGCTTACGCCAAGGCTTTCCCGGAGGATGGTCTCCTTCTTTCAGAAGAGCTTATTGTTAAGAACTGCGAGGAAGTGCCGGGGAATGGCTCCCTCTGGCACTTCTTTCGCGCATGAGAAAGGTAGGATACAATGGTAAAGCAAGATTCAAGTAAAAATGAGCTTTCCCGCCGGGAAGTGCTGGGCTATGGCATAGGAGATCTCGCCTGCAATGTGGTGTTCAGCTTCATGTCCTCTTATCTCCTGTATTATTATACGGATGTAGCCGGCCTTACAGTAGGCGCTGCCGGTGCGGTCTTAAGCAGGGCGCGCTTTATGGATGCCATCGCAAATCCTGTAGTCGGGGCGCTCAGCAACAGAACGAACACCCGTTAGGGCAAGCTGCGTCCCTGGTTGTTGTTTTCCGCAGTGCCGTTGGGCCTCTCCGTAGTTCTGATGTTTGCGGCAGGTCAGATATCCACGGGCTCGCGGAGTTTTTATGCGTTGGTTACATACGCATTGTTTTGTCTGTTATATACCGTGTGCAATGTCCCTTACAGCGCCATGATGCCCAATCTTTCGGAAGACCCAGGCCAACGGGCCCGGCTCAACCGTTCCCGGATGGTCTTTTCTTCGCTGGGCAGCTTCGTAGCTGCAGGGGCTTCCCTGCCACTCATCGGAATCTTTGGGAGAGGCGGTGAAAAACAGGGATTTCTGGGATTAAGTTTCTTTTTTGCAGGGATCGTTATCGTCCTGATATTTTTGTGCTTTTTCAATACGAAAGAACGCATACAGTCCCCGCCCGTGCCCTTCTCCCTGAAAACCCTGGGCCAGACCATCCGGAAAAGCAAGCCTTGGGTAATATGCTGCGTCATGCAGCTTTTTCAATATATTGCTACCTCCACCCGCGGTTCGACCACCCTGTTTTACGCTGAATATGAGCTGGGAAATCAGAATTTCGCAAGCCTGCTTATGACATCAAGATCTGTTATAAGCTTCTTCGTGGCCTTTATAGTTCCGACCTTAGTAAAAAGATTCACAAAGCGGGGCATCAGCTTGTTCGGCTGTGTATTGTTCATTCTAGGCAGCCTGCTGATCAACTGGGCAGGCACAAACCTAGCATTGATCTTCCTTCTCAATGCCATGGCTGGGCTGGGAGCTACCTTGTCTGTCAGCCTCTCGTACCTGATATTGGGCGAGGCCATCGACCATTCGGAGTATGTTACCGGACTGCGCCAGCAAGGGCTGCTAACTTCCGTATCCATGTTCATGGTGAAAATGGGCGTGGTATTTTCCAGCGCCATCTCCGCCTTTGTGCTGGATTGGGGCGGTTATGTCCCTGACCAGCCCCAAACAGCCGTAGGGATGCTGGCTATTCGCATAAACTTTATCTTCCTTCCGGCCCTGGGCGGCGTGGTTTCTCTGGTATTGCTGCTGTTTTATCGGTTAGACAAGGAGTACCCAGCCATCCGTGAAGCACTGAACAAAAAGCGGCAATAAAAAGGAACCCTGGTCAAGATGACCCTTGGCCAGGATTCTGCTGTTTTCTTAACTTGCCCATGACATTTAGAGAAGCAATGTCGACCTTCCCCTCTTGCTCCAGCAGTTCCTCTCCTGTTGTGTAAGAGGCATAGTCTGGCCGGTGCAAAGGGCTTTTTAAAAAAACTCCTGGAGGATGCCCTCCAAATCGTCACAAATGCCCCAAAATGGCGTTTTAGGCCGGTGGCCGATTGTTCTCCCTGATCGCCGGCCTAAATTTCCCAACACGGCCCTCACAGGGGCCACAAACGCTCACATCAATAATTGGAACTCGTTGCAGTATTCTGTAGAGTTGGTGTCAAGAGTGGAAGTTGGAATCTTCTCTATATTGCTTTGGTTTGGCTTAATATTTTCCCCTGTAATGATGATAAAGCGTGAGGGCGGGTTTTCTTTCACGCTTTCCATGGCTGTCCGGCCGTTTATTTTTGACGGAGGATCCCTCTTGACACCATTCATTCTCTCTGTTTAGAGAGATGATTCTTTATTATCTGCGCAACCTCTGCACGAGTGGCCCGGCCCTTAGGGTCTAATACCTTCCCTGGCTTGCCACTAATAATACAGTTTTCATTTGCCCAACAGAGAGATTTCCAAGCATACTTGCTGGTGCTTCCGGCATCCATAAAATCAAGTTTGCAATTCCTTGGCTCAGGGCTGCCATCATAGCGCCAGAGCATAAGCGCCAGGTCCTGTCGAGTGATGGGATCATCAGGGCCAAACTTTCCATTGCCATAGCCGCAGACAATACCTTGTGATGCAGCCCAATTTACAGCTTCCGTATACCACTGACCGATTTTCACATCATTAAATCTGCTGTTAGCGGTATCGGGCCTGCCTGTCTGATTATAGAGAATTTGTGCAAACTGAGCGCGGGTCAGATTGTCGTTTGGTCCAAATTTCCCATTCCCATAGCCGCTCATCAGCCCATGAGTATGGACAAACTCAATAGCCTTGATGTACCAGCCCGTGTCACTCACGTCCGTGAAAGGGTTATTCCACAGTTCCGGCGCAGGTGAAATGGTGGGTATTGGTGATTCTGTCGGAGTGGGAGAATATGATGGCACCGGTGTTGGCGTCGATATCGGTGAGGGTGAAATAGTAGGTGCTGGAGCAGACGAACCCGATGGTGTCGGTGTAGGTGTGGTTGTTGGCGAGGGTGAAACAACCGGTGCCGGTGGTCCTGTTGGAGTGGGAGCACCTGATGCCACTGGTGTTGGCGTTGCCGCCCCTACAGACACAAACATAGCCTGTACAGTTACACTCTGGCCGGGCATTTTGAATGAATAAATGCCATCCTCTCCGGTGAATTCCACTTTTTTGTTCTGGCTGTCAGTAATGATGATTTTCGCCAGCTGATACCCATCTTCTGGCGTGACCGTTAAGGTCACAACACCCCCGGAATACATACTTGTAGAACTGGCTGTCACCATTCCGTGTTCGGACTTGCTAATGCTTACGCTATAGTAGGTTACTGTGGGTTGCCCATCATCAGTACCGCCTCCGCTGGAGTATTTCTGCCAGTGGGCATAGATGGTAGTGTCTTGGGTAAAGACGGTGTCTGCTGTTACCTGGGTGCCGCCTGTGGGGGCAGTGAACCAACCAAGAAAAGTGTAGCCGGGGCGGGTGGGTGTGGATAAAGAGATAAGTTTCCCATCCACATCTGTCTGTAAAAAAGGAACAGACAAAGTGCCACCATTTGATTCCAACGTAATAGTATGTGTAGATGCTGTGGGTTCAATGGATAAACTTTCTATCTTACCACATACTGGGCATAGGCGTTTCTTAAGACCGAAACTATTATTTGTAGGTTCGATTTCAATGACCCATTCTTCCCAGGTATGTCCCGCTTGACCACAGGAGAGCTCTCTGTCACTATCGTAATCGGCTTCTATAGTTTCTGCATTGGTTAATAATACATATTCGACATCAGCAATACCAAAACCTTTGGGAATATCCCCAGAAAACTCCTGCCCAGCATTTAACTCAATGTCATAAAACTCAGAATAACGCGTAGTGTCATCACCATCGATTTCCGCTATCGAATAGTCCATCATTCCTGCTTCCCTAGCGACAATCCTTATGTGATAATCATCATTATTGGAATACATCAATGATTTCTCTCCATCATAATTCATAACTGTAACGTATGGATCAGTATATGTTTCCAGCACATCATTAATAATAGCAACAACCAATTCACCGGAAGCATTATAAAGATAGACATCCGTGGGACATGCTATACTTATGTATTTGCTGCGATTACCGATCACTTTATTATGGCAATCAGCCAAGGTCCACATATGCTTTAGAATAGTAGCCGCTTCCATATCGCTTTTATTATTTGCGTGAACTGCAAAATTATAGACGGCATCGTAAAGATATTTATTTGTGTATCTTAACATGCCATATGCCGTTTCAAATCGATTGGAATTATCCACAGAAGGAGATGATATCAAGTTTTCTCCAAAAACTTTAACAGTAGTTTCCATGTTCTTTTCTACAGGAGCAACGTAATTCATGATAAAATATTGCTCGCCACAATCCTCTAATTTTATTGCAAAGCTTAATAGCTTAAATGCAGCTTTATATAGAGCAATGTAGAATTTCAAATTGGCAAGTGGGATACTAAGATATTCAGAGATTGCCTTATAAGTACATTCTTTTATGACATCTTTCACTCCACTTTTATATGTGATTTTTCCAACATCAATCAAGGCGTTATCTATGAGATGCTTGGTTATAGCATTTCTGTCAGTTGCCATTTTATAGTATTTGTCTATGGCTTTAACAAACCACTTTGAATAGGACGGGTTCATCATTTCAAGTTCCTGCGCAGACAAATATAGAACATTATAAATGTCTTCGTTAACCAAAGCGGCACTTTCAGCGACTATATAGGCATTCGTTATGTTAGCAATAAAGTCTACGATGTCTGAGCCCGCCGATATTAACGTGGAGGCAGCATCTAATCCTTCAAATATATCATACCATAGTTCACTATCACAAAGATTTCTTAAGGCATTATCAATGAAGATTTTTTCAGTATCATTTAGTTTATCTTTTCCATTGAGTAATTTGGTAATTGATGAGTTAGCCTCGTCCCAAATTTCCTGGTAACTCTTATCTTTCGCTTCACCATAAACTAACTCTACCACAGCATCAACCAAATCATTTTTGACTTCCTTGTAAACTTTGTTGTATATCTTAAATGCAGTATTATCAAAGGTAGTGTTTTTTTCATTTCCTGTTAAATCCAAAACCAAATCAGACATGAAAGCGTCGTACCAATTCATCCATATAGTCAAGTCATCAAGTTCAAATGATGCCAATTCGCCAACGTCACCAACAAGATTCAAAAAGTAGAAAGCCCATAGATGTTTTCCAGCACCGTCATCCCCAGACAACCTGTCCCAAACTGTGGTATAAAAACCGTATTTCTCTGTTACTTCTTTGTACCTTGTCCTGGCGAAATCTATGTGATCCCCAATAAGTGCTTTTTCTTCAGTGCTAGGAGATTGTTCACTTTCCTTTTCCATATAGATTGAATTAGTCGATCGCTCTTCATAGGTATCTCCTATATCCAAATCTGAATAAAAACAGGTAAATTTCTTATAGCCAGATTTGTAAAATGATATAGGTAAATCTTTTGCAAAAATTGATCCAGGTCCGGGCAGTACAAAGTGTCCATCAGTTTCTACATATCCGAGTAGGGTATCCGTGGTGTCATCAAAGATAGAAACATCTGACAACGGCTCATAGCTCTCGGAATCCATAATTGCCAACTCACACCAAAGACTAGGCATCTCTATTGAGACACCACTCAATTTAAAAGGACGATAATCAATACTAGCTAAGATAGGAAATCCTCCATTTATGCCCTCTAAATCATTCTTCCAAGTGCTACTGGATCCATTTAGAGTTGATAGGAAATCCTTTCGGAGCATTTCTATGCTTGATTTTTCCTTTACATAGTTAGAAAAATTATTCACATAACTCAAACCACATGAGTTTCGCTTATAGAAAACGTTATTGGCAGAGGCACAACCGACATTGAAAATCGCGCCACAATTAGAGCCGGTTCCAAAAGTGCAACTGCCGATATTATAGCAATTGGTATAATGACACATATTCGCACCGAAGAAACCACCGCCGGTGTTGTGTATTGCGGCCTGTCCGGTAATACCGCCAATATAATCGCCCGTACCAGCAACATCACCCGCATTATAGCAATTTGTAATATAGCAGGGATAGAGGCTACTATGTACATGAGAAATTCCATATATTCCGCCAACGTAGCTATTTCCGGAAATAGAACCTGCATTGAATGAGGTAGTAATTTCGGCAGATTTATCTCCGAAGTATCCCCCTTCGCCGAAAATTCCGCCTACATAGTTTGAGCCAACAATTTTGCCCGCATTCCAGCATGAGGTTGCGCGAATAGCATATCCACCCACTCCGCCAACCCAATTTGTTCCGCTTATATCTGCCGTATTGTAGCTGTCAAAAATGTAACCAAAATTTGCTTTGCCAGTTATTCCTCCAACGTATTGCTGGCCTTGAATCTTGCCAGTATTATGACAATTTCGGATATTGACTTCATAATCACCGGCCCATGAATGGCGGTTGCCCATTCCTCCTACAATTCCACCAACACAGTTTCGCCCAAAGACTGCCGAATCACTATGACAATTACTGATGTTACCAGAACAATACCCTAAAATTGCGCCAATATTGTCTAGCCCCTTGACATAAGATTTTTCAACCCCCACATTGCTGATGGTAATATCCTGAGGAACATAGCCCAAAAGTCCTTGGAAACTTTCTTCTGAAGAAATGTACAAACCGAATACAGTATGCCCCGCTCCATCAAAGTGGCTTGCAAACTGATTGGAAGAATTTCCTATTGGAATCCAGGTGTTTTGCGGAGGAGATATTTCCCAGTTATCTACCGATGATATATCGTTTAGATATATATCATCTAAGAGTTTGTAGTATTTTCCGCTCTCGATACCGTTATTCGTTTGTTGTGCCACTCTAGCCAGTTGCTCTGCCGTAGCAATAAGATATGGACTACCAGAAGAGCCAGTGCCTCCCGCATAGCTGTCAGCAATGGAGCCATCCCAGATTTTTGGTACGGTTTGAGGTTCTGTGAAGTTATCCTCAGGAACGGCCATCTCTTCGTCCAGCGCAAACACACGGATAGGGAAGGAACTGAGTACTAGACATAGTACCAGTATGACAAATAAAAATCTTCTTTTCATTTTGTTGCCCTCCTAAAAAATGTTGGTAAAAATAGTTCGAGATCCAGCCATCTTCTTCCCACCATTCTCAAAAAGTAACTCTTTGAGAACTGTCTTTATTATTTCATTATTTCAATATATTACCATATTTTTCTAGGGGATTTCAAGGACTAATGAAGGAGTTTTGCCTAATGGCAAGACCATATTACCCCTGGAGTAAGGCTCCTGTCACTATCAAAGTCTCTAACCATATGCGGGCTATTTGCTTTCGAGGGTAGTCAGTGGTCTTGTACCTGATAGCAGAAGATAGCCTTTTCTTTGTTAAGCGGCGCAAATTTTGAGCGTACCTATTGGGATTGCTTTCTGGGGTTGTTTGCTATGTTTCCTGGCTTGACCCACACCCCGACCCACACGGCAAAAAAACTGGGCGGACACAGTGGAGGGGATAAGGCGGAAAGCTGCCTGTATGTGTGCTGGAAAGGTCTATAAACCGCTGGAAACCTCCAAATGTACGCTCCCCACACTGCTTGTAATCAGCGGGTCAGGGCTTCGAGTCCGTTCACCAGCTCCAAACTGGGCGGTCCGGCCCGATAGGAAGGCTGGACAAGCCTTGTATAAATGCTCATGTACGGTAAAGAAGCAAGCACCCGAAAACAAGAGATAGACCGCCAGCACCACACTATTCCGAACCAAAGAAGCTAAAGACCAAAAGACAAGCACCGTGGAAATGTGTATAACTTGCTATTCCGTCATGGAAAAGCCCGTTCACAGAACATGGAAAAGCTAAAGTGCAGCTTTCCCACATTCTGCAAACAGACTTTCCCACAACTCCATAAGACAGCAAGTTATGCACATTACGCACAGTGCCGACTACTACGAAATCCCCTAAGTTGCAAGCGTATCTCGAAAAAGAGAAAGCCCATCCGCTTTATGCCTACAAGTTCCAACCGATTTCTACTGCCTACGAACGGGTAGGCATGGGCAGCTTTGCTGAAACCCTCCACCCGGCTTCCCTCTATGACCTTATCGAGTTCGCCCTCCGCGAGTGCATCAAGCGCGAACAGCGCATGCGCATCTGTTCCTACTGCGGGAAATATTTTGCCATCCCGCACCGTAACACGGCGGAGTTTTGTACCTTGACCGTAGATGAAAATGGCCACACCTGCAAAGAAGTCGGCGCGATCAAACGCTGGGCCGAGAAAAAAACTCGGATGAGTTGTTCAAGGAGTACCGCCGGGAATACAAAAAGCGATTCAACTGGATAAAGGCAGGCAAGATAAGCCCCGGCACATTCTACGCTTGGAGTGCTACTGCAAAAGGTAAGCGGGGCGAGTGCGCGGAGGGGAAAATGTCTTTCGATGAATTTAAAAAATGGCTAAGCGAATCATAAAGAAAAGGGGCGGGAATCCTCCAGTCCTTCTCTTTGTTAAGCGGCGCAGATTTTGAGTGTGGCTCAAAAAATTATTTTGCGTGTATCCGGTTGACCACTGCCGATGCCACCCCGCAGGCCATAATAGCCGCACCGCACATCAGGTACCGCTGGGCCGTACCCTCCCCGGCAAGGCCGGAAACGGCGTTCACCACCACCGGGGACAGAGCCGCGCCTACATTTATCACCGCCATGTATACGGAAACCGTAAACGCGTTGTTTTGGGGTTTCAGGTATTTTGACAAAAGGTAGGTGCCCACCGCGTTATAAAAGGCAAAGGCCGCGCCAACTAAGGCCCCGCCCGCCAGCACGGGTACAAGCGACCGCACAAAGAATGCCAGCAAAAAGCCTGCCCCCGCCAGGGCCAGCGCCACAGTCTGGGCCTGGTCCTTCGCCTTCTTCACCAGCAGACCGAAAACCGACCCGCCCGCGATGCCTCCCAGGGTGTTGCACATGGTAGCCAGCCCGGCGGCTTCCGGCCCGCCGATGCCGGTTTCGCTTATGTACAGGGAAGAGTTTGTGTTAAAAGCATTCTGCATGACAAAGTATAAAAACCCGATGCCGAAGATGAAGGCCACATAAGGGTTCATTTCAAAGCCGCTGCCAGATTCTTCCTTCTGCTGTGCGGGGCCGCTGTCTGGCAGGCACAGCAGCGCCACTGCAAGCACAGGGATAAGCAGCAGGAAGGAAAGATAGCAATAAAACCAGTCTCCTAAAAGCGACACAAGCTGCCCGCCCACAAAGATGAACAGCATGGCCCCAATCGCCACAAAGGTGGCGTTCAGGCCCATGAGCTGCGCCCGCTCTTCCTCTTCAAAGCAGTCGCATATGATAGCGTTAATCACGGGCATCAAAAGGCCGCTGCCGCAGCCGATAACCACGCTGCCCATGAGTACCAGCCAGATATTGCTGTGGAAAAAGAAGGGGAACAGGCCGCCAATGAGGTACATCAGTAGCGAAGCTGTGACAAGGGTTTTCTTGCGGATGCGCTGGGTAAGCTTCCCGGCTAAGGGGGAAAACACGATGAACATGAAGGAGGGCAGGGTCATAACCATTTGCACCAGGGAAATGTCCGTATCGGGGAACGCCGCCGCCATGCCCGCGATGATGGGTGAAAACGCCATATAGCACAGCGAGACGGTGCACGTTACCAGGATGCCAGCCTTTGCTTTTGCCTTGTTTATCATAAGGGTCTCCTCGCTTCCTTTCTGATATGCCTATATTGTACCGCCGTTTTCAGAAAATTTCAATATATTTTCAAAATATTTTCAGAAAATTATTGATTTTTTCAGCAACAGACAATATAATTAAGAATACCGGAATATTTTGACTGGAGGATGTCAAACATGAAAACAATGCAAGCTGACGTGGTGGTGATAGCCTGCGGGCCTTCCGGGCTTGCCGCCGCTATTTCCGCCGCCGAATCCGGCTTTTCCGTCATCGCCCTGGAAAAAGCCATCAATACCGGGGGCGCCGCCAATATGGGCATGGGTCCCCTGGGGCTGAACACGACCATCCAGACCCAGGAGCTTTCCAACGTCACCGTGGACAAGGCCTTTAAGATGTTCATGGAGTACACCCACTGGCGGGTAGACGCAAATCTGGTGAAGCAGTATTTTGAAAAGTCCGCCGACACCATCGCGTGGCTTCAGGACATGGGCGTGGAGTTTTTTAAGGCGTCCCGGTACTTCCCCGGCAGTGAAGCCACCTGGCACATTGTAAGGCCCGAGTCCGGCAAGCCCGGCCCCCGGGCCGCCGCCACCATGATGAAGCGCATGACCGAGCGCGCACAGGCCCTGGGTGTGGAAATCTTCTTTGAAACGGCGGGCGACCACCTTGTAACAGAGGACGGCAGGATTACAGGCGTCATCGCCAAAACGAAGGACGGCGGGGAACTGCGCATCGGCTGCAAGGCCGCCATCATCTGCACAGGGGGCTTTGGCGCCAATGAAAAGCTGGTGCATGAAAAAACCGGCTATACATACGATAAAGATTTCTTTGGCTTCCGCATCCCGGGCCTCGTTGGGGACGGCATGCGCATGGCCCAGGAGGTGGGCGCGGGCACCACGGACATCAACATGGAGCTTGTTATTTCTATGGCGGGCGAGCACATGACCGACCCCATCCGCGCCGCTTTCAACCAGCCCAATCTGCTGGTGAACCTAGAAGGTGAACGGTTCTTCAATGAAGAGTTTTTTGAAAACTCCACTTTTGCCGCCAATGCTACCGCTATCCAGAAGGCCCGCTGCGGCGTGATGATCATTGACGAAGCCATTAAGCGCCACTATGTAAAGCACGGCATCGACGTGCGCAGCATGGTGCTGAACCGGGAAAATGCCGAAGGCTTTGATGAGGACATCGAAGTCGCCATAAACAGCGGCAACCCCTACGTCTACAAGGCGGACACCCTGGAGGATCTGGCCGAAAAGGCCGGGGTCAAAAAGGAAACGTTTCTGAAAACGGTAGATATGTACAATTATTACTGCGAAACATACGACGCCCAGTTCGGCAAGCGGCAGGACTATTTAAAGCCCATCGTCAAGGCTCCCTTCTACGGGGCGAAGTTCTTCCCCGGCGCATACGGCACCTTGGGCGGCATCAAGGTGAACCACTATATGGAGGTTATCACCCCGGACTTCGAGCCTATCCCGGGCCTGTACGCCGCCGGCACGGACACCTGCACCATCTATGGCGACAGCTACATGTTCCTGCTGCCCGGAAACACCATGGGCTATGCCCTGAATTCAGGCCGCATGGCAGGCGAAAACGCCGCCGGATACCTGAAAAGCCTAACCAGAGTATAAGCGTTTTTTATCGCTATCACTTCTTTACCCAAAGCCGCCCTTCGGGGCGGTTTTCCTTTTCCCCTTCCTGCCGCCGAAAAAGGCCCCGGGCAAATGCCGGGGGCCTTTCACCATATAAACGGGGGATGCAAACGTCAGATCCGGATTTCGGAGGAGCGCAGGGGGCGGGTGACATATACCTTCCCCTTTTCGTGGAGGAGGGAGGCGGCGTTCTGGGCGGCTTCCTCGCCGCTGAAAACGCCATATACCACCGAGCCGCTGCCTGTCATCATTGCGCCCAGGGCCCCGGCCCCCAACAGGGATTTCTTAATGTCCCGCACCTGCATCAGGCGCAGGGTTTCGTCAAAGCGGTTGGAAAGGCTTTGGGCCACCTGGCGCAGGTCGCCCTGCTCCAGCGCCGCCAGCATTTTGGGGGTGCCAAAACAGCGCGTCATGGGGTACTGGTCCAAAAGCGCATAGGCGCGCAGGGTGCTCATGCCCGCCGGCGGCTTGCAGATTACCAGGAAGCAGTCTGGCATCCTGGCCACTGGCTCCAGTATTTCCCCAATGCCTGTGCACCGGGCCGTGCCCCCTTCCAGGCAGAAAGGCACGTCCGCCCCCACCCGGGTGGCCAGCTCCCGCAGGGTGCCCATGGGGAGCTTGGCGTCGTATATCTTGTTCAAGGCCCGCAGCACCGCCGCTGCGTCTGTGCTGCCGCCCCCCATGCCCGCCCGGCTGGGGATACGCTTGCGGATGTTGATGGCAAGCCCCTCGTCCGGCTTGCCGATCTGCTGGAAAAAATACCGGGCGGCCCGGTAGGCCGTGTTAGAGTTGTCCACAGGCAGGTAACTGCGGCTGCACTGCAGGCGGATGCCTGCCGGGCCGCCGGGGGTCAGCTCCACCTCGTCCCACATGGCCACGCTTTGCATAATGGTATCTACCGTATGCAGGCCGTCCTCCCGGCGGCCTGTGATGTCCAGCGTCAAGTTGATTTTGGCATACGCTCTCACTTTCATACCGAATAAACTCCTTTTCGAGTCTGTCACAGGGTGAACAGCCCCAACCGCTTTACCTCTACCACATGCCGGGGGCACATTTCGTGGCAGCAGAAGCACCGTATACACCGGCTATAGTCGATGCGGGCCCGCTTGCCTTCTATGGCGATAGCTTTCTGGGGGCAGCTTTCGGCGCACCTGCCGCAGCCCACGCACCCTGTTTTGCTGATGCGCGGCCAAGGCGTGGCCAGCCTTTTGGCGGCGGGGCGCAAAAGCCGGGGCAGCCTGTCCACAAAATCGGTGCTGGCAGCCTTGGCTTTTTTGAAATCCCCGGACCGCAGGCGGTCCATGGGCATACCCAATATTTCTATGTGTTCCGGCGATGGGGGCCCTAGGCCCCGCTGGGCCGCCAGCTCCAGCATCCGCACCGCCCCTGCTGGGAAACCGATCAGCCCGGCCATGCATACATCCAGGGCATAGGGGCTTTTCGAGGCCCCTAAAAGCCCGGCTTCCCGCCGGTCCCCGCCGGTAGGGCCGTCCCCTTCCATGGCCCAAACGCCGTCCATCAAGGCCAGGTCCGGCTGGAGGAAGTCACAGATATCTACCAGGGCGTGGGAGAAATCCTCCCGGTCGGGGAAACGGCAATGGATCTCCGGCTTTTGCAGGCCAGGCACCGCCCCGAACAGGTTCTTCACGGCCCCCGAATACCCCACCATGCCGTGGGTTTTCAGCTTCGCCAGGTCAATTAGGTAGTCATGCTCTAAAAAAGGCTCTACAATGGCGGCTTCCCGCAGCCGCTGCCCCTGGCGCAGGGGGACCTCCCGGCTTTTGCACTGGGTGTACAGCTGGAAGCCCCAGGCTTCCGCCATGTCCGTATAGCCGCTGCTTTTGAACACGGCCTTCATCCGGCCGGGGGTATAGGGGCCGCCGGGGCTTTCGGCAATCAGTACCTTGCCCCCCGCCCGCTGGACGCACCGCCCTACCGCGCAGGTAAAGGCCGGGTGGGTGCAGATGGCCGCCTCTGGCCTGGCCCCCATGATCAGGTTGGGCTTCAGCACCACCTGCATCCCCGGCTTGATCTCGTTATATATGCCCAACGCCTGGAAAGCGGCGTCTACCTGCCGCAACAGGGCGTCGGGCTCGTAACTGGGGCAGGCCCCCAGCCAGACTTTTTCCCTCATAGTTCCTGTAAAAACGCTTCCATGCGCTCCAAAGCCTCTGTGATATGCTTTACCGAATAACAATAGGAAATGCGCAGGAAGCCCTCGCCGCAGGCCCCGAAAGCATCCCCGGGCACCACGGCCACGTGCTTGGAATAGATCAGCCTCTCACAGAATTCCCCGCTGGTCAGCCCCGTGCATTTGATAGAGGGGAACACGTAGAAAGCCCCTTCGGGTTCAAAGCACTTTAGCCCCAGCTTGTCCAGCCCGTCCAGGATCAGCCTGCGCCGCATGTCATATTGCCCCCGCATGTATTCCATGTCGTCGTCGCCGCCCCGCATGGCTTCGATGGCCGCGTACTGGCTGGTGGTGGGGGCGCTCATAATGGCGAACTGGTGTAGCTTGGTCATCAGGGAGATCAACTCTTTTGGGCCGCAGGCATAGCCCAGCCGCCATCCTGTCATAGAGTGGGACTTGGAAAACCCATTCACCAAAACGGTACGCTCTTGCATACCGGGCAGGGCCGCAATGGACACATGTTTTTCCTCCCCATAGGTCAGAGAGGCGTATATTTCATCGGAAAGCACCAGCAGCCCGTGTTTTTCCACCACCCGGGCCACAGCCTCCAGGTCGCCCCGGCGCATAACGGCCCCCGTGGGGTTGTTGGGGTAGGGCAGCACCAGCAGCTTGGTCTTCCCCGTGACTTTTTCCTCAATCTCCTCCGCCGTCAGCCGGAAGCCGTTTTCCGGCTTTGTCTCGATGGTCACCGGCACGCCCCCGGCCATGCGGGCGATGGGCTCGTAACAGACAAAGCTGGGCTGGGGGATAAGCACCTCGTCGCCAGGGGAAAGCACGCAGCGCATGCACAGGTCGATGGCCTCCGAGCCGCCCACCGTAACCAATACATCGGTTTCCGGCGTGTAATCTACCCGGTAATGCCGGGAGACAAAGGCCGCGATCTCCTCCCGCAGCTTAGCGAAGCCCCGGTTTGGCGTATAGCGGGTACGGCCCTTTTCCAGGCTTTCAATGCCCGCCTCCCGGATATGCCAGGGGGTGTGGAAATCCGGCTCGCCTACGGAAAGGGAGATCACGTCCTCCATCTCGTTGGCGATATCGAAGTATTTCCGGATACCCGAGGGCTTTACCTGTTTGATGGTAGGATTTACCAAATTATCATACTCAATCACACAAATTACTCCCTCTCTCGTCTATTTCCTCGTAGTCGCGGTTGAACACCACGCCCCCGTCTTTGTATTTGGTCAGCACGAAGTGGGTGGCTGTAGACAGCACCCCGTCGATGGTGGCCAGGCGTTTTTGTACGAACATGGCCACATCCTGCATGGTGCGGCCGGTCACGGTCACGGCCAGGTCATACCCGCCGGACATGAGGTATACGCTTTCCACCTCTGGGAAGTTCATGATGCGCCCGGCTATCTCGTCAAAGCCCGTGTCCTTTTTGGGCGTTACCCGCAGCTCGATAAGGGCCGAGGCCTTCTGGGTCTCGGTGCGTTCCCAGTTGACAAGGGCGTGGTAGCCCCTGATGGCCCCTTCTTTTTCATACTGGGCAATGGCTTTCCTGACCTCATGTTCATCTTCGCCCAACATTACGGCCAGTTGTGCCGCCGTCAGCTTCGCGTCGTCCTGTAAAAGCTCTAATAGCTGTTCCCTTTGCATACTGAAAAACCACCCTTTATATTTGTTTAGACAATAAAAATGCAGCACGCCTCCCGCTCTTGTCCCAGGCATAGCGCGCGCCTGCCTCCAGCCGAAGCTCCTCGCCGGATTCCCCCACAAGGGCCTGCCGCCCGATAGGAGGGCCGCCCCCGGCCTGTTCCGAATGGGGTGCCCCTGGCGCCCCCTATTCCAGCGGCAATTGGCGGGGTTGGCGCTGTATGTATAAGGTGAATTCGGTAAAGCCCGCCGCTTGCAGCAGCTCCATGCCCTGGTCTATGCCGCGGCCCAGGTCGGCGGTGCTGTGGGCGTCTGAGCCCAGGGTGACCAGCCTGCCGCCCAGCTCCCGGTAACGGCGGAGGATGGGCAGGTCTGGCAGGGCGCGGCCTATCTTTTGCCGCAGGCCGGAAGTGTTCACCTCCAGGGCCTTGCCCCCGCGCACCAGCCCCTTTAATACACTATCGACCGCATCCTGGTGTTTCTTTAGGTCTACAGGGATGCCGTGGTCGCCTTCGATATAGCGCAGGGGATAGGTGAGGTGGCCCAGGGCGTCGAAATCCCCCCAGGCGATCAACTCCAAGAGCTCTTCCCAATACGCGGACAGGAGGCCGTCGATATACCCGGCCGGCTTGCCGGTATAATCCAAAAAGAAAAAATCTTCATAATCCCGGATGTTGTGGATGGAGCCGATGACAAAATCGTACCCCCGTCCCCGCAGGGCCTCTTTTGCCGCCTCCGTATCCTGGTTGGGCTGGCCCAGCTCGATGCCCCGGTAAAACCGCGGGCCCCCTGCCTGGCTGACGCCTTCCATCTGGATCCAGGCCTCCTCCACACGGCTGCGGTAGCGTTGCGCGTATTTCTGGCATTCGCAGTGGTCGGTCAGGGTATGGGCGTACAGGCCCAGTTCCCTGGCCCGGGCCGCCATGGCGGCGGGGGCGTCGCTGGCGTCTGGGGAACAGCTTGAGTGGTTGTGGCAGTCGCAGGCATACCGGTGCTTCATAAAAGTGACCCTCCTTTTTGGATAAGGCTGCCGTGCCCAATATCAGCTATTATAGCACATCCTGCGGCGGGGTACAAGGGGAAAGCGGCCTGGGGGACACCCAAAAGTATCGCCGAAAGCGAAGGCGGCAAGAAGCCGCTGCGCCCCCGGCGGCCTTGCCGGAAGCCGCCAGGCCGCCCGTCTATCTAAAAAGACTGGCTTTGGGCGTGCCTATACATTCCGCCGCGTGCCCCGTTGTATCCTTGACTTCTGCGGCCAGGGATGGTACTATGGGAGCATAACCCAAAAAGAAAGGTGGCGGGGAAATGCAGGTAAGGAAGCTGCGCGGGGACGAGCTGTGGCGGTCGCGGCTGAACATGGCGGTGGCGTTTGAGGGGGATTTTGACTGGGAAAAGGAGAAGGCGAAAAGCCAGGAGGAACAGGCAAAGCCAGAGGAGGCCCATTGGGGCGCTTTCCAGGAGGGGGAGGAGTACCCCTGTGCCAGTTTGATCGTGAACCGGTACACCGTCCGGTTCGACGGGCACATGGTGGGCCTGGGGGGCGTCGGCGGCGTGGCCACATTGCCGGCCAACCGCCGGGGCGGGGCTGTGCGCGCCTGCTTCCAGGGGGCTTTCCGGGAAATGTACGACAGCGGTGTGGCGCTTTCGGCCTTATATCCCTTCAGCACCGGGTATTACCAGCAGTTCGGCTATGAAAACAGCGTAGCCTGCTTGTTGTGGAACATCCCCCTGCGGGACCTGCCCAGGCAAAGCCCTGGCGGGCGGGTACGGCAGCTTTTCCCTGGGGATAGCCTGTCGCCGCTGCTGGAGGTGTACAACGCCTTTTACGGGGGCTGTAACCTGGCGGCCGCCCGGGAGGTCTTCGACCGGGACCTGGAGGTAGGGGCCCTGTTAGGACAGCGCCGGTACATATACCTGTGGGAGGACGGGGCAGGCGTGCCGGGGGCTTTCCTCATAGGCAGCCGGGACGGGGACGTCTTGAACTGCCGGATGGATTTTAGCAGCCGCAACTGCCTCTTGTTCCGGGACGCCCAGGCGTTTACCGGCCTGATGGCCTTTGTGGGGCGGGCGTTCCAGGCCAACTATAAGGCCATACGGTTTTCCCTGCCCCAGTGGGCGGATGTCTCCCCGCTGCTGCCCGAGTGCGCCGGCCTGGAGCGCAGCTGTTTTTTCAACGGCATGGTGCGGGCAGTGAACGTGGGGCGGCTTCTGGCCCTGTGCCGCTGCCAAGGGGAGGGCGCCCTTACCCTGGCTGTCACAGACCCGCTGCTGCCGGAGAACCAGGGCACGTTCCGGCTGGAGTTCGCCCCTGGCCGGGAGAACCGGGTGTCCCGCGCAGAGGGGGCCCCGGATATTACCTTGGGGGTGGGGGAGCTGACGGCCTTGGCGTGCGGCATACGGGGGGCGGAGGAATTGCCTTGGATGCCAGGCGTGCAGGTACACGCCGCCGGCCTGGACCTGGGACAGGTTTTCTACCATAAGCCGTGCCACTTGTTAGAGCTGTTTTAAAAGGCCTTTAGGAATGCCTTTACGCAATAAACCGTAAGAAAATAAAAGGAGGATCTATAAACCATGAACAACATCCCAGAGATCAAGGCCGGCGTGGTGGCTGTGTCAAGGGACTGCTTCCCGGAATCCCTGTCCGTCGGCCGCCGCAAGGCGCTGATAGACGCTTACCAGAAGAAGTACGGCGGCGAGGGCGTGTACGAATGCCCTATCTGCATTGTAGAGAGCGAAATCCATATGACGCAGGCCCTGGAGGATGTGAAGAAAGCCGGGTGTAACGCCCTGGTGGTGTACCTGGGGAACTTTGGGCCGGAAATCTCCGAAACCCTGTTGGCCAAGCATTTTGACGGGCCCGTGATGTTTATCGCCGCCGCCGAGGAAAGCGGGGACAACCTCATCGGCGGCCGTGGGGACGCTTACTGCGGGATGCTTAATGCCAGCTACAACCTGAAGCTGCGGGAGGTCCGGGCATACATCCCGGAGAACCCTGTAGGCGACGCTGAGGAATGCGCCGACCGCGTCCACGAATTCCTGCCTATCGCCAGGGCTCTGGTGGGGCTGAAAGGGTTGAAGATCATCAGCTTCGGCCCCCGCCCCTTAAACTTCCTGGCCTGTAACGCCCCCATCAAGCGCCTGTACGACCTGGGGGTGGAGATCGAGGAAAACTCCGAGCTGGATTTGTTTGAGGCTTTCCATAAGCACGCGGGCGACCCGCGCATCCCGGGCATTGCCAAAGAGATGGCCGAAGAGCTGGGCGAGGGCAACAAAAAGCCCGAGATATTGGAAAAGCTGGCCCAGTATGAGATTACCCTGTTGGACTGGGTGGAGGCGCACAAGGGCTACCGCCCGTATGTGGCCCTTACCAGCAAGTGCTGGCCCGCGTTCCAGACCCAGTTTGGCTTTGTGCCCTGCTATGTCAATTCCCGCCTGACCGGCCGGGGCGTCCCTGTTTCCTGCGAGGTGGACATCTGGGGCACATTAAGCGAGTTTATCGGCGCCTGCGTCAGCGGGGACGTCGTGACGCTGCTGGACATCAACAACACCGTGCCCAAGGACATGTATAAGTCCGACATCGAGGGCCGGTTCCCCTATGGCCTTACCGATACTTTCATGGGCTTCCACTGCGGCAACACCTGTTCGAAGAAGCTGTGCAAGCCCACCATGAAGTATCAGATGATCATGGCGCGCAGCCTGCCCGAGGAAGTCACCCAGGGTACCCTGGAGGGGGACATCTGCCCTGGCGGCATCACCTTCTTCCGGCTGCAAAGCACCGCCGACTGTGAGCTTCGGGCCTATGTGGCGCAGGGCGAGGTGCTGCCCGTGCCCACCCGCTCTTTTGGCGGCATCGGGGTGTTTGCCATCCCAGAGATGGGCCGCTTCTACCGCCATGTGCTCATTGAGAAAAACTACCCCCACCACGGCGCGGTGGCTTTCGGCCATCACGGCAAGGCCCTCTTTGAGGTGTTCAAGTACCTGGGCGTGCGGGACATCGGCTTTAACCAGCCTAAGGGGATGCTGTATAAAAGCGAGAATCCTTTCTGCTGACACTTTGCGCCTGTGTATGTCGGTTTGGGAAGGGCGGCGCGGCTGCCCTTCCCCTTTTTATGTATTTCCATCCCTGCCGATGTTCCCGCAACACTTCCCACTTTTTCTGTGTAATTCCCCCACCAATCCCCCCCGCTTCGCCCGGAAACCCCATGTTTTGCCTGTTTTGCCCCCCTGGGCGCCGTGGCTGGCCCAGGGCTTTTCCGTAGACAGCCGGGCCGATTTGTGATAAACTGGGGATAGCCAAAGGGGAAAGATAGTCCCTGTTTCTTCCGTTTTCCGGCGGGAGGGAAAAGGAGGTACCGATCATGCCAGGAAGAGAAGCTGTTTTGTGGGGCAGGCCCATGCCGCCCAAGGACGACGCGCCCAGGCGGTCTATCCTGCACTGCCTGCGCATGCTGGCGCCTTTCCGCGAGGCGCTGCCACCCTCAGAATTCGCGGACTCTGACATGGCGGAAGGGGAACGCCAGTTCTATGCTTTCATCAAAGGCCTGTATGGGGAGATGTACGGCGACCCGGCGTTTTTCCTCATCCCCCAGGGGGAATATGACGAATATATGGAAAGCCTGGCTTTGCAAGGGGCGGGCGGGGAAGAGGACGAAGATGGCGGGGGCGGCCCCCACGAAAAGGCAGACCAGAAGGAAAGCCGCCTGCGAAACCGCTTCCAGCAAGCCATACGGTTTTATGCGGCGTACCTGTACGAGCTGGGGACCCGGGCCCAGCGCCTGGAAAAGGGCGTGCTGGTGCTTTCGGCGGAAGATTGGCGCGAAGCCCGCAAGGCTATGGAGTGGCCCCACCTGCGGGGGGAGAACGCCCCCCGCTTCCAGCGCCTGCAGGTGCTGGGCCTGGACGAGCAAGTGGAACCCAAGCTGGTATATGTTACCTGCCGGGAGTTCCCCAAGATGCTGTACGGCCTGTGGGCCCTGTGCGCCGCCCCCAAAAACCCGTATCACTACGCCAACTACCTGCGCCTGGATTACCGGGCCGCCTGGCAGAAGGCGCCCAGCGTACAGGACGTTTTCCGTACCTTGACGCCCGAGCGCGCGGCGGCGGCCCAGGCCATCCACAACGCCATGACGGCCAAAGGCCTGGGCCTGTACATCAAGCCCCTGCGGGAAATTACTTCTGGCGCCCGGTGGAAAGGGGAGTACCGGGCGGGGGGCAGATGTACCGCCGGGTTCTACGCAGACCCGGACAGCCTGACCCTGTGCCTGTATTTTGGCAGCCCAGAGGAGGTTTCCGCTATGAGCGCCCGCCTTTGGCGGCAAGAGCCGGTGCTGGGCGCCTGGTTCGACTCGAAGCTGCCGGAACGCCGGTGCACTTGCCCCCACAATTGCCGGGTCCGTCTGGGTGATGGCCCCCGGCGCATCTGCGGCATGGCCTGCCGTGCCGAGGTGGAGGACCCCAGCTTCCAGGAGGTGCAGACCTGCCTGTCGGTGCTGGCCCTTCTGGAAGGGGCGCAAACAGAATGAAAAGGAGTGGATTGTTATGACTGGTCAAAAAGACGTGAGGAATATTTTGGTGACAGCCCCGATAGAGCAGCGCCACCTGCGGGCCCTGCAGCAGGCGGCGCCCCTGTGCCAGTTCCGCTGCCGGTGGGCAATGGCGCCTATTTCCAGCCTGACCGCCAGCCTGCCCTTTACAGACCTGGTAGACGCGCCCCAGGTGGCACAGGAAGATGTGGACTGGGCTGACGTCATCTTGGGCAATGTAAGCGGCAAGCTGCTGCACGGCGGCGGGAAGCTGCGGTGGCTGCAGACCAACAGCGCCGGCGTAGAGGAGTATATCCAGCCGGGGGTGCTGGCAGAGGGGACGGCCCTGACCAACGCCACCGGGGCCTATGGCCTGGCCATTTCCGAGCATATGCTGGGCATGCTGCTGGTGGTGCTGAAAAAACTGGAGCTGTACCGGGACGCCCAGCATAAGGAAAGCTGGCAAAGCCTGGGCGCGGTACAAAGCATATATGGAAGCACGGTGCTGGTGCTGGGCATGGGGGACATCGGCGGGGAGTTCGGTAAACGGTGCAAGGCCCTGGGGGCCAAGGTCATCGGCGTGCGCCGGACAGACGCCCAAAAGCCGGACTATGCCGACGAGGTGCACCTCATTGGGGATTTAGACCGTCTGCTGCCTTTGGCGGACGTGGTAGCGGTGACCCTGCCAGGCACGGCGGCCACCAGGAACCTGCTGGGCCGGGAGCAGATTGGCAAAATGAAGCCGGGCGCGGTGCTGCTGAACGTAGGCCGGGGGACCATTGTGGACACGGAAGCCCTGTGCGACGCCCTGGAAAGCGGGGCGCTGTCTGGGGCGGGGCTGGACGTGACCGACCCCGAGCCCCTGCCTCCGGGCCACCGGCTGTGGCAGATCCCCACGGCGGTGGTGACGCCGCACATCTCTGGGTTTTACCACCTGAAGGAGACCCACGAGCGCATTATCGGCATATTCGTGGACAACTTGGGCCGTTTCCTCCGGGGGGAGGCGCTGCGTAACCAGGTAGACTTTGCCACCGGGTACCGGAAGCGGTAAGGCGCCCTCTTAGGCCGGGAAAGGCCCTTTGCAGGTGCTGTTTTGCGTGTCCTTTGCGTGTCCTTTTTACAAAATTTTCCCAACAGGGCGGGGCGCGGGTCCCCGCCTAAAAGGAGGCAGGCCCATGGCCGAATGGTATCTGGACAATTCCGCCACAACGCCGGTGCTGCCAGAGGCCGCGGAAAAGGCCCGGCAGTTGATGGTGGAGGAATTTGGCAACCCCTCGTCTTTGCATACGCGGGGCTTCCGGGCCCGGCAGCAGGTGGAGGAAGCCCGGGCCCTGGTGGCGGGCAGGCTGCGGGCCAGGCCCGAAGAGGTGGTTTTCACCGGGGGCGGCACAGAGGGGAACAACCTGGCCCTGCTGGGGGCCGCCCAGGCCCGCAGGCGGCTGGGGGATAAGATCGTGACCACGGCGGCCGAACATGATTCGGTGGGCAATGCCATGAAAGAGCTGGAACGCCGGGGCTTCCGGGTCTCTTATGTGCGGCCGGACAGCCAAGGCCGGGTAGACCCGGCGGCGCTGGCAGAGGAGATTGACGAAAAGACGGTCCTGGTCAGCGTGATGCTGGTGAACAACGAGACCGGGGCCTTGTTGCCGGTGGAGGGCCTGAGGCGCGTAATAAAGCGGAAAAACGCCCCGGCCCTGCTGCACACCGACGGGGTGCAGGCCTTTGGGAAGCTGGATTTTTCCCCGGCAAAGCTGGGGGTAGACCTGTGCACGGTCAGCGCCCACAAGATACACGGCCCCAAGGGCGTGGGGGCGTTGTATATCCAAAAAGGGGCCCGGGTCTTGCCCCAGGCCTTTGGCGGCGGGCAAGAGCGGGGCCTGCGCCCCGGCACAGAGGGCGTGCCCCTTATCGGGGCCTTTGGGGAAGCGGTGCGCCTGCTGCCAAAGCCCGCCGGGGTTCTGCCCCATATCCAGGCTTTGCGCGATTCCCTATTGGAGGGGTTGCGGGGGCTGCCAGGGGTTGTGGTCAATTCCCCGGAGGACGGGCTGCCTTATATCGTCAATTTTTCCGTACTGGGCCTGCGGGCCGAGACCGTGCTCCATTTCCTGGCCGAGCGGGGGGTATTTGTGTCCGCCGGGTCTGCCTGCGGCCGGGCAAAGCCCAGCCATGTGCTGGAAGCCATGGGCCTGCCCAAAGAACGGGTGCAGTCGGCGCTGCGGGCAAGCTTTTCCCGGTTTTCCGCCATGGAGGACGTGGAGGCCTTGCTGGCCGGGCTGGGGGAGGCCAGGCGGGTGCTGGCAAGCGCCCGCTGACGGGCAGCCGCGCGAAAAGTGGGTTGCGGGCCCGATGTAAAAGGGGGGAAACATAGATGGGGACATACCAGGTGCGGCGGCTGGAAAGCCCGGAGGAGAAAGCGGCCTGCGTCCGGCAGGTGCTGGAAAGCCTGCCAGACTGGTTTGGCAATGCCCAGGCCATAACGGGCTATTGCCAAGAGGCGCGGGGCCTGCCCTTTTGGGCGGCTGAGGACAGCATGGGCCAGTGGCTGGGGATGCTGGCCGTAGACATGCATTATGGCAGGACAGGGGAGATTATCGTCATGGGCGTGCGGCCGGGTAGCCACCGCCAGGGCCTGGGCCGGGCATTGTATGCGCAGGCGGAAGCCTATTTTCGCCAGGAGGGCTGCGGATATGCCATGGTAAAGACCCTGAGCGAGCAGGTGGATTTTGCCCCTTATGAAAGCACCCGCCGTTTTTACCAGGGGATGGGGTTCGAACCTTTGGTGACCCTGCGGGAAATGTGGGACGAGGAGAACCCCTGCCTGATCATGCTGAAAGCGCTGGGGTGACCCTGGGCCCTGGCGGGCGGGGAGTTTTTTGGAGGTCCTCGGGAGGTATTAAAAAAGCCTCCTGAGCGGGGTTTGGGGCAAAGCCCCAAACTTTTCTGGGAAAAGGCAGGTAGACACGTATGGATAAAGAAATTATTTTATGCAAGCTGGGCGAGGTGGCCCTGAAGGGGCTGAACCGCCGGGCCTTTGAAGACGTACTGATAAAAAATATCCGGCGCAGGCTGCGGGACGCCGGGCAGTTCTCTGTAACAGCCCGGCAGTCTACCGTTTATGTAGAGCCCCAGGACGGGGACGCGGACATGGACCTGGCAGAAGAACGTTGCGCCAAGGTGTTTGGAGTGGTGGCCTATACCCGGGCTGGGGCGGCGGAAAAATCCCTGCCAGCCATACAAGAGAAAGCCGCCGCCTACCTGGAAGAGGTTTTGGAGGATTCGTCCACTTTTAAGGTGGAGTGCAAACGCAGCGACAAGAAGTTCCCCTATAAGTCCCCGGAGGTTTCCGCGGAGGTGGGGGCGTACTTGCTGGAAAAATTCCCCCACCTGCGGGTTGACGTGCACCGGCCCGACCTGGTGGTCCGTGTGGAGGTGCGGGAGGCGGAAGCTTTTGTCCATGCCGACCCCAAGCCTGGGGCGGGGGGCATCCCTGTGGGCACCGGCGGGAAAGCGGCCGTGCTTATCAGCGGCGGGCTGGACAGCCCCGTGGCCGCCTGGATGATGGCCAAGCGCGGCGTAGAGCTGACGGCCATCCACTTTGCCAGCCCGCCCTATACCAGCGAATTGGCACACAGAAAGGTGGTGCGCTTGCTGGAAAAGGTCAGCGAATACGCCGGGCGCATCAAAATGGTCACTGTGAATTTCACCCATCTCCAAGAGCAGATCCGGGACTGCTGCCCGGAGGACCTGGGCACTGTCATCCTGCGGCGGTTCATGCTGCGGGCGGCCCAGCAGGTTGCCCGGGACGAGGGGTGCCAGGCCTTGATTACTGGGGAGAGCCTGGGGCAGGTGGCCAGCCAGACCCTGCAGGCCATCGCCTGTACAGACGCGGCGGCGGATATGCCTGTGTTCCGGCCGCTAATCGGCGCGGACAAGTCCGAGATCGTGCGGCTGGCCTATCAGATCGGCACCTACGATATCTCGATCGAGCCCCATGAGGACTGCTGTACTATTTTTACCCCTAAACACCCCCGCACACGGCCCATCCTGCATTTTGTAGAGGAGGGGGAAAAGGCCATTGATGGAGAGGGCCTGTTGGCCGAAGCCCTGCAAAGCCCAGGCACTATCCACATCCGGCCCATGGGCCTTGGCGGCCTGCCGGATGATGGGGCATGATGGATAGAGCGCTAAACGCTGCGGAAAAGGGGGGGCCGCAGGCCCTCCCATGGCCCTGCCTTGCGCCGGCACAGGCCTACGCGCGTCGGGCGCCCCTTGCCCGGGCGTGTTGCTTGCAAAGGGCGGCAATAGGTGTTATACTGGTACAGACAGCAACTTGAAAAGAAGGAAGATAAGGGAGGATGGCCTATGAACTGCCCCAATTGTGGAAAAACGGTTTCGGAAGGGCAAAAATTTTGTATTGCCTGCGGAGGTTCCTTGCAGGATACCCCGCAGCAGCCCCATGTGCATGCACAGCCTGTCCCGCCCGCGCAAAATACACAGGCACAAAGCGTACCGCCCGCGCCAAAGCAGCCAACGTATTTGGACAGCCCCAAAAAGGCCCGGCGGAAAACCCCAGTCCTCTTAGCGGCGCTGGTGGTAGTGCTGCTGGCAGGGGTTACGCTTGGGGCTTGGGTGGGCACAGGCTCCCCCTTCGGCTGGCTGGCCGGCCTGCCTTCCCCAGCCCAGGAGGACGGGGAGGACGCGGTTTCCAGCAGCGCCCCCTTAGAGGATACCCCCGCCCCTTCCAGCGCCTTGGCCTCTAGCGCCCTGGAGGCCGCGGCAGATCCCACTGCCGCCCCCAGCCCCACACATACGCCAGAGCCTACACCTGCGCCTACGCCTGCCCCAGTTGCCACAGATTATTACATTTTGCCCCAAAGCGCCCAGCGGCTGTTGGTGTACAATGACATCGCCAACTTTACAAAGCAGGACATGATGCTGGCACGCAATGAGATTTATGCCCGGCATGGCAGGAAATTCTCCGACGAGGACGTGCGGTCCTATTTCGAGGCACAGACTTGGTACAAGGGCACCGTAGAGCCGGAGGCTTTTTCCGCGTCGGTGCTTTCCGATATCGAACAGGCGAATGTGGAATACCTGAAGCTGCACGAAGACGGCCAGACCGGCATCTCTCAAAATGTGGGGAACTCTAATAATACGGTAGTGACCTATGGCGGCTACATGATCCCGCAAAGCTCGTCCCGGCGGCTGACCTATGCGGACATCGCGGGGCTTTCCAGCTGGCAGCTGATGATTGCCCGCAACGAGATTTATGCCCGCCACGGCCGCAGGTTCAACGATGCGGATATCCAAGCGTATTTCAACGCCCAGTCTTGGTACAGCGGCACCGTGGATGCGGAGAATTTTGACACGTCCTGGCTGTCCTCGGTAGAGATATACAATATCGACTTCATCCAGTCTTACGAATAAACCCCATGGGGACGCGCCGCCTATAGGCAGCGCGTCCATGGGACAACCGCCCGCCCTTATTGCGCGCATACGGAAAAACGCCCGCCGTTTACGTTCCCTTTATGGAACGCAGACGGCGGGCGAAGCTTTTTTTATTGCGGCCGTCCCAGCGGCCTATCAGGCGGTCCTGTTCAAAAGAGGTACATACCGATTCTTAAGTGCGTTGACAATGGCGTCCTTTGGCAGGGCCTGGGGACGGAGCCCCGGCAGCGCGCTGGAAAGCCGTGCGCAGGGTATCGCCCCGGGCTTTTAGGCGGTTTTGCTGAAGGATGCCCGCGATTTCCCCCTGGGCGTGCTCCACCTCCAGGCGCAGCTCTTGGGCGGACACCCGTAAAGAACCGTGACCCAGGATAATGAGCTGTTCGGCAAAGTCCGCTGTGGCTACCCGCACACGCTGGCGTTCCCGGGCCAGCTGGTAACTGGCCTTTTCAATGTAGGCGTCGGCGGTCTCAGCTTCTTTGGTGTACACCACGTGTATATTATGGTAGAGGGATACAGAGCCTGTGCCCCCCGGGACTTTGTACGCGTCGAAGACCAGGATCACCCGGTTCTGGCGGAAGCCCGCGTAGTTGCTAAGGATGTCCATCAAGGCGGCGCGGGCGGCGTCCAGGTTCTCACGGGCGACGGCGTTCAGCTCTTCCCAGGCGAAGATGATGTTATAACCGTCTACCAGGAGGTATTCGGGCCCAAGGGGGGGCAGGGGGGCTTGTTTTATAGGTGTGCTGCTATCCCCCTTGGGGGGCGGGCGCATGTCCCGTGGCTTTACCTGGCCGTAGGTGCGCTCGAAAATGGCCAGCAATTCCTTGTCCTGTTCAAGGGCCCCCAGGGCGGGCCGGCCGGTAGGAGGCTCTGGGGGCAGAGGAGGGGAAGGCGCGCCCTTTGTCACCGGCAGGGGAAGTAGGTGCATATAGTGCTCTACCTCCTGCCAGGGCACGAAGAACCCCGCCCCATGGGAACAGAACACCGAGCCCGCCGGGTTGTCCAAATCCGCGTCTGGGTCATAGGCGGCCGCTTCTACAACAGCTTGCTGTTCTTGGCAGGGGCGGTAGCCTCCTGGGGCGCAAGTGAACCGGCCGCGCCCTTTGGTATAGGCTGACACTTCCGCGGCGTAGTCCTGCAAAGCCTTGGCCGGGGCGCAGCCATGGATGACCGCCTCTTCCCCTATGGCCTGGGGCGGGTCCGATTCGCCGCCCATACGCTGCAGGTCCGCCAGGGCACGGCCCAGATTCCCGGCGGGCACCTCCAGCTGGAAATCGTACCAGGGCTCTAGCAGGATGCTTTCCGCTTTCATCAGCCCATGACGTACCGCACGGTAGGTGGCCTGGCGGAAATCGCCGCCCTCGGTGTGCTTTTCGTGGCTGGCCCCGGCCACCAGCGTCAGCTTCATATCCGTGATGGCCGAGCCGGTCAATACGCCTTTGTGGGGCTTTTCCGCCAGGTGGGTCAAAATCAGGCGCTGCCAATTTTTATCCAGCTTGTCCTCGGGGCAGGCGCTGGCAAACACCAGGCCCCTGCCCCGGGGCAGGGGCTCTAACAAGAGATGCACTTCAGCGTAATGGCGCAGGGGCTCGAAATGCCCCACGCCTTCTACAGGGGCGCAAATGGTCTCCCGGTAGCAGATGCTCCCCGGGCCAAAGGTGACGGCCAGGCCAAAGCGGTCCGCGATTACCTGTTGTAAGATCTCCGCCTGTACCCGGCCCATCAGCCGCAGATGGATCTCCCCCAGGGCTTCGTCCCATTCTAAGTGGAGCTGGGGGTCTTCTTCCTCCAGCTGCCGCAGCTTGGGCAGCGCCACATGGGGGTCGGCCCCTTCCGGCAAAACCAGCTGGTAAGAGAGGGCGGGCTCTAAAACAGGCGGGGCCCATGGCTCTTGGGCGCCTAAGGCCTGGCCGGGATATGTGCCCGTCAACCCAGTTACGGCGCACAGCGAACCCGCCCCGGCGGAACTGACAGAAGTAAACCTGTCCCCGGAATAGACACGCAGCTGGTCGGCCTTTTCCGCGCCCGTAGGCAGGTCCAGTACCATTTTGCTTTTTAACGCCCCGCCGGTTACCTTCAAGTGGGTCAGCCGTACCCCCTGGGCGTCCCGGGAGATTTTGAACACACGGGCGGCGAACTCCTCCCTATAAACAGGCCGCGGGGCGAACCGGCACAGCCCGTCCAGCAAGGCCTGTACGCCTTCTGCCCGCAGGGCGCAGCCAAAAAAGCAAGGGAAACACTTCCGCTCTCCCACCAGCCGGCGCAGGGTCCCGTGGGAGAGGGCCCCTGCGCCCAGGTATTCCTCCAGGGCTTGCTCGTCCCCTAAAGCGGCGGCCTCCCAGAAGCCGTCTTGGCCAAAGCTGGAAAAGTCCAACAGGGAATCGGATAGAGCGGCCCGCAGCTTTCCCCACAGGGCTTCCCGGTCCACAGGCTGGTCCATCTTGTTCAGGAAGAGGAAGGTGGGGATGCGGTGCCTCTCCAGCAGCCGCCACAGGGTCAGGGTGTGGCCTTGGGGGCCGTCGGGGCCGGAGACCACCAAAATGGCGCAGTCCAGCACCTGCAGGGTGCGCTCGGCTTCGGCGGAGAAGTCGACGTGCCCGGGGGTGTCCACCAGGGTGATCTCCACCTCTGGCAGCGCCAGGACGGCCTGCTTGGAAAAAATAGTAATGCCCCGCTGGCGTTCCATCCGGTCTGTGTCCAAAAAGGCGTTGGCATGGTCTACCCGGCCCAGGCTGCGCAAAGCCCCGCCCAGGTACAGCATGGCCTCGGAAAGCGTTGTTTTGCCTGCGTCCACATGGGCCAGTATCCCGGCAGTCAGCTTGCGCATATGCAGTTCCCCTCCTTCCCGCTTACAGGCATGGCCCCAAAAGACCCTTTTACAATATCATACCACAAGCGGGGGCACAATGCAAACGGGGCCGGAGGGTTTTACCATGAAACCAGCAAATATATGCGCGGAAAGGCCCGGGGGGTTACCCGGGCCTTTCCCTGCTTTCCGATGTGTTGTTTTAGGCGGGCATCACCAAGGTGATAATGCGCAGGACGAACAGGGCGAACGCGATCCACATGACAGGATGGACCGTTTTGGCCTTGCCGGTGCAGACCTTCAGGATGACCCAGGCCAAGATGCCGAACATGATGCCGTTGGCGATGGAATAGGTAAAGGGCATCATGACCAGGGCCAGGAAGCCGCCCACCACGTCGGCAATGTCGCCCTCAAACTTCATCTTCAGCACGGATTTCATCATCAACAGGCCCACAAACAACAGCGCCGGCGCTGTGGCAAAGCTGGGGATGGCCAGGAAGATGGGGGACAGGAACAGGGCCAGGATAAACATGACGGCGCTGGACACGGCGGTAAGGCCAGTGCGGCCGCCTTCGGCCACGCCGGCGGTGGACTCTACGTAGCTGGTGACAGTGGAAGTGCCCAGCACAGAACCGGCCACTGTGCCTACAGCGTCGCTCATCAGGGCCGCGCCGGCTTTGGGCAGTTTACCGTCCTTGGTCAACAGGCCGCCCTGGTCGGCCACGCCAATCAGGGTGCCCACCGTGTCGAACAGGTCCACAAACAGGAAAGCGAACACGATGGCTGCGAAATTCACAAGATGCTGGCCTACAAAGGCGAAGTCGAACTGGAAGAAAGTGGGGGCCAGGGAAGGGGGCAGGAAGCCGCCGCTGAAATTGGGGACAAGGGAGTATACGCCCGCTTCCGGGTTGACCGCATACCAGCCGGTGAACTCAGCCAAAATGCCCAGCACCCAGGTGCCCAAAATGCCCCATAGGATGGCGCCCTTGACCTTGAAATGCCACAGGATGCCGATGAGGATGAGCCCAACGAAAGCCAGCGCCACCGGGGCGGAGCCCACGCTGCCCAAGGCAACCAGGGTCGAGCCGTCGTCGGAGACAAAGCCGGAACCCTGCAGGCCCACAAAAGCGATGAACAGCCCGATACCCGCCGAGATACCGTATTTCAGGTTGGCAGGGACAGAATTGACCAAAGTCTCCCGGAACTTGAACAGGGAGAGGATGATGAAGATGACGCCCTCTACCAAAATGGCGGTCAGGGCCACTTTCCAGGGTTCGGAGACGCCCATTCCAGCCAGCGTGGGGCAAACGGTGAAAGCGAAGTAGGCGTTTAGGCCCATGCCGGAAGCCAAGGCCACGGGATAGTTGGCGAACACGCCCATAATGATGGTGGCAAAAGCGGCGGACACGGCTGTGGCCGTGAACACCGCGCCCTGGTCCATGCCGGCGGCGGCCAGCATGGAGGGGTTGACCGCCAGAATGTAGGCCATGGACAGGAACGTGGTGATACCGGCGACAACCTCTGTCCGTACATCGGTGCCGTGCTCTTTGAGCTTAAAGAATTTTTTGATCTTTTCCAACGCGACTCACTCCTTTAACAATGGGGAAATGGGAAGGCGGCCTGGGAGGAACAGCGTTCCCGGACGCCTTGCGGATACAGCCGGCACACGTAAAAAATTTTGGCGCTTTTTTGCGCACGCTGGCTATAAAATGGGAAGGGCGCCCCAACCGACCGGAAAAGGGCGGGGCAGGACACTTTCCAATATTATACCACTAGTATACTGGTTCCTTTATAAAAAAGCAATAGTCCCGTTACATTTTATTCACAATTATGGTTTGACCAGGCTTGCGCGCCCGCTGGCCGCAGGGGGCGGCCGGGGTAAAAATTCTTTGCGTTGGGCATGCCTTTTTCCAGCCGTCCTATTGCAAACCGGCAATTTCTGGGATATAATCTTATAAACATAGGTGTTACACGGGTAAGAAGCCGGCGGCTTTGGGCTTCCTACGGTGGGCATAATGCACGGAAAAGTATAGAGGAGGAATGACAAAACATGATGAAAAAGAAAATACTGGCATGGTTGTTGACGCTGTGCCTGTTGTCCGCGCTCTTGCCGGGCACAGCCCTGGCGGCCGGGAATCTGCCTTTCCGGGACGTAAAACCAGATGATTGGTTCTATAAGGACGTACAATACGTTTATGAAAACAGCCTGATGTCAGGCACAGGGGACACGACCTTCGACCCCAATGGCATTACTACCCGGGGCATGATCGTTTCGGTGCTGTACCGCATAGAGGGGCGGCCAGAGGTTTCCGGCGGGAATTCCTTCCGGGACGTGGACCCCAGCATGTACTGCGCCAAGGCCATCACATGGGCCTCTCAAAATAAGATCGTATCCGGCTATGAGGGCAACCGGTTCGGCCCTAACGACTCCATATCCCGAGAGCAGATGGCGGCTTTCCTGTACCGGTACGCCGCCTACAAGGGATATGACGTTTCTTCCTTTGCAAACCTGTCCGTATTCCCGGACGCGTATAAGGTCAGCGATTGGGCCTGGTCCCAGCTTTCCTGGGCAAACGCTGTGAAATTGATACAGGGCACGGGCAAGGGCGAGCTGGCCCCCAAGGATTTCGCGTTCCGCTCCCAGGCGGCATCCATCTTGGCCCGGTTCTGCCGCCAGTTCGTCTCCGAAGACCCGGGATCGTATACGGTCACGTTTGACTGGAATTACCCCGGCGCAGAGGCGCCTTCCAAAGTAAACGTGCAGGCGGGGCAGGCTGTGCCCGCCCCGGCCGACCCCAGCCGCAGCGGCTATACCTTCGACGGCTGGTATACGGCGGAGGAGGGCGGCCAGCGTTTCAGCTTTGACACCGCCGTTATGGGGGATATGACCTTGTACGCCCATTGGACGGCGGAAGCCCCCTCCCGCTATACGGTGACGTTCCACTTGAATTACCCAGACGCGGGGGTGTTCCGCACGGAGAGTGTGCAGCCGGGGCAGGTGGTGCCCGCCCCGGCCGACCCCAGCCGCGGCGGCTATACTTTCGGCGGCTGGTACACGGCGGCGGAGGGCGGCGAACGCTTCCGTTTTGACACCGCTATTATGGGGGATATGACCCTGTATGCCCACTGGACCACGGCCCAAACCTACACCGTGTCTTTTGACCTGAATTACCCGGGATCGGGCGTGTACAAGCAAGAGCATGTGGCCGAAGGCAACGCCTGCCCCGCCCCGGCCGACCCCAAACGGGGGGATTACATTTTCGGGGGCTGGTACACGGAAGCCCAGGACGGTGTACGGTATGATTTTACGGCGGGTGTGACGGGGGACATGACCCTGTATGCCCATTGGATCTATGACGGCATCGTGTATGCCAAGCCCTATCAGCACAGCAACTATATAGACCTGTACGAAGGGGACGACCCCCTGCGCACTTTCTCCATGATGGGGAGGCCATATACGCAGGGGCTGACCATGTCGGCGGCGTATTCCGGTGACACTACCGAAGTCCTGTACAGCCTGGAAGGTAAGTATAGGATGATGGGTTTCGACATAGGGTCTTTGGACAACAACGGTACTTCATCCAGCACGCTGTATGTGTATGCCGATGGGACATTGGTGGATACGATAGCGTTGACCTGGAATATGCCCACGTATCACTACAGCCTGAACGTAGAAGGCGTTACCCAGCTGCGCTTTGCCCGGGAAGGGCGGTCCAGTTATGGATATGGTATGGCTAACACCATCCTGTATACGGAAGCTGACGTGGAAAAAGAAGGGCTGACGGTCCCGGCCGTCTCTTCTCTGGAAGCCGTATTGGACAGCAACTTGTCCTCCGGGGCTGTGCTACCCTATCAGAACACGGGGTATATAACCCAGTATAATGGGGAGGACCCTTTAAACACCTTCAGCATGATGGGCAATGCCTATGCCCAGGGATTGGCCCTGGAGGCGTCTTATTCCGGGGATACCACAGAGTTTATGTTCAATTTAGGGGGCCGGTTTGAGGAGTTCTCCGCTGTCATCGGGCACCTGGATAACAAAGGCACTGCGGCCGCAACCATAAATGTGTATGCGGATGGGGAGCTTGTTGAGCAGCTGCCGCTGACGGGCAACATGGCTTGTTATACCTACACGCTGAACGTGCAGGGTGTAAACCAGCTGCGCTTTACCCGGGAAGGGCGGTCCAGCTATGGCTATGGCCTAGCCAATATCACATTGGACACGGAAAGCACCCTGGCCGGCCCGCTGCAGTCGGATAAAACAGAGGTGCGGGAGACCAACCTGTCCTCCGGGGCTGTGCTGCCCTATCAGAACACGGGGTATATAACCCAGTATAACGGGGAGGACCCTTTAAACACCTTCAGCATGATGGGCAATGCCTATGCCCAGGGGCTGGCCCTGGAGGCGTCTTATTCCGGGGATACCACAGAGTTCCTGTTCAACCTGGGGGGCGGGTTTCAAGAGTTCTCCGCTGTTATCGGGCACCTGGATAACAAGGGCACCTCGGCCGCAACCATAAATGTGTATGCGGATGGGGAGCTTGTTGAGCAGCTGCCGCTGGCTGGCAACATGGCTTGTTATACCTACACGCTGAACGTGCAGGGTGTAAACCAGCTGCGCTTTACCCGGGAAGGGCGGTCCAGCTATGGCTATGGCTTAGCCAATATCACATTGGACACGGAAAGTACCCTGGCCGGCCCGCTGCAGTCGGATAAAACAGAGGTGCGGGAGACCAACCTGTCCTCCGGGCTTGTGCTGCCTTATCAGAACACAGGGTATATAACCCAGTATAACGGGGAGGACCCTTTAAACACCTTCAGCATGATGGGCAATGCCTATGCCCAGGGGCTGGCCCTGGAGGCGTCTTATTCCGGGGATACCACAGAGTTCCTGTTCAACCTGGGGGGCGGGTTTCAAGAGTTCTCCGCTGTCATCGGGCACCTGGATAACAAAGGCACCTCGGACGCAACCTTAAACGTGTATGCGGATGGGGAGCTTGTCGAGCAGATACCCCTGACCGGCAATATGGCTTGTTATACCTACACGCTGGATGTGCAGGGTGTAAACCAGCTGCGCTTTACCCGGGAAGGGCGGTCCAGCTATGGCTACGGGCTGGCAAACATTACCCTTAGCTGAGAAGGTCTGGGCAGAAATTGAACCAAAGGAAATAAGGTAGAGAAGGGCCCCAGGGCAAAAAGCCCTGGGGGCCCTTTTTTGCTGGGCATGGCCATGGCGGAGCGGGCCGCTGTCCCAGGGCGTTCTTTTCGTTATTTACCATTTATATCGTTGACAAACCCCTGCCAGGTGGCCTATAATAAATTAAAGTTTTTTAGAGCGGCCCCCAGCCTCCAGCTTTGCTGTTGCCTTGGGAGCTGTGCTAAGGCTTGCCTGGAAACCGGATGAAGCGAAACAGGGGTGTATTGATGATGAAAAGTATCCGCAGGAAAATCACAACATGTTTGATCGCCACAGTGCTTGCCGCCTTGTTGGCGGTAGGGGCTTTTAGCATGGTGCTGAACTACCGGAGCACCTTGTCTACGGTGGAACAGATGATGGGGGAAACGGCCGTGCTGGCAGGCGGGCGCATCCAACAGGAGTTGACGGCCTACCGGAACGTTGCCATGGACACGGGCTGCATCCCCCAGCTTTCCGATAGCGGGGTGCCTGTGGAAGAAAAGCGCGCTATCATAGACGAGCGGGTGGGCATGCACGGCTTCCAGCGCGGCAACATCGTGGGCGCGGACGGCATCAGCATATTTGATGGGAACGACTACTCCGACCGGGAATATGTGCGGCAGGCCATGGCGGGGAACGTATATGTATCAGAACCGCTTATCAGCAAGATTACCGGCGAGCTCTCCATTATGGTGGCCGCCCCCCTATATGACGGCGGCCGGCAGGGCGGGGATATTATTGGCGTTGTGTATTTTGTGCCCTCCGAGACTTTCCTCAATGACATTGTCTCTTCTGTCAAGGTCAGCGAAAGCAGCCATGCTTATATGATCAATAAGGATGGCGACACCATTGCCGACAACACCCTGGAGACCATCACCACCCAGAATATTGAGCGCGAAGCCCAAAAAGACCCGTCCCTACAGGAGCTGGCGGATATCCATACGGCCATGCGCCAAGGAGGCAGTGGGTTTGGCAGCTTCCAGGCGGCAGATGGGCCCCGTTTTGCGGCCTATGCCCCGGTAGGCGGGACAGACGGCTGGAGCGTGGCAGTGACGGCCATGAAAAAGGATTATCTTGCCGATACATATTTTGGCATGTTTATCAATGTGGGGGTTATGCTGCTCTCTATCCTGGCTTCTATCGTAGTGGCCATAAAGCTTTCCAGCAACATCAGCGTGCCCATGCAGGCCTGCGCCCGGCGCATGAAGCAGCTGGTGGCGGGCGACCTAGAGTCCCCTGTACCCCAGGCCCATGGGCAGGACGAGACCGCCGACCTGACGCGGTCTACTGGAGAGCTGGTGGCGGGCCTGCACACCATTATCCAGGATATCAGCTACCTGCTGACAGAAATGGCGGGGAAGAACTTTGATGTGGCGTCCTCCCACCGGGACGCGTATGTGGGCAGCTTCCAGGGGATATTGGAAGCCATGCGTACCTTGAAGATCCAGCTGAGCACGACCATACGCCAAATCGACGGGGCTGCGGGGCAGGTATCTGCCGCCAGCGGCCAGGTTTCCACCGGTGCGCAGACTTTAAGCCAGGGCTCTGTAACGCAGGCCAGTTCTGTGCAAGAGCTGGCCGCTACGATCGCCGACATTTCCTCCAGCGCCCAACGCACTGCTTCCGCGGCCGAGGAAGCAGGCCATTTTGTAGAGCAGGCGGGGGCGCAGCTGGGTACCAGCGTGAAATATGTGGGCGAGCTTAACGGCGCTATGGAAAAGATATCCCATTCCTCTGAAGAGATTTCCGTTATCATTGGCACCATAGAGGATATCGCTTTCCAGACCAACATCCTGGCCTTGAACGCCGCTGTGGAAGCCGCGCGCGCAGGGAGCTCTGGCAAGGGCTTTGCCGTAGTGGCAGACGAGGTGCGGAATTTGGCGTCCAAGTCCGACGAGGCCGCTAAGGCCACCAAGGATTTGATCGAGCGTTCCATTTCCGCTGTCAATGAAGGCAACGGGACTGTAGCCAAGGTCACCGAAGCCCTAGAGCGTACCAGTGCTTTGGCAGGCAACGTGACCACCCAGATGGACATTGTGGTGGAAGCCGTGGAGAACCAGACGGAAGCCATCACCCAAGTGACCGAGGGGATCGACCAGATTGCCTCTGTGGTACAGATGAACAGTGCTACCTCGGAGGAAAGTGCCGCCGCCAGCCAGCAGCTTTCGGCGGAGGCAACCAGCCTAAAGCAGCTGGTGGAGCAGTTTACCCTTGCAAAAGAGTAAGGCTGCCCGAAAGACGAACCCATGATCCCCAGCGGCCCAGCCCCCATAGGCGGGCGGCACAGGGAAGGGGCCCTGCCTTTTACTGGCAGGGCCCCTTTTTTGTCAGGGTATTATGGGTTGGCGTGCTTGCTGAAGGGCGGCTTTTTGTATCCCGCTTGGGGGATACGGCTGGCACGGCTATGCCCGCCCTTCCAGGAACCCCTCTACCTCTGCGCGGCTGGGGATGGAAGGCGCAGCGCCCTGCCGGGTTATGGCAAGGGCGGCGGCAGCGGCGGCCCGCTCCATAGAACGCCCCAAAGGCAGGCCTTGGGCCAGGCCAGCCGCAAAATATCCCAGGAAGGTGTCGCCCGCCGCCGTAGTGTCTACCGGCTTTACCGGGCAACAGGGCTGGTAGACGGCGTCCCCTTTTGCTGGCTGGCAGAACGCCCCCTCGCCCCCCAGGGTGAGCACCGCACCTGTCTGGGGGAAGCGTGCCGCTAGCGCCCGCAGAATGGCGTGGCTTTCCTGTTCGCCCGTTATCTGCCGCCCTTCCACTTCATTGAGAACCAGCCAGCGTACCTGGGATAGGCTGCAGCCCAGCAAGGCCTGGTCACAGGGGGAAGGGTTCAGGATGATGTCCAGCCCATGCTGGGCGGCCCGCTGTATAAGGTAATCTAGGTTGTTGATCTCGTTTTGCAGGATGAGCAGGTCGCCAGCCGCAAACTGGGACAGCACCTTGTCAATGTGCGCCTGGCTGATGGCTCGGTTGCTCCCGCCAAAGAGCACGATACTGTTCTGCCCCTGGGCGTCCACCTGGATGAAGGTGTGGCCGGTCTCCCGCTGGGACTTTTCAATAAACCGGCTGTCCACACCATAGGCTGCACAGGCGGCCAGCAGGCCATCCCCATCGGGCCCCACCATCCCGGCATGGTATATGTAGACGCCGGCCCGGCTGACGGCAACCGACTGGTTGAACCCCTTGCCGCCATAGTAGACCTCCCGCCCGGAGGAAGCAACGGTCTCCCCAGGTGCGGCGATGTGGCTTACCGAATAGACGTAGTCAATATTAAGAGAACCGAAATTCAGTACGCGCACAAGCGTCCCTCCTCATAGGCTCACATAGCCTGAAAATATTATTTTGCAAGATGCAGGGCGCGGCTGGGCAATATCCGAAAGGCATGTTTTACCGGGCAAGCCCTGTTTAAAAGGCGTTAAGGGTTTCAACTGGGTTTGTCCAGAGGAAAGCCCCTCTTCCATTTTGCACAGCCATTATATCATGGGTGGCTAAGGGGTGTAAAGGGCTTGGCAGGGCTGGGAGCGTCCATACCGCATTCTTTTTTTAAGGCTACCAAAGTGGCGGGCGTATCCATATTTTGCCGCCCGGTTCAAAAGCAGTATACCTCTTTTAAACCGCGTTAACTATAACAAATGACCAAACCCTTTATGGATCTGTATTTCCTTTTCAAAACAACCCCATATGGGTCATCCCGTGGCGGTCGGTTATAACATAAGCGCGCAGCGCCCTGTTTGCCTCCATTGAACGCCAAAAAACCGCGCAGCCGCGCGGTTTTTTGAGCGAATATCTTTTTTATATCCGCAGGATGGCGGAGGAGAAGGGATTTGAACCCTTGCGCCGGCGTTACCGGCCTACTGGTGTTCGAAGCCAGACCCTTCAACCACTTGGGTACTCCTCCAGTTACCCTTTTATTCTAGCTTCTATTGGGGGAAAAGTCAAGTATTTTTGGCGAAAGGTTGACATATGTAGGGGAAAAGTAGTAAAATACAAAAGTAATTATAATTTTACCTTTTGCGCGGCCTTGCCCTGGCGGGGCACTGCATACAAGAAAGTGAGTTGTGGTGCATTTATGAAAAAAGTTGGAGGCTTTCGGCGTGTTTGCCTGCTGCTGTGGGCAGCTTTGGCCTGCGGGCTGCTGGCAGGCTGTTCAGACATGCACAATATCGTATCCGGTGTGGCCGCTGCGGGTGAATTCCCCGTAGAGGTAGCGGGGGTGACGATCTCTTCCCGCCCCCAGAAGGTGGCGGTGCTGTCCCCCAGCCTGGCCGATGTAGTGCTGGCTTTGGGTTATGAGACCCAGCTGGCCGCCGGTTCACAGGAATGTACCCAGGCCAGCCTGCAGGATCTAGCGAAGATACCGGGGGACGACGCCCAGGCAGTGGTCGATGTGGGCCCAGATCTGGTCCTTTTGGACCCGGGTAGCAGTGCGGTTGCCGCCGCCCTGGAAGAAGCGGGCCTTACGGTGCTGTCAATCGCCCCGGCTACAGACCGGGAGGATTTCGAGCGGCTGTACGCCCAGGTGGCCTCTGCCCTGGCAGGCGGCGGCCCTGGGTATGACGCGGGTATTAAAGCCGCCCAAGACATCTTTCTGACCCTGGATACCATAAACCGTATCGTGCCCAGCGACAAGGTGACCACGGCCTGCTACCTGTATGATCTGGAAAGCCGCGCCGTCACAGGGGACATGCTTGGCAGTACTATCATGACCTATTCCGGCGTAACCAATGTTTTCAAAAGCCAGCAGGGCGGCGCCTATGATTTCGAGACCCTGCGCATTTCCAACCCCAACGCCATCTTCTGCCCGCCGGGCATGGCGGAACAGATCCAGTCGGACAGCCGGTTCCAGGGCCTCCAGGCGGTACAGGACGGCAAGGTGATCGAGATGGACCCCAGCCTGATGGAGTGGCAGGGGCGCACCGTGGTGGAAACGGCCTATGAGATCAGTTCCACCGTTTTCCCCGAGCTGCTGGAGGAGAATTCCATGCAAGTGGCGGACCCCGCCGAAGAGATCGAATCTGCCGTAGGCTCGGCGCTGGCCAGCGCCTCTGCGGAAGAGGCCGCGGACGATACCCAATATGAGGCCTTGCGGGAGGGGGATCAAGGGGAGGCTGTGCTGAAGCTGCAAGAACGCCTGGACGAGCTGGGGTACCTGGACACGGAATACGACGGGCATTTTGGCGAATATACAGCCCAATGCGTGTCCGATTTCCAAAAGGCCAACGGCCTGGAGGAAACCGGCGTGGCGGACGCCGCCACACAACGGAAGCTTTTCAGCCGGTCGGCAAAGGCCAAGGGTGCGCAGGAGGATACGTCTTCACAGCCGCCCGTTTCTTCAGACCCTTCCTAAAAAAACCGGACAAACAGAAAACAGGCGGCCCCTCATGGGGGGCCGCCTGTTTTCTGTTATAGTTAACACAGTTCAAAAGAGGTACACCTCTTTTGAACCAGGCGGCAAAGCCGCTAGGCTTTAAAATGCGGCATGCACCGGTTTTAAAGTGTGTTTACTATATCCGTCCTGTAACCCTTTAATGTTGGCGGGGCGAATAAGGGCCCCTTATTGCAGCTCAAAATCTACCTTCCCTGTAAAAATTAAGGACCGGACGGCGGGATCCCCCACCCGCCTTTGCGTCTTGCGGCCAGGGCGGCCGTGACAGGATGGGCTTGGCAGGCGCTTTTTAACGGCAAAGTTTTGAAACTGCCAGAAGCAAAAAACGCTGCGGGCGGGGGCTCACTTCCCAAATTAAGGTCTTGTAACTTGTGCGCATGTGTGGTATAATAAATTCAATTATACGGTCTGCTGGGTGTTTGCCCTGTTGAATGGGCCAGACGGCGGGGAAGCCGGCCCTGCGGCCCTATAAGGAGGCGAAGATGTGGCGAAAAAGAAAAGGGAAGGCAAGCGGAAAATGCCGCTGTACGCCGTGGGGCAGTTCTTGCTGCGGCTGTTCTACTTCCCGGTGTTCCGCATCCAGGTGCGTGGGCGGGAGAACCTGCCCCGGGGCGGGCCGGTGCTGCTGTGCTCAAACCATGTGGCCAAGCGGGACCCGGTGATCTTAGGGGTGTCCCAGCGCAGGCAGATCTTCTATATGGCCAAGGAGGAGCTTTTCCAAAACTGGTTTATCGGGGGCCTGCTGCGGAAGCTGGGGGCGTTCCCGGTGCTGCGGGGCAGCGGCGGGGCAGACGCCCTGCAGGAAGCCTATGGTTTGCTGGACAGCAGCGGCGTAGTGGGGGTGTTCATCGAAGGCACCCGTTCGAAGACCGGCGAACTGGGCAAGCCGAAAACCGGCGCCGCGCTGCTTGCTTACCGTACAAAGGCCCCCGTGGTGCCGGTATGCATCACCTGCGATGGGGGGATGCCGCACCCATTCAAGCGCACGCTGGTAAATTTTGGCAGGCCTATCCCCTTCGAGCAGCTGCAGATGCCGGACGATTCCAGCATGCAGCTGCGCAAGGCCAGCCGGAAGATCATGGAAGCTATCGCGGCGCTGCGGGCCAGTTCCTTGGAAGAATTGGGCCAGCCCATAGGGGAGAGCCCCGGAGAGGGGGCAGGCTGATTGCAGGTTGAAGTGGCCAAAACAGCGGGTTTCTGTTTTGGCGTAGACAGGGCCGTGGGCGCTGTTTACAAGCTGCTGGAGGAAGGGAAGCGGGCCGCCACGCTGGGCCCCATCGCCCATAACCCCCAGGTAACGGGGGAACTGCGGGCCAGAGGCGTTGTGGAAGTGGCTTCCCCGGCGGATACCCCGCCCGGCTTTGTCCTGGTCATCCGGTCCCATGGGGTGGGGCGGGAGGTGGAGGAGGAAGCCCGGCGTTTGGGCGTTCCCTGTGTAGACGCTACCTGCCCTTCTGTAAAAAAGCTGCACGCCCTGGCAGAGCGGGCGGGGGAAGAAGGGCGGCTGTTCCTGTTGTTTGGGGACCGGGATCACCCAGAGGTACGGGGGATAACCGGGCATTGTACCGGGGAGTATTTAGTATGCAGGGATCGGGAAGAGCTGGGGGAAGCCTTGGGAAGCCGCCCGGATTTAGCAATAATGCCCATAGTGGTGGCCGCCCAGACCACCTTCCATGCTGGAGAGTGGCAAAATTGTTTGGAAACCCTGAAAAAAGTATGTACAAACGCCTCGGTTTTTGCTACAATATGTAATGCAACTGCGAAGCGGCAAAAAGAGGCAATGGACCTGGCCCAAAAATGCCATCGGATGGTGGTCGTGGGGGGCCGGGACAGCTCGAATACGGCAAAACTCCGCGATATTTGCGCTGAATATTGTGAGACGTACCTCATAGAAAGGGCGGACGAGCTGCCCGCTTTTCCGGCCGGACTGCGCATTGGCATCACAGCAGGGGCATCGACCCCGGCAAGCATTATAAAGGAGGTACTGGTTACCATGGCAGAAATCAACACCAACGAACAGAATTTTGAGGAAATGCTGGAGGAATCCCTCAAGAGCTTAAATACAGACGAAAAGGTACATGGCGTTGTAGTGGGGATCTCCCCCACGGAAGTATATGTGGACGTAGGGCGCAAGCAGGCTGGCTTCATCCCGGCCAGCGAGCTTTCGAACGACCCCAGCGTGAAGCCCGAGGACGTGGTGAAGCTGGGGGACGAGATGGATCTGCTGATTATGAAGACCAACGACCAGGAGGGCACTATCATGCTCTCTAAGCGCCGGGTAGACGCCATGAAGGGCTGGGATGAGATCCAGGAGGCCCAGGAAAGCGGCGAGATTTTGGAAGGCAAGGTTATCGAGGTGGTCAAAGGCGGCGTCATCGTCTTGAAGGATGCCATGCGCGTGTTCGTGCCCGCGTCCCAGGCCACGGCCAGCCGGGGCGAGGATTTGAACGCCTTGCTGAACACCCAGGTGCGGTTCCGTATTATCGAGGTGAACCGCCAGCGCCGCCGGGCGGTAGGCTCCATCCGCAGCGTGCTGCGGGAAGAGCGCAAGGCCGCCCAGGAGAAATTCTGGGAGACTGTGGAAGAGGGCCAGGCTTTCACCGGCTCTGTCAAGTCCCTGACAAACTTTGGCGCATTTGTGGATTTGGGCGGCGTGGACGGCATGATCCATATTTCCGAGCTTTCCTGGAACCGTGTGAAGCACCCCAGCGAGGTGGTGAACGTAGGCGACACCGTGGACGTATACGTAAAGGGCCTGGACCGGGAGAACGGCAAGATCTCCTTGGGATACAAGCGGCCGGAGGACAACCCCTGGGTTAAACTGGAGCGGGAGTACCCCGTGGGCACAGTTTGCCAGGCCAAAGTGGTGGGCATGACGGCTTTCGGCGCGTTTGCCAACGTGATCCCCGGCATAGACGGCCTGATCCATATCTCCCAGATTGCGGACCACCGCATTGAAAAGCCCCAGGATGTGCTGCACGTAGGGGACGAGGTGCGGGTGAAGATTACCGAGATCGATTTTGAGAAGCACCGGGTATCCCTTTCCATCCGGGCTTTGCTGGAGGAAGAGCAGGCCGCCGCCGACGAGGCTGCCGCCGGGGCCCCAGCAGAAGAAGTGGTATACTCCACAGAGGCCCCCGCAGGGGAGCCACAGGAATAAGCGCATACTGCCAGACAGGACAAACAGGGTAGTGGACACTGCCCTGTTTTGTCTGTACAGATGGCAGGAGGGGGGATACGATGCCGCGCATATGTTTTGATGATTGGGACATGTTTTATGAAGACATGGGGGCATGGTGTGCGGCAGCCTACAGCGGGACGTCCTGACAGAAGAGGGCTGGGCGGCTATCCGTTGCCCGGCCCTGTCCATCAATGGCGTAAGCCCCTGTTTGCTATGGGGCAGGGGCGCGGGATAAACGTCGCTGTACTGGAATCCCTTCCCCGTGTTGGGAATAGCCGGTGCGCTTAGGCGCCCGCTGGCTTGCAGTAAAGAAGATAATTGGAGGAAAGACCCATGAAGCGAGTAAAAAGGCCTGTATTTTTTGTAGTGCTGATCTTGATTTGCGCCTTGGTATTCACGTCCCTTTTCGGCGTGTATGGCCAGAGGGGCGACTTTAAGGATACCTACATCAAAGGGGCGGGGGACATCCGTTGGGGCATCGACATCCGCGGCGGCGTAGAAGCCACTTTCAGCCCGGCGGGGGATGTGAAGGCCACGGATACCGAGCTGGAATCGGCCAAGCAGATCATTGAGACACGCATGGTGTCCCAGAACATCACAGACTATGAACTGTACACAGACGCGGCCAACAACCGCATCATCGTGCGCTTCCCCTGGAAGAGCGATGAAACGGACTTCGACCCGGAAAGCGCCATCAACGAGCTGGCCGCCACGGCCTTGCTCACCTTCCGGGAAGGGGGCGAGTATGCGGACATGGAGTATGGCTCGGACGGGCAGCCTGTATACAAAACGCCCGCCGGCACCACGGCTGACACCATCATCCTGGAAGGCGCGGATGTAGTGAAAGCGGAGCCCGCCGTCATTCAGGATGAGAATACCGGCGCGCCCCAGTACGTGGTCAGCCTGGAGTTCAACGACTCTGGCAAAGAGAAGTTCGCGGAGGCCACCACCCGCCTGGTGGGGCAGACCATCTCCATCTGGATGGACGACGTGCGTATTTCCGCCGCCACGGTGAACGAGGCCATCACCGATGGCAAGGGCATCATCAGCGGCACCTTTACCAGCGAGGAGGCCACCCAGCTGGCGGCCCGCATCCAGGCCGGCGCGCTGCCCTTTGCCCTGGAGACCTCCAACTTCAACGCCCTGGCCCCCACCTTGGGCTCTCAGGCGTTGGACGCCATGATGCTGGCAGGCGTCATCGCCTTTGTACTCATCGCTGTGTTGATGGTCCTGGTGTTCCGCCTGCCTGGCGTGGTGGCGGTCATCAGCCTGGCCGGGCAGATGGGCATCTGCTTTGCGGCTATCTCCGGCTTCTTCCCGGCGCTGAATTCCTTTACCATGACGCTGCCCGGCATCGCGGGCCTAATCCTCTCGATCGGTATCGGCGTAGACGCCAACGTGATTACTGCCAGCCGTGTGCGGGAGGAACTGCGTTCCGGGAAGACCCTGGACGGCGCGTTGCACCGGGGCTTCCAAAGCAGCTTTTGGGCCATCTTTGATGGCAACATCACCACCGCCATTGTGGCCGTTATGTTGATGGGCGTGTTCGGCCCCAGCAATATTTTGTCCCTGCTTTTCGGCGAATCCACCACCGGCTCTATCTTCTCCTTTGGCTTTACCTTGTTGGTGGGCATCATTGCCAACTTTATCATGGGTGTGTTTGCCACCCGCCTGATGACCCTTTCCCTGGCGGCATTCAAGTGCTTTCACAAGAAGTGGCTTTTTGGCGGCGAAGGTACGTCCAAAACGGAGAAGGTGTTCGATTTCTTTGCCAAGCGCAAGACTTTCTACATCATTTCTGTTGCGGTAATCGCGGTGGGCGTCATTGCCAGCGCGGTGATGGGCCCCAAGCTGGACATCCAGTTTGCGGGCGGCGCTATGATCCGCTATGCGGTGGACGGCGCTGACGTTTCCCCGGACAGCATCCAGCAGACCATCCAAAGTGAATTGGGCAAGACCTGCTCGGTGGCTGTAAACCAGGATATGGATTCCGACGCCAAGCATGTGACGATCTCTTTTGCGGGCAACCAGAGCATGACCCCCGATGAGCAGAAAGAGGTGGCGCAGACTTTGTCTGACGCGTATGACGAGGCCAACTTTACCTTGTTAGAGTCCAACTCGGTAGACGCTACCATGGGTGCGAAGTTCTTCCAGAAGTGCCTGGTGTGCTTTGCCCTGACCGCCATACTGCTGCTGGTGTACATTGCCCTGCGGTTCAAGAAAATCGGCGGCCTGGCGGCTGGCTTGACGGCCATCGTGGCGCTGCTTCACGACGTTTTGATCTCCTTCTGTGTGTTTGTCATCTTTGGTATGCCTATCAACGACATCTTTATTGCGGTGGTACTCACCATCCTGGGTTATTCGTTGAACAGCACCATCGTCATTTACGACCGCGTGCGGGAGAACACCAAGAAGTTCGGCTCTAAAGAGGAATTTTTGGGCATTATGAACCAAAGCCTCAGCCAGACCTTGGGCCGCACGCTGCTCACCTCCCTTACCACCTTCCTGGCTTTGGTGGTGGTGTTGGCCGTGGCGGGGATGTACTCTATCAGCAGCGTTATTTCCTTCTCCTTGCCCATGATGGTGGGTGTGGTTGCCGGGTGCTTCTCCTCCCAGTTTATTGCCCCCAACCTGTTTGCAGCCTGGCAGCAGAAGCGTTCTGCTACGAAGCTGTAAGGCTTATAGTTAACGCGGTTCAAAAGGGTTATACCGAATTTCAAACGAGCCCTAGGTTTGGCAGATAAAAAATCCTATTTTTCTTAGGATATGCCCTGACAGAAGAAAGCCCGCCGTTGGCTCCCCAGTGGTTGCCAGCGGCGGGCTTTCTATATATGTGTAGGGGCAGCGTTCAGCACAACAGGATATCCACGCCCTCTGCTTCCAATAAGGAGCGGGCTTCCCCTGGCAGGCCGCTGTCTGTAACCAGTGCATCCACCTGCCTGCCAAGGCCCAAGGGCACCACGCCCCGGCGGGAAAACTTCTCGCTCTCCGTCAGTACGGCTACATGCTCGGCCTGGGCCGCCATGTCCCGCACGGCCTGGGCCCGAAGGTGGTCGCTGTTGGTAAAGCCATGGTCTGGGGAGAAGCCATCCGCGCCCACAAAAAGGCGGCTTACAAAAAAACCAGCCGCGCCCTGTGCTACCATGGGGCCTACCATCACCTGGGCGTCGTTCTGGTACATCCCCCCCAACAGGACGATGTGGGCCCCAGGCTTGCCGCGTACATAGCCGGCAATAAAGGCGCTGTTGGTGATGAGGGTCACATCCCGCCTATTGCTGCAAAGCTCTTCAGCCAGAAGGGCGCAGCAGCTGCCGTTTTCAATCATGATGGTCTCCCCATCTGCCACCAGCCCGGAAGCCCGTTTGGCAATGAGCTGTTTGCGCTGATAATGGTAAGCCAGGCGGCTGTTCAGGTCATCCGGGCTGTGGAGGACAGCGCAACCATGTTCCCGGCGGATGAGGCCCTTGGCTTCCAGCGCGTCCAGGTCTTTGCGCATAGTCACGCTGGAGACGCCCATGGCCTGGGCCAGGGCAGAGACGTCGGCCTTCTTCTGCTGGGTAAGCAGCTCTAATATTTTTGTGGCGCGGTCTTTCATTCGATCACCCCGTACAGTTTACGCGCTTGCAATTTTGTTGCCTTTCCAGTCTACTAACCGTAACCTATTATACCCTATCCCTCTTTCGTTTGCAAGCGGTCCCCTTTCACAGGCAAAGGCCCCCGCCCGCAGCTAAACAATGCCATGCATTGCGCGCTGCGGGCGGGGGCCGGCAGAGGGTCTATTTACGCTGGGTTATATAGCACTGGCAGTGGGTAAAAGCCATTTTCTAAGGGTGGCGGCGTTACGGCCGCCACACGTCGCTGATAAGGGGGTCATCTATCAGCACTTCGCCAGTCTTGCTGTCCACCACCTGGATGGAGAGCGCTTCGTACAGGTCATTGTTCGATCCGGCCGGGCTGTCCAAGCCGTCGAAGCGGAAGCGCAGGGCCCATTGGGGGATGGTCTGCCAGCCCATGGCCCGGTAGCCCTCTGGGTCCAACACATCCTCACAGCTATCTCGCGTGAATACGCCGCTGCCGTCCTTGTATTGATACCATTCGCCGTTGTGCACGGGCTCGCACTCTTCCACCGGGCGGCATTGGATGACGCCTACCTGCTCCCCCTGAGAGAGCAGCCGCACCTCAATGTCCGGCTCTGCTACGTCGGCATACAGGTCCACCTCGTAGGACCAGCCGGACAGCGGTTCCCCGGTCTCGTCGTCGTAGGCGGGGCCGATATACTGGTTCTGCACATAATACCCGCCGGTGTAGTTGGGGGTGTGGGGGGTGTTGATATATTCCTCGCTGTCCAGCTTTTCAAAGCCAAACTGCGTGTAGGTGTCCGTGGCCGTGGCTTTGCCGGTTTCCAGGTCTATAGTCAGCTCGGCAAATACGCCGGGTTTCAGCCGCGCCAGCTCTTCCACTGCTTCGCTGCCGTTTTCCAGCTGCCATTCATACTCGAACATGTTTTTGTTCAGGATGCGCAGCACCACTTTCTGGCAGCCCTCCGGGGCCCCGGCAAAGCCGATGGTGTGGGTCAGCATCTCGCCCTTGGGGGGGAAGACAGGAACCGGCCCCTCCACGTTCTCGACCCGGTCGTCCAGGTCCCACAGGTTGGAGACCCGTTCCAGCTTTTGGCCGTCTTCGGTGTACAGGTAGCAGTTGTTGGGTATGCCCAGGGGGATGCCCGTGTGCAGGCTTTCTTCGCCCTCATAGCCCCACACCGGGGCCTCCAGGGTGATGGCGATATAGCTGGGGGTGCTCTCCACCCGCTGGATGCTGACGCCGTTGTCGTCGCCCTCCCCCACCGTGATGCGGTTATAGCTGGTGTCCACGGTGATGGTGAACTCCGCGTCAAAGCCCACCGGGATGGTTTCGTGCGACTGGCCGCCCTCCTGGTTTGGGTTGTCGAAAAAACAGACCAGGTCTGGCACGTGCAGGGACATGGGCAGCTCTTTCCCGTTTTCATATTCCCCCGGCAGGGGTAGGGTGTAGCTGTAGCTGATCTTCCCCTCCTGCGCCGGGCCGGAAGAGCCGCCGCTGACGGGCGTGACCTCCTTGCCGTCTATCAGGAACTTGGTGTCGTCAGCCGTGTATTCATAGTCTGTCCCCCCTGCTTCCCAGGTGTGCTGGTAAGGGGTGATGCTGTTATATTTCGAGGCCTCTTCCGGGCAGGTGAGCTCCAGGGTAAGGTACACGTTTTTCCCATCGCAGAAGGATTGGTCCACCCGCAGGCTGTAGCCGGAATCCACCTTTGCCAGGGCCATAAGGTCGATGTCTTTCACCGCGTCCACATAGCTGTCCAGGTTCACGCCCATGGGGTTCTTTGCGCCGTTCATGGTAGAGAACAGCCCCCCCAGGCCGGGCAGGCTTTCTGTGAAGCTAGGCGCCACTTGGTTGGCCCCCAGCAGCAGGCCGCACACCAGTGCCAGCGCCGCCGCCGTAGTAAGGGCCCACCGCGCGGGCCAAGGCAGCCTGCGGGCCTCCACAGCCACTACCTCTTCTGTCCGTTGGGTATAGGGCAGGCCTGGCATGGCAGGCGCGTTTTTGGGGGGCAGGTAGCTTTGGGGCACTTCCCCGGGCAGTTCGGCGTATATCTGCCGCAGCTTCCGTTCTACAGCGGCTGGCACGGCCGTAACGCCCAGTTCTTGGGCCAGGCGCTGCCGGTCCAGGCTGCTGTTAGCATCGTTGCTTTTCAGATGCTTCATCATACACATTCGCCCTCCTGTTCTAAATAGATTTTCCGAAACCGCTGGCGGCTGCGCATCAGGCGGGTTTTTACGGTGCCCTCCTTTACACCCAGCAGCCGGGCGATTTCCCGCACAGGCATGTCCTCCAGATAGTGCAGCGTCAGCACCAGCCGGTCGTTCTCTGCCAACATCTCAAGGCCCCGTTGGATGTCCAAGGCCCGATCTTGATCGGGCCCGTCTTGGGGGACGTCTGGCATGGTGTCGATGGGCACGACCCGCTGCCGGGCCCGTAGGATGTCGTAGCAGTTGTAGATTAGGATACGGGTCAGCCAGGTTTTAAAATATTTGGCCTCCCGCAGGGTGCACAGCTGGGAAAAGGCGGCCAGTACGGTCTCGCCAATGGCGTCGGCCGCATCCTCGTCGTTGTGCACGATGGCTAGGGCTGTGCGTGACATGGCCAGCTTGTGGGCTTCTATCAGCTGGACAAAGGCAGCCTGGTCGCCCTTCTGGGCCCTGCGCACCAGTTTTTCTGTGGATTCCATTTGCAGCAGTCCTCTTTTCTCCCGCTGGTTTGCCGGGCGCCCGGCTGCGGGATGTGGGTAGGTTATAGTAAATGCGTTCGCGGTCCGGCGGCTACCAGGCCGTATAGGTTGAGGCAACCACATTCACCATATACGCCCATTAGACGGGCCTGGGAAGGGAAAGGTTCGCGTGTGGCATGGATTTTTTCTTTTTGCGTGGCAGGGAAGTGGCAGACACGGAAAATTTAAAGAATCTTGGAATAAAAATGTGCAAAGAAACTAAAAATAATGCTGAAGCTCTATTGACTTTGCATGGCGTCCAGGCTACAATGAAGGCAAGTTTAAACCTATTTTATCAAAAGAAAGGCGGTACTGACAATGTATAATCTGGAAAAGATCCGTGTGGTGCAATATGGCTGCGGCAAAATGAGCAAGTATATTTTGCGGTATCTTTTTGAAAAGGGCGCGGAGATTGTGGGTGCAATCGACACAAACCCAGAGATTTTGGGCATGGATGTGGGCGAGTATGCCGGGCTAGGCGTGAAGCTGAACGTACCCATCCGTTCCGACGCGGATGCGGTGCTGGATGAATGTGACGCGGACATTGCCGTTGTCACCCTGTTCAGCTTTATGGCCGATGTGCTGCCCCACTTCGAGCGTTGCCTGTCCCGGGGCATCAACGTTGTCACCACCTGTGAGGAGGCCATCTATCCCTGGACCACCGCCGCCTCCATCACCAACCGCCTGGACAAGCTGGCCAAGGAGAACAACTGTACCATCACCGGCACCGGCATGCAGGATATTTACTGGATCAATATGGTCGGCGCTGTGGCGGGCGGCGTGCACAGCATCCAGAAGATCGAGGGCGCCGTCAGCTATAATGTAGAGGATTATGGCCTGGCGCTGGCAAAGGCCCATGGCGTTGGCCTCACCCCCGCGGACTTCGAAAAGCAGCTGGCGCATCCAGAAGTGGTAGAGCCCTCTTATGTATGGAATTCCAACGAGGCCCTGGCCAACAAGCTGGGTCTTACCATCAAGTCCATCACACAAAAGTGCGTGCCATATTTTTATGACAGCGACCTGTGGTGTGAAACCACCGGCGAGACGATCCCCAAGGGCAATTGTATCGGCATGAGCGCCGTGGTGACCACCGAGACCTTCCAGGGCATCACCCTGGAGACCCAGTGCATCGGCAAGGTATATGGCCCGGACGACGGGGACATGTGCGATTGGAAGATTATCGGCGAGCCCGTAACAGAGTTCCATGTGGTGAAGCCGGCCACCCCCGAGCACACCTGTGCCACCCTGGTAAACCGCATACCCACCATCCTGAACGCCCCGGCTGGTTTTATTACCGCCGAAAAACTGGAGGACGTGGGGTATATGGCATGGCCCATGCATATGTATCTGGACTAAAAAGCAGGCGGCACAAATCGCGAAAGGCTCCCCATGGCGGGGAGCCTTTCCTTATATAAAAGTAAAATGTGAAAGCCGGCGGGGGCAGGCTTCAGTGAAGCAGCAGCAGGTCTTCCCCGGCCGCAATGGGGCCAAGCTTCAGCACGGTAAGGCGGCGGTTGGCCGCGTTGCAAAAAACAAAGGGTATCACGGGGGAGTAACCGGCGCTGGCCAACACCTGGGGATCAAAGGACAATAAGGGTTGGCCCCGGGAGACCTGGTCGCCGGTGCGTACATGCAGCTGGAACCCCTCGCCCTGCAGCTTGTAGGTGTCCAGCCCCACATGGAGGATGAACTGTACGCCTTGAGGTGTCTGCAGGCCCACAGCATGCTTGGTAGTAAAGGAAAAGTATACGGTGGCCTCTGCCGGGGACAAAAGCGTGTGGGCCGCGGGCAACAAAAGCACACCCCGCCCCAATTTCCCTTGGGAAAAACTGGCGTCCTCGCAATGGGAGAGGGGGGCAACGCTGCCATGGATGGGGCAGCTGAAAACAAACGGTCCAGCCATACAGTACCCTCCTTTCCGGGGATATCCTTTGCCTGCATTATACCGTAAGTATAAAGAAAAAGCAACAGGGTTTTATGTGTTTTTAAGAAGTTTTTTATATAACAAGGCCCCCGCTGGAATAGCGGGGGTCCTGCTAGTTTTGGGAGAAAAAGGCCTTACTTGCTTTCCCTGGCGTCCCAGCCGGGGGTAATTTTAATTTCTATAGCTTTCGTCCCATCCCGGTTCGTTACAATATGGGCGGTAACGGAAAGCGCGGGGCTCCGTGTGCGTTGGGAAACATTGCACAGGTCATTGGTAAAGACGATGCCTTGCCCGCTTTGGGCTTTATTAAAGTTTATGGTTAACACGCTGGTTGCCTGAGGCTGCTGGCTCGGGTCTACTGCGATGTTGACGCTCTGGCTGCTTGTGACGCCGTTCTTTAAGCTGGCCGCAGAAATATAGGTAGTATCCGGATTTGTCCCGCCGATGCCTGCCGTATTGGCAGTGACTGTGCGGCGGATTTTCATCCCGTCAGAGTCTGTCCAGAGGCAGTAAAGGTTCTTGTCAAAACTCAGGACAAGGTCGCCGCAAATCCGGTCGTTTTCCAGGTTGCCATCAGCGGGCAGGAACATGGCTTCCGACACTTTTGGCGCTTCCGGGTCGCTTAGATAGAAAGGATGGAAAGAACGGAAAGCATAGCTTAAGGGGTTTTCTTCGTTGCTTAGGGCGCTGCGTCCAGTCGCAATCAAGCAATAAGGCTGGCCATAGGACAGCTTGAAATCGGGGTTCGAGCAGTCTACCTGCAATGGCTGCCGTGCCGTGGCCGTGCCGTCTCCAACCGCCATGATAGACGTAGAATCCGGGGCGGTTGATTTGATGTATTCCACTACGGTCCGGCGGGCTTCCGTATCTGTGGCGTAATTGTCGTATACGGAGCCTTTGTGTGGGCTGGAGGCAGTTCGGGACATAGCTTCGTAAACCTTAAGTTTCTGCTCTGCGTCGCCGGGGTTTGGCGTATAGGTAAAGTCGCCGTATAGGATCTGGCCCATTTCAGAAGAATATGGCACAATGATGTAGTTGATTTCTGTGGTAGAGGCCAAATCTGTGCGGATGTTGAAGACAGAGCCGTTCTGCTGCAGGGTCAGGGCCGGCCGGACGATCTCGGTAGTTGTAAAGGTGTATACGTACACCTCCGAGTACCGGTTCGAACCGCCCTGGGTCACCAGATAGGCATAGTACTTTGTTTTGGGGCTTAGCCCGTTGATCTCCAGCGTCACGCTGGAACGGCCCACGTCTTCTACCGAATCGCTTACCACGCCCTGCAGGGTGCCGATGGTAGAGGGCTTTACGATCATGTTGGTAGTGGGATTGACAAGCTTTTCGCCAGGCTGGGTTGCAGAATCGTCCGGCTCGCCCGTGGGGATATCCGGGATCACATTGTTCTGGCTGTCCCGGGGAGGAAGGGCGTTTTCAGGCGCGATGACGTAATATACAGTACCCACGCGCTCCAGCGATAGTGTCATGCTTACGCCGCTGTCTCCCGCGGTAAAGGTGGGGTCGGGGGGCAGCAGGGCGGGGGGCGTCAGGTCGGTAAATTCCTTGGGGATGGTGTACCCTGGCTCAGACGTAATTTCGGTTACCGTGCCTGCGGCGATTTCCTCCAACAGCCTGGATTTGGATACGATGGACATGTTGCTTACGTTCAGGTTGCTGCCGGTAATAATGGTAATGCCGCAGTTTACCGTGCCATTGAAAGCCTCGCGCTGGCTGTTGTTGTTCAGTTCGGTAAAGTGTATGGCAAATTCGTACACCTTGTTCTCGTCCAGGCTTTCCGCGGCGGTGCCCCGTACCAGGAACGGCAAGGGGTTTTGCCCAGGCTTGGTCACGCGCACCAGGCTGATGCCGGCTTCGCCCTCCAGGTCGGAAACCATCAGGTCCTGCGTATCGCCCACTTTCTCCCAGCCTTCGTTGCTGGTAATGTCCTCTGGCCGTATCCGGCGGTACAAGTCGAACTTGCTGGTGGTATCCAGCCACAGCCGCATATCCCAATATAGGCCCTCGTCCGAGCTGTTGGTGGAATCGGGCGTGACAGAGAAGCCGATATCAATGGCGAACTCGTCGCTGGCCGGGTCGGAAGTGTCTACTGGTTTTATATGGGTGGATTTGATCGGACCTATATGCGCCAGCGCCGACACGGTGGTAAAGCGGTTGGTCCAACGCTGCTCCATTACATTCTTCGCCGGGGTGGCGTCGGCCAGGTTCTGGAAGCGGAAGAAGTAGGTAGTGCCGCTGCCCAGGTTCAAGGCGCTTAAAGAGGTGTCCGCTGTGTTGGTGGGGAAGGTGACTGTCAGCTTGCCGTCCCGCTCCAGGCTCAGCGTTACGTTGCGGTAATCGATGCCCCACTCTTCCTGGCCGTCCTCCGTGCGTTCTACCACCTGGAATTCCCGGTTGCCAGACACCCGGTACAGTTTCATGGTATCCCGCAAAATCTTTACCAGGTCTTCCTTGGCCTTGGCACGCACGTCCAGGCCCAAAGCCAGGTTGTTGGCGGTGCGGTACAGGGTAAGCAGCACCGCGTTATCCGGCTCGTACATAATGTTCTCGCTGAACACGATGCTTACGTCCGTGTTGGCGTAGGGCTCGTTGGACCCCTCCGCCACGTTGGAGAAAGCGAGTTCCGCCGTGGGGGGTGTGTTATCCTCGGTGCTTACAGTAAGCTTTTCCACCCGGTTGGAGTAGTTCCCGGCGGAATCCACCGCGATATAGTAGATATCGTAGGCGGTTTCAGGCTGCAGCCGGGAGATGGTGGCAGAGGCGCTGGCATTGCCCCGGGCGCGGATATTCCCGCTCTGCTCTGCCCGCTGGCCGTATTGCACCTGCAGCTTGGCATATTCGCTGGTCAGGAATTCCTCGTCAGTGCTGGTCAGGCCGCTGTCCTGCTGGGGGACGGGGTAGTCCCGGCCAGTGGGCACCAGGGCCCAGTAGACCGTAGCGTCCTCGTTCACCACACAGCTGACGCCTACGGAATTGGGCCGCATCTCGGTCTGCTGCATATCCGACGTGAACTCTGGCGGCGTCTCATCCTGGGTGGTGAAGGTCAGCTGGGTAACAGCGGAACTCCGCACGCCGTCTGGGTCTGTCAGCCACAGGTACAGCTCGTAATTCTTCTGCTCTTCCAGGATGTTGGTTTCGGTGGGCCGGTTGAAAGCGTCGGGGTAAATCAGGTCGTTTACCTGCACAGTGTCGGTCTTGTTCTTTTTCAGCTGGATGCGCCCATAGCCCAGGGGGTCGCTAAAGGTATAGGACAGGAAGTCGTTGGGGCCGGGAGGGGTGCTGCCCTGGGGCAGCAGGACGTAGTACAGGTCGCAGTCCTTGTTGGTCATTACGGTGACCTGGGGGTCCGCCTTGGAGACCTTGCTCATATAGGGGTAATCCTTGCTGCTGAAAGCCGGGATGGTATCGTCCGGCGTTTGGAACATCTCGCTGTACACCGGGCTGCGCCGGCCATGGACGTCCACCAGGACCGCTGAGACAAAGTAAGTGCCGTTGGCGGTCAAGCCCGTCAGGGCCGTGGTGTAGTCGGTGCTGGATTCATCGGCGGTAAATTTGCCGTTCATCAGGAAGCCCGCCCCGTAAGAGGGGGAGATCAGCCGGTCCGCGCCTTCTTTGGTGTCGGGCACGGCGCCAAGGGCCGCCGACGTGACGCCCCAGTACACGGTACCGCTCTTGTTGGTCTGCACAACGGCGGTAGCCGAGGTGGGGGAGATGTCCTTCAAGGTAGGATAACCGCTGAGGATCCTGGGGTCGTTGGAGAACTCGATAGCTTCTGAGGAATCGATATTCTCCCCGTAAATATCGGCGGAGTTGCCAGGCCGGATGGTGAGGTCGTCTGGCAGCATTTCCACCACAGAGCCGTCCGAGTTGATGGTCAGGTGGCCGATGTCGCCCCTGCCCGTCACGGTGGTGGCCACGTCCAGGTTCATATTGTCTACCGTGGCGTTGATCTCCAGCTGTACCCGCGATCCCACGGCGCTTTCATCCACCGTAAGCGAGCCTACCTGGGCGTTGCCTATGGTCAGGGTAGAACCAGGGGTGCGGTTTATAATGGTTTCCAGGTTGCCAGAGAGGGTGAACGCGCTGCCCTCCGGGGCTTCCAGGGAGATGTTCAGGAAGCCGTAGCCGTCCCGGCAGCCGTCCTCTAGGAAGCCGTTGGAGCGCACCATGGTCTTCTGGATGACCGTGCGGCCTTCTGTGCGCACAGAGGTGTACTGCCCGGTGGGCATATCCACCACCAGCTCTTGTGCCTCTACGCCCCGCAGCAGCACGCTGTTGCGGCCCATTTCACTAGAGCCGCCGCCGGCGATGACGATGCGCCCCAGGACCTGTACGTTCTCCAGCACCACGTCCCCCAGGCCGATACCGCCGCTGATATAGAGGTCCCCGGCAATGATGGTGTCCTTCAGCGTCACGTTGGTGGTGTTGATGGTCATATTGCCGAACACGCCCCCGGCCACATGGTTCCCGCTCTCCTGGATCAAGGTGCCCACGGCCGAGGAGATCATACGGATGGCCTCGCCCCGGGTGATGTTTTTCAGGGGCTTGAAGGTGCCGTCCGTATAGCCGGAGATGAAGCCCGCCCGCACGGCGGCATGCACATAGGTACGGCTGAAGGTGCTGAAGTCCCGGCCGTCTGTAAAGCTGGTCACTTCCCCGTTATACCGGTCCAGCCGCATGTTCCGGGACAGGAGGGCCACGGCCTGCTCCCGGGTCACAGGGTCGCGGGGTGAGGCGGTGGTGGCGGAGGTGCCCGAGAATATGCCGGCCCTGTAGGCCTTGGCAATGTCCTCATAGAACCAGTCCTTGCGGCGGACGTCTGTAAAGGGGATGGGGCCCAAGTCCCGGAAGCCGTAGGCCCGGTTCAGCATAGCCACGAATTCCGCCCGGGTGATCTCGGCGTCAGCGCGCATATTGCCCTTGTCGTCGCCGACCACTACGCCCCATTCCACGGTTTTCTCCAGGTGGGGCCGCAGCCAGTCGGCGATGACTTCCGCTGCCTGGGCCCGCCCCCCGGGCATGCCGGGGATGAAGGGGGCCGACAGGATGACGACGGCGCATAAAAGCAAGGCTAAAAGCTTTCTGCCCGTCTGCTTTCCGCTTTTTTTGGTATGAATCTGCATGATAAAGTCCTCTCTTTGCTGGGTAAAAGGTCTTCAGGAGGCCGGGGGAACCGCGTCAACCGGCCTGGTCCCGGATGTACTGGAGCTGGGCGTTGAAAACCGCCTCCCGCACCATGCTCTCCTGTTCGTCGATGATGTCCAGGAACTTGCAGGCGTACAGGCTTTGCCCCTGGCCCCCGGCCCGTTCGCGCAGCACCTGGCATTGCAGCAGCAGGGGCGCCGTGCGGGTGACGGGGATTACGATCTCCATCACGTCCCCGGGGGAGAAGCAGGAGTCGCAGAAAAAGGAAATGCCGCCGCAGCTCAGGTCGTTGGCCCTATAGGGCACCCGCGCCTTAGACGGGCCGGACAGGGGGTAGATATAGCCGGCGAAATATACGGGCATGCGCAGGTTTGTGCGCACCTCGGCGCCGGTCAGCTCCCGCAGGGTCTCGAAAGCGACCACGCCGTCGTCCGAGCAGTCTACCACCCGGGCCAGCCGCGGCGTGGTCTTTTCGTCGTTGGGTACGATCTGCACCTTGTTGGCGTGCAGCACGGCCTTCACGCTGCCCTCTGTCACGCGCACCCGCAAGGACCAGGGCCCGCTGGCGCTTTCAAAGGCGCCTTTGGCCAGCACCTTGGACATGCTGTCCATCACCAGGCAGTCCGCCTTCTTTTTCTTTTTCCATCCAATCATGTGCGTTCCTCCTCCGTTGTGGCGTCGCCCCCCGCCGGGGGCGGCCCTTCCTCCGGGGCGGCCGGGGCGGGCGGTTGCTCCGCTTGCTTATCCAGCCGTTTTCCGGGATCGTTAGGGTCAAAATTCAGGAAATAAACGTATATTTCCACCACGGCCCGGTACAGCTCCTCCGGGATTTCCTGCCCCAGGTTCAGCTGGGACAGGATGGTGGCAAGGGAATTGTCCTCATAGATGGGCACGCCGTTTTCATGGGCCACGTCTACGATCCGTTCTGCCAGATACCCCATGCCAGAGGCCACCACCACCGGGGCCGTGTCGCTTGCGCCGTATTGCAGGGCCACGGCCCGTTTGGCGGCGGGGCGGGGGTCGGGCTCGTTAGACCTTGACATCGACACCGGTCATCACCTCTTGGAATAATTTTGGGAATGCTTCGGATATGTTCATAGGCCTGCGCATGGGGGACACCCGTATCTCCCCGGCCCGCAGGCCGTTGCGCTCCAGGATATCATTTAAAGACCGGGAGACTTCCCCGGAATGGGCGGCCACCGCCTCGGGGCAGGAGACCTGCAAAGAGGTGCGCCCGGCGCTGCTCTCCACCAGCAGGTCAAAAACCCCCAGGCCCTGTATGTCCATTTTGATGAGGATGCGCGTACCGCCGCCCTGCTGCCCGCCAGAGCCGTCGTCTGGGTCCACCCACATTTCCGAGAAGACCGCCTTGTTTTCCCATTGGAAAGGCAGCAGCAGATGCAGCAGGGGCATGTACACGCTCTCGTTCACCAGGATAGAGGCCATGATGTTCCGCAGGGCGTCCTGGGTAGCCACGTTGGCCTCCCCCGCCAGCGCCTTGTCCGTCATCTTTACCAGGTGTTCGGTAAAGCGGTCGGTACGGGCGGCCTTTGTGAACTCCGTCTCCCGCAGCAGCCGCAGGATCTCCTCGTCAGACAGGTTCTCCAGCCCTTCTGGGAAGATGCCGTAGCTGCTTAGATGCCGGAAAGCCATCACCATCTCCCGTTCGCCGCCGTTTTCGTACCGCACCATGTCTAAGGTCAGCATGGAAAGCAGGCCCCGGGCCCGGCCATGGTCGTGGGTGTGGCGGACGTAGTCGGAAATAAGGGGGAACACCTCGTTGCGCAGCAGCTGCAGGTTCCCTTGGCGGTCCCCGGCAGCCACGCCGTTTTGCAGGCGGGCGGCGGTATCCAGCAGCCTGCCGGACCAGTGGGAGGGCAAAGACCGGGACATTTCGTACAGGGTGCGCACCATGCGCCCCTCCAGGTGCCCGGTAGAGGAATTGTCGCTGTATTGCCGCAGGAACTGGAGGATCTCGGCCCGCAGCATTTCCGAGCCCGAGCGGGCATAGGCTGTGCGCAGGGCCGAGAACAAGGGCCCGCCGAAGCGCGCGCTGCTTTTCAGCTGCCCTTCTATGAACTGGGTCAGCTGGGCCTCGTCCATCTGCATATATTCCAAAAACTGGGCCATCTCCACGGCCAGCCCTTCGCTGATGCCGGAACTGACCTGCAGCCCCCGCCCTTGCAGCAGCTGCAGGAAAGCGGTAGCCATGTCCGGGGCGGTACGCAGGCGCTGGATGAACGTGAGGAAGTTGGAATCGTACCGCAGGCCCTGGGTGGCGTCGCCGGCATTCTGCTGGTCGGTGCGCTGGTCTGCCCGGGTCACCCGGGAGGGGTCCACCACGTTCTGTATGGCGGTGTCGTTGGGCGTTATGGCGGGGGAAGTCCGGGGGCCTACGTTGTCGTAAGCGGGCACCGGGTTCGTGGGGCGGAGTATTTCTGGCATGGTATTTCGACTCCTTCGGGGGGCGCGCATAACCGTGCGCAGGCATCCCGGGCTTTTTCAAAAAACAATGGAAAAGCGATGGGCTGTCTGCGCGGGGGCGGGAAGCTTTTGCGCCTTTTTATAAAAAATACGGGCGGGCTCTTGCCAAGGGGCCTGCCACAAAACGGCGGGCAAAACGCAAATAACTGGGCTGGGTCTCTTATTTTTCAAAGAAGATTGCCGATACCCTAATTAAGGGAACCGCGTTTTACCGCGGGAATACGTGCCGGCTTATGGTATCCGGTACGTTCGCTCCACGCTCTGCAAGCGGGGGGGCCGCAAAACTTCAAGCTCCCTGAATCTATACAGAAAAGGTGGAAACGATATGGGCAACGATATGATGGAAGCATATCTATATGAGATGAATACGCTTCTGGAGCAGCTGGACGAGATGGTACTGGCCGCCGAGGACGCAAGTACCTTTTCCCAAGACGACGTGAACGAGATTTTCCGCATCATGCACACCATAAAGGGATCTTCCGCCATGATGGAGTTCAACTCCCTTATGACAGTGGCACACCGCATCGAAGACCTGTTCTTTATCATCCGGGACCAGACCATGGAGGTCATCCCCGACGGGCTGCGGCCCGAGCTGTTCGAATTGATTTTCCGATCCATCGATTTCTTCCGGGCCGAAATCGAGAAGCTGGAGAACAACGAAACGCTCAATGAAGATATCGACAGCATAGTAGAGAATATTAATAGGTTCTCAAACAAAATTAAATCCCCTGGGGCTGGGGACGAGGCCGCCGCGGAGGAGGCCCCGGAGAGCGGCGGGGCTTCGGCCGCTGGTGAGGAAAGCTTTGGGTCCAGCCAGTTCCCCTATGGCATCCGCGTGTTCTTCGACGAGGGCAGCGGCATGGAGAACCTGCGGTCGTTCATGGTGCTGAACGCCGTGAAGGACCTGTGCGAGCCGGGCCAGATGGACTGCCTGCCCCCGGACGTGGACTCGAACCCGGAGACGGCGTCCTTTGTGGCGGAAAAGGGCTTTTTCCTTCGCTTCGCCACACCTGAACTGCGGGACCTGGCGCTGCCCATCGTGGCGGAGACTGGCTCTGTGCAGGAATATTCCCCCTTTGATTATGCCGAGCCCCAGCCCGCCCCGGAGGAGTCGGCGGCTCCGGCCGCCGAGCCTGCGGCCCCGGCGAAGCCCGCGGCCCCTGCGCCCCAAGCGGGCGGCACGCCAAGCAAGCAGCAACAGCAGCAGGCGCACAACAACAAGGAGAGCTTGATCAGCGTCAACCTTTCCAAGCTGGATGAGCTGCAGGCCGTGGTGGGGGAAATCGTCATTACCGAGTCCATGGTCACGGCTTCTCCAGACCTGAAGGGCCTGAAGCTGGACAGCTTCACCCAGGCTGCCCGGCAGCTGCGCTCTTTGACCGACCAGCTGCAGGATGTGTCCATGTCCCTGCGCATGGTGGCCGTATCCGCCACCTTCCAGAAGATGCGCCGCATTGTGCGGGACATGAGCAAGAAGCTGGGCAAAGAGGTGGTGCTGAACCTGGAAGGGGAAGACACCGAAGTGGACAAGACCATTGTGGACAGCATTGGCGACCCCATCATGCACATTGTGCGTAATTCCATGGACCATGGCATTGAGGAGCGCCCGGAAGACCGGGTGGCTGTGGGCAAGGACCGGGTAGGCCACATCACCCTTTCCGCCCGGCATACGGGCAGCGAGGTCATCATCCAGGTCATTGACGACGGCCAGGGCGCGGATGATGAGGCCATCCTGAACAAGGCTGTCCGCCAGGGCCTGGCCTCCCCGGGGGTGGACTATTCCCACAAGGACATCCTCAACTTCCTTTTGATGCCGGGCTTTTCCACCAACACCGAGGTCACCGAGTATTCGGGCCGGGGCGTGGGCATGGATGTGGTCAAGTCCAATGTGGAAAGCGTGGGCGGCACGGTATCTATTACCAGCGAAAAGGGCCGGGGCATGACCACCACGCTGAAGATCCCCCTGACCATGGCCATCATGGACGGCATGGAGGTGAAGGTAGGCCGTTCCGCCTTTACCGTGCCCATCCAGAACATACGCCAGATCTTCCGCGTGACGGAGAAGGATATCATCCACGACGCGGCCCGGGGCGAAATGATTGAGCTGATGGATAACTTCTACTCTATCGTACGGGCCAAGGAGTTCTACCAGATGGAGGACGGCGTGGACGAGTTTGAGGACGGCATCCTCCTGTGGGTGGAAAGCGGCGAGACCTCCTTCTGCCTGTTTGTGGATGAACTTATCGGCGAACAGCAGGTGGTCGTCAAGCCCTTGCCGAACTTCGTCACCGATTTTGGCATCCGGGACTATGGCGTGGCCGGGTGCACCATCCTGGGCGATGGCAGCATCAGCATCATCCTGGAGGTTTCCAGCATTTACGCCATGGCACAAAGCTACGCCCGGTAAGCGGGGCAATTCCACAAAGAAAGGACTTGTGTATATATGCCAGAGCAGAACATGCTGTTCGCCCGCACAGACGAGCAGTATAATACGACAGAAGAGCAGGCGGCTGTGGACACGGAGAAGTACCTGGTGGTATCCTCCGCGGGGGTGCTGTACGGGGTGAACACCCGGTATATCGAGACGATCCTTACCGAGATATCCATCACCTGGCTGCCCATGCTGGCCCCCCATATCCGGGGCGTAATCAACCTGCGCGGGGCCGTGGTGCCCATCCTGGACTTCCGCCTGCTGCTGGGGCAGGAGCCTGGGGAGAAGTCCTGCACCATTGTGCTGGACAGCGGCGACGGCACGCAGATCGGCATTATGGTGGATGAAGTGGACCAGACGGTGGACATTGAAAGCGGCCACATCCTCCAGGTGCCCTCTCAAAGCGCGGAAGAGCACAAATTGGTATCGGGCATGTGCAGCCTGCCTAACCAAGGCGGCACCTTGATGGTGCTGGACTGCTCGCTTCTGTTCAATGGACAACAGTAAAAAAGCCGCCGGCATGTCTATCTCAGAGGCTGACTTCCGCCGTCTGGTCAGCTTCGTGCAAAGCAAATATGGGATAGACCTGCGGGAGAAAAAACAGCTGATCACCAGCCGGCTAAGCAACACGGTGAAGGGGATGGGCTTTACCAGCTTCACCCAATACGTGGATTACCTGTTGAAGCAGGGCACAGGGGACGACATCAACGCGCTGCTGTCCAGGCTGACCACCAACTATACCTACTTCATGCGGGAAGTGGAGTCTTTCGACTATTTCTACAGCACGATTCTGCCCGAGCTGGTGCGGGCGCACCAGCGGGACAAGTCGTTGTCTATCTGGAGCGCGGGGTGTTCCTCCGGCGAAGAGCCTTACAACGTTTCCATGTATATCATGGATTACCTAGGCAGCCAGGCGTCCCAATGGGATACGCGCCTGTTAGCCACAGACCTTTCCGTAGAGGCCCTAAACAAGGCCCGGCGGGGGCTTTACCAGCTGCCGGATACCATACCGGCCGGCTGGAAAAAGAACTACTTTGTGGCTGCCCAGGGGGGGCAGTATACAGTGGCGCCCAAGATTAAGAACAATGTGCTGTTCCGGCAGTTCAACCTGATGGACTCCATCCAGTTCCGGCGGAAGTTCGACCTGATTTTTTGCCGCAATGTGATGATCTATTTCGACCAGCCAACCAAAGACGCCTTGGTGCGCCGCTTTTATGACGCCACTGTGCCGGGCGGCTATTTGATCATCAGCAAGGCGGAAAACCTGCCCCCTGACACGCCCTATAAGCGTGTGGCAACGTCCATCTTCAGGAAAAAATAGCCATTGCCAAGCGCACGCCGTTTGCCTTTCCGCGCCCCCGCGGGAGGGCATGGCGCTTTGCGCTTTTTGGCATATATGCCCGCCCATGTGAAGGAGGAGAGGTTTGGATGAATGTATGGGGGAAGAAGATCCGCGTACTGGTGGTAGACGACTCCATTGTAGCTAGGAAAACGATTATAGACGGCCTTAGCGCCTGCCCGCAGATCGAGGTGGTGGGGTATGCCGTAAACGCCCAGGATGCCGAACGCAAGGTGGCGCAGCTGAATCCGGATGTGATGACCTGCGATGTGCAGATGCCTGGCATGACCGGTATCGAGCTGCTGCAGAAGCTGCTGCCAGTGCATCCGCTGCCGGTGGTGCTGGTGTCCTCGTTGAATCTGAAAGTGTTCGACGCCCTCCACGCAGGCGCCGTAGATTTTGTCCGGAAGCCTGACGATACCCAGGGGCGGGATACGTTTATCCTGTCCTTGGTGCAAAAGGTCATTGTGGCCTCCAACGCAAAGGTGCGCCGCCCCCGGCTTGCCCGGGAGCCGGAGCCTGCCCAGGCGGCTGCCCCCGCCCCCACCTTATTGGGCGCAACGCCCCAACAGGTGGTAATCGGGCTGGGGGCCTCCACCGGCGGCACCGAGGCCACGCTGGAAGTGATGAAGCGCCTGCCAGCGGACATACCAGGGATGGTGATTGTACAGCACATGCCGCCTGGGTTCACCAAAATGTATGCCGACCGGCTGAACCGCCTGTGCCGCATGGAGGTGCGGGAAGCGATGAACGGTGACCGCATCCGGAAGGGGCTGGCGCTGGTGGCGCCAGCCGACCTGCAGTGCCGTATGTCCCGCCTGGCCACCGGGGAGTATTACCTTAGCTGCACGCCCGGCGAGCGGGTCAGCGGCCACAGGCCCTCGGTGGACGCGCTGTTCCATTCCATGGCAGAAAACGTGCGCTGTAAGATGGTGGGCGTCATCATGACAGGGATGGGCGCGGACGGGGCCGAAGGCCTTTTGGCCATGCGGCGCAAGGGGGCTTTCACTATTGGCCAAGATAAGGAATCCAGCGTGGTGTACGGCATGCCCGGCGTAGCTTTTGAGAAAGGCGCGGTATGCGAGCAGGCCTCTTGCGAAAACATAGCCGGGGTGCTGATGCGCCGGCTGCAGATGTATAAATAATACATAAAACGGGAATATAATATCGGATGGCTCTTAATTTTTCCAGGAGCCATCCGATATTTTATATAGAACAGACCCCTGTGTACACAACCAAAAAGGCTGCAGGAGCCTGGCGGGCTGGGCCTGCCAGGCGGAAGAGAGGATACGGTATGGTACAGTTTTCCCGAAATGGAATATCCCCGGTTCCAGGCGCTGTCAGGCCTGGAACGGCCCGGCCGGCTGCCACTTCCACCGCTGGCCGCGTCAGTGGGAAGTATGATCAAGTTACCATCAGTTCCCATGAGGGCGACCCCTTCATGTTGGAGCTGAAAAGCAGGCTTTCCCAAGAGGTGCGCACTGCCACAACCACAGGCGCCCTTTCCACCTTGCGCGAAGAGGTGCAGGCTGGGGAGTATAGGATAGACGCCGGGAACATTGCCCGGAAGATGCTTCTGTTGGGGGAGGTTTAAGGCTTTGGCTGACAAAAACCCCCACGCAGAGTATCTAGAGCTCCTGAGAGGGCTAAACGGCATTTTGGGCCAGTTGGTGGATATCGCCCATGAAAAGATCGACTCCACCCGTCAAGGGGATTTGGAGGCTTTGGACCGGTGCATGAAACAAGAGCAGGTGTTTACCCTTACCCTGAAAACCATTGAGAAAAAGCGGATAGCGCTGCTTTCCCAGCTGGGTATGGGGGATGTGCCTTTGGCCCGCCTGCATGAGCATTACCCCCAGGAGCTGCGGCTGCAGGCGAAAGAATGCGCCGAAAGTTTGCGCGACAGCTACAAGACATACGAAAGCGCCTCGGGAGCGGCACGCACTGTGATGGAGCGGGCCCTGCGGGACATTGAAAAGATGTTCCCGGAAGACCAGGCGCCGCCGCCCGGGTCCCCTTCTTCTATGGGGACGGACATCCGGGCATAAAGACATACGCAAGGAGGAAAAACGATATGGGCAGCAATGTTTCTACTTTTGGCGGGTTTTCCACCGCCCGTTTGGGCATATATGCCGCACAGAAAGCTATGGAAGTGGTGGGCAACAACATTTCCAATATCAATACGCCCAACTATACCCGCCAGGTGTTGAACCAGAAATCCTTACACATTGGCGGGGCCGACCATTATACTTCGGTCTCCAATATCAAGGTGGGCGCGGGCGCCCTATGCACAGGCGTGTCCCAGCTGCGGGACCCGTACCTGGACATCCGGTACCGCAACGAAATGGCGAATGTAGGCGCCGCCGCCGGGAAATTGTCCGGCTTAGGGGATCTCTCTGCCATTTTTGACGAGGTGGCCAAGGGCGACGAGGACAACGGCGTGCTGGAACAGCAGATCAACGATTTCCTGTCTAAGCTGCAGGATTTGAACAATTATCCCAACCGGGATGAATATAACAACATGGTGCGCGGTTCTGCGGAAGCCATGGTAATCTGGTTCAACGAATATGGCAAGCAGCTGGACACCCTGCAGAAAGACCAGGAGGCCCAGTTCCGCCAGGACGTTACCGAGGTGAACACCATCCTCACCAGCATCCGCGACCTGAGCGAATCGATCCGTAAGGCGAACATACACGGCAACGACGCCCTGGAGCTGAAGGACGAGCGCAACGCCCTGATCGACCAGCTTTCCGCCTACATGCGTATCAATGTCAAATATGTAGACGAGGACATCGGCGCAGGCATGACGGTAGAAAAGCTGGTCATCAATATCAACAGCAATGAATCGGGTATCCCCAGCGAGGGCCCTGTGTTGATTGACGGCAACTATTGTACCCAGCTTTCCCTGCAGAAGGTGCCGAAAACAGATGAAAACGGCGACCCGGTCCTGGACGACAAGGGCAACCCCGTTATGGTTGACGACCCTAACTTTAAGCTTCAGCTTGCCAGGCTGGAGGACCGCCGGGGCAAGCTGAAGCCCGGCGCCAACGAGGTAGTCCCTTTAAGCGACACCACCCTGTACGGCTCCCTTCAGTCCGCCCGTGAGATGCTGACCCGAAAGGGCGAGTATTCTACGGAGGACGATATCCAAAACGACCCCAACGCCGCCACCAAGCGGGGCATCCCCTTCTATAAGACGGCCCTGGACCACTTGGCCCGTAAGTTTGCCCAGATGTTCAACGAAGCGAACTCTGTGAACCCCAAAGACAATCCGGGCTTTTATAAGCAGGATGGGAATGGGCAGTTGGTAGATGCCAATGGCGCGGTGATTGATACAACCGTTGACGGATGGGAAGAGCTGGCTGTCTTTGACGAGAAATATAAGGATGAGCTGAAGGCCGGCGCATTGTTCAGCAACAACGGCGCGGGTGACGACACTACCAACATTACCGCTTCAAACATCTCCATTTCCTACAGCTGGTCCCACGATACCGTACAGGTAGTGCGCACGAAGGACCCGGATAAGCTGCTGAACCAGTCCACTTTCCAGGATAATATTGCCCACATGGTGGCCATGATGGGCGAAAAGCTGAACTTTGCGCCCACTGATATGGACGACCAGACAGGCGGCCCTGGCGCAGCGGACGGCACTGTTTATTTCGAAGGCTCTTTCCAGGGCATGCTGACAAAGATTTGCAGCACGCTGGCCAATGACACCAAAACCACCAGCGAGACCTTGGATAACTTCAGCCTGGCTGCTGACGACCTGTACATGAGCCGCGACGGCGTATCCGGCGTAGACCTGAACGACGAGGCGGTCAGTATGATCCAGTACCAAAAATCCTATACGGCCGCTTGCCGGCTGTTGACCACCCTGGACGAGATGCTGGAAAGGCTTATCAGCAATACGGGCATTGTCGGCCGCTAATGTAAACTCCCTATTGAAAGAGGTGTAAGATAGATGATCCGCCGTGTAACCACAAATGGTACGATGTATAGCTATAAAGCCAACCTGATGCGAAGCTTTAACAAGCTGGTGAACGCCAGCGACAGGCTGATTACCAACCGCAGGTTCAATTCCTATGCGGAAGACCCCGCTGCTGCCAGCCGGGCGTTCCAGCTGCGGCGCAACATGTGGAACACAGAGTCCCAGTTGCGCACCAACTCCTCGGTGCAGGGGAAATTCAGCCAGGGCTGGGACGCTATAGACGAGGTGTATGACAAGCTGGGCAACGAGCTGGCCAACTTCTCTGACCTGCGGGCTGAAAACGACCCGGATGGTTCCGCCCGTAAGGCCCTGGGGCAGTCTATGATTGCCACGGCCAATTCCATCGTATATACCATGAACTCCAAGTTTGGCGACGAATACATTTTTGCCGGGGCCGATGGGTTGAATCCGCCCTTCTCCTGGGCGGAGGATGGCAGTACCCTATTGTTCCGGGGCGTGCCTGTAGACAGCGACCCCGACGACCCCGCTTTCCAGGCCCAGCCCGCCGTATTCGAAGCCAAAAATGTCCCCGTCCCAGGCGCTGGCGTGGGCTCCTTGACAATCGGCAATTTTACCGCAACAGTTACGCCTGACGCAGCGCCTAAAACCCAGCTGCAAGAATTTGCCAATGCGTATAACAATGATGCGGCCAACGCCGATTGGACGGCCTCTGTCAATGAGGATGGCACCGGCATCGTCTTTACCGCCAAACAAGCGGGCGATATGGGCACATTGGGCCTGACCCAGCCAGCTGGCACCACACAGGTTTCCGCCGGGCAGGATGTCCAGCAGGATAAGATTGATGCTGCCCAGAAAGCGCAGGAAGCCATGAAAGCGATGATGGAAGAGTATACCCATGTAGACCTGGGCATGGGCATGCATGAGCAGAACGGCAAAATGGTTGAATCCACTGTGTTCAATTCCGCGCTGTGCGGTTTGAAGTATCTGGGCGGCTTTGGCCTGGATGCGGACGGCGACCCGGAGAATTTCATTTCCATCATCAAAAAAGTGGGCGATTTGCTGTATAACTGCGATGAAGACGACGGCTCTTTCACCACGGGCACCCGGAATGACCTGGACCGTTTGACAGGGAAGCTGCAGGAAACCTTGGCTGAAGTCAGCCTGAACCATGTGGATCTGGATACCGAGGTGGCTTTTCTGAAAAGCAACAACACCCGCTTGACCGCTACCAAAGACACGCTGAACGACCAGATTACACAGGTGGAAGACATGGACCCCGCCGAGGCCATCACCTCGTTGATGTGGGCCCAGTATTCCTACAACGCTGCTCTGAAAATCGGGAATGGCATCCTGTCACAGTCTTTGCTTGACTATTTGGGCTGATAGCGTTATGATTAAGTAAAAGGAGTTTTTAGAGGGAGGAGCACGTTAGTATGGGACCGTTGATTGAAATTAAAACAGTACCGATCGAGTTGGAGATGAAGACAAAAAACGCTCAGCTGCTTTATTCTCGCGGGACTGCCGAAATGGAAATCAGCCGTGACAAGGGTGGCGTCAGCATCAAAAGCAGGCCCATCAAGGTGAAGATGGATTCCTTTGAGGCGCAGAATTCTATCCGCCCCACCACGGTGCGCAGCATCGAGCAGGCCGCCCAGAAGGGCAAGCAGGCTGCCTATGAGGCCACGGCCACTTATGCCCAGCGGGGCCAGCTGATGCTGCGGGCCCAGGTGGGCGAAGAGCTGGTCACCCAGTTTGCGGAAGAGGATTTTGACAAGCAGATGATCGCCTATAAACAGGAGTTTGGCCTGGATTTTATCCCCAAGGGCGGCGTAGACCTGCAATGGGAAGGCGGCGAAATGCAGATCCGTTATGAGATGGATAAGTTGAACTTCAACTGGAAGACTGGCGGGGTGGGCTTTGAGTTCGTCCCGGGTGACATTGAGATTTCCGTAGTGCAGCGGCCAGAGGTTATCATCAAGTATGTAGGTGAACCCATGTATGTGCCGCCCTCGGCAAACCCCAATTACCAGCCAATAAACGTCGAGGCGTAAAGAGGTATTTTTGTGAAAATATCCACTAAATATTTCGGCGACATTGAGTACGAAAAAAAGGACGTCCTCTCGTTCCCCAAAGGGCTGTTTGCCTTTGAGGACGAGAAGGAGTTCCTTTTGCTGCCCTTCTCTGGCAGCGAGGGCGCCATGCTGTGCCTGCAGAGCCTGGGGACGCCCCAGCTGGCCTTTGTCGTGATGAACCCCTTTTCCCTCCGCCAGGAATACGCGCCCCAGCTCCAGCCGGAAGAGTTGAAGGAAATGGGCGTGGGGGACAGCCGGGACCTGTGCTTTTATGTGCTGTGCGTAGTGAAGAATCCTGTATCCAGCAGCACGGTGAATCTGAAGTGTCCTGTAGCCATCAATGATGAGACACGCCAGGGGATGCAGGTCATTTTGGAAGGGGATGACTATGAGATGCGCCATCTGCTTTCCGAATTTGCGGAAGGGGGAAAGTAAAAATGCTTATCCTCCGCCGCAAGCCAGGGGAGTCTTTCCGTGTTGGGGGTAATGTAACGATAACGGTGCTCTCTTCAAAGGACAACGAAGTGCAGATCGCGATTGACGCGCCAAAAGAAGTGGCGGTTCTGCGCAGCGAACTATATAATGCGATGAATGAAAACCGGGATGCGGCTGCTGAGCAGTCCCAACCTCAAGAGCTTTTGGCTTTGCTTAGCCACATGCAGCAGAAAGAGCCAGGGGAGAAACCGGATGGGGACAACCAAAAAAGAGGGGGCAAATAGGTATGCCCCCTCTTTTTTTCCAGTTTTCAGGGTCAGTGCCGCGGGCTTTCCGAGACTTTCTTGCAGGCCCACATCAGCTGGGCGATAATAGCGGTGTTGTAGCGGCCTTCGTATACCGTAAGCATAGGGATCTCCTCTTGCTCCCGGACCACCACATACTTGGCAGGCAGGCTGGTAAGGGCCAGCGCCATTACGTCTGTGCGGCAGCGGGGGCAAGAACACATGTCGAACATTTTGATATAGCGGTCCACCTTTTCCTCTACCAAAGCCTGCATGACGTTTAGGCAGGAAATGGCAGGGGCCGGCGCTTCTTCCGCTTCCGGCGTTGGGCCTTCTTCCTCTACCGGGGGGGGAAGCGCAGGGCCGGGTTCTTCCTCCGGGGCGGCGGTTTCCAGCTGGGGCTGGGGGGGGGCCTCCGGCTCTGGCACAGGCTCTTCCACGGGCGCGGGGAGATCGGGGCCTGCCTGTACGGTAGGTCCCGCTTCTACTACAGGGGCTAACTCCTGCATAGGGATAAACTCTGGTTCCGCCTCAACTTCCTGGGGTGGTTCCGGCTGCGGTGCGGCGGGCTGCGAAGGCTCTTCGGCCAGCTCGGCTGCCAAATCCTCTTCCAGGGCGTCCCGTATCTGTTGGGCAACGGTCTCGTTATCCGCCAGCTGGGGTGTGGCAGGGGGCGGTGCAGGGGAACGGGCGGCCTGGGAGGCGCCGTCTTCCACAGGGTGTTCGGTTTCGGTCAACAAGTTCAGTACATGGGCGGTCTTGCTGCTTTTTCCGCCGCGTCCAGATTTCCCATTTGCCTTTGGCATATTTGTTCACATTCCTTTCTGTGTATGGTGCAAGTCAGCGGATGGGGGGCCAAGGGGCCGGGTTCCCCATCAATTCGTCCAGAAGCGCCTGGAAGTCCTGGGAAGGCTTAGAAGAGGGGGCGTAGCTTAAAACACTTTCCCCGTGGGCGGGGGCTTCGGCCACGGCCACGCTGGTACGGATCTTTGTCTCGAAGACTTTGGTATCCAGCCGGCGGGCAATCTCCCCGGAAAGTTCAAGCACCTCCCGGTTCAGGGTCAGGCGGTTATTGAATTTATTCAGCAAAATACCTAGCACCCGCAGGTCTGGGTTGTAGTATTTACGCACGGTGTTAATGGTATCCAATATCTGGGAGATGCCCAGGAGGCTTAAAATTTCCGGGGCCATGGGAATGATCAGCGCGCCGGAAGCCACATAGGCATTCACCGTCAAAACGTTCAGAGCGGGGGGGGTATCGATGATAATATAATCGTAACGGTTGGACACATGGTCCAGCTCGTTCTTCAGCATGTATTCCCGGCCTGGAGAGTTGAACTCCAGCTCGGCTGTGGACAGCAGGATATTAGAGGGCAGGATATCCCCCAATTCGGTAGAGACGATGGCGCTTTCCACCTGGGCCGTGCCTTTGAAGACCTCATACACGGTGGTGCTGTTTTCAATATCCAGCCCGGCGGAGAAACCCAGGCTGCCTTGGGGGTCCAGGTCAACGCCCAGCACCCGCAGGCCGCGCATGTGCAGGGCATTGATGAGGGAAAGCGAAGTGGTAGTTTTGCCCACACCGCCTTTCTGGTTGGTTACGGTGATGATTTTTTCCATATGGAACCTCTCTATCTAAGAGCAAATTTTTGCTGAAAGCCCTTATCTTTCTATTTTCTATGTCGATATAAATAGGGAAAGAGTTAAGTGTTTTTGCGGCTTTTTTTCAAGATTTAGCCATTCTTTTTTCAAAAACGGGCTTAACTCCCATCTGGTATACCCTTGTGTTGTGCATTTTTACTATAAAAAGGAGTGAGAATTTGTGGCATCTATCAGTAGCTTGATGGGAAGCGGTTCTACCAGTAGTATCTACGGAAACCGTAATGTTATCAGCGGCCTTGCCAGCGGCATGGATACCGAGGCTATGATCGAAAATAGTATTGCCGGTTACAAGAATAAGATCATGGCGCTGCAGAAAAAGCAGGTTAAAACAGAGTGGCAGCAGGACGCTTACCGCAGCATCATCAGCAAGATGGTGGGCCTTACCCAGAAGTATACCTCTTATACTTCCGGTACCAACCTGTTTAGCAATTCCTTCTTCAATAGGGCCGTCACTTCCACCGCCCATGGCTCTAACGCCTCGAAGGTTTCAGCTACCGGCAAGAGCAGCAACAATATCTCCATCGAGAGCGTCAGCTCTGTAGCCAAGGCCGCCCGGTATTCTACCGGTGCCCAGCAGCTGGTGGACAACGCCTCTAGGACGGAGGCCATGGACTGGTCTGAAAACGGCGTTACCGAAAGCACTATCGCCGGTACCATCAACATGAAATACGGCAACAACAGCCTTAGCCTGCGTTTTGGGGAGAACGACATTTTCGAGTCTACGCAGGACCTGGTGGACGAGATCAACAAGCAGCTGGCCGACCAGACCATCAAGACCAACAGCGGCTCCGGTAAAGCTTCCGACTACCTGGAGGCCAAGACCTACGGTGACGGCCGTATTGTTTTCGAGCAGAAAAAGGCGCAGAACAAGTTCTACTTTGAAAGCGCCAGCGAGAACATAGAAAAAACGATGGGCCTGGAGACCGGCGAGGACAGCCCTACTGTCTTGTTTGCACCGGATAAGCAGCTGACCCAAAAGACCAGCCTGGTGGAGCACATGAAGGACCGCACCATGAGCTTTACCCTGGATGGCGTGACCAAGACCATCAGCCTGGGCCCCAAGGGTGAAAATGACACAGAGTACCAGGAGTTTGCGAAGCTTGCCTCTGACCCCAATATTGGCGATAAGAAAAAGGCGGAGACCTTCTCCCGGTTCCTGCAGAAGCGCGTAGACGAAGCGTTTGGCAAGGACAGGATTTCCATAGGCGAAAGGAAAGTGGCGGACGCTGACGGGAAGGTGTCCTATGCCCTGGACATCAAGGCCTATGAGGGCAACAACGACCAGAACCACACCCTTACGGTTACCTCTTCTGCCAGCCGGGCCCTGGGCTTGGGCAACACGGGCATCGGCAACACCATGAACACCAGCTGGACGCTGGGCGATGTGATGGCGGACGATTATTTTGCCAAGAGGAACGAAGACGGCAGTATCGCAAAGGATGAGAGCGGCAAGACCATTTATGAAAAGAAAGACCTGGTCATCAATGGCAAGACCATCGGTACCTTTGATAAGGACACGACGCTGGAAAGCGTGCTGACCAGCATCAACAATAACGCGGACGCGGGGGTGAACGTAAGCTTTTCTAAGCTGACCAATGAGTTCGTCTTTACCAGCCGCGAAACGGGCTCCCACAAGGAGATTACCATGGACAGCGACTTTGCCAAGGCGCTGTTTGGCGACGCCAGCAAAGCCGGCACGGCTGAAAACCCCACCGCAAAGTATGAAAAGGGTGAGGACACGGTCTTTACCGCCAATATAAACGGCAGCAGCAAGACCTTTACCCGCTCTACCAATGTGGTAGACCTGGATGGCTTGTCCGTTACGTTTAAGGAAACCTTTGATTCGAAAGCCGTGGACGGCGGCGACGCGGTTACCTTTACTACCGCTACCGATACGGACACGATTGTAGACGCTATCAAGTCCTTTGTAGAGGACTATAATGCCATGGCTTCGGAAATCCACAGCGCCTATTCCACTTTGCCATATCAGAAGAGCAGCGGCTCTTTCGCCAATTACGAGCCTCTGGTGGGGGACGAAACCGACGGTTACAGTGAGAGCGAGCTGAAACGCTATGAGGAAAAGGCCAAGCAGGGCATCCTCTTTGGCGACCGGGATCTCTCCACCTTGTACCGGGACCTGACTAGCGCCATCCAAAGCAGCGGCGTAGACGGGGCGACACTGCGCTCGATCGGCATCGAGACCAGCTATGCGGACGGCATGACCACCCTTAAGCTGAATGAGACCAAGCTGCGTGAGGCCCTTTCGGCCGACCCTGACAAGGTGCGGGACGCTTTTACCAAAACCAAGGAAAACGGGGCTTCTTCTAACGGCCTGATGTATAATTTGAAAAACACCATGGACCGGTATGCCAGCACCTCCATCGCCAACCCCGGCACACTGGTGAAAAAGGCCGGCACGCCCTTATCCTCCTACTCCCTGCAAAGCAACGTCCTCCAGGACCAGATTGACAGCCTGGAAACCCAGATTGAAAAATGGCAGGACAAGATGAGCGACCGTATCGATTATTATACCAACCAGTTTACCCGTTTGGAGCAGCTCATCAACCAGATGAACTCCCAAAGCTCTGCTTTGGCCGGGCTGATGGGCGGCTGATAAGCTGGCTTTTTACAGGGGGAAAGCTTTTTTACCACAATTGAAAGGCATGGGCAACACAATGGAACACAATGCTTTCCAACAGTATAAAGAACAGTCCATCAACACCATGACGCCAAACGAGCTGCTTCTCCTCCTGTATGACGAGCTGGTAAAGCACCTGCTGCGGTGCGAGTTGGCGCTGGACAAGGAAGAATATGACCAGCTGGAGGCTTCGGCAGATCGCAGCATGGATATTATCCAGTATTTGGATGATACGTTAGACCGTCAGTATGCCATCAGCCACGACCTCCACCGCCTGTACGATTATTTCAGCTATCAGCTTGGCCGGGTAAAGATTGGGCGGAATCGAGAGGTTTTGCACGAAATCAAACCAATGATCATGGACCTGCGGGAAAGCTTCCGCGCGGCGGAAAAGAACTGCGCGGAGGCGGCCCCGGAGTAGGGAAAGGGGCGTATGCCTTATCATGGATACGCATATCCTGTCAGACCTATTTATAAAGGCCCGGAAGCAGTACATCAAGCTGCTGGAGTTTTTTGACCTTACCCAACAGCTGGGCCAGGCTGTAGACCGCAAGGACGAGGTTTCGGTCCAGATGCTGCTGCATATGCGGGAAGACCCGGTAAATGCCCTGAAACAGCTGGAGGCCCAGATCCACGAGGGGGTGCTGAAGCTTCCGGAGGAGGACGCTATCCGCGCCCACCAGCTGCTGACGGGCAGCGGGCCCAAAAAAGAAGAGGAAGAGGCGCTTTGTGGCCAGATTGCCCAGAATAGGCGTTTGCTGGACAAAGCCCAAGAGCTGGACAAAAGGGTCAGCATGCGTATGGACGGCCGGCACTCCTTCTATTCAAAATTCAGAACATAAGCAGGCAAAAAATGCCGGCCGGGGTTTTCCGGGCGGCATACTTTGCTGAAAACCGATAGGGCTTATAAGCTGGGGGGCGGGGTGGAGATCAGCCACAGCCACAGGCCTTTCCCATCGCTGGAGGACGTCTCTTCCAGCAACACCTGGGGGTCCCAGGCAACCAGGCTGTTCTGCCGGCTGTTGGGGTCCGCCACCAGCACCTGGCCGGTCAGCGTAGCCCCCCGCAGGACGATGAAATGCCCGCTGTTGGTAAAGTGGCCCGGCCCCACCAGGCCCACCATCAGTTTATCAGACAGTAGGCATTGGAGCAGTTGGTCCGGGGTGCATGCGGTCAGGCGGTCGCATTGCAGGCCAAAAGCCTGGGCGGTATCTTGGATGATGGACTGGTAAGAGCCGCTTTGGGGGGCCCAATACCCGTTGGCAGCAGCCCAGGCAGCCATTTTGCCGGGGTCTGTGTCCGCCCCTGTCATGGAGGCCACTACCATAGCCATGGCTGTGGGGCCGCAGCCGTAGGGCCCGATAGGGTCGTCGCCGTAAGGCATGTTCGCCCAGGCCGGGTCCCGTTGGTTGAAGTATACGCAGGGCATAGCGCCGCCGGTAAGAACCTCCTGCCCATCCTTGATGATCAGTTGGGTGACCACCGGGTCAGCGGGGGGGGCGTCCGGCGTAGGGGCCGGCTCGATAGCCACCTGGGGCGGTGAAAATTCCAAAGGGAAAGGGGAGATGGCAGCCTTTGCTGAGGCCGCGCACCGTGATCTTACAAAGTGCCCGGTCTGCCAGGCTTGTATTTGGGCCTGGGCCGCCTGTACGGCCTCCATGACGGTGTCTCCTATTGCCTGGGCGGCGTTTGCCACAGGCGCGGTGATGCGGGCGAACAGCGCCGGGGAAAACCAGCTGCAGAACAGCAGTTCCATAATACCCACACATAGCGCCGCCAACAGGAAGTACCCCCATATCCTCTTTTTCTTCTTCGTATGCTTCACAGGGATACCTCCATGGACACACAAACCGCATTTGCTGGCTTTTGTACCAGCCTTTCTATAATAAAGTATAACAAATGCGAGTATTTTTGTAAAGCGGCCACCCAGCAGGCAGGGCGCGAAGGAGCTAACAATTTATGCCAACCATCCGTTTGGAACACGTTTCAAAAGTATTCAAAGGCCGCCGCCACAAGTTCGAAACCTTACGTGACGTAAACCTTACCATAGAACAAGGCGAGTTTGTTTTCCTCATTGGCAGCCGGGGCGCGGGCAGCACCACACTGCTGAATATGATTGCGGGCGACCTGCCACCAGACGACGGCAACGTGTATCTGGATCGCTTTGACCTTGACAAGCTTAACCGCCGGCAGCAGAAAAAACTGCCCTACATTTTCGGGCGGGTTCCCCAGGAATCCCAGCTGGTGCGGGGGGCCACGGTGTATGACAACATGTGCTCCATGAAGAAAATGGAACGGTTGCGCGCCAAGCTGACCGACGAGCCCCGGATGAAGAAAGCGCTAGCCTTGGTGGGCATGGCCGGCTGTGAATACCGTTACCCCCTGGAGATGTCTATTTCAGAGTGCAAAAGGGTCGAACTGGCAAAGGCGATCCTCAACAGCCCGCCTATCCTGCTGTTGGATAAAATTACCGACCGGATGGACGACGACAGCATCTGGGATATTTTCCACCTTTTGCATGAGATGAACAAGCTGGGGACCACGGTGGTTATGTCCACACACGCCAGGCAGTTCGTAAATATAATGCGCAGGCGTGTGGTTACGTTGGTAGATGGACGGGTGGTGGGGGATGTGGAAAAAGGGCGCTTTGGCGATATCGTGTAAACGGGAAAATACGGGGACGCGGCCCAGGCCGGTTTGCAGCCCCGATTTTATATAAAGAACATTTCCAGAACTAAAAATCAAGGAGGGAACTATCATGCTCAAGAACATGAAAGTCAAAGCGAGCCTGATAATGGGGTGGGCCGTCACACTGTTGGTTGCCGTGGCCATCATCGTGGCTACACTGGTTATCATGAACCAGCAGACCGGAACGTATCAGGAGATCATTGACACGAACATACGGGCCAGCAGCCTGATTTACCAGGCCCGCATGAACACGAATATCGGGGCGCGCCACCTGCGCGACATTGCCCTATCCCCCGATGGAAGCGACAGCGCATCCAAAGAGACGCGCATCAACGAAACCTTGGCGGCCCTTTCCGAACAGCTGAAAGAGCTTAAGGAGATATACCCCCTGGATGATACGACTAAATTGGACGAGTACTTAAACAGCGTTGGCAATTGGGGCACGTTGGTACCCAGCATCCTGGAGGCCCTGAAGACGGATAAGGATGAGGGCATCCGCATGATCTTGGAGGAGTGCTCCCCCTTGATCAACGCCACGGCAGATATCTCCCAGTCTGTAACTACAGCTTTGGAGGAATCGGAAGCCAGCATCCTGGCGCGCCAGGAACTGGTGGTCATGTGGTCTATCATCATCATCGTGGCGGTCCTGTTGTTCTCAGCTATTTTTGTGTTCATCATGGAGATCCGCATTATCAAGGGCATCACAAAGCCTGTTGAAGAAGTCCGCACCGCGTTGATGGGCTTCAGCGAGGGCAACCTGGATATCCCGGTTACCTATGAGAGTGAGAACGAGTTGGGCGACATGTGCAAGGCCTTGCGCACCAGCCAGCATGTGCTTACCTCCGTTATCAGCGACGAGAGCCATATCCTGGAAGAAATGGCGGGGGGCAATTTCAATGTACGCACCCAGGCCGAGGATATGTACGTGGGCGCCCTCTCTTCTGTTTTGACCTCTGTACGGGGCATCAACCACAGCCTCAGCACTACATTGCAGCAGATCCAGTCTTCGTCTGACCAGGTTTCTTCCGGCGCCGAACAGGTGTCCAACAGCGCCCAGGCCCTGGCCCAGGGCGCCACCCAGCAGGCCAGTGCCGTGGAAGAGTTGTCCGCTACTGTTACTGAGATTGCCCAGGGCGCCGAAGAGAGCGTGGGCCTGGCCAAGGATTCCAGTTCTATGTCCAACGACGCGAACACCCAGATTACGGTTTGCAACGAGCATATGCGCGGCATGGTTACGGCCATGGACGAGATCAAGACCTCTGCGGAAGAAGTCCGGGAGATCATCGACACTATTTCCAATATCGCATTCCAGACCAACATCCTGGCCCTCAACGCAGCCGTAGAGGCCGCCCGTGCCGGTTCTGCTGGCAAGGGCTTCGCGGTTGTGGCGGATGAAGTGCGGCAGCTGGCCTCTAAATCTGACGAGGCTTCTAAGGCCACCAAGGCCCGCATTGAAAATGCGATCAGCGCCGTCCAGAAGGGCAGCACCTATGTGTCCGACGTTTCCGAGGCTTTGGAGAAGACCGTGGAGCTGGTAAGTTCGGCTGTTTCCAAGATGGGCGATGTGGCCGACGCCAGCCGGCAGCAGGCTGAATCTATCGAGCAGATCCGCGAGGGCATCGACCAGATTTCCGCCGTGGTGCAGAACAACTCCGCTACAAGCGAGCAGAGCGCCGCCGCCAGCGAAGAGCTGTCCAGCCAGGCCCAGCTGATGAAGCAGCTGATGGCCAAGTTCACCCTGCGGGATTTCGGTGAGAGCGGTTCCTTTACCGCCGCCCCCGTCAAAGAATCCGCGAATACCGAGGGCGTTTCTTACGCGTCTTCCGGTAACTATTACGACGATAAGTATTAAAGACAGAAAACGTGGGGGGCGGCCGCCTGCCCGCTGAAGAGCACGAGAACCTGCAAAGCCGGACGGCCCGCCTGGGCTTGCCCGGCTTTGCAAATAAAAAATTTCCGAAGAACGTGAGGGGATCGCTGTGCCAGAGAAACAGGACGCAGGGACCATTTTTGCCCTTGATATCGGCACCCGCAGTATTATTGGGGTCTTGGGCAAGGCAGAGAAGGGCCGTTTCCATGTTACGGCCATTGAAAAAGAAGAGCACGGCCGCAGGGCCATGCTGGATGGGCAGATCGTGGAGATCGAACAGGTGGCGGCTGTAGCCAAAACGGTCCTGCAGCGGCTGGAAGCCAAATCCCAGCTGAAATTGCAGCGGGTGTGCGTGGCTGCCGCAGGGCGGGCCCTGCGCTCTCAAGAGGCATGCTTTTCTTTGGAATTCCCAGAGCTGCGGGTAGCAGACGCCGACTTGGTAGGCCAGCTGGAAGCCGGCGCGGTCTCCGCCGCCGAGCGCGCCCTGTCCGAGCAGGCAGAGACCCAGGACCGCTTCTATATGGTGGGCTACACAGCCCGCCAATACCGCCTGGACGGGTACCCCCTGGGGAACCTGCTGGGCCACCGGGGCCGGCGCTTTGAAGTGGATGTAGTCTCCACATTTTTGCCCTGCGGGGTGGTGGAAAGCCTGTACGCCGTGGTGTCCAGGCTGGGGCTGGAAGTCTCTAGCCTGACCCTGGAGCCTATCGCTTCCTTGAATGCCTGCATCCCCGAGGATATCCGCTTATTAAATTTGGTGCTGGCGGATATCGGTGCGGGCACCTCTGACCTGGCCGTATGCCGGGAAGGCAGCGTGGTGGGGTACACCATGGCTACGGTAGCGGGGGATGAGGTGACGGAGGCGTTGATGAAGGGCCTTCTGGTGGACTTTAAAACAGCCGAACGGCTGAAGCTGCAGATCGGCTCGCAAGAACCCCAGCCCTATTCGGACATCCTGGGCCTGAAACATGAGGCGGATCCTCGCCGGTTATGGGAGCTGGCCCAACCCGCCGCCCAACGCCTGGCAAAGGAGATTGCCGCTAAGGTATTGGAGCTTAACGGCGCGCCGCCCTCCGCGGTGTTCCTGGCCGGGGGCGGCGCAAAGCTGCAGGGTTTATCCCAGCTGGTGGCGGAGGAACTGGAAATGGGGGAAAGCCGGGTGGCCTTGGCAGGCCGCCACTTCGAGTCCAGCGCCTACTCTGACGAATATGAGTTGGGCGACCCGGAATTTGCCACGCCCCTGGGTATCGGGATTTCCGCAGCTTTGGGTATGATCAACGACAGCTATATGATCACCCTGAACGGCAGCCCGGCCAAGCTGTTCCGCAGCGGCCTGTTGACCCTGCGGGATGTGCTGCTGATGAACGGCTACCATTATGGGGATATGATGGGCCGCACAGGCTCGAACCTTACCATAACGCTCAATGGGCAGCGGAAGTTTTTCCGGGGCGAGGCGGCTGTGCCTGCCAAAATCCTGCGCAACGGCGAAGAGGCCGCCCTGTCCGACGTAGTGCATGCCGGGGACCGGGTGGATTTTACCCCAGCCGTACAGGGCCGCTCTGCCAGCCCGACGCTCTTAGACCTGTTAGGCCCCGGCTTTACGGGCCTGCTGCGGGTGAACGGCGAGCCCCAGTCCCTTCGGTACCGCTTGTGCCCAGGGGATTCGGTGGAGGCCCGGGCGGATGCCGCCGCGCCTACAAAGCCGCCCCTTGCGGCGGGAAAGCCGGCTATCCCCGAAGCGCCGCCTGCGCCCCCACTGGAGCAGAAGCCTGCCCCAGTGGAAAAGAAGGCCCCGCCGGCCAGCCAAACGGCCGCGCCCGACCCATTGCCCCCTGCCCCCAAAAAGGAGCCGCAGCGGGAAGAATTGGCTGGGCAGATGGCCTTTGGCAGCCAGAGTGCCCCCAGTGGGCCAGCCTGGCCTGGGGAGCTATGCATCCAGCTGAACGGGGCCATGCTGCGCTTGCCGCCTAAACCACAGGGCAACCATTATTACCTGATGGATGTGCTGGAATATTCCGGGCTGGACTTCCAGCATTTGGAGAGCCCGGTAGAGCTATTGGTAAATGGGCAGCCCGGGCAGTTTACCCAGGTGCTGCGGCAGGGCGACGATGTGGTAATCTGCACAGAGTAGATGGGCCGGGGAACCTGACTTAAAAAAACCCAGTAATAAAGGAGAGTTCGATAGAAATGAGACATGCAGCAGCACTTTTTGCAGGGGCGCTGCTCCTGCTTGCCCTGTCCGGATGTGGGGGAGGCGAGGCAACGTCCTCTATGGGGACGCTGGCGGAAAGCGCACAAAGCCAGTTGGAATCCGCTGCCAGCGAGTTGGAAGTGATGACAGTGGAGGAGGCAGTGGATTATTTCAAAACCCTTTCCCCCCAGGTGCTGGGGCTGGAGGGCAAGAGCTTAGGGGAGTATGACGTCCTACATAGCCAGGCCATGGTGCCTGTAGACAACGTCCCTTGCGTGGAGATATCGGTCTATGGCAAAAGCGAAACTACCGACACCCACACCCTAGCGGGCAGCTACCTTCTTGCTAGGGACGGCACGGCCCTTTACAAGCTGGACGAGGCCACTGACAGCATCACCCGCCTGGAGTTTTAGCCACAAAAAGTGCGGCTTGCCATGAATAATATACTATTATAGGGTTTTAGATAGTGTTTCATATTTGAATTGGTGAAAAATGTAGAAATAGCACGAAAGTACAGGGCGGATTTTAGCAGATATTTTTTAAGGCAGGGGGGCGGAAACTCGTCCCCCTGCCTTGTCTTGATAAGAAAAAGGCTGATTTTTTTTGAATTGGCCACCAAAAATAGGAAGAAAAAAAGCTTGGGGCACAAAATATGGTAGATTATCCGGAAGGGGCCCCATCTATGGGTTGGGGGCGCGCCATTATGGGGAACATATGAAATAAACTTTTTTCAATCCAACACTCTAGAAATTACCTCTTGAATTGTCAAGGGCTATATGGTATACTGTTATAGCTTGATAAAAGTGGGAAAGTGCCCGGAATATGTCTTGAAAATGGAAAAGGCCGGGTACACCTTTTATAAAAATAGCGTGCATTTTTATGGCATATCGCACATAGGCTGCAAAGGAAAGGAGCCTTGCAATGATTAGCTTGACGAACAACAGCATGCGCATGATGGAAAAGTCCATGGAGTTCCTCTGGGCCCGCCAAGCGGCTATCCTGGATAATATATCCAACGCGGAGACCCCCAATTATAAGGTAAAGAACGTTACCTTTGAAGAGCAGTTCCAGCTGGCTTTGGAGGGGGCCGACCGTAAGCGCGAGGGATCGGGCACACAGGCCGCCATGCGCAGCGCCATCGAAAATGCCCGTTGGACAGCGACAGAACCCCAGGAAGCTACCCGCATGGACGAGAACGGGGTAAATGTTACGGAACAAAGCGTAGAGGCGGTGCGTACCGCATATCAATTGCAATATGTATATCAGAGCATTTCCAGCGATATCAATGTCCTGCGTACGGCTATTACCGGCTAATTGGGTTAGGAGGAATACATAATGGCTTTTTTGGGCAGCATCAATATCGTGGGCTCGGGCCTGACGGCCCAGCAGCTGCGGCTAGATGTGATTTCGGAAAATATTACAAACCTGAATACCACGCGTACGGAAAACGGCGACGGCCCCTACCGCCGGAAGATGGTCGTCTTCCAGGCGGAGAGTGGCAAAGATGATTTCCGTTTGGCGCTGCAAAGTGCCATGGGCGCTTCTAACTGCGGTTATGAAAAAGCGGGGGGCGTGCGCGTTACGGAAATTGCGGAGGACCCCTCTCCGTTTGCCGTTTCGTACGACCCTACCCACCCGGACGCCAACGAAGAGGGCTATCTGGAGATGCCCAATGTGATTTTGGTCAAGGAGATTACAGACGCCATGGCGGCCACACAAGCATATTCCGCCAACGTAACGGCGTTTAATACGCTGAAGGGCGTTATCGCCAAAGGCATGGAGATCGGCAGATAAAAGACTTTTGCCGGGTTTTTGTGCTTTGCGGCGGGTTTTATAGTTCATAGAAAAGGAAGGGACTACATAATGATTGTTAATGGGATTTTGCCAGCGTCCACTTTAAGCGGGACGCCGCTGGTATCCCCTTTGTGGGGTTCCATGCCCACGGCGGGCGAGGAGGCAGGGGGGGCTTCCGGGGCTTCGGGCGCCTCTTTTGCGGATATATTCCAGTACGCTATCGACGCGGTGAAGGAATCGGACGCGGAAAAGACCCAGGCCCAATACCTGATGGCCACGGGGCAGCTGGACAATCCCGCCCAGCTTACCTTGGCGGCCAGCAAGTATGAGCTTTCCGTCAGCCTGCTGGTGCAGCTGCGCAACAAGGCTGTGGAGACCTATAACGAGCTGATGCGCATCAGCCTGTAAACGCATACTAAGGAATTCGGCTTCGGGCACACCTGGCCCTTGGGCTTGAGTGGAGGTAGACCGCGTGGGAGATAAAGCAAAAGATATCTGGTCGAAAACAAAAGGCCAAATCGGGAAACTGGGAAAGAAAATATGGGTCCTGGTCATTGCTGCTGTGGCTGTAATCGGCATTGTCATCGGCCTGGTGCTGTGGCAGAACTCCTCGAAGGACGGCTATTCTGTGCTGTTCACTGGGATGACCAGCGAGGACATGACGTCTGTCACCAACTACCTGGCGGGCGAGGGGATAACAGACTACAAGATCAGCGACATGAACACCATTATGGTGCCCGCCAACCAAGAACCCAGCTTGAAAGCCAAGCTTTTGATGCAGGGGTACCCTTCTTCCGGGTTTGGTTATGAAACATATTTGAAAAATGTGGGTTCGCTTTCCACAGAATCGGACCGGCGGACCCTGTACCTATATGACCTGCAGGACCGCCTGGGCGCGGTTATCCGCTGTTTGGACGGCGTGCAGGACGCCCGTGTAACCATTACACAGGGGGAGGACAGGCGGTATGTCCTGGGGCAGGATGACGTGCTGAAAGCTTCGGCAGGGGTCATTGTCACTATGAAGGGCAACGAGGCTTTGTCCCAGAAATCCGCCAATGCCATCCGTTCCTTGGTGGGCAGTTCCGTCCAGGGGCTGGAATTTGAAGAGATCAGTATTGTGGATACCCTGGGCAATACATATGACGGACAGGAGGTGGGCAGCGACGCCTCCCTTGCCGATACGAAATTTGCCTTGGAGGAGCAGACCAACAACAAGATACGCAAAAGCATTTTGGATGTGTTGACCCCGATGTATGGTGCGGAAAACGTTTCAGTAGGCGTGAACACCACCGTGGAGATGAGCAACGCTGTAGAGGATTCCACTACTTATGATTTGCCCGAGTGGGCCGCGGACGGCCAGACGAACGGCGAAGGTATCGTAGGCAAGAAGATTTGGGAAGGCGACGTCATTCAAGGAGAAGACGAGGAAGGCGGCGTGGTGGGCACCCAGACCAACGCCGACCTGCCCACCTATGTGGAAGAATATAATCCGGATGGCACGGAAAAAGAGCTGCATGGCAGCGGCGAGAAGGACTTTTTGGTGGATACCACCCACACCCGGCGTGAGCGCATGGCCGGCACGGTGGCGGATGTGATGGTTTCCGTTACCATCAACAGCAATGTCCCCAACACGGCCGACCCCGACGCTTTGGTGGGCCATGTGGCCCGGGCCGCGGGCATCGACGCCGCTACCCAGGCGGACAAGATATCTATTATCAGCCATCCGTTCTATGCGCCCGAAGATTCTATCGACAACCGGCCCGCCGATACAAACCCAGGCACCTTGCTGGGCATCTTGCCCGATTGGGTACTGTACGCCTTGGCTGCCGGCCTGCTGCTGTTCATGATGCTCACCTTCCTGCTCTTGCTGCTGCGCAGGAAAAAGCGCAATCGGATACAGCTGGAAGAGGCTTCCCTGTTGGATGCTATCCCCTCTATTTTGCCAGAGGAGGAAATATCTGTACAGCAGCCCGAGCAAGAGCCCGAAGGCGCGGATATTATGGAAGTGCATGCCGAGCGCAGTATGGAGCTAAGGCGCGGTGTGCGTGAGTTCGCAGAGCAGAATCCTGAAATTGCGGCCCAGATGGTCAAGACCTGGCTGAAGGGAGATGAGGACGGCAATGCCCACGAAGCAGAAGCGTGAGAAAAAAGAAAAGAAAGAAAAAAAGCGCAGGCGGAAAAAGGGCGAGCCTGAGATAGAGGAAATGGCGCTTGCGCCTATGCCAGAGCAAGCGCCCGCCCCGCCGCCCAGGCCTGTCATGACGCCGGAAGGGATACTGAGTTTACAATCAGACCGGCCTATCTCCCCTATCGTACAAGGGATGAGCGGTTCCCAGAAGGCCGCGGCTGTTATCGTGGCGCTGGGCGTAGATAAGGCCTCGATGCTGTACCAGTATATGGACCCGGAGGACGTGGAGCTGCTTACCCTGGAGGTGGCAAAGCTGGGCTTCCTGGATTCCGACGCCACGGAAGACGTGCTGACGGAATTCTACCAGATGTGCCTGACCAACAAGACCGTTACCGAAGGCGGCCTGGAATACGCCAAGACAGTCTTGGAAAAGGCTTTTGGCGAGCAGAACGCCAACAGCCTTTTGGATAAGGTGACGAAGTCCTTGAAGAACCGGGAATTCTCTTTTATGAACAAGGCCGGCGAGAAGGATTTGTTTACCGCCTTGCAGCACGAGCGCCCCCAGACCATTGCCTTGGTGCTTTCTTACATAGAGCCCGACAAGGCGGCGGCGGTGGTGGCCCAGTTAAACCCAGTCACACAGCTGAACGTAGTACAGCGTATTGCCCAGATGGACAGCGCCTCTCCTTCAGCCATTAAGATTATCGAGGCGGAGATGTCAAACAAGTTTGCCAGCATTTTCAGCGCCAACAACGTGCAGGTGGGCGGCATCGACTTTGTGGCCGATGTGATGAACCACTTGGACCGTTCCAGCGAAAAGGGGATTTTCGACGGCCTCAACGCCCACGACGCGGAGTTGGCCGACGAGATCCGCAAGCGCATGTTCGTTTTCGACGATATCATCACCATGGACGACCGTTCGGTACAGCGTTTCCTGCGGGACTGCGACCCCCGCGACCTGGTGCTGTCCCTCAAGGCGGCCAATTCCGAGGTGGCCAACAAGCTGTTTACCAATATGTCTTCCCGTATGGCAGAGTCTATCCGGGACGACCTGGAAATTACGACCAATGTGCGCATGAAGGATGTGGACGAGGCCCAGCAGCGCATTGTCAATATCATCCGCACGCTGGAGGAACGCAACGAGATTATTATCTTGAAGGGCGGAAAGGACGATATCATTGCCTAATATTTTTAAGCGATTTGCCAACGTCACCGCCGATAAATATGTTTTCACAGATGCCGCCGCCTTGCCTATACAGCCCGACACGCCCCCTGCCCCGGAGCCCGAGGAGGCCCCCCAGGAGGGGGAGGCGGCAGAAGCGCCCCCAGAGCCGGAACCCCAGACGCCGGTAGACTTTGCCCAGGTGCAGGCCGAAGCGATTTTAGCCGACGCCCGGAGGGAAGCCGACGCCTTGATGACGGACGCGCGGCAGGCTGTGGCGGAAGAGCTGGAAACCCTGCGGCAAGAGGCTGCCGCGGAAGGGTATAAGCAGGGCTTTCAGGAAGGGCAGGCAGCCGGCCGTTTGGAAGCGCGCCAGCAGCAGGAAGTACAGGCTCTCCGCTTAGAGGAGCAGGTAAAGTCCTTCCTGGATGCGGCCGCCAGGGAAAAGGACCGGATGTTGGAAAAGAGCCAGAATGATTTGAAGGAACTGGCCTTAACGATCGCTGAAAAGGTGATACGGGTCAGCCTGCGCAGCAGCAGCGACATTTTGATCCGCATGATCGAATCTGCCACCGCTAAAAAGCGCAGGTGTGAATGGGTCCAGATTTATATAGCAGATTGCGACGCCCGTACGTCGGTGTCGACCGTGCCGGAGTTGGCAGAGGCTATGCGCCACTTGTCCGACCGGGTGCGGATTATCCCTATGGCGGACGACGAGTCTGGCACATGCATCATTGAGATGCCCGACGAGATTATAGACGCCAGCGTGTCCACCCAGCTGGACAACCTGCGGGGTGTGCTGGAGAATGCAGAAGTAGACCGGGAAGACAGGAGATAGCGCATGTTTCAGGATACCATCCGGCGGGTGCAGCAGGCGGAGACGATTGGCCACACTGGCAAGATTGAGAATATTGTGGGCATGTCCATTGAGGCTTCGGGCAGCCGGGCGGCTGTGGGCGATATCTGCCGTATCTATAACGGTGAATCGGGCGGACAGATCCCCGCGGAGGTGGTAGGCTTTAAGAACGACCGCATCCTTTTGATGCCCTATAGCGAGATGACGGGTATCTCTTCCGGCAATTTTGTCCGTAACACTGGCCATCAGCTGCGCATGCGGGTGGGCCCCTTCCTGAAAGGGCGTATTATCAACGCCCTGGGGCAACCCATCGACGACTTAGGCCCTTTTCAGGGGGGCGATTCCTATTGTATCGGCAGTTCCCATATCAACCCTTTGTCCCGCCCCCCCATCCGGGAACGGATGGAGTTTGGCGTAAAAGCCATTGACGGCTTGCTGACCATTGGAAAGGGCCAACGTATGGGCATATTCGCCGGGTCTGGCGTGGGCAAAAGCACCTTGCTGGGCATGATAGCCAAAAATGTAAAGGCGGATATCAATGTCATTGCCCTGGTGGGGGAACGTGGCCGGGAAGTTTTGGAATTTGTGGAGAAGGATTTGGGGGAGGAAGGCATGCGCCGTTCCGTCTTGGTGGTGGCTACCTCTGACCAGCCCGCTATGCTGCGCATGAAGTGCCCTTCGGTGGCCACGGGTATTGCCGAGTATTTCCGGGACCAGGGGTTGGACGTCCTGTTGATGATGGACTCCCTTACCCGCTTTGCTATGGCCCAGCGGGAAATCGGCCTTGCTATTGGAGAGCCGCCGGTGGCAAGAGGGTATACCCCTTCCATTTATGCCGAATTGCCTAAGCTTTTAGAGCGCAGCGGTAATTTCCGCAGGGGTTCCATTACAGCCATTTATACCGTGCTGGTGGAAGGCGACGACACCAACGAACCCATTGCCGACACGGTACGCGGCATCTTGGACGGGCACATCGTCCTGTCCCGGCGGCTGGCGGCCCAGAACCATTATCCAGCTATCGACATAGGGGCCAGCATTTCCCGTTTGATGGTGGAACTGGTGGACGATGGACACAAGCAGATGGCTTCCCGTCTGCGGGATATCCTGAGCACCTATAACCAGAACGCAGACCTGGTGTCCATCGGGGCCTATAAGTCTGGGACGAATCAAAAGCTGGATTTTGCGCTGACAAAAATAGATGAGATAAACGGTTTCCTTATGCAGGGCATCAACGAGGCTTTCAGTTATGAACAATGCCTGAAGGAAATGCATAAAATACTACGCTGATAAAAAGGGGGGGGGATAGGCCATGAAGAAATTCCAGTTTCAGCTGGACACGGTACTGCGGTATAAGCTGCAGGTGCTGGATACCCGCCTGGCAGAGCACGGCGCGGTAATGGCCCAGGTGAACCGGCAGGAGGAGGCGCTGGGCCAGGCCCAGGACAACCTCTGGTCCTGCGAGGAGGAATACCGCCAAAAGCAGGCGGAAGGCATGACCGTCCTGGAGGCTATGAAGTATCAGACCGGCATTGAGGTGCTGGAAAAGGTGCGGCGCAGGGAAGAAGAGAAGCTGCGGCGTTTGCAGCAGCTGGAAGAGGAAAAGCGCGCCCGTGTAGTAGAGGCCAAGCAGGAGACTTCTTCGCTGGAAAGGTTGAAGGAACTGAAACTGGAAGAGTATAATTCGGCTGTGGCAAAGGAAGAGGAAAAGCTGATTGATGACCTGGTGATGGCGCGGCGGGCTGCCAGCTTGGCGCAGGCGGAAACCCCTGCATAAAGGGTTTGCGCGCTACCGCTAAAAATAGGGGACAGGTTGCCGCAACGTGCGGATGCATACAAACAGGCAAGGCAGTATGGGTATATAGGGCCCCGAAAGGTAGGGGTAAAAGCTTTATTATATAGTTTACAATTCGTTTACCATAGTACCGCAGGAGCAGACTGGCCGATCGAGGCCAGGGTATGGCGCACGGGGCGCCACGTGGAAGCAGAGTTTATTTTAAATGGGAGAACAAGGCTGGGAAACCGGCAGGCATATAGATAGCATAAACTGGAAAGGAGGTGGAAAGAATGCAGATTAATACCATGTACCAGGCCATGCTGGAGATAGGCCAGGCACTTCCGGGCAAAGGCGCGGAGCCTACGGGACGGGAGGAAGACTTACAGTTTGACGCCATGCTGCAAGAGCAGGCGCAGGCTTCCCAGGCCCCCCGCAAGGACAAAGAAGGCCCTGCGGCCCAACAAAAGCCCAAAGAAGGGGAAGACCCCCAGCAACCGGCCGAGGAAGAGACCATGCCTACCCAGGCAGGATACGCGGTGGCGGCGTCTTTGGTGACCAGCCAGCCGGTGGTGAACCTGATGGTGGAAAACCAGGGGGCACAGATACCTGTGGCGCTGGACCCAGTGGGGACCGTCCAGGAGGAAGCAGCGGTTTTGCCAGGGCAACCTGTTGTCATCCAAGAGGAGGCCGATGTGCCGGTCCTGCAGGAGGGCGTAATGGCTTCTGGCATACAGGAGCAGCCCCAGGCCCCGGTAGAGGCGGCCCACGAGTTGGAACTTGAACCGGAAGCTGGCCAGCAGGCGGCCCCAGTGGAAGCAAACCTCTCCCAGGAGCAGCCAGAGCTGGAAGTAGAACCCCAGCGGCAGGAAGCCCCTCGGGCAGAGCGCGTTATCCATAGGGAGGAAGCCCCTGTTCAGGAAGAGCAGCCCCAGGAGGCGGAGGCCCAGGGGACAGAGGTACAGGCAAGGCCTATGTTCCAACGGGAGGACGCCGTGCCGGTAAAGGTGGCGGAGCCCTATGAACCTGTAGAGCCGGAAACGGTAGAAGCGCCTCAGCAACTGGCAGACCGTTTGACTCAGATGCTGGAGCAGGGGGAATCCCGTGTGGAGATTGCCCTTAGCCCGGAAAATTTGGGCCGTATGACCGTGGAGATTACTCGGACCGGGGACGGCGCGCTGCATGTGGTGCTGGGCGCGGCAAGCGAGAAGGTTACGGCGCTTTTGCAGCAGAACAGCTCGAACTTGCACAGCCTTTTGGCGGCCAACAACCAGGGCGAGGTACACATCCAGGTGCAGCAGGAGCAGCCTGCCCAAGAGCAGCCCAATCCTTTCATGAACCCAGACGAGGGCAGGGGCCAGCAGCAGCAACAGCAGCACAAGCCCCAGCAGCAGCCCAGCGAGGACTTTGTCCAGCAGCTGCGGCTAGGCCTGGTAGACCGGGATACGCAGGAACTGTAGGCAGGGAAACCTGAAAGAAAGGTGGGATTTAAGAAAATGGCAAGTAGCTATATGGGTGATCTGTCCAAAATCATGGGCACCACCACCACTGGTAAAGTAGCTGACAAGAGCACCAACAAGAAAGCGGGCCAGGATCTGGATATGACCGATTTCTTGACGCTGATGGTGGCTACGTTCCAGAATCAGGACATTGATAATACGGCCTCTACAGCGGACATGATGAACCAGATGGTGCAGATGTCTGTGGTACAGGCAATCAGCAACATCAGTGCGCTGATCAACGATTCGACTATTATGACCTATTCGGCCTCGCTGGTGGGCAAGGAAGTGACCGTGGGTAAATATGAGGGTAAGGAACTCAAGGAAATCCAGGGTGTGGTGACCGGTACCGGCACCTTGAACGGCGAGCAGATCATCTTCATCGGTGAAGACAGCTACTATCTAGACCAGATCATGGCTATCGGTAAGCTGCCTGAAAAGAAGGAAGATATCGACCCCACAGAGCCAGGCGGAGACAACAACGGCAGCCAGGGCGGAACAGGATCGGACGGCAGCGGAGACAGCGGCGTAGAGACTGGATACGTGCCGGACAGCATCTAAGGCCTTTGGCCGTTCTGAAACAAGGAAGGGTGGCCCTACCATGATCAACAGGATTACGCGGGGGGCAGGCGCGGGCGTAAACACAAACCAGGCCGCGCAGAAGGCCACCGCAAAGCAGCAAGGCAGCTTTGGGGCATTGTTACAGGGCGAGTTCCAGAAACAGCAGGTGAACTTTTCAAAGCACGCTATGACGCGCGCAGAAGAGCGGGGCATCGAGTTGACGCCCAGCCTGATGGAAAAGCTGGCAGGCTCTGTAGAGAAAGCCCAGGAAAAGGGCGCGAAGAACATTTTAGCGTTTGACGCGACCCAGGCCTTTATCATCAACGTCCCTTATGGACGGGTCATCACAACCATGTCCCAGGACGAGATGAAAGAAAACATCTTTACCAACATCGATGGCGCTGTGCTCCTGTAAAAAAGGATCCAAGATACAGATAGCCGGCCCCTACCGCGTCCCCCCGCAAGACCGGGAAGACGCGCGGGATGCTATGGCGGAGGGCCCGTTTGGCCCCCGCCGGCAGCGCCGAGAAAAGGAGTATTATAACCTATGACTGGTGCAATGTACGCAGCGGTTGCCGGGTTAAGGGCACACATGAACGCCCTGAACGTTATCGGCAACAATATTTCCAATGTGAACACGAACGCATATAAGGCAAGCCGCTACACCTTTTTAGAGAGCCTGTACACCAACATGCGCAACGGCTCGAACGGCACGAACACGGTGGGCGGCAAAAACCCGGCCCAGATCGGCTATGGCGGCAATATCGGCACCATCGACCTGGACATGAGCACCAAAAACTATGCCCCCACAGGCCGTGACAGCGACGTGATGATAAACGGCAACGGCTTCTTCATTGTGGGCGACAAGAATGTGGAAATCCGGGATAATACGGATCTGAAAAATATGTATCTGACCCGTTTAGGTAACTTGAAGTTTGACAACGGGGGTTATCTCGTAGACGGCCAGGGTAAATGTGTGTACGGCTTTTTGGCTACAGAGAAGCGCGTAAAAGTGATGGAAGCGGTAAAGGACGACCAAGGCAACGTGACTTATCAGCCCAAAGAGCCTGAGGAGTGGACTACCGAATACACTGGCCAGCCTGTCCTGACTGCTATCCGCCTGCCCATGATGGCCACAAAGGAGTGTGCTACCATTACCATGGTAGACGAGACAACAGGGCAGGAATATCAGAAGATTATCAGCCGCGAAGAGTATGACCAGTTGGTAAAGGATTACAATGCCATGACTGCTGAGGAGAAGAAGGCATGCCCGAGGGAAGAAAACCCCAGTGCCTATACTTTGAAGAAAAAGGGTGATTCTATTTATCCGGCTTTGGATAAAGATACGCAGGAACTTCTGGACTGCCAGGATGGGCAGTATGTTGCAAGTGACCGTACGGTTTCGGACAGCATTGCTATCGATGAGAAATCTGGGCGTATTACCTGCACCACTACCAACGGCGAGACCGTGGTGGTGGGTTACATTGCCCTGGCAAAGGTGGATAACCCCGACGGCGTAAGCCATGTGGACGGTATGTACTACCAGGCTTTGGAAGGCGCCGGTAAAGTGTATGCTACTTCTATTGGTGGCGCCGTAGGTAATACGCCTACAGAGCGAGTACTGGAAGATGGGACCAAGGTTGACGTTAGTCCGCTGCCTGGGGAATATAGTGGTATTCTTAGCGCCGGGGATACTTCCCTGGTGGCGGGCGGTTTGGAATCTTCTGGTACAGACCTGGCCTATGAAGTGAGCAATATGATACTGGTGCAGAGGGGCTATCAGGCCAACACCCGTATCGTAACCGTAACGGACACCATGCTGGAAGAGCTGGTGAACATGAAGCGATAATATTTTTCAGCGCCATGGCTGCCGGGGGCGGAAGGACGTCCCCGGCGGCGCGTGGCCGCGTTATAGGGGAGGCGGCTGCTGTATGATCGTATTGACAAAGACAAACAAGGAACGTTTTTTGGTCAACCACATGCAGATCGAGTGTATCGAGATGATACCGGGCACAAAAGTGGTTATGATGAACCGCGATTTTTACCTTGTGCAGGAAAGCGCCCAGGAGATCATCCAGAAGATCGCGGACTATAACGCGAAGGTGATGGATATCCGCCGGGAAGTGACTGTGAAGGATGCCAGGAAGTAACCTCTGGCACAGGGAATAGCGTCCGGCGCAAAATCACTGTTACCAACGCCCGGAAATAAGGCGCCGGGGGAAATCTACTGAATGAGGGTGAAGTAAAACTATGAACATAGGTTATTTAATTGGCTTAGTGCTGGCCCTTGCCGTTATGCTGCTGGGTATGGCGTTCGATCCGTTCCCTTCCCTTAACTTTACACTGCTGGGCAACTTCGTGGATCCGTCCAGTATCTTTATTGTTATCGGATGTACCATTGCCATTGTGCTGGCCAGTTTCCCACTGAAAACATTCCTCAGCATCCCGAAGCATTTTGCGATCCTGCTGAAAAACCCCAAGCTGACCCCCGACGCCATCATCAACCGCTTGGTAGAGCTTGCCGGTATTGCCCGTAAAGACGGCCTGTTGGCGCTGGAAGAGCATGCCAACCAGGAGGAAGACCCCTTCTTTAAGCAAGCAATTATGCTCATTGTGGACGCGAACGACCCAGACCGGGTGCGGGCCACCCTGGAGAACGACATAGAGTGCATGTCCGCCCGCCATCAGGCGGCCGCAGGCCTGTACGATAAGGGCTCGGCCGTGGCCCCGGCTTTCGGTATGGTGGGCACCCTGGTGGGCCTGATCAACATGCTGCAGAACATGGATCCGGAAAACGGCTCGTCCAGCATCGGTAAAGATATGGGCGTAGCCCTTATCACCACGTTGTATGGCTGTGTGCTGGCCCATATGATTTTCAGTCCTATCGCCAATAACCTGCGTGTGCGGGATGAGGACGAGGTGCTGCTGAAGCTGATTATCGTAGAGGGCATCACCTGCATACAGGCCGGCGAGAACCCCAAGATGCTGAAGGAAAAGCTGCTGACCTTTGTGGCGCAGAAGCAGCGTGAGAAGATCGGTGCGGCAGGCGGCGAATAGCCACTGTGCCTGTTACCCTACATAAGAAACTAGGTAAAGGAAGTGACTGGCTGCCATGAAAATGAAAAAGAACGACGGCGGTGGCGGCGGCGCCAACTGGATGGACACCTATGGCGACATGGTTACCCTGCTGTTGTGTTTCTTCGTGCTGCTGTATTCTATGTCCACGGTTGACGAAAACAAGTGGAAGGCTTTGGTGCAAAGCTTCAACCCAGACGCCATCGTAGACCAGACGTCTATCCCCGAAGGCGTAAGCGGCCCCCTGGCCGAGCTTCCCTCTTCTTCCGCGTTGGAGGACGCGGCCCAGGCCCAGCTGCAGGCGGAACAGGACGAGGTGGACAATGCCATGGAGCAGCTGTATCAGGCGCTGCTGCAATATATACAGGATTCGGGGAAGAATATCGAACTGACCAAGGGCGACGGCGTAGTGTACGTGAATTTTGACGACACTGTGTTTTTCGAGGGGGAAGAGTATACGATACTCCCCGAAGGGCAGGAAACGCTGAACGTGGTGTGCGGCGTGTTGGACCAGGCGGCGCCCTATATCGATGAGCTGCGGGTGATGGGGCACACGGCCCAGGCCACATTGGAGCGGCCTAACTATGTGCGGACCGACCGTTTCCTGTCTTCCAACCGGGCCACGGAAACTACGGTATATATACAAGAGCATTGCAGCCTGGACCCTAGCCGTATCATTAGCGAAGGGTATGGCCAGCACCGGCCTATCGTGCCCAACGACGACGCGAACAGGGCGAAGAACCGCCGGGTGGAGATGACAATCTCCGGCAAGAACGTGTTGAACCAGATGGGGGACAGCATAGAGCGATATGAGGACCTTCGGAATGGCGTGACGCGCGGGGCAGCCTCCTCGGAAAGCCCCTCTTCCGGGCAGAGTAACGCCGAAGGGCAGGAAAGAGGTTAGGCATGCCAGAGGTATTATCACAAGCGCAGATAGACGCGCTGCTAAACTCGATGAACGGCGGGGGAAGCGACGCCGAGCCCAAAAAGGAGGAGGCCCCCGAGAAGAAATACCGGAAATATGATTTCAGCGACCCGCGAAAATTTACCAAGGACAGGCTGAAAATGTTGAACGGTATCTTCGAGAATTATTCGCGCGTGCTGAACACCCGCGTAAACGGCCTGGCCCGGGAGACCTGCGAGGTCGAAGTGGAGACCGTAGAGGAGCACCGGTATTTCGACTTTGCCAACGCCTTGATGGATGGGACGGTGTTGACAGTATCTTACCTGAACCTGCAGGGCCAGCAGGACGATACCCCGGTTTTGATGTATTTAAGCACCCCGTTCATGGTAAGCATGATGGACCGCCTGACCGGCGGCGATGGGGATGTGATGAGTTATCTGCCGGACGATTATACCTACACCGAGTTGGATTTAAAGCTGTATGAAAGCCTGGTGCGGGATTTTGTATCGGTGATGGGGCGCAGCTGGGAAAACTACATACCACTGAACTTTGACTTTGGCCGGATAGAGACGAATCCTTCCTTGGTACAGCTTATCGGCATGGATGAGACGGTGGTGATGGTAGACATGATGGTAAAGTTCCCGAATGTAGAGGGGCGCATCAGTATCTGCCTGCCAGGCGTGACGTTGACAAAGATCTTTACGGCCATTGATGTAGCGAAGGCCCCGGCGAAAAAGCTTATACTGGATGAGGAAAGCCCGGGCGACATTATGGATAATTTGCGGGAGTCCACTCTGGAGATCCAGGCAGAGCTGGCCCGCACCACCCTGCGGCTGGGGGATATTTACCGCCTGAACGTGGGGGATGTGATCGACTTGAACCAGAAGCAGGACACCCCCATTTATTTGCGGATAGGTGGGCAGCAGTGGTTCGACGGGCTGATGGGAGTCAGCGAAAAGAAAATAGCGGTGAAGATCAAAGAGGTATATCATAACGCCGAGAGAAGGGGCCTTGTAGAAAATGAGCAATAATGTTTTTAAGCCAATAGAATTGGACGCCATCGGCGAGATCATGAATATCAGCTTGGGCTCATCGGCTACCGCTGTGTCCAACCTGTTGGATCACCGGGTGGACATTACAACGCCAACTGTCTCCGTTGTAGATGCCCAAGAGTTCTCCCTGGGATCCATCGAGCCCGCCGTTGGCGTAGAGATCAAATATGTGACAGGCCTGGAGGGCAGCAACATCATGTTGCTGCGTTTAAGCGATATCAAGGTGATCGTGGATATCCTGATGGGCACAGACACCCCCCTGGAGGAGTTTGTGCTGGATGACCTGACACTAAGCGCCGCCTGTGAGGTCATGAACCAGATGATGGGCGCGGCGTCTACCGCCTTGTCGGATTTCCTGGGGAGGGTCGTGAATATTTCGACGCCCCAGACCTTTGACGTTTACGACCTGGAAGCTTTTAAAAAGGATCGTTTGCCGGTAGAGACCGGACCTATTGTCGTGGTGCGGTTCGCCCTAAGCATTGAGAACAAGCTGAAGAGCGAATTTATGAACGTGATTTCCGTAGACCTGGCCAAAGAGCTGATTGCGGGCTTCGGGCTGGATGTGGAAGATACGCCCGCGGTGGCGGCCCCCGCGCCGACGCCGGCACCACCAGCCCCTGCCCCAGCGCCTGCCGCCTCAGGTGGGACGCTGAGCCAGGAGGAGATCGAGAAGCTGATGGCAGGCGGGGCAGCGGCCGCTCCTGCGCCAGCGCCAGCCGCCTCGGGTGGGACGTTGAGCCAGGAGGAGATCGAGAAACTGATGGCAGGCGGGGCGGCGGCCACACCGGCGCCAGCACCGGCCGCCCCTGCGGCGCCCCCGGCCCCAGCCCCAACACCGATGCCTTCCGCTATGCCGGGCGCAGAGGGCGCGGCGCCACCTCCGCCCCCTTACTATCCGCCGTATCCGGGGCAGGAGGGCGCCCAGGCTTACCCGGGTTACCCCTATTATCCGCCCTATTATGGCTGGCCGGCCCCGCCGGCCCAGCCCCAGCCGGCAGACCCGAAGGTTATTGAGACCAGGCCCCCCACCATGCCCAGGCTGGAAAACGGCCAGGAGCTGACCCAGGAGCAGGCGGTAAACCTGGATCTGATTATGAATGTACCGCTGGAAGTTACGGTAGAGATTGGGCGGACCAGGCGGCGCGTACAGGAGATCCTATCCTTCTCCAAGGGGTCGTTGGTTATTTTGGATAAGCTGGCAGGAGACCAGGTAGACCTGTTCGTAAACGGCAAGTGCATCGCCAAGGGCGATGTGGTAGTCATCGACGACAATTTCGGCATCCGTGTAACGGAAATCTTAAAGCGGCCTGATCTGGAAGACGTGGCACAGATGAAATGAACCATGGAGTCCAGCATACAGATAGAGCAAAATATAAACCCGTTATAATCATAAGAAAAGAGGATGAGCTACAATGGCAAAGATTTTATTGGTTGACGACGCGGCCTTTATGCGCAAGGTAATCAAGGACACCCTGAGCAAAAACGGATACACGGATCTGCACGAGGCTGTAGACGGCGCGGATGCTGTGGAGAAGTTCAATGCCCTGAACCCTGATCTGGTGATTATGGACATTACAATGCCCAATATGGATGGCCTGGAGGCCCTGAAAGCCATGAAGGCCGCCAACCCTGGCTGCAACGTGGTGATGTGTTCGGCCATGGGCCAGGAGGCCATGGTTATCGAGGCCATCCAGTCTGGCGCGAAGGACTTTATTGTAAAGCCTTTCAAGCCGGACCGTATCATGAAGACCGTAACCTCTATCGTAGGGGAGCCGTAAGGTAAGATGCCGCAAACGGTCTTTTCGTTGCTGGGCGTGCTTCTGACGGTGGGCGTGGTGCTGTTCTTAGCTTATTGGTGCACCAAGCTCATCGCGAAGCGCGGCCTGCCGGGTTGGCCGCAACCAGGAAGCCCTGCTGGGGAGATGCGCCTTTTGTGGCAGCAGAACGTGGGCAAAGGCGAGCGGCTGGTTTTGTTGCAGGTGCACGGGCGTTGTTTGTTGCTGGGCGTGACGGCGGGGGGGATCACCCTGTTGGATGAGCTGGGGAAGGAAGAAGCGGCGCAGTGGCTGCAAAAGCCGCCGGACCAACCCCAAGCCCCCAGTTTCGCGCAGGTGTTGCGTAGCAATTTCGGAAAGAAAAAGTAGCTTTTTGGGCCTGTTCTGCACAGGCTCTTGTTAGATGTACCCAGAAGGCCAAGGATGTCTCTGGGTGGGAAGCAATTGGGAAGGAGATGGCGGCGTTTTGGAGAATGGGATGAACGGGCTGGACGGCTTGATCAACATTAATGGCGACAGCGTGCAGGCGCTGGACATTATCCTGTTGACGACCATCATCACGCTACTGCCCTCTTTGGTGATTTTATGCACGTCTTTTACGCGGTATATCGTCTCCCTCTCCTTTTTGCGCAGTGCCATGGGTACCCAGCAGACGCCCCCCAACATGGTCTTGGTGGGGCTGGCGCTGTTTTTGACGCTGTTTACCATGGGGCCGGTGATTACAGAGGTGCAGAACACGGCCTATGAACCCTATGTGAACGGGCAGATCACCCAGGAAGAATTTTTTGAACGGGCCAAAGACCCCTTGAAAAATTTTATGCTGCGGCAAACAGAGCCCTCTTCTTTGAACATGTATTGCGGCATGGCGCAGGTGGAGGAGCCGGAGACGGAGGAAGAGGCCATGGAGCTGCCTATGCGCATCATCATGCCGGCCTTTGCCACCACCGAGCTGAAACGGGCTTTTGAAATAGGCTTCTATTTGTACATCCCGTTTTTGCTGATCGACATTGTGGTGGCCTCTACGCTTATGTCCATGGGCATGGTGATGCTGCCGCCGTCTATGATCTCTTCCCCTTTCAAGCTGCTGCTGTTCATTTCCCTGAACGGTTGGGAGCTGGTTTTCTCGACCTTGATACAAGGGTTCCGTTAAAGCGCCGGATAGAAACAGGTTTTCAGTTTATTTTTTAGGAAGGCAGGTGGCCAGGCCAAATGGAGATCACACAAGTGGTAGACGTTTTCCGGGACGGGGTAGGCGTGGCGATCCGCCTGACGGCTCCCATGCTGCTGCTGAGCATGGTGGTGGGGGTGCTCACTGCCATCCTGCAGGCTGTGACCCAGATCCATGAACAGACTATCTCCTTTATCTTAAAGCTGGTGGTGGTGATATTGTTCCTGGTGCTGGGGGGAAGCTGGATGCTGGGCGTTTTACAGGAATACGCATTAGAGCTGTTCGAGTTGATGAAAGCGTGACGCTATGGCTGACGTGATCAACTGGGACAGCTTTACCCTGTTTCTCTATATAACGGCCAGGATGTCCGGCTTTGTACTGTTCAACCCCCTGTTGGGACGCAGCAGCATCCCTGCCTATTTCAAGACAGGGTTCATCCTGTTGCTCTCGTTCTCCGCCGCGTCCAGCTATACCGGCATGGCGCAGGCCCCAGGCACGATCCTGGAGCTAATGGTAAAGCTGCTGTTAGAGCTGGGGCTGGGTTTCTTGGTGGGTGTAGTCATGAATATTTTCTTTTACATCCCGGCCCAGGCAGGCACGGCGATGGATGAACAGATGGGCCTGAGCATGGCCCAGACCTATAACCCCAGTTTCCAGGGGAATCTGACGCCTTCCGCCAGCTTGTTGAATGTTTTTGCCATGCTGCTGTTTTTTACAGCCAACGGGCATTATACCCTTTTGCGGCTGATGCTTACCTCGGGGGATTTGGTACCCTTTGGGTCTGCCAGCCTGGGGGAGGCGGCGGCCGAGCGGGTGGTAGAGCTTTTTGTAGACTGCGTTTTGTTGGCTGTCAAGCTGTGCCTGCCCATTTTAGCCTCGGAATTCATGGGCCAGGTGGGTATGGGCATCCTGATGAAAGTCATCCCGCAAATCAATGTATTTGCCATCAACATCGAACTGAAGGTGCTGGTGGGCATGGTCATCCTCTTTTTGTTGATTTCCCCTTTCAGCGAATACCTTTTGGGGGTAGAGACTACCATGCTGTCCGAGATCGAGCGGGCGCTGGCCCAGGTGGCAGGCCCGGCGGGGTGAAAAACAAGTAGGCTGAAGGGGGATGCGTCCCAGGGCTGGAAACGGGGATAAAGGGGGGAACTACAGGTGCCAGGTGATAAAACCGAAAAGGCTACGCCGAAACGACGGCGGGACGAACGGAAGAAAGGTAACGTTTTACTGTGCCAGGATATTATCGCCGTGGCAACCTTGATTGGCAGCGTGATGATGATACGCCTGTTGTTCCCCAGCTATGTGGAAAAGCTGCATGAGATGTTTATGTATTGCTATTCTTTTGCGGGAGAGGCAGGCGGGCACCCTGTGACAGACCACCTGGGGGAGATAGCCGTGCAGGGGGTGGCTATCTTTGCCCAGACGGCTGGGCTGATGCTGTGTGTGACCATTCTGATGGCTGTAATTGCCACCTTTGCCCAGACCCGGCTGTTGGTGACAGGGGAACTGTTAAAGCCGAAGTTCAACCGGATCAGCCCGGCCCAGGGTATCAAGCGGCTGTTTTCCATGCGCAGCGTGGTAGAGGCCCTGAAAGGGATTATTAAAATCAGCATTCTGTTATATTTGATCTATACCAGCCTGCAGGATGTGGTTGGGATTGCGTCTACGTACCTGTATACGGACATTGGGGAGACTTGCCGGGACTTCCTGGGGGCAATATTCTTCATGATGTTGAAGGTGTGCCTGGCCTTTACGGCGCTGGCGGGTTTGGACTTCCTGTACCAATGGTGGGAACACGAGCGGAAGATGAAAATGTCCAAGCAGGAGATTAAAGAAGAGTACAAGCAGACAGAGGGCGACCCCCAGGTGAAGGGCCGTATCAAAGAAATTCAGAGGAAGATGGCCCAGGCACGCATGATGCAGCAGGTGCCCCAGGCCGATGTAATCATCCGCAACCCCACGCATTTTGCGGTGGCGCTGCGTTATAAGCAAGGGCGGGACCAGGCCCCTGTGGTGCTGGCAAAAGGCCAGGACGAAGTGGCTGCGCGTATTGTGCGCAAGGCCCAGGAATGTGAGATTGCCATTATTGAAAACGTGCCGCTGGCACGGGCGCTGTATGCCCAGGCTGAATTGAACCAGGAGATCCCGCCGGACTTGTATGGGCCTGTGGCGGAGGTGCTGGTATACCTATACAAATTGGGACACAAGCTGCAATAGCATAAGCATATAGTAGTATGGAGGGGGGACCGCGTCGGCGGGGATACCCCTGGTTACCGGTGTGGCAGAAATTTCTGCGGGCAGATGGGAAGATACACTTCCTTTACCGGATATTTTATGATATAATAAACGCGTATGGCATGCTGGCATGCCATAGAAAACAGCAAAGGAGGATGTGTATGAAACGGCTGCTTAATAATGCGGTATCCCTGTTCGTGGTCGTTGTGGTGCTGTTCCTTATTTTGCCCCTTCCCACCTTTATGTTGGATGTGCTGCTGGTCATCAACATTGCCCTGTCTGTGGTGATCCTGCTCATTACCATGAATATCGCGGAGGCCCTGGAGTTTTCCATCTTCCCATCTTTATTGTTGATTACCACCCTGTTCCGCCTGGGCATGAACGTGTCCTCTACCCGCCTGATCTTGACAAACGGCGGCAACGCGGGCCAGGTTATTGCCGCTTTTGGGCAGCTTATCACCAGCGGCAACATTGTAGTAGGCTTTATCATCTTCTTTATCATTGTGCTGGTACAGTTTATCGTCATTACAAAGGGCGCCGAGCGCGTGGCCGAGGTGGCCGCCCGCTTTACCTTGGACGCTATGCCAGGCAAGCAGATGGCCATTGACGCAGACCTGAATACGGGTGTTATCGACGAGCAGCAGGCCCGGGTGCGCCGGGCCAAAATCCAGAAGGAGTCAGACTTCTACGGCGCTATGGACGGCGCTACGAAAATCGTCAAGGGCGACGCGGTGATGTCCCTGATCATCACCCTGATCAACCTGATTGGCGGTATCGTCATCGGCATGGTGCAGGGCGGGCAGGACATCGGCACGGTGGCTTCTATCTATTCCACCGCCACCATCGGCGACGGCTTGGTATCCCAGCTGCCGGCCCTGATGATTTCCACCGCTACCGGTATGATCGTCACCCGGTCCGTGTCCGAGGGCAGCTTGAACACGGACGTGCTGGCCCAGTTCAAAGCCCAGCCCCGGGCGCTGATGACGGCGGCGGCGGCCCTGGTCTTCTTGGCCGTGATCCCCAATACCCCTACCGTACCTCTGCTGGTGGTGGCGGCTTTGCTTTTTGGCATGGGTTTTTTCATCACCCGTACCGGCCGCGTCCAACAGGAAGAGGCGGCCCAGGCGGAAGAGGCGGCTGCCCTGGAACAGGCCCCAGAGGCCGCGCCCAGCGAATCGGATTATTATAAGGACATCAGCAATGTATATTCCCTGCTTTCGGTGGAGCCTATCGAACTGGAGGTGGGCTACAGCCTGATACCCATGGTGGACGAGAGCAGCGGCGGCAAGCTGATCAACCGTATCGTCATTTTCCGCAGGCAGTATGCCCAAGAGATGGGCTTTGTGGTGCCCACGGTGCGGATGCATGACAGCTCGGCCATTGGCACGAACCAATACATCATCCGCATCAAGGGGGAGGAAGTGGCCAAAGGCGAGATCCTGGTGGACTACTACCTGGCGTTGGAGCCTGCCAAACCCTTGGGCGAGATCGACGGCATCGAGACGGTGGAGCCCGCCTATGGCATCCCCTCCCGGTGGATCTTGCCGGAAAACAAGGAGATGGCGGAAATCTACGGCTATACGGTCATAGACCCCCTGTCCGTCATGCTGACCCATCTAAGCGAGACTATCCGCCGCCATGCCTACGAGCTGCTGACCCGCACCGAAACGATCCAGCTGGTAGAAAACCTAAAGAGGACTTCCCCCGAGCTGGTGGAGGAGGCCTGCCCGGCGGTGGTGTCTTACGCCCTGTTAGAAAAGGTGCTGCGGAACCTGTTGCTGGAGGGGGTGCCCATCCGGGATATGGAGACGATCCTGGAGACCATGGTGGACTCTATGAACACGACCCGGGACCCAGACCTGATTACCGAAAGTGTGCGTAACGCTTTAAGCCGGACGATTACCCGGCGTTTCTGCGAGGACGGGCAGCTTAGGGCTGTCACCCTGGACGCGGAAGTGGAGCGTAAAATCGTGGCTTCCCTGGTGAAGAACGAGCATGGCGTATACCTGGCCATGGAGCCGGACCTGATACAGACGTTGATTACCCAGCTGGCCGAGCACATCCCCAAATTTGGCGAACTGAACCAGTCCCCCATCTTGCTGACCAGCCAGGTGATACGGATCTACCTCAGCCGGCTGCTTTCCCAGTATTTCTCCAATATGTACGTCTTATCTTTTGGGGAAATTGTGGGGACGGTGCAGATCCAGTCCATTGGCAACGTGACCATGCAGCAGCCAACGCCGGTTAGAAGGGCGGTGGGTACATGAAGCGGGCGGCAACGCGCAAGCCTTATGATGAAATGACCACCGACGAGCTTTTCGCCTGTTACGCGCAAGAACGGGACCCCAGCTTGAAATGGGAGATTGCCTTGCGGTATACCGGGCTTATCAAAAGCATAGCCTTACAGATACGGGGGGTGTTCTGCAGCTTTACCCAGCTGGATGATATTATCAACGAAGGGCTTATCGTGCTGGCGGACGCGGTGGATAAATTCGACCCGGAGAAGGGCCGCTTTGAGATGTACGTGGCCAAACGTATCCGGGGGATGATTGTAGACCTGGCCCGGCAGCAGGACTGGGTGCCCCGCACGGTGCGCCAACGGGCCCAGCGCATCGAAAAAACTGTGACGGAAATATATAATGCTACAGGACGCATGCCCACGGACAGCGAGGTGGCCCAAGAGATGGGGATCACCATTGAGGAGTATCAAGAGGCTATGGCAAACGCTTCGCTGCACAGCATCCTTTCCTTAGATGAGCTGTTCGATAGCACGGACCAATGGCAGGCCCCGGCCGACCCGGACAATGGCGGCCACCCAGAGCAGGCATTGATGGGGGAAGAGCTGGTTTCTACCCTGGCAAAGGCCATCGGCTCTTTAAAGGAGAACGAGCAGCTGGTGCTTTCGCTGTATTATGAGCGGAACCTGAAGATGAAAGACATTGCCACGGTGCTGGAAATCAGTGCGCCGCGGGTGTCGCAGATACACGCCAAGGCCGTACAGAAGCTGAAGGTTATTATGAGCGAATACTTACAAAGCGGATAAGGCTTAGCTTTTTTACAGCTATCGGAACAGTATAACTTTTGGGAGGGAACAGGAATGTTCAAGGGATTCTACAATCTGGCTTCCGGGATGATTACCCACGGGAAGAACCTGGATGTCATCTCCAATAACATGGCCAATGTGGCCACGGCGGGCTTCAAGGCGGATTGCTTTACAGGGCAGACCTTTGACGAAGTGATGTGGAGCCGCGTGGGCAACAAGCAGAAGACATACATAGATATTGGGGAGATCAGCTATGCCACGGTGCCCAGCCAGGTGTACACAGATTATACCCAGGGCGCCTGGGACGATACGGGCATGCCCCTGGATTTCGGCATAGAGGGGGAAGGCTTCTTCGCCGTGCGCACGGCGGATGGCATCGCCTATACCCGGGCGGGGAACTTTACCCTGGACGAGGAGGGGTACCTGGCTTTGCCGGGCTTCGGACGGGTGCTGGACATCAATAATGAAGACATCCTGTTGGTGACAGACAAGATACGGGCCGACGACTATGGGCGCATCTATACCGAGGAAGGGGCTTTCCTGGGGCAGCTGGGAGTATTTGAGTTCCAAGACCTGGAGGCCCTGGATAAAACCCCCCAGGGGCTGTTTACCGGAGGCGGGCAAGCCCAGCTGGGCACAGCCCGGGTGTTGAACCGGATGGTGGAACGCTCTAACGTGGGGCTGGTGCAGCAGATGACCAAGATGATGACCACCCAGCGGGCGTATCAAAGCGCGGCGCAGGTGACGAAAATGTATGACCAGGTGATGAACCAGGCTACCACCGAGCTGGGCCGGGTATAACCTAAAACGGGGCCGGGATATAGGAAGCGGCGCATCCCCGTAAGGCGGCAAAGATAGATGGCCAGGCGGGGGGCAAGGCCCCAATCGACAGAAAGAGGGCAGGTATATGAATCAATCCTTTTATACGGCGGCAGTGGGCGCGTGGCAGCAGCAAGAACGGCTGAATGTGCACGGCAACAACATTGCCAATGTGAACAACTACGGCTTTAAGGCAAAAAAGCCGGCTTTTTCGGCTTTGATGTACGATTATATCCGGGGCGCCCAGGATGACGAGCTTCCCCGGGGCACCGGCACCTATATGGTAGGGGCGGACACGGACTTTTCCCAGATGGGTCTATCGGAGACGGGGCTGGATTTGGACTATGCCATAGAGGGCCACGGCTTTTTCGCCCTGTGGGACCCAGCCACCAACGAATATAGCTATACCCGGGACGGCACTTTTACCATGTCCGAGCTGCAGGTGCGGGGGGCCAATGGGGAGATGGAAAGCCGCTGGTACCTGTCGGATGGGGACGGGCGTTTTGTCATGGGCCGTGACGGCAGGCTGGTGGAGGTGAACGAGCAGAACCGGAAGCGGGAACTGCCTATCGGCATATACGACTTCATCAATACGAATGGCATGCAAAGCGTAAGCCATAACCGGTTTGTCCCGGTCGACAAGAACGGGCAGCTGCAGATTGGCCAGGGCAAGCTGGTGAAAGGGTATTTGGAACGCTCGAACACGGATTTGGCCCATGAGATGGTAAAGGTCATCGAATCCCAGAGGTCTTTCAGCTACGCGCTGAAAATGATACAGACCTCAGATGAGATCGAGACAACGGTGAACGGTCTTCGGTAAAATTCTGGCCTGAGAGGAGGGCATACATGGAAATCAAAAATTACAGTGACCTGGACGCCCTGGAAATGGATACCCTGCGGGAGGTAGGCAGCATTGGCACCGGAAATGCCGCTACGGCTCTTTCAGGGCTGCTGGGGTGCCCTGTGCGCATTACCTTGCCCGAGGTGCGCATCATGGGGTATAACGAGGCTATAGACTGGATAGGCGGGCCGGAGAATGTGACCGCCGGCGTGCTGGTACATATCAGCGGCGACATGGGGGGCATTATGCTGGCTGTGCAGCCCCTGGAGTTTGTCAACGCCATCCTGCATCACATGCTGGGCAACCAGGTGGACAGCTATGGGCAGCTGGACGAACTGCAGCGTTCGGCCCTGGTAGAGGTGGGGAATATCATGATCTCCACTTTCATCAACGCTTTGACCGGCCTTTCCGGCATGCGGGTGGCGCTGACAGTGCCTAGCATCACGGTGGACATGCAGGGCGCCATTTTGGCTGTGCCCATGGCGGAATATGGCGGGCAGACAGACTATTTGATGACGATTGGCGGCAACTTTATCTGCGATCAATACGAGCTCCCATGCAGGCTGCTGCTTTCACCGGATATCCGGTCTTTGAATTACCTTTTGCAGAAGCTGGGCGTTTCAAATGGGTAAGCCTGGCCAGAAGCTGGTTGTAAAGATTGCCGACATGCAGATAGCGCAGCACGGGGAGGAGCTTATAACGTACGCGCTGGGGTCATGCATCGGCATTTGCCTGCAGGATAAGGTCACAAAGCTTTCTGCCCTCATCCATATCATGCTGCCCATCAACATGGAGGCGGGGCGGAAGAATACCATGAAATACGCGGACACGGGTATCCGGGAAACCCTGAAACAGATGGAGGCCCGCGGCGCCCGTAAAGGCAACATCGTTGCCAAGGTGGCGGGCGGCGCCAAAATGTTTGATACCGCGCCGGGGAGTTCCCTAGGGAACATAGGGAAAAGGAACGTGGAAAGCGTACACCTGGTGTTGAAGAAAGAAGGCATCCGCCTGCTGGCGGAGGACGTGGGGGGCACAGTGGCCCGTACGGTATCCTTTGACCCATCCACGGGGCAAGCCACGGTGCGCAGCTATGGCAAGCCGGACCATGTGATTTGAAAGGATGGCCTGCTGGGGGAATGCTGCTTTGCAAGGCTGCAAAAGCGACCCAAAAGAAGCCGGGGACTGGCGTTCCCACTTCTTTTGACTATAACAGGAGAAGAAGGGAGCGGACGAAAGTATGGCTGTGGAGAAAGAGAAGATTCTGTTGGAGTCAGGCACCAACGAGATCGAGGTAATGGAGTTTACCATTGACGGGGTGCTGTATGGCATCAACGTGGCAAAGGTACTGGAGATTATGATAACGGAACCGGTAAAGTTCATGCCCCATACCCACGAGGCCGTAGAGGGCATCTTCAAACCCCGGGACGTGGTGATCACGGTAATCAACCTGCCCAAGTACCTGGGATGTACCGACTGTGCCCCCAAGGAGAACGACCTGTTTATTGTGACCAACTTTAACAAAATGACCATCGCTTTCCGTGTGCATACGGTGGTGGGCATCAACCGGATCTCCTGGACAGACATCCAGAAGCCCGATAAGACGGTTAGCGGCGGCGAGGAGGGCGTGGCCACGGGTATCGCCCAATGTGGGGCGGATCTGGTGACGATCTTGGATTTTGAAAAGATTATTGCGGAAATTGCCCCCGAAACCTCTATCCAAATGAGCGAGATAGACCAGATGGGCCCCCGGGACCGGAACCTGAGCCCCATTTACATAGCGGAAGATTCTGTCCTGCTTTCCCGTATGATCCGTGACGCCCTTAGCAAGGCGGGCTATACCAACCTGAGCATGTACCCCAACGGCCGGGAACTGTGGGAGCATGTGTTGGAAAGCAAGCGCCACGGGACAGTGGACCAAGATGTGGCGCTGGTTGTCACAGACATTGAGATGCCCCAGATGGACGGCCACCGCTTGACCAAGCTGATTAAGGACGACGCGGAGCTAAAGCATATCCCCCTCATCATTTTCTCCTCCCTGATAAGCCAGGAGATGCGCGTAAAAGGCGAGGAGCTGGGGGCCGACGAGCAGCTGACCAAGCCGGAGATTGGCAGGCTGGTGTCAGTTATGGACCGGCTGCTGGCAGGCAGGAGGCAAGGCTGACAAGCAATGCCTTTTAGAGGAGGCGCAGTCTGGCCGGGCTGCGCGCCAAAGGGCGATGGCGTGAAAAATTTGGAGAAAGGAGCGGTAACAGGCGTATTGGCGGCCTGTACCGTGTGGCGATTCCCATGAGAGAAAAATATATTGTGCGGCAGCCTATCAAGAATGCCAGCAGCAAAGTGGTGGGGTATGAGATCCTTTACCACGGTGAGAACCAGGCCTATGGCTCGGATGAGGCCGCGGCCACTGCCTCGGATTTTGCCGCGGCGGACACAGTATACAACTTTTTGCTGCAAAACGCCGAACGTTCGCTGCGGGGGCTGCACTTTATGACGTTTACCTCTACGCTGCTGATGAAACGGGCCCCCAACCTGTTTAAAAAGGAAGAGCTGGTCATCCAGATTGATGACAGCGTGCTGATACACCCTTTTGCCATGCGGTTCGTGCAGCAGTATGGCAAAGAGGGCTATAAGATAGCGGTGAACGAGTTCCAGTTCTCCCCCCGGTACCTGGGCATCATGGGGGATATCGACTACATCAAGCTGAATTTCCAGCATATCCAAGACGCGTCTTTGCGGCACATTTTGGAACTGGCCCGCAGCATGGGCAAGAAATGTATCGCCACCGGGATAGATACCAAAGAGTTGTACAGCAAGGCTATCTCTATGGGGGTGGACGCGCTGCAGGGCTCGTATGTGGCACAGAAGATGGCCACCAAGGCCCACACCAGCGGCTATCTCCAAAGCAACTTCTTCCGGCTGATGATAGCGGTGGTACAGGATGAGCCGAACCTGGAAGAGATCGAAGAGATTATCTCCATGGACGCCACTTTGACTTACGGGCTTTTGCGCGTGGCAAACTCGGCGTATTTTTCCACCAGCCGTGTCACCACCATCCGCCAGGCTATTATGACGCTGGGCATCGGGCAGCTAAAGCAGTGGATTTATCTGCTAAGCGCCAGCAACGCGGAAAACCAGATCGACCCAGGTGCGGAAGAGTTCTTGAAGCTCTCCTTTATGCGGGGCAGTTTTTGCAGCGAATTGATAAAATATGCCCAAAATATGCCTATCTCCCGGTCAGATGCATACTTGATGGGTATGTTCTCCACCCTGGATTACTTGATTGACGCGCCTTTAGAGGAAATTTTAGCCTCGGTACCAGTGGCAGAGCCTATTAAGGCGGCGTTGTTGAACCATGAAGGACGCTGTGGCGTGCTGTACGACCTGGTGGTTTGCTATGAGCGGGCAGATTGGCGGCGTATCAATGGCCTGGCCGAGGAACTGGGTATTGCCACGAACCTACTGACCAGCCTGTACTTCACCTGTATGGAAGAAGTGAACGCCACCTGGGAGCAGTTGGAGCTGCAGGAGGCGACATAAAAGCTGCAGGCAAGGATAAGAAAAAGGGACAGCCATGGACAAATGTGCCATGGCTGTTTTTGCGTTTACACATATACCAATGCCGGCCTGGGGGTTTTAACCCGAAAAGGGCATCCATAACAGGCATTTTGGAAAGGGGGAATTTTTTTCTATTTAAGGGGAATATATTTCACATTATCCAATATTTTTTGTGATTCCATTGTGTTTTTGTAAAATACATGGTATAGTCAAAGACACGAAAGCGTCCTTCTGGCCCGCGTGCATGGATGTTTTTTAGCTTTGGCATGTATGGTTCATCATGAAAGCTGCGGCTTTTGTATTGCACATATAGGGGAAGGGGGGACAGCTATGGGGCGCTGGGTGCGGTGTGGCCTGCTGGCCTTGCTTTTGGTTTTCCTAGCCCCTGTAGCTGTCCAGGCAGCAGAAGCCCCGGTTTTTCACGCCCAGCTGTCTGCTGTGCAGGGGCGGGAAGGGGAGGCGGCCGACTTGCTTGTCTCCTATGACGGAAGCCTGGGCCCCGTGGGGGCTTTCCTGTTGCGCATCCACTATGACCCAACCCGGTTCCAATTTGTCCGGACACGCACCCTTGGCCTCTTGGAAAATGCCTATACCACCACTTCGGCTAAGGATGAGGGGCTGGTTTCCTTTGTGTATACCCAACGGGATGCGGCAACATGTTTGGACAGGCCGGGGGATATCCTATCCTTCCGCTTCCAGGTGCGGGAGGGTGCGCCCGCTGGATTGGCTGATTTTACCCTATCTGTAACCCAGGCTGTCACGCCCCAGGCGGAAGCTCTGGACGGGGATTTTATGGATACCAGTGCTTTTCAAGTGATAGGATTACCCAGCCCGGATGCTTCCTTACTTTCCTTAGAGCCTTCTGTAGGCCGGTTGGACCAGCCCTTTACCAGCGGCCAGCTTTTTTATACTATGACTGTCCCCTGTAATGTCACCTCACTGGTATTCACTGCCCAGCCAGCGGAAGGGGCTTCTTGCTGGGTGAACCGGAAAAATTTGGGTGCGCAGGGCTCGGACACGGATTTCCTCATCACAGTTACAGCGGAAGATGGGAAAACCAAACGTGTATATACGGTCACCGTCCACCGGGAGGAGGAAGAGCCTCTTCGCTCGGATGCATATCTGCTTTCCTTAGTACCAGCCTCAGGACAATTAGAGCCGGCTTTTTCCCCCGGGCATTTGTCTTATAGCATGTCCGTGGGCCACGAGGTCACTTTTATGACCTTTACAGCCCAGGGAGCCCCTGGGTCCTCTTACCGGGTGAACCGGAAAAATTTGGGGGCGCAGGGCTCGGACACGGATTTCCTCATCACAGTTACAGCGGAAGATGGGAAAACCAAACGTGTATATACGGTCACTGTCCACCGGGAGGAGGAAGAGCCTCTTCGCTCGGACGCATATTTGCTCTCCTTAGTACCGGCATCAGGGCAATTGGAGCCAGCTTTTTCCCCCGGGCATCTGTCTTATAGCATGTCTGTGGGCCATGACGTCACTTTTATGACCTTTACAGCCCAAGCGGCCCCTGGGGCTTCTTACCGGGTAAACCGGAAAAACCTGGGTGCGCAGGGCTCGGACACGGATTTCCTCATCACAGTTACAGCGGAAGATGGGAAAACCAAACGCGTATATACGGTCACCGTCCACCGGGAGGAGGAAGAGCCTCTTCGCTCGGACGCATATCTGCTTTCCTTAGTACCGGCTTCTGGGCAATTGGAGCCAGCTTTTTCCCCCGGGCATCTGTCTTATAGCATGTCTGTGGGCCACGACGTCACCTTTATGACCTTTACAGCCCAAGCGGCCCCTGGGTCCTCTTACCGGGTGAACCGGAAAAATTTGGGTGCGCAGGGCTCGGACACGGATTTCTTGATTACAGTTACAGCGGAAGATGGGAAAACCAAACGCGTATATACGGTCACCGTCCACCGGAAGGAGGAAGAGCCTCTTCGCTCGGACGCATATTTGCTTTCCTTAGTACCGGCTTCTGGGCAATTGGAGCCAGCTTTTTCCCCCGGGCATCTGTCTTATAGCATGTCTGTGGGCCACGACGTCACCTTTATGACCTTTACAGCCCAAGCGGCCCCTGGGTCCTCTTACCGGGTGAACCGGAAAAATTTGGGTGCGCAGGGCTCGGACACGGATTTCTTGATTACAGTTACAGCGGAAGATGGGAAAACCAAACGCGTATATACGGTCACCGTCCATCGGGAGGAGGAAGAGCCTCTTCGCTCGGACGCATATCTGCTTTCCTTGGTACCGGCCTCTGGGCAATTAGAGCCGGCCTTTTCCCCCGGCCATCTGTCTTATAGCATGTCTGTGGGCCACGACGTCACCTTTATGACCTTTACAGCCCAGGCATCCCCTGGGGCTTCTTACCGGGTGAACCGGAAAAACCTGGGGGCAGGTGGAAGCAGCACAGAATTTTTGATCGTTGTGACAGCCGAAGACGGCAAGTCGAAAAAGACTTACACGGTGGCGGTGTACAGGGAAGAGCGGGTGGTAGAAGCTGCCAGCACGGCCCCTTCTGGCACAGCGGGACCGGCGGCTACGCCGAAACCTTCCCCCACGCCAAAGGCCACGCCTGCGCCTACGCAGGCCCCCACGCCAGAGGCGATGGAGATCCCCGTCTGGGTGGAAGGCGGCGAAGGCATATCCGCCCCACCAGAAGCATCGGACATTTCACAGGCGCGCTCCCCGGCCCCCGTGCTGATAATCCAGGAAGGGGGGAATCCGTCCGCTTATGTGCTGGCAGTGGGATTGTCCCTTCTGGCGGCGTATGCCTCTGGCCCGCTGGCAAAGCTTTTGATGGGCCTTTTGGGGAAGAAAGGCCGCAAATAAACCGGATATATAGGCGTGCCGCTGCATGCGGGGGCATAATCCATCAATGGCTGCCCATCCTAACCACATTGAGGTGATTAAGATGGCAAACCATTTGCAAAACGAAACCAGCCCTTACCTGCTTCAGCACGCAGATAACCCAGTGGATTGGTATCCATGGGGCAAAGAAGCTTTCCTTCGGGCGAAAGCGGAGGATAAGCCCATATTCCTCAGCATAGGCTACAGCACCTGCCACTGGTGCCACGTTATGGCCAAGGAGAGCTTCCAGGACGCTGGGGTTGCCCAGCGCCTGAACCAGTGGTTCGTCTGTATCAAGGTGGACCGGGAAGAACGGCCCGACGTGGACAGCGTCTACATGGCGGCTTGCCAAGCCTTTACGGGCAGCGGCGGCTGGCCCACCAGCGTTTTTTTAACGCCGGAACAGGAGCCCTTCTTTGCAGGGACATATTTCCCCAAGCACAGCCAGGGCGGCATGGTGGGATTCTGGGAACTGCTGGGGCTGGTCCACACAAAATGGGAGCGGGACCGCCCAGCCTTGCTGCGCAGCGCAAAGGAGACCGTATCCCTATTGAACCGGCAAGGGAAGCCGGGCAGCGGGGCGGTAGGCCCCGGGCTGCTGGAAAAGGCGGTGCTGGCCTACAAACAAAGCTTTGACAGGGAGCATGGGGGATTTGGCGGCGCGCCCAAATTCCCCTCCCCTCATAATCTCCTGTTTCTGCTGGCCTATTCCCGCAGGCGCGGGGACAGGGAGTGCCTGGAAATGGCGGAAAAGACCTTGCTGCAGATGTACCGGGGCGGCCTGTTCGACCACATTGGCGGCGGGTTTTGCCGCTATTCCACAGACAGCCGTTTTTTAGCGCCCCACTTTGAAAAGATGCTGTATGACAATGCCCTGCTGGTTTTCGCGTATTGCCAGGCGTATGCGGACACAAAAAAAGGCGTGTACCTGCTGGCGGCGCGGCGCACGGCCGACTACGTGCTGCGGGAGATGGCTGCGCCCGAAGGCGGCTTCTATAGCGCCCAGGATGCGGACAGCGGCGGCGAGGAGGGGAAATACTACCTTTTTGCGCCGGATGAGGTGGCCCGCGTACTGGGCCGGGAACAGGGGAGGCGGTTCAACCGGCATTTTGACATTACCAGCGCCGGGAACTTTGCCGGGAAAAGCATCCCGAACCTTCTGGGCAGCGACCCGCTGGACCGGTCTTTTGACGGCCCTTTGGAGCAGCTCTACCTGTACCGCAAGGGGCGGTGCCCCCTCCACCTGGACGACAAGGTGTTGGCCGCCTGGAATGGGCTGATGACAGGCGCGCTGTGCCGGCTGTACCGGGCCAGCGGGGAGCGGGAATACCTGGACGCAGCCAAGAAGGCCGACCGTTTCCTGTGGGGGAACCTGTGGGACGGGGGCTTGTTACATGTAAGCTTCCGGGCTGGGCGCCGGGGTGTAAAGGGCTTCCTGGACGACTATGCCGCCATTGTCTTTTCCCAGATAGAGCTTTATGGCGCTACGCTGGAACCGGGATACCTTGCCCGTGGGGAACAGCTTTGCCAAGAAACCATCCGTCAATTCTGGGACGGGGAAAATGGCGGCTTTACACTTTCGGGGGCCGGGAATGAAGGTTTAGTTTTACGGCCAAAGGAGGTCTACGACGGGGCGGCGCCAAGCGGGAATTCCTGGATGGCGTGGAACCTGGTGCGGCTGGCCCAGCTTACCCCAGGGGGGAAATACGGCCAGCTGGCCGGGCGTCAAATGGATTTTATGGCAGGGGAGGCGGAAGCATACCCCACAGGCTTCGGCATGTCCTGGCTTGCCTTGTTGGACTACACCGACCCGCCGCCCAGCGTTACAGTGGTGCTGGCAGATAAAGGGGAAAAAGGGGAATTGCCGCTGGAACTCCCGGCGGAAGCGGCCGTCACCCTGCAAAAGCCGGGCGGGGGCTATCCGCTGCTGGACGGCAAAACAACCTATTATGTTTGCCAGGGCCGCCAATGCCTACCGCCGCGTACCCAATGGCAGGGATGACCCCCTTGCGGCCAGGCCCACGTTTGCAGCTGGGGAGGGGGATAGTATAGCTTTTTGTGCAAGAGAACAGGAACTCCATTGCAAAGCGGGCGGGGATATGGTAAGATAACAATGTGTTTAGAGCATTTTGAGGAGGTTACTTGCAGGTAATGGGAGTACGCGCGTATCATGCCTGGACACCCCATAGCTAGGACAGGGCGGATGTATAAGGCTGCGGGTATTTTTACCATAAAAAGGAGGAATCATTATGCAAAAAAAGTTTCTTGCGGTGCTGCTTTCCGTATGCACCCTGTTGTGCTGCCTGCCCATGCCGGCCGGCGCGGCCGCGGCAGGGGAAACGCCCAGCGGCGGCCAGGAGATCCAAAAGCTGAGCAAGGAGGAAATTATCCAGCTTTTGGCCGATAACCCTTCCACAACCCCAGAAGAGCCCTTCGATGCGCAGCCCAGCTGCGGTTACCCCTATGCCACGGGCAAGGTGAAGGATACGGCTTTGCAGCATGTTACCAACCGGCTGAACGCCCTGCGCACCTTGGCGGGCCTGCCCACTGTAACGCTGGACAGCGCCTTGTGCGAAAACGCCCAGTATGGGGCGGTCATCCTGGGCGCGCTGGGGGATTTAACCCATAACCCGGAACAGCCCGCCGACATGCCCGATGATTTTTATCAGAAAGCTAAAGAGGCCTGTTCAAGCAGCAACCTTTACGCCAGCATGCCTCTGGGCGGTACGCCCGATGGGTTTATGGACGATTCTGACAACAGCAATGTAGACCGCCTGGGCCACCGCCGCTGGCAGCTGAACCCGGCTATGGGCAAGGTGGGCTTCGGCTACGTTGCCAACGGCAACGGCTATGGGCGGTTCACGGTGGAAAAGGTCTTTGACACAAGCGGCGGGGGCTGCAGCTATGATTATATCAGCTGGCCTGCCTCTGGGAACTTCCCCACTGGGGATTTCTTCGACAGGAGCACCGCCTGGAGCGTCACCCTGAATCCGGACAAATACGCGCAGCCGGACATAAACCAGATATCGGTGCGGCTGGTGCGGCAGTCGGACGGGGCGGTGTGGACTTTCTCCAGCGCCGATAATGTTGTCACCACGTATGCCAATTATTTCAATGTAAACGCCCAGTGGTTCGGCGTAAACAACTGCATCATCTTCCGGCCCGGCAGCGAGGTGAACGGCTGGGGCCGGGACTATCTGGGCGGGGAGTATACCGTGACCATTTCCGGCCTGCAGGAGAAGGGCGGCGCCGCCGCCGAGCTGGTATACACGGTCGATATTTTCGACCCGAAATATCATGCCAACCCCACCCCTACGCCCACCCCAGTCCCCACGCCCGCACCCGAATTCGAGATAGACCCGGATACGGGCACGCTGCGCAAGTATAACGGCGGCGCCCTGGACGTGGTTGTGCCAGATGGCGTTACCAGCATTGGAATGGAGGCTTTCTCTGGCAAGCAGGTAGAATCCATCACCCTGCCCGAGGGCTTACATACTCTGGAGGAGCGCGCTTTTTACAACAGCCGTGGGCTTACCACGGTCTACCTGCCATCTACCTTGGCCAGCATAGAATACGCGGCCTTCAGCCGGTGCAGCAGCCTGCGGGACGTGTACTATAACGGGACGCAGGCCAAATGGGACCAGGTTGAGATAGACGACACCTATAATTTCAACGACTACCTGTACCAGGCCACCCTTCATGTACAAACAGGGGAGTCTTGGGATATCTCTGGCTTTCAGACCTGGACGCTGGACAACGGGACCCTTACCATCTCTGGGCAGGGCTGGGCCAACCGGCTGGACCCTGAACACGAGCTGTCCCAAAGGAGGGGCGAGGTAGAACGGCTGGTGATAGAGCCAGACATTGAGGGCATCGGAAACGGCGCTTTCGCTGATTTTGCAAACCTGAAGCAGGTCGCTTTGCCCGATGGTTTGGAAGGGATCAAGGGGAGCGCGTTCAGCGGCTGCACGGCTTTGGAAGAGATAAACATCCCAGACAGCGTGACATCCTTTGACAGGGCTTCCCTTTGGGACTGCCACAGCCTGAAGCACATCAAGATGCCCCCGTCCATGACCGTGCTGGACGACTGGTTCTTCTACAACTGCTACGCGCTGGAATCCGTCATCCTTCCAGATGGCTTAACTACCATCGAAGAGAAGGCTTTTTATGGCTGCAACAGCATGAAAGAGCTTGAGATACCGGCTTCTGTAACCAGCATTGACCCCGACTTTTTAGAGGGGTGCGCCATAAAATCGGTTATTTATGGCGGTACCCGGGAGCAGCTGATTGCCGCTGGGATAGACCCGGCGGACTATCCTAATCAAGAGTTCCTTTTCCAAGGGGAGCCCGTGTATACGGTGACGTTTGACCCCAATGGCGGCAGCGTTGATGTATCGTCTATACAGGTACGGCGGTATACCCCGTACGGTTCTCTGCCGGTTCCTGTTGGCGGTGCCGGCCAGACCTTCCTGGGATGGTATACGGAAGCAGCGGGCGGGGAGCTGGTTATCGCCACCACCGTTGCAGACCTTTCCGGCGACCAGACCCTGTATGCCCACTGGTTCAAGGGCAGCGGTCCGGCCCTTATCCCGGCGGGGACCGGCCAGCAGCCGGACATGTTGGAGGACAGCCCCAATGCTGGGCGGCAGGTCTATGGGAACTGGGCAGGCCCCATACGGTCTTACCTATATGAAAACGGCAAGGGCGGCCTGACCCGGGTGGCATGCAGCTATCTGGACGCCTGGGGGAACGGTGAACAGAAGGTGGTTGTGGAAGAATATGACAAGGATTATACCTTGCAGGGCTTCCTGTACCCCCAAATGGAGCTTCCCATCTGGGGCGGGTTCTTCCCTGGGGAGCTGTATAACTTCCTGATTTTCGGCCAACAGAACCCCCATGAGGACGACAATTTGGAGGTCCTGCGTATAGTGCGCTATGACAAGGATTGGAACCGCATCGACCACACCAGCGTGCGCAGCCGTAACGGCGTGAACCTTTATGAGCCCATTGCCGCTGGCAGTGTGCGCTGCGCAGAGAAGGATGGCTTCCTTTTCATACGTACCGGCCGCACCATGTACCAGGGCAGCGATGGCCTCCGCCATGAATCCAACTGGACGGTCTCTATTGACGAGACCTCCATGGAAGTGGTGGAATCCGGCACGCCCGGCTATGTCAGCCACTCCTTTAACCAGTTTATCCTGGCCAACCAAGAGGGCGGCATGGTCTCCTTAGACCACGGCGACGCCTATCCCCGCTGCCTGCGTGCCCAGAAGTACACCGCCTCCAAGGGCAGGATGTTAGGGGACGGGGACCCCTTTGATTTCCAGGCGTTCCCCGGTGAGACGGGCGACAACTACACCGGGGCCAGTGTGGGCGGCTTTGTAGAGACGCAGGGCGGCTATCTGGCTGCCTATGACTATGATGGGGACTCTATAGACACCCCAAATGTCCGGGATAGGGACGTATATTACTGTTATATTGACAAGGAATCCTTTACAGGTTCGCCTGTGCGGCTGACCGATGCCAAAGACGCGTCTACGCCTGTTTTAGCCTCTATGGGCTTGGACGGCGGATACATTATGTGGAACGCCTGGGAAGACGGCGCCTGTACCGATACGCTGTACTATGCAAGGTATACGGCGGACGGACAGGTGGGCGAAATCAGGCAGGCCGCAGGCCGGCTGTCCGACTGCGCGCCGGTTTACCACGATGGCAGGCTGGTGTGGTACGCCACCTATAAGGAAGCGGGGGACGAATACGCTTCTATGGCTTTCTACTCCTTGGATGCCCATGGGGATATTACGGTGGAAAAAGGCTTTACCCCGGGGAGCGGGCCTACCCCTACGCCCACCCCCACGCCTACACCCACCCCTACCCCCGGCGGCTCTGCCCTCATCCCAGTGGAAGCGGGCGCTTTGCCGGATATGCTGGACCGGGAGACAGGCTTCCCCAATACGCACTGGTATGAACGGGGCAGCGTCAGGACCCATGTGGACCCCATCGCTTCATACCTTTATGAAAACCAAGACGGCGGCCTCATCCGGGTACAGTGCTTTGACAGTACGGTGCAGTATGTGGACGATGTGGTGCTGGTAGAGGAATATGACAGCGGCTTCAACCTGCAAAGCCGCCTGTATCCCGAAATGGAGCTCCCCATCTGGGGCGGCTTCTTTGCCGGGGAAACGTACAATTTCCTGATCTTTGGCCGCGGATCGAAAGAGGGGGAAGACACCGAGGTGCTGCGGGTGGTATTCTATGACAAGGGGTGGAACCGCCTGGGCCACGCCAGCCTGTATGGGGCGAACACCTCCCTTCCTTTCAATTTCGGCACCCTGCGCTGCACGGAGGTAAACGGCTATCTGTTCATCCACACCAGCCACCAGATGTATAAGAGCACGGACGGGCTCCGCCACCAGTCCAACATGACGGTTTCCATCGACCAAGACGCCATGGAGGTGGCCTATGCCCGCTATGAGATAGGGGGCCCTGACTATGTCAGCCATTCTTTCAACCAGTTTATTTTGACCAACCAGGAGGGCCGCCTGGTCACCCTGAACCAGGGAGACGCTTATCCCCGTGCTTTGGTGATCCAGGAATATGCAGCCGAGGGGGCGGCCCAGGGGGTGCTGCAAGGCCTCCGGCGCAGCTTTCTCCAGGAGTTCCCTGGCAACATAGGCAACAACTATACCGGCGCCAGTGTGGGCGGCCTTGCTGAAACTGCAAACGGTTATCTGGTTTCCTATAGCTATGAGGGGGATAACCCAGACGAGGGGCAGGACGGCCGGGACGTGTACCTGTGCCTTATTGATAAAGAGACGTTCTCAGGCGAGCCCGTCCCCATCACCGATACAAAGGACGCCGCGATGCCCATCCTGGCCCCCATGGGCCTGGACGGGGGCTATATCCTGTGGAATACGTTGGAGAATTCCAACAGTACAGACACGTTGTACTACGCAAAATATGACGCAGACGGGCAGGTGGGCGAAATCAGGCAGGCCGCAGGCCGGCTGTCCGGCTGCGCGCCTATCCTCTATCATGGCAAGCTGGTTTGGTATACCACTACCTGGGAGAAGTATGGCGAGCCTATGTCCTTGACGTTCTACTCCTTGGATGCCAACGGGGACCTTACCACCGAGAAAACCTTTGCCCCAGGTACCACGCCAACACCCCCGCCCGGCCCGCAATTTATCGACGTGCCTGCCGGCAGCTGGTACGCAAAGGCTGTGGAGTACGTGGCTGCTAATGGCATCATGGTGGGTACTAACGGCGGCAAAACCTTTGAACCCGATACCAAAACCACCCGTGCCATGGTCGCCCAGATGCTGTACCAGATGGAGGGCAAGCCAGATGGCAGGGGGGCCCCGTTCCTGGATGTGGACCCAGGCCAGTGGTACGCGAAAGCGGTGTATTGGGCAGCGGGGAAAGGGATCGTCTCTGGCATTGGCGGCGGCAAATTTGCCCCGAACCAAACGGTTACCCGTGAACAGCTGGCCGTGATGCTGTACAACTATGCCCGCTTCAAGGGCGCCGACCTGGCAGGAAGCGCCTATCTGGGCACGTTCCCTGACGCCGGCTCTGTAAGCGGCTGGGCGGAGACAGCTGTAAGATGGGCCGTGTCTAAGAAGCTTATCAACGGCAAGACCAACAATGGCGTTACCCGGCTGGACCCGCAGGGCATGGCCACCCGCGCTGAAATCGCGCAGGTCTTTATGAAATTCTGCGAGGTTGTCTTACCATAATGCTTTTATGGAAGGGCCTTGTGATATAGCCGTCCGCACCCTGGCAAAACAGTTCTACCTTGCTTTCCACGCCCGGGACCTTTTGGGCGGGTTGGCATTGCCAGGGGTTGTGAAAAGGGGATGGGCCGCAGTGCGGCCCATCCCCTTTTTGTAAAATGATAAGCTTGCAGCCCTCTTGGGCAAATTCCGTACGGAATTTGCCCAAGAGGGAGGCGGCGTCCCGGGTTGGACGCCGGGGGGCGGATAGAATTGCACATGTAACAGGCCCTCCCCTCTGTACCCGGCGGGCCCCTTACTCTTCCAGCTGGGCTGTATAGAGCTGGTAGTATCTGCCCTTCTTTGCCATCAGCTGCCCGTGGCTGCCCATTTCGGCGATCCCCTTATCGGCAATGTAGAGGATGCGGTCAGAGTTTTTGATGGTAGAAAGCCGGTGGGCAATGATAAACGACGTGCGCCCTTTTAAGAGGGCCTGCAGGCCCTGCTGCACCAGCTTTTCGGTTTTGGCGTCGATAGAGGAGGTGGCTTCATCTAACACCAGGATCTTAGGGTCGGAAAGCAAGGTCCGCGCAAAGGCCACCAGCTGGCGTTGGCCCTGGCTCAGCCGGGAGCCCCTCTCGTTGACCTGGGTGTAGTAGCCGTCCTCCATCTGGCTGATAAACTCGTGGGCGCACACAGTTTTGGCGGCCGCCACTACTTCCTCGTCCGTGGCGTCCAGGCGGCCATAGCGGATGTTGTCCAGGATTGTACCGGAGAAAATAAAGCTGTCTTGCAGCATGATGCCCATCTGGCTTCGTAAAGAGCGCAGGGTTACCCCGGCTATGTCGTGGCCGTCCAGCAGCAGCCGGCCCCCGGTCAGGTTGTAAAAACGGGAAAGCAGGTTTACGACGGTGGTTTTGCCAGCGCCGGTGGGGCCCACCAAGGCGATAGATTCACCTGGGGTAATTTCCAGGTTGAAGTTTTGCAGGACGTTTACGCTGCCATCGTAAGAGAAGGTCACGTCTTGGAAGGACACCGCGCCCTGTATGGGGGGCAAATCGGTAGCGCCCGGCGCGTCGTCTACGGTAACAGGTTCATCCATCATTTCGAAGATGCGCTCTAGGTAGGCCACGGCGTTGATAAAGGTGTTGTACAAATTCGAGAGGCTTAGCATGGGCTGCCAAAACCGCCAGGCGTACGAGGACAGGGCAAGGATGGTCCCAATCTGCATTCCAGGCCCCAAGGCGCACAGGCCCACCAGGTACATGGCCCCCACCACCCAGGTGGAAATGTTGTCCACAGACACCCAAATCAGGTTCGAGGTGTATTGGGCGCGCATCCAGCTGCGGCGGTAGTTCTGGTTCAGCTTGTCGTAAATGCCCGCGTTTTCCTCTTCCCGTACAAAGGCCTGGGTAATTTTCATGCCGTCCAGGCTCTCGTGCAGGTATGCGTTCAGGTTGGAAGATTTATTGGAAACGTCCTGCCAGGCCCGGCGCTGGGCGGGCTTTACCAAAACGATGACGATGAACAGCAGGGGTACGCCCGCCATTACCACCAAGGACAGCCGCACGTCGCACAGAAGCATAAAAACGGCAATAAGCAGCAGGTTGAAAATCTCCAGCACAAAGTTGATGATGCCGTTGGAGAGGGCGTCGGACACACTGTTTATGTAGTTGATGACCCGCACAAGGATCTTCCCGTGGGGGCGGTCGTCATAGAACTGGAAGGGCAGCCTTTGCAGATGGGCAAAAAGGTCTTTGCGGATGTCATATATGATCTCCTGGCCCACCGAGATCATATACCGGCTGCGTGCCCGGCCAAACAAAACGGAAACCAGGATTGCGGCCAGCATGGCCGCGGACAGCAGAACCAGTTCCTCATAATCCTTGTTGGGCACCGAGACATTGATGCCGCGCTGTACCAGCAAGGGCCCAACCAACGCCGCGGCCGCTGAAATGGCTGAGTATAGAAGCGAGAGCGCCATCTGCTTTTTGTGCCGGCCAATGTACGTGCCGGCCCGCAGCAGGTGCTTTATATTAAAGGGCGCCTCTAGGTTTTCGTCCACGTCAAAGCGGTTGCGTGCCATTTAGCCCGCCTCCTTTCCTAAGCCGCCGTTTTGCAGCAGGTATACTTCCCGGTAATAACCGGGCTGCTGGCACAGCTCTTTATGGGTGCCGGCCTGGGTAATCCGGCCGTTTTCGACCACCACAACCTTATCGGCCCGCTTGGTGGTAGAGATGCGCTGGGCCACAATGATCTTCGTACAAGGGAAGCTGAGGCTGGAAAGCTGCCCTTGTATGTATTTCTCCGTCTCCAGGTCTACGGCGGAGGTGGTATCGTCCAGGATTAAGATACTGGGCTTGACAGCGAGGGCCCGGGCCAAGGCAATGCGCTGCTTCTGCCCGCCAGAAAGGCCGGTGCCCCGCTCGCCAATCACCGTGTCAAAGCCCTGGGGAAGCTTCTCGGCAAAGTCTACCGCCGCCATTTTGGCAAAAGCCTGTACCTCGTCCTCAGGCATGCCGCTATTGCCGTAGCAAATATTGCCGTCAACGGAATCGGAAAAAAGGAACACGTCTTGCGTGGCAATGCCGATGGAAGCCCGCAGCTTATGCAGGCCATACATACGCACAGGCACGCCGTCTATGGACACCTCGCCCTGGCTCGCGTCTACAAAGCGGGGGATAAGGTTGACAAGGGAAGTTTTGCCCGCGCCTGTTGGCCCCATGATGGCTACCGTCTCGCCAGGCTCTACCGTCAGGTTGATATCGGACAGCACCTGGGCGCCGTGCAGCTTCAAGCCCACCCCTTTGAACTCCACCTTGCCCTGCAGGCGGCTTTCGGGGCTGACGGCGTCGGGGCGGGTGGTGATAGTAGACTTGGCATAGTAAAGCTCGACAATTTTACTGGAGCTGGCGAAAAACCTTTGCAGGTCGTTCAAGTGCATCCCCAGCATACGCATGGGTTCTACCAGCGTCCAGGTCAGCCCGTTAAACAGCGTGAAAGCGCCGATGGTGATGCGGCCATTGATGAGGAAAACGCCCCCCACCAGCAGCACTGCTGCAGAAAGGGACTGGGACAGGGTGTCCACATAGGGGCTGAATTTCAGCCAAAGCAGAGAAGCTGTCTTGTTGGCCCGTTTATAATCCTGGTTCTTCTCGTCGAACCGCCCTTTCTCATACTCTTCCCGGGCAAACGCCTTTACCACCCGGTTGCCCGCAATGTTTTCCTGGGCGGCGGTGTTCAAGCGGGATAGCTTCTCGCGCAGCTCTACGTAAAGGGGGTGGACTTGGCGGGAAAAGGCCAGGGTGATGGCAAAGATGAAGGGCGTTACAGCCAGCATGATGAGGGCAAAGAGCCAGTCTGTGGCAAAAAAGGTGATGGTGGCCGTAAGGAACAGCACCACGCAGTGGATCAGCTGGCGGACCACCCAGCACACGGTATGGCGGATCATATCCATGTCACCGGTAAGGCGGGTCATCAGGTCGCCGGTGCGGGTGGCGGTGTAGAAAGCCTGGTCTTGTTCCTGCATGTTTTGATAGAGGTCGCGGCGCAGGTCGTAGATAAGCTTTTGGGAAACGTTCTCGTAGGTCATTATGGACAGATAGCCAAACCCCGTGCGGAATAGGGTAAAGCCGATAAGCACCGCTACCAGAACTATAAGCTGGCGTACGGCGTCCTCGGTCACCACGCCGGATTCTTGGAGGGGCCGGAAGATGGTGTCCATAATGTGGGCGGATATGGTAGAGTTGCCTAGTGCCAGCACGGCCAGCACCATGGTAGAGCATAAAGCGAACACGTACTTTTTGCGCAGGCCCTTCATCCTGGCCCACACCCATCGCAATTGAAACATATCGTTACCTCCCTGCCGGAAAGGCAGCCGGTTTGGCGGCGGGGCGGGAGAGCGCCCCTGTGGTTTTTTTGCAAGCTCTGCCTATTATAGGACTACTGGGGAAAAATGCAAGATAGATTTGTGTGAATTTCAAATTTCGGCGAAATAACAAGAAACCCCTTGCGGGTTTCGTACAGTTTAACCAGGGCTGCCTGGCACGCATGCACCGTGCCCTCCCGCGCAAAGCCGGTACCCGCCGTGGCCCTAAAAGGCTTCTTTGCCACGTAAATTCAGGAATTTGGCTTTGAAGCAGGCGCGCCTCTTGCATTTTTGTACAGAAGGGGGGAGGGTGCATTTTTGGGAAAAACCATATTTTTTCAGACTTTATGGAAAAACTTCTTGACGCGGGCGGGCCGATACGCTATCATTAGTATAAAGAAACTCTGCCGAGAGGTGCCAGAATGTCCGGAGATCCAGAAACGTACGCTATATCCCAGCTGCTTTCCCGGGTGCGCGCAGGTGAGCCAGACGCTTTTGCCCAGTTAAGCGCCCGTTACTTGTGGCTGGTCCGGGGGAAGGCCCAGCACTTTACGGGGGCGGGCGTGCCCGAGCAGGAAGACCTTTTCCAAGAAGGGCTTTTGGGGCTGTATGTGGCCGCCAGGACCTACGACGAAGGGGGCGGCGCTTCCTTTGCCACGTATGCGGGCATATGCATATATAACCGCATGGCAAGCGCGGTTCGCCGCCACATGAACAGCGGCAACCGTACCTTGAACGAATCCCTGTCGTTAAGCAGCGACGATGCCTGTGCCCTTTCTACCGGGGAGGAGCCCGGCATGGTAGTAGAACTGCAAGAGCAGCTTGCCCAGCTGCACAGGCAGATGGAAGCGGCCCTTTCCCCCCTGGAGCACCGGGTGGTTACCCTATATCTGGGCGGGTGCAGGCGCAGGGAGCTGCCCCAAAGGCTGGGCATTTCACAGAAGGCGTGTGACAATGCCTTGCACCGGGTGCGGGCAAAGCTGCGGGGCCTGCGGCGGTAGGCCGGCTATTGGGCGTGCGCTGGGGCCTGCCAGTAGTTTCTTTCCCTACAGGTTTACGCCTGGGTCCCGGCAGGGGGCCGCGGGCCGATACGATCCATACAAAAAAGAGTGAGGTAGAAAAACCATGTATGAAGACAAGACCCTAACCTGCAAGGAATGTGGCAGGGAGTTTGTGTTTACAGCTGGCGAGCAAGAGTTTTATGCGGAGAAGGGCTTTGTAAACGAGCCCCAGCGGTGCAAGGAGTGCCGCCATGCGCGCAGGGGTGCGGGCCGCTCTGAGCGGGACGCCTTTATCGCTGTATGCGCCTCCTGTGGGAAAGAGGCGCGGCTTCCTTTCCAGCCCCGGGAAGACCGCCCTGTCTATTGTAGCGAGTGTTTTGCCCGCATAAAGGAAGACCGGGGATAAAACCTGGGGGTTTTCCCCTTTTCCCTTGACAAACAGGGCAAACCGTGTTACACTTTTGGCAATAGCTGGGGGAGTAGTCAACAGCGTTTGCTGTAGCTGATTCAACAAGCATGGGCTTTAGCCCTGGATCAGCTTGAAATGACCAGACCTGTGCTGCCTTTTATGGCGCGCACAGGTCTGTTTTATTTTGCGGTGCTTTCCACGGCGGGCTTCTGGTTTTTCTTTCCTGAATTGGGAAAGCTAGGACAGAATATAAAAGAGAGGAAGGGTAAAGTATGGAATTCTTATGGGAGGGCTTGCTATCTATTACATGGCAGCAGGGCGTGATGTACCTGGTAGGGGCTGTGCTTATCTGGCTTGCCATCAAAAAGGATTATGAGCCGGCGCTGCTGCTGCCCATGGGTTTTGGGGCCATTTTGGTGAATTTGCCCCTGTCTGGCGTGCTGAACCAGACCATGCAGGGCGTGGGGGAGACCCAGGGCATTATCCAGTGGCTGTTCGAGACGGGGATAGAGGCGTCAGAGGCGTTCCCGCTGCTGCTGTTTATCGGGATCGGAGCTATGATCGATTTTGGCCCCCTGCTCTCCAACCCCAAGATGTTCCTGTTTGGGGCGGCCGCCCAGTTCGGCATTTTCCTGACCATCGTGCTGGCCGCGGTGCTGGGGTTCGACATCCGGGACGCGGCATCCATCGGGATCATTGGCGCTGCGGACGGGCCTACTTCTATTTTGGTAAGCCAGGTGCTGAAATCCAATTATATCGGGCCCATTGCTGTGGCGGCTTATTCCTATATGGCATTAGTGCCCATCATCCAGCCCATGGCCATCAAGGCTGTGACCACCAAGAAAGAGCGGGCCATCCGCATGGATTACCGGCCCAATGCCGTTAGCAAGGCCACCCGTATCCTGTTCCCCATCATTGTCACTTTTGTAGCGGGGCTGGTGGCCCCGGCTTCCGTAAGCTTAGTGGGCTTCCTCATGTTCGGCAACCTGATACGGGAATGCGGCGTGCTGAACCGGCTGTCTGAAACGGCCCAGAACGATTTGGCCAACCTAGTGACGCTGCTGCTGGGCATCACCATCTCTTTCTCCATGCGGGCCGAGCAGTTTGTCACCCTGCAGACGCTGATGATCATGGGGCTGGGGCTTTTTGCCTTTGTATTCGATACCATTGGCGGCGTACTGTTTGCCAAGCTGCTGAACCTGTTCAGCAGGGACAAGATCAACCCCATGGTGGGCGCCGCCGGTATCTCGGCTTTCCCCATGTCCGCCCGGGTGGTAGAAAAAATGGGCATTGCCGAGAACAACCAGAACCACCTTTTGATGCATGCCGTGGGCGCCAATGTCTCCGGGCAGGTTGCCTCCGCCGTGGCAGGCGGGATCGTATTAGGGTTCTTTATGTAGGCTGCGTTCCGCCGCGCAGACAGGATAGTACAACGACGAAAACGGGGTTTGTTTTTAGGCGGCATATATGCAAAGCACAGCTTTTCACGTGTGCCGGGGCTTAAGAAAACACCGAATAGGAAAGGATGGCAAAAGAATGTTGCATCAAATAGTAGCTAGCTCTATTGGCGTCATCGGCGGGGCCGATGGGCCCACCGCCGTTTTTGTAACGGCAAAACCGGGCATGGAAAATGTTATGGAAGCTTTGGGGATTATGGGCAAAGGCATGCTGGGCATCTTTGCCGTAGTTGGGCTGATTGCGCTTATTGTATTGGCGCTGACCAAGGCTGGGAATAAATAGCCCGCAAGCCTTGCCGTATGCTGGGGCCGGGCTGGGCATGTTCGTGGCGCAGGCGCTGGCAAACGTGTGGGACCGGCAACAGCACAGATAAAAAGATCCGCCTGCGTTGGCAGGCGGATCTTTTTATCTGTCGGCGTTCAATTTGGCATAGATATACGTATCTTTCCAGATGGGGTTCCCATCCTGGTCTTTCCAAAAATATACGTTTTGCCTCAAATGTGCTTCCCTGCGGAAGCCAAGGGTTTCCAGCAGCTTCCACGAGCGCGGGTTTTGGGGGTCGCATTCAGCGTATATACGGTGCACCCCGTTGGAAAACGCCTGCTGCATAAGGGCTTGGCAGCTTTCAGCCGCATATCCTTTCCCCCAATAATCCCGGTTAAATACATACCCCATTTCCAATGTTTCCAGTTCCCTTTTCCCCATATACACGTTGCCAATCATTTTGCGGCTGCATTTCAATGCAACCGCGACCATTTCCTCCGTCCCTATGCGCCACGTAAGGTTTTCCTCTGTTTCCTCTATGGTCATAGGCTTATAAGGCTCATACTCCACAACTTTCCCGTCAGATAGGTATTCGTATAAGTCCTGCAAATCCCCTTTTTGGAATCTCCGTAAAACCAGCCTGTCTGTTTCCGCCAGTATGGCCCTGTCCCCCATTACGATCATCCCCTTGTCCAGCCTTATGGCGCCCATCGGTTTTTATACGTATGTTACCATATCCATTTTGGGGTGTCAAGGGGCGCGCATTGGGCCGGGCACGCCCCTTGGGGGTGCCCTTATAGGGATGTAAGGGTTTGAAAAAGCAAAATAGCAATATATACTTGACTTTTAGTAAGATATAGTATATACTATCTGCAAGAGGTGATGGGATGGGCAAAAACCTGCGATTGAAAGCGGCCCGGGCCAACCTGGGTTTAACCCAGCAAGGCTTGGCGGATATGGTGGGCGTTACCCGGCAAACCATTGTGGCCATCGAGAAGGGGGACTATAACCCCACCGTCAAGCTGTGCATACAGATATGCCAGGTCCTGGGTAAGACCTTGGACGGCCTGTTCTGGCCGGAACCGGAAGGAGGAAACGACCGTGTTTAAATGTAGGAACGAGTTGGACGAGCGGCAGCTGCTGCAGCGGGGCAACGTGTTCCAGCACGCCATGATACTATTCGTCGTGCTGCTGTCTATAAACGCCCTGTTGAAAGAATGCGATATCACGTGGGCCGAGGGTATGTATGAAGACATGCTCATCATGTGGGTGGCCATCACCCTGTGCTTGGGGGAATTTGCCATACTGGAGATATACCCCATTGGCGGCGGCATGAATGTCATCTATATTGTAGAGGGCGTCGCCGGGGCGTTCCTGTTTGGCATGTGCCTGTTTGAAGTGCTCACCGGGCGGGAAGCTTTCCTGACCGGCCATACCCTCACCCGGACAGGCGCGGAAATGGTGCAGGGCGGCTGTATGCTGCTTCTTTTGCTGGTGTTTTGCGGCAAAAAGGTGTATAATCACAGGAAGGGGGGTGGGGAAGATGAAGCGTAAGGGCAATGCGTTCCTGACGTTCTGGCCTTGGCTGCTGCCCATTGGGATGGCTGTTGCCGCCGTAGGCCTGATACTGGGCGGCATGGGGAAGCTTTCTGACTATTGGAGCGGCTTTTTGCTGGGTATGGGCGCGTTTTTGGCCCTGGTGGGCTTTGGCATGTTGCTGGCCCGGCTGTACCACTGCCGGAAGGGCCGATAAAAGGGTGCTGGAAGCCCTCCTGGCCGCCCCCGGCTTCCCGGAAAGCGGCGCTTTCCGGGAGGGGCGCGCCTGCGCCCAGGCAAGGAGCGTGCGCTCCTTGCCTCCGGGGGCGGCCTGCTGCTTTCCGTACCCTCCTGGTATATTAAAGAAAGGGGCGGTGCCATGTGCATACCGTGACGTATCAGCGGGAGGTTTTCTACTATGAGACCGACCGCATGGACTGCGTACACCATTCCAATTACATCCGCTGGTTTGAGGAAGCCCGCGTACACTACATGCGGGAACAGGGCTTCCCTTATGACCAGCTGGAGGCTTCGGGTATACTAAGCCCGGTGCTGAAGGCCGAAGCGGAATACCGCAGCATGTGCCGTTTTGGGGACCGGGTGGAGATATCCGCTGGGATTGAAAGCTATACGGGCACCCGCATCGGCTTTTTTTACCAGGTGGTAGATCAGGGGACAGGGGAACTGCGCTGCCAGGGCCGGACGCTGCACTGCTTTGTGAACGGGCAGGGCCGCCCCGTTTCCCTGCGCAAGGCCAGCCCTGCGTACGATGCCAAAGTGCGGGCCCAGCTAGGCCTGGCTGGATAAGGGATTTGTATTCACAGCCGAAAGGCGCGGCCTGAACGTTTCTCCACATGGCGCGTATGTAAATGCCCCTGCCCATTGCCGTATGGAAATACAGGTTTTGAGAAAACTTTTGGAAGGAGACCGGTATGCTGTATCTGGACCAGACGAAAAGCCCCCGGGAACGGGCGGAAGATCTGCTCTCCCGGCTGACCCTGCGGGAGAAGGTGGGGCAGATCAACCAAAAGCTGTATGGTTTTGCCTGTTATGAACGCAAAGGCGAGGAGATCCGCCTTACCCCGGCTTTCCAGGGGCATGTGGAAAAATTTGGCGGGCTGGGGGTGCTGTACGGCCTGTACCGGGCCGATCCCTGGTCCCAGAAGGACTATGCAAACGGGTTAAGCGGCGTGGGCATGAAGCGGGCCTACAACCTGGTACAGGGTTTTGTGCTGGAGCATTCCCGGCTGCGCATCCCGGCGCTGATGAGCAGCGAGTGCCCTCACGGCCACCAGGCCCTGGACGGGTACCTATTGCCGGTCAATTTAGGGGTAGGGGCGGCGTGGAACCCGGAATTGACAAAAAGGGCCTATGGGGTGTGCGGGCGGCAGCTGCGGGGGCTGGGGGTAGGCCTGGCCCTTATCTCCATGTTGGACGTGCTGCGGGACCCCCGCTGGGGCCGCAGCGAAGAATGCTATGGGGAAGACCCTTACCTTTGCGGGGCATTGGCCCGTGCCGCCGTAATGGGCTGCCAGGAAGCCGGGGTAGGCGTGGTGGCCAAGCATTTCTGCGCCCAGGGGGAGACCACCGGCGGCGTGAACGCCAGCGCCGCGCGCATCGGCCCCCGCGAGCTGCGGGAGATACACCTGCCCCCCATGGAAGCCTGCTGCCAGGCCGGTGTGGCCGGCGTAATGGCGGCATACAACGAAATAGACGGGGTGTACTGCCACGCAAACCCCTGGCTGTTACAGGACGTGCTGCGGGGGGAGCTGGGCTTTAAAGGGCTGGTGATGGCCGATGGCGGGGCCATAGACCGGCTGGACAGCCTGACAGGGGGTGCGGCTGCCTCGGGGGCGCTGGCATTGCGGTCTGGGGTGGACGTGAGCCTGTGGGACGACGGCTTTACCTTGCTGGAGGAAGCCGTGAAGGCCGGGTTGGCCGATGAGGCGGATGTAGACCGGGCGGCCTTGGGGGTGCTGGAGATGAAGTTCGCCCAGGGCCTGTTTGAACATCCTTTCTTAGAGGAAGAGCCGCCCCATGTTTTTTCCTACAATTCCCACCCGGAAAGCCTGGAGCTGGCCCGGCAAGGGGCGGTGCTGCTGAAAAATGAGGGCCTGCTGCCCATCAAGCAAAAGGGCCTGCGGGTGGCGGTCATTGGGCCCAATGGGGACAGCGTATACAACCAGCTGGGGGACTACACCCCTGCCCAGCGGGAAGGCGTGTGCGTCACTTTGCGGGAGGGCCTGGAAAGGCTGCTGGGGGCCGGGAACGTCCGTTATGCCCAGGGGTGCCCTGTGTGCGGTATAGACGAAAGCGGCATACCCGCGGCGGTGGGATTGGCCCAAGACAGCAGCCTGGTGGTGTTGGCCCTGGGGGGCAGCTCCAGCCGCTTTGCCGGGGCTGATTTTGAGGCAAACGGCGCGGCCCGCCTGAACGGCCCCCTGCAGATGGACTGTGGCGAAGGGGTAGACTGCTCCTCTCTGGGGCTGCCCGGCAGCCAGGCGGCCTTGGCCCGGGCCATCTTCGCCACAGGCAAGCCCGTGGCGGCGGTGGTCATCGCGGGCAGGCCCTATGCCATCCCAGAACTTGCAGAACGCGCCCAGTCTTTGCTTTATGCTTTCTACCCCGGCCCCATGGGCGGCCAGGCCCTGGCGGAGATCCTTACCGGGGCGGTGTGCCCCTCGGGGAAACTTCCGGTATCCCTGCCCCGCAGCGCGGGGCAGCTGCCCTGCTATTACAACCCCAAACGCTCGTACCGGCCCATGGAGTATTGTGACCTGCCCGCCGCTGCCTTGTACCCTTTTGGCTTTGGGCTTTCCTATACATCCTTTAAGGTGTCCCATGTGCGGTTCCCGGCCCCGGTTGCCCTGGACAGCCTGCGGGCCGGCCAGCGGGCGGAAGTGCGGTTTACGGTGGAGAATACCGGCCGCATGGACGGCTGGGCGGTGGCGCAGCTTTTCGTCCAAGACCTGCAAGCCTCTACTGTGCGCCGGGAACGGGAATTGAAAGCTTTCCAGAAAGTGTTCCTACAGGCAGGGGGGAAAAAGGGCTGCGTCCTGTCCCTGGGCTGGGAGGAGCTGGCCCTGTGGGACGCGGCCATGCGCTATACGGTAGAGCCCGGGGGCTTCCGGCTGCTCCTGTCCTGTGAAGGGCAAACGCTTTCTGCTGTGCTGGATGTCCTGGATTGATATGTACGGGACATTGCGGCGTGTGGGGCCGGCGCGGCCCTTGTGTCTGGGCTGGTCCCACAGCATGGCTTGCGCTTGGGTTCCGTTATGCGCATCTCTTGTACGGATGGGAAGGCTATCATACATAAATGGCAGGCCCCCGGTTTTTAAAAGTCGGGGGCCTGCCTGTGGTATATTTGGGGTTTATTTGCCAGCCTGATGGGATTGGCCAGTCATTTTAACCAACAGGGAGAGCAGAGTGGCCCGTTCGTCCTCCTGCAGGTCCGCGGTCATCTCCTTGCCCCACTGGCCCAGGTAGCCGCGGATTACCGGCGCCAACTGGGAGCCCTTTTCCGTCAGGTACAGGCTGTTCTGCCGGCGGTCGGCCTGGTTGGTCTCCCGGTGCAAGTATCCCAGCAGCTCCAGCTTTTTTGTGTGGCGGGCCACGTTGCATTTATTGATGTACATGTGGTTGGCAATGCTGTCCTGGCTGGCGCCGGGATGGCGGGACACATGGAGCAAAATCATATACATGGCCCCCGAAAAGCCATAGTCCCGCAGGCACTCGCCCATGAATTTACTGCGGCTGCGCTGCAGGCAGGTCAAAGCCCGGCCAAATTCCCGGACAAATTCGTCTTGCCGCGCCGTTGTTTTTGCCTTTCCTTCCACGCTGCCGCCTCCTCCCTATGGGACGCTATATCATCCAATGGTATACAACCATATTATAAACCCTTCCACGCCCAGTTGTCAAAGGCTTTTCGCAAAGGCCCGCCCACAGCCTATTCCTCCAGCCTGCGTTGGATGTAGCAGCTGGCCACGTCTACGCCCTGGGCCCGGTCCAATACGCCGTTGACCACCAGGTCCGCGTGCCAGCGGGTGGGCTCGATGAGCTCGTTATGCCGGAAACGCACCGTGTCCAGATACCGCTCTGTGACCTCCTCAAAGGTCTGGCCCCAAGCCATGAAGCGGACAATCCGGCGGGCCAGCCGCTCGTCGCTGGGCAGGTCTACAAAGATCTTCAGGTCTGCCCGCTCCCGGATAGGGTCCAGGTACAGGGCGAAAAGGCCTTCTACCAGAAGCAGGTCCAGGCCGCTGCCTGGGGCGGCCAGTTTCTGGAAGTCGGCGTACATCCGGTCCAGCTCCAGGGTGTCGGGGCTGTTGTGCTCTACGTAGACCTTCCGCGTAATGGGCGCCACCGTGGTGGGCGGCTCTTTTTTAAAATAACCGTCCATGTGCAGGGCCTGTACCGTGCATTTGGGGGCAAAGGCTGCCTCCAGATTGTCTGCCAGGGTGGATTTGCCGCTGCAGGTCCCGCCGGCAATGGCCACCACATAGGGCTTTCGGTTCATGTATACCATCCTTTCTTGGTCTGGGCCGCCTTTTGCTCAACCCAGGCGGGTTTCCGCCCGGCCCTTAGCCAGGCAGCTGCCCTGCAGGGGCGTTTTAGGCCAGCAGGGAGAAGAGCATGTCGTCGTGTATAACGCCGTCCTGCGTCTGTATAGCCAGGCGCAGCGTCCCCTCGTGGGTAAAGCCCAGTTTTTCCAGAACCCGTGCCGAGGCCGCGTTGTCCCGGAAAACCCGGGCGGAAACCACCTGGGCCCCCAGCTTCTGGAAAGCGTAGGGTATGGCATGGGAAAGGGCTTCGGTCATATAGCCTTTGCCCGCCTGGTTTTCTGCCAGGTAATAGGACAGGTCAAACGCGGCCGGGCCATAGCGCAGGGCGTCCTCCCCCAGCCAAATGCCGCCGATAAGCCCCCCGGCGGTTTTTTCCTCTATGTACAACACCCTGTCAGAATGGCTTTCCTCTTCCACCTGTTGTTCCATGCGTGCCAGGTCCCAGGGCTTCATGGGGTTGAAGCGCAGCACATAGGGGCTGTTGCGGATGGCCAGCAGCGGCCCCGCGTCCGTTGGGCGGGGGGTGCGCAGCCGCAGCCGGCCCGTCTCTATACATACCATCTGTAAGCGTCCTCCTTTTTGCGTTTGGGCGCGGCCCTATAGCAGCTTGTCCGAGTCCAGGTGGCGCGCCTGTTCCAACAGGCGCTGGGCGTCCTGTTCAACGGCCTGCCGGAACTGTTCGCGGAACTGCTTAAGTACCCGCACGTCCTCCAACAGCCTGGCCCGCTCCTCGGCTGGGCTGGGGCCGTGCTGGGGGGCGGGCTTCCCTGCCTGCTGCAGCTTGCCCTTCAAAGCCTGGACCTCCTGGCGCAGCCTGTCGGCCTCTTGGCGGCTGCCCTCGATGGCTGCGGCCAGCTCGTCCAAAAAAGCGTCTACCTGGTCGGCGTTGTACCACCTGCCTCTGGTTTCGAATTTCGCATCATCCAGAACCTGCCTGGTCAGCTCCATGTGCCATCCTCCTCTTTGTTCCCCCTGGCCAGCCGGAAGAACTCCTCGCGGCTATACAGGGCGTTTATCACCTGCAGCAGCCCGTTTGCGGAAAGCCGCTGGGGCAGGCCCAGGGCTTTTTGCAGGGCCTGCCTGTGCCGGCTGCTGTCGGGGCCGCCGGCCAGCCCTAAGCTGAAGAAATCCGCTTTTGTCACGGGCGGCTCCTTTTTTGCGGCTGTGCCCGCCGCCTCTGTCCCTTCGACCTGGGCCCCGGCCCGTTCCAGGGCTTCCTGCAGGACGGGGAGGCTCATGCCCTCTACCCCCAGCTTGCCCTCCCGGGAAGGGCGTGCCTTGCGGCGTTCTTTGCCAAAGCAGTCGGGGATATAGGCGTGCTTCAGCTGGCTGGGGGGGATGCAGGCCGAGAGTTTACTGCGTATCAAAAAGCCCGCCCCGTCGCTGTCCGTCAGCACGATAAGCCCCCGTTCTTCAGCCAGGCGGCGCAGCAGGGCCATCTTCTGCCTGTCCCGGAAAATGCCGAAGCCCCCGGTCTCCACAATGACCCCCTCTACCAGGGCGGAAAGCTTGTGCTTGTCATAGCGGCCCTCCACCACAATGGCCTCCTTTACCCGGATCACCGGTCCGCCTCCGGGCTGGCGGCCAGCAAAAGCCTGGCAATCAGCCCGTCCATGACCACCCGGGGCTCCAGCCGGGAGCCCTTCAAGGCCAAATCGGCTTCCAGCAGCAGGGAGAGGCTTTTATGCAGCACAGGGCCGGGCAGGCGGCGCAGGTTCCGTTCCGCCCTGCGCAGGCGGAATTCCTTCCCCTTATAGTCGCCGTATTCCGTCGGGGCGCTGGCGGGCAGCCCGCTGTCCAGGGCGGCCCGCACCCGGTACATGTCCACATACGAGGCGGCCAGCGCCCCGATGATAGCGATGGGCTCTTCCCGCTGATAGAACAGGCTGTCCAGCAGGCTGTAGGCCTTTTCATAACTGCCGGCTACAAGGGCGTCCACCATCAAAAACACCGTGACCTCTGTGCTTTTGGCCACCAGTTTTTCCACCATGGCCGGGGTGATGGATGGTTGGCCGGTACCCAGGGCATAGGCGCACAGCTTTTCCACTTCCCCCAATAGCCGGTTTAAGTCCTGGCCCGCATAGTCCAGCAGCCGCTGGACGCCCTGGCTGGGGAAGGAGCACCCGGCCTTGCCGGCTTCCTTGGCCAGCAGGCGCTTCAACTCCCCCTCGGTGCGCCGGGCGCACAAAAGCACGCAGCCATATTTTTCCGCCTTGCGCAGGAAAGACTGCCACCGGGAGGCGGCCTTCCCCCCTGTCCCGGCTGTGGGGAACCACAGCACCAGGGTGGTGGTGCCTGGCAGGTTTTCCAGCAGCTGGTCCAGCTTGTCCAGTTCCCCCTGGCTTCGGTCCCATAGATCCAGGTCCTGCACGGCCACGCACTTGTGTTCTGCCATAAAGGGCAGGGCCTCCACAGCGTCCGCCAGGCTGTCAATGGTACAGGCGCCGTCCAGCTCGTTCCGGTTGAATTCGGGGAACAAGCTGCCCCCCGCCTTGTCAATAAGCTGCCGGGCAGCCCGCTTCACCAGGTATTTTTCCTCTCCGGCCAAAACGTATAAAGACGCGAACGCGCCCTGTGTCAGGTGCCTTTTCAGCTCTGCCTCTTCGATCCGCGCCATGCTAACAGCCACGCGGTACGGGGCCGGCACAAAGGGCCGTAGAAAAACAGCCCGTTATACCTGCCGCCGCCCCTTTCCTTGTATTTTTCACACTATCCTTCCTTCCCTATGGATATGTCTCCCGCAGGGCTTACCTGTATGCGCAAACCTTGCTGCCCGTCTGGCAGCAAGTATATCCCCCGTGGTAAGGATGGTTCTATTATAGCACCTGGGGGCAAAACAGTAAATACGGAATTTGCCCCTGATGCCATTAGGGTCCAGTCTTCCGGGCCGTCTGGCCCTTGCCGCAGGACAAAAGGCACGCCGTACAGGGAAAAGGCCAGGCTGTCCCCCTTTGGGGAAAGGAGCGCGTCTATCCCCGGCAGAACCTGGAAACTGCTTCCCAGGGCGGCGGCTTCCACAGAAACCCCGCCCTGGGCCAGGTCCCGCCCTACATAGGCCCCTTGGGGCAGCACCAGCCGCTCTGTCTTAAAGGATTGCAGCACCCGCCGGGCAGATTGGCGGCTCTCACTGGCACTGCTTGACAGGAACAGCGTTTTCACACAGCGGGCGTTTTCCTGCCACAGGGCTTTCACAGCGGTATCCGCCCGGCCCCCCAGGGCCAGCACAGCGGCTTGGCGCCCTTGCGTCAGCAGCAGGCAGGCGCTGCCTTCCTCCCCAAAGGCGCATATCGTCACCACATCCTGGCCGGCCCAGGCCCCCCACAGGCTGCAAAAGGCCACCACCACAGCTATGCCTAGCCCAATAATCCGGCTGGGCCGGCTTGTACCGGCCGGGTAGGGGGCGAACAACAGGGAAAGCAGCAGCAGGCAGAAGCCCAGGGCTATCAGCCCTGGGGGCCGCAGGTATAGGTATCCGCCGGGCACAGAGGCAATCCAGCCGGCCGCCTGCTGGCTGTACCGGCACAGCCAGCCCGCGCAAAACCCAAAGGGCGCCGCCAGGGGGGAGAGGACGGGAAGCAGGGAAAAAACCGCCATGAAGAAGCCGCAGTACAGCAATAAGGTACAGGGGAGGATGAGGGCCAAGTTTGCCAAGGGGGCCAGCAGGGGTATGCCTCCAAAAGCCAGCAGCTGCCAGGGCAGCGTAAACCCCATGGCGGAAAGGGTAGCGGCTAAAGCATCCGTTGCGGGCTTTAGCACACGTTTGGCTGTGCCGTGGCCGGCCAGTGGCCGCAGCAGCCAGCCTGCCAAAGGGCGCTGGGCCGTAAGGATGCCCAAGGTGGCAAAGGCGGACAAAGCCAACCCCAAATCCCCGCCAGAAAAAGGGTTTTGCAGGCAGATGGCCAGCAGCGCCAGGCCCAAGGAGTTTACACCGTCTGCCCGGCGGCCCAGGCAGTCCCCCAGAAGGTACACAGCGGCCATGACGCAGGCCCGCACAGCGGAAACGGGGAAGCCTGTCACACACAGGAAGGCCAGCAGCACCCCGGCGGCCAGCAGGTCCCGGGGCAGGCGGGCAAGGCCCATCCCTTTCAAGAGGTGGAGCAAGAGCCCGGACAACGCGCCCATATGCAGTCCGGAAACGACCAGCAGGTGGGCGCACCCGATCAGCTGGAACGCGGCGTACCCTTCTTCAGGCAGGCCGTCCCGCCGGCCCAGCACCATGGCGGACAGGAACGAGGCTTCGTCCTGGGGCAGCCAACGCCGGAAGCCTCTGCTTATCCTGTGCCGAAGCTGGCAAAACAGCTTCCAAAAGGGTTCCCGCAGGTCTGGCACCCGGCGGGCGTCCATGCCGGACAAATAAGCCCCCAATACGTCGCCGCCTGCCAGCCGGGAGTTCCGCTGGGAGTATAGCCCGCCTGTTGTAAAGCTGAAGAAGGAGGCCGTACACTCTACCGAATCATAGGGCCCGCAAGGCAGGGGCTGCACGGCCGATAGGCGTACGGTAAAGGGCCTGACCCTTTCCTTTTCGATACGTTCTACCCGCAGGCGGTAGTAGTACCGGCTGTACCGTTCTTCTGGATAATCCAGCACCTGCGCCTGTATCCGGGCTTTTGCCCCCGCCCATTGCTGGGCGGGGGCAAAAGCTGTGTCCCACTGGCGTACATACAGGCCCAGGGCCAACGCCGCGGCCAGGCAGGAAACAGCAAACAGGGGCGCCCGCACTGCGAACGCCCCCGCCAGCCCATTTGCCTTTTTCCAGGCCTTCCATGCGGCCAGGCCGCATGCAGCCGCCCCCAGGCATAGCCATATGAGCCAACGGGCAGCCTCCGGCCCGGCCCAGGCTGCCAGCATCAGCCCAACATAAACAGAGAAGCCCAACGCCGCAAAAGGCCTTTTCATCTTATTTGAAGAACAAAGGCAGCGGTTCTAAGTAAAGGATATCCTCCCGGTCTTTGGCGTCCCCCTCTGCCAAAACGCAGGCCTTGCCCACTACTTCCCCACCGATAGCGTGGAGCAGTTCTTCCATGGCGGCCAAAGACTCCCCCGTGGAGATCACGTCGTCCACAATGAGGATGCGTTTGCCCTTCAGGTTTTCGCAGTCGGCCTTAGAGAGGTATAGCTTCTGCACATGGTCGGTGGTGATGGATTTCACCTCTACATGGATGGGGTCTTCCATGTATGCCTTGACGCCCTTGCGGGCTACCACATAATTCCGGCAGCCAATGCGCGCCATCTCATAGGCCAGGGGTATCCCCTTGCTTTCCGCGGTCACGATCACATCGTGCCCCGGGCATTTCCCCAGCAAGGCCTTGGCCGCTTGCTCGGTCACCTCTACATCCCCGAACATCACAAAGCCCGCAATGTCCAAACGCTCGTCTATGGGGCAGATGGGCAGCGCCCGCTTGCACCCGGCAATCTCCAGCTCGTATGTCTTGCTCATTCCCAATACACCCTTTCTTTTTGGCCGGGCCGCCGCCCAGGCCCGCTTTAAGGGGCTTTTTCAAAAAGCCCCTTAAAAAACCTTTAAAATTTTCAACGCCTCACAACACGTCTAAAGCGAGTTCGCCGTCACGGGCGGCAAGGGCAATGGCGGCGATAGCCCCCTCGCCCCGTTCCACCAGAAGCATGGCCAGCTTATCCTCTACCATGCGCCGCAGGTTGTTGCGTAAATCCCGGGCCCCGCTGCGGCCGTGGATAGACTTCTCCGCCAACAGGGCGCAAGCGGAAACGTCGTATTGCAGGGCAATGCCTTTTTCTTTTAACGAACCTGTGTATTCGTCCAGCATCAAAGCGCAGATTTTTTTGTAGTCTTCCACGTCCAAAGGCCGGAACACCACCACCTCGTCTATGCGGCTGAGAAATTCCGGGCGGAGGAAATCATGTAAAGCCTTCATGGCTTTTTCCTTGCTCAGGTCCGCCGTGGATTTGGCAAAGCCCAGCGCGCCCTCTTTTTTGTCGCTGCCTGCGTTGGAAGTCATGACGATGACGGTGTTTTCAAAGTTTACCGTGCGGCCGTGGGCGTCTGTGATGCGCCCTTCGTCCAGTATCTGTAAAAGGATGTTCAAGACGTCCGGGTGGGCCTTTTCGATCTCGTCGAACAGCAGCACCGAATAGGGCCTGCGGCGCACCTTTTCCGTCAGCTGGCCTGCCTCGTCATAGCCCACATAGCCTGGGGGCGAACCAATAATTTTAGAAACCGAATGCTTCTCCATAAACTCGGACATGTCCAGGCGGATGAGGGTCTCTGGCGTGTCGAACAGCTCTTGGGAGAGCACCCGCACCAGCTCGGTCTTGCCGGTACCTGTGGGCCCCACAAAGATAAACGAGGCCGGGTGCCGCCGGGGGCTGATTTGTACCCGGCTGCGGCGCACGGCGGCGGATACTGCCGCGATAGCCTCTTCCTGGCCGATGATCCGCTTAGAAAGCACTCCCTCCAGCCCGGCCAGCTTCGAGAGCTCGTTCTCTTCCACCCGGGCGGCGGGGATGCCGGTCCACAACTCGATGACATAGGCCAGGTCCTGCTCCTCCACCTGGGAGAACACCCCTTCCTGCCGCAGTTTGTCCAGCTCTTCCTCTAAGGTGGCGATGCGGTAGTGGGTTTTGGCCAGTTCTTCATAGTCCACCATGGCCCCTGTGGGGGCGGTCAGGTCCTGTTCCCGGACCCGCTCTTTGCCCAACGCCCGTTCCTTGCTTTCATATTCTTCCAGGCGCTTGTTCCGCAGGGCCGCGCAGGCGCAGGCCTCGTCTAAAAGGTCGATGGCCTTGTCGGGCAAGTAACGGTCGCTGATGTACCGCTCGGAAAGCACCACCATACGCCGGGCAATGTGCTCGGGTACGGTCACCCGGTGGAATGCCTCGTAATAGCCCTTGATGCCCAGCAATACCTGCACGGCGTCCTCCATAGAGGGCTCTGTAACCGTAACGGGTTGGAAACGGCGCTCTAGGGCCGCGTCTTTTTCAATATATTTCCGGTATTCAGAGAAGGTGGTGGCCCCAATTACCTGTATTTCCCCCCGGGACAGGGCGGGCTTTAAAATATTGGCGGCGTTCATGCTGCCCTCGGCGTCGCCTGTGCCCACCAGGTTGTGCACCTCGTCAATGAACAAAATGATATTGCCGTCTGCCTTCACTTCGTCGATGAGCCCCTTTATCCGGCTTTCGAATTGCCCCCGGAACTGGGTGCCCGCCACCAGGGCGGTCAGGTCCAGCAGCTGCACTTCTTTTTCCAGCAGCTTGCCAGGCACTTCCCCCCGGGCAATACGCAGGGCCAGGCCCTCGGCTACGGCGGTTTTGCCCACGCCGGGCTCGCCTATAAGGCAGGGGTTGTTTTTGGTGCGGCGGGAAAGGATCTGCACCACCCGCTGTATCTCTTTTTCCCGGCCGATGATATTGTCCAATTCCCCCTTGCGGGCCTTGCCCGTCAGGTCGGTGCAATAGTTCTGGATGTGCTTGCGCTTTTTCTTATGTGGGTTTTCCCGCCTTTCCCGGACGTGCTGGGCGCTGCGCCCGCCGTTCTCCCCAGGCGCGCCCCCCAGCAGCATGTCGGTGGGCAATGTCTGGGCCCCGCCAGGGGAAAAAAGGCTGGTGCTTTCGCTGGTATCGCCGTCCTCTGGGGACATGCCCAGCATCTGGGCCATCTGCTCGGTTGCCTCGGCGAATTCCTCCTCGCTCATGCCCGTCTGTTCTTTCAGGTTGGATATCATGTTGTTCATAAAATCGTTTACAGGCTGTATGCCCAGTTCTTTCGCGCACACAAAGCAATAGCCCTTTATCTCTTTGCTGTTTGCGGCCTGGGAAACGAACACCGTAGCCGGACGTTTATGGCACCGGGTACACATCATCATGACGTTGCTTTCCTTTCTTCTGAAGAGATAATCTCTCATGCTTCCATTATACAGACGAAAATTCCCCCGCGCAAGTGCCCTGCCCGGGGAAGTTTCCAAAATTTACAAATATTTTTCATTGGCAAGCGGCTGGGCGGCGCGGGCGCATACCCCGCGGCTGTTAAAGCCCAGAAGATAGTATGCCCGTTGCAGGGTCAGCTTACCCGCTTGCCCCTGCCCGGCTTTTTCCGCCTTTCCCGGATGGTTTTCGCGTGTATCTCGTCAGGCAGGTCAAATTCATACTCCCCCTCTCCAGAATGGAGTATACGCAGGAAGATTTGAAAATATTTTACCGCCGAGTAGGCCATCATGACCCCGGTAAGGGCCAGCAGCGCATAAGAGGCCACGTAAAAAGATTCTATTGGCAAAAGCTGGAAAGCGTCCATCACCACAATGGCGGACACGGACACGTAGAACATCACCGTGGCCACCTTGCCGTACCATTTGGCCGCGCCCGGGTGCTTGTGCTTTTTCAGCAGTACGATGGCGCAGCACAGCATAGACAGCTCTTTGGCGATGAACAGCCCTAACACAGGGCCGATCATCGGAAACTTGATAGCCAGGCACAGGGCAACCGTCCCTTGGGTCAGTTTGTCGGCAAAAGGGTCCAAAATCTTCCCCAGCTCGGTAATCTGGTTGAACCGCCGGGCGATAAAGCCGTCCAGCAGGTCTGAAAGCCCGGAAAGCAGCAGCAGCGCAATGGCCCAGCACAATTGGTCCGCCAAGAAACACCAGGCAAAAAACGGTACGATCAGGATGCGCAGCGCCGATAGGGCGTTGGGTATGGTCAGGTTTTTGTTGATGGGTTTTTTCTCTCGGGGCATTCCCTTATTTTCCCTTCTCTTTCTTTGCAATTTCCTTTTCCAGAATGGATGCGGGGCGGCCCGCGTTATACCGTGAACAGGTTCCCCAGGGGGTTCATGTTGATGAAAGCGCCCGCCACAATGGAATGGTCCAGGGTGTCCTGTATCTGGGACTGGGCCGGTACGCTTAGCATGGGTACGAACACCTGCACCCCGGCCACCACAACCCATACCAGCACCAGGGCCATTAAGAAGCCGCACACGCCGCCCAGGATGCTGTCAAGCTGGCCCAGAAGGGGCAGGCGCAGCACGCCGCCGACAACCTCGGCCAAAATGCGCACCACCACCATCAGCAGGGCAAAGATGACCATGACGGCCAGCACCTTCAAAAAGCTGACGAACACAGGGGACAGCAGGTCGGCCACCCGCTCGGCGGCCTGGCCGCTTTGCCCCGCGATGCCCCGGCTGATGGCCGAAGCCGATACCCCCGCGTCTTCCAGGGCCCGCACCAGGAAATCCGGCAGGGTGGCCAACACGCTGTCTATGGCGGAGGTGGCTTCCCCCGCGCCTAAGGCGTTTATAGAGCTGGCCACCTTTTCCACCAGCGCGCTCCGGAACATGGAATCGAACAGCCATTGGGCGGCCATCCCCCCCAACGCGCCAGCCAGGCAGGCCGCGATGATCGAGCCCAAAAACTGGATGGCGGAGCGGATGAAGCCCCGGTGCACCCCCACAAGCACAAACAATACGAAGATGCCGACAAGCACCAGATCCAGCGCGTAATTCACTGGCATACCCCTCCTCTTATAAAAAAAGCTTGCCTTATAAATATACCACGCTTTGCCAGATTCCACAACCCCCAGAGGCTTACAGAAATCTTACGCAAAGCTTTATAGGATTCTTAGCGGCCGCGCTCATTCCACCTTTATAGAGCGCACCTCGCTTACGCCCAGCACATAGCAGGCGCTTTCGCTGGACAGGGCCAAAGCCTTGGCGTCGCCGCCGGCGTCGGCCCGGCCCAGCTCTGCCCCTGTGTAAAAGTCGTAAAACACGGCCTGCCCGTTCATCAGGACCCCTACCGAGCCCCCATACACGGAGATAGCTTCAATGCGCCTGTCTTCCTCCACCTTCACCGGCTGGGCGCTGCCCGTACCGTACACGAAAAGCGTGCTGGGCCCGGCGTGCTCGTAAGCGGAGATGGACAGGAACGCCCGGCCGCCCTCTAGCCGGAAAGCGGTGAGCTGCCGGCCCTGGTAGTTTTCCTCGGCAAACTGGTAATCGGAAGAACTGGCTGAAAGCAGGGCCGTGTCCCCTACGGCGTACAGCATCCCATTCTCCCCCCAGTGGGCGGCCAAAAGTAAGTTGTCGCTGGTTTCATATTCCGCCACAGGGTTTTCGCTGTTGAAATCGTATATCAGGATCTTGGAGACCAGCGTACCCTTGTCGCTGCGCACGGTGCACACCATGCCGTATGAGCCGTCATAATTCAACGCCACAGCCGTAATATAGTCCCTGGCCAGCAGGTAATGGGCCTGCAGGGCCCCGTTGCGTTGATAGACGTTCAGCTCAGAAGCCCCGTTGGACCCCTGGATGCCCAAAGCGAAACGGCCGTTTTGGGCAATGGCGCCAGACAGGATATCCTGCCGCTGCACGCCGCTGGCCACCGTCTCGGCGCCAGACAGGGTCATGTATCCGGTGCTGCCGCTGTTGTACAGCAGGAACCGCCCCCCCGCCCCTTGCAGGACGGGATTGTTCAGGCTGTGGCGCAGGGATAGCTCGTCCCGGCCGGTAGGGTTCAGGATGGTCAGGGCCGTGTCGCTGAGGATTACGGCGTTGCCGTTTTGGGCCAGGAAATTGGCGTCCGCCACCTCGGAACCGGTGATCTGTACGGGGTAGCCGTCGCCTATTTCCGCGCCGGTCACCTGCAGCTTCAGCCAGGCCCCGATGTTCTCTGGGGAAAGGTTGGTGCGGTTCATCCATATGGAGAGACCCACCACCAGCGCCAACAAGATGACCGCCACCTGGTATACGGCCTTGGGCATGCCGGCCACCATGCGCTTTTTTTTCTGCCCCGGGGCCTCTGCCCCTTCATATTCGATCTCCGCCTCTGGGCGGTCAGCTCCCTCCTCTGGCTGCCCTTCCGGATCCGGGGGCAGGGGCTGGTAGTCCCGCAGCTGTATAATGCGGTGCTCGTCCTGCCTATCGTGTTTTCCCATAACCAATCCCCCTTTTGCCCGGGCCCGTCCGGCCTGGGGCGGGCTATCCCCTCAATAGAATACCCGGCCTAGGTACAGGCCGCAGGCAGGGGCCGTGGGCCCGGCGGCCCGGCGGTCCCTTGCGGCGATAATGCCCGGGATGTCGCCCGGGGCCAGCTTGCCTTGCTGTACCCGCAGCAAAGTCCCTGCCATAATGCGCACCATGTTATACAAAAACCCGTCCGCCGCCACGGTGAATACCACCAGGTCCCCCCGGCGTTCTACCCTTGCCTCTGTCACAGTCCGGACCAAATCCCCACGCTCCCGGCTGTCCAAGGTACAGAAGGAGGTGAAATCGTGCCGGCCCATATAGTGCCGGGCCGCCTGGTCCAGCAGCTTTTCGTCGATGGGGTACCAATAGTGCAGGGCCCGCCCCTCTAAAAAGGGGTCCCGCACCGGGTGGTTCCAAATCTCATACATGTACGCTTTCCCCTTGCAGCTGTAGCGCGCGTGGAAATCCGCGGGTACTTCGCGGCAGTTTTTTACGGCGATGTCCGGCGGCAGGTAATGGTTCAGCGCGGCGGGCAGCCGTTCTGGCGGGATGGGGCTTCCCGTCTGCAGGCTCACGCAGAATTCCCTGGCGTGCACGCCGGTATCCGTGCGGGAACAGGCCTTGATATCCTCCCCGCCCCCGGTCACTTTTGCCAGCGCCGACTGGAACGCCTCTTGTACGGTCAGGGCGTTTTCTTGTATCTGCCAGCCGTGGTAATGGGTGCCTACATAGGACAGGGTGATGAGTAGGTTACGCATAGGGGCTCCTTTTTTGTTTGATGTGGAAACAACAGCAGTCGTCCCCTTGTAAAATGCTTTTTCCATTTCGATTGTGAACCTGTGCCCCGGCAATACGCGCCGCAAACAATAGGCTATGCTCAGCCGGGAGCACTCGCACTGGGGGTGGACGCATACCCGCCCGCAAAGCCGCGGAACCAAAGGCGTGTAACATTTTCGTCCACCCCAAACCAACTCCTAATAAAAGGTTTTGGAAGATCCTTAAGGAACTTTTTCCTCAAAAAAGTTCCTTAAGCCGCCGGAGGCCCTACCGCGCCACAGCGGGCGGGAACACGATGTTCAGCGCGATAAACGCCCCCAGCGCCAGCACCGCCGAGCCCAGCACCAGCCAATCCCCCCGGCCAAAACGCAGCACCTTCATTTTCGTGCGGCCCCCGCCCCCGTGGTAGCAGCGGCTTTCCATAGCGATGGCCAGGTCGTAGGCCCGGCGGAAGGCCGACACGAACAGGGGGATCAGGATGGGCACCAGGGCCTTGATGCGCTGGAGGACCGAGCCGCTTTCCATGTCCGCGCCCCGGGCTTTCTGGGCGCTCATGATCTTGTCGGTCTCCTCCAGCAGCAAGGGCACAAAGCGCAGGGCGATGGTCATCATCATGGCAAATTCATGCACGGGCACCCGCAGCCGGGAGAGGGGGCGCAGCAGCCGCTCGATGGCGTCGGTAAGCTGGGTGGGGGAGGTGGTGAACGTGAGCACCGAGCTTGCCAAGATCAGCGTGATGATGCGTATGGACACAAACAGGCTGTTTACCAGGCCGTTTTGGGTAATTTTGAAGACGCCCCACTGCCACAGGGGCTCCCCCGTGCCGTAAAACACGTTGAGCACCGCCGTGAACACCACCAGGAACAGGATGGGCTTTAGGCTTCTCAGGTACAGCTTTACGGCTATCCTGGACAAGGCCATGCCCAGCCCGATATACGCCACCGCCGCCCCCAGGGAAAAGAAGTTCCCGGCGCAGAAGATGAGCACGATGGAGAAGATGGTCAGGCAGATCTTCAGCCGGGGGTCGGCCCGGTGCAGGGGGGATTTAGCCGGGAAATATTGGCCAAGGGTGATATCAGACAGCATATGGAACACGTCCTTTCTGTGTAAGGGGCCCTTTGGGAACCCGCCCGCTTATCAAAGGGGGCCTGCGGCCTGCCGCTGTTTGCAGTAAGGGATCAGCTGCTTCAAGGCGTCGTCCACTGTCAGGGCGGTGGGGTCTACCGGGAAGCCCAGCTTTTGCAGCCCTTGCAGGATCTTGGTGACCTGGGGCACCCGCAGCCCCATCTTTTCCAGCTCCTCCCCCCGGGCAAAAGCCTCTTTTGTGGGGGCCAGCATGGCCTTGCGGCCGTCGTTCATCACCAGCAGGCGGTCCGCCACCCGACCGATGTCCTCCATGCTGTGGGACACCAGCAGCACGGTGTTGCCCCGTTCTTTATGGTATTGGGCAATCTGCGCCAACAGTACGTCCCGGCCCCGGGGATCCAGCCCGGCGGTGGGCTCGTCCAGGATGAGCACCTCCGGGTCCATGGCAATGACCCCCGCGATGGCCGCCCGGCGTTTCTCCCCGCCGGAAAGCTCGAACGGGGATTCATCCAGCAGGCTGGGCTTCAGCCCGGTGAACGCCGCCGCCTGCACAGCGCGGGCTTTTGCCGCTTCGTCGGGAAGCCCCATGTTTTTGGGGCCGAACATGATGTCCTGCAGCACAGTCTCCTCGAAAAGCTGGTATTCCGGGTATTGGAACACCATCCCAACCCGGAAGCGCACCTGGCGTATTTTTTTAGGCTCTTGCCAGATATCCTGCCCGTCCAGCAGCACTTGCCCAGAGGTGGGCCGCAGCAAACCGTTCAGCATTTGGATCAGGGTGCTTTTCCCGCTGCCTGTATGGCCGATGACCCCCACGAACTCGCCCTTCCCGATAGACAGGGACACATCCTCCACCGCCGTCTTCTCAAAGGGCGTGCCGGCGCCATATTTGTAGGTCAAGTTTTTAGTTTCTAAGATGGTCAAACCGTTCGCCTCCCGCCTGCGCGCGCTGCCATATGCCTGCCTATAAGCCTTCCCCCGCCTTTCCCGCAGCCCAGAAAAAGCCGTCAAAAGGCGGTCTCTCCCACAACGTCCCCCATCGCGTACAAAAGGGCCCTGGCCTCCTCCAGGTGGAATACGGCAAGGGTAAGCCCGCTTTCCGGGTTATAGATTTTTCTCAGCCCTGGCCGCGCCTCCAAAAACCTTTCCGCATAGGCCGGCCCGTCCTCAAACACGGCGCGCCCCGTCAGCCGGAACCACCGGCCCCCGTCCAGCATCCCTGCGATCTGGCAATGTGGGTTGCCAAGCAGCTGTTTGTAAACCTCTTTATGGGATCCGATGCTGAAAAGCACTTTCCCATCCTTTTCCATGTGGGCGCCTATAGGCCGCAGCTTAGGCTGGGGGCCGTCCGCCGTTGCCAGAAAGAAGACGCCGCTTGTATCCAACCATTCCATTACAGTATGCATGTTCCTTACCTCCAAGATAGCGTGGATATTTCCCATCTTTTACCTAAGTGGGCACCCTAAAGCGATGAAAGCCGCCCGTATGCTTACTGGGCCAGCAGCTTTTGGAACATCCCCACACACTCCTCTACCGAGAGGGGGATATAGGGCAGCTCTATCCCGGCGGCCCGCAGCTGGTAGCACAGCTCGGTAGCCTGCGGCACGTCCAGGCCGTGGCGCTTCAGGCGCTCTACATGGCTGAATACCTGCTGTGGCGTGCCGTCCAGCAGTATGCGCCCCTCGTCCATCACCACCACGCGCCCGGCCTGGACAGCCTCGTCCATATAATGGGTGATCAGCACGATGGTGACGCCCTTCTCCCGGTTCAAACGGGTGATGGTTTCCATCACTTCTTGCCGCCCCTGGGGGTCCAGCATGGCGGTGGGCTCGTCCAGCACAATAAGCTTTGTCTCCATGGCGATGACGCCCGCGATGGCCACGCGTTGCTTCTGCCCGCCGGAAAGCTTGTGGGGGGCATGCAGGCGGTACTGGTACATGTCCACCGCCTGCAGGGCCCCGTCTACCCGGCGGCGGATCTCCTCTGGCGGCAGGCCCAGGTTTTCCGGGCCAAAGGCTACGTCTTCTTCCACCACGCCAGCTACCAGCTGGTTGTCGGGGTTTTGCAGCACCAGGCCCACCCGGCGGCGCACTTCCAGCTGGTTTTCCTCCTGGGAGGCGTCTAGGCCGTCTACCAGCACCTGCCCCGAGGCGGGCAGAAGCATCCCGTTGAAAAGCTTTGCCATGGTAGATTTGCCGCAGCCATTGTGCCCCAACAGCGCCACAAACTCCCCTTGCTCTATTTCCAGGCTTACGCCGTGGAGCACCTCCCGGCCCCCGGCCTCCTCCTGGTCGTAGGAAAAGCGCACATCTTTCACTTGTATAAAAGCCATACGGCCTGCCACCGCCTTTCTGGAGTTTTACCGCGCGGTTATCCGCCGCCCTGTGAAGCCCTTTACCGCTTTGCCGCTGAGAAAGCGGCGGCCTCCTGCAGCCAGCCCACCAGTTCCCCATCGATCTCCGCGGCGTCCCCCACCGCCACATGGTGGGTCCAGCGCCCTGGGTATGGCTCTACCGCCACAGAAACGCGGGGCGAATCCAGCCGGTAGGGCAAGCCGAAAGTTACCGCCAGGTAGGGGCTAGGCAGGTCCTTGGCCTTCCGTACCCGCATAAGGGAGGCGCAGGCGAACAGCCGCCGGCTGGAAAAGGCGATCTGGGTTTTCTGTACCTTCCGCACCGCGCCGGGGACGGCCGCCAGGATACGGCGTTCCAATTCCTGGTAAAGGGGCAGGGCGGCCGGCATAGGGCTGAAAAAGGATAGGACCTGTCCATCTATGTCCATGCCGGTCACCTGCGTTCCTGCAGTTCTTTCCACCACATATATAGGCCGGCGCCTATAAAGTAGAGGAACATGACCAGGTAAAAGGGCATAAACCGCACATGCGATCCGGCCTTTGCGGCGTTTTCCAGGGCCATGTAGAACAAGGCGCAGGAGAGCGCCGCGCCCATGAAATGGAACATTTTGGGCACGGGTTTCTGTTCGCCGCCCCGGACCATATCCCGTACAAACAGGATGGCCAGCACCGTGGCCCCCGCAATGCCCGCCGTCAGATAGGCCGCCCCGTTGCCGCCCGCCTGTATACACTCGTACACCATGCTGGACACCCAGCCCACGGCCAGCGCCGCATAAATCCATCTTGCCATCAAACCATCCTCCTGTCTCAGGCGTACAAGGGCTTGCCTCCCGCGCCCCGCCAACGTACATAAAAAGCCAAGCCTTATGCTTGCCAAATGGCCGTGCTGCCGCAGGGCAGCGTAAGCCCGGTGGCCGTCACTGGCAGGCCGATCTCGTCGGCGGATACGGCCCCGCCGAACCTTTTTTGCAGCGTCAGGCCCAGCAGGTATGCCATTACGGCGGGGGAAAGGCCGGTTGTGTAAGAGTTAAGGATAAAAAACAGGGGCTTTTCCGACAAAATGGGCACGCACATGGCCAAAAGCCCCGCCAGCTGTTCCTCCAGCTTCCACACCTCGCCCCCGGGCCCCCGCCCATAAGAGGGGGGGTCCATGATAATGGCGTCATAGGCGTTCCCCCGGCGCTGCTCCCTCTGGACAAATTTTACGCAATCGTCCACCAGCCAGCGCACCGGCCTGCCTTCCAGGCCCGAAGCGGCGGCGTTTTCTTTGGCCCACTGTACCATGCCCTTCGAGGCGTCCACGTGGGTGACCGCCGCCCCGGCCCGCAGGCAGGCCAGCGTGGCCGCCCCCGTGTAGCCGAACAGGTTCAGCACCTTTACGGGCCTTTTTGCCTGTTCAATCTGCCCCGCCGCAAAGCGCCAGTTCACTGCCTGTTCGGGGAACAGCCCTGTGTGCTTGAAGCCCATGGGCTTCAGGCGGAAGGCAAGCCCCTCCCAGCCCACCTGCCACACATCGGGCATTTTTTTGTAGGCTTCCCAGCGCCCGCCGCCTTTGTTAGAGCGCAGGTACCGGGCGTGCGCCCCCTTCCACAGGGGCCCTGTTTTGGCCCCTGGCCAGAGGATCTGGGGGTCTGGCCGGATGAGGAAGATATCCCCCCAGCGTTCCAGCCGCTCGCCTCCGGCTGTGTCTATCAGTTCATAATCCTGCCAATCTGCCGTACGCATGCCGCACCTTCCCCTATATCTTACCTGGCCTGGCCCAGCCGGGCCAGTGCTTCCTCTTTCGTGCCTACAAAGAAGAAGTCGTTCCCCTGGTTGGATTCGTACAGGAAATCATGCAGGGGCTTGCTGGTGTACCGGGAAAAATCGCCCCATATGGCCAGTTTTATGTGATAGTTGATAAATTTTTGCAAGATTTCCCCTGCCATGCCGCTGCTGAGGATGAAGAATTCCTCTGCCACCAGCTTTTTCGGCAAGGCGATGCGATGGGCCCCCGTCTCATATTGTACGGTCATGGCCATGTCCAGGGCTGCCTGGGCGCTGGTAACCAGCTTTTCCCCTTGCTCTATCACGGCCACTGCCACGCCGTTTTCCATTATAGTCTCGATTTTCATATCTGCCTCTTTCCGCGCAATTCGCGCTTTTTCCCATGCCCGGCACAAAAGTGGTTAGGCCGCGTTGGCAGCCGGCATGCGGGCCGTTCTTTTGGGGCCGGGGCCTTCCTCTTTCCCGGCAAAGCCCCGTGAAAGCAGCCTGTGCGCAGGCCTGTCTGTTCCAGGCGCCTTTATTGTTTGTGTGGCGATCATGGATACGCTTCTTAAGCGGCTTCCCCGTTCCCCTTTGCCGGGTTGGCGGCGGCCTTCCGGCTGTACCCCGTTCAGCACAGCTCCTCCCGGATTACTTTCGCCACGCTGTCCGCCAGCTGCTGGATCTGCCCTTCGTCCCGGCCCTCCACCATTACCCGCAGCAGGGGCTCGGTGCCGCTGGGCCGCACGATGACCCGGCCATCCTTGCCCAAGGCAGCGGCGGCTTGGTCAATGGCGGCCTTCACTTTGTGGTCGGTGTAGAAGCCCAGCTTGCCCTCGGGCGTTACCTGGATGTTTACCATGGTCTGGGGATAACGCTGCATCAGCGTAGCCAGGCTGCTAAGCTTCGCTTCCCGCCGGCGTACCAGGCTTAAAAGCTGGCAGGCGGTCAGCTGGCCGTCGCCGGTGGTGGCAAAATCGTGGAAAATCACATGGCCGCTCTGCTCGCCGCCGAAATTGTACCCGTCCAGGCGCATCTGCTCCAGCACATAGCGGTCCCCCACCTTGGTGGCCTCAAAGCGCATCCCGTGGTCCTCGCAGAACCGCTGGAAGCCCAGGTTCGTCATGATAGTGCCTACCACGGTGTTGCCGTTCAGCTTGCCCCGGCTTTTCATGTCCATGGCGCAGATGGCCATGATAAAGTCGCCGTCGATGAAGTCCCCCTTTTCGTCCACCATCAGGCAGCGGTCGGCGTCCCCGTCAAAGGCCACGCCCGCGTCCACCTCATGGGCCTTTACATAATCAATCAGGCCCTCCATATGGGTAGAGCCGCAGTCCCGGTTCACGTTTATGCCGTCGGGGCTGTCGTTAAGCATGGTCACCTGCGCGCCCAGCTCGGTAAACAGCATTTCAGCGGTGGCGCTGGCTGAGCCGTTGGCGCTGTCGATAACGATCTTCAGCCCGTCCAAAGAGAAATGGACCGTGTTTTTCACATGGTCGATATAGTCCCGCACGGCGTTGTCCGCGTGGGCAACGGTGCCGATGCCGCCGTCGGGGGGGAACTCGTGGGAGATGTCCGTCTTGCCCAAGATAATATCCTCAATGCGCTCTTCCAGGTCGTCGGGCAGCTTATAGCCGTCGCCGGAAAAAATTTTGATGCCGTTATATTCGAAGGAGTTGTGGGAGGCGGAGATCATCACCCCCGCGTCAGCCTTATACTTTTCCACCAGGTACGCCACCGCCGGGGTGGGCACCACGCCCAGGGTGACCACGCTGGCCCCAATGCTGCACAGCCCTGCGGCCATGGCGTTCTCCAGCATGTCAGAGGAAAGCCGGGTATCCTTGCCAATAAGCACCCGGGGATGGCGGGTGGATTTATTCGTTAGTACCTGGGCGGCGGCCCGGCCCAGCTGGGTGGCCAGCTCGCAGGTCAAGTCTTGGTTTGCAATGCCGCGGATGCCGTCTGTCCCAAAAAGTCGTCCCATAAAGATACACCTCGTTTTTCAAAGTTTAAGTCTTATTATATCATCTTTTCATTTTTTATGCTTTATTGGCAAGTTCCATGCCCCGGCCCCTTTTTTAAAAGGGGCCGCAGGCGCTCTTACAGGGTGGTCTGCTCGGGGGCGGGGGACGGGCGCAGGGCCGGGGGCACCGGCAGGCCCAGGTGCAGGTATGCCGCCGGGGTGGCGCAGCGCCCCCGGGGCGTGCGGGAAAGGAACCCCACCTGCATCAGGTACGGCTCGTTCACGTCCTCAATGGTCACGGCCTCTTCGCCAATGGCCGCCGCCAATGTCTCCAGGCCCACGGGGCCGCCGCCATAAAACTGTATGATAGCCGTAAGCATACGGCGGTCGCTGGCGTCCAGGCCCAGCTCGTCTATTTCCAGGCGGTCCAGGGCGATTTTCGCCGTGTTCAGGGTGACCACCCCGCCGCTCATCACCTCGGCAAAGTCCCGCACCCGCTTCAGCAGCCGGTTGGCGATGCGGGGGGTGCCCCGGGCCCGGCTGGCTATCTCCAGGGCCGCGTCCGCCTCGATTTCCGCCCCTAAGATCTTGGCGCTGCGGGTAACGATCTTTCCCAGCTGCTGGGGATCGTATAATTCCAGCCGCAGCACCACGCCGAAGCGGTCCCGCAAAGGGGCCGAAAGCTGCCCCGCCCTGGTGGTGGCCCCCACCAGGGTGAACCGGGGCAGGGGCAGGTGGTAGCTGGCCGCCATCTGCCCTTTGCCGGTGATGATGTCCAAGGCAAAGTCTTCCATGGCCGGATACAAGATCTCCTCCACTTGCCGGGAGAGCCGGTGTACCTCGTCGATGAACAGCACGTCGCCGGGGGAAAGGTTTGTAAGCAAAGCGGCCAGGTCGCCGGGCTTTTCAATAGCCGGGCCGCTGGTCACCCGCAGGTTCACCCCCATCTCGTTGGCCACGATGCCGGCCAGGGTGGTTTTGCCCAGGCCGGGCGGGCCGTACAGCAGCACATGGTCTAAGGCTTCTTTCCGGCTTAACGCCGCGCCGATATATACCTTTAAATTTTCTTTTACCTTCTCTTGGCCGATATATTCCGAAAACGTCCGGGGCCGCAGGGGGTTTTCCGTGTCCTTGTCCCCGGGGGTATAGCCTGTATCGGTCAGGCGGTTTTCCAGGTCCAGGTCGTCCTGTGCGTCCCAGTCGATCCCGTACTCTGTACCGCCGCTTTTTTCTATCATGGCAATCCCCTCCTTTCCGGCCCACCCGGCCCCGGCGGGCCGCTTCAGCAGCCAATGGCTCCTTCCAGCTTCACGGCGTCCCCCTGCAAAGGGGATGCCGGTAGGCCAAAACGCTTTATTTGCCCTTTTTTGTGGCTGTTCCGTGCTTTTTTATCTTCCTGACGACAAGGAACAGCGCCAGGCCCTCCAGCAGCAATATGCCCGCCGTGATGGCCGCGCCGGACAGCAGGGGCGTATACCAGGGGGCGGGATTCATCTCGTAAAGCCCCGGCCGGGCCTTATGATCCTGCCACAGCCACAGGCAGCGCCCCATATACGCCCCGATGGTGGAGCCCATGGCAATGTATAGAAACTGTTTCACTTTTTGCAGCATGGCCGCCGCCCTCCCAACACACCGCGTTTATTGGCTGGCAAAGCCTTTCAGCGCCAGCCTGATCAATTCTTCTACTGGCAGCGAGCTGTCTAAACGGCCCACCGCCGCGGCCGCGTCTGTGGGGGAGTAGCCTAAGGTGGCAAGGGCTTCTACCGCCTGGGCCGCGTTGCCCGAGGCGGAAGGCCCCCCGGGCCCGGCAAAGCCCATGCCCAGCTCCCCAGTGGAGAAGTCCACTACCTTGTCTTTCAGCTCTAATACAATGCGCTGGGCCAGCTTGGGCCCCACCCCCGCTGCCCGGCAGAAGCGTTTCACATCCCCGCCGGCGGCGGCTAAAGCCACCTCTTCGGGGCTCAGCTCGGACAAGATGGCCACGCCCACCTTGGGCCCCACCCCGCTGATAGCCGTCAGCAGCCGGAAGCACCGCAGTTCCCCCTGGGTGGCAAAGCCGAACAGGTCCAGGGCGTCCTCCCGGACATTCAGGTGGGTATACAGGGTGGCGGTTTCGTTTAGGCGCAGGGTGCGCAGGGTGCCCATAGAGGTGGCGCACTTGAACGCCACGCCCCCCACGTCCACCACGGCTGTGCCGGGCTCGGTATGGACGATTTTCCCAGTCAAACTATAAAACACAGGAGGGCCCTCCTTTTATAACAGCTGGTTTTTAGGTTTCAAAACGCGGGGCGGCGCCCCGCGGCCTTACCGCAAAAGCCGGCGGCGCAGGGGGGAGCCCGCCGCCTGGCCATGGCAGATGGCCAGGGCTAGGGCGTCGGCGGTGTCGTCGGGTTTGGGTACCGCGGGCAAGGCCAACAGCCGCCGGGTCATTTCCTGCACCTGGGGCTTCAGCGCCTTGCCATAACCGGTGACCGCCTGCTTTACTTGCGGGGGGGTATACTCATACAGGGGTACGCCCTGCTGCGCCAGCGCCAGCAGGATGACCCCCCGGGCCTCTGCCACACCGATGCCGGTTGTCTTGTTGTTGGTAAAGTACAGCTTTTCCACCGAGGCCGCCTGGGGCCGCAGGGTGGAGAGCAGCTGGGTCATGCCGTCATAGATCTCCTTCAGCCGCAGGCCGAAATCCGCCCCGGCGGGCGTGGTGACCGCCCCATATTCAATGGGCCTATAGGCCCCGTTCCTGGCTTCTATGACCCCATACCCCACGATGGCGTAGCCGGGGTCGATACCCAAAATGCGCAAGGCGCGCCCCCCCTTCCGCCGGCCGCCTTTCCCCCGCGCCCCGCCCGCAAACCGGGCCCGCCCTGAAAGGCGGGTTCAGCCGCGGGCTTTGCCCGCGGGCCTGGGCTGCGCCCAGGCGTTTGCGGGCGGGGCGCGGGGGCGGCCGCATAATCAAAATAGAGTATACCACATTTTACCGGGCTTGAACAGCCAAAAAATTTGAAACAGGCTATGAATTTTTCCTTGTTCCCGGCACAGGCTACGGCTATATGCGAAAAAACCAATGGGGAAAGGTTGCGATAAAGATGAAAAAAACCGCAAAGGTACGGCTGTGGGCTTTCGGGTGCGCTTTGGCGCTGGCTGGGGCGGGGCTGCTGCTGGATTCCCGCCTGGCTCTGGGCCAAAGCAGCGCCCGGCTGGAGTATATGTACCAGCGGGCCCTGGGCGACCTGACCGACCATGTCTCTTCCATGGGCCGGACCCTGCGCAAGGCCCGGTACGCGGGCACCCCGGCTATGCAAAGCAGCCTGTCCGCCCAGCTTTTAGAGCAGGGCGGCAGCGCCAAGGCCGCCCTGGCCAGCTTGCCCTTTTCGCAGGAAAAGACGGAACGCATCAGCCGCTTCCTGTCCCAGACAGGGGACTACGCCCTGGCCCTGACACGGAAGACCTTTTCCGGGCAAAAGCTGGAGGCGGGGGACCTGGACGGCCTGGAGAGCCTGGAGGCATATGCGGGGAAGCTGGCTGAGGCCCTGGGGGATATCCAAGCCCGGCTGTCGGCTGAAAAGGATTCCATCCATAAGCTGGAAAGCCTGTTGAACAATGTGGACGCGGTGGAGGGCATGGCGCTTTTGGATGACGATTTCGATGAGGTTGCCAAGGAATTTGCCCAGTTCCCGGCGCTTCTGTACGACGGCCCCTTTTCCGACCACATCCCCCAGCGGAAGCCCCTGGCCCTGGAAGGGGCGGGGGAGGTTACCCAAGAGCAGGCGGCGGGGAAGGCCGCCGCCTTCCTGGGCTGCGGGGCCCAGGAGCTGGAATGCACAGGCGGGGGCGGCGGCCAGCTTCCGGTTTTCGCCTTTGTGCGGGAGGGGGAACAGGTGCATGTCACCCGCCTGGGCGGGGAGATCGCGTATTATAAAAAGGAAAGCCACAGCGGCGCGGAGCTTTCTTACGAAGAAGCATTGGCAAGGGCAAAGGAAGAGCTGGAAAAGCTGGGTTTGCCAGGGCTGCGGGAAAGCTATTATGTGATGAACGACGGGCTTTGCACCATCAATTTCCACACGGTCCTGCCAGTGGGGGAGGACGGGCAGGCCTTGTGCTACCCCGACCTGGTGAAGGCTACCATCGAGCTGGGGAAGGGGGGCATGGTGGAATATGACGGCACAGGCTACTGGATGAACCATCACCAGCGCAAGCTTTCGCCCCCGTCCTTGACGGCCCTCCAGGCCGGGGAGTCTGTCAGCCCGCTTTTGCAGGTGGAAAAGGCCGGTTTAGCGGTAATCCCCACCCCGGGGCTGGACGAGGTGCTGTGCTGGGAGTTCCTTTGCAAGGGGGAGGGCGGCGCCGGGGTGCTGTGCTATATCAATGCGGATACAGGCATGGAGGAACAGCTGTACCTGCTGCAGACTGACGAGCACGGCACTTTGGCCGTGTAAAACCGAGGGGGTTTCAACAGGCGCCTATCCCTGGCCCCGGCGTTTTCGCAGCGGGGGCGTACGCCCCCCAATGGAATGTTGGGGCTTGATTATTCCCGCCTGTTGTGGCATAATTTCATATGTATGGGATTTTTACTAGGAAAGGCGTGGGTGTTTTGGGCGGAAGCAAGCGGAGGGGGAAGGGCCTGCTGGGCCGGTTCCTCCCCTATTTCAAAAAGTACCGGGCCGTGCTGGCATTCGACCTGTTCTGCGCGGCCCTTACCACTGTGTGCGAGCTGGTGCTGCCTATGCTGGTGCGGTATATCACCAATATGGGTATCAACGACCTGGGGGCCATGACCCTGGAGCTGGTGCTGAAGATCGGCGGGCTGTACCTGTTTTTGCGGCTGGTAGACGCGGGGGCCAACTTCTTCATGGCCTCTGTGGGGCACATCATGGGCACAAGGATCGAGACAGATATGCGGTCAGATATGTTCGCCCACCTGCAAAAGCTGTCTTTCAACTATTTCGATAACACCAAGGTAGGGCAGATCATGACCCGCATTACCACCGACCTGTTCGACGTGACAGAGTTTGCCCACCACTGCCCAGAGGAGTTTTTTATCGCCGCCGTGAAGATCGCGGGCTCTTTTATCATCCTGTGCGGGGTGAACCTGTGGCTTACCCTGATCGTGTTCGCGGTGGTGCCGCCCATGGTGGCGGTGGCCATTTATTTCAACCACCAGATGAAAGAGCAGTTCCGCTCCCAGCGGGTGCAGCTGGGGGAGATCAACGCCCAGGTAGAGGACAGCCTTCTGGGCGTGCGGGTGGTAAAGTCCTTTGCCAACGAGGGGCTGGAAACGGAAAAGTTTGAAAAGGGCAACCGCACCTTTTTTAACGTCAAGCGAAAGCGGTACTTCTTCATGGGCGGGTTTGAAGCCTCCAACCGGCTTTTCGACGGCCTGATGAACCTGCTGGTGCTGATAGCCGGCGCCGTCTTCATGATGGACGGCCAGATACAGCCCGCCGACCTGGTGGCCTATATGCTGTATGTGGGCACGCTTATCACCTCTATCCGCAGGCTGGTGCAGTTTGCCGAGCAGTTCCAGCAGGGCATGACGGGCATCGAGCGGTTTTTCCAGGTGCTGGACGCGGACGTGGAGATTTTCGACGAGCCCGGCTCTAAGCCCCTTGCCATAGAAAAGGGGGACGTAACCTTTGAAAACGTGGGCTTCAGCTATGCGGACGACGGCAAGCAGGTGCTTTCCCACATCAGCCTGGATGTAAAGGCCGGGGAAAACGTGGCCCTGGTGGGGCCCTCTGGGGGCGGCAAGACCACCCTGTGCAACTTGATCCCCCGGTTTTACGACGTGACCCAGGGCCGCATTTTGATAGACGGGCAGGACGTGCGCCAGGTGACGCTGGATTCCCTTCGGAGCCAGATCGGCTTTGTCCAGCAGGACGTATACCTGTTCTCTGGCACCGTGTTCGACAACATCCAGTACGGCAAGCCCGGCGCCAGCCGGGAGGAGGTGGTGGAGGCCGCCCGCCAGGCCGGCGCCCATGGTTTCATCCTGGGCCTGCAAGACGGCTATGATACATATGTGGGCGAGCGGGGCGTGAAGCTCTCGGGCGGGCAGAAGCAGCGCATCAGCATTGCCCGGGCTTTCCTGAAAAACCCGCCCATCATGATCCTGGACGAGGCCACCAGCGCCCTGGACAACGAAAGCGAGAAGCTGGTGCAGGCGTCCCTGGAGAAGCTCTCGAAAGGCCGCACCACCTTTACCATCGCCCACAGGCTTACCACCATCCGGGGCGCCACGGTGATTTTGGTGCTGACGGACAAGGGCATAGAGGAAAAAGGCACCCACCAGGAATTGATGGACCTGCACGGCGTATATTATAATTTGTATAACAGCTATGCCGAAAACCCGGCGGCAAGGGCATAAGGGGGCTTAACGCGGAAAAACGGGCCCGTTTGCGCGGGCCCTGTATCCTAATGGAGGCGAATGTGAAAAATAGGAAAGGAAGGGATGATACCGGGCATAAAAGGCCGTGTTTTCATGGCGTTTTGTGGGGACCCGGTATCGCATGGCGGATTTTATGGAAAAGCTGACGGCACAAACGGCCGCTTTGCTGGAGGGGCGCTTCGGCAAAGACAGCCTGATCGCCCTGGCCACCACAGAGGGCGGCGCGCCCCGGGTGCGCGTGGTGAACGCTTATTATGAAAACGGGGCATTCTATGTGTTGACCCATGCCCAGTCTGGCAAAATGCGGCAGCTGGGCCAGGACCCCCGGGCCTCTGTCGCCGGGGAATGGTTTACCGCCCAGGGGGAGGGGGCCAGCCTGGGTTTTGTGGGCAGGCCGGAAAACCAGGCCATAGCCGCCCGGCTGCGGGAGGCTTTCGCGGGCTGGCTGGACAATGGCCATGCAGACCTGTCGGACGAAAACACCTGTATCCTCTGCGTCCGGCTGACGGAAGGCGTGCTTTTCTCCCAGGGCACGCGCTTTGACATCGATTTTACGGACGCGGGAGCACCTCTATCCAAGAAAGGGGCGGGAGCCCATGTATAAGAATAGCAAGAGCGAAGCTTTTTATAAGGGCCTTATGGGCAGGCGGGTGGCTTTTTGCGGGATAGGCCGCAGCCACATGCCGTTAATTGGGCAATTCCAGCAGGCGGGGGCCGTTGTTTCCGCCCGGGACAGGCGGGGGCTGGAAGGGCTGGGGGAGAACGGGAGGAAGCTGGCAGAGATGGGGGTGGCCCTCCATCTGGGGGAGGGCTACCTGCAGGAGCTGACCGAGGATGTCATCTTCCGCACGCCGGGGATGCCCTTCCATCTGCCAGAGCTGGAGGCCGCCCGGGCCCGGGGGCAGGCGGTTACCAGCGAGCTGGAGGTGTTCTTCCAGCTGTGCCCCTGCAAGGCCTACGCCGTTACCGGCAGCGACGGCAAGACCACCACCACCACCCTTATCGCGGAGTTTTTAAAGGCCCAGGGCAAAACCGTACACCTGGGCGGGAACATAGGCAAGCCCCTGCTACCCCAGGTTGGGGATATAGGGCCAGGGGATTGCGCTGTGGCAGAGCTTTCCAGCTTCCAGCTTATCTCTATGCGGGAGGCCCCGGACGTGGCGGTGGTGACGAACCTTTCCCCCAACCATTTGGACGTGCACAAGGACATGCGGGAGTATATCGACGCGAAAAAGAACGTTTTCCTGCACCAAAACGCCTTTTCCCGTACAGTTTTAAACGCGGACAACGAAATAACGGCGTCTTTTGCCCCAGAGGTCCGGGGCGACGCCTGGCTCTTCAGCCGGAAGGCGCGGCCCGCCCGGGGCGTGTGGTGCGACGGGGAGGCTATCTTTGTAAACGGGGAGGAAGTGCTGCCTGTCAGCGAAATCAAGATACCCGGCTGGCACAACGTGGAGAATTATATGTCTGCCATCGCCGCCGTATGGGGGGACGTGGACCCGGAGAACATCCGCCAGGTGGCAAGGGCTTTTAGCGGGGTAGAGCACCGGGCCGAGTTTGTCCGGGAAGTGGACGGGGTAAAATACTATAACGATTCCATTGCCAGCTCGCCCACCCGCACCATCTCCGGCACCTTGTCCCTGTACCCGGGGAAGATCGTCCTCATCTGCGGCGGCTATGACAAGCACATCCCTTACGCCCCCCTGGGGCCCGTTATCTGCGATAAGGTGAAGGCCCTTGTCGTAATGGGGGACACCGGGCCCAAGATTGAAGAAGCCGTGCGCCAGGCAGGGAATTACCAAGAGGGCGCGCCGGCCATCCTGCGCGCCAAAACCATGGAGGAAGCCGTCGCTTTGGCCCGGCAGCATGCCCGCCCCGGCGATGTGGTGTCCCTTTCCCCGGCCTCTGCGGCGTTCGACTTGTACCCCAACTTCGAGGTGCGGGGCCGGCACTTTAAAGAGCTGGTGGGCGCCCTTGTAAAAGGATAAGCGTACCGCGCAAAGGGCGGGACCGACATAAACAGGATTTGGAAACGGAGGCAGGCTATATGTTTGCAGCGGCAATAGACGGCCCCGCCGGGGCGGGGAAATCCAGCGTGGCCCGGGAAGCGGCCAAAAGGCTGGGGTTCGTATATGTGGATACCGGGGCCCTGTACCGGACGGTCGCCCTGTACCTGTTAGACCAGGGCGTCCCCCTCCGGGACAGCCAAAGGGTAGCGGCGGCGCTGCCGGGCGTCCAGGTCGGGCTGGAATATGGGGAAGAGGGCCAGCGCATGCGCCTGAACGGCCAGGACGTGACCGGGCGTATCCGCACGCCAGAGGTATCCATGGCCACATCGGCTGTGGCGGCCATCCCGGCGGTGCGGGCTTTCCTGCTGGGTTTGCAGCGGCAGCTGGCCCGGGAAAACAACGTGCTGATGGACGGCCGGGACATCGGCACGGTGGTGCTGCCCCAGGCGCAGCTGAAGGTGTTCCTTACCGCCTCGCCAGAGGAGCGGGCCCGCCGCCGGGTGCGGCAGCTGGAGGAAAGCGGCCAGCCGGCCGACCCGGCGGAAGTCCTGCGTGAAATACGGCAGCGGGACCTGCAGGATTCCACCCGGGAAACAGCCCCCCTGAAGCCCGCCCCGGACGGGGTTTTGCTGGACACCAGCGGGCTGACGTTCCAGGAATCGGTGGAAAGCCTGATAGGGCTGGTGCGGGAGCGCATGTAAGCCGGGCGCGGCGCATCGCCAAAAACAAAACGCGAAAGGCCCTGGATCATCCAGGGCCTTTTTGTGTTTATGCTTTTGTCAATCCCCTTTTGCCCGCAGCCTGGCATATTCCCCTTGTAGCAGGCGGTATTCCAGCCGGGTTTTCATCCCGCCGCCGTGCCATTCCCAGTCTACATGTTCGGCTTCCCGGATGAGCCCGCATTTTTCCATGATCCGCCGGCTGCCCGCGTTTTCCGCTAGGCACCCGGTGGTCAGGCGGTACACGCCCCCTTCCGTAAAGGCAAAATCGATTACCCGCCGGAAAGCCTCTGTCCCATAGCCCCGGCCCCAGAATTCCGGCAGGTAGAAATACCCCGCGTGCACCAGCTTCCCCACCGGCGTGGTGTTTTCTACCGTGTAGCCCACGCTGCCCACCTGCCGGCCATCGGCTTTCAGCCCGGCCCGCAGGAAATAGAACTTCCTGTCCGGCCCTTTGGCGGCGTCTGCCAGCACCTGCGCAAACTCTTCCCGGGCTTCCTCCCGGCTGTGCGGCATGATGTCCCGCATGTAGCGGCCCATGGTTTTTTCGTCTGTTTTCAGCTGGCAATATTCTTCCTCGTCCCCGGGCACATAGTCCCGCAGGACAAGCCGCCCTGTCTCCAAACGGATCATGTCTGGCGCCTTCCTTCCAAAAATTTGTCTATCAGCCGGATGTCGGCCCAGTCCTTTTCCCGGCCCAGGGCCGCTTTCTGCTGGCGGATACTCTCCAGGCTGGCCACCGGCAGGCCTTCTACCATATCCACCCGCTCTGTGTGCCAGTCCTCCAGCACCTCCACCTGCCCGCTTACCGCGAATATCCGGGTATTGCCCAAGGGGCTGCGCCGGAAGGGCACGCCCTCTTGTTCCAGCTGGTCTGCCAGCTGGCTACCGCATACCAGGTCTACATCCCGGGTGCGCTCTTTTACGCCGTATAGCACCAGCGCCGCCCCAGAGGTGACCCAGCAGCCTTTTTCCAACAAACCGGCGCCCCGCAATATCGCCAGCACATCTTCCCGGCCCAGCATAGGTTCTTCCATGCGCATGCTCCTTTACATGTAATTTACCTGAAAATGTCCAAAACCAGATACAAAATTACGGGAAAGCAAAGGCTTTAAAAAGGGCAAGGGGGGCTTTTCCCAAGAAGCTCCCCTTGCGGGGTTTGGGGCTGGATCCCAACTGAATCCCCGGCCAAGCGGCCGGTGGCGAAAGCAATCTGTAGGTTGTAGCCGCCGGTGGGGGCGTCGCAGTCCAGCATCTCCCCGGCAATATACAGCCCGGGGCATAGCTTTGATTCCATGGTGCGGGGGTCCACCTCGGTCAGCGTCACGCCCCCCGCCGTGACAATGGCCTCGGCCAGGGGCCGGGTGCCGGCTATTTCAATGGTAAAATCCTTCAGTAAGGACAGCAAAGCCCGGCGCTGCCCTTTCGTCACCGAGTGGCAGCGGGTTTCCGCCGGTATGCCGCTGCGCTGCACCACCACGGGGATAAGCTTTTTGGGCAGCAGCCCGTCTAACGAATGGACGAACATCCGGTTCTTCCCAGCTTCCAGATCCCGCACTAGGCGGGCGTCCAGGGTGGCCTCGTCCAGGGCTGGCTTCAGGTCCACGTGCACCGTGTACTGCCCCGGGTCTATGGGCCGCATGTAAGCGGAGGCACTGAGGATGGTGGGCCCGGACAGGCCGAAATGGGTGAACAGCAGCTCGCCAAAATCCTCATATATGGGCTTCTTTTTCCCAGCCACGGCCACTTTTACGCCGCAGTTGCGCAAAGAAAGGCCCATCAGCGCCTGGCACCAGCCGCCCCGCTCTACCAGGGGCACCAGCGAAGGGCCGGCGGGCTGGATGGTGTGCCCGGCCTGCTGGGCCAGCCGGTAGCTCTTGCCGTCCGACCCTGTGCCCGGGTAAGAGGCCCCGCCGCAGGCCAGCACCGCCGCCGGGGCGCGGTAGGCGCCCCGGGAGGATTTGACGCCGGCCATATGGCCGGCGTCTATCAGAAGCCCCAGGGCCTGGCCCTGGACGGCTTTTATGCCCAGCCGCCGGGCGTAGCCCGCCAGGGCGTCCGCTATGTCGTGGGCATTGTCAGACTGTGGGAACACCCTGCGCCCGCGTTCCACCTTCAGGGGCACGCCCAGCCTCTCGAAAAAGGCCATCACATCCTCTGGGGGGAACTTGGACATGGCCCCCCGCAAAAAGCGCCCGCCCCGCACAGCGTGGGCGCACACCTCCTGGGCGGAGCACTGGTTGGTCACATTGCAGCGGCCCTTCCCGGTGATGCGCAGTTTTTTCCCCAGGCGGCTGTTCTTGTCCAGCAAAAGCACCCGTCCGCCCCGCTCTGCGCAGGCGCAGGCCGCCATCAGGCCCGCGGGGCCCCCGCCTATTACAATAACGTCATATACACTATATACGCTCACGGGTTTTTTTCATCCACCTTTTCATATACCCCATATTCGTCCCAGATGGACTCGATCTTCCGCAGGGTATCCGCCACTTCCTGCTTTTTGCGGATGGCCACGGTGACGATGAGGGCGTTTATCACGCTTTGAGGGCCCACCAGGGAATCTACAAAGGAGACCATATCGCTGCGGGCCAGCAGCAAGTGGGCGGCGTGCTCGGCCAGGGGGGAGAGGGGGCTGTCGGTGATGGCGACGGTCACCATGCCCCGGTCTGAGGCATAGCGCAGGGTCTTGGCGGCCTTTTTAGAGTAGCGGGGGAAACTGATGGCGATCACCGCGTCGTCTTTGCCGGCCCGGACAATCTGCTGCAAAATGGTGGCCTCGCTGGTGGCTTCTACCAGCTGTACCGTGTCGTAAATCAGCCGCAGGTAATGTGCCAAAAAGGTGGCCAGGGCCAACGAGCTGCCCGCCCCCAGCACGTAGACCTTCTTCGCCCCCATCAAGGCGTCCGCCGCCCGGTAGAAGGCCTCCCGGTCAATGGTCTCCTTGGTGCGCTTCAGGATGTCGATGTCCTGGTCCAGCACGGCGTCCAGCAGCTTCTCGGCCCCAATGTTCCGGGAGGTCATCTCCAGGCGCTGTACGCTGGTCAGTTTGCTGCGTATCATCTCCTGCATGGCCCGCTGCAGGGCGGGGTAGCCGGAGTATCCGATCTCTGTGGCAAAGCGTACCACGGTGGATTCGCTGACCCCCACCGTAGCCCCCAGCTTCGAGGCGGTCATAAAGGCCACCTGGTCGGGGTGCTCGTGTATATACCGGGCAATGGCCCTTTGGCCTTTGGAAAAGCCGGGGCTGCTGCGTTGTATCCTTTCAGAAAGCTGGCTGTTCATACTTCCTCCTCATAATGGCCAAAACGGTTGGCATAGTCCTGCTTCATTTTAAGGCTTTGCCCTGCAAAAAGCAAGGGATTTCCCGCGCTTTTATCAGATTTTCCTGCCCATTCTGCAAGCCGGGGGGCCCATAAGGCCAAAATGCCCGTCCCTCCCCCAGCCGCGTGGGGAGGCGGGGGCGCGTTTTTATGGGTGGGGCTGTGGCTTTTCCCCTGGGCCTGTGGTACAATAAATAGGCGCAAGCAAAAATATAGAGAGGATGAACGCCCTATGGCAAAAGACCCCTTGCAGCCCTTCTTAGACCAGGAGGGCAGGCTTACGGCCTTCCCGTCCAAGCGGCTCAAGCGCCTGCTGGCCCTGTCCTACCTGGCCGGGAAGTTCCAGCCAGGCAGACCGTACACAGAAAAAGAAGTGAACGCTTTGTTGTGCCAATGGCACACCTTCCGGGACCCGGCCACCTTACGGAGGGAGCTATATGACAACCGTTTCCTGGACAGGGCCCGGGATGGCTCGGCCTATTGGCTGGAGGGGCCCCAGCCGGGGGATATATAGGTAACGCAGTACAAAAGCGGCAGTGCCTTTTCAAACGCGTTTACTATAGCGCGGTTTTCTCGAAAAAATAGTTGCAAACACAACTATTTTCTGGTATACTGGGCTACAGGCTTCCAAAAGGGTTATTCCTTTTGCGGCAGGCCTGGGCGGCGGCGCTACCCGGCCTGTTGTTTGCAGAGGCTTTGGCAAGAAACGGGCGGCATGGTGCGCCGCCTTTCCTGGAGGGATATGCTGTGAAAATGATCTTCCGCTACCTGCGGCCCTTTGTGCCCCGCATGAGCCTGGGCCTGGCCATCAAGTTCACCGGGGCCATTATGGACCTGCTGCTCCCCTGGATCCTCTCATACCTCATCGACGAAGTGGCGCCCACCCGGGACATGGGGCGGGTGCTGCTGTGGGGCGGCGGGATGGTTTTGGCGGCGGTGCTGGCGTTGGTAACCAACATTGTGGCCAACCGCATGGCTGCCTGGGTGGCCCAGCACACCACACAGGCCATCCGCCACGACCTGTTCCAGCGGATATCCCTGTTGTCCTGCTCCCAGCTGGACAGCTTTTCCATCCCGTCGCTGGAATCGCGCCTGACCAGCGACACCTACCATATCCACCAGTTTATCGGCATGGCCCAGCGCATGGGCGTGCGGGCCCCTATATTGCTGGTGGGCGGCATCCTCATCACCCTGACGCTGGACCCGGTGCTGACGCTGGTGCTGGTATGTACCCTCCCCTTCCTGGGGGTATTGGTATACCTGGTGTCGAAAAAGGGCGTGCCTTTGTACGTCGAGCTGCAGCACGGCATAGATTCCATGGTACGCACCGTGCGTGAGACCATCTCTGGCATACGGGTCATCAAGGCCCTTTCTAAAACCGAGTATGAGCGGGAACGCTTTGACGGGATCAATAAAGAGGTGGTGCGCCGGGAAAAGAAGGCGGGCATTACCATGGGGCTGATGAGCCCATCCTCCAACCTCTTCCTGAACCTGGGGCTTACGGCTGTCGTCATCGTAGGGGCTTTCCGGGTAAACGCCGGCCTGACCCAGCCTGGGAAGATCATCGCTTTCCTCAGCTATTTTACCATCATCCTCAATGGGCTGATGGCGGTCCCCCGCATTTTCACCATGTATTCCCGGGGCGCGGCTTCGGGCAACCGCATTGCGGAGGTGCTGGGCACAGCCCCAGACCTGCCCGTGTCCCCCAGCCCCCGGGAGGACAGCCCCTACCACATCGAATTTGACGGCGTGGCCTTTTCCTATGGCAAGAAAGAGCCCACCGTGCAGGATATCTCGTTCCAGGTGAAGCCCGGCGAAACGCTGGGCATTATCGGGGCCACGGGCTGCGGCAAGTCCACCGTCATGGCACTGTTGATGCGCCTGTACGACCCGGACGCGGGCAAGGTGGCCATATCTGGCAGGCGGGTGGATTCCATCCCCCCGGAAGAGCTGCATACCAAGTTCGGCGTGGTGTTCCAGAACGATGTGCTGTTCGCGGATACCATCTACGAGAACATAGACTTTGGCCGGGGCCTGCCCCGGGAGGCCATTGAGAAGGCCGCCCGCTGCGCCCAGGCCTGGGAGTTCATCTCTGCCCTGCCAGACGGGCTCTCCCACATGCTCACCGCTAAAGGCACCAACTTAAGCGGCGGCCAGCGCCAGCGGGTGCTGGTGGCCCGGGCCCTGGCAGGCGGCCCGGAGATTTTGCTGCTGGACGATTCCTCCTCCGCCCTAGACTATAAGACGGACGCCGCCTTGCGCCAGGCCCTGCGGGAAGAATACCCCCGCACCACCACCGTGATAGCCGCCCAGCGGGTCAGTTCCTTGCTGCACGCCCAGCACATTTTGGTGCTGGAGGAAGGTAAAGCTATCGGCTATGGCGGCCATGCCCACCTGATGGATACCTGCCCCGTTTACCGGGAGATCGCCCAGACCCAGCTGGGGCAGGGCAGCACGGCCCAGGCGGGATAAAAAAAGCCCCTTGCCCCCTTGACTTGGACACCGTGTCGTACTTTATACTAGTTGCCAGAGAGGAGCGGGGGCCATGGAACAGGAGCAGATGACCGTTACCCAGGTATCGCGGCTGTTAGGGCTGTCCACCCGGATGCTGCGGTATTATGAAGAGCAGGGCTTGGTGGAAAGCATGCGGCGGGAGGGCTATGCCTACCGCGTATATGACAGGGAAGCTGTATCCAGGCTGCGGCAGGTCATCCTTTTGCGCAAGCTGCGGCTGCCCCTGCGGCAGATCCGGCAGGTTGTAGACGACCCCACCGCCCAGGAAGCCATCCGGGTATTCCAGGAGAAGCTGGCGGAGCTGGACGGCGAGATGGACGCCCTAAGCGCCATCCGGGATATCCTGGCGGGCTTGCTGGACGTGTTGAAAAGCCGGTATTGGATGCCGGCGGGCCGGGCCTTGCTGGAAGACGCCCAGCTGGCGGAAATGGCCCAGGCTTTCGCCCCTCCCAATCTGCAAATCCAAAAGGAGCGTGCCAAGAAAATGGAAGACCTGGACCGGGCGGAAGAAACCGCCAAACTGCAAGACGTGCGGATCGTACACCTGCCTGCCTCGGCGGTGGCCGCCGCCCATTACATCGGGCCGGACCCGGAAAGCCACGCGGGGCGGATGATCGCGGACTTTGCCCGCCAAAGCCGCATATGGGAAACTGGCAGCAGCGTGCGGCTGTATGGTTTCAACAGCCCCAACCCGCCCCCAGGGGGCGGCGAGTATGGCTATGCGTTCTGGCTGACCATCCCGGAGGATATGGAGGTGCCCGCGCCCCTGGAGAAGAAATACTTCCCCGGCGGCGCCTACGCGGCCCACTGTATCCGGATGGGCGATTTCCACCAGTGGGCGTGGCTGGCCCGGTGGGTAGAGGAAAGCCCGGAATATGAAGCCAACGGTTCCGGCTCGCCAGAGGACATGTTCGGCGGCTTAGAGGAGCACCTGAACTATTACGACCATATCCGCAGCACCCCGGAAGGCGAGCCGGAAATACCCCAGCTGGACCTGCTGATCCCGGTAAAGCCCAGGGGGATCCGATAGAAGGGTTCGTGCGCCATGCCAAGCGGAAAAAGCCCGCGGGCCTATGGGCGCCGGGCCAAAAGCGCGGCTGTTGCCCCACAGCCGGGGCGGGTAAAGGTTTTTTGAAGATTCTTAAGAAACTTTTTCCTTAAAAAAGTTTCTTAAGCGGGAGCTTGAGGGCAGGGCCCTCAACAGGGAGTTTGAGGGCGGGGGCCCTTGACAAAAAGGAGTGAAGGCAAATGCCCATGCGTATGCCCAGGGGGCCTATCGAGAAGCCGAAAGACCGGAAGAAAGTGCTGCGGCGGCTGGGGGGGTACATATTGGCCCACAAGTGGATGGCGCTGGGGGCGGTGGCGCTGACGGCGGCCAGCAACCTGTTGGCGCTGCTGGGCCCTATGCTGTCGGGCCGGGCCATAGACGCCATTGGCCTTACGGCGGGCGGGGTGGATTTCCCCACCGTGTTTTTCTACTGCGGGCTGATGGCCCTGTTCTACGCGCTGTCTTCGGGGCTTTCGTATGGGCTGTCCATCCTGATGATCCAGTTAAGCCAGAAGATTGTCGAGCGGATGCGCCGGGAGGTTTTCAACCGGCTGACCATTTTGCCGGTGCGGTATTTTGACAGCCATCAGACCGGGGACATCGTCAGCCGTATCTCCTATGACATCGACACGGTGAACGCCTCGTTGTCCAACGACCTATTGCAGATAGCCGCCAGCGTCATCACCGTGCTGGGGTCCCTTATCATGATGCTGCTCATCTCCCCGGTGCTGGTGCTGGTGTTCGCCGTCACCATCCCCATGTCCATCCTTTTCACCCGGTATATGACCCGGAAGGTGCGGCCCCTGTTCCATAAGCGTTCGGTGATGCTGGGGGAGCTGAACGGCTATGTGGAAGAGGTCATCACCGGGCAGAAGACCACCAAGGCCTACCACCAGGAGGATACCATGTTAGGGCGCTTCGACAAGCGGAACCAGAACGCGGTGGACGCCTATTATAACGCGGACTATTACGGCGGCATGACGGGCCCCTCGGTAAACTTCATCAACAACCTGTCCCTGGCTTTCATCAGCATTTTTGGCGCTATCCTGTTTATTATGGGCAAGCTGACCATCGGCCCCCTTTCCTCCTTCGTGCTGTATTCCCGGAAGTTCTCCGGGCCCATCAACGAGATGGCCAACATCATCAGCGAGCTGCAGTCTGCCTTTGCCGCCGCCGAGCGTGTGTTCACCCTTATCGACGAGGAGCCCGAGCCCGCCGACGCCCCCGGGGCGCTGGCCCTTACCCAGGCGGAAGGGGACGTGGAGATGGAGCATGTGCGCTTTGGGTATGACCCGGGGAAGACCATCATCCACGACCTAAGCCTCCACGCGCCCCCAGGCGGGTTGATCGCCATTGTAGGGCCCACCGGCGCGGGGAAGACCACCTTGATCAACTTGCTGATGCGCTTTTATGACCCGGACAGCGGGGAGATCCGCCTGGACGGCCACGGGGCCCGGGCCATCACCCGGGCCAGCCTGCGGGGGGCTTACGCCATGGTTTTGCAGGAGACATGGCTGTTCACGGGGAGTATTTACGAAAACCTGGCCTACGGCAAAAAGGGCGCCCGCCGGGAGGACGTAGAGGCAGCCGCCAAGGCCGCCCGCATCCACCGGTATATCACGGCCCTGCCCCAGGGCTATGACACGGTGCTGGACGAGAACGGCATAAACATCTCCCAGGGGCAAAAGCAGCTGCTGACCATTGCCCGGGCCATGCTGTTAGACGCCAAAATGCTCATTTTGGACGAGGCCACCTCGAACGTGGACACCCGCACCGAACGGCGGATCCAGTCTGCCATGCGGGAGCTGATGCGGGGCCGTACCTGTTTCGTTATCGCCCACCGGCTGTCCACCATCCAGAACGCGGATAACATCCTGGTGGTGCGGGGCGGGGACATTGTAGAGCAGGGCACCCACAGCCAGCTGATGGCTGCAAACGGCTTTTACGCCTCCCTGTATAATTCCCAGTTCCTGTAAAAACAGGCCTTGGCCTGGAGGGAGGCGCCGGTATGTTGGACCGGCAGGATAAGGGCAGCCGCCCCAACCTGGAAGAAGTAAGCCAATATGTAGGGAACCCGGTTTTCATGCGGTTCTGCTCCGCCATAAAGGGGGCGTACGGCTTTTCCATTTGGAAATGGACGAACAGCCTTTGTTGTGCCATGCTATAGGCAGGGGCTGTTTTTTCTATGGGAGGCGCGCACTATGGGTAAAAGGAAGAAACGGGCCTTGCTGTGGGCCGCGGCCGTGCTGGTGCTGCTGCTGTGCCTCGTCCCGGAAAGGCGGGCGTATAAAGACGGGGGCACGGTGGAGTACCGGGCGCTGCTGTACCGGGCGACTTGCTGGCACGTTATGGTAGAGGCTTCCGGCAATGTGGAGGTTACCCAGGAAGGGCTGGAGCTGCGGGTTTTGGGATTCCTCGTTTACGATGGGCGGCGTCTGGTGGAAACCCGCTATTGCGGCTAGGACCTTGTTTGGGGGCCCGCGGGCTTTCCCCCAATAGGGCGGGGGAGGGTCCAAAAAGCCCTGGACAGATCCAAAATATAAAGGGGCGCGTCCACACACAGAAACCGTGTGGACGCGCCCCTTGGTTTTGCCGCCGGCGCCCAAAAGGCGCTTTACCTCTTTGAAGCCGCGTTACCTATGAAGCGGCAGCTGCCTTATGCCCAGGGCAGATGCACAAAGCAGGCCAGTTCAAAATGGGCCGCGGCGTGCTGGGCGCCGCGCTTTTGGGCAAATCCCCCGCATGGGGGACCGCCTTATTCCCATACCGCTTCAGCATGATGCGGGGCGGCTGTCAAGGGGTTTTGGATATAAGGAACAGCTTTCCCGCAAAGCCGCCCCTGGCTTCATGTTTTTCCACATACGCTTGGGTAAGCTCGCCCAGGGTATGGCCGTCCGCTTCACAGAGGGCGTACACCACTTCCAAGATGTCCGCCAGCTCGGCAAGCTCTTGGCTCTCCAAATATTCAGCGGTTTCTTCCCGAAGCTTCTGCTCTAGGGCGGCGTGGAATTCTTCCCCGCTTAACACCCGCGTGACTGGCTTTTCCCCCTGGGCTTCTATAATCTGCGGGATCTTGTCCCGTACGAGTTTGTTGTATTCTGCCATGTTTATCATCCTTTCAACTCCACCCGGCGGATCTTCCCGCTGATGGTTTTGGGCAGGTCGTCCCTGAATTCTACGATGCGGGGGTACTTGTAGGGGGCGGTGTGCTTTTTTACGTAGCCCTGTATCTCCTTTTTCAGGGCCTCTGTCCCCTCGGTACCCTTGGTCAGTACCACAAAGGCTTTTACCACCTGGCCGCGTACGGGGTCGGGGGCGCTGGTAACGGCGCACTCCAGGACATAGGGCAGTTCCATGATGACGCTCTCGATCTCGAAGGGCCCTATGCGGTAGCCGCTGGATTTGATCACATCGTCGGTACGGCCTACGTACCAATAGTAGCCGTCTTCGTCCCGCCAGGCCGTGTCGCCAGTGTGGTACATGCCGTCATGCCAGGCTTCCCGGGTGTTTTCCTCGTCCCGGTAATAGCCCATGAACAGGCCGCAGGGCGCGCCCTTGTCCGTGCGGATGACGATCTCGCCCGTTTCGCCCACAGGGGCGGGGGAGCCGTCTGGCAAGACGATATCTACGTCGTACAGGGGGCTGGGGACGCCCATAGACCCGGTTTTGGGCACGGTGCCCACAGGGTTATAGATCGAGAGGGTGGTCTCCGTCTGGCCAAAGCCTTCCATCAGGGGAAGGCCCGTGGCCCGCTTCCACTGCTCGTATACCTCGGGGTTCAAGGCTTCGCCGGCGGTGGTAGAGTACTCGATGGAGGACAGGTCGTACCGGGACAGGTCCTCTTTGATGAAGAAGCGGTACATGGTGGGCGGGGCGCAGAAGGTGGTGATATGGTACCTTGCAAACATGGGCAAAATGTCGTGGGCGTCGAACTTGTCGAAGTCATAGGTGAAGATGGCGGCCTCGTTCATCCATTGGCCATAATATTTCCCCCACAGGGCTTTGCCCCAGCCGGTGTCGGAAATGGTGAAATGCAGGCCGTCGGGGTTCACGTTGTGCCAGTATTTGGCGGTGATGAAGTGCCCCAGGGCGTATTTGTAGCTGTGCTCGGCAATCTTGGGGTAGCCCGTGGTGCCGGAGGTGAAGAACATCAGCATGGGGTCGCTGCCGCAGGGGGAGTCGGGCTTTCTCTCGTAGGCGCCGGGGAAGGCCTCCACCTCTTTGTCAAAGTCATGCCAGCCCAGGCGGCTGCCGCCCACCATAATCCGGATATCTACCCCGCTGCCCTGGGCGGCGCGGTCAGCCTCTTCGGCTACCTGGCCGTCTGCTGTACACAGGATGGCCTTGACCCCGGCGGCCTTATAGCGGTAGTCGAAGTCGTGCTCCATCAAAAGGTTGGTGGCGGGGATGACCACCGCGCCCATCTTGTGCAGGGCCGTGATGACGAACCAGAATTGGTAATGGCGTTTCAGCACCACCATCACCCGGTCGCCCCGCCGGACGCCCAGGGACTCCAGGTAGTTGGCAGTTTTGTTGGACCATTTTTTCATGTCCCCAAAGGTGAACCGGCGTTCGGTTTTATCCCGGGAAACGTGGAGCATGGCCAGCTTGTCCGGGCTCTTTTCCGCGATGGCGTCCACCACGTCGAAGCCGAAGTTGAACTCTTCCTCGTTCGTGAAATGGATGCCCTTCAAGATGCCGTTCTCATCAAGTTCTGTATGCACAAAGGGGTCAGAGACGGTTTCCCGGTTCTGGCGGGCGATCCTGGCGTCGATAAGCTTCTGGAAGCGGTCCTCCTCCTGCCCCTGGGCAAATTCCTCCGGCCCCTTCAATACCAGGGCGTAAAATTCGCAGTCCTCGCCGCCGGCGGCGATCATGCCATGGGGTGTGGCGGAATTATAATAGATGGTGTCGCCGGGGTATAGGGTCTCTACGTGGCTGCCTACCTGTACCTTCATGGTACCTTTTATGACGATGTCGAACTCCTGCCCCACGTGGGTGGAAAGCTTGATGGCCACCTTCTGCTCGGCCTCGTTGTAGGGCATGGTGACATAGAAGGGCTCGGCGGTCTTGTTCTTGAACAAAGGAGCCTTGTTCAGGTACTTGAAGCCTTGCCGCCGGGTGATGGGAAGGCCGTCCCCTTTGCGGGAGACCGTATAGCTGGACAAGGTGGGGCTTGCCCCTTTTATCAGGTCCGTGGGGTCAATGGTGAACCGCTGGGCGCATTTGTAGATAAAGGTAAAGCTGAAGTCCCGCTCCCCCTGTTCGCATGCCTGGTATTCCTCTTTAGAAATGCCGGTGCATTTGGCCATTTCCTCCTCTGACAAGCCCATGATTTCCCGCATGGTGCGGATGCGCTGGGCAACTTCCCCCAGCTGTGCTTTCAGGTCTGCCTTTTCCATATCTGCTTGTGCTCCTTTCTGGTTGGGCCGTATAAAGTCTGCCAGTTTTCTTACAGTGGATATAATGGGCTGGACATGCTGTGGATTTTCAACGCCGGCCTCCCGGGAAAAAGAAAAAACCGCCCCACGGAAGGAAATCCTTCCATGAGACGGGCTGCTATCAGTCCGCGGTACCACTCATCTTGCGCTTTCGCGCCCCTTATTGGGCTCTGACAAGCCCTATGCACTAACGCAGCATACGCGGAGGACGCCTACTTACCCCTTTTTATGGTTTCCCAAAACAGGCTTTTGGGCCCTCGGCTCGGAAGGGATTGGCCTATGGAACGCCTTGCGCTGGCTTGCAGCAGCCGCCAGCTCTCTGAAGCAAGGTATGTTCCCGCCGTCTTCGTCACAGCCTTTTGCCTATGGAATTGTAAAATCTTTTCCAATTATATACGCCTGCCCCCGTTTTGTCAAGAGGGAAATCCCCAGGGGGAAGGGCCCGCTGAAAAAAGCCTTGACAAGCAAACGCGGGCGGTGTATACTACAAACATGGTTAATTACTGAAGTGGTTAACCAATTTGGAAAGGGGGCACGGCATGTTTAAGTTGGAGCTGGACGGGGAAAGGCCCATCTTCCAGCAGATAGCGGATGGGCTGGAGGATGCGGTCCTTTCCGGCGCGCTGGGCGAAGGGGCGCAACTGCCCTCCATTACCGAGCTTTCCGTACAGTACACCATCAACCCCGCCACCGCCTTGAAAGGCATAAACCTGTTGGTAGACCAAGGCGTGGCCTACAAAAAGCGGGGCGTGGGGATGTTCGTGGCGGAAGGGGCCCGGGCTGCCTTACAAAAAAAGCGCCAGGGCGAATTTGCCAGGCGTTATGTGCGGGCCTTGGCCGCGGAGGCCAGGCGGCTGGGCCTGGGACGGGAGCGGCTGCTGGAAATGGTCGCCCGGGAATATGACCGGGACAGCGATTGAGAAAGGGATGTGAGCAGAGATGGCCATACAGACCGACAAAATATGTAAAAGCTTTGGGAACGTGCAGGCCCTGAAAGGGGTGTCCGTATCCTTCGAGGAAAACAAGATCTATGGGCTGCTGGGGCGTAACGGCGCGGGGAAATCCACCCTGCTGAACGTGCTGGCAAACCGCATGTTTGCCGATTCAGGGTCTTTCACCGTAGACGGGGAGCCTGGAGGGGAAAACGACCGGGCCCAGTCGAAGCTGTTTTTGATGAGCGAACAGACTTTGCACCCAGAGGGCATGCGGGTGGGCAAGGCGTTCCAGTGGACCCAGGCGTTTTACCCCAGCTTCGACCAGGGGTATGCCCTGCGGCTGGCCGGGGAGTTCCAGCTGGATACCCATACGAAGATGTCCGGGCTTTCCACCGGCTACCGCTCGATCTTCAAGCTGATTTTGGGCCTTTCTGTAAACGTGCCTTATGTGCTGCTGGACGAGCCGGTATTGGGGCTGGACGCCAACCACCGGGAGCTGTTTTACCGGCGGCTGCTGGAAAAGTATGCGGAAAACCCCTTCACGGTGGTGCTGTCCACACACCTGATCGAAGAGGTGGCCGACCTGATCGAGGATGTGGTCATCATCAAGGCGGGGACGGTCATCCGCCAGGAAAGCCGGGAAAGCCTGCTTTCACAGGGATACACCGTTTCCGGCGGGGCCGGGGCGGTAGAAGCGTATATCCAGGGGCGGCAGGTGCTGGGGGTAGACGCCCTGGGCGGCCTGCGCACAGCCTATGTGCTGGGCGAGGCGGACAAAACCGCCCAATCTGCCAAAGACTTGGAATTTGGCGCCATGGACCTGCAGAAGCTGTTCATCCAGCTGACCAATTCTTGAGAAAAGAGGCTGCCTTATGAAAATCAAACCTTCCCTCCGTTACCAGCTGTATGACCAGCGCACCGCCGTTTTGGTCTATTATGGCGTTATGGTAGCCATGATCCTGCTGAACCTGCTGTTTCTCCCTTTCGCAGGGGATTCTGACCTCCGCGTCACCTCCGGCGGCATAACCGCCGTGACCGCCGTGTTCGTCTTTGTAGTGGCGCTTTGTTCTTTCAAAGAAAGCTTCCTGTTGGAGCTGCAGCACGGGGTTTCCCGCCGCTGCCAATTCCTGTCCCATCTGGCGGCCATGGGCGTTTCCTGCGCGGTAATGGCCGTTGCGGACGAGATATATACCCTTTTCATCGCCCTGCTTAGCTTTCCCTTCCCCAACAGCGTTTTCTCCTACTCCCTCTACGAGATGCTCTATGCCTCTGACCTTACGGAAGCAGGCGGCAGCGTCTCCTATACCATACACACTTCGGGTTCTACTGTGCTGTTCTCTGTTGTGTTCAGCTTTTTTGTGCTGCTGGCCATCAGCGCCTTTGGTTATTTGATCACCACGTTCAACTACCGGCTGCACAAGTGGGGGAAGATCATCTTCTGGGCAGGCTGGCCCGTGATGCTGATAGCCCTGGGTACGCTGCTGGACCATTACCCGGCCCAGGTTGCCAGCATGAAAGCGTGGCTGCTGCAAGCTTGTTCCACTTTGCTGGGGTCGCTGCCCCTCTGCTGCCTTACCTGCCTGGCGCTGGCCGCGGTATTTTCCGGCCTCAGCTGGCTGCTGATGCGCCGGGCGCAGATGAAGTAAATGTATCCTCCAAACCCGCAGGGAAGGGGGCCCCCATTTAAGGGGGCCCCCTTCCCGATTGCCTCTGAAGCTTTTTCTGACAAAGCTGCCTTGCCCGGCGTTTATAGGCGTACCTCCACGGGCCTGCCAGGCAGAATAAAGCCGGGCGCCACCGCGCAGTCTACCGCCTCTACCCGCACGCCCTGGGCCCGCGCCCTGCAAAGGGCCTGGGCGAATTCCGGGTGGGTGTGGGCGTTGGGCGTGAAATACCGCACGCCTGCCATCTGTACCACAAACAACGCCATGGCCTGGAAGCCTTGCGCCATGGCTTCGCACAGTCCGTGCAGGTGTTTCACCCCCCGCTGCGTGGGCGCGTCCGGGAAGAGCACCACGCCGTCTTCTTCCAGTGTTACGCCTTTTACCTCGATAAACCAACGGCCTCCGGCGGCTTCGGCGTAGAAATCGAACCGGGAAGGGCCGAACTTTACCTCTGGGCGCAGCAGGGAAAGGCCAGGCAGCAGCCGGGGCAGATACTCTGCCGCCACCTTATTAGGGGCTTGGCTGTCCATGTTGATAAGCCGGGGCCCTTTTTCCACGGCTATCAGGTCAAAACGGGTCTTCCGGCTGGGGTTCGCGCTTTCCTCCAGGTAAACTGTAGCGCCCTCTACCAGCAGCTCCCGGCACCGCCCGGTATTTTTTACGTGGCAGACCTCTACCCGGCCGCCTACCTCCACATGGGCGATGAACCGGTTGGGCCGGGCCTGGAATGTGCCTGCCAGTATTTTGCCGTAGGTCATGCTCCCCCTCCTTACGCCCCCCGGCCGCGGCCCGCGCTAAGGCGCGGGAGGCCAAAACCCCCGGGTTTTGGCCAGCGGGGCTTTGCAGAAGCCCCGGCGCGGCCGGGGGGCGTTGGTTGTTTTACCCCTTTGCCGCATACCAGGTGTGCCCGGCGTTGGCGTCCGCCACCATGGGCACGGAAAGGGATACCGCCTGTTCCATCTCTTCGGTCAACAGGGCCTTTACCTGTTCCTGTTCTTCTTCTGGGCATTCCACGATAAGCTCGTCATGCACCTGCAGGATCATCCTGGCCTGCAGGTTTTCCTGTTCCAGCCGGCGGGAGACCCGGATCATGGCGATTTTGATGATGTCTGCCGCCGCGCCCTGGATGGGCATGTTCCGGGCCACCCGCTCGCCAAAGGCCCGCATGTTGAAGTTGGAGCTTTTTAGCTCTGGCAGGTAGCGCCTGCGGCCAAACATGGTTTCCACATAGCCCCGTTCCCGGGCTTCGTCCGCCACCCGTTTCATATAGGCGTCTACCCCGGCGTAGTTGCGCAGGTATCCCTTTATATATTCGTCCGCCTCCTGGCGGCTGACGCCGATGTCCTTGGAGAGGGAAAAGGCCCCGATGCCGTACACGATGCCGAAGTTTACGGCTTTTGCCTTGCTGCGCATGGCGCTGGTCACCATCTCTGGGGGCATGTTGAACACCCTGGCCGCTGTAGAAGTGTGGATGTCCCGGCCCTCCCGGAAGTCCTCCTGCATGGCCGGGTCCTGCGCCACGTGGGCTAAAACCCGCAGCTCAATCTGGCTGTAGTCCGCGTCCACCAGCACGCCCGTTTTGGCGGCGAAAAATTTCCGCAGCTCCCGGCCAATCTCCGTACGTACGGGGATGTTCTGCAGGTTGGGCTCGGTGCTGGAGATACGCCCGGTGCGCGTCTCCGTCTGGTTGAAGCTGGAATGGATGCGTCCGTCTGGGCCGATGACCTTCAAAAGCCCGTCGCAGTAGGTAGACTTCAGCTTGGCTACCGTGCGGTAGCGCAGGATATCCTCTACCACCGGATGCAGGTAGCGAAGGTCGTTCAAAACGTCTGCGTTGGTGGACCAGCCGGTCTTGGTCTTCTTGCCGTGGGGAAGCCCCATTTTTTCAAAAAGGGCTTCCCCCAGCTGCTTAGGGGAGTTGATATTGAAATCATACCCCACCTGCTCGATAATGGAATCGTGCAATTCCTGTACCTGCCGCTCCATCTCCTGGCCGTAGGCCTCTATGGCAGAGCGGTCCACGAAGAATCCGATATGCCCCATCTGGGCCAGCACCAGGGCCAGGGGGATCTCGATGTTTTCCAGCAGCTCCCGTTGGCCGTTCTGGTCGATGGCCTTGCCCAGGGCTTGGCACAGGGCGGGCAGGGCGGCGCAGGCGGCCAAAGCCGGGTCTTCCAGGGCGGGCAGGGCACAGCCGTATTCCGCCGCAAGCCGGGGCACGTCATACCCGCTGGCAGAGGGGTTCAGAAGATAGCCCGCCAGGGCGGTGTCCATCCGCACATTCTCCAGCCGCGCCCCCAGGGACAAAGCCAGCCGGTGCAGGGGCTTCACATCATGGGTATATTTCCCAATGCGCCTATTGCCCAGGAACGCCCGCAAAAACGCCTCGTCCGGCCGCACCCGGTAGATTTCCCCCCGGTGGCAGAAGCTGACGGCGGCCAACACCCCGTCTTTTTCCCAGGCGCACAGGAACCAGGCCGCGCCCTCGTCCTCCAGCCGGGGCAGCATGGGGGCGCCGTCCGCCAGCTCGGTAACGGGCACGTCCTGGGGGGCCTGGGCCCCCTCGGATGGGGCGGCGGGGGAAACCGCCCCATCCAGGCCAAAGCGTTCGAGCAAGGAGAAAAGCTCCAGGCGCACCATGCAGGCCCCGGCCTTCTGGGGGTTGCCGGGGGCTTTTTCATAATGGGTAAGGTCTATGTCGATGGGGGCGTTGCGGCGGATGGTGCCCAAGTCATAGCTTAAAAAAGCGTTTTCCCTGGAGGCCTCCAGTTTTTTCCGGGCCGCGGGTTTAATGGCGGGGTCTTCCAGGTTTGCGTAGACCTGTTCCAGGCTCCCGAATTTCTGGATCAACTCGCCGGCCCCCTTGGGCCCAATGCCCGCCACCCCGGGGATGCAGTCGGAACTGTCCCCCTGGATGGCTTTCAGGTCGATCATCTGCCGGGGGGCCACGCCGTATTCCTCTAAGATCTTGGCTTCGTCGTACAGGCTTACCTGGGGCTGGCCGAACTTGGTGGTGGCCAGGCGCACGCTGGTGTTCTCCGACACCAGCTGCAGGCTGTCCCGGTCCCCGGTAGCAATGAGGCAGGCGTGGCCGTTTTTTTCGCAGGCGGCGGACAAGGTCCCCAGGATATCGTCGGCTTCCCAGCCCTCGCAGGAGACCACCTTGTAGCCCAGGTCGGCCAGCAGCTGCTGCAAAACGGGCAGCTGCTGGGCCAGTTCCTGGGGCATACCCTTGCGGTTGGCCTTATACCCAGCGTATTGCTTGTGCCGGAAGGTGGGGGCCCGCATGTCGAAGGCCACGGCCACGCCGTCCGGTTGGGTCTCGTCCAACAGCTTCAAAAGCATGGTCAAAAAACCGTAGATGCCGTTGGTAAAGTCCCCTGACTTTGTAGAGAGCAGCTTGATGCCATAAAAGGCCCGGTTCAGGATGCTGTTGCCGTCCAATACGAGAAGTTTCACAGGCGGACACCTCCATGGGAAAGTTTGGGATGGATAGGGTATAATTGCAAAGAAGCCCCGGAGAATACCGTCTCCGGGGCCCTGCTCCTGGATACATGGAACACGACAAAATCTTTATAGATAATTTTACCATAAACCCCGCGGGATTGCAAGAGGGATTTTAGAAGGGCCAGCCCTTTTGCTGTGCTGCGCTTTCCCGCCTGGCGAGAAAGCGGCGCTATAGGGCCGTTAAAAAAGTACTGCTTTTCCGCTGGGGAAGGGATACTTCTTTGTACGGGCTGCCCTTGACAGGGAAGGGCATAATTGTTATAATTTTCACGATATACGGTGCTGTCCGGCGCGTCTTGGGCCGGACAGGGCGTTGCTAAAATTACATGTGGATATAGCGGCCGTTTCCTGGCTGTTATAATAATTCCTGCCGCCTTTGTACCCTGCGGGGCGGCAGATTCAAGGAAAAGAGAGGAAGTGCGCGATGAAGCAACACAAGAAAGGGTTCGTGCTGTGGATCGCCATCGTCCTGCTTTTGCTGGCGGGTTCGCTGGCGGCCGGGTTCCAGGGCCGCACAGAGAGCGTGCAGGAAGCCATGCGGGACGCTGTGCTCCACGGCGAGAACCAAATCCCATTCCTTGGCGGCAAAGCGGTGAACCCGGGGCTTGTCTCCGCGTTTTCTGTCACGGCTGTCCTGCTGATAGCCGCCGCCTGCATCCGGGCGTTTGCCATACCCAGGTTCCGGCACACCCCGGGGAAGTTCCAGCTTGCCATTGAAGAGGTGGTGGGGCTGTTCGACCGCATGGCCAAAAGCAACAGCCCTCACCGCAACGGTTTCCTGGGGGCTTATATTTTTGCCGTGGGGGCGTACATATTCGTGGGCACCCTCTTCGAACTTTTGGGCGTCCAGGCCATTACCACCCACGGCGCGCCCATAACCCTGCCGGCCCCCCTGTCAGACGTGAACGCGGCCATCGCCACCGGCGTGCTTTCCTACCTGGTCATCGTTTCCGGGGGCATTGCGGGAAACGGCGTAAAGGGCATTGGAAAATCCCTGAAGGAGTTCTCCCTGCCCATCTCTATGAGCTTCCGCCTGTTCGGCGCGCTGCTTTCCGGCCTTTTGGTGACCGAGCTGGTGTACTACTTTGTAAACCTCAGCTTCGTGCTGCCCGTGGTGGTGGGGGTTTTGTTCACCTTGCTCCATGCCATCATCCAGACCTATGTGCTGACCATGCTGACGGCCCTGTATTATGGGGAGGTCTCTGAGCCGCCCCATGGGGGGAAGGCCCCAAAGGGGAAACCATAAAACGCCCCCTGGCCGCCAGAGGCAGACAGGATGTAAAACATTTTAAGAAAATGGAGGTTTTTACCATGAAAACATTGTTCCGCCATAAAAAGCTTTTTTGCACGCTGCTGCTGGCAGTGGTGCTGTTGTTCACCGTTGCCGTGCCTGCCCTGGCCGCCGACGCACCCGGCGCTGCCGCTGCCCAAGCGGAGGATGGCAGTTTGGGGTCTAAGGCCATAGCGGCGGGCATTGCCGTGGGCATTGCCGCCGCGGGCGGCGCCGTGGGCATGGGCCTTGCCACGGCTAAGGCGGCCGAGGGCATTTCCCGCCAGCCCGAGGCGGAAGGCAAGATCCGTACCACCCTGATGCTGGGCCTGGTCTTCATCGAGACCGCCATCATTTACGCACTGCTGGTGGTCATCCTGATCATCTTCGTATTGTAAGGCAGGTGGGAAGCGTGTCTAATATACCCTTGAATATCGATTGGCAGCAGATTCTGCTGCACTGGATGAACCTGGCCATTTTGGTGGGTGGGCTATACTTTTTGCTGTTTAAGCCTGTGAAGCAGTTTATGGAGAAGCGGGAAGCCCACTATAAAGAGCTGGACCGGCAGGCCGCCCAGAAGCTGGAAGAGGCAGAGGCTGTAAAAACCCAGTACCAGCAGAAGCTGGACGGCATGGAGGAAGAGCTGCATGCCGCCCGGGCAAAGGCCCAGCAAGCGGTACAGCAGTCTACCGAGGAGCAGCTGAAAGAGGCCCGGAAGCAGGCCCGGCAGATCGTGGCTCAGGCCCAGGCCCAGGCCGAGCACAGCAAAGAGAAGGCCATCAAGGACTCCCACAGGGAACTGCGGCGGCTGGCCATGGAAGCGGCTGAAATGCTGGCCTTCCACCCAGAGGTGGACCCCTTCGAACAATTTTTGGATATGACAGAGGAGGGGGCAGAGCATGAGGGCCGATAGGGGACAGCTTACGGCGGCGCTGCGCAGCGCGAAAGAGCCCACCCCCCAGCAGCTGGAGCGTTTCGCCACTTTCCTCAGCGGGAAATACCAACGGGAAGTGCCCATCCAATGGGAGCATGACCCCGCCTTGCAAACCGGCTTCCGGCTGCAGGTAGGCTCTGACATATACGACTGGACCCCCCAGGGCCGCCTGCGGCAGTTCCAGGATTACCTGCGCCAGCTGCGGCCCGGCCAGGAAGACCTGATGCCGCTGATGCGCCAGGCCGTGGAGGAATGGGAGCTGGCCGTGGCGCCCGAGGAGATCGGCCAGGTGCTGACAGTGGACAACGAGATTGCCACGGTGGGCGGGCTGGACCACGCCCAATATGGGGAGATATTGGTGTTCGATTCCGGCGTGAAGGGCATGGTGCAGGACCTGCGGGAGGACGACCTAAGCGTTATCCTGTTTGGGGACAGCGAGGAGATCAAGGCGGGCAGCATGGTGCGCCGCACCATGAAGACCGCCGCCATGCGTGTGGGCGAAGGCTTTTTGGGCCGCGTGGTGGACGCCCTGGGCATCCCCATCGACGGCAAGGGGCATATCGAGGCGGAGACCCATTATCCCATCGAATCCCCGGCCCCGGGCATTTTAGACCGCCAGCCGGTGAACACCCCCATGGAGACGGGCCTTTTGTCCATCGATTCCATGTTCCCCATCGGCCGGGGCCAGCGGGAACTGATTATTGGCGACCGGCAGACCGGCAAGACGGCCATCGCCCTGGATACCATCCTGAACCAGAAGGGCAAAGGCGTGGTATGTATCTATGTGGCCATCGGCCAGAAGACCAGCTCTATTGCCCAGATGGTGGAGAACCTTTCCCGCCGGGGCGCCATGGAGTATACCACCGTGGTAAGCGCGCCCGCCGGGGCCTCGGCCGCTTTGCAATATATCGCCCCCTATGCGGGGTGCGCTTTGGGCGAATATTTCATGCGCCAGGGCCGGGACGTGCTGATTGTATACGACGACCTGTCCAAGCACGCCATCGCCTACCGGGCGCTAAGCCTTTTGCTGGAGAGGTCCCCTGGCCGCGAGGCCTACCCTGGGGACGTGTTCTACCTGCATTCGCGCCTGTTGGAACGTGCCGCCCACCTGTCGGACGAACTGGGCGGGGGCAGCATGACGGCCCTTCCCATCGTGGAGACCCAGGCTGGGGACGTGTCCGCTTACATCCCCACCAACATCATCTCCATCACCGACGGGCAGATCTTCCTGGAAAGCGACCTGTTTTTTGCCGGCCAGCGGCCCGCCGTGAATGTGGGCCTGTCTGTGTCCCGCGTGGGCGGCGACGCCCAGACCAAGGCCATGAAGTCCGCCGCCGGGGCCATCCGCCTAGAGCTGGCCCAATACCGGGAGATGGAGGTGTTTACCCAGTTCTCCAGCGACCTGGACGACGCTACCAAGCAGCAGCTGGCCTACGGCCAGGGCCTGATGCGCCTGCTGCGCCAGCCCCAGTACGCCCCCTTCTCCCAGCACCAGCAGGTGGTCATCCTGGTGGCGGCCATGGCCCATGTGATGCAGGACGTCCCCTTAGAGCGGCTGGACGATTTCCGCGCCAGGCTGCTGGCTTATGTGGAAGAGGCCGCCCCGGACATCTGCCGCCGCGCCGACCAGACCGGGCAGCTGTTCCCTGACGACCGGGAAGAGATCATTGCCCTGGCAAAGGAATGCCTCCAGCAATTTACCCAGAACGGAAAGCGTGGTGGCTGACATGGCCGGGACGAAAGAGATCAAGACCCACATGGAAAGCGTGCGGGAAACCCGGAAGATCACCAACGCCATGTACCTGATCGCCTCTACCAAGCTGCGCCGGGCCCGGCAAGAGCTGGATAACACCCGGCCTTACTTTGACGCCCTTCAAGGGGAGATCAAGCGCATCTTCCGCACGGCGGCGGATGTGGAAAGCCATTATTTTTACCCGGCCGACGGCTCGCAAGCCTTAGCGGAGGGGACCTATGCCTGCCTGGTTATCACGGCGGACAAGGGCCTGGCTGGGGCTTACAACCAGAATGCCATCCGTACGGCCACGGCCCTGCTGGAGGAGCATCCGGATACCAAGCTGTTCGTGGTGGGGGAATATGGCCGCCGGTTTTTCGATACCCGGGGCATCCCCATCGAGCACAGCTTCCTTTATACAGCCCAGAACCCCACCATGGCCCGGGCCCGGGAGATATCCGCCCTGCTGCTGGACGGCTTTGACCGGGGGGAATGGAAAAAGATTTTCGTGGTGTACACCGACATGGAAAGCAGCATGTCTTTCCGGGCCCGCTGCGACCGGCTTTTGCCCTTCCACCGCACCTATTTCGTGGATACGGCCCAGAAGGAGAAGGAAGTGGCCACGCCCTTCGAGTTCCTGCCGGACATAAAGGCCGTGCTGAACAGCATGATGCCCAGCTATGTCTCCGGTTTTATCTACAGCGCGCTGATCGACAGCTTCTGCTGCGAGCAGAACGCCCGCATGACAGCCATGGACAGCGCCAACCAGAACGCGGAAAGCCTGCTGGCAGAGCTTTCTTTGCAGTATAACCGGGTCCGCCAGGCGGCCATCACCCAGGAGATTACCGAGGTGTCCGCCGGGGCCAAGGCCCAGCGCCAGAAGAAAGGACGGTGAGGGATTTGCAACAAGGCATCATCGTACAGATATCCGGTCCCGTAGTGGACGTGGAGATCCCGGAAGGGAGGCTGCCCCGGCTGCGGGAGGAACTGACCGTGGAAAAGGACGGCCTTGTCCGGGTGATGGAGGTGGCCCAGCATATGGGCCGGGACAGGGTGCGGTGTATCATGCTCTCTGCCAGCGAGGGCCTGCAGCGGGGCCTGGCCGTGGACATACCCGGGCACACCATCCAGGTGCCAGTGGGCCGGGCCACACTGGGCCGCATGTTCAATGTTTTAGGCCAGCCCATCGACGGGGAAGGCCCCATGCCCCAGGGCACCCCCGTGCAAAGCATCTACCGCAAGCCCCCCTCTTTTGAGGAGCAGAGCCCCGCGGTGGAGATATTGGAGACGGGCATCAAGGTCATCGACCTGCTGGAGCCTTACCCCCGGGGCGGGAAGATTGGCCTATTTGGCGGCGCGGGCGTGGGCAAGACCGTGCTGATACAGGAGCTTATCCACAACGTGGCCATGGAGCACGGCGGCTATTCCATCTTCACCGGCGTGGGGGAGCGCAGCCGCGAGGGCAACGACCTGTGGCGGGAGATGCGGGAAAGCGGCGTTTCCGACAAGACGGCCCTGGTGTTTGGGCAGATGAACGAAAGCCCCGGCGTGCGCATGCGGGTGGCCCTTTCGGGCCTTACCATGGCCGAGCATTTCCGGGATACCGAGCACAAGGACGTACTGCTGTTCATCGATAACATTTTCCGGTTCGTCCAGGCTGGCAGCGAGGTTTCCACCCTGTTGGGCCGCATGCCCTCCGCCGTGGGCTACCAGCCTACCCTGGCCAACGAGATGGGCGAGCTGCAAGAGCGCATCACCTCTACGAAAGAAGGGTCTGTTACCTCTGTGCAGGCGGTGTATGTGCCTGCCGACGACCTGACCGACCCGGCTACAGCCACCACCTTTGCCCATCTGGACGCCACAACGGTTCTGAGCCGGAAGATTTCCGAGCAAGGCATCTACCCCGCCGTAGACCCCCTGGCCTCCTCCTCCCGTATTTTGGAGGCGGACATCGTAGGGGCCGAGCATTACCGGGTGGCCCGCAAGTGCCAGGAAATTTTAGAGCAGTACAGCGAGCTGCAGGACATCATCGCCATTTTAGGTATGGACGAGCTGAGCGAGGCCGACCAGAAGGTGGTGGCGCGGGCCCGCCGCTTGCAGCGTTTCTTTGCCCAGCCCACCCACGTGGCAGAGAAATTTACCGGCATACCCGGCGTGTATGTGCCCCTGAAGGACACCCTGGAAAGCTTTGGGAAGCTGGTGGACGGCGAGCTGGACGAATACCCGGAAGCGGCTTTCTACAATGTGGGCACCTGGCGGGACGTGGTGGAAAAGGCCAAAAAGCTGGAAGCGGGTGAGCTGTAATGGAGGCGTTTCAGGTGCACATCCTGGCAGCTGACAAGACCTTTTATGAGGGCCCCTGCGAAAGCCTGACCATCTCCACCTCGGACGGGGACCAGTGCATTTGGGCCCACCACAGCAGCATGATTGCCGCCGTGCTGCCGGGTACCCTGCGGTTCCGGGTGCCGGGAGAAGCCACCCAAGTGGCGGCGGTGTCTCCAGGCATGATGAAGGTAGAGGACAACGAGGTGTTGGTTTTGGTGGACTCTGCCGAGCGGCCAGAGGAGATCGACGCGGCCCGGGCCCGGCGGGAAGCCGACGAAGCCATGGAGGCGATTTTGCAGAAGAAAAGCCGGCAAGAATACCAGGTAGCCCAGGCCACCCTGGCCCGGGCCCTGAACCGCCTGCGGGTCAAGTCCTCCACCGGCCATTTGGAACATTGAAACAGCGGCCAAAGCATGCACGGCTGTACGGCGCAAAAGAAGGCCCCTTGGGAATGCCTATTCCTAAAGGGGCTTTTTTATATAGGGAGGATGATGCCTGCCCTTGGGCCAGAACTGTCTTGCAAAAAGCGCCCTGCCCGTGGTATAATGCCAGAAAGAAGGAGCGTCCCGGCTGGGGCGTAGAGAAGGCCTGTCTGAATGGGAGGGGAACGGGATGGAGCATGATGCCTTTACCGGCGGGGTAGGACCTGGCGGGCTATGGAATCAGAACGATATACGCATTTTGGTGTGTTACCTTTTAAGCAGCGTAGGCGCGCCCCTTGCTCAGGGGGATATGGCCCGCATCCTGCAGCAGAAGGGCTTGGCCAATTATTTCGAGGTGGGGGACGCCCTGGCGGCCCTGGCCCGTCTGGGGCACATCCGCCTGGAGGAAGGGGGGGCGTGCATCCTGGAGGACACCGGGAGGGAGATTGCCGGCACATTGGCGGATACGCTTCCCCTTTCCGTGCGGGACAAGGCGGTGGAGGCGGCCCTGGCGCTTTTGGCGGACGCCAAGGCCCAACGGGAAAACCGGGTTGACATAGAGGACACGGGGAACGGCTGCCGGGTTACCTGCCACATTTCCGGGGGGGAGTTGGACCTGATGGCCATTTCCCTTTATGTGCCTGACCGCGCCCAGGCCGAGCTGGTGCGTACGAACTTCCACAAGGACCCGGAAGGGGCCTATAGGCTCCTTCTGTCCTTCCTGACCGGCGACATGGCCTATGCCAAGGAACTGTTTGAGGGGAAGAGGCTGTGAAGCGGCGGATCCGGTTGGCGGGGGCTGTGGGCGTATGGGTGGCGGCATGCCTGCTGGCCGGCGTGTTGTGGGCCGCCGGGCAAGAGCGGCCGCTGCCCGGGACGCAGTTGATCCCGGGGCCTTTTGGGGATGGCCAGGTGATGTTGTTTGCAGAGGGGGCCGCTGGGCCGGTGGTGGCGGTCAGCCGGGCGGAAGGCAGCTTTTTGGCCTGCCTGGAGACGGCCTCCCAGACGGTGGAAAGCCTGGAGTTGCCCGGCCCGCTGCTGGGGACGGCCTATGGGCCGTCGGGCTTTTTTGCGCTGCAAGAAAAGGATTCCCTTTTGCAGGTTTCGGCCTTCTCCCCTGGCCTAGAGGAGGCCGGGAGCAATATCGTCTTCCTGCCCGCGGACAGCCTGGCCATGGCACAGTGCTCGCCCCTGGGGACGGTATATTGTGTGGCTTTCGATGCGCCCAGCCTTTTGCAGTGCTTTGCCTGGGATGGGCAAGAGGGGGGACGGGATTTCGGCCAGCCTATCGAGGGGCTGTGGTTTACCCCTGGCGGCCAGCTGTGGGTGCGGGCCGGGGGCCAGGCATACGTGGGGGAGGGGGAGGACCTGCAATGTTTGGAACCGGTAGACTGCCCTTCCCCGCCCATCGGCGTGGTGGGAGAGGGCGTTTTCTGCTGTGAGGCCGGTTCCCTGTGGCAGCTTCACGATGGCGGGGCGCGGCTTTTGATGCAGGGCGGCTTTGCGCCCAACTTGTGCTGGGCCGGGCCCCAGGGGGTGCTGTGGGCCCAGGAGGCCACCCGTGTGGCCAGATTGGGTTTGGACGGTTCTGCCGGGGGCAGCTGCCAGGTGGCGGGAGAACTGCTGGCGTTGACAGAAGCCAGTGCGCTGTACATAGGGGAAAACGGCCTATACTGCGCTGTGCACAGCTTGTTTTCCCAAGAGCCGCCCGTATCCTCCCAGCCTGGTGAGTCCCAGCCAGAGGGGCCCCTGCCCAGCTGGATACCGGTTTATCAGGAGGGGTATATGGTCGTGCCCCCAGGGGCTTTGGCCGAAGAACTGCGCCGCCTGCTATATCCCCAAGAATTGGATATCTTTACAGTGGAAGGGGAGCCGGTCCAGTCCGGGCCCCTGGCAACAGGGATGCGGGCCGGTGAGTGGCAAGTCGTGGCCCTGGGGGATTGCGACGGCGATGGGCGTACCACCCGGCGGGATGTGGAGATGGCCCAGGCCATGCTGCTGGAGGGGAGCCCAGAGGAGCTCCCGCTTTTGGCCTCCGATATGGATGGGGATGGTTCCCTTACTACCGCGGACCTGGTGCGCATGGCCGCCTGCGTGGGATATAGTAAACGCACTTGAAAATCGGTACATCCGATTTTCAAGTTGAGCGGCTAAGCCCTCTGGTTCAAAAGAGGTATTCTACCTTTTTTGAACCGCGTTAACTATAAGCCTTTGCCGGGAAAGCGGAGCGCCTGGCCTTGGATAGAAAGCTTTTTTCCGCGGCTGGCCTTATGTATCCTTGCCAGGGGGACGATAGTAAGAATAGATACGCTTTGGAAAAGGAGGGTGTGTTTTATATGGAAATGCGTGTAACAGGGAAGCGCCTGGGCGGGGCATCGGTTCGCACAGCCGTGAAACAGGAAGCGCCCGCTGGGAAGCCCGCTTCCGGCGGCAAGGCCCAGCAGGATCGACTGGAACTCTCCCGGCAAGCGGCCCGCTATCTGGCAGAGCAGGTCAGCCGCATGGCAGAGCAGATTGCCCAAATCGGCAGGCCGGACGAGGAAGGGCAGCAGTCTGGGGGAAGTTCTATGTGGGATTCCTTCCAGGAGGAACTGGATGTGATGGACAAGTGCAACCGCATTTCCTCCAGTATTTCCTCTGGGGACCGGGTGCCGCCAGAAGACCTGCGTTACCTGAAGAAGCATGATATCCATGCCTACCTGTTGGCCTTGGCCACCCGAAAGCCTAAGGAGGACCCCAAAGATAAGGAAAGCGTCCTTTCAGAGGAGGACCTGGCCCAGGAGGAAGAGGCTTCCAGCGTAAGGGCGGCCCCGGTTTCCATGGATAGCGGGAGCGTAGAATGAGCATACGCAGATAGCGGCTCTCAGCTGGGTGTAAGAAGGGCGCAGCCATATGGCTGCGCCCTTCTTACAGTATATGCCATCTTGCCTATAATTCTTTCCGGTAATAGAGAACCAACGCCCCGTCCTCCTCCTCCGCCATGACGAACCGGCCATATCCCCAGTGGAGGTAGATACCCAGGTTCCGGGTCTCCCAGGCATCCACACCGATGGTCAGCGCCTGATAGCCCCGGGCCTTTGCCCAATTCTCCATGGCCCGCATCAGCCGGGAGATATGCCCCTGCCCCTCGTACGCTTTTTCAATGCGCAGGGCGTTCACGTTGGCTACAGTGGAGCCGTCCGCCAGCGCGGTACGCCCCTCTATGGCGCCGCATCCCGGCGAAAAAAGCAAGGTTCCTTCGCCCACCGGCTCGCCGCCCAATACCACCGCGAAAGTAACGGCCATACCCTTTCGGTTGTAGCCGATATACGCGTCCCGCCAGCGCACCCAACGGCTATCCCCTGGGTTGCGGGCGATATTCTTCTCCCACAGCCGTTCCAACTCTTGTGGGGACGCGATGCGGTATTCGTTTTCTTTCTTCGTTTGCATGTGGCGCTCCTTGTTAAGTTATACCCGGCCCGGCTTTTTGGCTTGGGGCATTGGGGATACTGGGGCTTTCTTTTACCATGATAAAAAATGGGATTTTGAACCAGCTGTTTGTAACCGTGCCCACCACGGCAAAGCCACACTTTTGGTAGGCCCTGATGGCGCGCTGGTTGAATGCCGCCACAGAAAGCCGGAAACGGCTGGCCTGGAAAACCTCCCGGCCGAAGGCCAGGCCTGCCTGTATATACCCCGTGCCATGGCCTTGGCCGCATAGGTCTGGACGCAGGCGCAGGCCTATGTCCAAAAAGCCTGGCTGATAAGGGTTTTCCTCCACTGTGGGGATCTGCCCATCCGCGCCGAAAGAAAAGGTGCCCGCCGGCCGGCCCTGGGCGTCGAAACAGACAAAGGCGTTTGGCGCCGCCAGTCTGGCGGGGTCATATCCTGGGGGGCAGTTGTAAAAATCATAGGGCGGCGGGTAACGCCACTGGAGGATGTCTGCGGCGGCTTCCTCGGTCATGGGGGTAAAACTCCAGTCCATAGGGCCTCCTTTGGTCTTGTTACGGGGTTACCAGGGTTACATCACCGTGGATGACAGTGGGTGAAAAGGCGCTAATCTCATCATAGAGCAGCCCCTGGGGGATATCGTTCCAAAGATAAATTTTCTTGCCTGCCATAAAGGCTTCGTATAGTTCTAAGAAGGTGGAGCCGCCAATATAGTTTGGCTGGCCGTCCTTGTCAAAGTTCAAGGTCAGCACCGCGTCCATAACGAGGATGCGCTCCCGGCTGCGGTGGAACAGCTGGCTTTTCATGCGGCTGTGTTCCTCCGGGCCCTGGGCGTACCATTGGCTTTCCGCCTCGGGCCTGTCGTGGGTAAAGGGGATATAGACCTCCCAGCCCCTCCCCTCCAATTCCTTCTGGATGGGGCCAAGCCGGGGATAGGACGCCTTGCTGCAAACCAAAAATATTTTTTTCATCGTATCACTCCTGGGTACAAAAGCGGCGCGGCCCTAAAAGCCGCGCCGTTTTATAAACGTATTGCAGAAACACGTCCGCAACGCAGGCGCAGCGTTCTGCTGTTATTTTACCATGCTGGCGATTTCTTCCGCAAAGTTGTCTTCGCGCTTCTCCAGGCCTTCGCCCTTCTCAAAGCGTGTGAATGCCTGGATCTTGATTTCGCCGCCCAGTTCCTTGGCAACGCTTTCGGTGTACTGCTTCACGCTCATGCTGCCATCCTGCACATAAGCCTGGTCCACCAGGCAGATTTCCTTGAAAAACTTGCCTAAGCGGCCGGCAACAATCTTTTCAGCAATGTTGGCGGGCTTACCCTCGTCTACAATCTGCTGGGTAAGGATCTCCTTTTCCTTCTCCACACGCTCGGCAGGGACAGAGGTTTCGTCCAGATACTCGGGGTTCAAAGCGGCAATCTGCATGGCCACGTTGTGGGCATAGGTCTTAAAGCCTTCGGTAGCGGCGATATCCTCGCTGGTATCAAAAGCGGCGATAACGCCAATGCGGCCCCCCGCATGGACGTAAGAGGTGACAGCGCCCTCATAGCGGGCAAAACGGCGCACCTTGATGTTCTCGCCGATGGTGAGGATCTTGTCTTTCAGCAGGGCGTCCACAGTCTGGTCAGAGCCATGGGCCTTGCACTGGAGCAAAGCCTCCACGTCGGCGGGATTCTCATAAATGACAGTATCGGCGCAGGTCTTGACAAAGGCCTGGAAATCGGCGTTCTTAGCCACGAAGTCGGTCTCGGCATTTACTTCCACCACAACGGCTACCTTGCCGCACTCGCTAACCTCGGCGAAAGCTACGCCCTCGGCGGCGATGCGCCCGGCTTTCTTTACAGAAGCGGCCAGGCCCTTCTCCCGCAACAGGTCAATGGCCTTGTCCATGTCGCCGTTGGCGTCGGTCAGGGCTTTTTTGCAATCCATCATGCCGCAGCCGGTTTTTTCCCGCAGCGCGGCAACGTCTTTCGCTGTAAAATTCATCTTCTCTCATCCTTTCTTGTCAAAGGCTTCGCCTCTGCCCTTATGCGTAAGGGCCCCAAGCCCTTAAAGTTCCCGCTCCCGCGCCCCCGACCGCCCTGAACAGGCGTCCTTTGCGGCGGGGAAGCAAGGGCGGGAAAATGATAACAATCAAAAACAAAGTAAAAGCGTATAGGTTCTTGCCCCGGCCTTTGCCTTTTTTGCAATTCCCCCGCCCCTGGCAAAACTGGCGGCGGAGGGGCCTCCCAAGTGGCTTGTCCCTTTGGGGGGTGGGGCGTACATTTTTTATTCAGCGGCTTCCTCGGCGGGGGCCTCCTGGGGCTCGGCCGCACGGGCGGCGGCGCCCATCTGGCCTTCGCGGCCTTCGATGACGGCGTCGGCCATAGCGCCTGCAATCAGCTTCACGGCACGGATGGCGTCGTCGTTGCCAGGGATCACATAGTCGATCTCATCGGGGTCGCAGTTGGTGTCTACAATGGCCACAATGGGGATATGCAGCTTCTTGGCCTCCGCTACGGCAATGCGCTCCTTGCGGGGGTCCACAATGAACAAGGCGCCGGGGAAGGTCTTCATTTCCTTGATACCGCCCAGGAACTTCTCCAGCTTTTCAATCTCCAGCTGCAGCTTGCTGACCTCTTTCTTGGGCAGCAGGTCGAAAGTGCCGTCCTCTTCCATTTTGCGCAGCTGGCCCAGGCGCTGGATGCGGGTGCGGATGGTGGTGAAGTTTGTGAGCATGCCGCCCAGCCAACGGGCGTTCACATAGTAAGCGCCGGCGCGGGTGGCTTCCTCGCGGACGGATTCCTGCGCCTGCTTCTTGGTCCCCACGAAGAGGATATTCTTCCCTTCGGTGGACAGGTCGCGGACGAAGTTGTAGGCCTCTTCCAGCTTGCGCACGGTTTTCTGCAGGTCAATGATGTAGATGCCGTTGCGCTCGGTAAAGATATAAGGGGCCATCTTGGGGTTCCAGCGGCGGGTCTGGTGGCCGAAGTGGACGCCAGCCTCCAAAAGCTGTTTCATAGAAACGACTGCCATGTTACAAATACCTCCTTGGTTTTTCCTCCGCCGCCCGGTTATATTCCCGGGCAAACCCCCAGGCCCTTTGCAGGGCCGCTGGGGCACCAATCCGCCGGGCGGCGTGTGTTTTGCTGTAACTGCCTTATTGTACCACAACTGTCCGGGGAAAAGCAAGAGCTTTTTTCCTTTTGGGGGCCGGATGAATCGCGGGCCTGGCCTCTTCCCGCGGGCTTGCCTTGACTTCCAGGCAAGGGCGTAGTATACTTAAGCTTCAGAACAGATGTTCCGAGACCCGGGATGAGGATTTGCCAGCTGTTTTCGAATTTTTGTTCGTTTTTTTCTTGACTTCCTTTCCGCCCCTGTGGTATGCTGTTGAAAGAAAGTGGATATCGCGGGCTTGTTTTTTGAAAACCGGAAGAAGACGCCGGGGTTTTGGATGGACGGCGGCTTCACAGGGGAAGGGCCGAAAGCGTAACGATGCTGCGGCCCGAAAGCCGGGGCGCCCCGCAAAGGGCGTTTTGGGCCCTTCGGGGAGCCCAAACACAAAGCGCCCCAAGGCGGTTCCCAGCTTTGCAAGCCCTAAACCTAAACGGTAAAGGAGCGTAGACATGGACAAGAATAAGGAGGAGCGGGGCTACCGATATGAGACGGCCAGCTTTATCCTGCGGCAAGTGGAAATAGGCGACGCGCCCGCCCTGCTGCAATGCTACAGCGACCCGGCCGCCGTGGCCTTGATGAACGACGACAACTGTAGGCGGGGCTTCCTGTGCGGGACGCTGGAGGACATGGAAGCGTACATATCGATCTGGCGGGGGGAAAGCTATGCCCGCCCTGTGGTCCTGGATAAAAAGGCCGGGGAAGCCGTGGGCACGGTGGAGATTTTCGGCGGCGAAACGGGGGTATTGCGGGTAGACCTGCGGGTAGATTACGAGAGGGAGGACGTGCTGGAAGAGCTGTACCGGCTGGCGTTGGGGGCTTTTGTCCAAGATTTCCCCATGGGGGCTTTGGTGACGAAGGCCGTGCCTGCCGCTGCGGCCCGCCGCCGGGTGTTAGAGGGGCTGGGCTTTTCCGGGCCGGAGGTGTTCCGGGGGTATGGGGATTATTACAGGGCCCCGGCGCAGCCTTTCCGGCGGGGACTCGGGCTGGCTATATGCGGGCTGGCCTGCTGCTTGTGCGGCGAATCGGCCAGCTGCCCCGGCTGCCAGAAGGACGGCTGCCCCGGGCACGGGTCTTGCCACAACTATGCCTGCGCCAAAGGGCGGGGCGTCCCCGGCTGCTGGGAGTGCCCAGACTTCCCTTGCGGGGAGGGGATGCACCAGAACCCGCGGATACAGGCCTTCGCCCGGTTTGCCCGGGAGCACGGCCCAGACAAGCTGCTAAACTGCCTGGAACGGAACCAGAGGGCCGGGGTGGTGTACCACTACCCCGGCGGCCTGACGGGGGACTATGACCGGCCCACGGAGGAAGCGGTTTCCCAGCTGATAGAGACAGGGCGTTGGAAATGAGGAGGGAAGGGATGGGACAGGGCAAAAGCTTGCAGGAATGGATTGGCGCGGTGTGCACAGTGGATAACTGTTCTGGCGTGCCCCAAAGCGTGTATGTGATCGAGGAGTGCGCCGAGCTTATTAAAGAGCTGATGAAAGAGCAGCGGGGCAAGGGCCAGCGGGAGCAGATTGTGGGGGAGGCATGCGACGTATTGACCACAGTGGCTGTGTTGCTGCACCAGTATGGCGTATCCCGGGAAGAGGTCGAGGCACAGATCGCCTTTAAATGCCGCCGGGCTGTAGAGCGGTGGGAGAAGGCGGGGGAAGCGTAGGCATATATTTGCAAGGCCCGCCCAGGGAAAGCGGGCCCCGAATTAAAATAAAAGCAATATGCGGGAAGGATGTTTGTAAGATGCGGGAAAAAGCGTTGGCACTTTTGCAGGAGTACAACCAAAGCCAGGCCCTGGTGGCCCACGGGCTGGCAGTAGAGGCTATTATGCGGCATTATGCCCAGAAGGCGGGGGAGGAGAACGCGCCGGAGGGCGTGGAGTATTGGGGCTGCGTAGGGCTTCTGCACGACGTGGATTATGAAAAGTATCCGGAGGAGCACTGTAAAAAGGCGGTCGAGATCCTGCAAGGGGCGGGATACGACGAAGGCTTCATCCACGGGGTGGTATGCCACGGCTATGGCCTGGTAACAGACGTGGAACCGGAGCGGTATATGGAAAAGGTGCTGTACACGGTCGACGAGCTTAGCGGGCTGATCAACGCCACAGCCATCATGCGGCCTTCCCGGTCGGTGATGGACCTGGAGGTAAAAAGCGTGAAAAAGAAGTTCAAAGATAAGAAATTCGCTGCCGGGGTGAACCGGGAAGTGGTGCTGGACGGCTGCAGGCGCATGGGCGCAGAGCTGGACGAGGTTATAAACGAGTGTATTTTGGGCATGCGGGAGAACCATGAGGCCCTAGGGCTGTGAGAAAACCGAAGGGAAAAGCGCGATCCCCCGCGCGGCGCGCGATGCATTGCATCGCTTAGCCGCGCGGGGGATCGTACATAGGAGGCTTATACTGGGCCGTCTTCCGGGCCGGGCGTGGGTCCCAACTGCCCTTTCTCCTTTTCATATTGCTCCAGGCCTTTTCGTACAGCCCTGGCTATAGCGTTCTTGCTGCTATCGATGGCGGCACGCACCGCCCACTTGACGACAAAATACAATACGACAAGCAGTACCAGCGCCGTGCCGCCGCTGATGCCCAGCTCTTTCCAGAACATCTGCTCAACCCCTTTGCAGTTTGTCCAACAGGCGGCTCTTCTTCAGGGCCGCGCGCACGATGGCGCACAAGGGTACGGATACCGCCACCGCGATTATGGCGTTTACGCCAGAGGTGACCGATTTAGTGGCCAAAGAGGTAAGCACCGCGCCCATCTCACTGCCCAGCAGCAGGCCGGTGGCAAAGGCCTTGCCCAAATACAGAACCATATAGGTAACGCTGCCCGCTGCCGCGGCCAGGACATTTTGCCTATGGCGGCCACCGCTGCTGCCACGCGCGTAGGCTACCCAGCCGCACACCGCCGCCAGCAGGAATTTAAAGATAAAGGTAAAGGGCGCCGAGGCGATGTACGCCGGGTTGGTCACGTCATAAAGCGCCGACCCGATGCCCGCCGCCAGGCCCCCGCCCACCGGCCCCAGCACAAAGCCGGACAGCAGGCAGAAGATGTTCCCCAGGTGGATGCGGCTCACATCGCCGATAGCCACAGGGATGGGGATGCTGATCATATTGGACACGAACACCAGGGCGGCAAACACCCCCACCGCCGCCACTTTGTACACAGTTTTCCCATTTTTGCCCATTGCAAACCCCTCTTCACCCAAATTTCCGGTCCCTGATCCAACCCTAATTGCCACAGGGTACGTTATGTAAAACAAGATATCACTATGCCGGCGGTTTGTCAAGCCCATGTCTGGGAAAGAAAATATCGAAAAAGTGAAAATGGGCCGGCACGGCAAAATGGAAAAGTTTTGGCACATCCTGCAGGGGCTTTTCTTCAAAAAGGTCCTTTAAGGCGGGGTTAGGCGGCCCCATTTTTCAGATGCGCGCCACGCCGGAGTCCCTTGCGGCCTGGGCTACAGCGGCGGCCACAGCGGGGGCCACGCGTTTGTCAAAGGCAGAAGGGATGATGTTGTCCTCCCGCAGCTCGCTGTCCGGGATAAGGCCGGCCAGCGCCCGGGCGGCGGCAATCTTCATCCCGTCGTTGATATCGCTGGCCCGGACGTCCAAGGCGCCCCGGAAGATGCCTGGGAAAGCCAGCACGTTGTTGATCTGGTTGGCATAGTCCGACCGGCCGGAACCCACCACCCTGGCGCCAGCGGCCAGGGCCTCTTCCGGGAAGATTTCCGGGGTGGGGTTGGCGCAGGCAAAGACGATAGGGTCTTCCGCCATGCTGGCTACCATCTCCTTTGTCACGCAGCCTGGCGCGGAGAAGCCCATGAATACATCCGCGCCCCGCATCACACCGGCCAGGGGCCCCTTCTTTTTCTGGGGGTTTGTCTGGGCTGCCAGCTCTGCCTGGGCAGGGGTAATGCCCTCCATGCCCTCATATAGGGCGCCCGCCTTGTCGCACACCACCACGTCCCGCAGGCCCAGGGCCATCAGCAGCCGGGTGCAGGCCGTGCCCGCCGCCCCCGCGCCGTTGACTACCGCGGACACCGACCCGATGTCCCGCCCAGTCAGCCGTAAGGCGTTCAACATAGCGGCCACCGTCACCACGGCGGTGCCGTGCTGGTCGTCGTGGAATACGGGGATATCCAGCCGCTTTTTCAGCTCCGCTTCGATCTGGAAGCACCGGGGCGCGGCAATGTCCTCCAGGTTCACCGCCCCAAAGGAACCCGCCACCAGCTCTACCGTGCGGACAATCTCCCCCACGTCCTTAGAGCGGATGCAGATGGGGAAAGCGTCCACCCCGGCGAAAGCCTTGAACAGGGCGCATTTGCCCTCCATAACGGGCATGCCGGCCTCGGGGCCGATGTCCCCCAGGCCCAGAACAGCGGTGCCGTCCGTCACCACTGCCACCAGGCTGCCGCGCCGGGTATATTCATAGGAAAGGGCCGGGTCTTTGGCGATTTCCAGGCAGGGGGCCGCTACGCCGGGGGTATAGGCCACGGAAAGGTCTTCCCGGCCATCTAAGGGGCAGGGCGTTTCCACGCGTATCTTCCCCCGCCACTCTCTGTGCATTTCCAGGGCTTTTTTTCCATAATCCAATGCTTATTCCTCCTCTTGATCCTTTACAAAGATGTGCCCCCTCTGCGGCCTCGCGCATGTTCCCGTTCGTTATGGGGGAAAGCAGTACGTGCCATGTGGGCGTCTGGATATTCTGGTCCGATTATAGCACAGGGGGCGGCGGGGAATCAAGTGGGCGGTGGGGAAGGGCCTGTTCCCGCTTGCTTTTTATGCGGGGGGATGTTATTATTTATATAAAGTATTTTAGCTGTGCCTTGTGGGAAGGAGTGTATGCTTATGCCGCGCTATAAGGCTTGCCTGTTCGACTTGGACGGGACCCTGGTGGATACCCTATCTTCCATTGCGTATTTCGGCAATGGCGCCCTGGAAGCCTTTGGCCTGCCTGCCATAGAAACGGCGGCCTACCGGCAGCTGGTGGGGAACGGGGCGGATGTGCTCATCCGCCGGATGCTGGAAACGGTGGGGGCCCAGCTGCCCCCGGGGCGGGTACAGTTGCTACGGGCCGAATATGACCGCCGCTATGAAGACGACCCCCTGGCCCTGGCGGGCCCTTACCCCGGCCTGCCCGAGGTGCTGGGGAGGCTGCACAGGCGCGGCATGCGGCTGGGGGTGCTTTCCAACAAGCCGGACAACATGGCCTGTTATGTGGCCCGGGCCTTTTATGGGGATGTGCTGAGCCAGGTGCGGGGCCAGCGGGAGGGCTGCCCCCAAAAGCCCGACCCTGCGGCGGCCCTGGAAATGGCCGCAGGGTGGGGCCTGCGGCCCCAGGAGGTCCTTTATGTGGGCGACAGCGGTGTGGACATGGAAACCGGCAAAAACGCGGGCATGGATACCTGCGGCGTGCTGTGGGGCTTCCGGGGGGAGGCGGAGCTGGCGGCCCACGGGGCCAAACACCTGGCGGGGGACCCGGGGCAGCTGGAAATGGCCGCGATGGGCCGGTTTACCCAGCTGTTCCTAAAGCAGGCGGCCTTATGGGGCCCGGATGCGTAAGCCCCGCCGGTTCCCAACCCAAAAGCACCATAAGCATAGGCTATAAACAACATACATAAAAATGGATCATAGAAGGGGAAAAGGATATATATGAGCGCCTTTGGCTTTGAAGAGATGCAAAGTATCCAGCGGGAGCTGCAGGAAAAATATTTCGATAAGTGGGGCGGGCTGGGCCCCCGCAAGGGCCGGGATACCCTGCTGTGGATGATGATCGAGGCCGGGGAAGCGGCGGACATCATCAAAAAACAGGGGGACGCGGCCATTATGGAGGACCCGGAGATCCGGATGCGGTTCATTGAAGAGCTGTGCGACGTGATGATGTATTTTAATGACGGGCTGCTGTGCTATTCCATCACCCCGGATGAGGTGGAGAAGGTATATAAGGAGAAGCATAAGCGGAACATGGGCCGGTGGTGAAGGAGGTTTTCTCTGTTTTTTCAGAAAAGCCACCGCATCCCGTCACATGGTTTTCACAAAGATGGGGGATAATATAGCCACAGTCAACGAAGGGCCGCGGCAAGGTTCTACAGCACAGGCCCTCAACCATACATCTTTGTGAAAGGAGCGGTGGTTTATGTATTCCCCGTATGACAACCAAAACAACAGCTTCCCAGAGCCTTCTTCCACAGCAGGGCAGGAGGGCAAAGGCGAAACAAAACCGCAGCAGACAGCGCAAACCGCACAGGGGCAGGCCCCTGGGGCTTATCCCTATACGCCGGCGCAAGGCTATTATACCCAGCCGGTACAAGCCGCCCAGACCGCCTATACCTGGGGCGGGCAGCAGCCAGGCTATTACAGCCAGGCCCAGGCAGGGTCGGGGCCCGCAAAGCCCCCGAAAGAAAAAAAGCCCAAGGGCCGTTTTGCCCTGAAGCTGGCAGCGGCGGCGCTGTGCTGCGCGGTGGTGTCGGCAAGTTCGGTAGGGGTTTTTGCGGCGCTGATACAAAACGGCGTGGTAAATGTGCAAAGCCCCGAAGGGGCCCAGACCACAGCGGCCTTTACCTTGTTTAAGCAGGACGGCGGCAAACAGGTGACGCCCACTGTGCAGGGCCAGGCTATGACCTCCCAGGAGGTAGCGCAGAAGGTGATCCCCTCTGTGGTGTGCGTACAGAATTACCAGATAAACCAGCAGGGGTTCCTCTTTGGCGGCATTGAGTATGTCCCCTCCCAGGACGGCGAGGTTTCCCCGGCGGGGGAGGGCTCGGGCATCATCTTTTCAAAGGACGGCTATATCGTCACCAACCAGCACGTAGTGGATGGGGCCACCAGCATCAAGGTGGTCACTTCGGACGGGGCGTCTTACGAGGCCCGGCTGGTGGGCGAGGACACCCAGACAGACCTGGCGGTGCTGAAGGTCGATACGGAGGACGAACTGACCCCCGCGGAATTCGGCTCTTCCTCTGACCTGCAGGTGACGGACGCGGTGATGGCCATTGGCAACCCGGGCGGCATGCAGTTCAATTCCAGCGTGACCATGGGGTATGTCTCGGGCCTGAACCGGCAGATCACCAACGGGGACACGGGCTTTGTAATGGAATGCATCCAGACGGACGCGGCCATCAACCCGGGCAACTCGGGCGGCGCGCTGGTGGACATGAATGGCCATGTGGTGGGCATCAATTCGGTCAAGATTGCCGCCACCGAATATGAGGGCCTGGGGTTCGCCATCCCCTCTGACACGGTGCAGCCCATCGTTTCCGACCTGATCGAATACGGCTATGTTAAAGACCGGGCCATGCTGGGCATCTCCGGCCCCTACCTGGACAGGACGTCCGCCATGTGGTACGGGCTGTCCTCTGGGTATTATGTCAATGAGGTGCGCACGGAAAACGCCAAGGCCTCGGGCCTGCAAAAGGGCGACGTGATTACAGCCATCGACGACACCCAGATCACTTCTGCCACCACCATTTCCGCCTATCTGGCCCAGAAAAAACCGGGCGAGACGGTAACGTTGACAGTCAACCGCGCCCTAAGCGGCGAGGAAGGCCTGCGGATACAGCTGGTGCTTTCCGACAATTCGGGCGTCAGCGCAGAGCCGGTCCCGAATTAAGCGTATAAGGGAACTTATAGCGTACAAGTTTCTTTTTCATAAATCTCCTTTTTCAGCGAAAGGCCCGGGGTTTTACCTCCCTGGGCCTTTCGCTGTGCTATAGTCAATGAAGTTCAAAAGAAACTTTTGAACCAGGCGGCAAAGCCGCCTGACTTGAGAATTGGATTTTCAATTCTCAAGTTAATTTACTATATAGAACGAAAAGGCAGCCCCCGGGGAAGTCGGGGGCTGAGGGGGCGGGCGCTATTTAAAAAGCGGACGAGGTCTGGTATAGCCGGGCATATACGCCGCCCTGGGCCATCAGCTGCTGATGGGTGCCTTGCTCGCAGATGCCGTTTTCGTCCAGCACCAGGATACGCCCGGCCCGCTGTACAGTGGAAAGCCGGTGGGCGATGACCAAAGTCGTGCGGCGCTGCGCCAGCCGCTCTAAGGATTGCTGGACCACCTTCTCGCTGGCCGTATCCAGGGCGCTGGTGGCCTCGTCAAAGATGAGAATGGGCGGGTCCTTCAGGAACACCCGGGCGATCGACAGCCTTTGCTGCTGTCCCCCGGAAAGCCGGACCCCATGGGGCCCGATATCCGCGCCGTAGCCGCCGGGGAGTTTTTCGATGAATTCGTGGGCCCCAGCTTGTTTGGCCGCGGCCACGATCTCTTCCTGGCTGGCGCCGGGCCTGCCATAGGCGATGTTTTCCGCCACGGTGCCGGTGAACAGGTATACGTCCTGCTGCACCACGCCCACAGCCTGCCGCAGGGCGCGCAAGGGGTACTGTTCCACAGGCAGGCCGTCTAACAGGACGCTGCCCTGCTGCGGCTGGTAAAACCGGGGGATGAGGGCGCACAGGGTGGTCTTGCCCACGCCAGAAGCCCCCACCAGGGCTACATATTCCCCAGCCTCCACTGTCAGGTCCAGGTTTTGGAATACACTTTCCCCCTGGCCATACCGGAAGCCCACGTGGCGGAATTCCAGCTTCCCGCTGATTTTTTCCCGGGGTTCCTCCTGGGGCGCGTCCTGTATCTCGGGCTGGGCTTCCATCAGCTCCCGGTAACGGCAAAAGCTGGTACGGCCTTCCTGCAAAAGGCGGCTGGTGTTTACCAGGCTTTGGATGGGGCCGGTAAAGTACCCCACGTACAGCAGGAACAGCAGCAGGTCTGGCAGGGACATAGAGCCCTTCCAGATAGCCAATCCCCCCAGCACCACCACGGCAATGGGGAGCAGGGCTGCGAAAGTGTCCATGCCGCCGTACAACAGGGCCTCGCTTTGATAGCCCGCCCGGCGGTCTTCCAAAAACTGCTGGTTCTGGCGGGAGAACTTCCTCTCCTCCAGTTCCTCCCCGGTAAAGGACTGCACCACCCGGATGCCCGAAAGGGAGTCCTCTGTCTGGGCGTTGATGCGGGCCATGCTTTCCCGTGAGCGTCCCATAGCGGCGCCCATTTTCTTATTAAAATACAGGGTATAGGCTGTCATAAAGGGCAGGAAGGCCAGGAGGGCCAGGGCCGTCTGCCAATGGACAGCCAACAGGATGGCCGTAGAGCCCAGAAGCTTGATGCTGTTGACCAACAGGTCTTCAGGCACATGGTGGAAAAATTCCCCCATGGACAGGGAATCGTTGGTAATGCGGGACATCAGGTCCCCCACGGTGTGCCCGTCGTAATAGCTAAAGGAAAGGCGCTGGCAGTGCCGGAACATCTGGGCGCGCATGTCCCGTTCGATTTTAGCGCCTAAGTAATGGCCTTGGTAATCGTAAAAATATGTGCATAAGGCCTGCAGCAAAGTAAGCGCCAGCAGGCCCAGGCCTGTTTGCAGCACCTGGGAAAAGGGGGCGGAGCCCTCCAGAAGGGTGCCGGCGATATACCGCACCCCCAGGGGCACGGCCAGGGCGATGCCCGCCGCCGCCACGGAACAGAGCAGGTCGCAGGCGAAAAGCAGGCGGTAGGGCTTATAAAACGAACAGAGTTGGATAAAGCTTTTTTTACGCAAAACGTAGTTCCTCCTTATAATGCGGGAGGACTGGCAGCGTTACATGCCGGAACGCCTCCCGAGGGTGATGGCGGTGTTGGCAATGCTTTTTTTCATATGGAAACCGTTCCTTTCCGTATGGATTTTATGGGATAGGCGGGCCTATTCCCGGCAGATTATAGCATATGGGGGGCAGGGTGTCAAGGGCGGCCCGCGCCTGCCCTGGGGGAAGGGAAAGCGGCCCAGCCAAAGCGGCTGCGCCGCCCAACATCGTATGGGGCCCATGGGGGCAGTTTTGCAAATACTAAAAAGTGCGGCGGCTTGCAGGGCACAGGGCAGCGCCTTTTTTCTCATGATCCCCGAGGCCAGCTCTGGGTATAAATTGCCGCGCTTGCGTTTTTTCAGGTTTCCCGGCGTATAGGCGTTACAGCATCCCCTGCATGCCGGGGAAGGGGGCCAGGCTGCGCCACAGTATGCCGTGCATTTGGGCGATGGCAATGCCGTAATTGACCATTGGCACGCCCGCCTCTGCGGCCCGGGCCATGCGGTGGCGCATTTCCTTTTCGTTCAGCATGCACCCGCCGCAGTGCACGATCAGGCTGTAAAGGGAAAGGTCCTCTGGGAAGTCCCCGCCGGAGGTAAAGGTAAACTGGGGCTTTGCCCCACAAAAGCCTTCGATCCATCCGGGCAGCTTTACAGTGCCGATATCCTTGCATTGGCGGTGGTGGGTGCAGCCCTCGGAAATGAGCACCCGGTCGCCGGTTTGCAGCCCCTTCAGCTTGGCCGCGCCTTGCACCAAAGCTTGCAGGCCCCCTTTATACCGGGCCATAAGGATAGAAAAGGAGGTGAGGGGCACGCTGGCGGGCACGTCCCTTGCCACCCGGCCAAAGGCCTGGGAATCGGTGATGACCAGGGCGGGCGGCTGGGAAAGCCCCTTTAACAGGGCGGGCAGCTCTTCCGGCTGGCAGGCGGCAAAAGCCAGGCCTGCGTCCAGCAAATCCCGCATGACCAGCTGCTGGGGTAAAATCAGCCGGCCTTTGGGGGCGGATTCGTCGATGGGGATAACCAGCGCCGCCAGGCCGCCGGGCGGCAGCAGGTCGGCGGCAATGTGCTTTGGCTGGCCTTGCCCTTGGGCCAACGCCCCCAACCGTTCTTTCAGCTGGGGGACGCCCTCCCCGGTTTTGGCGCTGACATAAAGGGCTTCCCCTTCCAGGGCGCCCCTCTCCGCCAGTAGGTCGGCCTTGTTATAGGCCACAAGATAGGGCAGCTGTTTCTCTTTGAAAAGGGCCAGAAGCTCTTGCTCTTGGGCGCCCAGGCCGGCCCGGGCGTCCGCCACCAGCACGGCTACGTCCGTTTGGGCCAACACTTGCCGGGCTTTTTTCACCCGCTGTGCCCCCAGCTCCCCTTCATCGTCCAGGCCGGGGGTATCGATGATGACCACCGGGCCCAAGGGCAGCAGCTCCATGGCTTTACGCACGGGGTCGGTGGTGGTGCCTTTCACGTCCGACACCACCGCCAGCTGTTGGCCGGTGACGGCGTTCACCAGGCTGGACTTCCCCGCGTTTCGCAGGCCGAAAAAGCCGATGTGCAGCCGCTCGGCAGAAACGGTTTCATGCAGGCTCATATGCTCTCACTCCTTGTCTTTAGGCAATTCCGCTGTAAACAGTTCGGTATAGCCGCACTTCGGGCACACGGCCGCTTTCAGCTTGCCGGCTTCCTTTGACAAAAAACGCCCCTGTTTCCTCAGCTTTACCTGATAGCCGTGGCAGCCGTCCAGCAGGACGTAGCCTTCTTCCATCTCGGCGCTGCAGCGCAAACATTTCCGCATGGATATGCCCCTTTCCGGCAAGTGCCGTTTTCTCTTTTATTCCTTTTGGGGGCTGCCGCCCCCAAACCCCCGCTACATTATTTTTGGGCCTTCGGGCGCAAAGGCCGCGCCCTGCGGCAAGGCCTTGGGGCGTTGCCCCAACCCCTACCAAAGGCTCCGCCTTTGGAATCCGCCAGGGGCCCCGGCCCCTGGACCCCTTCGTCCCGCTTTATCACAGTTTGGAGGTTAGAAACGGAAATCCCGCCTATTTGAATTTTTGATGTCCCTTATATTCTGCTCCGCGATTTGGCGCACCTTGTCCTTGGGGATGCGCTTCAGCTCTTCTTCCGCCATTTTGTAGCCCACCTCTTTGGTCTTATCAGAGGCGTAGTCTTCCAGGTACTCGCTTAGGGTCATCAGGGCGTTGGGGTGGCAGCAGTTTAAAATCTGCCCGGACTTGCACAGGCTCATGAAGCGGTCGCCGGTGCGGCCCTCCCGGTAGCAGGCGGTACAGAAGGAGGGGATGTGCCCGTTTTCCATCAGCCAGCACACCACCTCGTCCAGGGTGCGCTGGTCAGAGACGTCGAACTGCTCCGTGTCATGGGGGCGCTCTTTTTCAGTATAGCCGCCTACAGAGGTGCGGGAGCCGCCGCTTACCTGGGAGACGCCCAGGCGCAGGAGCTTGGAGCGCACATCCTCGCTTTCACGTGTAGAGATGATCATGCCGGTGTAGGGCACGGCCAGGCGGATGCAGGCGGTTATCTTGGCGAAGGTGTCGTCGTCGATGCCATTGTCGAACTCGTCCGGGTCGATGTCGTCGGCGCGCTTCAAGCGGGGCACGCTGATGGTGTGGGGCCCCACGCCGTGGACAGCCTCCAGATGTTCGGCATGCATGATAAGCCCGGCAAATTCATATTTGTACAGCTCTAGGCCGAACAGCACCCCCAGGCCCACGTCGTCGATGCCCCCCTCCATGGCCCGGTCCATGGCTTCCGTATGGTAGTCATAGTCGTGCTTGGGGCCGGTGGGGTGCAGCTCCAGGTAGCTTTTCTTATGGTAGGTCTCTTGGAAGAGGATATAGGTGCCGATGCCCGCCTCTTTCAGCTTACGGTAATTTTCCACCGTGGTGGCGGCGATATTCACGTTTACCCGGCGGATATCGCCGTTTTTGTGGTGGACGCTGTAGATGGTCTTGATGCAGTCCAGGATATACTCGATGGGGTTGTTCTTGGGGTCTTCCCCGGCCTCGATGGCCAGGCGCTTGTGGCCCATGTCCTGCAGGGCGATGACCTCGGCCTTTACCTCCTCCTGGGTCAGTTTTTTCCGGGGGATGTGCTTGTTCTTCAGGTGGTAAGGGCAGTAGACGCAGCCGTTCACGCAGTAATTGGACAGGTATAGCGGCGCGAAAATGACGATGCGGTTGCCGTAAAAGGCCAGCTTGATTTCCTCGGCGATCTGGTACATTTTTTCAATTTTTTCCGGTATCTCGCAGGCCAGCAGCACAGAAGCCTCCCGGTGGGAAAGCCCCGCGCAGACGTAGCCGGTCTCGGTCTTCTGGGGCCGGGCTTTCTCCAATATCTGGTCGATGAGCGCCCCGTTATCCTTGTTTGCTTCCGCGTAGGCCAGGGTCTCCTGTATCTCCCCGTCGTGGATGAATTCCTCTGCGCGCAGTGATTTTGGGTCGTACTTTGCCATTTTGCATGTCTCCTTTTCTTTGGGGCAGGGGAAGCGCCCCCTTAGCCTCAGAATGTATTGTGCAATCCTTATGCGGTCCCCTGGTCCGGCGCGTGCCGCGCCAGGAACCCTTCCGTGGTCCGGATGTTTTCTTCCAGCACCGCCTTGTATACGTCCATAGAGTGGAATTTTTCAAAAGAGTATAAGCCCCGGGCAATCAGCCCGCGCTTGATCTCTGTGATGCTCTCCCGCTGGGCAGGGGTGGCCCTGGCGGCTATGCCGTCGCAAAGGGCCTCGGCCTTTTCGATGGTTTCCCGATCGAAAAACCACAGGTCGAAGTTCCACCGCTCCCCGTCTATCCTGGCCTCAAAGCCCTGGAACCATACTTTTTTCCCCTCATCGTCCACCACCTCCTTGGCTTCATACCAAAAGGGGCGGAAGGTGTCCACCACGAACCCTGTCAGGCGGTGGAGCTTTTCTAAGGCCATGCCGTCATTCTCGATATCGATGTCAATGTCGTTCCAGGCCATCATGTCCATGCGGCAGCTTCCAACGATGTGGGGTGTGCCATACTCCGCCAAATGCTCCAGCAGGCCAGAGCTTTGCAGGATATGCCCCGCCTTTTCTTTCCGGGTTATACGGTTCCCTCCCTTTTCACGTCCCCCCTGCCCATCACGATCTCATAACCGATTTTCCCCATGCGGGCCCTTAAAGCGGCAAGGCCCTGGGCGGCCTCGGCCCCCGTGTTCAGCTTGTTGTTATACAGCTCATATTTCCCCCGCACAGTTTCAGGGGAAAGGTTGGGCATCACCACGTTGGCCCCGGAAAGGACGCCCAGTTCACGGCCTTCCGGGTGGATGCTCCCCAGGGCCGTGGTGGCGGGCAGCAGGACAGGGGGGTGCGCCAGGCGGATGATGGAAAGCAGGAAACAGGTCAGCTCCAGGCCCTCGGCGGGCTCGTCCCGGAAAGGGGTGTCCTTGTGGGGGATGAAGGGGCCCACGCCGCACATGTCCGGCCGGAACTCTTCTATGAATTTCAGGTCTTGGCTAAGGGTCTCCGGGGTTTGGCCCGGCGAGCCCACCATGAACCCGCACCCTACCTGATAGCCCAGCTCCCGCAGGTTTTGCAGGCATCCCATGCGGTTTTCAAAGGACATGGCAGGGGGATGCAGGCTTTCGTAATGCCCCTTGTCCGCTGTCTCGTGGCGGAGCAGGTAACGGTCCGCCCCGGCCTCCCGCAGGGCCCGGTAGCTTTCCCGGCTGCGTTCCCCTAAAGACAGGGTAACGGCGCAGCCGGGGTATTCCTTTTTTATCCGCCTGATAAGCCCCGTCAAAAGCGCGTCGGTATAATAGGCGTCCTCCCCGCCCTGAAGCACGAAGGTGCGGAAGCCCAGCCGGTACCCCTCTGCCGCGCAGGCCAGGATCTCCTCTGGCGCCAGGCGGTAGCGGGGGCAGTTCTGGTTTGAAGCCCGGATACCGCAATACAGGCAGTCGTTTTTGCAGATATTGCCGATTTCAATAAGCCCCCGCACATACACGGCGTTGCCGTACACCTGTTTGCGGGCCTCTACCGCCCGCTGGGCCAACAGGGAGGCCAGCTCGGGCGTGCGGTTTTCGATAAGGCAGGCGTAGCCCTCCAGGGGGAGGCCCCGGCCCTGGGAAAGGGAATCGGCAAGGGACAGGAGCTCTGGCTTCATGCGGCGCCCCCTTTCTGGTTAGAGAAAGCGGTTTTGGCGCTGACCCCTGGCAGGCTGCCAATGCGCCCGGCCAAAGTGGAGATGGCGTCCTGCGGGGCGTCGATGGCGATGCTGATAATATTGATTTTCCTGGCCCGGTAGGGGATGCCCATCCTACCGATGATAAAATCCCCATATTCGTGTAAAAGGGCGTTCAGTTTTTCCACCGTATCCCCGTTCTCAACAATGACGCTGATGACAGCTACCCGCGTATCCATAAAAAACGCGCTCCTTCCTGTGGGGGCCCCGCCCCCACCCCCTGCCAGGAAGGTTTTTTGAAAAAATCCCCCTGGGCTTTTACCAAAAGGCATTTGGGCCTGGCACGCAAAAGCGCCGCACCCCGGAAGGCACGGCGCACGGCGGCCTGGAACTTGTGCTCCAGCCGCTGCATATCGTTCTCCGTGCCTTTCACGCAGACCTGCGTCTTGATGTCAGGCTTTAGAATTTGTCTGAAAGCTTTAGAAAAACCGGCAGTACGCCCCTTCCGCCGTTTTGGTGCAAAAGGGCCGGTGTTCCCCGGCTTCCCAATCCGTTTCTAGGGTTTTAGTATACAGTATGGGCGGGGGTTTGTAAAGGGGGAATTTATGGCGGGGCGTGTTCAAGCCGCGTGGAGGAAACGCCGGGGCCAAAGGGTAAAGCGTATGCCAGAGGCGGACAAGCTGCGGGCCGTCCTGGAAAGCGGGGCCGGCGCCCCACGTGGGATTTTAGGGAAAAGCCTGAAACCGCTGGGGCCAAGATACAGTCATAAAACATACGGTTTGGACGCTCCCTTATAAAGGCGGCGATTGACGTGGAGGGGAAAATTTGCTATACTATAAAGACAAAAAATTTTTGCAGGGCTTGTTTCTAAATGCTTGTTTGAAAAAAGAGGAAATGCCGGGTTTTTGCGCGGGGCCAGGCGGTTTCCATGCGGATGGGCCGCAAGCACAGCGGCGCCGCGTTTGAAAAGCTGGGACGGTTTTCGCCTTTTGGGGGATTTCCAGCACAGAAAGCGCCTGGCTATGGGCATGAAGACAGTATTTGCGGTTTTTCAAATGAGTACTGGTTTATGACAATAGGGAAAATGCCGGCAAGCCCGATGCTGGGAGGGGTTTCCTTTGACAAAGAGAGAGCGTGTGCTGGCGGCTGTTGCCTGCCAGCCGGTAGACCATGTGCCCGCGGGCTTTTCCTTGCACTTCCCCGCTGACAGGAACAGCGGGGAAGCCGGGGTGCGGGCCCACCTGGAGTTTTTCCAAGAGACGGACACGGATATCCTGAAGATTATGAACGAGAACCTGGTGCCGAACTATGGCACGATCAAAACGCCGGACGACTGGCAGTGCATCGGCGCCATGGGCCAGGACACGGGTTTCATCCGCCGGCAGCTGGAATTTACCAAGGCCATTTTGTCCCAGTGCGAGCCGGAGGGCTTCACCATGGGGACGCTTCACGGCATCACGGCTTCTTCTATCCACCCAATTGAAGCCGTGTATGGCTATGACGGCGTACGGACGCTGCTGACCGAGCACCTGCGGGAAAAAGAGCGGCCTGTGCTGGACGCCATGGCGCGCATTGCCGAGGGCATGTGCGCCCTAGCCCATGGGTATGCGCAGGCTGGGGTGGAAAGCGTATATTACGCGGCCCTGGGGGCTGAACGCAGGTGGTTTACCGATGAGGAATTCGCCCGGTGGATCGAGCCCTTTGACAAGCTGATTTTGTCGGAGATCCGGAAAGCCGGGTGCAAGGTGTTCCTGCATATCTGCAAGGACGGGCTGGAAATGGGGCGCTATCAAGGGTATGGCGAGCTGTGCGATGTGGTGAACTGGGGCGTCTATGAGGCGCCCTATCCGGTAGAAGAGGCCCGGAAGCTGTTCCAGGGCAAGGCCATTATGGGCGGGCTGGCCAACCGCAGCGGCGTGATGGTAGAGGGCTCTAAGGAAGAGCTGGCCCAGGCGGCCCGGGACACGGTGGCCCGGTATGGGGATACGGGCTTTATCCTGGGCGCGGACTGCACCCTGCCCACGGAGATCGACTACGGCCGGATACGTGCCATTGTGGAGGCAGTGCGGGCATAAAACAACGCCGCCCGGCCCCTTCCGGCCTTTGGCCGGAAGCAGCGGGGAAGGCGGCGGGCGGCCTTCCCCGCTGGGCGCGCGCAGCGCGCCGGGCCGGGCGGGGCCTAGGGGCCGCGCTGCTGCCTGAAAGAGAAAGGGGGGAGGCCTGTGGACGTCCAGCGGATCTACAGCAAAAACGCCAGCTACCAAAGGTTCCAGGTGCTTAAAACCAACCGGAACAAGCGCCACCGGTACGGGGCCTTTTTCGTGGAAGGGGTGCGCAACCTGAACGAGGCCGTGGAAAACGGCTGGCAGGTCGAGTCGTTCCTTTACGCAATAGACGCGCCCCTGTCAAGCTGGGCGCGGGGCTTGTTGGCGTCTGTGCCTACGCAGGGGAATTATGCCTTGGCCCCCCAGCTGATGGCGGAGCTTAGCGGCAAGGGGGATACTTCAGAGCTGCTGGCCGTGGTAAAAATGCGGCCGGACGATTTTTCCCAGCTGCGCGCCCTGGGCAACCCCCTGTGGGTGCTTTTCGACCGCCCCTCCAACCGGGGGAACTTGGGCACGCTGCTGCGCTCGTGCGACGGCCTGGGGGCCAGCGGGCTTATCCTTACCGGCCACGGGGTAGATTTGTATGACCCGGAGGTGGTGGTGGCTTCCATGGGCTCCTTTTTCCGGGTGCCTGCCATCCGGGCAGGGGACAACGCTTCCGTATTGGGCTTCATCCAAAAGATGCGGGAAAGCTTCCCGGGTTTGCGGGTGGTGGGCACAACGGCCCACCGGCAAAGGCCCGTTTACCAGGAGGACTTGGCTGGCCCTTTGCTGCTGATGGTGGGCAACGAGACCGATGGGCTGTGCCACGCTTTTAAAGAGGCATGCGACGTGTTGTGTACCATCCCTATGGCGGCGGGTTCTTCCGCATCCTCCTTCAATGTGGCCTGCGCGGCCACGGTGCTGCTGTATGAGGCCTCCCGCCAGCGGCAGGGGGCAAACGCTTCCTAATGCTGTTACGGGGGTTGCGTTCCACAGCCCCATGTTTTTTATACCGGGCAGCAGGCTGGCTCTAGGCCGTGTATGCTGAGTAAAGAAGCGATGGGGTCCTGCATTATATAGAGCGGCCGCTTTCAGTAAAAATCCGGTTTTTTGGGTTTTAAGGAAGGCCCTGATCCCATATATGGGAAGCATTTACTGGCTTTCCGCTGTGCTGGCTATAAAAACAAGTGCCCGTTATACGCTTTCCCTGGCAGGGGGCGTATAGCGGGCGCTTGCTTCGTTTATGTTTTAATCCCGGCGGTACAGGCGGCACACCTGACGGAAAGCGTCTTCCCCAGGGCCTACCAGCGGCGGCACGATGGTGCGGTACACCTGTTCCAGCGCCGCCTGGACATCGCCGTCGGAAGGGGGGGCCCCTTCGTCCAGGGGCAGGTATAAAATCTGGTACTCGACCCCGAACAGCCAGGAAAACACCCGGGTTTCCTGGCAGCCGTTATGCTGGTAAAACCGGATGCGCCGCTGGCGTTCTTCCGTCTGGGCAGGGGAGCGGGCGCTTTCCAGGCTTTCCACCTCGATGAGCACATAAGGCGCGCCAGACTGCCTGGCGTGCCGCACCAGCCCCTTTAAAAAGCGCCCCCCAACCCCTTTCCCCCTTCGGGAATGGTCCACGGCGAAATAATCCAGCAGCAGGGCCCGGGGCTCTTGTTGGGAAAGCGCAAAAGTGGCGTAGGCCGCAAGCCCGTCTTCGAACATGCCGAAAGAGGCGTACTGCCCTTTCCCGGTCAGCTGCTGGATACTGGCAAAGGGCCGCAGCTCGCTGGGGGGGAAGTCCCGGCGCATGTGCGCCTCATATATGGGTCCAAGCTCTTCCAGTGCAAGCTTCCTGATTTCCATTTGGACAGCTCCTTTCACATGGGTTCCCTGTCTAGTATACCAGGTTCCCTGGCCAGAGGCAAGGATGGAAAATGACGGAATTGGGCATTATAGGTTGCACTTTCGACAAAATTCCTGTATAATGGCTACTATAGTGTAGAGGTTGGCAGACTTCGCTCCTAAATGGCAAGGAGGAGACCGGATATGCTTTCGATCTTTGATTGGTTTGGCTACCAGCTGCCCCTGGAGGAACGCTATAGGCTGATCAAAAATGCCGGGTTTTCCGGCGTGCTGCTGCTGTGGGGGCGTTCCCTGGGCCGTGGGGCCGATTACCGCCTGGCCCCGGCGGCGGCCCGGGCGGCGGGGCTTTATATAGAGAACATCCACGCCCCAACTTTGGGCCAGCACACCCTGTGGGAGGATTCATTGGCGGGGGAGGGTACGGCGGCCTGTTACATGCAGTGCGTGGAGGACTGCCGGGATTTTGGCATCCCCACGCTGGTGCTGCACCTGCCAGGGGACGGGAGCCCCCCTACGGGGGTGGGCCTTGCCCGGCTGGAACGGCTGGTGGAAAAGGCGGAGCGTTTGGAAGTGAACGTGGCGCTGGAGAACCGGCAGAATCTGGAAAGCCTGCGGTTCGCCCTATACCGGATAGGCTCTTCCCGGCTGGGCTTCTGTTATGACTGCTGCCATCATTACAACTATGCCCCAGAGGTGGACCTTCTCAGCCTGTATGGCCCCCGGCTGATGGCGCTGCACCTGCACGACAACAGTGGCAGCAGCCGCAGCTACTGCATCCAGCACCGGCTGCCCTTTGACGGGGGCGTCCCCTGGGAAAAGGTGATGGGGGGTATTGCGGCGGCGGGCTATAAGGGCGTTACCGCCCTAGAGCCCATGAGCTGGGACTATCAGGAGCTGCCGCCAGACGTGTTCCTGTACCGGGCCTTTGAAAAGGCCAAGCGCCTGGACGCCCTGCGGGGGCTTTAGGGGGTAAGCTTCTGGATGTTGCAAACCCCGCGGCCTGCATGCGGGGTTTGGCGCTTTTGCTTATGGACGATATAGGTTTGGGATCGTGTTTTTCGTATCCCATTTGCGGAAAAGAGGCCAAGCTTATGATAAAAAAGAATGTGTTCCTGGCTGCCATTGCGGCGTTGGTTGTGTTGATCATCATCCTTTCCGCCGTGACCCTGGCAAAGGGGCCCCGCACCAGCTCGGTAGAGCTGCTGGAAAAAAACGGCGCCCAGCTGAAGGTAAACGACATGTACGAGGGGGAGATGACCATCCCCAACCATGATATCCCGGTGTGCTCGTATAACCCCCAGGACTTTAAGGAGAACAAGGGTGTGGTCACCTATGAGGGGGGCGATTCCTTTGTGGGCATCAATGTCAACCAGAAGATGGGGGATATTGACTGGCAGGCCGTGGCCGAAAGCGGCGTGGATTTTGCCATGATACGGGTGGGCTACCGGGAAAATTCCAAAGGGCGTATCACGCCTGACCAGAAGTTTGAAGACAACATCAAGGGCGCCGCCGAAGCGGGCCTGCCCGTTGGGGTGTATTTTTATTCGAAAGCCGTGACAGACGCGGAAGCCGACGAAGAGGCCGTGTTTGTTTTAGAGCAGATACGGCTGTATTCGGTTACGTACCCGGTGGCCATCTATTGGGAATATGACCGGAAGAAAGACAGCGATGAGGTGGACGAAAACTCCCGTACCGTGCGCTGCAACGGCGACCAGGTGACAGGCTTTTTGCAGACTTTTTGTAAAAAGATAAAGAGTTCCGGCCGTACGGCGGCTTTCTACGCGGACAAGGACATGGGATACAACAAGCTGGACCTTTCCCGGCTGTGGGAATATGACATGTGGTATGCCGAGCCGAAGGCCGCCCCCAGCTTTTACTATGACTATGAGATGTGGCAATATACAAAGGAAGGCGAGGTGCCCGGCATCGGGGAAAAGGTGCCGGTGACCATCAGCCTGAAAAAATACGGCGGGTAACGCCGGGGAAGGAATGTGGTTATGCAGCAGAGAAACCGCAGGCGGCCCTCTCGGGCCGCCCAGCTATGGAGGAAGGGCCGACGGTGGGCGCTGCCCGGCCTGTGCGGCCTGGCGGGCGTAGCCCTGGTAGCGTGCGTCCTGATATTTGCCCTTCCCGGCGGCGAGCCGGAGCCTGCCGCGCCCTCTACGTACATACCGGAGGGCATGCTGCTGGTAGACGATATCTATGAGGGGCAAGAGCTGATACCGGAATTCGACCTGCCGGTGTGCCAATATGACCGGGAGAAGTTTTCTGACAATGGCAACCTGGTGCGCTATGAGGATGGGAAAGCCCTGGCGGGCATAGACGTTTCCGAGTTCCAGGGGGAGATCGATTGGGCCCAGGTGAAGGGCTCCGGCATGGTGGACTTTGTTTTTCTCCGCTTGGGCTACCGGGGCATGACCCAGGGCCTGCTGGTGACGGACGAGGCCTTCGAGCGGAATTTCCAAGGGGCTACAGAGGCCGGCCTGCCTGTAGGGGTATACTTTTTCTCCCAGGCCATTACAGAGGCCGAGGCGGAAGCCGAAGCGGATTTCGTCCTTTCCACCCTGGACGGCCGGAAGCTGACCTATCCCGTGGTATTTGACTGGGAGCCCCCTGTCCCCAGCGAGGACCTGCCTGCCGAAGAGCTGCGGGCCTATGGCGCGGACGGCGCTACAGTTGCAAAAGCCGGGGCGGCTTTTTGCAAACGCATCCAGGATTCCGGCTACCGGCCCTGCTTCTATTCCAACAAGAACATGATCTATAGCTTTTTCGACATGGACCAGGTGAAGGAGTACCCCCTGTGGCTGGCGGAATACCAGCGGGCCCCCAGCTTGTATTATGACTTCCGCCTGTGGCAGTACTCGGACAGCGGCTCGATCCCGGGTATCGGCACCACGGTAGACCTGGATATCTGCTTTGAGCCGTATTAAAGGCGCCGCCGGTTTTTGCCCTGCCCTGTCCAGGCTATAGGGAAGCTTCCTGCTAAGGCGGTTTTCCCGTAAAAATACTTTTGCAGACCTATCCATAAAAACAAGGAGAGGAAGGGATTCGCATGCTCCTATCCACCCAGACCGATTTCCTGGGCCGGGCCTACGGCGAGGCCCAGGCCATCCGTATGCTGGCCCAGGCGGGCTTTGACGCATATGACATGAGTTTGTTCGCTATGTTCGGGAACCCCGCATACCCGATGAACGGCCCGGGCTTCCGGGAATATGCCCAAAGCCTGCGGGCGGAAGCCGAGAGCCGCGGCATTGCCTGCAACCAGGCCCATGCGCCGTTTGCCAGCAGCACAGGCGACCCCGAGGAGGACGAGAGGCGCTTTGGCGCCATTGTACAAGCCATAGAGGCCGCTTCGATTTTGGGGGCCAAGGCCATCGTGGTACATCCCAAGCACCACCTGCCTTACATCACCCATGCGGAGGAGCTGTGGGAGATGAACATTGCCTTTTATAGGCGGCTGGTCCCCTATTGTGAACAGTTCGGCATAAAGGTGGCATGCGAAAACATGTGGCAGTACCGGGAGGGGGCCGGGCGCATCGTTGACAGTGTCTGTTCCCGCCCTGGGGAATTCTGCGGGTACCTGGATGCTGTCGGGAGCCCCTGGGTGGTGGCCTGCCTGGACGTGGGCCATACCGCCTTGACCGACGAGGATGTAGGGGGCTTTGTGCGGAAGCTGGGGCCCCGGCGGCTGCAGGCGCTCCACGTCCACGACAATGACCTGCTGGAGGATTCCCACACCCTGCCCTTCACCTGCAAGATCGATTTCTCTGCCTTGGCTACCGCCTTGAAGGAAATCGGCTATCAAGGGGACTTCACCCTGGAGGCCGACCATTTCCTGGAGAAATTCCCCCTGCCCTTGGTGCCGGACGCCCTGGCCCTGCTGTATAAAACCGGCCGCTGGCTGGCGGACCGGTGCGTGTAGGGGGCCGCAAATATAACAGCCGGAGCTACAGTGCCCCGGCTGTTTTTATTTTATAGCAGCCGTACCTGGGGAGCGGCAAGCCGCTTTCAGGCATGGTGGATAAAGGTGCCGTTATGTTTTCCAAAGGGAAGCGCCGAATGGGCTTATGTCCCCGCGCCCCCAGGCTGTGGGGGCCCCAGGGCTGCCTGGTTTTACAATGACGGCAAGGCCATTTGGTGGGCTTCCAGCAAAAAGTCGTACAGGGGCTTCAGGGCGGAGAAAGACCCCGCCAGGCGTTCCGGCAAGCCGGGGCTGAACAGCTCTGGCCCGAAATAGTTTTCATATCCGGCGCTTACCTGTTTCCGGTTGTACCAGGGGTCCAGCAGCGGGCCCTTTTCCCCTTTGGGCCGCTTGTATTCCTCCCCCCACAGGCGCATCCGCTCCCGGTCTGGTATGGCTAAAAGGATATCCTCCAGGCGCGCCGGGGCCGCGTCGATTTTTTCCCGAAGGGCCTGGGCCTGGGCGGCCTTTCCGTTCCAAATGCCCACCCCGTGGGAGGTGCCGTCTTTGCCCAGCTCGAACCAGAACACCGGCCCTGCCGGCAACTGGGCGTCCCCTTTTTCCAGAGAGAACCACAGGTTGTCCTGATAGGGCCCGCGGCCAAAAAGCCGCCGGGCGTCCCGGTATATACGGGATATATGCAGCTGCAGGCCCGCCTGGGGCCAGCGTTCCCGCATCAGGCCAAGGGTGGCCTGGGCCAGGGCCTGGAAGGGCTTCTGCAGCACCCTTTGGAATTCCTCCTTGTGGTCCTGGAACCAAGGCCGCTGGTTATGCAGGGCAAGCTCCCAGAGGAAGTCGACGCTCTGCTGTGTCAATCCTTCAAACATATCCGCGGTCCCCTTTCATAAATCAGACAAGGAGCCGCCGGGCGTTTGCCGGGGCTCCTTGCGTCTTGTATCGTTGCGGCATTTAGAACCCGTCGATCTCGTCGGGGTTGATATACCAGCGGTTCCCGATCTGCACTACCTGGAAGGTGACCTCATCCTCTTCTTTCTGGCCGAACAGCTCGATAGAAACCTTTACTTCTACCTCTTTGGCGGCTTTTACCCGGACGCCCAGCTCTTCATAATCGTCCTGTACATCCTCCAGGCTGTCCTTGTCCAGGTCCTCTGCGCCCTTGATCTTATACTTCAGGTTGTCGGAAAGGTCCAGGCCGCCCAGCATAGAGCCGAACTCGTCGTAGACCTCTTTCTGCATCATGCTGTTAAATTCTTTTTTGGACATGCCGCTTTCTTTCAGGAAGCCCTTCACCATCTCGTCTGAGATCATAGAATCCATAAGGGCTTCCATATTCCCATGCTGCAGGCCCTTAAAGAACTGGTTGATGGGGTCTTTATAGCTGCCGCCGCCCAGTACGCCAGTCAGAAGCAAGACCAACAGGATGATGACGACGGCACCGCCCGCCACCACCGCCACGCCGATTTTTTTGAACTTTTGGCTGTGGGCGTCGGGCGCGGGGGCAGCCGGCGCGTATGCAGGCGCGGGCGGCACAGGGGAAAACTGTGCCGGCTCTTGGGGGGCAAGGGGCTGCGGGGTGCGCAAGGGCGCGCCGCACTCCTGGCAGAAAGCGGCCTCTTCCGGGTTTTGTACTCCGCATTTTCCGCAAAACATGTACTACTCCTCCATTTTCCTTAGTTTGCCGGCCGCCGTTAAGGCTGTTCTTCTGGCGCGGGCATGGCCGGAGCGCCTGGCTGTGTTGGCTCGGCTGGCTGGGGCGGGGCATAGGGCACAGGCGGAGGCGCCTGGGGGGGCTGCCCAGCCGGGACGAAGGGGGGCGGGGCCTGTACGGGGGGGATATCCATGTTCATGCCGCAGTTGCTGCAAAAACGGTTGTCCGCGCTTACCTGGGCCCCACAAGCCGGGCATATCCGGAAGCCAGCCTGTTGTACGACAGGGGCCGGGGCGGGCTGTTGGGGCATCCGGGCGCCACAGGAATTGCAGAAAGCCGCCTGGGCGGGCACGCCCGCGCCGCAGGCAGGGCAGATGGCCAGCCCCTTGATCTGGTTGATTTCCCGCTGGTACTGCTCAATCTCCCCGTACAGCCGGGCGATCTCTTCCAGCTTTTCCCGCTCTTCGGCGGCGGGGTCTTGGAGATGGCGCTGGTAATAGGCCTGGCCAATGGCCTGGAACAGCTGGGCAACGCGCCTTTCCCGTTCGGAAACGGCCCCGTTTAGGCGGCTGGTGTCCGCGATATTCTTTGTCTGCTGGGCCACGCCCTGGCCCATGTTGGAGAGCTTCCTACCAAGGTCTTCAAAAAATGGCATTGTCATTTCCTCCCGTGTATTCGTTTGGGGCGGGCTGCCCCTCCCCAAGAATGTTCATATAAAATTATACGGTTTTCTTCCCTGTTTTGCAAGGGCTTTCCGGTTTCAAAACCGCCGTTTTTTGGCAAATTACCTGAAAAAACGGCTTTTCATACCCCAGAGTACGCCGCGAAGCCCCCGTCGATGGGCAGCACTACCCCCGTGATGGCGCCGGCGGCCCGCTGGTCGCACAGGAAGAACACGCCGCCCAAAAGCTCCCGGCTTTCCAAAAAGCGCCCCATGGGTGTGCCCGCCAGGATTTTATGGGCCCGGGGCGTGGGGGACCCGTCCTCGTGGAACAGCAGCGCCCGGTTCTGGTTAGACACCAGGAAGCCCGGCGCGATAGCGTTGCACCGCACCCCTGTGCCGGCAAAGTGGGCGGCCAGCCATTGGGTGAAATTGGACACGGCGGCCTTTGCGGCCGAATATGCCGGTATCTTGGTCAAGGGGACATAGGCGTTCATGGAAGAGATGTTCAGCACGCAGCCCGCGCCCCGTTCCACCATGTCTTTGGCAAAAACCTGGGTGGGCAGAAGGGTGCCCTGGAAATTCAGCTTAAAGACAAGGTCCACGCCGTCCGCGTCCAGGCCGAAAAACGTCTTCTGCCCTTCCTTTGCCTCATGGTGGTATTCGTTGTCTGTGGTGGCCCGGGGGTTGTTCCCGCCCGCCCCGTTCACTAAAATGTCGCAGGGGCCCAGGTCGGCCACCACCTGCCGGCGCACCCCCTCCAGGCACTGGGGGTCCAGCACGTCGGCCCGGTACCCCTGGCAGGAAAAGCCCGCCTCCCGGCACTCTTTTGCCAGGGCCTCCACCGCTTCTTGGTTCAGGTCCAGCGCGGCCACCTTGGCCCCCGCCTGCGCAAAGGCCCGGGCCATGTCCGAGCACAGCACGCCCCCCGCCCCGGTGACCACCGCCACTTTCCCGCTGAAATCCGCCTGGTATGGCAATCTTTCCATCTCAAAACCCTCCCTTTCTGGCGGGACCCTGTCCCGCGCCCTGCTTAAGGGGCTTTTTTCGGGGGAAAGCCCCTTAAGGATCTTTCAAAACCTCTTGTTTTCCCAAATTCCCACCGCTTTTAAAAGCGCCGGAAGCCGGCGGGCCGTCGCCCGGGCCCAGGGCGGGAAGCCCTGGGGGTCAGCGCGCCCGCCCCGGGGAAAGGCGCTCCAGCGTATCCCAGACGCCTAACAGGTACATGACGCCCAGGGCCCGGTCGTAAAGGCCATAGCCTGGGCGGCACTGCTCGCCCCAGATGTGCCTGCCGTGGTCGGGGCGGATATAGCCCTGATAACCGCAGTCATGGTACGCCCGCATGATCTCCAAAATGCCCACGTCCCCGTCGCAGTCCCGGTGGGAAGCCTCGGTAAAGTCGCCGTTTTCAAAATGCTTCACGTTGCGCACATGGGCAAAAGCGATGCGGCCGCAGTAGGTGCGGATGATATCCGGCACGTCGTTTTTGGGGTTTGCCCCCAACGAGCCCGAGCACAGGCACAGGCAGTTATAGGGGTCGTCCACCATTCCCAGGAATTTCCCGATGGATTCCTTGTCCACCAGCAGCCGGGGCAGGCCGAAAATATCCCAGGGCGGGTCGTCCTGGTGGATGGCCATTTTAATGCCGGTCTCGTGGCAGGTGGGCATAATCGCCTCTAGGAAATACCGCAGGTTTTCCCACAGCTTTTCCTTGGTGACCGGGCGGTAAGCCTCGAAAAGGGCGTCCAGCTTTGCCATGCGTTCCGGCTCCCAGCCGGGGAAGGTCATGCCGTGCAGGTTGTCCAGGATGTACTGTGCCATCCCCTTATAGTCCTGTTGGATTTTATCCTTTTCATAATACAGCGCCGTCGAGCCGTCCCCCATGGGGTGGAACAGGTCGGTGCGGGTCCAGTCGAAGACCGGCATAAAATTGTAGGTGACCACCTTTACGCCGAACTTCGACAGGTTGCGCAGGGTCTGCTTATAGTTTTCTATGTACTGGTCCCGGGTGGGAAGGCCGGTTTTGATATCGTCATGGACGTTCACGCTTTCCACTACGTCCATGTGGAAGCCGTGGCCTTCTATCTGGCGGCGGGCCTCTTCGATCTCCTCCACCTGCCAGACTTCCCCGGCCGCCTTATCGTGCAGCGCCCATACCAGGCCCGTCACGCCGGGTATCTGTTTGATCTGTTCTTGGGTGATGCTGTCGTTGCCTTCGCCGTACCAGCGGAATGTCATTTCCATAAAAAAAGATCCTCCCTTTTTGCGCCGTTGGGGTTTGAAACAGGCTTTATGATATAACTATACCATGCCTGGGGGACGATGTACAGGGGGCCAAGGCGTTTTTCTTTACTAGATTCGGCGCGGAAGGGAGGCGCCGCTTCCGGCGCGGGGCGCACTTGACATTTACCGCAGTTGCGGCTACAATAGTTTGGGTATTTATCTGCTTTGAGAGGGTGACGGGATGTGAGGGGTATTCCCCGGCGTATGCCGGCGTTTTTTGCAATCGCTTTGTTTTCCCTGTTTTTTTTGTGGCTGCCTGCTGGGGCCGCCGGGCTGCCCCAGCCTGGCGGGGAGTTCTATATAAACGATGGGGCCGCCCTTCTCAGCCAAGGGACAAAGGAGGATATCCTGGCCAAGAACCAGGAATTATATAATACATATGGCGTGCAGCTGGTCGTTTATACGGTGGATGCCCTGCCTGCGGAGGGCTATGCCGGGCGGGTGGCCTATCTGCGGTCTTTGCTGGACAGCTGGCAGGTGGGCGGCCCCCAGGGCAACGGGATGATATTGGCGCTGTCTGTGGGGGACGGGGACTATTTGGCTGTGTCTGGCCAGGGGCTGCGCGCCCAGCTGACCAGCGAAAACCTGAAATCCCTTCTGGATACCCATCTGGAGGCCGACTTCAGCGCCGGCTCTTATGACGCGGGCGTGGCTAAGTTCTTTTCGGCCTGCGCCGCCCAGGTAGAGGCTTTCTGCGCCCAGAACCCCGCGCTGTTTTCAGGCCCCCCACAGGGCGTGCAGCCGGAAAGCAGCGGGGCTTCGGCTGTCCGGCTTGGCCAGGAGGAGGGCGCGGGCCTGGGGGCCTTGGTGTGGGTGCTTATTGGCGCGGGGGCTGTGGTGGTGGTGTGCGTGCTGCTGTTCTTCCGGGCCGGGCAGGCCAGGCGGCGGCGTTCCCGCCGCACGGTGCACGGCGGACGCGCGCGCTTGCTGCATCCGTCCAACGCCTCGCCGGTGATACGCAACGAAACCCGGCCGACGGTACAGGTCAAGCGTTCCAGCCAACAGGCGGGGACGTACCGTTCTTCCGCCAGGGGGCGGGGGGACCGGCTTTAGGCGGCCGCAAGAGGCCGCTGGATTTTAAAGAATGAAGGGAAGGGGCGGCCAGCCCGGGAAGAAGGGGCGGCCGTATGGCAAGCTGAAATGGTATTTGCAGATCTGTTTTTTATATACGTCTTTTTGCCCCTGTGCCTGATAAGCTATATGCTGGCCCGCAGCCTTACCGCCAAAAATGTGGTATTGGTGGTGTTTTCCCTGGTTTTCTACGCCTGGGGCGAGCCCTTATGGATTTTTTTGCTGCTGTTCAGCTCTTTTTTAAACTGGGGCGTCGGGCTGCTCATCGAAAAGGGCCGGGGTACGGGCCAGGCGAAGGCCGCCCTGGCCGCGGGCATCCTTATCGATATCGCCCTGCTTATCGTGTTCAAATACAGCGGGTTCATTGTGGAGAACATAAACGCGGCTTCGGGTCTGGCGCTGCCGGTGCCCCAGCTGCGGCTGCCCATTGGCATCAGCTTTTATACCTTCCAGGCGGTGTCGTATGTGTTAGACTGCTATTGGGAGAACGTAACGCCCCAGCGGCGGTACGGCCGGTTTTTGCTGTACCTCTCCTTGTTCCCCCAGCTGATTGCCGGGCCCATTGTGCGGTACAGCGTGGTAGAAGAGGAGATTGACAACCGTACGGTCACGGTCAACGACCTGTGCGAGGGGGCCCTGCGGGCCATTGTGGGGCTGGCGAAAAAGGTCATTTTGGCCAACAACCTGTGGGTCATTGTAGACGCTTTTTTCGGGAAGGATATCACGGGGCTTTCGGTGCTGGGCACCTGGTACACCGTGATTGCGTATTCGTTATATGTATATTTCGATTTCAGCGGGTATTCCGACATTGCCATCGGCCTGGGGCGCATGTTCGGCTTCCACTTCGACGAGAATTTCCGGCACCCCTTTGTGTGTAAGACCATTGCCGAGTTCTGGCAGCGGTGGCATATTTCCCTGGGTTCCTTCTTCCGGGACTATCTGCTGTATGTGCCCATTTTCGGCAAGAACCGCAAGTATGTCAGCCTGTTTTTGGTGTGGTTTTCCACGGGGCTGTGGCACGGCGCGGCCTGGAACTACATCATTTGGGGCCTGTATTTTGGATGCTTCATCTTTTTCGAGCAGAAATTGGGCAAGAAGCGCATCAAAAAATGGCCGGTGTGGTGGAAGCATATTTACAGCAAGCTGGTAATCATCATCGGCTTCGGCATCTTCTATTTCGAGGACCTGGGACAACTGGGGCAGTTTTTCCTGCATATTTCCGGCGCAGCCGTGTTCACCAATGGCGCGCCCTTCTTCGACCCGGTTACATGGGCTTCGTTCCTGAACAATATGTTCCTGGTAGGCGTCTCGATTTTGTGCAGCCTGCCCCTGCTGCCAAAACTGAAAAGCTTTTTTCTGGAAAGCCCCCAGGATGGCCTCTATACGGTGGGGCGCGTGGGCTCGGTGGTGGCATGCCTGGGCATGCTGGCAGTTGCCAGCATATTGTTGGTAGATTCTACCAACAATGTATTCCTATATTGGCGCTTTTAAAAGGAGGGGAAAGGCATGGATGAAAAGGGACGGCAAACAGAGCCCCAGGAGGGCTTTTTCCGGGACGAGCGGTTGTTCCCCCGGGATCGGAGGATAGGCCCCCGCCACGCGGTCCCTGGCGTCCGGGAAGGGATGACAGGCCGGATACCCTTGCACGAGGAACCAGCCGCGTATACAAGCAGCACCCGGCAGCGGGCGTATGAAGCCCCAAGCGGCCAGGCGGAAGCGAGCTATAGGGAGGGACGGCCTTCCCGGGACGAGAGGCTGTTCCCCCGGGAGAGGCAGGCTGGAGCGGCTGCGTATACCGCCCAAACCACAAGCAGCACCCGGCAGCGGGCGTATGAAGACCCAAGCGGCCGGGCGGAGGCGGGCTATGGAGGGGGACCGCCTTCCCGGGACGAGAGGCTGTTCCCCCGGGAGAGGCAGGCTGGAGCGGCTGCGTATACCGCCCAAACCACAAGCAGCACCCGGCAGCGGGCGTATGAAGACCCAAGCGGCCGGGCGGAGGCGGGCTATGGAGGGGGACCGCCTTTCCGGGACGAGCGGCTGTTCCCCCGGGAGAGGCAGGCTGGAGCGGCTGCGCATATTGCCCAGGCAAGAAGGGACATGGGGCAGGACGTATATCCGCAAGAGGATTTCTATCAGGACGGCCTGCAGGCCCTGTATGAGGAGGAAGCGCCCCGGGCCCCGCAGCCCCAGGCCCGCAGCGCACGCCGGGACCGGGCCCAGCAAAAGGCGGACCGCCGGGCGGGGCTGGAGAAGCGGATGGCTTCCCTGTCTACGCTTATCCTGGGGCTGGCTTTCCTGGGCGTATGCGTGCTGATGGTGGCGCTGCCCCGTTCTACCGTGTCCTTCATTGAGAAACGGGAGCTGGCCACCTTCCCGGAATTTTCCTTAGAAAGCTATTTTGCCGGGGAGTACACGGCGGGGATCGCGAATTTTTATGACGACACGGTGCCCATGCGGGACAGCCTGAAAAACATAGGGAACAACTTCAAGGGCCTGTTCGGCCTGCCCAAGTCGGAGGATTCGGTGGAATTTGTGGGCAACGTAAACAAGGTGAACCCCAACGGGGGGGACGCCAGCGCTCCTCCGGCGGACAGCAGCCAGGCAGGCGCGCCGGCCTCTTCCCAAGGGGCCCAGCCGCCGGCCGGCGGGGACAGCCAGCAGCTTGCCGCGGCGGCGGAGGCCCTGAGCGGGGCGGCGGGGCGGTATATGGACGGCGAAGCCCCGGCTGCCAACCCCTTCGTACAGGAGGAGGCCGACGGGGACTTGACGGAGAACGGGCTGATCGTGCTGAAGCAGGACGGCCATTTCCGGGCGCTGGAGCTGTTTGGCGGGGGCAGCGGGGACAGCTATGCCCAAAGCCTGAACGAGCTGCATAGCCAGCTGGGGGACGGGGTGCAGATCTGGTCTATGCCGGCGCCCTTAGCCTGCGAGTTCTACACCCCCAGCAATTTCCAAGAGTTTACCACCAGCCAGTCCGATTGCTTTGACAAGGTGGCTGCCAAGCTGGACGCGGGCATCCATTCCATCAACATCTGCGGCGTTTTGTCCCAGCATGTCACCGAGCCCATCTATTGCCGCACCGACCACCACTGGCAGCCCCTGGGCGCTTATTATGCTGCGAAGGCCTTTGCCGAGATGGCGGGTGTGCCCTTCAGCGATATCAGTACCTATACCCCTGGCAAGGTGGAGGGTTTTGTGGGCAGTATGTACGGCTTTACGGGTTCTTCAGACATCTTGAACGACCCGGAGGATTTCACCTATTACACCCCCAGCGCCCCTTATACCAGCGTATACTATGACACGTATTTTGATTTCCAATGGGATGATGACGACCTGTTTTCCGGCGCGTCGGGTTCGGACGCCTATATGATCTACCTGGGGGGCGACGAGTATGTCATCAAGACCGACACCCAGGTGGACAACGGCCGGAAGCTTTTAATTGTAAAGGACAGCTATGGCAATGCCACGGTCCCCTTCTTCACCGGCTCTTTCCAGCAGATATACGTGCTGGACATGCGCTATTTCCAGCGCAACCTGGTCAGCTTTATCCGGGACATGGGCATTACCGACGTGCTGTTTACCATGAGCTCTTACTCTTTGGTTGGGGACGCGGCGGACAACCTGTCGAACCTGATCAGCCAGAACGCCGGGGAGGTCATTACAGACAACCAGCCGGCAGGGGGAAGCGAGTGATCTTATAAGGCCCTTTGGCCTTTGGCAAGGCCCGGGGCAGAGCCTGGGCGGAAAGGAGCGCGTTATGCGGGAACTGGAATACCCCTTCCAGCCGGGGGAAATCATCAGCAAGCGTAAAGCCCTGCGCCGGGCCCTGGCGGCGGACGGCACAGCCCGGCTGCAGAAGAAGATAGCGGTGCTGGGCGGGTCTACCACCAGCGACATTGTAAAAACCATGGAGCTTTTCCTGTTAGACGCGGGGATAGAGCCGGTGTTTTACGAATCGGAATACGGGCAGTATTACCAGGACGCCATGTTCCCCCCGGAAGGGCTGGCAGACTTTTCCCCAGACGTGGTGTTCATCCACACCACCGGGCGGAACATTGCCAGCTGGCCCGCGGTGGGGGAGGCCGCCCAGGAGGTGGACGGCAAGCTGGAGGCGGAGCTGGGGAAATTCCGCGCCATGTGGGAGAGCCTGGAACAGCGGTTCCATTGCCCCATCATACAAAACAACTTTGAGAAGCCTTTTTTCCGGCTGCTGGGGAACCGGGACGCCTGGGATATCCACGGCCGGACGAACTTTACCAACCGGCTGAACCAAGCCTTTTGCGATTGGGCGGCGGGCCATCCGGGGTTTTACGTACACGATGTCGACTACCTTTCCGGCGACTTCGGCCTGCTCCGCTGGGCGGACCCCGCCTATTGGAACCTGTACAAATACGCCATGTGCCTGGAGGCCATCCCGGCTTTCGCGTTCAGCGTGTCCAACATCATCAAGTCCCTGTTTGGCAAAAACAAAAAAGCCTTGGCCCTGGACCTGGACAACACCCTGTGGGGCGGCGTGGTGGGGGACGACGGCGTAGAGGGCATTGAGATTGGCCAGGAAACCGGCGTCAGCCAGTCGTATTACGAATTCCAAAGCTATGTGAAGCAGCTGAAAAACCTGGGCGTCCTACTGACGGTATGCTCGAAAAACGACGAAGAGAACGCCCTGGCCGGTCTGGGGCATCCCGAGGGCGCGCTGCGGCCTGGGGATTTCATCCTGATTAAGGCAAACTGGGAAAACAAGGACCGGAACATTGCCGAGACCGCCGCCCAGCTAAATATTTTGCCCGAGTCTATCGTCTTTGCCGACGACAACCCCGCCGAGCGGGAGATCGTGCGGGCCCAGCTGCCGGGGGTTATCGCGCCGGAGCTGGAGGGCGTGGAAAACTACATTGCCACTATAGACCGGGGTGGGTATTTCGAGGCCACCACCTTCAGCGAGGACGATTTGAAGCGCAACGAGATGTACAAGGCGAACGCCCTGCGGGCGGCGCAGCAGGCTTCTTTCGCGGATTATGGCGAATACCTGAAAAGCCTGGGGATGCATGCCGTTATAGACGACTTTTTGCCCATATACCTTACGCGCATCACCCAGCTGGCCAACAAGAGCAACCAGTTCAACCTGACCACCCGGCGCTATACCACCGGGCAGATGGTACAGGTTTTCGAGAGCCCGGAATACGTACGCTTATACGGCAAGCTGGTGGATAAGTTCGGGGACAACGGGGTGGTATCGGTGGTCATCGGCCATAAGGACGGCCAGGCCCTGGACATCGAGCTGTGGCTGATGAGCTGCCGGGTGTTGAAACGGGACATGGAATTCGCCATGTTGGACCGGCTGGTGGAGCGGTGCCGGGAAGAGGGCGTGGCCACCCTGCGGGGGTATTATTTCCCTACCGCCAAAAACGGCATGGTACGGGAACTGTATGGCACGCTGGGCTTTCAAAAGGTCAGCGGGGACGAGGCGGGCCCTTCGGTTTGGGAGCTGGATACGGCCGGCTATACGCCCCAATGCCAGGTAATACAGGTCTCCGGCAACCCCGAAGGGTGAGCCGCCCCAGCCGCTGCCGCTTGCTTAACATGATATAACAAGGAAAAGAAAGGATGAGCACCATGGACATGAGAGAAATTTTTGCAAAACTGGACCGCGTGTTCCAAGAGGTCTTCGACGACCCCGGCATACGGGTAACGCCCCAGACCACGGCTGACGACATCGAGGACTGGGACAGCCTGGAGCACATCACCCTGATCTCCGCCGTAGAGAGGGCGTTCCGCATGAAGTTCAAAATGGGGGAGATATCCTCTATGCGGAACGTGGGGGAGATGGCTAACATCATACAAGAGCGGTCCAGGGGCTGACACGCCCCATGCAAAACCACAAAAAAAGGGCGCCAATCAGGTTTTCTGGCTGGCGGCCTTTTTTCTATGCTTTTTGCTTTTTCTACAGCACTTTGGACAAAAATTCCCGTAAGCGCGGGTTCTGGGGAGAGCCGAAGAAATCTTCGGGCTTGCCTTGCTCGGCGATGTCCCCCTGGTCCATAAACAACACCCGGGTTGCCACAGACCGGGCAAAGCCCATCTCGTGGGTGACGACGACCATGGTCATGCCCTCTTGGGCCAGCTCTTTCATAATCTCCAGCACCTCGCCCACCATCTCGGGGTCCAGGGCCGAAGTGGGCTCGTCGAAAAGCATCACGTCCGGGTTCATGGCCAAAGCCCGGGCAATGGCAATGCGCTGCTGCTGCCCGCCGGAAAGCTGCTTGGGATAGGCGTCGGCTTTGTCGGGAAGGCCCACCCGCCTTAAAAGCTCCAGGGCTTTTTCCCCGGCCTGGTCCTTGTCCATCCGCTTCAATTTCACCGGGGCCAGGCGGATATTCTCCAGTACGGACAGGTGGGGGAACAGGTTGAACTGCTGGAACACCATGCCCATGCGGGAACGCAGCCTGTTTATGTCCGTTTTGGGGTCGGTGATGTCTACCCCCTCGAAGGTAATGGTGCCGCCGGTAGGCCTCTCCAGCAGGTTCAGGCACCGCAGGAAGGTAGATTTGCCCGAGCCGGACGGCCCGATGACCGCCACCTTTTCCCCTTTGAAAATGTGCTCGTTGATCCCTGCAAGCACCTTATGGCCCCCAAAGGATTTGGTAAGGTTTTTAACGTCTATCACTGGCCCGCAGCCTCCTTTCCAACAGGTTCAGCAGCCCTGTCAGCGCCAGCACCAGCACCAGGTAGATAACGGCGATGGAGATATAGGGCATATAGGGGGCATAGGTGCGGCTTTGTACAATCATGGCGCCCTTGGTCAGGTCCGCCAGGCCGATGAACCCGCACACCGATGTCTCCTTCAGCAGGGTAATCAGCTCGTTGCCCAGGGCGGGCAATATGTTCTTGATGGCCTGGGGGATGACAATGTACCGCATGGTCTGGACATAATTCAGGCCCAAAGACCGCCCGGCCTCGGTCTGCCCCAGGTCGATGGACATGATGCCCGACCGCACGATCTCCGCCACATAGGCGCCGGAATTGATGCCAAAGGACAGGGACGCCACCCACAGCATCATGTTGTCCCGGGCCCACTGGAACACGATGAACCACATAATCAGCAGCTGCACCGTGCTGGGCGTGCCCCGTATCACGGTCAGGTACAGCTTGCATACCCAGTCCAGCACACCCAGCACGGCATGCCCCAGGCCCTTCTTATTCCCCCGCTGGGAATCGTGGGCCGAACGCACCACCGCCACCAGGACGCCAATAATGGTGCCCAGCACCAGCGCCAGGCAGGTCACCTCCAGCGTGGTGGCAACGCCCCGGGCAAAATACCGCCACCGGTCGTCGGTGACGAAGGTTTGGACCAGCTGGTCCATTAGCCATTCCATGCTTTCCTCTCCCCCTCTGTTTCAGGCTGCTTTTGACAGCTTAAGGGGCTTTCTTGCGAAAAAAGCCCCTTAAAAGAACGTTTTGGACACTTGGTTTTGCGCCGGCAGCCTTACTCGGCGGTAATGTATTTGTCTACGATTTCCTGTACGGTGCCGTCGTCGATGAGCTCGCCCAGGGCGGTGTCGATCTTCTCCAGCATCTCCTGGTTGTCCTTGGCCACGCAGATGGCATACTGCTCTTCCGCATAGGCGGTGTCCAGGATCTTCAGGCCCTCGTTGGCGGCCACGAAAGCTTTCGCGGGCTCGTTGTCGATGACCACGCAGTCCACCTTGCCGGAAAGCAGGGCCATAACGGCGTCAGAGCCCTTGTTGTAGCGGGTGACGTTCTCCTCGCCAAAGCCGCCGTTTTCCGGGGTGTCCGAGCAATAGATATCGCCGGTAGTGCCCTGTTGTACGCCAATCATCTTGCCCTCCATGTCGTCAAGGGAGGCGATATCGCTGCCCTCGGGCACGATGACCACCTGGATACCGGTGGAATAGCTGCGGGTAAAGCTTACGTTCTTCTCCCGGTCCGGGGTAACGGTCATGCCGGCCATGCCCATGGTAGCTTTTCCGCTTTGGACATTGGGGATGATAGCGTCAAAGTCCACGTCGGAAATCGAGAAATCCATACCCAGCTTGTCCGCGATGGCCTTGCCCACCTCGGCGTCGATGCCCACAATGTCGTCGCCCTCATAATACTCGTAGGGCTCGAAGAAAGCGTTGGTGGCCATGACCAGGGTGTTGTCGCTGGCAGCAGGCTGGGCCGATTCGCCGCCCGAAACCGCGCTGGCCGGGGCGGAGGTATCGCCCCCGGGCTGGGAACCCGCGCCGGAAGCGCCGTCGTCGTTGCCGCAGGCGGCAAACAGGGTGGCCAGCAGCAGGGCCGCCAGCAAGCATGCAAATTTTTTCATGTTGATCCCTCTCCTTGGGCTGCGCAGCAGCAGCCATATTGTAAATTTTGCGCGCCTCCTCTTGGGCGCTGGTAGTATTATACAGCATATTCTTCCAGCTGGGAAGGGGTAAAACAGCGAATATGCGGAAGTTTATGCAGAATGTTTTGTATAAAAATGCAAAACTGGCTTCCTGGGGCGCCGGTTGACAAAGGGCGGGGAGAGGGGTAAACTTAAAGGCAGGCAGCAGCCAGACATGCGAGGAGGGCATAAGGATGGAACGCTACAGCATTTCCCAGGTGGCCAAACGGTTTGGTATAGAGCCCCACACCCTGCGCTTTTACGAAAAAGAGGGCATCATCTCCCCGGGGCGGGCGCCCAGCGGGGTGCGGGTGTATTCAGAGGAGGATGTAAGCCAGCTGGAGACAGCCATGTGCCTGAAAAGCACCGGCATGCCTTTGAAAGAAATTAAGCGGTATTTCCAGCTGGTGCAGGCAGGCGACGCCACCCTGGACCAGCGGCTGGATATTTTTAAGGACCACCGGGAGCGGGTGCTGGAGGAGATCCGGGTGCTGCATAAGCACCTGGAAAAGATTGACCATAAGATCGGCTGGTATCAAAGTTTTGTGCGCGAGCGCCAGGCCCGCACAGAAGAGGAATAAGCTTTATCAAAGCCGCCCCTTGCCCAACCGGCAGGGGGCGGCCCCGTCTATCCCCAGGGTTTTGGCGCCCCTATCATAGGGGGAATGTCCAAAGCGAGTATTTTAAAAAATGAAGAAACACAAAAGTTTCGTCCACCTTTTCAAAGGTGGTGGGGTATTTAGGGGGCGAGGGTTGCCAGTGGCAACCGTTCCGAGCCGACCGAGCTGGAAGGCGAGACTTAAAGCCCCTAAACCGCCGGAGGCATAAAACGCGTGGTTGGGCACTCCCATCATAGGGCCCGCGTTGACAAAAAGGGGGAAATGTGGTTCAATAATACCATATACACGTTTCAGGAGATGCCTATGAAGCTTTTACAAAAGATACTGGACGGCGGGTTCCTTTTCCTGCTGGGGGCGTTCCTTTTGGCGGGGCTTGTGAAGACCGCCTTTTTCCCCAAAGAGCTGAACACTTATGAAAACCGGTATGCCAACGCGCTGCCTGTCCCCACGGTGGGCACGGTGCTGGACTGTACCTTCCAGGATGGGGTGGAAGACGCCCTTTCCGACCAGGTGCTGCTGGCCCAGACCTGCAAAAAAGCCTATAATATGGCCAATTCCGCCCTGCAGCTGCATATGCTTTCCGGCTTCATCCAAAGCAACCCCGGCCGGTATATCAAGCTGCTGGGGCTGAAGACCTTTGGCGGGGAAAACCTGGTATACGATATGCAGCCCTTCCCCAGCATCCAACAGGCCCTGGAAGAGCGGGCCCAAAGCCTGAACGCCTTGATGGGGGGGAACCCCGGGCCGGAATACTACGCCTACTATATTGAAAAAGACTCGGATATGGACTTTGAGACCGGGGAGAAGTCGGGGGCTTACGAGCTTTTGCAGGCCCGGCTGGACCTGCCGGCCGGGCACATGGCCCGGCTGGAAATGGACGGCTTCGATACCTACCGGGAGTATTTTTATAAGACCGACCACCACTGGAACTACAAGGGGTCTTATCAGGGGTATACCCAGGTGGCAAAGCTGCTGGGGGTGGACGAGCCCCTTTTGCTGCCCCAGGAGGAGAAGGTGATTTCCCACAGCTTCAGCGGCTCGAAAGCGGCGGGCATGGGGGCCAAGGATACCTTTGTAGAGGATTTTACCGCCTACCGGTTCCGTTTCCCGCCCATGGAGGTATGGCATGACGGGGAGCCGGCCGGGGACTATGGCAGCCAGGAGGCCTATCTTGCCGGCGCCGCGGCCCTGGAAGTGGAGTACGGTTATTTCTATGGGGGGGACTGGGGCCAGCTGGTGCTGGATACCGGCCGGGAAGGCAGGGGGAACCTTTTGGTCATCGGCGAATCGTATGACAACGCGATTTTAAAGCTGCTGGCCTCCCACTTCCACAAGACCTATTCCATCGACCTGCGCAATTATGAGAAGTTTAACGGCGGGCCTTTTTCCTTTTCCCAATACCTCCAGGAGCACGACGTCCAGAAGGTGCTGTTCAATGGCAGCATCGGCTTTTACACTTCGTCCGAATTGTTGCCGGGGAGCTGAAAGAAATGGTTTTTAGCAGTCTCAGTTTTTTATATGCTTTTTTGCCTTTATGCGCCTTATCTTATTACGCTTGCGCGGGCAGGCGCTGGCGCAACGGGGTGCTGTTGGCGTTCTCTTTGGCGTTCTATGCCTGGGGCGAGCCGAAAAACGTCGCCCTGATGCTGCTGGCCTCTTTGGCGGCGTACCTGTGCGGCCTGGGCATAGGCCGGTCGAAGAAAAAAAGCGCGCGCAAAGCCTGGTTGGTTTTGGGTGTGGCGCTGCTGGCCGGCAACCTGTTTGTCTTTAAATACCTAAATTTTTTCTGCGGCAACCTGCGGGTCCTGGGCGTCCCCCTTTCTGTAAAAGAGATCGCCCTGCCCATTGGTATCAGCTTCTATACCTTCCAGATCCTTTCTTATGTGATCGACCTCTACAGGGGGGAGATACAGGTGCAGAAAAATTATTTTTACCTGACCCTGTACGTCAGCTTCTTCCCCCAGCTGATTGCCGGGCCCATTGTGCGGTACCAGACCATCGAGGAGGAAATCCTTACCCGCCGGGAAACCTTGGAGGACGTGGCGGCGGGCTTGAAGAGGTTCCTTACCGGCCTGGCGAAAAAGGTCATCCTGGCCAACAACACGGCGCTGGTGGCGGAGACGGTATATGGGGGGGACCCGGCCCTGTACGGCACGGCGCTGTACTGGGTGGCGGCGCTTTCCTATGCCCTGCAGATCTACTTCGATTTTTCCGGCTACAGCGACATGGCCATCGGCCTGGGGCGTATGTTCGGCTTCCACTTCTTAGAGAATTTCAACTACCCTTACACGGCTTTGTCCATCACGGACTTCTGGCGGCGGTGGCACATCTCCCTGTCCACCTGGTTCCGGGACTATATCTATATCCCCTTGGGGGGCAACCGGGTGGGGAAGCCCCGCTGGGTGCTGAACCTGCTGATCGTGTGGGGCCTTACGGGTTTCTGGCACGGGGCCCAGTGGAATTTTGTGCTGTGGGGGCTGTATTACGGGGCGATCCTGCTTCTTGAAAAGCTGTTCTTAGGCCGGTATTTGGACAAGTGCCCCCAAGGGGTGCGGTGGCTGTATACCATGTTTTTCGTGCTCATCGGCTGGGTGCTGTTCGACCTGACGGACTTTAGGCAGATGGCCGGGGCCCTGGCCATGATGTTCCGCTTTGCCCCTACGGATTTTGCCGGCATGCTGGCGGCGGATACCTCCCTTGTAATGGGCTTGTTATACATGGCGCTGGGGCTGGTGTTCTCTTTCCCGGTGGGCCGGTGGCTGGGGCAGTGGAAAGCAAAGGGGCTGGGGCGTGCGCCGGGCCTGGTGCGGGCAGGGGCCGCTGCTGCGGAAAACCTGTTCTATCTGGGGCTGCTGGGGCTGTGTGTGGTGTATATCATCAGCGCCACCTATAACCCCTTTATCTACTTCCGGTTCTAGGCCGTGGAAGGGAGGAGGTTTGCCCGCCCCCAGGACGCGCTGCTGGTGCTGGGCCTGCTGGCCCTGGCGGGGATATGCTTTGCCATGCTGCGGGCCGCCCCCTTAGGGGCCCGGGCGGTAATCGAACAAGACGGCCGGGTGGTGCTGGCCCGGGAACTGGCCCAGCTTGCCGGGCCGGAGGAAGTTACGGTGACCGGCGCGCAAGGCGTCCGCCTTACCATTGCCCTGTACCCGGACGGGGCGCAGGTGATAGCGGCCGGGTGCCCAGACCAGGTGTGCGTGCGCACCGGGAAGCTGGGGCGGGCGGGGGAATCGGCCGTGTGCCTGCCTGCCCGGGTGGCCCTGCGCCTAGAGGGCGGGGGGGGCGCTGGGGAAGCGGACGCTGTTACCGGGTAGAAGGAGGGGCGGGATTTGAAACGGAAAGCGGGCATGGTGGCCTTTACAGGCATGTTGGGCGCCCTGGCCCTGGCGCTCTCCTTTTTAGAGGGGCTGCTGCCCCCCCTGCCTATGCTGCCCCCGGGGGCCAAGCTGGGCCTGTCCAATGTGGCTGCCATGTACGCGGCGGGCAGTGTGGGGCTGCCCTGCGGGCTGTTCCTGGCAATCTTGAAGGGCGGGTTCGCGTTTTTGGGGCGGGGTGTTGCGGCCGGGTTGATGAGCCTTTCCGGCGGGATGGCCAGCACGGTGGTGATGTGGCTGGTTTTGAAAAGGCCCCAGGCCTCCCTGTTAGCCACAGGGGTATGCGGCGCCATGACCCATAACGCCGCCCAGCTGTGCGTAGCCTGGGCGCTCACCTCCCGGGCGGTGGTGTTTTACGTGCCAGCCCTGGTGGCCTTTGGCGCCCTGGCCGGGGTGCTGACTGGCCTGGTGCTGCGGATTTCCCTGCCGCCCCTGCAAAAGCTGGGCAGGCGCATGGGCCTGTAAAAAAACGCAAATGGGGCAGCGCCCCTTGAGATACCCGCTTCCCAACGCCCCCGCCGTTTGCGCCCGCTATAAGAAGGAAGCGGGCATGATACCCTTTTAACTTTGCTGATAGCATAGAAAAGCTGCTTCCCGGTGAGGAAGCAGCCTTTTTTCTTTTTCAATCCCCAGAGAGCATCTCTTTGTCCGTACCCTGCCTCCGGTATGCCTCCCGCCGCAGCATGGACCCAGAAAGGCTGCGCAAGGCCAGCAAGGCCCCCAACAGAAGCGCCCCCAGCCCCCAAAGGGCATGGCCAGACAGGGCCAGCCAGACCCCCAGGCCAGACCCCCCCGCCAGAAGGGCCCCAAACAACAGCCAGACGGAAAACCCATACAGCTTGCTCCACATGGCTTCTCGTTTATACATGGCAATCATCCCCCTTACAAAAAATTCTGTTCCCATGATAGGACAAATTGTCCTTTTTGTCAATACTCCTTTATGACAAAATGTTCTAAAAGGAGTGGATCAGAAATGGGGGAGCGTTTACGGCGGCTGCGCAAAGAGCGGGGGCTGACCCAGGTGGCCATGGAGATGCGGACGGGCATTGAGCAGACGCTGCTTTCAAAATATGAGCGGGGGGAACGGGTGCCGCCTACAGAGACCCTGATGCTGCTGGCCAGGTTTTTCCACACCAGCATGGATTATATCGCTGGGTTGACAGACTGCCCCCAGCCCTATCCGGCAGCCCGGGGTATGGACGATTCTTTTTAAAAGCACTTGACAGGACGCCCGGGGCAGGGTATAATAATAGCATCCTAACAGTTTGGAAGCTAACAATATGGAAGGAGGGGTCTTGTGCAAGAGCATGGGCGCCTGGATGGGCTGGAGGGGCCCCGCCGGGAGAGGCGGGATGAGATCGGCTTCTATGCACACCGGCTGCACACCTTGTGCAAGCGCCTGGTAGACGAGGAAGCCTTTCAGGACGTGGCCGAAAAACCCACCAGGATGCAGAGTTGGATTATCGGGTATCTGTATGAAAACCGGAACCGGGATGTATACCAGAAAGACGTACAGGCCCATTTTTCCGTACGCCGGTCTACGGTAACGGGGATTTTACAGCTGATGGAAAAGAACGGGTGGATTACCCGTATTTCGGTGGAGGGGGACGCCCGCCTGAAAAAGCTGGGGCTGACCCCCCAGGCTATCGAGTTGCACGAACGTATCGAAGAGAGCATCCAAAGGGCCGAGCAGCAGCTGTCTAAAGGGCTGACCCCCGGGGAGAAGCAGCTCTTTTTAGAGCTGTGCCAGCGCATTGCCCAAAACGCCCAGGAAGGGGTGCGGTAAGTTTTTTTGCCCATATAGTTCGTATACGTACAGTAAGGAAACGGACAGTGCGGGCACATACAAGTTAAGCGGGTGGCCGGCAGCATGGCCCCTTGCTATATACAAACAGAAAGGAAGCGGTAGATCGTGATGAGAAAGCTTGCCGGGTGTATCCGGCAATACAAGGGGGCCGCGCTGCTGGCCCCGGCCTTTGTCACACTGGAGGCCGTGATGGAAGTGATCATCCCCTTGCTGATGGCCCAGCTGATCGACCTGGGCATAGAGGCCGGGGACATGGCCTTTATTGTGAAGATGGGCGCGGCCCTTACGGCCTCCACGCTTATCTCCTTGGCGTTCGGGTTCCTGTCCGGGCGATGCGCGGCGAAGGCCTCGGCGGGGTTTGCCTGCAACCTGCGCCGGGACATGTACCACAGCGTGCAGGGGTATTCTTTCCAGAACATCGACAGGTTCTCTACGGCCAGCTTGGTAACGCGTCTGACCACCGACGTGACCAACCTGCAGAATGCCTTCCAGATGCTGACGCGCTGCGTGCGGGCCCCGGCCATGCTGGTATTCTCGCTGGGGATGGCCTTTTACCTGAACCCCACCTTGGCGCTGGTCTTCTTGGCGGCCATCCCCATTTTGGGGCTGGGGCTGCTGTTCATTGCCAGAAAGGCCCACCGGTTCTTCGAGCGCATGTTCAGGCGGTATGACCGGCTGAACACCGTAGTACAGGAGAACCTGCGGGGCATCCGGGTGGTGAAGGCCTTTGTGCGGGAAGAGCACGAAGTGGAGAAATTCACCCAGGCCAGCGAGGATATCCGCCGGGATTCCTCCATGGCGGAGAAGATACTGGCGTTCAACTCCCCCTTGATGCAGTTCTGCATGTACGCCTGCCTGCTGCTGATCTCCTGGCTGGGGGCAAAGCTGATTGTAGGGGGGAGCATGACCACCGGCCAGCTGATGAGCCTGATCTCCTATGCCACCCAGATTTTGATGAGCCTGATGATGCTCTCCATGTTCTTTGTGATGATCACCATGTCCCGGGCCTCTATGGAGCGCGTGTGCCAGGTGCTGGACGAGGAAAGCACCATTGCCGATGGGCCGGAGAACGTGGCGGCCGTGGCAGACGGCTCTATCCGCTTCGAGGATGTGGAGTTCCGCTACCAGGAAGGGGGCCGGGCCTGCCTGTCCCACATAGACCTGGATATCAAGCCCGGCCAGACCGTGGGTATACTGGGGGGCACCGGCGCGGGCAAAAGCAGCCTGGTGCAGCTGATCCCCCGGCTGTATGACTGTACCGCGGGCCGGGTGCTGGTGGGCGGCGTGGACGTGCGGGACTACAACGTGCAGGCCCTGCGGGAGGAGGTTGCCATGGTGCTGCAAAAGAACGAACTGTTCTCCGGCACCATCAAGGAGAACCTGCGCTGGGGCAACGAAAACGCCACGGATGAGGAGTTGGCGCGGGTGTGCAAACTGGCCCAGGCGGACGGCTTCATCCGGCAGTTCCCGGATGGGTACGGCACCTATATAGAACAGGGCGGCACCAATGTCTCCGGCGGGCAGAAGCAGCGGCTGTGCATCGCAAGGGCATTGCTGAAAAAGCCGAAGATACTTATTTTAGACGACTCCACCAGCGCGGTGGACACCCGCACGGACGCGCTGATACGCCAGGCCTTCCGGGAGGAGATACCCGACACCACCAAGATCGTCATCGCCCAGCGGGTGGCCTCGGTGCAGGACGCGGACCAGATCATCGTGCTGGACGGCGGCAAGGTGGCGGACGTGGGCACCCATACCGAATTGATGGAAAAGAGCGCCATCTACCGGGAAGTATACGAATCGCAGCAAAAAGGAGGGGATGAAAATGGCGCAGCCTAGAGTACACCAAGGCCCTGGCCCGGGGCGGGGCCCAGGGGCGTTTGTAAAGGGGCCGAAGCCCAAAAACCAGGGCAAAACCATTGCCCGGCTGCTGGGGTACCTGAAGGGGGGCTACCTGGCGCCCTTCGCCCTGGTGCTGGTATGTATTTTAGTAAGCGCCCTGGCGGGGGTGCTGGGCTCTATGTTCCTAGAGGTGCTGATCGACGATTACATCACGCCCCTTACCACCATGGACCCCCAGCTTGGCCCCGACAGCGCGGCCTTTGCCAGCGTGGCCCAGGGCATGGCCCAGCTGCTGAAGGCCATCGGCGTCATGGCGCTGATTTACCTGTTGGGCATCGCCTCTACGTTTTTATACAACTGGCTGATGGTGGGCATCTCCCAGGGCATGCTGAAAAGCATCCGGGATGAGCTGTTCACCCATCTGCAAAGCCTGCCCATCAAGTACTTTGATACCCACACCCACGGCGACCTGATGAGCCGCTTTACCAATGACACGGACACCCTGCGGCAGATGATCTCCCAGGGCATCCCCCAGATATTCTCTTCCGCTATCACAGTCGTTTCCGTCTTTTGCGCCATGGTAAGCACCAGCGTCCCCCTCACCGCGCTGGTAGCGGTGTTTGTGGCCTGCATGCTGGGGCTGACCCGGTTCATCGGCGGGCGCAGCGGCCAGTATTTCGTCAAGCAGCAGCGGTCTTTGGGGGCGGTAAACGGCTATATCGAAGAGATGATTGCTGGCCAGAAGGTGGTAAAGGTCTTTTGCCGGGAGGAACGGGCCAAGGCGGACTTCGACGCCCTGAACGAGGCCCTTCGGCAAGAGGCCCAGGCGGCCAACAGCTACGCCAACATCATGGGCCCCATTATGAACAACCTGGGCCATCTGCAATATGTGCTCATTGCCATTGTGGGCGGCGCGCTGGCCATATCCGGCGTGGGGGGGCTGACCCTGGGGGGCATCGCGGCGTTTTTGCAGCTAAGCCGCAGCTTCACCATGCCCATCAGCCAGATATCCCAACAGTTCAATACCATCATCATGGCCTTGGCCGGGGCCGAGCGCATCTTCGACGTGCTGGACGAGGCCCCGGAAGCGGACGACGGCTACGTTACCCTGGTGAACGCGGAAGAGGTGGACGGCCAGCTGGCCGAAACGGCAGAGTGTACGGGCCTGTGGGCCTGGAAGCATCCCCACGGGGACGGTAGCGTTACCTACCAGCGGCTGGAAGGCCGGGTGGAGCTGCTGGGGGTAGACTTCGGCTACACAGGGGATAAGCTGGTGCTCCACAATATCGCCCTGGAAGCCCAGCCTGGCCAGAAGATGGCCTTTGTGGGGGCCACAGGCGCGGGCAAGACCACCATCACCAACCTGATCAACCGCTTTTATGATATTGCCGACGGCAAGATACGGTATGACGGCATCAACATCAACAAGATCAAAAAGCCGGACCTGCGGCGCTCTTTAGGCGTGGTGCTGCAAGAGACCAACCTGTTTACCGGCACGGTGGCCGAGAACATCCGCTATGGCAAGCTGGACGCCACCCAGCAAGAGGTGGAAGCGGCGGCCAGGCTGGCCAATGCCGACGGCTTCATCCGCCGCCTGCCCCAGGGCTATGACACCATGCTGACCGGGGACGGGGGCAGCCTGTCCCAGGGCCAGCGGCAGCTGCTTTCCATCGCCCGGGCCGCTGTGGCCAACCCGCCCGTGATGGTGCTGGACGAGGCCACCTCATCCATCGACACCCGCACCGAACGCCTGGTGCAGCGGGGCATGGACGGCCTGATGCAGGGCCGCACGGTGTTCGTCATTGCCCACAGGCTTTCCACAGTCCAGAATTCCGACAGCATCCTGGTGCTGGAGCTGGGGCGCATCATCGAGCGGGGTGCCCACGAGGAGCTTATCGCCCAGCGCGGAAAATATTACCAGCTGTATACCGGCGCTTTCGAGCTGGAATAAGGCCCTGCCCCACAGGGGCGGAGCCTTTGCCTTGAAAGCCTGCAAGGGGCCCCCCGGCCCCTTGCGGGCTTTTGCGGCCTATACCGGTGGGGGCTATATCTGGAATGAGGGGGCCGGCCGGCGGGGGGGCTTTGCCAGGTTGACAAAACAGGGCGGGGAGGGTAAAATGCAGGGAAAGGCTTTCATAGAAAGGGGGCGGGGGCATGCCCAGGTTTTTTATAGAAGGGGCCCCGGCTGGGCGGTGGTTTTTGGGGGGCGGCGAAGGCCGCCACGGGGCCCGGGTGCTGCGCATGCGGCCAGGGGAGGAGGCTGTGCTGTGCGACGGCAAAGGCACGGACTTCCCTTGCGTGGTAGAGCGGGCTGAAAAGGAGGGCCTTTGGCTGCGGGTGGGCCAGCCCCAGCCGAACCTGGCGGAGCCCCGTACGCATGTGACCGTATGCCAATGCCTGCCCAAAGGGGACAAGCTGGAGACGGTGGTACAGAAAGCGGTAGAGCTGGGGGCCGGCGCCATATGGACGGTGGAAAGCGCCCGGTGCGTGTCCCGCCCAGACCCCAAACAGGCGGAGAAAAAGGCGGCCCGCCTGCAGCGTGTGGCGCTGGAGGCCGCCAAGCAAAGCGGAAGGGGGGTCGTGCCCTTTGTACGGCCCCCCATAGGGTTCGCCCAGGCCATCGGGGAGGCGGCCCAACAGGGCGGCGTCCTGTTTTTTTACGAAAAGGGCTCCCACAGCCTGGCGCAGGCCCTGGAAAAGGCGGGGGACAGGCTGTTCCTGTTCGTCGGGCCAGAGGGGGGCTTTACCCCGGAAGAGGCGCAGCTGGCCCAAAGCCTGGGCGCGCCGCCGCTGACCCTGGGCAGGCGCATCCTGCGTACAGAGACGGCCTCCCTGGCGGCGTTGGCGGCCGTCTTGTACCAGCGGGGGGAGTGGGCCTAAAAGGGCGCGTAGGCCCCGCCGGCGCTGGAATCGCTTGACGAAAGGCCTGGGAGATACTATAATAGCCCTATACGCAGGACGAAAACAAGGCGGGAGGTATACAGGCATTGGCAGAAGAGAGGCGGGCTGGCAAGGGCTGGCGGGACAATTATTTCCTGAAGGCGTTTTTCCTGGGGCTGGGGCTTTCGTTTTTGGTTTTCCTGCCCTTTATGGTCATAGACGGGGGGCGGTTCCTGTTCTACGGGGACTTCAACGTGCAGCAGGTGCCTTTTTACCGGCTGGCCCACGACGCCATACGCAGCGGGCAGATTGGCTGGAGCCAGCATACGGACCTGGGGGCCAACTTCATCGGGTCTTATTCCTTTTACCTGCTGGGCAGCCCCTTCTTCTGGCTGACGCTGCCCTTCCCCTCCCAATGGCTGCAATATATGATGGGCCCGCTGCTCATCCTGAAATTTGCCTGCGCAGCCTTAACGGGGTATGTTTTTCTGCACCTGCATACCAAAACCCGGGACGCGGCGCTGGTCGGCGCGGTGCTGTATGCTTTCTCGGGCTTTTCCGTATATAATATATTTTTCAACCACTTCCACGAGGCCATCGTGTTCTTCCCCCTGCTGCTGGCCGCCCTGGACGAATATATGGCGCGCAGGCGGCGGGGGCTGTTTGCCCTGGCGGTGTTCGCCTGCTGCCTGACCAACTATTACTTCTTTGTGGGGCAGGTCACGTTTACCCTGATCTATTTCTTCCTGCGGCTGTTCTGCGGCAGCTGGCGCGTCTCGTTCCGGGATTTCCTTTTCCTGGCGCTGGAGGCCGTGCTGGGGGTGGGGCTGGCCTGCGGGCTGCTGGTGCCCTCTGTGCTGGCGGTGCTGCAGAATTCCCGCACGGGGAACATCATAAACGGCTGGAACGCGCTGCTGTACAACAAGAACCAGCGGTATTTCCACATTATCGAGTGCTTCTTCTTCCCGCCGGACCTGCCCGCCCGGCCCAACTTCACCCCCGACTCCGAGTCCCGGTGGGCGTCGCTGGGGGCGTGGCTGCCGCTGTTCAGCATGGCGGGGGTTGTCGGCTGGCTGCAGCTGCGCCGCAAGCATTGGCTGAAGAAGCTTTTGTGGATCCTCTTTGCCATGGCCCTGGTGCCGGGGCTGAACTCGGCTTTCCAGATGATGAACAGCGCCTATTATGCCCGGTGGTTCTACATGCTTACCCTGGTGATGGCGCTGGCCACGGCGATGGCACTGGAGGAAGAGCGGGTAAACTGGAAACGCGCGATAACCTGGACGTTTGCCATTACCCTGGCGTTGGCGGCGGCGGTGGCCTTTACCCCGGTGGTGGAGACTGTGGACGGGGAGAAAAGCGTATCCTTTGGGCTGATGCAGTACCCCACCCGGTTTTGGAGCTATGTGGCGGTATCGCTGCTGTCTTTAGGGGCGCTGGTGTACCTGTTCACCTTCCGGCGCACCAGCCGGGCCGCTTTCCGCCGGGGGACCCTGTGGGCCCTGTCGGCCATTTCCGTGCTGTATTCCATCTTTTTCATCGCCCTGGGCAAGACCCAGGCCGACTATACCTGGGACCACCTGATCCCCTATGAGTTAAACGGCGGGGCCGGCGTCGACCTGCCGGACCTGCAGCAGTGCCGGTCTGACTTCTACGAATCCACAGACAACGCGGGCATGTTCTGGCAGGTGCCCACCATCCAGGCCTTCCACAGCATCGTCCCTGGGTCTGTCATGGAGTTCTACGAGTCTATCGGCGTGCAGCGGGACGTGGCATCCCGGCCGGAAGTGAGCCATTATGGCCTGCGGGGCCTCACTTCGGTGCATTGGCTGTTCGACGACGACCACGACGGGGAGTTTTTTGCCGGGGAGGACGCCGACCAGCCGGCCATGCCGGGCTGGGCCTACTATGGCAACGCCAACGGGTACGATATCTGGGAGAACGAATATTACGTGCCCATGGGCTTTTCCTATGACTATTGCATCAGCCGCAGCGAGTATGAGGAACTAAGCCAGGGGAGCGAATCCGGCGTGGGGACGCGGGAGCTTTGCATGATGCGGGCCATTGTGCTGGAAGACAAGGATATGGAGGCTTTCCAGGGCCTGCTGCCCCGGCTGCCAGAGGGCATGAAGGTGTTCACCCGGGAGGCGTATAGGCAGGACTGCCTGGACCGGGCGGCTTCGGCCTGCCAGTCTTTCGAGTATACCCGCACCGGGTTTTCCGCCACGCTGGATACGGAGACGGAAGAGCTGGTGTTCTTCAGCGTGCCCTATGAAAAGGGCTGGTCCGCCCAGGTGAACGGCGAGCCCACCCAGGTGGTGCGGGTGAACGTAGGCTTTATGGCCGTGGTGGTGCCCCGGGGGGAACAAGTGCAGATCGAGTTCACCTACCGCACCCCTGGGCTTATGGCAGGCCTGGCAGCGGCGCTGGCGTCTTTGGGGCTGCTGGCAGCCTATCTGCTGCTGGCCCGCCGTTTCCGGCGCAGGGCCGCCCACCGGCCCGCCGGCTGCCTGATGCGGCTGGGACGGTTCTCAGACTATGAAAAGAAGCGCCATGCCACTTTCCTGCGCCCAGGCGCGCTGTCCCTGGGGCATACACGCCAGCCGGCCCTGCCGCCAGAAGGGCCGGTGGGGCAGCCCGCTTCGCCGCCTGACGGGAAGGGGGGCCCGCCGCCGGTGGATTATGTGGATTCCCTGGCTGGCAGCGCCCATACGGAAGGAGGGCCTGCCGTTATAGAAGGCGGCGTGCCGGCGGCGCCGGAGGCCCCCGCAGAAGAAACCAAGGAGGAGCCCGCGCCATGAACCCAACCGTATATTTTGTCATCCCCTGTTATAACGAGCAAGAGGTGCTGGAAGAGACCGTAAAGCGCCTGACGGCCAAGCTGGGCGCTATGGGCGGCCAGGGGCTGGCAGGCCCTAAAAGCCGCGTCTTGCTGGTGGACGACGGCAGCAAGGACAGGACCTGGGAGATCATTGCCCGGCTGCATAAAGAAAACCGTTTGGTCGAGGGGGTCAAGCTGGCCCACAACCGGGGCCACCAGCACGCCCTTTTGTGCGGGCTGATGACAGCCATGCCCCTGTGCGACTGTGCCATCAGCCTGGACGCGGACCTGCAGGACGACGTGGACGCCCTGGACCAGTTTGTGGCCAAATACCTGGAGGGCTGCGACGTAGTCTATGGCGTGCGCAACAAGCGGGACACGGATACCTGGTTCAAGCGCACCACGGCCGAGGGCTTCTACAAGGTGATGAAGCTGCTGGGGGTGGATGTGGTTTTCAACCATGCGGATTACCGCCTGATGAGCCGGCGGGCCTTAGAGGGGCTTTCGGAATACAAAGAGGTGAACCTGTTCCTGCGGGGGATCGTGCCGTTGATCGGCTACCGCAGCGACTATGTGTATTACGACCGCCACGAGCGTTTCGCGGGGGAATCGAAATACCCCCTGAAAAAGATGATTTCCTTGGCCCTGGACGGCATCACCAGCTTCAGCGTGAAGCCCTTGAAGCTGATTTCCAACTTTGGCATTCTGATTTCCATTCTCAGCGTGTTTGGCCTGTTATATGCCCTTGTCTCGTATTTTGCCGGCTGGGCCGTCTCCGGCTGGACGGCCATCGTGTGTTCCATTTGGCTTTTGGGCGGCCTGCAGATGCTGTGCCTGGGGGTTGTGGGGGGGTATATCGGCAAGATATACAGCGAGGTGAAGGCCCGCCCCCGTTACCGGGTGGAGGAGTTGTTACAACAGGAAGAAACAGGCCCAGAACCAACCGGAAGCAAAAAATAAGGCCCCCTGCCCAGCGGGAGCCTTATGTACGGCGGCACTGCCTGGATGGGGGGAGGCTTACGGGGCCTGCCCGGCAGGGCCATACTCTTCCAGGCACAGGCCCCGCCCCATAATCTCCTGGGCGTCGGCTGTGCCTACGTAGCGGTAGTGCCAGGGCTCGTAGTTCACCCCGGTCAGCTGGGTCTTGTCCGGGGGATAGCGCAGGATGAAGCCGTATTCCTGGCAGTGCTTCAAAAGCCATTGCTGCTCGGGGGTGCCCTCCTGGGTTTCGTCCAGGTTCTGGTTGCTTTTCGCAACGATGTCTGCGGCCAGGCCCAGCTGGTGTTCGCTGCAGCCAGGGGGCGTTACCCATAGGGAGGCTTGCTGCCAGGCCTCCTCTTGGGAGAAGCCCTCTTCCAAAGCGCGGCTTACGTTTTCCTGGAAGATATCCGCCTGGGCCTGGTACGGCCGGTATCCCGAGCACACCAGGGGGTGCAGGCCCTCTTCCCGCATGGCGGCCAGCATGGCCTGCAGGCTGCCCACAGCCCGGCTGTCGAATTGTTCCCCGGTCTCTTCGTCGATGGTGGAAAGGGCCGGGGCCCAATCCTCCGGCAAGGGGTGGGCGGTGTTCACCAGCCGCAGATACCAGCTGGATTCCCCATCCCCAGCAAGGGCCAGGCTGGGGGTCTGGCGGGCTTCGGCAATGGGCTGGGCTGTCCAGGTATTGCCGGCTGGGCTGTTGGGCGGCCCGCCCAAGACATACCAAAGGGACAGGGCCAGCAGGACGGCAAGCAGAACAAAGGCCCCGTAATAGGGCAGGGCGGCCGGTTTTCTGTAGGAACGCAAGAGGCTCCCTCCTTTTTAGGTTTTATGTATACCGATTAGACGGGCGGGGCTATACTCTGGTAAGGCGCGGGGCCGGTTTTGTAAGATTCCTGTAAGTTTTTGCCGGCTTTTAGGAGAAGCGCGGCCCTGGCAGGGAGCGATATAGATGGCTGGGGGCGCGGCGGTTGTGTGACCCGCGGCTATGAAATCATAGAAAGAAGGCGCATTTTATGGACGGCAGGAAACCAAACCCACCGGTAGGGCGGAAAAAGCGCAGCCTGCGCTTTTTCTTCGCATTGTTCTTTGCCAAGGGCACAGCCCTGGTGCTGAAGCTGATTGGCCGCAAGGGCACCTCGATGCCCGGCTCTTGGGCGATTATCCTGTGCCCGGATTTCCTGGCCCGGATGCCCCGCCCTAAGACCGTGCTGGCCATCACGGGCACCAACGGCAAGACTACCGTCTCCAACATGGTGGAGGACGTCCTTTCCGGGTGCGGGTATGATTTCGTGTGCAACCGCGCCGGCACCAACGTGCATACCGGGGTGGCCTCAGCCCTGATTGCCAACAGCACCCTCTTTGGCAAGCCCAAGAAGAAGGAACTGGCTGTTTTCGAGGTGGACGAGCGCAGCGCCGGGAACATTCTGCCCCAGCTGCAGCCGGACATTTTGCTGTGTACCAATATCTTCCAGGATTCCTTCAAGCGCAACGCCCATCCAGAGTTCATCGTGGACATCCTGTCCCGGCATATCCCCGGCGGAACGCGCCTGGTGCTGAACGCCGACGACCTGTTGTGCGCGGGGATAAAGCCCGGGAACCAGCGGGTGTATTTTGGCGCGGGCCCCTTGCCTGGGGATACTCAGCTGTGTGAAAACCTGGTGCAGAACGTACGGGTGTGCCCCCAATGCGGCCAGCCCCTTGCCTGGGAATACCGGCGGTACCATCACATTGGCAAGGCCCGCTGCCCGGCCTGCGGGTTCCGGTCCCCCCAGGCGGACTATTTTGCCACGCTTTCCGAGGACGGGGCCATGGCCGTCACCATCCAGGGGGAGGAATACCGGCTGCCCCTGCCAGACAGCGCCCCCATGCAGGTGTACAATTCCCTGGCGGCGGCGGCGCTGCTGTCTGAATTTGGCCTGTCCCCCCGGCAGCTGGCGGAACAGATGGGCAGGCTGACGGTAAGCGAATCCCGCTACAGCGAAAAAGAAGTGGGGGGCCGTAAGCTCATCCTCCACATGGCAAAGGGGCAGAACCCGGTGGCCTGTTCCCGGGCCTTTGACAACATCCGCCAATATCCCGGGAAAAAAGCGGCGGTGCTGTTTTTAGACGACTTTTTCGACGCGGCCCGGTCTGTCGAAAATACGGCCTGGCTGTATGACGCGGACTTTGAGTTCCTGGCTGGGGAAGACGTGGTGCAGATTGTGGTGGCTGGGGCCCGCCACTGGGACGTATACCTGCGGCTGCTGATGGCTGGGGTAGACCCCGGCCGGGTGGTGCACATGCGCGGCACAGGGGAGGCCGCCGGGGCCTTGGACCCGGAAAAGGCCGAGGCGGTCTTCATTTTGTACGACGTGTATACCATCGCGCTGGCAAACCAGGTGCGAGAGCAGATTGGGAAGCGGATTACAGAAAAGGCAGGGGGCGGGCGTCATGATAATTGAAGTGTTATTCCCACAGCAGTGCGGCCTGTTCGGGGACCTGGGCAATGTGCGGTATTTGCAGAAGTGCCTGCCACAGGCGGAATTTATAGAGACGCCTATGGGCGGCCGGCCACTGTTTGCCTCTGGGGGGGAGGCCCCGGCCCTGGTTTACCTGGGGCCCATGACCGAGCGCACCCAAGAGAAGGCCATAGGGGCGCTGGCCCCTTATAAGGAGGCCTTGCGGGAGCATATCGGGAAAGGAGGGGCCTGCCTGTTTACTGGCAATGCCCTGGAGGCGCTGGGGGCCTATATCCAGGACGGGGACAGGCGGATCGACTGCCTGGGGCTGCTGCCAGTATATGCCAAACGGGACATGCTCCACCGGCACAACAGCGTGTTCCTGGGCGGTTTCCAGGGCCAGCGGGTAATGGGCTTCAAATCCCAGTTCACGATGTGCTGGCCCACAGGGGGGGAAGCTTTCCAGGATGGGCTGTTCAGGGTAGAGAAGGGGACGGGCCTGTACCCCCATTGCCCGGTAGAAGGCGTACGGACCCAGAATTTTTTCGGCACCTACCTACTGGGCCCTGTTCTGCTGTTGAACCCGGGCTTCACAAGGTATCTGTTGGAAAAGATGGGCGTAGAGCGCCCGGCGCTGGCCTTTGCCCAGGAAATGGAGGCGGCGTACCAGCAGCGCCTGCAGGATATGTCGTAATAAAGAGAACCATATCGAGTTTTGTGAATATAGTTTACGTTAAGTTAAAATTTTCTAAAATCGCTGGCATTTTTCTTAAAGATGCGGTAAAATAAATCCGTTGAAGTTTCATGGCCTGTATTTATGAAAGAAGTTTAAAGCGTAAAGGTTTTCTTGTCTTTACCAGAGATTTTAGAAAAGGGATTGCTATGGCATTTGAAGATGAAAAGGCCTTGGGTGGGCGGAAAAACGGTACGTTGGCAGGATCTTTACGAGAGTTGCGCCTGCGGGCCGGTTATTCCCAACAAAATATTGCGGATTTATTGAATGTAAGCCGTTCGGCGTACACCTATTATGAGATGGGGAAAACTTCTCCAGACCCTTCCACACTTTACCGTATTTCTAAGATGCTGGGTGTATCTATGGAAGTTTTTTTCGAAGAGGAGGACTCCCAATTATGTCTTTCCGATTCGAAACCTGTTTCAACCCGGTCTTCTAAGAAGGTTGGGCTCAACCCTCAAAAAATTGGGGAGCTTTCTTCTGGGGAACGCGAGGTCATAGGATATCTTCGGGAGAAGGAGTTGCAGCCCGAGGCGGTTTTGGCGGCACTTCGCGGTCGTTTTGATGAAAAGGTGGACGGAACTTCTTAAAATTGAAAAAGTTTCCAAAATTCGACATTTTTTACAAGTGAATGGTTGTATACTTTAAGAGCAGTGAGAAGAACTGCATTATATATAAATTTTATCTTTATTTTTAGATAAAAGGTGGGTCCTGGTACTTCAGGCCGGTTCGGTTGAGATGAGCCGGAAAACCCAGTGTTTCCAAGGCTTTGCGGGGTTTTTGAAAAGGAAAATTTTCGCCGTTGATTGCTGTTTGATTACTATTTTTACAAGGTTGACTACCGTGAGTTTCGCGGTTCTCATAAATATGCGCTTGTAGCTCAGTTGGATAGAGTATCAGACTCCGACGTTTCAGGCCGGTTCGGTTGAGATGAGCCGGAAAGCCCGGTGTTTTCTAGGGGTTTCGGGGTTTGTTGGAAGAAAAAATTTCGCCTTTGACTACTGTTTGACCACTATTTTTACAAAGTTGACTACCGCGAGTTTCGCGGTTCTCATAAATATGCGCTTGTAGCTCAGTTGGATAGAGTATTAGACTCCGACTCTAAGGGCCGCTGGTTCGAATCCAGTCAAGCGCGCCAGAAAGCGGGAAGGTTCAGTGTGAACTTTTCCGCTTTTTTCAAATTATCTCCCATGAGGTACTTCAATGAAGAGTGTAATTATTGTCGGGCCGTCCAGGGCTGGGAAAACGACTCTGGCGAAGCGGCTCCACGAAAAATTCAATTATTTCGTCATCAGCCTTGATAAGCTGGTCGCTACATTCCAAGCAGCCTATCCCCAACTGGATATCCGGCTTAACTGGAATAGGAATAAAACAACGGAAAATATAGCGCTGTTTATTGGGCATTTCCTGGGGTTATTTTCTTCGGATGACGGGATCAAAGGTGACCTGAACCTCCGCGCACATCATGTAGAAGGGAATCATTTTGTGCTGGAGGGCGGGTATTTTGATTTTGAGAAGATAGCGTCCATTTTGAAGGAATACGGAACGGAAGAATTAAAAGACCGCTTTATACTGATTGGCTTGGTGCAGGGCCAAAAGACGGTTGATGAATATGTGCGTGACTTTAAAAAGTACGACACTAAGGATGATTGGACGTACAATTTTAGCGAGGATGAATTGCGGGAATATGCCGCGCAGGACGCCATTCCGTTCAACCATTTTATGACGGATTATTTGACGAAGTATGGTTTTATTATCTACGATACATCGACGGAGAGAGAAGCCGTTTTTGATAAAATCATCGAAGACATATCGATTAGTTAAGGAGGGAAATTTATGGAATCCAAATTTTTCAGAGCAAAGAAGATTTATGACAACGTGACCCTGATTGCCGGTCTGGGCGGTGAGCAAAGCTACTTAATTGAGGGCAGCGAAAAAGCCCTGCTTATCGACGGACTAGCCGGTGTAGGCAGCCTAAAGGCTTTCGTGCGGGAGTTGACCGACCTGCCTGTCACGTTGGTAAACACCCATGGTCATGTCGACCACATCGGCGCGGACTTCGAGTACGGTGAGGTCTATATTGACCCGGCAGACATTGCCCTGCTGTACGAGCACTCCCACCGTGAAATGCGCCTGGGATTTGCCAAGAGCGGCGCCATGTTCGGGCCTCTGCCTGTCGAGCCTCGCCTGGATGATGTGACCGTCCCCGGTCCCATCAAAACTCTTCCGCTGAAAGATGGCGATGTCTTCGACCTGGGCGGCGTTCGGCTGGAAACCATCTCGGTTCCCGGCCACACCAGGGGAACGGTGGTTTTTCTTGACCGTGCAAGGGGCGTGGTGTATTCTGGCGATGCCTGCAACCGCAACACATTGTTGTTCACGGAGTTCTCAACCACCATCGAGGAATACAAGGAAAGCCTGCTGCATTTCCAGAGCTTTGAGGACGCTTTTGAACTGCTGTGGGGCGGCCACGGCGGTCAAGCGGAAAAGAAATCTATCATTGAGGACGCGCTCCAACTCTGCGATGAGATCATGACCGGGATGGATGACGCGGTCGAGTCTGTTAGCATTGGCAGGCCCTGCTGGTACGCCAAGGCTAAGAACGAGCGTTTTCAGCGCTTGGACGGCGGTGTGGCGAATATTGCTTACGCTAAAGACCGTATCTGGAAAAAGGATTTGCAATGAAAATCAACCCGCTGATAATCGTCCAACAATATGGCAGGGAGATTCTGGAATCGCCCGGCATGGAAATGAGCAAGGGGTTCATGCAGCATGGGGATACCAGCGTGTTTGCGCACTCGCTGGCGGTGGCGTTGATTTGCGTTCAGATTGCGTATTTCCTACCGAAGTTTCTATCGAAACACCTAAATAAGCGGGCGCTGGTGCGCGGTGCGCTCCTACACGATTATTTCCTCTATGACTGGCACACCAAGCATGAGGGGCATAGTCTACACGGATTCTTCCACCCTGGCCGGGCTCTAAAGAATGCGGAACGCGACTTCTCCCTCTCTCCTATAGAGCGCAACATGATAAAAACGCATATGTTTCCGCTGACGCTCCCGCCGCCAAAGTGCAAGGAGAGTTGGATTCTCGTTGTGGCAGACAAGGTTTGCGCTGTCAAGGAAACTTTTTGGAAATGATTTTATGAATATAGATATGGTAAGTCCTATACTGACAGGGAATCCATCGGCTGTCGGATGTAAACTCGAATAAGGAGCCGTGTCAATGCTATTCAACGAACCTATCCATAATTGGAGTGAGTGGGGCGCGATATTTCAATCGACAAAAGCTTTCACCCCGCTGGCGAAAGAAATTTTCCGCCGGGAGGGGCTGGCGTTTCCCGGGCTTGAAAACCTGACACCCGGAACCAACGCGGTCTTTCGCGCGGGGGATTACGTGGTAAAAATATTTGCCCCCCGCGAATCAGGCATGGAGCCGCAGCTGGACTATTCCAACGAGTCCGCCGTCTGCGGCGCCCTGACCCGCTGGGGGATTTCTACCCCCCGGCTGGTTGCCCATGGGATGATACAAGATACCTACCTTTTCTACTATCTCGTCACGGAATACTGCCCCGGCGAGGAGGCTGGACAGTGGCTGGAAAATGCTGATCCCGGCCAACTGGAGGGCTTTATTCAACAGCTCAAGGGGCTGCTCCAGACCCTGCACCGCCCCGCCCAGGGACTGATACCGCCAGTGGATTTGCTGGGCCAGGCCTTAGAAAATCCCCGATTGGAACGCCTGCCAATCAGCCTGCGCGACGAGATGGCAGAGCGCGCGGCAAGGCTGAATCTGGCAGATACGGTACTGGTCCACGGTGACTTGACTGGCGAGAATATCCTGATTGGGGCGGACAACCAGCCCACCATTATCGACTGTGCCGACGCCTGCCTGGCCCCCTGGTGGTATGAGTTGGCCCCGCTGGTCTTTGAGCTGTTCCATTGCCGCGGGGATTTGCTGCGGCTGTTCGCGGACACCGATACAGAAGCGTTCGTAGAACAAGTCATGGATGCTGTGTGCATCCATGACTTTGGTGCAAATATGCTGTGGGATACGGCTGTCCGGGAAGGAGTTCCATGCTTTTCACATTTGGCAGAGGTGAAAGTTTTTTTTATGGACAGAATGTGCAGTCGCACTTGAGTTATATGTCTAGGCTCTCTTGCAGAACCGCGCTCGCAGCTTTCTTCTTATCGTCAAAAGCGTGAGTGTAAATATCCAGCGTAGTGGACACCTGGGAGTGGCCCAACAAGCCAGATACTGTGGCCACGTCCGCGCCGCCTGCAATCATAAGGCTGGCTGCGGTGTGGCGTAGGGTGTGCAGATGGAATGAATCTGGAAAACCGTTCTCCTTGAAAATCTTTCGCAGATGTTTTGTAAACGTATCCGGGTGGATGAAATTTCCTTTCTCGTCAGCAAAAAGATAAGGGCTTACCTCGCGCCCGGCTTTTTGTGCCAAGTTATTCTTATAGTGACAATAGCTCAGCACCAACGACGTGATTTCATCCTCAATCACGATAGTGCGGCTGCGGCCATTCTTGGTCGGCCCCTCCTGCACTCCCTGACCTGGGATGTGACTCCTTGAGCGGCTGACCGTAAGTACACAGCGATACTTAAGGTATAGGCGGCATTGCTGACCGGCTTTAGGGTGCGGCTGTTCTTGACTGTCAGGGTCACACTGCCCTTGACTGGGCTAATGTCCACCGGGTCATACACAGCCAGAGCCAGTCTTTTCTCCGTGTTTTCCTCGCCACATACCACTGTAATGGTCTTATCGGTGGAAGCATAGAGGGAATCGAATTTCAGCGTGTTTCCGTCAAAAGAAAAAGTAAAGGCGGGGTCTTCCCCCGCCTCCACATTGGTAATATCTTTGTCTATGGCAAACTCGCCGGAGAACGTGTCCCCAGCAGTTTCTCGGTAGAAAACCTGGTCGGGGATAGGCAGGTCTGTGACCACCACCGCCCCAGCCGGGAGTGCTCCCACAAATGCAAAAGCCGCTGCCAGAACGACAGCGGCCAGTTTATTCAGTTTCTTCATATCGTTCTCCTTTAAGCCCTACGGTGCTTGAGCAGATACCAGAGTAATCGGCCAGCGCAGGCCAGCATGAGCAGGGCCACGCCGCCGATCAGCCAGGGGTTGGGCCGGGTATCGCCGGTCTTGGGTACGTCATTGGAGGGTGTGGTAGGAATTTTCTCGTTCTCAGCGGTGACTTCTACTTTGATATTTTCGGTATTGATTTCAAATTTATGCTCGGTATCGTCCAGTTTGTAGCCCTCGGGGGCGTATACCTCCTGATAGGTGTAGCTGCCAAAAGGTAAATCCTCAAAGACGATTATACCATCCTTGTCAGTCTTGCCCTCGGCTACAACCTGCCCATTCTCGTCCTTGACGCAGAATGTCGCACCGGCCAGTGGAGTGGTCGTGCCCTTCTCAACCTTGACGATACGCAGGGAGCCGGTCTGCTTTTTGTTGACAAACCCGGCATCATTGTCAGCCGTGTTAGTGACCTCCACACGCTCTCCATCCTCGGAGAGTTTGAAATAGTAATAGCCCTCATCGGCGGCATAGCTTTCCGGTGCCTTTTCCTCGTGGATGAAGTAGCCGCCCATCGGCAGATCCGACAGAGAATAGCAATCCTCCGCAAACTCCAGCTTGCCGAACAGGGGGGCGGTTCCCGGGTCAAACTCGGCGTTGCCGTCCACGTCCGCATAGACCGCAAACTCCGCGCTGGGGAGATTTTCATTGGGAGCACTCTCTGCGGTCTTAATGACATAGACAGAGCCGCGCTTGAGTTTGTTATGGAACTCTACCTCGGCAGGCTCGTCGCCAGAAGTGATGGTCACGGTTTTGCCCGCCTCGATGATGTACTTAGCGGTCACATCATTCTCCACCTCGGTGACGGTGTACTCGCCGGGTACAAGGCCCTGCACATAAATCTGTCCCTGCTTGTCAGTGACAAAGGTTTCCTCGTACCCCTCACCAGCGACGATGAAGGAGATACCCTCCACGAAATCATCCTCAGAGGTCTTGCGAATGAGCAGCCCGCCTTTGCGCCGGATGATGATGGTCTGGTCCTCGTCCTCCAAATCGGCGTGAACAGCAACTTCCTTGCCCCCGTGGTACACGCCCTCGAACACAACAATGGTCTTGCCAGCCAGGGAGTTGGCGGGGAAAGTAAAGGACATTTCCACGGTGCCGGTGGGCTTTTCGGGGATGAAAATATTCTCGGCGGTGGCTTCCTTGCCATCCACCAGGAGCTTTTCCCCGGTTCCCTTATCCATAAGCACGCCCTTAACCTGATAGGTCCTTCCGGGTATCAGGTTGCGGTAGGTAACGGTATCGGTCAGGGTAATAGTTTCCAGGGGGTCAACCTCTTTTTCGCCGCCCACGGTGGCCTTGGTCTTTATCTCGGGGCCGTCAAACTCCACGGTCTGGCCCAGGTCGTTGATGTCCGCATGAGAGGCCACTTCTTTGCCCTCGTGGTACAAGGTTTCAAAGACCACCATAAACTCACCGCTTTGCACACAGGCCATGCGGTAAGCCTGGTACAGCTCACTGGACTTTTCCTCGTAGGACGGGTCAAGGTCGCAATGCTCCTCAAGGAACTGCCCCAGCCAGTCGTTGGAATCCCGGTAATGGTAAATAGCATCCCTGACCGCCTGGGGAAGGTCCGTATGGAAGTGGGTGCCGATAGCCTTTTCCGCTCCCTCGACAATCCACTTCATGATGGCAGGGCCAGCCTCATCTACGAGGTAATCTGCATAGTTCTTGATGTCGCTTTTCCCCGTGATCTTCGCGCTGAAGGGAATGACGATAAGCCTGCGCCAGATGCCGTCATCGTTGGCGCCGACCTTCGGAAGATGGTTGGTGTACAGTACCAGCGTATGGGACGGCACAAAATAGAACGGGTCCTTGTACTTCTTCTCCGCTTCGATTTCATCGGTGGAGCAGAGCTGCTTGCGCAAAACCTCCCTTTTTGTAATATTTTTGTAATGATTATATCACTTGCAGGTTCCCTGGTCAAACAGGGGGCGCTCCCGTTTTTCCTTCTTTGCCAGCAGCAGGAAATACCCTAAAAACAATAGGATCTGTACGGCTGTAGAGCTGGGCGTGGCCAGCCCCACCCGGAACAGGCTTATCGGCGTAAGGCGGCTCATCAGGAAGGACATGGGTATCCGCACCAGGAACGCCCCGGCAATGCCCTGGGCCATAACAAAGGTAGTCTTGCCGCAGCCGTTGAAGTACCCCACAAAGCAGAACATGATAGAGGTCAGCAGGGTGTCGATGGCGTAGGCACGCAGGTAGTCTGCCGAGGCGACCATGACGGCAGGGTCTTTCGTAAAAATGCCTGCCAGCAGGGAGCCGTGGAAAAAGGAGAAATAGGCCAGCGCCACCCCAAAGGCCAAGGAGGCCCCCATGCCGTAGAGCATGGACTGCTTGGCACGGCCAGGCTGGCGGGCGCCAATATTTTGGGCTACAAAGGCCGAAAGGGACTGCATGAACGCCGAGGGCACCAGCATGATGAACTCGCAGAGCTTTTCCGCTACGCCCACCCCAGCGGAAGCCACCACCCCCAGACCGTTGACAATGGCGGTGATTGCCAGGAAAGAGACGCTTGTCAGGGCGCTTTGCAGGGCTACCGGCGTGCCCAGCCGCAGGATGTGCACAACGTATAGGGCACGGGGGCGCAGGCAGGGGGGTGAAAAATCAAAGGGAAGACCCCGGCGGGCCGTTACAAAAAGACTGAGCACCACGCTGACCCCCTGGGCCGCAATGGTGGCAACGGCTGCGCCCGCCACCCCCATGCGGAAAGCGCCTACCAGGAGCAGGTCCCCGGCGATGTTTACCGCGCAGGCGATAGCCACAGCCAGCAGGGGCGTTTTTGAGTCGCCAATGCCCCGGAAAACAGCTCCCAGGACGTTGTACCCCACGATAAAGACCGACCCGCCGGAGCAGATGCGCACATAGGTAACGGTCTTGCTAAAAGCCTCCGGCGGGGCATGGAGGAGGCTGGACATGGGCTCTGCCGCCGCAAGCATTGCAGCGGTGAGCACCAGCGCGATAGCCCCGAACAGCGTGACCGCGCTGCCCAGCACCTGACCGGCCTCCTGGCGCCGCCCCTGGCCCAGCTTCTGCCCCAGCAGGATGGTGGCCCCCATGGACAAGCCGGTGATGACAACGGTGAGCGTGTGCATCACCTGGCTGCCGGTAGCCGCAGCGGACACATCGGCAGGGGAGCCGAACTGGCCCACCACCAGCAGGTCCACCGCGCCGTACATGGCTTGCAAAAACAGAGCCGCCAGTACCGGTACAGTAAAGCGCAGCAGCGGCGAGAGTATGGGGCCCTCGGTAAAGGAAATCTCTTTTTTCACAAAACAACCTCCTAACATGAAAAAAGGCCCGGATAAGCGCGGGCGTCTCAGCCCGCCATCTTATCCGGACCTCACGCTTCTTGTGAGCGTTTGTCCTCCGATGTACTCGTATATTATAGTGCGGAATGGGCGGCGTGTCAACACCCGCAAAGAAGCGGGAGTACCTAATCCCAAGAGTTTGTGCCTCTGGCGGCCAAGGGGCATGCGGGCACTGGCACCGCTCATACACTTTTGCGCTTTATCAGCACCGCGCTGATTTCAATTTTCATAGTATGGGAATCATTTTTCTCTACCATTTCCGCCAGCCTGCCCACGGCTGTTTCCCCCATGAGATGGGTGGGGACGTGGACGGTAGTCAGCGGCGGGTCCATGTAATTGCACAGGGGCAGGTCGTCAAAGCCCACCACGGCCACGCCCTGGGGGATCCGGTACCCGGCCTCCTTCAGCGCCGCAATGGCCCCGATGGCAATGTGGTCGTTGTCAGCAAAATAACAGCCCGCGGGCTCCTCCCCGCTTTCCAGCAGGGCCTTCATGTCGGCGTAGGCGCCCTCCTGGGAGGGCGTAAGCGGGTGGACGGGGGACTTTGCGGTGGACATGCCGTTTTTGCGGATAGCTTTGTAAAAGCCGTCGGCCCGCTCGGCGAAATTGCTGATTTGATAGGAAGAGCACAGGTAGCCCGGCTGCGCCCTGCGCTTGGAAATGAGATATTGGGTGGCAAGGAACGCGCCTTGGATATTGTTGATAAGGACATAGTTATAGTCCGCCGTTTCGAAATAAGCGTCCAGGATGACAAGGGGCGTCTTGATCTGCGAAAAACGGGAAAGCGACGGGGCGTCCATCTCCGTGGCCAGGAGGATGATCCCCCGGAAGCCGGAGCCCTCCAAAGTGTAAAGCTGGTCGGTCAGGGTCTCATCCTCGTAGACATAGCGGATGAGTACATCATATTGCGCCTTTTTACAGCCAACGCTTACGCCGTTTGTCAGGTCCGCAAAAAAGGGGGTGTCCCCCACGACCGCGCCGCTGCGCCTGTACACCACCAGGCAAAATTGCCCCTTCCAATTTCCGCGGGCAACGGCCTTCCGGGAGAAGTCGTACCCTAAGCGCCGGGCGGCCTCCATCACCTGCCGCCTTGTGGCGGTGCTGACGCCGGGCTTATTGTTCAGGGCCATGGAAACCGCCGCCTGGGAAAGCCCCAGCGCCTTTGCCAGTTCTTTCGCTGTAATTGCCATGCCGCTCACCTCCGTTCCAGTATAGATGATTTAGTAGATTAAGTCAATAAACACTGAATTTTTTCTGTAAATTAAGCTTCCGGTTTGGTATCCTTTTAAGTACGGAAAACTTTGAAGGAGGAATAGTATGGCAGCTATCAAGCTGGGCTTCGCGCCTACCAGGAGAAGTATTTTCAGCGCGCCGGACGCGGTGAAATACCGGGGCCTTACCGCCGACCGCCTGCGGGAGCTAGGCGTGGAGTTTGTAGACATTGACGACATAAACGAAGAGGGCCTGCTCTATGATGAAAACGACCGGCTGAAGGTCCTGGAAAAATTCAAGGCGGCGGGGGTGGACGGCCTGTTCCTGCCCCACTGCAATTTCGGCACAGAATACCTGTGCGCCAGGCTGGCAAAAGACCTGGGCGTACCTGTGCTGCTGTGGGGCCCCCTGGACGAGCGGCCGGAACCCAACGGCGTGCGGCTGCGGGACACCCAGTGCGGGCTGTTCGCCACTGGGAAGGTGCTCAGGCGCTTTGGCGTGCCCTTTACCTATATGACAAACTGCCGGCTGGAGGACCCCGTGTTTGCCCGGGGCGTAAAGGATTTCCTGGCTGTGTGCAATGTGGTGAAAACCTTCCGCCATATCCGCATTCTGCAGATAGGGCCCCGGCCCTTTGATTTTTGGAGCACCATGTGCAACGAGGGGGAGCTGCTGGAAAAATTCGGCGTGGAGCTGTCGCCCATCCCCCTGCCGGAGCTGACCGCGGAAGTGAAGCGGGCCATTGCCGAGGGGGGCGAGGTGCGGGAGGCCATTGCCTATTGCAAGGAAAATATGGAGATAAATGTGACCGAGGAGCAGCTTGAAAACATGGCGGGGCTGGCTGTGGCCATGGAGCGCCTGATGGAAAAGTACCATTGCGGCGCCGGGGCCATCCAGTGTTGGAACGCCTTGCAGGGTGAGCTTGGCATTATGCCCTGTGCCGCCAACGCCCTCCTCAACGAAAAGGGCCTGCCCGTTGTCTGTGAGACGGACATCCATGGGGCCATCACCGCCTTGTTGGTGGAAGCCGCCGCTAACGACGGGACCCGCGGCTTTTTTGCCGACTGGACCATCCGCCACCCGGACATAGAGAACGGCGAGCTTTTGCAGCACTGCGGCCCCTGGCCCATTTCCTGCGCCAAAGAGAAGCCCCGCATCACGTACCCCTTAGCCTTCGATCACCCCGGGGCCATCACAGCCGAGGCAAAGCACGGGGAGCTGACCCTGGCCCGGTTCGACGGCGATAACGGCCAATACAGCCTGCTTTTGGGCAATGCCAAAGGCGTAGACGGCCCCAAAGGCATGGGGACCTACCTGTGGGTAGAGGTGGAGAACATCAAGCGGCTGGAGGCCAAGATTGTGGAGGGGCCGTACATCCACCACTGTGTGGGCATACACAAAGACGTGGTGCCGGTGCTGTATGAAGCCTGCAAATACCTGGGCGTTGCGCCCGACCTTTACGATCCCATTGAGGAGGAAGTGAGGGCGTATCTCCGTGGGGAATAAGGAATTCGAGATGCTCTCGTGGGAGCTGCGCCGGGACGTGCTGGACATCATCATGGCCGGGGGCGGGGGGCACATCGGCGGCGATATGAGTGTGCTGAACGCCCTGCTGGTGCTGTACAAAAACCACCTGCGTATTACGCCGGAAACCACCAACGACCCGGACCGGGACCGCTTTGTGCTGTCAAAGGGCCATGCCATGGAAGCCTATTACGCCGTGCTGTGCCACCGGGGGTTCCTGGACCTGGATGACGTAAAGGCACGGTTCAACAAATGCGGTTCGCCCTATATCGGGCACCCCAATAACAAGCTGCCGGGCATTGAGATGAACTCCGGCTCGCTGGGCCACGGCCTGCCTGTCTGCGTGGGCATGGCCCTGGCGGGCAAGCGGGACGGCAGAAAGTACCGGGTGTACACCATTTTAGGGGACGGCGAGCTGGCCGAGGGCTCGGTGTGGGAAGGGGCCATGGCCGCTGGCCACTATAAGCTGGACAATCTCTGCGCCGTTGTGGACCGCAACGGCCTGCAGATTTCCGGCCCCACCGAGGATGTGATGTCCCACGAGCCCTTGCGGGCCCGCTGGGAAAGCTTTGGCTGGCATGTGCTGGAGGTAAACGGCGACAGCATCCCAGAGCTGGACGGGGCTTTCTCCCAGGCCAAGTCCCTTAAGGGGAAGCCCACGGCCATTATAAGCCGCACTACCAAGGGCTTTGGCAGCCCGCTGATGGAGAACAAGGCCGAGTGGCACCACCACCTGCCTGCTGCTGAAGAATATGAAGCCATCAAAAAGGATTTCGAAAAAGGGAAGGGGGCGGCCGCCCGTGAATAAGATACCGAACCGGCAGGCCATCTGCCAGACGCTTTTGAAGCACGCGGCAACGGACAAAAGCATCTTTGCCCTGTGCAGCGACAGCCGGGGCAGCGCCAGCATGTCGCCTTTCTTCCAGCGGTTCCCGGGGCAGTCTGTAGAGATGGGCATTGCGGAGCAGAACCTTGTCGGCATAGCGGCGGGCCTGGCCTCCTGCGGGAAAAAACCCTATGCCTTTTCCCCCGCCTGCTTTCTCACGACCCGTTCCTACGAGCAGGCCAAAATCGACTGCGCCTATTCCGACACCAACGTGAAGCTCATCGGCATTTCCGGCGGGGTCAGCTACGGCGCTTTGGGCATGAGCCACCACAGCGCCCAGGACATTGCCGCCATGGCAGCCCTTCCCAACATGCGGGTATACCTGCCCAGCGACCGCTTCCAGACGGAAAAGCTGATAGAAGCCCTTTTGCAGGATGAAAAGCCCGCCTATGTCCGCGTGGGCCGCAACCCGGTAGAGGATATTTACCGTGAGGGGGCCTGCCCCTTTCAGCTGGATAAAGCCACGTGGCTGCGGGGGAAAGGGGAAGCCGTGCGGGCCGCCATAATCGCCTGCGGGGAGATGGCGCGCCCGGCCCTAGAGGCGGCGGAAGCCCTGGCAGAAGAGGGCATAAGCGCCAGCGTGCTGGATATGTACTGTGTAAAGCCCCTGGACCGGGAGGCTGTTTTGGAAGCTGCCGGGCTGGCGGATATTGTAGTTGCCGTGGAGGAACATTCCCCCTTTGGCGGGCTGGGAAGCATGGTGGCACAGGTGGTGGGCGAATACTGCCCCAAACGGGTAAAGTGCCTGTCCCTGCCGGACGCGCCTGTGGTCACCGGTACCTCGGCAGAGGTGTTTGCCCACTATGGGCTCACTGGGGAGGGCATTACCCGGACGGTAAAGGAGCTGCTGTCATGAAATATATACTCGCCATTGACCAGAGCACCTCCGGCACCAAGGCGCTGCTTCTGGACGGGGCCGGGGCGCTCCTGAAGCGGGCGGACCTGCCCCACCGGCAGAAGGTCAACAGCCGGGGCTGGGTCAGCCACGACCCTATGGAGATTTACCAAAACACCATTGAAGCGGCCCACCGGGCAGTTTTAGGCATTGACCCGGCAAAGATAGCGGCCATCGGCATCAGCAACCAGCGGGAGACCGCCCTAATCTGGGACCGCGGAACCGGGCTGCCCGTGGCCGACGCGGTAGTTTGGCAGTGCGGGCGGGCCCAGAATATTTGCGCGCGGCTGGAAACCCATGCCGAAGGCATACGCAAAAAAAACGGCCTGTGGCTCTCCCCCTACTTCCCGGCGGCAAAATGGGCCTGGATTTTAGAAAATACGCCAGGTATAGCTGATCAGAACCTATGCGCGGGGACCATCGACAGCTGGCTCATCTACAAGTTGGCCGGGGAGTTTAAGACGGACTACTCCAATGCCAGCCGCACCCAGCTTTTCAATATCCATTCACTGCAATGGGACAAAGAACTGTGTGGGCTGTTCGGCGTACCCCTGGCGTCACTCCCCCAGGTCTGCATGAGCGACAGCTGCTTTGGCGAGACCGACATGGGGGGCGTACTGCCGGGGCCTGTGCCCATATGCGGCGTTCTGGGCGACTCCCACGGGGCGCTTTTCGGCCAGGGCTGTGTAAAGCCCGGCATGGGGAAGGCCACCTACGGTACAGGCTCCTCTGTTATGGTAAATGTGGGGGAAAAGCCCGTGTTCAGCGACGGCGGCGTCGTGACTTCGCTGGCCTGGGGCATGGGCGGCAAAATCAATTATGTGCTGGAGGGGAACATCAACTACACCGGCTCTGTGATCAAATGGCTGGTGGACGATGTAAAGCTGCTGGATTCCTCGAAAGAAGCCGGGAAAGTCGCCGCCGGCGCGGACCCGGAGGACGGCACCTACCTGGTCCCGGCCTTTACCGGCCTGGGGGCGCCTTACTGGAAGCCGGACGCCAGGGCCATCCTCTGGGGCATGGGCCGGGGGACCGGGCGTGCTGAGATCGTCAAGGCTGCGGAGGAAAGCATTGCCTACCAGATCGCGGACGTGGCCTTTGCCATAGAACAGGGGGCCGGGATTAGGCTCCATGAACTGCGGGCAGACGGCGGGCCTACCCGGGATAAATTCCTGATGCAGTTTCAAAGCGACATACTGGGGCTGGAGGTTGTGGTACCGGAACGGGAAGAGCTGTCCGGCATAGGCGCGGCCTACTGCGCGGGGATCTCCTGCGGCCTGTACGGCTGGGGGATACTGGAAAAACAGGGCCGCGCCCGGTTTCTTCCCCAAAGGGACGCGGCCTGGCGGGAAAAGAAATATGACGGATGGAAACAGGCGGTAAGCCTATTGCTATAAGGAGGAGAGCATTATGTCAGCAAACACAGCAGAGCGCTGGGGCGTGTTCGAAGTAACCGTAACCGGCCCGGAGGAGGGGAACCCCTTTACGGAGCGGGAATTTTCCGGGGTGTTCCGGGGCAAAAACGAGGAAAAGCACGTTATGGGCTTTTATGATGGGGAGGGCGTGTATAAGGTGCGCTTCATGCCCAGCTTTGAGGGGGCGTACACCTACGAGACCACCGGCAATTTCCCGGGGGCTCAGACCTCCGGCAGCTTTACGGTAACGCCGCCCAGTCAGGGAAACCATGGCCCTATGCGCGTTGTGAACCAATTCCACTTCGCCTATGAGGACACTACGCCCTATTATTCCGTGGGCACCACCTGCTATGCCTGGGCCCATCAGCCCGAGGGGATACACCAGCAGACCCTCAAGGAGCTGGACGAGGGGTATTTCAACAAAATGCGCTTCTGCGTTTTCCCCAAGCACTATATCCACAATTTCCGCGACCCGGAGACCTTCCCCTATGAGGGCACGCCTATGGACAACGCCGGCCTGTGCGAGGAAAACTTCTCCTATGAGATGGACATCTCCGGCAACCACTGGGACTTCGCCCGTTTCAACCCCGAACATTTCCGGCGCATCGAACGCTGCATCCTGGAGCTCCAGGAGCGGGGCATTGAGGCCGACATCATCGTTATGCACCCCTACGACCGCTGGGGATTCAAATCCATGACCCCGGAGCAGGACGACTTATACTGGAAGTATGTCATTGCCCGGTTCTCATGTTATCGCAACGTGTGGTGGAGCCTGGCAAACGAGTACGACCTGCTTTTTGCCAAGCAGCCGGAGGATTGGGAGCGTTATGCCAAGATCCTTTGTGAAATGGATCCTTATAACCATCTTAGGGGCATACACCAGTGCATGAAATTTTACGACCACTCCCGGCCCTGGGTCACCCACTGCAGCCTGCAAAGGCAGGATCTTTATAGGCATGTGGAGTACACCGACGAGTATCGGGTGCGGTGGGGCAAGCCCATCGTGTGGGACGAGATCAGCTATGAGGGCAACATAGACATGGGCTGGGGGAATATTTCCGGCCAGGAGCTGGTAAGGCGTTTCTGGGAGGCCAGCCTGCGTGGCGGCTACGCGGGCCACGGGGAGACCTTCTTGGACCCGGAAAACGACATCCTATGGTGGAGCCACGGCGGGCCCCTGCACGGGGAGAGCCCGGCGCGCATCCGGTTCCTGCATAAGATATTGTGCGAAACCCCTGGCTGCGGCCTCAAGCGCGGCCAAGGGAGCTTTGACGAAATAGTAGGCGTACCCGACGGCATTGACTTCCTTCCCGGCGGCGAGGCCTCCTATGAAATACATTATTACGGCTTCGGCCGGCCCAGCTTCCGGGATTTCATTAAGTCCGAGGGGAAGTGGAAGGTAGAAATTATCGACACCTGGGGGATGGCCGTCACAGACGCTGGGGTGCATGAGGGCAAGTTCCGTATTTCCCTGCCGGGCAGGGAGTATATGGCTGTGAGGCTCAGGCGGGTTTCTTGAGAGGAAGAAAAGGCGCTGGACATAACATGGCAATAAAAAGAATCCCCGGCATCTAAAAAAAGGCCCGGAAAAACGCTCCCTTTACAGGGAGCGTTTCACTTTGGCGTACTCGACCGGTACAAGCTTTTCCCGGCAGTTATGGCAGTGTGTCGTGCTAAAGAGCCCGAATGGCGGACATGAAATTACCGTTTACAGAGAGGTAAAACAGCCCCCACCCTTTGGGCAATCAGGCTCGCGGCCATTTGCAGCTGGTAGGGGTGGGAGGCAAAATCCTGCTCCGACCGGAACGCCAGCAGCCGGTGGGCGGGCAGGCCCTTTTGGGCGAACCTCTCCCGTATATCCGGGCACCCCGTCACCAGCCAGACCTTCGGCCCCTCCCGCAGGATGCCCCGGGGCAGGCCGTAGTCAAAATAAATGCCGGTGTAGCTGAAAATGACCACCAAATCCTCCGGTCCCGCTGACGAAAGGAAATCCATCTGCTCCCGGAAAGCCACCTTTGTCAGGGCGTTTTTGCCCAGCATCACAAGGTCGCTTTGCAGGCTGATGGCGGCAGACTCTGCCTTCAGCAGCCCAAAAGCCGCCACCCGCTTTGCCTCTTTGATTTCCTCTGCCAGCCGCCCCAGCGCTTCATAATCAAGGCTTTCTGCCACAAGCCCCAGGCTCTCCTGCACGCGCCCGCAAAAATCCAACCCCTGTTCCTTGGGCGGTAAGCCCTGGCCATACAGGGTAAAGGTCTTTTCTGTCTGGCGCATCAAGTCCCGCAGTTCGCCAAAATCCTCCAGGCCAATCTCCCGGCAGAAGCGGCTTACCGTGGCCTTGGAGACAAAGCACTCCGCCGCAAGCTTTTCTATGCTCACATCCTCCAGGCAGTCCAGCCTTTCCAGCAGATAGCGGGCGATGCGGCAGTTGTTGGAATCCTCCCTCCCCGCCGCCAGCTCCGACAGCAGGACGATGGGCAGTTTCGTGTAATAGGCCATACAATACCTCCGCAAAAATAAAGGGGCCGGGTCCATTGCCCATCCCCTTTATTATAGCATTTATGCGGTGATCCCGCCAGCAAAATCGTACAGCAGCCGCTCCCGAAGTTTTGTCGTGTCCTTGTCCAGCACCTCCGCCAGCTTGAACGCGAAGGGGTACCCAGTGGCGGGCCCCTGGCTGGTGACAAGGTTCTGGTCGGCAACCGCCACGTCCTCGCAGAAAATGGCCCCAGGCAGCTTTTCGGCGTACCCCGTATAGCCCGTCATTTTCTTGCCTTCTATGACCCCAGCCACCGCCAGCACCGTGGTGCCGGAGCATAGGGCGCTCAGGATTTTGCCGGGGGTTTTGTCCCACCTTTGCAGCAAGCCGATTACCTCGGGGTTGTTTTTCAAGTTCTCCCCACCGGGACGCCCCCCGGGCAGCACCACCACGTCATAGCCTTCGATTTCCTCGCCGAAGGGCTTGTCGCCCTTTAGTACCATGCCATGCATCCCCTTGACCCAGGGCCCCTCAAAATAGAAGGCGTCGCAGGGGATTTCCAGCCGCCGCATTACGTCCACAATGGTGAAGGTCTCGCCTTCCTCAAAGCCTTCCGCCAACAAAACCGCCACTTTACGCATGAGCCTCGCCCTCCTTAAACGCATTGAAATAGACCATCCGGTTCTTGACCGCCAGGCTGTCTCCGCCCAAAGCCTCCACCAGGGCATACGCAAAAGCGTAGACCGTGGCAGGCCCCCGGCTGGTAATGATGTTGCCGTCTTGTACCACGATGTCCTCACAGTAGGTGCCCGTGGTGATTTTATCCTCCTGGCCGGGGTAAGCCGTGTAGCGCTTGTTCTCCAGGATGCCCGCCTTATCCAGCACCCGGGGCCCCGCGCAGAGAGCGGCAAGCCACCTGCCTTTGGCGTTCATTTCCCGCAGGAGCGCAAGGGTTTCCTCGCTTTCCAGCAGGCGGTCTACACCGGGGTAGCCGCCGGGGATGACGGCCATTTCAAGTGCGTCAGCAGAAACCTCATTTATGGTTTTATCGGTTTTCAGGGTGATGCCGTGGCCGCCGGTTACTTCCGTGCTGGACACGCCTACGGTTTCGGCGGGCAGGCCCGCCCGGCGGAGGATATCGACAATGGTCAGGGCCTCGGCCTCCTCAAAGCCGGGGGCGAACAGGACTGCGATAGGGTTCATACGTTTGCTCCTCTCTGTGTTTTGGTGGCTTTATCATAACACAGGGAAGGGGCCGGGTGGGCGGATTTTCATTTTTTGAAAAACTTAGAACCGCTTCCAGACGCGGAAATCCTCCATGGGCTTTTTCTCCCGGCGCTGGCCGTCATCCTTCGCGGCATAGCCCATGGGGTACACGGCAGGCACCGCATACCCGTCTGGGATGCCCAGCAGCGCCCGTACCCTTTCGGGATCAAAGGAACCGATCCAGCATCCCTGTATCCCCAGCGCCGCTGCCCGCGCGCACATAAAGGACCAGGCGATGCGGCAGTCCACTGTGCGGGCGGACTGGCCGCAGCGCATGAGGCGGTCATTGTCTGCGCACACCACCAGAATGACCGGGGCCTTGCCTACAAAAGCCTGTCCGCTGCAAGCTTCCGCTATACCCTGGCGCAGGGCCGGGTCCCGCACCACGATAGCCTTCGTGCGCTGCTGGTTGCTGGCGGTGGGGGCCAGCCGACCGGCTTCCAAAATCTTTTCCAGCTTTTCCTCCTCGATTTCTCTTTCCGCGAAATCCCGCAGGGAATAGCGGCTTTGCAATGCTTCCAATACGTCCATAAAGATTCCTCCCGTATTCAGAATATGTTAATTATATTTACCCTTCGCGCGTTTTGCAACCACCCAAAGCAGCACAAGGTTAACCCCATGGAACCCCAAAGCAATCCAGAACATGGGCAGGTAGCTGCCGGTAAAGTCGTACAGGTAGCCGATGAGGGGCAGGCTCAGGGCGCTGCCGGTGGTGGTCAGCGTTGGAGTGGGTGTTGTAGATAGCGGTGAGCTGCCAGCCGTTGGCGTCCAGAAGCTGCCTCACCTTACGCCCCGCGTCTTTATTGTTGCCGCTGTCGATCAGGCAAACCTCCTGCTCGTTCAGCTTCACCAGCCCAATTTTTGCCGGACTTTGGATGTAGTAACTTTGTTCTGAAACCTGGATCAGTTCGTACATGACGTTCCTCCTTCAAAACTGCTGGTAATACTCCCCTTTTGGAGTATATGTTTTTCGGTTTTTTTCAAAAATGCCCTTTTCGTGGAATGAACACTCAGTTCAATTTTGCAGTCCAAAGTATAAACAGTGAAGCGATATGTATGCGTTTTGCCCTTGGGCGGTTTAGGCCCCGCGTATTTATGGAGGCCATAACCAATACCTTGTCGGGTTCCGCTCATTCCAGGGACATTTGCGCCAGTTGGGATTTGGGCCTTTATTCTGTCTGTCGCCGGGATATTCCAGATAATCCAGTGCGTAAAGTTTTTGATGGGGTGGGTTAAATCTTCAAGCGTAATTGCGATTGTTTGTGCATTGGGCGATAAATTCTTGATTACAAACTCTGGCGACACATCCAATCCGCGCCCGGTATGTTTTGCCGAGAATGTACCGCCGTTTTCTACGCCGATGCAGGCAAATTCCAAAACATGATCTTCCATATGCCCCTCCTTATTTGTTTGGATAGAAAATGGTGTTATAGACCGCGCACTCGCTCCCGGACAAGTTCTGGTAAGCATGGGGTATATCGGCCCGGAAACGGGCGGCCTGCTTCTCACTTACATCCACCGTTTTGTCCCCCAGGACAAGCCGCAGCGTTCCGCGCAAAACAAAGATGTGTTCCTCCACACCGTCATTGTGCTTGTCCGAAGAATGGCGGCAATCCGGGTCAAATTCGATGTAGAATGTTTCCACGCTCCGCACCGGGGCATAAGTGAATAGAGGATAAGCCCGCATTTTTCCGCCGTCCCCTAAAATCACATTGACCTGATCCGGGCTGACAATGGTGTATTCCGCCTGCGCCTCTTCCAAGAAGTAGGACAAGGGCGTTTTCAGCCCCGTGGCGATCTTCCAGAGGATTGTTACCGTGGGGATGGACTGACCGCGCTCAATCTGGCCCAACATGGGCTTGCTTACGCCGGTCAGAGCCGAAACATCATCCAGGGACAAGGTTCGGGTGTTGCGTAGGCTTTTCAGCTTCTCGCTAATTTTCAAATTCATAGATTCCATCGTTGTGACCGCCTTGTATGTTTGCGCGTTTTATGATATGGTTATAGCATATATCGAAAAACCGGGGAAGTCAACCCGGTAAAGGCGACGCTTGGTATCTTTTCCCTTATGATATACTCTTTAAGAAGCCCTTTGCCGTCCAGTCACGCTCTCAAACCGTCCAGTCACGTCAACCGGCTTTATTCCAGCGGCCATTTGAACGAATAAACACATAGAGGAATATCAACATGATAAAAATAGCGATTTGTGATGATGAAGCCCCGCCCCGCGCCTACCTTGCGTCCCTGATTCGGGCGCAGGACTGTCCCTGTGAGATCGTGGAGTACGCTTCTGCCGGCAACTGCCTTGCAGACACCCAAGAAATTGACCTGCTCTTTTTGGACATAGAGCTGGCCCCCGACCGCTCCGGCCCGAACGGTATGGCCTTGGCCGGTCAGATCAGGGAGCGGGCAACCGGAATACAGCCAGTCATTCTTTTTGTGACCGGCTATGAGCGGTATGTGTTCGTTGCCTTTGACGTGGGTGCGTTCCAATACCTGCTGAAGCCGGTGGACGAGGAAAAGTTTGCCCAGGTCTTTGCCCGCGCCGTGGAGCAGATCGCGGCCAACCGGGAAAACCCGCAGAAAGGCCGTGTGCTGACACTCCAATCCGCCAACACCAGCAAAACCGTACCACTGGACAGCATCTACTACATCGAAAGCAGCAATCACAAGGTCGAACTGCATTTGAAAGATGGCGAATTTGCCTGCTATGCAAAAATCGGGGATCTGGAGTTGGAACTGCAAGATCAGTTTTTCCGCATCCACAAGGGCTATCTGGTCAATCTCTCCTGTGTGGCCGGGTACAGCAAAACGGAAGTAATAAAGACTAATACGTATTGCATGTATCCAGCAGAAAGCAGTAGAAGCCAGTTCCCAAAAATCTATATTTTATCGTGGCTTATGGAAATTCCGTGGAATTTTACAGAATGAAAAAGAATTCGCTAAAGGGAAAAATAAGGGAAAAATCCTGCCTAGTTATTCCCCATCCACCAGCCTATTAAGCCTCCTTTCCAGTGCCAGATAGCTTCGCAAGGTTTTAGATGTAATCCCAGCCGCCGCAGCGGCTTTTTCCCTGGTAGGGGAAGTCAGTAAAGCCAGCAGGGCCTTTTGCTGTTTAGGTGTCACTGTCCGCCTCCTTTCGTCGGTAACAATCGGTATTACCACTTCCCGGTTCTGCCGGGCCAGGGCGGCGGCAGCGGCAAGCTGCTGGGCGGTTTCGTCCGTGTCCAGCTTATCAATGGCAAAGGTAAAGCTGCGGTCTTTGGTCAAGGCGAATTCTTCCGTAGTGGCGTCCAGCGCGGCGATGGGGCCATACCGGCTCCAATTCCCGGTTTCCGGGCCGCTGCGCCCGTAGTCGTTCATGGTGCTGGTAGATATTTTGTAAATCTTGACCGTGTGCGCCCCTGTCCAGTCAAAGTCTGTGTTGGTCAAAAGGGCTTTCTTGCTTTCTGTAGTAAACTGTTCATCAACATATGGCTGAAACTTTGTTACGAAGTCAATGGGCATAATATTCTCTTAAAAATCAGATTTTAGGCTTGAAAGCATCGGCAATTTCATCGTAATCATTTATATTCATAGGGGGAAAAGACGTTTCTGCGCCCCGTATTTCAATGGTTTCGACAAAATCGGCCCATTCGGTTTCAATGGTTTTTACCAGCTTATCGGCGCCCACAGCCTTGCCGTTTTCGTCCAGCTCCAAAGCGTCGATTTCGGCAGCGGACACCTTTAGCACCGTGGTAACCCGCTTTTCAGAGACACCGGCTTTTGCCAGTAACTCGCGGTAAGCGTTTTCTTTTGCATGATGGGCCTGGGCTGCTTTCATGCCGTCGTACTCTTGTTTAAGGGCCTCGTACTTGGCCCGGTATGAGCTATCGTCTGCCAGCTTTTCCCGTTCACGGGCCAGCCGGTCAGAAACAATCTTATTCACCTCGTCTTGGGTGAACAGCTTGCCCCCTGCTGCCTCCGGGGTGGAGTTGATGGTCTGTGCGTTTTCGTTCATGGTAAAACCTCCGTTTTACGCCAGGGTCGGCTAAAATATATAGAAAAGACACGGGTATCCAGCCGTTAAGCTGTTTCCCGTGCCTTGAAATGGCTCTGCCTACCGGCGGTACTCCGTGCCTGTTTCTTATAAATAAATTATATCATAGAAAGAGAAAAATGTCAATGCAAATCCCCGTGGCCGTTAGGCCTTGTACGGTGGATGAATAAACGAAAAAGTATTGCCAAAAGAGGTAAAGTAGTATATAATTCCTCTGTAAGAGGCTGACAGGAGAAGCGGTTATTGCAGGGGGGAAGTGATTACTCTGGATGATACCAAAACACGAATCATCCTTGCGGCAATCAAGGCTGTGCGGCATTACGGCCTTGAGGGGGTACGCATCCAGAATGTCAGTGAACTGGCGGGGGTTTCGTCAGGGGCGATTTACCGTCACTTCGAGGGCAAAGATCAACTGTTGGTAGAGTGCTTCACGTATGTGGACAAACAGGTGGCAGTGATTTTTGAGCATTTGAAGTTCCACCCTCTGGCAATGCTTACTGATCCCATGGGAGCGATAAAAGGGCTGTGGCTGCCCTATTTTCGGTTTTGGACATCCCACCCGGATGAAACCGTTTTTTATCATCGTTTCCGGGACAGTGCGTTTTTCCCAAAGTACGACAGGAGCCGGGATGTGACCTATTTCAAGACATTTCTTGGAATGGTGCACGTTTTCAAAAAGGCATTTCCAAGCCTGGATCGGATCAATCAAGATTTGTTGTGGCTCCATGTCCTCACCTCTACTGTTATGTACGCAAAATATGTGGTAGAGGGGACATTGCCAAACAATCAAGAAACCGAGGACACGGTGTTTCAGCTGCTGAGCAGCGGGCTGAGCGGTTATTTGAAGCCCCAAAAGCCCCCAAAATGGGGAAGGAAATAGAAATGTACCGCTGAAAGGCGTTTTATTTTTAGGCGTATGGATAATGAACATTCACTATCTCCCCCAATGGGAAATGTCGCTTCTGGGGGTAAGGTTTTGAAGGGGGTGGGCATTCGCTTACTTTGGGATAATCTTCTTTCTATTCGGGAAACTATCAGAATTTATACCGCGGAGAGCGGTTTTGCCCACGCCCGGTAAATGGAGGGGCTGGGCCTGATCCTTATACAACATATCAAAAATTAAGTTACCGAGGGGCAGTTTTGGTAAACATAGTGAGGGACACGCTTATGGAAAAAATTTTGATTGTAGACGATAGCATTATGCAGGCAGCCCGATTGGAAGCCATTCTGGAGGACGAATACGACGTTACCATCGCGCAGAGGGCAGAGGATGGGCTGCGCTGGGCAAGTGATGAAAACTTTTCGCTCATTCTGCTGGATGTCGTGATGCCAGGGATGGACGGTTTTACACTCCTGAAAAAGTTACAGGAGGAAATCATTACGCAAAGCGTCCCAGTTATATTGATTACCAGCTTGTCTGGCGTGGCAGACGAGCAGCGTGGGCTGATTTTGGGTGCGGTTGACTATATCACAAAGCCATTTGACCCCCTGATTGTTAAGGCGAGGGTCAACACGCACGTCAAGCTGTACCGCTACCGCAGGCAGATCGAGCAGCAATCCATGACCGACCAGCTTACAGGGGTCGCGAATCGGCGCAAGTATGAACAATGCAGCGCCACAATGTGGGGTGAGGCAATCCGGCTGCACGTTCCCATCTCCATCTGCATGTTTGACATCGACCGCTTCAAAGTGTATAACGACATCTTTGGCCATCCCGCTGGGGATAAAGTGATTGCCTCCGTAGCGCAGACGGCTGCCTCTCACTTAAAGCGCAGCACGGATTTTCTGGCCCGCTACGGCGGCGAGGAATTTGTGGCGCTTGTTATGGGCGACTCTTCCGGGCAGATATTTGGGCATTTGCAAAAAATCCGTCACGAGGTTGAAAACCTGCACATTCCCCATGACCCATCCGTGTCCCAGTGGGTCACAGTCAGTATCGGAGGGGTCACTGTGATCCCTGAGCTGGGGAACGAGTATGACTTTTACTTAAAAATCGCGGATACTATGCTGTATGACGCAAAGAAAGCCGGCCGGAACCGGGTTGTTTGGGCCGATGAGAAGCTGAAACAGCTATGGGAGAAAAGATGATCCGATCCGCATGGAGAAGCCAGAACAGCCGGGAGGTATATTGTGGGTTTACTTGACCTTTTCAAAAAAAAGGCGAAGGAGCGGCCGCCTGAAGAAAGCAAAGAAGCAAACGGAACCCTTGCGGTTTATTCCGGTATGCGGGTGGAAGTAACGACGGATACAGGGCAGATACTTTTTGTGGCAAAGCTGCTTGGCCTGCATGGGAATAAAGCGGAACTGCACCAGTATTCTGAATCCGAAATTGCCGAAGACGCTGAATCCATCCGTGCCAGGATTCGGGGATACAGCGACTATGAGCGAAAAGCGGTTTATATGGAGGGCGTCATTACCCCCGGCCCCAAGCATATATGGCAGGTGGAGGAATTGGCCGTTGTCCACGTGGGCAATGACCGCGCCTTTTTCCGGCTGGAAACAAACCTTGAGGCCACCGTCACAATGTTCAGCGGCTTGACGATGGGGGAAAAGCCCTGCAAGCTGCTGAATATCAGTGTGGGCGGGGCCAGTGTCGGCTCGGAATACAGATACCACGAGGGAGACAAATTCCTGCTGAAAGTCAGGCTGTTAGAGGACAGGCCAGAGTCTGCTATGTTTACGCAAATCGTCCGCGTCATAGAAAAAGGCAATGGCAAATTTGAATATGGGTGCCGATTCATAGGGCTGACCGAGACGGACCAGGAGCAGATAACAAAGAACATTTTTACGGCCCAGCGCCAAAAAAGAGGGCGTCCCTAACCACCCGCGGAAACATAGCGGAACAAAAGACGATCATCGGGGATGCGCTCCAGTTCTGCGATGAAATCATGGCCAGGACAGATGACGCTATTGAGGCGGCGGGTTTCGGCAACCGTCCCTGCTGGTATGCCAAGGGAAAGAACGAACGCTTTGAGCGCCCGGATGGCGGCGTGGCGAACATTGCTTACGCCAAAGGCCGTATCAGGAAAAAGGACTTGCAAAGAAGATCAAGTTGATGTATATCTCTAGGCTTTCAAGCGCGCGATTCCCCCACCAGAAACATGCTTGCAAAAACCGGCCCCTCCTTCTATAATATTAAATATACCTAAAACGGGAAGGGATGGGAGTACATGACGCGTCAGACCACAAAGGAGGCCTTGGCTAAAGCATTTGCGGGGCTGCTGGAAAAGCGGAGTATCGACAAGGTCACGGTCAAGGATGTTGTGGCGGCGTGCGGCGTAAACCGCCAGACTTTTTACTACCATTTCCGAGACATCTATGATTTGATGGGATGGGCGCTGACAGCAGGCGTCGAAAAATACACCGGGCAGCATTTGGATGCGGGGATGGGCTGGCAGGAGCAGGTCAAAGGGCTGTTCCATCTTTTCTACCTCCACCGCATGGTCATCCTGCATGGCTACGATGCCACGAACCGGATACAGTATGAGCGGGTTGTCGTCAAGTGGGTGTCCCAAATGGTGCGGGGGCGGGTGGACGCCTACCCGCAGGCGGCGGACGTACCAGAGGAGAAAAAGGAGTTTATCTCTACGGTGTATGCCCGGGGCTGCATGGGCTTCTTTTTGGAGTGGGTGGAAGAGGGCATGCCCGATGAACGCCATGTGCGGCTGGACGATTATTTTACCATGATCGACGGCAGCCTGGGCCATGCCTTGGATAAATTTAGGGAGCCTTAGGCTGGGCATAATGGTTATTGGCAATTTTTTTATACAAAGCAGCGCCTCTGTCTATTTTTGCGACAGGGGCGCTGCTTTGTCGGTTGTTGCAGGCCGGCTGGGTTGTTATAATGGTGTCCATAAAACGTGCTGCCATATCAGGAGGTCATATTATGGATGCGTCAAACAAAATGGTATGTTATGGATTAAAAAAGACTTTTGGCTACATATTTTTACCGCAGCCGATACGGGAAGCGCCGGGGATATGCCCAAAGCTGGGCCCCGGCTGCCCAGCGCCTGTGGCAGGGTTCCTGCCAGAGAAGGCGGCGGGGCACAGGCCGGCGGTGTAGGGGTGGGCAGCAGGACTGTGTATAGAGAGAAAGGGATGGTGTGATTTTGGAAAGGATTGCCTACGGGATCGTCCGCCACCGGAAGCTGGTGCTGGCGGTGGCTGTGCTGCTGCTGATACCGGCGCTGCTGGGCGCGGCGGCTACCCGTATCAACTATGACATACTTACGTACCTGCCCCCAGAGCTGGACTCTATGCTGGGGGAGGCGGCGTTGGAAAACGATTTTAACCTGGCTTCTACCGGCATGGTCACGGTAGAAGGGATGCCCCTGGGGGAATTGCTGGCTATGAAAGCCGAGATGGAACAGGTGGAGGGGGTGGAGCAGGTCTTTTGGCTAAGTGATATAATCGACCCTGCCGTACCTCAAGAGATGCTTCCGGAAAGCATCCGGCAGGCCCTGTATGGCGGGGACGCTACCCTGATGCTGGTGCGGTTTTCCCAGCCTTCGGCCAGCAAAAGCACCATGGACGCCGTGGCCCAGCTGAAGGGCATCTTAAAAGGGCGCTGCTTCCTGGGCGGCATGAGCGTTATCCTGCAGGACACCAAAGCCCTGGTGGACAACGAGATGCCCCTTTACATCCTCTGCGCCGTGGGGGCCAGCCTTTTCGTACTGTTTTTAGCCATGGAGAGCACCCTGGTGCCGGTGCTGTTTATGCTGGGGCTGTTGTTCCCTATTCTATATAACTTTGGCACCAACTACTTCTTAGGGCAGATCAGCTACATTACCCAGGCGCTGTCTACCGTGCTGCAGCTGGGGGTGACGATGGATTTCTCCATCTTCCTTTTGCACCGGTACGAGGAAGAAAAGCAGCGCAGCGCGGACAAGGGGCAGGCCATGGCCCAGGCTATTGCCAACACCTTCTCTTCGGTGACGGCTTCCAGCCTGACCACCATTGCGGGCTTTTTGGCGCTGTGTACCATGCGCCTGGCCTTGGGGCGGGATATCGGCATTGTCATGGCAAAGGGTGTGGCGCTGGGGGTGCTGTGCACCATTACCATCCTGCCTTCGTTGATTTTGACCTTCGACCGCGCCGTTGAAAAGCGCCGCCACCGGGTGTTCATCCCGCAGCTTAAACGGGTAGGCCAATTTGCCGCCCAGCACCCCGGGCCGATCTTAGCGGTTTTCGCGGCGGTTATGGTGCCCTTTACCTTGGCGCAAAGTAAAACCAGCGTGTACTACACGTTATTTGACAGCCTGCCCCAAGACCTAACGGGCATTGTGGGCACAAACAAGCTGAAAGACGATTTCGGCATGACTACCACCCACTTCATCCTGGTGGACAAAGACATGGGCGGCGAGGATTTTGAGGGCCTGTGCGAAAGCTTGGAGGGGGTAGGGGGGATCAGCCAGGTGGCCTCTGTCAGCGGGCTGCTGCCCCCTGGCTTTGACCCGGGGATGCTGCCAGAGGGCCTGGGCCAGCTGGCGCAGTCTGGCGGGAAAAAGTTGATTTTGGCAAACTCTGCTTACAAAAGCGGCACAGACCAATTGGCTGCCCAGCTAAACCAGATGGACAGCTTGGTAAAGGCCGCCGACCCGGGCGGGGTCATTACCGGCGAGGGGGCCATGACCAAGGACCTGATTGAAATTGCCGACGTGGATTTTGCCCATGTAAACATAGCCTCCATTGTGGCGGTGTTCTTCATTATCCTGCTTACGTTCCGCAGCGTGTCTATCCCGGTCCTGCTGGTGGCCTCTATTGAAAGCGCCATCTTTATCAACATGGGCATCCCCTACTTTACAGGCGCCCAGCTGCCTTTTATAGCCAGCATTGTTATTGGCACGGTGCAGCTGGGGGCTACGGTAGACTACGCTATCCTTATGGCCACCCGTTTCCGGGAGGAGCGCCGGCGGGGGCTGGCCCCTAAGGCGGCCGCCCAGGTTGCCTGCCAGTATTGCAGCCAGAGCATCCTGTCCAGCGGCCTGACCTTCTTTGCGGCTACCATCGGCGTAGCGGCTATCAGCCGTATGGAGCTGCTGAAAAGCATATGCCTGTTAATCTCACGAGGGGCGCTTATCAGCATGTTTGTCATCATCGTCATACTGCCCTGCCTGCTTCAGCTTTTAGACCCGCTTATCCGCCGCACCACCCTGCGCTGGCCGGAAGGGGAAAGCAAAGCGGCGGGGGCTGTACAGGGAAATTAAGAGGATAACCCAGGAAAGGAAGGACTATTTTATGAAAATATGGAAACGCGTTATAGGGGCGGGGCTGTCCGCCTTGCTGGCGGCTGGATGCGCCCTGCCCGCGCTGGCCGCGGGGGCCGTCACAGAAAAAGAGGAGACTGTGTATGTGGTTCTGGAACCGGATGGGTCGGTGCGAAGCCAGACCGTGAGCGCCCATTTGCACAAGGAAGACGGCTTATCGGGCGTTACAGACCGCTCTGCCTTGACCGGCATTGAGAATACCCACGACACCACAACGTTCACCCAAACGGGGGAGGAAATCCGCTGGGACACAGAGGGGACGGACGTTTACTATAAGGGCTTAGCCAGCCGGGAAGCCCCTATAAGCGCGGAAATCACCTATGAACTGGAGGGGGCGTCCGTCAGCCCAGAAGAGCTGGAAGGGAAAAGCGGGCGCGTAAAAATCACGGTGAAGCTGGTGAACAACGAAACCGGCACCGTACAGGTAAACGGCAAGGCCCAGCCTGTGTGCACACCGTTTGTCACCATGGTGGCGGCGGTGCTGGGCCAGGGCTGGACAGAGGTTTCCGCTGGGCACGGTAAAATTACCGGGGCGGGCCATAGCCAGGCCGCGGCCTTTGTATGCCTGCCTGGGGTGCGGGCGTGCCTGGAGGAGGCCGGGCTTGAGAAGCTGGGGGAGCTGGAAGGCCACTTGCTGGACGAGGTGAGCATAGAAGGCACTGTGGAAAATTTTACCCTGCCGGATATCCTGATTGCCTGCGCGGCGGATGCGGAAACCCTTCGGGAAAACGGGTTTTCTGGGCTGGAAGAACTGGAAGGGCTGGACAGCGGCATGGCCAGCCTGCGGGAAGGCCTGGATGAACTCTTGGGCGGCGCCGGCCGCCTGGCAGACGGCGCGGCGGCGTTGGAAAGCGGCGCCGCCACCCTGTTGGCAGGGGCCAACACTGTGTACGCAGGGGGTGTGCGGCTGCAAAGCGGCATCGCCCAGCTGCAGCAGGGCGCCTATGACTTAAGCAGCGGCGCTGCCCAGGCCCGCGACGGCGCTGCTGTCCTGCAAACAGGGGTAAATGGCCTGGCAGCAGGACTAGCAGACCTGCAGGACGGGGCAGGGGCCCTTTATAGCGGGTATAGCCAGCTGAAGGGCGGGGCCGACAGCTTAGCGGCGGGGCTTAACACCCTGCAGGGCAAGGGGCCGGCTTTGGTAGAGGGCGTGGGGCAAATCGCCGGGGCGGTGGGCCAGCTTTATGAAGCGGCTGGGCCGGGCAGCCCGGTGATGGCCGGGGCCCAGGCCTTTGGGGGGGCTTTGTCCGGGGCGGCGGCGGATGGGGCGGTCGCCCTTGCCAGCCTGCCCGACCCCAGCGTCTTTGCCCCAGACGAGGCCCACGCCGATGACCCGGCTTATCAGCAGCTTTTGGCGGCGTATACAGACGCGTACAGCACAGCCAGCGGTATGGCCGGGGGGCTGGTGGAATTGGACAGCGGTTATGGCCAGGTGCTGGGCGGCCTGCGGCAAGTGGGCGTTGGCGTAGAGGCCCTGCAGTCCGCTGTCAACGGGACAGATGGGCTGGCTGCCGGGATAGCCGCCTATACCCAGGGCGTAGCGGATGCGGCATCTGGCGCGGCCCAGCTGCAGGGGGGCGTTGGCAGGCTGGGGGCCAGCTTGCCCGCGCTGACGGACGGGGTTGACCAGCTTTTGGCTGGGTCGAACCAGCTTTCAGCAGGGGCGGGCTCCCTTTCTCAAGGCAACGCAGCACTGGCGGAAGGCGCGGCGCGGCTGGCCCAGGGGACGGACAGCCTGGCGGCGGGCGCGGCGGAGCTGCTTGGCGGCATACAGATGCTGGCACAGGGCGCGGCGTCCCTGCATGGAGGCACGGTGGAGTTAAGCGAAGGCGCGTCTGCCCTGCAGGATGGGCTGGTACGGTTTGACACCGAAGGTGTAGGCCGGCTGACGTTGGGCACAGAAGAGCTGCCCGTGCTGCGGGCGGTGGCAGCGGCCATGCGGGAACGCATGGAGGGCTACGGAAGCTTTTCCGGTGCACCGGAAGGGGCGGAGACAGCCACAAAGTTCGTGATGAAAGCCGTGGGGCAGCCTAAAGAGGCCGAACCAACCGAGGAGGCCGCGGCCCAGGAAGATAGGCAAGAGCACGAGGACTTCTGGCAAAGGGTAACCGCCCTGTTTGGCAAATAGCAGGAAGGGGCCGTGGGCATGGACGCCCACGGCCCCTTTTTGCCGATGATGCAGAAAGAAAACCCCCTTTTTTAGTCATCAAGTCATGGCTGTCCAACACTGCGCCAGCCTTGTTGCCCCATGCTATCCTTGCGAAAGGCACTTACTGCACAGGCTTCCACCATGTTGATGCCCCACTTAGATAATCATTTCCGAAAAGGTATCAGCCATCTTCCCTACAAAGTTCCATTGCCGCTTCATGTAAGACTTTAGCTGCTGGGTGTCTCGCCGGTAATCAGCATAAACCATGTCCAAAGCGTCAAAGTGATTTGCTATGGCCTGGGCCACGCGGCAGCCGCTCTCCATCCCGGCTGAAATCCCCTCGCCCATCGGGTTGAGAAAACCGGCAGCCTCACCGGCAAACAGCACCCGGCCCTGTCCATAGGTGACGGCGCAGCCAGGCCGGATATGGGGCATCAGCCACTTTTCCGCCTTGACCTGCTGACTGATTTGCAAGCCGTGGTGTTTTTCCATGTAAGAGAGAAACCGCTGGTAGAAATACTCAACTTTGCTGGTGTCCTTGACCGAAACACCCAGCACCAGCATTTCATCCTTCACGTTGAACCATGCGTCATACTCGGACAGCTCCGGCTGCAAGTAGGCGTAGAAGTAATGCGGGTCTAACTGGACCGTTCCCCGGTTGAACGTCTGAAAAGTCGTGATGAAATCCCGGCTGTTCCCAAGGAGCTGCCGTTTTAATACGCCGGTGACCCCTTCACAGCTAATGACATATCTTGCCCGCTCTGTGCAGGGCGATTCCCCCCGCAGCGTGACGGAGATTGAACCGGGCTGTTCCTCACAGGAAATGGCGCTGGTGTTGTCCCGGACTTCCGCGCCGGACGCTGCCGCCTGCTCCGTCAGCCAGTTATCAAAGGAACTGCGCCAAACGTTCAACCCGCCCTGCTCAAAGCGGAACTCCCGGCCTTTATCATCCGTGAAGACCATGCCCCGGTTTTCCACCGGGGTACACGTTGCGGACAGCGGCACATCCTGTCCATAGCAGCGCCGCACCAAATCCATTGACTTTTGGATCAGGACGCCGGAGCAGGATTTATAGCGGGGGAGTTTATGACGTTCTACCAGCAGAACCTGAAGCCCTTTGTCCGCCAGCACCTTTGCGGCGGTGCTTCCGGCTGGGCCAGCGCCGACAACAATTATATCGTACATCTGCATGACCTCATTTTCTTAACTTCAGTTCATAGTATACCCTTTCTCCCTTCACAATGCAAGGGAAAGAGAGTGGGGCTAAGGTAACGCCAAGCAATGCGCCGGCCCTTTTCATCCGCCTCCGGCGCCTGCGCGCCGGGACAAAGTCCACTCAGCTGCGCCCGCCTAACGGCTGTCGGCGCACCCGTTCACGGGTCTTTCGCCGCGGCCCCTTACTGACAATGCGGCCCAGAGGCCGTACGAATCGCCGTTTATGAAGGCAGCCTTCAAAAAACAAGCAGCCTAGACCCAGTCGTCCAGGCTGCTTTGGCAAGTGCAGAGGGGATCGGTTTCGCCCACTGGCCCGCTCACCCCTCAAAACCTGTGCCGCTAAGCAAAGGGTTTCGAAAACAGCTTGCGCTTCGAATATTTATGCCTCTTGCTTACCCATAGCTTTGGCATTTGGTTCAACCCAATGGTCTTTCCGCAAAACACAGTAAAAAACCAGGCAGACCAAAACCCCCGCCAGGCCCAGCACAAAGAACAGCGCCGCCGCGCCGGAGCCTTTCCCCGGGCCGAACAGGAAAGCCAAAAGGCTGCCCGAAGAAACGGTGGCCATCAGCGGTTCGAAAACCCGGTCCACCAGCAGCCCGCCCAGGAAATAGCCCAGCGGTATGGTGAAAAACTGCAATGTATTGCGGCAGGAGTAGACCCGCCCCTGCATGCACACGGGGATCGTCGAACGGAAAACAACGTCCATATTGGCGTTCATCAAGGGGACCAGCAGCCAGCCCAGGACGGCCCCGGCACACCATACCCATGGTGTGCGCCCAAAGGCCAGCAGAAAGTTTTCCGTACCCATGGATAGCATCAAAGCGCCGCAGATGACCCGCAACCGGTTTTTGGGCGTGGGCAGCAGGGCTGCGACTATCCCGCCCGCCAACGATGCGGCGCCGGTTACGGCGTTCACCAACCCCAGCACTGTTTCGCCGCCGTTTTCGCGGCTGAGCAGCATGGCAGGCAGCGCGGCATTATAGGCCGAGGCCACCAGGTTGATAAAAGCCAGAAAGAGGATGAGGTTTAAAATCAGCCGGTTGGCCCGCAGCCAATCCAGCCCGGACTTTGCCGCTGCCAGCAGTTTTTCCCGGGGCTTATCCTCTGTAGAGCCCTCTGGGATTTGGATGAAGAACAGAAGGGTGGCAAAGGCAATGGCAAAGGTGGCCAAGTCGACGGCAATCACCATCCCCATGCCGAAAAACCCGAACAGCGCCGAGGCGATTACCGGGTGCAAAATGGTGTTCAACGACGAGGAAAAGGACCGCAGGCCGCTGGTCTTCTGGTAGTACTCTGGGGGGACCAGCAGCGTAGACGCTACATCGCTGGCCGGCTGCTGTACCGTGTTCATCAAGCCATTTATGGCATTGAGCACATACATATGCCATGGCGCCAGCAGGCCGTTTTTCAACAGGATCAGAACCGCAACGGTGCTCGCGGCGGCCAGCAGGTCGCACACCAGCATGGTACGCTTTTTGTTCCAGCGGTCGCTGAGCGCGCCGGCGAAGATGCTTACAAGCACATAGGGCGCGTAGGAACAGATGGAAAGCATAGCTGTTTCCAACGCGGAGCCGCTTTGCCGGTAGAGCCATAAAATCAGGGCATAGCCGGTCATGGCGCTGCCCAAAGACGAAAGGGACTGTGTGCCCCACAACAATAAGTAGGGCTTTAGGGATTTATATTTTTTCATTTGGCTTTGCTCCTTTGATTATAATTGGGATCAAATAAGCAAAGCCTGAGGACTAACAGGGGGCGGGCCCCTTAGCCTCTATGCTCCATGCAATGTCCTCAAGCCTTGCATGGAGCAACCGCAATACACAGCGGCAAGGAAATATTATGCATAATGTCCTCCTCAAACAGTATGGGGTTTAAGGGCTGAACGCTTGGATAGGTTGCCTGCCCATTGTAGCACAGCGGTTGGAGGTGTGTCAAGGCAGGGGCAGTCCGCTTGCAAAAGCGGCCGGGAACCCCAGGCGTTCCCACGCGGTAACTTCCCGCTCTATCTTGTGCCGGTCATTTCGAGAGTAGACGAAAGCGTCCTTTTCCTCGAAGTCACAGTCTATTTTGCTGCAGAGTTCCCGGAACCGTCCCAGCGCCTCCTGGTTTGCCCGCAGATAGAGCCGGGCCGTTTCTATGCCAAATTCCCGGATGAGCTTATCATACACCAGCCCATGCTGTGAATTTATCTTCGCCGTGGTATCTTTTGTGATGCCGCTGCCAATGCGGTCGGCCTCTACCAAAGCGTAGTCCGCCCCGGCCTGGGCCAGCTGATAGGCGCACAGCACCCCAGCCATCCCGCCGCCGATAATCAACACGTCTGTGCACAGATCTCGATCCAAAGGGGCGAACCGGGGCCGCTCTGCCGTTTGTATCCAAATAGAATCCATTTTATCACCTCGATAGCTTTAGGATGGCTGCCCCATAAAAAATTATGTGCTGCCTATCTATGGTTTTGGACACATATGGTTCCTGGCTAAGGCCAGACCTGCTGTCCCATCCGCATCTCCAGGTGGCCTACGGCCCATTTGTCCTTATAACGCTTTGACAGGCCTGTTGTCGGTATAACTGCCATGTCTTCCTTTGCTTAGTCTGCAAGACATAGTATAGCAAGCAAATGTCCAAACATCGCTAAGAAAAGGTAAAGAGAGCATAAAGTTCAACCCAGCTTGAAGCCGCCGCCCGCGCGGTCTGGATATAGCCTTCTGTACCACTGGGGCGGAGCTTCGCGCGGATGTTGCTGATGTGTACGTTGATCGTTTTGTCCCCAATAGCGCAACCTCCCTGCCAGACCGACGTGTAAATCTGCTGTTTGGTGAAAACCTTTTTAGGGCGGCGCACTAAGAGCTCAACAATTTTAAATTCGCGGGCCGTCAGTTCTACAGGCTGGCCGGCGGCTATAAGGGCCATCTCGCCGATATTTAGCTGCCAATCCCGGAAGCGCAGCATACTCCTCCTCCCGGGCGCATACATATAGAACACCGAAAAGAGGGGTGCCCAATTGGACCCCCAAAAAGAGGTGTCCAATCATGAACGTAATTGACGAGCGCGCGACCAAGCTAGGGGAATTCATAGTAGAAAACAAGGCCACCGTCCGCTGGGCGGCGAAGCAGTTTGGAATAAGCAAAAGCACGGTACATAAAGACGTGTCACAGCGCCTGCAATATATAGACCGGGGGCTGTACCGCGACGTAAAAAACGTATTGGCTGTGAACAAGGCCCAGCGGCACATCCGCGGCGGCATGGCCACCAAGAAGAAGTACGAATCTTTGAAATAGCCGGTGCTGGGGGAAGTGCCGGCGCAAATCAAAGGCCTCCTCCGTTTGTGCCGGAAGGGGGCCCGTATTGTTTTCAAAGCTTGCTGCGCCGCGTTCATGCCTCCGCTGGGAAAGGCGGCCAGCCCATCTTGCGTTTGCCCAGCAGATGGAAATGCAGGTGCTGCACGCTCTGCATGCCGTCCGCGCCGCAATTGTTGATGACCCGGAACCCGTTTTCCAGGCCCAGCTCCCCGCTTAATTTGGCAATGACCTCAAAGATGTGGGCCACGACGCCGCTGTTTTCCGCTGTGATCTCTGCCGCGGAGGGGATGTGCGCCTTGGGGATCACAAGCACATGCACAGGGGCCTGCGGGTCTAAGTCGTGGAAAGCCACCACCTGCCCATCCTCGTATACCTTATGGGAGGGGATTTCCCCGGCCGCTATTTTGCAAAAAATACAGTCTGCCATGTTTACCGCTCCTTCACAATATGGTTCCATAATATCGCATCCCGCACCTGCCCGGCACTCTTGCCCCCCGTGTCGATCTGCCGCCCTGGCAGGCTGGCAAACCCCTTCAAGGAACGCAGGCTTATTTCCAGCCACTCTGCCGTACGCCAAGGGCAGGCCCCGTCTTTTTCCCAGCGGCTGCGCAGGGCCTGGGGGGAACACACCAGCGTATACCAAAACGGCTCTAGCCCCAGCGCCTTCACGCCCGCGTCCAGGGATTCCCGTATTTCTGGGCGGTCCATCAGCCAGGCGACTACTACGTTCTGGCAGCTGGGGCATTTCCCGTAATTCCCCACCAGGTGTAGGATGTTATCCGCCGCCATGGCCCTGGTCGCGCCGTCCCCCACAAAGGGGTCGATATCGAAGCACCAGTCGCCGTCTATAAAAGCGGCCTGGGGCAGGGCGCTTTGCAGCAGCCTGCCTGTGGTAGACTTCCCTACGCCCATAGGCCCGTTAAGGAAAAACACGCGCTTCATAAATATCAGCCCAGCTGTTTTTTCACCAGCTCTGGCACGGCGGCCAGGGCCTCGTCCAGTTTGGTCTGGTCTTTGGCCCCGGCCATGGCAAAATCGGGCCGGCCGCCGCCGTTGCCGCTGGTAAGCATGGCCACTTCCTTCACCAGCTGCCCGGCCTTCAGGCCCTTGTCTTGGGCGGCCTTGTTGCAGGCTGCCGCCAGGGAAGCCTTGCCTCCGGAAATCCCCGCGAACACGGCGGCCAAAGGCTCTTCATATTCCTTTGCCTTGTCGCACAGGGCCCGCAGGGCGTCGGGGGCCGTGCCGGAAAGCAGCGCGAACACCACCTTGACGCCTTCTACCTCCTGGGCGTTCTGGAAGACCCCTTGGAGGTTCGCCTTGGCCACCTGTTGGTTCAGGGCCTCGATCTGCTTGTCTTTTTCCTTAACCTCCCCCATCAGCTGCTTGGCCCGGATGGGCAGTTCCGCCGGGTTGGGGGTCTTCAGGGCATGGGCTGTCTCCAGCAGGGTGACGTTTTGGGCGGTAAGCAGCCCCAGCACCCCGCCGCCGGTAACGGCCTCGATGCGCCGTACGCCAGAGGCCACCGAGGACTCGGATACGATTTTGAACAAGCCCAGCTTGGCGGTGCTGTCCATGTGTGTGCCGCCGCAGAATTCCCGGGAGAACCCGTCTGTTACCGCGGCGACCCGCACTACGTCGCCGTACTTCTCGCCGAACAGGGCCATGGCCCCGCTTTGGCGGGCTTCCTCGATGGGCATTTCCTTCACTTCCACGGGCACGGCTTTTAATATCTCCTCGTTAACCAGGATCTCCACCGCTGCCAGCTCGTCCGGCGTCAGGGCGGAGAAGTGGGTAAAGTCAAAGCGCACTTCTTTTTCATTTACCAGCTGGCCTGCCTGTTCTACATGGCAGCCCAGCACCTTGCGCAGGGCTGCCTGAAGCAGGTGGGCGCCGGTGTGGTTGCGCATGATGGCGGCCCGGCGCTTTTCGTCCACGTGGGCCGTCACGTCCGCCCCCACGGAAAGGGCCCCCTCTGCCACCACCGCCCGGTGGAGGAACACCGCCTGGCTCCGGGTGGTGTCCACCACATCGATGGACAGGCCCTGGGCGGTGATCTCGCCGCTGTCGCCCACCTGGCCGCCGCTTTCCCCATAGAAGGGGGTCTTGTCCAGCACAATAGAGACTTCGTCCCCTTCCCCTGCGGACTCTACCCGCTTACCGGCCTTAATGATGGCCAGCACCTTTGCCTTTGTGGCCAGTTCGCTATAGCCGGTAAATTCCGTTTGCGCCAAGCCCGCGGCGGCGGTGCCCTCGCCCTTCCAGGCGTCTGCCCCGGCGTCCTTCCGGGCGCTGCGGGCCCGCTCTTTCTGCTCTTTCATCAGCTCCCGGAAGCGGCTTTCGTCCACGTCCATGCCACGCTCGGCCAAAATCTCCCGGGTCAGGTCCAAGGGGAAGCCGTAGGTGTCGTTAAGGGTAAAGGCGTGTTCGCCAGAGAAGACCTTGGAATCCGCCTTATCAATAAAGGAATTGAGCAGCGCCAGGCCCTGGTCGATGGTGCGCAGGAAGCTTTCCTCTTCAAAGCCGATGACCTTGCGGATGGTCTCCCGTTTCTCACGCAGCTCGGGGTAAGCCTTTTCATTCTCCTGTATAACGGTATCCGCCAGGTCCGCCAGGAATATGCCGTTTACCCCCAGCAGCTTCCCATGGCGGGCGGCCCGGCGCAGCAGCCGGCGCAGCACATAGCCCCGGCCTTCGTTGGAGGGCAGCACGCCGTCGCCGATCATGAACACGGTAGAGCGGATGTGGTCGGTGATGACCCGCAGGGAAATGTCGGACTTAGGCCCGGCCCCATAGGCTACACCGGAAATCTGGCTCATGCGCTTGATGAGGTTCTGCACCGTGTCCACCAAAAACAGGTTGTCCACCCCCTGCATCACGCAGGCCAGGCGCTCCAGTCCCATGCCGGTGTCGATGTTCTCCCGGCCCAGGGGGGTATAGTTGCCCTCGCCGTCGTTATTGAACTGGGTAAACACCAGGTTCCAGATCTCCACATAGCGGTCGCAGTCGCAGCCCACGCCACAGGTGGGCTTGCCGCAGCCGTGCTCTTCCCCACGGTCAAAAAATATCTCCGAGCTGGGGCCGCAGGGGCCGCTGCCGTGCTCCCAGAAGTTGTCCTCCTTGCCCAGGCGTTTCATGTGGCTTTCCGGCACGCCCACCTCCTTGGTCCAGATGTCCCATGCCTCGTCGTCCGTCTCAAAAACCGTGACATACAGCTTCTCCTCAGGCATCTCCAGCACCTGGGTAAAAAACTCCCAGGCCCAGGAGATAGCCTCCCGCTTAAAGTAGTCGTTAAAGCTGAAGTTGCCCAGCATCTCGAAGAAGGTGCCGTGGCGGTCGGTAATGCCTACGCTGTCGATATCCGGGGTGCGGATGCACTTCTGGCAGGTGGTCACCCGGCGGCGGGGGGGCTCCACCTCCCCGGTGAAATACTTCTTCATGGGCGCCATGCCCGCGCCAATGAGCAAGAGGCTGTTGTCGCCCTGTGGTATCAGGGAGAAGCTGGGCAGCCGCAAATGCCCCTTTGACTCAAAGAAGGTAAGGAATTTTTCCCGTAATTCGTTCAGACCTGTCCATTGCATGTTAACTCGACCTTTCTAAAAATTATTGTTTGATAGAAAGCGGAATATAAAGTAAAATAAAGATAAACCAAAGAAAATGAGGCTCGCATATGCATACGGAAAAGGGACTGCGCGCCGGTTAAAATGGAAGAGGTCACGCTTGCGTATAGCAATGGGGAAAGCGGCGGGGAAGCCCGCCTTTTTCTTTTGCATATTTTTTATTTTTCCTTGCGGAAATATTCCACCCCCATGATGGCAAGCCCCAAGGCCAGCAGCAGCCCGCCCAACGCCACTGGCCACACCATGTTCGTTTCCAGCATGGACGTGCCGAAGCGCCCCGGCGGGGTTGACCACGCGGTAACGTTATCCACGTTGGCCGCGGCGGCAAAAAAGCCCGCCAGGCACCAAATGCTGCCGATAAGCGATAAAAAACCGCCAATGAGTACCTTTTTCATGCCGTTATGCCTCCCCCCTGTGCCGTAGGTATTCCAGTAAGCCCCAAGCCAGCGTCAGGCACAAGAACATGTGCACAAGGGCCCACACCGCGCCCAGCAGCCCCCAGACCGCCTTTTTCATAACGATCCCCTCCTCAAAAAATAATAAAGGCATGCCTGTCCACATGGGACGGGCATGCCCGCGGTACCACCCAAATTGCCTGACGCAGTTTTTTTTAAAAACCAGCTGTCCGGCCTCTTTTTCTTCCCATTCCGCTGGGATAGCGTATGCGCAAAAGCCCACGGCTTTCCGTCAGGGGCGGCCTGCTTTCCCCCATGGGGGCCTTGCACCGGCCGGCCCCTCTCTAAGGCAATGGCAAAAAAACATCTTCCCCGCGCATCCTTTTCAATTTAACCATTATTATAGCGGCTTTGCGGTTCCCTGTCAACCGTTTTTCATTTTCCGCCTCCGGGGGCCCGCAAACACGGCGTTTGCTGCGCAAATGCCTGTGCGGGGCAGCCGCCTGCCTTTTCCTGCCTGCCCCAACCCGCGCGGTGGGCGCGGTACGCGCCCACGGTTTGCGGGCCCCTTTCAGCCTGCGGCTTCCCCAGAAAGGTACAGCGCCGCGACCTCCTCCGCTACCCGCTTGAAGACCTTTGCCGCGGCGCCCCCGTCGTCCGGGGAGGACTCCCGCAGCACCGTAATGCAGTACCGGGGGCCGGTTTCGTCACAGACAAACCCGCTATACCAGAAATGCAGCAGCTCTTCGCCGCCTTGGAATATCCCCGTTTGGGCGGTGCCGGTTTTGATGCCGCAGGTAACGCCCGCCGGCGCGCCGGGCCTGCCGGTGCCGTTTGCAGCGGCGCTCTTCAGGCATTCCTGCAGCTGCTGGGCCGTAACCGGCCGCATCACCTCCAGGGATTTGTCCTCCACCGTGTAGAAGGGGGACACCTCCAGCTGGTTGTCCACCAGCCCGGCGATGAGCTTGGGGGAGGCGTATACCCCGTTGCTGGCAATGGCGTTCATCATGGCGCACAGCTGGACGGGGGTTACCGTCAGCTCCCCCTGCCCGAAGGCAAAGTTGGCCAGGGCCCGTACGTTTTCCAAGGAAGCCCCGTCAGGCAGGTTTCCCGCCTGGGTGAACAGCCCCCGGCCGAATTCCTGCCCCAGGCCGAAGCCCAGGTTATAGGCCATCCCCAGCACGGGCTGGCCCCCCAGGGCCCGGGCGCAGCTGATGAAGTAACAGTTGCAGGATTTTTCCAGCGCGCCCCGCAGCCCTACGCGGCCATGGGCTGTGCCCTCGATGCAGTGGAAAGCCAGCCCCCCCGCGTTCAAAGAGCCCGTGCACACGAAGTTGCCGGGCACGTTGCCGTCTTCCAGGGCCTGGGCGGCCGTGACCAGCTTGAATACCGAGCCCGGCGCATAGCTGCAAAAAGCTCGGTTCACCAGGGGGGAGCCCTCCGCCTTAGCAGCTTCCCCCATGTGGGCGGGGCTGTAATCGGGCGCGCTGGCCAGGGCCCGTATCTCACAGTTTGGCGATTCCGTCACCACCACGGCCCCCTGGCCCAATTCCCGGGCCGCCTCTTGCACGACAAGCTGCAGGTCCGCGTCAAGGGTCAGGGCCACGCCCCCTTGCGAGTCCTCTGTCGTGTCCACGATAAGCCGGTCCGCCCCGGCGATCACCCGTCCCAGGGCGTCCACATGGTAATATACGGCGGCCTCGCCCCCATGGGCCTCCAGCACGTCGTTCATGGCCAGCTCTATCCCAGAGGCCCCGGACCCCATGCTGTCCAGATAGCCCACGATATGGGGGGCCAGCTGGTCTTCACTGTATCGTACCGGCACGGTGAACAGGTCTACACAGTTGTCCTCTATGGGCTGGGGAAGGGGCATGGAAAAGGGTTTCCCGTCTTCCAGGGCCAGGGCCAGCCGTTCCCGGTTCTGCCCGCCGGTGGCGGTCTCCAGGGCGCCGATGGTTTCGATGGTGGGGGCCACCGCAGCCACCTGCCGCTGCCCGGCCCCGGTAAGGGGCTGCAGGTTGCGGTCATATATGGTCCCCCGGGACCGGGCCACCTCTAGCTTATAAACGCTTTGCCTGCCTGCCGCGTCTACATATTCCGCCCCGCCGGACACCCGGCTGATCGACCAACCGGCCGCGCCCAGCAGCACCAGCATCAGCATGAACAGCAGATAGGCCCTATGCGCGTGCATTTTCCGGTTCCGCACCGCTCTTTCCCTCCTTTTGGCCTCCGGCGGCCCTGCCAAACGGCTTTTGCTTTTTTCTGGGAAACCCTCCCGGGCAGGGTGTTGCCTGTCGGTTCCCCATACATGTAACAAGGGCCGTTTTTAAAGCTATTTAGGGCTGTGTCGAAAGCGTTTTTGCTTATATTTTGGCCGGCGTTTCCCAGAAAATGCGTGTATGCGCGGCTTTTTCCCGGGGAAGCTAGAGAAAAGCGTATCTATAAAGCGGGAAGGAGCGGAGGGACATGGGAAAAAAGTGGAAATTCGGCCTGACAGGCGCGCTTTCCGGCCTGGCAAACGGCTTTTTTGGCGCGGGAGGCGGGTTGTTCCTGGTGCCCTTGCTGACCCGCTGGGCAGGCTTGCCCCAGCGTAAGGCCTTCGCCACATCTGTGGCGGTGATTTTCCCCCTGTCGCTGGTGTCGGCGGCGGTATACCTGTGGAAGGGCGCCCTAGACCCAGCCGCCTGCTGGCCGTATCTTTTGGGGGGATTTGCCGGCGGGCTCGTTTCCGGCCGCGTTTTCCAAAAGGTGCCTTTGGGCTTCCTGCGCCGGGCCTTTGGGGTGTTGATCCTGTACGGCGGGGTACGGGCGGTGTTGGCGCTATGAGCTGGATATGGGCTTTGCTTGTGGGGGCCGTTACCGGGGTATTGTCCGGCTTTGGCATTGGCGGCGGGACGCTGCTGGTACTGTGGCTTACGTTGGCGCAGGGCATGGACCAGCTGCGGGCCGGGGGCGTTAACCTATTGTATTTCGGGTGCTGCGCCTTGCCCGCCCTATGGGGGCACATCAAAAACCGCCTGGTAGAGAAACAGGCGGCTATCTGGTGCATATGTTGGGGCGTGCCCGCATGCGCGGGGGCGGCGGCGTTGGCTTCTGTACTGGAAGTGGCGCTGTTGCGCCGGTGTTTCGGGGTGCTGCTGCTGTTTGTGGGGTTCCGGGAACTTTTCCCGAAAAAAGGGGGAAGGGAGGCGGGAAACGGCGGTTCTGCAAAAAAGGAATGATTTTGACGGGACGGGGCACACTAGGGCTGGGGTATCCCACGAAAAAAGCCAAGAGGGGGAGACTGTATGAACATGATAGACCGTATCGCCCTGACGCTGACCATCGTAGGCGGCGTGAACTGGGGCCTGGTGGGTATTTTCCGATTCGACCTGGTAGCCTGGCTGTGCGGTGGGCAAAGCGCGGTGCTGGCCCGGGTCATTTACACCCTGGTGGCCATCTGCGCCCTGTGGTGTACGGCCCTGCTGTTCCGGAGCCGTGAGGAATTCCGGGAAAGCGTGCGGGGTTAGGATAGGCCCACAACAGGGGACGGCCGGCATCCACAGCGGAAGCCGGCCGTCCTTCTTTTTTGAAGGGGCGGGGGCGTCAGGCAAAGTACGGCTGCTGCCGCAGCCATGCCACCGAGGTTTCCAGCGCGGCCCACATGTCCGCCGCGCCGTAGTGCTCGATGGTGCACCAGCCGGTATAGCCTTCCCGTTCCAGTGCTGCCAGTAACGGCCCTATCTGGATTTCCCCTTGGCCCACAGGGGCCGGGTACAGGGCCCGGCCATCTGCCCCAGCGGCGGCATGTGTGCCCCAGGCAGGGGAATAGGCCCGGTCTTTTAAATGTACGTGGCCCACGCGGTCCTTCAGCTGCCCGTAAGCCTCCAGTTCGTCTTCCCCGGCAAAGCGGAAATTGCCGGTGTCGAAGCAGCAGGAGAGGCCCGGGCAACGGTCTAGGAAGAAGCGTACCCCCATCGTGGTGGAGAAGGGGGCCAGCAGGCTGTCATAGTCCTCCATGCATAAGGACACGCCGTAGGCGGCGGCCTTGTCGGCCAGGCGGTTTATGCATGCCGCCATGTTTTGGGCCTGGCGCCCTTGCGCAGCGGTGCTGTCGCCCTCGGTGAAAAAGCCGGGGATGGCCAACAGCTTTTTGACGCCCAGATACCGGGCCGCTTCCAGGGTGGGCTCGCTTTGCCTGTCTACATCCGTGTCCCGGCCAAAGTCGAAATAGGCTGGGATGGAGGAGATTTCCAGCCCAGCGTAGGCCAGCTCGTGGCCCAATTCATCTTCCCGCCCCAATACGCTGTTTTGGGAAACCTCCACCGCGCCGATGCCCAGGGCTTTCGCTTGGGCCAGCGCCTCCCCTAAGGGGAGGCGCTTTTGGTGTGCGATGTCTTTGATATGGTCGTAAAAAGTTGCCATTTGCATCATGGCAAGCCCTCCTTCCTAAAAGATACGCGGCGTATGGCGCCGCTTCCGCAACAAAAAGGAGGCGCCCCCCTTTTTGTTGTTGGGATCTACCGGGAACCCTCCTTCTGTGTTTTAGGCATTTGCAGCCATGCGCTTCCCGGTTTCCACGGCGGCCTGGAAGCAGATGTCCGTAAGGCCTGCGCCGCCCTGGCTTAGGATGCCTTCGTCCCACTCCGGGCCGTCCAGGGTATCCGTGACATAGAAGAATTGGGCAAAATCCACGCCCCGGAACTGGGATACCGCAGCCAGCCCGGCACATTCCATCTCCACGCTGACACACCCTTGTTCCCGGCGGCGCTGGGCCTTCCCCTCCGTCTCCCGGAAAAAGGCGTCGGTGGTCCAGGTCTTACCCTCTATGTAGGGGTAATCCAAGCTGCCCATGGCGTCCCGGCAGGCCTGCACGCAGCGGGGATTCAATTCTATCTCGTCAGCCGGGGGCAGGTAGTGGTACGAAAGCCCTTCATCCCGTATGGCGGCTGTCGCCACGATCAGGTGCCCGTGGGTGATGTCCCGCCGCAAGGCGCCGGCGGCCCCGCAGAAAACGAAATGCTTACCGCCCCAAGGCGCCAGGTCCTCTATAGAGCCCGCCGCGGCAGGGGCCCCCACATGGGGCAGGAACAGGGCTACCTCTGTATGGAAGGCCCGCACCCGGTAGATGGGCACCCAGCCGGTGCAATATTTGCAGTGCCCTATCACTTCGCCACCGTATTTTTCCAATACCTCGTCTACGATGGCCTTGGAGAAGATGCCCACGCAGATCGCAGGGAAATCTGGTATGGCTTCCTGGTGGCCGGGGTTGATGATAGCCACCGGGTTGGGGTCGAATTCATTGCAAAGCATATTGGTCCCTCCTTCAAGTATAAAATTGACTCATTATAGCAGAACGGGGCGCTTCTTGTCAAGCGCGGCTGTGAGGAAAAGGGGCGCCCAAATCACGCTGTTAAAGCGGTGGGGCCAAAGCATGGTTATAAAACAGCCCTTTGGGCACTCCTGGTGGGAAAGGCGTGCCCAAAGGGCCGGGGCCCGCAAACCGCGGGCGCTTTCCGCGCCCGCGGCACGGGGCAGGGCGTTGAGCCGCAGGCCTGCGGCCGCCCCGCGCCAAGGCCCCCAAAAAGGGGCCTTGTGTTTGCGGGCCCCTATGCGGCGGTTCAGCCAAAGTACCAGGTGCCAAGCCACTCCAGGCTGTCGGCATATTCCCGGGTGGTGGGCGCGCCGGAGATGACGGGGTAAAACAGCAGGAACAGCACCAGGCACGCCCCGCAGAAAACCAGCAGCGCCGTGGGCATAACGGGCAGGGATACCACAGGCCCGCCAGCTTCCTGGTTTTTCCCTGCCCCAAGGCGGATGCCCCCCGCAAAGGGACGCAGGCCGCCCAGCCAATCGGCAACGGCCAGCAGGGCCAGCACCAGGAACGGCACAGCGGTAAAGTAGTGGTAGATAAAGGTTAGGCGCGGCACCAGCATCCAGGGTACGTATACAGACAGGTATCCGGCCAGCAACGCCCCGCAGGAAACCATGCGTTTGCGGATGAACAGATAGAGGGAGACGGGCACGCACAGCAGCCCTGCCCACCATAAAAGCGGGTTGCCCATGGCGGAGATGGTGCTGTACCAGCCGTCCCCACCGCCGGAAAAGTACCAGATGGGGCGCACATCCAGGGGCCATTCGTACCAAGGGGAGGCGAAATAGTGCTCGGCCTGCAGCTGGGAATGGTAGTGGAACATATTCTCCTGGTACCGCCAGAAAGCCCCCCACGCGTCCCCCGCGTTATGGGGCAGGGTGGTGATGGGCAGATAGGCGCAATAATACACGGCAAAGGGGATAGCCACAAAGAACAGGCAGCACCAGCCGCACAGCCGTGCGCACCGGCGCAGCAGGGGGGCCGTGTCCGCGCCGCTTTTTTTCATTTGCAAGATTTCCACGGCTAGCTTCCCAAAATACAGCGCCGCAAGGCCTATGGCCCCATAAGCGCAGGTCCATTTCGAGGCGACGCCCAAGCCCATGAACAGGCCGGACAGCCCCAGGGGCGCCAGCAGTTTCGGCCAGCTGTCCCCCAGCAGGTCCCGGCGGAGGAAAACAGCCATACAGCTGTACATCAGCAGCAGGAAGAACACCGCGTAGGTATCGATGGTGGCAATGCGCGTTTGGGTAAAATGCATGAAATCAAAGGCGAACAGGAGGGTCCCCATGGCGCACAGCCAGGTCTTGCCGAAAAGCTGCTTGCACAGGAAATAGAACACAGGCAGCATCAGCACCCCGAACAGCGCACCCATGCACCGCCAGCCAAAGGGGTTCATGCCGAAAAGCCGTATTCCCAGGGAAATGATGTATTTCCCCAGGGGGGGATGGGTGTTTTCATAGGGTTCCAGGCCCTGGATGTGCTCGTAGGCCGTGCGGGCGTGGTAAATCTCGTCAAAATACGTGGAATTTTGGTAGGTGCTGTGCAAGGCCACCGTATCTTGCTCGTCGGTCAGGGCCTCTGCCCCTGGCCCTTGGGCCGTGGCGGGCAGCAGCACGCCGTTTGCCGCCACACCCACCTCGTTCAGGGCCACCCGGTTGTCCGTGGCGGTCAGCCGCACATAGCGGCCGGGCGTGGGCAGGGCAAACTGCCTCCAGCTGAACACATAGTCTTCGGGAAGCCTGCCGCAGTCTGTCCAGTTTACCCCGTCCTGGCTTACCTCTACCCGCAGGGCAGAGCTGGTGCGGGCGGCATAGCGGCTGTCGTCCGGGGCGATGCCCGCCATATAGCACAAGGCGTCCCCTTGGCCCTGTACCTGGATGACGGCTTGTTCCCCCTCTGCGGGGGCCCAGGCTGTCACAGGGGCGGACATGCCCCCCAGGTCCCAGAAGCCCACCAGGGCGTACGCCAGGGTGACGGCCGCCATGCACAGCCAGTCGGCCCGCCGCATGTTACGCTTTTCCGGGAACTGCCAGCCAGGGGCGGCGCGCCCCCCCGCCGGCCCTGGGGCCGGCTTTTTCCGGGCGGGGGCTTTGGCTGCGGGGGCCCGGCCCAGGACATACGAGGAAAAACACACATACAGGAAATAGAGGATAGCCCCGGCCTGTACAAGGGCCATGCCCCGGATTATGGGGTCGTTGGGGTCGTAAGAGCCGCCCACCGTATGGAACAGCCACAGCACGTGGGAGACGTTCAGGAAGCTGACGGCCGTTACAGCCCCGTAGGCCCATATAAGCCGCCTGTCCTTTTGGAAAGCGAAAGCAATTAAAATGAAAAGGAACATGGGGAACAGGTACCGCTCGTGCATCTTGATGCTGAACAGGTACATGGTGGACATCAGCACCGCCGGGCAGGCGAAGAGGGCGTCCTCCCGTTTCGACCGGAGGGCCACCGCCCCGCAGGCCAGGGTGGCCAGCACCGGCGCGGAAAGGGTCAGGCAGGCCTTGCCCAAGCCTTCCGGCGGCAGGCCCCGCCAGTTCCAGCCGATGAGCGCCCAGAAGTTATAGGCGTTGATGGAGTAGTAGTCGTAATAGTCCAGCGTGGCCCTATACTTGTCCACAAGCCACAGGAAGTTGAAATCCTTGGTAAAGGGCAGCGCCGCCAGCAGCAGGGCCCCCAGGGCGCAGGCCACGCCAATGCCAAGCCCCGTCCATTTTTTGCGCCTGGCCGTGCAGAACAGGTAGACAGGCGCAAAGATGAGCATCTGCGGCTTCGAGATTACCGCCAGGCCGTATAGCGCCCCAGAAGCGGCGTACCGCCCTTTGTACAGCAAAGCCAGCGAGGCCAGCAGGATGGCTGTGCAGAAAGAATCCGCCTGGCCCCACTGGGCGGAATTTACCAGCACCGCCGGACAGAACAGGTATGCCCCGGCCAGCAGCAGCGCCCCACGCTCCCCCAGCTTTTTCCGGCCCAGCCACAGCAGCGCCCCGCCGCAGGCCAGGTCTGCCAGGATAGAGGGCATTTTCATCAGCAGGGTGTACCACTGGGAGGTGTCCGTCCAGCGCAGCAGCCGGCGCAGGCGGTCCAAAAAGGAAAGCACATAGATGTACCCGGGGGGATAATCCAGGAAGATGTCCTGCTGGTACAGCTCTCCGTAGCCCACCTGGTTGGCGATGCGCCCCCAGCTTTTGAAGGTGTCGATATCTGTGCTGTAGCCCTCGGTATAATAGCCCAGCAGCAGCCGCAGGGCGAACGCCGCCAGCAGCAGCCCCACCCCCAGCGTTAGGAAGCGCCAGCGGGCGTCTGGGCGGGCGCCGCCGGGGGCAGAGGCCCAGGCGCGCACCGGGCCCGCGGCGCACAGCAGAAGCGCGCCTAGGAAGATTGCGCACAGGAAGACGTGTATACCCATAAAGACAGCTCCTTATTTTATATAGTTTAAGATGGTTTTTGGTTTGGCTGGCAGGCTTTGCCAGGATAGAAATCTCCCCCTTGACGGGGAAGGGATTTCAGTGTAAGCTTAACGTATGCTAGTATAGCCCTTTGGGGCGGGAAAGTCAAATATAGGAAAACGCGCCCAGGGCATGCGCCCGGGCTTTTCAACAAGAAAGGATGCCGCGCTATGAGCCAAGCCTTCACACAGTTCCACGAAAACCCCCAGCTGCTGCATGTGGGCGCCATGCCCCCCCGCAGCTATTACCTGCCCTGCGCCAGCGAGGCCGAGGCCCAGCAGGGCCAGTCTACCCGCCTGTTTTCTCTAAACGGCGACTGGGCCTTCCAATACTACGGCTCTTTTGCCCAGGCTGTCTCCCCCCAGGGGGAGCTGGGCTATGACGAGGAAGACATGGACGCGATCCCCGTGCCCTCTTGCTGGCAGAACCAGGGCTATGGCCGCCACATGTATACCAATATCCGATACCCCTTCCCGGCAGACCCGCCCTATGTGCCGGAGGAAAACCCCTGCGGCCTGTATGTGCGCCACGTCGACATGGCCGGAGAAAGCCTTTCCGCCCGGTGGTTTTTAAACTTCGAGGGGGTGGACTCTTGCTTTTACCTGTGGGTGAACGGGGAGTTCGCCGGGTACAGCCAGGTGTCCCACTGTACCTCGGAATTCGAGGTGACGGGCCTTTTGCAGCCGGGGGATAACGAGATTGCCGTGCTGGTGCTGCAATGGTGCGACGGCAGCTACCTGGAGGACCAGGACAAGCTGCGCATGAGCGGGATATTCCGGGACGTATACCTGCTGGCACGTCCCCAGGCTTTCCTGTGGGACTATTTCGTAAAGCAACGCTTTTCTTCCGGCTTTACCGAAGCCGAGCTGGCGGTGGATTTAGAGCTTACAGGCGGCGCGGAGGCGTTTGCCAGCTTGTACAGCCCGGAAGGGGCCTTGCTGGCCACCGCCGGGCCGGAGACGGGCCGCTTTACATTTATAATTGAAAACCCTGTGCTGTGGAACGCCGAATCCCCCCGGCAATACAGCCTGGTGCTGCATACCGGGGACGAGTACGTCTGCCAGCGGGTGGGCCTGCGGCAGATAGAGGCGCGGGATGGGGTAGTGCTTCTAAACAGCGTGCCCATCAAGTTTAGGGGGGTGAACCGCCACGACAGCGACCCTGTTACCGGGTATACCATTAGCCGGGAGCAAGCCCTGCGGGACCTGGCCCTGATGAAGCTGCACAACATCAACGCCATCCGTACCAGCCACTACCCCAACGCCCCTTGGTTCTTGCAGCTGTGCGGCCAGTACGGCTTTTATGTCATTGCCGAGGCCGATATCGAAAGCCACGGCTCGGCTGAGAAATACGGCGGGCTGGACAGCGTGGACAGGGACGAGGCCTACGCCGACCTGGCGGACGACCCCCAGTTCTCCCTGGCCATCCTGGACCGGGTACAGCGCAGCGTGATACGGGACAAGAACAACTGCGCCGCCGTTATCTGGTCCTTGGGCAACGAAAGCGGCTGGGGGGAAAACTTCGAGGCGGCGGGCCGCTGGGTGAAGGGGTATGACCCTTCGCGCCTGCTGCACTATGAGAATTTCCTTACCTACCACAAGGCCCGCACCCCAGACTTCTCTATGCTGGACCTGTACAGCCGCATGTACGCCCCGGTGGAAGAGGTGGACCGCTACTTTAACGGCGGGGAGCTGGATGGGAACCTTCAGGGCGGGCGCATGCCCTTTGTTCAGTGCGAGTACATCCACGCCATGGGCAACGGCCCCGGGGACGGGGAGGACTATCAGCAGCGCATCATGCGGTACCCGGGTTTTTGCGGGGGCTTTGTGTGGGAGTGGTGCGACCACGCGGTGTATGGCGGTCAAACCCCGGATAACCGGCCTATCTACCGGTACGGGGGGGACTTCGGCGAATCCCCCCACGACGGGAACTTCTGCATGGACGGTCTGGTGTACCCTTACCGGGCCCCCCACACCGGCCTGCTGGAATATAAAAACGTGATACGCCCCCTGCGGGCCCGCCAGTCGCCGGGCAAGGGGAACGCTTTCATTTTCCACAACTATCTGGATTTCACCGACGCGGCGGACTACATTGCCCTGTCTTACGAGCTGTGCCAAGACGGGGAGGCGCTTTCTACCGGGGGCCTTCCCCTGCCCAGCCTTCCGCCCCACGGGGAAGTAGAGCTGGACCTTCCAGAGCTGGAGATCCCCCAGGGGGGCGTAGTGACGCTTACTTTCTTCTACGATACGAAGGGGAAGGGGGATTTCTGGGAGGCCGGCTACCGGCTGGGCTTCGACCAGCTGGTCCTCAGCGAGGAGCCATTTTTCCTGGACCCGCCGGCCCAGGGGGAGGTACGCATAGAGGAAGGGCCCAAGAGCATGGTTATAACCGGGGAGGCGTTCCGGTATGAGTTTGACCGGCGGACAGGGCTGTTCTCCTCCATGTCGTATAAAAACAAGCCCTTGCTTACAAAACCCATAGAGTGGAACGTATACCGGGCGCCTACGGACAACGACCGGTATATCGACCAGGAATGGACCGCCGTGGGCTATGACCGCCACACGGTGAAGGTGTACAGCAGCCAGGTAAGCCGCGGGGAGGAGGGCGGCGCGGTGATTACCTGCCGGCTGGGGCTGGCGGCTGTCTCCATCGCGAAATTCCTGGACGTCACGGCCTCTTGGACGGTGGACGCCCATGGCCGCATAGATTGTGAGCTCCATTGCCTGCGGGACGGCCGGTTCCCCTACCTGCCCCGCTTTGGCCTGCGCCTGTTCATGCCGGGGGACTTTGGCTATGCGGAGTATTTTGGGTATGGCCCCACAGAAAGCTATGTGGACAAGCGCCAAGCAGCCCGATTGGGTGTGTACGCCCAGACCGTGGACAGTATGTTCGAGCATTACCTGCGCCCCCAGGAGAACTCCTCCCACATGGGGTGCCGGTACGCCACGGTGACGGACGGGGCGTACTCCCTCACCTGCGCCGCCGAGCGGCCCTTCTCCATGAATGTTTCCCGTTATACCCAGGAGGAGCTGAAGCGCAAGCCCCACGACTATGAATTGGCCCCTTGCGGCGACACTGTGTTCTGTATCGACTACGCTATGAGCGGCGTGGGCAGCAATTCCTGCGGCCCCCAGCTGCTGCCCCAGTACCGCCTGGACGGGCAGGCCTTTACCTTCGCCTTTACCCTTCTGCCAGACTGAAGGCTTTGGCGCGCAAGGCCGTGCGGGCGTTGCCCGCACGCTCCGGCCAGCCTTTTGAAAAAGGCGGGGCCTAAAAACGCCCCGCGCCTGGCGGACGTGTGCCAGAGGCTGCCGCGAAGAAACCGATCGCCAGAGAGGGAAGGCAAGGCCCCCTCTCGGGCGGTCTATTTCTTCTGGTTTTGACCTGCTGTCGAAACCGGCGGGACATGGGGTACAGGGTTCAGGCGGCAAATGCGCGGCGCCGGGCAAAAGGGGGCGGAAGGGGCGTTTTTGAGGATTCTAAAAGTGGGCTTTTTTCAAAAAGCCCCTCTAGCGGGTTCTTAGGGCAGGGCCCTAAGCAGTCCAACAAAAAGGAGGGCCGAAGATGGATTTTGAAGGGAGCGGGTATCTGGACACCCAGGCGCAGCCGGGGCTGCGGGTGCCGTTCAGCCTGGAGGCGGAGCAGAGCGTGCTGGGCGCGGTGCTGCTGGATTCCTCCTGCCTGCCGGGGGTAGCGGAGATCTTGCCCCAGGCAGAGTATTTCTACGGGGTGAATAACCAGCTGATTTACGGGGCCATGCTGGAGATGTTCACCCTGGGCCAGCCGGTGGATTTTGTCACGGTGCTGGATAAGCTGGGGGAAAGCGATTCCTTTGACCAGGAGACCGGGAAGGTGTACCTGGCCCAGCTGGTACAGATTGTACCCTCCATCAGCAACGCGGAGGTATATGCCCGCATTGTACGGGATAAGTACGATGTGCGCACGTTGATGCAGGCGGCCCGCAGCATCCTGGACGACGCCAGCGAAGGGGCCGAGGATTCCTCTTTGCTGCTGGACGCGGCGGAGCAGCGTATTTTCGACATCCGGCAGGGAAAGAACGTGGCGGGCCTGCAGCTGGTGCGGGAGATTTTGCTGGACACTTTCGACCGGCTGGACAAGCTGAATTCCGCGGACAAAGACCTGTATAAGGGCCTGCCCACGGGCATTGGCGCGCTGGACACGGTGATTACCGGGCTGAACCGCTCGGACCTGATCATTTTGGCGGCCCGGCCCGGCATGGGCAAAACCAGCTTTGGCCTGAACATTTCCCGGCATATCGCGGTGGCGGCCAAGCGCCGGGTGGCTTTTTTCTCCCTGGAGATGGGCCGGGAACAGCTGGCCTCACGGCTGCTTTCGGCGGAGGCCCGGGTGGAGGGCAGCAAGCTGCGCACGGGGGAATTGACCAACGAGGAGTGGGCCCGGCTGATTGAGGCCGGGGACATATTGAGCAAGGCGGACCTGTATTTTGACGATTCCCCCGGCGTTACCGTTCCGGAAATGAAAGCCAAGGTGCGCAGGCTGGGCAACGTGGACCTGGTGGTGGTGGACTATTTGCAGCTGATGAACAGCCCCAAGCGCATTGACAACCGGGTGCAGGAGATTTCCGAGATTACCCGCAGCCTGAAGCTGATGGCAAAGGATTTGAACATACCGGTGGTGGCCATGGCGCAGCTTTCCCGGGCCAATACCCAGCGGGCCGACAAGACCCCCATGCTGTCCGACCTGCGGGATTCCGGCTCTATCGAGCAGGACGCGGACATTGTGCTGATGTTCCACCGGGAAAACTATTATCAAAACGGCGTAGAGCCCCCCGGGGAGGACGCCGACCAGAACGAGTGCCAAATTATCGTGGCGAAAAACCGGCACGGCGAGACGAAAACCATCCCCGTGCATTGGCAGGGCGAATTTATGCGCTTTACCGCCCTGGAAGTGATCCGCCATGAGTAAGGGTGGGTGCGGGGAAGGCTTGCCCGGGGCCAGCCTTCCCATGCTGCCTGGCGCGGGCCGGGCGGTGGTGGGCTTTTCCGGCGGGGCGGATTCCACCGCGCTGGCGCACTGGCTGAAAGGGCAGGTGGGGCCGGGGCGTGTGCTGCTGGCCCATGTGAACCACCAGCTGCGGGGGGCGGAGTCGGACCGGGACGAGGCCCACGCCCGGGATTTTGCCCAAAAGCATGGGCTTGCCATAGAAGTACTGCGGGCGGACGTAGGGGCTTTGGCAAAGAAGCGGGGCCTGGGGCTGGAAGAGTGCGGCCGCCAGGTCCGCTATGCTTTTTTTGATTCCCTGGCCCCCGGCCCTGACGACCGGGTCTTGACCGCCCACAATGCCAACGATAACGCCGAAACCATGCTGCTGCACCTGTGCCGGGGGGCTTCCCTTCCCGGCTTGTGCGGCATACCGGGGCGCAGGGGCAAGGTGCTGCGGCCCTTGCTGGCAGTCAGCCGGGCGGATATCGAACGCTATTGCGCCGCCCAAGGCCTGGCCTATGTGACGGACAGCTCGAACCTTACCCTGGACTATGCCCGCAACCGGGTGCGCCACCAGGCCATCCCATTATTGGAAGGGCTGAACCCCCAGTTTATCCAGGCCTGCGGCCGGGCCATGGGGCAACTGTCCCTGGACCGGGACTATCTGGAAGGGGAGGCGGCCCGTGTGCTGGAGAGGGCCCGCGGGCCTTTTGGCCTTAACTGCCAGGCGCTGCTGGGGGCGCACCCGGCTTTGCGGGGCCGGGCCCTGCGGCAATACCTGGAACAAGCCGGCTGCCGGGATTTGGAAGAAAAGCACGTGGCCCTGGCGGAGGGGCTGCTGGCCCAGGGGGGCGGCCTCTCCCTGCCTGGAGGGGTGCAGGCCCGCTGTGCCTTGGGGGTTTTTTACGCGGGGCAAAAGCGGCGGCAAGAGGCCTTTTCTGTGCCCGTAGGCCTGGGGGAGACCCGGCTGCCTGGAGGGAAACGGCTGGTTTTGCGGAAAATTTCCTGGGAAGAGGGGCAAATCGGGCCAAAAATTCAAAATTTGTTATTCAAAAATGCGTTGGACTATGCTACAATATATCCGACAGGCCAGGGGTGCGCGCCCATTGTGGCCCGCACCCGCCGCCCCGGCGACCGGTTTTCCCCCCAGGAAAAGCCGCTGAAAGAGCTGTTCCGCCAAGCGGGCGTGCCGGCCTGGGCCCGGGAACAAGCCGTGCTGCTGGAACAGGGCGGCCGGCTGCTGTACTGTGAAGGCCTGGGGCCGGGGGAAGCTTTCCGGGCCCAGCCGGGGGCAAGGGACTTTTTGACAGTGGAAGTGCTGGGAAGTTGAGGAGACAGGAAAAGAGGAGATGGATATGGTAGAAAACCGTGAAATGCTGGATGATATCCAAGAGGTGCTGTTCACGGAAAGGCAGATTGCCGTGATGGTGGAACGCATCGGCAAAGAGATCAGCCGGGACTACAAGGGGAAAAAGCTGCTGCTCATCAGCGTGCTGAAGGGCTCGGTGGTATTCATGGCGGACCTGATGCGCTCCATCGACATCCCCGCCCGCATCGACTTTATGGCGGTGTCCAGTTATGGCTCGGGTGTGAAGACCAGCGGCGTGGTGAAGATCAACATGGACCTGGCGCTCCCCTTGGCCGGGTATGACATCGTGGTGGTAGAGGATATCCTTGACAGCGGCAAGACGCTGCATTATCTGATGGAGCTTTTGGAGGGCCGCGGGCCCAACAGCATCCGCATCTGCACCTTGTTCGACAAGCCCGAGCGCCGGGAGGTGGACGTGCAGGCCACATATGTGGGCTCTCAGATACCGGACGCGTTTATTGTGGGGTACGGGCTGGATTACGATGAAAAGTACCGGAACCTGCCTTTTGTGGGCATACTAAAGCCTAGCGTGTACGGGGACGCCTGACCCCGCGGGCGGGGAGACTGACGGAAAACCGCAAGGTTTCTTATAAACATTCATGGCCGCCGCAGGCCGGCGGCAGGAAACAGGAGGACGACCATTGGACGGAAACAAGAGAAGACTGCGGAACCTGCTGCTGTACATCGGGATCCCGGTGGCAGTGCTGTTGCTGATCCTTTTCCTTTTCAGCAACCAGGCGCCCCGGCAGGACACCTACAAGTATTCGGACATCCTGAACTTTTTTGAGGAAGGGCAGGTGGCGGAGTATAAGCTGAACCTGGGCACAGGGGAGATGGTGCTGAAGCTGGACGACGGCAAGAACACGGCCGTTGGTTTTGTGCTGCCCAGCGTAGACCTGTTCTACCGGGACGCTTCTGACGACATAGCGGCCTATAACGACGAGCACCCGGACAAGAAAATGGTACAGGACGTGATACGCCCGGCGGAAACCAGCTGGCTGATCAGCCTGCTGCCCACATTGATCTTATTCGGCGGGCTTATCTTCTTCTGGGTGTTCATGATGAAGCACCTGGGGGGCGGCGTAAGCGGCGACAAACAGATGAACTTTGGCAAGGCCAAGATCAAGCAGCTGACCGACGAGAAGCGCAAGACTACCTTTGCCGATGTGGCCGGGGCCGACGAAGAGAAGGAAGAGCTGCGGGAGATTGTAGAGTTTTTGAAGAACCCCAACAAGTACAACACCTTGGGGGCGCGCATACCCAAGGGCGTGCTGCTGGTGGGCCCTCCCGGAACCGGCAAAACGCTGCTGGCCCGGGCTGTGGCCGGGGAGGCAGGCGTGCCCTTTTTCTCCATTTCCGGCTCTGACTTTGTGGAGATGTTCGTGGGCGTGGGCGCTTCCCGTGTCCGCGACCTGTTCGACAAGGCCAAGAAGAACCGGCCCTGCATCATCTTTATCGATGAGATCGACGCGGTGGGGCGCCAACGCGGCGCGGGCCTGGGCGGCGGCCACGACGAGCGCGAGCAGACCTTGAACCAGCTGCTGGTGGAAATGGACGGTTTTGGCGCTAACGAGGGCGTCATCATGATTGCCGCCACCAACCGGCCCGACATCCTGGACCCGGCTTTGATGCGCCCGGGACGCTTTGACCGCCAGGTGATGGTGGGCAGCCCGGACATCAAGGGCCGGGAGGAGATCCTGCGGGTGCACGCCAAGGGCAAGCCCCTGGCCCCCGACGTGGTGCTTTCTACCATTGCCAAGTCTACAGCGGGCTTTACCGGCGCGGACCTGGAGAACCTTTTGAACGAGGCGGCGCTGCTGGCTGCCCGGAAAAACCGCAAGGCCATCACCATGGAGGAAATTGAGGAGGCCACCATCAAGGTGGTGGTGGGCACGGAAAAGAAGAGCCGGGTGATGAGCGAGAAGGAGAAGAAGCTGACGGCGTACCACGAGGCGGGCCATGCTATTGCCTCTTATTATTGCAAGACCCAGGACCCTGTACACCAGATATCCATCATCCCCCGGGGCATGGCTGGCGGTTATACCATGCACCTGCCCACCGAGGACCGTTCGTATAAATCCCGCAACGAGATGCTGGAGGAGCTGGTGGTGCTGCTGGGTGGCCGTGTGGCCGAGGCCCTGGTGCTGGACGACATCTCTACCGGCGCCTCTAACGACATCGAGCGGGCCACGAAGATCGTACGGGCCATGGTGACCAAGTACGGCATGAGCGAGAAGCTGGGCCCCATCACCTATGGGCAGGAGGGCTCTAACCCCTTCCTGGGCAAGGAGATGGGCCATGTCAGCAACTATTCCGAGCAGACGGCCTCTGAAATAGATGAGGAGATCCAGCGCATTATGTCCAATGCCTATGCCAAGACCGAGCAGATCCTTTCCGAGCACATGGAAGAGCTGCACCGGCTGGCTGGGGTGCTGTTCCAACAGGAGAAGCTGGACAGCGGGCAGTTCCTGGAGGTTATGGCAGGCAACCTGTTGCCGGAGGCCGCGGCTGCCCCCGCGCCTGCTTTGGAGGCCCCGGAGGGTGATGACGGGCAAGGCCCTGGGGCGGAGGCCCCGCCTTTGGACCCCACAGGGGGGCAGTGACCCCTTGGCCCTGCCTAGCCTGCAACAGGCAGCGGCTTTCTGGTTTTGGCTTTGCCAACGGCCACGGGGCTTAGGGATGATACACATGGCTATGGAGAATGGGCGGTTTTTTTGTAAACCGCTGTTATGAAAAGGCAAGAAAGCAGAAAGGACCTGTTGCGGGGCGCAATGCCTTGCAACAGGCTTTTCTTGCCAAAACGAGGAGGAACAGATGCCCAAGAAGCAAGCGTATGGCAATGACAGCATACAGAGCCTGAAGGGGGCCGACCGGGTGCGCATGCGCCCTGCGGTTATTTTTGGCTCGGACGGCATAGACGGGTGCCAGCACTCGGTATTTGAAATTCTATCCAATTCCATTGACGAGGCCCGGCAGGGCTATGGGACGGAGATCACCATAACCCGTTTCCTGGATCATTCCGTCCAGGTAGAGGACCACGGCCGGGGCATACCGGTAGACTACAACTCCAAGGAAGAGCGGTACAACTGGGAGCTGGTGTTCTGCGAGCTGTACGCCGGAGGGAAATATAACAACAACGAAGACGGCGGCAACTACGACTTCTCCCTGGGGCTGAACGGCCTGGGGCTGTGCGCCACCCAGTATGCCGCGGAATATATGGACGCGGATATCCGCTATGACGGATTCCGTTATACCCTCCACTTTGAAAAAGGGGAAAATATCGGCGGCCTGCGCAAGGAGCCTTACAAGAAAAAGGATACCGGATCTATTATCCGGTGGAAGCCGGACCTGCAGGTGTTCACGGACATCGATATCCCCGCAAGCTATTACCTGGATATTTTGAAGCGCCAGGCAGTGGTAAACGCGGGGGTCACGTTCCATTTCCGCAACGAGACCGCCCCAGGCAGCTTTGAAGAGACAGATTTTTGCTATGAAAACGGTATATTGGACCATGCCAAAGAACTGCTGGGGGAGAACGCCCTGACACAGGTACAGCTGTGGCAAAGCGAGAAAAGGGTGCGGGACCGGGAGGATATGCCCTTGTATAACGTGAAGATCCATGTGGCGGCCGCTTTCTCCAACCAGGCGCGCGTGGCCGAATATTACCACAATTCCAGCTGGCTGGAGCATGGCGGCGCGCCGGACAAAGCCGTGCGCAACGCCTTTGTCTACCAAATCGATTCCTATTTGAAGCAAAACGGCAAATATAACAAGAGCGAAGGCAAGATCACCTATCAGGACGTGGAGGACTGCCTGGTCATCGTCATTTCCTCCTTCTCCACCCAGACCTCTTACGAAAACCAGACCAAAAAGGCCATTACCAACAAAGGCATACAAGAAGCCATGGTGGAGATGCTGCGCCACAACCTGGAAGTCTACTTCATTGAGAACCCCATGGATGCGGACAAGATCTGCGGCCAGGTGCTGATAAACAAGCGCAGCCGGGAGGATGCGGAAAAGACCCGTTTGAACCTGAAGACCAAGCTGACCGGCAAGATGGACATCACCGGCCGGGTGGCCAAGTTTGTCGACTGCCGCAGCAAAGACCCCAAAGAGCGGGAGCTGTTTATTGTGGAGGGCGACTCGGCCCTGGGCTCTGTGAAGCAGGCCCGGGATTCCAACTTCCAGGCTGTCATGCCCATACGGGGGAAGATACTCAACTGCCTGAAAGCAGACTATGACCGCATCTTCAAAAGCGACATCATTACCGACCTGGTGAAGGTGCTGGGCTGCGGGGTGCAGGTGAAAAGCAAGGCCAACAAGAACCTGGGCGTGTTCGACCTGGACAGCCTGCGCTGGTCTAAGGTCATCATCTGTACCGACGCGGATGTGGACGGCTTCCAGATCCGCACCCTGGTGCTGACCATGCTGTACCGTTTGACCCCGGCCCTGATAGAAGAAGGCAAGGTCTATATCGTCGAGTCGCCCCTGTATGAGATAACGGCAAAGGACGAGACGTATTTCGCCTATGACGAACAGGAGAAGGCCCAGTTCTTAAAGCGGCTGGAGGGGAGAAAATATACCATCCAGCGCAGCAAGGGCCTGGGCGAGAACGAGCCGGACATGATGAGCCTGACCACCATGAACCCCGCTACCCGGCGGCTTATCAAGGTGAACCCCGGCGACGCTGAGCACTCGGCGTGGATGTTCGACATGCTGCTGGGCAACGACCTGGAGGGCCGCAAGGACTACATTGCCCAACATGGGAACGAGTATCTGGACGATTTAGACGTAAGCTGAAGCGGAATAAACCGGAAAGGCGGGCGCACATGAAAAAGGTAGACTGGAAGTTGCTGAACCTGGCCTGCTGGGTAGAGGCGGCCCTTTGTTTTCTGCTGCCGCTCCAGGTGACAGGCCATGGCTTTACCCACCAGGCCGGATTCCCCTTTCCGTTTTTGTCCCTCTATAACACCCAGTGGGGGTGGAACCTTCTTCAGTCCGTGCATGTGAATCCCCTGTGGTTGGTGGCAGACGTGGTTTTGCTCTATGTGGCGGGGAAATACGCCCGGAAATGGTTGAAGAAGCTAAAACGGCTATGACCGCAAGAAAACGGAGTAGGTGATAAAATGCCGAAAAGAGAGAAAAAAACGCCGAAAGCGCCCCGCGCCAAAGGCTATATCGCCGGGGCGGGGGAGATTGTAGAGCAAGACGTGGGGGAGACCCTGCGGAAAAATTTCATGCCCTACGCCATGAGCGTTATCTTAAGCCGGGCCATCCCGGAGATAGACGGGTTCAAGCCCTCCCACCGGAAGATCCTGTACACTATGTACAAGATGGGGCTTCTGGGGCCTGGGCGGAAGAAAAGCGCCACCATTGTGGGCGAGGTGATGAAGCTGAACCCCCATGGGGATACCGCTATCTATGACACCATGGTGCGGCTTTCCCGGGGGTACGAGGCCCTTCTGCACCCTTTTGTGGATTCCAAAGGCAACTTCGGTAAATTTTATTCCCGGGACATGGCCTGGGCGGCCCCCCGGTATACAGAGGCAAAGCTGGACGACCTGTGCAGGGAGTTGTTTAGGGATATCGACCGGGATACCGTGGACTTTGTGGACAACTATGACAACACCATGCAAGAGCCCGTGCTGCTGCCGGTGGGGTTCCCCACGGTGCTGGTGAACGCCAACACGGGGATAGCCGTGGGCATGGCCAGCAATATCTGCCCCTTCAACCTCAGCGAAGTATGCAAAACCACCATCGCCCTGATGCGCGACCCCCAGGCCGACCTGTTCCAGACTTTGCTGGCCCCAGATTTCCCCGGGGGCGGGCAGCTTATTTTTGACCGGGCCCAGATGGAGAAGGTTTACCAGACAGGCCGGGGGAGCTTCAAGGTGCGGGGCCGCTATGCCTATGATAAATCCCAGAACTGTATCGACGTCACCCAGATACCGCCCACCACCACCATCGAGGTGATTGTGGAAAAGGTCATAGACCTTGTCAAGCAGAATAAGCTGAAGGAGATCGCGGACATCCGGGACGAAAGCGACCTGGAGGGCCTGAAGATCACCATAGACCTGAAGCGCGGCACAGACCCCGACAAGCTGATGCAGAAGCTTTTTAAGCTGACCACGCTGGAAGACAGCTTTGCCTGTAACTTCAACGTGCTGATCGCCGGGGCCCCGCGGGTGCTGGGCGTACGGGAGCTGCTGGAGGAATGGTGCGCGTTCCGCATCGAGTGTGTCCGCCGGCGCACCCATTTTGACCTGCAGAAGAAAAAGGAAAAGCTGCACCTGCTTACCGGCCTGCAGGCCATCCTACTGGACATCGACAAGGCTATCCGCATCGTGCGGGAGACGGAGGAAGAGGTAGAGGTGGTCCCCAACCTGATGATCGGTTTTGGTATCGACCAGGTGCAGGCCGAATATGTGGCGGAGATACGCCTGCGCCACTTGAACCGGGAATATATCTTAAAGCGTACGGAAGAGATTGGCCAGCTGCAAAAGGACATTGCGGGTTTGGAAGCCATACTGGCCTCCAAGTCTAAGGTAACGTCCCTTATCATCGCAGAGTTGACGGACATTGCCCAAAAGTACGGCAAGCCGCGGCGTACGATGCTGCTGTATGCCGACGAGGTGGAAGAGGCGGATCTTGCCGAGGAAGTGCCCGACTACCCGGTGCACCTGTTCTTTACCCAAGAGGGGTACTTCAAGAAGATTACCCCCCAGTCCCTGCGTATGAGCGGCGAGCAGAAGCTGAAGGAGGGCGACGCCATCGCCCAGCAGGCGGAGGCCGTCAACAGCACCGAGCTGCTTTTCTTCACCGACCGCTGCCAGGTATACAAACTGCGGGCTTCCGACTTCGACGACACCAAGGCCAGCGTCCTGGGGGATTTCATCCCAGCCAAGGCCCAGATGGACGAGGGCGAACGGGCCCTTTCCATGGTGCCCACCAAAGACTATGCGGGCTTTATGCTTTTCGTATTTGAGAACGGCAAGGCCGCGAAAGTGGACCTTAGCGCCTATCGGACCAAACAGAACCGCCGGAAGCTGGTAAGCGCCTACAGCGATAAGTCCCCCCTGGTGCGGGCCCTTTTCCTGCCTGAAGACGGCGAGGTGCTGCTGACCGCCTCTTCCGGCCGGATGCTGTTGTTCCATACGGGGCTTATCGCTTCCAAGGCCACCAAGAATACCCAAGGCGTGCAGGCCATGAGCCTGAAACAGGGCCAGCGGGTTATGGCCTGCGCTGTGTATGCCGACGGCGACCTGCAAAACCCGGCCCGTTACCGGAAAAAACTGCCTGCCCTGGGCGCCCTGCCCGCCGGGGAGGACGCCGCCGAGCAGCTGAGCATCTAGGGCCTGCCCGTATAGGCAGACGCACGCGCCTTTCTGGCAGGTTCCGCCGTCTTCCGCGGGCGGGATCCGTACGGTATAGCCTTGCTTGCGGTTTCCTTCTGGAACCCATTCTATTTTAGACGGACCCCCCGCTGTTTTTCGGCTGAAAACGGGCCATGGCCGGAAAGGCTTTGCCCGGCTATAGAGAAGCGGGGGGAGAAGCTTTCGGCCACAAGGCGGGCGGCGCGCCAGGCGGGGCCTTGTAAGACGGCAGCCCCACCCCAAAGGAGGGAAGAGACATGAAAGAGATACTTAGACGTACCTGGGCGGAGATCGACCTGGACGCCCTGGCAGAGGATTACCGGGCTGTGCGGGAGAGCGCCGGGGAGAAAGCGGCGCTGTGCTGCGTCATCAAAGCGGACGCCTACGGCCATGGGGCCGTACGCATGGCCCAGGAGTTCCAGGCGCTGGGGGCCGACTGGTTCGCTGTGTCCAACCTGGAAGAGGCCCTACAGCTGCGCCGTGCGGGCGTTACGAAGCCGGTGCTGGTGCTGGGGTTTACCCCAGCGGAGGAGGCCGCCGCCCTGTGCCGGTATGGCATCTCCCAGTGCGTGTTCTCCCTGGACTACGCTAAAGAGCTTTCTGTGTATGCCCAGCGGGCTGGGGGGGACGTGAACATACACATCAAAGTGGATACCGGCATGAGCCGGCTGGGGTTCTATTTCCAGGATATCAACCGGGACGGCAAAGCGGTGGAGGAGATCCGGGAGGCCTGCGCTTTGCCTGGTTTGTACCCCCAAGGGATCTTCACCCATTTCGCCTCGGCTGACGAGGGGGCTGGGGGGGATGCTTTCACTATGCGGCAATTCGGCTGCTTTAAGGAAATGCTGGAGATCCTCCAGCAGGGGGGGCTCGCTTTCCCCCTGCGCCACTGCGCCAATTCCGCCGCCATCTTCGATTACCCCCTTTCCCACCTGGACATGGTACGGGCGGGCATCGTCATCTATGGGCTGTACCCCTCCGCCCAGGTTCGCAACCGGCCTTCCTTGCGCCCGGTGCTGTCTTTGCGTTCGGTGGTGTCCCATGTGAAGGACATCCAGCCGGGCACAGTGGTCAGCTATGGCCGTGCTTTTACGGCCCAGGGGGAAATGCGTGCCGCTACCGTGCCCATTGGCTATGCGGACGGCTATCCCCGCCTGCTGGGGCGCAACGGCGCGCAGGTACTGATACGGGGCAGGCGCTGCCCTATTTTGGGGCGTATCTGCATGGACCAGCTGGTAGCCGACGTGACCGCCCTGCCGGAGGTGCGCCCCGGCGACATGGTGACCCTGATTGGCCAGGACGGGGGGGAAGCCATCACCGCCGGCGAACTGGCAGCCTGGGAGGGCACCATCCATTACGAGGTGGTTTGCGCCCTTTCTAAGCGGGTGCCCCGGGTGTACCTAAAGGGCGGGCGCATCGACAGCATCTATAACCAGCTGTTGTAACCAATTCGCGCAAAAAGGAACCCCCTGGGGGCCGCAAAGCTCCCAGGGGGCGTCCATATCTTGTTTTAAACCCTATGTGCGTCACGGCTCTGCGGCTGCTTCCTCCTGAAAAGGGCGCAGGGGCGGCTGGGCTTTCAAGGGGATAGGCCCCTCGTACCCCGTCTGCATGGTATGCTCGGTGTTATGGATCAGGTCGAACAACGCGGGGGCGTGCTGGGGGAACTCTTGGGAAAGGGAACGGGGGGACAGGGCAGGAAGGTCTTCTTTTTGCACACCTTCTTGGCCGTTGACACTCTCGCCACTTAACAAGCAGCGGCTTTTGGCCTCAGAAAGCACCATGCCAGCCTCCACCGAGGCGGAGAACAGCCGGTGGTCCAAAAAGAACAGGCCTTGGGGGTTCCGGGGATTAGCCGAATACAGCAGGCGGAAAGCCCGGTATACCGAAGAGGACAGGAACGAGGAGAGCTCTCTCGTCAGGCTCTCGTTATTGATCTTTTTCAAAAGGGCGAACACGATGTGCAAAGAGCTGGTCAGCACCCGCTGGTGGTATTCTGCCAGGCTGTGGTGCTTCCGGGGGCGGCCAATAGGCCTACCGGGCAGGTCGTGTATGGAAATGACCGCGCCGTTGCGGTGGGGCGTGCAGCCCAAAAGGTAATCGCAGGACACGTTATAATACCGGGCGGCGCGAACGACAAAATCCAGGCCGCATTCCCGTATGCCCTTTTCATAATGGGAAAGCAGCGCCTGGGGGATGCCCAGGTCTTCGGCGGCTTGTTTTTGGCTAAGCCCCTGCTCCTTGCGCAGCAGGGCCAGGATTCGGGGGAAGTCGCGGTTCAAATTCATCTTCATCTACCTCTACCTCGCTTCCGGTGCAGGCGCGCGGGGATGACACAAAATGGTTACAAAAGAAAGGCGCGCCTACAAAGAAAATTTTGTGATTTTGATAGGAAAGATAAAAGTAAGCCAGGGGTATAGCCCCACACCCCTTTATCCGGAGAGGATAAAGGGAGGGGACGTTTTCTAAAATATTATAAAGCATGAAAAAAACGAAGTAAAGTGTAAATTGTGCATAATATTGAAACTGATTTTTTAGTTATATTGTTCTAACCCTGTATAGTTATAATTCTTTAAAGGTATGATTTTACTAGATTCTACCGAAGTTTCATCTCGTGTGGGAATTATATTTATGTACCCTTCACAAGAGGGATGCATGGTATTTTTTTCCTGTTTTCAAAAAATTTACAATTGGAAAAGGGGAGTCCGCCGTGAAATCCTATGTGCTGCATTTGATACGCAACATGCCCTGCGAAGGCAACCTGGAGGGCCGTTATATCGGCCGTACAGAGTCGCCCTTGGCCATGGGCGCAGTGGCGGAGCTGGCAAAGCTGAAAGGCCAGTTCCAGTACCCCAGCGCCAGGGCCTTTTATGCCAGCCCGTCTTCCCGCTGCGTGGACACCTTAAAAATCCTGTACCCAGAGGCGGAGCCAGAGGTGGTGCTGGAACTGGCCGAATGCGATTTCGGGGAATGGGAGGGCAGAACAGGCCAGGAGCTTTCCGGGGACCCCCGCTTCGTGGCCTGGATGGAGGGCGGCGGCCAGGCGGCCCCGCCCGGCGGGGAGGCCAGCCCCGTATTTGTACAGCGGGTGTGTGCCGGCTTTGAGATGCTGGTGCAGAACCTATTAGCGGCTGGCCAAACCAGCGCGGCGCTGGTCACCCACGCTGGGGTAATGACGGCTTTGCTGGCGGCTTACGGCTTGCCCCGGGCCCCCTTCTATGACTGGATGTGCGACCCGGGCTGGGGGTATTCCGTGCGCATCACCCCCGGGCTATGGATGCGTTCACACGTGATGGAGGTATTTGCCACGCTGCCCCAAGGCGGGCAAGGAGAACGGCCTGACCACCTGGTGGTAGACCTGGCGCGGGAGGCCGCGGAGCGGGCTTATGGGGACCGGATGGGGGGAAAAGATGCAAATAGGTCTTGACAAGCCCGGCATTTTCCCGTATACTGATATGTATATAGAAAAAAGGCAGTGACGGGAAGAAGACGCCGTTTGCTTTGGCGCAGAGAGCCTGCGGGTGGTGCAAGCAGGACTGGGGCGCGGCGTGTATACTGGTCCCCGAGCCGCCTGCCTGAAAGCCGGCTTTTTGGCAATAGGGCAGGCCGTATGGCGGCGTTATTGGCCAGGCCTTGTTAGAGGTTTTTGAGGGCGCGTTTGCGTCGAAGCCGGGTGGTACCGTGCAGACCATGGAATGGTTTTCGCCCCGGATGCAGGGATTCCTGCATCCGGGGCTTTTGTCTGCCCTTTTCTCTTTAACGTAGGGTAACAGGCCTTCTGGGCAACCGCAGAGGTTGAAGAGGCCTTTACCAGTATAGCCCTATAATTTTGGAATGGCAACTTTACGTTATGGTCGGGTCCCCTGGCTGGGGAAACCAACATGACCCATCTACACCATAAAGCCCCCGTTTTCCCCTTTATGGATTATAAGAAAGGAAGCGATCCCCCATGAACCAGAGCCATAAAAAATATCGGGCCTTTACCCCCCAGCCCTTGCCGGGCCGTACGTGGCCGGGGAAAACCATTACCCAAGCCCCGGTTTGGTGCAGCGTAGACCTGCGGGATGGCAACCAGGCCCTGGTAAACCCCATGAACCTGGAACAAAAGCTGGAATTCTTCCAGATGCTGTGCAAGATCGGCTTTAAAGAGATCGAGGTAGGGTTCCCGGCTTCCTCGGAAACGGAATATGAAATATTGCGCGCCCTAATTGACCAGGGGCTGATACCCGAGGGCGTGACCGTGCAGGTGTTGGTGCAGGCCCGGGAGCACTTGATCCGCAAGACCTTTGAGGCTGTCCATGGGGCCAAGGACGTCATTATCCATTTCTATAACTCCACCTCCGAGCTCCAGCGCCGGGTAGTCTTCGGGACGGACATGCGGGGGGTGACGGACATTGCCGTAGAGGGGGCCAGGCTTATCCGCAGGCTGACGGAAGAATGGACGGCAAAAGAGCCCGTGCGCATCCGGTATGAGTATTCCCCGGAAAGCTTTTCCGGCACCGAGATGGACAACGCCGCCATGGTCTGTGACCGGGTGCTGGAAGAGCTGGGGGCCACACCGGGAAACCCTGCCATTATTAACCTGCCCAACACGGTGGAGCTGTGCACCCCCAACACCTATGCCGACCAGGTGGAGTATTGCTGCCAAAAGATGCGCCACCGGGATTGCGCCATCATCAGCCTGCATGCCCACAACGACCGGGGCACCGGCGTGGCGGCCACAGAACTGGGCCTATTGGCTGGGGCCCAGCGGGTGGAGGGCACCCTTTTCGGCAACGGGGAGCGCACTGGCAATGCGGACATCATGAACCTGGCCATGAACCTGTACTCACAGGGCGTAGACCCGGGGCTGGATTTTGCCAACATGAAGCACATCCGCCAGGTATACGAGGAGTGTACCCAGATGCAGGTACACCCCCGCCACCCTTATGCCGGCGACCTGGTGTTCACGGCCTTTTCCGGCTCCCATCAGGACGCCATCAACAAGGGAGTCGACTACATGGCACGGCACGGTTCCCTTTACTGGGAAGTACCCTACCTGCCCATCGACCCAGCGGACCTGGGGCGGCAGTATGAGCCTATCATCCGCATCAACAGCCAGTCTGGAAAAGGGGGGGCGGCCTTTGTCATGCGGCAGACCTTCGGCTATGTCTTGCCTAAAGCCATGCACCCGGAATTCGGCGCTTTGGTAAAGGCGGCCTGCGATGGGCTGGGACGGGAGATCAGTGCCGGGGAGGTGTTCGAGATTTTCCAAAAGGAATACCTGGCTGTAAAGCGCCCCTATAACCTGCTGACCTACCGCATCTTCGAGGAGGACGGGGGACAGGGGCAGGTGGTGGTGGACTTCGAGGGTTCCCTGCGTTTTGACCACCACACCGTACCCATCTCTGGCAAGGGGAACGGCCCCATCGACGCATTTTTCAACGCCCTGCGCACGGTAGGCCTGGAAGACTACGAATTTGTCTCTTACAGCGAGCACGCCGTCTCCCAGGGCGCCGATTCAAAGGCCGTGTCCTATATCCAGCTGCGCCACGGGGGCCAGGTGGTCTTTGGCGTGGGCATGGACAGCAACATCAGCATCGCTTCCATCAAGGGTATCATTTGCGCTATTAACCGGCAGCAGCGCGCCACAGGGCCTGTGCTGGGGTGATAACGGGAGGGCAGTGGGAAGCGCACGGCGGATACAGGCAAAAGGCCTGTAAAGGAGATAGGCTTAACGGAAAAACTTTTCCTCCCACTGCCCGCAGAGGTCCTGCAGCAAGGGCACGTGAAAACCGGTACATGCCAATTGCAAACAGGCCCCTGCGCTGCTTGCCCGCAAGGGGGACCCTTTATGGGGAAGGCTGGGCTATATGCCCAGCCTCCAATAGGAAAGGCCGGGGCTTTACAGTTAACGCTTTTTTGAAAGGGAATTTGACTGCGTTAACGGGCCCCGGCCCTTCTTATGCATATTGTAAAGTGGTTCAGCTTTATAAAATGGACATCCCGATGTTATATACCAGGAAGGTTACGCCCCACGCCACGGCGATCTGGAACAGGGCGGTCAGGCCCGTCCAGGCCCAGCTGTCTGTTTCCTTCCGGATGGTGGCCAGCGTGGCCGCGCAGGGCACATACAGCAAGGAAAAGGTCATCAGGGCATATGCGTTCAACGGGCCGAAGCCAATGGCCCCCAAAGCCTGGGAGAGGGCGGCCATGCCCGCCGGGGCATTTACATTGGACACGCTGAACAATACCGCACAGCTGGACACCACCACTTCCTTGGCAGAGATGCCCGCGATGAGGGCCACCACGATCTGCCAGAAGCCCAGCCCGATGGGGGCAAAGAAAGGCACAATGCCTTGGCCCAGAAGGGAGCCAAAGGTCTGGGACATGTCATGGGTGTAGCCGCCAGGGCCAAAGTTCAACAGGAACCACATGAGGATAGAGGCCACAAAGATGGTGGTGCCGGCTTTGGTCAGATAGTCTTTCACCTTTTCCCACACATAGATAAAAATGGTGTGGGCGCTGGGGGCTTTATATTCGGGCATTTCAATGAGCAGGGCGCTGCCTGTCAAGTGTTCTGCCTTGTCAGGGCTGCGGTCCAGCAGGTGCATGACAAGCGCGCACAGCACAGCCACCACCAACCCCAGAAGGTACATGGAATAGGCCGCCAGCATGGCGTATTGGCTGAAAAACAGCTGGGAAAACAGCACGTAGATGGGCAGGCGGGCACTGCAGGACATGAACGGCGTAATCAGCATGGTCTTATAGCGGTCCCGCTTGCTTTCCAGCGCCCGGGAAGCCATGATGGCCGGCACTGTGCAGCCAAACCCCAGGACCATGGGGATAAAGGACCGCCCGGAAAGCCCCAGCTTCCCCATGACGCCGTCCATTATGTAGGCCACGCGGGCCATATACCCGCTGTCCTCCAGGAATGCCAGCGCCAGGAACAGGATGACGATATTGGGCAGGAATGTGAGGATCCCCCCTACCCCGGCGATGATGCCGTCTACCAGCAGGGAAACGAGGGGAGGGGCCACTTGCAGGAACTCCAGGCCCGACAGCACAGCCCCGGAGAAGAAGTCCAGCCCCAGCTGGAAATACCCTTTTAGCCAATCGCCCACTGTAAAGGTGAAAAAGAACACAAGGGCCATGATCAGCAGGAAGATGGGCAGGCCCCACACCTGGTGGGTAAGCAAGGCGTCTGCCTTGTCAGTCAGGGCGGCTTTCCGCTCTTTGTTCACCAGTACCTCGTCGATAACCTCGGCGATAAAGTCGTATTTCTGGTTGATGATGTCCGCCTCATAGCTGCGGTCCAGGATATCCGGCCTGTCTACCGGGTAAGCCTTGGTAATTTCCGGGTCGTTTTCCAGCAGCTTCAGGGCATGCCAACGGGGGTTGGGCAGCTGGGGGTACCGCTTTTCCAGCTCCTCTATCAGCAGGTCGATCTTGTCTTCCACGGCGTCGCTGTACACCATGGCGAATTCCTTGTGGTGTTGGTGCCTGTGCCGGGTAGAACTGGTATCCTGTAAAGGGGATAGGCTTTCTGAACTGTGATGGTGGTGGATCAGCGGCATGGCTTCCCCCTTGCCCTTGTGGTGGGCAGCGGCGTGCATCAGGATGTCAAGGCCAGTTTTACGCCGGGCGGACACGGGGATTACTGGGATGCCCAGCATTTCCGGCAGGCGGTGGGTGTCGATCTCCATCCCGCGCTTTTCCACGATGTCCATCATGTTCAGCGCCAAGATCACGGGCTTGCCCAGCTCGATAAGCTGTAAAGTCAAATACAGGTTGCGTTCCAGGGCAGAGGCGTCGGCCACGTCCAGGATCACGTCCACCTCGTCGCTGAGGATGAACTGGCGGGTGACTTGCTCCTCCATGGTATAGGAGGTAAGGCTGTAGGCCCCAGGCAGGTCCACCAGGCGGTATTCATGGTCGTGAGACTGGAACCGCCCTTCCTTCTTTTCCACTGTGACCCCCGGCCAGTTGGCCACCTTCAGGTTGGCCCCGGTATAGGCGTTGAACAAGGTGGTCTTGCCGCAGTTGGGGTTGCCCACAAAGCCAATGGACAGGCAAGGCGCTGCTTCAGCTGCCATGGCGCGCCACCTCCTTTACCGTAATGTGGGACGAGATAGCCCGGCCCAGGGCGAAACGGCTGCCCCGGAATTTGACCACCATGGCGCCCTGGTTTTTTTTCCGCAATATGCGTACCTGGCTGCCGGGGGTCATGCCCAAGGACTGGAGGCGGCGGGCCAGGCCCAAGGGGAGGTCAAAGGACTGGACAATGTACGGGAGGCCAGGGGCCCCCTGCTGTAAAGTCATAAAAACACCTTCGATTTCCGTATAATATGGGGATAGGCAGCGTAGGCGCCGGTATTAAATTAGCATATCCTAACTACCTTGTCAATGGCTTTTCTTAATTTTTCGCGGTTTTCCATGCTGTTTCTAGGCAAAGAACTTTGTTTTGACATTTCCAGCGGTTTGTGGTATGATCATTTTATGTTAACTTAAGGGCGCGTTGTGGGTTGGAAACCTGCCCGCCCCATACACCATACATATAGGAAGGACATGCCATGATAGACCTGCACCTGCACTTAGACGGTTCTTTGCCCCTGGGCTTTGTAAAAGAACTGGCCGGGGCCCGGCACATCCCTTTGCCGGAACCGGTGGAAGCCGCGCTGCAAGTCCCAGAGCGGTGCGCCAGCCTGCATGAATACCTGTGCTGTTTCGACCTGCCCCTGGCCCTGCTGCAATCGGCGGAGGCCCTGGAGCGCGCCGCGTTCGCCCTATGCGGTGAATTGGCACAACAGGGCCTGTTGTATGCGGAGATACGCTTTGCGCCCCAGCTGCATGGGCGGGAAGGGCTTTCCCAGCCCCAGGCAGTGGAGGCTGTGCTGGCCGGCGTCCGGCGTTCCGGATTCCATGCCCAGGCGATCTTATGCTGTATGCGGGGCGGTGAGGAAGCCGCCAACCGGGAGACCGTAGCGGTTACGGAAAGATACCTGGGGCAGGGCGTGTGCGCCTGCGACCTGGCCGGGGCCGAGGCCCTGTACCCTACCGGGCGGTATGGGGGCCTTTTTTCTTACGCCCGCTCATTGGGGGTCCCCTTCACCATCCACGCCGGGGAAGCTGCCGGGCCGGATAGCATCCGCGCAGCCCTGGATATGGGCGCCCGGCGCATCGGCCATGGGGTGCGGGCCGGGGAGGACCAGGCATTGGTAGGACGCCTGAAAGCCCAGAAGGTACCCCTGGAACTGTGCTTTACCAGCAATTTGCAGACCAAAGCCGTGGCAAGCCCCCAGGCGTTCCCTTTGCGGGCCTATCTGCAGGCGGGCCTGTGCTGCACCGTGAATACGGACAACATGACGGTTTCCGGCACCACGCTTCCCGGTGAATTCGCCAAACTGCAGGCCTTGGGCCTGACCGGGGCGGAGCGGGAACAGCTGCTGCTGCACGCCTGCGCGGCCGCTTTCCTTCCAGACGCGGGACGCTGGCGGCTGGCCGGGCAGGTAAAGGCCAGGATAGCTGCGGGCGGCTGATAAAACGATTATGAATTAGGAAGACGGAGGGTTCCCTATGAGAAGGCATACCGGGCCTTGGGGCAGGGTACTGGCAGCGGCGTTGGCTTTCTGCCTTTTGTTCCCCACCCAGGCCATCGCTAAAACCATTGAAGAGGTACAAGCCCAGCAAGAGCAGCTGGAAAAAGAGCGCCAGGATTTGGAACAGCAGCTGGAGGCCCTGCGGGCGGACGAGGAAAAGGCCCTGGAGTACCAGGAGGCTTTGGCGCAGAAAATAAGCCTGACCGAGCAGAAGATCGATACCTCCCGGGAGTCTATCCAGGTGATGGACCAGGAGATCCGGGCCTTGGAAAAGAAGCTGGAGCTTTCCCGGCAGGAATACGAGGACACCATCCAGCTGTTCTCCCAGCGGGTAAAGGCCTTGTACGTGTCCGGCTCCGCGGGGACGCTGGAGATCCTGTTAAGCGCCGACAGCTTTACCGATTTTTCCCTGAAAACCGAAATGCTTACCGCCATGGCCAGGCATGACCAGGAACTGGTGGACCGGATACAGGAATACCTGGAGAAGACCCAGCAGGACCGCCAGGCCCTGCAAGGGATGCGGGAGCAGGAGGCCCAGGTGAAACGCGACCTGGAAGCCGCCCAGCAGGAGCTGGAGGGGCTGTATGAGGAGAACAACGCCCTTATAGCCGACCTGGAGGCACGCCAGCTGATAGCCCAGGATACCATCGCCCAGAAGGAGCAGGAGGACGCGGCCCTGGAGGAGGAACTGCAAAAGCTGATTGAGCAGAAAAATGAGGAAGGGCGCCGCAGGAAACAGCAGGCCCAGATGGGCGTAGCGCCCCCTGCGGGCAGTTCGGGCGGCAGCGTTTCGATGCGCGGCGATTTTGCCCCCATTTGGCCTTTGCCGGGCATTGGCTTTGGCAACATTACGGGGAATTATGGGGACATGTATTTCAACGGCCCCCACAACGGCATGGACATCGGCGCGGGCTATGGCACGCCCATTGTGGCGGCCCAGGCAGGGCAAGTGCTCTCGGCCGAGTACCATTGGTCTTGGGGCAACAATGTGTTGATTTGGCACAACGACACCTTTTCCACCCGCTATGCCCACTGCAGCTCTTTGGCCGTTTCCGCCGGGCAATATGTAGAGGCCGGGCAGACCATCGGCTATGTGGGCAGTACGGGGGAATCCTTTGGCAACCACCTCCACTTTGAAGTGTATCAAAACGGCACCCGTACAGACCCCCGCTATTTCCTGGCCGGGTTCTGACGCCCGCGGCAACACGCAAGGAACGCAAAAAGCGCCCTCCCAGGCAGGGGGGCGCTTTCCATTGGCAAACCAGTGCCAAATATAGTTAACGCAGTCCAAAAGAGGCCCACCTCTTTTGGACTTGGCGGCGCGGGCATGCCCGCACCGCCCTGCTTGCGATTCGGTATGTACCGAATCGCAAGTGCGTTTACTATAAGCCCTAGGCTTCCGGCAAGGTGGCGGGTTCGGCATATTCCACGCCAAAAGTTTCCACTGTCACTTTTTCCATTACCTGGTCCTCGTGGGGGCGGTCAGCCCGGTCCCGTGGCGCGCTGACAATGGCCTGGGCCACCTCCATGCCTTCGGACACCTTGCCAAAAGCGGCGTATTGCCCGTCCAGGTAGGGGGCGTCGTCTACCATGATGAAGAACTGGGAACCGGCGCTGTCCATCAGCTGGGAGCGGGCCATGGAGATTACCCCGGTGGTGTGGCGCAGGCTGTTCTCTATGCCGTTTTTGGAAAATTCGCCTTGGATGCTGTAGCCTGGGCCGCCCATGCCGGTGCCGGTGGGGTCGCCCCCCTGGATCATAAACCCAGGGATGACCCGGTGGAAAATGGCGCCGTCATAAAAGCCCTTTTTTACAAGGGAGATGAAGTTGTTCACCGTGTTGGGGGCCACGTCGGGGTACAGCTCTACTTTGATAACGCCCTGGGCGGTCTCGATGGTGACGATGGGGTTTGGCATGGTAATACCTCCGTGTTTCAAGTTTGTACCGTACATTATACCCGCGTTTCCCCCTTGTGTCAACTTGCCCCCTTGCGGCAGCGGGCTGCCTGTGGTATCATAAATAAAAAGTGCCTGTTTAGCCAAAAGGGGAGTGCCGTCATGAAAGACACGGGAAGGAAGCTTGTGGCCTGTCTGGCCCTGGTGGGCATACTGCTGGGCGGCTGCGCGAAAAGCGCCGCCGAACCGAGGCCTGCGTTGCCAGCCTTCACACAGAGGGATGTAGCCAATTATAATGAGGGCTATATGGTTGATCTGAATGGGGATGGGATACCGGAGCTGTGCTGCGAAGTAGATGGCAGCCGCCATGGTTTTTCGGCAACATGGGTAATGGTCTACGACTATGCCAATGATAAGAGATACTGGCTTTGTGACAATGCTCTCCGCAATGGCCGCGCCCGAGACGGCTGGGGCGGGCCGGATAGTTATCTCCTGGAGATAGACTCTGCAAGCGGTGAGCTGTGTGTGGTGATCCTATCGCCGCCATCCCGATCTGCGGCATCAGGCGTGCCTGGCGGTCACAAAACGGTCTCGCTGACGCTTACTATGGAGGGGATGGAGGAACTGGAGGGATGGGAATGAAAAAGCTGGTTTCCTGGAACGTGAACGGCCTGCGGGCCTGCGTAGGCAAGGGTTTCTTGGATTTTTTAACGGCGGAGGCCCCGGATGTGGTCTGCCTGCAGGAGACAAAAATGGAGCGGGAGCAGGCGGATTTCGACCTGCCCGGCTACCACGAATACTGGAATTCATGCCAGGTGCGCAAGGGGTATTCCGGCACCGCTGTCTTTACTAAGGAAAAGCCCCTTTCCGTAAGGTACGGCATCGGGCAGGAAGAAGTGGACGCGGAGGGGCGGGTCATTACCTGCGAGTATCCGGGCTGGCTTTTGGTGACTGTCTATACGCCCAATTCCCAGCGGGGCCTGGAACGCATTGGCTTCCGCATGGCTTTCGAGGACGCCTTCCGGGCATACCTGCGGGGATTGCAGCAAGAAAAGCCCATTATCATATGCGGCGACATGAATGTGGCGCACAGGCCTATCGACCTGAAAAACCCCCGGCAGAACATAGGGAACGCGGGCTATTCTTATGAAGAACGGGGCAAATTCGCCGAGCTTTTGGCCTATTGCGGCCTTTTGGACACCTTCCGGCACTTTTACCCGGAACAGGAGGGGGCCTATTCCTGGTGGAGCTACATGAACCGTGCCCGGGAGAACAACGTGGGCTGGCGTATCGACTATTTCCTGGCGGACAAGCGGCTGGCCCCCCGCCTGGAAGACAGCCGCATTTTAAGCCAGGTCTTTGGCAGCGACCATTGCCCTGTGGAACTGCTGATAGGCTAGGCTGCCCTTGGCACAGGGCCCGCGGGCGGCTTGACGGGTGCTGCGCTGCAATGGTATAATCCCAATGGGATCAAACGAAAAGGAGCGAGATATATGAGCGATATCAGCGAGATTGGCGCCCGCCTGCGGGAGTTGCGGGAGGCCAGCGACTATACGGTTGCCCAGCTGGCCGGCGAGCTGGGCCTGGACCCCCAGGCTTACGCCGCCTATGAGGAAAACGGCAGGGACATCCCCATCAGCGTCATTTACGAGATTGCCAATAAGTTCAAAGTGGATTTCAATGAGATCGTAACCGGCGTGCCCGCCCGGCTGGATACTTACCATATTGTACGCAGGGGCGGGGGCCAGGTGGTCAACCGCAACCCAGAGTACCACTTTGAAGACCTGGCTTTCCGGTATGCGGACAAGATCATGCAGCCCTTGCTGGTGACACTGGAGCCTACCGACGCGCCAGCCAAGCTCATCACCCATCCGGGCCAGGAATTCAACCATGTGCTGGAGGGGACTGTGGTGGTGTGCATTGGTGAAAAGGAATTCGAGCTGACGGCCGGGGATTCCATCTACTTCAACCCCACGCTGCCCCATGGCCAACGCTGCGGGGGGAAAGAGAAGGCGCGCTTTATTACCGTGATAACCGAGTAAGGCTGCTTCCTTGTACGGCCTTTACATTGCATAGGTGTAAAGGGAGAAAGCTTCTTAATGGGCGCGGCATGTAAGGCTTTTTGGCCTTACAGAAAAGGGCTGCGGGCGGCGTTTTGTAGAAATCTTAGGGCTACAGGGGCTTTGGGAGAAAGGATGATAGGATATGGACATGCTGTTAAAGCGGTTTATGCCGCGCACCGAGTTTGAATCGTATGAGGATTTTAAGGCGAATTATAAGGTAAACGTGCCTGAAAACTTCAATTTCGGCTTCGATGTGGTAGACGCCTGGGCCCAAGCCGAGCCGGAGAAAAGGGCGTTGGTATGGTGCGCCGAAGACGGGGAAGAAAAGGTATTTACCTTTACGGATATGATGAAGCTCTCGAACCGGGCGGCTAATTTCTTCCAGGCCCATGGCATTGGGAAGGGCGACGTGGTTATGCTGATTTTACGCCGCAGGTGGGAGTATTGGGTGTGCGCCACGGCCCTACACAAGCTGGGGGCGGTGCTGATCCCCGGCAGTTTGCAGCTGACGAAAAAGGACATTGTGTACCGGGGCAACGCGGCCAAGGTGCGGGCTATCGTGTGCGTGGACGACAGCTTTGTAGTCTCCCAGGTGGAGGCGGCGGAAGGGGAGATCGATAGCCTGGGGATGAAAGCCTTGGTGCCGGCCGGCCGGGAAGGCTGGCTGGATTTTGGCCGGGAACTTCTGGCTTACCCCGAGGGGTTTGGCCGCCCCGCCGGGGAACAGGCTACCCGCTGGGACGACACGATGCTGGTGTATTTTACCTCGGGCACCACGGGGATGCCCAAAATGGTGCAGCACAATTTTGCCCATCCCTTGGGGCATATCACCACAGCCCGGTACTGGCAGTGTGTGGAAGAAAATAAATTGCATATGAGCGTGTCCGATTCCGGCTGGGCCAAGTTCGGCTGGGGGAAGATATACGGCCAGTGGCTGTGCGGCGCGGCGGTGTTTTGTTATGACATGCTGGGGAAGTTCCAGCCCACACGCCTGCTGGAAAAGCTGGAGAAATATAAGGTGACGACCTTTTGCGCGCCGCCAACTATGTTCCGGTTTATGCTGCAGGAGGACGTTTCAAAATATGACCTGTCTTCCATCCACCACTGCGCCACCGCTGGGGAGCCCTTGAATCCAGAGGTGGTGAAAAGGTGGAAGGAACTGACGGGCCTGCAGATTTACGAAGGGTTTGGCCAAAGCGAGGGCCCGGTGCTGCTGGCCAATTTTAAATGGGTGCGGCCCGTCCCCGGCTCTACGGGGAAGCCCAACCCCCTGTATGACATCCAGCTGGTAGACAAGGCAGGCAAGGCCTGTGAGGACGGGGAAGAGGGGACTATTGCCATTCTGGATGTGAAAAAGCATCCGCCGGTGGGGCTGTTCACCGGATATTACCAAAACCCGGAAATGACAGAGGAAAAGCTGGGCGGGGCCTACTATGACACCGGGGACGTGGCCTGGCGGGACAGTGACGGGTACTTCTGGTTTGTGGGGCGTAACGACGACGTGATCAAGTGCTCGGGATACCGCATTGGGCCTTTTGAGGTGGAGAGCGCCTTGGTGGAGCATCCAGCGGTGGTGGAATGCGCCATTACCGGCGCGCCGGACCCCATCCGGGGGCAGGTGGTAAAGGCCACCATCGTGCTGGCAAAAGGCTATGCGGGCACGCCAGAGCTGACCAAGGAATTGCAGAACTATGTAAAGAAAGCCACGGCCCCCTATAAATACCCAAGGGTGGTGGAGTATGTGGACGAGCTGCCTAAGACTTTGGGGGGGAAGATCAAGCGGGCGGAGATACGGCAAGCGGACGCAGGGCAGGGCCTTTAAAGCCTGCCCCAAAGCCTGCATGGAGGGCATAGGGCCCTGGTTTTATTCCGTTTGCCGTTTCGGGGGGCCGGCCCCCAAGGTTTGGGAAAGGTTCCCCTTATAGGGCCTGGTATGCATGCAGCCGCCGTAGGCCGGGGTCTACAGGGCTGGTGGTGTAGACAGCGGCGCAGCCAGACAGATATAAAGCCAGAAAGCCCGCCAAAAGGGCGCATAACCATTTTTTCATAGGGAAAAGCCTCCTTCTTTTTTGGGGACCGCAATACACACGGTTTAAAAGGGATAAAACATTCCTGCGGGCAGGCGGCGCAGCCGCCCGCCCGCAAGCAGCAAGTATGGATTTGCGGATATGCCTATAGCCGGGCAAGCAGGAACTATGTGGCAGCTTGTTTGGCGGCATAACGCAGCAGACCATACCCTTCAAGCCGTTACAGCCAAAGGATGGGAAAAGGCCCCGCTCTCCCTGCTGGGAGGACGGGGCCTTTTCCTGCCTGCATTATGGTCAGTATGGCCGGTCAGTCCTTGATATATTCCCGGATGTGGAAGTCTGCGCCCAGGCTTTCACAGATGCGGCGGCATGCTTCGATCTCCTCTTTGGGCATGGTGCTGACCACTGTCATGCGCACATGGGGTACGTTCAGCACGGCGTCGGCGGTAAAACGCTGCAGGGCCGTGAAAGCCTCTAGGCCAAATTTGCTGTGGCACAAATCCTCATAGCCCTGGGCCGTGGCGGCGTTTAGGCTGACGGATACGGCGTCTACCCGGCCGTCCAGCTCTAAAGAAGCTTTCCGGCCTGTGATCAGGTTGGCAAGGCCGTTGGTATTGATGCGGATGAAGTGGGAGCCGTTCTCTTTGATGCGGTCGCAAAGCCACATCATGTCGTCCCAACGGCAAGCGGGCTCGCCATAGCCGCAGAAGACGATTTCATGGTAGCGGTTCAAGTCCCGGCGGCACAGGTTTTCCCAAATCTCCTCTTTGGTGGGTTCGCCGTGCTTATACCACAGGTTGTTGGCGTACAGGCTGCCGTTGCTGTTGTTGCGCAGGCAAAAATCGCACCGGTTGGGGCACTGGTTGGTCATGTTGACGTAGAGGTTTTTTTCATATTCGTATGTAACGCTGGCCCCGAACTTGGGGTCTATTTCATTGGGATTCGTACCGTACAGCATGGGGATAGTCGCTCTCTTTCTGAAAAATAGTGTATGGGGGCTTCACGCCCCCGCATCCCCCCTCATATGAGGGATTAAGGCAGATGGAACAGTGTTTTGGTGTTCTCGATGGCAGCGTTGGCGACGGTCTGGGGATCCTCGCACCGTATCTCCGCGATTTTTTCAATCACATAGCGGATAAGGGAGGAATCGTTCCGCTGGCCCCGGAAAGGCACGGGCGCCATATAGGGCGCGTCCGTCTCCACCAATAGGCGCTCTAAGGGCACTGTGCGGGCTACGTCTACAGCGTGGCGGGCATTTTTGAAGGTGACCACGCCCCCTAAGCCGATATATAGGCCTAAGGCCACGGTCTCCCGGGCGGTCTCGGCACTTCCGGAAAAGCAATGGACTACGCCCCTGGGCCGGTACCGGCGCAGAAGCCCCAGCGTGTCCGCGTGGGCTTCCCGGTCATGGATAACGGCCGGATACCCCAGCCGGGCGGCCAGCTCCAGCTGGGCCGCAAAGACCTCTTGCTGGCGTTCTTTGGGGCAGGCGTCCAGCCAGTGGTAATCCAGGCCAATTTCCCCCACCGCCACGATCTTTTCTTCTTGCAGCCAAGTTTCAACGCGCTCCAGCCAGTCCCCGGGCAGTTCTCTGGCGCACTCGGGGTGGACGCCCACCGCGCCGTATACATAGGGGAATTGCCGGGCAAGGGCTATGGTCGTCTCGCAGCCGGGCATGTCACTGCCCATATTGAGGATACCTACCACGCCTTTCCTGGGCAAAACCTCCCCTAAAAGCTGTTCGCGGTCGGGGTCGAATTGCTCGCTGTCGTAATGCGCGTGGGAATCAAAAATCGGTAAAGTTTTGTTATTCATAGTCGCCTATCTTATATTTTTTCAGGATTTTATTGTACGTGATAATAAGAACGGGCAGGCCCCCCAGGCAGGCCACGGTTAGCAAGACAGCCGCCGGCATCATCCACCAGAAGCTTATAAGCCCGCTGGCCCAGAAAGGCACGGAAAAGACCGTCCACATGCGGGCGTTTGCCCGATTGTAAGCGGGGATATCAGAGATGCAGTCTGGGTTTACGGTGCTGCCAGACCAGAACCAGATGGGCTTTTTGTACCGCCTGGCAAATAGCCCGAAACCCAGGAAAAATATCCCGCAGATCCAGCAGGAAGCCGCCATAACCGCGATGCCGAACCATTCTTTCATAAAGAGCCCTCCTTTCAGGGTGTGGCTCGTTAAGACCTTGAGGGCTCCGCCCTCAAACTCTGTTGTATGACTTTTTGGCGGCTTATGCTTCGCATTTCGCCGCAAGACCTTGGGGACTCCGTCCCCGATCCCCTGCAAACCCTTTGAAAAGGGTTTGACCCTAAACTTTCTTTTCGCTCCGTTCAGGATTGCGGTTGCGCGAACGTGAAGTTTTTTGCGGATTCTTAGGAAAGTTGCCGTAGGCAATCTTTTGGATTTCTTTTCAAAAAAGCTCCCTAAGCGGGGTTTGGGGCAGCGCCCCAATCAGCACAGCTTCGCGCCAGCCGGGATAGCGTCGTCGACGATCAGCAGGTGCAGGGCTTCCTCGCCCTTTTCCTTGTGGACGGCGGAGATGAGCATGCCGCAGCTTTCCAGGCCCATCATCTTCCGGGGGGGCAGGTTTACGATGGCTACCAGGGTCTTGCCCAGAAGATCCTCGGGCTGGTACCACTTGTGGATGCCGGAGAGGATCTGCCGGTCTGTGCCGGTGCCGTCGTCCAGGGTGAAACGCAGCAGCTTGTCGCTCTTTTTTACAGCCTCGCAGGCTTTGACCTTGACGGCCCGGAAGTCGGACTTGCAGAAGGTGTCGAAGTCCACCTTTTCTTCCAGCTGGGGCTCCAGTTCAACGGCGGGCTTAGGGGCCGCGGCGTCCATCAGCGCCTCGGCCTTTTGCAGCACCTCGTCCATGTCGCGCCGGGCAAAGAGGATCTCCGGCTTGCCGGTGACCTGGCTCCCGCTGGGGTACAGGCCGGTTTTGTCCAATTCGTCCCATTGCCGGGGCTGGGCGTTTAGCTGGGCGAAAATTTTCTGGCAGGTGCTGGGCATAAAGGGCTGGAGCAAGGACGCGCCCAGGCAGATGCAGTCTACCAGGTTGTACAGGACTGTGGCCAAGCGGGGCTTTTTCTCCTCGTCCTTCGCCAAGGCCCAGGGCATGGTTTCGTCGATATACTTGTTGCACCGCTTGAATAGGGTGAAGATCTCGGTAATGGCGTCGGCCACCCGCAGGCTCGCCATTTTTTCAGCGGCCTTATCCCGGCAGGCAGCCGCCGCGGCTTTCAGGTCATCGTCTACAGGCTCTGCCGCCCCGGTATCGGCGACCACGCCGCCGAAATACTTGTTGGACATGGAAACGGTGCGGTTTACCAGGTTGCCCAGGACATTGGCCAGGTCGGTGTTGGTGCGCTCGGTAACCAGCTCCCAGGTGAGGTTGCCGTCGTTATCGTAGGGCATCTCATGCAGGACGAAGTACCGCACAGCGTCTACGCCAAAAAGTTCTACCAGCTGGTCGGCATAAATGGTGTTGCCCTTGGATTTGCTCATTTTGCCGCCGCCCATCAGCAGCCAGGGATGGCCGAACACCTGCTTGGGCAGGGGGAGCCCCAGCGCCATAAGGAAAATGGGCCAGTAGATGGTGTGGAAGCGGATGATGTCCTTGCCGATGAGGTGCAGGTCGGCGGGCCACAGCTGATGGAACTTTTCGTCCGATTCCCCGCCGCAGTGGTAGCCGATGCCCGTAATATAGTTGGTCAGGGCGTCCAGCCAGACATAGACCACATGCTTAGGGTCGAAGTCTACCGGGATGCCCCAGGTGAAAGAGGTGCGCGAGACGCACAGGTCCTGGAGGCCGGGGAGGAGGAAGTTGTTCATCATCTCGTTTTTCCGGGATACGGGCTGGATGAATTCTGGGTGGCTGTTGATGTGGTCGATGAGACGCTGGGCGTATTTGCTCATACGGAAGAAATACGCCTCCTCCTGGGCGGGATGGACCTCCCGGCCGCAGTCGGGGCACTTGCCGTCTACCAGCTGGCTTTCCGTAAAGAAGGACTCGCAGTCTGTGCAATAGAGGCCCTCATAAGCCCCCTTGTAGATATCCCCCTGGTCGTAAAGCTTTTTAAAGACTTTCTGGATCTCTTTTTCATGATAGCCGTCTGTGGTGCGGATAAAGTAGTCGTAAGACACGTCCATCAGGTCGAACTGCCCCTTGATGATGGCGGCCACCTTGTCCACATATTCCTTGGGGGTAACGCCTTCGGCCTGGGCTTTCAGCTGGTTTTTCTGGCCGTGCTCGTCAGTGCCGGTCTGGAACCAGACGTCGTAGCCCTCCAGGCGCTTGAAGCGGGCGATGGCGTCTGCCAGGACGATCTCGTATACATTGCCGATGTGGGGCTTGCCCGAGGTGTAGGCAATGGCGGTTGTCAAATAATATTTCCCTTTGTTGCTCATAGGGCGGCATCTTCCTTTCTACGCAGCTGCGCAGGATATTTTTGCTTTAGTAGGCGGCCGGGCTTATCGGAAGACCAGGGCCGAAAAGACCGTGGCCAGCATCAGCAGCGCCATAGCGGCGGCTACCACGCGCACGAATAGCTTCCGGCGCTTGTCGTTGTAGCCTTTCATATCAGGGCCTCCCTTCCGGATAGACGGATTTTACATATATTCTTAGTCAGTATAGCACGATTTCCCAGGTTTGTAAACAGGGGCAGGGCCGGATGGCGGGCAAAACACGGGGGCCGCCGGGCCCCTTTGCTTTGGTAAGCGGTGGGGGGCGGCCGCCCTTCCAGCCTGCGGGGCGTTGCAATTTGCCTGCCGCCCGTGTTATAATTTGCAAAAAAGGAAGGAGCGATGCACGTTATGTATACCACAAAACCGGGGAACCCCATCTATTTCCCCAGCTGCAATTTTACAAAGGCCAGCCCGGAAGCGGCCAGGCGGCTGCGGGCCTATCTCTCGGAACAGATGCCTGTGGCGGGCTGCTGCCGGACGGATAAGCGGCCGGCCACCCTGGAGGACACGGCGGTATACTTCTGCCAGGCCTGCCGGGAGACGTTGGAAGCCCGGGAGGGGAACCGGCCTTCGGTGCAGAACCTGTTCGTGTATATGGAAGGGCGGGAGGATTTTCCCTGGCCAAACTACAGCGGGCTTACCGCCCATGTACAGGACTGCTGGCGGGACCGGGAGCACCCGGAGATCTTCCGGGCGGTGCGCGCGGCCCTGGGGAAGATGGGGGTGCGGGTAGTGGAGCTGGAGGAAAACCGGGAAAAGTCCGTTTTCTGCGGGGACCTGCATTTTGAGCCCCAAAAGCCGGAGAACCAGGCGCTGCTGGCCCAGTATCCGGGGACGCCCCTTTTCCAGATGCCGGAGGGGGCGCGGGCCGCGCTGATGCGGGAACAGGTGGAAAAATATACCTGCCCGCTGGCTGTCACCTATTGCAACCGCTGTACAGCGGGGGTGGCGGCTGGGGGCGGCAAAGCCGTCCACCTGGTGGAGCTGATGATGGGCACGTATCAATAAAAAAGCAGAAAGGGCGCGGGGCAAAAGCCAGGGCCGCCCGGTAGGGGCGGGGCTTACGACAACAGATACATAGGAGATGGGATTATGCAACAGAGGAAAATGGCCTGCGGGGCCATACACGACCTTTCGGGTTTTGGCAAATGCTCGTTGACCGTGGCGCTGCCGGTGCTTTCCGCCTGCGGGATAGAGGTTTCGGCGCTGCCCACGGCGGTGCTGTCCACCCACACGGGGGGCTTTACAGGGTTTATTTATAAGGATTTGACGGCGGAGCTGCTTCCCATGGCCAGGCATTGGAAAAGCGTAGGGGCCCGGTTTGGGGCGCTGTACAGCGGTTTTTTGGGGTCTGAGGAACAGATTGGCATGGTGGAGGAAATTTTCAGCATGTTCCGGGAGGAGGACACCTTGGTTTTGGTAGACCCAGTGATGGGGGACGGGGGGAAACTGTACCAGACGTATACCAAGGCCATGGCGGACGGCATGGGGCGGCTGTGCCGCCAGGCCGACGTGGTGGCGCCCAACGTGACCGAGGCCTGCCATATCCTGGGCATGGCATATGACCCTGGCCCCTATACCCAGGGGTTTATCCGGGAGGTGCTGGAAGGGCTGTGCGCCTTGGGCCCGGAGATGGCGGTGCTGACCGGCGTCTGGACACAGGAAGGGGAGCTGGGCGCGGCCTGTTATGACCGGGAAAGCCGGGAGGTGCGCACCAGCCTGCTGCCGCGGATAGAAGGCTATTACCACGGGACGGGGGACCTGTTCTCCTCGGCGCTGCTGGGTGGGCTGCTGAACGGGATGGGGCTGGGGGAGGCCTGCGCCACGGCGGTGGAATTTACCCACCGCGCTATCGTAACCACCCATGCAAGCGGGGAGGATACCCGATTCGGGCCGAAATTCGAGGGGCACCTGAACTGGCTGGGGCAAAGGGTGCGGGGATAGGGGGCTTTAAGCCCCGTGCGGCGGGGAGGCTGCCAATCCGTGGTTTTTATTGCAATTTCCCCGGGAATCCGGTACAATAGAAGGGAAAGGCGGGTTTGCCGGTTTAAAGTAGGAAAAACCGGCTTCCCCGCTCCATTCCAGGAAAGGGAAGTGATGGGAAACGTGGGGGGACAGTTTTTCCAGAAGGACCTCGAGACCATGGGCCGCCGGGAAATAGAAGCCATGCAGCTGGAACGCCTGCGGCACATGGTGGACTATTGCTATAAAAACGTGCCTTTTTACCACAAGCGCCTGGGGGAGGCGGGCATTACCGGGGGGGACAGGATCAAGGCCCTGTCGGACGTACGGTACATCCCCTTTACCACAAAAGATGATATACGGGACAATTACCCCTTTGGGATGCTGGCGGTGCCCATGAAGGAGATTGTGCGGATACACGCTTCTTCCGGCACTACGGGGAAGCCTACGGTGGGTGTGTATACGCAAAACGACCTGGACCGGTGGTCGGACTTCGTGGCCCGGGTGGCGGTGGCCGCCGGGGTGACGCAAGAGGACATCATCCAGATTTCCTTTGGCTATGGGCTCTTCACCGGGGCGCTGGGGCTGCATTTCGGCCTGGAAAAGATTGGCGCCACGGTGATACCGGCTTCTTCGGGGAATTCGGAGAAACAGCTGCTGATGCTGCGGGATTTCGGAGTGACGGGGCTGGTGGCTACGCCCTCTTACGCGCTGTACCTGGGGGAACTGGTGCGGGAAAGCGAATATCCCCGGGAAGCCTACCAAAGGCTGCGCCATGGCATCTTGGGCAGCGAGGGCTGCACCCCGGAAATGCGGGCGCGGATTGAGGAGAGCCTGGGGGTGACGGTGACCGACAACTACGGCATGACGGAGCTGCAGGGGCCGGGGGTTTCAGGGGAATGCCTGGAACGCTGCGGGCTGCACTTTGCCGAGGACGGCTTTTTGCCGGAGGTTATCGACCCAGACACGCTGGAGCCGAAAGCCCCCGGGGAGGCCGGCGAGCTGGTGGTGACCACCCTGCTGCGGGAAGGCATGCCCGTGCTGCGCTACCGGACCAAGGACATTACCAGGATACACTATGAGCCCTGCCGGTGCGGCCGCACCCACGCCCGCATGGAAAAGGTGATGGGCCGCACGGACGACATGCTGATCATCAAGGGCGTGAACGTGTTCCCCTCCCAGATTGAGAGCGTGCTGGTGGGCATGGAGAACGTGGGGCCCCATTATCAGCTGGTGGTTACCCGGAAGAATTTCCTGGACCGGCTGGAGGTAAAGGTGGAGCTGACCGACGGCAGCCTGCTGGAAAGCTTTGGCGAGCTGCAGGCGCTGCAGGGCCGCATACACGACAAGCTGAAGAGCGTGCTGGGGCTGGAGACCAAGGTGTCCTTGGTGTCCCCCAAAAGCCTGGAGCGGTTCCAAGGGAAGGCCCGCCGGGTGTTGGATTTACGCAAGGAACAGGCCTGACAGGCACGCGGCATGCCAGAAGGGGCCCGCAAACGGGGGGAGCCCTGCGGGGCTCCCCGGCGCGGTCGCGCCAGCGCTTCCGCGGGAAGCGCTGCGTTTGCGGGCCCCGGCGGGTGGGCGCCCAAGCCATAGAGAGAAAGGATATTGCATAATATTATGAAACGATTGTTACTTGGCAACGAGGCCGTAGCCCGGGGCCTGTATGAGGCTGGCGTGCGGGTGGTTTCCAGCTACCCGGGCACGCCCAGCACGGAGATTACCGAGGCGGCGGCGAAATTCCCGGAATTGGCCTGCGAGTGGGCCCCTAACGAAAAGGTGGCCGCGGAAACGGCCGCCGGGGCGGCCATAGGCGGGGCGCGGTCCTTCTGCGCCATGAAGCATGTGGGCCTGAACGTGGCGGCGGACCCGGTATTCACCATGAGTTACATAGGGGTGAACGCCGGCATGGTACTGGCCGTGGCCGACGACCCGGGGATGCACTCTTCCCAGAACGAACAGGATTCCCGGCACTACGCAAAGGCCGCGAAGCTGCCCATGCTGGAGCCGGCGGACTCTCGGGAGTGCAAGGCGTTCACAAAGCTGGCCTACAGCCTTTCCGAGGAGTTCGACACCCCGGTGATGCTGCGGCTTACCACCCGCATTGCCCATGCCAGGGGCGTGGTGGAGTGCGGGGGGCGGGAGGAAGCCCCACTGCGGGAATACCAGAAAGACCCCGCCAAAAACGTAATGCTGCCCGCCTTTGCCCGCCCGAAGCATGAAAAGGTTGAGGCCCGCACAAAGGCCCTGGCCCAATGGGCGGAAAGCTGCGGGATCAATCGGATAGAGGACAACGGCGCGGAAATAGGTGTGGTCTGCGCCGGGGCCGTGTACCAATATGCCAGGGAGGCCCTGGGGGACAAGGCCAATTACCTGAAGCTGGGCATGGTATATCCTTTGCCGGAAAAGCTTATCCGGGACTTTGCCGCCCTGTGTAAAACGCTTTATGTGGTAGAGGAGTTAGACGATTTTATAGAATCCCATTGTAAGGCGTTAGGCGTACCTGTGACTGGCAAGGAACGGTTCCCCCGGTGCGGGGAGCTTTCCCAGCGCATTGTACAAAAGGCGCTTACCGGGGAAGAGGCCCCCGCCCCGGCTTTGGGCGCCCCCTTGCCGGTGCGGCCCCCGGTGATGTGCTGCGGCTGCCCCCACCGGGGCCTGTTCTACGTCTTGAAACAGGAGAAAGTGTATGTCAGCGGGGACATCGGCTGCTATACATTGGGGGCTTCGGCGCCCCTTTCGGCCATGGACGCCTGCATCTGCATGGGGGCTTCCGTGTCGGCCCTGCATGGGTATAACAAGGCCCGGGGGGAGGGGGCTGCCAAAAAGGCGGTGGCCGTTATCGGGGACTCTACCTTTATCCATTCCGGGGTCACCAGCCTGATCGACATCGCTTACAACAAGACCAACTCTACCGTTATTATCCTGGACAACTCCATTACCGGCATGACCGGCCACCAGCAGAACCCCTCCACAGGCTTCAACATTTATAACGAACCCGCCCAGGCGGTGGACCTGGAAGCCCTGTGCCGGGCGGTGGGCATCCGGCGGGTGCGGGTGGCGGATCCCTATGACCTGGGGCTGACCCGGCAGGCGCTGCGGGAAGAGCTGGCGGCGGAAGAGCCCTCTGTAATCATCAGCCGCAGGCCCTGCGCCCTGTTGAAAACCGTTCAGCACAACCCGCCCCTGCAGGCCGCGCCGGAGAAGTGCGTGGGCTGCAAGGCCTGCCTGGGCATCGGCTGCCCGGCCATCAGCATGAAAGAGGGAAAGGCCCACATCGACCCCACCCAGTGCGTGGGGTGCGGCGTATGCGTATCCCTGTGCGGGAAAGGAGCGATTGGATGAGCCAGGTAAAAAGCGTGATGATTGTAGGCGTGGGCGGGCAGGGGACGCTGCTTGCCAGCCGCATTTTGGGCAGCGCCATGCTGCGCAAGGGCTGCGATGTGAAGGTGGGCGAGGTCCATGGCATGAGCCAGCGGGGCGGTTCTGTAGTGACCTATGTGCGCTATGGGGAGGAGGTTTTTTCCCCGGTAATCGAAAAGGGGGAGGCCGACGTACTGCTGGCTTTCGAGCAGCTGGAGGCTGCCCGGGCCCTGCCCTATGTAAAGCCCGGGGGGCTGGTGGTGGCGAATACCCAGCAGATAGACCCCATGCCCGTGGTGACAGGGGCGCAGGGATACCCCCGGGGGCTGCTGGAGGCCATGGAAGGGCAGGGCGTGCTGGTGGAGCCGGTGGACGCCCTGGCGTTGGCAGAGGAAGCGGGCTCGCAAAAGGCGGTGAACGTGGTATTGATCGGCGCTATGGCCCGGCGGCTGGAGCCGGACGAAAGCCTGTGGCTGGAAGCCCTGCGGGACTGTGTGCCGGAAAGGTTTTATGAAATGAATGAAAAGGCTTTCCGTTTGGGCTGGGGGGCATGACCCTTGGCCCAGGGAGGCTTGCCTGGGTACAAAAATCTGCAAAGGAAAAGGAATGATGCGGTATGCCAAATTATTACCAGCCGGAGATTGAATGCGCGGACAGGGAAAAGCTGCGGGAGATACAATCCCGGCGGTTGGTGAAGATGGTGGAACGTTGCTACACGAACGTGCCCTTTTACAGGAAGAAGTTCGACGCCATTGGCCTGGAGCCTGGGGATGTGCGGTCCATCGACGACATCGTGAAGCTGCCTTTTACAGAAAAGCAGGACCTGCGGGATACGTACCCCTTTGGCTTGTTGGCAGTGCCCCGGGGGGAACTGGCCCGGATACACGCTTCTTCCGGCACCACGGGCAAACAGACCGTAGTGGCCTATACCCAAAACGACCTGGACGTGTGGGCCACAGGCGCGGCCCGGGCCATTGTGGCGGTGGGCGGCAAAAAAGAAGATTTGGTGCACGTATCCTACGGTTATGGGCTGTTTACCGGGGGCCTGGGCCTGCACGACGGCGCGGAAAAGCTGGGGGCGGCGGTGATACCCGTATCCTCTGGCAATACCAACCGGCAAGTGCAGATTTTACAGGACTATGGCAGCGACATTTTGTGCTGTACCCCCAGCTATGCCATGTACATCGGGGAGACTGTGCGGGACAAGGGCATTGACCCGGAAAGCCTGCGGGTGCGCATCGGCATTTTTGGGGCGGAGCCCTGGAGCGAGGAGATGCGGCACGAAATCGAAAAGGCGCTGGCCATCAAGGCCTATGATATCTACGGGCTTTCGGAGATTGCGGGGCCGGGGGTATCCTGCGAGTGCGTAGAGCAGGCGGGGATGCATGTGCAGGAGGACTATTTCTACCCAGAGATTATCGACCCGGCCACTGGCAAGCAGCTGCCCGACGGGGAAGAAGGGGAGCTGGTGTTCACCTGCATTGGCAAAGAGGCCCTGCCCCTGGTGCGCTACCGGACGCGGGACATATGCTCGTTGACCCATGAGGCGTGCGGGTGCGGGCGGACAACGGTGCGTATGATGAAGCCCAAGGGCCGCACGGACGACATGCTGATTATCCGTGGCATCAACGTGTTCCCGTCCCAGATTGAAAGCGTGCTGCTGGACCTGGGGATGGACCCCAACTACCGCATGGTGGTGGACCGGAAGAACAACCTGGACACCCTGGAGGTGCAGGTGGAGATGAACAGCAGCATGTTCTCAGACACGGTGCGGAGCCTGGAAAAGGTGGAGAAGCGCATAGCCGGCGCGCTGCAGTCCACACTGAATATAGCGGCCAAGATCACGCTTTTAGAGCCCAAGTCGCTGCAAAGGTCGGAGGGCAAGGCCAAGCGGGTGGAAGACCTGCGGAAGTTTTAATACTGGATACAGGAGGGGATACCCATGCACATACGGCAGGCGACAGCGGAAGACGCGTTCCGTATCGCGGAGATATTTGTGTTTGTGCGGCGTGAAAAGTTCTTCCCCATTTTCCAATATGAGCCCTATTCCTTTGGGGAGATGCAGGTACTGCCCGTGGCCCGGGGGTATCTGGACAGCCCTGGCTTGTTGGGGCGCGTGTTCGTGTACGATGACGGTATCCTGCGGGGGTTCATCCAGCTGAACGGGCGGGAAGTTGAGCATTTATATGTAGAGCCCTTTTTCCGGGGGCGGGGCATTGGCGCACAGCTGCTGGCGTACGCTGTACAAGAGCGGGGGGCCGCGCGGCTGTGGGCGCTGGAAAAGAACCCCCAGGCCATCCGCTTTTATCAGCGGGAGGGCTTCTGCCTGACCGGGGAAAAGGAACTGGAAGAGGGCACGGAGGAATACCTGCTGGAAATGGAAATAGGCAAGACTATATAGGATAATTAGTGTGAAAAATACTACAAAAGGAACGATACCGGGCACAAGACGCCGTGTTTTTATGGCTTTTTGTGCGAATTCTGTATCGCATGGCGATTTTTAAGGAGGAGCGAGTATGCAGATCCAACAGTTATCCGTTTTTATCGAGAACAAGCCGGGCCGCCTGGCGGAGATTACCGAGGTGCTGGCCGGCACGGGCATCGACATCCGGGCCATTTCCGTGGCGGACACCAGCGACTTTGGGATTTTGCGGGTCATTGTAGACAGGCCCAAGGACGCGGTGGAAGCCCTGAAGGCCCATGGGATGACGGTTTCGCTGACCAACGTCATCGCCGTGGGTATCGAGGACAACCCGGGGTCTTTCGCCAAGGTGGTGCGGCTGCTGTCTGACAAGGGCTTTGACCTGGAGTATATGTATGCCTTTATCAGCCGGGACAAGGGCAAGGCTTTTGTCATTGTGCGGGTGGACCAGGGCCAGCAGGCCGCCGAGACCTTACAGGCGGAGGGGATGGAGATCCTGACGCAGGACGTACTGAGCAACATGTAAGCAAGGATGGACGGGGCCGCCTGGTTTTGGGCGGCCCCGTCCGCGTTTGCCGCAAAAGAGCGGGCGCTTTTTCCGTGGATATCCGCGCCTGCCCGTACATATAGTTTACGCAGTTCCAAAAAGGCGGGATGCCTATTTTGAACCAGGCGGCGCAGCCGCCCAGCTTAAAAAGCGGTATATACCGCTTTTTAAGCGCGTTTACTATAAGCTATAGGGCAGAAAGCGAAAAGGAAAGGCGGGCGTGCAGGTGAGAGGAGCGCGGGACAGGAACGGGCAGGGGAGCGGGCAAAGCTTTTTGTGGGGGGCAATGATCTTGACGGCGGGGATGGCAGTGGTAAAGGTCATCGGCGCATTGTTCAAGATCCCCCTGCAGCGGACGATAGGCGAATATGGCATGGGCATGTTCAACGTGGCCTACAATTTTTACGGGCCCATTTTCAGCCTGGCCACGGCGGGGTTCCCGGTGGCGGTGTCGCGGATGGTGTCGGAAAGCGGTTCTTTGGGCCGCTGGAACGATGTGGAAGGGATTAAGCGGGCGGCGCTGCCCTTGTTCCTGGGGCTGGGGGCTGGGGGTACGGTGCTGATTACCCTGGCCGCGCCGTTTTATTGCAAGTGGGCCGTAGGCAGCCCTTATGCCCTGTACCCCATGCTGGCGCTGGCCCCGGCGGTGCTGTTTGCCTGTGGAGGGGCTGTATACCGGGGGTATTTTGCCGGGCTGCGGGATATGGCGCCGACGGCGGTTTCGGAGATTGTAGAGGCCGGCATCAAACTGGCGCTGGGGCTGTGGTGCGCCCGCTGGGCAGCCGACCGGGGGCAGGCGGAGTATGCCGCCCAGGGGACGGTATTCGGCGTTTGCCCAGGGAGCCCGGACGAAGCGGTGTTCCTGACCTTATCTTTTGCCGCGGCCGGGGCCATACTGGGGGTTACGGCGGGGTCGTTGGGGGCCATGCTGTACCTGTGGGCGCGGTTCCGGCGGCGGGGGCGGGTCAGCCAAAAGCTGCGGGAACAGGCCCCGCCCGCCCAGCCCCAGAAGCGGCTGCTGCGCAGGCTGCTGGCCATCACGGCCCCCGTGGCGGCGGGGTCGGTGGCGATGAACGCGGCCGGGCTTATCGACGCCACCTTTTTGCAGAACCGCCTGGGGGACATTATGCGGGAAGCCCCAGAGCGGTTATTGGGGGCATATCGGGGCATGATACCTTTGATGTATCAGGAAAACCCGGAAAGCCTGCCCACCTTTTTATACGGCTGCTATACCTTGGCCCTGACCCTGTACCTGTTGGTGCCGGCGGTTACCCAGGCCTTTGGGGTAAGCGCCTTGCCGGCGGTTACCCAGGCCTGGGCCCGGGGGGACCAGGGCCAGCTGCGGGAGCGGATGGCCTCTGTGCTGCGGCTGACGGCGCTGTTCGCTTTCCCGGCGGGGCTGGGGCTGGCAGCCTTGGCCGGGCCCATCACAGAGCTGCTGTATGGGAAGGGCGCCAGCACCCCCCTGGTGGCCGGCGCGCTGGGTATTTTGGGCCCGGCGGCGGTGCTGACGGCTATGAGTACGCCCCTTTCCAGCATGCTGCAGGCAGTGGGGAGGGCGGACCTGCCTGTGAAGCTGCTGGGGGTGGCTATGGCTGTCAAGCTGGGGGTGAACTGGGTGCTGTGCGGCATACCGGAAGTCAACCTGCTGGGGGCGGGGGTGGGGACCCTGCTATGCTACCTGTTCTACACCTGGGCGCAGCTGGTGTGCCTGCGGCGGGTGACGGGGGTGCGCCTGCGGGCGGGGGGGCTGTTCCTGCGCCCCTGCGCCTGCGGGCTGGTTTGCGCCGGGGCGGCCTGGGCGCTGCGGCAAGCTGTGCCGGGGGCGCTGGGGACAGGGTGCGCCATGCTTTTGGCGGCATGGGTATACGGCGTGGGGATGCTGCTGTTGGGGGCTGTCCCGAAGGAGGACTGGCTGATGCTGCCCCAGGGACAAAAAATTGCAAAAATGCTTGAAAAACGGGGCTGGATATGATATGATTGCAAATGTTACGGACTTTTAACAGGCGCGGGGCGCCTGCCTATCGCAGAAACCGGCGCTGCCGCCGCGGAAGCGGGCTATGGGCCTATACCAGCAGCCCCCCGCCTTTCCGCGTTTGGGAAGGCGGGCCTGACAAAATTTTTGGAGGTACCATACATGAATAAGTCGGAACTGATTGCCGATGTCGCCGTGCGGGCGGACATCACCAAAAAGGACGCGGACGCGGCTGTGAACGCGGTGCTGGATTCTATCACCAATGCCCTTATCCATGGCGAGAAGGTACAGCTGGTGGGCTTTGGCACCTTTGAGGTGCGCACACGCGGCGCACGCACTGGCCGCAACCCCCGGAACAACGAGGAGATCAACATCCCAGAGTCGAAGGCTCCCGCGTTTAAGGCAGGCAAGGCCCTGAAGGACGTTGTGAATAAATGACCTTACAAGCGTTGCGGGCCCGGGATGCATCCGGGCCCGTTTTGCACCTATCCGCGGCCGGGAGGGCACGGCGGCCTGCTGGAAGGAAAAGGAGGGAATGCATATGAGGCTGGACAAGTATTTGAAGATATCCCGCATCATCAAGCGGCGCACTGTGGCCAACGAGGCCTGCGACGCGGGGCGGGTGTTTGTGAACGGGAAACAGGCCCGGGCTTCTTACGATGTGAAAGCGGGCGACCTGCTGGAAATCACCCTGGGGGAGCGGACGCTGAAAGCGGAAGTGCTTTCCGTAACGGAATATGCCAGGAAGGAAGAAGCGGCGGGGCTGTACCGCGTTATAGAGGAATAAAGCCGGCATGGCTGGCATACCCATGTCTTGACCGGCCACACCTGGCCCGGGGAAGGGATGGAGCACATGGCAGAATTGCAGCAGCCGACCAAAAAACACAGCCTGCACATAGACGGGCGGGAGCACATGGCCGCCACAGGCATACGCCGGGTGGATTTTTTCAGCGACGAGCTGATTACCGCCCAAACGGACCTGGGCCAGCTGAACATAAAGGGCCAGGGCCTGCACATTGACAGCCTGGATTCCAACACGGGGGATATGCTGGTGAAAGGGAAGGTGGCGGCGGTGTCTTACACCGAAAGCAGCCCCGCGCTGTCCTTTTTTGGCAGGCTGTTCAAATGACAGCCGGGATAGTGCCCGCGGCTTTTTTCTGCCTGGGGACCGGGGCCGCGCTGGGGGTCTTGTTCCTGCTTGTCAAGGCGGTGAGGCTGGCTTTGCGCGGCGGCCGCCTTTACACCTTCCTGTCTGACCTGGCGTTTGGGATATTCTGTGGGGCCGTGGTATTCTTGTGCGCCTTGGCGGTGGATAAGGGGCGTATGCGGCTGTTCCAGGCAACGCTGCAGCTAGCGGGGGCCTGGGCCGCCGTGACCGCCTTGGACCCCTTTATAAGCGGCCTGGGGATTGGCATGCGTAAGGCCGCCGTTTTCCTTTTCCGGCTGATATGCCGGCCCTTGCAGGCGGCGGGGCAGAAACGGGCCAAGTGGAAAAAAGCCCGGGCCCAGAAGAAAGCGGGCCGGAAAAAGCGGAAGCGGGAAGACGGGAAACGGAAAAAATGTGAAAGAAAGGCAAAAAAGCGGCAAAAAACACTTGAAAACTTTATGTAGACTATTATATAATAGGTGTAATAGGGGGCCGTCCTGGCTGGATGCTGGAGCGGGGAGAGGAGCGTGCCTTTTTTGAAAATGGAAAAGTACAGGGGCCGCTTCCTTTTGCGGTTCGCGGTGTTCTGCCTGGCGGTGTTCGTAGTGTTCACGCTGGTGAGCCGGCAGCTTCAGATTGCGGAAAAGCGGCAGGAGCTGGCGGTGCTGCAAGAGCAGCTGGAGCGCCAGGACATCCAGAACCAGGAATTGGCGGGCTCTTTGCAGGATCAGGAGGGGCTGGAAGAGTATGCTGAAAAGAAAGCCCGCCGGGACCTGGACTATGCCAAGCCCAACGAGCGCATTTTCGTGGACGTGGGCGGCGGGGAATGAGGCCCCTTTTAAAAGAACCGGTTTAGCCGAGGAGGAAACATTTAGACTATGCAGCTTGAGGTTGGAGAGATCTACGAGGGGAAGGTTACTGGCATCACCAAGTTCGGCGCGTTCGTCAGCTTTGAGGGGGGGCGCACGGGCATGGTACATATCTCGGAGGTAGCGCCCGTGTTCGTCAACGAGATCAAGGATTTCGTAACGGAGGGCCAGACGGTGAAGGTGAAGGTGCTGTCTATCAGCGAAGAGGGGAAAATCAGCCTGTCTATCAAGAAGGCCCTGCCTGAGGACCAGCAGCGTAAGCCCGCGCCCAGGCGCCCGGTAGAGCGGGAACGCAGGGGCCCCAGGGGGCCGCGCCCCGCGCCCCAGCCGAGCCCTGGCAGGCCGGGGGATTTTGAATGGCAGAGCCGGCGCAATGACAGCGGTAGTTTTGAAGACATGATGTCCCGCTTTAAGCAGACCAGCGATGAGAAAATGTCTGACCTGAAGCGCAGCACGGATACACGCCGGGGGGGCTATGGCCGCCGCGGCCAGAAATAAAGGGCCCAAAAGGGCCCTTTTATGCTTTTGTGCACGGCTGGTTTTTTAGGGAGGCGGGTAAAACGCCTAAAGGCAAAGGCCCGACAGGAAGGAGAGGCAATGTGAGGAGGATAGCAGCAGAAGAGATAACCCGGGCGGTGCGGGAACTGTGCATAGAGGCAAACCGGGAACTGCCGCCCAGCCTGGAAAAGCTGGTGCGGGAAAGCCGGGAGGGGGAATCGGACAAGACGGCCAAGGCGGTGCTGGGGGATTTGTGCGCCAATTTGGACGCGGCCCGGGAGATGGGCATCCCCATCTGCCAGGATACAGGCATGGCGGTGGTGTTTGCCCAGGTGGGCCAGGAGGCCTACATAGAGGGGGACTTTGAGGCGGCTGTGCATGAGGGGGTGCGCCAGGGCTATGTGCAGGGGCTGCTGCGGTGCTCGGTGGTAGGGGACCCTTTGCGCAGGGGGAACACCAACGACAATACGCCGGCGGTCCTTCATACCCGGCTGGTGCCGGGGGACCAAGTGGAACTGACGGTGGCCCCCAAGGGTTTTGGCAGCGAGAATATGAGCCGCCTGCGGATGCTGACCCCTGCGGCGGGGGTAGAGGCGGTGGTAGACTTTGTGGTGGAAACCGTGTGCACGGCCGGGGCGAACCCTTGCCCGCCAGTGGTGCTGGGCGTGGGCATCGGGGGGGACTTTGAGCTGTGCGCGTACCTGGCCAAGAAGGCCTTGTGCCGGGACGTGGGGCAGCGGCATCCAGACCCGTATTACGCAGGGCTGGAAGCGGAGATGCTGGAGGCTGTGAACCGGACAGGCGTCGGCCCCCAAGGCTTTGGGGGGGACGTGACGGCGCTGGCGGTAAACATCGAGGCCTACCCCACGCATATTGCCGGGCTGCCGGTGGCGGTGAATGTAGGCTGCCATGTGACAAGGCATAAGTCTGTTATACTGTGACAGGCGGGCCACTGGGCGGGCTTTTCCCATAAAGGAGTTTCTTGATAATTTTGGCAAAATTCCTTGCAATTTTTTAGATAATGTGCTAGAATAGAACCATAGAGAACCGGAAAGCCAAGGTGGCTTTTGAAAACGGAAGAAAGGAAAGGTATACGCCATGAAGATCACCATTGTGGGGAGGAAAGTCAACCTGCGCAGCAACTTTAAAGAGCTGGTGGAGCGGAAGCTGGCCAAGTTCGACCGTATCTTTGACAAGGACGCGGAGGCGGTGGTGACGGTGACGGTGGAGCGCAACCGCCAGACGGTGGAGATCACCATCAAGCAGCGGGGGATGATTTGCCGGGCTGAAGATACTGCCATGGAAATGAACGAGGCCCTGGACCATGTGGTGGCGGCCTTGGGCAAGCAGATCCGCCGGAACAAGACGCGCCTGGAGAAAGCCAGGAAGGTGGACCCGGGGATGGAGATCCTGGACGACTATTACGACGAGCCAGACGAGGAGATCAACCTGACGCGGACGAAACGGTTCCTGGTGAAGGTGATGACCCCGGAAGAAGCCGTTTTGCAGATGAACATGATGGGGCACGAGTTCTTTATGTTCCGCAATGACGAGAGCGGGGAGGTTAACGTGGTATACCGCCGGAAAGACGGTGATTACGGCCTTCTGGTGCCAGAAGGCGAATAAAAAAACGCCACATAGGGGAAATAGCGACTATCCGAAAGGGCCTGCGGGCCCTTTCTTTGTGCCGGGCGCCCGGGGCAAGGGGGCGTGCTGGCGACAAGGCGATTGCCCAGGGTTTACAAGGGTGGGCGGCGCAAAAATTTCACAGGGGTTCTTAGGGGGGGTACAAACGTTTCCCCTAAGCGAGGCGTGGGGCGACGCCCCACCGAGGAGGATGCGATGGAACAGATGACGTACTGTGCCCCGTGCCTGCTGGGGTTAGAGGGCCTGGTGGCCCAGGAATTGCGTGAAATGGGCCTGGAGGGCGTGCGGGCGGAGAATGGCCGGGTGTTGTTTACCGGTGGGCAGGAGGCCTTGGCCAGGGCGAACCTGAACAGCCGGTATGCGGAGCGGATTTTGGCGCTGCTGGGGGAGTTTGAAGCCCGCAGCTTTGAGGAGCTGTTCCAGGGGGTGCGGGCCATGCCCTGGGAAGGGCTTATCCCTGTGGACGGGGAATTCCCGGTGACAGGGGCCAGCCTGAACAGCCAGCTGCACAGCGTGCCAGACTGCCAGGCTATTGTCAAAAAGGCCATTGTAGAGCGGCTGAAGGCCCATTACCGGCAAGATTGGTTTGAGGAGACAGGGCCGCTATACCGGGTGCGTTTCCGCATCTTGAAGGACAAGGTAAGCCTGATGGTGGACACCAGCGGGCCTGGCCTGCACAAACGGGGATACCGGCCTGCGTCTACCCAAGCGCCTATTAAGGAGACGCTGGCGGCGGCGCTGGTGAAGCTGGCCCGGGTGCGCCCGGACGGGCATTTTCTGGACCCCTTTTGCGGGTCTGGTACGCTTTTGATTGAGGCGGCCATGGTGGCCCGGAAGATGGCGCCGGGGCTGGGGCGCAGGTTCCAGGCGGAGAGATGGACAGGGGCGGACAGCACTATATGGCGGCAGGAGCGCCAAAGGGCTTTAGGGCTGGTGCTGCCAGGGCAGGATTTCCAGGCAGAGGGCTTCGACATAGACCCGGCGGCAGTGGAATTGACCCTGGAAAACGCCCGCAGGGCAAAGGTGGGCGGGCAGGTGCAGGCCCGTGTGCGGGACATCCGGGATTTCCGCTGCGAGGGGCAGTATGGCTGCGTGGTGTGTAACCCGCCTTATGGGGAACGGCTGCTGGATGCGGAAGGGGCCCGTGCCTTGTACCGGGTGATGGGCCAGGTGTTCCAGCGGCAACGCGGGTGGAGCTATGGGATCATCACCCCGGAAGAGGAATTCGAGAATCTGTTTGGGCGCAAGGCCGACAAGCGCCGGAAGCTGTACAACGGCATGATCAAGTGCCAGTTTTACCAATATTTCAAATAGGAGGGGTACGCCTGTGAAGCTCTTGGACCGGCTGCGGGGAAGCGTGGAAACCGAACGGCTGTTGCTGCGCAAATGGCGGCAGGAGGACTTTGTGGATTTCCAACGGATGGTTATGGACGAGGAATTGATGCTGGCGGCAGGGGCTGGGCCTTGCCCCGATGTGAAAGCCGTCAAACGGCGCTTTCGGCGGGCGGTACAGGAGGGGTATGCCATCATCTGGAAGGACAACGGCCAGGCCATTGGGAATTTCCAATTTGCCCGGGACATGGGCCGCCTGAACGTGACTAGTTTTATCATTGGATATTGGTTGGAGAAGCCCTATTGGGGCCAAGGGGCCATGACAGAGGTTTTGGGCGCCATGGTGCGCCACGGTTTTGAAAAAAAGAAGGCAGAGGTGTTGGCCGTAGGCCATGCGGTGGGCAACGAAGGCTCGCGGCGTGTGATAGAAAAGTGCGGGTTTACCCACGAGGGTACCCGGCGGCAGGCGCTGCGGCGCAGCGATGGGGCAGTTTTGGATGAAGAGATCTATTCCATCTTGCGGGAGGAGTTTTTGGCGGGGCATGGGCACAGGGAGGTACCGGTTGGCGGGAGGGCAAATATGAAGGATTTGTTAAAAGTCAAAAAAATGGAAAAATGGTCTTGACTTTTCCTGACCATGTGACTAGAATATGTATTAGCACTTGAGGTGAACGAGTGCTAAACCAACTGTAGTTATAAATCTTTTTCGCGGGTTTCCCGCGGTTTTGGCGCTTTCCCCCGGCAGGCGCGAAAACGATACAGCCGGGGAGAAAGGAACGGCCCGTCAAAAAACCATGGGCCTGCAGGTGACAGATATGACAGTAAAACCCCTTTTGGACAGAGTGCTTATCAAGGCGGAAGAGGCGGAGGAGACCACAAAAAGCGGCATCGTGCTGGCGGCCAAGTCTCAGGAGAAGCCCCAGATTGCCCGGGTGGTGGCGGTAGGCCCTGGCGGCGAAGTGGACGGGAAAGAAGTGAAAATGTATTTGAAAGAAGGCGACCGCGTCATTTCCGCCAAGTATACCGGCACAGAAGTGAAGATTGATGGGGAAGAGTATACCATCGTGAAGCAGTCCGACATCCTGGCTGTGGTGGAAGGGTAAAACCCATCGGGTTGGAAGAGCAGATAAAAAACATTACCGGATGAAAGGAACGATAGAATATGGCTAAGAAGATTATCTATGGCGAAGACGCCCGCAAGGCCCTTCTCGGCGGCGTGAACCAGCTGGCGGACACCGTAAAGATTACCCTGGGGCCTAAAGGCCGCAATGTGGTGTTGGATAAGAAGTTTGGCGCGCCCCTGATTACCAACGACGGCGTGACCATTGCCAAGGAAGTGGAACTGGAAGACGCTTTTGAGAACATGGGCGCCCAGCTGGTGAAGGAAGTTGCCACCAAGACCAACGATATTGCCGGCGACGGCACCACCACCGCCACCCTGTTGGCCCAGGCACTGGTACGGGAGGGCATGAAGAACGTTACCGCTGGGGCAAACCCCATGGTTCTGCGCAAGGGTGTACAGAAGGCTACGGACGCGGCTGTGGACGCCATTGTAAAGAATTCCGTAAAGGTTTCCGGCACCAAGGATATCGCCCGTGTGGCGGCTGTTTCTTCCAGCAGCGATGAGATCGGCCAGCTGATTGCCGACGCTATGGAGAAGGTCACCTCTGACGGTGTAATCACAGTGGAGGAGAGCAAGACTGCCGAGACCTATAGCGAGGTTGTGGAAGGCATGATGTTCGACCGGGGCTACATTACCCCCTACATGGCCACGGATACGGACAAGATGGTGGCCGAGCTGGATGAGCCCGCTATCCTCATCACAGACAAGAAGATCTCCAATGTACAGGAGATTTTGCCCCTGTTAGAGCAAGTGGTACAGTCTGGCAAGAAGCTGCTGATTATTGCGGAGGATATTGAGGGCGAGGCCCTGACCACGCTGATTTTGAACCGCCTGCGCGGCACTTTCACCTGCGTGGCCGTGAAGGCCCCTGGTTTCGGCGACCGCCGGAAGGAGATGCTGGTGGATATCGCCACGCTGACAGGCGGGCAGGTCATCTCGGAAGAGCTGGGCCTGGAGCTGAAGGACGCCCAGCTGAGCCAGTTGGGTTCTGCGCGGCAGGTAAAGGTGGACAAAGAGAACACCATTATTGTAGACGGCGCCGGCTCTTCAGAGGATATCAAGGCCCGCGTTGGGCAGATCCGTTCTCAGATTGAGACCACTACCTCTGACTTTGACCGGGAGAAGCTGCAGGAGCGCCTGGCAAAGCTGGCTGGCGGCGTAGCTGTTATCAAGGTGGGCGCTGCTACTGAGATTGAAATGAAAGAGAAGAAGATGCGCATTGAGGACGCCCTGGCCGCCACCAAGGCAGCTGTGGAAGAGGGCATTGTTTCCGGCGGCGGCACGGCGTTGATCGACGCGATCCCCGCTGTGAAGGCCTATGTGGACTCTGCCGAGGGTGATGAAAAGACGGGCGCTGCTATCGTGTTGAAGGCCCTGGAAGAGCCGGTACGTCAGATTGCCGCCAACGCTGGCATCGAGGGCTCTGTCATCGTAGAGGCCATCAAGAAAGAGCAGAAAGCCGGATATGGCTATAATGCCCTGACCGGCGAGTTCCAGGATATGATTACCGCGGGTATTGTGGATCCCACCAAGGTGACGCGCTCTGCTTTGCAGAATGCCTCTTCTGTGGCTTCCACTATCCTGACCACCGAATCTTTGGTAGCGGATATTAAGGAGCCGGCCCCTGCCGCTCCGGCGGCCCCTGACATGGGCGGTATGTATTGATTATTTGCCTGTTTGTTCTTCAATAGAAAAAAGGGTGCTGTCCACAAAGGGCAGCGCCCTTCCGGTTTTTGGGAGGGGCAGCGGGAACGAAAGAAAGGCCGCGTCCCGTTGGGACGCAGCCTTTTGTGGTTTTTTACATTTAGAAGGTCTCGTAGCCGTGGGCTTCTTGCAACATCATGTCCTTGACCTTCATCAATCGGATCTGGGTGGAACGCTCGTTCTCGTCCAGCTTCATGGAAATGTATTTGATGTTCTCCTGCAATTCGGGGATCATCACATGCTCCAGGGCGTTCACCCGGCGGCGGGTCTTTTCAATCTCTACTGCCATCAGCTGGCAGCCTTTTTCACACTCGGCCAGGGCCAGCATGTCGGGGAACACATCCGCAAGGGACTGTACCGCGCCATCCAGGTCGCTGGAGGTGAACGCGAAGCCGTAGGAAAAGATGTCGTTCTCATCTGGTGAGCGGGTTTGGAACGTGAATTTGGGTATCTCAACGCTCATCACGTTCTCTACCTCGCTCTCCACAGACACCCGCTGCTTGGGGGCCAGCAGGGCGGTGTTCAGCACCTGGTCCTGCATGCCCGCCCGGGCCAGGAGGAAGTTCTTGTTGGCCGCCTGTATGCCCGCTTCCACACGCTCCCGCAGGCGCTTGTTCTCCCGCACCTTGTCCAAAAACTGGCGCATCAGCTCGTCGCGCTTGTCTTTCAAAAGCTTGTGGCCCCGGGTTGCGGTTGCCAGCTTCTTTTTCAAGCGGGTCAGCTCCATACGGGTTGGGGTTATCTGTTTGCTAGCCAAGGCGCATCACACCTTTCCGTAATACTGATCCAGGAACTTGTCGTTGATACGCTTCAGCTCGCCCCTGGGCAAAATGGAAAGCAGCTTCCAGCCCAGGTCCAGGGTTTCTTCAATGTCCCGGTTGGTGGTGTATCCCTGGGAGACATACTCGCTTTCAAAGGCGTCCGCAAACTTGGCGTACAGCTTGTCGATCTCCGTCAGGGCGGCCTCGCCCAACACCACCATCAATTCCTTGGCCTCTTTGCCACGGGCATATGCCGCGAACAGCTGGTTCATGGTGGCGGCATGGTCGGCCCGGGTACGCCCCTCGCCAATGCCCTTGTCCTTCAAACGGGACAGGGAAGGCAGCACGTCTACAGGAGGCGTCAGGTTTTTACGGTAGAGCTCTTGGCTGAGGATGATCTGCCCTTCGGTGATGTAACCGGTCAGGTCGGGGATGGGGTGGGTCTTGTCGCCTTCAGGCATGGTCAGGATGGGGATCATAGTGATAGAGCCGGTCTTGCCCTTCTGCCGGCCGGCGCGTTCGTACAAGGTGGCCAGGTCGGTATACATGTAACCGGGGTAGCCCCGGCGGCCAGGCACTTCCTTGCGGGCCGCGGAGACCTCGCGAAGGGCGTCGGCATAGTTGGTAATGTCTGTGAGGATGACCAGCACATGGTAGTTCTTTTCAAAGGCCAGGTACTCGGCGGCGGTCAGGGCCATCTTGGGGGTGGCGATACGCTCGACAGCGGGGTCGTTGGCCAAATTTACGAACATGACCGTGCGGTCGATAGCGCCCGTCTCCTTAAAGCTTTGTACGAAGAAGTTGGATTCCTCGAAGGTGATGCCCATGGCCGCGAAGACCACCACGAAGGGGTCGTTGGTGCCGCGCACCTTGGCCTGGCGGGCAATCTGCGCTGCCAGCTGGGCGTGGGGCAGGCCGCTTGCAGAGAAGATGGGCAGCTTTTGCCCACGCACCAGGGTGTTCAGGCCGTCAATGGCGGAAACGCCGGTCTGGATAAATTCCTGGGGGTAGTTGCGGGCGGCGGGGTTCATGGGCAGGCCGTTGATGTCCACCCGGCGGTCGGGCAAAATGTCAGGCCCGCCGTCGATGGGGCGGCCCAGGCCGTCGAACACCCGGCCCAGCATGTCTTCGCTTACGCCCAGCTCCATGCTGTGGCCCAGGAAGCGCACCTTGGAATTGGAGAGGTTGATGCCGGTGGAGTTTTCAAACAGCTGTACCAGGGCGTTGCCCTCGTTGATCTCCAGTACCTTGCAGCGGCGGCGTTCGCCATTGAACAGCTCGATCTCTGCCAGTTCATCATAGGCCACGTTCTCCACGTCCCGCACCAGCATCAAAGGGCCGGCGACTTCCTGGATAGTCCTATATTCCTTTGGCATCAGAATTCCTCCTTTGCCTGCTTGGCTTCATAAAGTTCTTTTTCAAGCTGCGCGGATACCGCTTCGAAGGTCTCCTTGACCTTTTCGGGGGCCGTGTACTTGAAACGGCCGATGGTCTCCCGCACGGGGAGGTCGATCAGCTTATTGATGTCCGCGCCGGCCTGGAGGGCCTCGGCGGACTTCTCATAATAGGAGATGATCAGCTGCATCATGTCGTGCTGCTTCTCCAGGGAGGTATAGGTGTCCACATCGTCGAAGGCGTTCTGATGGAGGAAGTCCTCGCGGATGGAACGGGCGGCCTCCAGCTTCAGGCGGTCTGGGGCGGAGAGGGCGTCCATGCCAACCAGCTGTACGATCTCTTCCAGTTCGGCCTCGTCCTGCAAAAGGCGCATCAGCTTGTTGCGCAGCTCGATCCAGTCCCCGGCCACGTTCTGGTCGAACCAGCCCTGCATGGTATCCATGTACAAGGAGTAGCTGGTCAGCCAGTTGATGGCAGGGAAGTGGCGCTTATAAGCCAGGGAGGAGTCCAGGCTCCAGAACACCTTGACAATACGCAGGGTGGCCTGGGAGACAGGCTCGGAAATGTCGCCGCCAGGGGGCGATACAGCGCCGATGACGGACAGGGCGCCTTCCCGGTCGCCGCTGCCTAGGGTCATCACACGGCCGGCGCGCTCGTAGAACTGCGCCAGGCGGCTGCCCAAATAAGCGGGGTAACCTTCTTCGCCGGGCATCTCTTCCAAACGGCCGGACATCTCGCGCAGGGCCTCGGCCCAGCGGGAGGTAGAGTCGGCCATCAGGGCTACGGAATAACCCATGTCGCGGAAATACTCGGCGATGGTGATGCCGGTATAGATGGAAGCTTCACGGGCCGCCACAGGCATGTCGGAGGTGTTGGCAATGAGCACCGTGCGCTTCATCAGGGACTGGCCGGTTTTGGGGTCCACCAGCTCGGGGAACTCGTTTAGAACGTCGGTCATTTCGTTGCCGCGTTCGCCGCAGCCGATGTATACCACGATGTCCGCCTCTGCCCACTTGGCCAGCTGATGCTGTACCACGGTTTTGCCGCTGCCGAAGGGGCCCGGCACGGCGGCCACGCCGCCCTTGGCAATGGGGAACAGGGTGTCCACCACACGCTGGCCCGTAATCAGGGGCATGTCGGGGGAAAGCTTCTCCTTATAGGGGCGGCCCCGGCGCACCGGCCACTTCTGCATCAGGCTTAGGGGTACATCGGCCCCGTCCTTGGTGGTTACGGTGGCAACGGTGTCGGTTACCACGTAAGAGCCCGCCTTGATGGACTTGATGGTGCCCACAACGCCAGGGGGGACCATGATCTTGTGGCTGACGATTTCAGACTCCTGTACGGTGCCGATGATATCGCCGCCGGTGACCTGGTCGCCGGCCTTAACGGTGGGCACAAAGTCCCATTTCAAGTCCCGCTTCAAAGAGGGGACCTCCACGCCGCGCTGCAGGTTGTTGCCGGAAATCTTCATAATGTCATCCAAGGGGCGCTGGATGCCGTCGTAAATGCTGGTGATAAGCCCGGGCCCCAGCTCCACGCTCATGGGTTCGCCGGTGGATTCCACCGGGGCCCCGGGGGCTAGGCCAGAGGTCTCTTCGTATACCTGGATAGAGGCCTCGTCGCCGTGGATCTCGATGATCTCGCCGATCAGGCGCCTGTCGCTGACGCGCACCACGTCGAACATGTTGGCGTCGCGCATGCCCTTGGCGATAACGAGAGGTCCGGCCACTTTTTTGATGGTGCCTTTACTCATGTTTCTCGATCACCCGTTTCTCGAATATTCTCGTACCATTATTTTTCATTGAAGATGATGTCAGAGCCCACAGCCTGTTCTACAGACCGCTTTACCATCTGGATACCCATGCCCGTGTTGCTGTGTACCCCGGGGATGGGGATAACGGCGGGCAGCAGGTTTTCCCGGCAGCGTTCCAGCTCGGGACCCAGCTGGGCGGAGAGGGCTTCTGTGATATAGACCACCGCGTATTCCTGTTCGCACAGGTTCCGCAGGGCGCGGGCGCCCTCTTCGGGGCCGGCTACAGGGAAGACCTCCAGCCCTAAGGCGGCGAAACCGTAGATACTGTCCCGGTCGCCCAAAACTGCAATCTTATACATACATATCCCTCAACCTTTCCCGGATCATGCCGTCGTCCAGCTCGTTAAGCTTGCCGGAAAGGATGATCCGCACGGTGCTGATCTCGTTCTGGCGGGCCAGCACATAGGCGAACAGGGGCCCCACTGTAAAGGGGTTGCTCTTCTGTTCCTTGATCAGGTCCATGACCTGGTCGTCACACCATTTTTCAAAGGCTGAGTAGGAATCTTTCAGCTTTTCCCCGGCGGCCCCATAGGGGGTGACGGCCAGGTAGCCATAGATATCCTCGGGGCTTTTGCAGGCGGCCGCGGCCAAAGAGCCCACGTCCAGCGTAGAACAGGGGGCCAGGGCCGCGTCGATGAAGCTGCGGGATTTGCCTGTTTTACAGGCGCGCACCGCCGTTTTAATGTCTGCTACAGCTACGCGCAGCTGGGCATACCGCTCCAGCAGCTCGTTCTTGCTGGACTTGCCGCAGTCTAGGATGCCTTCCAGGCAAGCCCTGTCCAAAATGACGTCGCACAGCTGGCCGTCGCCGGTGTGGAGCAGGGTGTGGTAGGCCTCGTCTGCGGCGGCCGCCATGGCGGGGGGCAGGGGGGAGAAGTCGTTCTCCCGCACGCAGCGCGCCATCAGCTGGGGGTCGATAGAGCCGCCGGGCAGGAAGACGTTTTGGGGCTTGACGTCTGTCACCACACATTTAACGGCAGCTTTCAGGTTGTTATAATCGATGGGGAACAAAAGCACCGCGAAAGGCGTAAGGTCATCTGTCAGCTCGCGGATGAAAGCCCAGGTCTTCTCTTCCTCCTGTGCCAGCAGGCCCTCGGCAGAGGCGGCAGAGCCGCCGCCCCAGCCCTTGTCGTTCAGTACGCGCAGGCACTCGTCGAACCCCCTGCAGGCCATGAGCTGGTCGATGTCCTGACGGCCCAACAGGCTGAGCTCTTTAGAGCGCACCCGCGCCACCGCATAGATATAATCGTCACTCATAGATGGGAATTCCTTTCTTTGTTTATGGGGCGGGCCATGCCTTTACGCAACCGGGAACAACAGCTTTCCGGCCGCGTCGCGTAGCTCTTCATAGGCGTCTTCAAAAACGGCCCGGAACGTGCAGTTGATGTCCATGCCGCCATATACCAAAAGGAACCCGCTTTCTATGTCGCAGGACGTGGGGGAGATGTGCACGTCTGCGCCGGGGACCTCTTTCTTCATGCGGGCCAAAAAATCGCCGGGCAGCCGCCCATGGTCCCGCTTGTTCAGCCGCAGCTCGCCTTGGCCTTTCTGGGCAAAACGCTTGTATAGCTGCAGAAGCGTGTCGAAATACTCTTTGTCCGGGGCGCCCTCTAAAGAAGCCTGGGCGCCGGCTACGGCCTCTTGGATGAGCTGCTGTTTAAAGGCCAGCAGCTGGTTGCGTTTCTCCAATTCGGCGGCCGACTCTGCCCTGTCCCGGATATCTTTGGCGTCCTGTTCGCCCTTGCGCAGCACGGCTTTTACCTGCTGCTGGGCTTCCTCCTTGGCGGCATTCCCGGCCTCCTCGGCCTTCCGCCTGGCTTCCTGGAGGATGGCTTCGGCCTCTTGCTGGGCGTCTCCGGCAATCTGGTTGATGATGGATTCCAGTCCTGTCATCCGTTTCCCTCCTCTCTCACAGTTTCCGCGGCGTCATTATACGGACAGGCCGCCGATGCTGGTGATAGAGAGGATGGAGATGAGCAGGGCCAGAACGGCGTAGGTCTCCACCATGGCGGGGAAGATCATGGACTTGCCGAACTGGTCAGGCTTTTTAGCGACCAGGGAGATGGAGGACACGGCGGCCTTGGCCTGCCACTTGGCGGAAACCAGGCCCACGATAGCCATAGGCAGGCAAGCGGCCAGGTACAGCAGGCCCTTGGCCAGGGTCAGGTCGGCGCTGCCGCCCAGGATGCCGATTTGGGTGAGGGTGACGAAGCCGATGAGCAGGCCGTAAATGCCCTGGGTGCCGGGCAGCAGCTGGAGGATCAGAACCTTGCCGAACTTGGAGGGGTCTTCCGTTACAACGCCTGCGGCCGCCTGGCCGGTCATGCCAACGCCAATGGCGGAGCCGATGCCGCCCAGCAGCGCGGCCAGCACGGCGCCCAAAAGTGCGAATACGATGCCCAGCTGATCCCAATCAAATACCAAACTAGAGATGTCCATTTACTTTTCCTCCGTAATCTTAAAGTATTTTGTTTTCGCGGCAAAGGGCTGGAAAGCGCGCCCGCCGCCCTCATAAAACTTGCCGAAGAACTCTACGTACTGCAAGCGGTTGGTATGTACGTAAGCGCCCAGCAAGTTGATGAGCAGGTTGAGAACATGGCCGATAATGAAGACCACAAGGAACAGGATGGCCCCCACTACGCCGCCGCCCGCCATGGTGCCCAGCATGTTGAACACGTTGGCGATAACGCCGGTGGCAAGGCCCAGGGCCAGCAGGCGGGAATAGGACAGGATATCGGAAAGCCAGCTGGACACGCCGTACAGGCCGTACAGGCCTTTTAGCAGACGCTTGAAGCCCCGGCTTTCCCGGCCGCTGGTGGCGATGATGCCCACAGCCCCAATGCCCGCAAGCGCCAGCGCGATTGTGGTGACGATGGACGGGATGGCGAGGTTCAGGCTCATCATATCCTGGAACATGTCGCTGCCCACCAGGGCGATGATCAGCCCGCCCACCAGCATATACCAGAAGCCCACGTCGTACAGGGCGTCGGCATATTTCCTGCGCTTGCAAAGCTGGTAAAGCTGCATGGCAAGGCCGGCAAACAGGTGGATGATGCCCAGCAGGAACGAGAACAGCATCAGCCGCATGGGATCGTCCAGGGGGGCAAACCACAGGGGCGGCGTAAGGGACGGCAGGGCAGGATCCCGGCCGAAGAAGGTCTGGGCGACGGTGTCTACGGCGTTGCCAAAATAGCCGCCGAACAGCACGCCCCAGATCAGGGTGGAGATGCCGCAGAAGAAGAACATCCGCATAGAACTTCGCAGGCTGTCCTCGATGTTTTTGAACTTCAAGAGCACGATGCCGCACACCAGGGCGATCAAAAAGCCATAGGCCGCGTCGGAGAGCATCATGCCGAAGAGTACGTAATAGAAAATGCACATGACCTTCGAGGGGTCCACCTCGAACCTGCCGGGGAGGCTGTAGCCGGAGATGACGCTTTCCACGGCGCCGGCAAAGAAGCCGTTATGCAGCCTTACGGGCAGTTCCTCATCCTCGGCCGGCTCCTCCAGCTCGACAAAAGCGTGGTAGGAATCCTCTAGCTCTTTCTGAAGCCAGGAGGCGGCCCTTGCAGGCACGAAGCCGGTGAGATAGAACACATGGGGGGATTGCCACAGGTCCCCCAGTACCTGGTATTTATCGCCGCGCATAGTGAAATAGTCTGCTGTGAACAGCAGGCTTTCCCGTTCGCCGGCATAAGAGGCGATCTCCTTCTTGGCCTCTTCAATCTGCTGGCGGGAAGCGGCGATGCGCCCTTTCAGGTCCTCGGCCCGTTGGGCAGGGGAGGGCTTGGAAGGGGCGGCGGGGTAGGTGAAGCCCAGGCCCCGCAGGGCGGACTCTACCTCTGCGGCGAACTTGTTGTGGCAGATGATGAAAGCGCAGGTCTGCTGGGACTGGCTGCTGACCACCTCGGCCTCTATGGAAGGGACCTGGGGCAGGGCGGCGGCCAGGCGGGCCTTCAGGTCTGCCTGGGAGAACTCATCCGGGAAAGAGCCAATGAACACGGCCGTGGAGGCGCTGCCCTTGGTGCGCATAGAGATATCCAGGCCCATCCAAGGCTGCAGCGCGTCGATCTGCGCTTCTAGGCGCAGGATCTCCGCCTCTTCGTCGGCGATCTTTTTCCCCAGCGCCGTGATGCGGGAGGCTGTCTTGGTGCGGGCCGGGGCAGCCTCGGCGGTCTCTTCATACTGCCGGGCCGTGATGGCCGTGCGCCCCAATAGCATCTGGGGCACCGGGCTTTTTTCAGGGGGCGCGTAAGCGTCCAGGATGGAAACGGCATTGGTTAACAGCTGGGCGCTTTTTTCAAACGTCTGCCGCGCGGAAAGGGTATCGGTTTTGGAAAAGAGCTCTTCTGCCTTTTTCGGTGAATCGACCTCTACGGCGCCCTTCCGCTGCAGCATTTCCAGGATCTTTTTGCGGTTGCTTTTCAGCGCATAGATATGGATGCGCTTCATTTCCACTACCGCCATCTGCATCGACCTCCTTTAGGGCTGCCCCAAAACGATTTTCTTCAGCTCCGCTGAGACTTTGTCCTTGGCTCCTGCGGCGCTTTTTTGCAGGCGCTCCTTGGTATCCTGGAGCTCCTGGACAGACTGGGCGCGCAGCTTTTCCGCGTCGGCCCGGGCCACGCCCCGCAGTACGTCGGCCTTTTTCCTGGCCTCTTTCACTGCGTCGGTCACGGCTTGCCGGCCGGCTTCGGCAGCTTTTGCCGCCAACTGTTCGCCTTCCTCTTTCGCACGCAGTACCGTCTGACGGGCTTGCTGTTCCGCCTGGTTTACGGCCTGCATGGTGTCTTTTGCCAAAATTCTCTCACCTCCTGCAAAAAGGGTCTTGCTATACCTTCCTCCCAAGGGAAAAGCAGAAAAAGGGGCTGGGGGGAAGGAAGCCTGGAAACCTAACGAGAGATTTGCAAGCTTGCAATACGCTTTCATTATACACTCTATATAAGGAAATGTCAAAAGGAAACCGCATAAAAAAAACCAGTGGGCCCAAAATTTTGCATCCGGCATTTTGTCCCTTGTCCCTGCCAGGGGGCAAGGGCAGTTTGGTGGCAAAACCACAAAAAATCCCCGGCGTACGCCGGGGATTTGGACAAATAGCACAAAGATTATTTGGTTGTGGAGCTGGCAGGCTGGCTGCTGCTTTCGTCGGCAGGGGGTACGGAAGCGCCGGTCTGTTCCTTATTGGTGACGATGGAGCCGATCTTTACGCTGTCCAGGGCTTTCACATTCAGTTCCACCCCGGCCAGGTCGCCCTCTTCCAGGGCCAAATCGGAGAACTCCTGGCTTTTGATCTCGTATAACAGGCTTTCCCGCTGCTCCTCGTCCGCCATGGCCTCGTCAAACTTATCGGAAACGGAGAGCTTTTGCAACAGGAAGCACCCCGCGTCTACCTCGATGACCTTGGCTTCCCCATCCTCCATTTCTGCCAGGGCCTCGGCCACAGTGGCGGAGATGTTGGACTTGAGCACAGCGCCCGGGGCCTGGTGCTGGGGGGTGACCATAGCGATGTAGGAATATTCGGTGAAAGCCTCGCCCAGGGTAAGGCTTCCGTCGTTTACTTCATCGGCATAGATGTTCAGGTTTTTCAGCAGTTCTTCGTGCTCCTCGTCGGTAATGGCAATGCTGTTGCCGTCCTCGTCGTTTTTGCTTTTAGAGACGTACATGTACTCGTAGGCGTCGTAATTCTCCAGGTAATAGTCTTTCAATTCGCTTTCAGACAGGGCTTTCTCGCCGCCCTCGCCGTACAGGGCCAGCAGCACCATGCGGAACTTCACGTTGTATTCTGCATAAGCCTTTTTAAAGGATTCCTCAGAAATGCCGATGCCCTCGAAAACGTCCTTATAATAGGCCCAGCTGCTGGCAAAGCCAGTGTCCATAGCCTGCTGGTCTTCCTCCGACATGGTGAGGCCCAGGGCGTCGAACTGGTCTTGGACGTAGTAATAAGCGCCTAAGTATCGCAGCGCACGGTCCTTGATCCAGGACTGGGCGTCTTGGCCGTCTATCTGGCTTTTCAAGACCTGGTCGCTGGCTGGGACCCGGTTCACCGCGTCTGTAAAGGCGCTGGTGATGTAATAGATATACCCGCCGATAGGCATCACGTTGTCGCCGGCCTTAGCGGCCCAGGTGTTTTCCTCACTGTAGCAAGCCGTGAGCTGCAGGCACAGGCAGAGGGCCAGGCACAGGGCGGCTGCTTTTTTCAGGATGTTTCTCATAGGTATCATGCCTTTCAAAATTATAATTGTATACGCGGCCCAAGGGATGGCAAATTGCGCTATACCCATACATTATACAGCAAAAAGGACGGCTTGTCTACCGTTTGTTTTGGGCGGGCGGGGCGCAGGGGAGTTCCACATAGAACACGGTGCGCCCCCCGGCGGACTTTGCCCATATCTTCCCCTTATGCTGGGCGGCGATCTCATGGGCGATGGACAGGCCCAGGCCGTAGCCGGGGGTCTCCCCCCGGGAGGGGTCGGCGCGGTAAAAGCGTTGGAAAATGCGGGGCAGGTCTTCCGGGGGGATGGGCGCGCCCTGGTCCTCTATGGAAAGGAGCAGCCGGCCGCCTTTGGCCCGCTCTAGCCGGAGGAAGGCCGTGCTGCCCGGGGCGCTGTATTTACAGGCATTGTCCAGCAGGATGCCGGCCAGCTGGGACAGCTGCCCGGCATCCCCCCGCGTATGGCAGCCTGGGGCGATGGCGCTGGCCAGCTGCCGCCCAGCCTCGAAGAACAGGGGCTCGAAAGAGGCGGCGCTACAGGCCAGCAGGTAACTGAGGTCGACGGGCGCCAAGGGGCTGGCAGGGGGGCGCCCCTCTTTCGCGTCCATGCGGGCCAGGGCCAGCAGCTTTTCTACCAGCCCCTTCATCCGCAGGAGCTCGGCTTTGGTGATGTCCAGCCTGCGGCGGCCTTTGCCGTTTGGGGGGAGGGCGGGCGCGGCCAAGGCCATGTCTACATTGGACAAGGCCACGGTCAGGGGGGTCTTTAGCTCGTGGGAGGCATCGGCCACGAACTGGCGCTGCCGCGTCCAGGCTTCTTCTATGGGGCGGATCATCCATTTGGAGAGGAGGAGGCTGAATGCCAGCAGCCCGGCCAGGGCCGCCGCGCCGATGAGCAGGGAGTGGAGGGCCTGGGTGCGCAGGGAGGCCAGCTCGCCGGTGGTATCCGCAAAAGCGTACCGGGTGCGCCCGGGCCCGGCCCCCTGGCGGAGGAAGCGGAGATGCTGCGCGGGGAGGTCGCCGGAATCGGTCCCCATACGGCCGGCCTCTGCTGCGGCCTGGGCAATTTCCTCTTCTGTCAAGGGGTAGATATGGTTGAGCACTACCCGCAGCTGCCCAGGGGGGGACTCTTCCGCCAGGGCAACGGGGGCCCCGCCCCGGGGCCGGCCCCGCTCTAACAGGACAGAGCGCAAGGTTTCCAGGCTGGCCTGCCGGTAATGGGCGGCGCTGGAGAGGTACAGCCCGGCCAGCAGAGCCGTGAGGAAAAGGGACGCCACGCTGGTAAATGCCAGCACGAATTTCCATCTAAGCCGCCGGATCATGGCAGCTCCTCCAGGCGGTAGCCCACGTTCCGCTGGACCCGCAGGCAGACCCCGGCCCCCAGCAAGGCCAGCTTTTTCCGCAGGAAGGAGATATAGGCCTCTACGTTGTTGTCGCCCGCGCCGGACTCGAAGCCCCAGACTTTTGTAAGGAGCGTTTCCTTTGGCAGGTACTGCCCGGGATTCAGCATCAGCAGCCGCAAGAGCTCGGTCTCTTTGGCGTTGAGGGGGAGGGAGGCCCCGCCCCATTGGAGCCGGCAAGCAGAGGGCGTCAGCTTCAGGCCGCCGAAGCGCAGGGTTTCCGGTACGATTTCCTGCCGGCGGCGGGTGATGGCCTCTAAGCACGCCAAAAGCTCGGCGTTTTCAAAGGGCTTGGTCAAGTAGTAATCGGCCCCTTGCCGCAGGCCGTAGACCCGGTCTGCCAGGTCCCCTTTGGCGGTAAGCAGCAAGACCGGCACATGGTTCCCCTCTTCCCGCAAGCACCGCAGGAGGTCGAACCCGCTGCGCTTGGGGAGCATGACGTCCAACACAAGCGCGTCGTAAATGCCAGAGCGGGCGTTGTCCAGCCCGCTGGTGCCGTCATAGGCAATGTCGGTGATATAGTGGGCCTGGGACAGGATGTCCGCCAGGGTTTCCGCTAAAAGCTTTTCGTCTTCTACAATGAGGATACGCATGGTAACGCCACCTGGGCCTTTCTATGCCGTCATATATTGCATGGGGATTGCCGGGAGGAGGGTATAGGGGAGAGCTGTAAAGAAAGTGTGAATAAGGGGGAGATTACAGCTTGGTTTCAGCTTCGGCCGGTATGCTGTACCCATTCTACCACAAAAGGAGGGAAAATACCATGGCATTTCGCCACGAGTGGAAGCACCTGCTGCATCCGGCAGAGGCCTGGGAAGTGGGGAAGCGGCTGCAGGCCCTGCTGCAACGGGACCCCTATGGGGGGGCCAGGGGGCGGTATACGGTGCGGAGCCTATATTTCGACAACCTGGAGGACAAGGCGCTGCGGGAAAAGCTGGACGGCGTGAACCGCCGGGAGAAATTCCGTATCCGGTATTATAACGGCGACACAGCCCATATCCGGCTGGAAAAAAAGAGCAAGGTAAACGGCCTGTGCGGCAAGCGGGCGGCGGCCCTGTCCCGGGAGGAGGCCCAGGCCCTTGTAGAGGGGCGGCTTGCGTGGATGCCGGGCGCAGAGGGGCGTCCCCTGGTGCAAGAGCTGTACGCGAAGATGCGCACCCAGGGCATACGGCCGAAGACCATTGTGGACTATGACAGGGAACCGTTTGTATATGGGCCCGGCCATGTGCGGGTTACCCTGGACCGGGACGTCCGCACGGGCCTGCGGTGCGTGGATTTCCTGGACGGGGGCTGCGTCACGGTCCCGGCTGGGGAGGGCCTGGTGGTCCTGGAAGTGAAGTGGGACGCCTACCTGCCCAGCCTGGTACGGGACGCGGTGCAGATGGGGCGGGGGCACGGGGCTTTTTCCAAATATGCCGCGTGCCGGATCTATGGATAACGGAAAGGGGAAAGTAAGCATGACATTTCAAGACATATTTAAATCCAGCTTTTTGGAGAACGCCGTAAGCGTGAGCCTGCTGGACATGGGGGTGGCGCTGGCACTGGCCTTCGGCCTGGGGCTGTTCATTTTCCTGGTGTACCAGAAGACCTATCAGGGGGTACAGTATTCCTCTAGCTTTGGTGTAACGCTGATTGCCCTGACCATGATTACCACCTTGGTCATCCTGGCGGTGACCAGCAACGTGGTGCTGAGCCTGGGCATGGTGGGCGCGCTGTCCATCGTGCGGTTCCGCACGGCTATCAAAGAACCCCTGGATATCGCGTTCCTGTTCTGGTCGATCGCCGTGGGCATCGTGCTGGCGGCGGGGCTGATACCCCTGGCGGTGCTGGGCAGCGTGGCCACCGGCGTGGTGCTGCTGGTGTTTGTAAACCGGAAGCCCCATGTGGACCCGTTCATCCTGGTGCTGCAATGCGACGGCCCGGAAAGCGAACAACAGGCCCTGGCTTTCCTGGGGAACCAGGTCCGGCGCTGCGCCGTAAAGGGCAAGACGGTGCGGCCGGATGGGATTGAGCTGGACCTGGATATACGCCTGCTGGACGGCAGCGCCGCTTTCCTCAACACCCTTTCCCAGCTCCCCGGGGTACGCAGCGCCGTGCTGGTGCGGTATAACGGGGACTATATGGGGTAAGGGCCATGGCGGCGGGCAAGCATATGGGGAAGATGGGCTGTGCGGGCCTGGTGTTTTCCCTGCTGTTGACGGTACTGTTCCTGAACGGGAAGGCGCTGGGGATGCAGGAGGCGGCCCAGGCGCTGGGGTATGAATCGCGTCTGTTCGACACGGGGCGCGTGCACACGGTGGACATTGTGATGGACGGCTGGGAGGGCTTCTTAGAGACTTGCGAGGACGAGGAATATGCGGTGTGCAGCGTGGCTATTGACGGGGAGGCGTATAAAAACGTGGGCCTGCGGGCCAAGGGGAACACCTCTTTGCGGTCGGTGTCGCAGCTGGGCAGCAGCCGGTACAGCTTTAAGGTCGAGTTTGACCAATATGACAGCGGGAAGACCTACCATGGGCTGGATAAGCTGTGTTTGAACAACCTGATACAGGACAACACTTATATGAAGGACTATCTGACCTATCGGCTGATGGGCGCCTTCGGCGTGGACAGCCCGCTGTGCAGCTATGCGTACGTCACAGTGAACGGTGAGGACTGGGGGCTGTACCTGGCGGTGGAAGGCGTAGAGGACGGCTTTTTACAGCGCCAATATGGCAAAGGCCATGGCGCGTTGTATAAACCGGACAGCATGAGCTTTGGCGGCGGCCGGGGCAACGGCAAAGGATTCGACATGGCCGGCTTCCTGGGCCAAGAAGCTGGGGGGCAGGCCGCGCAAGGGGATAGCCAGGCCCCTGGCGGAAGCCAACAGATGCGGGCGGGGGACCGGTCCCCCATGCCGGGCATGGCGGGCGGAGGGCCTGGGGACATGGGCTCGTCAGACGTAAAGCTGCAATATATCGACGACGACCCGGACAGCTATCCCAATATTTTCGATAACGCCAAAACGGACGTCTCCGCGGGGGACGAACAGCGTCTGATCGATTCCCTGCAGTCGTTAAGCGCCTATGAGGACCTGGAGGAGGCGTTGGATGTGGAGGAGGTATTGCGGTATTTTGTAGTCCATAATTTTGTAGTGAACGGGGACAGCTATACGGGCAGCATGATACACAATTACTACCTATATGAACAGGACGGGCAGCTGTCCATGATCCCCTGGGACTATAACCTGGCGTTTGGGACCTTCCAGGCCGGGGACGCGGGCAGCGCCGTGAACGACCCGGTGGACGAGGTGCTGGAAGACAGGCCTATGCAGGCATGGATCTTTTCAGACGAAGCGTATACGGCCCGGTATCACGCATTGTATGGGGAGTTTTTGGATTCGATAGACATAGAGGGGATCGTGGAGGACGCGTATAGCTTGATTGCCCCCTATGTGGAAAAAGACCCCACAAAATTCTGCACCTACGAGGAGTTCGAGGCGGGGATACAGGCTTTACAGGGCTTTTGCTCTTTGCGGGAGGAAAGCGTCCGTGGGCAGTTGGATGGGAGCATCCCCTCAAACCAGGCGGGCCAGCGTGAAGATAGCCAGGCGTTAGTGGACGCCGCGGGGCTGTCCTTGTCGGACATGGGCTCTATGGGGCAAGGGAGTATGCCGGAATTTGGACAGGGAGATATGCCGGAGGTCGGGCAGGGGGATATGCCGGAGGTCGGGCAGGGGGATATGCCGGAGTTCGGGCAGGGAGATATGCCGGAGTTTGGGCAGGGAGATATGCCGGAGGTCGGGCAAGGGGATATGCCGGAGGTCGGACAGGGAGATATGCCGGAGTTTGGGCAAGGAGATATGCCGGAGTTCGGGCAAGAGGACGCAGGCAGCAGTGAAGGGCAGGCCCTTCTGCTGTTGGGGATAAGCGGCCTTGCCCTGGCGGCCGGTATCTTGGTTGCCAAAATGTTCCGTCACTGACCGCCTGTGCGGCTATCACAAAAAGAAAGGCCCGCGCTTTCCCAGCGCGGGCTTTCCCTTTTTCAATTTTGGATACGGCGAGGGGAGGTCAATCCCGGAGGATGACTCCATTGCCGTCATAGATGAACGAAGGGCTGGCAGAGAGGATGAGCACGCCCTCGATAAAGGCCCAAATGACGACGCCAACGGTGGCAAGCCCACAGGTGAACAGGCCGCCAGCCAAGGCTACAATGATCTGTATGGCGCCCCGGGATTTGAAGCCCAGGTAAAAGTTATGGACGCCGAACACGCCCAACAGGACGGCCAGCAAACCAGCGGCCAGGCGGCTTTTTTGGATATAGCCCATAGGAGGTACCGTGTACTGGGGCGGGTAATAGGCAGGCTGGGAGGGCTGGGCATAAGAAGGCTGCTGGCTATACTGAGGGGGCTGGTACTGGGGCGGGGCCTGCTGGCCTGGGTACGCATTGTAAGGCGGCTCTGGGATATGGGGGGCTTCAGCCCTGGGAGCCCGGGGCGAGGGTGGCGCCTGCCACTGGGGAGGCTGGGGCTTGACAGGCTCGGGCTCTGGTTCGGGAGCCCGCGGAAGCGGGAGGTCCGGTTCCAGGTCTGGCTCTAAGGTGAGGCGGGGGGCTGTGGCATAGTAAGCGGAGGGGCCGGCGGCCTCTGGGCTGGGGGCGGGCTCTGGCGAAGGGGCTGCCGCAGGGGTTTCTGGGGCCTGTTGGGGCTGCCCGTTCTCTGCGGTGGCAGCGGCCTGGTTTTCAACGTCCCTATTTTCAAAGTCAGACATGGTAAGGCTCCTTTCTATATCAAAAAGTGGAGTGGGGCGGGCTAATCTTTCAGGAAAACGCCGTTGGCGTCGATATTGATGCGGCCATCTAAGAGCTTGATCCCCTCTAAGATGCCCCAGATACTCATGGCGATGGCGCCGACGCCACAGGTGAGCATAGACACCAGCAGCTGTACCAGGCCCCGGGAGGTGTTGCCCAGGTAGAAGCTGTGGACGCCGTAAGCGCCCAACAGGATGGCCAGGACGCCGGCGGCGACGCGGCTTTTCTGGATGTAGCCGGGAGGGGGGTCCATGCCGGCTTGGGGCTGGTATTGGGGCGGGTTATACATGGGAGGCTGCTCTTGCTGGTAGGGCGTTTGGTTGTAGAAATTGTTATAGTTATTGTAATCTGCCATGGTAGACCCTTTCCTTTCTGTGCGGCCGATGGGATGGTTTCCCGCTTGATTGTCACTATCTTACACCCATGTTTTGGGGAAATCAAGCGGGTGCGGGGTTTAGTAAGATAAATGTAAGGCCGTGTAAGGGTTTTATAGCAAGGGGCGGGGAATCTGTCAAGAATTTGAAAAGAATAGCGGGTGCGGACGTGTCCCGCCCCCGCCTGGCTGGAGCGGGCGATGGAGGCGGCCTCTCCCTTTTGGCGGTTTGAGGGTGGGGGAGGGGGCTTTTAACAGGGGACAGAACGCACAGTATTGCAAGGCGGAAATAGATGCAAATTATGCAAATCCCCAAGCGGGAAGTGTGAGAAAAAAAGTTTTTTCAAAAGTTTTGGAAAAGTTGTCCTTTAGAGGACAACTTTTCCCGTTTTTTAAGGGGGTATTAGAGGGGCTTTCCCCCATACGGCGGGGAAAGCCCTGGATAGAAAGGAGGCGGGCAAAGCAAGCATGGAAAACAGGAAAGGAGGCGGGCCGGCATGCTGGGGTTCCGAAGGAGGGAAAGGGCCCAGGCCGTAACGGTACAGACGGGCCTGGAGGCGGGGAGGCCGGAACTGCCCCTGGGGGCAGGGGAGCGGCAGCTGTACCGGGCGCTGCGGGAATCGGTGCCTATTATCGACGCGGCTGTGTACAAGCTGCGCAGGCTGGTCGGGGGGTTCCAGGCGACATGCCCGGACGAGGCGGCCCAGAAGGGCCTGCGGGAGTTTTTAGACCAGGTACAGGTGAATGCGGCTGGGGCGGGCATCGGCGAATTTTTGGGGATATATCTGGAAGAGCTGGTGACCTACGGGAACGCGGTGGGGGAGATGGTGGTATCTGGCGGGCAGGTGCGGGCCCTGTACAACGCGGGGCTGGATCATCTGGAACTGGAAGCCGACGGCCCCCTGGGGGTGAAGGTATCCGCAAGGGGGCCGTCGGGCAGGCGGCCCTGCCCCTATCCGGAGCTGCTGCTGGTGTCGGCCCTGAACCCGCCGGCAGGAAGCCCCTGGGGGACCTCGCTGCTGCGGGGGCTGCCCTTTGTCAGCCAGGTGCTTTTTATGGAGGAGAAGCGGTGGGCACTGTGCCGGGCGCTGTGCCGCGAATGTAAGGACTGGGTGGAGGGGCAAGCGCGCCCGGGGGTGGAAGCCGGGAGGGAAGCCTTGGAAGGGCTGGCGGCGGCGGAGGCGTTCTACCAGCTGGCGCTGCTGGACGAGGCATTGTCCCCGGCCAGCGTGGCCGCGCCGGAAGTGAAGCTGGAGCTGGGAGAGCGGGCGGACAAGGCCCTGCGCCTGGCGGAGGAAAAGCGGAAAGCCTGCGGGCCCTTGCTGCGGGAGCAAGGGTTCTATTTTGGCAGGGCATGAAGGGAGTGGGACGGGATGCGGGACATAGCGGGCCGGGTATTCCGGCGCACGGGGTTAGTACGGCTGCTGAACCCACAAGGGCAGGAGCGGCTGGGGCGGGGGGTTATAACCAGGCAAAAAGGGCAGGCGGGCAACGGCGCGGCCGGTGAAGGGCACTGGCTGGGACGGCTGGAAAAGCCCCTGTATGCTTTTACCGGGGAACTGGATGGGGCCCAGGCTGGGGATATATTGGAACAAGAGGGCCTGCGTTACCGGGTTTTGCAGGCGGGAAGCGTGGCGCTGGGGAGGACGCGGGTGTGCGCCCGCCTAGCGCTGGAAAGGGAGGGGATAGCGGATGACGGCGTATGAGGCGTTCACGCGGCTGCAGGCACTGCTGCGGGAGGCGCTGCCCCAGGCGGACTTCCGGGAAAGCTATGGCCCTGCCAGGGCCAGCCGCCTGCCTTCGCGGCCGGTGGCGGCCGGACAGGTGGGGGCGGAATCCAGCGAAGGGGGGGAATGGTCGGCACGGATAGACTACCGGCTGTTTTTGCCCAGGGGGGCTGGGCCTGCCGTTGGGGAAGGGATACTGGAGGAGATGGCCCGGGTGGCCGGGGAAAACTTCCCCGCGTTGAAGGGCGTGGACCGGGAGGGCTTTGCCCCGGACCAGGGTACGGGACTATTGTCGGCGCGGCTTTCGCTGCAGCTTGCAAAGGGAAAAGGCGCGGGGAAAGCCGTGGCCATCGGCGGGATAGAACGCCGGGCGGCCGGGTGGGAGGTGGCCTGCGCGCCGGGGAAAGAATTGACCGCCGTTGGGGAAGGGGAGCCCTTCGCCACGGTGGGGGGCATGGGATATACCGTAAAGCTGACGGGCATCGACACGGCGGGGCTGGAGCGGCTGGCTGGGTTTTCAGCCGTGTTGGGGGACCTGGCCTTTACTGGATGCCGGTGGAAGGAGATTTCGGAGACGGGGAAACGGGCGGCGTTCGTTTCCCGGCATATGGAAAGGCGGGCGCAAGGGCATGGAGAGCCGTGAACAGGCAGAGGCGCTTTCCCGGGAAATCGAGCGGGACAGCAGGCGGTATCCGGGGGAGCTGTAACGGACGGGAGCTTGCGGCGTTTTGGCCGCGGCCCGGAGGATAGGGGGGTTGGTATGAATTGTATGACGATGCGGTATAAGGGGTTCACCTGGCAGGTGAACCCCACGTCCCTGCGGGTGGAGCTGGGGCGGGAACTGCGGGAAACGCAGCTGCCTTACGCGGGCGCCAGGCTGGAAGACCTGGGCAAGCACAGGCGGCGGGTTTCCGGGGAAGGGTATCTGACGGGGGACGACGCCCAGGGGCAGTGGCGGGAACTGGCCCAGGCCTTTGAAAGCGGCGGGCCGGGATACCTGCAGCTGCCGGGGCAAGAGCCTTTTTTGGCGGCGATGGAGACGCTGCGGCTGCTGGGGGAGCCGGGGGAAGGGCTGCTGCGGTACAGCTTCGCCTTTGCGGAGGCCCAGGAAGGGCAGGGGTGCGCCGGGGGGAGGACGTATGCCGCCTGCGCGGGGGAGTCCCTGTGGGACTATGCCTGGCGGCATGGCTGCGACATGGAAAAACTGCGGCAAGCGAACCCCCATATACGGGATATCGCCTGCCTGGAACAAGGGGAGAAGGTGGTGGCGCCATGACCTGCTGGGGGATACTGCCAGGGGGCGGCCAGATGCTGCTGGGGGAACCCAAGGAACTTGTGCTGACCTATGACCGGGACGCGCCGGCGGATTTATTGAAAGGTGTGTTCCCGGTGGAGGGGCTGTGGGAGCCCTTGAGCCAAGTGACCCTTTACGACAAAGGGCGGGCGGTTTTCCGGGGCGTGGTGGACGAGCAGAACACCCGGCTGGGACCGGAGGGGCTGTGGACCGAGCTGGTATGCAGGAGCATGGAGGCGGTACTGTTGGACAATGAGGCCTACCCCAGGCCCATCCGGGACCCTTCCCTGCCGAAGATCTGCCAGAGGCTGCTGGCGCCCTTGGGGTTTGAAAGGGCGCTGGGCAGCCAGGAGCCGGTGCGGGGGGAGCTGGAGGTAAAAAAGGGGACAAGCTGCTGGGCCGTGCTGGCAGGGTTTTGTGAGGAATACCTGGGGACTGTGCCCTATGTGGACGGGGAGGGGGCCCTTCATTGCGAGGGGGCGCAGGCCCGGGAGGAGCGCATCAGCCAGGTGCTGTGGGCGGAGGTCTCCCGGATGCCGTGCAAGGAGCTTTCCCAGGTGTGGCAGCAAAGCTTCCGAGGCGGGTATGACACGGTGTACCGGGACCCGGAAGCCGTTTCCCAGCGCAGGCGGTATTGCAGCAGCCAAAGCGGGAAAAGCCCCAAGAGGATGATTGCGGACGCCCGGCGGGAAAGCTTTTCCCTGACAGTGGCCTGCGGGGAGGCGGTGTGGCCGGTGCGGGGGAAGGTATTCACCGTGGAAGCGCCCAGGCTGGGCGTTATGGAGCGGCGCCCCGCGCGCCGGGCGGTATATTGCCAGGACGGGGGCGGCTGCCAGACCAGGCTGGTGCTGGAAGGGGGGGAAGGCCATGTGGCTGGCTAGGCAGATTTCCCAGGGAAAGGGCCTGCAGATACGCCGGGGGCTGGTAAGCGGCGAAGAGGCGGTGGACATACAAGGGGAGAGCGAATACCGGGCGCCGGAACAAGTGCTGCCCTACGGGGTGTCCAGCCGGGCCTGCCAGGGAGACCGGGCGGTGATGCTGGGCGGCTATTGCGCCGGGGTGCCCTGTGGGCCGGACGGACGGCTGGAGCCTGGAGAGGTGCGGCTGTATTCGGCGGGCGGGGCGGAGATCCTGTTAAGGCGGGACGGCGCGGTGGTGATAAATGGGCAGGAATTCCCACGGCCATAAGGCCATGGAGAAAGGGGAGGTTTCCTTTGGACCTAAAGATCGAGGGGGGGAACTTTGTGCTGGGGCCCACGGGCCTGCCGCAAAGGGCGGAGGGCCTGGAAGAGCTGCTGCAGTGCGCCAAGCTGCGTATAGCCCTGCGTCGGGGGGAGTTCCCGTATGACCGGGAGGCGGGCAGTACCTTCTGGCTGTGGGACCCCGGGGAGGAGCACGCGTGGGAACGGGCCGTGGCCCTGGCCAACGAGGCATTGGCCGGGCTGGCCGGGGTGCGGGCGGTGTCGGCCAGGGCGGTGCAGGCCGGCGTTGCGTTTACGATACAGACGCCGCTGGGAGAGGGGGAAGCGACCGTTTGGAAAGCTATGGCAGCATCCTGAAAAGGATGGAGGAGGCTTATACGGAAAAAAGCGGCTGTGCGCCGGAGGCGGTGTCGGATATCGGGCTGCGGCTGCGGGTGCTGGCCGGGGAGCTGTACCGGTGCCTGGGGGGGATCGAATGGCTGAAGCGGCAGGCGTTCCCCCAAACAGCGGAGGGGGAGTACCTGGACATGCACGGGGGGCAGCGGGGCGTTGCGCGCCGGAAGGCGGAACGGGCCCGGGGGGAGATTACCTTTACCCGGTATGTGCCCATCACCTTTGACCTGCTTGTGCCGAAGGGGACCTTGTGCGCCTGCGCCGGGGAAGCGGCGGAGTATGAGACAACGGAAGACGCGGTGCTGGAAGCGGGCCAGCTTTCAGTGAGCGCGCCGGCCCAGGCGGTGCTGCCCGGGCCAGCGGGGAACGCGGCGCAAGGGTATATCAATACATTGGTAACGCCGGTGGCAGGCATCGAATATGCCAGCAACCGCACCCCCTTTACCGGCGGCGCAGGCCAAGAGGAGGACGGGCCTTACCGGGCCCGGGTGCTGGCGGCCTATGCCAGGCCGGTGAACAGCGGGAACGCGGGGTATTACGAGGCGCTGGCGCTGGAAGTGCCAGGCATTGCCTCGGCCCAGGCGGTGGCCAGCGGTGAGGCCCCCGGCCAGGTAGACCTGTACGTTTGGGGGGAGGGGGCGGCCCCGGACGAGGGGGCCGTAGCCCAGGTGCAGGCCCTGGCCGACCAAAGGCGGGAGGTGGGGATTGTGGTAACGGTGAAAGCGGCTTCTGCAAAGGCCGTGAACATATATGCCTATGTAACGCCCCCAGAGGGCATGGAGCTGGCCGATGTGAAGGGCCCGGGGGAGGCGGCCATAAAGGCGTGGCTGCTGACCAAGGGCGTGGGGGACCCGGTGTATGTGGCGGACGTCAGCCGGGTGATCCTGGAGGCGGCGCCGGTGACGGGCCTTAGCTATCCGGTAAGCGTAAAAGGCCTTGCGGCCACGGCGGGCGTGGCGCCTGTGGCGGGGAGCATCACCCTGGGGAGGTCCACATGACGGCGGCGGAGCACATGCGCCGGGTGATGGCAGGCTCGGGGGTATATATCCTGGACGGGGACACGCCGGTGGACTGGGAACTGGAAGCCTATGGGGCGGGCTTCGCCCTGGTGCAAGAGGCGGCCGAAAACCTGTTGCGGGAGATGTCCCTGGAAACGGCCCCGGCCGGGCGGCTGGCCCAATGGGAGGCGGGATGGCCGGGAGGCCCCTGCGGCGGCGTCAGCCTGGAGGACAGGCGGGCCATGGCGGCCCAATGGCTGGCAAGCCGCCCGGGCCCCCTGCTGGCAGGCCAGCTGCCCGGGCTGCTGCTGGCGGCGGGCATACGGGGGGAAGCGGTGGAAGCAAACGGGGGGCTGGCCATTACGGCGGAAGCATACCTGATACCGGAAGCGCAGGCGCGGGCAAGGTTGCAAAAGCTGCTGCCGGTGCACATGGGCTGGAGCTTGGCGGGGGATATGGCAGGCGGGCCTACGGGACGGTAAACGCCGGTTTATTAAGCGTGCGGCTGCGCCGCCGGGCGGGCATAAAGAACGGGAGGGGCTTTTGCGGCCTCTCCCGTTTTTTATTGCCTGTCAGGCCTGGACGTCCACCGTGGCCGGCACGGGGGCCGCGCCGGCGTCCGCCGTGCTTTGCTGGGCCGTATATTGCTGGGCCGCGAAAGCCGCGTCCGCCGCAAAGGCGTTGGACAGGGCCTGGGCCTGTTCCCGCAGCTCGGCCCGGGTGGCGGCCAACAGGCTTTGCTGCTGGCTGTCGGTTACGGCTTCGTGCATATAGCCCCTCTCGCGGAAAGCCCGCATCATTTTGCTGCGGCGCAGCTCGTGTTTCAGCCGCTGGGCGCGCTGGCGCTCTTTTTCCTTTAGGAGCCGCTTGCGCCGGATCTCCTGGAGCTCTTCCTTTTGGAGGTCGTTTTTCTTTTTCCCCGCCCGGCTTACCGCTTTTTCCAGCTGCCGCAGGGCCGCCTTGATCTCCTCCGCGTTCTCCGCGTCCGTCCGCAGGGCGGACCGCAGCTGGGCAATCCGCCGGCGGGCGTACCCGGCGGCCATGCCCACCTGGTTTTTATTCCTGGCCCGGGCCAGGCGGGCATAGGCCTCCAAAGGCGCGTCCCCGTATCGGGGCTTGGTCTTGATCTTTTCCAGCTGCTCCCGGTGCCGCTGTATCTGCTCTTGGGATTCCCGTATCATTTCCTGCACCGTTTCCCGGTCCCAGTCCGGCTCTGCCTGGCCCGGTGGATTTGGCTGCTGGGCCGGCTTTTCTGCCGGGGCGGCCGGCCCCGGCGGCCCCGCCGGGCTGTCCCCGGCCTGGGCAGGCGGGAGGGCGGCCTGCTCTTGGCTTGTATAGGCCGGGCCCATCCCCTGGATTTTCATATCCCCCATTGTAGCGCCCCCTTTGCCTTCCTTGGGGGCTTCCGCGCGGCTTTGCGCGGGCCCCCTAACTCCCTTTATATAGTATATCGGCAAGGAAGGCGGGCCGCGATAGGCGGCGGGTACAATTATTTTTGGGCCCGCCTGCCGGGGCGTGTGCAAACGGGCGGCTACAGCCCCAGCTTTTCCCAGATACGCTGCAGGAGGCCGGGCTGCTTGGCGGGCGGGGGCTGCCGCCACATTACCAATACCGTGTCCCCGCCGATCAGCTGGATATCCTGCCAGGGGATAACGGCGTCCGGCTCGCGGCCCAGCAGGCCCAGCAGCCGAAGCCGCCCATACACCACGATGGCGGTAAGGGCGGCGGTGTCCGTGTCCAGCTCAATGTCGCTGATAAAGCCCAGCCGGCTGCCGTCCTTCACATTGACGACTTCTTTGTTGCGCAGTTCGCCGATCCTACAGGTCATACGCGCCACCTCCAGGGATTCCTACCGTATCCATATGCGCCCCGGCGGCTATGTATGCCCCCGCGGGCGGGGGGCGTGGGCCTTTATGCCCGTATCTCCTTCTTGATCTTCCCCAGGGCGCCCTTCTCCAGCCGGGAAACCTGGGCCTGGGAGATGCCCACCTCGCCGGCCACCTCCATCTGCGTCTTCCCCTCCAGGAACCGCAGGGACAGGATGCGCTTCTCCCGGTCGCTAAGGCCCCGTATGGCCTGCTTGATGGCGATCTCCTCCAGCCAGTCCTGGTCGTTGCCGTCGCCCACCTGGTCCATGATATAGATGGCGTCGCCGCCGTCGGAGAACACCGGCTCGTATAGCGAGACGGGCTCTACGATGGCCTCCAGGGCCACCACCACGTCCTCCCGCTTCATGGAAAGGGCCTGGGAGATCTCCTCGACGGTGGGCTCGCGCCCGCCTTGGGCGGTAAGCTGTTCCTTGCACTGGATGGCCTTGTAGGCTGTGTCCCGCATGCTGCGGCTGACCCGTACGGCGTTGTTGTCCCGCAGGAAGCGCCGCACCTCCCCGATGATCATGGGCATGACGTTCCCTTGGGGAAAAAGGGAAGGAGGCACAAAATGACCAGGAAGCAAGCCATTTCCGCAGTCCTCGGCTACTTAGACAAACAGCCCGACTTATCCCCTGACCTCTGCAGGGCAATACTTATTTTGAAGGAAATGCAAAATGGGATACCGGGGAAGATTTGGACGGACGAGGCTATCCGGGAGGCCATTGAACGGTTCATGGGGGAACATGGCCGTCCACCAAAAGTCAAGGAGTTGGATACGGTGGAGTATCTGCCTCCCCACCCGGTTGTTGCCCGGCAGTATGGGATGACATCGGGCAGATGGCTGGAGGAAAACTATCCAGGAGCCAAAGGTAGTTTGTCTGGCCGTTATAAGGGGCTGACGCAGGAAGATTTGAAGGAGATGTTTATAGCAGAGTACCGACGTATCCAGCCAACAAGCGAGGAGGACTTCGACCGGCGGAGGCAGAAGGGTGTCCCTTGCTGGCATTATGTGGCAAAGGCTCTGGGGGTCAGTAGGTGGAATGAGTTGAGGGAGCTTTGCGGGGTAATGCCAAAGGAAGGGCGCGGTGGTGAGCGGGTCTTTCTGGTAGATGGGCATGTGCTGGAGGTTGAGCATCACAACGAGTAAGCTGAATTCTCATTGATTAAAATTTCATCACATACAAAGTTGCAGCGGCTGGATTTTCTGGCCGCTGTTTATTATTATGAAGCCTTGGAAGCAAAATATATTTTATAGGATATTAAGATTGTTTGATAAAATATCAGAAGTGAAAGATAAAAAAGTTAGCACAAGGAGGCGGTACTGTGAAAAGAAACGGAACTCTTGTTTATGACAGGGAATCAGACCGAATGGATATTTGCTTTGGGCAAGGCGATTATTACGACGGCTTGCATTGTGGGACGCCCTTAGAAGTACAGATAGGAGAAAGCTGGGTACCAACCAGGATAGAGATGGATGATGACTGGTATCTGGTTGGCGTCAAAGCAAGTCGATTGGATGGGCTGGTTGTTAGAGTTTGACAGTGAATCGCTGGGCGGCTGCCTTTATGGGGCCGCCCAATTTTTTATCCTGACATGAAACACAAGGAGGTTCCCGAAATGAAATGCCTGCAAAAGTACCAGTGGGTCAAGCTGCCCCGCAAGTGCCTGCCACGAGGTAAAGGTATCCTCTCCGCCTGGGCAAAGCTTGCCTCCCGTGCGGCTTTCCGTAAAGGAGTAGCCTCCTACTGCGGCTACAAAAACCCTGTGGAGCCCGGTATGTGGGCCGGTGGTGTCGTAGGGTTAAAGAGTATCCTGGGTACAAGAAGCCGCTCCAAGGCCCTGGAGACGATGGAAAAGCTCTCCGCACTCGGATACCTTACCTACTCCCTGGATAAAGAGACAAAGAAGTTGACCTACCAAATCACTGACTGGGTGGTGAAATGCTCCGGCGCAGCGTGTATGAAAGGAACCGTTTACACCACGGATGGCTATGGGTTCCTATGCATGCCTCGAAACATAACCGAACGATTAACACAGCAGCACTACAAATTTGAAGAAGCAGACGCCTGGTTAGACCTATGGTGTCATACAGTTTGGGAGGACTCGGACAACGGGTTCTCTTTTTTTTGCGCCTGTTATCCAGTACGGAAAGTATGGCGCTAACCTGACTTTGGAAACCCTGGGACAGCGCTGGGGCTGGGAAAAGACAAAGGTATGGAGATTTCTGAAGAAGCATGGGGATGCCTTTTCTCTGTATCGTCTGCCCGGCTCGTATGGCTGCCTCATTTTTAATAAAGCGTACCCAACCGGTACGGAGGTTTCATTGCCCAACCAGAGGGAAGTTGTGCGCATTTTTAAGGAAATACGCTTTCTTGGGGCGAATACGCCCAAAGGAAACCAGGGCCAAACACGGTTTGGGAAGCTGGTGGCCTGGTTCAGCAAAAAGTTGAATGAGCTGAAGCACAGCAAACCAGCGAAAAACAGCCGCGTTGCAGTTTCGGTCCCTATAATACGCGCGTATACTTCTCCTCCTAAGAATTGGAAGAATTGTAAGTTGGACTGCAAGGGTAGTGGTTATATCCCAGCCCCTGCAAAACTCAGGAGCCACGGGAGCCCTGGGGAAAGTGTGCCTGTTGACCTGACAGAAATCGGAAAGGATTGGTTTGATTATGAAGAACCGCGAAGAAAATTCAATATATAGCTCAATGGATAAAAAATCACAGGAATTTATCGAAATTCTCGCAAAGCGGGGGATTTTGGGCAATCCTGCCATCACAGATGAGAAGGCCCGGGCCGTTAGGCAGCGAAAAGACCGACTCAGTTACCATAACACCTTGCAGCTCCTACAAAATTATCGGACACTGGTGTGGGTAATGGACGGCTTCCCGGAGGCGGTGGCCGCAGAGCTGGATATGCCCTTTGAGGACGTAGACGCTCTCCTGGAGCAGATGGATTTGCAGCTGGCCATGGGCAACCGGAAGCTGGAAAGCCAGATGGAGGGGGCCAAGAAGACCCGCGTCCTGCTGGACAGGGTCAACGACGCCCTGACTGTCCTCCGGCAGAAGCCGGGGAATGGCGAGGAGCTATATAAGCTGATCTATCTCACCTACATAGGGCCGGAGACCCTCCGCCATAAAGAACTGCTTTACCGGCTGTCGCTCTCTTCCCGGCAGTATTACCGCTATCGTGAGCAGGCCGTTACCATTCTTTCGATTCGATTGTGGTCAGCCCCCGCCGGCGATGTGGATTTTTGGCTGGAAATGCTCACATTTCTGGAGAGTATTCAATAACATTTTGAGGTCTTTTGGGGTGAAAATCGTTTGCCTAAAAATGGAAAAAATGTTGCCGATTCACGTCTATTGACGGGCTGCACCGATGACATGACGGCCCTATACTTCTCCTCCCGCAGCGGCGATATGAGCATCCGGGTGGATTCCACGTCCACAACCCGCCAGACCATGGCGGTGGCCCAGCTCATCGCCCAGTACCGGCAGACCGAGGGCCAGGGCCGTCGGAAGCTTCTTACGCCGGACGAGGTGCTGCGGCTTCCTAACGAGGAACTGCTGTGCGTCATCCGGGGGTGCAATGTGTTGAAGCTCAAAAAGCTAGACTACACTTTGCACCCCATGGCCAGGGAGTTGAAGAATTGTTCCATTATGGATTACCACCCAGCGCAGCCGTCTGTGCCCATACCCAAGCCAGAGCGGGAACCCGCTCCCCCAGACCCAGACAAAAAGAAAGCCAAGCCGGGCCTTTACAGCTCGGCAAAGCCACCTACAGATTTTTAGAAGGAGATAGTGTATGTTTACAGATGATGTTTTATTGCAGGAAACCCAGCCGTCCCAAACCGGGATGGAAATAGAGGGCTCTCCGGTGGAAGGCGGACTCAGGCACTCCCTGGAAGACCCGCATCCCCAAACCGGCTGGGATTTGTCCGAGGACGGCGAGGAGATGAGGTCTTTCCAACTCGGTTCTGAGGCAATCCCCCAAACCAGCTCAAAAAGTGGAGATGGATCGGGATTCTTCACGGATCCACGCGATGAGGAGGCTGAAGAACCCCCTCTCCCCCAGACTGGCTCAAAAATGGCCGAAAATGAGGGAAGCGTGGACCTGAAGGCGCCTGGCGACGCCGTTTTCTCCCAAACCAGGATAAAAAATGACGAGGAGGAGCATGGATCTGCAGTGCCTGCGCGCTCCCAGAGCCAGTCTGGGAGGACACCTCCCCAGCGCAGGCGGGTCATGCGCCGCACCCCGGTGCTGGCCATTGGCGACGGCCCCACCGTGGAAACCGAAGCGGACAAGGCCCGCAGCGACCTGCTCGACCTGGTGGAGTCCCAGAAAACGGGCCGCATCCTCACGGGCACCATCCAGGGCGTGGAGCGCCCCAAGCCCGAAACGTCCTTGGCAGTCCTGTACCACGGTTCTTTCAAAATTATCATTCCCGCTGAGCAGGCCGTGACTTTGCCCGACGACCGCCGGGGGCGTTCAGTGGCGGAAATGTACAATTATATGCTCACCAAACGCTTGGGCGCGGAGATAGACTACATCGTGAAGGGCGTGGAGCCGCGGACTGGTCTGGCAGCCGGGAGCCGTCTGGAGGCCATGGCCGCCAAACGCCGGGAATATTACGGTGCTGACCGGGCGGGAAACCGGCAGATCCACGAGGGAGTCTGCGCCGAAGCCCGCATCGTGTCGGTCATCCGGGCGGGCATTTTTGTGGAGCTGTTCGGCCTTGAGACGTACATCCCTCTGCGGGAACTGAGCTATCAGCGCTGGATGGACGCGGGTCTCTACTTCCAGGCAGGCCAGCGGGTGTTGGTAAGGGTACTGGGGGTGGACGCCAGTGACCGGGGATATCCCCGGGTGGTGGCCTCTGTGAAGCAGGCCGGGGAGAATCCCTACGAAAAGGCGCTCTGGCGGTACTCGGTGGGCAGCTGCTATGTGGGCATGGTAAGCATGGTGGACATCAACGGCGTTTTCGTGGCGCTGGATGAGGGCGTGGATTGCCTTTGCAGCTACCCCAAGCGCGGCCGGCCGCCCAGAGGGGCCAGGGTCACGGTGCGCATTTTGGGCATCAATCGGGAGTCCAACCGTATCTGGGGGGCTATCACCCATATTGCGGCAGCACGATAAAAGGCGGAGACAACCGCTCCGCCTTGAACATTTATTCTGAGAGTTTCTGTAGGGAAACGCATAACTCTGGCAAATCACAGCTAATGATTTCCCAGACAAGATGCAGATTCACACCCTCGTAGTCATGCACGATACGGTTCCGCAAGCCATACATTTCCTTCCATGGAACTTCCGGATGGGTACTGGAAAAGTCATTATCTATTAGGCGGCACAGTTCCCCTAACTGGCTGAGATTGAAAACACAAGCTTCTACCAGCACACTGTCATTGGAAAAACTGCTGTAAGTCTTTCCATCGCAATAGCGTATCACTTTTTTGGCGTAGGCCAGCATCTTTTGGATGATAACATTATTTCTCATAAATTGTCACCCCAGTAGCCTGTATTTCCTGGTCGAGCCGCGAGCCTTTTTCAATATGGGTCACGTCAAAAATGTCCACTTGCCGGTTTGTGGCCTGACGTACTGCTTCCATAAAGCCTACAAAACGCAGGCCGTGAAGCCCGCTTTCCACCAGCAGGTCAATGTCGCTTCTTTCTGTCTCTGTGCCTTTAGCGAAAGAACCAAAGAGCACCGCCCGCATGATCCCATAGTTCTCAAAAACAGGTGAAAGCGTTGCTTGGATTTCTGCTGCGTGTGTAGGCATTTCGGGTCCCCCTTTCTCTAATCTCAGTATACAACATAGATGCGCAAAAGAAAAGTGGGTATCAGTCAAAAAATTATCAAAAACCTGTTGCAAATTCCGACAACGGGCCGTGTAGTGTATCCGAAAGCATGGGAACCTGCACGGCCCGCAAATTTTATCCGGGAGGAAAACCTATATGGAGCACTTTGAAATCATCGACGCGGAATTTGGCGGCGAGTACGTCATGGTGGCCCCCGAAGCCGAGGACATCACCCAGGAGTTCAGCCGTTCCCACCAGGCGCTGGACATCGCGGCCCCGGCGGGTTCTCCCGTGCTGGCGGCAGATGAGGGCACCGTCACCACCGTGCAGGTGTGGGACGGCTCAAAGTCTACCGAGGACAGCCAGAGTTACGGCCACCTGGTGCAGGTCAAGCACCAGCAGAAAAGGCACGAGCCGCGCTTCTGCTCAACTCTGATGGCTACCGGGCACAGCCCCTGCGGAATATCAAGGTACACTCGAAATCTACAGGCCGCGACCGCATGATGGGCCTGCCCACCTTCTTTGACCGGGCCATGCAGGTGCTTTATGGCTTCTCCCTCCTCCCCGTACTGGAAGCCTGGGGGGACAAAAAATCCTTTGCGTTCCGGGAGGGGCGCTCCATGCAGGACTGCCACGCCTATATCCTGCAAGCCCTGCAAGGCCGGGATGCGCCGGAGCTTGTGGTGCTGGCCGATGTACAGGCGTATTACGCACATGTCCAACAAAGTCAGCGCACATTCCAGCGTCCACAAAATTATCCTTGACGAACGCTCGGACAAGGGCAAGCTGCGCCGCCTTGGACAACTCAACCGGCAAGGCCACTTCAATTTCCCTGGCAAGCTGGGCATCGCTGGATTTCTCAATTTGCTCCACGCTGTTCCAGAGGGTGGAGCGGTCTGCGAACGCTGGCGGGGCGTGGGCGGGCAGCATGATTTCTGTATGGACAACACCGCCCTTGCGGGTGTAGTCGTGGGTCATGCCGTCCCACTCGTTTACCAGCTTTTCGCCGCTCCGATAGGCGGCAGCGGCCACAGCGGACTTGCCCTGGCTCCGCTGGATAATTTGGATGGGACAATGGAAAATTGCCGTAAAAACGCACCTCCTTTCAGTGCTGGATATTGGCCCCGCCGGAAAGTGACAGACGCGCAGCGGGTGTCACTTTCTGGCGGGGGTGCGGGGGTTTGGGGGTGTCAACCCCCATCGCGTCCGAAGGACGCAACAGCCCCCGGCAGGGCGCACGACACCGGCCACGGTGTATAAGTGCGCCATTCGGACTGGGGATTACTTCTCACCCCCCAGTTTCCGGTGGTTTTTCCGTCACTTCCTGCGCCCCCGGCAAGCGGGACAGGGCAATCAAGAACGCCTTGACTTCCTCACCCTCCATATCAACGACAGGGGGAAAGACGGCCTCCAAAATAGCGCCTCGGCCAATCAGCCGGTGCGTCCTGGCCCGGTGTTCCTCGCTGCGCTTTTTGTTCAGCAAAATCTTCTGGCGGTTCTGCAACTGGCCGATTTTCTTCTCAATCTCCTGTTCCTCCTGGGGCTTGTCCATGGCTATCAATCCTCCTTTTCCAGCCAGCCATTTTGGGCGAAAATCTTCTGCAATTTTTTGAGTGCGCCGGTCACGCTGTCACAGGCGCAGCTTCCGCTGATACCCTCGTCCGCCGCAATCTCCCGGAATTTTTTCTTCAAGGCATACCTGGCATAGAGCCGCCGCGCCTGGGTGGGGGACAGATGGGTAATGGCCTCCGCCAGACGTTCCAACAGCAGTTCTTCAGCGGCCTCGTCAATCTCCTGGATAATCAAATCTTCCGGGGACTGCACCAGAAACATAGCGTGGTTTTCAATACCGGGACTGCAATCCATAGAGTAAACATGATAGTAACTTTTCCTGCCCTCCTGCCGGTTCTCATAGAGCCGACATTCCTCCATGACGGCGGCAACCTCGTCCGGCACTTCAATGAATGTGTCCTTTGTGTAGAGCGGGTAGTAGTGCTTTCGCAAATTGATAATCGCCATGCCGCCCTCACTTTCCCTGGGGGTGGTCTGCGTAGTAACGGCGGAGATTGCACAGGCCACGGCGGATGGAGAGGCACACGTTGCTGTTGTGGACGTGCTCCCGGTCTGCGATCTGCTGCTGGGTCAGCCCGCCCAGGTAGTAGGCACAGACACGGCGGGCCTGGGTGGGGGTGGCGTAGGCCAGGGCCTCCCGCAAGGCAGCGGCCAGCCGGTCACGCTCGGCCTGTTCCTCCGCCAGCATGACAAGCTGCTCCGGGGACAGGCTGTGTTCCAAGGCATAGTTTTCCGTCCAGTCGAAAGCGTCCAGCGAGTAGAACGCTCGATGATACCGCTTGCGGCGCTCATGGTTCCGCATTTCCCTGACGGACTGGCACAGCACGTTAAAGACTTCCTCGCTGACCTCCACCAGCTTGTCCTGCTGGCAATGGGGATAGTGGAGCCGTAGATTGATGATTTTCATTTTGACCTCCTAAATGACAGGAGGGACAAACAGCCGAAACTGCTTGTCCCTCCCGGTGATGGAGCATTTTGCCCCTCACCTTATAGCCCACTTAGGGGGTCAATCGTTAAGTAGGTTATTTGAAGAATTTGAAAAACTTGAAAAACTTTTTGCGGACGGCCTCAATGCTGTAATGAACAGCCGCCTTGGTACAGCCCTCTATCTCGGCAATCTCCGTATAGCTGAAATCGTACAGCGCGTAGAGCAAGAACCGCTCCCGCTGGGTGTCGGTACAGAGCGCCAGCACCGCCAGAATTTCATCCAGCGTTTCCCGCTGGCAGACCAGTTCCTCCGGCGTGGCGCAGTAGGGCAAGCGGCCCTCGGTGCTGATTATGTACTCGTCACACTCGCGCCCGTCCCAATACCGCTGACGTTCCCGGTAGAGTTTCCGATTGTTCCGCTTGGCCTGTTCCAAATAGCCAGCAACCTCGGCGCTGACCTCAACAGAAACAAACCGCCCATTGATTTTGATGGTAATTTCCATCGTCCTTTCCTCCGTTCAGATTTTTGAGGTCTGAACGGAGGGGGCGGGGAGCGGCAACGGGGAAAGCCGTTCTTTATTTCAAAGCAAAGCCGACAGGAAACGACAGCGCCCGCACAGCGTTGTACTGTGCGGGCGCATGAAGTGACATAGTTCTTTATATACTTACATATTTCGTGTTTGCAGCCGGAGTAACCCGGTGGCGGGGCTATACTTTTTTTGACAGATTAAAGGGGGTTAGGATAAAAGGGGACATAGCGATACCTCCCGGATACCGCCGTGTCCTTAAAAATGGGCGACTTTAACACGCCCTCCGTATCCTCTTTTTCAAAAAGAAACGGCGGTTTGAAATTTCAAAACCGCCGTTTACCCATGGCGCAAAGACTTAAATAGCGGTTTCGCGTGGAAACAGAAAGAACCGATAAACCGTGATTTTTCACAAGTTTATCGGCTCTGCGTCTGTGCGTCTGGCTCTCTTATAATTGACATATTCAGTTGTTGAACCGTGATTAGAGTTTCTTGTCTGCACTTGGGGCAGTATAGCGGGAAGTTTATCAGGATTGTATCTACGCGCAGCCTAAGCCTTGTCTTATTGCCACAGACAGGGCATAATAGCCATTTTTCTTTCCCCATAAGGTCATCCCCCCAGTGCTTTGAGCTTGATTTTCGCATTGCAGTTTACTTTCAGCAGGGCGGCTTGGTAACGTGCTGTTTCCTGCTCGATATACTGCTGACGGGCATCGCAAATGATCTGCCTATCATCGGTAACAAAATAGCCCCGATATGTTTTTGAAATTACCCTGCGCTCAATAAGTACGCATAGAGCTTTCCGCATTGTGTCCTGGCTGGTGCTGACTTCCCTCACAAGAGCAGAAGTGGGGGAAAGTTTACTTCCCATGGGAATAGTCCCATTTATGATTTTGAAAAGCAGCTCATTTGCCAGCTTGTGATATATCCGTTCACTTACAGAAATGTCCCATCCCATAATAACCTCCTACGCGGCAATCGCTACTTTTTGCGGTTCTTCCACGCCTTGTAGATTGCATTAGCAACGGGCAGCAGAATACAAATGATTACAAACCATTGCGGAAAATGCGGCATTGTTCTTCCTCCTTTCTCATACCAATTTGAAAAATGCAGCCAGTACACAAATAGCGGCGACCAAAAGTGAAGCAATGATCCGGGAAGCAGAAAAACTATACAGTTTTTCCGGGTGTTCCATATCATAGCGAACAGTAACCGAATCCCCGACCCGTGATGCCATTGATACTTGAATACGATTTTTTGAACGATAGGTTTTTCCGGCCACAGTGTATGTGAGTTCAGCCCATTTTGAATTGCGGGCTTTCGCCAGCTCCGCATTTGGCATTTTGATAGATGATATAGTCCCAATAGTCTGTCCTGTTTTCCCGCGCTTCAACAAAAGCAGCAGCGCATTGGCCAAAGCAAAGCAGACAGCGACAGCGGCGATAGCGTAAAGAAAAATAGCGTCTTTTCCCATACTCAATTCCTTTCGCCCTATGCTAAATCCACTTTGTCATAAAATTTTACAGACAGGCAGGCGGATATGATAAGAAAGGCAATCCCGGCTAAAATCATGCCACCATATACGAAAATCGGCGGGGCCGTAAACAGGGCATCAAAATTCATACCCTCCATTTTGAGTAGTACCGCTGTGAGAACGGGGGAGGCCATGATAATGACAACAAATGCAAATTTCGTTTTTTCATAGCCCAGCTTATACTGTGTCGGCAGGTAAAGGCCAACGACAATAGCCGTTATCAGGAACATCAGCGCCAGCGCATCCAGGCGCAACGCCCCTAACTGCGGAGCCACCATTGTTTCAATTCCGAAAATCAGACAGCAGATCGCATAGATAAGCATACAGAAAATGTACTTTGACAAAACAAGGAGCCTCCGGGGGTATGGAGCGGCGCACAGCAGGGCGGACGCTTTGGGGCATTGATACTCTTTGAGCGAAACATACTGCAACAGCATGAATACCGCAAAAATGACGGAAAGGATAAAGCCCATCACCCCGCCGTATTCCGGCGCTCTCCAAAGCATGACCGGCGGAATTGCGATAGCCGCCACCAGCATAAGCAGCACATATTTTTTTACAATCAGGAAGTCCTTTTTCACCAGATGGAACAGCATTATTTGTTCCCCCCTTCAATGTTTCCCAGCATAATATCCTCAATCGCGGGGCGCTCAATCATCGCGTCCGGGAGCATACGCTGTACTTCTGCTACTTGCTTTGTAATGCCCGTAAATCCAAAAGCTGTCTCATAAATGTTCAAAAACAGCTTACGCAAATCCGGGGTGAGCGCCCGAACATCACCTTTGACAATCCGATATTTGTCCAACAGAGTATCTTTTTCCTCCTGGAACACGATGCTCCCATTGTCGATCATGATAAGCATATCCGCAATTTTATCAAGGTCAGATATGATATGCGTTGAAAAGAACACCCCTTTGCCGCCCTTGCTCATGTAGTCTGTCAGGATTTTCAAAAGCTGACTTCTGACCAGAGGGTCAAGGCCGCTGGTGGGTTCGTCCATAATCAGCAGCTCGGCCTCGTGGGAGAGTGCCAGGGCAAGCGCATATTTCATCCTCATGCCCTTGGAGAGTGTATTGATTTTTTGCTTGGGGTCAAGGGAAAACATATCCATGTACTGCTTGAAATCGCGCTCCGACCATGCGGTATAGGCGGGAGCAATAATGCTTTTCATTTCGGACAGGGAAAGTTCCTCATAAAAGCAACCATCATCCAGAACAATACCCAGCCGGTCTTTGATCTGCTTCTCGTTCTGCTCCATATCCAGCCCAAAAAACTGAATTTTGCCAGCCTCCTTGTCGGTGAGCCGCAGGAGCGTCCGCAGGGTAGTGGTCTTGCCCGCGCCGTTGACACCAATGAAGCCCGTTATGCAGCCCTCCGGCAGAGAAAAAGCAACGTCTTTCAGCGTGAAGCTGCCGTAGCTTTTCCGCAACCCGGACACTTCCAGAGTATTGTCCATGTCAATCCTCCTCGTACAAAATGTTCATCATGTCGTTCAGTTCCTCTTTGCTGATTTTGAGAGTTTTGGCAATCTGGATCATGTCCAGCATTTTTGCCTCGACCAATCGACGTTTAGAATCCCGCAGCAATTCTAAGTTGCTGGCGGTTACGGAGGTTCCGATACCCACTTGGCTTGAAACAAAGCCCTCTTTCTCCAATTCCTCATAGACCCGCCGGATTGTCAGCACACTGACTTTCAAATCGTTGGCAAACGCTCGGATAGATGGTAGCGGGTCGCCTTCTACCAGTTCTTCTTTGAGGATGGCATCTTTGATCTGGTCTTTGATTTGCTGATAGAGCGGGGTGTCGGAAGTATTGGAAATCAGTATTTTCAAATTTCGCCCTCCTTCCGATGTGATATATCAACATACACACTATAACATTTATACACTTAATTGTCAATAGTGCATTGATGCGAGGGAGAAAAATCTTTTGAAGAATAGGAAAAGAAATGCTACTAAAATATAAAATTGCACTTCGTTCTCATATACGCCCCCGAAATGTAAAATAATATAAAGGTGATGTGAGAATGTTCCAATATGAAAAACGCCTGGATTGTCATGCCCTGGGCAAAGAAATCAAACGTAGGCGCAAGGCCAAAGGCTGGACACAGGAGCATTTGGCCCAGCTTGTAGACCTCACTCCCCGCTCCATCATGTATATTGAAAACCGGGGCCAGCACACCAGCCTCAACTCTTTTTACAAACTCGTCACTCTTTTGGATATTTCCGTAGATGAATTTTTCTACCCAGACAGGCACAACGGAGAGGACGAACGCCGGAAACACCTTGACCGTATGCTGAACGGCATGGACGAAAAAGAGCTTATCATCATGGAGGGGGCCGCAGAGGGCATCCGAAAAGCCAGAGAACACCCGGAGTAAACGGCAGCACGAGGCCAGTTGTGGTTAGCCTGTGCTGCCGTTTTCATTATGTCATTTGAGTTTATCAAGATACGCCTGCCGCTGGACGCTCACCCTTGCCAAATCGTCATAAGTAAGCTCACGGCGGGCCAATGTAGCTTTGTATTCCAGCCAACCGGTCAGGTCATAAATCAGAGCGTCCGCCATGCTCTCCGGGGTCGGACACAACTGTGTGCCTGTCCACTCCATGCAGCGGTCATCCCACTCTAAAATCGTATAGCCGTGGGAGGTCATAACGATTTCATATGCGCCGCTTTCTTCCAAAAAATCTTGAAACACAGCCATTACTTTCTCAAAGGTCAAATCAGTTTTCATGTTCTTGCCCCTCCCTCAAAGCGTAGGCCGGACTTGCATAGTCGCTTTCCGGGGTTCTTGGCGGGGCAGATCGGCAACATAGGAGAACACGCCCCGTTCTATATCCTCCTGACGGATAGCCGCTTTCTTTGCGTCAATTTTGGCCTTTTTCGCCGCCTTGGTGCGTTCTTCATACTGCCGTTGCCAACCGCTGGCCTTGCGGCGGAGATAGGCTTGATGCCGCCGGTCTTTCAATTCCTCTTTCTTCCGAAGGGCCTCCTGTTCCTCCGGGGTCAACTCCACGTCCCGGAACGCCGGAGGGATGTACTTGCCCACAAAATTGAAATAGACCTCCACCGCCTGGGTGGTTTCGATACTGCCCTTGCGGTCACGCTCATGGACAAGGATTTTCTCGACAAACTCATTGAGCATGGTGTTTGTCATATCCTCAAAGCCCTGGTACTTATCAATCAGTGCAATAAACTTTTCCGCCGATTTCTTCCCTTGGTCGTAGCTGCTGACCGCCTTTTCCAACTCGGCAATCTCGGCGGCAAGCGCCTCCTGCTCCCTGGCGTACTGTGCATCCAAAGCGGCATAGCGGGCATCCGGCAATCGGCCTAAAGCGTTGTCCTCATAAATCTTACAGACTAACCGCTCCAACTCCCCGGCCCGTTTCTGTGCCGCCGACAGCCTCCGCTTTTTCTTTTTGATGTCGCTGTCCTGCTGGCTGGCCTGGGCCTCCTGCACTTCCCGGATGAATGCCGCTCGGTCAGATTTGGCAAAATCAGAAATCGCCTGGAGCATCCCGGAAATCAGGTCAAGCACGACACTCTCATTGATGCGGTGCTGGGTGGGGCAAAGTACCCCAACAGGGGTCTTGCTGTACTGCCCACAGGTATATTGAGAAATGCGCTTGCCGTTGTTGGTACGGTGGACATACATCTTGCCGCCGCAGTCGGCACAGTAGAGCAGTCCGGTCAGCGGTGCGGCCTCGCCGTAGCCGTCCGGGTAGCGCCTGGAATTTCCCCTGATACGCTGTACGTTGTCAAAAGTCTCCTGGTCGATAATAGCGTCATGGGTATTCTCAAAAATTGTCCACTCGTTTTCATCGACATAGTGACTTTTCTTGTCCTTGAAATGCTTGCGGGTCTTGAAATTGATGGTGTGGCCAAATACTCCCGTTTTTTTAAGATTTCAACAACAGTGGACGTGCTCCATCTGTAAATATCGTTGAACACCTTGTTTTTGTTCACACCCTCGCCGTGGCGGGCAAGATGAACGGCGGGGATTTCGATTTTGTCAGCGGCCAGCCGGGTGGCGATTTGATAGGGGCCGTAGCCCTCCAACGTCATGGCGAAAATGCGCTGGACTACAGCGGCAGCTTCTTCATCCACCAGCCAATTTTCCCGCTTTTCATCCCACAGATAGCCATAAATCACCGTCCCTGTCAGGTGCTTGCCTGTCATGCCCTTGGCCTTGAATACCGATTTGATTTTACGGCTCGTGTCACGGGCGTAAAATTCGTACATAATATTCAAGAATGGGGTCATGTCGTTGTCCCCTTTTTCGGTGTCTACATTGTCGTTAATGGCAATCAGCCGCACTCCCCGCTGGCGAAGAATTTCCATCACTTGGCCGACTTTCAGATAGTCCCGGCCCATTCTGGACATATCCTTGACGATGATGGCCTCCACATTGCCGTCCTCGACTTCCTCCATCATCGCCATAAAACCGGGCCGGTCGAAGCGGGTTCCAGAAACGCCGTCATCCGTGAAGTGCTTGAAACGGAGATACCCATTCCGGCGGGCGAAGTCCTCCAGCATGATTTTTTGATTTTGGATTGAAAAACTCTCCCCATTTAATTCGTCGTCGCGGCTGAGGCGTTCATAGAGCAACGCAATCTTGGTTTTTGCCATAGCACAGACCTCCTTGAATGAAAATATGCTCTAAGCTGTCCTTGCCTATCACCGAAAAATCAGTGAATTAACAAGTCGCTTAGAGCATATATCACCCTGTGCTCACAGAAATTTTGGATACACCGAAGGACCATATTTATATTACCATCAGTGAGATACAACACTGGGGGTTTGATGGGGAGTATGTTACGGTCAAGAAGAAGGCTCCCTTCATAGGACTTATTTGAGAGAGTTCAGATACACCCAGCAATTTGGCAAAAATATCTTTTTCGTATCCACCTCACAAAGACTTGGCCCGGAACTCCTTAGTTTTACGGTGATAAGGAAGTATAGAAACTATCTTATCATCAACGCTGACAAACAGGGTGCAAAGTAATTTATATGGAGAATGTTATTATTAAGTAATAATGTTCTCCATATTTTATACTATTTTTTCTCATTCACTTCATAATATAAAATTATTAAATCATATAATTGTTTTTCAATATCTTTAATTGCTACTGATTCAAAGAATGTATCAGATAAAATAATAGGTTTATTATCATATGGTGCGGCTTCATTACTTGCAAGGTTGAGCCACCATATATCTTGAAACCCAAATTGTCCTTTTGGAAATTCATAATCACTTTTAGGGCATACCCATTTACCATTGTCTTTATGATAATATACGGGAATTTTATACTTTGCATAAATAAAATCTCTAATTGAATTTAGAATATTTTTAATATACCATTTAAAAGAAAAATTCATAATATCAACTAATGATATTCCGTTTTCCAAATTTAAAATTTTTTGATTTCGTTTTTCGTTTTCATCTTGTAATTTTAGTAGTTCAAGTGCATTTATAGAATCATCATTTAAACCAGTCTTTTCTGATATATAATGATTGCTTATATTTTTACAATTTGACAATCCAAGTATATAATCAGTCGATACGCTGTATAAATGTGCTAATGCTATTAAGTTAATGGATTTTATTCCACTTTTCATTTTTTCAATATCTTTTTCCCATGTTCTATAAGTTTTGGTAGTTACTCCAATTTTAATGGCTACATTTTCTTGTGTAAATCTATTTTCTTCACGTAATTCTTTTAATCTGTTAGGTAATATACTACTCATTATAACACTCTCCTTTGTGTAAATAGAACACAAATAGGTAAATGACTACCTTTAGCTTATCTGCTATTATACTTTTATAGATTTGTACAAGTCAAGAAAATATCTTTGAAAGGAGGCATGACTATATGGAACAACTTTTGCTTTGCATATTGTCTATTTATGAAAATATAATATCTTATTTTGTATGTAAATGGCTTGATGAAAAAATTAAGTAATAAATTTTTCAAGGTATTTTGATAGTTACGCAATAGAACGCCATTTTTGAGGACAGACGTATAAAACCCTTGCCCCGCCATTTCAACGCCCGCAAAGCCGCATAAATCAAGGATAAAATAACCTCTACTGCGTAACAATCCCCATAATAAATTGAGGGCGCAAGCGGTCTATCCGATTGCCCCCTCTTGATTACCCAAAAGCAAAGGCGGGAAAAGCTGTCAAGGGCGCGTAGCGCGAAGTTTACCCTTGACAGCTTTTCCCGTCTTTGCTACTTCCTATCGGTCGAAGCGGAATTTCAATATGGCTTCAACCAGTTTCGCCTTTAACCTATCCTGTGTATCGTCATTGATATGCCCCTTATACATAGACAGATATTTGATGTGTGCGGTGTAATATCGCAATACTGCGTCTACCGCTTCCGGCTCTCCGGCAACGGCTTTTTCGATTACCTCAAAAGGTATCAATTTTTTATTCCTCATGTTTCAATCTCTCCCATTCTTTCCGTAACTGTTTCAGCGCAACATTTCTTCTGTGGTTTATCGTACTTCTGCAACGCCCGTACAGCCTGCCGATTGCTTTATCACGATAACTGATGAAGTAATATAGCAACAAAACTTCTTGCCTTAACTCCGGCAATTTTGATAATGCCGTTGCTAACCGTTCATCATCAACAATAACTTCCTTTCCCAACAGAAGAAATGCGGTCGGCTTGTCCTGCTTTTCAAAGTAGCTGTCCATAGCAGACGGTTCAAAATATCGTTCTGACATCAGATAGTCAAGGGATATTTCCCGTTCCATTTTCCGCTTCAAATCCCTCCATGCGTTGATTGCTTCATGGCGCAGGACAACCTTGCAGAACGCATGGAAAGCATATTCAATATGCTCCATGAACTGTTCAGAATATCTCATTTTCTCTCACCCCCTTTCTTCCCAGTAGGGGGCTATTACAACAAGAACCCATGCAGAATATATCCGCATAGGTTCTTGGGTAATATGAGTTATTAAGACATACTAAATGATATGTGTATTCATACTCATAGGCGCAATAATCCTCGTTAATGACTTGGCTTTTTTTGACAGATAAATGACTATTCTATTTTGTTGCTGACATACTTTGCATTTCATCACGATTCCCCTATGTTATCCGTAAAATAAGTCTGCTGACTTGATAGAAATTTCTTTATTGAACATAAAAAGAGCCGACAAACTGTGATTCTTATCACAAGTCTGTCGGCTCTGCGTCTTATGCGTCTGGCTCTTTATTGTTTTTGGATAACTGTTATTTGCAAATCCTTTACATTAATTAAATTTTCCTGTCTGCACTTTGGGCAGTAGAGAGGAAAGTTCTTTAACTCCGTATCTGTCCTAATTTTCAATCGTGTCTTATTGCCGCAAACAGGGCATAATATCCATTTGACTTTATCCATTTTTATTTCGATTTTTTCTCATCCTCTACCGTAAATACTTCCGCAATCGTTACACCAAAAACTTTTGCTATATTCCATGCCAAAACTAAAGAAGGGTTATATTTTCCTTTTTCAAGATTTCCGATAGTTTCACGACGCACACCCACTTTTGAAGCTAATTCCTCCTGCTTCATATCAAATCTCGCCCTATACTCCTTTATTCTGTTTTTAATCATTTTTTGCATTTAACCTCTCTCTAATTTCCATTATAAAAGTTGAAAAAGCAAAAATGGCTATTGATACTCCAAAGCCCAATGCTGTTCCGGCTGCTAATGGATTGCTGCTAAGATTGAAATGTGACAGTATCAAGGTTGCGGATGTTGTAATTAAGAGGTTTGATACAAACGCAAGAGTAGCGCATTTCCTCATGTTTTCAATAAACATTTCATCGGGATTTACCCAGAAATATTCAAAGAATAGGGCAAACGCAAAGAAACATAGGAATAAGGGTTCCTCCCCCAAAATCCCCCAAAATCCTAACAGAGAAAGAAAACCTATACAGCCATACCAATTTTTCATCGTGTTACTCCTTTTTCATGTGGTGTATTTCGCACTTTATGTTATAAATATACCACGTTATTTTCGATATGTCAATCTCAAATAATGTGTTCTATTCTAGTTGACGAGCAGAACTGTACAAACATACTCTGAAACCATATTACAGCTTACAAAAAACCTCTGCTATTTTTTATTCATATTTGGCATTTCTGAAACTTCCCCGTATTAAGAAGCAAGGAAAACTTTTTGAAGAATTTCTCTCAAAACTCCGTCAAAACTGCCCTGTGTGGTGTTGTAGGTAGTGAGAGGAATTATCAGAGGGTTTGGGATTCTTCCCAACAAGCAAAATCTGTCCGGCAAGCCATAGCGCGGACGGACAGATTTACGGAAATGGGTACCCGTTTCCTATGCTTGCTCCGAAACTTATCACTTAGAAAATACGGAAAGGAAGGGAAAAGAATGGATTGGGAACCAGAAATCAAGGACAGCGGCTATCTGCCGGAAAAAGGGAAGCCGACAGAGGAAACCGTCTGCTACAAAATCGGCGGCACATACTATGAAGTGTCTACCTCCTGCGGCGGCTCGGAACGGCTCCGCGACAAGATGATACGGCTCATAAAATCGGAAACCGTCAAACCGCCCAATGACAAACAGGGATAAATGCGCTATAATGAATTTAGCACTACTGTTTGTCGGGCGTTCATTACAGGAGGAATGAACATATGACAGCAAATACATATAAGCCCGGACAGATAACAGCATTATACGCCCGTCTTTCGCAGGAAGATACGTTAGAAGGCGACAGCAACAGCATTGTAAACCAGAAAGCAGTCCTCTCCAAATATGCGGCGGACAATGGCTTTTCCAATCCTGTTTTCTTCATTGACGACGGTGTATCGGGCGTGACGTTCGACAGACCCAATTTTAACCGTATGATTGCAGAGATTGAAGCCGGAAACGTGGCGACGGTTATTGTCAAGGATATGTCAAGGTTAGGGCGCGATTATCTGAAAGTCGGCTACTATACGGAAATCTTTTTCGTAGAGCGTGACGTTAGATATATCGCAATCAATGACGGTGTGGACAGCGCAAAGGGGGATAACGATTTTACCCCGTTCCGCAACCTGTTTAATGATTTTTACGCCAAAGACACAAGCAAAAAGGTACGGGCAATCAAGCGGGCGCAAGGACAGGCGGGGGAACATCTGACAAAGCCGCCCTATGGCTACATGGTAAGCTCTGCGGACAAAAAGCAATGGATTGTAGACGAGGAAGCCGCCGCTGTGGTGAAACGGGTTTTTGATTTATGTATCGGTGGGAAAGGTCCCATGCAGATAGCAAAAATCCTCAAAGAAGATAAGGTACTGACTGCCAAAGCCTACTATGCCGATAAAAAGGGGAAAGCACTTCCCGAAAATCCCTATGACTGGAGGGATAGTACCGTTGTAGGTATTTTGGAGCGTATGGACTACTGCGGGCATACGGTGAACTTCAAAAGCTATTCCAAATCCCACAAGCTGAAAAAGCGGATTCCTACCACAAAGGAACAGCAGGCGGTTTTCTATAATACCCATGAAGCGATTGTGGAGGACGCAGTTTTTGAACGAGTGCAGGAACTAAGGGCGAACAAACGCCGCCCAACAAAAGCAGACCGACAAGGCTTGTTCTCCGGCTTGGTATACTGTGCGGATTGCGGGAGCAAATTACACTTTGCTACTTGTAAAAGTTTTAACGGTTCACAAGACCATTACCGCTGTGCAAAGTACAAGAGCAATACGGGAAGCTGTACGGCTCACTTTATCCGCGAGGAAGTGTTGAAGCAAATCGTATGGAGCAGGATATTTGACGTGACCGCCCTTTTCTTTGATGATATCATGGCTTTCCATGAAATGATGTATAAGCAACGCTCCGCTGAAACAGAAAAGGAAATGAAGCGCAGGAAACGAGAAGTCGGACAGGCACAAAAAAGGATTGCGGAACTTGACCGTATCTTCAAGCGGATTTATGAGGACGATATAAGCGGCGCAATCAGCCACGACAGGTTTTTGAAGCTGTCCGCAGAGTATGAAGCGGAACAGCGGGAACTGGAAAAAAAGTTAAGGCAGACCAGCAGGAAGTCGATACTTACGAACAGAATAAGAGCGATTTTGACAGCTTCGCCGCGATTATCCGCAAGTATGTGGGGATAAAAGAACTTACCCCCGCAATCGTCAATGAATTTATCAAGAAAATCATAGTCCATGCGCCGGAAAAGGTGGACGGGAAACGGGTACAGAAAGTAGATATTGTATTCAACTTTGTGGGTGAAATCAATTTCCTTTCTGACACGCAACCGAAACGGCAAGGCGCATAGGAAATCGAAAAGACGGTACAGCCCTTGTAATCGGGGCTATACCGCCTAATCTGAAATTACTTCCCTCTAACCGTAAACATTTGGAATTCCGGGCTTTTCTCGTGTTTTGGGGTGGTGGGGTGCGGTCTACAATGTCGCTACCTATGGCGTGTATTTTGCTGTTTTTTCGCATCCGGTGCCATTCGTTTTTAATCTTTCTGTCTGGCACAGCATCAATAAATCATCAAAAATCCGGGGCGTTCTCCCCTGTGCGGGTCTGCTCTCGCTAAAAATTGAACCCATCTGTGATTCCTTGCAGGCGTGTGGTGTCTTTTTTGACGTAGTACATTTCAGTGATTTGTGAGGTGCTGTGGCCCAGGAGGTCAGCTACTTGCCTGGGAGAGAGTGCCATAAGCGATTGCCAAAATAAAGGTTGAAATCTCCCGAAAATCAGTATATAATGGGTAATAGAAATTGTATCCAAATAGAAAGGAGAGTTGCTATGAAAGCTTTATATAAAATGCGAGAATCTCAAAATGGATATAGATTGATGAGTTACGAAGCTCTCTGCCACTTAGAACTATGCAAGCTAATTATAAAGTTACACGCCCTACCTCAAACCACACCAAAATACGGGCGTGAAGATGGACTGTCGACTTTCATTTCATGTGGCTGGTGGCTTGATGCTTCTGTATTTCTATATGAAAGTTTCAAACATCTCTCTTTATCCTCTTCGGCCTATGAAAAGAGCATCAAATCTTTACCTTTTTTCTCCGACTTAGAAGTTGTACGCAACAATATTCATACATATTTTAAAAGTGGGAATTATGGCAAAAAATCCTCTTATATCACAGCAAAAAAGTTAAAAGACTATAAACTTGACGAGCCTGATTGGTTATATTCTTTACGAAATGATATATCTCTGGTTTTCCAGATCCATACCCATTCACGACTCCTTGTTGGATGCGACTACTTCATTTCTCACTGCATTTTTGAAAGTGATGAAGAAAAATGGGACGGACCATATTTTCAAGCCTACTCAGAATTCCTTTCTTCCCACATTTGCAAATTGGCACAAAATGTGAGCCTTGATTATTTCAATTTAGAAGAACTTCCATTACGTGAGAGTCTTCCTTGTGTAGAATTATTTGACTATAAAAGCCAATTATTAGGTGAGAAAGCTGAAACAACCTGGCCTGTTACCTTTCGGTTATTGGTCATTTTATATCAAATAAGCAACATCTTGCTATTGCTGGAAGATGTTGTCGAATTAGACTCAATTGCACACGACAGTATGTGGTTACTCTTTTTTGGAAAGCTACTCGCTATGAAATATGATGAATCCTTTGACAACCTCCAAAGTTTACTTAAATACTCTTAGAAAGTGACAGAAACATTTTGTTGCAACATTTACAGGCCGTGAGTTTGGACATGAATACCCTTGTGTCACGAAAATTTGCACAAAAATTGCGAAACACTATACATTATCAGGAACTTACAATCGACTTATCAGTGGTAAAAAAGAATTTGTTATCGAGTCAAATTCTTGCAATTTATTTCAGCAACACGGGTATTCGCAGCATGGCCGAGTTTAGGACATTCTTCTCCTCAATGATGAACGAAGTTAAACTTTTGCAAAACGTCATTCGTAACATTTTAAATTTAGATACGACTTACTCGTCCTGAGGTTATTTTTACTATTCCTACTACTCCAGATAGAGTGGATTGAACTTGCAAAATATCAAAGATTAAACCCATCCGTTATCCCTTGCAGGCGGGTCGTATCTTTCTTGACGTAGTACATTTCCGTGATCTGCGAGGTGCTGTGTCCCAGGAGGTCGGCTACCTGCCTGGGCGAGAGTGCCATAAGCGTTCCATCGGGCTGGCGGATGCCGTTCACCAGTGAGCTAGCAAATGTGTGCCCTTACGGTATAATAAGGACAAATCGAAAAACCCAGTGATATCAAGGGTTTTCAGGTTTGTCCCTATTCTTTTTCCAGTAAAAAAGGGGCAGAAAACGGCTCTCAAAAGAGGGGTGGAAAACAGCGGCGTTACATGAACGACAAACTTTCAACAGTCAAAAAGAGGGATAAAAATATGTGTAAAACAACAAAAATCATTGCCGTCTGCAACCAAAAGGGCGGCGTAGGCAAGACCGTCACCACTGTGAACTTAGGCGTTGGCCTGGCCCAACAGGGCAGGCGCGTCCTGCTGGTGGACGTTGACCCTCAAGGGTGAGCGAGCGCCGGTGGCGCTCTGGTGCGAACTGACCGAGCCGGCAGGCGAGACCGCTTACCGCCAGCCTTGGCTTCCACCAGCCAGACCGGATCGAGAAAACACTTTCCACAGTGCTGGGTGAGATCGTCCAGCAAAAGCCCTTTGACCCAGCCGGGTACATCCTGCACCAGGACGAAGGGGTTGACCTGCTGCCCGCCAACATCGACCTTGCTATGGTGGAAATGAACCTGGTGGGCGTCATGGGCCGGGAAACGGTTTTGCGGGAGCTTCTGGAAGCCGTGCGCGGCCAGTACGATTACATCCTGTTGGACTGCTGCCCGTCCTTGGGCACCCTCACCGCCAACGCCTTAACAGCGGCGGACGAAGTGATTATCCCCATACTGGCCCACTATCTGTCCATTAAGGGCCTGGAGCAGCTTCTAGCCACCATCGGGCTGGTGCGGCGCAAATTCAATCCCAGCCTGCAAATCTCCGGCATCCTTATCACTATGGCGAATATGCGCACCGCTTATTCCCGGGACATTGTAGCCCTGCTGCGGGATAATTACGGGGACAAGCTGCGTATCTCTTTCACTCCTTGGCGTACCTCCAGGAATTGGTGTTCCATGTTAATATCTCTGTTAGTCAATCCGAGCAGCTCGACTGTACGAAACCCGGTATAGAGCAAACACCTTCACAGTGGAACAAAATCGAAAGATTGGGAGTACCACTCAACAAGCTAAAATGCATTCAGTACAAATTTCCGTTCTTATCGCAAGAAACACTTGCACTGCGGGTAGTTTGAACTAAATCATATTTTACCGTTCCAGTGGCAATTGCCGTGTTGCCAGAAGTATAAGCATTTTTGCTAACAAATTTGGCATTGGTATTATACATGCTGACAGTTGCAGTCGCACTAGTTGCTGAAGAGGTTGTGCCATCGTATGTGAAAGAACCATCAACAGTAACTTTCCAAATCGCAGTCCCATTTGCGTTCTTGTATGTTGCAGAAGCGTACCCTGACTTTCCGCTACGGGGTTGGATTGCACACTCATATACCTCTGAGACAATGAAATCACCATTGTCAAGCAACTCAACACTACGTTTTATTAGAATATCTTCCGGTTCTACAGCAAACGCCAATATAGAACTTAATGATAAAAATAAGACGCAGCAAAGAATAAGAGAAATAACTTTTTTCATAATCAACTTACACTCCTTTTAACAGAAATTCACTCAGTATACACGGTCAGCGTCTAGTTCTGGGGGAGATGTTCCCTCCTGTGGGGTTTCATATGCGGTTCCACCATGTGTATACAAATACACGTCATAAACATGATAACCAAAAAGTAAAAGCACAACTAATGCCAACACAGTAACTACTACTTTTATAAATGTCAAAGTCCGTTTTGAAAGCCGTACTCTCCTTTGCAGTTCATTGTTGGAGAGTGTGTTTAAGAAACTGGATGCAATCTCGTCAGGAGAACCAAAGCAAGCTATAACATCATGAATGGTAGCCCGAGGTCGTTCCTCTAGGAAAGCGCCAATATTCCCACGCAGTTCCTCGATAAACTGGAATCACCTACGTTTGGAACAAGCTGTTAATTTGTGATAGACCTCCTTCAGATAATTCTCAAGTTCTGCTGTCAACGATTGATGCCTCCTTCCGCGTTTTTGAAGACATTTATTATCCCGGTCTGAATCAGTTCTCGTTCCGCTATCCGCGTCTGCAGATAGTCCCTACCCACTGGAGTCAAGCTATAGTAAACCCGGCTCATCCGCTGACGCTTGCCGATGATCTCGACGCGATCCGTGATGTATCCCTTATCGGTAAGCCTGTAAAGAATTGGATACAGTGACCCGCCCTGCACCGCAAGAATATCTTCGCTGAGCGAGTTGATTAACTTCATAATATTGTAGGCGTACAACTCACCCTGCTGAAGCAAGAATAGGACAAGGATCTCGATAATACTTTTATCATAAATTGTATGTGCCATGACTCACTCCTTCCTTTGACAAAATGCGAGTTGAGTTTTTTGGGTCACACCTAGTGTATGTGTGGAGAGATCTAATTTAAAAAACACTCTCGGTTACTGTATTGATTGTAATATATTTTGAGAAGAAAATAAATATCTATAAATTATAAATATTATGTTTATAATCAGATATAATTATGGTATTATAGCATTGACATATATTTCACAAGCATGTTACCTGTTCGTATCCTAAAGCTAATCGTTTTCCATATCACAAAATTTATAAAATTAATTTATTAATCTATGTTAGCAGGAGCAATGCAATTAACGCTGCGCTACTCCTGCTAACTGTAATTAATTCTATTTGCTTTTCTCTTAAACTCTTGTTAGTTTTTTAACGATATAGTAGCAAATCCGCAAAATAGCGGTGGCGGCAATAGAAACGAAAGCCAAGAAAATAGAATCCAATTTGCTATATCTGGTGATAATTCCACAGAAACAAGCAACACCTGAACACGCGACATTACTTCATGGTTGGAAATAAAACTACATCTCGCAAACTTGGCTCATCGCAGAAGAGCGCCACTAACCGATCAATCCCTATTCCTACACCGGACATTGGTGGCATACCATGCTTGATCTCGAATACTATAGGCTTTTTCCAAACCGCTACTATAAATTGATCGTATATTGATTAATCTTGCCTTTTCTGCCTTCTCGGTTTCCTCTCGCTGGAGTGCCAAGACATACTCGCGTTCTGCTTCGTCGTTATTATACCGTAAGGGCACACATTCACCAGCAATCTTCTCTCCTACGGCGCGGCCCTCAAGGATGTGCAGGAGCTGTTCGGACACTCGGATGTCAACACGACCATGAACATCTACGCCCACGCCACCAGGGAGGCAAAGCGTTCCAGCGCAAGGCTTCTGGACAAGGTTGTGAGCAGCGGCTGACGAGGTTTTCCCTTAAATTTTCTCATAAGGGAAAAATAAAGGGAAAAGGGCAGGTGGGCAAGCCTCAAAAGCCTTGAAAACACTGGCTTTCCGGGGGATAGAGGCCCTGTTGATTGACAAATGGGAATTTGAACGATTGACGGCTTTGCGCCGCACAGGCTATTTTGGACCCGAAAACGGGCAAAAAAATTTTGCAATCCCATTTTGCGAGATTGCAAAATTTACACCAATATGCAAGTGGTTTTCCGAAAAAAACCTAGTATTTAAGCCGTTTCCCGGAGTTTTCCACATTTTTTCATGTTGAAAAGTAGGCCCGTCCTGGGTTTTGCAGGTCTCTTGAAAACTTACACACGCCACCCCATGGCGGACTGGTGGGCGCGGATGCCCACACCGGTTCAGTAGGCACCGTCAATGCCGCTGGGGACAGGGGCCCGGTTCTCTAAAATGCTTCGAACGAACTCATGGACCAAGTGGGGATGCCCCCCCCCCCGTGGCCTCCACTTTGGAGGAGCGCCAGGTGGGGATTGCTGTCATCGTACACCGTTTGCCGGGTAAAGCGCCCGATCTCCGCGGGTAGACGGTCTGCATAGTTGGGGATTTCGATACGTTCTTCCGTCACCAGCCCGCCCCGGCCATAGCCGTTCATCACATGCTCAGCATTGGGGTCGAACGCCATGGAGAACAGTACAGATCCTTCACATACAGGCATTCCCGCATTTCCTCCAGCCTGCGCCAAACTCTCATGGGAGCTTACTTGGTTACAGGTCGTATTAGATGGGCATACTATGGCACTGCGTTCACTTGCGCTGGCCCACGGATAGGCCCCTATTCTTCCACACGCACGATCAATTTAGAGGCGTGAACGCCGCCGTGGTACAGGGTGTTTTCCGCCACCACGGTAGCTGTGCTGTTATAGCCCTCCCGGGTGTTGCTGTTGGGGAAGATAAAATTCTCCGCTCCAGAGGTCACAGTCACCCGGATGCGGTGTCCCTTGCGGAAGCAGTTAGACAGCTTGGTGGTGCGGATCTTCAGGCAGGCGATTTCCCCTTCTTCCAGGAACTCTGCTTTCTCAAATCCGTTGCGGTACCGGGCGCTAAGCACCCCGTCCGCCAGTTTGATGGAACGGCCGTTCTCGTCCACATCGGTGACCCGCACCACAAAGTCCGTATCCGGGGCGTCAGAGGAGATATATAACTCCGCTATCATATCCCCGGTGATGGTCACGTCCCCGGGGAGGGGCGGCGTGGTGTAACAGAGGACGTCCTGCCGCTGCTCCTCCTGTGTGTAATCCTCGGGGACTTCCAGCTCGTTCTCCGACATATCCACAATATGGGTGGCAGGATCCTGTGGGTCATAGCGGTAGCTATCCCTGCCCTCCTGTGCCGGGGCCTGCCAAGTGAGGCGCCCATCTTCAGAGGAAGTGTTGGCATGGCCGGAACTGGTCAGGTACAGCGCCCGTTCTACCGTGGCGGGGACCGGCCAATTCTCCGCGGTCTTCCACTGCTCCTGGCCCAAGGTGTAGTACTCCACAGGGGCTTCCCGATCCACGCCATTCTCCACGCCCTTTAAGTACCGCTCGAACCACCGGAAGTAGAGCAGATCCAAGTCGAAGCGCAAAGCCTGGCTGCCAAAGGACACCCCGTGCATATCGTACTTGCTGTTGCCACTGTGCTGCCAGGGTCCCAGGATGACTTTCCGCTTCTCTGCGGGGAAGTCGTGGACCAGCTCCAGCGCCTGGGTGGTGCCCATGCCGTTGTCGTCAAACCAGCCGGACTGGATCAGCGCTGGGATCTGGGCTCCCTGAGAGCGCGCCTGCCAGTCGGAACGGCTCCAGAACCCATCGTTGTCCCGGGGCTGGAACCACTGGCCCAGGAACGGGACTTCGTAGCCTAAGGCTTTCTTAGGAATATCCGACAGGGGCCGGATGCGCAGTACCTCCTGCCAATCATCCCGCTCCATAAGCTCTGGTTTAAAAGCCTTTTGGGACACGGCGAAAGCCCAGGCCAGCATCCCGGAGTTGAGGGACCCGCCCCTCCGGGGCACATCGACGAAAGCACTGCCGGCGCACACCACGCTGATGAGGGCTTTCAGGTGGGGGTTGCCGCTGGCCGCAGCGGCCCATTGGACGTACCCCAGGTAGGAGCCGCCCACCATGCCCACACTGCCGGAGGACCATGGTTGGGCGGCAATCCAGTTCAGGGTGTCGTCCCCATCCTCTACCTCATAGTAATTGGGGATCCACTCCCCATCGCTTTTGTTGCGGCCACGCACGTCCTGGATGACCACGGCATAGCCCCGCTGCACATAGCGGTAGTAGGCCTCGCGGCCATCCTCTTTCCCATAGGGGGTGCGCACCAGTACCGCCGGGACCTTCTCCGCACCGGCGGGCAGGTACACGTCGGTGGACAGGGCCACCCCATCCCGCATGGGCACGCCAAAGGCGCCGGCATAGGTCACGGCAAAGAACTTCTCCTCCGGCCAAGCCTTACGCCACTGCCGCAGGAGGGTGCGCTCCTCAAAGCCCTCCCGCACCAGCAGGGTCACCATCTCCCGGGAAGGGCAGTACACAGCGATAAGCTCCCCGTCCTCCATCTGTTTGTTGCAGGGGAACTTCACATCCCGCTGGAGATAGTGGACGCCATCTTCGCTGGTATACCGCTCCCCCGCCGCCTGAAATTCCCCCTTGCCGCAAAGGGCCTGGGCATACTCCCCAGCATGTTCCGCCAGGGCGAGAAAGTCCATTTTCAAAAAGGACTTATATTCCCCCGAAATCTCCGACGTTATGGGCTCCCAGCCCCCCAGGCTTCCCGTGCATACATCCAGACGGCGGATACGGGGAGCCCCAGGGACAAAATCCAGCTTGCCGTACAGGATGCCCGACACATACAAATCAAAAACAGCCATTGCTTTCCTACCTTTCGTCTTATTTAAGGCATAGGGTTATCCCCCTACAATCGCCCGTATCGCATAGGCAACGGAAATGCCCACATAATTCCCCAAGGCCCCTGCCAAAACGCCCATGAGCAGGCCAATGTTGATGAGAACCTTCCACTGGGCACCGGAAGCCACCAGCGCCGCAGTGGGGCCGTCGGAGATGCAGCCCACGATGGACAGCAGCACATACTCAAAGCGAATCTTCAGGAGCCGTGTGATGAGCAGGTGCAGCAGGCAGCTGAACAAGATCACGCAGAAGCAGAATAGGGTGATGTAGAAGGTAGAACCAAAGAATTGCATCAGATCTACGGCGAAGCCGATGGTGCTGAGGAACAGCAGGGCCACAAACAGCCCCAAGTCGAAATTTCCCCGGAGCTTCCGCACCGCAGGCACTTGGGCCAGAAGGATGGAGAATGTGGTGATGAGCAAGATGCGGCCCGCGCTGCGGAAGTCTTCCCCGAACACCATGTTAGAGATCAGGGTGGAGACCCACACCGTGCCGAAGCCAATGGCAAGCAGGCAGGCGATCTCCAGGATAGACCATTCCTTCGAGGCCATCAGTTCCTCGTGATCCCCCTCCCCCAACAGCTCTTCCTGGGACATATCGTAGGGCCACAGCTTTTTCAGCTTCTTGGAACCTTTGTAGATAGCGGGGACCGCGAACATAAAGATCATCGTGGGGATGCCTACCACATAGTCCGCAGCGTTGGCCGAAGCGATGGTGGTCTTGGCCGCGTTCAGGCCCACCGCGATAGCGGTCAGGTTGGAGCTGCCCCCCGTATAAGTGCCCACAAACATACCGGACACCCTCCATCCCTCATCGATCTTCCCGGCAAACACCACGCCAAACACCAGCGCCACCAAACACACACTGCACACGGCGGAGATCAGGGCGATTACCGGCTCTTTGGTTAGCTTGCGCATTTGGCGCAGGTCCAGGCTTAACAGGCAGATGGATACCGACAGCGGCACACAGTAGCTGCTGACAGCGTCGTAAGTGGCGCTGGAGGTGGGCACGACTTTCAGGTTAGAAAGCACAATGCCCGTTACAATGACAGTCAGCGCCGGGCCCAGCGTCTTAAAGACCTTGAACCGCTGCAGCCACAGCCCCAAGGCCACCACTCCGAAAATAACGAACAACAGGGCCCCCTCCGACGAGAACAATGTCCCGTTCATACACATGATCCCCTTTCTATTATCCCACAATTAAAAGTCAAAGTCCAGGCCCAACCCGGGTTTGTCCGACAGGGTGTACACCCCGCCCTCCACAGTGAAGCCGCCGGGCATACCCATCTCCGGATCTACGGCATACATAAAGCTGTCGCAGTCAGCCTCCGTAATATTGGACTTGGCCGCCACCAGGGCCACCCCTGCGGCGATGGCCACCTTGGTCTCCAGCATACAGCCCACCATGCACTGGACGTGGTTTGCCTCGGCCACGGCGTTGATCTTTTCCGCCGGGTACAGGCCGCCGCACTTCATCAGCTTGATATTCAGGATGTCCGCAGCCTCCAGCCGGCAGGCCCTGGCGGCGTCTACAGGGGAGTGGATGGACTCGTCCAGCATGATCTTCATGTCCACCTTAGAGCGCACCAGGCGGGCGCCCTCCATGTCCCACCAGGGCAGGCACTGCTCTACAGCCTCTACCCCCAGTTTCTCAAACGCTTTCAGGGTGCGGACCGCGTCGCCCACGGTGTAACCCTGGTTGGCGTCCACCCGCAGGCGCACACCGGGGCCCACCGCCTCCCGGATGAGGGTGAGGGCCCGGATGTCGTCCTGGGGGCAGATGCCGGCCTTCACCTTTAAAATGGTGAACCCGTTTCGCTCTACCCGTTCCCTGGCCTCCTGGGCCATGAGCTCCGGCTGATCGATGCCGATGGTCATGTCGGTGACGATCTGGTTCTGGCCGCCCCTCAGCACCTTGTACAGGGGCTGGCCCATCACCTTGCCCCGGATGTCATACAGGGCGATGTCCACCGCAGCCTTGGCCGCAGTATTGCCGCTGACGAGATTGTCCATCATCTGGTGGATGCCCTCTATGTCCATGGGATCCCGGCCCATAAGCCCCTGCTGAAAGAGCTTTAAGACCTCTACCACTGTGCTGGCGTTCTCGCCGGTGACAGGTTCGAAGGGCGCCGCCTCGCCGATGCCCCAGACCCCCTCGTCGGTGATGAGCTTCACCAGCACGTTGACGGAGTGGTCCTGCACGGCAAAGGCAATGCGGAAAGGCTTTTTTAAAGGTATCTTAACGAGCTCTACTTTCATGTCTGTAAGTTTCATAAATACCGCCTCCTCCAATTTTCACTTATTTTACTATTTTTAAAATTATTCGTCAAGTATATTTTTGAAATATTTAATTTTTCCGGTTTTTTTGCGCATATACTAAAAATTTTAAAAGGTAACCCTAAGCACAATTTCAGTTATAGCATAAAATCCGGCGTCATTGACGCAGTCTGACACCCATGATATAATGAATAAAAAAAAGAGGTATTTTCACCATTGTGAAACGGGAGGCGCCATATGCTAGGAGATCAGATCCGCTCCATCCGAAAAAGGCAGGAAATCACCTTGAAAGAGCTGGCGGAAAAAACCGGCCTTTCCATTGGGTACATCTCCCAGATCGAACGCAATCTCACCGACCCCTCCCTGTCCACCCTGCGGAAGATCAGCGGCGCGCTGGGCATCCCCACCTATTTATTTTTAGGCGACGAGCCCCACGGCAGCTTGACCCTCCACAAGGAGGAGATGATCCAGCTTTCCCAGCCAAACTCCAACGTACGCTATCAGATCATGTCCCCCATGCCCACCGGGGAGTTCGTGCCCCAATCTTTGGTGGCACGGTTCGAGCTAGCGCCCCACAGCGTAGACGGAGAATTGCCGGTCATCCACCCCAGCGAAGAAATCGTCCTGCTGGAGCGGGGCGCTGTGGATGTGATCATCGACGGGAAGCCCGTCCATCTGAAGGCCGGGGACACTACCCTGATCCGCTCCAACCTACCCCACATCCTCTCTAACCCCACAGATGAGGTGGTCATGGGGTATTCCATCCTCACTCCCGCTGTATGGTTCCCCAGCACCCACCGAAGCCCTAAGCCAGGCCCCCAAATTTGAATCCATGCTCTTAAAGCCTCCCTCCTGGAGGCATTTTCATGTGCGCCTCAAACATGGATCGTGGAAAAGGCACATCATGCTTTTCCCCCTTACTTACGCTATATAAAAGGCAAAAGAAAATGACCCCCATGCTGCAAATAGTAAAGATACCCGTGGATTTGTCCGGGAGAACCGCCCAACATCGCCCCTCCCCAGTTCCCGGCTGCGTCCTCCCACATCCACTCCAAAACCAGCATGCAAGACTTGGCCTAACGGTCAAGTCTCCGGGTTCGAATCCTTCTGCTCTTGCCAAAGCGCCGTAGACGTGGGTGTCTACGGCGCTTGTTTTTTTGCTATATTCTGGTATATGTTTGGGTGGTTGGGGTGCTAGAAACTGCTTTTTGCCCTGCCGTATCATCACTGGAGCGTCGGCGGTTTCTCGTTTGGCCGTATCCATTCGCAAAATTTCCGTTTGCTTTCGCATTAAAAACGCATCAATCAGAAATTGAACCCGTCTGCGATTCCTTGCAGGCGGGTTGTGTCTTTCTCTTGACATAGTACATTTCGGTGATTTGTGAGGTGCTGCGGCCCAGGAGGTCCGCTACTTGGCGGGGCAAAGAGAGCCTTCTTGGTGCCGTCGGGCTGTTTCACGCCGTTTATCAACTGCGTGGCAAAATGATGCCTGCGGCTGTGCAAACCTTTTTGCTCTATCCCTGCGGCCTTGAGAACCCGGTAGTGCCGTTTGCGGAAGTTCACAGGGCGGGTATAGTTGCCTTTCTCGTCGCTTACAAGGGGCGAATTTGGACCAAAATACCGTTCCTGCGTAGTTCACTGCCACCTGTTTCAGGCATACACGCCCTGCAATTTTATCCGTTGCTGCGCCTTAACGCTTACTTAGTTAATCTTTTCAGGAATTTCGTTTATTGCGCGAATAAATTTTTGAATATAGCCGCTTTGCGTTGGCATAATCTCCGGCAGTTACTCAATTTTGAACCACTTTAGTTCTGTGCTTTCTTCGTCTTGTTTCAATGTACCGGAGAAATCCTTCACAATATACACTACGTCTGTATAATACACCTCGTCTTGATTTGGATATATCATGTGTACACTAGCCTTGACGTCAAACAGCTTTGGCTCGGAGATTTCCAATGACGTTTCCTCTCTTACCTCTCTGGCAAGTGCCTCTTCAAGAGTCTCGCCTAATTCAATGGCGCCGCCAGGCACACACCACAAGCCATTGTCAGAGCGCCTTTCCAACAGGATCCTGTTCGTATCATCATGGATGATACACATAGCGGCCGTTGCCATAATAGGACTGTGTCCAATATATTTTCGCATGTCTGAAATGTAGCCCACGGATCGTTCCTCACATATTCAATAAATTTAATATCATATTATATCACGCAGTTCCAATCAAGTCAACACCATGCCGTCCCAACAGCTGTCCACCCTCTTGAAGGCATTGCCGTTTGTAAGCTGCTTTTTGAACCACCTGTCGCCCTTCCTTTCGTCAACAACACAACATACCACACCCCGCCGCGAAAGTTCACTGACATTTTTCTTACTTTTCCTGTCCTTTTGGAAAATCCATTTTCTTTGTTTTGCGGCGCAAATTTTGAGCGAACCATGACGTCCTTCTATCTCCCCTTCAGGGGCAGGTTTTCTCGTGCATATACTTGTACTTTCTCCCCCATTGCTTTTATTGCCCCGGATCGCTATAATTTATGGTACGACATAAAAATGCAAGGAGAGTACACCTATGAAAAAACTTCTAATCGTAGAGGATGACGACGCCATCCGCGCCGGCCTATGCCAGTCTCTTTCATCCGATACATTAGAGGCCGTAGGCGCTGAGAATCTGGCCGCTGCCAAACAGCGGCTTGCCGCGGCGCGTTTCGACCTGCTGCTTCTCGACTGCAACCTCCCCGACGGCAACGGTATCGATTTCTGCCGGGAACTCATGAATAAGAAGGCAATCCCCGTGATTTTCCTCACCGTGCGGGATTCAGAGATTGACGAGGTGGCCGCCTTTCGCGCCGGAGCCTGCGACTATGTGAAAAAACCATTTTCTTTGATGGTACTTAAGGAACGCATTTCCGCTTTATTAGCGCGCACGGGAAAGCGAAGCGATTTGTATGTAGACCGACGGTACCGGTTCGATTTTACGTCGCTGGATTTTTTTGTAGACGGCGAAAGGGTGTATCTGGGTTCCACGGAATACAAGCTGCTGGCGGTACTGGTGAAAAATGCGGGCAATGTGCTGTCTCGGGCGGTACTCACCGACGCCCTCTGGGAAGGCGGTGAGGAATTGAACGAAAACGCGTTGTCCGTTACAGTCAGCCGGCTGCGGGGGCGGCTGGGAGAAAAAAGCATCAGCACCATCTACGGACTGGGCTATATGTGGGTAGGTGACAGAACATGACGTTGCTTTTCCTCGTTGTTTGGCTCATTTTGACCCTGGTGTTCTGCATTGTGAATGGACTTCATGTGGGCAGCATCTGGCCGACTGTCTGCTATGCGGCACTCGCAGGCTTTATCGCCGTGGGCTTTGCGCTGTATGAAAAAATGCGGAGGCAAAGGCTGCTGGATGATGTACAGAAAGTGCTGGATGGTAAAGATGATTTTGCCGCCCGGGAAAGCAGCCTTGCACCGCTTGCGCGGCAGCTCAGGCTGAAACGCGGCGAGGAGGAAACGCGGGACAAACGTGTTACGGAGAGCTACCGCAACCTGGCCGCGCTGGTCTCCGACATCGCCCACCAGTGCAAAACGCCGTTGACGGCTGCCCGGATGTACGCCGAATTATTACCACCGTCCGCTGAGTCGGCGGCAATCGCCCAGCAGACCGGTAAGCTGCAGTTTCTCCTGGACGCTTTAGTGAAACTTTCCCGTTGTGAGGGTGGGCTTATTGAAGAGAACGTGCACCCGTCAATGGAATCGGTGAAAACACTGGCGGCCCAAGCGTTGTCCGCCGTTGTGCCGGAAGCCGGGAGGAAAAGCATCGTCCTGTCCGTAGAAATCCCCGAAGGATTGACCGCTTTGTTTGATATGCGCTGGACGGCGGAGGCATTGGGGGCGCTCCTGGATAACAGTGTCAAATACGCGCCGGAAAACTCGAAAATTACGGTTGCGGCCCAACGCTATGAGACATACATCCGGCTAGATGTCCTCGACGAGGGCCCCGGCATACCGGAGGAGGAACTGACGGAGATTTGGAAACGGTTTTATCGTGGCAAGACGACCCGGGGCGCTTCCGGCGTGGGGATCGGCCTTACCCTGTGCCGTATGATCGTGCAGGCCCAGAACGGCCGGGCGCTCTGTGAAGACCGGGAAGGCGGTGGGTGCCGGTTCAGTATTTTTCTGCCAGCCGGGTAGGAATCTTTCAAAACTGAAAGATTTCGTTACGGTCTGGAAAGATTCGTTTGCTATAATGGTGAAAAATCAAAAGAAAGGGTACAATCATGCTTATACAAACGAATCAGCTGACAAGGGTTTACGGAAACGGAGAAAATGCACTGCGGGCCCTGGATAGGGTAACGCTATCTGTAGAGCGCGGTGCGTTTGTTTCTGTGGTGGGTTCCAGCGGCAGCGGCAAGAGCACGCTTCTGCATCTGTTGGGCGGTATTGACAGGCCTACCGAAGGAACGGTAACGATTGACGGCACAGACCTCTACTCCCTGGCCCCCGACCCCCTCACCATCTTCCGGCGGCGCTATATCGGTTTCGTATTCCAAAGCTACAACCTGATTCCCGGGCTGAACGTCTGGGAAAACATCACGCTGCCCATGGGGCTGGACAAGCTGAAGGCCGACCGGGAGGAAACCGGGCAGCTTCTCTCCACCCTTGGCATTTACGAAAAACGGTATGCCCTGCCCTCCCAGCTTTCCGGCGGCCAGCAGCAGCGGGTGGCGATTGCCCGGGCGTTGGCCACAAAGCCCCACATCGTCCTGGCGGACGAGCCCACAGGGAACCTGGACAGCAAGACCAGCCTGGAGGTGATGCTGCTTCTGGAGAAGCTGAACCGGGAGTTCTCACAGACCATCGTGATGATTACCCACAGCGAGGAACTGGCGCAGATGACCGCCCGGCGCATCCGTATCGAAGATGGGCGCATTGTGTCCGACAGCGGGGAGGTGGCAAAATGATTTTCCGGCTTGCCCGCTTACAGATTAAATCCCACCGGATGCGCACCACATTTGTGGCCGTGGCGGCGGTCCTCACTGCGGTGCTATATATGACGGTCATTAGTATTGCGTATTGTCTCGTGGATTCCCTCCAGCTTTCCAAAATGTTGGCGTATAGCTCGGATTTTCACGCGCTAATTATTGATACCGGATATTCTATCTCCGGGGAAGCCTTGCGGGAGGAAATCCAGAGCGCCCCTGAGGTCTCGGAAACATTTCTTGCAGCGTATGCCCCTGTGCACTGGGAGGAGCCGGCAGAAGCGAACAGCATAAGGCAAGGGTTTGGGGTGGCTTTTGTGGACAGGGAGGGCATCCTTCCCCACCACTTTATGACAATGACCGAGGGCCGGTTCCCCCGCACAGGAGAGGAGATATTGCTCTGCCGGGAGGCGTTCCCCACACATTCCATTGGCGATCCGATCCGATTTTTCATTATGGGCGCGGGGACTGCGGAGCCGATGGTGAGGGAGAGAATCTACACGGTCTCCGGTTTCTATCACAGCGACGCGGATAGCCCACCCCCGGCGGTGGCGCTGTATGGAGAGAACGTGGCGGAGGAATTGGAGCTGAGTGTGATGATGAACTTCCACAGCAGCTTCGGGATAGAGCAGCGGTTGGAGGCGGTGACAGAGCGGCTTTCCCAATGGGAGGTCCCGGGGGAGGAGCGGCGCACCCAAATCAACGGAGCCTATGTGGGGGCGGATTTGGGCAGCTTCCTCCAGCCGGGCAACGTCCTGCTGATGCTCTTGGCGATAGGGGTGCTGTTCTTTGCGGCGTTTTTGCTCATCTACAACGTCTATTCCATCGCCCTGACCCAGGATATGCGCGCCTTCGGGCTCTTGAAGGTCATCGGCATGACCCATCGGCAGATGAAAAAACTCACCCTCATACAGACCGGGCTCATTGCCTGCGGGGCGCTGCCGGTGGGCCTGCTGCTGGGGTATTGCATCGGCTTTAAGCTGCTCGCCCCTGTGTTTATGAGCATGAGCGGAGAGGTGCTGCCCTATCGGTTCAGCCCGATCATTGCCCTGCTCAGCGGGGGGCTTACGCTGTTTACGCTGTTCTTCTCGGCGCTGCGGCCCCTGGCGCGTATCAAGAAAATGACGCCCATACAGTCGGTCTCGGCTGAACCGGAGAGCAAAGCCCCAAAAAAAGAACGGCGCCGGGAGGCCCCCGCCTCCCCCAGAAGCCTGGCTATGGCGGGGCTGCGCCGAAGCCGTGGCCGGATGCTGGTCACTTCCCTCTCGGCGGTGGTGTCCGTGCTGCTGTTTGTGATGGTGGGTGGGCTTACGGATATGATTGTGGACGTGGAAAGGGTCGGGATGTTCGACGTGGAGCTGGGGCTGGGGATGGGGGACCGCAGTGGCCTTATCCCCGATGCGCTTATGCAAATCTCAAGCTTCATTGCGGTGGAGCCGGATATGATTGAGAAGCTTGCCGCGTCTGATACCGTAGAGGAAATGCAGTTTCTGCGCTTTGGGCAGGTAGAGGCAGATATTTCTCCCAGTCTGGAAGAGAGCCTTCGCTGGTTTCTGGCGCAAAAAACAGAATATGAGTGGGAGCGTGAGAAGTACCAGGGCATTCTTGACAGCGGCAGGATAAAAACCGCCGTCCTCTCCATCCCCGACCAGCTCTGCCGGGATATTGTCGTGTACCGGGATGATAGAAGCAAGCCTTTTCACTATGACGGGGAGGAACTGTACGACGGCAAACATGTACTGTGCGTTTTCACGGAAAACGAACTGGAGATTCTCCCGGATATACAGTTTTCCTCCGGGGAGGCGCTTTCCTCAGACGGCTTAAAAAGAGAATATGAAGTCATCCCCGTGGAGCTGTCCTATGGCCTCTGGACAGCCCTGGCGGAGATCTGCGGGAGCCCCGCGGCGAACTCCGTCGGCGTAGAGGATGTGTTTTTCCTGCTGCCCGAGAGCATCTTTGAGAGGGAGTTCCCGGACGCGCCGGTGTTCAAGGTGCTTGTGAACGCAAAAGAGGGCCGAGAGGACGCGCTTCTTAAAGAGGCGCAAGCCCTGATTGAGGGGCGTAGCGTTGGCTCTGGTGACACAAGTTTCAGCTATCTTTTGGGCGGAAAGCTCCTGGACCTAGAGAAATTGCAGGAACGGCTTGGGGCCATACAACTGACAGGGTACAGCCTTTGCGGGATCATCTTCCTAATCGGCCTCATGAACATGGTGAACAGCGCCCTCACATCTACCGTCCAGCGGCGGCGGGAGTTCGCTATGCTGGAAACAGTAGGCATGACCCGGGCGCAGCTGCGCCGCATGCTCATCTATGAAAACAGCGTAGGCGGGGTATTGGGGCTTGCAGCTTTTGTAGTTGGGTCAGCTTTATCCAACACACTGCTGGCGCAGGTATTCGACGTGAAAATTTCCACGATATCCCTGCCCGCCGTGGGGATCCTGCTTCTCCTATTTGCCATCGGTGGTGCGGCGGCAGAACTTTCATACCGGCTCGCTACCAGAGCGTCATTGACCGAGCGGGTAAAGGGGGAGGAATGAGGGGTTTGGCTGCGTCATTTCCATGTCAGCGGCAATACTTGAATCCTGTAACAAATTGTGCTATATCTAATTCACAGAAACGCGGCATGCCTGTGTCTGACGCAAATCTTGGGGAAAGATTAGGTTTCTTTTTCTTTATTTTGCGGTGCAATTTTTGAGTGGTGTCGCTGACAAGCAAAGGTCTAAAAGCTCGGTTTGAGAAGTCAGCGCGGCGATGGCGTCGGACACCGGCAGGACGTTGGGGTCAAGGGAGATGGTCATCTGGCTTACCTTGGACTCCACCAGCTTCATGCCCGCAGAGATGCCAGGCGTGTGGCCTGTGTACTTCACGGTGATTTTCTTACGATCCTCAATGGTGGCAATGCCGGAGAGCATAGGCTGGATCCCCCTGCCCACGAAAGCGGAGGGGCGGCCTACAGCCAGGCCATCGGCATCCGTCCGGCCGTCGATGCCGAAATCTTTCACGCTGACGCCGTCGTGAAGGCCCGTGGCCATGCCCAGCATCATGCAGCAGGCGTGGGTGGGTTCCGTAAAGAAGCAGTGGGCGTTGTCCCCGTAAATCTGCTTAATGCCATAGGTGACGCCGCCGGGGGCGCCGCCTATGCCGCAGGGGATATAGACAAACAAGGGATGGCCGGCGTCTACTGGGATGTTCTGCGCTTCCAGCTGGTCCCGCAGCCGCCCGCCCGCCACACTGTAGCCCATAAACAGGTTTCGAGTGCTATGCAGGAATCAGAATTTAGAGAATTTTATTAGAATCGAACGGAAGATAAGAGAACACCGGAAAGCCAGTATTTGCGGGGATTTTCGGCGTTTTCTGGAGGCATAAACTCGCAAATGCAGATGTCGCACTGGGTTCCGGATTTTGGGCAGTTCTAAGAAAAATTCCGAGCGGTTCTTAGAATTTTGAGAAGAACGGGGCCATTTTGAGAGCAGATCAAGGCCCCGTGGCAGTGCAGATTTTGGAGCGTCAATGTCGCAGACGTCCCGGAATCATGTGCGGAACCCCAAAGAATGTCAAAGCCAACGGGACTCCAATTCCACTCTGAGTACATCCAACAAATCAATATACTCCTCTTTCACGCGTTTCACCAGCGCCAGCGCAATTTCCTCATTATAGGAATGGGTCACATCATTCCGGGACACCAGCATAGCAAGCCACTTTTTCTCGTCCTGTATCATTCCGGCGCTATATGCCAGCTTGAGAATTTGCTTTGGTGAGCCGGTCTGTCCTTCGCCATAACCATGCTCCTGCAAAATCTCCTTCATGGCTTTCCATGCCTGCTCAAAGCATATCTCGAACAGGGCGGCGCTGCCGGTCAGGGTCAGCACATCGTAAGGCTCATTCAAGTTCCGGACGAGCCGCAGATTATCCAGCGTCTTGCAGAAGTTTTCAAACTTTTTCATAGATGACAACGCCATCCTTTCTGATTTCTTCCAACAGTTCAGACTGCACAGGCTTATCCAAATCGACCACATCAAACATGAGCAGGGTAGGTATATCCTCGTCAGCACTAGCCGCAAATGCCACGGTATCGCCGCCTTGTATGGCCAGGTCAATGTCACTGCGTTCTCGGTTGTCGCCTCTGGACCGGGAGCCAAAAAGAATCACCCTGTCCAATTGGCATTGGAGAGCCAAATCTATTATTTCGACTTTTAAAGTTTCTGATAGACTGTAATCCATTTAACGCACCTCCATCCCATCCATTCAAGTATACATCAAAAAGCGAAATATAGCAATGGATCTTTCTAAATCATTCAACCGCTTTGCGGCAGCTTTGGCAGGGAGTGTCCGTTTCGGAGAGCTTTTCGGGTTCCCCCCGCCCGTAGGGCGGGGGGAACCCAGATGATTATCTCTGCGGTTGGGACACTCCCGTTTTGTCATTTGCACTTGACAGGGCTATTGATTTGTGTTATTATAGCACCGTTATATAACGCTGTTACGGAGGATTCGATGGACGAACGCAATACTTTAGAAAGAATTCACCAGACCGCCACCACTGAGTTCCTGGAAAAGGGCTTTCAGGGGGCCTCCCTACGGAATATCGTCAAATCCGCCGGGGTGACCACCGGAGCTTTTTACGGCTACTACTCCAGCAAGGAAGCCCTGTTCGCCGCCCTGGTGGAGCCGTGCGCGGCGGCGGTCATGGGCCGGTTCATGACCACACAGACGGACTTCGCCCAGCTTCCCAAGGAGGAGCAGACCGCCCATATGGGCAAGGAGTCCGCGGAATGTGTGGACTGGATGATCGACTATATGTACAGCCACTGGGAGGCCTTCAAGCTGCTGATCTGCTACAGCGACGGCACCCCTTATGAGCAGTTTGTTCATAATATGGTGGACATTGAGGTGGAGTACACCTTCAGGTATATTGATGTGCTGAGGGACTTGGGGCATACCGTGCCCGAGCTTGATCGGGAGCTGTGCCACATGGTTGCAAGCGGGATGTTCGAGGGGATGTTTGAGGTCTTGCGCCACGATATGCCCAAAGAACGGGCGAAGCGCTTCATCGGGCAGCTCCGGGAATTCTATACCGCTGGATGGATGAAAATAATGGGACAAAATAGTTAGCACACTAACTATGCCCCATTATTTTTGCCATATAGTTAGTTGCAACTAATCATCCAAGGAGGTATCTATGTGAAGAAAAAAAGCAATCTCAAAGAGCTGATGGCCTACGCCGGAGGGCACAGGTTTCTGACCTACCTATCCCTGATGCTGTCCGCTGTCAGCGCGGTGCTGGCCCTGTTCCCCTTTGTGTTCCTGTTCCAGATCATCAAAGAGGTCATTGCCGTGGCCCCCAACTTTACGCAGGCCACACACATCGTTCAAAACGGCTGGATGGCGGTGCTGTTCGCGTTGGCGTCCATTCTCATCTACATAACCGGACTGATGTGCTCCCATCTCTCGGCCTTCCGCATCGCCGGGAACATCCGCAAGGCGCTGATGGCCCACATTGCCCAGCTTCCCCTGGGATTCATCGGCGAGATGGGCAGCGGGAAGATACGCCGCATTGTGAGCGACAGCAGCGCGGCCACCGAAACCTATCTGGCCCACCAGCTCCCGGATATGTCGGCGGCAATCACCACGCCCATCTGCATGGTACTCATGCTGTTCCTGTTCGACTGGCGGTTTGGCCTTGTCAGTCTCCTGCCCATCATTTTAGGCTTTGCCGCTATGTTCAAGATGGTGGGGCCGCAGATGGCAAAGGATATCAAGGAGTACCAAAACGCCCTTGCAGATATGAACAACGAGGCGGTGGAATATGTGCGGGGCGTCCCCGTGGTCAAGACCTTCGGGCAGACCGTCCACTCCTTTGCCCGTTTCAAAGGCACCATTGACAATTACTACAAATACTGCATCGCCTACTGCAAGAAGTGCCGCCCGCCCATGCTGATGTACACGGTGTTCATCAACAGCGCTTTTGCGTTTCTCATCGTACTGGCGCTGATTCTGACAGGCGGCGGCCCGGTAGCCCAGCCGATTCTGCTGAACTTCATCTTTTATGTGATTTTTACCCCTATCATTGCCACAGCTATGTCCAAGGTCATGTATATGAGCGAGAATGGTATGATCGTAGCCGATGCTCTGAGCCGTATTCACTCCGTTCTGGATGTGGAGCCGCTGCCCGAGCCCCACAGCGCTAAGGCCCCGGCAGACAATTCCGTTACGCTGGAAAATGTGACCTTCCGCTACAGCGGCAGCACAGAGGATGCCATAAAAAATATATCGCTCCAAGTTGAGGCTGGTGAAACTGTGGCTTTGGTGGGGCCGTCCGGCGGCGGCAAGACCACTGTGGCGGGGCTGATCTCCCGCTTTTGGGATGTAACTAGCGGGGCCATCCAGATCGGCGGCACCAATGTAAAGGACATTCCAAAAGATATTTTGATGGACACCGTGGCCTATGTGTTTCAAGACAGCAAATTGCTCAAAACTTCCATTCTGGAAAATGTGCGGCTGTCCAAGCCGGATGCCTCCCGTCAGGAGGTGGAGCGGGTACTCCATGAGGCTCAGTGTGACGACATCATTCAGAAGCTGCCTCAAGGCATTGATACAGTGATCGGAACCCGCGGCGTGTACCTCTCCGGGGGCGAACAGCAGCGCATCGCTATCGCCCGCGTTATGTTAAAAAACGCCCCCATCCTCATTCTGGACGAGGCCACCGCTTTTGCGGACCCGGAGAATGAGGCGCTGGTGCAGCGGGCCTTTGAGCGACTCTCCAAGGGCAAGACCGTCATTATGATCGCTCACCGGCTGACAACAATCAAGAACGCCGACCGCATCTTTGTATTGCGGGAGGGCCAAGTGGAGGAAAACGGAACCCATGACTCTCTTGTTGCTAACGGTAGACTTTACGCCAAGATGTGGCAGGATTATCAAACCTCTGTGAGTTGGAAGGTAGGTGCTGCGAAATGATTGATAAGCTGATGAAACGCTTTGCCCTCTCCCGCGAGGGCGCAAAAGGGCTGGTGCAGGCCACAGCCGCCTGCACCGTAGCTGATTTGGTATTGATGTTACCGGTGGGGCTGCTCTATCTGCTGGTCAGCAATTTTTTGAACAGTGAACAGCCCAACTATGAGCTTTATGCCATTGGAATCGTGGCAGCGCTGGTCTTAATTTGGCTCTCCGAGTTCTGGAAGTACAACGCTACTTACTTCTCAACCTACCAGGAATCCGGAGCCTGCCGCATCCGGCTGGCGGAAAAGTTAAGGCGGCTGCCCCTGTCCTTCTTCGGCAAGAAAGACCTATGTAAGTTTTCATGAAGAGTGAGAAACCCAGGACGGGCCTATTTTTCAACATGAAAAAATGTGGAAAACTCCGGGAAACGGCTTAAATACTAGGTTTTTTCGCGGAAAACCGCTTGAATGGAAGTGAAAATTTTGCAATCTCGCAAAATGGGATTGCAAAATTTTTTTGCCCGTTTTTGGCCCTGAAATGGTCTGCGCTGCCGCCAGCCCGCGAACCGTAAAAAGTACCTTTTTAGACCGTTTAATTTTTGCGCAAAACCTTTTAAGAAACCGCACAAACCTAGTATTGGCGCGGTTTAAGCAGCTTTTAAGAAAATAACAACAGCCCTTTAAGCGAACACGCCCAAACGCCGCTTAAAGGGCTTGTGTTTTGCTTTTAAGCGAAAATAGCCCGTGCATTTTTTGCACGGGCTACCAAACTATGCACGGGCCTAGAAAGCACTAGGTTTTCGGGCTTTTTGGGAAAAAGAGAGAAAGAACATTTTGCACGGGCTACACCAATGGAATCCTCCCCCAAATAAGGTCGCCTAAACGTTGCCTAAAAGGACATAAGGAACCCCCATTTTGGGGCGTCCCCTCACTTACCAATCTGACACAATACTGTCCATAAAATGGACGGTATTTCCATAGCCTAAAGGGGGTGAACGCTACAGTCACCCCTTTGTCGGGCAGACTTATGCAGTTCCTCTATGGGGATATGACCCTAACTTCCGGGTAGGCTCATTACATTTCTAGTGGTAGGTCGTATTTCACGCCCCCCTCTCGCGTTTTTGAGTTCAAAGGGTGTAGATTAGACTTACACCCTTTATCGGGATCGGAGTTTTACCGGCCCCTGGATGATGAGGTTCCGTTACCCCATTCCAAAGGGCGTGTCACAAGGGTACTCGCCTTTTGAGTACCCTTCCAATATGGGCTTAGATTCATATCACAAAAAGCGGGAAAAAATCCCGAAAAATGGGATTCTGTCCCAAAACGCTTACATAGGAAAACTCTTGTGCTATAGTAGCAATATGGAAATATAGGTCTATTTTTGCTTTTCCAGTATCTTTCGAGCCTTATCTAAACGCGCGGCTGCATCCGCTAAATTGCGCTCATCTTTATCACGCTCAAAAACTGATACGGCTGTTTCCAGTACACGAATCTCATCATCAATACTTTTCTGTTTCCTATAAATAATTGGTAATCGAAGATATGGAAGGGGGTATTTTGCAGAAACGGCAACAAAGCTTTCATAAATTTCGATTGCCCTTTTGAGATTCTTTTTTTCACAATTCAAAGCTAAATCAAGCTGTTTCCAATCCCTTTCAACAATTTCGTCCTCATCAATCTTTTGCTGAAGTTCTTCCGAAGTTAATAGTTTCCATTTTTCGGATTGCATAATATCATCCACCTTATCTCATGTCTTTGCATTTTTCTTTTGAGAATCAACAAACCTCGTTGCCTCGGTCAAAAGCCCATAGATTAGTGCAATAGGCTCATTATCATTGTTTCCTTTAGCCACCTGCAAAATATGACGCAGCATTTCCAGCATATCAAAATATTGCTTCTGGTATTCATCCGGGGACTCCCGTATTTCCTTTTGCAGGGAAGCTATCAAACTTGACATGGTATCTTTTACGGCATCCATTACTTCTTTATCTTCCCAACTGTACTGCTCCTGCTGGGCGCCTTTTATATCAAGCAATTTGTTAGGTGAAATCTCAAATATTCGGCTTAACCTCAGAAGCATATGCGAAGAAGGTGTTGTAACGCCTCTTTCCCATTGGCTGACTGCAGTTTGGTTTACCTCTAATAAATCTGCCAGTGCCCGCTGCGACAAGCCCTTATTTTTGCGAAGCTCTCTTATGGAATTCAAAAAATCACCTCCTCTTTGACATTATAGGAGTTCCGCTACTAAAAAGCAAGAAAAATAAAATTTGAGTAGTTTTCTACTTGACAAAAATAGGAGTTCCGCTTATAATAGTAGAAAACTACTCAAACGAAAGGAGGCAATATATGGGGCTGCGCAAGCTTAGAAAGGAAAAGGGCCTTACACAAGGTGATTTAGCTAAAATGATTCATGTGGATCAAACTGCGATAAGTCAATGGGAAAGGGGTGTCACACAGCCTAGATTAAAGAATAGCCTCCAACTGGCTAAGGTACTTCACTGTAAAGTTGAAGATATTTTTATAGTTAAGAAAGGAGTATGACATGGATTTAGAAACAGACGGGAATCTGACAGTCAAGGAATTGTTTGAACTGCTGAAAATGCTTGCCGTTGAGGAAGAAAGGAAGTATCTGGCTTATAATCAGCAGTCGCAGGACAGCAGCAGGCTTGAGTGCGTTAGAGATGTGGATCATTCATTGGCAGAACAATGCTGGTTCAAAAGAAAAAACTATGAATATCAGATAGATTTAATTAAAATATTTATCAAAGAGGCGCTGGACGCTCAAAGCACTTTGGAGTATGGAGCGACAGAAGCAGAGATTAAGCACGCCCGCGAAGTTCTGGCCCGAGTAGAAAAAACAAAAAAGAAGTAAGCCGAAACTGCCCCATGCGGGCAGTCCACAGGGGATGACCGCCCTGTGCTGACGATGGCAGGTCATGAAAGACGGTGATAAAGTGGAAACCAGGCTCACGACCAAAGAAGTTGCCAAGTTGTACAACAAAAACGAAAGTACTATCAGGCGCTGGGCTGAGAGCGGAAAACTTGAGGCAGAATGTATTTATAATCAATTTAACTCGCCTGCTTACCTGTTTGCGATTAGTGCTTTAGATAAACCGATGCAGGAAAAATACTTTGCCCAGATTAAGGCCAGTTTGCCAAAGACGGCTAAATCTATCAGCAAAAAGGGCAAGGCCTTTGACCACTACTCAGACAGCGAACGCCAGGAAATCATGTGGTGGGAAAAGACCCTCAAGGAGTGGCAAAACTACCGTGACCGCTACCCAGGCGATAAAGCCGAGGCTGATGACAAGTTTGTCGCTCTTTGCGCTAAAACCGATCCAGAGCACACTTTTTCTGTAAAGACGCTTTACCGAAAAAAGAAACAGCTGGAAACGCAAGGGGCGGAGGCACTTATTGATAAGCGCGGCAAGGCCCGCAAAGGGAAAAGCAAAATCACCGAGGAAATGTGGCAGACCTTTTTGAGCTACTACCTGGACGAAGCCCAGCACCCTATCCAAAAGTGCTATGAGTACACCCGGCTATATTTTCAGGACACGGCCCCGGAGCTGGTGGCGGATATCCCCACCTATTCCACCTTCTGGCGCAGGATTCAGAGAGACGTCCCCGAGGCCATGGAAGTGCTGGGCCGTCAAGGTCAAAAGGCTTTCCGCGACCGCTGCGCCCCCTACATACACCGTCTATATGAGGAAATGGCCAGCAATGAGTGGTGGGTGGCGGACAACCACACCTTTGACGTTATCACTCAGGGCGAGAACGGCCAGCTCCATCGTCTGTACCTTACGGCCTTCTTTGACGCCAGGAGCGGGATATATACTGGGAGCCACGTCACCACGGCCCCCAGCAGCCAGTCCACCCTGGTGGCGCTGCGCAAGGGCATCTTGAAATACGGCATCCCGGAGAATATTTACGTTGACAATGGCCGCGAGTTCCTGACCCATGACATAGGCGGCCTGGGCCACCGGAAGAAGAAACCCAAAAACGGCGAGGAGCGCTTTGAGGTGCCCCCGGTGTTCGAGCGGCTGGGCATCAACATGACAAACGCCATAGTCAAAAACGCCAAGGCAAAAATCATTGAGCGGCGCTTTAGGGACATAAAAGACCACCTTTCCCGCCTGTTCGAGACCTACACGGGCGGCAACGTAGTGGAAAAGCCGGAAAAGCTCAAGGGAGTGCTGAAAAACGGGGAAATCCCCCTGGACGCCACTTTCACGGATACGGTGGAGACCCTGCTGGACTGGTATTTCAACCAGCAGCCCTATGGCGGCGAGGTGGCCGCAGACCGTGGCAAGCCCCGGCAACAGGTCTACAATGAGAACCTGCACACCAAGCGGGTGGCCGGGGCCGAGGACTTAAGCCTCATGCTCATGCGTAGCGCCAGGGTGCAGAAGGTCACCCGGCGCGGGGTGCATCTGGACATCGCGGGCCAGCGGCTGGACTACTGGAATGATGATTTTATCTTTAACTACATGGGCAAAAAGGTGTACTTCCGCTATGACCCGGACGATTTAAGCGCCGTGCGGGTGTATGACCTGGAGGATCGTTTCATCATGGAGGTGCCGGTAGATAACACGGCGGTACTCACCTACGGGGCCAGCAAGGAAGAGGTCAAGCAGGCCATGGGCAAAGTACGGCGGCTGGAGCGCATTACCAAAGAGGCGCTGGAGGCCAGCACGGTGCAGGCTTTCGGCAGGCGTACCGCCCTGGAGCTGGTGCTGGAGCAGGCCCATGAAAACCAAACGTCCCGGATCATCCCGGAGCCCCGGCCCAAGGTGCTGGAGCTGCAAAGGCCCAACGAGGAGCCGCTGCTTAAGGCGGTGGGCGGGCCTGACCTGGATGTTATGAATAGAAACGCACTCAGAAGACAAGGAGGAACCGATGATGAGTAAGGTTTACAACAGCGCATTGCAGGCAAGGGTGGAGCAGTTTTTGAAGGAAAAAGGCATAAGTCGCGCCAAAGCCGCTCCTATGATGGGAATGAGTGACGCAACCCTTTCCCTGTATATGAGCAGCAAGTATGATGGGAATGTCGGTAACATTGAAAGCAAGCTGACTGAATTCTTCAAGGCCCAGGACGAACAGGCCGCCAGTGCCGAAAAGGCCCTGCCCTATAAGCCCATCCAGGACTATATCCCCACCTCCATTTCCGAGGACGTATACAAGCTGATCCGCTATTGCCAGCTGGAAAAGGGTATGGTTATTATACACGGGGACGCAGGCATCGGCAAGACCAAGGGTGCGGAAAAGTTTGTAAGGGACAACCCCACCAGCAGCGTGTACATACAGGCCACCCCCAGCACCGGAACAGTTGGCAGCGTTTTAAGTTTGGTGGCCCGAGCCTTACGGGTTACAGAATGTCGCAAAAAAGTGGAGCTGATAGCCGCAATCCGGGAAAAGCTGGATGGGACAAATCGAATAATTATTATTGATGAGGCCCAACACTTGCAACTGCGGGCGTTAGATGAAATAAGGGCCTGGACAGAGCCTAATCCTGAAACTAAGCTGTCTGGCATAGGAATTGCCCTGATTGGAAACACCACAGTATATAGCCGTATGGCAGGCAGACAGGAGGCCCAATTCTCTCAACTTTTTTCCCGTATTCGCATGAACCGCCCTTGCAGCACCCGTGAGGTCACAGATGAGGACGTAAAGGCCCTTTTCCCCAAACTGGCCGAGGAGGGCCAGAAAAAGGAGGCTGCTTTCCTACATGGCATCTGTCAAAGCAAGTGGGGCGTCCGGGGCGCGGTGAATGTCTATAACAACGCCGTAAACAACGAGGACATTACCTATACTGGGCTTTATAACATGGCCCGCAATATGGGTATAGGCGTGGTATAAGGGGGGATCAGCGTGACAGGGGTACTTATTACAGCGATTATTTGTGCAACTATTATTATCCTTGCCCGTATGGGTAAAGAGAAATAGGAGGGGCTTATGATTTTTAAGAGGGTTTTACCGCTGATTTTAGGGGCGCTTGCGGGGCTTTTGAGCGGTATGTATATCCGGCTGGGGTTTGAGATTGTGAAGGGCCGGCCATTTTCTCCGGGCGGCGAGGCGCTGTTCCTCCCCTTGGTGGCGCTGCTACTTTACCTAGGGTATAGCATAGGTAAAGTAGCAGCCACCCAGCGGGCCGCAGACGCCGCCTATAAGGCCGGATACCGGGACGGCTACCAGCGGGGGTGCATAGGCAGGCGCAAGGTAGAGGCTGGGCCTGCAGAGCCTGTCAGGGCCGTTAATGAATACATGGGGCCGTAAGCCCCGCCTTAATGCAGCTGCCCCCTGGGGCAACGGTCGCAAGCCCGTGTAAATGCAGAGCGAGGTACAACGAAACATACACGAGGTGCCGTTATGAGGATCGGCCTACACGATGCAGAGATAGATTACTTCAAAGGCAAAAAGCATTTTCCAAACTATGCCCTGATGAAGATATCCGCATGGCACAAGGCCCATGGGGACACAGTGGAGTGGTGGGAGCCCTTAAACACCTACGACAAGGTGTACAGCAGCAAGGTGTTTGGCTTTACACCAGAAAACCCATACCTGCCACCGGACACAATAAAAGGTGGCACAGGGCATGGACTGTTTGCGGAGCTAGACCCTGAAATAGACGCCATGTTTCCCGACTACACCATTTATCCCGCCTGCAATTATGCTATTGGCTACATAACCCGGGGCTGCCCAAATCGCTGCAGGTGGTGCGTGGTGCCAAAGAAAGAGGGGAATATCCACCCATACCGCACATGGCGCGGCCTGGTTCGGCCAGATTCGGACAAGTTGGTTCTGATGGACAACAACATTTTAGCCTGCCAGTACGGCATAGAACAGTTGGCGGACATGGCGGGCAGCGGGTATAAAATCGACTTGAACCAGGGCATGGACGCCCGATTGGTAACGCCGGATATCGCGGACATACTGGCGCGGCTGCAATGGATATCCAGCATCACCCGTGGGGACACCAGCATCCACTACCGGGATAAAGCCTCGGCCTACCAAAACGCCGCCAATTTTGTCCGGGACTATGAAAAGTTTCTTATCCCCTTTCGGCGGATGAAGTACCCCAAGGAGCAGCCCTATGACTGAGGCGGATATTTTAGCCAGCACCTATACCGACACCTGCACGGTCTACCGGCCCGGTAAGACCTTGCTGCCCAGCGGGGAGAGCGTATTCAAAAAGGGCCTGGAGGGGCAGGCGGTGTATAAAGATATCCCCTGCGCCCTGTCAAGCCCCAGCGGGGGCAAGCTGAACCAAAGCAAAACGACCGCCAGCGTGGACACGGACTTTTCCCTGTTCGTACGCCCGGAGGTGGACGTCCAGCCGGGGGACACGGTGGCAGTAGTGCGCCTGGGCAGGCGGTTTGTGTGCGTGGCGGGCCTGCCGGAGCGGCACCCCTCCCACAACAATATCCCGCTAAAGCTGCAGAAGGACAAAGCATAATGGCTGGCACAGATTACAGCTTTGAGGGGTTAGACAAGCTGGAGCAGCAGCTTTCCCGGATGATAGAGCAGGAATACCCGGTAGAGTTTGAAAAAATGGTGCTGCAGGTGGCTTATGAGCTGCAGGGCAAGGTCAAGGAAAAGACCCCCAAAAAGACGGGCCGCCTGCAGGACAGCTGGAAGGTAGGCAAAATACAGCGCTTTGGCGGCGAGTATTACATAGAGGTTTGCACCAATGTGGACTATGCCGAGCCGGTGGAATACGGCCACCGAACCCGTGGGGGCCGGGGGTTTGTCCCCGGAAAGCACATGATGCAGCTGTCCCTGGAGGAGGTGGCAGCCCGCCTGCCCGGTTTCCTGCAGGGCTGGCTGGACGATTTTATCAGCACACACGACCTATAAAGAAAGGAGGCGGGACGTGGCGTCCACTATCTTTGAAAGCATAAAAGAAAGCCTTGTGGGGCTGTTTAAGGGCCTGTATCCGGCCTTTGACGTGTTCTGTGAGGAAATACCCAAAACGCAAAATGACGCGCCGGAGCCGGATATAGAGGACTATATCTTTCTGGATATCGTCCCCGCCGCCAACACCACGGCAAGCGCAACCCACACAGACCGCCGGGTGCTGATGGACGCCGCCCTCCATACGGCCTCGGAAAGCAACGCAGAATATTTGCGCATGGGCCAGGAGGTGGACGGGGCGGTGCGGCCCGTGTTCCGCTTTACAGACGGTGGCGAGGCCCGGGCTATTACGGTGCCGGAGGTTTCCCTCAAGGTGGTGGACAGGGTGCTGCACTGCACCTTTACCCTCAGCTTCCGGGACAGCATAGAAGAACCGCCCCAGCCGCCCCTTATGGAGGAGCTGGATGTGCATATAACAGACAACACAGAAAGGACGTGAGGCAATGAGATTAGGACTGCCCCAAATCAATATCATTTTCAAGACCAAGGGCCTGACCGCCATCCAGCGCAGCGAGCGCGGCATTGTGGCCGTTATCCTCAAGGATGATACCCAGGGCGGGCAGCCGGTAAGTATTTATAAAAGCATTTTGGACGTGGACTTTTCCCAGTTTACCCAGCGCAATTATGAATACCTCAAGCTGCTTTATGAGGGCGGCCCCTACAAGGTCATTGTGGTGAAGGTGCCCACCAACGTGGAAAGCCTGTCCCCCTGGCTTAAGAAGCTGCGGGACTTGAAGTGGAATTACCTGACGGTGCCGGGTATTACCGATGACGAAAAGACCCTGGTATCCGCCTGGATCAAGGAAAAACGGGAAAAAGACCACAAGACCTTTAAGGCCGTGCTGCCGGAGTGCGCCGCTGACCATGAGGGCATTATCAACCTTACCACGGGCAATATCCAGAGCACCCTGGGCGGGGAGGCTTTCTCCACGGCTGAATACTGTACCCGGATAGCCGGGGTGCTGGCGGGGCTTTCCCTGGCCCGCAGCAGCACCTATTTTGTGCTTTCGGATATCGTGAGCGCGGATGTGCCGGATGACCCGGACGAACGGATCGATAAGGGGGAGCTGGTGATTGTCTTTGACAGTGAGAAATACAAGATAGGCCGGGGCGTAAACAGCCTGACCACCTTTACCGCTGAACACGGCGAGGAATTTTCCAAAATCAAGATCATGGAAGGGGTGGACTTGTACCAGGACGATATCCGCAGCACCTTTGAGGACGCCTATGTGGGCAAGGTTATCAATGACTACGACAACAAGCAGGCGTTTGTGGCGGCCATCATTGCCTACCAGAAGTCCCTGGAGGGCAATGTGCTTGACCGCAGCTTTGACAATACCGCCGCCGTGGATATTGAACAGCAGCGGCTGTATATCGAGGGCAAGGGCATTGACACCACCGATATGAGCGACATTGATATCGCCAAGTACAATACCGGCTCTAAGGTTTTCATTTCCAGCCATGTCAAGTTTGTGGACGCTATGGAAGACCTGAGCCTGGTGTGCAGTATGTAGGAAAGGAGTTTGACTGTGAGCGGAAAAATCAGAGGAAATAGAACCCTTTCCGGCACCTGGGGCGAGGTATGGGTGGACGGCGAGAAGATTTTTGAGCTTTCCAAGGTGGAGCTTAAGATAACCGCCAACCGGGAAGACGTGCAGATAGGCGTGGACGTGGACAGCAAGATGACCGGCCTCAAGGGTGAGCTGACCCTCACCACCAAAAAAGTATACTCCCGGTACAATGCCGTATTTGAGAATTGGAAAAAGGGCATCGACCAGCGCAGCCAGATCATCACCAAGCTGGCAGACCCGGACGCTGTGGGGGGCCAGGTCGAGCGCTACAGCTGCGATAATATCTGGTTTAACGAGCTGCCCCTTGTCACCATGGAAATGGGCGGTATTATTGAGCAGGAGGTTAGCGGCGGCTTTACCCCGTCCGACCTTGTGAACCTGGACAAGATCGCATAGTTTAGGAGGTACTTACAATGGCAGAAAACAAAAAGAGCCTTTTGGCTGAATTTTCCCGCAAGGCCATGCAGCGGCTGCAGGACAAAAAGGCGCATAAGAAGCAGGTGCTGCACGTCCCCGGCCTGGAGCAGGATATCACCATCCGCAGCCTGACCTATAACGAGATTGCGGAATGTAACGAGATTGACGATAGCACAGACAGGGGGCGCAGCGACAAATACGGGGTTTACCTAGCTATGGTGGAGCCGGACTTAAAGGCCGCCGCCAAGGAGATCATGGAAGCCGAGGCCGACCTCCCCCCAGAGGAGCGTACCCTGCACGAGCCCCTGGACATTATGAATGTTTTTGAAATATTCGAGCTCAACCAGATCGCGGCGGCAGTTATGAAACTGAGCGGTGTGGTTGGTGGCCAGGGCAAAGACGTGACGGCGGTAAATGAGTTAAAAAACTCATAGCCCAGGATGGCGAGGCGTACCTGCTGCACTACTACATACAAAAGGGCTGGGATGCGGAAAGGTTTTTAAGCCTTGACCGGGAATCCCGGCTCTTTTATGCTGCGTCCATGGAAAAGGCCCTGGAGGACAGGGCCGCCATGTTCCAGATCGACACGAAAGGAGGGGGTGGCTGATTGGGCGTTATCAAGGGCGCAATCTCCATTAAAGACAATATGTCGGCCACCCTGCGCAGCATACGGCAGGAGCAAAGCGCTTTCCGGCAGGATGTGGCCAAGACCAAGCAGGAGCTGAAAGCCACCTGGGATAAAAAACGCACGGCACGGCTGGACGCTACGGCGGCCCATAAGGCTATGGAGAGCCTAAAGCAAAAGGCCCAGCCTCTAAGAAAGAAAATCGTCATGGCAGCGGCCCTTAAGGACGCTGCCAGCGACAAAATACGCAATGTAAGCAATAAGGTCAAAGGGGTGGGCAAGCTGGTGGCCCGCCCCTTTGTGAAACTCAAGGACGGGGCCACCTCCCTTATAAAGGGCGTGGCCAGCAAGGTAAAGTCTGTAGGCAAGCTGGTGGCCCATGCCACGGTGAAGCTGAAAGACGGGGTGACGGCGGGGCTTTCCAAGATAAAGTCCGGCCTTGCGGCTGTAGGCAAAAACGTGGTGATCCCCGTGACCCTGGCAGCCGCCACCATCACCATGGGGGCCGTAAGCCAGGGGGCCAAGCTGGAACAAAGCCTGGGGGGCGTGGATACGCTCTTTAAGGACAGCTCCAGCGTGGTCAAGGCGAACGCCGCCTCGGCTTTCAAAACGGCCGGCCTGTCCGCCAACGAGTACATGGAGCAGGTCACCAGCTTTTCGGCCTCCCTGATTGGCAGCTTAAGCGGGGATACCGCCAAGGCCGCCACGGTGGCCGACATGGCTATGGGCGATATGTCTGACAACGCCAACAAATTCGGCACAGACATGGAGTCCATCCAGAACGCCTACCAGGGTTTTGCCAAGCAAAACTATACCATGCTGGACAACCTTAAGCTGGGGTATGGCGGCACCAAGGAGGAAATGCAGCGGCTGCTGCAGGACGCCCAAAAGCTGACCGGCACCGAGTACAATATCGACAACCTGTCGGACGTATATAACGCCATCCACGCCGTGCAGAACCAGCTGGGCGTGACCGGCACCACGGCAAAGGAGGCCAGCGAGACCTTTAGCGGTTCTTTCTCAGCCATGAAAGCCGCCGCCCAGAACCTTTTGGGGAATATGGCCATTGGCGGGGACGTGACCGGCTCCATGCAGAGCCTGGTGGACACGGCCTCCACGTTCCTCTTTAACAACGCCATCCCCATGATAGGGCGGGTGTTATCCTCCCTGCCAGGGGCGATAAAGTCCGGCATCAAGTCCGCAGGCCCGAAAATCAAGGCGGCAGGCGGCGAGATCGTCAAGAGCCTTAAGGCCGGTATCAAGGGGATGCTGCCGTCCAGCATGGGCGGGCTTGTCACCTCTGTCTTTGACGGCCTGCTGCCCAAAATCGGCCCGGCCTTTGGGAAGATAACCTCGGGGCTTGGCTCCATGCTGAAAACAGCTTCCCCCTACCTTGTTTCCTTTGGGGAGGCCGTCATAAGCGGGATAGGCGGGGCCATCGACTTTGCGGCTGCGGCCATGCCCCAGCTTGTAAACGCCTTTGACACGGTGCTGCCGGTCATAGCCAGCATTGCGGGCGGCTTCCAGACCCTTATGCCATCCATTATGAGCTTTGGCGGCGCGGTTATGGGTGCCATCCAGCAGGTGGGCACGGCGGTCATGCCGGTCATTGCCAGCATCATGGACACGGTGCAGTCCGTGATCCCGGCTGTGCTGCCGGTGCTGGAAACGGTAGTCACACAAATAGGCTCTATCATAAGCGCGGCGGCCCCGGTCATAGGCGGGCTGGTGGAGGGCATTGGGCAGGTCATATCGGCCCTGGCCCCCGTGTTCCAGACCATCTTTGACGGCATCGGCCAGAAGGTGGGCACGGTGCTGGAGTTTGTGGGCAGCAAAATGGGGTGGATACAGCAGATCATCGGGCAGGCAGCGCCGCTGATCGCCAGCGTGCTTTCCTCTGCGTGGTCGGTCATTTCCCCCATACTGGACATGGCGATCAGCGTGTTCCAGCTGCTTTTCAACGTCACGCAAACCGTCTTTAACGGCATTTTGGGCGTGGTACAGAACGTCTGGAACGCCATACAGCCCATTATCTCCTCTGTGGCGGACGCCCTTTCCTGGGTATCCAGCAAGGTGAGCGGGCTGTTTGGGGGCATATTCGGCGGCGGTGGAGGCGGCAGCGTGGGCGCGAACGCCGATGGCACCAACAACTGGCGGGGCGGCCCCACCTGGGTGGGCGAGAAAGGCCCGGAGCTGGTAGACCTGCCCCGTGGCAGCCGGGTGCTGCCCAATAAGGAAAGTGTGCAGGTGGCCAGGGCCGCCGCCCAGCCCCAAAGGGGCGGCACGGTGATACACCTTACCATTGCCAAGCTTGCAGACCAGATCATTGTGCGGGAGGACGCCGACATCGACCGCATAGGCGAGGCGGTAGCTAAAAAGGTGATACTGGCCATAGAGAACCTTGTGCCAGCGTAAAGGGGGGGACGGCATGAAAGAACGTATCATAGAATTAAGCTATAATAACCATGAGGAAATGTTCGAGCTGCCCATAAACCCGGAGGAGTTCGAGTTTACGGAACCCCATAACAACCAGCGCATTACCCTGCTGAATATCGGGGAGGCAAACCTTATGGGGCGCAGGGGGCTTTTGACCGGCTCCTTTTCCAGCTTCTTCCCCTCCCGTTCCTCCCCCTTTGCCCGGTATGCGGACAGGGAGCCTATGGAATATATCAAGCTGCTGCAGAAGTGGAAATCCAAGACCCAGCCCATCCGGGTGATCATAAGCGACTGCGACTTTAACCTGGCCATGACCATAGACAGCCTTACATACAGCCACAAGGAGGGCGATAAGGACGTATATTATACCCTGGATTTGACCGAGTACCGCTTTCTAAATGTGCCCACGGTCAAGCAGGAGGCTGCCGCCCCCAAAAAGGACAGCGGCCTGAAGGAGCGGCCCAATACCCAGCCTGCCCCCAAGACTTATACGGTGGTATCCGGGGACTGCCTCTGGAATATCGCCAAGAAATTTTATGGGGACGGTAGCCAGTACACAAAGATTTACAATGCCAATAAGGGGGTGATCGGCAGCAACCCCAATCTGATAAGGGCGGGGCAGGTTTTTACAATCCCGTAAGAAAGGAGGCGGCGGTATGATTGACTGGTTTATAGGCGGGGCCACGAAATACAAAAAGCTGGTGGTCAATAACCGCGACCTGTCCCAGCTGGTGGGGACGGTGGCCTGGAGCGGGGACAGCAAGCAGGTGGCCCGGAAACTGGTGTTTACAGTGGCCTCCAGGGCAAGCGACCGCTTCCTGCCCAAGGTGCCCATCCGCGAGGGGGATCAGGTAGTTTTCTCCTACAAGGACAAAAGCGCCCCGGAAAAGGTTCTTTTCGGCGGGCCTATCTTGGACATTGACAAGGCGGCTTCCGGGAACAGCATCACATACACGGCCCTAGACCTGCTGTTCTATATCAATGGCAGCGACATCAGCCATGTATTTGACGATACCCCGGAGGCCATTACCGCCTGGGTGTGCTCCCACCTGGGGGTGCCCTTTGGCTCGGCTGCCCCTACGGGCATCCGGGTATATATGCCGTGCCTGGGCAAGAGGGCCTATGAGGCCATCATGGCAGCCTACACAGCCGCCAGCCGCCAGAATGGCAAAAAGTATATACCCATGATGCGGGATATCAACAAGGTATGCGTCATAGAAAAGGGCGCTTTGTGCGGGGCCGTCCTGGAGGGCGGCTATAACCTGACCGAGGCCAGCTACAAAACCAGCCTGCAGAATATGGTCAACCGGGTGGTGATCACCAATAAGGAGGGGGGCCAGGTAGGCGTGGTGGAGGACGCAGCCGCCCGGAAGAAATACGGCACCATCCAGCGGGTATACCAGCAGCAGGACGGGAAAAACGATACTGCCGAGGCCAAGGCCCTGCTGCAGGCTATAGAGCAGTCCGGCACGGTGACGGCCACCAGTGACGTGCGGGCCATATCCGGCTATGCCATCATTGTGCAGGAACCCGTTACCGGGCTTTACGGCAAGTTCTACATTGAAAGCGATACCCATACCTTTTCAGACGGCAAGGAGGAAATGCAGCTGACCCTGGCTTTCTCCAACATGATGGACGAAAAGGAAATAGACAAGGAAACGAAAGCATGAGGGAGGCGGTAAAGTGGCGGAGCATTGGGCGGCGGCGCTGGCGGGGGCTATGCGGGGCCTTGCGGGCGGGGACAGCGGCCAGGGGCTGCTGTTTGCCCGGATAAACAGCGCCAGCCCCCTGAGTATCCAGGTGAACGGGCAGACCATCTCCCGGCACCTTTACAGGAATTATGGCTATACCCCCCAGGCAGGTGACCAGGTGCTGGCCCTGCGGCAGGGGGACGCCTTTTACATTTTGATGAAGGTGGTGCCTGCATGAGCATTTTCCCCTTTATCGACCCGGACGCCCTGCGGCAGGAGGGAAGCACAGAGCTGCCCCTCTTCCGGGAGTATGCCTATGATTTTGAAAACAACCGCCTGCTGCTGAAAAACGGGCAGACCTACCTGGTAGAGGGCAACGAGGCGCTGCGGATATGGATATATAAGGCCCTTGCCACCGAGCGCTTCCGGTATGCGGCCTATGACTCCGATTTTGGCAGCGAGATAGATACCCTCATCGGCAGCCCCCTGAATAGTGATATAGCAAAGTCTGAATTAAAGCGGTTTATCACCGAGGCTTTGATGGTCAATCCCTACATAGAGGAGCTGGGCAATTTCCAGATCAGCCAGACCGGCAGCGGGGTGAGGGCAGAATTTGACTGCACCACCATCTACGGGCCGGACAAAATCTCATGGGAAGTTAAGGGGGTGGAAATGTAGTGAGTGAGATGGATTTCAGCGCCAGCGCGGTGCTGCAGCGGATGCGGGAAAGCCTTAAGAATGAGGCCAACCGCATGGAGGGCGGCTTCTGCATGGACAACCTGCAGGCGGTGGCAGAGGAAATATCAAGGCTTGACACCATGGAAGTCATGCCCATCCCGGACAGGGTGCTGCTGGACACAGCCGAGGGGGAGTTCTTAGACCGCAAGGCCCTGGACTATAACGAAACCAGGAACCCGGCCACGGCAGCCACGGGCACCCTGCTGTTTACCGGGGACGTGGGCGCGGCCATCCCCCAGGGCACCGGGGTGCTGTACGGCGCTCTGGTGTTTGAAACAACCGCCCCGGCCCGGATTGGCGCGGACGGCACCTGCGAAGTGGGGGCCGTCTGCCAGACCACCGGGCCAGCGGGCAACGCCCCGGCAGGGGCTATAGCAGCCCTGCAGGCATCGGTGGACGGGGTGAAATCCGTTACTAACCCCCAGCCCTTTGGGGGCGGCACCGGGGCCGAGAGCGATGATTCTTTCCGGCAGCGCATTTTTGACAAGATACGGCGGCCCATCACCAGCGGCAACCGCAACCACTTTATCTATTGGGCCAAGCAGGTGTCCGGGGTGGGCGGGGCCAAGTGCCTGGGCGCGGAAGTCTGCGGGGCGGGCAAGGTGAAAGTCATTGTTTTGTCCGACCAATACAAGGCCCCGGACAGGGTGGTGCTGGAAAACGTGAAAGCCCATATCGAGGAGGAACGGCAGATCGGCGCGGATGTGACGGTGGCGGGGGCAGACCCCAAAGCCGCCCATATCGTGGTGGAGGTGCAGGCGGCCCCTGGCTACAACATAGCCGACATACGCCAGAACGCCATAGCGGTGCTGCAGGCATATGTGGACAGCGTAAACCGGGAGGACTTCGACCAAGCCCCGGCCCGGGGCGATGAGGGCCGGGAAAGCACCATAAGCTACTACCGCATAGGCGACCTGATTTTTGGCGTGGAGGGCGTGGCCGATATCGTAAGCTATACCCTAAACGGCGGCCTTGCCTCCCTTTCCTGCGGGTATGGGGAATACTTCACCCTGGAGGAGGTGGACATCCATGCCCCTGACGGATGATTTCATGCTGCCCCGCAGGGTGCGGACTATGGAGCAAATGGCCGACCTGCTCCAGGCGGAGGAGGCGGAAATCAACCAGGCCCAGCGAACCATAGACGCTATGGCGGCCCAGCTGGCGGTGGGCACCAGCACCTTTCTTTTACCAAGGCATGAGCGCATATTCGGACTGCCGGTCAATACCGGGGAAAGCCTGGAGGTGCGCCGCGCCAGGGTGCTGGCCCGCCTTAACACACGGGGCGTCACTACGGTGCAGGCCATACGGGAGCTGGTGCAGATCATAACGGGCCGGGAGGGGGAAGTCACCGAGCATTTTGCGGGCTATGCCTTTTCTGTGACTGTCCGCCTGCTTTTCCCGGACGCCACCAAAGACCTGGGGGAGCTTATCCGGCAGATAGACGAAATAAAGCCCGCCCACCTGATTTTCGACACCATCGGGGCGGTGCAGCCGGTAGTGCTGGAAAACAAAAACCGGCTGCTGTTTGTAAACCAGAGCCTGCGGCTGCGGGTGAGCAACCTGGGGGAAAGCGCCATCTACCTGGACGGGCGCAGGAACCTGGACGGCACCTGGCAGCTTGCCCAAAGGTTTACACGGGGCGCGGCCTTTTCCCGGCTCCTGCTTTCCATGGGGGCCAGCAGCCGGGACAGCTGGGGGCAGGCCCTTGCCTGGGCTGTCCAGGCCATGGCCCATATGCAAAACAGGGTGGGCCTTGCCAGTGTGCAGGTGTGCCGCTACGGCGCAAACAACCTGGCGGTAGAGGAAACCCTGCTAAACGGCAAGCGCCCGCTGGACGGCGGCTGGTATCTTGCGGCCTCCTTCAGCATGGGCGTGGGCCTGGCCCGGCTTCTTGTGGCCTGTAGGGCCGCAAACAGGCAGGACGCGCATGGGGGCATAAACTTCCAGGCGCAAGCGCAAAACGCCCATAAAGGGGTTGTAAAGGCCGTTTATAGGGCCATGGGAAAGAATGTACAGGCAGCGCGGCAGCAGGGGCTTACAGCCGCCTGCAGGGCCGTGAACGCCCAAAGGGCGGCTGGCTCCGTCACCTCCCGGATAGACCGGGGGCTGGACGGGGCTTTTCATTTGGACGGCGCGAAGAAACTGAACGCCGGGACAATAAGGAGTGAAATTTAATGGCAAGCAGCAGCACAAGCGTTATCACCAGGGCAAGGCGCGTAAACCTAGCGAAAATCACCAGGGGGGCGGTGGAGACCATCCCGAAAATTACCCATATAGCCTTTGGGGACGGGGGCGTCGGCGAGGACGGCCAGCCCCTGCAGCCCAACGAGCTGCAGACGCAATTAAATAATGAGATCGGGCGGTATGAGATCGCCAGCGTGGAAAACCCCGTGGAGACCACCAACCGCTATACAGTCACCATCCCGGAAAGCGACTTGAACGGGAAGAATATCAGCGAGATGGCGCTGGTGGACGCAGAGGGCCAGCTGGCGGCGGTGAAAACCTTCCTGGGTAAGGGCAAGGATGAGGATGTAAAATTCACCTTTGAGTTTGACGATGAATTTTAAGGGAGGGCGCAATGGCAGAGGAATATTACATGATACCAGAAGACCCGCAGTACAGGGCCGCCGCGATCCGCAAGCTGCAGGACAGCGACCCGGCCAGCGCCAGGCAGACCTTTAACCCGTTGGTTGCATCTATGCTGGAAAGTGTGGATTACTTGTACCAAAACCGGGCCCCGCTGGATGAAAACGGGAAAGTCCCGGAGGAAAACCTGCCCGCGCTGGGCGGGCACATAGCCCAGGCAGAACCGCCGGAAAATAAAAACCTGCTGTGGATCGACACGGGCAGCGGCGGCGTGTTGAAACATTACGACCCGGAATCTGAAGCCTGGACACAGGTAGAGGGTACCCCCTCGGAAAGGCTGTATGGCCTGGTAAATGGGGTAGACCTTATTACCCCCAACGACCTGGCCGCCTCTGACCTGGTACCTTTAGCAGACGCAAGCGAAGCGGCTGGGAAAAAGCTTACCCTTGCCAACCTGATGCAGTATATCAACAACCGCACCACCCGGGTGCAGAATTCAAATTCGGCGTATGGCACGTACATGGCGCGGGCTATCGCGGCGGGCACCGCCGACCTGACCGCCGGCACGTCCACCCTGGAAAGCGGCAATATTTACCTTGTGTATGAGTGAGGAGGCGTTATGGCGGCAAAAATGTATTTTGGCGTGTCAGGCAAGGCCCGACGGGTGAAAAAGCTGTATTTCGGCGTTTCGGGCAAGGCCCGCCGGGTGCGCAAGGGCTACATCGGCGTAGGCGGCAAGGCAAGGCTTTTCTTTACAGGCGGCGAGTTGGCCTATTATGGGAATTCCAGCGATGGAGGGGTTGCGGCATTATCTGTGGCACGCACCGAACTGGCGGCAACGCAAAATGGGGGGTATGCTTTTTTTGGCGGTGGGTCCGCCAGTACAGGGACAGGAGGCCCCGCCCGTGTAGATGCGTACAACAAGAGCCTGACCAGGACGCAAGCCTCATTATATACGGATGCCGGTGGAAAGCTGGCCGCCACACATGTGGGGGATTACGCCCTTTTTGGCGGGGGGTTTTATAACGAATATAAAAATGTGGTAACCGCTTTCAACCAAAGCATGTCCAAGACACGACCAACAGCATTGTCTGTAGCACGTTACAACCTTGCCGCCACACATGTAGGGAATTACGCATTATTTGGCGGGGGGCTTTATAACGCCCGTAATGAAGACGGCAGTTATTCTGCGCAACCATCATCCGTTGTAGACGCATACGACCAAAACCTGACCCGCACAACGCCAACGGCATTATCTTATACACGGCAGATGCTGGCCGCCACACACGTGAAGGATTACGCCCTTTTCTGTGGGGGCGTAGATCCTACAGTAGAAGCATACGACCAAAACCTGACCCATACAAACCTGCAGATGTTGGCTTCTCCTTACTATTCCATAGCGGCAACACATGTAGGAGGGTATGCTATTTTTGCCGGGGGCCACCAATGGAGCGCATATAGTACCACTGTAACCGCGTACAGCCAGACCCTTAGCAGGATGAATCTGCCCAGCCTGCCTGTCGGGACTACTAAAATGGCGGCAACGCATCTGGGGGATTATGCCCTGTTAGGGGGCGGGCAAACGAAAGACGGGAACACCGCAGCCGTATACGCGTATAATAACCTTCTTACTCGGACGATAGCGCCGGAATTATCACGAGCCCGTACCGAATTAGCCGCGGCACATATAGGGGACTACGCCTTGTTTGGTGGTGGGAAAAACACAGGCAGTAACCTTAATACCGTAGATGTGTACATATACAAATAAAACTTTTAACGGAGGCAAACTATGGAAGTTATGCAAATTCGAAAAATGCCCCGGTACCGGATTTGGGACAGGAAAACCGATATTGTAACATTCACGGGGGAGGTATTCACCCCTGAGCAATGGCTGGAGCTCTATGCCTTTGCCAGGAGCCCCACCGCAATCCCCGTGGTTTCCGGCGGGGAAATCAACGGCGGTTTCATGGGCGAACTGCACGAAATGATCGATATGGCTTTGCGTGCCGGATGCCAGTTTCAAGATGTCATGACGCCAGAGCAAATCCTGGAAGCCATCGAGGCTTTCGAGGACGCCATGAACACCCCGCCCGACCCGGCGGACATCCCCCCCACTGCGGAGGAGCGCACGGCGGCCGCGCTGGAATTCATCGCCATGTCCAGCTTGCCGGATGAAGTATAAGGAGGTACATGCATGAACTACGAAACCATCAAGCGCAACTATGACCGGGGCCTGTGGAGCAGGGCTATGGTGAAAATGGCCGTGAAAAAGGGTGTCATCACCCAAGCCCAATATCGTGAAATTGTTGGGGAAGAGTCTGCATAAGGCAGATGATCTTTTTTACTTAACCGGACTGATATTTTTCAGTCGGGAGGGCTTCATTGGAAAATCAGAAGGTTGGATACGATTATAAGTTAAAGGACAAAAAGCAGCTTTGTGCAGGATGATAGCGGGCTGGGAAAAAAACAGGGGCTCTTGTTACCCTGTTTTTTTCATATACGCCGAAAGGGGGCGGTCAAAATGGGCGGATTTTGGCCCTTGTAAAGGGCCTGTAAACGGTGCAAAACATACATTTACAAAGGAGAGATTTTTCATGTTGGAAACTTCAAAAGCCGTGGCCATTATGCTGGTGTTTGCTGTCCTGGTGCAGTTCCTGGTGGACAGGGTAAAGGGCATCGTGGGCGAAAAAGTTATGGGGTATGTCAAGGCCCCGGTTTGGGCTGCCCTGCTGGGCGTCCTGTTCGCTTTCCTGTTCCAGCTGGACGTGTTCGCCATGTTCGGCTACACGGCCCAGCTGCCCGCCGTGGCCTATGTTATGACGGGCCTTATCCTGTCCGCAGGCGCTGCGCCTATCCATGAGCTGATCGAAAAGGTGCGGGCCTCCAGGGACACCATCCTGCTGCCCGGTGAAATTTTCGAGCCGGAGAAAGGGGTGCGGGATGAGTAACAGCGCTTTAAGCTGTATACGGCAGATAAGCCCCAACCGCAATAGTCCCCGCAATCATGCAATCGACACCATCACCATCCATTGTGTGGTGGGGCAAATGGGGGTGGAGGCCCTGTGTTCCCATTTTAGCAATCCGGGGCTAGGGGCCAGCTGCAATTATGGCATAGGCCCCGATGGCCGCATATGCACCATTGTGGACGAAAGCGACCGCTCCTGGTGCTCCAGCAGCGCGGCAAATGACAACCGGGCCATTACCATTGAGTGCGCAAGCGATGCTTTTTACCCTTACGCCATTAACGCCAACGTCTGGAAATCTTTGGTGGAGCTGTGCGCGGATATCTGCAGGCGCAACGCCATTAAGCGGCTGCTGTGGCAGGCTGACAAGGGGCTGATGGGCCAGGTGAACCTCCAGAACATGACCGCCCATCGCTGGTTTGAAAATAAGTCCTGCCCCGGCGACTACATTTACAACCGGCTGGGGCAGATTGCCAAAGAGGTCAACCAGAAATTGAGCGGCGCTCCCGCTGGCCCCTTTAAGCCGTATCAGGGCCAGGTAAACGCCGATGACGGACTCAACTGCCGCACAGCCCCGGTAAGCGGCCAGGTGCTTAAGGTTTACACGGATGGCACGGTGGTCACCATCACCAAAGAGGACGGCAGCTGGGGCTACACCGGCGAGGGCTGGGTGTGCCTGGACTACATCAATAAAATCGCATCGGCGAAAGACCCGGCGGCAAAGGAGGAAAGCATCATGGACGGCAAGGAATTTAAGAAAATGTATGATGATATCAACCCCACATACAACGCCCTGGATGAGGTGCCTGCCTACTGGCGGGCTGACATCCAGGCGCTGGTGGACAAGGGCATTATCGCCGGCACTGGCGGCGACAAGCTGGGCCTGACCCATAGCGACTGCAAGGCCGCTGTGCTTGCCAAGCGGATCGCGGAAAAGCTGAAATAGCCTGCTGCCCTTTGGTAGTCCGTTCGAGGATTCTGGCCCCTTAATTTACAGAAAGGGATGGACTATTATATGGACAGCTTTATGGGCTGGATCGGCGGCAAGCGTATGCTGCGCAAGGCCATTTTGGAGCGCTTCCCCACGGATAAGGTGGAGCGCTATATTGAAGTATTCGGCGGTGCGGCCTGGGTGCTTTTCGCCAAGGAAAAGCAGGCGGGCCAGCTGGAAGTCTATAACGATATCAACGGCAATCTGGTGAACCTGTTTCGCTGTGTAAAGTATCACTGCGGGGAGCTGCAGCGGGAATTTGACTGGCTGCTCTCCTCCAGGGAACAGTTTTTAGATTATGTGGCCCAGGCAAATATGCGGGGGCTTACGGACATCCAGCGGGCCGCACGGTTTTTCTATGTGGTCAAGCTGAGCTTTGGCAGTGAGCACAGAACCTATGGAACCAGTAAAAAGATGGTAGACAATGCGGTTGAACGCTTAACCGCCATAAAAGAACGGCTCCAGGGTGTGAACATAGAACACAAGGACTTTGCAGACCTTATTCGGGTGTATGACCGCAAGGCCGCGCTGTTCTATCTTGACCCTCCCTATATTGGCGCGGAGGCATACTATGACTTTCCTTTTACCCCGGATGACCACCAGCGCTTACGGGCCGCTCTGGAGCCCATTAAGGGCCGTTTTATCCTCTCTTACAATGACTGCCTCGAGGTGCGGGAATTGTACAAGGGCTATAATATTGAAAGGGTGGAACGCCGGGAAAACCTGTCCGGGAACGGGGAAAACAAAAGGCAATACGCCGAGGTAATTATACGCAACTATTAACCAAAATCGGGAATAAATCCCATTTTTCGGGATTCTTTCCCATTTTTAAGGCAAATGGCTGAGGTACTGGTAAAATATCCCTAAAGGGGTATAAAGGATGATAAAAAATCATCTATCCAGAATCCTCGGTGAACGCCGATGGACACAGACAAAGCTGGCCGAAATGACAGGAATACGCAAATCTACTATTGGCGATTTATACAATGAGATTGCCGAGCGTATCAGTTTTGACCAGCTGGACAGAATCTGCGAGGCTTTAGATTGCGACCTGTCGGAGCTGCTGGAATACATACCAAACCAGCAGCGCAGGACAGGGGAAAAACTCATCCTGGAGGAGCATGGGAACCGCAAGAAAAAGCTAAGCTGATTTGAAGAAAAGAAAGGGCGCTTAAAAGGTTTTTCTTAACCTCTTAAACGCCCTTTCTTTTTCTCAATTTGTTTGCAAAGGTTTCTCGTTTTTTGCGCAAAGCTACAACCTATCTGACTTGACCAACACCATCATGGGAGATGTGCAGGTCACGGAGCAGATGTTCTCCCACTATGTGCCCCAGTTTTATGGGTCGGTCATTTCTACTTGTCTTGTGGCCGTCAGTCTGTTGTTCTATGACTGGCAGATGGCACTTGCGGCGCTGTGGGTGCTGCCGGTGGCGCTGGTGATTGTAGGTTTCTCTAAAAAAGCGCAGAACTATTTTACCCTCAGGCAGACCGCCGCAAGCCTTGCTGTGGCAGAGGGAGTGCAGGAGTGTTTGGAAACCATCCGCGATTTGAAAAGCTGCAAGGCAGAACAGGAATACCTCGATGGTCTGAATAAGAAGATCGACGCGCTGGAGGTAAGGCACATTAAAAGCGAGCTGGGATCGGCTATGTTTGTTGCCCCTGCGCAGATGATTCTCAAGCTGGGCATCGCCTCGGTTGCGCTGGTAGGCAGTATGCGCCTGATGAGCGGGGAACTGTCCCTTGTGACCTTTTTCCTGTTCCTGCTGGTGGTTTCCCGTATCTATGAGCCGATGAACTTCTCTCTGCAAAATCTGGCTGCTATGAACTCCCTGCAAATCAATATTGACCGCATGAACGAGATCAATGAAAGCCCCTCCCAGAGCGGCGAAACGGCCTTTTCGCCCAAAGACTATGACATCACCTTTGACCATGTGGGCTTTGCCTACAACAGCGGCGAGACAGTGCTGAAGGATGTATCCTTTACCGCCAAGCAGGGCGAGGTAACGGCCTTGATTGGCCCCTCCGGGGGCGGCAAATCCACCGCCGCAAAGCTGGCGGCGCGGTTTTGGGATATAGACCGGGGCAGGATCACAGTCGGCGGTGTGGATGTGGGCAAGGTTGACCCGGAACGGCTCTTGACTGCCTATTCCATCGTGTTCCAGGATGTAACGCTGTTCAACAACACCGTCATGGAGAATATTCGCATAGGTCGTAAGGACGCTACTGATGCGGAGGCCATGCAGGCGGCGAAAGAGGCCATGTGCGATGAGTTTATCTCCAAGCTCCCACAGGGGTATCAGACCATGATTGGGGAGAACGGCTCCACCCTTTCTGGGGGCGAGCGGCAGCGCATCTCCATCGCCCGCGCCCTCTTGAAAGACGCGCCCATTATTCTGCTGGACGAGGCCACCGCCTCTCTGGATGCAGAGAACGAAACGGAGATTCAGCAGGCCATTTCCCGGCTGGTGGAGAAAAAAACGGTGCTGATTATTGCCCACCGCATGAGGACGGTGGAGAACGCCAACAAGATCGTAGTGCTGTCCGGCGGCACAGTGGCTGAGATGGGAACCCCAGAGGAGCTGATGAAGAAGAACGGGGCTTTTGCCCGGATGGTCAAGCTGCAAACGGAGAGCCAGAATTGGTCGCTGGGATAAAACTCCCCTTGACAAATTTTCCTTCTCATAGTAAAATATAAGCGAGTTAGCGCACGCTAATCGGCGTGCGCTTTCATCTAACATGTGGTTAGCATATGCTAACAAATCTGTGAGAGGAAGATCGCTATGATGATCAACAAACGCCTGATCGGCACAGTCCCCGAGAGCCGAAAATACGTGGCCGGGAACGTGGCCCTGCAATGGCTCTCTCTATTGGCAAACATGGCTATGATGACCGCCATAACCGCTTTTCTAGCCTGTTTGGCTTTGGGTAAAAGCGGGCGGCTCGGCCTGACAGCGGCGGTGGCGGCGGGAGCGGTGGTGCTCCGCTTCGCCTGCACAGTGGGGGCTAGCCGCATGAGCTATCTCTCGTCGAAAGCGGTCAAGCGCACTTTGCGGGAGCTGATTTACCGAAAGCTCCTTCGGCTGGGAGTGTGTTACCGCCAGAGTGCCAGCACCGCCGAGGTCGTCCAGGTGGCTGTGGAGGGGGTTGACCAGCTGGAGACCTATTTCGGCGCGTACCTGCCCCAATTCTTCTACGCCATGCTGGCCCCGCTGACCCTATTCGCCTACCTATGCACAGTAAACGTACCCTCGGCGGTGGTGCTGCTGGTGTGCGTGCCGCTGATTCCCATTGCCATCGCCGCCGTGCAGACCTGGGCCAAGAAGCTGCTCGCCAAATACTGGGGGCAATATACCGCTTTGGGCGACACCTTTCTGGAAAACCTGCAAGGCTTAACAACCTTAAAAATCTACCAGTCCGATGGTTTCAAGCAGGAGGAGATGAACCGGGAGGCCGAGAGCTTCCGGCGGATCACTATGAAGGTGCTGACCATGCAGCTAAACTCCATTACCATCATGGACTTGATTGCCTACGGCGGCGCGGCCCTGGGGGTAGTCCTGTCCGTGACCCAGTACCGGGCTGGGCAGGTGGACTTGGCCGGGTGCCTGCTCATCATACTTCTGTCCGCCGACTTTTTCATCCCCATGCGCCAGCTGGGCAGCTTTTTCCATATTGCCATGAACGGCATGGCCGCCAGCGAGAAGATTTTCCGCCTGCTGGACTTGCCCGAGCCGGAGCGGGGCACTGCACCTTTCCCGGAGGATTGCTCCATCACCTGCACCAACCTGAGTTTTGCCTACGAGCCTGACCGGCCCATTCTTCATAGCATTGAGTTAGTCGTGCCTAAAGGCGGATTCACCGCTATCGTTGGTGAATCCGGCTGTGGCAAGAGCACCATCACCGGACTGCTCCTGGGCCGGAACCGGGGCTATAGCGGCTCCATCCAGATCGGCGGCGTGGAGCTGGCGGACATAGCCGAGGCAAACCTGATGGAAAGCATCACCTACATCAGCCACCAGAGCTACCTATTTAAGGGCACCGTGCGGGAAAATCTGCAAATGGGCAGGCCCGATGCCACGGACGATGAACTCTGGGCGGCGCTGGAAAAGGTGAAGCTGGACGGTTTCCTCCGGCAGGAGAATAGCCTGGACACCCCCCTCACCGAGCAGGGCGCAAACCTCTCCGGGGGCCAGCGGCAGAGGCTGGCCCTGGCTCGGGCGCTGCTCCACGACAGTCCAGTGTACATCTTCGACGAGGCCACCTCCAACATCGACGTGGAGAGCGAGAATGACATCATGGAGGAGATACACCGGCTGGCCAGGGAAAAGACGGTCATTCTCATCTCCCACCGGCTGGCCAATGTGACCGGCGCAGACAACATTTATGTGGTGGAAAAGGGCCGCGTTGTGGAGCACGGTACACACTATGAGCTGCTGGAAAAGCGGGGCGCTTACGCCGCCCTTTGGAACGCCCAGCAGTCTTTGGAGAACTACGGAAGGGAGGCCATCTGAATGAAAAGGAGCGGATTCAAGGTAATGCTGCGGCTGATAGGGCTGGTACAGCCTTTAGCCGGGTTCATGGTGCTGGCAATTCTCATGGGCCTTGCCGGTCACCTGTGCGCGGCGTTCATCACCATCTTCGGCGGGTACGCGGTGCTGAATCTATTGCGGTTCGACACGCCCCTTAGCCTGACCGCCATTTTCATTTCCGTGGGTGTGTTCGCCCTGCTGCGGGGCATTCTGCGCTATGCCGAGCAGGCCAGCAATCACTTTATCGCCTTCAAGCTGCTGGCGCTCATAAGGGACAAAGTGTTCCGGGCCCTGCGCCGCCTGTGCCCCGCCAAGCTGGAGGGCCGGGACCGTGGCGATCTGATAGCAGTCATCACCTCGGACATTGAGCTGCTGGAGGTGTTCTATGCCCACACCATCTCCCCGGCGGCCATTGCCGGGCTGTTTACGGTGGTGATGTGCCTGTTCATCGGCAGCTGCCACTGGGCGCTGGGGCTGCTGGCCCTGGGGGCTTATGTCGTGGTGGGAGTAGCTGTGCCCATTCTAACCTCCCGGCTCAGTGGAGAGGATGGCATGGTGTTCCGCCGGGAGTCCGGGGAGTTGAGCGCCTTTGTGCTGGACAGTTTGCGGGGTCTGGATGAAACCATCCAGTACGGCCAGGGGGAGGCCCGGCTTGCTCAAATGAACGCCCGCACCGATGCCCTTTCGGAGAGCGAGTCCAAAATGAAGCGCAAGGCGGGGTACAGCATGGCCGTCACCAATACCGTGATTCTGCTGCTGGACTTAGCAATGCTGTTCACCTCGGTAGCGCTGTACAGCCGGGGGCAGGTGGACTTTACCGGGGTACTCATCCCAACTGTCGCCCTGATGAGCAGCTTTGGCCCCTGCGTGGCTCTGGCTAACCTGGGCAGCACTTTGCAGAGTACCTTCGCCGCCGGAAACCGGGTGCTGGACATTCTGGAGGAGGCGCCTTTGGCAGAGGAGGTCAGCGGTCAGGCCCAGGTAGAGTTCACCGGCGCGGCGGCGGAAAACCTCAGCTTTTCCTACGGCGGCGAACAAGTCCTCAGCGGGTTGAGCTTGGACGTGCCAAAAGGGAAAGTGGTGGGCATCGTGGGCAAAAGCGGCAGCGGCAAGTCTACCTTCTTAAAGCTGCTCATGCGCTTCTGGCAGGCAGGGCCTGGGCAGGTGCGGGTCTCGGGCCGGGACGTAGGGCAGATCAACACCCAAAACCTCCGGGACATGGAGAGTTTCGTTACCCAGGAGACCCATCTGTTTCACGACAGCATCAAGAACAATCTCCGCGTTGCAAAGCTGGACGCCACAGATGAAGAAATCGTCGCCGCCTGCAAAAAGGCCGCTGTCCATGACTTCATCATGACCCTGCCAAAGGGCTACGACACCCCCGTGGGCGAGCTGGGCGGCACCCTCTCCGGCGGAGAGCGCCAGCGGCTGGGGCTGGCAAGGGCATTCCTTCACGACGCTCCGTTGATGCTGCTGGACGAACCCACCAGCAATCTGGACAGTCTGAATGAAGCGGTAATTTTGAAGTCCCTGGGCCAGGAGCGGGGCGGCAAGACCGTGGTGCTGGTGTCTCACAGGCAGAGTACCATGCGTATTGCGGACCGGGTGTACTCGGTGGAGAATGGGAGGCTGAGCTGATGGACACGAACACAAAGCGGGAGCGGGAAAAGGCGATGGTGGCCAAGATGATTGCCCTTTACTGCCGGAAAAACCACCACACCAAGGGGCTCTGCCCGGAGTGCGCGGCACTGGCCGAATACGCCCGACAGCGCAGCGACCACTGTCCCTTTATGGAGACAAAGACCTTCTGCTCCAACTGCAAAGTACACTGCTACAAGCCGGAGATGCGGGAGAAGATCCGGGCGGTGATGCGCTTTTCCGGGCCCAGGATGTTTCTTGTCTGCCCGGTGCAGGCGGTGCGGCACGTAATCGAGACCAGAAAAGAGAAGCGTAGAATGGAGGAACAGGCATGAAAATCAAGAAGATCGGGTACATAGCATTGGGGTGCATCGGCGTGGGGCTGGGTGCGGTGGGGGCGGTTCTGCCCTTATTGCCTGCATTTCCCTTCCTGCTGCTGGCGGCGTTCTGCTTCGCACGGAGCTCGGAACGATTGGACAGCTGGTTCAAGGGGACGAAACTCTATAAGGAGAACCTGGAGAGCTTTGTCCAGGGCAAGGGCATGACGAAAAAGACAAAGGTGCGCATTATGGTGACGGTGACCCTGCTCATGTCCATCGGCTTTGTGATGATGCACGCCGTGCCGGTGGGCCGCATCGTGCTAGGGTGCGTGTGGGTGTTCCATATCCTTTATTTTTGCTTTGGGGTCAAGACAATCCCGGCAGATGGCTGACGAGAGTATTTCAAACTGACAACAGCGCATAATGTACATAGTACCCAAACGTAAAACGGGAGGAAAACGCAGAAAAATGGTACGAAATGTTCTGGCAGAATTACTGCTCCCCTTTCTGGGCACTTCCCTGGGGGCAGGCTGTGTGTTCTTCATAAAAAGCGGGCTGAACCGGGCTGTCCAACGCTCCCTGACCGGCTTTGCCGCTGGGGTCATGGTGGCGGCTTCCGTGTGGAGCCTGCTGGTGCCCGCCATGGAGCAGTCGGCGGATATGGGCAGGCTGGCGTTCCTTCCGGCGGTAGTCGGGTTCTGGTTGGGCATACTGTTCCTGCTGATACTGGATAGGGCGGTTCCCCATCTGCATCAGGGCACGAGTCAGCCTGAAGGGCCTCATGCCCGGCTGAAACAGACGACCATGCTGGTGTTGGCCGTCACCCTCCACAACATCCCAGAGGGGATGGCGGTGGGCGTGGTGCTGGCGGGGTGGATATCCGGGAACAGCGGCATCACCGCCGCCGGTACGCTGGCCCTGTCCCTGGGCATCGCCCTGCAGAATTTCCCGGAGGGGGCCATTATCTCCATGCCGCTCCGGGCGGAAGGGACGGGGAAAGGGCGGGCTTTTCTGTACGGCGTTCTCTCCGGGGTGGTGGAGCCGTTGGCCGCCATGCTAACCATTCTGGCAGCAGGATTTATTCTGCCCGCGTTGCCATATCTGCTCAGTTTCGCGGCGGGGGCCATGATCTATGTGGTGGTGGAGGAACTCATCCCGGAGGCATCTCTTGGGGAGCACTCAAATTTGGGGACGCTGTTCTTTGCGGCTGGGTTTGCCGTTATGCTGGCACTGGATGTGGCGCTGGGGTAGGTGGCAGGAATCATGAGATACACCTGTTGTAAACGGTTACTGTGGGATATCATCGCCCCAGCGTTCACTGATGCCGGAACACAAAGGAGAATTGCTCTGTCAAAGTTATCTGAAAGGCGGCTATCGCAAAACGCCAATCATCCGGCTGTTTTACCGGGTCATACGCACCTTTCCCATGGGTTTCATGCTCCACGTTGAATTTTCACGCCCAAAGGTTAGTATAAGCTAACAGAAAGGAGGCCAACATGAAAAAGAGGGCCAGCGCCATTGATTTCACCACCGGCTCTATCTGGAAATTGCTTCTGCTGTATTTTCTGCCCGTCCTGGCAGGCGGGCTTTTCCAGCAGCTCTACGCCACGGTGGACGCTGTGATATTGGGGCAGTTCGCGGGAAAAGCGGGCCTTGCCGCCATAGATTCCATCTATAATCTGCTCAAACTGCCGGTCAATTTCTTCACCGGGTTGTCTGCGGGGGCAGCCATCATTATCTCCCAGTGCTTCGGGGCCAAGGAGGAGGACGCCCTCTCAAAAGCCGTACACACGGCGGTGGCATTCTCAATGACGGGAGGGCTGGTGCTGTCGACGGTATGCGTGGCGGCAGCGCCTTTGGGCTTGCGCCTGATGAGCGTACCGAACGACGTGTATCCTTTGGCGCTGGGGTATGTACAGATTTATTTTGCCGGGCTGGCCGTATCCATGGTCTACAATATCTGCGCCGGAATTTTGCGGGCGGTGGGGGATTCCCGGACACCGTTCTGCATTTTGGCAGTCTCCGGCGCGGCGAATGTGGGCCTTGACCTGCTGTTCGTGGCGGCATGGGGCATGAGCGCCCCCGGCGCGGCCCTGGCCACAGTCCTTGCCCAAGGGCTAAGCGCGGCACTGGCACTGATGGTATTGACAAGGCGGCAGGCGGCTTACCGGCTGTCCCCCGGGCGGCTCCGCTTTGACAGAGCGGTGCTGGGGAAGATATTCACCATCGGCCTGCCTATGGCCTTACAGTCTGTATTGTACCCCATCTCCAACATGACTGTGCAGGCGGCGGTGAACCAGACCGGTACGGATAACATCGTGGCCTGGGCCCTGTGCGGCAAGCTGGATTTTCTCATATGGCTGGCAGCGGACTCCTTCGCGGCGGCGATCGCCACCTTTGTGGCGCAAAATTATGGCGCGGGCCAGGGGGAGCGTTGCAGAAAAGGAGTACGGATCGGTCTTGGTATGATCCTTGCCATTATCATTTTTATCAGCGCTATCCTGTTTTTATGGAGCGAACCGCTGGGCCGTCTTATCCTCAACTCGGCGGATGCGCCCATTGCCGGCGTCACCGGCAGGCTTATGAGGCTGATGGCCCCGCTCTACTTTTTGTATGTGTTCGGCGAGGTCTTTGCCGGGGCGATCCGGGGCCAGGGCGAGAGTCTGCGGCCCATGGTGATCACTCTGCTTGGCACCTGCGCCACCCGTGTCCTGTGGATATGGCTTGTGCCGCACAATCACCAACTGCTGGCAATCTTGGCAGTCTACCCGGTTTCCTGGGCGGTCACATCACTGGCTTTTACAATCTATTATCATCTGTTCCGCGACCATACCAAGGTACGCACCTAAAGGGAGGACAATTATGGTATTATACGCGTCTGGCGAGGACTATCTGGAGGCAATTTTGGTTTTGCAGCGTAAAATGGGCGCGGTGCGCTCAGTTGATCTGGCCCGACACATGAATTTTAGCAAACCCAGCATTAGCAACGCGGTAGGGCTGCTGAAAAAGGGCGGGTTCTTGGAGGTTGACGGAAACGGTTCCCTGCTCTTGACCGGCCTGGGCCGGGAGGTGGCAGAGCAGATTTATGAACGGCACCAGTTTTTCACCCGCCAGCTTATCGCCGCCGGGGTGAATGAGAAGCTGGCTGAGGAGGATGCCTGCAAGATCGAGCACGCCATCAGCGAGGAGAGCTTTCGAAAGTGGAAGGCGGAGTTGGAGGGATAAAAAGAGACTGTACAAGCAAGTCGTTTTCGCTTGTACAGTCTTATCTTCTTTTGGAACCTTATCCGGCCCGCACCAGGGCAGTATTCATATGGTGCCTGCCTTTTGGCACAACATAGGGCGTGCAGGAGACAGGATCTTCCATTACCACGCAGTCCAGCCCGTAGACTTCTTTTATTAACTCCGGGGTGAGAATATCCGCAGGCTCTCCCTGGGCCAGCAACTTCCCCTTGCGCATGGCAAAAAGCCAGTCGGCGTAGCGGGCAGAGAGATTGATATCGTGGAGTACCATGACGATTGTAGTGCCCTTACTTTGATTCAGTTCGGCAAGGCTGTCGAGAATTTCCACCTGATAGGCGATGTCCAGATAGGTGGTGGGTTCGTCCAGCAGCAGGATGTCTGTCTGCTGGGCCAGCGCCAGGGCGATCCATACCCGCTGGCGCTGGCCCCCGGAAAGCTCATCTACGCTGCGATCGCACAATTCCGCAATACCCATGATCTCCAGGGCATCCTGTACGGCCCGCATATCCTCCTTTGTGGCGTTTTGCAAAAGCTTTCGGTATGGGAACCGCCCCCTTGCCACCAGGTCCGCAACTTTTATGGCCTCCGGTACCACCGGGGACTGGGGCAGCAGGCCCAAAATCTGTGCCAATTTTTTCGGTTGATAGCTGCCAATGGGCCGTCTGTCCAGGGTGACCACTCCAGACATGGGCCGCAAAAGCCGGGCAAAGGACTTCAGCAGAGTGGATTTCCCGCATCCGTTGGCCCCGATGATAATGCTGATTTTCCCATCCGGTATGACCGCTTCCATGCTATCCACAATCACCCGTCCATCATAGCCGAGCTGAAGGTTTTCAGCCGATAATATGTGCTGTTCCATCGCTAATTTCCTCCTTTTTTGTTCATGCGCAGCAGTAAAAACAGCAGATAGGGCGCGCCGAGTATGCCGGTTATCACGCCCACCGGATAGCGGGCGGGGAAGGCATATTGTCCGCAGAGGTCGGCGGCAAGCACCAGCACCGCGCCCACAAGCGCGGAAGAAACCATGTTGCCCTTCCCTCCGCCGGTAAGGCGGTCAGCAATAGGCCCAGATAAGAACGCCACTGAGGCGATGGGCCCTGTGGAAGCTGTGGCAAAGGCTGTCAGGCACAGGGCGCACAGGATGAGCAGCAGGCGTGTCCGGCTGGGATGTGCGCCCAGGGTTTGGGCGTATTCCTCGCCCATCTGCATTACGGAAAGATGTTGGTTCAGTAGCAAGATCCCGCCGCCAGCAATGGCCAGCACCCCGATGAGCAGGGGCACATTTTCCATTTTGACCCCATTCAGGCTCCCGCTGAGCCACCGCATGGCGCTGGGTACATCGTACTCCGAGGCTTTCAGCAGGGTCCAAGAGATGACCGCGTTGAGGAACGCCTGCATCCCGATGCCCACTAAAATCAACCGTCCGTTGGAGAAACCCGCACCCTGGGAAAAGAACCAGATTGCTCCTGCCACCACGATGCCAGAAACCACGGCGGAAGCGGACACCAGCGCACCGCTCCAGCCCAATACCAAAATGGCGAACACCGCCGCTACGCTGGCCCCGGAGGTTACGCCGATTATATCCGGGCTGGCCAGGGGATTTCGTAGCAGCTTCTGGAAGGTGTTGCCTGCCATGCCAAAGCACAGCCCGGCCAGCAGTCCCGTAAGCACCCGGGGCAGGCGCAGGGTCTTGATGGTGAAAGTCGCGCCCTTGACCGATTCACCGTTCAGGACGCGGAAGATGGTCTGGGGGCTGTAGAAGGTTTGACCGAAAACCATGCCAAAGCAAACCAGCCCGGCCGCCAGCACGGCCAGCGCCGCGCACACAGCAATATAGCGCCTGCGTCTTTTTTGAAAACCCAAAAAGATAGGGGTCTGCTGATTATTCATAGGGCACGCACCTTGACCTTTCTCACAATGAAGATGAACACCGGCGCGCCCAGCAGGGCCGTAATAATGCCCACTTCAACCTCCCCGGCACCGCCCAGCACACGGCCCAGCACATCGGCGGCCAGCAGCAAGCCTCCGCCGCCCAAGGCTGACATAGGCATTACCCAGCGCATATCCGGCCCAAGGAGCAGCCGCATAAAGTGGGGCACCATCAGCCCAACAAAGCCGATAGGCCCTGCCAGCGCCGTGACGGACGCACACAACAGCACACCGGTCAAAGCGCTTGTACCCCGCACCAGAGCCACATTCAGGCCCAGGCCTGTGGCGACCTCGTCCCCCAGGGCCAGGGTGTTCAGTGCCGGGGCCAGTAGCAGGCTGGCTATGAACCCCACGGCCAGGTAGGGCCACTGGGCGGCAATGTCTTCCCAAGTCACCCCGCCAATGCTGCCCGTTTGCCAGAAACGGAAGCGATCCATCACCTGGGTGTCAGGCAGCATTATCGTATTCACCAGGGACTGAAGTGCCGTGCTTGCCGCCGCCCCGGCTAAGGCAAGTTTAATGGGCGTAGCCCCGCCATGGCCTAAGGATGCCAGCCCGTAGACAGCAACGGCGGTCAGCGCGGCCCCGGCAAAGGCCAACCAGATGTATTGACTGTTGTTGCTGATGTGGAAAAACGCCATGCCGCTGACCACAAATAGAGAGGCCCCGGTGTTAATACCTAAAATACTGGGGTCAGCAATAGGGTTGCGGGTAAGGGCCTGCATCAGTGCGCCGGAGACGCCCAGGGCCGCCCCGGCGATCACCCCGAAAAGTGTGCGGGGGATGCGGGCCTGTACCACGCTGACCTCAAACTCCGGGCCGCTGCCCAGCCCCAACGCCGCAAATATACTGTGGAGGCTGACGGGTTTGGCTCCATATGATACGGAGGCCACAGCGCACAGAATCAGGAAAACCAGCAGGGACAGCAGGCATAATGTGCGCCTCCTGATCATTTCACTGCCTCAGCTGCATCGTTCAGCAGTTTCAGATAGGTATCGATATTGTAGGGGATGGACAACACACTGGGAGAGGCCCCGCCCGCAAGAGCGGAGGTGTCGTCAATAAAGGCCACCGCGCCGTTTTTGATTGCGGGGATCTGGTTCATTAAGGCGTCGGCCTGGATCGTTTCCAGATTGGCGGCATTGCCGTAGACTACGATCATTTCCACATCGCTGAGCTGGTCTGCGTTTTCTCGACTGACATTTATGTAGAAATCGCTGGTAGTTTGGGCTAACTTACGGATGCTGTCCGGCAGTTCCAAACCGAAATCGTTCAAGTAGTCGGCCCGGGAATCACCGGGAAGGTAGATAGAGAAGGTGCTCAGGTCATCAGGACTGATCCAGCAGAAGATGGCTTTTTTACCCGCCAGGGCCGGATATTCGGCCGCTTTCTCCGCAATCAGCTTTTCCGTGTCCTCTACCAGCTTTTTCCCTTCTTCTTCCATGCCAATGGCCTTGGAGGCAATGAGGGCAGAATCACGCCAACTGACTTGCCAAGGTTTTTCCGGGTAGGCCACAGTGGGGGCAATCTCGCTTAAGGTGTCATATTCCTCTTGGGTCATGCCTGAGTTCACAGCTAAGATCAAATCAGGCTCGGCATCGCTGATGGCCTCAAAATCAAAGCCGTCTGTGTCGTTGAAAACATGGGGGCTGTCTACGCCCAGGGACTGGAAAGCCTCGTCTGTCCAGGGATGAATTTTGTGCTCGGTGACAAGACCGTAGTTGGCTTCTGACACACCTACCGGGGTCACGCCCAGGGCCAGCGGCGCGGCGGAGTTTTCCCATGCGATGCTGACAACACGCTGAGGTTTGGACTCAATCACGGTCTCGCCATAGATGTGTGAAACCGTGATGGGGTATGCGACGCTTTCGGACTGCCCCTCGGAAGAAGCTGTAGAGGCTGGCTCACTGGAGTTTGTTTCTGGAGTGGAGCCGCATCCAGTGAGGATGGCGGAGCAGAGAATCAGTACGGTCAGAAGAATGGGGATAAGTTTTCTCATGGTGGACGTCTCCTTTAGATACGATTTGATTAGCAAAAACTAACCTTACGATGCAATCTGCATTGAACCTCTATTAACACATGACATCGAGTTAGCGATGGCTAATCCAAGCGAAATTATATCATCAGATGTAGGTATTGTCAATGCAGGCCGCAATGAATTTGAAACTTTGTAGAAACATGATAGATAGCACGGTAAACCATAGTTTGATTTGTAGGTTTTGAACATCGGACATTCTGGGCTTGCAAAACGCACCCATCAAAGGCGGAACCGGCCTGCCGCGTGAACGGATTCAAGGCGGCTCCATCTATATTTACTCCCTTATTTCCCTGCTAAGACCAGTGCTCCGCCCAGCGCTTTGCACTGGGCCAGGGCGTCTTCGTCTGGCACTTCGTTGCAGATGACCGGCTCGCAGGCCAATATAGCGCCGTTAGATTTGCAGGTATCGGTCCAGGTGCGCATCCACTCCCCATCCCCCCAGCCGTAGGAGCCGAACAGGGCGATGGGTTTGTCCTTCAGCTCCGGCTCACAGGCGGCGAACATGGGCGCGAACTCGCTCTCTTCCAACTCCTCTGAGCCCATGGATAGACAGCCGAAAGCGATGGCGTTAAAGGCGCCTGCCATGTCAACGTCAAATTCCCCAGCGGTGAACAGCGCGGCCTCGCCGCCCTGGGCCTGCACGCCCTCAGCAACGGCCTGGGCCATGGCCTCGGTGTTGCCGGTGCCGCTCCAATAAACTAAGTTCACTGTAGTACCTTCCCTGTTCGCTGTGATTGGCGAGGACCTCAAGGGGTATACTCATATATAATCACCCGACCCAAGGCTGACCCATTATTACCTCAGAATATATTATTTACAAAATAGATTGACTCGCTCGAAATCTTGCAACTCCCAACCGTTCCTTTTTCCGCATGATAATACTCTCAGGAATAGCTGGCAGCCACTTTCTACTGAACATGGTACTGCCAAAATATGCGTCGAAATTTGTAACTGGCAGCACTACCCACTCAGAATCCTCCGACCTATTCGCTATGTAATACGCCAATAATATGCGGATAACTTCAGCCGGTACCTTCTCAGGCCGGAGTTCTTCCATTCGCTTGAGAATATCGTTCGGCAAGTCAATGCTGTTGTTTCGCAGCGGCCCCAGTTCCAAAGCGTCAGCCAGCACATCATCAAACCTCAAAACCCACGCGCCGCTCGTACCCTGTGAAAAAATCGGCACTTGAAACTGTACAACCTTCCTTCTCCAGGCCGCATCGAATTCTTTATCTATGATATCCGCTTTGCCATACGCTGTCTTGCTCACTGTATCGGGACTGTTCTTCATAAACCGCACGATACAGTGAACATGGCGGCAAAACCACCCCATGCCATTTTCGTCCATCAACTCGGGAAACTCCCCATGCAATTCTCTGAAATCGCTTTTGAACTTCCATTCCTCTTTAGGGCTGGCTTTCTTTTTGTCCGGGACACTACACCATGCGCAGAGTGCACGACGAGCATAGTCGATTTTATCTCCGGGATTCTCATCCGCATCTGCAAACAGATATCCCCGGGCAAGAACTGTCAGCACCCGGGCCAGGCCGTTAAAATCCAGGATCATGTCCATTGTGAAACGTCCCATATAAGTTGTATCGCGCTTACTATCTGCTTTGTAAATTGGCGGCTCAGTGTACGCCCGAAATTCAGCCAACTCATTCAGCATGGTTCTCCTCCTTGAGAACATTTTCTTCGATGTGGTCTATGAGCAAATCCCATAGCAAATCTCGCTTACCCAGCGCAACTACATACTGCACCGCCACCTTTGGACGCACAACTCTATCCAACAGTTCCCTGCATTTTGAGGCGACAACTTCCCTGTAATTATGCCGCAAAGGTTGCTCAAGATACGCGTTCATCATATGCTGAAAAGCAATTGAATCAGTATCTCGCAAGTATTTCTTTCTGTCTGTAGCCTGGTTCTCATCATCGATATCGCAAATCAAATCGCCCAATACACGGTAACCTCCATGCCGGAAATCTGCAAGCAATTCATGATACCCAGCAAGTTCTGGCAGATGGCTTTCCAGAAAATCAAATCGGGACTCACTGTCCATAAAGTGCCATTTGCTCTCTACAATGGCCGCGCGAATTTCCGTAACCCACTCCGCAGAAATATCCTGGAAAGCTGCGTACAACTCGTCAGCATCATAGAGGTTTTCCTGCCCACGGCTGAACAAAATTCTCTCGATGTCATTCTTCCTCTGCTTATTCTGAACCGGCACTCGGCAAGCACGTATGCGGGATAGGCAAGCCTCGTAGTCACTCAAAAGTGCCGATACAGAAGAAAGGATTTGCGGGTCAAGGCTCTTTTTCCAATCACGCTCCCGTGCGAAAACAAAAAGTTCGCTATCTTTTGCAGGTTTAGGTTTCAACTTCGGTGTATTTTTCTTCAACTGATACGCCAAATACGGCAACCGCTCCAAGTTAGAGTCTACCTTTCTCCAGTCCGTCTTCTCAAAAAACGCCTTGTGCTTTTGCTCGAAGGTAGGCTCATACCATTTGCCGCGAGTTTCTGCCGAATCCAGCAGCTTTTTATATTGCAAGAACAGACTTCGGTTCACGACTTTCTTGTTCAGATACTCCGACAAGTCAGGCTTGACACCGCTCTTGGCTGAGTCGATTTCAAGGCCAGTTAGAATAGCCAGAATCTCCGTTTCTTCCCTGCAGCGCTGGCGTAAATCTGAGTCAGAATTTTCATTGTAAGCGATCACACTTCTATCCAGCGCGGCATTTGATATCTGCCCCACGCGAGATGAAAAGGTGTTGCGTACCGTTTCAAACCGGGCATACCAGTCGTTAGCGTCACGGATTTGCGGCTCGGCGGCGGGTATTTTCAAAAGAGGTATATTCCCGCTGGTTTGCCTGGTCAAGTCGGTGGCATACTCCTGATAATTACGCTTCACACAAGCATTCAAAATCGGGTCTGCAATCGTCTTTATCATATCTCCATCGAAATCAGCCCCACCTAAACGCTCTGCCGCCAGCGTGTGGGAATCCACCATCACCACATCAGTAAGATGGCCTAAATAATGTTTGCGCATCTGCTCCACTTTGACATAACAGCTTAACTGGATTTCCTCATTGCGGGCAATGTGGGGATTACGAAGCAGGGTACATTCTTTGCTATGTTCATAAGCAGTTTTGGGTGCGTAATAAAAATTGTTCGCAAATTGGTTGCCTATTGCCGCTGCAAAGAATGTTCGTTTTGCTCTATCTTTTGGCACCTGTTTTGGGAGCAACAAGGTAAGGAACTCGAGCAAATCGCCAGACAAAAACCGGTTGTCACCTGCGACGATAAGTTGTCCGACTGCATACTGTTTCAAAATTTGCTCTGCCTTCGCGTCCAGCTCTTTGGTGTAGACAGGCTCATTGATGAATAGCGAGTTCTTCTTCACGATTTTTGCCATGTAGTACGCCTTGCTTTTCTTAGAAAACCACCTGCGCTCCAGGGCTGATAGAAAGTACTGTTTGCGAAATTTCTCATCCGCGCAGTAGCTATAATAGACCAGTTCAGTTTCTTTTGTGAGCCAGCAACGCTCGTCCTTTGCCGGTGAATCCTTCCATCCTAACGGCAGATCATGTGGCCGAAACTCTTCGGCAGTTATGGAAACCGTGTTCAAGAATTGGTAATTCAGAGTAGTAAGCTCCTCCGGTTTTTCTTTGCTGGTCTGCGTTATGTAAAGCGCATATCGGTACTTAGAAAACGCCCTCCAGTAGTCATTCCAATTCATTTTATTTTCCGTCAGCCAGCCATATCCCTTGAACATGGACTTTGTCAAAATGATATCCACATCACGCACTTTGTGCTGAACGCCCCATAGGTCTGTAATGGTGTCACAGCCCCCGCTGGTCAAAAAATCCTTGAAGTCAACCTGATGGAGCATACCTTTTACATATGGTAAGCGTATCTGAAACGACGTGTGGGTATGCTTACCGCAGTAAACCTTATCAATGATTTCTGCGTACTGCTTTGAAATCAAGCCCTCGCCGTCAAATAGAGTTACTGGGATCTCCTCTCTCCGCTCTACCCGATGATACTTGCGGATGTTACTTGCGCTCCCATCGTCCTCAACCGTAATGACCGGTACATCATGGACAGTTACCTCGGGGTTATCAATTACAATCACCCGGTGGGGCCTGTCAATTTCAACACCGTCTATTCGAGTTCCACCGGAGAGCATCAGCCCATTGTAGGCATAAAGTTTGCTCAACTGGCACGACCCAATTTTCATATCCAGCATGATTCTCCGGCGTAGCGGCTCGTAAATGTCCTCCCGAACAAAAGAAAGCTGTGCCTTGCGGCTCATGCTGTTGGAGCGCTCGAATGCCAGATACCGACAGGGGCCAGCGCCAAAATCCAGCACAATGCCCTCAGGCCGGAACATACTCTCTGCCTTTTTCTGCCGGACGGCATGACGGTTCTGTGCGGCATTCCGGTCGAAGATATTGCTGAAATCCACGTAGCAGATCACGTCCGACAGGTCACTAATCAGAGTGTTCTCCATCGGTAACTGGTAGCTATCCCCATGCAGAATACACAAAGCTTGAAAGAACAGCGCACAGTCCTGCTGCTCGTGGAGGGCGGTCAACACTTTGCATTTCTCCGTTGCTTTTGCGTTCAACGCAAAGGCATAGCCGCTCTCCGCATCTTCCTGCGCGTAGGACATGAGAGCGCTGGCAGACAACGTATAGATTTTATACCTGACCTGCGGCATACCGTTCACCTCCCGCCAAAATTATACCAGGATCCTTTCCGATTTACAACATGAATACTGCTCCCACTTTTTCAAGCTGGGAGCGTTTCTATTTTACCGAAAGGACTGATGTGTGTATGCCAAAACCCATCGAAAGACTTGCCGTCATTGACGGCGAAACCCTACAGGACATGAGGTTTCAGCCGGGCAAATTCTGCATTGATACGCTCCTGCCTCAAGGGATATCCATGCTAGGCGGCGCACCCAAGAACGGCAAATCCTGGATGGTGCTGGACTGGTGTGTGAGGATTGCAAAGGGTGAACCGGTGTGGAACCTACCAGTCAAGCAAGGCTCGACCCTCTACCTCTGCCTGGAAGACCCGCTCCGCCGGGTGCAAGACCGATTGCTACAGCTTACAGATGAGGCTCCTCCAAACGCATTTTTTGCTACGGCCGCTGAGAAGTTAGGACAAGGTTTGTGCGAACAGATCAGAGAGTTCATCCACGAACACCCTGATACCGCGCTGGTAGCCATCGACACCTTCCAAATCGTGCGCTCCGGCGGTCAGGATATCTCATACGCCTCCGACTATGCCGAAGTGCGCGAGCTGAAAAAGCTGGCAGACGAATTGCAAATCTCCATCCTGCTCGTTCACCATTTGCGTAAGCAAGGCGCCAGCGACCCGCTCAATAAACTCTCTGGCACCACTGGAATTAGCGGCGCGATGGACGCCATCTTCATTCTTGACCGGGGCCAGCGCAGTGAGGGCGCGGCAACTTTGGTCTGCACCGGTCGAGACATTGAAACCCGAAAGCTAGACTTACGTTTCTCAAAATCCGATTGCTCATGGGAATTGGTGCAGGACAGCTTGGAAAATCGTTCAATAGAAATGCCAGAGGAACTGACGGCACTCACTGAGTTTGTACGTTCGATACAGACATTTAGCGGCAACAATACGCAGCTTGCCGGTGCGGTCAGTAAGCTGGTCGGAAAGGAGATTGCACCCAAGTCCCTCAAGCAGATGATGAACCGTTGGCGCTATATTTTAGAGGAAAAGGGTGTTTTCTTTCGCAGCCATCGAAGCAATGGGCAGAGGCTGGTTACCGTTTCTTTTTCTTCTGCCCCACCCGATAGTGACGGAAGTGCCGCAAGTGACGCAACATTGAGCAGTGCCGAATTTACCGTCCCTTGCGACCCTGATAGTGCTGAAACCCCTGGATTTTCTAAGGAAAACGTCCGTCCGGCATGAGCCGCTGCTTTCGGCACTTGCGCCCCTGTGAGGCCACAGCAGGCTCGTGTGGGCGTTTTGCGGCGGTATCCAGATAGTTCTATACCAAGCCACGAGAAGGCCGTTTTGGGGCATTTGTGGCCCAGTTTTGCGGCAAGGCGCGGAGGCCGGATTTCCCGGCAGGGGAGGCTCGTAAGGGCCTCCCGCTGGGGCAAGCAGAGCGCGTGGCTGTCCGCCCCGCACGTTAAGAACCGGGCAGTAGCCCGGACCCACTTCAGAAAGGAGAAAGGTATGCAAAACACCAGAAAGCGAGCGGAAACACTGACGATTCGCTTGACCAAAGCAGAAAAAGAGATGATTCAGAAGAAAGCAAAGAAAGCTCAACTCAGCATTACAGATTTTCTTGTTGCAACATCGTTGTGCACGGAAATTCACGTTGCCGAGGACGTCAAACCGCTGCTGATCGAGCTAAAAAGGATCGGCAACAACATCAATCAAATCACCATGAAAATCAATGCGGGAGCGTTTCACTCGGCTGATTTCTCAGAGGTCATTCAGGGTCAACGAATGATTTTCGAGCAACTCCTTCGCATAGCGGGAGGTCGATGATGGCAACAATAAAATTCATTCCCGAGAGCAGGCAGTCGCTCAGCGCCATGAAAAGTGTGATTTCTTACTGCCTACAGGAGAAGAAAGTAGCGGACAATGCCACCGGCCAGCGCATGGTCAGTGGCATTTCTTGCGATGGTGAAAACTCTTTTATAGAATTTCTGACGACGAAACAAGCGTATCGCAAGACAAACGGCATCAACTTTTATCACTACGTCCAGTCGTTCTCACCCGACGAAAACATTACTCCGCAGGAGGTTCACGCCGTCGCCAGAGAGTTTGCGGAGCGGGCATGGCCAGGTCATGAGATTTTGGTGGCAACGCATTGCGACGCCGACCACCTGCACTCACACTTCGTTATCAACTCCGTTGGCTTTGAGAACGGTAAAAAGCTGCGGCAAAGCCCGAATACTCTGATTGAGTTGCGGGCTCTCAATGACGAAATATGCGCGGTGCATGGGTTGTCGGTGCTCCCGCCCTATGAGAAATCTGGTACGAAAATGTCCACGAGGGAGTACCGCGCCGCTCTGAAAGGCGAGAGTTGGAAGTTCAAACTGATGGCCGATATCTGCGCCGCCATGAACCGCAGTGGCAGCAAGCAGGACTTCATCTTTGAGATGGAGCGGTATGGCTACCAAGTGCGTTGGACGGACGAGCGCAAATATATCACGTTCACCTGCCCAAATAAGATGAAATGCAGAGAAGTAAAATTGCACGATGACAAATTTTTGAAGGAGAATTTAGCTTATGAGTTACAATACAGAGAGGCCCACTATGGACGAGTTAGTCGCAAAAAACGCAAGCGCTATAAAGAATATGAATGGCCCGAGTATGCCGGTAATGGTGCCTATCCAGGAGAAAGATTGGGATACGATGGTGGATCTTCTGGAGAGCACAGTGAATTTCCAGCCGAAGCTGTATTCGCTAGCGAAACAGCAGATTGCCGAGGAGCAGATGATTTCCAACCAGCTCGTGAAACAGATAAAGACTTCAACAGCGCAGATGGAGAACCTCGCACAACAGGCTGGGAAGAGTCTCGAAAAGAGTTTGAACGATTCCTTGGCAAAGGGCTCGCAGTTGGAAACGGCTATCGCCAAGGCAGCGAAACGACGGAGCTGGAAAACCTGGGCGCTCATCATCGTGGTGTCGATACTGTCCTCGGCGCTGGGGGCAGCGCTGTCCGCTCTGCTATGTATACGCTGGCTGCTCTGAGTGACGATAATGAAGACCCCGAGGAGCGCCGCAAACGCATTGAGGCTCAGGAGAATGGCGAGGCGCTGGGGGCCTTACTCGGCCTTGCGGCGGGTGCAATTTCTGAAATTGCTGAAGAAAATGATGATGAGTTTGACCACAAATTCAAATGAGTATGGAGGTTTGTGAATGACAAAAATGGAATACAAAAAAGCTCTGTCCAGCTACCCGGAGGCGTTGACCGCCTCTGAGGTGGCTGAAATTTTGCGCGTATGCACCAAGACCGTCTACAAATTGATTAGGCAAGGTGAAATTCCGGCAGTGAAAGTTGGGCGAGAGAACCGCGTTTCCAAAAGCGTTCTCATATCCTATTTGCGCAATAAGGATAAAGGGGGTCCGAACCCGAAATGTGTCTGTTCTGAAAACTCTGCGGGTGCGGTATGGACTTCCGGCAGGTCTTGTGGTAGTGTGTGTGGTGCCGGAGAAGTCGGCGGAAAGGAGAGGTCAGCATGACAGATAAAAATTCATTTGCGGCCAGCGTACAATCAAAGAAAGGGCGTCTCTACGCTGTGATCCAAGTCAAGGAGGACGGCAAAACAAAGCCGGTCTGGCGGGCGCTTGGCCTGCCGGAGGGGACAGGGAAATCAAAGGTGCAAAAAGCTTATCGGGAAGTGGTAAGCAAATTTGAGATTGAGTACGCTGAGAGCCTGGTGCGCAGGGGAAACCCTGCAGCCGGTCTCTCGGTTTTTGATTATCTCTGTGCTTACTTGAACAGGGCTAAATCGAGTATTCAAATCAACACTTATGAGAGCTATCACGGCATGATTTATGGAAAAATCCGGCGGTACTTTGAGCCTAAAACAAAGCTGACGGTTGGTAATTTGCAGCCAAAAGATATCGAGGACTTTTACGATTCCCTCTTCGCTGACGGCGTGACTGCCAACACGGTTATCCATTTCCATGACGGGCGCAAACGGTGAAATGCTGCCTTTGCTCGATTTGACCCGCAACCTCCGAGGCGCGTTTTCTGGTATGGGCGAGGCCCAGCAGTCTGCCGCGGCAAGCACACTCTTTGGCAAGGAAGCCATGTCCGGTATGCTGGCCATCCTCAACGCCAGCGAGGCGGACTATAACAATCTTACACAGAGCATCTATAATTCCGCCGGGGCTGCGGAGGCTATGCGGGGCGCTTTTTTGCTGCCCAAAAACTTTTAAAAGGCAGGTGTTTTACATGCCAAAGGACAGCCTGGGGCTTGATGCCCAAGACCCCGAATACCAGTTTATCGAAGCCGGCACAGAGGCCCTGGCGGCCCAAATCACGGCGGAATATGAGGCCCTTACCGGAGCCACGGTGCGGCCAGCCAGCCCGGAAAAGCTGCTGATCCAGTGGCTTTCCAGCATCTTGTCCCACGAACGGGCGCTGAATAACTATACGGGCAACCAGAATATCCCCAGCCGTGCGGAGGGGGAAAACCTGGACGCCCTGGCCCAGCTATTCTACGCCCAGAAGCGGCCCCAGGCCCAGCCCGCCGTATGCACCCAGCGTTTTTACGTCGCGGCGCCCCAGCAGGCCGCAATCCTGGTGCCCCAGGGCACGCGGGTGACAGGCGCGGGCGGGCTGGTCTGGGAGACTGTTTCGGACGTGTATATCGGCATTGGCGACGCCTACGCCGACGCACAGGCCCGCTGCCAGACCCTGGGCACGGTGGGCAACGGCTTGGCATTGGGGCAGATCGACACGGCCATAGACTTATACGATTATTACAGCAAGACTGAAAACATCACCGTAAGCGGCGGCGGCGCGGACGAGGCCACGGACGAGGAATTCTACCAGCTGATGCGCCAGAGCATGGACGCGTACAGCTGCGCCGGGGCCCGGGGCGGGTATGAATATTTTGCCAAGCGGGTCAGCACGGAGATCGTGGACGTGGCCGCCAACTCCCCCACCCCCGGCGTGGTAAAGCTTTACGTCCTTATGGAGGGCGGCCAGCTTGCCGGGGATGAGGTCAAGGCCGCCGTGCTGGCCGCCTGCAGCGCCGACGAGGTGCGGCCCCTGACAGACCAGGTCTTTGTGGAGGACGCGGAAACCGTATCCTATGATATCCAATTTACCTACTACCTCCAGAATGGCCGCGGCAAAAGCGCGGCGGAGGTGGAAGCCGCCGTGCATAAGGCGGTGGAAGAATATGCAGCCTGGCAGTGCGGCCGTCTGGGCCGGGACGTCAACCCGGACGTGCTGCGGGAGTACCTGTACCACACCGGCGTAAAGCGGATCGTGCTCACGTCCCCTGTTTTCACGGCCCTGCGGGACGACGGCAAAACCGCGCCCCAGGTGGCGAAGCTGGGCACAGTGGCCATCACCAGCGGGGGGTATGAAGATGAATGAGCAGCGTGACGCCGCACCCAAGACGCGGGGCCGCGCTTACGCTTCATCACGCGGCCACAACGCGCCTGCCGGCGTGGAGGTGAAAGAGTGTGAGAAAATATAACTTCACAGCCGGGAACGCGCGGGGCGCTGGGGCTGCTAAGCCCCAGCCGCCAGAGGCCCACGGCATAACCGCGGAAAACCTGCTGGGCGGCCTGCCCCCAGTACTGGCGGGGGCGCCCACACTCTATGCCCTGGCCCGGGCGGCGGCGGGTGTGCTGGCCCAGCGCCAGGAAGAGATAGAGCGGGTTTCAATTTATCCCCACATTGGCCGGCTGGAGGGGCCGCTGCTGGATATCCTGGCCCAGGACTTCAAGGTGGACTGGTGGGACCCTGACCTTACCCTGGAGGAAAAGCGCCGGACCCTCCAGGCCAGCTGGCAGGTCCATCGGACGCTGGGCA
>CAJTCS010000002.1 GCA_910574995.1 Oscillospiraceae bacterium
AATGTCACATCGTCAGGGTGGGGCCTTCCCGCAAATCTTCATAGACACTCTCCAAGTAAGTGCGGGGAAATTGTCCCTTCTCCAAGGACATCCCATGCCCTAGTCCCTCGAGATAATCCCCCACATTTGCGTATTCCACGCCCTCCGCCGTGACGAGCGGTTGTCCCTGGTGAATAGTTAACGCGGTTCAAAAGAATTTTTATCTCTTTTGAACTGGCGGCTGCGCCGCCTGCTTGAAAATCGGGCTACCGATTTTCAAGCGCGTTTACTATTGCACACAGCGGCGGACAATCTTCCCGAACCGTTTTTCAGTCAGCAACAGATTTTCTTCATTTATCAGATGCCTGCGCTGCTCGGGGATATTTTTTTCACTGTGCTTGACTTCAAACACGGCGCAGTAATTTTTCCGCTTGTCATAGACCACCATGTCAAACTCGCCCGCGGCAAATTGCAGCTTAAACACATTTTGCTCCGGGCCTGCGACTTTCATGGTTTCCAGCAGGACGATATCCTCCAGCATACGCCCCCGCACTTCCCGCAGCATACGCTGTGCCGCAAGATCCTTTTCCCGTTCGCTGAAGGTTTGGAAGGTTTTATCCTGCACAAGCGAGTAAACCAGCGCCTGTGCCTGGCAGTACCGCAGCCCCGGCTGGGTAATGAGGATATGCTCCAATGGCGCGCTGCCGGTGGTAGTCTCTATGGGGCAATTGACAATGAGGTCGAGGGCTTGCAGGTACTCTTTGATCTCCTGCACATGGGCTTCCGTGATGCCAATACTCTGTTCTTCCTGATTGCGGATTTCTAATATCCCCTTGAGCCGCTCCGTCACGGCGGAAACGTCAATGGAGTCCAGAATGTCTGTGCGCTTTTCCGGGTTGCGCTCCCTGCGGAGGTTTTGCGCCGCCAGCCCCAGGTCGTGGGATTTGAAGGGGCTTGTCAGCACGTCCAGCACGAAACGGTGGTTCATGTCCTCAATGACACGGTTGATGGCGCTGGTCAGCTCCCCCGCGTCATAAAGCTCTCTAAGGTGACGGAAATGCCCGCCATCCTCATAGCAGGAGAGGGAGTGCTGGATATTCCGGCAGATGGCGGTGTCGATATACTTGCGCGTGCTTTCATCGTCCCGGAAGGAGGCTTCCTCCGCATCGAGGCCCCTGGTGGAAAAATCCAGCTCCCCGGCCCGCAATGTCCCTCCGTAGCGGATATATTCATCGACGCTGTCCCGGTGCAGGAGCCGGCAAAATTCCCGGTAGGGGATGAAGGTGGTGTGGAGCATAACGGCGCGGTCATATAATTCTTCCCGCTCCGCCAGCCAGAACCCTAGGGAATCTGTACCGGAAAGCACCAGCTTCATGCCAGAACTTGCATATACATCGGAGAAGAGGGCGGCGGAATCTACAAAGTCTTGCATGAGGGTGGCTTCGTCCAGGAACACATAAAGAAAGCCTTGTTCCTGGAGGGCCTTGATGTCCCGATTGACAGAGGCCATGGTGTCCGTGCGCTTTGCTTTGATGTAAACCGCCTTTTGCCGCTGTTCCTCTGTCATGTTCAAGATCGCCTGACGGAGCAAGGTGGTTTTCCCCGTCCGGCGCAGCCCATAAAGGAGGCACACCCTGTCCCTTCCCACGCCGTACAGGTATTGCTCCAGCTTGGCATAGCAGTCGCGTTTTTCCCAGCACGCCTTTTGCAAATTCCAAAAGTGCGCTTCCGGTTATCACATTTGTTTCAAATTCCACGCCGGACACCTCCTGTCTTGGGTAGATTTGTTGTACTCAGTATACCACATCTGGGTGGGGAAGTCGAGGGGAATGTGGGGCCTTAGCCCATCCGCATCCCGCTATCGCTCTGCTCCACTTCGTCTTCAGAGAGGCCCCTCATCGTTCACGGGCTGCATAAACTCTAAATGATGTACCGACATTACATCGAAAACACAAAGATTGATATTCGGAAGCTGAATCTATAAAAGGAGGGAAAACGCATGGCGAAAATCAAAACAAAGCCGGGTAAAAAAGTTAAACACAGAACAACAAGCCCTTCTGTCGAAATTTGCTATGTAGCCTCCTTCTGGAGAGAGCACCTCCTTGATTTATATGTTGAAAACGCAAAATTCCGAGAATCGGTAGATTCTGGGCGCTATGTTTATGTGGACGGAAGAATTGTTCTGAACTCTCCCAGATATATCACTTTCGTAGAGGGACACGCTGAATTAAGGGAAGATATCAAAGACGATGTGCAGACTTATTGTCTGTACTATAGGCAAGAAATTGATTTTTCTGACAGAAAATCCGGGGTGGGTTCCGCTCGTGTCCCTTGGGGACACCCAATGTATAAGCCACGCCCTGGCGTGCTGTATCGGAGATCCGCAAAACTACCGAGACGAAAGATTCTCAAAAATGAACTTGAGGACGCAAAACGGATAGGTTCTGTCAATGATGTGACTCTGGATAATATTCTCGCAATCGTCGATGGTGGACATGGTCCCGGTGAAAGCTTCTCTGAGGCACTCGCTCGGTTTATGAACGAGAGTAGAATAACTGAAGAAGAACTCTCTGAACTCACCGGATTAGCACCCAAAACCATACAGCGTATGCGTAACCCGAATCTACGGACATCGCTAAAATCCGTGATTGCTGTTTGCGTAGCTTTGAGTTTGGATTTGTATAACAGTATGTATCTCATCCACTTGGCAGGGTTTGAACTGACAAACAGCCGTGAGGATAAAGTGTATTATTTTATTCTGGGGTTTGCTTATAAGGAAACCGTGTACGACTGCAATCGAATGTTGGAGCGATTGCATATGAAACCACTGACCAAACTGTAAAAGAAGGGAGCGTGTAAAAATGACGTCTGGTAATGATACCCAGAAATGCAGAGAAACGATTCACACGCTCCCTTTACGCATTTCCAAGAAGAGCATCTTTAGTTTGTACGAAAAATCCGAGGATTTCCGAAACGCCATTGACGACGGTGATTATATTTACCTCGATGGGCTGTTTGTATTGCGCCCGTTGGCCGCTCTGTTTATTAAGAATGGTCTGGACATCAATGACTACATAAAAAAGATGGCATCTGTCGGGCTCATTAACAGTGCTGCAGATTATTGCCTTGCTATAGAAAGCGTATATGTTCCTTATCCATACGACCCTAATGTTCTTCGTCACTCGGCAGGCTATATAAAAAGCGAGAGAATTATCCACGCTACTAAGCGTGGCACCCTTAAGGACATCACAAAGGATGAATTTGAAGGTGTCCTTTCTGATGAGAACGAGCCAGCCAATGACTATACCACATGGCTCCGTTATTTTATGAAACAGAAAAATGTGACAGATGAGTTATTAAAGGAACTCACTGGAATACCAGATCGAACAATTCGCGGTATAAGAAATACACCAGACAGACGCCCCAAACTGGAGTATGCTGTTGCCATATGTCTGGGATTGGGATTGCGTCCATCCGAGAGCGAAAAGCTGTTAAATGTTGCAGGCTACTGCATTCGACAAACAAAGAAAGAAAAAGCATACCGCTACCTAATTGACTGTGCATATGAGGAAGGCGTGTATGAGTGTAATAGATTTCTCGAAAGAATGGGATTCGACCCCTTAACCATTCTATAGAAGGAGGGATTTCTGTGGCTGACCGTTCGTTTAAGGAATACATTGGCAGTAGGTTTTATGACCAATTCTTCAATGCCATAAAATCGTATGTCATACAAAACCGCCATAATATCGAACTGAGTTCCCGCACGGTCAGTAGCGCTGATTACGCAGAACTCTCCGATTTTACCATAAAATTTATGGTGAATTTAGATTATCTCTTTAGAAGTTCTTATATGTCGGTATAGCCCGTATTTTCGGGCTTTCCCGGCATTTTAGATATGGGGAGAAGTTCACATATACCTTTATAACTTTTTAGGTTTTCCCTCTCAATGGTAGTAAAAGAAGTAGTAAATCCGTCTGCGGCTATGCTGCAATCAGCCTTTCCATTTCAGCCCTTGCGGAAGCGAAAGTTGCGTGTGCGTAATAGTTCAGCGTCATGGTGATATTGGAATGTCCCATGATATAGCTTTACAGAGCAAGCCGAAAGGCGCATGGCTCTCGCCAGTGGTCTGGCTGGTGAGCTTGAACAGCACATTGGCAAACCTGTGCATATTGTCCTCGCCCACCTTCACAAAGTGCAAGTCGCCGCGCTTGACCTGGTTGTAAGCGGCGTTGCCCTCCCGGTACTCTTTAACGGAACCGTCATTCAGCACCTCAAAGGGCCGGATGGTCTTGTCGGTCCAGAGATAACCGGTGCCGGGTTTGCTCTCGGCCAACTCATAGGAGCCATAAGGCAGCGCCCGCACATCGGACTGCGCTACGCCGTCCTTGACTTCGATGGTCAGGCACACCTCGTCCGGCTGATACAGAGCGCCGTCCACATAGACGGCATTTCGGCTCTTATTGGTGATTTCAAACAGAGTACCATCCAAACTAGCCATTCCCAATGGGGTCATGAGCAGAGATTCCAGGTCGCGCTTCTCAATAAGAACCCCGCCCCGGACTACCTCATTCTCCGCTACAAAGTTATTCCCGCACGGCCCACACACAGCGATAGCTGTCGCCGCAGATATAGTGGTCATTGTTAAACCGCACCACACCGGGCAGGATCATGTCCAGGAAGTCCTTCACTTCGATTTCATCGGCCCTTTCCGGGCTTATCTTCTTTTTCTTAAACATCATAGCATCTCCTATCCTATCCGTTCCCCCACCACGACCCACCTCCCGTCCTGCCGGGAGATGTCGCAGGTGGAGAGGGTAATAAATTCTGCTGCCGATCCCCCCGGCCCCACATTATATTGGCTGTCGGCCTGCACCGTGTCCAGAAAATCTGCCTTGTTGTCAAAGTCTATAGACTGGTAAATTTGCGAACGGTAGGCATTTGCCCGGCATACCGCAAAAATCTTGTATTGCCGGACGCCATCCAGCGTCTCAAAAAGGATGGTGCGGTGTCCCTCAAAATATCCCAAATCCCCGTAGTGGATCAGCGCCGTGAACATGGAGCCGTCAAACTTGTTGTGGCTGTACAGGATCAGGTTGTCGCTGTCCAGGCTGCACCTTGCGTCCATGAACGGCACCCCGTAGGAGGAATATTCCCCGTCAAAGGCCGTCCGGAGATAGAACTCCGGGTCGGCGGGCGTCCACATGACCGGGTAGTCGATGGGCGTACCCGGCACCGTGATCCACCCCAGGCAGTTGGGGTTCAGGCTTTGCAGGGCCGCAATGTCGTGGACAGGCTCCAGGGTGGGGAGGGGTGCTTCCGGGTCTGCGCTGGGGGGAGGGGCGCTGTCCGGTTCCGGGTTCTGGCTGCCCGGCTCTGACGCTTTTGGTGGGATAGTCTCCAACAAAGTTGCCTCTGCCAACTGCTGGAATTTGCCCTGTTCCTCTTTGGACTCAATGAACTGCCGGGTAAACCAGAAAGCGGCCCCCATAGCCGCCACCAGGAACACAAAGGCCAGCAGCGTACAGATGGTTTTCCTCATGCCTGCACCACCTTCCCCAAATCAAAATTGCGGATGCCATCCACATCCTCCACCCGTTCCCCGGCTGTAGAGGACTCGAAGTAAATGCCCAGCACCCGCTTGACGTCCTCCTTGCCCATGCGCCGCACTTCAAAGCCCCGGTCAGTGATATTTTTCTCAATCAGGTTGATGTCGTGGAACACCAGCTCAGGCTTCTCATTCTTGGAAAAGCGCACCAAAAACAGGAACTGCCGGGCCGTGGACATCTCAAGCTGGATGCCGTCCAGGAAAGCCATGTCCTGTAGTTGTAAGACAACAACCACAGCCCCTTGGCCTGCATGATTGTCTCGAACAGCCGGTAATGGTCCGACTCGGTGAAAATCTGGCCGGGATAGTAGTCCTCGGTAAAGTAGTAGGGCGGGTCGAGATAGAAAACCGTGTTAGGGGAATCGTTTGCCGGGACGATTTTCCCAAAGTCCGCGTTCTCAATGACCACATATTGGAGCCGGGCACAGATAGCGTCGATGAGCGGGAACGCGGCCCACATACTGCGGCCATTCCCGCCGAAGGTGGAGCCTTTCCCGGCGTAGCTTTGTTTTATCACCTGATAGTAATCCGCCGCCCACTGCACCGGGTCGTGGTACTGGCCCAGCTTGATCTGCTCTTTTGTGAGAAGGAAATCCGCCTTGGAGTTGAGGACATAAGTCAACCCGTTCAAGTGCCGGGGCCGGGCCGATTCGATATCCGTGCTTTTCGTGCCCACAAACGGCTCCACCTGCTGCCAGAGCCGGTAGTCCGCCGTCAATAAAAAAAGGCCGCAGTAATTTTCTTCGTTGGCGTAGCCAACGAATGCGCAGACCCCTTGTGAAGCCCTATTTCCTTTTCAAACAGCACGCCGTGTGCATCATTCCGGAAGATCATGCTTCCCACGCCCTTTCTGTTTTTTCTTTTCTATGTCCTTCTGGATGACTTTGGCCTCGGCAGGCTCCCGGTGGAAACCTGGGATCCGATTTCATCGAGCCGGCGGCGAGATGAACATCGTCTTCATCAAAGTTCTCGTATGACTATGCCCGATCGTTGTTTGTAAAGCCTGACACCTTGCCATTCCTCCTTATAAAAGCTTTCCAGAAATGCAAAAAGGCCCACAGGTTTTTTCCTGTGAGCCTTCTCGAAAAAATTTTATTCGCTTGTTCTGTTTGGTTTGCTTTTTGCTCCGTGTGACGGTTCAACCCCGGTTTTTTGGGGTGGCATCTCCCAAAACACGTCATCCCGTGACGGTCGTTTTTTGGCCTCTTGAACGCCAAAAAACCGCGCCACAGCGCGGTTTTTCAGGGGTGGCATCTTTTTTGTATGCCATTCATGGTGCCGCTAACCGGGGTCGAACCGGTACGGTATTTCTACCGAGGGATTTTAAGTCCCTTGTGTCTGCCAATTCCACCATAGCGGCATATATATTAGTTTACCATACTCCGGATGCAAAATCAAGGCCTGCCGGAAAAAAAGCGGCTAAAGCGCATATAATACCCTGTTTATTTTTTATAAAACAACCGTTTTTTTAAATTACCCCCAGCTTTTGGCGGTGGGGGGCATGGCAAATCATTCCCATATGCTGCATGGCGCTGTCAGAATCAGCTTTCCGTAAATTCGAACAGCTCTTCCACTGCCACATGGAAAACCTTTGCAATATCCATTGCCAGCTTTAGCGAGGGGTTATATTTCCCGTTTTCTAGATGTACGATTGTTTCGCGCCTTACATGTACCATTTCGGCCAATTCGCTTTGTTTCAAGCCCGCTTTTTCCCGGTATTCCTTAATTTTTGTTTTAAGAGCCACGTCAGATCCCCTTACTGTCCATTACCCAAAATATGATAGCCCGCACAATCGATAATACTAATATCATGCCCACCAGCGCATAGCCTGCCATCCGCCCGTCTATGGCTGCGACAGCACAGGCAAAGGCGATTACCGTCGTAGCGGCCACCATGATTTTTAGCCCGATGGCGTCTGTCCTGCGCAGGTTTTGGATTGCCAGTTCGTCCTTTTCTTCCTTGCTATACTTGCGGATGCGGTCTGCCTGTATGGCAAAAAATAAGATGGTGAACCCGAAAACTACATTCTGGATTGTCTCGTAGTAACTCTGCCAATCCCGCCTGGCCCACATCCAATAATAACATACAAGGAGTACCGCGTAAATAATTTTTGTTCCAACTTTTTCTTTTAAGGTGACTTTTGACTTCATGCTCCATTCCTCCAAAGTGATATATTTCCAACTTGCTTTGTGCAGTTATAAATATATCACTTACAATGTGCTTTGTCAACAGCAAATGTGAAATATTTATAACGCAACATGGCCAAGGGCTCCCTTCCCGCCCCATACAGGGCCTATGCCTTCAGCCTTGTAGCCTTATGGAAAAGTTTGCGGGAAATTTCACAAAAAATGTTTGCTTTGCACCCCAAGATATAGTATAATCAAAACAGTGGGTTCCACCCAGAATTTCTGTTTGAAGGAGTAATCTGTATGCATTATCTCGGGATCGACTTAGGCGGCACCAATATCGCCGTAGGTATTGTGGACGAGGAAAACAAGATCATCGCCCGCGCCAACAGCAAGACTAAAACCGACAGCGCCGAGCAGGTAGCCGACGCCATGGCGGAGACCGCCCGTACAGCCCTGGCCAGCGCCGGCCTGACCCTGGCGGATGTGCCCTGGATCGGCGTAGGCTCCCCCGGTACCATCAACAAGGCCACCGGCATTATCGAGTTCGCCAACAACCTGCCCTTTAAGAACACCCCTATGCAGGAGATGCTCTCCAAGCGCCTAGAGGACAAGCAGGTCTTAATGGAGAACGACGCCAACGCGGCGGCTTACGGCGAGTACATGGCCGGCGCGCTCCAGGGCTCTGACAACGCCATTGCCATCACCCTGGGTACAGGCGTGGGCGGCGGCATCATCATCGACCACAAGATTTATTCCGGCAGCAACTATGCCGGGGCCGAGTTGGGCCATACCGTTATCGTGGTGGACGGCCGCCCCTGTACCTGCGGCCGCCATGGCTGCTGGGAGACCTACGCCTCTGCCACAGGGCTCATCAAGACTACCAAAGCGCACATGGAAAATGCCCCCAAGGATTCCCCCCTGTGGACCCTGGTGGAGGGGAACCTGGACAATGTGAACGGCCGCACCGCTTTTGACGCTATGCGCCAGGGCGACCCTATAGGCAAGGAAATCGTAGACGAGTACATCCATTATTTCAGCGTGGGCCTGGTGGATATGATCAACATCTTCCAGCCCGATATCCTTTGCGTGGGCGGCGGTATCAGCAACGAGGGCGAGACCCTGTTGGCCCCTGTGCGGGAGTTTGTGGACAAAGAGCAGTATGCCATGAATTCTGCCAAGAAGACCACTATCTGCCGGGCCAAGCTGGGCAACGACGCCGGCATCATCGGCGCGGCCCTGTTGGGCAAGATGGGCTGAGTAGCCGCGGGCTACTGGCAACGGCCCGGTCAAAGGGCAGGGATGCCCCTTGTACCCAGGGCCTAAAAAGGAGCAATACCTATGCCAATTAACAAAACTATGTTCGGTACGTTGCCGGACGGCCGGGAAGCCCTGCGGTGCACTTTGGAAAGGCCTGGGGGCATAACGGTAGAGATCACCAATTACGGGTGCCGTATCCTGCGGCTGTTAGTCCCGGATAGGGCCGGGAAGCTGGGGGATGTGGTTCTGGGCCACCGTACCCTGCCCGAATATTTTGGGGCCAATTACCAGGGGGCTTTGGTGGGCCGGTATGCCAACCGTATCGGCGGCGGGGCTTTCTCCCAAGAGGGGGAGGTCTATACCCTGTCGAAGAACGATGGGGGGAATTCCCTTCACGGCGGGCCCGGCGGGTATCACCAGGTATTGTGGGACGTTGCCCTGTATGATGGGGACGAGCCCCGGGCCGTGTTTACCCACGCCAGCCCCGACGGTGACGAGGGGTATCCCGGCCAGCTATGTATGACGGTCACCTATACCTTGACGGAGGATAACGGGCTGCTGCTGGAATACGAGGGCGTGTCGGATAAAGCTACCCCTTTTAACCCTACCAACCACTCGTTCTTCAATTTATCTGGGGATCCCCAGGCAAACATCTTCGGCACGCTGCTGGAAATCAACGCAGAACAGATCACCCAGGTGGCCGATGATTTGATCCCTACAGGCAGCCTGTTGCCTGTAGCTGGGGGCCCCGCTGATTTTACGGTTCCCAAGCCCCTGGGGCGGGACATGTTTGCCCAGGACCACCTCATCCAGGCCTGCGGCGGATTTGACCATAACTTCTGTGTAGACGGCGAGGGATTCCGCAAGGCTGCCCAGGCCTATGAGGTGGAAAGCGGCCGGGTAATGGAGGTCTGGTCTGACATGCCTGGTATACAGCTGTATACCTTCAACCGGGTGGAGGCCCCCTTGGTGGGCAAAGACGGCCTGCCCATGGAGCCCCACACGGCTTTCTGCCTGGAGACCCAGTTCTACCCGGATTCCCCCAACCAGCCGGGCTTCCCATACCAGCCCCTTGCCCCCGGCGTACCCTTCCATACCAAGACCCTATACCGCTTTTCCCTCCGTTGACAGGCTTGTGCCGAAAGGAGTTATCCATGAAAAAAGAACGGTCATGCGGGGCTGTCGTTTACCGCCAGCAGGACCACTGGGTAGAGGTGCTGCTCATCTGCCACAAAAACGGCGGCCATTGGGCGTTCCCCAAGGGCCATGTGGAGAAAGGGGAGACCGACCAGCAGACCGCCCTGCGGGAAATCTGGGAGGAGACCGGCCTGCGTGTGCGGCTGGATACGGGTTTTTCCCAGTCTGTGGCCTATTCCCCTAAGCCTGGCGTGATGAAGGACGTGGTTTACTTTGCCGGGGAGTACCTGGGGGGCGGCGTTGCCGCCCAGGAAGAGGAAGTCACCGGTACGGCTTGGGTAAAGCCCCAACAGGCCCTAGAGCAGGTCACCTATGAGAACGACCGGGAGGTCCTGCGGGCTTTCCTCCGTTGGTGGGAGGCCCAGCCCGCCCAAATGTGAGTTTTAAAAGCTGATGCGCCCGCCATACCCCGATGTGGGGTGTGGCGGGCGTTTTTTGCTGCCCACCCGGGGAAGGGCATAAATTCCCTGCCTGTCCCATAGAATGGGGTAGACAGGCAGGAAAGGAGCGGGATGCTTTTTGGATACCATGGGGTTTGACGCGGTGGCACGGGAATTGCCCCCTTACCGGGACAGGCTGTTGGAGCTGGACAGCCACATAAAGGCCCAGGCTTTTGACATCCGTTTCTGTGCCGGCCAGCCGGCCAGTATATGCGGCAGCGGGGGGACCTTCTTCCTCCGGGAGGAAGGGGGCGTCACCCGTGCCCTGGCAGGCGGGCTGCTTACCCTAACTATGGCGGACCTGCAGGCGCTCTTCCTGCAGGTCTGCGGCCACTCTGTTTTCAGCCACGAGGAGGAGATCCGCCGGGGCTGGGTACAGGTAGGGGGCTTTTGCCGGGCGGGCCTGTGCGGTACGGCCGTGGTGGAAAACGGGCAGGTCAAGGCTGTGCGGGATGTGACCACCCTGGTATTCCGTATCCCCCGGGAACGCCAGGGCTGCGGGGACAGGCTTTTTTTAGAGGGGGAGGGCGGCTTGGGGGGCGTGCTGGTGGTAGGGGAACCCTCCAGCGGGAAAACCACACTGCTGCGGGATATCTCCCGTTCCCTTTCTTTGGGTAAATTCACCCCCAGCAGGCGTGTGGCCGTGGTGGACCAGCGGGGGGAGATTGCGGGCCCCTGGGACCTGGGCCCTTGTACCGATGTGCTTACCGGATACCCCAAGCCCGCCGCTTTTGACGTGGCCTTGCGTATGCTCTCCCCAGAGGTAATTGTCTGCGACGAGCTAGCCCCGGAAGACCTGCCCGCCGTCCAGTCCGCCGTTTTTGCTGGGGCGGCGGTGGTGGCCTCGGTGCATGCCACAGGGGACGACGTGCGCAAGCGCCCCCTGTGCCGCGCCTTGTTAGATACGGGCGCGTTCCGCCAAATGGTGTGCCTGGCGGGCCGGGCCAGGCCTGGGGAGATCCTAAGGATAGAGGCAGTGCCATGAAGCTGCTGGGCAGTGCCTTCCTGATTGCCAGCGGCTTGCTGTGGGGCCTTTCCCGCTTTTGGGAGCTGGCCCGCCGTGAGCGCCTTCTGCTGGAGCTACAGCGCCTGATGCAAAGCCTGGAAACGGGCATCCGTTGCAGCGCCCGCCCTCTGGGGGAACTGCTGGCGCAGGAAAGCTCCCCCTTCTGCCAGGGGGAGGGGGCCAGCCCCCAGGAGGCTATGCTGCAGGCGGGCGGGCGGCTTTTGCGCCGCCGGGAAGACCTGGCCCTGTATAAAGGGTTTGTCGCGGGCCTGGGCGCCACGGACAGCCAGGGCCAGCAGCATCACATCGGCTTGTATGCGGCCCAGCTGGCGCACCTATTGGAAGGGGCGCGGCTGGAGCGGGAAAAACAGGGCAGGCTGTCCATCTCTTTGGGGCTGTTTGCCGGGATAACGGCCAGCATCCTATTGATGTGAAGGGTAAGCCATATAAGGGATATACCAGAAATGGGCGCGAAACAGGCCTTCTCCCGTACAAACGGGAGGGAAGCACAGCTTACAGGGTAAGATTTGCTGCATTTGGAACATACAAAACCTAGGGCCCAATGCCCAGAGGGGGAGGAACGTGGAAGTTGACCTGATTTTCAAAATAGCCGCTATCGGGATCATCGTGGCGGTGCTCAACCAGCTGCTCATCCGCTCTGGGCGTGAAGAGCAGGCCATGATGACCACCCTGGCGGGGCTTATCGTGGTGCTGATGATGATCATCCAGCAGATCAATGCCCTGTTCCAGGCCGTAAAGGCTATCTTTGACCTATGACGGCCCTGTGCGCCTGCGCCCTGTGCGCGGCCGTCTTCGGGGCGGTATTGAAGAAAGACAGCCGGGAGCTGGCGTTGCTGCTTACCACTGGGACGGCGGCCTTGGTGCTGCTGGCTGGCCTGGAAGATGCTGGGCCGCTGCTAGAGCGGATCCTGGGGGCGGCGGGGCCCACGGCCGGGCCTTATCTCTCGGTAATGGTGAAAGCGGTGGGTATTGGGCTTCTGGGGCAGTTCACCAGCCAAAGCTGCAAGGACGCGGGGGATTCAGCCCTGTCCTTTGCCGTAGAGATGGCCGCCAGGGCTGCCATCCTGGCGGCAGCGTTGCCTGTGCTGTTGGAATTGTTAGACTACCTGGGGCAGATATTGGGCGGATAGGAGGGCGCAAAGATGGGGCATAAGCCGTATAGAAGGGCCGTCATCCTTTTCTTCCTTGTGTGCGCCTGCCTGCCAATGCTGGGCGGGGCCCGCTGTGCCCGCGCCCTAGACGCCCCGCTGGACCAGGCCCGGGAAGAGGCCATTTTAGAGCAAAGCGGCGCGCTGGACATGCTGGACAGCCTGGACAAGGGTGCCCGGCAGCTGCTTTCACAGGCAGGGGCAGAAGGCCTATTGACTGGGGGCGCGGAGGTGGACGGGGGCCGGCTGTTCCAGGGCCTGTGCCGGATGGTACAGGAGAAGCTGGTAGGGCCGGCCAAGTCCCTGGCGGCGCTGGTGGTAGTTCTGCTGTTTTCCCGGCTGGCTGTGTGCTTCCCAGGGGATGGGGCCGGAAGGACAGTCTCCTTGTGCGGGGGCATATGCTGTGCTTTGGTGGCGGCGGCGCCCCTTTTGGGGTTGATAGAAAACTGTGGGCGGGCGGCGGCCAGTGCTTCGGCATTCCTGTTGGCGGCTGTGCCGGCCTATTCAGCCTTGCTGGTGGTGTCCGGGGGCGCGGCGGCGGGGGGTGGGTATACCTTCCTCACCCTGGGCGCGGGCAACGCCATCCCATTGCTGGCAACGGGGGTGGTAACGCCACTGCTGCGGATGTTTTTGGCGTTGGGGCTTTCTTCGGCAGTATCGGGGGTAAAGCTGCAGAAGCTGGCTTCTAGCCTGTATGGCCTGGCCAAGTGGCTTTTGGTGCTGTCTGTAACCTTGTTTTCCGGGGTGTTGGCCGTGCAGACGATCCTGAACACCCAGTTGGATGCCGCCGCCAGCAAAACGGCCAAACTGATCGCCTCTTCAGCCATCCCCATTGTGGGCGGTGCCCTGGGGGACGCGGTCGGGGCCATACAAAGCAGCGTACAGGTGGTGAAAAGCGGGGCGGGGGCCTTTGGGATGCTGGCGGCCTTGTGCGTGTTCGCCCCGGCCATTGGGGAGGCGGCCTTGTGGGTGGGGGTGTGCACGGCGGGGCGCATTGCCGGGGATATATGCGGGGCACAAGAGGCCAGCACCCTTTTGGAGGCCTGCGCTTCCGTGGCAAAGCTAGTGCTGGCAGTGTTGGTAAGCCTGTTGGCGGTGTGCGCCTCCTGCGCGGGGGTAGTGTTGTTCGTGAAAGGGGGGTGACGGTATGGGTTCCCTGCTGGAGGGGCTTCCAGTGCTGTGCCTGGTGCTGATAGCCACAGAGGTGATGGCCCGGCTATGCCCACAGGAGAAAACAGTAGGGTTTGTGCAGGGGCTGGTGGCGGTAACGCTGCTGTGCTCGGCGGTAGCCGCCCTTTTTTCGGCCAGTTGGGATTTTTCCCTGCCCCAGGCCCAGGCGGAAGGGGCCCAGGCCGGCCTTGTGGAGTACATAAACGGTCAATACCAAAGCGCAACAGAGGCGGAACTGGAGAAATACCTGCGGGGGCTTTTGGGGGCGGCCGGGCTGCAGGCAAAAAAAATTGAGGTGGAAGTAGATATAACCGGTGATTCCCGCATAGTATTAGCAAAGGTGAACGCGGCCTTCACATATCCTGTGGAACAGGAACGGGCTGCGGCGCTGCTGCGGGGCGTGCTGGGGGACACGGTAGAAATCGAGGTAACAGCAGATGGAGCTTAAAAAGGCAGGGGAGCTTTTGAAGGCCAAGCTGACGAAGGAGGCGTCCCTGCGCCTGGTGGTGCTATTGGGGCTGTGCGGCATCGCCTTGCTGGCGCTTTCCAGCTTGGATTTTGGGGACGGGGAGGCCCAGGACGAAAAGGGCCAGCTGCAGCAAGCCCAGGATGGCAGCCAGTATGCCCGCCGGTTGGAAGCCGACCTGTGCCGGGTGGTGACCGCGGTGACCGGGGAGAAGGACCCGGTGGTGATGGTGACGCTAGAAAACAGTGGGCGTTCCATATATGCCGCCGACGAACGCCGGCAGGCCGGGGGGGACGGGGAGGAGGAAAGGGAATCGGCCCATGTGATCCTGGAGGACCGGGAAGGGGCCCAGTCCCCCTTGACTGTGACAGAGCAATGGCCCAAGGTACAGGGGGTGGTCATCGTAAGCCGCAAGGCCCAAGACCCGGCGGTGCGGGAACAGCTGGTAAACGCAGCCAAGACGGCACTGGGGGTTTCTTCCGCCCGGGTGTGGGTGGCCACGGCCCCGTAAAGGCCAAACAAAAAAGCAAGCGGCGGGCATGGCCCGCATATATATACCATAACATCAAAGGATACAGGAGGTCTTTCGTATGAAATTTGGCAGGAAACAACTGGTATTGGCGTCTCTAGTGCTGGCATTGGGGGCGGCGGTGTATCTGAACTGGCAGTTTGCCGGGACAAACAAGCTGCCCATAGGGGAAGGGGAGGATACATCCAGCCAGCTGGGGGCGGCACAGCTGGTGAATAACGCTTATGTGGAAACCGTTAGCGACGACCTGCAGGCTACGGGGGCCGGAGCCGACCAATTTGCCGAGGCCCGGCTGAACCGGCAGAACTCACGGGACGAGGCCATGGAGCTGCTGGACGGAGTGCTGGCGGACGTGGATGCGGACAGCGAGGCCAAACAGGCGGCGGTAGAGGAAGCCTCTGCCATGGCCCAGAATATTTTAAAGGAAACCAATGTGGAGAACCTTTTGAAAGCCAAGGGTTATGAGGAAAGCGTAGCTTACATAACGGCGGAGGAATGCAGCGTGGTGGTGGCCGGGGACCTGCAGGAAGCGGATATGCTTATCGTGCAGGAGATCGTGACCCAGCAGACCGGGCTGACGGCGGAAAATATCAAGATCATCGGTACGAAATAGGCGCGGGGGCGGCACAGCCTGAAACGCGGCGGGGAAAGCATGCCCAGCCGCGTTTTTGCATTTGTAGGCTTTGGGGGTTGCTTTTTAAGGGCCGGTGGGATATAATCAGGAAAAAAAGGGGGGGGGGCTGGCATGCTGCAAGCGGTCTTATTCGACGCCTATGGCACCTTGCTGGATACGGGCACGGGCTCGGTTGAAGCGGCGGGCCGGATACTGCAAAAGAATGGCCGGGAGGACATCCCGCCGGCAGGCTTTTACGCCCGGTGGAAGGAATTGCACGCCCATCATATGGGCGCCGTGCGGCCTTTTGCCAACGAGGAGGAGATATACCGCCTGGACCTGCGGGAGTTATACCAAGAGTATAACATTTGCGGGGAAGCGGACAAAGACGTGGCGGCTATGCTGGCTGTTTTGGGTACCCGTACCCCCTATCCCGAGGCGGGCGGCGTGCTGCGCAGGCTGGCCCGGGAGGTAGAGGTGTACATAGCCTCTGTAACGGATACAAAGCCCTTACAACAAGACCTGGAGCGGGGCGGGTTGTGCGTCCGGAGGGTATTTACCTCGGAAGGGCTGCGATGCTATAAGCCAGACCCCGCATTTTACACGGCCATCTTAGAGGAGTTGGGCATAAGGCCGGAAGAAGCCCTTTTTGTGGGGGATTCCCTTATAAACGACGTTCTGGGCCCCCAAAGGGTGGGCATCCCCGCCTGCTGGGTAAACCGCGGGGGGAAGCCGGCAGGGGAAGCGCGGCCTGCATATATAATTGAAAAGTTGGATGGGCTGTGCCCTATTGTGGACAGCCTATTGGGAGGGGAGCCATGAACCAGCAAAGTTTTTTCCAGCCAAACCCTATGGCTACCCCGTTGGCCACCCGCATGCGTCCCCGTACTTTGGAGGAATTTGCCGGGCAGGAGCACCTGTTGGGGGAGGGGAAGGTGCTGCGGCAGCTGATAGACAGCGACCGGGTCTCCTCTATGATCTTTTGGGGGCCGCCGGGGGTGGGGAAGACTACGTTAGCACGCATCATTGCCGGGCGGACCCAGTCTGCCTTTATCAATTTCAGCGCCGTCACCAGCGGGATCAAGGAGATCAAAGAGGTGATGGCCCAGGCCGAGCGTAGCCGCCAGTTGGGGGAACGTACCATCCTTTTTGTGGACGAGATACACCGTTTCAACAAGGCCCAACAGGATGCTTTCCTGCCTTTTGTAGAGCGGGGGAGCATCGTGCTGATCGGGGCCACCACGGAAAACCCTTCCTTCGAGGTGAACGCGGCCCTTTTATCCCGGTGCCGGGTGTTCGTGCTGCAAGCCCTTTCGGTGGCAGAGCTGGCCGGGCTGCTGCGCCGCGCCCTGTCCGACCCCCGGGGCTTTGGGGACGAACAGGTGGAGATTGCGGAGGATATGCTGGGGATGGTCGCCAATTTTGCCAACGGAGACGCCCGCACCGCCTTGGGCACGCTGGAGATGGTGGTGCTGAACGCCCGCCGGGAAGAAGGCCGGACCATTGTGACGCGGGAGGTTTTGGAACAGTGCGTCAGCCGGAAATCCTTGTTGTACGATAAGAACGGGGAAGAGCATTACAACCTGATTTCCGCCCTGCACAAGTCCATGCGCAATTCCGACCCGGACGCGGCGGTATACTGGCTCTCCCGGATGCTGGAGGCCGGGGAAGACCCATTATATGTGGCGCGCAGGCTCATCCGTTTTGCCAGCGAGGATGTGGGCCTGGCGGACCCCCGGGCGCTGGAGCTGTGTGTGGCGGCTTATCAGGCCAGCCACTTCATTGGCATGCCCGAATGTACGGTGAACCTGGCCCAGGCGGTGGTATACCTGTCGGTGGCGCCCAAGTCCAATGCGCTGTATATAGCCTACGAATCGGCCAAAAAGGACGCCCAGAAAATGCTGGCCGAGCCGGTCCCCTTGGTGATACGCAACGCCCCTACCAGGCTGATGAAGGAGCTCCACTATGGGGAAGGGTATCAGTATGCCCATGATGCCGAGGAAAAGCTGACAGATATGCAGTGCCTGCCCGATTCCCTTCTAGGGCGGGAGTATTATGCGCCCTCCGGCCAGGGCCTGGAGGGCCGGATAAAGGAGCGGCTGGAGAAAATCAAGGCCTGGAAGCGGCAGGCAGCGCATGGCAAGGAGGGGTAGGCGCGGGCAGGCGCAGCTTCCGGCCGTGTTTTGGTGTTGACAAAGGGGTGCGGAGGTGTTATAATAACCAAAGAAAACAGAATAAATCCTTATCAAGAGCGGCGGAGGGACAGGCCCTGTGATGCCCGGCAACCTGTAGTATATACTGCAAGGTGCTAATTCCTGCGGATCACGGGCTGCGGATGCGGCCCGGCCCGAAAGATGAGGCGCAATAAGGACCCTCGTTTTTCGAGAGTCCTATTTTTGTGGTTTGCTGTTAGGGATTTATCCTGGAAAGAAAATTTTTGGAAGGGGAAATTCCTACATGAAACTGTTTACATCTGAATCCGTTACCGAAGGCCATCCCGACAAGGTGTGCGACCAGGTTTCCGACGCGGTGCTGGACGCCATTATAGAAAAGGACCCCCAGGCCCACGTGGCCTGCGAGACTACCGCCACCACCGGCATGATCCATGTGATGGGGGAAATTGCCACCACTTGTTATGTGGACATCCCGGCCATTGTACGGGAAGTGGTGAAGGGCATCGGCTATGACGACCCGGCCTGCGGCTTCGACGGCAATACCTGCGGCGTGATGACTTCCATCGACGCCCAGTCCCCAGATATCGCCATGGGGGTAAATGAATCCCTGGAAGCAAAAAACGGCGAGACCGACGAGAACAGCCTTATTGGCGCGGGGGATCAGGGCATGATGTTCGGTTATGCCTGTGACGAGACCCCGGAATATATGCCTATGGCCATTGCCCTGTCCCATAAGCTGGCAAAACAGCTGGCAAAGGTGCGCAAGGATGGCAGCCTGAAATATCTGCGCCCGGACGGCAAGACCCAGGTAACGGTAGAATATGACGGGGACACAGTAAAGCGTATTGAGGCTATCGTCATTTCCACCCAGCACGATGAGGGCGTGAAGCTGGACAAATTGAAGAAAGACATGGTCAAATATGTGATCAAGCCTGTGGTGCCCGCCGGGCTGGTAGACCAGCAGACCCGCATTTACATCAACCCCACCGGGCGGTTCGTCATCGGCGGGCCTGTGGGGGACAGCGGCCTGACCGGCCGGAAGATCATTGTGGATACCTACGGCGGCTATGGCCGGCACGGCGGCGGCGCTTTTTCCGGCAAGGATCCCACTAAGGTAGACCGCTCCGCCGCCTATGCGGCCCGTTGGGTGGCCAAGAACATCGTGGCGGCAGGCCTTGCCAAAAAGTGCGAGGTAGAGCTGGCCTATGCCATTGGCGTAGCCCGGCCTGTGTCCATCATGGTGGATACCTTCGGTACAGGCACGGTGTGCGACGAAAAGCTGAGCGAGGCTGTGAAAAAGGTATTCGACCTGCGGCCCACCTCCATCATCAAAGAGCTGGACCTGCGCAAGCCCATTTACCGGCAGCTGGCCGCCTACGGCCATATGGGCCGTGAGGACCTGGGCGTGGCCTGGGAGCGTACCGACCGCATCGACGCGCTGCTGGAGGCTGTAAAGTAAGATGGTAGTATTGATCGCCGGGGCCAGCCATGTGGGCAAGACCGTGCTGGCACAAAAGCTGTTGGAAGAGCGGGGCTGGCCTTACCTATCCTTAGATCTGCTGAAAATGGGGCTTATCCGCAGCGGGCAGACGCCCCTGACGCCGGAGGATGACGGGAAGCTGACCGGATACTTGTGGCCCATTGCCAGCGAGATGGTGAAGACCGCCATTGAAAACGGCCAAAACCTGGTGGTAGAGGGCTGCTATATCCCTTTTAACTGGGGCGATAGCTTTACCCTAGAGTACCGTAAGCACATCCGGTATGTGTGCCTGGTATTAAGCGAAGGGTTCATCCGGGGGCATTTTACGGATGTTCTGGCACATGCTAGCGACATAGAAAAACGTCTGGACGACGGGAGCTTTACCATGGAGCATGCCCTTCGGGAGAATGCCCAGTGGCAGGCAGGATGCCAGGAGGCGGGACTGCCCTATGTGCTTATCGATGGGACGTATAACGTACCCATAGAATTCTAGACCCCAAGGGGGCGGCCGGCAACGGACGTCCCCCTTTTCATGCCCTGCACAGGGACGTGCCCCGGGGCATAGGATAAACAAAGGGCCAGAAGGCCCCAAGTTTGACAGAGGGGGTGCGTGTTTTGTGAACATATTCCTGTGGGTGCTGGGCGCCGTGCTGCTGATCCTGGGTGGGACCGAGCTGGTGCGCCTGGCCGTTTTTTGGGCTACGAAGCCCCTGCCAGGGGAGCGGATGGCCCTGGTGGTGGCCCCGGCTGGTCCAGAAGATTGCGAAGCCCTGGTGCGTGCCGCAGCAGAGCGGGCCCGATGGATGGGCTGTCCCTGCCAGGTGGTATGCCTGGCGCCGGGAGGCGGGGAAACAGAGCGGATATGCCGGTTCCTTTCCCTGCAATATCCCCATTTAAGGGTTTGCAAAACGGACGATCTGGTGTATCATATACTGGAAGAATGAAAACGTGAGGCCGCCAAAATGGGTTTGTCCTATCGGAAAGCGGGGAAGGGCGATGGCGATTTGCTTGCCGGGATATACGATGCCGCTTTTTACAGTGGTTTTGCCGCTATGGTAGCTGCCCCGGCTATGGGCGGACAGCGCAGCAGATGGAGCGGTCTATTGCGGCATACCCCCAATACTTCATTTCCCATGGGGCAGAACCCGGTTGGGGCTGTTTCCCAGCACCCAGGCTGGCGGCGGATAGAACTGGCCACCCTGGCGGACAAAAGGGAGAAGATCCGTTTCTGTACGGAAAAATGTGGGTGCAGGCTGGGCGGGCGGCAGGAAGAAAATGGCGTTGCGCTTGTGGCGCTTTATTTGAAGCGGGGAAACTGAGGCAGAGGGGGACGTGTCAAATTGGCGGAAAACGGGCTTTTAGAGCTGAACGGCTCGGTAGAACACGTGGTATACCACAACGATAAAAACCAATATACCGTGCTGGAGATGGCGGCGGGCGACGAGCGGGTGACCGTGGTGGGGGCGTTCCCCTTTGTCAGCGAAGGGGAAGAGCTGCAGGTGTACGGCGTGTGGGATACCCACCCTTCTTTTGGGCAGCAGTTCAAGGCCCAGGCTTTCCAGCGCGCCCGGCCTGCCACAGCCGCCGCCATGCTGAAATACCTGGCTTCCGGCGCAGTGAAAGGGGTGGGGCCCGCCACGGCCCGGCGTATTGTAGATACCTTTGGGGAAAAGGCCCTGGAGGTCATCGAACAGGACCCAGGGCGGCTGGCCCAGGTGAAGGGGATTACCAAAGAAAAGGCCCAGGCCATCAGCGAAGAATTGAAGCGGGTGTATGGTATCCGGGAGTTGATGGCCTATCTGGGGGCCTACGGCGTGCGGCCAGAGGAAGCCGTGCTGGTGTGGAAGCAGTTTGGTGAGGGCTCCCTTTCCTGCATACAAGAGGACCCCTACCAGCTGTGCGGCGAGGGGATGGGCATCAGCTTTGCCATTGCCGACGGGATAGCGGAATCTATGGAGATGCCCCGGGACGACCTAGGCCGGGTACAGGCAGGGGTGTTATACGTGCTTAGGCACAACCTGGACAACGGCCACACCTGCCTTCCCTGGGACAAGCTGTGCGAAGTTGCCGCCCAGATGCTGGGGGTAGAATTGGGGTCTGCCCAGGATGCGGTTTATACCCTTTGCCAGGGCTTCCAAACCCGCTGCGAGAATTTTGACGGGCGGGACTTCATCTTTTTAGAGCGCCAGCACCTTTCCGAGGGGTATATCTGCGCCCGGATGCAGGCGATGCTGCGCATGCCCCCAGAGGTTTTGTCCGGGGCCCAAGCCCAGATTGGGGCCATTGAGCAGCACAAAGGTATCCGTTATGCGGAAAAGCAGAAGGAGGCCATCCGTGCCGCTATGGAACAGGGCATATTGATTTTAACCGGCGGCCCGGGCACCGGCAAAACGACCACCTTGAACGCCATTATACATATACTGAAGCTGTGCGGGGAAAAGGTGCTGCTGGCCGCCCCCACGGGCCGGGCGGCCAAGCGTATGAGCGAGCTGACCGGGGAGGAGGCCAAAACCATCCACCGGATGCTGCAGGTGGACTGGGACGAGTTTGACAACCCGGTTTTTACCCGCAACGAGCGTAACCCCCTGGATTGCGACTGCCTGGTGGTAGACGAGCTTTCCATGGTAGACGCCTATGTCTTCGAAAGCCTGCTGCGGGCCCTGCCCCTTTCCTGCCGGCTGGTTTTGGTAGGGGACAGCGACCAGCTTCCCTCGGTGGGGGCGGGCGACGTGCTGGGGGATCTGATCGCCTCGGGGCTCTTCCCCACGGTACAGCTGAAAGAGATTTTCCGTCAGTCTATGGAAAGCCTGATCGTCACCAGCGCCCACCGCATCGTCGAGGGTAAGCTGCCAGAACTGCGCCGCCGGGACAGCGACTTCTTTTTTATGCCCCAGGAGGACCCGGCGGAGGCCGCCCGGCTAATCGTTTCCTTGTGCGCCCAGCGCCTGCCAAAAAGCTATGGGTATTCCAGCGTTTCTGACATACAGGTGCTATGCCCCGGCCGGAAAGGCGACCTGGGCACAGTAGAACTGAACAAGCTGCTGCGGGAGGCCATCAACCCGCCCCGGAAGGGCAAGGCCGAGGCCCGGATAAATGGCCAGCTGTTCCGCCTGGGGGACAAGGTGATGCAGGTGCGCAACGACTATAACCTGCCCTGGACCCGGGAAGACGGTACCGCTGGCGAGGGCGTCTTTAACGGGGACATGGGGGTCATCACGGAGATCGACAAGCCGGGGGCCGCCATACGGGTGCAGATTGACGATAAAGAGGTTTTATACGACTTCGACCATGCCGCCAGCGAGCTGGAGCCGGCCTATGCCGTGACCGTGCACAAAAGCCAGGGCAACGAGTTTACCGCCGTGGTGATCCCTGTCCTGGACCCACCCCGGCAGCTATGCTACCGTAATTTGCTGTATACAGGCGTGACCCGGGCCAAACAGTTGTTGATTTTGGTGGGGCGTAGGTCTACTATAGCGGCTATGATCGAGAACGACCGCAAGACCCGCCGCTATACCGGCTTGGCACGCTTCCTGGCCCGGGATGAGGGGGCGGTGGGGGACCCCGCTGGGGGCTAAAGGCCCCTTGATCCCCTTGACGCAGGCGGCCGTGCGGGGGAAGGCGCCTTGGCGGCGGCATCCCCACTGTGGCTTCCGATAGCACAAGCCAAAAGGGGGCGAAACGGGAAAGTTTTTGAGGGGGATTTAAAAAGGGGGGGCTTTTTTCAAAAAGCCCCCCCTTTTTTATGGGTGTTTGAGGGCGAAGCCCTCAACAAAAAATACTTCAAAAAAATCATGCAAAAAATTTCGCCATGGCGTACAAGTCCAGGTAAGTGCCGTCTGCCAGCCTCTCCTCGCGGCGCAGCGTGCCCTCTATTACGAACCCCAGGGACAGGTACAGCCCCAACGCCTGGGTGTTGGCGGTCACCACAGTAAGCTTCAGCTTTTCGATTTTATGCTCTTGGCACCAGCCGAACTGTATCTCCATCAGCCTGCGGCCCAGCCCTTGCCGCCAGAAATCCTGCCGGACGGAAACGGCAATCTCGGCCATGTGCTGGATGCGCCTGCGCCCCTTGGAGTAAAAACACCCGCAGGTAGCGGCGATCTCCCCGCCCTCTGTCTCGGCCACCAGGAACAGCTTTTCGTCCCCTTCGGCCCATCGTGCCAAAAGCTCGGTTTCCTGCTCTAAGGTATAGCTTGCGGCGAACTCCCCAGGCTCTCGGGCCAGGAAGACGGTCTCCCGGTCCACATGGTCCATATAGTCGAACAGCTTCGGCGCGTCGGCCCCGTCCGCGTTGCGGATAATGAAGCGCCCACCTTTCACTTGGAATTCTTCTTTATAATAGGACATCTTCCCAGCCACTCCTTTCAAAAATGGTAAAAAATTTCGTTCATTATAGCATAGCAGTGGATGGGTGTCAATCTTTTTTTACAGGGAACGGTTAGCCAGGCGCGGCCCACAGCCGCCCCATTAGGCCTTTAGGGGCTGTAAGGATTCCCATTTTGTGGTATACTATAGCGGATATAGCCGCACAATTTTGAAACATGGCTTCTTTTATGTCTCCTGGCTATATTGGCTATAAAAGCGGGGGCATCTCCCTGTAAAAAGGAGGGCGTACAGTGGCAAAACGGTTTGAATATGATGGGGTTTTGCACGAAATACCGGACAAAGGCGGGGCTTATGTTGTTTTTCCCTGGGATATCCGGGAGGTATTTGGGAAAGGGCGGGTCAAGGTACACGCAGAGTTTGACGGGATACCCTATGACGGCAGCATCGTGAACATGGGGCTTGTGGGCCCCGATGGGAAGCCCTGCTATATCATCGGCGTATTAAAAGCTATCCGCCGGGAACTAGGGAAAAAAGACGGGGATTCTATCCACGTTTCCTTGGAAGAGAAAGGGTAGGGGAAAGGCGGCGGGCCCTGCCGCAAAATTTTGTCGAAGGGCTTGCATCAAAGGGCATTTCCTATTATAATTAAATCAGATTGGTATTTCGGGCATGGTCTGCCCATGGCAGGCCTTTTTGCCCTGAAAAACATTACAAATCGAAAGGAGTACCAATATGAACTATTCCCATGAAGTGGAAAATATGTGCACGGTGAAAAAGGGCCCCCACCACGGCCCGGCTCCCATCCCCGAAGAGGGCCGGTGGGTGAAGGCATATGAGATCAAGGATATCTCCGGCCTGTCCCATGGCATCGGCTGGTGCGCCCCCCAGCAGGGCGCCTGCAAGCTGACCCTGAACGTAAAAGAGGGCATTGTACAGGAAGCCTTGGTGGAAACCCTGGGCTGCTCTGGCATGACCCACTCGGCTGCTATGGCCGCCGAGATCCTTCCCGGCAAGACCCTGTTAGAGTGCCTGAACACCGACCTGGTGTGCGACGCCATCAACGTGGCCATGCGGGAGATCTTCAAGCAGCTGGCCTATGGCCGCAGCCAGACCGCTTTCTCCGAGGACGGCCTGCCCATCGGCGCCGGCCTGGAAGACTTGGGCAAGGGCCTGCGCTCCCAGGTAGGCACCATGTTCTCTACCGGGGCTAAGGGCGTCCGCTACATGGAAATGGCCGAGGGCTACGTCATCAAGATGGCCCTGGACGAAGAGGGCGAGGTCATCGGTTACCAGTTCGTACGCCTGGGCAAGATGCTGGAGGACATCCGTCACGGCGTTTCCCCCGACGAGGCTTATAAGAACAACATTGGCCAGTATGGCCGCTTCGACGGCGCTGCCAAATATATCGACCCCCGTGAAGAGTAATCACAGACCATACATAGATTTAGGAGGACAACCAAATGGCAAATGACGTCATGTTTGAAGGCAAGGAAAGAAGGATGCCCAAGATCGAGAAGTGCCTCGCCGAGTATGGCCTGGGCAGCTTAGAGGAGGCACGGGAGCTCTGCAAATCGAAAGGCTTCGACCCCTATGAGATTGTAAAGGGCGTACAGCCCATTGCTTTTGAGAACGCCGGCTGGGCCTACACCCTGGGTTGCGCCGTGGCCATTAAAAAGGAAGTGAAGACCGCCGCTGATGCCGCCGAGGCCATTGGCATCGGCCTGGAGGCTTTCTGCATCCCCGGTTCTGTGGCCGAGCAGCGCAATGTGGGCCTGGGCCATGGCAACCTGGGCGCTATGTTGCTGCGGGACGAGACCAAGTGCTTCGCGTTCCTGGCTGGGCACGAATCCTTCGCAGCTGCCGAGGGCGCTATCGGTATTGCTAAAACTGCCAACCGCGCCCGTAAGGAGCCCCTGCGCATCATCCTGAACGGCCTGGGCAAGGACGCTGCTTACATCATCTCCCGCATCAACGGCTTTACCTACGTAAAGACCGACTATGATTTCTTCACCGGCGAACTGAAGATCGAGGAGACCAAACCCTTCTCCGATGGCGAACGCGCGGCTGTGAAGTGCTATGGCGCCAATGACGTGCTGGAAGGCGTAGCCATCATGAAGGAAGAGGGCGTGGACGTGTCTATTACCGGCAACTCCACCAACCCCACCCGTTTCCAGCATCTGGTGGCCGGCACTTATAAGAAGTGGGCCCTGGAAAACGGCAAAAAATACTTCTCTGTGGCTTCTGGCGGCGGCACGGGCCGTACCCTGCACCCGGACAACATGGCAGCCGGTCCCGCTTCTTACGGTTTGACCGATTCTATGGGCCGCATGCATGGCGACGCTCAGTTTGCGGGCTCTTCCTCCGTGCCTGCCCATGTGGAAATGATGGGCCTTATCGGTATGGGCAACAACCCCATGGTTGGCGCTACTGTGGCTTGCGCCGTGGCCGTGTATGAGGGGCTGAAGTAAAGCTGTATTTAAGATATAATAAAAAAGGGCTGGCATGGCGTTATCCATGTTGGCCCCTTTTTTGTTGGCTGGTTTACGTCCGGTACAGCTGCTTTACCAAGGCTATCTCCCGGGCATAGCCCTCCAGGTCGTTTGGCGTCTCCAAGTAGAAGGGCAGCCCGCGCAGAGCAGGGTGGTTCACCACCCGTTCCAGCGCCTCCAGCCCAAGGGAACCTTCGCCCAGCTTTTGATGGCGGTCCTTATGGCTTCCTAAAGGGTTCATGCTGTCGTTTAGGTGGATGGCCCGTAGCTTCCCCAGGCCTACCACCCGGTCGAATTCCCCCAATACAGCGTCTAGGCTTCCTACAATATCGTACCCGCCGTCAAAGACATGGCAGGTATCCAGGCACACGCCCATTTTCCCCTGCAAATCCACCTGTTCTAGAATAGCGGCAATTTCCTCGAAGCTGCGCCCAACCTCCGAGCCCTTGCCCGCCATGGTTTCCAGCAGCACAGTAGTAGACTGCTCTGACCAAAGGATCTCGTTTAGCTGGGCGGCAATCAGCCGGATACCCGTTTCCGCCCCTTGCTTTACGTGGCTGCCTGGATGGAAATTGTACAGGCTGCCAGGGATGTGCTCTAGCCTTTGCAGATCGTCGGCCATAGTCTCTTTGGCAAAGGTGCGCAGGTCTTCACTGGCCGCGCAGGCGTTTAGGGTGTAAGGGGCGTGGGCCAAAATAGGGGAGAGGCCCTGTTCTTCTGCAAACTGCCGGTACGCCGCCACATCTTCCAGATCCAAAGCCTTGGCCTTGCCGCCTCGGGGGTTCCGGGTAAAGAACTGGAACGTGTTGGCGCCAATTTTTACCGCTTCCCTGCCCATGGACAGATAGCCCTTGGCGCTAGACAAGTGGCAGCCGATCTTCAACATACGCTGTCGCCGCCTTTCTCTTGTTTGCGGAGAACCCTCTGCTTGGGCAGGGTCAGCTTCCGGCTTTCCGCTATCATGGCCTGTACGTCTTGGCCCGGCACGCTGCCGTTTAAAAGGATGGTGTTCCAGTGGGTTTTGTTCATATGGTATCCCGGCAACACGCTGCCCGGATAAGCCCCCCGCCAGAAAGCGGCCTCTTCGGGCTTGCATTTTACGTTTACCTGCAGCCGCCCTTGGTACTCGTAAACAAACGCAAAGGCTTTTTTATTGGATTTGTGGCGCAGTACCGCCCAGTTGCCGTCGGAAAAGGGATAGTCTTCGTAGGCATCCTCCCATTCCAGGCAGAAGCCAATCACGTCCTGGCGGGTGGTCATGGCATGCCGCCCTCTTCCAGTAGGCATTCCATCACCAATATTTCCCGCATAACCCGGGGCGAGACTTTCCAACCGGCGTTTTCCAGGCGGCGGTTTACGGCCAAGGCTTCCTCCAGGCCCATCCATACCGGGCGCAGGCCGTCGGCGGCCTCCCCCTCGTCCAGGGCCTGCTCCCCGCCGGGCCCCTCCACCTCACATAGGAAATAGTTGGAATCCATTTCCAGGATGTCCGCTATCAGGCCCTTGCGCCGTTCACGGACAACGGCATATTCCCTTGCGGAACCCTTGCGGACGCTGTAGCCGCTTTCCTCCTTTACCTCCCGGCACATGGCGTCGGCCAGGGATTCCCCCGGTTCCACGCCGCCACCGGGGAACCGGCAGGCACCGCTGCTACCCACAACCATCAGGTACTTGCCGTCCCGCCGGGCAATGCCCCGGGCCGCCGTGCGTTTTTCAACCCGGCCCTGTGGGCTGTAATTCATCAAGTCAAATGCCAGTTCAATCATACCAATCGCCACGCGATACAGAATTCGCACAAAGAGCCCTGTAAAAGCGGCCTTTTATGCCCGGTATCATTCCTTTCCCCATGTTTTCCACACGATCCATTCTCACTTTCCGCCTTCAAACCGCCCCGCTGTCTTCCAACAGGCGCTCCATCACCTTCCGTTCCCGGGTTACCCAGAGGATGGCTTCCTTCCCCTGTGCGCGGCGGGCCGATTCCTCCGCTTCCGCCCGGCAGTTCTGTTCCCAGGCGGCGCGCAGCGTCGCCCAAACAGGGCAGAGCCCGTATTCCGCCTCATATTCGTCCAGGACCTGTTCTTTCGCGGGGCCTTCCACCTGGCAGAAAAAGTAGTGGGAGTCCATTTCCAGTATATCGGCAAGCATGCCCTTGCGGCGCTCTGTCACCACGCCCCATTTCACAGCAGAGCCCGGCTTCATGGCATAGCCAGTCTCCTCCCGTATCTCCCGGGCCAGGGCTTCTTTCAGGGATTCCCCTTCCTCTGTGCCGCCGCCGGGGAATTTGCAGTCGCCGTATTTCCCCGCCACCAGCAAATACTCTCCGCCGCGCCGGATGATGCCCCGCACCGCCGTGCGCCGGGACACCGAGCCCCCCGCCGGGTAGCCGCCCAGGTCAACCGTAAATGTAACCATCTTTTACCCCCACCTGTCGCTGTCAAACCCCAGGCCCAGCTGCTTCCGGGCTTCCTCTAGGAATTCGGCCACCCAAATACTCAGCTCTGTGCAGTGCTCATATTCGGCCCGGCTTTCCTCTGGATTCGTGATGTACCAGTGGAAGTCCTTGGACTCCCAGCCCATCAGCTTATATTTGGGCTGCTCGCCATATAATGCTTCGGTAGAGCCATCCTTGCGCCACAGGGAGATATTGGCAAGCCTGGAAATGGACTCTACATACACAGTTCCCTCATTCCCCTGGAAATCTGTGTTGGCCCCAGCCTGCCCCAGCTTCGAATAGGTTAGGGTGACCACCTTGTCTGGATATTGCATCGTGATAATGCCATTGCCGTCCGCGCCGGTGTCCAGTTTTATACAGTTGGCTGTAAAGCTTTCTGGCTTGCCAAACAGGTGCAGCGCCGGGTATACGCAATATACCCCCAGGTCCATTAAAGAGCCGGTTTCCAGCTGGGGGTTGAAAATGTTGGGCAGCTCTCCCTGTAAGTAAGCGTCCAGCTTGGAGGAACGCTGGCAGAAGTCTATCTTAGCCATGGAGATCTTCCCGATTTTTTGCAGCGCCTCCTCCAGGATATCCCGTTGGGGCAGATGCATGAACATAATGGCCTCTAAGAAAACAACGTTTTTCTTTCCGGCCAATTCGTGCAGCTCCCGTACCTTGCCGCCCTGGGCGCACAAAGGCTTTTCACAGATGACATGCTTGCCCGCCGCCAGTAGGGTTTTGCACTGGTCATAATGGGCGGCATTGGGGCTGGCAATGTACACTGCGTCCACCTCGCTGCAGGCGGCCAGTTCGTGCAGGTCGGTAAACACCAGCTTTGCCCCATGGCGGGCGGCATAGATCTTCCCCCGGGCCTTGTCCCGGGAGTAGACGGCAGTCAGTTCCCACAGGCCGCTGTCTTTAGCCCCGTGTATATATTCGTCGGTGATCCACCCGGACCCTATCGTTGCAAATCGCAGCATAGCAAAGCTTCCTTTCTTTTATGTTGACACTATTTTCGGATGGGGCCTAGCCCCGGCGCCTCATCTAAGGGGCCCCATACAAAGGCCCCTTTACCGGTCCTACAGTATTCCTTTCGTACAGGGGCGCGGTTGGCCTTTTGTGCGGGGCCCCATGGGATATTTATTCTACGGTTTCAACCGCTGTCTTGATGATGTCCTTGATCTTCTCCATATCTTCAACAACTACGTATTCCAGCTTGCCGTGGGCGTTGGCCCCGCCGGTGCAGATATTGGGGCAGGGCAGGCCCATATAAGACAGCCGGGCGCCGTCGGTACCGCCCCGGATCGGCATGGTGATGGGCTCCACGCCATTCTGGCGCATGGATTTTTCCATCACTTCAATGACCTCCCAGTGGGGCAAGATCTGCTCTTTCATATTCCGGTAGGATTCGGTTATAGACACCTGCACAGGCTGGGTGGGGTATTTTTGATTCAGATAGGCGGCTGCGTCCCGCATAAGCTGGTTTTTCTGCTCCAGCAGCTCCCCGTCGTGGTCCCGGATGATAAACTGCATCCTGGTATGCTCCACATCGCCCTGGATGCCCACCAGATGGATGAAGCCTTCGTAGCCCTCGGTGTGCTCGGGTACGGCGTTCTGGGGCAGCATGCCGCAGAATTCCATGGCCACCGTGGCGGAATTCACCATCTTTCCCTTTGCCGCGCCTGGATGGATGCTGACGCCCGACACCTCGACCACCGCGGCTGCGGCATTGAAGTTTTCATATTCCAATTCGCCTAAAGCACCCCCGTCCACGGTATAGGCAAAGTCGCAGCCAAAACCCTCCACGTCAAAGTGGTCGGCCCCTTGGCCGATTTCCTCGTCCGGCGTAAAACCCAGCTTTACCCTGCCGTGGGGCTTCTTCTCCGCCAGGATCTCTTGGGCTGCGCATAAAATCTCCGCTACGCCCGCTTTGTCGTCGCCGCCCAGCAAAGTGGTGCCGTCGGTCGTGATAAGGGTTTTTCCCTTATGCCCCAGCATGGGAGGGAAGTCGGTGGGGGAAAGGGTCAGGCCGCTTGTGCCCAGGGGGATATCCTGGCCGTCGTAGTCCTTGATAACCTGGGGCTTGATGTTTTCCCCGCTCACACCGCTGCAGGTGTCCATGTGGGCCACAAAGCCCACCGTGTTTTTCCGTTCTGCCGTGGCGGGGATGGTGCCGTATACATAACCGGTGTCGGTCATATAGGCGTCCTCGATGCCCATCTTTTGCATTATGTCCACAATGTGGGCCCCTAAAACCTTCTGTCCCGGCGTGCTAGGTGTTGCGCCGGTGGTATCGTCGGAGGTGGTGGGGTAAGACACTAAATCTAAAAACATTTCCTGTACAGACATGGTAAATACCTTCTTTTTGTTTTTTCGATACATCCTTTGTGCGCATTTGGCCGCTAGTATTTTCTGTATATCCCGCTTACGTTCCTCACACATAATATGGTAATGGATCCAGCCGCGTCTAGGCGTATTCTCCCAGCTGCTTATAGGTAGCTTCCCACGGCCCGCTTGACAGGCGCACCATGGCCGGAAGAGTGCCGTCTTCAGGAAAAAGCATGAAGATTAAACCTCGTCCCAGTACTTTTTAAGGTTCGCAAGGCCAATCCGCACAGCCTCCACACAGGGCTCCAGCCCCTCAAACTCAATGGCGATAACGCCGTCAAACCCGGCGGCTTTCAAGGTGCGCAGGCATTGCTTTACGGGTACGTTGCCATGGCCAATGACCGTGCCCCGCAGGTAGTTCCCTGCCCGTGTCTGGAAAGCCCCTTCGCCGGGGTCTTCCGCGTAGAAGCTTTTGCAGATGAAGTCCTTGGCGTGGACATAAGCGGTGTAGGGGGCCACCCGGGCTACAGCCATGGCTGGGTCCTCGTCGGCACAGAGGAAATTCCCCATATCGCACAGCAGCTTAAAGTTGGGATGGCCCACCGCTGTGTACAGCTTTTCCACCCGCTCCGAATCCTGCGAGAAGAAGCCATGGTTCTCCGTCATGGTCAGCACACCCTTTTGCGCGGCATATTCGGTGATTTCCCGCACGGCTTCCGCCAGTCTTGGCAGCAGGCTGTCATAGCTTTGGGCGGGCTCTAAACCCTTGGTAATATCGTGGCGCATGCGGGGGGCGCCCAGCTGTGCCGCCAGGTCCACATATTTTTTGACCCGGCCAATTTCTTTGGCCGTATCCCCTCCGCTGCCGTTGAGCAGGTCGGCCGCTATCGCCAGGGAAGAAAAACCCAGCCCATGCTTGTCCGCTTCCGCTTTCAGTTCCTGGGCTCGCTGGGACATTTCCTCCTCCGGGCACTGGAAGTTTACAAAATCTACGGCCTCCACCGCGTCGAACCCCAGTTCCTTGGCCTTCTGGATGCAGGTTGTAGGGGTCAGCTCCCCAGCTTTGATGGCCTTGTAAAAACTATATAGGCTTACAGAAAATTTCATAAAAACAATCCTTTCGTTACATTATGTGGCTTTCAGATTAACAGGTACAAACGCCTCCATCATGCCCTTGCCCTGGGCCTGGATGACCGCAGGCGGGGTGATGATATGCCCCATGGAATAGTGGCCGGGCCGTTCATCCAGCTGGAAAATGCCGCTGCCCTCAATATACTTCACTGCTTCCTGGTAGAGCCGGTGGTTTTCCTCCTCGTCATGTTCCCAATAGCAATAGGTGAGATAGAATCCGCCGTCAAACCCCACCTTTTCATAACCGCCGTCAGGCATGCCTTCCTCTAAGGCATACCACCATTCCAGCCCGTTCCTTTCGTGGTTGAAGAACAGGAAATCCCTGGGCATGAAGCTGTCCCGGGGGGATGGCGTTATGCCGCTGAAATAGGCGTTGAATTTTCCCAGCACACCCTCCGGGGAGAAGTCAAATCCCGGGTCTGGGCCGGACGTGGCTGCGGTAAACGGCGGCAGGGAAATAATACGGAAATCCATATGCTCCCTACTCAATCGCCAAAGCTGATGCCAATTTGGCGGGCGGCCTTGATCTCGTCACAGTCTATGGGCACAGACTTCAGCTTCCCGGCCACATCCTCCAAGGGTACGGGCACGGTTTTGCCGTTTACCATGCCGACCATCACGCCGAAGGTCTTCTCCTGGATGCACCGGGCGGCGGTGGCGCCCAGGCGGGTGCACAGCACCCGGTCGAAAGCGCAGGGGCTGCCGCCCCGCTGGAAGTGCCCCGGCACACAAACGCGTATCTCGTTGTCAATTTTGTCCGACAATTCCTCAGCGATGCGGTACACGATAGAGGGGTGCTGGAAATCGGCCCGGGCCTTTTTCAGTTCTTTCTTAGAAAGCTTGGCCTCCTCCTTGGAGATCGCACCCTCGGCCACGGCCAGGATGGAGAATTTCTTCCCGCTGTCGATGCGGCCGTTGAGGGTTTTGGCCACCTTGTTGATATCGTAGGGGATCTCTGGCAGCAAAATCACGTCCGCGCCCCCAGCGATGCCTGCCGACAGGGTCAGCCAGCCCACTTTATGGCCCATGACCTCCACGATGAAGATGCGCCCATGGGAAGTGGCCGTGGTGTGGATGCAGTCGATTACATCGGTGGCGATCTCCACCGCGCTGTGGAAGCCAAAGGTGATATCTGTGCCCCAGATGTCGTTGTCGATAGTCTTTGGCAGGTGGATGACGTTCAGGCCCTCTTCCCGTAAGAGATTGGCAGTCTTCTGGGTGCCGTTGCCGCCCAGGATGACCAAGCAGTCCAGCTTCATTTTTTTATAGTGGCTCTTCATGGCCGCCACCTTGTCCACGTTGTTCTCATCAATGACCCGGATGGTCTTGAACGGCTGGCGGGAGGTGCCCAGCAGCGTGCCGCCCAGGGTAAGGATGCCGGAGAAATCCCCTGGCTCCATCTTCTTGTATTCGCCAAAAATCAGGCCCGTATATCCGTCCTTGATGCCGTATATTTCCACGTCCTTGCCAAACTGCTCGTACAGCCCCTTGGCCACGCCCCGGATGGCCGCGTTCAGGCCCTGGCAGTCGCCGCCGCTTGTTAAAATACCTACTCGTTTCATGTGAAAACACCCCTTTGATTCTCATTTTTCTTCGCTTCCCGAAAACGCTTTTTTATAAACCGGGTAAATATATTTGATGATAATAAAGATATTAAGGACACAGATTACACCAAAAATAACTTCTACCGCCACCTCTGGTACGCCAAACAACACAATACCATTCATGTCCCCGCCGCCTACAAAGCGGTACAGTACAGTTAGATACAGGGGGTCGAGGACCAGCAAGGCTATGGTAGTATAATACCCCATGGCCTTGAGAATCTTGCTGCCGCTTTTGTTGATGAACTTTGCCGCCCATACCAACACATAAGCCGCAATCAGGGAAGCTATGCTCCCCACGGCACAGAATACAGCGGTTTGCATATCGCTCATACGCTCGCTATAAGTTGCAATCTGCACACCGATACCCATAAAGTTGACACGGTCGAAAACGCCGTAGCACAAAGCTACAATTAAATGCGCGCCCTCGTGTACGATGTAGTAGAGCAGGACTGCCGCCAGCACGCTCAGCCATTTCCGGGAATTTGTCGTGATTCGTTCCTTCATTTATTCTCCTTTCAAAACTCAGTTGCCTGCCTCTTCCGCCGAATGGATGGGGATCAGCGGGCTGTCGTGTTCCACATGCTGGCAGGCTTTCAGGCGCTCCTGGGCGTCCTTATAAAAAGCCTGCTGGGCGCTCAGCGCAGGCTTTCCCCGGTGGGTGACGTGCTGATAGCTTTTGTCAGGCAGCATCTTCCGGGCATTGGTGTTGTCCTCCAACAGGGTTTCCATAATATCGAAAGCCCGGGCTTTTAGGCTTTCGTCTTCGATAGGGAACACCAGCTCGATGCGGCGGTCCAGGTTCCGGGGCATCCAGTCGGCGCTGCCCATGTAGATTTTGGCATTCCCACCGTTCTCAAAGCGGAAGATGCGGCTGTGCTCCAGCAGCTGCCCCACAATGCTGGTGACCTCGATATTTTCGCTTACCCCCTCCAGGCCCGGTATCAGGCAGCAGATGCCCCGCACCACCAGGCGGATGGGCACCCCGGCTTGGCTGGCTTCGTACAGCAGGGAGATGATCTCTGGATCCACCAAAGAGTTCACTTTTGCGGTGATGCCGCTAGGCAGGCCCTTTTGGGCGTTTTCCGCCTCTTGCCGGATGCGCCGGGCAAAGAAGCCGCGCATGCCGTGGGGCGCCACTACAAAGTGCTGGTACTCTGGCGGCCGGGAATAACCGGTGATCACGTTGAACAGGGAAGAGGCGTCCGCCCCATATTGGGGGTTGCAGGTAAACAGGCCCACGTCCGTGTAGATTTTGGCGGTGGAATCGTTATAGTTGCCGGTGCCCAAGTGCAGGTAGCGCCGGATTCCGTCTTCCTCCCGGCGCACCACCAGGGCGATCTTGCAGTGGGTTTTCAGGCCGTATAAACCGTAAATCACGTGGCACCCAGCCTTTTCCAGCTTCTGGGCCCAGTTGATGTTGTTCTCCTCGTCGAAACGGGCTTTCAGTTCTACCAGTACCGTCACCTGTTTGCCGTTTTCCGCAGCCTTGATCAGCGCCGCGATAATAGGCGAGTTGCCGCTTACCCGGTACAGGGTCTGTTTGATGGCCAGCACGTCCCCGTCCTCCGCCGCCTGTTCGATGAACTTTACCACGCAGTCAAAGCTTTCATAGGGGTGGTGTACCATCCTGTCCTTGTCCCGGATGGCCTCAAAAATGTTGTCATATCCCCAAAAGTCTGCCGGGGCCACCGGGACTACCGGTTTGAAACACAGTTCCTCGCAGCCTTTGATGCCGGCGAATTTGGAGAGGAAGGTCAGGTCCAGGGGCCCGGCCAGTTCGTAGATCTCGTTCTTTTTGATTTTCAGCATGTCGATAAGGAAGCTGCGCAAATTCTTGTCGCACTTGGCGGGCAGTTCCAGGCGCACTGGGCGGCCCCGCTTGCGGCGTTTGATGGACTTCTTCATTTCGCTCATGAAGTCCTCGCTCTCCTCGTCGATGGACATGTCCGAGTCCCGTGTCACCCTAAAGGGGCAGGCGGCCTTGATATCATGAAGCTCGAAAAGCTCATCCAGCTTATACATTAAAATATCTTCCAACAAGGTGAAAGCCCGGCCTTCTTCGCAGGGAAGTTCTAAGAAGCGGGGCAGTATGCCCGGCACTTGTACAATGGCGAAACACTTTTCGTCCGATTTTTTCTCCTTTTCCTTGGGCTTCAGGTACACCGCCAAATTCAGGGATTTGTTGGCCAGCAAGGGGAAGGGCCGGCTGTTGTCTACGGCCAGGGGGGTGAGTACCGGAAACAACACTTCTTGGAAATACTGAGAGATATAGGTCAGCTGCCGTCCGTCCATCTCACCGCAGGCAAGGAACCGGATGCCTTGCTTCTCCAGGGCCGGGACGATAGAGCGGTTCAGGCAGGAATACTGTTTCTCCATAAAGGCGTGGGTCTTTTCTTCCAGCTCCTTCAAAAGCTCCTGGGGGGTCAGGTCAAAAGCCTCCTTGGGCTTATAGCCGGAATTCACCTGGGCTTTCACCCCGGCCACCCGCACCATGAAGAACTCGTCCAGGTTAGACCCGGTGATAGCCAGGAACCGCAGACGCTCCATCAAAGGGTTTTCCCGTTTGGTGGCCTCTTCCAGCACCCGGGCGTTGAAGTCCATCCAGCTCAGCTCTCGGTTGTAATAGGGGATTTTTCTCTCTGCCATGGGAAAGCACCTCAAATCATATCAAATTTTATGGCTAATTCCGGCGAAAGCCCGAACACGTCTTTAAAAAACTGGGCCGAGTCCTCAAAAGCCCAGCGTTCCAACAGGGTGTTCTCCCGGGCCTCGGCCCTGAACAGCACCCGGTCTTCATCCAGGGTGATCTTTAAGCCCCGCAGCTTCCGCCGGTGGGATTTGTCCAGGGCGTTGGCCATGCGGAAAATGGCCCCCAGCTTGGTGGCCTCCAGGCGTTCCCGGTCTGACAGCAGCAAGAGTTCTGGGTCTTCGTCAACGGTAGGGTTTACGCTGCCTGCCACCAGGGCAATCTGGAGCACTTCCTCTTGTGAAAGGCCGAACACATCCATACCTTTGATCAGGTCGAAGGTACAGCGGTTGTGCTGCCGCACACTGACAAAGCTGCCGCAGCTATGCAGGGTGGCGGCCAGTTCCAAAATCACCCGTTTGGCAGGGTCCAGCCCATGGACCTTTTTCAGTTTGTCGAAGATCTTGCAGCAGAATTCCCCAATGCGCTGGGAGTGCCCCAGGTCGCAGCCGAAGCTTTTGGCGGTGGTCTGGGCGCAGGCCAAGGCGTTCTTCCGCAGGTAAGCCTGCCACTGGGGGGCTGCTTTCGGCAGCAGCATATACCGCAGCACCCCTTGGGATACGTTCACCATAGGGGAAACGATTTCTTGGGCCTGGGGGCAGAAGCGCAGCATGCCCCGGTAGATGAACAGGGCCGTATATAGCACGGCGGCCCGTTCTTCGGTAATGCCATACCGCAAGCTGATGGCCTCGGCGTTCATAGAGCGGACGGAATCATACAGGGCGGTAAGGCTCCCCACATCGATGTAACACACGCCGCCCTGAACCCTGGCGCCGCTCAGCTGGGACACCAGCCCAATCTGCGAACCGGTGATGATCAGCCTGCGCACCTGGAAAGCGGATACGTCTACCCGGTTGAGGATGATATCCATGTATTCGTCTACGATGCAGTGGAAGTCCTGGGCTTGGCGCTGCAATTTGCTTAAAATGTCATGCAGCTTCAGGGGCCCGATGGGGATGTTTTGGGAATACACTGCCTGTTGCCCTTGGAACACAGCCACGCCAATGCTCCCGGCCCCAATATAGGCCACCAAAGAGTCCCCGTCCAGGGGGCTGCCCTCCCGGGCCAGCTGTTCTGTAATCTCACTGTAGATATAGGCTTTTTCCAGGCTGTCGTCCAATACCGTCACGTCCAGGCCGTTGCGCACCTTCAGCTGGTCGATGACCAGGGCGCGGTTTTTGGCTTCCCGCAGGGCAGAGCAGGAAACTACCCGGGGTTTTTCCGCCGTGTAGGAAAGCAGGGCGGCTGAGAATTTCGACAAGGCGGCGGAAAGCTCACGCAGGCTGTCAAAGCTGACAACCCCATGCTCGAACACGTCGTGGCCCAGGCCGATGGGGTATTCCAGGTGGTCCAAGGTCTGCAGTTTCCCCTTTGACAGCTGGGAAACCTGCATCTTCACGTTGTTGGAACCGATCTCTATGACCGCCCCGCAGGCAGCGGCGCTTTTTTTGTTCAAGGTAGATCCCTCCGTAAGTGGTAAATGTTCAAAATCGCCTCTGGGCACAATGGCGGGGGGCGTCAAAGGCCCCTGCGGTGTGCCGCGGAGGTAATAGCATGCGAAAGCTGCTGGGGATATTATACCAAAGTTATCCAAAGGAAGCAAATCAAATTTTGCTGTTTTTGGGGAGTTTCTCAAAGTTTTCCCATTTTAAAAATTTTTTTGCAAAAGGGCTTGATTTTTCCTTCCAGATTCGCTATACTAGTAAAGCCGGACAGGGATACGGAGAGGTATTCTAATTGGTAAGGAGCCACATTGGAAATGTGGTGTGCCGCAAGGCATTGTGCGTTCGAGTCGCATCCTCTCCGCCATAGATAAAGAGCGCAGGGTTTTTATCCGCGCTCTTTTCCTTTTTTGTGCGCGTCTTTCCCCAAAGCCCCATGGGAAGCGGGGTAAGCGTCCGGTACTGTAAAATCTTGAGGCGGGAGGTTGCGCTATGTCCAGGGAAGTGCCGGTAGAATTGACCAACATGTGTATGGTGTGCGACGGGGACAGGGTGCTGGTGCAGGACCGCATTGGCCGCAGCTGGTCTGGCGTCACCTTCCCCGGGGGCCATATAGAGCCGGGGGAGAGTGTGGTGGCTTCCGTTATCCGGGAGGTAAAGGAGGAGACGGGGCTGACCGTTGAAAGCCCGAAGCTGTGCGGTATCAAGGACTGGATGCGGGAAGATGGCAGCCGGTATATCGTGTTCCTGTTCCGGGCAGAGGCCTTTTCCGGCCGTTTGAAATCCTCTGACGAGGGCCGGGTTTTTTGGGTAAAGCGCAGCGAACTGCTGGATATGGGGCTGGCGCGTTCTATGGGCGAAACTATCCAAGTACTGGAAGATAAGGACATAAGTGAAATGTATTTCACGATGCGGTCACCAATCACACAAGGCGACTATTGGCTGTTGCTGTAGCTTTGAACAGGGGAGGGGGAGGCATGCCCAGGGCAGTGCCTGTGGAATTGACCAACATGTGTATGGTGTGCGATGGCAGCCGCGTGCTGCTGGAGGAACGCACAGACAGCGCCTGGCCAGGGGCCGCGTTCCCTGGCGGGCATATCGAGGCCGGGGAGTCGGTGGTGGCTTCTGTCATCCGGGAGGTGCGGGAGGAAACGGGGCTGACCGTTGAAAGCCCGAAGCTGTGCGGCATAAAGGACCGGATGCGGGAGGGCGGGTACCGGTATTTGGTACTGCTTTTCCGGGCCAGCAGGTTTTCCGGCAATCTGCGTCCTTCCGCTGAGGGCCGTGTTTTCTGGGCCGAGCGCAGCGAGTTGGCTGCCATGGAATTAGCGCCTTCTATGCGGGAGGTGCTGGCCCTACTGGAAGATGACGGGTTAAGCGAATTGTATAATACAGCTTGCTCGGGGGCAGCGGCCGACGCGGCCAGCTGGGTATTGCTGTAAAGGAGGGGCGTATGGGCCGGGAAATGGACGTAGAATTGACCAATATGTGTATGGTATGCGACGGCACAAGGGTTCTGGTGCAAAACCGCAGGAAACCGGGATGGCCTGGCGTCACCTTCCCCGGGGGCCATATAGAGCCTGGGGAGAGCATCACAGCTTCCGTCATCCGGGAAGTAAAGGAGGAGACGGGGCTGACCATCGAACATCCGCGCCTGTGCGGGATCAAGACCTGGGGGGAAGCGGACCGCATGGCGGAAATTGCCTTCCTATATAAGGCAGAGGTTTTTTCAGGGGAGCTGCAATCTTCAGAGGAAGGGGAAGTTTTTTGGGCCGAACGGGACAGCCTGCCCAGTATGCGGCTTGCAAGCGGCATGGAGGAGACATTCCGGGTGTTCTTTGAAGATACGTTAAGCGAACTTTACTATTCCCGGAAAGACAGGGATACCCCTGCCGGGGAGTGGTGTTATGAGGACTGGGAGTATACGTTGCAATAGTGGGGGGATGGCTGGCGTGTCCAGGGAAATTAAAGCGGAAATCGCCAATATGTGCGTGGTACAAGATGGCACTAAAGTGTTAGTAGAGGACCGGAAAGACCCTGGCTGGCCGGGCATAGCGTTCCCGGGGGGCCACGTGGAGCCGGGGGAGAGCATTACCGAATCTGTTATACGGGAAGTGAAGGAAGAAACGGGGCTGACCATTGAACATCCTACCCTTTGCGGCGTTAAGACGTGGACAAAGGAAAACGGCGCCCGCTACTTGCTTTTCTTTTATAAAGCGGATACGTTTTCCGGGGAATTGAAGTCCTCGGAAGAAGGGGAGGTCTTTTGGGCCGAGCTGGATGCTCTGCCCGGCATGAACCTGGCAAAGGACATGGAGCTGCATATCCGTCTGCTCCAAGAGGACAATATCAGTGAACTGTATTGTGTAAGACAAGAAGGCGGCACGAAAAAGGTGTTGCTGTAAACCAACTTTTTAAGGAGTGAAGGAGACATGAAACGCGACGAGATAGCGGCATTTTATAAGGATTTGGACGCTTACGCGGGCAAGACCGTCACCGTGTGCGGCTGGGTGCGTTCTGTGCGGGATTCCAAGGCACTGGGCTTTATCGACCTGAACGACGGCACCAGCTTCAAGGGGGTGCAGGTGGTTTTTGAGGACGGGAAGGTGGACAATTACAAGGAGATTGCCTCCCAGAACGCCGGGTCCGCTTTGGTGGTCACGGGTACGCTTTTGGCCACCCCGGGGGCCAAGCAGCCCTTTGAGATCCATGCGGAGAAAATCGAGATCGAGGGGGCCTCGGCCCCTGAATACCCCCTGCAAAAAAAGCGCCACGGGGTAGAGTTCCTGCGCACCATCGCCCACCTGCGCCCCCGCACGAACCTGTATAGCGCGGCTTTCCGCATTCGTTCTGCCGCAGCCTATGCCATGCATAAATTTTTTCAAGAGAACGGCTTCGTGTATATCCATACGCCCATTATCACCGCCACAGACTGCGAGGGCGCGGAGATGTTCCAGGTAACTACGTTGGACCCGGCGGACCTGCCCCGCACAGAGCAGGGTAAGGTGGACTATCATAAGGACTTCTTTGGCAAGCAGGTCTACTTGTCCGGCTCCGGCCAGTTGCAGGTGGAGTGTATGGCCCAGGCCTTTTCCAAGGTGTATACCTTTGGGCCCACCTTCCGGGCAGAAAGGTCCAACACCCCCCGGCATGCCTCGGAATTCTGGCATATCGAGCCGGAGATCGCCTTTGCAGATCTGGAAGACGACATGGACCTGATCGAGGCCACCGTAAAATATGTCATCAACTACGTGTTGGAAGCCTGCCCCCAGGATGTGGAATTTTGCAGCCAGTTCGTGGATAAGGGCCTTTTAGAGCGCCTGCGCCATGTGGCGGGTTCAGATTTTGCCCGGGTCACGTATACCGACGCTATTGCGATTTTGCAGGAGCATAACAACGAATTTGAGTTCAAGGCGGAATGGGGCGCGGACATCCAGACCGAGCACGAGCGGTTCCTGGCGGAGAAGCACTTTGGCCGCCCTGTATTCGTAACGGATTACCCGAAGGAAATCAAATCCTTTTATATGCGCATGAACGATGACGGTAAGACTGTGGCCGCCACCGACCTGTTGGTTCCTGGCATCGGCGAGCTGGTAGGGGCCAGCCAGCGTGAAGAGCGTTTTGACGTATTGAAAGCCCGTATGGAAGAACTGGGCATGGACGAGGAGGATCTCTGGTGGTATCTGGAATTGCGGCGCTTTGGCACCACCAAGCACGCAGGCTTTGGTATCGGTTTTGACCGTCTGGTGATGTATCTGACCGGTATCCAGAATATCCGGGACGTGCTGCCCTTCCCCCGCACCACTGGCACAGCGGAATTTTAGCGTTCTGGCAAGGGGTTGGCTGTTAAAATGCCGGAGAGGGGGAAACCTGGTTCAGGCATATCTTTCTTCCGGCTCCCCTTGACATTTTAAAAATATTTCAGTATAATAATATCGGCTTTTTACCACATAAGGAGGTGCAGAGCATGGGCATGATGGACAGTATCGCCTCGTCTTACATGAGTATGAGCGCGGCGTCGTTGGCACAGAACTATGCTTTGGCTGTCACCAAAATGCAGATGGATACTACAGAAGAACTGGCGCTGCAAGAGTTGCAGGAAATGCTGCCGGAAGCTCCCAGTCCCTATAGTTTTGATATCCGGGTGTAATTTTGGTCGGGAAACGCCTGCTGTCCCTAAGGGATGGCAGGCGTTTCTTGTTATAATGAACAAAAAAGAACGGCCGGAAGATTCGTCTTCCAGCCGTCCCATTTTTTTGAAAGTTCTTACAGGTTTGCCTTTATCCAGGCAATATCCTCTCGCAGGCAGTCAACACGGCTCTTACCGCCATAGCTGGCCTCCCGCTCTACCACATAGATCACACCGTCACGCTGGGCATCGGCTGCAGCTTTCACTGCTTTCCAGTCCACAATGCCCGTGCCCTGGGGCACATTAAGCTTCCCCCGCTCTTCCATCATCTTCAGGAACTCGGGAGGGAAGATGGGCTTGCCATCTGGCCCAACCTCAAACTTCCGGGGCGGGTCTTTCCGTGAACCAGGCTTGTCTGCGCCGATAACAGCACCGTTCTCCTTAATATGGATAGCGGCAATACGGCCTGCGTACTTTTTGATGTACGCGACAGGGTCGATACCGGCGGCAGAAGCCCACCCGCAGTCGATCTCAAAAGCCACAGTCTCGGGGTCGGTATTCTCAATCAGCGTGTCCATCAAATAACAGCCGTTATCCTGATAAAATTCACCAGTATGGTTGTGATAGCCGATAGTAATGCCATATTCCTTTGCTATCTTGCCAAAACGGTTCAGGTCTTCAGCTGTTTCCTTGGCTTCCTCCGTGGTATTGAAAGCAGCCATAGGACAGGCCACGAACCGGGTGCCTAATTTGGCCAGGTAGGGGATATCCTCTTCCATAAACGCAAAAGCCACATGGGCGGAATCAGCCGTAACACCAGCCTCGTCCAGCGCGTTCTTTACGTCTTCTACCGGGATATCCTGATAACCTCGGGCAAATTCCACCCCAGCATAGCCCATTTCCCCTGCGCATTTGATCTTTTCCAACAAGGAAAGGGGGCAGTCATGGCCAAAAGAGTACAACTGCAGATTTACGTTATCCATCTAAAAACACATCCTCTGTTTAAAAGCACAAAGCCAAGGTATCCCGGCAGGATTAATCAAAATACACGGGCTTGCCAGTGCGGGAGGACTCGTAGATGGAATCCAGGATGCGGGTGACCACAAAAGCCTGGTCAGCCGTGACGAACAAATCGCCCTCACCCATCAGGGCCTTTACCCAAATGTCATGCTCTTTGCTGACAGGAGCGGGGCCCTGGCTGAAGCCGGGGATATAAGAGGCGATCTTCTTGCCGACCATGGAAACAGTGGGCTGGTTGGCGACCACATGGTTCAGGCGTACCTGGCCGGACAGGGTATCCAAACCGCCCTTAGTGCCTGCCAAGGTGGCATGGGCTTCGTTGTTAGCGCCGGTCTCGTCCACCATGTTGATGGCCCAGGAAGCGCGCAGGTTGATGACAGCGCCGTTCTTCATCTTGATATGGCCCACAGCGGAATCTTCCACATCGTAGGTCTTGTTATTCCAGCAGTCATGCTCGCCGCGGTAGTTGACCTGGCCCTGCTCTTCAGGGTTCAACAGGGTGCCCAGCTTCTCGAAGGAAGTGCCTACCACATAGTCGACCTCATAGTTGTTCATCAGGAACAGGGTGAGGTCCAGGGCATGGGTGCCGATGTCGATCAGCGGGCCGCCGCCCTGCTTGGACTTGTCCGTGAACACGCCCCAGGTGGGAACGCCGCGACGGCGCAGGTAAGTGGCCTCGGCATAGTATACGTCGCCCAGGCAGCCGGCGTCAACCACGGCCTTAGCGACCTGGTTCACGGGGAAGTGGCGGTACTGGTAGCCGATGGTCAGCATCTTGCCGGTGCGGTCGCGTGCTTCCAACATCTTCTTGGCGTCAGCGGTGGTGGCAGCCATGGGCTTCTCGCACAGGACGTGCTTGCCAGCTTCCAGGGCGGCCACAGTGATTTCGCAGTGGGCGATATTGGGGGTCAGGACGTGTACAGCGTCGATGCTGGGGTCAGCCAGCAGCTCATGATAGTCGGTATAGACCTTGGCGTCGGGGGTGCCGTACTCCTTGGCAGCCTTCTCAGCGCGCTCGGGAATCAGGTCGCAAAAAGCTACCAGGTCCACGTACTCTGTCTGCTGGGCCATGCCGGGCAGATGCTTACCGTTGGCGATGCCGCCGCAACCAATAAAACCGATCTTTACTTTTGCCATTGGGATCTCCTCCTAAATGATTGGACTGGTTATTCTAATGTGTAGCCCCCATATCCAGGAGGCTTACCTATATTCTAGTACAAGCCCTGGAAAAAGTAAAGCCATTTCTTGTGATTTTTTCTAAAATTTGTGAAAACTCCCTTTTTGACATTATGTAAACCGCAAAGCCGCCGGCCCTGGCAGCGTACTATCGTAAAGCCCAGACGGGCGCGGGGGAAGTAAAAGTACGCCCCAGCGCCCGCTGCCCCCAGTTATTTTGTCAGGACATGTTTGCAGTATTTTTCCGCGCCGCATTTCGGGCACCGCAGCTTGCGCTTTGTCAAGGTGTGGGGCCCCATAATATAGGCGCCCATTCCCGGCACGAACCGTTCGTGGCACTGGGGGCACTCAAAGGCTCCCGCGTCCCTGTCCAGGATACAGGCGATGATAATACCTAAAACCACCACCAATATACCGATGCCGATCAAAAGGCACCGCAGCCATATCCCCATCTCGAACATGCCGGCCACTACCACCAGAGGCACCGCCGCCACAAGGGCAAGAACTGCCACCAAGGCGGACAAGATGATCTTCTTCCGGCTTTCTTGCGCTTCTTTTACTAAGTTTACCATATTTTCCTCCGCTTTCTCCCGATAGTCTTCCACAGAGACCCGTTCCCCGGCTATCAGCTTGCCGGTTTTGACCTGGTCCATAGGGCCCTCCTTTCTGGTGCTTATTATAGCTGGGCCCGCCCTGGTTTTACACACACGGAGCGTAGGATTTGGCGCATCCTACGCTCCGTAGAGTGGAAAAACATGCTTTATAGCCATGCCGTCTGGGCAAAATGGGGAAAGCCGCGAGTACCTTAGCTATGTGGACAGTCCGCGGGCTTGAAATCCTCTGGCGGCCTGTGCTGTGGCAGGGAGAGGTACCAGTTTACGCCGAAGCGGTCGGTGACCATAGCTGCCAGGGGGGACCAGGGCAGCTCCTTAGGCGCCATTCTCACAGTGCCGCCTTCCTGTAAAAGGGTGAAAGCCCGTTCCAATTGTTCCCGGGTATCGAAAGTATACCCCAACTCAATGGGGTTCCCGGCGGGGGCATCCGCCTCTACCACGGAAAGCGCAGGCTCATGGCCTTTCATCAGTTCAGAGTGGTAGTAGCAGCCGTCATCGTTTAAGACATGATAACCGAGCGTCAGGCCAAAAGCGTCGCAATAGAGCTTGGCCGCTTTTACACTGCCTTTGATATAGATGCCGATACCAAAATATGCGGTTGCCATAATTCAGCTCCTTTCAATACTGCCGGCCCCAATAGACCATATGCTTGGCGGGCTTGCCGCAGCAGGCGCATACGTCGGAGATGTGTTCCTCTTCAAAGGGGATGCACCGGCTCTTCACGCCGCCGGTCTCCTCCTTCAGCTGATCCTCGCAGGCGCTGTCGCCGCACCACATGGCCTTGATAAACCCAGGCTTATTGGCGGCAATGTCCAGGAATTCCTCGTGGCTGTGGGCGGCGAAGGTCTTGGCCTTACAATTCTCCTCGGCCTTATGCAGCATGCTGTCGTGGATCACGTCCAGGCCTTCGCCTACGCGTGCTTCCAAGTCCGCCATGGGAATGACAACCTTTTCCCCAGTATCCCGGCGCGCCAGCACACACTGGCCGTTTTCCATATCCTTGGGGCCTATCTCGAGGCGCAAGGGCACCCCCTGCATCTCATACTGGGCGAATTTCCATCCAGGGGAGTTGTCGCTGTCGTCCAGCTTCACCCGAAAGCCCTGGCTAAGCCGGTCCCGCAGCTCCGCCGCCTTTTCCAGTACGCCGGGCTTGTGCTGGGCAATGGGTACGATAATTACCTGGACAGGCGCGATGCGCGGGGGCAGCACCAGGCCGTTGTCGTCCCCATGGACCATGATTACCGCGCCGATTAAACGGGTGCTCATGCCCCAAGAGGTCTGGAAAGGGGAATGGAGCTGGTTGTCCCGGCCGGTGAAGGCAATGCCAAAAGCTTTGGCAAAGCCGTCCCCAAAATAGTGGGTGGTGCCGCCCTGCAGGGCCACGCCGTTGTGCATCATGGGCTCTAGGGTATAGCTGGCCTCAGCCCCGGCAAATTTCTCCTTCTCCGTCTTTTTGCCCACCACCGGGGGGATAGCCAGGGCTTCCCGGTACACCTCTTCATACACCTTCAGCATCTGCAGGGTGAACTCCTGGGCCTCCTCGGCGGTCTCGTGCATGGTATGGCCCTCTTGCCACAAAAATTCCATGCCCCGCAGGAAGGGCCGGGTGGTCTTTTCCCAACGCATTACCGAGCACCATTGGTTGTACAGCTTGGGCAGGTCCCGGTAGGAGTGGATCTTCTTCTGGTAGTGCTCGCAGAACAGGACCTCGCTGGTGGGGCGGATGAAAAGCTTTTCGCTCAGCTTCTCGCCGCCCCCCTGGGTAACTGCCGCGCACTCGGGGGCAAAGCCGTCGATATGGTCCTTTTCCTTCTGCAACAGGCTTTCGGGGATGAGCATGGGCATGCACACGTTCTGCACCCCCAGCTTTTTAAAGCGGGCGTCCATTTCCCGCTGGATGTTCTCCCAGATGGCATAGCCATAGGGCTCGTACACAATGCAGCCCTTTACGCTGGAGTAGTCCGCCAGCTCGGCCTTTTTCACTACGTCCGTGTACCATTGGGCAAAGTCTACGTCCATAGACGTGATATCGTTTACCATCTTTTTCTGCTGTGCCATGTCCTAACGCATCCTTTCCAGAAATACCGTAATAGGAACATTATAAAGGCCCAGGGCAGGATTTGCAAGAAAAATTTGCGCGGCCTCCCGCCCGGGGGAAAATAAAGGCCCGGGCCGAAGCCCGGGCAAAAGCGCCGCGTTTAAGAGTGGGACTCGATGTACTCTACCAAAGCGCCTACTGTTTTGATGTTCTCTACCTCTTCGTCGGGGATCTCGACCTCGAACTCGTCCTCGATGGACATCAGCAGGTCTACCACGTCTAAAGAGTCGGCCCCCAGGTCGTCCTGCAGGGTGGTGTCGGCGGTAATGGTGTCTTCCTCCACGTCGAACTGCTCGCTGAGGATGGCTTTTACTTTTTCCAGGATCATGCTTGGTTCCTCCTATAAAATTTTGATGATCGGCTCGTATTACGTGCGCCGGTGCGAAAAGAACTGCTGGCCGGAAGCCGGCCCCGTATAGACAAAACCGGCCCGGATGTGTTACAATCCATTACGCATGGGCAAGCATCTATCCTCTACATTGTATTGACTGCGCCCCGCTTTGTCAACCGGGAAGCGGAAATTTTTTTCCTTCCCTACTAAAAATTCTTTTGGAAACTTTTTGGGAAAAGAGGCAAAACCTATGGAAATACAACGCGCGGCCGTTATCGGCCATCCAATCGGCCACACCATGTCCCCTTTTATCCACGAAAGGCTATATGCCCTTTCCGGCGTCCCTGCCTGCTACCAGGCGCTGGACGTGCCGGATCTGGCCGCCGCCTTGCCCGCTTTGCGGGGGCTGGACTGTTTTAATATCACGATACCGCATAAAAACGCCATCCTCCCGTTCCTGGATGGTGTTGACCCAGCTGCCAAGGAGTTTGGATCTGTAAACACCGTACGGGTGCGGGACGGGAAGCTATACGGCTATACCACAGACGGACCCGGCTGCCGGAAGGCCCTGCAAGGCTGCGGCCTTTCCCTTGCCGGCCCGCTGCTTATCCTGGGGAATGGGGGCGCGGCTAGGGCCATCGCTTTCGAGGCAGCCCGTGCCCAGCGGGATTTCCACATCACCATCGCCCACCGGCCCGGGGCTTATGATAAGGCCATGGCACTGGCGGAGGAATTGGCCGCCTTTGCACGCAGGAGGGGGGACAGGGGCTTCCTTGTCACCATAACCAGCTACGAGGAACTGGAGCTGGACAGGGAAACAAGATTCAGCCTGCTTTTGAATGCTACCAGTGTGGGCATGTACCCCAAAACAGGGGAGAGCCCTGTAACAGAGGGGGTGGTCCGCCGCTGTGCCGCCGTGTTCGACGCCGTGTACAACCCAGGCCGTACCCAGCTTCTAGAGCTGGCCCGGGCCTGTGGTATAAAGGCTGTTGGCGGTATGGCCATGTTGGTGTACCAAGCCGAGGCCGCCCATGAGATCTGGTATGGGGCTGCGTTCAGCCCCCGGGATATTGCGGATTTATGCCGGGACGCGGAGGCAGAACTGGAAAAAAGGTTCGGGGGGGAGCGGCCATGAAGGGGAACATCGTTCTGTGTGGTTTCATGGGCTGCGGGAAGACCAGCGTAGGCCGCCGGGCGGCAAAAATGCTGGGCCGGGAGCTATGCGACCTGGACCAATACATTGAGAGCCAGGCGGGCATGCCCATCACCGAGATATTCAGCCGTTTTGGAGAGGGCGGCTTCCGGGAGAGGGAGGCCCAAGCAGTGGGGGAGGTGTCCCGGAAAAAAGGGCTGCTGGTGGCCAGCGGCGGGGGCACGGTGCTCTTCCCTCAGAATGTGCGGCTCATCCATGAAAACGGCGGGGTCATCCTGTTCCTGGACGTGCCGCTGGCCGCCCTGCAGGAGCGTTTGAAAAACGACAAGAAGCGCCCCTTGCTCCAGAAGCCGGACCGCCGCCGGGTTATCCAGGAGTTGTATGAGCAGCGATGCCCTTTGTACCGCCAGGCGGCAGACATTATCATCGACGCGGGCGCGCCCCCCATCGTGGTGGCCGAGCGCATTGCCGGCCTGAAGCTATAACCCGCCAGGCTGGGGCGGCGGCCAAAGCGCGGGATATAAGAAACGGGGTTTTACAATTTCAGGCCAACCCCGTTTTTAAAAGGGGTTGCGGTTTTTTGGGGGGGGATGGAGAGCCCTAAACCCTCGGGGGTCCAAAAAAACGCCGTGAACGCTCATGGGACATCCGCCGGTTGACTTTCCCAGGACAGGGGGATATACTATAAAATGTATATATGTGGTGCGCGGGAAGGGGTGTCCGCTATGAAAAAAGCCTTGTCCGTTTTGCTGGCGGTTTTGTTGGCTTGTATGTTTGCAGGCTGTGAGACTAGGCAGGATAAGCTGTATAAAAGGGCCGTTTTAGAGCTGCAGGAACAAGCGCGGGTCAATGCCGCCCTTTATGGGGATTTGTCCTATGCGGCTTCTGTCCGCCCAAAGGGCGATACCAGGCCCACCCCTGTGCCCGGCGACAGCCTGCGCGGGACCCTGCATATCAAATCCCTGGACCAGCGGGGGGATATGCCCTCCATCTACTGGCTGGCCCGGGAATTTATGGACATGCACCCCATGGCGCACATTGAGATTGAATATGGCGGGAAGTTCCGGGAAAAGCTTACCAAGGCTGAAAGGGAGATACGTTCCCAGGCGTTTTTTGACCGCATCCGGATAGAAATGGTGGCGGGCAGCGCCGATTACCTGCTTTATGGCGCGGCAGGTGGCATGGACTATGTGCCCATGAGCGGCACGGGCCTGCTGGTGGACATGAAGAAATATTGGGGCCAAGACCCGGATATCCGGGATGAGGACTATTTCACGGAGATCCTGGAGGCCTTCCAGGTGGACGGCAGGCAGACGGTGCTGCCCATGGGGTTCCATGTGTCCGGGGTGTACCTGAACCGCCAGGCCCTGGAGGAGATCGGCGCAGACCCGGACAGCATGGTGGCTGTAGACCCATACCAGCTGCTGGACTGGTACGGCCAGGTGCGGGATTTGCACCCGGACATGCAGCTTTTCTTTTCCGCCCAGGGCAGAGACGCCCTGTTCCCCATTGAGGCTACCCGGTACATCGACCTGGAAAACCGAGAAGCCCATTTCGATTCCCCGGAATTTATCGATTTTCTGACACGCACCGGCAGCGTTATAAACGACGACCCTTTGCTGGACCCTCAATGGGAGCGGGGCTGGGGCAACGGGCTGCTGCTGAACGCGGCTTTGTTGTACCAGGACACAGGCAAAATAGCGGGCTCGGTGGCCCACTTTGCAGATTCTGGCTTCCCTGAGGAACAAAATATCGTGGTAAACGGCCGTCCCTCTTTGGCGGTAGAGGGTACCCTGTCCCTTTTCGAGCTGGTAGAGGCGCAGCAGCACATGCTGGAATACACGGCGGGGCCCTTGCTGCTGGAAAGCTCCCAGGGGCGTTTGGGGGTCACCTCTAGCATAGAAAGCTTTGCCATGCCTGCCAGCCTGCAAAACAAAGAGCTGGCCTGGGAATTCATCAAATACTGCATGGCGGAGAGGGAAAACCTGGGCTTCAGCAGCAGCTACGGCTATACCGGGCAACATTACTATATGCACGACGCTATGCCTGTTAACAAGGCGAATTTCTATAAAATGGCACAGAAGGTGCCCCAGGATGTCACCGGGGTGTTTGGAGGTACGGCCATAGAACTGCTCCGCCCCCAAGAGGTGGATTTGGACGCCATGGCCTGGTATATGGGGCAGGTGCTGGCCCGCGACCCGGTAGACCTGGGTAAATACGCCATCGACCTGCAGGAGGACCTGGACAAATATTATGTAAATGAATTGATCACGCCCCAGATGTGCGCGGAAAAGCTGCAGGCCCGCACGGAGATTTGGCTGTATGAATAGGCGGGAAGCGGCCTGCGCATGCGGGCCCTACAGTACCCCCAGGTGCTCCAGCAGGATTTTAGTCCCCAGCAGCACCAGCACGGCCCCGCCAAAAAGCTCTGCTTTGCTCTTATATTTGCACCCAAATACGCTGCCTATTTTCACCCCCAAGGCGGAGAGGGCAAAGGTGGTGGCCCCGATGAAAGAGACAGCGGGTACGATATCCACGCTTAAAAAAGCGAAGCTGACCCCCACAGCCAGGGCGTCGATGCTGGTGGCCACGGCCAGCACAGCCATGGCTTTGGGGGAGAGGGAGGCGTCGCCGGTATCCTCCTCTTTTGAAAGCGATTCCTTTATCATGCCGCCGCCGATAACGGCCAGCAGCCCAAAAGCGATCCAGTGGTCTATGGCCTCTATAGCCCCGGCAAACTGTACCCCCACCAAATATCCCGCTACAGGCATCAGCGCCTGGAAGCCGCCGAACCACAGGCCCACCAAGGCCATACTTTTTGGTTTTGCTTCCCGTAGGGCCAGCCCCTTGCAGACGGACACGGCAAAAGCGTCCATGGAAAGCCCCACAGCTAATATGAAAAGATCCCAAATACCCATATGTACCATCCTTCCTTTTTGTATAGGGCAGTGCCGAAAAAGAAAAGACTCATAGAAAACAGGCCCCGTGGGGCAGCTTTCTATGAGTCTCGTTTTTTCAGGCAGTGCCAGGCCTTTCCGCCATTATGTTGACACTGCCGCGCGGCTGCCAGAAGCACAGCCCGCAAACTACTCCCCCATATATGCTACAGTGTATATAGCATAACAGAAGATTATGCCTGCGTCAAGGGGGCGGGAAGAGGAAATGCGGCCTATCATGCCCGCGTTTTTTGTGCTGGCCAGGGGATAAGGCGCACTTCCAGGTGGCCCGGCGGGACAGGGCCCAAAGGGGTTACAGGTGCCAGATATCTTCATTATATTGGGCAATGGCCCGGTCTGAGGAGAAGAAACCCGCCTTGGCAATATTCACCAGCATCTTTTTGGCCCAGGCCTGCCGGTCCTCATATTGCCCCAACAGCCGTTCCTTGGCGGCGATATATTCCTTCACATCCAACAGTGCCATGAACCAGTCCTTCCGGGTCATGTCCTTGTAGAGGCGTCCCAGGTTCTCCGGGTCGCCCAGGCGCATAAGGGCAGGGCTGATGATAAAGTCCAACAGTTCTGCAATTTCCGGGTCTTTGGGATAATAATTTTTGGTGGTATAGCGGCCGGGGCCTTCCTCGTACAGTTGGATGACCTCTTCGCTGCCCTTTCCGAATATGCAGATGTTGTCTCCCCCTACCAGGTCGCGGATCTCCACATTGGCCCCGTCTAGGGTGCCCAAGGTTACCGCCCCGTTCAGCATAAATTTCATGTTGCCCGTGCCGCTGGCTTCCTTAGAAGCCAAAGAGATCTGTTCAGAAATATCGCAGGCGGGGATGAGCTTCTCTGCCCAGGTAACATTGTAGTTTTCCACCATGACCACCTTCAGCCAAGGGCTTACCTCTGGGTCGTGGGCGATGAAGTCCTGCAGGGTAAGGATGAGATGGATGATGTCCTTTGCAATGATATAGGCCGGGGCTGCCTTTGCGCCGAACAGCAGGGTGATGGGCCGCTTTGGCTTGTGCCCGGCTTTGATCTGCTTATACTTCCAGATGATATACAGGGCGTTCATCTGCTGGCGCTTGTATTCGTGCAGGCGCTTGACCTGGATGTCGAACACGGAATCCGCGTCCAGCTCTACGCCGGCCTTTTCTTTCAGGACGCGGCACAACTCTTTCTTGTTGGCCTGTTTAATGTCCAGCAACCTTTGCAGCACAGACGGATCGTCCTGGTATTCCAGCAGCTTTTCCAGCTGACCCGCGTCTTTCCTCCATCCGGGGCCGATCTGCTCGGTGAGGAAATCGGAGAGTAAGGGGTCGCAGTGCATCAGCCACCGGCGGAAAGTGACGCCGTTTGTCTTATTGTTGAACTTCTCTGGATAGACGTCTGTAAAGTGTTTCAGCTCCGCCTCTTTTAAAATGTCCGTATGCAGGGCGGCCACGCCGTTTACAGAGAATCCGTAATGGATGTCCATGTGGGCCATGTGCACCAGGCCCTTCCCATCCAGGATTGCTGCCTTTTCATTGCCGGGGAAGCGTTCCTTTACCCGGCGGTCCAGCTCGCGGATAATGGGCACCAGGCCGGGGACAGCCTCTTCCAGATAGTCTATGGGCCACTTCTCCAGGGCCTCGGCCAAAATGGTGTGGTTGGTATAGGCGCAGGTCTGGGAGACAATGGAAATGGCCTCGTCCATGGAGATGCCATCCTTCTGCATCAGGCGGATCAGCTCGGGAATGATCATGGAAGGATGGGTGTCGTTAATCTGTATCACCGCATGCTTATGCAAGTCCCGCAGGGCATACCCCTTGCGTGAAAGGTCCTGGATGATCAGCTGGGCGGCGGCGCTGACCATGAAATATTGCTGATACACCCGTAAAAGCCTGCCAGCCCGGTCGCTGTCGTCTGGGTAGAGGAACAAGGTCAGGTTCCGGGCGATGTCCTTCTTGTCAAAATCGATATCCTGGGTGACGATGGACTCGTCCACGGTCTCCATGTCGAATAGATGCAGGCAGTTCACGCCGTTTTCATAGCCTGCCACCTGGATATCGTACATCACCGCCTGCAGCTCCCCCTGGGGGAAGGGCACCCAGAAGCGGGTATCGGTCTTACGGGCCCAGCAGGTAGGGGAGAGCCAATACTCTGGCTTTTCCCACTGTTTGTGGTCCCAGAATTCTTGGCGGAACAGCCCGAAATGATACAGCAGCCCCACGCCGTCGGCAGGCAGGCCCAGTGTGGCGGCAGAGTCCAGATAGCAGGCGGCCAGGCGGCCCAGGCCGCCGTTTCCCAGGGCGGGCTCTGGCTCGATCTCCTCAATGTCAGACAGGTTTTTCCCGGCTGCCGCCAGGGTCTTGCGCACTTCGTCGTACAGCCCTAGATTGATCAGGTTGTTGGACAGCAGCTTCCCCATCAGGAATTCGGCGGAAACATAATACAGCTTTCGGTCCCCCTGTATCCGCCGGGTAGCGGCCAGGCGCTCTTGGCACAGGGCAGTCAGCGCGTGGTAGATTTCCTCGTTCCCCGCCTGGTACAGGGGCTTGCCTCCTATGCGGTTTTCCAGTTCTGTCTGTATGCTCATGAAAGATCAGCTTCCTTTCTTGCTGGATTTTCCTTTTTTACCTTTCTTTTTGGGCTTTTCTTCTTCCGGCTTGGGCGCAAAGCGCGCCCGGCCGTACAGGTCCGTCATGCGGGCGATCTTTTTGGCCAGCTCTTTTGTGGCCGCGCCCTTTTCCATGCGCCAGCTCCAGTTCTCCGAATTCACCGTAGACGGCGTGTTGACGCGGGCGAAAGCCCCCAGGTCCAGGTAGTCCTGCATGGGGATGACCGCCAGGTCGGCCACGCTGCCAAGCGCCAGCCGGATGAACGCCCAAGTGCCCTCTTTGTCGTCCGGCAGGCCCATGTAGTCCAGTGCCACGGCAACGTCTGCGGGGGGTGCGCTGGTAAACCAGCTGCGGGTGGTGTCGTTGTCGTGGGTGCCGGTGTACACCACGCAGTGGCTCTGGTAGTTATGGGGCATATAGTCGCTTTCCTCCCGGGAATCGAAAGCGAACTGCAGTACCTTCATGCCCGGGAACCCGCTGCGCTTCAGCAGCCGGCGCACCGCCGGGGTCAGGTAGCCCAGGTCCTCCGCAATGATGGCAGCCCCAGGGACCGCCGCGTTTATGGCGTCCACAAACTTCATCCCCGGGCCCTTGCGCCAACGGCCGTTGCGGGCGGTGGGCTCCCCATAAGGGATGGCATAATAGCTTTCCAACCCCCGGAAGTGGTCGATGCGCAGCACGTCGAACATGGTCAAGTTTGCCTGGACGCGCTTTACCCACCAGGCAAAGCCATCCAGCTCCATGTCATCCCAACGGTACAGGGGGTTGCCCCACATCTGGCCGTCCGCAGAGAAAGCATCCGGCGGGCATCCGGCCACCTCGGTAGGGGTATTGTTCTCGTCCAGCTGGAACAGCTGGGGATGGGCCCACACGTCCGAGCTGTCGCCCGAGACATAAATGGGCGCGTCGCCTATGATAAGTATGCCCTTTTTATTGGCATATTTCTTCAGGGCGCCCCACTGTTCGAAGAAAAGGTACTGGGTAAATACATGATAGTCTATTTCCCTGGTAAATTCCTTCCGGGCCTTTTGCAGGGCGGCGGGGCGGCGCAGCTTGATATCCTCCTCCCACTCATACCAAGGCCTGCCCCCGTGCTGGGCTTTCAAAGCCATGAACAGGGCGTAGTCTTCCACCCAGCCCGCGTTTTTCTTCCGGAAACGGGTAAGGGCCTTGGGCCTGTCGAATTTCTCAAAGGCTTTTTTCAGAAGGGGTTCCCGCCCTTTGCGCAGGGCGTCATAGTCCGCCTTGGCCGGGTCTTCCCCCCAATCTGTTTTTTTCAGGTGCTTCTCCTTTAAAAGCCCGTCCTTGCACAGCAGGTCCAGGTCGATATATAGAGGTTCCCCGGCAAAAGCAGAGTAGCTTTGATAAGGGCTGTTGCCAAAGCTGGTGGGGCCCAGGGGCAGCACCTGCCAGCAACGCTGGTGGGCGGCTGCCAGGAAATCCACCCAGTCCTTTGCGGCCTTGCCGAAAGCCCCTATGCCATAGGGGGACGGCAGGCTGCTTACCGGCAAGAGGATGCCGGCGCTCCGTTGCATCCATGCGGATTGATTCGCCATAGAATGACCTTCTTTCTCTGGTTGTTGGGCGCAAAGTAGTGATAGAAATAGTATAGCACGGGAAAGCCCGGTTGCGCAAGGAAAATCTGGGAAATCTTCCAGTTTTTTTCATATAGGGCCCGGCTTTGTTTATTTGTTTTGCCAGGATGCACTCTTGTTATCTGCATATAGAAAGCGCCGCCAGGAGAAGGCCCGGCAGCGTAAGGAAGTATATGCAGATAATCCGGCGGTATGCGCGTGCACTGTAAATATGTGTTAATCCGCAGCGCGGATATACCGGGCCGTCCTGGCTGGGCCCAGCCGCAAAAGCTTGCCGTCTTTCACCAGTATCCCCAGGGCTGCCTCTACCGTGGTGGGGCTCACGTCCGGCAATAGGCGGCATACCTCCCCCTTAGAGATGGGCACAGGGCTGCCCAGTACCGTGGCTTCGATACGGTTCTTTTTGGTCAGCTTCTGCCCGGGCAATACGGCGAAAGCCCGGTGGGCTTGCTGCAGCCCCAGGTACAGCAAAGATAAGACGCAGGTGGCGAAAGACCAATAGCCAGGCTGCGCTGCAGACTGCCTGTAAAAGGCTTGATAGCGCCGCGCTTGCTCCTCCCAAGCCAAAGGCGCCTCTTGCCTTGGAAGCAACAGCCTGGCCACCAGAAAAGACATAGGTTCCCCGCCTTGGGCAAAGGGGTCTATGTGCAGAAAATCCAACAGGGCGCAGGGCGCCAGCGCCAGCGCCGGGATATTGGGGTCGGCCTGGGCCTGGGCCACGGCCGATTCCCATTGCTCCATGGCCTGATAGACGCTTTCTTCCGCCCGGAACCGTCCTGCCTCCACGCCCAGAGGGGCAAACAGCAACTGGTGCAGCCGCAGCAGATCCCGCCGGCAAGGGGAAGGGGGCGGGCAACCCAGCCGCAGTTCATATAAAGCTTCCCGGTAGCCGGCCATGGCCCGTTCCCGGTCTGTGACGGGCGGGGTGCTCCGTTGGGCCAGGGCCTTATCCCGCTTATGGGCGGCCCCATCCCCCCAGGCATACTGCATGGCCCGCACCCAAGACTCTTCCTCCAGGGCATGGTAGATGGCGGGCTGCTCCTGCCGGTACGCCTCCAGCTGCCTAACCAGGGCGTTTATATCCTGTAAAAGCTTTTGCACAGGGCTGGGATAAGGGCCCCGCAAGAAGCTGTAGTCAAAATGTGCCAGATTATCCATAAAAAGTACGCCGCCTTTGTATGGGCAGACCGCCCGGAATACTGGGGCCTGTTCACATATGCAAGTGCAGGTACTTTTTGGCAGATGCTTGCCGTCTGCCGCGGGAAAGAACCTTGCAGTACAAAAGTGCATCTGTAGGTTTCCTTCCATTAATACCGGCCGGTCAATTCCGCCAAAATCTGCAACATACAATTTCTTGTGGACATGCCATGGTACCTAGTATACACCGGCGGATGTAGAAACACAAGTGGTTTTCTGCATATATTTCTCCGGGGGGATATATGCAGAAAAACGGCGCGGATATTACCGCGCCGCGTATATAGGCAGATAATTGGTTTTAAAACGGGTTGCCCTGGCTGCCCCCATCCAGCCCGAAGAATGCCAGGACCTTCTGGATATACAGATCCCAGAACCGCCACTCGTGTGTAAAGCCCTCGCTTTCCTCAAAAGTGGCGGGCAGGCCGATCTCTGCGGCATACTCTTTGAATTTGCAATACCGCTCCCAAATCAGCTTGTCTGCTGTGCCGCAGCAGAAATACAGCTTGGGCAGCGCGCCCGATTTCATAAGTTCTGGCAGGCGGTCCCAAACATTGGCAGGGGATTCCCGGTAGGCGTCCATCCCGCCGCATGCTGCCACTACGTTTTGCATCCGTTTGTTAAACAGGGCATTCTGGGCGCCCTCCGCATTGCCGTCATACCGGGGCTCTGCCATCTCCCGTATGTTGACGGGGGCGTTGGAAAGGCTGGCAGCCCCGGCAAACTTCTCCGGGTGGCCGATAGCATACTGCATAGCGCCGCTCCCGCCCATAGACAGGCCTGCAATAAAGTTGTCCTCCCGCTTGTCCGAGGCGGGGAACCAGTTGTACACCAGGGGCATCAGTTCCTCGAACAGGTAGTCCCAGGTATTGTAGCCCAGGCAGAAGTTGGGCCAGTTCAGATAGTTGGCGTTGTTGCCGCTGGGCATTACCACCACCAGATCCCTTTCACAGGCATACAGCTCGATGTTGCTTTTGCGCAGCCAGTCCGTATAATCCCCAAAGGTGCCGTGAAGCAGCCACAACACCTTATATTTTTTGCCGCTGCCATAGAATTCCGCGGGGCTCAAGCTCCGGGGCTTGTCTGGCAAAATGATATTTACATCTGTGTTGGTTCCCAGGAACGCGCTCTCGAAATTGAAATGAGTCAATGCCATGCTCGATCCCCTCCTGCGTTATTCGCTTACATGCCCAGAACTGAGGCCTTCCACAGTCCCGCCCAGGGGCAGCCAGCCCATGCATTGCAAAACGTGCTGGTCCCAGAAGTACCAGTCGTGGCCGCCAGGGCCTTCGTGCCAGGTCACATCATAGCCCAGCTTGACCAGCAGGTCCCGATAGTCCTGGTTTGCGCCGAACAGGCTGTCTTCGGTACCGCAGGCCATATAGAATTTCGGTTTATCGGGATTAGCGGCAGCCCTTTCGGCCAAGGCGTTATAATCCCACTCGCCGCCCTTCACCGTGCTTAAGTCGTTGAAAATGGATTCCCCATAGCCTTTGTTGGTAAAAATATTGTCGGTGTATTCCATGGCCTGGGTGAATTGCTTCTCTAAAACATAGGCGGAAGACAACGCCACCACATGGCTGAAAACCTCTGGGAAGCGCAGGCCGTTGATGGTCGCGCCGTAGCCGCCCATGGAAAGCCCGCCGATAAAGGTATCCTCCCGCTTGCGGGAGAGGGGGAAACTGCGCCGGGTGAACTCTACCAGCTCTTTGCCGATAAAGGTGCTGTACAGGTTGCCAGACTTTACGTTGTCCACATAGAAGCTGTTATCCCCGCTGGGCATCACCACGGCCAGGTCATGGTCTTGGGCCCAGGCCTGCACCCGGGTGCCGCTGACCCAGTCGGTATAATTGCCGAACAGCCCATGGAGCAGGTACAGCGTTTTGAAGGGGCGCTCTTCCTGCAGGGCGGCCTTGCCGTCCGGGGAGAACACGCGTTTGTCCGTGGGCAGCACCACCTGGATGGGCACGGTGCGGTTCAAAGAGGCGGAAAAGAAATTGCATTGCAATAAAGCCATTTGTATACATCCTCCTATATCCAAAGGTATGTCTATATTATACCCCAGCCGTGGCACAGCCGCAAGCTTTTCTGGACATTTTTTCTATATTTGGGGGTGCGCTGCCAGGCGCATGGTGCAAAACAACGCCTGCACTGCGCCCGCTTTCCCACACGCCCCATAATCCGGCAGCCTTTTGTGTAAAGCGTGTTCGCCTATACAGTCTGCTTAAAATAGATGGTTTTTCTTGACAAATCTATTTCAATATGTTATTATTTTCTTGTAAATCTTTACACCCATTACACTTTAACAAGGGAGGGAAAATCATGAAATGGGTAAAGATGAAAAGAAAAATGACCGCTTTTCTTCTGGCAATGGCTATGGGGGTTTGCGTTGTCAGCCCCGCTGGCGCATTTGAACCCAGTCCGGCCCCAACAGGAACACCTGCTGGGGAAATAGAAAACCGGGGTGGGGCCTCCAATGGAACGACAGCAAGTGACCTGGGAATTGAAGATGAAGATTTGTTCATATCAGAAGATGTTGCGCGGTATATTGCGGAATACTTCGTGGAAGATATGATACGAATCGGGAACACCGCTTGGGAGGCAGGCACATCTTTTGTCGACACAGTCCCCATGTATGACCAGACAGGGGAGAACATTACGGCTTATACGGTTCGGTTTACAGAAGGGTATGTGACTGTATCGGCTTATGTAGATATGCCCAATATCATTCTCGAGTGGTCAGATGAATCCTGCCCCGTGTATGAAGAATCGCTTATTACAGCCCAAAGCGAGGATGGTTTTGGCAGCGAACCACCCAAAATTTTATACACAGGTACGCTGGAATACTACATAGACTCGGCTGAAGAAGAGGTACGTACCGTCGACGGGGACCAGGTAGACCGGACGGATATCTCAAACTCGCTTGACGAATTTAGGGATATCGACAATGTGGGCGAGAGTACTTTGTTAAGCGTTGCGGAATATCAGGAGCAAATGGAGCAGTATGCAAACATACCCTCTGTAGCCACAGATGGCCCCCCTAACACCCCGACTGGCTACATAGAAAAGGTTATGATATATGCTCACAACGTTTATTGTAATACTGGCGTATGGGAATGTGTAGATTGGGCCAATTACTGGCTGGATTATGTTGGTGTCAGTTCTATTATGAGCGATTTTGGCGGGTATTATGAACATTGTGGACCTGTTGCCATTACAAATATGATTAAAATGTATGGACGGAAATACAACAATGATAGTATAAATGGAAGAACCCCACAACAAGTATTCAATGAAGTAATTGATGCTAATAATCGCATCAGTCCACGTCCATATATAAATATGCTAAAGGATTATGGTGGGGGAATGGCACCTAAAGATGCTAAGATACTGATAGATCTTTCGTTTTATACATATAGGGCAAATGTATCTACATATGGATTATATGATATTACGCTGGAAAATATCAAAAATGCAGTTGGGACGGAAAACAGGTTGATGTATGTAAATTTATTCGATCATAGTTATTATCAAAAACATGCGGTTGTGGGTTATGCTTATAACGTACTTCACAATTATAAATATGAGGGCAGTGACAAAGCATTTTTAAAAATTTGTGATGGATGGAGTACAGGAACCAGGTTTTTAGACGTAAGAATGCTTGAAATGAATAACAGCATATATTGGGAGCTTTATTGTGACTACTAATATAAATATGCAGAAGAAAACAGCAAGTAAGATAGTTAAGATAATCATAGCTTTGTCCGGCATGGCCCTATTAGCCATTTTCTGTGTTTTTGCTGTCTCCTATTCTAACCGCACCTACACTTTGGGTGATATACAGATGATAGACCCTGCAATTATCAACAAAATACATGTATATAACAGTGCGAATGCGGGCAGCGGGATTGACAATTATGATATAACCGACCCCGAAAAAATACGGGAAATAGTAGAGCACATAAATGCCTTTACTTATACGTCTTCATATTATCTGGATGTCAGTGACAGGATGGGAACAACAACTTCACTAACGCTGATCTGTTATCGGGAAGAGTTTAAGATAGAATTTGGATGGCAATGCACAGCCATCGCAATCAATAATGTTTGGTATAAAAATGACAAAGAAGGCGATGAGTATTTTATAAAACTTTTTAAAATGCTTCCTCCGGTCACTTCTTCTGTCTGGGGTGACCGCTGACGGGGCCTGACGTTCATTACGAAAGCGCGCTTTCCGCCGCCCCAACAGGGCGGCGGGCAGGCGCTGTAAAAGAAGTGATACGTATTGGGAGGTTTGTTGTGTGTCATAAAAAACAGAGTCACCGCCAATCTATGCGTGACACGATTATAATTTTATCAATATCCGCCCTGTTGGTTATCCTAGAAGTTGTAGGGATTTTTGTTATTAGCAGCACCCGTACAATGTCTAAAATAATATCGCTTAACCCTGAAGAAATCAAAGAAATAGAGATAAGATATGGTACTAAGGGTTCCAGAAATCTTGAGTACATAATAGATGACCCAGAAGAAATACGGGAAGTGGTTGAACATGTAAATAACTTTGTTTATTCCTATAAATATTATACTGGTCCGGTGTCAGGCGGTTCATGGTGGATGAGAGTTGTTTGTTACCAAAAGAAGTATGTTTTGCAGTTTAGTCCATATTCTTATTAAAATAAATGATGTTTGGTATGTCGGCAAAGAAAATGAATATTTCAAGAAGCTTTTTAAAATGTAGCCTCAGGTTAGGCTTTCTGTCTGGGGAGACCGCTGACGAAGACAAATTTTTACCCTGCCCCTTGCCTTTTCTATGAAACCTGTTATAATAGATGCATAGTATATACTATGCGGCCATGTAGTTGCATCCAGGGAGGCGTTTTTTATGATTGGCAGCATTGCAAGTGTTACGGCTGCTGCGGGGGTACGGCCCGTCTACGGGGCGGCGGCATATCCCCGTTTGTATGGCATGGGGGCGGGCGCTGTGCAGAACCGTGGGGCTGTGCCGGAAACCCCGGTGCAGCCTGTCCGGCCTGTGCCCACAGCCACCGCCCAGGAACCCCAGCCCATTGCCTATCCAGAGCGTACCCCTGGCGCTTTTAGCCAGTATGCTATGCCCGTGCTGCCCAACCAGTATCCAGCCGAGCAGGCCAACCGTGCCCGCACTGGCTATCCCCAGGCGCAGGCTGCTGCCGATGGCGGGGCCCAGGCGGCGGGGCAAGCTCTTGCGGGGGCCCAACTGCCCAGCTGGGCCGGCGCCAACGCGGCTGAAGCTTTGGTACGCATGCGCATCCAGTATGGCCAGGAGGGGGAAGCCCAGGGCCAGCAGCGTGTAGAGACCGGCGCGGCCGCCGCCCAGGAAGCCCTGGAGGAGGGCCAGTGCGAGACGTGCGAGAAGCGTAAGTACCAGGATGGTTCGGATGACTCCAGCGTGTCCTATCAGGTGCCCACCCGTATCGATCCGGACATGGCGGCTTCCGCCGTGCGGGGCCATGAAATGGAGCATGTGGCCCACGAACAGGCGAAGGCCCAGCGGGAGGACCGTAAGGTGGTCAGCCAGAGCGTGACACTGCATACGGACATCTGCCCCGAGTGCGGCAAGACCTATATTTCCGGCGGCACCACCCGCACTGTGACGAAAGCGGACGCGCAACAGCCCCAGCAGGCGGAGGAAGAGAGGGGAGAAGCCCCTGCCGTTGCATGACCTAAATGAAAAATCCTGCTGCGGTTGCAAAGGCCCTGGGAGAGCGCCCCAGGGCCTTTGTGCGTTTCGCCTGTTCTTTCTGGTATACACCAGGGGAATTTGGCGGAAATCCCTTTTTTGCAGGATAAAAAGGGCGTAGCTTGCATTTTATCCCGGCAGGGATTATAATGAAAGAACAGAGAAAACAGCCTGGGCCCTGCCTTTGTGGCAATAGGCCAAGGCAGAAAGCGGTGTTGCAAAATGCAGGAAATCCGGATAGAACTTACCAAAACCCCCAAAGCAAAGCCTGCGGACCAATCTAAGCTGGGCTTTGGCAGAATATTTACCGACCACATGTATACCATGTCCTATAACCCGGAAAAGGGCTGGCATGACCCCCGTATCGAGCCTTACCACCCCATCCAGCTGGACCCGTCTGCCATGGTGTTTCACTATGGGCAGGAGATGTTCGAGGGCCTGAAAGCCTACCGGGCCGGGGATGGCCGTACCCTGTTGTTCCGGCCCGACCGGAACATTGCCCGGGCCAACAACTCCAACCGGCGCATCTGCATCCCAGAGGTCCCAGAGGACGACTTCTTGAATGGCCTGAAGACCTTAGTCGGCATCGAGAAGGATTGGATCCCTACCGCGCCGGGCACCTCTTTGTACATCCGCCCCTTCATCATTGCCACAGACCCCTTCCTGGGGGTGCGGCCTTCGGATACCTACCTGTTCATGATCATCCTGTCCCCCTCTGGGGCTTATTATGAAAGCGGGCTAGACCCGGTGAAGATCTGGATTGAGGACGATTATGTCCGGGCCGTGCGGGGCGGTATCGGCGAGGCCAAGACCGGCGGCAACTATGTGGCCAGCCTGAAGGCCCAGGTGAAAGCCCACGACGAGGGTTACTCCCAGGTGCTGTGGCTGGACGGCGTGGAGCGCAAGTATATTGAGGAAGTGGGCGCCATGAACATCTTCTTCAAAATCGGCGGCAAGGTGGTTACGCCCATGCTCAACGGCAGCATTTTGCCCGGCGTAACCCGTGCTTCCTGCATCGACTTGTGCAAACACTGGGGCATGGAGGTGGAAGAACGCCGTGTCACGGTAGACGAGTTGGTGGCTGCGGCTAAGGACGGCTCTTTGGAGGAGTGCTGGGGCAGCGGCACTGCGGCGGTCATCTCCCCGGTGGGGGCCCTGCGTTATGGGGACGATGTGATGGAGATATCCGGCGGGGGTATCGGGCCTGTCAGCCAGAAGCTGTACGACACCGTCACCGGCATCCAGACCGGCAAGGTAGAAGACCCCTTCGGCTGGATAGTAGAGGTGGAGTAACACGCCCGTGCCCCTGGCCTGGCAGACAGGGGGGAGCACTCGTCGGGGGCGGGGCTGCTGTGTACCACACAGGCAAACGCCTTGCTATGTAAAGCGTTGCCGTCCAACAGCCGGCCGGGCGCAGGAAGGGCTGGAACCCCGGCCCCCGATTGTCGAAAAAAGGAATCGCGCAGGGGCTTGGCAGTTGCCGGGCCCCTCTTTTCTTACGATTTTCTTAGTATGCGCCCCAATGCCCCAGGCCCGGTTTACAGCATGGCGTGGTTTATGCTATAATCCCAGACAGGAAAATATATACGTTTCAGAAAGGGATGACCCACCCAGTGACGGAAGAAAAAAACACCACAGCCCCGGAAAAAAAGAAAAAAATCCCCTGGGGGCTTTTGTACATTGCCGCTACGATTGTGGCCGTGCTGCTGTTTGGCCTTTTGAACCAAGAGTTTGGCAATGTGTTTGCCACCATTGCCGGGCTGACCCCCGGGTTCCTTACCTTGGCCATCCTCATCAGCCTTGTTTTTTTCGGCTTTGAGGGCGGCATCATCCGCCTGCTTATGCGAAGCCAACATATCCCCATGACCTGGGGATCCAGCATCAAGATCGGGCTGATCGGTATCTATTATTCCTATATCACCCCCAGCTCTACGGGGGGCCAGCCCATGCAGGCGGCCTACTTGCGCCGGGATAAGATACCTGTGGGCCTGTCTACAGCTGTGCTGCTGATGAAATTCTTTTGCTACCAATGCGCTTTCGTGTTGTGCTCGGTGGTGTTCTATTGCACCCTGCACGATAAGCTTTCCCAGGAAAACCCGGGTATTTTGCCTCTCATTTGGCTGGGGCTGGTGATAAACGGCGGGTCCATCCTGTTTTTTGCGGCCTTGTTTATCAAGCCTATCTTCCATGTCATCTGTCGCTTTGCCAAGTGGCTGGCCGGGCGCTTCGCTTTCCTGCGCCAGCGGTTCCGCCTGGCAGAAGCCATAGACGGGTTTGAAACGGATTTCGGCAGCTTCACCGACAATTTCTCAGAGAAGAAAGGCAGCGTAATCTGGGGCGTTGTGCTATCCATCCCCCAGTTCTTCTTGCAAATGAGCGTTATCTATTTCATTTTCCGTGCCTTTGGCTACCAGCAGCCTGGATATTGGGAGATTGTAGGCATACAAAGCCTTTTGCAGGTGTCGGTATCCTTTATGCCTATGCCCGGGGCCTCCGGCGCCCAAGAGCTGGGTTTTTCCAGCTATTTCAGGCCCTATTTTGTCAATAACGATTTGTATGCCGCTGTGATGGTATGGCGATTCTTCACCTATTACCTGGTAGTCATCGCCGGGGCCTTGCTGGTGGTGGTTGACCAGTTCTTGTACCGTAGGCGCAGGCTGCGCGAGCATTTGGGGGAAGGTACAGAAAAGAGATACTAAAAATATACGCACGATATTTTATTGAGTTTTACGAATATTTTTCTTGATTATTTACGGAAAGATGCATTGACATTTTGCGGAAAATACTATAAAATATATTACAAGGCGAAGCCGGCGTGGCGGCTGGCCGGCCCTGGTATACCGGCAAAGGGGCTTAGGCGGCTGCCTGGGGTTTGTTTGGAAAAGAGCAATATACTGCCTGTATAGGGCGAGAGGGGAATGCTTGCGCTTTTTCAAACAGGCCCTGAATCATTTGTAAAGGAGTTTTCCGCCATGAAAAGAAAAAAGGCGCATCATCTCACCAATTCCGAGCTGGTGCTTATGGAGATCCTGTGGGAAGCGGGCCGCCCCCTGTGCAGGCCCGACATAATAGCCGCCGCTGTATCAGAGAGCGGGGAGCCCCTCTTTGCTGTCAGTTCTTTCCATCTCCTAATCAACGACCTGCTGGCAAAAGGCTACATTCGCGTGACGGACGGTACCGGCCGGGGACGGAAGCATGCCCGTAGCTATGCCCCCACCCTTACGCGCAACCAGCACTTTGCCCTGCAGATTACCCGTTCTAGCACCTTCACCCCCGAGGATATCCCCGATATCGTCTGTTCTTTGATACAGTATGCGGATGTGGGGGACCCAGAGCCGGTGTTGCAGAAAATCGGAAGGCAGACGGGCGCCCGGGTGTGAACGTAGAGGCCAATAGGCAAGCATGGACAGGAAAAGGCCGCGCGGCCGGAAAGCGCGGCCTTTTTTGTTGTGCCCCCGGCGGGCCGTGGCATAGACGTTTGTGAATTCTTCTTCCAGCCCCTTGCCATGGCGCTGGAAATGTGGTACTCTAAAAAAGCGGGCGTTAGCAGTCTCGGCATGTAAGTGCCAAATTGGGGAAAGGGGCGCGGGATATGAGCGGACATGTGTGGGAGGTCGTCGCAGACTCCTTCATGAAAATTTTGTTGCCGGGGCTTACCATCACCATCCCCCTTACCGTGATCGCCTTTTCCATTGCCATGGCTATTGCCGTGGCAATGGCCATGGTACAGTTTGCGGGGGTGCCGGTGCTTAAGCAGCTTGCCCGCTTTTACATATGGGTGTTCCGGGGCACCCCGCTGCTGGTGCAGCTGTTCGTGGTGTTTTACGGGCTGCCCAACGTGGGTATTTTGATAGACCCCTTCCCAGCGGCAGTGCTGGTGTTCTCTTTGAACGAGGGCGCCTATTGCGCCGAGATTGTCCGGGCGGCACTAGAGGCTGTGCCCGCTGGCCAGCTGGAGGCAGGCTATTGCGTGGGCATGTCCTACCTGCAGACTATGCGGCGTATCGTGCTGCCCCAGGCCATGCGTACGGCCTTCCCTTCCTTGTCCAATTCCCTCATCGCCATGGTGAAGGACACCTCTTTGGCCTCTAACATCACGGTGGCGGAGATGTTCATGGCAACTCAGCGCATCGTAGCCCGCACCTATGAGGCCCTTCCCCTGTATATCGAAGTGGGCCTTATATACCTGTTGTTCTCCACGGTGTTGACAAAACTTCAACAGGTGGGGGAAAGGAAGCTGGGGGCCTATACCGCAAAGGAGGGCCGGTAGATGATATTGGAAGTGAAAGGCATACGGAAATCTTTTGGCGCTCTGGAGGTTTTAAAGGGTGTAGACCTCCAGGTGGACCAGGGGGACGTGGTGGCGATTTTAGGGCCCAGCGGCTCGGGGAAGACCACTTTGCTGCGGTGCGTCAATTTTTTAGAATATGCCCAGGCCGGGCGGCTGGTTTTTGACGGCCAGCCCTATGACCTCTCGAAGATAACCAAGAAGGAGATAGGGGCCCTGCGGCGGAAGACCGCTTTTGTGTTCCAGAACTATAACCTGTTCCTCAACAAGACAGCCCTGCAAAATGTGACCGAAGGGCTTATCGTGGCCCGGAAAACGCCCAAAGCCCAGGCTGTGGAAATTGGGCAAAAAGCCCTTGCCAAGGTGGGCCTTTCCGACCGGGCGGACTACTTCCCCAGCCAGCTTTCCGGCGGGCAGCAGCAGCGGGTTGCTATCGCGCGGGCCTTGGCAACAGGGCCGGAAATCATCTTCTTCGACGAGCCTACCTCGGCCCTGGACCCAGAGCTGACCGGGGAGGTGCTGTCCGTCATGCGGGACCTGGCGGAGGAGGGCATGACCATGCTGGTGGTCACCCATGAGATGGGATTTGCCCGGAACGTTTCCAATAAAGTGGTCTTTATGGAAGACGGCGTGGTGGTAGAGGCGGCCCCTTCGAAGGAGTTTTTTGAAAGCCCAAGGTCGCGGCGGACCCGGGATTTTTTACAGCTCATCCAACAAGAATAGCCCCTGGCGGGGCTTTCCAAAAATCCTCGTTTGCGCCGCATTGGCGGTATTGCCAGCCCTTCTGGGCGGCGGCTTTGGGGGGCGCCTCTTAGGCATATATACCAAAACAATACATAAAGATTTAACAGTTTGAAAGGGGAAACAATTATGCGAAGAAGAGCATGGACAGTTCTATTTGTAGCGGGCTTGCTCGTCACGCTGGCCCTGGCGTGCTGTAGCGCCACCAGTTCCACAGTCTCCACGTCTTCCACCGCGTCCATGGTGGAAGAGGCCGGCCTGCTGGCCCAGATCCAGGAAAAAGGGGAGATCACTGTGGCCATGGAGGGCACCTGGGCCCCCTGGACCTACCATGACGAGGAAGACAACCTAGTGGGCTACGACGTGGAGGTGGCCCAGAAGATTGCGGAAAAGCTGGGTGTGAAGGCCAACTTTGTAGAAGGCGAGTGGGACGGCCTGCTGGCTGGCCTGGAGAGCGGCCGGTATGACCTGATGGTCAACGGCGTCAGCGTGGACGAGGAGCGCCGGGAGAAGTATGACTTCAGCATCCCCTATGCCGCCAACCGTACTGCGGTCATCGTCCGGGGCAGCGACGATTCCATCACCAAAATGGAGGATTTGGAGGGCAAGCACACTGCCAATACCATCTCCAGCACCTATGCTAAAACAGCCCGGTCATATGGGGCGGAGGTTACCGCTGTGGACGACTTGAACCAGACCTTTGAACTGCTGTTTGCTGGGCGCATAGACGCTACGTTGAACGACGAGGTAGCTTATTATGATTATATGAAAGCCCACCCGGACGCAGATATCAAGATAGCCGTGTTGACCGACGACGCGGTAGACGTGGCCATCCCCATGCGCAAGGGGGAGGAGACCAGGGCGCTGCGGGAAGCTGTGGACAAGGCTTTGACCGAATTGGGCGAGGATGGCACCCTGTCGGCCCTTTCTGAAAAGTATTTTGGTGTGGACATCTCCCAGACAAAGTAAGCCGGCCCACAGGGGAGGCGAAGGCTTTCAAGGAGATGCCCGGCTTATGGCCCCCTGCTTTTTGTAAGAGTTTGAGAAAATTTTACCGAATTTTTTGCGGGGATTTTCAGTTTAGGCTCTTGTAATCTTGTGGAAAATGCATTAAAATAAAGGAAGCCAAAACCCTATACCAATTTCAGGAGGTTTTACCAATGTCTGTTAAAGTTGCAATCAATGGTTTCGGCCGTATTGGCCGCCTGGCTTTCCGCCAGATGTTCGGCGCTGAGGGCTATGAGATCGTAGCCATCAACGACCTGACCAGCCCCAAGATGCTGGCCCATCTGCTGAAGTACGACTCTGCCCAGGGCCGCTATGCCCTGTGCGATAAGGTGGAAGCCGGCGAGGATTCCATCACCGTAGACGGCAAGACCATTAAGATCTACGCTGAAAAGAACGCGGCCGACCTGCCCTGGGGCGAGATCGGTGTGGACGTAGTACTGGAGTGCACCGGCTTCTACTGCTCGAAGGACAAGAGCCAGGCCCATATCGACGCTGGCGCTAAGAAGGTTGTCATCTCCGCTCCCGCTGGCAGCGACCTGAAGACCATTGTTTACAGCGTAAATGAGAAGAACCTGACCGCTGACGATAAGATCATCAGCGCGGCTTCTTGCACCACCAACTGCCTGGCCCCCATGGCCGACACCCTGAACAAGTATGCCCCCATCCAAAGCGGCATCATGACCACTGTCCACGCTTTCACCGGCGACCAGATGGTCCTGGACGGCCCCCATCGTAAGGGTGACCTGCGCCGCGCCCGCGCCGCAGCTGTGAACATCGTTCCCAACAGCACCGGCGCTGCTAAGGCTATCGGCCTGGTCATCCCCGAATTGAACGGCAAGCTGATCGGCTCTGCCCAGCGCGTACCCGTACCCACTGGCTCCACCACTATCCTGGTGGCGGTCGTCAAGGGCGAGAACGTGACAGTCGACGGCATCAATGCCGCCATGAAGGCTGCCGCTTCTGATTCCTTCGGCTACACCGAAGAGCCCCTGGTGTCCTCCGATATCATCGGCATCACCTATGGCTCCCTGTTCGACGCTACCCAGACCATGGTTACCGAGATCGGCGACGGCTTGTATCAGGTCCAGGTCGTGTCCTGGTATGACAACGAGAACAGCTACACCAGCCAGATGGTACGCACCATTAAGTACTTTGCTTCCATCTAAGGTCGGATTTACAAGGCGCTGCCTCTAAAACGGCATAAAGAAGGGCCCCATGGACAAGCTCTGTGGGGCCCTTCTTATTTTCGGTTTGACAAAGCGGGGTTGGGAGGAATGGATCAGAAAACGGAAGAGTCCAGGATAGCGTACAATAAAATTGCGGCAGGATATGATATGTCGAAGGAGGGGCGGTATACCAGGTTCCACATCCGGGAGCTGGCTGGCATGGCCGTTTTGCGGGAAGAGGATGTTGTTTTGGATGTAGCGTGTGGGAATGGGGCTTTGTTAGGGGAATTGTCAGGCAGGGTGAAAATCCAGGCAAATGGGATCGATATAGCGGAAAACATGATCCGTGAGGCAAAAAGACGTTACCCCCATATGCATTTTGAGGTAAAGCCGTGCTGCCCGCTTGCGTGGGGGGATGAAAGCGTGGATGTTATAACGGTATGCTGCGCGTTCCACCATTTTCATGATCCGCGGGGATTTGTGCGGGAATGCAAAAGGGTTTTAAAGAAAGACGGCGCTGTGTATGTCGCAGACCCGAATTTTGGTGTGGCGCTTAGGTTTTTTGCGAATAAATTATGGTTTCCTTTTTCAAGAAGCGGGGATGTGAAAGTATACAGCCAAAAAGAGTTGAGGGCATTTTTTGACCAGGCTGGTTTTAGAAACGTGCAGGTTTATGGAAAAGGCCGGGGGGTGTTCCTTAAAGCGGAAAAATAAGGGCGGGTTTAGGGTTTATATAGAAATTAAAAAGTAGTATACTAGGGAGGGGTATTTATGATTGAAATTGTAAGCTGGACAGAATCCTTTGCCCAGAAACTGCAGGGCATTTTCGGGGAACGGCTGCTGTTTGTAGGGTACCAGGGGAGTTATGGACGGGGGGAGGCCACGGAACAAAGCGACGTCGATATTGTTACGGTGCTGGACAGGGTGGGGGCGAAAGACCTGGCCCTGTATAGGGCCGCTGTACAAGAGCAGCCCAGCGGAGAGCTGGCCTGCGGATTCCTCTGTGGGAAGGAGGAGCTGCTGCGATGGCCAAAGGCGGATTCCCTCAGCCTGCTTTTAGACACATTGGACGTGTACGGCGAGCTGCGGCCCTTGTTGCCGCCCTTTACCGCCCGCGACGCCTGGGAGGCCCTGCGCATGGGGGCAGCCGGGCTGTACCACGCCGCGTGCCATGCCCGGCTGTATGACAGCGACCCCAAGGCAAGCCTGCCAGGGCTGGGCAAAGCGGCGTTTTTCTGCCTGCGCACCTGGCTTTTGTGCTGCAACAACCTGTATTTGCCTACAAAAGCAAGCATGATGCCGCTGCTGAGCCCCCGGGAAAGGGTATTCATCCAGCTGGGTACAGAACCCCAGGGGGTGGGGGCGCTGACAGATGAAGAGGTAGACCTGGTATACGGCTCCCTGATAGACTGGTGCCGGGAACAGTTGTGCGGCCGGGAACCTTTGTGTCCCGACAGGTCCATCTAGGCGCGGCTATGGCTCCTCTCCCAGCCACAAATGCTTTTTCAAATCTACCCGCCCATCCGGCAGGAACGATACGCCTTCGGCTTCCAGCAACTGGCGCTGGGCCTCTTTACCGCCAAAGGCTCTGTCGCAGCACAGGCCGCCATCCCGGTAGAGCACCCGGTGGCAGGGCAGCCCAGCTGGGGCCCGGTACATGGCCGCCCCCACGATGCGGGAGGCCCGGGGGCTTCCCGCCAATAAGGCGATGTGCCCATAGGTGCACACCCACCCCCGGGGGATGCGGCTGACAATGCTATACACCTTTTTATTGAAATCTGCCATGTCCCATTCTCCCTTCACCCCTGATCCTTATATCTTTGCCGCGTCGCCTTTTACAGGGCAGCCCGCAGCCCTGCGCCGGGGCGCGTGCCGGTCAAAAATACCAGAGGCCGCTGTTGGTGGACTGTACCCGCGCTTTTTGGGGTGTTTGCCGCAAAACGCAGGATATATTCATGTAGTCTGGCATGGGGGAGAGCAGCCCCATTACAGCTAAGGGCCAGCATATCCCCCTTACACTGCCCCAAGGGCCGGGGGCCAGCAGGAATATGGCCAAGGGCACAAGCCCCAGCACGGTGGGCAGCAGGCACATAACGACGAACCGCCACCGGGGAAGGGGCGCGTGGCATACGGCAAAGGCCGCAAGCTTTTCCGGTGTGATGCCTATGTATACGGTGCGCCCTTTTGGGAAACACGCCCCATGCAGCAGCTCGTGCACGGGGATGAGCAAAAGCCCCAACAGGATGCCCGCCGGGATGAACCATGGGTTTAAGGGGAATTGCCCCAGCAACCGGGCTTTCCAAAGCATGGCCCCGAAGCATGCCAGCAAGGGCGGCAGCCCATAGGGCAGGGCTGCGGCAGACAGCGGCTCTGGGCAGCGCAGGGGCTTGGCTCCCTGGGGCAGGGGCTCTTCCGGATAAGCCGTATCCCATTCCTGGCGTCCCACCCATTGGATCTTCGCCATAACATTTCCCTCCATTTGCCTTTTTGGCCATTATACCACATGGGCCCCGCTTTTTCCAGGAAAAGGTTACAAAATGGAAGCAAAAGCGGCTTCCCCCTTGCAAATTGCAAATGCCTTTGCTATAATATCAGGCGTTATAGCGCGGCGGGTTACCCGGCCGCAAAATATTTCTGTTCTATATATTTAGGAGGAAACAATCATGAAGAAAGTTTTAGCATTGGTATTGGCCGTGGCCTTGCTGTGCACTTGCTTTGCCGCCTGTGGCGAAAACGGCGGCAAGACCAGCAGCGACACCCCTGCCAGCACGGCGTCCAAGGCCGAGGATACTTCCAAGGCAGACGGCGATGCTTCCACTGCCAGCACCGCTTCCGGTGAGAAGATGAAGATCGGCATCCTGGCCCCTGCCGTTACCCATGGCTGGGTGGCCGGCGTGGCCTACTTTGCCCAGGCCCGCTGTGAAGAACTTAGCGATACGGTGGAGTACAAACTCCTCACCAGCAACAACGCTGAGGAGATGACCACCCAGATCGACGAACTGAAGAACTGGGGCGCGCAGGCTGTGGTGGCTTTCCCCCAGTGGGAGGGCATGGAAGACCCCATCAAGGGCCTGATCGACGCGGGCATCCCGGTGGTGAACTTTGATATCGTCATCGACGTGGAAGGCGTATACCATGTGGCCGGCGACAACGAGGGCATGGGTTCCCAGAGCGCCCAGTATATTGTGGACAAGATCGGCAACACCGGTAAGGTGGTCGTGTTAGAGGTGCCTTCCTCCGGTTCCGTTTCCGAGCTGCGCAAGAAAGGCTTTGAGGAGAAGATGGCGGAGATCGCCCCTGACATGGAACTGCTGTATTACTCCACCAAGTTTACCCGTGAGGATGGCCTGAAGGACTTCTCGGACATTCTCAATGACCCGTCCAACAGCGATATCGACGCCGTGTTCTCCATGGACGACGAGACTTCCATCGGCGTGCTTCAGGCGCTGGATGAAAAGCCTGGGACCGGCGTAAAGGTGGTTACCGGCGGCGGTGGGTGCCAGGAGTATTTCAACATGATGCCCAAGAACGAGGAGGTTTGGATCCAGTCTGCCTTGTATAGCCCCGATATGGTCATGCAGGCTGTAGATATGGCCGTATCCCTGCTGAAGGGCGAAGAAGTGGAGAAGGAGCTCATCATCCCCACCACGATTGTGGACCGGGAAAACTGTTCCGAGCATCTGGACGAGAACTCCCCCTACTAAAATCCCGGCACGGGAATTTCATAATCAAGTAAATGGGAAGGCTATGGCGTATCTGTCATAGCCTTTTTCCAGAATGAAGCGGAGGATAGGACCCATGACGCTGGAGATGCGCAACATTTATAAATCCTTCGGGGCCAACGACGTGCTGAAGGATATCAGCTTCAGCCTGAAAGGCGGGGAGATCTGCGCCCTGCTGGGGGAAAACGGCGCGGGCAAGTCCACCCTGATGAACATACTGGGGGGCGTGCTGCCGGCCGATTCCGGCTCCATCCTGCTGGATGGGCAGGAGGTACAGTTCCCCACCCCGGCAAAGTCCCTGGACGCGGGGATTGCTTTTATCCACCAGGAACTGAATTTGGTGAACGACCTGGCTATTTATGAAAATATGTTCATCGGCCGGGAACTGAAGAAAAAGAGCGGCCTTTTAGATGCCGCGGCCATGATGGCCCGTTGCCGGGAGGTTTTTGCCCATATGGACATAGACCTGGACCCAGCGGCCATGGTACGCGACCTGGACGCCTCGTATAAACAGATCGTGGAGATCGCCCGGGCTTTGCTGATGAATGCCTCCGTCATTATCATGGACGAGCCTACCACCTCCTTGACGGACCCGGAGATCGACCGGGTGTTCGACATGATGCGCACCTTGCAGGCAAAGGGTGTGGCTATCGTGTTCATCTCCCACAAGCTGAAAGAGGTGCTGGCCGTGTGTACCCGCTATACGGTGTTGCGGGACGGGGCCATGGTGGCCCAAGGCCCTGTTGAGGGTGTGACGGTGGACGAGCTGGCTACCCACATGGTGGGCCACCAGGTGCGGACGGAATCCCTGCGGCAAGAGCGTGCCCTGGGGAAGGAGGTCTTGCGCGCCGAGGGCCTGGGCCAGGAAAACCGCTTCCATGACGTGAGCTTTTCCCTGCGGGCCGGGGAGGTACTGGGCTTTACAGGCCTTCTGGGCGACGGGCGAAGCGAACTGTTCCAGGCTATTTTTGGCAGCGGGGGCAAGTACCGGGGCCAACTTTACCTGGAAGGCCAGCCTGTGCGGGTGCACAGCACCCGGCAAGCCCTTGAACTGGGGATCGGTTATGTGCCCCGGGACCGGAAGGAGAACGGCATCATCAAGGACATGGACATCCTGGAGAATGGCTCGATCGTCACCTGGCCGAAAAACACCCGGCTGGGCGTCTTAGACTGGGCCAAGGTGCGGGAGGGATTTTCCCGGCAGGTGGAGGGGCTGAAGATCAAGATGGACAGCGAGAAAGACCCCATCGGCAGCCTATCCGGCGGCAACCAGCAAAAAGTGGTGCTGGCCAAGTGGCTGAACGCCGGCCCGAAGGTGCTTATTTTCGACAACCCCACCCAGGGCGTGGATGTGGGCGCGAAAGAGGACATTTATGACACGGTGCTGGCCCTGGCCAATCAGGGCGTGGCTGTGGTGGTGCTGTCCAGCGAGGCCCAGGAGATCATCCGCCTGTGCGACCGGGCCCTGGTGCTGTACCATGGCCGGGTGCAAGGCGAGCTTTCGGGGGAAGACATGACCGACCAGGAGATCATGCGCCTGGCTACAGGCGGCGAAACAAGAGGGAGGGTGTAACGTGGATCATACAGAAAACAAGAAAGCGCCGGGGGTGCTTTCCCGCCTGGGAAGGGCTTGGCGCACGAACCCCCTGTTCAGCACGGGCATTGCGCTTATTGTGATGGTCATCGTGCAGACAGTGGCGCTGACCATGAATTCCAGCTCTGCCAGCTTTGGGGACTGGTTCCAGAACTGGCTGCTTAACTGGGTCTCCCTGCTGCGCAATAATTCGGCCATCGGCATCATTGCCCTGGGCATGACCTTTGTCATTATTTCCGGCGGTATAGACCTTTCTGTTGGCTCGGTATATGTGGCGGTGGGCGCATTCACCATGATGCTGCTGGACACGGGCCCCAACGGTTGGCTGGGCTCTTTGGGCCTGGGCGGGGCCCCGGCCATCTTAATCGCCTTGGTCCTGGCCCTGCTTTTCGGCGGCCTGCTGGGGGAAGGCAACGGGCTGCTTATTTCCTATGGCCGTATGCCGCCTTTTATTGCCACCTTGGGCGCCATGCAGATTTTACGTAGCGTTACCCAATATTGTATGAAGCTGCAAAGCCCCACTTTGCCGGAAGGCTACAAGGATATTGCCCGGCTGGGGATTGGCGGGCAGCAGCTGATGCCCATTTTCTATTGGGCCATCCTGGCGGCGGCCATGTACTTTATTTCGAAGAAGACGCCTTTTGGCCGTTATGTGTTTGCCATCGGCTCTAACGAGCGTACCACCCGGCTTTCCGGCGTGGATGTGCGTAAGGTAAAACGCCGTGTGTACGCCTTGACGGGCCTTTTGGTGGCGGTGGCGGCTGTTATCCAAACCTCCCGCATCGGCTCTATGGACTACGCCAGCGCGGGCAGCGGCTTTGAGATGGACGCTATTGCGGCGGTGATTGTGGGTGGTACCAGCATGTCTGGGGGCCGGGGCTCCATTGTGGGCACGGTGTTCGGCACGCTGATTGTGGCGGTGATGAACAACCTGTTGAACCTCATCGGCGTAGACCCCTACCTAAGCGCCGCTTTCAAGGGCGCCATCATCATCGGCGCGGTGCTGCTGCAGCGCAAGGACAAGGCGTGATTGGGGCTGTGCCCCAAACCCCCGCAGGGTGCTGCCCTGCACCTGCCAGGGGGAACTATCCCCCTGGACCCCCAATGCCGCGCACGGGCTTGTCGCTGTTTTTGGGGGATTCGGCTCGCGTTTGTCGGTTATTGTGAATTTGTAATGACGGGTTCAAACATTACTGTATGCAGCGATTAAAAGGGGGGCGGTTTTGTGAAAAAGGTTTGGTCGCTATTCTTTCTTCTGCTGTTTTTGGGGGGATGTGCTGGGGAAGATACAGCCAGCCTGCCTGTATCCCAGGCCAGCGAGGCTTTGAAACCGGGTATGGTTTCCGGCAAAGAGCTTTTACGCGTGGAAGAAGCCGCCAGTGTAGAAATCGATGGCGGCGATGCTTGGAATGGGGCGGATGTCCGCCTAGATGACCCGGAGGCTTTAACAGAGCTGACCGATATGGTCTGCTCCCTCTCGTATACAAAAGGGGAGCAGGTTAAGCCGATGGTTGGTTGCGGCTACCGTATGATTTGGTTTGACGCAAAAGGGGAGCCCCTTGCCGATGTGGAGCTGGGGGATGCCTCTATATGTTATGAGGATTATTATTATGATATTGTTGACGGAAGCATCAATCTTTCCCGCTTGGACCAGCTGTTGGGAGAATATTGGCCGTTCAACCATGTAAAACCTGCCTGGGTAGTGCTGCGGGACGAAGCCACGGGCGATTCCGTCACCTTACTGGAATGGTGGACCGACCAGCCCTTTGAGAAGACGGGCCCCGCCACGGAGGATGTGAAAGGATATACCCTTGAGCTGTATGACGAAGCGGGCCAACGGCTCTCCCTGCTGGAGCACATCACGGCCACGTCTTTCTGTATGGATGGCAGCACCTATACGGCCCAGTATGATCCGGGCATAGACGTGGAAAGAATGGCGGCTCTCCTGGCGGCTTCCCAAGGGGAAGATAAAGCCCTGGATGCCTTTGACATCGAGGCTGTAACCATTGACAACAAAGACAGGCGGGTCTGCATAGAAGACCGGGACGTAATCAAAAAAGTGATTGCCATGTTCGCCGATATGGAAATCACCGGGGCGTCGGAAGCTGTGGCATTCCCCGATTATGCTTATGAGATCCACTTTATCGAGGGCTTCAGCAAATGGTCGCTTTATGGCTTCTGGCTCCGAGAGGACGGGACGCTCCTTGCGGGGGAAAGGGCCTATACGCTGTCGGGCAGCCATTTTGACCAAGCCCGCCTGGAGGAGCTGATGGCGGGCGCGCGGGTTGAGCGGGTCTTCCCGGAAAACTACCTTTACCATCATGACATCGACCACATCGAATTGACGAGTTCTGGTAAAACTGTGGAAATAAAAGGCAGAGAACCGCTTTCTTCCGGGATGGATGGTTCGTCTTATGCGGTTATGGATATTTTTGACCCCTTGCAGGTAGAAAAGGCTGATCCGGCAGAAAAAGAGGAAAAAGAGGTATCCTTTACTGTCGCGTGGGTCAGTTCCACTGGGGACACCGACAGGGAGATATGCATCTGCGCAGACGGCACTCTTTTGTACGACGGCTATGTGTATAACATTGTCTACGGGGCTTTTGACACCTCTGTGCTGTCAGACCTCCTGGAAAGGGGCGGAAAGCTTCCAACGGGGTCGCCTCAGCCCACAGCGTCGGCTCAACCCTAGAGAAAATTGTTAAAAACAGGGCAGGCGCGCCAATTTACGGTTGCAATTTTACAGCCGGCGGGTTATAATCAACATAAAGGCTGTAGGCTTGCCCCAAAGGGCGGGCGCAAATAAACGCTATGGAGGAGATCGACATGAGTTTAGTTTCTGCGAAGGAAATGCTGCAAAAGGCAAAGGCTGGCAAGTATGCCGTAGGCCAGTTCAACATCAATAACCTGGAATGGACAAAAGCCATCCTGCTTACCGCGCAGGAGTGCAATTCCCCCGTTATCCTGGGCGTGTCCGAAGGCGCGGGCAAGTATATGTGTGGCTATAACACAGTGGTCGGCATGGTAAAGGGCATGATTGAGACCCTGGGCATCACGGTGCCCGTGGCCCTGCATCTGGACCATGGCTCTTATGAAGGCGCGCTGAAGTGCATCGAGGCCGGCTTCTCCTCCGTTATGTTCGACGGCTCTCACTACCCCATCGACGAGAATATCGAGAAGACCAAGGAGATCATCCGCGTTGCAGGGGAGAAGGGGATTTCCGTTGAGGCCGAGGTAGGCGCTATTGGCGGTGAGGAAGACGGCGTTGTAGGCGGCGGTGAAGTGGCTGACCCCGACGAGTGCAAGCAGATTGCCGACCTGGGGGTGGACATGCTGGCCGCCGGCATTGGCAACATCCACGGCGTGTACCCGGAGAACTGGACGGGCCTGAACTTCGACGTACTGGCCCAGATCCAGGAGAAGACCGGCACCATGCCCCTGGTGCTCCACGGCGGCACCGGCATCCCCGAGGAAATGGTGAAGAAAGCCATCTCCTTGGGCGTCTCCAAGGTGAACGTGAACACCGAATGCCAGCTGTCCTTTGCGGCGGCTACCCGTCAGTACATCGAAGAGGGCAAGGACAAGCAGGGCAAGGGCTTCGACCCCCGCAAGCTGCTGGCCCCCGGCACCGAGGCCATCAAGGCTACCGTTAAGGAGAAGATGGAGCTGTTCGGTTCTGTTAACAAGGCATAAGGCTTTTTGCTGATTTCCCAAACGCCGCTTGCTGTAAGGCCAGCGGCGTTTATCCATATTAAAAAAGAGGGGCAGGCATGGGGGAAGACAAGATACGTATCCGCGCCGCCCGGCTGGAGGACGCGGAAAATCTCTTGGCGGTTTACGCCCCGTACGTGGAAAAAACCGCTGTCACATTCGAGTATGATGTGCCCAGCGTGGAGGAGTTCCGCAGGCGCATAGGGAAGACTTTGGCCCGCTACCCTTACCTTGTGATCGAGGTGGACGGGGAAATCGGGGGTACGCCTATGCGGGGCCGTTCCACAGCCGGGCTGCCTATGGTTGGGCTGTGGAGACTTCGATTTATGTGGATACGGGGAAAAGGCGTATGGGGCTGGGGGGAAAGCTTTACACAGCCTTGGGAAATGTCCTGGGGGAACAGGGGTTCCTCAACATGAACGCATGTATCGCTGTGCCAGGGACGAGCGACGAATACTTGACCCGCGATAGCGTCCAGTTCCATAAGCGCCTGGGCTACCGGCTGGTTGGGGAGTTCCGCCAGGTAGGGTATAAGTTCGGGCGGTGGTACAACATGGTATGGATGGAGAAGCATCTGGGCCCTCATATAGGCGGGGCTGTGCCCCCCGCAGGCTTTGGCAGTGTGCGGGGGCGGGTCCAGGAACGATACGGTATAGATTAGGGAGGAGTTGCCATGAAAATAGAAAAGCTGGCCCCCGCTTTCAAGGATTACCTATGGGGCGGCGTAAAACTGCGGGAGGACTACGGCAAAAACTGTGATTACGACAAGGTGGCCGAAAGCTGGGAGCTCTCCACACACCCCGCCGGGCAGAGCAGGGTCTCCGGCGGCGAGTTTGACGGCATGGCCTTGGGGGAATACCTGCGGGAGAACCCAGGGGCGGCAGGGGCCAACTGCGGGGGATTTGAGAATTTTCCGGTGCTCATTAAGTTCATCGACGCCAAAGAGCCCCTGTCCATCCAGGTGCATCCCAGCGACGCATACGCTTTACAGGAAGAGGGCGAATATGGCAAGACAGAGATGTGGTATGTGATGGACTGCGAACCGGGCGCGTCCTTATATTTCGGCGTGAACCGGGAGGTGGGCAGGGAAGAATTTGCCAGGCGCATTGCGGAAAATACCCTGTTGGAAGTGCTGAACAAGGTAGACGTACATCCCGGCAACGTGTTCTTTATCGAAGCGGGCACCATACATGCCATTGGGGGCGGCATCCTCATCTGCGAGATACAGCAGAATTCCAATTGTACCTACCGGGTTTACGATTACGGCCGGGTGGGGGCGGACGGGAACCCCCGGGAGCTTCACGTGGAGAAGGCCCTGGCCGTGTCTAAGCTGACGCCCTCGGATACTTCTGGCAGGCAGGGGCCGGTAGTGCCCATGTTGGGTGGCTGCGGGCAGCGGCTGGCCTCCTGCAAATATTTCACCACTTTCCGTTACCAGGTAGAGCGCCGGGCCGTTTTAGAGGCAGACGGGGGCAGCTTTTTGTCCTTGGTGGCGATAGAAGGCCAGGGGTTGGTATCCGGCCCTGAAAATGCCGTCCCCTTTAAGGCTGGCGACAGCCTGTTCGTGCCGGCAGGCACAGGCCGGGTGGCCATAAGCGGCCCGTGTACGGTGGTGGCCACCCGGGTCGGGTGAGGGGCCTGGCCTGCGGGGCAAAAGACTGGGGCAGGGCCGGTAGCAGGATTTTTCCGCGCCGGCCTTGGGGTATTCCTTGTTTTTTTCTTTTGTATATGCTATACTTGTTTTCTAGATAGCAGGGGTATCGGACAGTGCGGGGCGGGTGGGATCAGGGCCCTGTTAAAGGGGAGGATGACATGGCAAGCAAACTTTGCATGAACTGCTTTGCAAGCTACCGTCCGGAGGTGGATGGCAGCTTGTGCCCAGAGTGCGCCTGGGACAATTCCAAGCCCCAGGCCCCCCAGGGCCTGCCATACCAGACGGTGCTGGCCTCCCGGTATGTAATAGGGCGGGTGCGGGCCATGAATGGGGAAGGCGTCACCTACTGCGCCCTAGACCGTATCACCCAGAAACCGGTAGACGTCCGGGAATTCTTCCCCCGGCCTTTGGCTTCCCGCCAGGCGGACCTGTCCATTGCCCCCGCCCGGGGGGACCAGCCGTCTTTTGACCGCTATGCCGACGATTTCCTAGAGCTTTCCAAAGGCGTCAGCCGCCTGCGGGAGCTGACGGTGGTAGAGTCTGTCCTGGACATCTTCGAAGAGAACGGCACAGTGTATACTGTCTACCGCCACACCCCCAGCATCTCCCTGCGCAGCTATGTGGAAAGCCGGGGCCGTATGGCCTGGAACGAGGTGAACCGCCTGTTCATGCCGGTGCTTACGGCTTTGGGGCTTATCAATTCCCTGGGCATCTCCCATTTGGGGGTCTCGCCGGACACCCTGCGCGTGACCCAGGACGGGGGGCTGCTGATTTCCGGGTTTTGCATCCATGCGGCCCGGCGGGCGGGCACGCCTATCCAGGCCGAACTGGATCCGGGCAGCGCGGCTATCGAGCAGTACAGTTCCAAAGCCCTGTGTGGGGAGGGCAGCGACGTGTACGGCCTGGCGGCCACCATGCTGTTCGCCCTGACGGGCAGGCCCCCTAAGGAAGCCCCCCAGCGCCTGGAGGATCCCCGGCTGCTTATCGCCAAGGATGTGATGAAGACTTTGCCGCCCTTTGCGGTCACAGCCATCGCCAATTCCCTGCAGGTGAAGCAAGGGCAGCGCACCGGCAGCTTCGAACGTTTCCGGGCCGAGCTTTCCGCCGCCCCGGCCTTGGTAGAGGAGATTGACCAGACAGACGCCATACGCCGTTTGCCGCCCATCGATATGAGTTTGCCCCAGGGCAAGGGATTGCCCCCGGTGGTGTGGCTCATCGGTTCCTGCGTGGTCACGCTGGTGGCGCTGGTCATCGTGGCTTCTGCTTGGCTGGGGGACAGGGGGATGTCCTTTGGGGACCTGGGGCAGCTGTTCGGGGGCCAATCGGCCTCCCAATCTGCGTCCCAGGTGCCCAACATGCTAAACCAGAATTACGAGGAGTGGGAGAAACGCATCCAAGAGGGGGAGTACGAGTTCCAGCTGAAGATATCCTCCCGGTCGTTCAGCACCACTATCCAGGAAGGGAACATCATCAGCCAAAGCCCTAACGCCGGGGAGGAGATCAAGCCTGGCGACACGGTGGTGGTCACTGTCAGCAAGGGCGCGGCAACCCGGGCTTTGCCAGAGCTGAAGGGGACCAGCTTTGCCCAGCTGCAAGAGCTGCTTACCGCCAACAGCTTTGTACCGGTACGTAAGGAAGAGCACAGCGACGATATCGAGCCGGGCTATGTCATCCGCTATGAGGACCACCAGGAGGGGGATTCCCTGGACTACGGCGCCACGGTGACAGTGGTGGTCAGCGCGGGGCCAGAAGCCGACGCATCCCAGGATAGCGCCCCATCGTCCACAGCGGAAGGGGACGCGCCGGCGGAATAGCCCTTGCTATAGGGGAAGGGCTGGCCTGGAATAGGTTCAGCCCTTTTTGCTGCCCAGGCGGTATTCCCAGGCCCGGGCGATCATCCTATACCCTAAGGCAAACGCCGCCCCGCCGCACAGGGCTTGCACGCCGACCCGTAAAAAGGGGTTGCCTAAAGGCAACAGGCCGGCCGCCCACCGCCATCCCGCCGTGGAACAGACCGCCCACAGCAGGGGCAGGGCCACGTGCCACCACAGGGAAAGGCGCAGGCAGCTGACTTTCATCAGCCGGTGGAGGCTGAGGGCAGCGTTGAAGATGGTGCTGAAAAATAGGATGCCTACATAGCTCTCCATGCCCAGCCTGCGCAGCAGCAGCAGCACCAGCGTTACCCGCAGAAACGAATCGGCAAAGTTATACTTCATGGAGTTCAGCTGCTCATCTAGCCCTTTTAAAAGGCTGTCTACCACCACGTCCAGGTAAATAAGCGGTACAATGGGGGAAAGCACACGCAGGTATGCCCCGGCGCTTTCGCTGCGGTAAAAGGCCAGGCCCCAGTCTTCCCCGCAGGCCATGAACAGGGCGGCGAAGAACAGCCCATAGGCCAAGGCACTGCGCACGGCCTTGCCGGATATGTAAGCTACGGCTTTTTTGTGGTCCAACTCCCTCTCCTTCGCCACTTTCGGGATCAGCAGAGAGGCAAAGGACGCCAGAAACGAGGAAGGGAAGTACAGCATGGGCATAGCCATGCCCTGCAAAAGGCCATATTGGGACAGGGCCGCCGAATACCCCAGCCCAAACCCCTGCAGCTCCCGGGGGATCAGCAGGTTTTCCCCGGTGTTTAAAAGGCTTCTGGCAGCCGAACTTAAGGTACAGGGCAGCGCGATGTGGGAAAGCCCGTGCAGCACCCCCTGGCTTTTTTCCCGGCGGGCGGGGGTGTGGCGTTTCAGGCTGCGGCGGTATGAGGCCCAGCTGGCCAGGAACGACACGGCTTCCCCCAGGGTGGAAGCCGCCATGGCCGCCATACAGGCGGCTTCTATGCTTTCCGGGGCAAAACGCCAGAACAGCACCACTGTGGCCCCGATTGTAAGAAGCTGCTCCAGGGTGTCGGATACGGCGGTGGAGAGGGATTCGTCCACAGCCAGGAAATACCCCTTCATGCAGGTGCAAAGGGACATGAAGGGCAGCCCGACGCCTAACACCCGCAGGCAGGGGGCGGCCTGCGGGTCCCCCAGGAACGTGGCCGCGGCAAAGTCCGCAAAAAGGAACAGGCATACGGCAATGCCCAGGCTGAGGGCCAGGCAGAAAGCAAAGCACCGGGCTACCAGCGAGCGCAGGGTCTCCCGCCGCTGGGCGGCAATGGCGGCAGAGACCATACGGGTGACGGCCAGGCTGATGCCCGAGGTGGACAGGGTGACGGCCAGCAGGAAAACAGACAGGATGAGCTGGTACAGCCCCATACCCGCCGGGCCAATCTTTTGGGAGAGGTACGAGCGGTAGCCCATGTTGGTTACCCGCAGGAACAGGGAGACCAAGGTTAGCACAGCGCCCTGTATGAAAAATTTTCGTTTGGCTGTATGGGTCATGGCAATTTTGTGCTCCTTTCGGGGGCAGATAGGAAAACAAGTATAGAGCGGGAAAGGCGGATAAGGATTATGGACGGGAACTGGACAGAGATTAAAATCGAGATACCAGCCACCCAGGCGGACCTGGCGGGGGATATCGCCAACATGGTGGTGCCCTACGGCATTTATATGGAGGACTACTCCCATTTAGAAGAAGAGGCCTTGGAGATCGCCCACATCGACCTGATCGACGAAGAGCTGCTGCAGAAGGACCGCAGCGTTGCCGTGGTGCATGTGTATATCAGCCCCGAGGAGAACCCGGCGGAGGCGGCCTCCTTCCTGCGGGAGCGGTACCAGGCCGCGGGCATCCCTTGTACGATCTCCCAAGAGGCATGCGTGGAAGAGGACTGGATCCACAACTGGAAGAAATATTTCAAGCCCATGCCCGTGGGGGAAAAGCTGCTTATCCGGCCCATCTGGGAGGATACGTATGACCCCCAGGGCCGCACGGTGCTCCACTTAGAGCCGGGCCTGGCCTTTGGCACAGGCACCCACGAGACCACCCGCCTGTGCCTGGAACTGCTGGAAAAGTATGTGCGGCCCGGCATAAGTTTCCTGGACATGGGCTGTGGCAGCGGGATACTGTCGGTAGCGGCGCTGCTGTTGGGGGCTACGTTTGCCGTGGGGGTGGATATAGACCCCCTGGCTGTCAAGACCGCCGTGGAGAATGCCCGGGTAAATGGGGTGGGGAAGGGCTTCACCGGTATCTGCGGCAACTTGGCGGAAAAGGTAACGGGTACCTTCCAAGTGGTGGCGGCGAACATCGTGGCGGATACTGTCATCCTTCTCAGCCAGGACGCCCCCCGTTTCCTGGGCCCGGACAGCGTCTATATCGTCAGCGGTATCATTGACGCCCGGGAGCCGGACGTGTTGGCGGCCCTGTCCGGCCGCTTTACGGTCTTAGAGCGCCGGGAGGAGAGGGGCTGGATAGCCATGGCCCTGAAACCCGTGCCCACAGCCGGTTGATGCTGCCCGGATGGCTTCCATAGGCAGGCCGCCGGCCTGTAGGCTCTGGGTGCTTGCCCTATGGAGGGAGGGCCGCGCTTTTTTAGAAAGGCAGGTTTGCCATTTCCGCCTTTGTCTGCTCCGTATCCAGATAGTCAGAGGAGTACAGCACTACCCCGCTGCAGTCTACAGCCCTGGCCGCCTCGATTTGCCGGCTTATCACGTCGTCAGAAAGCAGCCAGGTGCCCCCGTCCGCGTCGGTGCCCGCCTTATACAGGGCCAGCCCTGCGTATAGCTTCAGGGAATCGTGCTGGGGCAGCGCCATCCATTGCGCTAGGGCCTCCCCATATCCCAAAGCTTCGTTTTCGAAGCTGTAGTACAGCTGGGGGCAGATGTAATCCACATAGCCCGGCGTGGCGCACCAGGCTGCCACGTCCGCCCCCATGCCCTCGTCATTGGCGATGTTCCCCTGGGGGGAAATGCCGAACACCGCCTGCGGGTTTGCTTTCTTTACCTTTTCATAGACCTCCGCCACCATGGCGCTTACGTTGGCCTGCCTCCATTCCAGCAGGGGAAGGGGCGTCTCCACAGTCTGTACGTATAGGCTGTACGCCTCGCTGTCCAGGCCCTCATCCTGGGAGGGGTAAAAGTAATCGTCGAAGTGTATCCCGTCTACCTGGTATTTCTCTACGATCTCCGCCGCCCCGTCGGCCACCAGGCCGCGTATATAGGGGTAGGCTGGGTCTAGGTACACGGCGCCTTCATGTTCCATAAAGTAATAGGGGCAGTCTGCCTGCAGCACGCTGTAGGGGCTGCTGGCCGCTAGTTCCCCAGGCGTTTCCGCTGTTTTCACCCGCAGGGGGTTTATCCAGGCGTGGAATTCCATACCAAGCCCGTGGGTATATTCCACCATAAATCCCAGCGGGTCGTAGCCCGGGTCCTGGCCCTGTTGGCCGGTCAACAGATGGGACCAGGGGTACAGGGATGAAGCGTATAGCGCGTCACAGAAGGGGCGTACGTGGACGAACAGGGCGTTCAGCCCTTTTTCTTTGGCCAGGCCGGCAATGCGCTTGAAGTTCGCCTCAAAGGCTTCCTGGGTGTGCTCTGGGGTATCCAGGGACATGTAGGGCACCCATACCCCCGCCAGTTCCTCCGGACCCGCTTGGGGCGCCGGGGTTTCTGTTGGGGGCGCCGTGGCCGTGGGGGCGGCTTCCGGCGGCCCTTCCTGTTTCATCTGTTCCCCGCCCAGCAGCCATACGGCCCCCACCGAAAGGGCCAGGGCCAGCCACAAGAACACATAGCAGTATCTCCTGGGGTCAAAGCGTCTCATACAATCCCCTCCATTGACAGTGTGGAAAATTTGCGGTACAATGGCCCTAGGGCCTGTTGTATAGTATGCGTGTCTCCCCTGGGACATGCCTGGCCGCCCTGGAAATGTTTGACAGGAACGCGCTTACAGGAAAGGAGCCAGATGAAATGGAGTATACCACACTGCTGCTAGATGCCGACGGCACCCTGCTGGATTTCCCGCAAGACATGGAACGGGCTTTCCGGGCCGCCTATGACGCTTGCTTCCGAGGCCAGGCGCCCTACAGCCCGCAACTGCTTTCCTGCTATAGCCGCTGCAACGACCGCTGGTGGTCCAAGCTGGAGCGCCGGGAATGCACCAAGCCAGAGCTTTATATCGGCCGTTTCCGGGATTTCCTGGCAGAGACCGGCCTGCAGGGGGACCCGGAAGTGGTGAACGGACAATATTTTACCAACCTGGGCAAGGGCGGCGCGTTGCTGCCCGGGGCGCTGGAGCTGGTAGAGCGCATGGCCCAGAAATATACGCTGTACATCGTCACCAATGGCAACGCCGTTACCCAGAAGACCCGCCTGGAAAATTCCGGCCTGCTGCGCTGGGTGCGGGATTATTTTGTTTCTGAGGACGCGGGCGCGGCCAAGCCAGACCCCCGTTATTTCGACTATGTCTTCTCCCGCATCCCCGGCCTGGAACGGGCCAAGGCCCTAGTCATCGGCGATTCCCTCACCTCGGATATCCAGGGGGCGGTGAACGCCGGGCTGGATTCCCTTTATTACCATCCAGACGGCCCCGTGGCCGCCATAGGCCGCCCGCCCTATACCTATGAGGCCGCCAGCTATGAAGAGATAGGGGAGCTGCTGGGCATATGACCTATAAGATTTTCCTGGTAGAGGACGACCAGGCCATTGCCGACAGTGTGGCGGTACACCTGGTGATGTGGGGCTACCAGGTGCAGTGCGCCCAGGATTTCCAGCGGGTGCTAGAGGAGTTTACGGGATGCGCCCCCCACCTGGTGCTGCTGGATATCGGCCTACCCCACCGCAACGGCTATTACTGGTGCCAAGAGATCCGCAAGAGGTCTAAGGTGCCGGTGGTGTTTTTGTCTTCCGCCTCTGATAATTTGGACATTATCACGGCCATGGAGCTGGGGGGCGACGACTTCATCCCCAAGCCCTTTGACCTGCCCGTGCTTACCGCCAAGGTGCAGGCCGTGCTGCGCCGGGCTTATTCTTTTGGGGCCAGCGTAAATGTATTGGAATACGGCGGGGCCCAGCTGGACCTGGGCGAAGGTTCCCTTACCGGGCCCAAGGGGAGGCAGGCGCTTACGAAAAACGAGCTGCGCATTTTGCAGATGCTGATGGAAAACGCGGGGCGCCCGGTTTCCCGCAGCGGCCTGATGGCCCGCCTGTGGGAGCATGAAAGCTTTGTGGATGACAACACCCTAACCGTGAATGTATCCCGCTTGCGGAAAAAGCTGGAAAACGCGGGCTTGCCGGGGCTGCTTACCACATGCAAAGGCCAGGGGTATCTGTTGTCATGACCCTGTGGCGCGGGCACGGCGCCGCTTACATCCATGTTTTAAGAAGGGGCGTTCTATGAAGATTCTCCTCCATTACCTGCAAGAACGCTGGGCCCTGCTGCCGGTCGTGTGCCTGCTGGCCGCCGTGGCGGCAGGGCTGTTTTGGCTGTATGGGCTGCCCATGGGGCCTTTATGGTACACCCTTTTGGTGACGGGGGCAGTGGGCGTGCCGCTGTTCCTTGTGCCAGACTACGTCCGTTACCGCCGCCGGGTGCGGAAGCTGGAGGCGTGGCGGGAGCATGCGCCGTCCTTGTTAGAGGCCCCTGCCCTGTCTGGCACGCTGCCAGAGACACTTTTGCTGGATACGGCGTCCGCCCTGTGCCAGGAACTGCGCCTGCAGGAAGAGGCGTACAGCCAGCGCCAGCGGGACGCCCTGGCCTATTACACCCTGTGGGTGCACCAGGTGAAAACGCCCATTGCCTCCATGCGCCTGCTGCTGCAGTCCCAGCCGGAGGGTGGCAGCGGGGCCGTGGCGCAAGAGTTGTTTAAAATCGAGCGATATGTAGAGATGGTGCTGGGGTACCTGCGCCTGGAGACGATCGCCTCTGACCTGCGCCTGGAGGCATGCCCCGTGCGGCCCATCGTTTGCCGCGCCGCCAAGAAATTTGCCCCCCAGTTCATCTATAAAAAGCTTTCCCTCACTATACAGGAATTCCCCAACCAAGTGGTGACGGACGAAAAATGGCTGCTGTTTGTGTTAGAGCAGCTTTTATCCAACGCTGTGAAGTATACCCGGCAAGGGGGCGTGTCTATTTCCATGGGGAAGGATGACGTGCTGCTCATCCAGGATACCGGGGTGGGCATCGCCTCCGAAGACCTGCCCCTTGTGTTCCAGCGGGGATTCACCGGGCGCAACGGCCGGATGGACACTACCTCTACGGGCCTGGGGCTGTACCTGGTCAAACAGGTGTTGGACACGCTGCAAACGCCTGTCCATATCTGCTCTTCCCCGGGGGAGGGCGTCCAAGTGCGCCTGTACCTGCACCGGGGCCCCGCCCCGCGGGATTAAGGCCCGCCGCCCAGGCGGGCCTGTGTGCCCCATGCATTTCCACGTTGCATCTCCCGGCGGGATATGCTATACTACAAGGCAAAAGGCAAATTGTGGGAAAGGAAGCGTATTGCGGATGGAAACGAGATATGGCGTACAGATATTCGGCTGCCTGGGCGACTTCCGCCAGGACCCAGCGGGCTTTTTCCAGCGCCTGGCAGCCATGGGATACCGGCAGATAGAGCCCTGCGTCCTGTTTGGGGATGGGTCCGGCTTCCCCCAGGCCCTGGCAGACCGGGTGTGGAAACCGCGGGAGGTGTCCAGGTTCCAGGCTATGATGGAACCCCTGGGGCTTTCCCTGTCTTCCTGCCATGTGTTCTGCCCAGACCCGCTGGCTGCGGCGGACGAGATGCTGGCCCTTGCGGAAAAGACCTCTATCGATACGTATGTGGTGAACTGTCCCCGGGACATTGAAAAAACGTACCGTGCCTTTGCCCAAACCTGCCACGGCCTGGCGGCGCGTTTGGCGGAAGGGGGCGTGGCCCTGTGGCTGCACAATAACGCCCCGGAGATCCGGGCCCGGACAGCTGGCCCGGACGGGGAGGCTACCGTAATGGAGGCCATCCTACAGGAAGCCGGGGACAAGCTGGGGGCCCAGGTGGATACGGGCTGGGTGCTGTATGGCGGCGTCGACCCGGCCGCGTTTTTGCGGCGGCTGGGCGGGCGGCTGCGCTCGGTTCACTTCAAGGATATGGCAGAAGGCTGCCAAGCCCGGGAAGGCGCAGAGCGGTTCGCGGTGCTAGGCGCGGGTGTTACAGATATCCCCGCCGTGATGGAAGCCATCCCCCAGGGTATGCCCATTTTGGTGGACCAGGACGTTACCCGGGGCGGCTTTTTCGCCGACCTGGAAGCCTCCATACAAGCCTTGCGGGCTGTGCGGCCTTGACCATTGGAGGGCCTTACTGTGATACGATGCGCGATTTTTGACGCGGACGGCACCCTGTTGGACACCATGCCCATGTGGGAGGCCATTACCTACGAATATCCGGCCAGCCTAGGCGTCCCTGTGCCAGAGGGGCTGCACCGCACCATGAACCGCCTGAGTTTGGAGCAGTGCGCAGCCTTATACCGGCAGATGGGGGTGCCGGGCTCTATAGAAAAGGTGGTACAGGATTTGGGGGCCTGGGCTTTTGCGGGTTACCGGGACCGGGTATCCGGGAAACCCTGCGCTGGGGAATTCCTGCGGCTGCTCCACGGGAACGGGGTCCATGTGGCGGTAGCTACGGCCTCCCAGGAAGGGGGGGTGGCCTGCGCCCTGGAACGCTGCGGTATGCTGCCTTGTGTGGATTTCCTCATCACCTGCACAAAGCTGGGCAAAAGCAAAGAGCACCCGGATATCTTCCTGCGGTGCGCGGCGGAATTTGATTGCAAGCCTGGGGACTCTGTGGTGTTCGAGGATTCCCTTTACGCCATAGAAACGGCGAAACGGGCGGGTTTCCCGGTGGTGGCGGTGGCGGACAGCAGCTCGGCCCACGAGGCCCAGGCCATCCAGGCCTTGGCAGACCGGTACATACAAGGCTACCACGAATTGATACGGGAGCTGTTGCCCCCAGAGGGCGCGGCCGGGGCCCCGTGCCAGGGCTAATGGACCGAAGGCGCGGGGGCCGCCGTGGTATTTTTTATATAGCAAGGAGTAACAACTATATTTATGACAAATTTCCGTAAACGGTATATCGGCTCACGGGCGTTTTATGCCTCGGTGCTGGCCATTTTGATACCTATGATCGTCCAGTCGGGCATCACGCAGTTTGTGAACCTGCTGGATAACGTGATGGTGGGCCGGCTGGGCACCAACCCCATGTCAGGCGTGGCCATTGTGAACCAGCTTATCTTCATTTTCAACCTGACCATTTTCGGCGGCTTCTCCGGGGCCTCCATTTTCGGGGCCCAGTTTTACGGCAAGGGCGACCACGAGGGCCTGCGCCAGTCTTTCCGGTTCCGGCTGCTGTTCGGCCTGGGGGTGGTGGCCATTGGTGTGGCCGTGTTCCTGGTGTTCGGCGAGCAGCTGTTCCACCTATACTTGAACAAGGAGAACTCTAGCCCCCAGGATATTGCCGAAACCCTGGCCTTTGCCAAGGAGTATATGCTTATCAGCCTATGGGGGCTGCTGCCCTTTATGTTGGTACAGTGCCTTTCCAGCGCCCTGAAAGATATGCGGGAGACCTTTTCCCCCATGATGGCCAGCATCATCTCCATCTTTGTAAACCTTATCCTGAATTACCTGTTGATTTTCGGCAGCTTTGGCTTCCCTAAAATGGGGGTGGCGGGCGCGGCCCTGGCCACGGTCACCGCCCGGTATGCGGAGATGCTGTACCTGGCGGTGTACGCCCTGCGCCGGAAAAAGAAATTCCTCTTCCTGCAAGGGGCGTTTAAAAGCATGCGGGTGCCCGTGTCCTTGGTGAAGAAAATCACCGTCACCGGCACGCCCCTGCTGCTTAACGAGCTGCTGTGGTCCATTGGCACGGCCTGCGTGAACATGTGCTATGCCACCCGGGGCCTTACGGCCGTGGCGGCCACCAACATCAGCGGCACCATCAACAACCTGTTTTCCATTATCCTGATGACCTCTGGCAACGCCCTGGGCATCCTTTCCGGGCAGCTGTTGGGGGCGAACGATAAGGAAGGCGCCAAGGACACGGTGCGCAAGGTAATCTTTTTCAGTATAATGGGCAATATTGTCATGGGTGGGCTGCTGGTGCTGTGCGCCCCCACCATCCCCCATATCTATAATACCGAGCCCCAGGTGCGGGAAATCGCCGCCCGGCTTTTAATGATCTGCGGCTGCACCATGCCCATGCATGCTTTCATCAACTGCGCCTATTTCACCATCCGCTCGGGGGGCAAGACCTTCATCACTTTCCTGTTCGACTGCGTGTTTACCTGGGTGGTCAGCCTGCCCCTGGCTTTCTGCCTATGCCAATTCACGGCGCTTCCAGTGGTATGGGTGTTCTTCTTTGTCAGCTGCGCAGACATCTTAAAGATCATAATCGGGGGGGCCATGCTGAAATCCGGCATCTGGGCCAACAACGTGGTCAACAGCGCCTGACCTGCCACAGCGCCAAGAAGCGGCTACGGGGAAAGGCGGCGGGAAGCTTCCCCTTAAAAAGGATGGTAGGGGCCCCGGCCGCGGCAAGAAGAGCTTTGATAAAAAAGGAGCTGTATACAATGAAGATCGTACTGTTAGGAGAGGCAATGGGCTTGTTCATGGCAGAGGAGGTTGGGCCCATCAGCCGGGTGAAGCATTTTACCGCCTCTATCGCCGGGGCGGAGTATAACGTAGCCGTGGGGCTGGCCCGGCAGGGCCATACCCCCGCCTATTGTACCCGCCTGGGCTTCGACCCCATGGGAGAACGGATTTTGGACGGGATGCGGGAAAACGGTATCTCTACAGACCTGGTGATGCAATGTGAAGGGGAGATCACCGGCTTTATGCTGAAGGGTTCTACCCAGCGAGGGGACCCGGATATCGCCTATTACCGCAGGGGCTCGGCGGCTTCTAAAATAACCCCCCATGACATCGACGGCCTGGATCTTTCCGGCTGCGGGAGGCTGCATGTCACTGGCGTTTTCCCGGCGGTCTCGGAAAGCGCATTGGCCGCTACCCGTCGGCTGGTCAGCCGCGCCCAGGCCCTAGACATCCCTTATTCCTTCGACCCCAATCTGCGCCCCCAGCTGTGGCCCAGTGAAAAGGAGATGGTATCTGCTTTGAACAGCTTGGCCCAGGGCGCGGAAACCGTGCTGCCAGGCGTCGGCGAAGGGAAGCTGCTGGCTGGCCAGGATACGCCGGAGGGCATCGCCGCTTTCTATCACAGTATGGGCGTGCAAAACGTGGTGGTCAAGCTGGGAGGGGAAGGGGCCTACTTTTCCCAAAAAGGCGGGGCGGCAGGCTATTCCGCCGGATTCCCCGTAGAAAAGGTGGTGGACACCGTGGGGGCTGGGGACGGCTTTGCCGCTGGGGTCATCGCCGCCTTGGCGGAAGGGGAGCCCCTGGAGCAGGCCGCGTTCCGCGGGAACGTGGTCGGGGCGGTCCAGGTTGCCAACAAGAGCGATAACGAGGGCCTGCCCACCCGCGAGCAGCTTTCCCAGGTCATCCTGGCGGGGCATGCGTAAGCTAAAGGCCATAGAAACGGGCCAATCCAAGAGGGAAAGGGAGGAGAAACCCCATGGAACTGCAAACCATACTGTCCCATGTAGACCACACGCTGCTGAAGCCGGAGGCTACTTGGGCCCAGATACAGACTGTCGTGGAGGAGGGCGTCCGCTTCTCTACAGCCAGCGTGTGCATCCCGCCCAGCTTTGTAGAGCAGGCGGCCCAATATGCCCGGGGCCGGGTGAAAGTCTGCACGGTCATCGGCTTCCCCAACGGCTACAGTACCGTTGCCACGAAGTGCTTCGAGGCTGCGGACGCTGTGGAAAAGGGGGCGGATGAGATCGACATGGTGATAAACCTGGGCCTGGTAAAAGAGGGCCGTTTTGACGCCGTGCTGGACGAGGTCAAACAGGTGAAGAAAGCCTGCGGCGGCAGGGTCTTAAAAGTCATCATCGAAACCTGCGTGCTTACCAGGGAAGAGAAGGCCGCCATGTGCCGGGTGGTGGGGGAGTCCGGTGCGGAATTCATCAAGACTTCTACAGGCTTTTCCACAGGCGGGGCCACCTTTGAGGACGTTGCCTTGCTGCGGGAACACAGCCCCGCCCATGTACAGGTAAAGGCGGCTGGGGGCATGTCCTCCCTGGCAGACGCGGAGGAGTTTTTGCGGCTGGGGGCCAGCCGCCTGGGTACCAGCCGGCTGGTGAAGCTGGCAAAGGAGGCTGGCCATGGATGAGCGGTATCCACGCTTGGTCAGCGAGGCCTTGGAAGCCCGGGAAAGGGCCTATGCGCCCTATTCCAATTTTGCTGTGGGGGCGGCTCTGTTGTGCCAGGACGGCACGGTATACCAGGGCTGCAACATTGAGTGCGCCGCTTATCCGGCTGCCAACTGCGCCGAGCGCACGGCTATTTTCAAGGCGGTTAGCGAGGGCCAGCGGGATTTTGCCGCCATCGCCGTGGTGGGCGGCCCCGCGGGGCAGAAGCCGGACAGCCTGTGCCCGCCTTGCGGCGTGTGCCGCCAGGTAATGCGGGAATTCTGCGGGGAGGATTTTAACATCGTGCTGTGGGATGGCAAGGAGGCGCGTGTATATACGCTGGCCCAGATGCTGCCCTGTTCTTTTGGGCCGGAAAACCTGTAAAAGGGTTTTGACGTGGGTTCCTTTCCCCTAGAAAATGGGATGACGTCCCCCAGCCCTATTATGTTTTCCACCCTATTTAAGGAGTATAGCGGGGCGTGAGCCCCAAACCGGCGATGGGATAGGCCCCCTATAAAGCCTCGGCCAAAGGAGGATGCATATGCAAAAACTGGAGCGGCGGGATAAGGTGAATTATTATTTGGATCTGGCGGAGGTGGTATCCCAGCGGTGCACCTGCCTGCGCAAGCACTATGGGGCGGTCATTGTGAAAAACGACGAGGTCATTTCCACGGGCTATGTGGGCGCGCCCCGTGGCCGGGAGAATTGCTCGGACCTGGGGTACTGCCTGCGCAGCAAGCTGGGTATCCCCCGGGGGGAGCGGTACGAGCTGTGCCGCAGCGTGCACGCCGAGGCCAACGCCATTATCTCCGCCTCACGGGGGGATATGATTGGCGCCACGCTGTACCTGGTAGGGAAAGAGGTGTCTACCGGGGCGTATGTGGAAAACACCGTGTGCTGCTCTATGTGTAAGCGCCTGGTCATCAACGCGGGGATTGCCCAGGTGGTGTGCCGGGATGACCGGGAGCATTACCGGGTCATCGATGTGGCGGAATGGGTAAAGGACGACGAATCCCTACGGGGGGTGCTGGGTTATTGAAAGCGGGACGCTATAACGCCCTGGACACGCTGCGGGGGCTGCTGCTGGTAAACATGGTGCTGTACCACGCCCTGTACGACCTGGTCTATATCCGGGGCGTCCCCCTGGGCTGGTACACCGGGCCGGTGGGGTATGCGTGGCAGCAAAGCATTTGCTGGGGGTTCATTTTCCTTTCCGGGTTTTGCTTCCGTCTCTCCCATCATCCCCTGCGCCATGGGTTGACCGTACTGGGGGCGGGCGTCCTGGTAAGCCTGTGCACAGGCCTTGTTATGCCCGCGGAATCCATCCTGTTTGGGGTGCTGTACCTGTTGGGGCTGGCAGGGCTTATCCAATGTGGGGTGTGGTGGCTGTGGGCTAGGCTGAAGCTGCCCCCTTGGCCCGCTTGGCTGGGGCTGTCTTTATCGGCGCTAGCGTTCTTTTTGACCCGGGGCGTGCCCCAGGGCTACCTGGGCTTTCAGGGCCTGCGGCTTTTAGAGCTGCCCGGCTGGTTGTACCAGTGGGACTGGCTGGCAGTGGTGGGCCTGCCGGGGCCGGGTTTTGCCTCTTCCGACTACTTCCCCATTATACCCTGGTTCTTTTTGTACCTGTGCGGGTATTTTTTGTGGTGCCTGGTAGGCCACAAGAAGCGGATTATGGAAAAGCTGAAGCCCGGGCTGCGGCCGCTGGCTTTTTTGGGGCGGCACAGCCTGGTGGTCTACTTGCTCCATCAACCGGCACTGTTGGCGTTTTACATGCTGATTGGGGGAAACGTGTATGCGCTTTAAGCGGGAGGGGCCTGTCATGCAAGTAGACCTGCACGGGATGTACCAGGCCCAGGCCCAAAAGCTGCTTCTCAACTGGCTGGACCATGTGCCGCCAGGGGTGACAGAGCTGCGGGTGATACACGGAAGCAACCGGGGCACGGTTTTGCGGGACATGGTGTGGGAGGGGCTTTCCCACCCGCGTATCAAGGCAAGGCTGCACACACTGAACCCCGGGGAAACCCGGCTGGTGCTGCGCAAGGGATGAGCTTTTGGGCGGCTGACGCTGCAAGGCTGTGGGGCGGTGGTCTCGGCTGGCCGCCTGGGGACGCCCTGCCAGAGGGCTGCGCGCCCTGTGGACCTATTGTTTGTTTCCTATGTGACAGGCAGTAAATTTGTGAAAGGATGGGTTCTCATATATGTCAATGTTGGTAACAAAGGCTGTGGGCCAATTGCGCACGGCTGTAGAGGAGGCCATTGCCCGGGCCCAGGGGAAAGGGGAACTGCCCCAGGCGGAATTGCCCGCCTTTGCCCTGGAGGTGCCCGGCGACCGGGCCCACGGGGATTGGGCCTGCAATGCCGCTATGGCCGGGGCCCGGGCTTTCAAGTGCGCGCCCAGGAAGATTGCCGAAGCCATACGGGGCAACCTGGAATTGGACGGCACATATTTCAAAAGCTGCGAGATTGCTGGCCCGGGCTTTCTAAACTTCACTTACGCCCCCCGGTTTTATGGGGAAGTGCTTACGGATATCCACCAGCTGGGGGACAGGTATGGCGCCAGTGATTTCGGCCAGGGAAAGCGTGTGCTGGTGGAGTTCGTCTCTGCCAACCCCACCGGGCCTATGCACATCGGCAACGCCCGGGGCGGCGTGCTGGGGGACGCTTTGGCCTCTGTACTGGAGGCGGCGGGCTACCAGGTGGAGCGGGAGTTTTATGTAAATGACGCGGGCAACCAGGTGAACAAGTTCGCCAACTCGTTGGAGGCGCGTTATTTGCAGATTTATAAAGGGGAAGAGGCAGTGCCTTTCCCCGAGGACGGCTACCAGGGGGAGGATATCCGGCAGCACGCCAGGGCTTTTGCGGAAAAATACGGAGACCGCTACGTAGAGGCCCCCGAAGGGGAGCGCCGGGAAGCCCTGGTAAGCTACGCGCTGCCCCAGAACATCCAGGGCCTGCACGACGACCTGCTGCGCTACCGGGTGGAGTATGACAACTGGTTCCGGGAGTCCACCCTGCATAAGGACGGCGCGGTGGGCCGGGTGGTAGAGCTATTAAAGGAAAAGGGCGCCACCTATGAGAAAGACGGGGCGGTCTGGTTCAAGGGGGCGGAATATGGCAGCGAGGATTTCGTGCTGGTGCGCTCTAACGGCGTGCCCACTTATGTAGTGCCGGACATCGCCTACCACTATGACAAGCTGGAGACCCGGAACTTCGACATGGCCATTGATGTACTGGGGGCCGACCACCACGGCTATGTGCCCCGGCTGAAAGGCGCTTTGACGGCCCTTGGCGTAGACGCGGGCCGTTTGCAGGTGGTGTTGATGCAGATGGTGCGCCTGGTGCGGGACGGGGAGATCGTAAAGGCCAGCAAGCGCAGCGGCAAGGCCATCACCCTGGTGACCCTGTTGGAGGAGGTGCCGGTGGACGCGGCCCGGTTCCTGTTCAATTCTTACGAACCCAATACCCGCATCGACTTCGACCTGGACCTGGCTGTAAAGGAAGACGCCCAGAACCCAGTATATTATGTACAGTATGCCCATGCCCGGGTATGCAGCATATTGAAAAACTTGGCGGCCGATGGTGTCAAGCCCCGGGCATGTGCCCCAGAGGAACTGGCGCTGCTGACGGCCCCAGAGGAGGTGGAGCTGATCCGGCAGCTTTCCGCCTATACCGGGGAGGTGGAGGGGGCCGCCCGGGCCATGGACCCGGCGCGCATTACCCGGTATGTGGTGGCGCTGTCCACTTTGTTCCACCGGTTCTATAACGCTTGCCGGGTGAAGGGGGACGACCCCGCCCTGACCGCCGCACGGCTGTACCTGTGCACGGCTTTCCGGCAGGTGCTGGAAAACGGCCTGAAGCTGTTCAACGTAACGGCCCCAGAGTCCATGTAACGTAGAAAGCCCCAGCCCCCGGCTGGGGCTTTGGCGTATCCCGCGAAAGCCGGCGGCCTGCCAGGTGACGGGGAGAATTAAAATTTTGTTAATTTGACGGCCCGCACAGAATTTGGTATAATAACTGGACAGAGCAGCGCACGGCTGCCATGGCGGAAAAAGAAAGGTATGAGAGCGCATTGGCAAATAATATATTGACAAAGCTTTTTGGCAACTATAGCAAACGGGAGTTGAAACGGATACAGCCCCAGGTGGACAAGGTGCTGGGGCTGGAGGGCGCCTATAGGGCCATGAGCGACGAGGATCTGAAAGCCCAGACCGGCCTTTTGAAAGGCCGCCTGGAGAAGGGGGAATCGTTAGACGATATTTTGCCCGAGGCCTTTGCCGCCTGCCGGGAGGCCATGGACCGGGTACTCTCCCTGCGGCTGTTCCCGGTGCAGGTACAAGGCGGCGTCATTTTGCACCAGGGGCGCATTGCCGAAATGAAAACCGGCGAGGGCAAAACCTTTACCCTGGCCTTGCCCGCCTATTTGAACGCGCTGACCGGCAAGGGCGTGCACATTGTCACGGTGAATGAATACCTGGCCAAGTACCAGGGGGAGATGATGGCCCGGGTGTTCAACTTCCTGGGGCTTACCGTGGGCCTGGCCATGACCGGCATGGACAGCCGGAAAAAGCGGGAGGCATATGCCTGCGACATCACCTATGCCACCAACAACGAGCTGGGGTTCGATTATCTGCGGGACAACATGGTGGTAGACAAAAGGGGCAAGATGCAGCGGGGCCACTATTACGCCATTGTGGACGAGGTGGACTCTATTTTGATAGACGAGGCCCGCACCCCCCTCATTATCTCTGGCCACGGGGACAAGGCGGACATCCTATATAGCCAGGCCGACGCCTTTGCAAAGGGGCTGAAGCCCATCCGGGTGAAGGAGACCGACGAGAAGCAGGACAACGACGAGCTGTATACGGGCTATGACTATATCATCAACGAAAAGCTGAAAACCTGTTCCCTCACACAGCAGGGCGTGAAAAAGGCGGAGCGGTACTTTGGCATTGAAAACCTGACCGACCCGGACAATATCCGCATCCAGCACCACGTGAACCAGGCCATACGGGCCTGGGGCATCATGCATCGGGACCAGGACTATGTGGTGAAAGACGGGGAAGTCGTCATTGTAGATGAATTCACCGGGCGCCTGATGTTCGGCCGCCGGTATAACGAAGGCCTGCACCAGGCCATTGAGGCCAAGGAGGGGGTAGAGGTGGCCCGGGAGAGCAAGACCCTGGCAACCATTACCTTCCAGAACTTTTTCCGGCTGTATGAGAAGCTTTCCGGTATGACGGGCACCGCCATGACCGAACAGGAGGAGTTCTCCGAGATATACCGGCTGGACGTGGTGGAGATCCCCACCAACCGGCCCATGGTGCGGGAAGACTGCCCGGACGTGGTGTTCCAGGGCAGCGGCAGCCCTGTGAAGGATCCGGAGAAGGACCCCAAGCTAAAGGCTGTGGTGGCGGATATCATCGAGCACAACAAGCGGGGCCAGCCAGTTCTGGTGGGCACGGTAACGATCGAGAAATCAGAGGAGCTTAGCGCCATGCTGCGCAAACGCGGTGTAAAGCACCAGGTGCTCAACGCCAAGTTCCACGAAAAAGAGGCGCAGATCGTGGCCCAGGCCGGCCGCAAAGGGGCCGTTACCATCGCCACCAATATGGCCGGCCGCGGCACGGACATCCTACTGGGGGGCAACGCGGAATTCATGGCCAAGGCCGAGATGCGCAAAATGGGGTATCCCGAGGAGCTGCTGGTAGAGGCCACAGCTTTCAGCCACACCCAGGACGAGGCTATCCTAGAGGCCCGGGAGACTTTTGCAAAGCTGAACCAAAAATACAAAGAGGAGATTGCCCCGGAAGCCCAAGAGGTACGGGAGCTGGGCGGCCTGTATATCATCGGCACCGAGCGCCACGAGTCCCGCCGGATTGACAACCAGCTGCGGGGCCGCGCCGGCCGCCAGGGCGACCCGGGCAAGAGCCGTTTCTATATCTCGCTGGACGACGACCTGATGCGCCTGTTCGGCGGCGAACGGCTTTCCTCCATGATGGAGCGCATGAAGATCGAGCGGGATATGCCCATTGAGACGGGCATGGTCTCCAGCGCCATTGAAAGCGCCCAGCGCCGGGTGGAAGGCCGGAACTTTGGCATCCGCAAGAACGTGCTGCAATATGACGAGGTGCTCAACTCCCAGCGGCAGATCATCTACGGCCAGCGGGACCAGGTGCTTAACGGCGAGGACATGGGGCCTGCCATCCAGAAGATGATTGACGAGGACCTGGAAGCCAAGGTAAAAGCGGCCATGCCCGAGGACGTGGCCCGGGACGACTGGGACCTGCCCGGCCTGCGTGCCCAGTATGACTGGCTCATCCATGAGGGCGATTTGCGGTATACCCAAGACCAGCTGGAGGACCTGGACCAGGAAGACGTGCTGGCGCTGTTGCGCAAACGCGCGGAGGACCGTTATGCCGAACGGGAGAAGAAGTATTCCCCCCAGGGCATGCGGGTGCTAGAGCGGGTGAAGCTGCTGGAGACCGTGGACGAGAAGTGGATGGACCATATCGACGCCATGGAGCAGCTGCAGGACGGTATACGCCTGCGGGCTTATGCCCAGCACGATCCGGTGGTGGAATACCGCATGGAGGGCTTCCAGATGTTCGACGATATGATCGCGGCCATCCGGGAGGACACCGCCAAGCTGGTGCTCACCTGGGATCCCCCCACGCCGGAAGCCCCCCAGGCCCAGCAGCGCGTAAAGGAGACCAGCGCCGGCATGGCCGGCGACAAGACAGTGAAAAAGCAGCCGGTGCGCAAGCAGAAAAAGCCCGGCCGCAACGACCCCTGCCCCTGCGGCAGCGGGAAGAAATATAAGAAGTGCTGCGGGCGGGACGAATGAGGCAGCGGCTTCTGTGGAAAATATTGCGGGGATATCCCCAGGAGGGCAGACCATGAAAAGGATATACAGGGCTATAGGGGCGTTTCTCGCGTCGGCTGTGTTGGCGGCGTCCCTTTCCGGCTGCGACATCCCCATGCCGGGCTTTGCGGACTATGACGTTTCCAGTTATATCCAGGCCCTGCTGGACAGCAGCTACCACAACTCCCACGAAAGCTTTATCGTAGCCGCCCAGGCCAATGCTGCCGACGCGGCGGAGAATCACGCCAGCACGGTGGAAAATGCCGCCGTTTACTTCTGCAATGCCTACAACATCTCCCCCACCGAGCAGCAGATGGCCCAGCTGCAAGAGGTATTCTCCCAGGTGTTCACCAAGGCCCAGTACACCGTAAAAGAAGAACAGAAGGTAGACACCGGCTATACCATCGAGATAGAGGTAACGCCCATCACCAATTTCAGCAATTGCAAAGCGGAACTGGAGCAGCTATTGAACCAGGCCCAGCAGGAGGCTGACGCCGCCAACGCCCCGTCCCCTACGCCAGAACCGGAGGATGAGGAAGACGAGGACAGCTGGGACGATTGGGATGATTGGGAGGAAGACAGCGAGCCGGAAAGCGCCGTTGCTACGCCCACGCCCAGCCCCCGGCCCCAGGTGGACGCGGAGGAGCTGTTTGTAAACAAGGTGCTGCATTACCTGCAGCAGCAAGCGGCGGCCCCAGCCTATGGGGCTGCCCGTTCTATGGTGCTGGATATCCGCCAGACAGCGGAAGGGGAACTGCAGTTGGACCTGAATCAGATAGATGCCATCGACCAAGCCATGGTGCCCTTTACCCAGGGCTGAAGGGCTGCAGAGACGGAAAAGGAGGATATTGTTATGGGATTGGATGCATTGCGCACAGAGGCCCTTTTTGATTTGTCCCACACGGCTGCCCGGCCCTTGTTAGAGGGGGCGGAATACCCCTGGCAGGCATTGCCAGGCATAGGGGCCTTTATCCAGGAATTGGGGGCTTCGCTGCCCTTGTCGGAATACGAGCGGCGGGAAGGGGATGTGTGGATCCATAAAAGCGCCGTCCTGTTCCCCAACTGCTATATCGCCGGGCCCTGCGTCGTTGGGCCTGGCGCCCAGGTGCGGCCTGGCGCTTTCATCCGGGGGAACGCCCTGGTGGGGGCGGGCTGCGTGGTGGGGAACTCTACGGAGCTGAAGAACGTTATTTTGTTTGATTCGGTGCAGGTGCCCCATTATAACTACGTGGGTGACTCCATCCTGGGGTATAAGTCCCACATGGGGGCCGGGGCGCTGACCTCCAACGTGAAGCAGGACAAGGGCCTGGTCACGGTGCGCGCGGAGGGCGGGATACTGGAAACGGGCCTGAAGAAATTCGGGGCCATACTGGGCGATGGGGTAGAGGTTGGCTGCAGCGCCGTGCTGAACCCTGGTACCGTGGTAGGCAAGGGCTCCCGGATATACCCGCTGTCCATGGTGCGGGGTTTCGTGCCTGGGGGCAGCATCTACAAGCGCCAGGGCGAGGTGGCGGCTATCCGCTGACCTGCGTCCCTCTCCAGCCCCAGCCGCCTGGGCCTGTAAAACTGTACAACCATAGGGAAAGGGGGAATGCTTTTTGGATATGGTCATGGAATTCCTGCAGTCGGGCGTGCTGCCCACTGTGCTGCTGCTGGTCCGGGCTATCGTGCCCTGTATGGCGCTGTATGTGGTGTGGCGGTGTTATACCTCCTTTAAGAAGGGGCAGCGCCGCCGGGATCCAGTGGTCATGCTGTGCGAAGAGTCCACAGGGGTGCGTTTCCCGGTGCTATACTGGGAAAACTCCATCGGCCGCAGCCGCAGCTGCGATATCTGCCTGCCAGACGCCACTGTCTCCCGGGATCACGCGGTGTTGATGCGCCGGGAGGAAGGCTGGGTGGTGTGCGACACCGGCTCCCATTCCGGGGTACAGGTGAACGGCCGGGAGATTGAAGGCCAGCACCTTGTGAATATCGGGGATACCATCGCCATGGGCGATGTGAGGCTGACCCTGCGCAACGCCGAGACACCGCCCGCCAGGCGTAGGCGTATCTTCACCGGTTTCTCCCGCGAGGCAGCCTCCCCCATGAAGCTGATGGTAGTGGCCAGCCTGGTACATCTGCTGATGGCCCTGCAGGCCTGTATAGGGGAGGAAGGCTTCCGCCTGGCCCAGGGCATCCCCACCCTGATTGCCATGGTCATGGGCTGGGGGCTGTACATCTGGTCTATCGGTATCCAACACCGGGTCAGCTTTGAGATTGAAACCATCTGTTACCTGCTTTCTGGTATGGGGGTCGCCCTTCTTGCCGCTTACAACCTGGAGGGTATCAAAACGCAGCTGGCCGCCATGGGCATCGGCATCCTATTGTTCTGTTTCCTCATCTGGTTTATGAACGACATGGACCGGGTGGCCAGGTTCCGTGTCTATATCGCGGCCGGGGCCATTTTGCTGTTCCTCATCAACCTGGTCTTCGGGCGGGAGCAGTACGGCTCGAAAAACTGGATATTCATCGGTCCGGTCAGCTTCCAGCCCTCTGAATTCATCAAGATCGCCTTTGTGTTCGTGGGCACTTCTACGCTGGACAGGCTGCAGACAAAAAAGAACATTACGGAGTTTTTGGTGTTTACCGGGATCTGCATGGGCTTTTTGTTCATCATGCGGGATTTCGGTACGGCCGTGATTTTTTTCTCCTGTTTTTTGATCATCGCCTTTATGCGCTCGGGAAGCGTGCGTACCATTGCCCTCATCCTGGCTGGGGCGGCCATCGGCGTGCTGCTGATTTTACGCTTCATGCCATATGTGGCAGACCGCTTTGCAGGCTGGGGCCATGTATGGGAGCACATCAACGACAGCCTGGGATACCAACAGACCCGGGTGCTTACCTATATGGCCAGCGGGGGCCTGTTTGGCATCGGCCTGGGCCAGGGAAACCTGGCAGGCATATTCGCGGCAGACAGCGACCTGGTTTTTGGCCTGGTTTGCGAGGAGCAAGGCCTGCTGCTGGCTTTGGTTGTGCTGCTGGCCATCGCTATGCTTACCTTGTATGCCCGCAGCGACGTGACACGCAGCCGCTCTACTTTCTTTTCCATTGGGGCCTGCGCCGTGGCGGGGATGCTCTTGTTCCAGACCTGTTTGAACGTGTTTGGTGCTACAGACGTGCTACCCCTTACCGGCGTGACCCTGCCTTTTATTAGCGCGGGTGGTTCCAGCATGATGTGCGTGTGGGGGCTGATGGCTTTTATCAAGGCCTCTGACGAGCGTACCTATGGGGCCCGCCGCTCTTCGAAAGGGGGCCGCCGTTCTCAAGAAGCTATGCCCGAGGGACGGCATGGCCCGGCAGGGCGGGGCAGCGGCTACCGGGCGGAATCTTACAGCAATACGGGGACAGTGCCCCGAGTGCGGCCAGATTTTGCCGCCACAGGGGAGGTCTACAGCGATACGGGCGCGGTACCCCCAGCCCGCCCGAAGCCCCCGGTGCGGCCAGATTTTGCCGCCACAGGAGAGGTCTACAGCGATACGGGCGCGGTACCCCCAGCCCGCCCGAAGCCCCCGGCGCGGCCAGATTTTGCCGCCACAGGGGAGGTCTACAGCGATACGGGCACGGTACCCCCAGTCCGCCTGAAGCCCCCGGCGCGGCCAGATTTTGCCGCCACAGGGGAGGTCTATAGTGATACAGGCGCAGTATCCCCGCCGCCAGGGAAAGGGGACATGGAAGACATCAACAGCTGGGGCTGACAGGAAAGGGGATGGCCTTTTTGAAAACAGTGGGTTTGCGCTCGATCGTATTGTATATTTTGTTAGCAGTTTTTCTGGGCGGCGTGGGGTATCTGGTGGTAAACCTGTTCCTCAACGGACGCACTTGGGCTATGCAGCCCTATAACGGCCATCTCGGCAGCCAAATGGGGGACATCCTGGACTGTGATGGCGCGGTTCTGGCTACCTCAAAGGAAGGGGAAAGGCAATATAGCGAGGACGCGACGGTACGGCGGGCGTTGCTGCATACTATTGGGGACACAGCCGGCTATATCGGCACAGGGGTGCAGTCTACAATGGGCGGGAAGCTGACTGGGTATAATTTTATCACGGGCCTGAACCAGACCCCTTTCAGCCAGCTGGGCAGCACCGTTACCCTAACAGTGGACCAGGATGTGTGCGCCGCCGCCTATACTGCCATGGATGGCCACAACGGTGCGGCGATATTATATAATTATGAGAATGGCGACATCCTCTGCAAAGTTAGCGCCCCCAGCTTTGACCCCTCCGACGTGCCGGAGGATTTGGAAACCAACGACGCTTATAAGGGCGCGTATCTGGATAATACCCTGTCTTCCAGCTTCACCCCTGGCAGCATCTTTAAGCTGGTGACAGTTGCCGCCGCTATGGAAAAGTGGCCGGAGGACTGGAGCAGCCGTACCTACGACTGCTGGGGCGCCCAGGATGTGGGAGGGAGCGACATTACTTGCCTCCATGGGGAATCCCATGGGACCCAGGATGCTTTCTCCGCAATGGGCAATTCCTGTAACATTTATTTTGCCCAGCTGGCCAACGACGTGGGGCGGGATTCCCTACAGAAAAAAGCGGAGGACATGGGCTTCAACCAAGAGTTTACCTTCGATGGCGTTGCTGTGGCGAAGAGCACCATAGACCTTTCCTCTGCCAACGCAAACCAGCTGGGCTGGGCAGGGGTGGGCCAATACACAGTGCTGGCAAACCCCTATCACATGATGGTCCTGGCCGGGGCCATTGCAAATGGAGGGGCCTATACGCAGCCTAGGCTGGCAGACAACCCGAACCTCCTTTCCGGGCTGGTGCAGCCGGGGGACAGGAAGCTGGTAACAGCCGTGGAGGCCAGCCAGCTGAAGTCTTTGATGCGCAGCGACGTGGAGAATTATTATGGGGATTGGCTGTTCCCCGAAGGCATGGCCGTTTGCGCCAAAACGGGCACGGGCGAGGTGGGGGAGGGCAAAGGGCCCAACTGCTGGATGATGGGCTTTTGTGACAGCAGCCAATATCCGTATGCCTTTGCCGTGGTGGTGGAAGAAGGCACAGGTGGCATTGAGACGGCGGGCGCGGTGGTTAGTGCCATGCTGCAGGCCCTGGTGTGAGACAGGGGAGGCCCTACGGTCGTTGTTAATCCACACCCATTATGGACATTATCAAGCAATATGGCTCTGAGTTGGAAACCTTTGTCCCAGACGGGAAGCTAGGCCATGATTTTACCGGGTGGGCAACCTGGTTTTCTCTGGCCTGTCGCTACTCCTAATCCTCACGGCAAAAGGGGACGATATTTGCCAGCCGTGCCGCCTGTATCGCGGAGAAATATATGCCCGTTGAAGGGCCAAGGGCTGCAAATAGGTACCCCCCCCTCGAAGAGGCCTGGAGGGCCTCTCAAAACCGCTAATCTGGAACAGCCATTTATAAGTAAAACCCTACTTTTTCAAAAAGGTAGGGTTCCGATAGGCAAAAAAACAGCGCCCTTCCTGGACAGGAGGCGCTGTTCTTTTGCTTATTGCAGTGAGAGCGTGAATGAGGCCGCATAACTTGCAAAGCTACAGGCGGGCTTCCCACCTGAAGCAAGCCCTAATCCGCTCTTCCCACTGTGATGTCACCAGAAGTGGTGGTAAAGTGGAAATCCCCTTGGGCCGGGCCGGGGCCGTATACAGCGCCACCTTCGCCCATGCCAGTAGAGGGGAAATCGCAACTGAATTCCCCAGAAAGGGTGTCATGGCCCGCCGAAAAACTGGCGCTGGCTGGCAGCTCGACGGTCAGGTTCCCGGAGACGGAATCCATGGATAGCTCTTGGGGGCAGGCGGCCAGGCTGGCATGGATTAGGCCGGACACACTGTTAGCGTAGAATCCTTCCGTGGCGCTGCCTGCGAAGGAGGTGGCGCCGGATATGGTGTCGCAGTCTACACGTTGGGCCTGGATGCCTGTCAGGGTGAAATTCCCAGAGGTGCTGTTTATACCCAGCCCTTTTGCTTCCAGGCCTTGCGCTACAACGGCCCCTGAAACCGTGTTCAGGCCAGCGTCACCGGAAAGGGAGATATCTGTCAGGAAGAACGTTCCGGAAACGCTGTTTAACTCCAGGCTTTTGGCGGCAAGGGAAGAAAGGTCCATGTCTCCAGAAAGGTTGGAGGCCTCTACCTCGTGCAGCTGGGCGGCTACCTCACGGGGCAGCTGGATGCGCAGCAGTTTTTCCCGCTGCCCGCCGAACCAGCCGAACAGGTTGAAGCGGAACCGTTCTTTGTCCCATTTGATGCGCAGGTTGCCATCCCCCAGGGTGACCTGCATGCTGGTGGACTTATCCAGGACTTGGCTGCTGCTTTCACTCACAACCACTGGGCCGCCGTCTGTGACGCTAATTTCGATTGGGCCGGCTTCCCAGTCGATGTATATGTTTTCAACCGGGTATTCGGCAGGGTCGTAGTCCACCGTGTGGTCGTGGCCATAGGGCTGGCCGTCCTCCTTTGCCCTGGCCAGGAAGCCGAATCCGTCGCTTTGCAAGCCCACCGCCAGCACACAGGATAACAGCACCACCGCGATGGAACAGGTGATTATGGTGAAAATGGCGCGTTTTTTTTGCATTTCTATTCCTTCTTTCCAGAAAATCCCAAATGGGTAGGAAGGCCGTAGCCTGTTAGGGCATGGGGGGGCCTTTGCGCTGGTTGGGCTCTTGCAGGGTCAACACGGCGCTGATGATGCCGTCTATCCCAGGGGCGATGAGGAAGATAATCCAGGTGATGTACCATTTATGGGTACCGAAGCTGATGAGGAAATAAAACGCCAGCACCAAAGGCCAATAGGCCGAGCGGATGGCCCGCAGCAACCGCTTTTTCTGGGACTTGCCCGCCTGCCATTGCTTGAAGTCCTCCACCATGGTGGAGGGGACAGGGGCCTTGGGGGGCCTGGTCATGTGGTGGTAGATCAGCAGCCCGGTGGCGCAGGCAATCATGACAAACATAATGATTACACCCAGGGTAGGCGCGGGGGAATATTCGCCGAAGAGGGAGGTAAGGCCAATTAGCGGTACCACGCTGAGGATGTACAGCATTACGGCAATGGTGACCACGGCTGCGCGGCTGTTGCGGTCCTGGGCCTGGGGCGCGGGCTGGGGCATGGGGGACGCCGCCGGGGGCTCTTCCCCTGCAAGGCCCTGGAACAGCTCGCCGACGTCGCCGATGCTCATCACAGTCTGGTTATAGGCCTCCTCCGGGGCCCTGCCTTCGGCCAACAGGGCGTTGTACTTGTCCAGTAGGTTCTGGGTCAACTCTACTTTCAATTCATAGGCTTGCTGGGTGTGGGGGGCGCTTTGGAACAATTCGTCTACATAGGCCCTTATCTGATATTCCATATTCAAAACCTTCCTTTCCCTATGTTATAAAGGTCAACCTTCGTCCGGGCGGATCAGCCTTTGCAAAAGCCGCATAGACTGTTCCCATTCCGCCGCCAGGCGGTAATATTGCTCTACTCCCAAGGGGGTGATGGAATAATACCGCCGGCGGGCCCCGGTGTTCTCGTCACCCCAATAGGAAGAGATGTACCCTACTTGTTCCAGCCGCCTGAAAGCGGTGTATAGGGTGGCCTCCTTCAGCTCCAGCTGTCCGCCGGTCTTTTCCACGATGGCCCGGTTTATCTTGTAGCCATAGCTGTCGTTCTGCATCAGCTGGGCCAGGATAATGGTATCGGTGTGCCCCCGCAGCATATCAGACGCAATGGACAAATCTCTCGCCCCCCTTTTCTGTTTTTTCCTTGGCCAGCCAGTAGGGGCCGGCTTTTTTGCTCTGGCATGATTATACGCCTAATATACCTCGCCTGTCAAGGTATATTAGGCGTCAAAAAGCTTACAGATTTCTTACCGGCCAAAGGCTTCCTGTATGCGGCAAGGCGGTAGGGTGGGCTGGTTTCGTTTCTGGGTGCTGGCAGTGGGGGAGGGCCAGCCTGCCGGAGGCAGAGGCTTTGCCAACATTGCCCGCGCTTTTTTGGGTGCTTGCGCCTGGGCGGCGGATATGGTATACTGTCTATAAAAGCAGGGTACTGTACAACCTTTCCGTACAGGGCTTACAAAAGGAGGCGTCTTGTATGAAAAAGTGGAAGCGTGGCGTGTGGGTCTGTTTCGTCCTTATTTTGTTGGATGCTCTGTCCTTTGGGGTACACCTGTTCGACCTGCGGGTGCGGTATATGGCAGCCGTCTCCCAGGGGGCGTCGGCGCCGTTTGGGGTATACGCCCTGCCCGCCCTTTTAGGGCACGGGGCGGCGCTGCTTCTGCTGCTGGGGGCGGGCGGCTGTTGTTGGTGGAAAGCCTGGCGGCAGAACCAGGAAGAAAAGAGATGAGGGAATGGTGATTTTATGTTGATCGGCAAGTATATACTTACTATCGACCAGGGTACTACCAGCTCTCGGGCAGTCTTGTTTGACGCTTTCGGGGGCATTGCGGGTATGGGCCAGCAAGAGTTCCCCCAGATATATCCCCAGCCGGGGTATGTAGAGCACGATGCGGTACAGATATTGAATACCACCCTGTTCGCCATGCGCCAGGCCGTGGCCCAGGCCGGGGTAACGGCGGCGGATATCGCTGCCATCAGCGTGACCAACCAACGGGAGACTACCGTGGCCTGGGACGCGCTGACGGGTATCCCGGTGTGCAATGCCATTGTCTGGCAGTGCCGCCGCACCGCCCCGGAGTGCGAGCGCCTGAAGGCCGCCGGGATGGAGGGCTATATAAAGGATACCACCGGGCTTATTATTGACCCCTACTTTTCCGGTACCAAGATGAAGTGGATATTGGACAACGTGCCTGCGGCCCGGGAATTGGCCAAAAAGGAAAGGCTGCGCCTAGGCACTATCGATAGCTGGCTTATCTATTCCTTGACAGAGGGCAAGACCTTTGTCACCGACGTTACCAATGCTTCCCGCACCATGCTCTTCGATATCCGCCGCTTGTGCTGGGATGAAACGATGCTTAAAGAACTGGGCATCCCCCGCGGCGCCTTGCCCCGGGTGGCGGAATCCGGGGAGATTGTAGGCATGTGCAGCCCCGACCTGTTCGGCGGGGAGATCCCCATTGCGGGCATTGCCGGGGACCAGCACGCGGCCCTGTTCGGCCAGTGCTGCTTTGAAAAGGGCATGGCCAAAAACACCTATGGTACTGGCTGTTTTGTCTTGATGAACACTGGCGACAGGCCTGTCCGCTCGAAAAACGGGCTGTTGACCACCATTGCCTGGAAGGTGGGGGGGAAGACCTGTTATGCCCTGGAGGGCAGCGCCTTCAACGCCGGGTCAGCCATCCAGTGGCTGCGGGACGAATTGGAGCTGATAAAAACCCCCCAGGAGGCCGACGCCCTGGCCGAGGCTGTGGAGGATGCGGGGGGCGTGTCCTTCGTGCCGGCCTTCACCGGCCTGGGCGCGCCCTATTGGGACATGTACGCCCGGGGGGCTTTGCTGGGGGTCACCCGGGGCACTAGGCGGGCCCACCTATGCCGGGCCGTGCTGGAGAGCATCGCCCTGGAAAGCTATGACCTGGTGAAGACTATGGAGAAAGAGTCTGGGGTGTGCATGGCAGAGCTGCGGGTGGACGGCGGCGCTTCCCGCAGCCGCTTCTTGATGCAGTACCAGGCGGATGTCCTGAACGCCCGGGTGCGTAGGCCTCATTGCCTGGAGACCACTGCCCTGGGCTCTGCCATGATGGCGGGGCTGACCGTGGGTGTGTGGGACAGCATGAAGGAGCTTTCGAACATATGGCGGGAGAACGCGGTGTTTACCCCGGAGATGGGGGAGGCCCGCAGGGCGCGGGATGTGGCCCGCTGGCACGAGGCCGTGAAGCGCAGCATGGGCTGGCCTGTCGCGCCTTAACCCCCTGCCAAGGGTTAAGGGGCGCCTGCCTTGAGGCGGCGCCCCAAGACCCCGGCAGGAACCTAAGTTCTGGGTTTCCCATCGGCTGCCGCCCCGCTTGTTTTTTATGATGGGGCAAGGGGAAGGGCTTTCCAACGCGCAAGACGGTTAGGGCTCTGGGGACGGGGGGATATACCTTCCCTCTGGTATCTCCTCTTGAAAAGAGCCCGCCCGGCTCCATTCCTTGGTGGCGTCGTTGCGTTGCACCTGGCTTTGATGGCTGTGCAGCAACTTGCACAGGGCGTATACGTCCACCCAGATCTCCCCGTTGCCCTCTTTTTGGGATTCGTCAAAAATAATTTGCAGCCCATAGTGCAGGTGGCTTTGTTCGATGCCGTTGACGTTCTCGGTGGCGCTGTAGCCTGTGCGCCCCACATAGCCGATCACGTCCCCGGCCATAACCACCTGCCCTGCCTGCAGGCCCTGTGCAAAGGGCCGGTCCTTGCGCAGATGGGCATAATAGTGGTAGCGCAGGCCGTCGAAACTGCGGATGCCGATGCGCCAGCCGCCATACTGGTTCCAGCCCAGGACTTCCACAGTGCCGGATTCCACGGCGACCACCGGCGTGCCTACAGCGGCCATCATGTCGTGGCCCAGGTGCCTGCGTTGGTACCCATAGCTGCGGCTGACGCCAAAGTCGTCATAGTCGCTGTACGGGAAGGTTTGGGCAATGGGGGAGTAGGCTTTCAGGCCATAGCAGCTGGCCCCGTCCGCTTGGAATTCCCCCACAAAGCCCCCTAAAACCGCACGGTAGGCCTCCTGGTAATAGGGGAAAGCTTTGTATTTCCGGCCCAATTCCTCCAGCCCGGCCTGGCTGGCCTCTTGAGCCAGGGCTTCCAAATCCCCTGGGCCACAGCGGGAAAAGTCCCCTCCATACTTTGCCGCCAGGCAAGCCAGCAGGTCTGCCCAGCCCAGGTGGGGGTTATCGGCCCCATAGGTAGACAGGTCGGTTTCCAGGGCTTTTTGCAGCAGGTTGGCGGGCACATCGAAATCCACCCATTTGATGAAGCTTTCCTCCTCCGCCGTTATGCCCAAGGCTGTGGCCCCCAGCCCAATAGCGGCGGCCAGCAGCAGCGGCAGCAGGAGAGCCGCCGCCTTTTTCACGCGGATCGTACAGAACATAGAATCCCCCCATCCCTTTTGTGCGGTGCCTGGTCTTCCCGCTTATCCATATCTATGCGCGGGCGCGGCTACGCATGCCGCCCTGAGAAAGGAGCCGCCTATGAACCCCATCCCCATCCCCGCCTATGTCCAGGCCCTGTTAGACAGGCTGGAGGCCGCTGGCCAAGAGGCCTGGCTGGTGGGGGGCTGTGTGCGGGATTCCTTGCTGGGCCGGGAGCCCGGGGACTGGGACCTATGCACGGCTGCTATCCCCCAGAAAGTAAAAGCAGCCCTGGGGGATATGCCTACCGCCGATGTGGGCATATCCCACGGCACGGTTACAGCCCTGACGGCGGGCGGGCCGGTGGAGATTACCACATACCGGCGGGAAGGGGCCTATTCTGACCACCGCCGCCCTGACCGGGTGTCCTTTACCCAAGACATAGGGGAAGACCTTTGCCGCCGGGATTTCACCGTGAACGCCATGGCTTACCATCCTGACAGGGGGCTTTTAGACCCCTTTGGCGGGCGGGAGGATCTATCCCGCAGGGTGTTGCGCTGTGTGGGGGATCCGGCCCGGCGTTTCCAGGAGGACGCGCTGCGCATGCTGCGCTGTATGCGGTTTGCCGCAGTGCTGGGCTTCCAGGTAGAGGGCCTGGCGCAAAAGGCCCTAGATCAGCTAAGCCCCTTGCTGGCCGCTGTTTCCCGCGAACGGGCGCGGGGGGAGCTGACCCGCTTGCTGCTGGGGGACTACGCGTCCCAGGCCCTGGCGCTGGGCTGGCAGGCGGTGCGGGCCGTGATGCCAGAGCTGCCCAAACGGCCGGCCGCTTTCCCACCAGGCATCCCTGGGACCCTTCCGGCCCGATGGGCGCGGCTGTTGTGGCCCATGCCGCTGGGGCAGGCGGAGGCGGCCTTAGAGGGGCTGCGGTTCCCCCATACCAGCCGCCGGGAGGTGCTGGCCCTGCTGGCTTGCCGGGACGAGCCCCTGCCCATGCCGCCCAGCCGGGTGAAAGAGCTGTTGGCCCGGCTGGGGCCCCTGTTTTTCCAGTTAGTGGGTTTGCGCTTGGCAGGCGCGTCCCCGGGGGAAAAGGCCGGGCTGGAAGCGGCCCGGGCCCAAGCCCAGGCCCTTCTAGATGGAGGGGCGTGCCTGTCTTTACGGAATCTGGCCGTTACAGGCCATGACCTGCTGGCTTTGGGATGCCCTCCCGGCCCAGAGGTGGGCCGGGTCCTCCGGGCCTTGCTGGGGCAGGTATTATCAGACGCCCTGCCCAACCGCCGGGAAGAGTTGCTGGCTTATGCTGTCAGGCTGGTGCGGCCCGGCCTCTTAAAAGCGGGGAGGGGGGATCCAGCATAAAAAAAGAAAGAATAAAAGCAAACACAACAACACCCCCAGGGCTTTCCTTGGGGGCGTTTCCGTTTTGTGCAATGCGCTGCGGCCCTTCCCCCCGCAAATGTCAAGGGAAGCGTCTCATTAGAAAAAATCCTGGTGGCTTTTATGGCCTCCGGCGGCTTAGGGATTTTAATCTTGCCTGCCAGTTGAGGCGGCGGTGGACGGGGATGCCCGCGTATCGGAATATTTCACCGCAAGGCATCCAATCGCCTAAGCATCCGGGCAGATCCCAGGGGCAACGTCTCTGGCCGGTTTTAAGGTGAAACCATCAATGGCAGCCGCAACCTGGGTTCAGGTCGTTGGCGTGGGGAGGGAAGAACTCGTCAGTGGGGAAATCGATACGCCGGAACAGCTCGCAGGGGTTGTCGCTGGAGGTGACGCACTCTTTTTCCGGCAGGCAGAAGTCGTAAGACGGGATGAGCAGCTGTACGTTGCGCACGATTTGTACGATGATGAACAGGCCAATCGTCACATATACGCTGTTGTGCTGGGGGTCTGTCACAAAGTCGCCCCCATACCGCTGGCAGATACAGTCTGGTATGCGGCAATAGGGCTCGCAGGGGCAAGGGCCCTCGCACAGTTTGGCGGACAGGGCCACTGGCTCTGCCACCTGCACGGTGGCCTTGGGCAAAACCTTCTCGTCCTCGGGCATATCGACGCCGTCGCAGAAGAAGCCGGAAGAGTACATCTTCACGTTCCCTTCGCTGCCATAGAGGATGACCTTCTTGTTGAACACCGATACGCCGCTGACCGGCACCGCACAGGAGGTGGGCCCGCCGAACAGATCCAGGCACACATCGAAGAAGAAAGTCATATCCACCGAATAGAAGCCCTTGTTGAAGGGGATGGGCTGTAGGTCGATATACACGGTGATAACGCTTACATCCTTGATGCGCACGTTTGTGGCGCTGTCTACCAGCTGTTGCCGCGCTGGCGGGAACAAGACCCGTATGTCCTCCAGGCAGTCCTTATCGCTACAAGAGTCGTAAATACGCATAGCGTCGATGCAGACGGCCTCTTTGAAACTGTCCCGGCTTTCCAGCTCGGGCATGTTTTCCGTATCAGGCATGGAATCTCCTCCTTTAAGAATCAGGGCCCATGGCAAACGGGGTGCGATGGCCCCTTAGTCTTTCCTATAGTATGATATCCTTCCAATTATGTGCAGGCCCCGCAGGCGCGGAAAGGTAGGGAGCGCCTTCCCGCATCCCGGCTATGGGCAAGGGTGCGGCAGACACTCCCCGGCAGAAATCGATTGTGGCAATAGGTTACAAGGGCGAAGCTTCTGGCGGCGTTTCTTGGCCTTCGTGGGCCACTGGGATCTTGTCTACGCAAAGGGCGAAACAGTCGTGGCTTGTATTGAACAACAGGCTGTGCTGGGGGGCTTGTTCCTGGAATAGCTGCTGGAAGCCCGTCCGGTCCAAAAAGCGGTCCCCTTCCAGTTGATATGCGCTGGGGGACTCGCCGAAGCTGGCCGCAGCCCGTTGTATCAGGTTTTGCGCGATTTCTTGTAGGGCAAAGCGGACGATTTCATTCCGGGCGTAAAAATCTATCCCGAACAACAGGCCCGCCGCCCGCAGAAGCAGCGGCTCCCCAATGACCAGGATGAACCGCAGCTTGTACCCTTGCTGGCCGCTATAGGCCAGCTCATAATACTGGGCGTCTGCAATCGTGTCTTTTGTGGAAAACCTTCCAATGAACTGTACGTTGTCCCCGAACATCTCTTGTAAGGGGTGGAGAAGCACCTCGCGTATCACAGCCAGCTCGTCGCGTGGGTCAAATGGGGCCGGCCCGCCGGCTGCTTTCCCGGTAATAGCCCGATCCTCGACGAGGATATGGCCGGTCAACCATCCAGTACATACACCGATAAACCGCTGTACAGCCTGGGTGGAAAAATCCGAGGCATATAGGGCCCGCTCTAGCGATGGTAGGGTATCCTGCCGCATCTTGTCGTGAAGCCGCTTATGGCTTCGATAGCCTGGATATCCAATGCTACGCATATAGGCCTCTTCCTCGGCAAAATGCTTGAGGGCATAGGCCTTGAAGTATTTGATCCCTTCTACGCAGGCGAACTTATCTTCGTGCTTTTCTACATACAGGTCCATAATTTTCTGGACGATGGAAAAAAGCCTACGGTGGGCTTCATCTACGCTCTCTACACCAATACGAAACCGATCCTGCCATTGGATTTGCTGCATATCCTTCCCTTCTTTGTCCCGCCGCCCGCAGGATGGTACAGCCGGTACGCTTTTGTACAGCCTGCCGGCCTGTTTACCCAACATATTGTCCCGGCGCGCTGGATATAGGCGGCGCTTGGTTTGTGTTGCGCTAAAATGGATGGGTTAACAGGTCCTCTTCTGTTTGGGGATGCTGTGCCAGCCACCATCAGTATATGCGGACATCCTGGAACGTGCGCCAGCCGGTTAGGGTAATGCTAAAAAAGGCAACGCGGCATGAACGCTTCTGCCCTAGGGGAACCGGTTGCGGCGGGCAGCTTTTGTGGTATAATAAAAAACGGCCCGCGGCGGGCAGCATGGGAAGTAGATAGAATGTTGAAAAATGCGGCGTAACCTAAATAGAATAGGAGGTGCGCGGAATGCGGGGTACAATTTTGATTGTGGACGATGAGGCGGATATTGTTTCCACCCTTGCCGACTATTTCCTTTATAACGATTACCATGTTATGACAGCTGCCAGTGGCAGGGAGGCCATGGAAAAGGCGGGGAAGCAGCCAGACCTGATCCTGTTAGACATCAATATGCCCGGTATGGACGGGTTGGAAGTATGCGCCCGGATACGGGGCCTTGTCAGCTGCCCCATCCTGTTCCTGACTGCCCGTGTGGAAGACAGCGACAAGATCAAGGGGTTCGGTATGGGCGGGGACGACTATATCGTCAAACCCTTTTCCCTGGAGGAGTTGGGGGCCAGGGTCGCGGCGCACCTGCGGCGGGAACGCCGCAGGGGAGAGACGCCGAAGGTCCGTTTTGACGACAAGCTGGCCATCGACTATACAGAGAGGCGCCTATACTATGAGGGCGGGGAAGTCCCCCTTGCAAAAAAGCAGTTCGACATCATCGAGCTGCTGTCCAGCCATCCAGGGCAGATCTTCAGTAAAGAGCGGATTTACGAGTTGGCCTGGGGCTATGACAGCGAAGGGGATTCCTCGGTGGTGGCCGAGCATGTCCGCCGCATCCGCGTAAAGATGGCGGCGGTGGGCGCAAGGCCCTACATCGAGACGGTCTGGGGGGGGGGGTATAAATGGACAAAATAAAGCGGCTTTTCATGGCAAAGTCGGTAAAGACCTGGTTCGCGCTGTATATGCTGGCAGGCATTCTCCTGGCCCTCTTGTTATCGCTGCTGCTGTCCAGCGGATGTCAGCGGATTAGGGAAAATATCTATGACAAATACAGGCTGGAATACCAGGATTCCTATGTTGAAATGCAGGTAGGACCCTATCCCGGGCATGTCATTGGATACTACCTGGAAGACTTTACCTCTTTCTTTATGCCCATTGAACGCAAGGTGTATAACCTGATGGGGTTTTTCAGCGTGGGCGTTTACCCCATCTGTTTCATCCTCTGCATCGCGGCTACCAGTATTGTGTTTTACAAACGGCAGCTGCAGGCGCCCTTTGCCATTTTGAACCATGCCGCCGGCCGTATTGCGGACAACGACCTGGATTTCAAAATTGTTTATGATAAAAAGGATGAACTGGGGAAGCTGTGCGCTTCTTTTGAAAAAATGCGCCAGGCATTGCGGGAAAGCACGGAAGAGATGTGGCGGCAGGTGGAGGAGCGCAAACGGCTGAACGCGGCGTTTTCCCATGACCTGCGGACGCCCCTGACAGTCTTGAAGGGGCAGAGCGAGCTGCTGCGGCAATATGCGCCGAAAATGGACCCAGAGAAGATAGGCAGTACCGCTGGGATGATGTACCGGCATATCGTAAGGCTGGAAGCCTATGTACAGACTATGGGGGATCTGCAGCGGCTGGAGGATATTGAAGTCGCCCGGCAGGCCGTAACCGCCGGTGCGCTTTGCAGGCAGCTACGGGAAACTGGGGAGGCCATATGCGGCGGATGCGGGAAGGGGTTTTCCTGCGCGCTTATGGGGGATCCCAACACGGTTTTGCAGATAGACCCAGCCATGGTTTTGCAGGCGTATGAAAACCTTTTGGCCAACGGGGCGCGCTTTGCAAAGGGGGCGGTCGCCGTTTCGATGGAGGAGCGCGGCGGCTATCTGTACTTGACTGTATCCGACGATGGGGAGGGCTTTACAGAAAAAGGCCTGGAGGACGCCGCCAAGCCCTTTTACAAAACGGAGGGGGAAACCGGCCGGGAGCATTTTGGCATGGGCCTGTATATCTGCAAGGTCCTGTGTGAAAAGCACGGTGGGTATATCCGGCTGCGCAATGGTGGCGGCGCGGTTGTTTCCGCCGTATTCCAGGCGTAGGGCTCGTTTGAAAAATCGCAAACACGGTCTTTTTGCCCCAAACGGGCGTTTCCTGTGTTGGAAATCCTCGAAAACCGAAAGGTTTTCTTGCGGTTTCCGCCTTGAAACCGCTCCGTTTTGAACAAAAAATCCGGCACTTTCTCTATTTTCAAACAAGCCCTAAGCGCCATAAAAAGAATTGCGACGGGCTGGAAAATTTTTTTGCGGGTTGTAGATAAAAAGTTGGAAACCGCCCTTTATCCTAATAGCATAAAGACAAAAGGCATTTGGAGAAAGGGGCGTTTTCATGTACGATTCCATTGAAATCAAAGGGCTGTGTAAATTTTATGGAAGGAAGCAGGCGCTGTGTGATGTGGACCTTTCCATCCGCCGGGGCATGTTTGGCCTTCTAGGGCGCAACGGCGCGGGCAAGACTACCCTGATGAAAACCTTAGCCACGCTTCTGCAGAAGGACAGCGGGGAAATTACCGTATGCGGCGTCCCAATTGGGAACGCCAAAGAAGTCCGCCGGATCACCGGGTATCTACCGCAGGAATTTTCCATGTACCCATCTATGAACGTGGGGGAGGCCATGGAATACCTGGCCCTCCTGTCAGGGCTAGGCCGGGCGGAAAGGAAAAAGCAGATTGGCCTCTTGCTGGAAAGGGTGAACCTTATAGAACATCGGGGCAAAAAGGTCAAGGCCCTTTCCGGCGGCATGAAACGGAGGCTTGGGATCGCCCAGGCGCTGCTGCACGACCCTAAGGTGCTGATTGTTGACGAGCCTACAGCCGGGCTGGACCCGGAAGAGCGCGTCCGCTTCCGCAACTTGCTGTCCGAGGTTGCAGAGGATAAGATCGTGATCCTCTCTACCCACATTGTGGGGGACATTGAAGCTACCTGCGAGGATATTGCCATTATCGAGGAAGGCCGGGTCCTTTATACCGGCACAGTAGATTCCCTTTTAGAAGCGGCGCAGGGCAAGGTATTTACCATGACGGCCTCCAAGCGGGAGCTTCCCAAGCTGAAAAAGCAGCTTTCCATCACTGGCATGCACACCCAGGGAAGCCAGGTGCACCTCCGGTTTTTGGCAGACTCCCCGGAGCTAGGGGCGAAAGCCTGCGAGCCCAATATCGAGGACGCATATATGCTGTACCTCCATTCCAACGGCACCAAGGATATCCTGGACAGGATAGGGGGTGAGGGGTGATGCTGTTCCTGCAAGAGTTAAAAAAAATCGTGATATCCCTACCATACCTGGTTTTCGTTGCCGCTGTTGCGGTAGGGCTGTTCTCACAGGGGGTGTTCCAGTTTAAAGACCATCCCCTGCGGGAGCCCCAGCCAGGAGGCGGCTACGGATATAAATACGAGGAGATCCCGGAGGTCATCATGCCGGCCGCACTGCAGGACCTGTGGGCAGAGTTCAAAGAAAACAGCTATACGACCTATCCCATTGGGTTCGTCAAGTGTGTGAAGCTGGATGCAGGGAAGCAGGAGGAAATAGCGGGTATCCTTTCCGAGATTACAGGCAGCAGCCCAGAAACGATTGCACGGGAAGCGAATATCGCCGCTTCAGACCCGCACAGTTTCCAAATTGGCGGGGATGTTATACAGCAAGATGGCGGTTTTACGATTGGAACAAATGGAGGGCAGCCAGGCGGCGTGGATACACCGGTGGCGGTACGCGACGGCCTGGGTTATCCCCAGTTCCAGGAGCTGATGGGGCGGGTAGACAGCCTTTTGGGCGGCGGCTCCAACTATGCGGCTGATTCCCTGGTGGGGTATGGAGCGGTTCCCCTGACTTACGAAGAGGCAAACGGGCGGTATGACCTGGCAGTGAAAGTTGACAAGGTTACCGGCGGCTATGCCCGCCTGTTCGCGGACTATGCGGGTGTTATGACGTTGTCGTTTTTGCCGGTATTCCTGGCGGTCATCCTTAGCATGAAGGACCGGCGCGCCCGGATGGAGTTTTTGGTTTACGCAAAGGAAGTTTCGTCTGCCAGGCTGACCTGGAGCCGGTATCTGGCGCTGGTGGTGGCTGCCATGCTGCCTGTGATCCCTTTATCCTACCTGTCTAATGTGATGGTTTGGGATTTGCACAGCGGGATGGGGCTGGACTACCTGGCTCCGCTGCGGTACGATCTTGGCTGGCTTATGCCTAGCGTGATGGTTTCCACAGCTGCCGGTATGTTTTTGACAGAGTTGACTGGCACGCCCATTGCCATTGCGGTACAAGGGCTTTGGTGGATGTTCGACGTGAACCTGGGTATCAAAACAGTCCGTTCTGGATATTCTTTACTCCGGCTGGCCCCCCGGCACAACGCGGGGGTAAATTCCTGGTTCCGCACGCAAGATTACCTGGACCATTTCCAGGATCTCCTCCAAAACCGTCTGCTGATGGCGGGGGTGTCCCTGCTGTTGGCCATACTCACCATCTTGCTTTACGAAGCAAAAAGAAAGGGGAAATTAGGTGGAAAAGCATCCTTCCCAAAAAGGGTTTTCAATATGGGAAATCGTCCAAATAAACATCCGGCATATTTCGCTTTTGCCCGTTGCGGCCGCAGCCGCTTTATGCCTGGCCACGCCGCTGCTCATCGGCACAGCCAACCTGGACCGGGATGGGGCTGCCATGCCACTGGAGATGTTTGTCTCCCTTATCGGCGTGGTGCTTCTAACGCCTGTGTTCCAACCGGAGCAAAACCAGGAGATCGATGACCTGGTATCTTCCCAATATCATGGCGCCGTGAAGGTCCAGCTGGTACGGGCTACGTATTCCGCGGGGATCGCCGCCCTGCTGGTCTGTATATTTGCCACATATATGAAAGTACAGGGCTGCGATATCGTGCCAGCCTTGGCGCTGGGGACGATGGCCGACGCCCTGTTCCTGGGCACTATGGGGATGCTGGCCTCGTCCCTTACAGGGAATACGGTAATCGGGTATATGCCGCCCCTTTTGTATTATGCCCTCAACATCGGCATGGGGCCAAAGCTTGGCTGTTTCTATTTGTTTTCCATGGCGGCAGGCAGCTATACGCCAAAGCTTTGGTTGGCCGGGATGGGGCTGGCAATGATGGCGTCGGCCTTATTCTATCAGTGGTTCCGTAGGCGGATGGCATAAAAAAGGCGGCCCCTTTTGCCAAAGGGGCCGCCTCATGTGCTACAAGTACAGTTCTTCTTGCGTATAATAAAAAAGCCTGGTACCCCCAGGCTTTTTTATTATTTGCAAAATGTGAGGCGGATACAAAAAAGATATTTTCGCCAAATTGCTGGGTGTATCTGAACTCTCACACATTCTCAATCGCCTGCTCAACTTCTAAGCCTCCCGCAAAAACCACCTTGATTTTATCCTTGGACTCTACCACCACACACTCCAGCACCTGCCGCACAAGCCGGTCATTGTACTCCATGGGGTGGTTCTCCAGCCCTTCCAGTATGGTAAAAATCTCATCTAGCCGGGACTTGGCATTTTCTTTTTCCTGATGTGCATTATCACATTGGGCAAGCTGATGTTCTAAAGTATTCTTCTCATTCATGAGCTCCGTGGCCCTCTGCTCATCGAAATCCTCAACCGTATCCGTAGCTATGGCCTGGAGCATGGCTTTGAACTCCGCGTCAATTTCTGCTATCCTTATCTGGATATCCAAGCTGTTATTTTCAGTATCACTTGTGTCCAACCCCATGCCGATGTGTAATTTCAACGTACCCAGCACATCATCGCTTTGTTTTGCCGTGCGCATGATTGCCGTCATGATGGCCTCTTGCAGAATATTTTCTTCCATCGTAGGCGAGTGATGGCAGTATTTCTTGCCGAAGTCCAGCCGATTGATGCACCGCCAGACCGGTTTCTTCTCCCCCTTGACCGTCCAAGTGCATCGCCGGTAAGGGGTGCCACACTCGCCGCAAACCAGCAGTTCCGTCAGAGTATATTTGCTGGAATACCGGCCCTGCTCGGTTTTAGTGCCTTTCTGCTTAACTTTGCGTTTGCCGGTACGCCGGGCGAGTTCCTCCTGCACACGCCCGAAAGTGGCAGGGTCAATGATGGCGGGGTGATTATTCTCCACAAAGTACATGGGCCGGGCCTTGCCATCATTGCGCTTGACTTTCTTGCTCAGGCAATCCACCACATAGGTCTTGTTGAGGACGGCATTTCCCGCGTATTTTTCATTTGCTAATGTCAAGCCCAGACTAACAAAAAGCTGAACTTTTTTTAAGTTTTCCTATCGTTCAGAATTTACCATCTGCCGCAATTTCTCAAGTTCATCCCGAAACTTCCATCGAATCTCAAGCCTGCCGCCAGGAAACACCAGCACCTGCTCCAGCAGGTTGTCAAGAATATTCTCGGTGAGCTGTTCCATATCCAGATAGGGCCGAAGTTTGCCTGCAAGCCCGTCCTCGCTACGGTCTACCACTTGAGTTTGCTCCATAGTCAATTCCAGCTTTGAAATCTGCTCGGACAAAAATTCTTCTTTCTGCCGTGACATCGCTTTAACTGCCAGATACGCCTCCCTGCCAATTTCTCCCAGTGCAAACGCCTCATATTGGCCTTTCGTCTGTTGTTTGAGCTGGGCAACTTGCTCCTGCAAAGCTGTGAGCGTCCGGCGCATAGCGGCAACGTCATGCACTTTCTCTTTCTGCTGTTCTCTAAGTAGCTTGTCCATATCAACCGCCATCTGCGCCATTGAGCGCAAACTGTCGAGCAAGGCCGCATGGATTTCCTGCTCTGGTATTTTCTCCGGTGGGCACGGAAACCTATCTGTTACCCGCAGGGTCCGGCAGTCATAGTAGGGCTGTTTTGTGTTGTGCCGCTCCATGGCATGGCCGCAACCCCCACACCGGATTTTTGTTTTCGTCCCGGCTACCACATCCCGCTCCTTATACTCTTGCTTTTGAATATCCCATGTATCCAGCAAGGTCAACCGATCTGACACTCCCTCCTTTCTGGTGGAGTATCAAGATGGCCTCCAAATAGTCCTCCGAGGATTTACCTAATGTCAGGCTGGTTCACCTCCTTGTGGGTATGCGGACGGTTCCACCGTCAAAGCGCGATTGATCTTGATTGCGAAGATCAAAGTAACTGCTGTCGTCAACAGGTCTGCCGCTGGCTGTACCCAAATGACCCCGGATAACTGGAACAAGCGGGGCAGTACATAGATCAGGGGCAGGAAAAACACCCCTTGCCGGCTCAAACTCAACAGCCCGCCTACCAAACTTTTTCCGATGGAGAGATAGAGGCTTGCGTATACCATCTGGAAACCAAAGGTAACAAACAATACCGCGTTCAGACGGAGGGCCTTGCCCGCCAGACTCACCATTTCTACATCGGTCCCAAAAAGAGATACAATCGGCTCCGCAAAGGCAACGAGTACGATAGCCGCGATAATTCCGAATGTTGTAGACCAGATTAGGCAAAGGCGGATAGCCTTTTTCAGCCGGTCAAATTGTTTTGCGCCGTAGTTATATCCGGCAAATGGCTGGAAACCTTTCAAGAAGCCAAAAACAATATAAGTACCGACTGTCATAATGCGGGTGACAGCACCCATCGCCGCCACAGCATAGTCCCCGTAAGGTTTTGCCGCACTGTTCGTAAGTCCCATAGATGCGCTGGCAAGAAGCTGGAACAGAAGCACAGGAATACCGATCTTCAAAATTTCACCCAAGAGCCGGGGAGAAAGCTGGATGTTCCGCAGCGACAGCCGCAGAACGCCCTGTTTTGTTGCGATGTACCCAATATAAAGGGCCATGTTGACGCACAGAGAGATCACCGTGGCGATGGCCGCACCCTCAATTCCCCAGTCCAGACCATAGATCATAATGGGGTCTAAAATGACATTGGTGATACTGCCGGTGAGCATAGCGATCATGGTAAAACGGGTAGCGCCCTGTGCAGTCAGAAGATTGTTCATCGTGACGGTAAACACATTGATGATGGAGCCGGTCACATAGATTCGGGCATAGCCTCTCGCATAGGGCAAAATCGTATCTGTTGCCCCAAGCGAGGCCAGAACAGGGTCAAGGAATACCATAATTCCCGTGATGATAACCGCTCCGACAAGGACGCTGGCAAAGAGGGCGGTGGAGGCGGCACGATTGGCCTCTGCGTTGTCTCCCTTGCCAAGTGACCGGGAAATGTAGGAAGATGCTCCGGCCCCAAACATCATTCCCAGGCCAATGACAATCTGCACAATGGGGAACACCACAGACACCGCCCCCATCTGGCTCATGCCCAAACCGCCCACAAAATAGGCGTCGATGGCGTTGTAAAGTGCGGAGATCAGCATACCGATCATGGTCGGCACACCTAATTTCATCAACGAAGCCGCTACCGGCTCGTCCCGCATGATGCTGATTCGATTGTTGTTTTTCTGGTTCATTTGTTGTCCTCCTGATTTTTGGATTTATTTCGACGGTGGGAACCGTATCGCTCCCGCCGAAGAATACTTTTGATGATCGTGCGGTACTGCGGATTTTTGCTTTCCAACATCTTTTCAATTTCCTGGCAAATGACTTCCTCGCTTTTTTGCAGTTCGGCAGGGTAGAGAAGATCAAATGCAGCCGTGATATAGCAGCCGCTCTCAATCAGCCGGAAATGGTCTATATTGACCTTGCCGCTGTACCTTTGCAGAACAGATTCGACTTTACCCCGCAAATGTGCCGTCAATCCATCGTCGCCTATGAGATAGTCCACTTGGATGAAGCAGTCACAATGAAACTGCTGGTATAAGGCACAGGATATTTCATGGATTGCGTTATAGAGCTGTTCGCCGTCCTTTCTGTACCCCTCAATCCGCAGGGAGATCACAAAATAGCCGAACCCATAATCATGCACCATCAAGTTCTGTACCGCCGCAATTTCTGGATATGCCCCGATCATCCGCAGAACATCGTCTGTTATGCTCTGGTCGGTGTTTTGGCCCATGACCCGCCCCAGGACTTCCCAAAGGCTTTTTACTCCTGCTATCACAATAAACCCCGATACCACAGCGCCGCAGTAGCCGTCAATTTGCCAGCCTGTTACATGACCGATCACGGTTGAGAGCAAGACCGCTCCCGTGGCGGCGGCATCGCTGATGCAGTCTGCCGCAGTTGCTTTCAGCGTTTCGGAATTTGTTGCTTTCGCAAACTGCCGGTTGTAAAAATACATATAGCCTTTTACCAGGATGGACAGTGCCAGAACGATAACGGTTGCCACACTGAACAGCGGCTTTTGGGGACTGACGATGGACTGGAAAGAAGTATGGATAAGTTTTTCGCCCATCAGTACCACGGCGAGAGATGCGAAAATTCCCATGATCCACTCAAACCGTCCGTGGCCGAATGGGTGGGTATTTCCCCGGCCATATCGCGCGATCTGAAATCCCAAAAGCGTCATAAGGGAAATTCCTGCGTCAGACAGGTTGTTAAATCCGTCCGCAGATATGGCGACCGAGTGACTAAAAAGCCCGGTCACAATTTTGGCCGCACACAGGAGCAGGTTCAGAATGATATCCGCGATGCTTGACAGTGAGGCATAGGCCCTTTTTACGGCGGCGCCAGATGTGTTCTCTTTGTCCCTCAAATACAGTTTGATAAGTTGAGCCATCATAAGCTGTCCCTCCTTTAATCTTGAACGATAGTTCATTATTGTTCAATAAAAAAAGGAACCGGTCTTAAAGACCGATTCCAGACAAATACATTTTGGATAACTTGTGTAAGATCATAATTGCCCATTCCTTTCCCTTGTAGTGGTACATGATCTGCATGAGGCCGTCCACAAAATTGTTTGCAATAATGTGAATGAATACCGCGTCTGTGGAGTTATCGTCTCGATGCTCCAGCAAGTGCGCTTCTATGTCCTTGACAAAGCGTTCTTTCTCACATTCATACTTTGTGCCGCCGCTCTTGTCGATCAGGATGATAAATTCTTTTCGATGGTCGAATAGATTTAGCAGACATTCCGTTTCAGCTTTGCTCAACCCGTAGATCTCTGTGCCTGAGTGCCTGCTTTCGTTTTTTCCATCAGCAGTCAACACCCGCTCCCAATCATACAGTACAGGGCGGAGAATGGCATCAAACAAATCAGCCTTGTTCTTGTAGTAAGAGTAGATAAGACCCGTTGGGATCTGTGCATTAGCCGCAATGCTCCGCATAGCTGCCAGTTTATACCCTCTATCATAAAATTCATCTAAGGCGGCTACAAGAATTTTTTCTCGTATCTCGTCTTTCAATACCTGTGCCATAGCGACCTCCAATATTGAACCTAGGTTCTATTATAGCGTGAGGCGTTGTCCTTGTCAAGACCTATTTCGCGCTTTAGAAAAGCCCTGGCCGCAATGTGCAGTCAGGGCTTCAAAGAAACTCAATATCTGGATTGAACTTGTACCCAATGCTGTGAACGCTCCTGATGTAGTCCGGCGTTTCAGGCGTGATCTTGAGCTTGTGCCGGAGGTTGCTGACATGGTTGTTGATTGCCCTGTGGGAGTAGTAGTCAAGATTTTCGTGCCATACCAGGTCTATTATCATATCGTAGGTAAGTACCCGGCGTGGATTCATGATGAGCAGGGCAAAGATGTCAAACTCTTTCACCGTCAGCATGATTTCGGTTTCACTGACATACACAATTCGATCTTCCAGACAGAAGTACAGATTTTTAGCATGAACTTCTGTTAATCTGGCAATAGGGGCGGTCGGGATAATTTGAGAAGAGATACTGTGCAGAGAGGTATCAGGACTGCTTCCTTGCTTTTGTGCAAGAACATACTGCATCAGTTCCTGTTGCTGGCTGGCATCCAACAGGGCAAACAGTTTTTCGCCAATCTGCCGACCAGATTCTGATATATCCAAAACAGCTAATTTCCCAAGGAATCACCCCCATTTTGTAGGCTGACACAATACTATAATTTAGTGATGCCGTCCTTTTCGAGGAGTAGTATCAGGTGCATCAGAAATCATCAACTCTCCTTTTTTGAGATTAAATATTATATCTGCCTCTTTTGCCAGCTCGTTTGAGTGCGTCACGATCACCACGCATTTGCCGGAATTGTGGGCGCTCTCTTTGAGAATAGCCGTAATTTCGGCGGCGGTATCCTCGTCCAGATTCCCGGTCGGTTCATCAGCCAAAATAACCTGTGCATCACTGGCCAGGGCACGGGCGATTGCTACACGCTGCTGCTGGCCCCCGGACAGTTTCAGCACGTTCCGCTTTGCTTCTTCTGCGGTCAATCCCAACTGTTCCAGAATGGGGAGTGGCGGATGTTTGGCGGTCAGTGCTACATTTTCCACCGGCGTTAAGTAGTCGATCAGGTTGTAGCTCTGGAAGATAAACGCCACATGGCTACGCCGGTGATTGGCAAGGCCAGTCTTTGCAATGTCCTCGCCCTGGTACAAAATCTGGCCGCTGGAAGGGCTGTCCAGACCGCCCAGCAGAGACAGCAGCGTTGTTTTCCCGCACCCGGAGGGGCCGAGGATGGCGTACATCTTGCCCTGCTCCATTTGGGCGTTGATACCCCGCAGAACTCTCTTTTTGTTTTCATAGGAATATTGCAGGCCCTTTACTTCTAAAATGCTCATCATCAAAATCTCCTTTAGCTCATTTGTGACAGGATGTTTTTCGGCTTCATTTTTACGATTGGCAGGGATGCCAGCGTTACGGCAGCGGTGCAGAGGACGATCCCCAGTAGATAGACCCAAAGCAGATGTTCCACCGTAACATGGACTTCAATGCTGTCGGGGGCCACCATATTGGATGTGTCGTAGGGGATATACTGGCCTATGATGTCCAGATACTCCGTCCCATCATCAGGGGTTTCAATCTCCGGGATAGGTTGTGTCTCCGCCACTTGGCTGAACAACAGATTGCTCGTCCCCTGTGCAATCGCTCCACTGGAAAAATAGGACAGACCAAAGGCAATCACAGCGATCATCAGCGTTTCAAGAATGTACTGCGCCACGATTTTGACTTTGCTCACACCGATAGAAAGCAGGATGCCCGTTTCATGCGTCCTCTGCTTGATCCACATATTGAGAATCAGCGCCAAAATGCCGATGCTGACAATCACGATGCCGATAATCAACCCCGTCACCATGTTCTGCATGGCAGTCAGAGAGGATGCCACGGCTTCATAGGCGGTGTTGTCAACCGTCAGTTTGAAGCAGCTCCAGTCCAGGTCTAACTTCTGAATTTGTGCCGCAATCTTGTCAATGTCCCTGGGATCATCCACGAAAAACTCCACGCCGTTGTCATACTGGATCACATCGTGCATCATAATTTCCTGCATGGCCTTGTGGTCGATAATCAGGCGGTTCCGCTTATCGGTTGATGTAGTGGTAAATCCCCCATCATCCAGTGTGCTTTTATAAATACCGATGATTTTCAAGGATACATTGGGATAACCGCCAGCGTCATAGCAGCATTGGACGGTGATGGTGTCGCCCAGCTTCAGACCGTTCCTTTCAGCAAGGGCGGTACTAATCAGGACAGTGTGATCGTCCTCCGGGGTGATATGCCGCCCCTCGACCAGCTTGAACGCGCCCCGTCGAAAGTAGTTGAAATACTCGGAGTTGGAAACAGAGGGCAGGCGGCTGTAATCTCTCGTTTGTCCGAAGCTAATGCCTGGAATAAACGAAAAATCCATTGCAAAGACGCTGCCATCACCTATACCGTTATAGTCACGGATGCCTTTGACGCTCATAACCTTTTCAATATCTGCGTCAGTGATCGGCGTACCTGTGTAGTCTACCAGCACACCGCCAATGCCCTGCTGGTATGTCCAGTTCTGGCTGTTGTCCATATCTCGTTCCAGCTTAATACTCCCGCCTACGGACTGCCGCAGGCTCAACGCAGACTGGTCTGCCGCCGCCAGGATGGAAAGCCCGGTCAGGACAAACGTGGAGATCACGAACAGGGTCAACAGCAGGATCAGTGTTTTCCCTCTTTTCCTGGTCGTGTAAAAAAATGCTCGTTTTATCATATTGCGGCCTCCTTAACTCATTTTCGATAAGATTTCTTTAGGATGAAGATGGAAAATCGGATATGCGGCCATCATCACACCAGCGAATACCACAAAAGTCTCAATCCCGTATTGCAGAAGCAATTTCCAGGCCGGGAGGTCAACATTGACTGCTCCAACCATATCCCGCAGGAACGTCCCAATCTGCACAACGGCAAAATAGCTGACAGGGCAGGAAAAAAGGAATGCCAGAAGCAGGATCGTCGTTGTCTCCACGAAAAATTGTGCGATGATATGTCCTTTTGTAACTCCGACTGCCAGCAGGACGCCGACTTCATGGACACGCCCCCGGATACGCATGGCGAGTATCAGAAAGAGGACAACTATGCTGACGATCATTGCCGAAACGATCAGAAGGGTCGTTAATCGCCCGATGGTCGAGAGCTGATACGCAATAGCGTCATACTCTGCCGTGTCCGCCTGGAGCGTGTAGTCCTCCCATTGGAGCGGCACATCCTTCTTGACTTGTTCCATAACCGTTTCCAGCCTGGCCGGGTCGCTGACAAAGAAATCCACCCGGCCCGAATAAGTTCCGGCTGCACTTTCCGTCAAATCCCAATAGGTGCTATGGTCTGTGAAAATGGTGTCGTTGTCAAACTCCATACTTGGGTCGCTCTCATAAATGCCTATGATCTTCACCGCTGCCGCTGGGCCTAATGACAATTCACTGCCAACATCCAGTTCGTTTTCCTCTGCCAGCTCCCGGCTGACTAGGGCAACGTGCTGATCTTCTTGGGCGATATGCTGTCCTTCAGCCAGCGTCACAATGCCGCTGGTGAAGTTTCGATTCCACACGGATGATGTATTGGCGGAAATCGCGCCGGATGGCATACCAGAGGGGAAAATGAATCCACTGGCCGTTGCGGTGGCCGACTGTTGGGCATTGCAGGCTTTGATCTCGGTGCTGTCTGCAATCAGGTCAATGTCTTGCTGGGAAATGGGGGCAAACCGCATGGCATAGTCCTCTCCGCTTGCGCTGAGTTCCATCGGCTTTCCACGCAGCGTAAAGGACGCACCTACCGTTTCCCGCAGATTCGTGGCTGCGGCCTGGGTTGCGCTCAATACGGAAAAACTGATTGTAACGAAAATTGTAATTAGCGTAAAGAGCAGGAACAGGGTCAGGCTTTTTCCTCTTTTTCGCGTGTCATAGAGAAAGGCCCGTTTCAAAACATTCAAAAAAAGATACCTCCTATCAATGTGATGGAGGTATCTTAGCATCCCAATGTGGAGCCATTATGGGTGGTATGTGGATCTAATATGGAATTTGCGGGTCAGAAGAAAATTTGAAAGGACATACCCTCTATATTTTCAGACGGTGCAAATGCGTAGGAAATATCGAGCGATTTCAAAATCGTGGAAACAAGATACAGTCCTAACCCGTTTCCGCCCGTTGCCCGGTTGCGGCCATAGTCGGGCCGGTAGAACGGCTCGAAAATATGGGCAAGGTGTTCTGGGGGGATGGGAGTACACTCATTCTCTATGACAAGCTGCCGTCTCTTGCAGGAAACATAGATTGTGCCGTCCGGCTTTGTGTAGGAAACCGCGTTTGCCAGAATATTCGATATGGCCTTTTCAATCATCCCCTGCGGAAGATGTACGGTGAACGGCTCTCCTACGTCAACAGAGAACGCAATGCCTTTGGCTTTTGCGATAAGCTGATACGGTTCCATGACAGTTCTAAGAACATCTGCAATCAGAAAGTCGGTCTGTTCCTGTTCTTCGGCAAACTCTGCCCTTGATGCGTCAAGGATTTCCTTTATCATTTGGGCAAGTCGGTCTGTCAACGCTTTGCATTTGGCGAGGTAGGTATCCCCTTCCTTGTATTTCCCGACACCGAGGATCATATTTTCCAGCATGGCGCTGACGGCAGTGACAGGCGTTTTTAGTTCGTGGGATGCTGCCCGCAGAAAATTCGACTTTTGAATATCAGCGGCTTCTACCTTTTCAATTTCCTGTTCCAAGGTCTGGATGGTGGATAAAAGCGTTTGATATAGGCTGTTCACATTGTCAGCCAACATCCCCAATTCATCCTGCGTATCATTCGGACAATGGGCGTCAGGCTCCAATTCCCGCATTTGTTCTGTTGCGGCGCTAATCTGCTCAATAGGTCGAGTAAACATTCGGGAGTAGGCCAGGGCGAACAAAACAGAGATTACCATGCAGAGAATGGCGGTAAACGGCAATATCATCAGTACGGCGCTGACAGCATCTTCAATGTGCTGACGGGAAACAACAGCGGTAATACTCCCGGCCCCGTCTGCAAAGCCCTGTTCTACCTTGAAAAAATCCGCGCCACCCAACGGGTTCTCTGCCAAGGAGATTTTCAAACCGTCCTCTGTGGTGGTAGCAATAATCGTCACTTCCACTTTGCCGTCAGGAGAAGGAGTGGCGTCGGTTTCTGCTTTCAGCAAGTCCATGTGGTAAGAAAAACCGTCATATTCAACAGATACATTTGCAGTCCATTTTGTGGCAAAGTCCATCACACAATTCAGCTGGTCGTCCGGCGAGGTTGTGGTGATCTGCTCGACCAATCGGGCGGTGTCTGTCTCTAAGGCTTTTTCCTGTTGATAATTGTAGGCCCACGGCATCAGGAAGTAGATCAACGTATGGGAGAGCAGGACAATAATCAGCATCAGGCTCAAAGTGTAAAGGAATGTTTTCGGAAAAATCTTCAATTTTTTCATTGGCTGACCTCAAGTTTATATCCAATCCCCTTGACCGTCTTAATGCAGTCAAGGTGCAGCTTCTTCCGTAAATTTTTGATGTAGGTATCAACAAGCCGGTCAAGCACATAGGAGTTATCACCCCACACCCCGTCCAGGATTTGTGTGCGGGACAGCACCAGCCCTTGATGTTCAACCAGCAATTTGAGCAAATCAAGTTCCTTTGCGGTAACTTCCAGTTCCCCGTTGGCGTCACAGGCGGAGTAGCCGGAGAAATTGACAGTCAGATCGCCGCATGTCCAAATATCTACCTTTTCAGCCGGATTGCTCCGGCGCAGCAGAGCCGCGATTCGTTTCCCCAGGATGACCATAGAAAATGGCTTTGTCATGTAGTCATCGGCCTGTCCGTCAAAGCTGGCGATTTGAGTACCTTCGTCCTCCATAGCTGTGAGCATGAGTACCGGGACTTGGCTTGTCTTGCGGATGGAATTTAGGACGGCAAGCCCCGTGATGGTGGGCAGCATAATATCCAGAACAACCAAGTCAATTTTGTTTTCAGAGAAAAGGGTAATTGCTTCGTCACCGTCAAAAGCCGGAATTGTGGTGTGTCCAGCTTCTTGCAGATATTCACAAACGGCTTCGTTGGTATCAATATCATCTTCAACAATCAATAGTGTTGCCATCAGCGTACCTCCTTCGGTATAGTGTAACATGGCAATGTGGAGTGTGTATGGAATTGGGGATTCTTTTAAGATTTTAATTCTCTTGGGAAAGTAAATCAACTGTGCGAATGTAAATAATAGGCCGCTGTCCAAAGAAAGTCACATGGTGCAGGTAGCTTATTGATTAGGGGACACCTCACAAAGAAGTGTCCCCTAAAAACTTGCAAGAGCAAAAAACGTGCCTTATTCACTCCACCCCCTGCATACATCAACCCAGGCCGTATAGCCAGAATACATCTCCAATTCCTCGATGGACAATTTAATCGCGCTATTACTGCTGCCGCAGGCGGGAAAAACGGTTTCAAACCGCTTTAGGGAATTGTCGAGATAGACCCGTTACCCCTTCATCGATGCCAAAGGGACACACACCGCCCACCGCATGGCCGATCAGCATTTCCGCTTCATCGGGAGTAAGCATCTTCGTCTTTGTGCCGAATTGAGCCTTATACTTGGGATTGTCGATTTTGGCATCACCAGCCGCAACGATCAGGACAGCGTGGCCATCTACCATGAACGAGAGCGTCTTTGCAATCCGGCAGGGTTCACAGTTCAACGCCTGTGCCGCCATTTCTACGGTGGCGCTGGACACATTAAACTCCTGCACCCGGTCTGCGATACCAAATTGGGCGAAATACCCCTTTACTTTCTCAATAGCCATAATGTCCTCCTACACTCGCTGCCAGAGCAGCATATTATTTTCAAACAGTCTGTTGAGCCTGCCGCTGTCCTTCAGCCACGCCAGATAGGAGCGGACGGTGCTGCCCACCAAAACATACTGCTCAAAATTCATTGTCAGCCCGTAGTCTGCAAACAGCCTTTGCAGGATCATTTCAAAGCAAAGCGGTTCCCGGCAGATGCTGGTAATCTTCTCCGCAATCTCCAACACCTTGTCGATGTTATACTGTGCCAGCTCTGTCACATCCTCGGAGGTCGTAGCATGGGCCGGGACAAACATTTTTGCCCGCAGGGATTTGACCATTTCCAGCGTTTTCAGATAGGCGGCGACATCATAGATAAAGCCGATCTGATACTTGTCCAGTGTCTCTCGGCTGGACAAACAATCCGCCAGATAGACCACATCATCCGGCGTCCGAAATCCCACCATATCAAAGAAATGCCCCGGCAGGGGGATGATCTCAAAGCCCCCTGGCAAGGATTCTTTGGTCAGTTCCTGGGCATCGCTCTCCTGGGCCATGAGGAATTTGTGCTGCAATTCTTTACACGGATATCCGCCGTACAAAAAGGACGGCTCCAGGATGGGGTGGCGGGTAAAAGCGCAGTCAATCCCCGGTGCATAGATTTTGCACCCGGTCTGGCCCTGCAAATACCTGTTGCCGCCGATGTGGTCAGCGTTGGAGTGGGTGTTGTAGATCGTGGTAAGCCGCCAGCCGTTGGTGTCCAGAAGCTGCCGCACCTTACGCCCCGCGTCCTTATCGTTGCCGCTGTCAATCAGGCAAACGTCCCGCTCGTTCAGCTTTACCAGCCCAATTTTTGCTGGACTTTGGATGTAGTAACTTTGTTCTGAAACCTGGATTAGTTCATACATGGTTAAGGTCTCCTTTCATGGCTCGGATAAAAGATTGTGTTATAGGCCGCGCACTCGCTCCCGGACAAGTTCTGATAGGCATGGGGCATATCGGCACGGAAACGGACGGCCTGTTTCTCACTTACATTCACCGTTTTGTCCCCCAGGACAAGCCGCAGCGTCCCGCGCAAAACAAAGATGTGTTCCTCCACACCGTCATTGTGCTTGTCCGAAGAATGACGGCAATCCGGGTCAAATTCGATGTAGAAGGTTTCCACGCTCCGCACCGGGTCATAGGCGAACAGAGGATAGGCCCGCATTTTTCCGCCGTCCCCTAAAATCACATTGACCTGATCCGGGCTGACAATGGTGTATTCCGCCTGCGGCTCTTCCAAGAAGTAGGACAAGGGCGTTTTCAGCCCCGTGGCGATCTTCCAGAGGATTGTTACCGTGGGGATGGACTGACCGCGCTCAATCTGGCCCAACATGGGCTTGCTTACTCCAGTCAGAGCCGAAACATCATCCAGAGACATAGTTCGGGTGTTGCGTAGGCTTTTCAGCTTCTCGCCAATTTTCAAATTCATAGGTTCCATTGTTATGACCGCCTTGTATGTTTTTATGTTTTACAAATCTATTATAGCATACACTCAAAAACAATGAAAGTCAACACAGTAAAAACCGCTATGCTACACTTGCATCTTTAGCTGTCTGCGAAAGCGGTTTCCCGCTTTTTTCATATTCCTTGGATATTTCTTGGATTATCACCAGTATAGGAGCAGGACATATCCTGATTATCACCGGGTATAATACAAAATGAAGCGGCCAGTCGCTTGGCCGCTTCATTTTGTATTATTCAGCTTTTTCATGATGCCGAGGATGTATTCCATTGATTGGGGGTCCAACTTTTTCGCTTCTGCTATAAATGCCTGGAGCGTCTCCGGGCGGGCGTTGCCCTCATCAAAAAACTCCTGGGGTGTCACACCAAGGTACTCGCAGATATAGAAGAAAGCCTGCATGGAGGGCATGGACTTCTTGTTTTCGATGTTGTTGATATAGTTGTTCGCTTGTCCCAGCGACAGGGACATATCACGGGCAGACACACCCTTTTGCGTCCTAAGTCTTGCAAGACGCTCCGGGAGAAAATCTTCATACATCGCCCTCACCTCCATTACACAATAGATTGCACCTCACAGATATGAAATATTCGCAAAGTGAAAAGAGGTATTATGATTGACACGCTAAATTAAATCTATTATTATAGAGCAAAATAAAAGGTTATATCTATTTATCAAACCATGCTTTGCGGCATCCTTGACCATTTGAGCTGAGGCCGGGTATGTTGATACAAAGCTGTGACCCACGGCAGGAACCAACAATATGAAACGGAGGAAAGATAGATGCAGAAAAAGACTTGTTGTGTCACAGGACACAGGGACTTGCCGCAAAAGGAAATTAACCGTGTAAAAGCGGCCCTGCGGAAAGAGGTCGAGAAGGCGGTCGCAGATGGCTTTACTTGCTTTATGAGCGGCTTTGCGGAGGGCGTGGATCAGTATTTTGCCGAGATCGTGCTGGAAATGCGGAAGTCAAATCCGGCATTGGAACTTGTCGCTGTGATCCCTTATCAGAAGCGGCTCGACAATCTGCGGGAGAAGAAGCAGACCTATGAGATGCTGGAGGCTTGCGCGGATGTTGTTGTCATCCGAGAGGAATACCAGCCCAGCGTTTACTCTCATCGCAACCGCTAATGGTGGAACACTCCGACCGGGTGATCGCCGTTTATGATGGCCGGGAAAAGGGCGGCACTGCTGGAACCATCCGATTTACCCATGTGCTGAAAAAGGAACTGCGGGAAATCCCGGTTGGAGAGATCATCGTGCCAGATCATCTAAAAAGATAAAAGCGAATAGGGGCTTTACCTGATGCGCTCACCGTGTGGTGGGCGCTTTTTTTGCGGTTATGAACCATTCCCCCGGAAAATTTTCAAGGATAGAAAGTGCCACGATGTGTCATGGTGTTATGTCCTCAATTCCGGCTGACGGTCTGACTGCGCGTCCACCAGGAACACGGATATGGATTAAATCTGCCTGCAAAAGCAAGGATAATGCTCGTTCTTGTCCGAATTACGCGCCAAAAAAAGTGCCGTGGTCTGGCCTGTTCTTTCAGGGAGCCGCCAGATAGAATAGGCACATAAGGACAGGCTGCACAGCCTATCCTCAAAAAATATCGTGCCTGATATGCATTAGGGCAAGGGTATCTTATATGGCAGTCCATCCGCGCCGGACAAAAGCGCATGGATGGGCAGTCGTAGGAAGTGCCATGCTTTTCTGTGCTGTCAGGCATTCATGGGGTCATGTGCATTTCCGCACATGGCCCCGCTTTTTTCGTACATAAAGGGCCGTTAGAGAACCTCTTGCCAAAATGCGTTTCCAGGTCGGCGCACAGAGGGAAAAGCGGCCTGCATAATGCAAAAGTCCTTCCCCGCTGTGTCCGGGAAAGGACTTTTTATGATCTATGACACTTTGGAGATTGGCAAACGCATCCAGAAACTCCGCAGGGAAAAGGGGCTGACACAGGAGCAGTTATCGGAACGGCTGAATGTCAGCACCGTCCATCTGGCGAAGATCGAGACCGGCAAGCGCGGCTGTTCTCTGGATATTCTGATCGACTTCGCCGCTTTTTTCAACGCCAGCCTGGACTATCTGGTGCTTGGGAAGGTCTCGGACAACGAGGTGCGGGCGCGGCTGGATGCCGTTATCCAGACCCTGGAGGCGTTGCGGGAGGAGATGTAACTGGTCGGAACAAGACCAGCGGCTGGTACTCCTGCGCCATAAGAACATCGCCCGTTTTCCACTAAACTGGAACCATCAGCCGGGGAGACCTGGCTGGCGGAACTTTGAAAACTGAATATGCAGTCATCAGGAAGTCTTGGAGACAAGACCACGTTACTGTCTGGGATAGCCTGCACAGCGGAGCGCCATGATCCCCGGTTTTGGGAGGAGCGATCCATCCGACTGGAAATGCCGAGTTGCTCTCGGTTTGGCGATGACAACAGACAGCGATAATGATACTTCCGTAAATCGCGGCCTGGCCACAAAGAAGGCGGGGTGGTTAGATGCCTATGAGAGCAGCTTCGCAAGCTGACGAGCCTGATGATTCCCACGGTTCCGGGATGTCGGGGACAAATAGGAGCCAACAACACGCTTTATGAAACGATACGGGGGCGGTCTGGATGCGGCGTTTGCCGTTCTGGGCCGCCTTTTACATACCAGAAGGAGGTATCCATATGAACCACAATTTTCACGATTTCCATCGCGGCGAGATCTACTATGCCGACCTGAACCCGGTGATCGGCCATGAGCAGGGCGGCGTTCGCCCGGTGCTGGTCATCCAGAACGACACGGGCAATTACCACTCCCCGACCATCATTGTGATTGCCGTGACCCGCAGAACCTTCAAGAAGCCCTCCCAGCCGACCCATGTGGTGCTGGACGATGCCGAGGGCCTTACGCCGTCTCTCTTTATGTCGGAGGTCGTCCGCACTATCGACAAACAGCGGGTGCGCGGCTATGTGGGCAGGCTCACCAGAGAACAGATGATGCGGGTCAACGCCGCCCTTCTGGTGAGTGTCGGGCTTGATAAGGACTATGCTCCTATTGCGAGAACGGAGGCTTCCTGATGGACAGGCTCATCATCGACCCGGAGTTCCGGGACAAGATACCGCCGCTGACGGAGGACGAGTTTTCTCTTTTGGAGGAGAACATCCTGTCTGACGGGGCGGTCTTTTCGCCGCTCATCGTTTGGAACGGCACGATTCTGGACGGCCACAACCGCTATGAGATCATCCAGAAGCACCCGGAGCTGACCTACGCAGTTCACAAGCTGTCCTTCGCCAACCGCTTTGAAGCCCTTTCATGGATATGCAAGAATCAACTCGGCAGGCGGAACCTGACGCCCCAGCAGAAGAAATACCTGATTGGGCAGCGGTATGAGGCGGAGAAAATGGCAAACGGCGGAGACCGTAAAAGTGACCAGGCCAAATCAGTGGTTCAAATTGAACCACTGATTTCTCCTCATGTAACTCGCGCTCACATCGCAAATGACACGAATACCAGTGAGAGCTATGTATTATTTAAGATGTAAAACAGGGCTGTTCCTCGAAAATAGACCACCAATTATCCTCCCGCACTCCAAAGGCGTCGCCTAACTGGATGGTATCCGGGAAGTTCGTTTGTGTGGTCTGAATGGCGTATTTGTCGATTTCAGTGGCGTAATACCGGTGAATATTGGCTCCCAGCTTGTCCAGCGCTATATGCCCACAGCTCATGCCATCGTACATGGAGAGCACTTCCAGCGGCTCCGTCAAGATACCAGGGCAGTAGGAGAGGATGTGGGAAATCACGTCCACGGTCCAGCCGTTTCCCAGCATTTTATAGGCTTGGGAATTGCTCACGGGGAAAATGTACTCCTCCGGGACTGTTTGCAGGCGCATACACTCCAACACCGTCAGCTTGCGGATGATATAGAAACCGTCCGCAAGCCGGATGGGGTACTCCCGGCCCTTTATGGTTATGGATCCATCTCTGACCTCATAGAGCGGAAACGTCCTGCCCTCTGAGGTTTCAATCACAAGGCGGCTTTGGTGGCCCACAATAACGGCGTTGGCTTTCTGGTCGGCGCGGACCTCAAAGGAGGACGGGTTCTCACCTTTAGCGTGTCCCCGCCACGCCATGCCGGTGGGGACGGTATACAGCCCGGTTTTTGCTCCCGCCCCGCCGCCGTTGCCGCAGAGGGTCTTGCTCTTTCCATCAGCCGAGTATACCCGGTGGCCCTGGCCCTCTGAACCGGTACTGCTCTCGATTGTGCCAACGCGTATAGGGAACATGGGAACGTGCCCGCCGCCCATTCCCGCCGAGGCGGTCAGGCAGGGGCATTTTCCCGCCGTATCATAGATACCCCACCGGCTATCCTGATCGTACAGACCGCCCAGGCGGCTGATACCCACCGGCTGCGCTGCACAGGTTTTGCGGTCCCAGGTATTGCCGGCCATGTTGCGGATGCCATCTTTATAATAACTGGACCGCAGGCAGTGAGCTTTACCGTCTGCGGTGATGTTGATTGGCTCCGCTGCCATAGTCGCAGGGAAATGCCCGCTGTCCGGCGCATTTGCGGCACTTGCATTGGCATAGTTTGCTTTTAGGGTGTAGCCCTTTTCCCGCAGCGGCAGGCCGCTCTCCAGAATATCCCGCAGCACCAGCCCCCGGTCCTCCGGCTGCTCCACGCCGGGGATGTTTGTCCAATACAAGCGCTGGCGGCTCTGCGCTGACACCAGCGCGGAGTTTATAAGAATCGGCTCCACGCCTAATTCTGCCGTGATCTGCTCCCGGATAGCCGGAGCCATACTCTTGTTGTTCTCATACAGGAAGTAATCCGGCTGATACCGCGCCTTGGCAATCAGGTAGTTGCGGAACAGCTCCCAGCCCTGTCCCTCTGGCCTGGTTTCTCTGTGGCGGGACTGCGCGATACTCCAATGGGTGCAGGGCGAGCCGCCCAGCAGGAGTTTCATCATAGGCAAGGCTCCTCCGGCTTTTTCGTGGGTGGCTGTGCCTTATTGATGGCCTTGCTTTCCATACAAAACTCCAATTCCTGTGTGGCTCTTTCCAGCAGGTCTTTGGTGGCTGACAGCAGGTCGGAATGATAGTGGCCCCAAAAGTAATCATTTCCACCCTTGCAGGTCCAGGTCACAAACTGCTTGGGAGCGGTGCTATGTACCCCCAGCACAAACTCTGCCTCGCCAACATGGACGGAATCCGTAATGATATAACCCGCGTTCATCCTTATATTCATAAATCGTCCTCCTTGTCCTTTCTTTCTCTTATCCTGCGTTCACCCCGGCGCAGCATATGCAGCTTGTCCAGCAGAAGATTCTTCTCTGCCTCTCCTGCCGTATCAGCTGCCTCATCTACGAGGATGTCTTCGCCGTTGAACTCATCTGTGGTGAGCATATCATAGGAAAAATCACTGTTGTCATCTGAACGCTCGTTCAAATATTTCTGGCGGCGCTTGTCTTTGTAGAACGCCTTGTATGCGTCCTCGGACACTTCCATAAGCATACCGTGCAGGGATATAAATCGCCTGCCCTGGTATGTAACTCTCTGCTGGCGAAACTCAGTATAACTGAGCTCCAGGTAAGTTTTACCCTCTAAAATGAACACTTTCTTTGGTGTGTATTCCACCGTAATTCCTCCAATCAATCTGTTTTGGGTTTGGCAAAACGATTGATTGGGGTGGGCTACGGCAGCCCACTGAGCTGAATCGCCGGGTAAAGCAAAACAAGACGTTTACAGGGGCAAAAAAGTCCCTATAAACGTCTTGATTATTTTTGTGGTGCTTTTTAGGCTCTAATAGGTCCTCCTGCAGGTGGACTACTCTGTATGTGGCTACATGAAAAGCAGAATATAGTTTTTAGAGCAGCAAAACAAGGATATCCCTCCAAGCAGAAATTATTAGCTCCATATTTCTCTCCATATAATCCTTGTCGGGCCACTCCTTTCCAAATAAACATAAAATAATCAAGTTCTAAAAGTCCTCAAATGTCGACACTATATAGAGCATCTATCCAAACCTCCGATGGTAATGTGGCTTGTAATCCTACAAAGCAATCTTTTTCGCCGCCGTCAGGTGCAAGAGGCGGTAGCTTATCTCATAGCAATTCCAACACCACGGGAGCATAGCGGATATGTTGAAAGCAATATAATCATACTAAAAACACACAAGTGAAACAACGGCACAAGTTTTGATGTTATGTGGCATTTTCTCATGTGTTTGGAATAAAAAATTTGAAAGCGTCTAACGGGTTGTGGTATAATGTACACAGCACAAACCGTGTGGAAAACAGAGAGTTTATCGGCTGTGTACGGAAGTTTGACAAAGGCAGCACCAAACTTCACAACGTTTACGATCCAATATTCTTGCAGGCCAATGCTCAACTTAGAGGAGATAAAAATTATGAATAATAATTGTTGTGGCAAAAGCATTTCCGCCAAACTTCAAGCTGCGACCCAGGCAAGAAACCAGGGTATGGATTGCCCCCAGGCGCTGATGGCCGCCTACCAGGAGGAGCTGGGTGAGAAACTTTCAGCGACGGAGGACTTGGCGGCACATATGCCGGAAATTATAGGCGAATCGGAACTCTGCGATATTTTCGCAGTTACCTTTGCTATCATTGTCCAGCTGACAGGCATCGAGGACAGCTACGCTGAGACTATTGACCGGCTGCGCAAGGAATACGGCACCAGCAAGTGCGGCTCCGGAGGAGAGGACGCGCCTGTCTGCACCCAGCGGATGAAGGACTGCGTGCTGATGATCCAATGGGCCATAAGGAGGTGCGGGGGATGAGCGCTGTAAATCTTCGCCGCGCCCTGGAAAAGCTGGGAGCAGATTTTGCCGCACGGGACTGGTATTATCTGGATGTAGCCCCCAATGACCGCTGGGCTAGGGCATGGGCCTGGCCAGGGAAGCCTGAAGAAGATATCATCGTCTGCGTCCACAAGGGCACCAGCATTTTTGAGACCTTCCACCGGCAGGACTTTTTCTTCCTCAACTACGCCTATAAGGGCAGCTATGATGCTATCAGCTACCAGTACGACAACTTCATCACCGTCAACGAGGGCGAGTGTTATGTAGGCCAGCCCTACACCGGCTACGCGCTGAATAAAGATGGAGACGAGGAGTTCATCATAATTGGGGTCATGATGCGCAAAGAGCTTTTCTACCGCTCTTTCCTGCCTGTTTTGTCGGCTGACCCGGCGCTGTTCAAATTCTTTCTTGAACCGCGGACAAACCAGTTTTCAGAAGAATTTCTTCATCTGAAATTAGAGAAAGGCTCCCCTGTCCGCTCTTTGCTGGAAACAATGGTGCAGGAGTATGCCTTCCCCAAGGAGGACACCCAGCCTATCCTAAAGACACTGGTTATGGCTACGCTGATGTATATCGCCCGGCGGTACCGGGAGAGAAAGCCTACTGAGAAATCTGGCAGGCTCTCTGACCAAATCGTGCGTTACATGGGCGAACATACCGAGGCGGTCACGTTAAAAGACATTGCGGCAGAATTTGCATACCACCCCAACTATATTTCGGGACTTTTGCGCCGGGAGTTGGGCAAAACCTTCTCCGAGATCCTGCTGGAGCTGCGCATGGAGCGCGCGGTGATGCTGCTGAAGGGCACAGACCTGCCTATCGAGGAAATGGCCTATATGCTGGGCTACAGCAACAGCAGCAATTTTTACAAGGCGTTCCGCGAGTATTACCACTGCTCACCAAGGGAGTACATAACGAAAAATAATTGATAATAAAAGGACGTGTCCGACAGTTAGAACACGTCCTTTTGGTTATTCATCTGCGACTTTCCTGTGCAGCTTTTTGGCCGCGATGATGTATGCCACAGCCACCGGCACCATGGCTCCCAACCATGACAACGGAGTGGATACCGCTGCGCCCAGGAACTCGAACTGTGGTACCAATATGAACGCCGCAACCGTCCGCATGACCAGTTCCATGAATCCGGCTATGGTGGGCATGAGCGTCTGCCCCAGCCCTTGAGTCACATAGCGGAAGATGAACAACAAGGCCAAAATCATGTAGCACACGCCGTGGACGAACAGCAGCAGCGCGCCTTGGCTGAGGATAACGTCATCGTCCGTACCCAGGAACAGGTAAACCAGACCCCGCCCGGCGAAGAACATTACCAAGCCGAGCACGGCAGACAACACCGCCGCAATCGTGATGCTCTGCCACACGCCCTGCAATATGCGCTTGTACTTCCCTGCGCCGTAATTCTGAGCGGTGTATGTAATCATTGCCATACCCAGGGAACGCAGGGGCTCCACGGCGATACCGTCAATTTTGCTCCCCACTGAGTAGGAGGCCACAGCTACGCTTCCCATCCGGTTAGTGGCATAGGTCATGAAGATGGTGCCAAGTGCGATGATGGAGGACTGGAAAGCCATGGGCAGTCCCAGGCGAAGGTTTTGGAGTATCACCCGCATTTGCAGCGGCTCCCGGTAGCCCTTGAGAGAGAGCCTCGACTTTTTTCAAAATAAGTATCAGACATAGCGCCGCAGAAACACCTTGGGAAATCACCGTCGCCAGTGCCGCGCCAGATACCCCCAGCGGGGTAAAGCGGATGAGAACGATATCCAGCACGATGTTCAAACCTGAAGCCACGAACAGGAAGTAAAGCGGCGATTTGCTGTCACCAAGCGCCCGGAGGGTGTTGGCAAAGAAGTTATATAGCATGGATACCACCATACCGCCGAAGATGATAACCAAATACCGTCTGGCGTAGTCCAGGATGTCAGCCGGGGTCTGCATGATGGACAGGAGCCAATCTGCTCCCAACAAACTCAGCGCAGTCAGCACCGCGACCACAGCTAAACTAATGGCCATGTTATGTACATAGTGCCTCTTGACCGCCTGATAGTCTTCTGCCCCGAAACTCTGAGAGATGGAAATGGCCAATCCGGCAGTTAGCCCTTGAGCAAAGCCGAGTATCAGGAATGTGATACTCCCGGTACTGCTGACCCCGGCGAAAGCCTCCACGCCCAGGGTGCGGCTGATGATAAGCGCGTCGGCCATGCTATATAACTGCTGGAACAGACTGCCAATGAGGATAGGGACTGTAAAGCCTATTATCTTTTTATATGGTTTGCCCTCGGTGAGTAATTGCTGGCGCGCCTTCTTGGCGGCTCTGGATTCATTCATTTTTGTATCCTCCTGTTTTCTATGCCCGCATTATACCATTGTGCGCCGGGAATTACAGTGGCGGAAGTTAAGGTGTTGTGTGGCGATTTGTAATAATACTAACTCATATACCGGTCCATCTTGATTTTCAAAAGGAAAGAAATATAATGGGGTCAAAATAACATAGGTCAGGAGTGAAATTTTATGAATCATAACAAAAAGGCCCTTCATATGTGGGAAGGCTGGTCGAAATACCGCAGCGGCGTCCCGGCCTATGATACCTGGCTGGATGCCTATCAGGGCGACTTAGACCAGGCCAAAGGCAGGCAGTTCCTGGACCTGGGCTGCGGCACGGGAGCGGACACCCAATACCTTATAGAACGTGGGCACTCAGTCTTATCCGCTGATTATTCCCGGTCAGCCCTGCATAGCATCCGGAGGTTTATTCCCGGAAGCGAGACCCAGTATGTTGATATGAACGCGCCGTTCCCATTTTCGGATGAACAGTTCCCGGTAATCGTGGCGGATATGTCCCTGCACTATTTTGACCGCAAAAAACGGTTCAGCTCATGAGAGAGATTAAGCGCGTGCTTACCCACGGCGGTGTTTTGCTGGCAAGGATGTCCAGCGTCAATGACGTGGCTTACGGCGCTGGCAGTGGCAGGGAACTTGAAAAGCGTTTCTATGACCATGGCGGCTACGCCCAGCGTTACTTAAACGAGCAGGATGTGAAGGATTTCTTCGGGTTGATTGGCAGGTATACCTTCCGGGAGAATGCCATGGTCCGCCAGGACTCTTACTATTCCCGGCCAAAAATCATGTATGAAGTACGAGTAGTGAAATAGATATCTTAATTTTTGCCACAGTAAATATGAATGATTGCCAGTGCATTTTCTCTGCTCTTGTGGTATGATGTACACAGCACAAACAACGTAGAAAACCGAACGCTTTTCGGCTGTGTACCGGAGTTTGTGGTATAAAAAGCATGAGTAAAGGCCAACTGTCTTTTTGCAGGAGGATATAAAATGGGTCGTTTTAGTTTTACTATCCAAACAAAGCAAGACCTGATTGATGCTGTGAGGAGACTCGGGTTTCTCCCATTGTTTAAGAACTCCATCCCTGGCTTTTCCGTGGAGGAAAATGTGGAGTCTGCCATCTGGTTTGGCAGTGAGCCGGGGCCATGGGAGTGGAAAGGCCCGGTCATCCGGGAAACCGGCTGTGCTTACGGCAAGTTCTTTGAGCAGAAAGCGGTGTTTATCAGCAGGGATTGGTTCCCGGATTTTGCCAACTATCGCCGGGACGGCTACGATTTCGACGCCCGATTCGATGATGGCCTGGCCCCTTTCCGGGATAAGGAGCTGTATGACCTTCTGGACGAAACCGCGCCCGTCATGACCGGCGACCTGCGGGACAAAGGCCAATACCGCAAGGGCGGGAAGAAAGGCTTTGAGGGGATCATCACCCGGCTGCAGATCCAGTGCTATGTAATCATCAGCGACTTCAAATACAAAAAGGACAAGCAGGGTAAGCAATACGGCTGGGGCGTGGCGGAGTATTCTACGCCGGAAAAGTTCATGGGCGGGGATTTTATCAGACAAGTCTATGAACGCACGCCGGGGGAATCCTATGCCAGGGTACTGGCCCATCTGCAAAAGCGTCTGCCCGATGTAAACGAGCAGACGCTACGAAAAATTTTGTAATAAGGAGAATTAATATGACAGAAGTAGAAAAGCTGGATGCAGGACTGGAATACGATTTTTGGGACAAGGGCGTCAATGCACGCAAACTGAGGGCCATCCATATGTGCGCGGAACTCAACGCCATGCCCATGGACGATGAATCCGCCAGGGAGACGCTTATCCGGGAATTGTTCGGCAGTGCAGGCAGCGATCCCAGCGTGGGCACCGGGTTCAACTGCGACTACGGGCTGAACATCCATGTGGGGAAGAATTTTCTGACCAATTATAATGTGACGATTTTGGATATCGCGCCGGTGCACATTGGGGATTATGTGATGATCGGCCCCAACACCATGATATCTACAGTGAACCACCCGCTGACCCCTATGGACCGCAGAAAGCACTTGGGTATCGCCAAACCTGTCGCCATCGGGGACGATGTATGGATTGGCGGCAACGTGACCATCTTACCGGGCGTGACTATTGGAAACAACGTAGTGATCGCCGCCGGAGCGGTAGTTACAAGAGATGTGCCAGACAATTCCTTGGTGGGGGGAGTTCCGGCGAAGGTGATTCGGGAAATTGAGAATGATGTGAAATAAAAGAAATGGCCCCTGCATCTGACAGGGGCTTCTTTCTGTGTTCATACTTAATTCGCATTCAAACTCAAACCCATAATGGTAATAGGCATTGATAGCCACAGTGTTGTTCCGAAATTCTTTCCTAGGGATGTGCGTTCTGTAGTGCATATGTGCATAGCCATGGATGGAATACTTTGCCCTGTGTGTAATAATCGCAGCAAACCTTTGATTCAATATCCGAAACCGTCAGGACCTCCATTTGTTCCTACTTTCCTTTTGCGATTTATTCTCCCCGGCCTATTTCTAACCATTCATTATTACGTCGATTCAGATTTCGCATTGTGCGGTGGTAGTACAATATGCCGGTCACCGACGTCAGCCCTTTCGCTACCGGGAAACACAGGAACAGCGCCGTTACTGTATGGAACCAGGCAAAAACTGTACACACCCATACCACCCGCAGCACACAAATACACAGCAGCGAACTTATCATTGGGAACAGCGAACGCCCCATTCCCCGTACCACATTAAAGGGGATATCCATAGTGCCGTTGACGAACCCGAACACGCCAATCAGAAACATCAGGTCTTTCCCAACGGCAATGACCGCCGGATCATCTGTGAAAATACGGTACAGCTGAGGCTCGAATATGTAGGAACCAACGCCCAGCACCACCAAAATACCCGCAGCCATAGCCATGCTATATTGGTACACTTTTCGGATGCGCCCATACTCCTCTGCGCCGTAATTTTGTCCGGCAAAACTGGCGGCAGCCTGGCCCAGGGCGTTGACACTCACAAAACAGAAATCGTCGATACTCCAGGCTATCGTCACAGCCGCCATGACCGTTGCGCCAAGGGAGTTGATAGAGGACTGCACCAACAGATAAGATATGGAGAACGCCGAGCCTTGCAGTCCGGCAGGAAGGCCAACCTTTATAATGCGCAGGAGTTTGTCTTTGTGAATTTTCAGCCGTTTCGACTCCAGACGGTAAACGGAATCACTGCGCACCATCACAAGGAGCACCAACGCTGCTGAAACGGTTTCAGACAGCGAAGTCGCAATCGCCACGCCCTCCACGCCCATGTGAAAGCCCGCTACCAGCAGAACGTTGAGCATGAAGTTCAGTACTCCGGCTATAAGCATAAATACCATTGGCCTGCGCGTGTCGCCAACCGCCCGGAGGATTGCCGCGCCGAAATTGTAGACAATGGTGCCGGGTACGCCCAGGAAGATGAACCATAGGTAAGTTTTCGCCTGGGAGAAGATTTCTGCCGGTGTCCCAAGCAAGTTCAGCAGGAAATCGGTGCAGAACAACCCCAGCACCATCATGACAGCACCCAGCACCAGAGACATGGCAACAGAGGTATGTACCGTCTCACGGAAATCCTCCGTCTGCTTCGCGCCGATATCCTGGGCGGCTACTACATTCGCGCCGACTGACAATCCCATGAACAGCGTAACGATAAGCCCCGACACCGGTCCAGACGCGCTGACCGCTGCCAGAGCGTCTGAGCCGGTAAAGTTGCCCACGACCACCAGATCGGCGGTACGGAAAAGCAGCTGCAATATCCCGGACAGGACCACCGGGATGGAGTAGGCAATCAGCTTTTTCAGAATAGGGCCTTCTGTCATGTCAATGGTGGAATTTTTCATTGAAAGCGGCATGGCCTACGCCCCGAAAAGTTCGTGGGCTTTCCGCATATGCTCCACGATCTTTACACCGAAGGGACACCGGGTCTCGCACCGGCCGCACTCCACACAAGCGCTGGCCTTGGTGGACAGAGCATTGTAATGCTCCCGGACAGTTTCCGGCACCATGCCCTGAACTTCGCACAAGTCGGCAAATTTATTTACGCTGGCAATGTCGATACCCACGGTGCAAGGAGCGCAATGCCCGCAGTACATACACTTGTCGGTAAAGGGATGGACGGGACAGCTGCTGAGCAGTTTTGCGTAATCCTTCTCCTTATCGCTGGCGTTGCAGTAGGCCACGGCCTCCATCAACTGCTCCACGGTTCCTGCACCGGCCAGCACAGTGGCAACTCCGGGCCGTGTCAGGCAGTAGTGCAGGCATTGGGCAACTGTCATGGTTGCGCCGAAGGGAGATTCCTCGGCTTTTAGCAGGGCACCGCCACCGTAAGGTTTCATAACGGTCAATGCCACCCCCTGGCTCTCGCACAGGCTATAAAGTTCCTGGCGTTCAGGGTCAGTGCTGGAGAGCACGTCCGGGGCCTCATAGGTAGATTTCTCAAAGAGGATATCCACGTCCTCATTGGGCGGTATAATATCGTAAGCGGGGTTCACGCTGAACATGATAACGTCAATCACGCCGGACTTAACTGCCTGGAGCGCAACCCTGGGATTGTGGGTGCTCATGCCGATGTTCCTGATCTTCCCCACCGCTTTCTGCTCCTTGGCGAACTCAATGACCGGACCATTGAATACCTCGTCAAAATCTTTCTGCTCGTCGATGTAGTGGATCATCCCTACATCTATGTAATCCGTGCCAAGCCGGGTCAGCAGGTCGGCAAAAGCGGGCTTGACCTCATCCATATTGCGGGTGCGCTTGTACTGTCCGTCTATCCAGGCTGAGCACAGGTGCGCCTGCATGACGAACTTCTCCCTGCGGCCTTTCATAGCCTTGCCGAAGAAGCCCCGGACGTATGGCTCGGGGTTGTACAGGTCAAAATAGTTTATCCCAGCGTTAATGGCGGTGTTGATGATCTCCTGGGCAAAAGTGTCCTCTTTATTTACGAATACCTCGCTGCCAAGGCCGATCTCACTGACCTTTATGCCAGTGCGGCCCAAAGTTCTATAGTTCATGGAATTGCTCCTCCTTATGAAGTATTAAGCAAAGTATACAATTTCTATAAGCAGGTTACAAGGGTGAAAGGTAAGGTGGAGTATGGTATTTTCTCATGTGTCTTTCTGTGGAGATGTCTGCTTAGAAATCACCACACACGGCATTAAATATTACCGCTGATTTTGCCGCTGGACTTTGGTAAAATAGATGCATAGAACTAAGTCAGGAGTGATACATATGGAAAACCAAAAGCTTGCAACCTGGAAGATACCAAAGCTGCTCTGGTCCCTGGCATTTCCAGCCATCTGTGCTCAAATCGTCACGCTGCTCTACAACCTAGTAGATCGTATCTACATTGGTCAAATGCAGGATGGCGCTATTGCAATGGCTGCTATCGGAATCTGCGCCCCCATTGTCACAGTAGTGACGGCGTTCACCGGGATGTTCGGCCGAGGCGGTTCGCCTCATGCTGCCATTCACATGGGCAAGCAGGACAATTCCACCGCCGAAAAATTCCTTGGAAACAGCTTCTGTATGCTGCTGATAACTTCCATACTCATTACTGCGGGAACATTGGCAGTGAAAGCACCCATCCTCCGCATTTTCGGGGCTAGCAGCCAGACCCTGCCATATGCAGACAGCTACCTGACCATCTATATATTAGGCACCATCTTCGTGCAAATTACAGTGGGGATGAACTACTATATTACTTCCCAAGGCTTCGCAAAAACAGCCATGATAACCACTATGCTGGGGGCGGTGCTGAACATGGTATTAGATCCGTTGTTTATCTTCGCCATGGACATGGGTGTGGCAGGGGCGGCGCTGGCCACGGTTATCAGCCAGTTTGCCTCCTTCATGTGGGTGCTGGCGTTCCTGATGAGTAAGAAACCTACTCTGCGCATTCGCCGGGAGAATATGCGCCCTGATTGGCGGATATTGAAACAGATCATCATATTAGGCTCCGCACCGTTCTTCATGAGCGCTTCTGAAGGAGTGCTTCACGTCTGCTTCAACCGGCAGGTGTACGCCTACGGCGGCGATCTTGCCGTAAGCGCCATGACGATTTTGTTCTCCATGTTCCAGTTCGTACTGCTGCCGGTAGAAGGTGTGGCGCAAGGTTCCCAGCCCATCATCGGCTACAATTACGGCTCGGGGGCTTATCATCGGGTGCAGACGACGATCAAGCTGGCGCTGACCGCCAATTCCATCTTTACCGTGATTGTCACAGCCATTGTGGTCATATTCCCCCAAATGTTCATCCGCATTTTCAACTCTGACCCGGAGCTTGTGGAACTGGGCGGAAAAATGTTACAAATCTACATCTTCGGCGTATTCACTACCGGCGCAAACTCTACCTTCCAACAGACATACAATTCTCTGGGCGAAGGCGGTAAGTCGTTCTTCTTCGCGTTCTACCGCAAGGTGATTTTGCTGATACCGCTCATCTATATTCTGCCAAATGTACTGAGTTGGGGAGTGTTTGCCGTGGTATTAGCTGAGCCGATTTCCGACATTCTGACTGCCGCTACAAATGCTGTTTACTTCCGGCGGTTCCTAAAAAAGAAACTCCCTGTGGCCAGCGTTTGTACACGGGAGGAAAACGGTTATGCGTGAGAATTGCTGCGAACGTATTATAACAAAATTGCAGACTGCAACCCAAGCACGAGATGCAGGATTAAGCTGCCCAAAAGCTCTGCTGGCTGCTTATGAACAGGAGTTAGGCGACAAGTTCCCGGCAACTGTCGAACTGGCAAAACAGATGCCCACAATTTTGGCTGAGCCCCTATGCGATGTATTTGCCTCCACCTTTGCAATTATAGTCCAGCTTACCGGCATTGGGGACAGCTATGCTGAAACGATCACCCAGCTGCGCAAGGAATATGGCTCTAATAGCTGTGGGTCTGGGGGGAAGGAAACATCTCTTTGCACCTTGCGCATGAAGGACTGTGTGCTGATGATACAATGGGCGCGAGCAAGCTTTGAACGTGGAGAGTTCGAGAAAAAGTGAAACAAACTGCGTAAACAAAATATGAAAAATTGTAGGAGGTCAAAGGGTATGTTCAAAGGCAAGGTAGCTGTCATAACTGGCGGCGTACAGGGGATTGGTAAAGCAATCGCCGGGGAATTCAAGTCTCAAGGAGCGTCCGTGTGCATCATTGACAAGCAGCCCAACGATTACTTCACTGGCGACATTAGTGACGAACAGACGTTAGCAGCTTTTGCGGAAAAGGTGATCCGAGACTTTGGCCATGTGGACTACCTAATCAACAATGCCTTGCCCATTATGCGCGGCATTGACACCTGTTCTTTTGAGGAGTTTAACTATGCCCTGCGGGTGGGCGTAACCGCGCCATTCTATCTGACAAAACTCTTTTTGCCTCATTTCGCACCAGGTGCGGCAGTAGTGAATATCTCATCTTCCCGGGACCGTATGAGCCAACCCCAGACGGAAAGCTATACGGCGGCAAAAGGCGGCATCTCCGCGCTGACCCATGCTATGGCTGTGTCACTTGCCGGTAAAGTGCGGGTAAACTCTATTTCTCCGGGATGGATCGATAACAGCTATACCCAATACACTGGCCCCGATGCTGCCCAGCACCCTGTGGGCCGAGTTGGGAACCCAATGGACATTGCAAACATGGCATTATTCCTCTGCTCAAATAAGGCTAGATTTATTACCGGCGAGAACATTTGCATTGATGGCGGCATGACACGACAGATGATTTACCACGGAGACTGCGGATGGTCGCTGGCTGAACACGAGACCTAAAAAGCAACAAAGAAACGGGATGCTTCATAAGCCTCCCGTTTCTCATTCTCATTCCTTATTTTATCCACCAAGCCTCATGAATAACTTCCGGGTCGATCTCTGCCGGACTGGCAGAACCTGTGCGTAGCAACATCGCTTTTAACTGCTCTGTCATGGTATTGATAACTTTGGAGACACCCTCGGGTCCTTCCTCGTCATAGGGCTTCATCAAAGGTCGGCCAACACAGACCAGATCAGCACCCAATGCCAGGGCTTTGAAAGCATAAAAACCATCCTCAATGCCTCCGTCTGCAATCAGTATTAACTCACCTCCAACCGCCTTGCGGATATCCTTCAGCAAGGCGCAAGGCGGAACGGCACAGCGCATAATGCCATTATGGTGGCTGAGGATAACACCAGCCGCGCCCAGTTCCTTGGCCCGCACCGCGTCCTGGACACTCAACGCACCCTTAATGAAGAACGGCAGGCCGGTATAGCTGATGTATTCCCTTAATTCGGCCATGCTTGGCAGTTTCATCTGGTAACCAGCCACGGTGGATTCCCGGTCGCTCTCCGGGTCCACAGCGTGTTCCACGTCCATGCCCACGCCGAAGGCCCCATGCTCCTTGGCGAACTGCAGGCGGGACAGGATCTCCTCTTTGTCAGCATAGGGCTTTATTACTTTGACTACTTTCGCTCCGGTAGCAAGGACTTCGCCTAGGCTGTCGTTATCGCCCATACCAACAGAGCACAGCGCTCCTGCCAGCTTGGCTCCCTGAGCCAGCCCTGCCATGCCAGGTTTCAGGTGGCTGAGCGCCCCGGTCATGATAGGCGTGTCGAATTCCTGGCCCAGGATATTTACTTTCGATGTTGGCTTCTCCGCGCCGATGATGCGGCTTTCAATTACCAGCGAATCCAGGTACTGCCGGGCAACCTGAATGGGATTAAGTTTTGTGTTGGCCATAATAGCACCTCCTAAAGTTTCCACAAAAATTGTATCATGTTTTGTGCGCAAATGGAAGTGGTTCCTAATTGCAGTGTAGCATATTCCGAATACCAGAAAGGAAAGCCCAGAGCGAATATACTCCATGCTTTCCTTTTAGAATAGTTCACATAAATTTTTATACATCCAGTTTTTTGCTGGCATCCTGCAGCAACGCTGTAATTGGCAGGTGCTGTGGACAAACACTTTCGCATTGTCCACACTGGATGCAGTCGGTGGCTTTCCCATGGCCCAGGCTGAGGATGCTCTTGTAGAAACTTTTTGGCCGGAACTCCTCTTTGTAGAGTTTCATGGTGTTCATAGCCTTAAACACTTCGGGAATAGCGATCTTCATAGGACAGCCATCGGTACAGTAACCGCAAGCAGTACAGCCAATCTGCTCCACGTTGAGCATGATGTTCCTGACCTCATCAATGACCTGCCTTTCCTCGCTGGTGAGGGGTTCAAAGTCGGTAAAGGTGCTGATGTTATCTTTCATCTGCTCCTCGGTGCTCATGCCGGAGAGGATGGTCATGACTCCGGGTAGGCTCCCCGCAAAGCGCAAGGCCCAGCTTGCGGCGGAATCGTCAGGGTGTACTGCTTTGTACTTGGCTTCCAGTTCCGGGGGAAGCTGGGCTAAGGTGCCACCCTTCACCGGCTCCATGACGATTATGGGAATGTTCCGCTCAACCAGAATATCGTACAGTGCCCCGGAACAGACCACTGGGTTCTCCCAGTCGGCGTAGTTCAATTGAATCTGCACGAACTCAGTTTCCGGATGCTTGTCCAGAACTTTCCCCAATAGGGCAGGGCTGCCGTGGTAGGAGAAACCGAAGTGCTTGATCTTACCCTCGGATTTTTTCTCCATAGCCCAGGTGAAACAGTCGTACTTCTCATATATATCGTAGTTAGAGCCATCCTCCAGGGAGTGGAGCAGATAGAAGTCGAAATAGTCAACCCCGGCGCGTTCCAGCTGTTCGTTAAAGATAAGGTCCCGGTCCTCGGGACCTTTCATGGCCCAGGCTGGGAGCTTGGTGGCCAGCATGAAATCTTTCCTGGGATACCGTTTGGTGATGGCAGACTTAACGGCTTTTTCAGAGTCGCCGCTATGATAGACGTAGGCCGTGTCAAAATAGTTCATTCCAGCAGCCATATAGGCATCCACCATTTTGTTAAGCTGGGGCAGGTCGAGCTCCTCGTCAGTTTTGGGCAGGCGCATAAGGCCAAAGCCGAGCTTAGGCATTTTGTTCGTGTCGATGCTCATAGTTTTTCCTCCTGAAATAATTATTTTTGCCACGGTGTTGGCGTCGGCCAGGGTATCGTTCCTGCCGAACACCCGCAGCAGGCGGCTGCCAATCTCACTGTCGGCTGACAACTGGAGACCCACGTCCTTGTCATCATGGAGCAGGATATTTCGGGGCGGCTTGTTGATACCGGCCTCCCGCATATCGTGGTAAAGCTGATGGATGTCGGTGGGCAGTTCTCTTTCGAGAAATGTCCCTGTCTTGCCAGTGATTTTTACTTTAATCATTTGATGCACCTTCTTCCTGAAAATAGAAAAAGCCGGTCGCTTGTTTTGGAGATTGCTCTCCAGCGACCGGCTATGTATTTCCGTGGCGAGAGGGCCTGCGGTTTTTTCACTGGCCCTCTCGTTTTGCTTTATTCTGTTGGTGTGAGGGTTCACATCCTGCCGGAAAGCCAAAACGCCAAATTTTCATCTACGTTTTTGACTTTTCAAATCCAGGCTTTCGGGCATCAAAAAACCGCGCCACGGCGCGGTTTTTTGAGCGAATATCTTTTTTATATCCACAGGATGGCACCCCCTGGGGGAATCGAACCCTCAACTAGCCCTTAGGAGGGGCTTGTTATATCCATTTAACTAAGGAGGCATATATTTTCTTTTTTTATTTTACAATATCCCGACAGATTTGTCAATATGGCAGATATAGGGGTGAGCCTAAAACGAGGATTTTATCATGTACTAAGTGGGATAGGCAAAGGGGATCTGGAGATATCTTTGCAATATTATACAAAACTTTTATTTTGGCTGTTATAAGGATGGATGTGTCTGCATCAACAGGCTTATTATCTCTGGCAATAGCCATGCAGCTTAAAATATGGTTTGCAAGCTACAGGGTTGTCGGGTGGACATCCTTGCCGGTTGCTTACCTGTACCTGTGTGGCGCATCTAACGGCCAGGGGGGGGCGACTTGACAGAAAGGGGAGGGGCAAACTACAAAAAGCGGTATGGCACAAACCACACCGCTTTTCTGCCTGTTTTCAACCAACCGAGGCCTTATCTTACTGGATCGAGCAATCGAGATAGTGCTCCAACTCCTCATCGTCTTTCTTCTTGTCCAGATACAGAAGAAGCGCGGACAAAGAGGCTACAACAGCTGCTACCGCCGCTACGACTCCAATAAAAATAGCCAGCTTGCTTCCCTTTTTCATAAGATGGGCCACCTCCAGAAGTAGTATGCATTCTCTTTCCTATAATAATACCCAATTTCGCTGGAAAAGTCAACCACAATATAGCGGCATGCCTTACATATCCCCATGAAAGCTAGGCTCATCCAAGCTTAACGATATATCCCCATCTGGCGCCTGCCCGTTATGGGCTGGCCATTGGCAGGGCAGCAGGGCCATGTGGGTGAAGACCGCTTTAAAGGAGGAATCCTCTGGGCTGCAGGCGTAAAGCCCAAAACGGATGGGGCCGCCGCCCTCCCACAGGTGGCATACACGCATTTGCCGGAAGCGTTCCCCGTCTTCCGAGCATTCGATGCAGTAATCAAAGCCCCGGCGGCTAAGCCTGTACCACATGGACGTAATGGAAGCGTCTATTTCCGTGGTGGCCCAGTCAGACCAGCCGTGGTTGGTAACCACACTGCCTAGATGCTGGAACTGCCCGTTTTCATATTCGATGGAACCCTTCAGCCAATTTTCGCTGTCCAGGTATACCACAACGCCGCATTGGTCGAAGCGGTGGCGGCTGCCCGCAAAATCCGTTTTCACCACAAAGGAGAAAAACTCCTCTTCTGTTTCCATTTGCAGCACTGGGGCGTTATCGTTGCGGAAGTGGTAATAGGTACGCTGCCACAGGTCTGTGTGGGGCTTTGTCACCATCTCCACCCGCCCGTCTGCCAGCAAACAGTTGGCCGGTTCCCGTGTCCAATGAAAGTCCGCTATAGAGAACCCCATATTACCATTACCTCCGCAAGTCTACGCCAATGCCAGCCAGCCTTTCCACAATACCGTCTACCCAAGGCTGCACCTCTTCCTTTGAAAGGGTCTTTTCCTGGGAGGAGAAAGCAAAGCGCAGGGTCAGGCTTTTCTTGCCCCCCAACTGGAAGGAATCGATCAAGGACACGCCGCCGAGGACACCCCTATCTATATGGGACCAGGCGGGCTCCATGGCGGCGAAAGCCATGCCATCCGGCACAAGCAGGGAAAGGTCGATGTCGATGCCGGGGAACCGGGAGGGCTCTTGATAAGCAACGTCTACCGTGGGGATGGCGGCAAAGCTGTCCATATCCAGCTGGGCACACACCACCGCCGCTTTTTTGTCAATATGCTCTACCACGGTGGGATGCACCGTACACAGCCAGCCCAGGCTTTCCCCATTGCAAGAAATGGCCGCTGTGTTCCGGGGATGCTGCCACGGATGGAAAGGCTGGCAATTGGCCAATGTAAGCGCGTCCCGCTTGATGTCCCGGCCCAGCAGCTTCACAGCCCCGGCCAGCTGGAAGTACAGCTCTTTTTCACCGCGGGTGCGGCTGTACAGCACGATGCCCAGCTTTTTGCGTTCTACGCATAGGCCGTCCCCGTCCAGGCCCTCGCAGACGCGCCCGATCTCGAAGATCCCGAAATCCCCGCCAAAGGCCTTGTTCTCCTGTACAAAAGAGAGCAGCGTGGGCCCCATGTTGGTGCGTAGGACCTCGTGGTCTGGGGTTTGGGCGTTGATGAGCCGGACATTGTTTTCCACCTCTATGCCCAGCGCCTTGCTTTTTTTCACATCAGACCAGATATAAGAATGGACTTCATGCAGGCCAAACCGCTGTACCAAGATATCCTTCACAAAATTATCCGCCTTGTTGCCCTGGCTCTTCTTCTTGGGGTAAAGGGGGCTTAAGGTAGTGGAGACCTGGAAATTGTCATAGCCGTAGATGCGGGTGATCTCCTCGATGATGTCCGCCTTGATGGTCACATCTTTGGTAGCCCGCCAGCTAGGCACCCGCACGGTGAAGCGGTCCCCTTGCTGCTCCGCCCCAAAGCCCAGGGCCCGCAGGGTGTGCAAAATCTGCCCATCTTCTATCTGGATGCCCGTATACCGGTCTACGTAAGCCTTGTTAAAATCCAGCGTGACCTGGGGGTAATGCTTCACATATACGTCGGTGCATTTCGATATGACTTGGGCCCCCGGGTCGATGTCCATCAGCAGCTTCATAAAGCGGCTGATGGCGGGGACAGTCATTTCCGGGTCCAGGGTCTTTTCATAGCGCATAGAGGCGTCTGTGCGCAAGCCCAGCCGTGTGGCAGAGCGCCGCACGCTGACCCCGTCGAAGTTGGCAGACTCCAGCAGCAGGCTGTCAGTGCCGTCCTCAATCTCTGAGTCCAGCCCGCCCATCACGCCTGCCACCGCTACCGGCGTGCCGCCCGAACAGATCATCAGCGTGTTTTCGTCCACCCTGCGCTCGGTACCGTCCAGCGTTACAAAGGGGAAAGGGGAGGGGAACCGCTTTACCTCGATCTTGTCCACCTTGGCGCAGTCGAAAGCGTGCATGGGCTGGCCCATTTCCAGCATCAGGTAGTTGGTCAAATCCGCCAACAGGTTGATGGCCCGGCTGCCGCAGTAGAACAGGCGGATGCGCATGTCAACGGGGCTGACCTTTTTCGTAATGTTCCGTACCTTCAGGCCCGTGTAGCGGTAACAAAGCTCTGTGTCCTCCACCTTTATCTCAATGGGCTCCAGCCCGTCGAAAGCGGAAAGCTCCACCGTTTCCAAAGGCTTCAGCTCCCGCCCGGATAAAGCGGCGAATTCCCGGGCAATACCGTAATGGCCCCACAGGTCGGGGCGGTTGGTCAAGGATTTGTTGTCCACCTCGAACACCAAATCTTTAATGGCAAAAACTTCCGTTATGGCCTTCCCGATGGGGGTGTCCGCCGGCAGTTCCATCAGGCCGGAGTGGTCGGCGGAAATGCCCAGCTCATGTTCCGAGCAGCACATGCCGTGGCTTTCATACCCAGCTATTTTGGCGCAGGCAATCTCTTGCCCAGCCACCATGCCGCCTTCTTTCACAAAAGGTACCACCAGGCCCTCCCGCACGTTAGGCGCGCCGCACACCACGTCATAAATGGCGTTGCCGCCGTCCACTTTCAAAAGGTGCAGCTTTTGGGAATCCGGGTGGTTTTCCACAGATAAAATTTTCCCCACGACTACGTCCCGCAGGTTTTCACCCATGTGGAAAACCTCTTCCACCTCGGCGGTGGAGAGGGTAAAACGGTGGATCAGCGCGTCCAGGTCCAAACCGCTGAGATCGACAAAATCGCCGATCCAGTTCATTGATATCAGCATAAGTTCCTTTCCTCCTTTGTTGAGGCTGCCGCCTCAAGCTCTGCTTTAAGGAGCTTTTTGTAAAAAACCCCTTAAAAATCCTGAAAAACATTTCCTTCGCATGGAACTTGGCGGTAAAAAACCGCGTTTTGCGCCCGGTACCCCGCCTGTCCCGCTGCGTTGGTTTTGACCTGCGGTCAAAACGGAAAGAAATGGATTGCCCACAGGGAAAACGTAGTTTCCCTGCCTGGCAATGCATTTCTTTCCAGCCCGCGTACGCGGGCCGACGGGACTGCCTGCCAGGAATCGCCGCAAAGCGGCAAAGAAGTTTTAGGTCAAGCCTTTTCCAAAAGGCTTGCGGGGTCAAGGGGCAGGGCCCCCTGGAGGGGTGCGGGGGTGAGCGCGTCCCAGTGGGACGCTGCCGCGAACCGACCGAGCCGGCAGGCGAGACTCGAAGCCCTGCCTATTCGTGGGTAAATTGGGAGAGGGCTTTCAGGTTGCCGCTGTTTAGGTCGCGGATATCTTTCACGCCGTATTTCATCATTACCAGGCGGGTGAGCCCTAAGCCAAAAGCGAAGCCCGTGTACGTTTCCGGGTCGATGCCCCCGGCCTTCAATACGTTGGGATGGATCATGCCGCAGGGGCACAGCTCTACCCAGCCAGAGTGGTGGCAGGTAGAACAGCCCTCGCCGCCACAGATCAGGCAGTTAATGTCTAGCTCGAAGCCGGGCTCTACAAAAGGGAAGAAGCCTGGGCGCAGGCGCACCTTTACGTCCCGCTCAAATACCTCTGAAAGCATGGTTTTCATGAAGTAAATCAGGTTGGAGATGGAAATGTCCGTATCCACCATAATGCCTTCCATCTGGAAGAAGGTGTTCTCATGGCTGGCGTCTATGGCCTCGTTGCGGAAACACCGTCCTGGGAAGATGGCCCGGCAGGGCGCGCCGTATTTGCGCAGGATGGCATTTTGGGCAGCGGAGGTGTGGGTCTTTAAAAGCTGCCCGTTTTCCAGATAGTAAGTGTCCTGCATGTCCCGGGCCGGATGGTCTTTGGGGATGTTCACCGCCTCGAAGCATTCATAGTCGGTGACAATCTCCTTATAATCCTCGATGGTGAAACCCATAGAAGCGAAAATCTCCTCCAGCTGCCTTTGTACAATGGTGATGGGGTGGTAAGACCCGCTTACATCCGTTACAGGCAGCGTCACATCGTACCGTTCCGCAGCGCCTATCCGGCGCTGCATCTCCGCCTGGCGTATGGCTTCCACCTGCTGGGCCAGTTTGTCCTCTACTTGTTTTTTCAGCTGGTTGATATGCTGGCCCAGTTCCTTTTTCTGCTGGGCGTCCACCTCTTTCAGGCCTTTCAAAAGCTGGGTTACACAGCCCTTTTTACCCAGATAGGCCACCCGCAGCTTTTCCACCTGGTCGCTGCTGCCAGTTTTTTCCAGTTCCTCCTGGAACTGCTGGCGCAGCGCCTCAATCTTTTCTTTCATGTGGGTATTCCTTCCTTTCGTGTTCCTTTTTGTAGGGGATATGCTTCCCTTTAGCCTGCCAAGGATGGGAGAAGGCCCTCTGGCAGACAGCAAAAAAAGCTTCGCCCCGGTTTTTGGGGCGAAGCTTTTTAAAAGCTACGCGGTACCACCCAATTTCAGCAAGCATACCCTATACAGGGCCTGCCTGCCCTCGTTGTGCCAGCCGGTAACGGGGCCACCCCGTCAGCGCCTACCACCGGGAAAAGCCGGCTTCAGCCCTGCCGCTCGGAAAGGAACTTCCCCCTGCCGGCCCCGTGCCAACGCTTACAGCCGGTGGCGCTGGCTCTCTGACCGGGCGGTACAAGGGTACTTTCTTTCTTCACCGCGTTTCACATATTTTTTATGTGCCGTACAGTAGGATACCACACTTTACGGGAAGATGCAACCCCCCTCTTTATAAAGGGATGCGTTCAGGCGCGTATAGCCCCGTTAGAACCGGAATACCCGGTGGGTATAATGATGGAGCAGGTCGATACCCGCCTCTATGTCCTGTTTAGCGATGACCGAGCATTTGCTGTGGGCATAGCGGTCCACCACCGCGATGCCTGCCACCCGCACCCCTTCGTTTGAGAGGTTCATGCTGCTGGCGTCGGTACCGCCCCGGTCCATCACGCCCCGCTGATAGGGGATGTGCTTTTCCTCGCAGCAGGCCAGCATTTCATCCACTAGATATTCGTCCAACATGGCGCTGGGATCGCCTAAGGTGATGGCAATGCCCTCTCCCACCGCGTTGCAGCCGGTCAGGTCGCAGGGGTAGAAGTGGTCGGGCGTCACGTCCACCGAGACGCCTATGTCCGGTTTCACCTGGGCCGCGGCTGTTTTCGAGCCCCGGCATCCCACCTCCTCCTGTACGGAAAAGACATAGTATATGTCGTTGGGGCAGGCCCCTTCATTGCGCTTCAGCGCCTCCAACAGCATAAAGCACCCGGCCCGGTCGTCAAAGCTTTTGGCGCTGATGCGGCCGTTTTGCAGTTCGTACCAGGGGCCGATGAAGCCGCAGTAATCGCCTACTTGTACATGTTTTTCCGCGTCCTCTTTGGTGGTGCAGCCAATGTCGACGAATAGCTTGTCACAGTTGTTCTTGGCGTTCTCGATATCCCCGCAGCCCACCACGCCGATGGTGCCGTTTTGGAAGATGACCTGGTCGTTATATAGGGCGCTGGTCCATACCCAGCCCACCTTGCATACCAGGATGCGCCCGTCGTTTTCAACCTTCTTCACCTGCAAGCCAACCTCGTCCATGTGGGCGGAAAGCATGACCTTTTTGCTTTCGCCGCTTTGGCGCCCTTTTTTCAGGGCGATAATATTGCCAATGTTGTCTACCTGCACCTTATCGCACAGCCCCTCCAGCTCCCGAAGGATGATAGCGCGCACGTTTTTTTCTCGGCCCGCCACACCCCAGGCCTGGGTCAATTCCTTCAACAGATCATAGTTTAGCATAGCTTCTTTTCCCCTTTTCAATATGTGGTAAGGCAAATCCCGTTCCCTTCTATAACAACCCTCCTGCCCTGAAACGTTTCAATACCCTAAAGTATAACATGTCCCGCCGCTTTTGTCCAGAGAGCCAGCGGGAAGAGGCGTGGCCCCCATAAATGTTTTGGCATGTGTATTTCCCTGCGGGATGGAACCAAGCGCGGCGGCACCCTGCCAGGGGCCGTCACATATTTCCAGGGCAGGCATACCCTATAGTACGGGACAAGACAGGAGGTCCCAGGGAAAACCATAGTAGAAAGGAGCGATCATTTTGGCAGAAGAGATCATAGGCGGCCAGTCTTGCGGACTGTATAATGACCTTACGCCCCTGCCCAAAGACCCTGTGCCCGCCATGGCCTATGTGCCCTACCAGCAGTGGTGCGCAAACCTCCACAGCGCAGAGCGGGCCCTGGATGCGGGGACGCTGTTCCCTGTACTGGATAAACCCTTTTATGGGAGGAGGGAGGAGCCCAGATGAACGAGGAACAGGCCCTGCGCCGGCGTATCAGCGCAATACAATTCGCATGCTGGGAGCTCCACCTGTTTTTGGACACCCATCCCAATAACTGTGACGCGGCCCGGAAGCTGGAGGAGTACCGCAAGCAGCTGAAGCAGCTGACAGAGGAATTCCAGGAAAAATTCGGCCCCATAGGGGAGACCCCCCAGAATACCAGCCGTTGGGCGTGGATCAGCGACCCCTGGCCCTGGGAAAAGGAGGCAAACTGAATGTTTGTATACGAAAAGCGGCTGCAATACCCAGTGCACATCCACACCCCCAACGCCAAGCTGGCTAAAATCATCATCAGCCAGTATGGAGGGCCGCATGGTGAAATAGGCGCATCTTTGCGCTATCTCAGCCAGCGGTATTCTATGCCCTATCCAGAGCTGCGCGCTATCCTGACAGACGTAGGTAGTGAAGCCCCTGAAATGCGGCGTTTTTGACGGCGGTGCATTTTCAGGGGCAAAGGCTTTTTTTGCTGCTATTGCAACCGTGAAGCTCCACTTTAATGGTAGCAGATTCAAGTACACATCAATATTATCCCGGTCATGCACCACCATCTTATCCAGGATATGTGTGTAAAACTCATCCTCATATTCCACGCCGTTTATGATTTCCTGGATAGCTTTCGTGCTTTCTGTAATCAGTTCCTGCTGCTCCCTTACCATCTCCTGCTGCTTCTCAACACTGTCTATCACCGACTGCGTCTCGGCTATCTCGCTGTCGCATTTTGCCCGCGCGGCGGCAAATTCTTCTTTTGTCACGTCACCGGACATATAGAGATCAATCAGCTTGGCGCGCCTGTCCTCAATGGCTTTTATCTGTGTTTCCAGCTTTGCCACGTCCGTGCCGGTGGTGTCCATGGCAATGATGGACTTGATAACAGAGAGCAAATTCTCCGTGATTTTCTGCCGGTTCAACTTCAATTCTCTGGTGACAAGGCACATAATATGAACCGCGTCCTCGTTGCGGATGCTCGGCCCGAAGCAGCCCACCTGATTGCCCGCCTTGTCAACATGGGGACTGCCGTGGGTGGCGGCCTCATAGCAGCGCCACGCCTTGTAGCGGCTCCCGTCCTTGCGGGTCTTGTACCGGGCCACATAGCTGGCTCCGCAGCACCCGCACTTGATTTTCCCGGAGAAGGGGTAGCGGTTTGAGTGTTTGGCCTTACCCTCCTGGGAGAGGGAGCGCTCGTCTAAAATGCGGTTGGCTTCATCGAACAGTTCCCGGGAGATGATGGGCTCGTGGTGGTCTTTGATAATGACAAATTCCTCCTGGCCCCGATTGTACTTCTTTTCGTGGGAGAGGAAGTCTGGTGTATAGGTTTTCTTCTGCACTAAATCCCCGCAATATTTTTCGTTGCGCAGCAGCCGGAGTATTACGGTGTTCTGCCACTCCTTCACCCGCATGGGCCGTATGCCCTCTTCCCGAAGCTCACGGGCTATCACATGGGTGCCCTTGCCCTCGTTGACAAATTTGTGGAAGATAAGACGCACGACCTTGGCGCCTTCCTCATTGACAGTCATTTTCCCGTCCTTCACATCGTAGCCCAGCATACTTCGTCCGAACACAACGCCCTGCTCCATCTGGCGCTTCTGCCCCCATTTGACACGCTCGGAAGTCTTGCGGCTTTCCTCCTGTGCGATAGAGGACATAATGGCAAGGCGAAGCTCCGCATCGCCGTCTAAGGTGTTAATGTTGTCGTTTAGAAAGATAACGCCGACGCCGTGCTTTTTGAGGTCACGGGTGTAGAATATGCTGTCAAGGGTATTTCTCGCAAAACGAGAAATCTCTTTAGTGATAATCAAATCAAAATCGCCGTTTTTGGCACACGCAATCATGCGGTTAAATTCTTTTCGCTTTTTCGTGTTCGTGCCTGAGATACCCTCGTCCGCGAACACTGCATACAGCTCCCAATCGGGATTACGCTCAATATACTGGCGGAAATACCGCTGCTGGCTTTCAAAAGAATTGGCTTGGTCTTCATTGTCCGTGGACACGCGGCAGTAAGCGGCTACGCGCCTTTTTTTGTCCACCAGCTTATATTCCTGGTTCATAAGTTCGTATCGGTTCATAGGTCTACTCCTTTCCCAGCGGATTTTGCCGCCGTTATTTCCATTGTAAATAAAGCGCCGTACAGTGTCAAATGTGCGAAAAACCGCTATGTAAAAACGCCAAGCTATGCTCGGCGCTGTATCTTTTGACTTTGTATATTTCTCTTTTCAAGCTCGACCATGCAGCGCTGCCGCTGGGATAAAGTCAGCAGTTCCCGCCGCTCCAAGGAATGAAGCACGGCCTTTTGAACGTTCAGCAGGAATGCCGCGTGTTCCTGTGCTGTCAGCTCCGGAACAGGCGCGCCGGTATATACAAACTCTCTATGTTTCAGCAGCGGACACCTCCCTCGCTTCCACTATATGAATCGCCGTTTGTCCCATAGTACAGGGATATCGAAGATTGATACTGATAGCCAGAGCACGGTTCATGCCGTCAATATGGTGCGGCTTTAGGTGGCCGATGTACTTGCCCAGCCTGTGCTTGTCGATGGTACGAAGCTGCTCCATCAGAATAACAGAGGGCAGTTCCAGACCGTCCTCGCTATCAATAAAATAATGCGTAGGCAACCGAGGCTTCACCCCCACTTTGCTGGTAATGGCTGCAATAATGACGGTAGGACTGAACCGGTTGCCCACGTTGTTCTGGATAATCACCACCGGGCGGTAGCCCTCTTGCTCTGAGCCAACGCCCTTGCCGAGATTGGCATAATACATATCATAGGCGTCCATGTGCCAGCCGTTCATGAATTGCAGGTTGTCACGATCCCAATTCACTTTGTTAGCCTCCGCGTCGCGGGGAAAGCTGACCATATAAATCTCGGAGCGCTCCCCGGCGGCAAAGGCCGTAGTCGCCAGCCCCGAAAAGGCCAGCAGGACGGCCATGAATATGGCCAAAGTTCTTTTGAAAATGCTGTTTTTCATTGAGTGAAATCCTCCTTTTTGACAAAAGAAAAGACGCACCGTTTTATGGGTGCGTCCGAAAGGTTTATTTTCTTTTAAGCATAGCCGATATAAATGTTGTAGCTGCCGCCGCCAGCCGATTCATACCAAATCCAAACATCCGTGATGTCCGGGTCGTTGGCATAGCGGTTGAGCCTGCTCTGAATGTCGCCCTCGATGTTGTTGCAGTGCGCGCCTGCCGGGATGGGATTATCCCAACAGTCCACCGCTGAACTCTCCAGGGTCAGGCCCACGCCAGCGGCGTAGCTTTGCGCGTATCCGACCCAATAGCCGATATCAAAGGCGGGTTCCTCAACCACCGGCTCCGGAGTAGGTTCTGGTGGTGCAGGTGTTGGGGCTGGCGGCTCCGGCGTGGGAACAGGCGTGGGGACTGGTGTTGGTATAGGCGTGGGTGCAGGGGTAGAAGCAGCTTGCACTTTTGGCTGTGGTTTTGGTGTGGAATCTGCTTGCTTTGGCGGTTCGGTGGTGTGGACTGCCGGGGATTCTTCTTTCTGAACAGGTTGCTTTTCTTTTTCGTTTTCAGCAGATTTTGGAGTGGATTTTGGGCGCTCGGTGGGGGCAGCAGGCGCTTTACTGGAAACAGCAGTCTTTTTACTTTCCGAAGAAGAAGCGGGCCGCTCCACCGCTGAACTTGCAGCACTCACCACTTGTGTGGAATCGACCTCTGAAACCTCTGGAATTTGTGCATCCGTGCAGCCTGACAACGAGAAAATCAACAGAACAACAGCCAAGAATCGTATGTGTTTTTTCATGGAAATTACCTCCTTATGTGCTTCTATTGTAAGCAAAAAGAGGTTCCATTTCAAAGGTACGAATCTGGCTTTTATACTTCTCTTTTTTCAGTTAGTACAGCAGGTAAGAGGGGGTGAGGTGTGGAGAGGGGGAGGACGAGAATCCACCGTTGTCATGCAGACATAGCTACCCCTTGTGAGTGCCTACCGCTCCATTTCCCGCTGGCGCTTGCGGTACATTTCCAGCGCTTTGACAATGGTATCTTCAATTTTCTGCGCGGGCGTCCCCGGCGCAAAATACTTGCTGATACGCTCTTTGGGAATCTTGAATTGCTCCACCTGATTGCCCTTTTCCTCCTGCATGATGGAGAGCATGACGTCCTCGTTGAGTTTCCCGGCCTGAGAAAAATCCTTCATCTTGATGGCCTGGGCATGGGAGGGGGTGCAGTCCTCCACCTCGATAAGCTCAAAGAGGACCGTTTGTTCCTCCGGGGTCAGGTAGGAAAGCTCTACGGCAGGACGGAGCGCCATTTGGGGCTTGTCCTTCTCTTTCAGCACGGAGTTATCTACTAAATCCAGAAGGTCAGGGGTGAGATTGGTTAAGCGGATATAGCGCTGAATTTGGGTTTTGCTGTCGGGCGTGTTATCTGCCAGAACTTCAACCGAACGGATACCAAGTAACTTGTGCCCCACTGGGTCACAAGTTAAATCTGTGCGACTGCCTTGTTGCCGCCGCATAGCGTCCAGTTTCATTTTATAGGCAAATGCCTTCTCGCTGGGCAGAATCTGCTCTCGCTGCAAATTGGAATCCACCATAATAATAGTGGCTTCATCGTCAGTCAACTCGCGGACAATGCAGGGGACGGTTTCTAACTTGGCAAGTTCACTGGCTTTTTTGCGCCTGTGCCCTGCCACCATCTCATAGCCGCCCTCTGGCCTGGGACGCACTAAACCGGGAACTAACACTCCGTACTGCCGCACACTGTCAGCCATCTCCGTCAGGCTCTCGTCCATGCGCACCTTGAAGGGGTGATTGGGGAAATCGCTGATTTCACTAAGCGGAATATCCCGAACGCTCTCCCTCTTTTCCTCCTCCCGCTGGGCCTGGGTGGTGAACAGGCTATCTACTGAAAGCAGATTTGCTGCGCTGTTTATTGCCAATCTCCGTCACCTCCTTCACCAGACTGCGGTAGCTGTCAGCAGCGCGGCCCCTGGGTTCGTGCCGGAAAATGCTCTTGTCCGCCGTGCTGATTTCCGCAAGCCTCACCGTAGAGGGGATAACCGTCTGCAAAACCGGCAGATATTTCCCAAAGTTCTCCTTGACCGATTTCACAATATCTTTACGAAAATTGGTGTCGTTGGCCATGGTCAGGAATGCCCCACCGATTTTCAGCTTGGGGTTGATATGCTGCTGGACATTCTGCACCGTGCCGATAAGTTCTGTCATGTCCTCGGCGGCGAGATAGTCCGCCTGCACCGGGATAAGCACATAGTCAGCAGCAGATAGGGCGTTGATTACCAGCATACCCAGGGAGGGGCGGCAGTCCAGCAGTACATAGTCGTACTTGTCCTTAACGTCAGTTAGATACTGCCGCAAAACAGTTTCTCGGCTAAAGGCGTTCACCAGCCCAATCTCCACCGCCGTTAGGGAACGGTTCGCCGGAACAAAGTCGAAGCCCTCGCCGTGGTGCATGATTTCCGGGTGCCCCTCCCTGGGGACGCCTGCTACAATGTCGTTCATGACGTTGCCCAGGGTCAGCGGGAGATCGTGGGGCTTGCGCTGGCCCAGCATTTTAGTTAGGTCACCTTGGGGGTCAACGTCTACCAACAGGACGCGCTTGCCGTCCATGGCCAGACCAGCCCCAAGGTTGAATACTGTTGTGCTTTTTCCGACGCCGCCTTTCTGGTTCGCTACCGCGATTACTTTTGTGTTCGCCATATGGGTTCCTCCTTCCTAATAGATTAGCCGCCCACAATTAAGTGGACGGCTATGTAGGAAAATAGAAAAGCCGCTTACTCTTTTCAGAATAAACGGCGCTATATAATGCTATATGTTAGCATATGATATTACAGCCACACACTAATCAAATCTTTCATTCTTTTCTGTACTCTCAACACTTTCGCGTACTCAATGAGGTTAGGGATATTCTTCTTCTGGTCTTTCACATAGCCCTGAATTGCAGAATGAAAAATCTCCCTGTCCATCCTGTTCATATTTCGCAGCACATCACAAATGGTACGGTCGCGGTCATAGATACGCACATCCTCTAAATCGACTTTCCCCATTGTTTCCCCAAGCAGAAGTAACTCCGGCTTAACCCGATATGCTCTGATTGCAGGGTAATCTATCTTGAACCGCTGCCTGGAAACATTTATATTAATGGCAATATTCCACTGAGCTGGAGTTCGACGGCTGTACCCATAATAGAACAGGGCCGTTTCCATACAGAGAACTGCGTCGGGGAACAGCCGGTTAATCAAAATAACCTCGCTGGCCCCATGGTCGTTTATCCAATGATAGTACCCCCACCGAACTCTTTCGATCAAACCTTCGTCGAGCAAACGCTGAATATCCCTATAAAACAACTTCTCCGCTGTTAGTTGGGCTGTCGTCATAACATACCCATATCTTGAAAAAGTCTCGTCAAGGGTTCGCTTATCATTTTGTGTTAGCATTGTCACCTCTGTAGTGAACCGCGTGGGCAATTTCCCATGCCAAAATAGCTGACTATATTATATTCCACTATCCAGATAAAGTCAAATCAAGGCAGAGAAAAGTGCAGTAAATCACACCCACTTATACTTATTGACGGTTTGATTTACTACAAATTTTTCTACCAGCTTGTCACCCACCAACCTACGCTTTCCACCCCTCTATCCCACACTTTTTCGACGCCACACCACATATGTTTATCGCCCTCTCTACCCCTGAAACCCTGATAGAATAAGGCTTCCCAGCGTTTTCACTCTCGCCGTACTTTCTCACTCTATCAAACGTCGAGAAGCTATGTATCGCAAACCCTACCGTGTCATGCTCGTCCCCAAACCGCACAAACGGAACATTACCGGTGCTTCGGAGGGGTAGGAATCGCAGACTTGACAGACCTATTTTAGGCACTACATTTGCCGAGATTACTTACTGTCATATATGACTTCAATCACTGTAATGAAAATTGCAAATAGGAAAACCGCTTATTCTTTTTTAGAATGAGCGGTTTTGTTATAACATTGAAAGCTTGCATTATCCCAATGGGTCTTTTTCAAATTACAACTGTTTCAAGTTACGGGCCTGTATAAGCATTCTATCCGTTATTATAGTTAGGATTTCTTAAACGACGCATTTCCTCGGCGGCTTTTGAATTGCCTTGTAGGCCGTGGCCGTCATCGATTAGGGAAGGTATGGCTTTGAAAATTTCATCAACGTAGTTATGGTACATCCGATCTGTAGTAACCGTATGGAAGTACGGCAACATGCCAAATTGTATGTAACTGAGCGCTTTCCGCATCATTTGCGCGGAAGAGCATACGCAATGCAGCCGTCCATAGTCTAATGATTCAAAAAGTTTTGTCGCAACATAACATTCATCTGAAGAATTATAAACGCCCTCATTCCCTTTAAATTGCACATTAGCATTTTCACCATACAAATCATCTTCAGTAACGCCGAGTTCAGCAAGGAAAGCAACCCCCGCAGAGCTGAGAGAAATTTCATCGACAATTCCATTATTCTGGTGAAGACTTCCGGGAACATATATCTTCACTGGAATGCCTCTTGCTCGTTCTTTGTCATAGATATACTTTCCCAAGCGCAAACGTTTTTCAAATTCCTCGTTTGGACGTCCGTCTTCCATTAGCGGATGTTGGGCAGCTACTTCGATCAAAACGCCTTGATTGCCTAAACGATCCTTAGTATTCTTCTCTGCAGCCGCATAGAGTTCTCGCCAATGATTGTACCGTTCCATATTATAGGGTGTAACTGACATAACTTTGTCCTCCTTAAGTTTTATTATGTATTGCTATTTTCGGATGATGATTTCAATTGTAGCTTTTCTACCTTTTTGTCTGAATCCTGCATGAGTCTCCAAATCGTATCAAACGATGTTTCCATCATCTCAATCATATCCGGAGAATTATTTTCATCGTAAGTCGGCTTTCTTTCACCTCTTAACACCATCGCATCCCCTGACCTGAGCGGTGGGAGAGTAATCGATAACCATGCATGAACACTACCATCCCGGTAATATGCCAAAATAAATGGCAAACGGTATTCCGAATTATAGAGCCGTATCCGCATGGGAGTACTCCCATATTCTACCAGCATTTTCTCAATTTCAGTCTTAATAAATGTATTTTCTTCTCGAATTGGTTTTCCGAATCTTATGGTGTTCTTCTCCATCTCTTCAATATCAGTCAAAAAACCACTGTCAGGGTCAGCAATCAAAACCTGGACTTCAGCGCCATTTTTCATTGCTGCCAACAATTCTGTTTTATAAGTTTTGTAATAATTCACTCCTGACACATTGATAATTTTGATCTGTTTAGCATTTTTACACATCTGCTTGACTTCACGAGTAGTTTGCCAAGTGCCATTGATACCCAAAAAGCCATATGACCGCAGCCGCTTATATACCAGGATTTTTTTAAAATTTGTCTTTATTATCAAGTATCCTACAATTCCGGCCACACCGCTGACGAGCAAACCAGAAATAATATCCGTTACACATTGGTAAAAGTAATGCATTATGTCCGCATATGATATAGTAAGCATTGTTTTATTCCTCTTTGTCTATAAGAAACACTACATAATTGCAATTTTATTCATATTATATCATAAATTAAATTGTGAATTTTACTTTTGCATATTGGGATTACAGAATTTAGCAGTGAATTGCTGATTATACAACTTCAATATCAATATATTGATATTCTTCTTCTAAATATTCTGAACACATAAGAGAAATTCTAGCTTTAAAAAATCCTTTACTCATAGGTACAAGACATATTTCGCAATATCTCTCTAAGTCTTTATGCGGAATTTGCCTAGTATCTATAAAAACACTGTTTTTCCCAATAGAAATACCATAGCCTCCTATAGCAGGTGTGGTAAAATCAAAATTCAATGCATCAATAGCATTTGGAAAGGAACCTGTATATCCAGGATTTAATAATTGATCTATAAACTTTGGAAGAGGATGCATTTGCCTTTCATACTCTTTTTCTGCCTCAGCAATCGGGTCAGTAGGCAGTGAGGGTGCGATAGGCTTTTCTAGTTTCTCTATTTCCTTTTTACTAAAAGTTAAAATTTCCTCTGGGAAATCTATAGAGACTCGGACATCAGTTGCCTTTGCTGTTCCATTATTAGATATTTGTAAACACACTGCAGCAAACGCTGTATGTATCCTCTGATACTTTGTCATTTTCTCAATATAATCATCTACTTCTTCTTTGCTTGGTAGGGCTGAATTATATTTCTCAATAGCCTCATTAGTAATGTAAGAATCCAAATGTGCATCTATACATGATCTATCAAGAGGCTCATAACGATTGCGAAGATGTTCGATATCACTCAATATAAGACGGAGTTTAATGTGTTTTCTGTCTATTTCTAGAATTGGATTTGCAGTAGAGTTGCTTTCAAGTGTATCGTGATTTTCTATGCTATCCTCTAAAGTAAACGCTGCCTCAAGCTTTGGTGTGCGTTTTTCAACTTGAGACTTCAATTTCAAATTTTCTTCTTGTAGTTCTCTCACTAGGCTATTCAGTTTAAGTATTTCAGCATGGCTTCTTTCTAAATCAAAACTATCGCTTCGTACCCACCCTGGCCTCCTTTTTCTACCTATCTGTTTATAGAGCGCCGCTGTAACTTTTTGAGCGAGTTCGTCAGTGTTTTTCCACCATTCAACTAGCCTGTCAGAAGCAACCGTCTTTTTGAACTGTTCCAACTTTTGAGATTTACATAAATCAGTTTCAATGTTTGCTTTCTTAATCTCAACGTCATCACTAATGATAAAAGCAAGTATTGGTATTCCTTTTTCCTTTGCATACCAGAATTCCTTTTCCGTATAGCTTATTCCTGCATCATCTCCTGATGTAATTACAGTGCCATACCTTTGCCCAACGATGAGAAGATAATAATCTGAGCTATCAATTGTCTCTTGAATAATTTCCCACTGTTCTTCGTCTGCAGCGCCAAACAATTCCATACCAACGGGGAAATGCATCATTGACAGGATGGCATCGCGAACCTTGTTGCGTGCCTCAATAAGGTCTTTATATGTTGATGAAATGAATATCTGATACTTCTTGTCCAATGTGTTTATCAACCTTTCCCACTAAATGTAATTCGTTATACCGTTCCACTTCTAAAAAATAAGCACGAAATTTAATCTCATTCATAGCAGGATTTTTTGTAGTGTCTGTATCCCAGATATAAACATTATTATATCGATTATACGGACAAGCCCCTCCTATGTCCACGGTATATCTATACCTCAGAATATTTTAACACAAACTTTCAGATTCACAAACAATATTCCGAATCTCAGTACCATTATAAATCCACTTTGTTTCTCCAGTAAGTTCCACTCTGTTCCCGTCATTTTAACGAAAATAGATATTTATTTTGAGAATTTATGCAGGGCAATTGTTTACATCACTTTTTTGCAAATTTATAGCAATATATTGTCCAAACCCTATATTTTATATTGAGATAAAGCTCCTGCCAGCAAATGTCAATAAAAAGTTCAGGCCAATGATAAGATTTCAATTCAAACTTCTAACCTATCGCAACAAGGATGAATTATAATCCACAATATAGAAAACACACGTGCAAAGAACGGGCACCAATTGTTGCTCTTTCAAATTACTAAGCTGAGCTTTTAGTATATCTACGGAATCGGGCAGAAGCTGCATCATGTCATCTACTAACTGCTTAGTTTCAGCCACAATCCAAGATTTTTTGATATTCTGCCCGATTACTATGTCACATTCCTCTTTTGTTGCCGCAAACTTCGCATAACTATGGTTCCGATTTTCTCGAGTAACCCTTTCCTTATACTTGTGATTACGAAGCTCCTCCAAAGAAGCAGTATAGTGGTAATACTCCTCATCAGGAATGCTCTTCATATGATAGAACGCTTCCACCATAGGATAATTCAAATAAAGTTTCCCCATGTCCGAAGATTCCACAAAATAGGATGCCATTTCCACGATTTTGTCTGCCGAAAATGCCGGATCTTGCGGATCTAAGTCAAAAATCAGAAGTATATCAGAATATCTTTCATCAAACAGTTTCTTCTTTTCTAAGTCACGCTCATGCTCTTTCAGGATTTGCAGAATGTCCATGGACGCCGGATCATCGTCACGGAACATCTCATTGTAGAGGACATATATATTTGGTATTGTAAGAAACGATCTCATGACTGTCGCTGATCCCGTACACCTCAAGTAAATGTCCCATCAGCCGGTAGTCTGTCTTTTCCCCTTCAACAAGCACAAGAATTTTACTTTTGCCCTCAGCCATTGAACTCACCGCTCATATACAGCTTTTCCAGATTGTGCCCTTCACGCAACTCTCGTGTGGTGGCGTTGGCCAAAGAGGTTAGTTTATCTTTTGTCAGAATGAAGTAGCAATCCGGGCGCATGATTTTGTTTGTCAGCAAGTTGGTGTTGTGTGAAGTCAAGACCACTTGGGTGTTTGACATTTTTTCTAGAATGGAAACTATGCTCTCTGCCAGCTCAAAATGATAAAAAGCGTCAAATTCATCGATAAACATAAATGACACATCTTTTGCAGTTTTATACCAGTAGAAAAAAGTATAAAGAGCACGAGTTCCATTGGAAGCAACTCTAAAAAATGGTAATGGGGTTTCGGTGTCAAAATACAATGTTTTCTTACCGTCTGCGTTTGTCCTTACCGTCAATCCATCCTCAATACCGGACGCACGAAGGAGAACTTCAAATTCATGGAGCGTTGCTTTCTCATACATAAAATCGTGATAATCATTGCTCTGTGACTTAAATCCGATATAGCGGTTTTCATTCAAACTTCTAAACCAAAGCATATTATTGACAAAACGCATCATGCGCCGCAGGGGGTGCTGATCATCCAAAACTGTATTGTTTATGACATACTTTAAGATACAGTCCGTTTCCTGGAACGCCCAATTCAAGGTAGGGGCCAGTTCCTTGATACCATCTGTTGTTCCGCGATTGGTGGAATAGTCATACTCATAGAGCAACGTAGAATCCATTATGAGTTTCTCATAAATCAAGGTTTGCTTTTCATCCTTGTGATAGTAGTAATCTAAGATACTTTCATCAAACTGGAACACATAGTGGAAAGCTGCAAATTCATTCGGACTCTCCACGTTCAGATAGTAGTCATAGAGATTAGGAGTTACGTTCTTAGAGGACAGATGTGAAACAATGTCGAACAGTGCGAGTCCGAAATTGGACTTGCCGATTGCATTCTTGCCATATATGATTGCTTTACCAATCAAGTCATTGGAAATACATTGAGCATTAAATTTGTAATCCCGCACGTCAGAAAAATCCAAGCGGACGGTATCTTTGAAATTCTTGAATCCGGAAATCTCGAATAGCTTTAACATAGGCAATTCCTCCACAGCTATATTATAGCCATTTTACAGGGGATAGTCAACAACATCCGTAAAAAAATTACGGATGTTGTTCTCGGCTAATAATCTTCCCTCAGCTTGTCCACCTACCAGTCTACGCTTTCCATCCCTCTATCCCACACTTTTTCGACGCCACACCACATATGTTTATCCTCCTCTCGACCTCCGAAACCCTGATAGAATAAAGCTTTCCTGCTTTTTCGCCTTCACCGTACTTCCTCACCCTCTCAAACGTCGAAAAGCTATGTATCGCAAACCCCACCGTGTCATGCTCACCCCCGAACAGCGCAAACGGAACATTACCGGTGCTTCGGAGGGCACAGAAGAGCTGGGGCACCTGGAGATGGTAGGCACCATTGTGTACCAGTTGACCCGGGACCTGACCCCCGAGCAGATACAGGAGGCAGGGTTTGACGCCTACTTTGTGGACCACACCACAGGCGTGTATCCGGTCGCGGCTTCTGGGATGCCCTTCAGCGCGGCGACCATTGCGGTAACGGGGGATACTATCGCCGACCTAAACGAGGACCTGAGCGCGGAACAAAAAGCCCGCATGACCTACGACAATATCCTGCGGTTTGCGGATGACCCAGACGTGCGGGACCCCATCAAGTTCCTGCGGGAGCGTGAAGTTGTGCACTTCCAGCGTTTTGGCGAGGGGCTGCGCATCCTCACGGATAAGCTGGATTCCAAGAACTTCTACGCGTTCAACCCCTCTTTTGACAAGGCATAAAGAAGAGAAAAACCATGGGGGAAGGCCGGCGGGGCTATCGCACGGGCCTTTCCCCATATGCTGGTTTATAGCATTAAAACGCCCCGTTGGATTCTGCCGCTTTCCACCCTAAGGCCGCCGCCAGCTTGCTGCCCGCAAAGCATAACAGGAAAGACAGCGCCATGGCCAAGCAGGCGTAAAGGGGCCCGTTCGGCGTGGTGAACCCAGAAACTGCGGCAGGGGCAAACGCGGTGAGGAACCCGCCTATCATACCGGCCCAGGCCCCGGCCCGGTTGATGCCTTTCCAGTACAGGGACAACAGGTAAGGGGCCAGGAACGCCCCGGAGATGATCCCCCAGGAATAGGACATCATTTCCAGGATGGGGGTAGGGTAGTTGGCGATACAATAGCTAAGCACCACAAACGCCAGGCATAAGATGCGTGTAAAGGCCGCCAGGTTTTTTTCATCCATCTTTTTGGCTATGTTCGTTTTAACAAGATCCATGGAAACGGTAGAGCACGCGGTGAGGGTAATGCTGGACAGGGTGGATACGGATGCGGAAATAAGCAGCACCAAGATCACCCCGATAAGTAGGTTGGGCAGGCCGGCGGAATCCAGCATAACGGGCACGATAAAGTCTTTACCGCCTTCTGGCATGGTCTCGCCAAAGAACAGATGTGAAAGCGAACCGATGAAATATCCGCCGCCGGCCACCAGCAGGGCGAAAACGGTAGAAATTACAGTCCCCCGCTTCACCTCCTTTTCGTCCCGGATTCCATAGTATTTGTGCACCATCTGGGGTAGGCCCCAGGTGCCGAAGCTGGTCATCAACAGGGTGGAGATGAGGGCTATAGCCTGCCCGCCGGGCAAAGGCGCCATCTCATGGGTCCGCATATATTGGGCCATGCTTGACAATCCCCGGCCCAGCCCGCCCACCTGGGGGGAGAGCACCACCAGCACGATAAGCGCCGTTACGCCAATCATCATCACAAAACCTTGGACAAAGTCTGCTTTCAGGGTGGCCATATACCCGCCCAGTACCAGCAGCATGGCAGAGGCAATGGCGATGATGACCATGCACACCTGTTCATCAATGCCCAAAATGACCGAGCATACGCTAGTAAGCCCTTTGTATACAGAGGCCGAATAGGGGATGAGGAAGACGAAGATCACCACGCAGGAGAATAACCGCATGGCAGGGCTTTTAAAGCGTTTCTCAAACAGCTGGGGCATGGATTTGATATCATGCCGCCGTGTGACCCTGCGGGTACGGTTTGCCAGCACCAGCCAGGCCAGCAGCGAGCCGAAGACTGCGTTCCCGACGCCCACAAGTACGCTCCACAGCCCATAAGACCAGCCAGAGCCGCCGGAATACCCGATGAACATCACGGCGGAAAAATAGGCGGTGCCATAAGAAAGGGCAGAGATCCACGCCCCCGCGCTGCGCCCGCCCACGGTAAACCCCGACATATCGCTCCCTTTCCGGGAATAGAGGATGCCCACCGCCAGCATGAAAACGGCGTATACCCCAATGACCAGCCAGATTGTCATTTGTTTGTCCATGGTTACATTCTCCTTATATGGGATTCTCAGCCCCTTGCATTTTATCAATTTAAAGCTAACAAGCTTTAAATTGATAAAATTTTACCATACCCTGTGGGAAAAAGCAAGTATATCCAAAGGTCCCCTTAAAAAATTTTGCCAGCGTACTTTCAGCTAATTACCGGTTGCGAAGTCGTAAAATGCCGCGCATGATAGGCAGGGCAGGGAGATAATTTCGAAAAAGCGGCTGGGGGGGGTTGACAAACGAAAAGGTTTTGCATATACTATATATGAACAAATGCTCATATGAAAGGGTGATGTAATTTGGGGGAACAGAACACAGCGCCAGCCTGCGAGTTTATGCACGTCCACCAGGAGATCGTGGAGAAGGTGAACCAGGCCATGCCCCAAGAGGAACAGCTATTCGACCTGGCTGAGCTTTTCAAGATTTTTGGAGATTCCACCCGCATCCGCATCCTATACTTGCTGTTCGAGGCGGAGATGTGCGTGTGCGACATTGCCCAGCTGCTGGGTATGACCCAGTCAGCCATTTCCCATCAGTTGCAGGTATTGAAAAAGAGCAAGCTGGTGAAATACCGCCGCGAGGGCAAAACCGTGTTTTATTCCCTGGCCGACAGCCACGTGCGGGCTATTTTAGACCAGGGCATGGAACACGTTTGCGAATAAACAAAACATTACACAACATCAACTTTGGAGGGACAGCCGTATGAGGAAAAGTTTCAAAATGGTCGACCTGGATTGTGCCAACTGCGCCGCTAAAATGGAGAACGCCATCCGTAAGATAGACGGCGTGCAAGACGCTGCGGTCAGCTTTATGGCCCAGCGTTTGACGGTAGAGGCGGATGACGGCCGCTTTGAGGAAATCATGGACAAAATCGTGAAAGCCTGCAAAAGGGTGGAGCCGGACTGCGTGATCAAACGCTGAACATATCCGGGCCGGAAAGGATGGTTGTTATGACTAGGAAGCAAAAAAAGATGCTTTTGCGCATCCTTATCAGCGCCGTGCTGCTGGTGGCGGCGGTGATGGCCCCCTATGAGGGCCCCTGGCGGTTCCTGTTGTTTTTCCCCGCTTATTTTACCATCGGCTGGGATGTGCTGTGGCGGGCTGTGGTGAACATCTGCCACGGCCAGGTGTTCGACGAGAATTTCTTGATGGCCTTGGCTACAGTAGGCGCTTTCAGCACCGGTTTTTTCGGGGAGGGGGAATATCCGGAGGCCGTGTTTGTCATGCTGTTTTACCAGGTAGGCGAGCTGTTCCAAAGCTATGCCGTAGGGAAGTCCCGGAAGTCCATCGCGGCCCTGATGGATATCCGGCCGGATTATGCCAATATAGAGCGGGGCGGCGGCCTTGTCCAGGTGGACCCGGAGGAGGTGGCCGTGGGGGATGAGATTGTCGTCAAGCCCGGAGAAAGGGTGCCCCTGGACGGCCTGGTACTGGAGGGTTCTTCTTCCTTGGACACGGCGGCGCTGACAGGGGAGCCCTTGCCCCGCAGCGTGGCCCCTGGGGACAGCGTTGTCAGCGGCTGCGTGAACCAAAGCGGGCTGTTACGGGTGCGGGTGGCAAAGCCTTTTGGGGAATCTACCGTATCGAAGATATTGGATCTGGTAGAGAATTCCAGCAGCAAAAAAGCGAGGGCAGAGAATTTCATTACCAAATTTGCCCGCTATTACACGCCAATCGTGGTGTGCAGCGCGGTGGCTTTGGCTGTCGTGCCGCCGCTGCTATGGGGGGGGCAGTGGGGGGAGTGGGCCCAGCGGGCCCTGATCTTCCTGGTGGTATCCTGCCCCTGCGCCCTGGTCATTTCCGTGCCCCTCAGCTTTTTTGGGGGGATTGGCGGGGCCTCCCGGATGGGCGTCCTGGTTAAGGGCGGCAACTATCTGGAAGCCTTGGCACACACAGAGACGGTTGTATTTGACAAAACAGGCACCCTGACCCAGGGTGTGTTCCAGGTGGCCCATATCCTGCCCCAGGGCTGCACAGAGCGGGAGCTGCTGGAAACGGCGGCTTTGGCGGAAAGCTATTCGGACCACCCCATCTCCCGGTCGCTGCAGGAAGCCTGGGGTGGGGAGCTGGACGCAAGCCGGGTGGAGAGCGTGGAAGAGCTTTCCGGCCGGGGGGTGCGGGCCACGATAGACGGCAAAACTGTGTGCGCGGGCAGCGCCAGGCTGATGGAAGAGGCAGGGGCCGTTTGCGCGCCCTGCCCTGAAGCGGGTACGGTTGTATATGTGGCTATTGACGGCGTTTACATGGGCTGCCTGGTTATCTCCGACCAGGCAAAGCCCGACGCGGCCCAGGCCGTCGCCCAGCTGAAGGGGCTGGGTGTGAAGCGCACCGTTATGCTTACTGGAGACCGGAAGGAAACCGGGGAGGCCGTGGCCAGGGAATTGGGCCTGGACGAGGCTTATACCCAGCTGCTGCCCGCCGATAAGGTAGGGAAGGTGGAAGAGCTGCTGGAAGGGAAATCCCCCAAGGGGACGCTTGCCTTTGTAGGGGACGGCATCAACGACGCGCCGGTGCTCTCCCGGGCGGATGTCGGTATTGCCATGGGGGGGTTGGGATCGGACGCGGCCATAGAGGCCGCCGATATTGTGTTGATGGACGACAAGCCCTCAAAGATCGCCTTTGCCATCCGCACCGCCCGGCGCACCCTGGGGATTGTCCGGCAGAACATCGTTTTCGCCCTGACGGTGAAGGTGCTGGTGCTCATCCTCAGCGCCTTTGGGCTCTCCAATATGTGGGAGGCTGTTTTCGCAGACGTGGGCGTGTCCGTTATCGCCATCCTGAACGCCATGCGCGCCCTGAACACCGGGAAGGAGTAAAAACCATGCTGGAACTGGAAAACGTTTCCTGGGGCGCCCCAGGTGGGGACCAAGTGCTGCGGGACGTGAGCTTGAAGGTGGAAAGAGGGCGGATTACCGTGCTTACAGGCCCAAATGGCAGCGGGAAGACCACCCTGGCAAAGCTGATAGCCGGGCTGGAAAAGCCGTCCGGCGGGCGGGTGCTGCTGGACGGGGAGGACATCACCGGCTTGGGCGTGGCCCAGCGGGCCCAGGCGGGCGTCAGCTTCGCCTTCCAGCAGCCGGTGCGCTTCAAAGGCTTCACAGTAAAACGTATGCTGGACCTGGCCGCGGGCAGGCCCCTTTCTAATAGGGGGGCCTGTGGGCTGCTCAGCCAGGTGGGCCTGTGCGGCCGGGAATATGTAGACCGGCAGATGGACGGCAGCCTGTCCGGCGGGGAGATGAAGCGGGTGGAGATTGCCACAGTACTGGCCCGCCAAAGCAAGCTGGCCATTTTCGACGAGCCCGAGGCGGGCATTGACCTGTGGAGCTTTGAAAGCCTGACCGACACCTTTTGCCGCCTGCGGGGCTGCGGGGATAGGGCCCTGCTCATCATCTCCCACCAAAAGCGCATTTTGGAGATTGCGGACTGGCTGGTGGTGCTTTCGGAAGGGCACATTGCCCGGCAGGGCACGCCCCGGGAGGTGCTGCCCGAATTGGTGAAAAGCAGCGGGCGCTGCGAAAGCTGCGCGAAACAGGAGGCGGTGTTCTCATGAAAAGCGCCACACAAAAACTGTTAGAACTGGTGTCCGGCTGGAAGGGAAGTTTTACCGGGGCTTACAGCATCCGTGAAAACGGCCGGTGCGCCCAAATCCAGTCCACTGGGCATATCCAGATTACCCCCAAGAAAGACCTGCCCGGCCTGGACATCCATATCTCTTCCCAATGCCAAGGGGAGACCCTATTGATACCAGCCTGCGTGACGGAGGACGGCCTGGACGACCTGGCCTACAACGACTTTTACGTGGAAGCCGGGGCACAGGCCACCATTGTGGCCGGATGCGGCGTCCACACCGGCGACGGGGAGGGCGCCCGGCACAGCGGGGTGCACCGGTTCTTTTTAGGGCCGCATGCCCAGGTGAAATACCTGGAAAAGCATGTGGGCGCCGGCGGCAAAGCAGGGCGCTCCATCGACCCGGTGACTGTGATAGAGCTGCAGGAAGGGGCCCGGCTGGAAATGGACACGGCCCAGCTGGGGGGCATAGATAAGGCCCGCCGGGAGACAAAGGCCGTGCTGGGCCCCGGTTCCCGGCTGTCCGTCAAGGAACGTTTGCTGACCCAAGGGGCAGAGGAGGCCCAAAGCCGCTTCCAAGTACAGCTAGACGGCGTTGGCTCTGGGGTAGATGTAGTGTCCCGGTCCGTGGCCAGTGGGCATTCACGCCAAGCCTACCGTTCCCAGATCACCGGCAACGCCCCCTGCACCGGCCATTCGGCCTGCGATGCTATCGTGTCGGGCCGCGGCCGGGTAGAGGCTTTGCCGGCCCTTGCCGCCAACCACCCGGACGCGGCCCTGATACATGAGGCGGCCATTGGCAAGATAGCTGGGGAGCAGATTGTAAAGCTGTGCACCTTTGGCCTTACGGAACAGGAGGCCGAAGAAGAGATCATACGGGGGTTTTTAAGCTGATTTTTTGACCCCTCGGCGGGAAAGGCCCGGCCCATTGGAAAAGGGCCGGGCCTTTGGTATGATCCCCCTTTTGACGCGCATACTATAACTGGTATTGTAGGCAGACCAGAAACATGCCGTTTCCCGGAAGGAGCTGTGCCGTATGCATAAAGGGAGAGCGATTGCCGCAAACCTGTTGATCCCCCTGGGGGTGGGAGGTTTGGCGGCCTGGTGTACCGCGGGGTCGATGGAGATATACAAGGGGATGCGCCAGCCGCCCCTGGCCCCGCCAGGATGGGTATTCCCCCCTGTATGGACGTTGTTGTACCTGTTGATGGGGGCCGCTTCATACCTGGTGTGGGCCCGTGACAGCACCGGGCGCAACGGCGCGCTGCTATGCTATGGGGTACAGCTGGCCTTCAACTTTTCCTGGACGCTTATTTTTTTCAACCTGCGAAGCTACGGCTTTGCCTTTTTCTGGATATTGGCATTGTGGGCGCTGGTTTTGCTCACCGCCGTACGGTTTTATAAAGAGGCCCCGGCGGCGGGCTGGCTGCTTGTGCCCTATCTCCTATGGACTGCTTTTGCCGCCTACCTGAACCTGGGGGTATGGCTGCTGAACCCATAACCGCTTTTGGCGTTATCCTAACCCAAACAGCCGGGCAACTGAGGCCGCCAGGAAACACAAGGCAAACCCGCACAGGGTGGGCAGCAGGAAAGCCACAGCCGTCCATTTCAGGCTTTGGCTTTCTTTTTTGATGGTCATGCAGGTGGTTGAACAGGGCCAATGCAGCAGCCCGAACAGCAGCGTGCACAGGGCGGTCACCCAAGTCCAGCCGTTGCCCACTAAAATAGCCTGCAGCGCGGCCAGGTCGGTCAGCTCCAGCAGCGCCCCGCCCCCGGTGTAAGCCATGAGGATCAAGGGGATGACGATCTCGTTGGCAGGCAGTCCCAGGATAAAGGCCAGCAGGATTACCCCATCCAGGCCAAAAAGCCGGGCAAAGGGGTCTAAAAACCCTGCGCTGTGTGCCAGCAGTGTGGCGTCTCCGATGGTGATATTGGCCAATAGCCAGATCACCAGCCCTGCCGGGGCGGCTACTGCGGCCGCACGGCCTAAGACGAACAGGGTGCGGTCGAAAATGGAACGTACCAGCACCTTGCCGAACTGGGGCCTGCGGTACGGGGGCAGCTCTAGGGTAAAAGAGGAAGGCACGCCCTGCAGCAGCGTCTTCGAAAGCAGCTTTGACATAAGAAGCGTAAGGCCGACCCCCAGCAGGATCATCCCCAGCAACATCAAGGCGGACATTACAGAACCGCCAAGGCCCCCCGCCGCCCCGGCAAAGAACATGGTGATCAGGGCAATGAGCATGGGCAGGCGGCCGTTGCAGGGGACAAAGCTGTTGGTCAGCATGGCGATCAGCCGTTCCCGGGGGGAATCGATGATGCGGCATCCTACTACGCCGGCGGCATTGCAGCCAAAGCCCATAGCCGTAGTCAGGGATTGCTTGCCACAGGCCCCGCAGGACTGGAAGCACTTATCCAAGTTAAAGGCGATGCGGGGCAGGTATCCCAGGTCTTCCAGCAAAGTGAACAGGGGGAAGAAGATGGCCATGGGCGGCAGCATCACCGAGACTACCCAGGCCAGGGTACGGTATACGCCGTCCACCAGCAAGGAAACAAGCCAGGGGGGCAGCACGCAAAGCGTGCACAGTTCCCGCAGGCGGTCCCCCAGCCAGAAAAGGCTGGTGCTCAGCAGCTGGGAGGGGTAATTGGCGCCCACAATGGTCAACCAGAAAATCCCCAGCAGCAGTAGCAGCATAATGGGGAACCCCAAAACTTTGCTGGTAAATACCCTGTCCAATTTCCTGTCCCGGGGGCTATATCCGTTCTGGCCCTGTGTGGTTACCATCCCGGCAATCTCTTCTGCCCGGCGTACAGCCCCGGCGGCAATATCGTCCCGCACCTGTTCGGCTGTGACGCCCTGCGTTTTCCACTCTTGCCAGATATCCTCCAAAAGGCCGCGTACCTCGGGGCAGTCCCGTAAGCGCAGGCCCAGATACTTTTCCGCCGCCAGGTCTAAGGTCACATCGCTGTCATCTAACAGCTTCAAGGACATCCATCGGGCGTTTACCTGGCCTTTGCAAAGCTTTTCCACAGTGGGCTGCAGCCGTCTCACAGCGTCCTCTGTAAAAGGGGAGTAAGGGACGGGCGGGGGCGCGGGGGCTTCTGGGGCTTCTATAGTCTGCCTGGTTTGCTCCAATAGGCTTTGCAAGCCTTTGCCGCTGCGAGCGGACGTGCCTACCACAGGCACGCCCAGCAGCTGGGAGAGCTTTTCCAGGTCTACCCGTATATGCTTACGCCGGGCCTCGTCCAACAGGTTCACGCACACCACCACCCGGGGGGCGATCTCCATAGCTTGCAGCACCAAGATCAGGTTGCGTTCCAGGCAGGTGGCGTCGCAGACCACCACGGCCCCGTCCGCGCCGCCGAAGCATAAGAAATCCCGGGCGGCTTCTTCCTCTGCCGAATGGGCCAGCAGCGAGTAGCACCCGGGCAGGTCTACCAACACAAAACCTTGGCCCCCCTGCTGGCAGCGCCCTTGGGCGTTTGTCACCGTTTTTCCAGGCCAGTTGCCGGTATGCTGATGCATTTTGGTTAAACCGTTGAAAACGGTGCTTTTCCCTACGTTGGGATTCCCGGCCAGGGCTACCACCAAGTCGTCCGGTTCTTTCTTCTCAATGGAAAGCCCCGTATCAGCGGCCCGGGCCCCAGTAGAGTCCTTCGAAAGCCCCATTTGCAGTCACATCCCTTCTACACGGACACAAGCGGCGTCCTGATCCCGCAGGGCGATGACCGCACCCCGGATCAGGTATGCGGCAGGGTCCCCCAGGGGGCTTTTCCCCAGGCACTCCACCACGGTGCCCTGTATCAGCCCGATGTCCTGTAGCCGGCGGCGTATAGTCCCCGGGGCGCAAAGACCTGTAACGGCGGCAGTCTGTCCGGGCAGCAGCCCGGCAAGATGGTTTGCTGTATTCATAATAGGTATCCACTCCTGCATACTTTGTTAGGGAAAGGTAAGTTTCTTTCTCACACCTACTATATTCCCAGCGGAGGAATCTGTGACAAGGAGGGGAGCCAATGGCAGCTGCCCAAGAGGGCTTTTACACGTTGAAAGGTTATACTTTGCTGCAGCAGGGCCAGCTGACAGCGTCTATGGAGGACTATCTGGAAATGATATACCGCATGGAGGCCCAGGGGGTGGTACGTATTTCGGGCCTGGCCCAGGCCCTGCACGTAAAGCCCCCCTCGGCTTCCAAAATGGCGGGAAGCCTGCGGGCCCAAGGGTTTATCGAGTTCCCTCGTTACGGGTACATTACCCTTACCCAGCTGGGGCGGGACATGGGGGCTTATCTGGTACGCAGGCATGAGATCATCGGACGGCTGTTGTGCCGGATAAACGGTACGGAAAACGAGCTGGAGGAGGTGGAAAAAATCGAACACTTCCTATCCCCCCGTACGGTAGCGAACATCGAACGGTTTTTAGGCGGGCAGGGGCCCGCGGGGGCAGACTGTTACAGCCATGTACGTTGAAAGGGGCAAAACCCCTATGCGGGGCCGCCGTTTCGAACATGTGCGTCCTCTTATATATCCCCCCTGGCTGATAGGCGGGGGATATACAGGGAGCTGCTATTTTGCCCTACAAGCTTGCAAATAACCCCCGCAACAACTGGGGGCGGGCATACCCCAAGGAAGAGGGCATTTGAAATTTTAAGGCACACGTGATATAATAGAGCAGTTTAGACCGGAACGCAAACATATGGCGTGGGAAAGCAAGTTTAAGGGCGGCGCTTAAAGCCGCTTATCTGTATTATAAAAGGGGAATGGTTATGGGACTGCAAAAGCAAGGCGCGGCGGGGAACTTGTGCCATACACAAAGCAGCTTAAAAACGGGGGGAAGGGAACTGCCCTTAAGCCACGATATCCTGATGCGTGTGGAGAAGCCTGCCCGTTATACCGGGGGCGAGGTGAACGCGGTTATAAAAGACCTCTCCCAAGTAGAAGTCCGGTTTGCTTTCTGCTTCCCGGATATCTATGAGATCGGGATGTCCCACCTGGGCATGAAGATATTATACGGGGCATTTAACCGGGTCCCATATTTCTGGTGCGAGCGGGTGTTCGCGCCCTGGGTGGATATGGAGCGGCTGATGGTGGAAAACCATATCCCTTTATATGCGCTGGAGAGCGGGAACCCGGTGCGGGACTTCGATTTTATCGGTTTTACCCTGCAATATGAACTGAGCTACACGAACGTACTGCGTATGCTGGAGCTTTCCGGCGTACCCTTACGCAGCGCGGACCGGACGGACCTGCATAATATTGTGGTGGGGGGAGGCCCCTGCGCCTGCAACCCAGAGCCCTTGGCCGATTTTTTTGACCTCTTTTTTCTGGGGGATGGGGAAGAGGTAGACCTGGAGGTAATGGAATTATACCGCCAGTGTAAAAAGGAGGGGAAGGGCAAGCCGGAATTCTTGCGCCGCGCCTCCCGTATAGAAGGCGTTTATGTGCCCTCTTTGTATGATGTGGCGTACAATCCGGATGGGACGGTGCAATGCTACACCCCAAAGGATGGCGCCCCGGCCACCGTGAAGAAGCGTGTGGTTTTGGACATGGACTCGGCCTATTATCCCGATTCCTTCCCGGTGCCCATGATCGAGGTCGTACACAGCCGCATCCCGGAGGAGATCCTGCGGGGCTGTATCCGGGGGTGCCGGTTTTGCCAGGCGGGATTTTTATACCGGCCATTCCGGGAAAAAAGCATGGAAACCATCGACTCCCAGTGCCGGGCCCTGTGCGCCTCTACCGGGTATGACGAGATCTCCTTGTCTTCTTTAAGTTCAAGCGACTATAGCTGTTTAAACGAGCTTATCGACACCCTGCACCGGTGGACGGAGCCGGAGAAAGTAAGCCTTTCCCTGCCGTCCTTGCGGGTGGACGGCTTTTCCCCGGAGCTGATGGAACGCATCCATTCAGTCCGGAAAAGTGGGCTGACCTTTGCCCCAGAGGCGGGCTCCCAGCGTATGCGGGACGTGATTAATAAAAATGTGACGGAGGAGGAACTGCTCCACACGGTGGATGTAGCTTTTTCAGAAGGGTGGACGCGCATCAAGCTGTATTTTATGATCGGCCTGCCTACCGAGACCATGGAGGACGTATTGGCCATATTAGAGCTGGGGAAAAAGGTGGTGGACACCTTCTATCAAAACAAGGACAAGCCAAAGGGCAAAGCGGTAGAGGTGTCCCTTAGCGCGGCTGCCTTTGTGCCCAAGCCCTTTACGCCTTTCCAGTGGTTCGGCCAGGATACTATGGACGAATTACAAAAGAAGCAGCGGGCGTTGAAAGGGAATGTGCGCTCCAAACGGGTGAACGTTAGCTACCATGGGGCCCAAACCAGCTTTTTAGAAGCCGTGTTCGCCCGTGGCGACCGCCGGCTGTGCGCTGTAATGGAGAAAGCCATGGAGATGGGATTACATTTTGACGGCTGGGATGATTGCTTTGATTTCAGCAAGTGGATGGAAGCTTTTGCGGCCTGCGGGTTAGACCCGGCCTTTTATGCCAACCGGGAACGGGGGGCTGACGAGGTGTTCCCTTGGGACCACCTGGACTACGGTATCCGGAAAGGCTTCCTGCGGGAAGAGTGCGAGAAGGCCTACCAGGCCGTTACGACGCCAAACTGCCGGGAACAATGCGCGGGCTGCGGGGCGGCCTGCTATGGGGGAGGGCTGTGTGTTGCAAAACGTTAGGATATGGTTTCAAAAAACAGGGACAGCGAAATACATTTCCCACCTGGACCTGACCCACTGTATGGGCCGCGCTTTAAAGCTCTCTGGCCTGCCTGTGTGGTATACCCAGGGCTTCAACCCCCGCATCTATATGACCTTTGCCATGCCCCTGTCTTTGGGTGTAAGCGGGGAACGGGAGTGCATGGATATCCGCCTGACGGGGAAAGCGCCTTTGGAAGGGATACCAGGCCGGTTGAACGCCCGGCTGCCACAGGGCCTGCGGGTACTGGGGGCTTCAGAGCCCCGGCATAAGCTGGAGGAAATCGCTTGGGCGGATTATGAGGTACAGCTGGACGCCGCAGACGGAAAGCTGTTACAATCCCTCACAGAGCTCCTTTCCCAGGGGCAGGTCGTTGTAACCAAACATGGGAAAAAAGGGGATAAAGCCGTGGACATCAAACCACATTTTGCCCATATCTCCATAGAAGCCAGACCAGGGCAGCTGGCGCTGTCCATGCGTTTGCCTTGCAGCGTGTCCGGCAGCGTAAACCCAGGGCTGTTGTTAGAGGCGCTGAAATTGTATAAAGGGATTGAACTTTGTGGAAAAACGGTGCGTAAGGGGCTGCTGCTGGAGGATTTTTCCCCGATATGGTAAAAAAGAACTTGCATTTTGCACCAGGGTATGCTAAAATATAAAAGCATTTGAATTCTGCGGGTATCCTCAAAGGCTTGCCCGTGGGGGTCGAAGCGCGGGAGGCCGCGCGAGAAGCGGACAGTCCGCTGCCAGCTATGCTGGCATGAATGTCTGAATTTTGAATTTGGAGGAATATCAAATGGACGCATTGAAGCTTATTTCCCAGGGCTCTTTGAAAAGTGAGATCCCGCAGTTCAGCATTGGCGACACCGTAAAGGTGGACGTGAATATCCGTGAAGGCGAGCGGGAACGTATCCAGCAGTTCGAGGGCACGGTTATCGCCCGCAAGGGCAGCGGCATCAGCGAGACCTTTACTGTGCGCCGCGTATCCTACGGCGTAGGTGTAGAAAGGGTTTTCCCCGTACATTCTCCCAATGTGAAGGCTGTACAAGTGGTACGCCATGGCCGTGTACGCCGGGCCAAGTTGTATTACCTCCGGAACCGGGTGGGCAAGGCCGCCAAGGTCAAAGAGCAATTGAAGTAAGAAAATCGCATATAGGTTATGAAAAAGGGACAAAATTGTCCCTTTTTTGCTATGGTGAGATGGAAAAGTCAGTGGAAGGGAGGGTTGAAAGCGGGAGTGGTTATACGGAACAAAAAAGATGCCCCAGGACGGAAACGGGGCATCCCCATCAGCATATTCCTGGATTGGGTAGAGGAGCTGGTGGTCGCCATCGTGTTGATTGCAGCTGTTTTTACATTCTGTTTCCGCATTATCACGGTCTCAGGCACGTCTATGGTACCCAATTATGCCAATGGGGACCGTATTTTGATGATAAACCGCTTTACGGCCCCCCAGCAAGGGGATGTAGTGGTGATCATCAACGTGTTGGATGATCCTATTATAAAGCGTGTCATTGCCACACAGGGCCAGACTGTGGATTTTGATTATGAAAAAAAGGCTGTGCTGGTAGATGGCCAGCCAGTGGACGAGACAGCGTTTGGGCTGGAGAACGGCATTACCGAGTATCCGTACGCCTCTTTCCAGCTGTTAGAGTTCCCCCAGACCGTGCCTGAGGGGTGTATCTTTGTGCTGGGGGATAACCGGGCCGTGTCGGAAGACAGCCGTTATCAGGTGGTAGGCATGATAGACCAGCGGGATGTGCTGGGGAAAGCCCTGTTCCACGTTTTCCCTTTGCACCGGATCGGCCCCGCCAGGTAAAAAGTATTTGGCAACGATATATTGATCAGGGAAAGGATGAGTGCCTTGCAGGAAGCAAGACGGACAGAAAGGCAGCCAGGAAAAGGCTTCTGTGCCTCTGTATTAGAGTGGACGGAGACAGTGGTCATGGCCATCATACTGGTGGCGGTGGTGTTTACCTTTGCAGCGCGTATCATTACAGTGGACGGGCATTCTATGGAGCCCACCTATTCCCATGGGGACCGGGTCCTGGTGTCCGGCTTTGCCGGGAAAGTGGATCCAGGGGATATCGTTATCATTGTGCATGCGCTGAGCGAACCCATTATCAAGCGGGTAGTAGCCACAGAGGGCCAGGTGGTGGATTTTGACCAGGCTTTGGGGGAACTGACCGTGGACGGCACGCCTCTGGCAGGGGAAGCTTTTGGGCTGGAAAGTGGTATTACGCATTTGCCAAATGCTCCCGGCGAGGTGTTGGAATTCCCACAGACTGTACCGGAGGGCTGCGTATTTGTATTGGGGGATAACCGGGAACATTCTACGGACAGCCGTTTTACGGCGGTGGGCATGGTAGACCATCGGAATATCTTGGGCAAGGTGGTTTTCAACCTATACCCTTTTTCTAAATTGGGGCAGCCTGGTTAAACGGGCCGTGCGCAAAGGTATGCGGCTTTACATGTTTTAGAAGGGAGGTGCCTGCCATGGAGGAGGCGCGTTCTATACAATGGTATCCTGGGCACATGGCCAAAACCCGGAGGAAGATTACCAGCGACTTGAAGCTGGTGGATATCGTGGCTGAGATCCTAGATGCCCGGGTCCCCCGAAGCAGTTCCAATCCAATATTACGGGAGATTATTGGGGCAAAACCTCGGATAGTCCTGCTAAATAAAAGCGACATGGCGGATCCCGTTGAAACCGCCAAATGGGTGGGATATTACAAAGGCATGGATATCCCGGCAATCCCCATCGAAAGCAAGACGGGCAAAGGCATCCCCGCTTTTTATGCGGCGGCCCGCCAGGCTTTACGGGAACAGATCGCCGCCTGGGAGCGGAAAGGCATGGTGGGCCGGCCTATCCGGGTGATGGTGCTGGGGGTGCCCAATGTGGGCAAATCCTCGTTTATCAACCGCATCATCCTAAAAGGCGGCGCGGGTAAGGCAGAGGTACGGGACAAGCCCGGCGTTACCCGGCAGAACCGCTGGTTTACTGTGGGAAAGGGATTCGAGCTGCTGGACACCCCAGGCGTATTGTGGCCTAAATTTGAAGACCCGGCCGTGGGGGAGCATTTGGCCTTTACAGGCGCGGTTAAGGATGAAATTCTGGATTTAGAATACGTAGCAGCCCGCTTATTGGAGCTTTTGGGGCAAATATACCCCGAAGCCCTGGAGGCACGGTACAAAATCCAGTTGGATCCAGGTACGGAAGGGTACGCGGCATTGCAGATCATCGGGCGCAAACGGGGAATGCTGGTTCCCGGTGGGGAAACGGATATCCAGCGGGCAGCCATCATGGTGCTGGACGAGTACCGGGGCGGCAAGTTAGGGCGTATCACACTAGAACGGGCTGGGGAAGCTTAGGGGGGGGGATCCCATTGGAAGAGCCATTCGCGTACGAGCGGCGTGCTATGGAACAGGGGTATGCCGCGGTCTGCGGCGTCGATGAAGCGGGGCGCGGCCCTTTGGCAGGACCCGTATGCGCAGCAGCCGTCATCCTGCCGGTGGACTGTTCCATACCTGGCCTGGATGATTCTAAAAAGCTGACGGAAAAGAAGCGGGAACACCTTTTCCAGGTGATACAGCAAGAGGCCCAGGCTTATGGTGTCGGGTGGGCCAGTGTGGAGGAAATCGACCGGTATAATATCCTGCAGGCAACTTTTTTAGCTATGGGACGCGCTGTAAAGGCTATCAGCTTTCTTGCTGACTGGGCTATGGTAGATGGCAACCGGATGCCGCCTTTGCCTATCCCTGGGGAGGCCATTGTAAAAGGGGATGGGAAATCCGCTAGCATCGCGGCGGCGTCTATCTTAGCAAAGGTTAGCCGCGACCGCCTTTTGCGGGAATTGGACGCCTTGTACCCGCAATACGGTTTTGCCCAGCACAAGGGATATGGGACTAAAGCCCATTACCATGCTATCCAGCAGTATGGGGTGTTGCCGGTCCATAGGAAAACCTTCCTAAAAAATTTTTTGAGGGAATAAGCATGGGAAAGCAGTGTGCCAACTATAAGGGCCGGCTGGCAGAGGATTACGTGGCCCAGTACCTGGAAAGGGGCGGCGGGAAGATATTGGCCCGGAATTACCGTTCCCGATTCGGGGAGGTTGACATCGTCGCGGAAGGGCATGGCTGGCTATTGTTTGTCGAAGTCAAAGCCAGGAGCAAGGGCATAGCGGGCCCATTGGAGGCCGTTACCCACCAGAAGCGGCAAAAGCTCATATGTACGGCTAGACAGTATCTGGCAGAGCATCCCAGCCTATCCCAGCCCCGGTTTGACGTGGCAGGCGTGTATATGCAGGATGGCCGCATCGTAAAGATGCAATATGTAAAAAACGCCTTTATGGCGTAAGGGGGGTGTATCATGCGTTTTTTTGACCTACACTGTGACACCATGACCGAGTGCTTCCTACATGGGAAGGCCTTAAAACAAAATGATTTACATATAAGCTTGGAGAAAGCGGAAGCCCTGGAAACATACGTCCAGTGTTACGCCGTATGGATACCGGATGACCTACGGGGGGATAAGGCTTTCCAACGTTTTCTGGACATTGCGGGGAAACTGGACGCGGAAACCCAAGGGAACAGCAGTTGTCTTTTGCAGTGCAAAAATCCGGGGGATCTAGCCCGGGCTTGCAGGGAAAAGAAGTCTGGGGCTATCCTGACGGTAGAAAACGGCGCGGCTTTGGGAGGCAAGGTTGAAAATATACAGGTATTTAAGCGCCTTGGTGTAAAGATATGCACCTTGACGTGGAATGGGGAAAACGAGCTGGGCCGGGGCGTATTGGCGCCGGGCAGCGGCGGCCTGTCCGCTTTTGGCAGGCAGGTGGTGGATGGGCTTGAAAAGGCCGGCATCCTGGTGGACTTGTCCCATGCCAGCCCAGAGCTTTTCGATGATGTGGCGGCAATGGCCACGAAACCATTGGTGGCTTCCCACTCCAACGCCAAGGCGGTGTGCGGGCATCCCCGGAACCTGACGGACCGCCAGTTTTCTATTATTAAAAATTCCGGAGGCTTGGCTGGGTTGAACTTTTTCAAAGCCTTCCTCCACGACTGCCCAGAAAAGGCGTCTATGCTGGATGTGCTTCGCCATGCCGAGCATTTCCTGGCACTGGGCGGGGAGGACTGCCTGGCAGTCGGCGGTGATTGGGATGGGGCGGCCCTTCCCCAGGATATGGCTGCGGGCTTAGGGGCGGTCCCGGAACTGTACGAACTGTTCTTACGCCACAACTACCAGGAAAGCCTGTTGGAGAAAATTTTTTGGAAAAATGCCCAGCGCCTCTTTGAAACGCAAGATTTGCTTTGACAGAATGGGAAAAGTGCGGTATAGTATGGGCGTGAAGTTTCAAAATCTAATATGTGGGTGATGCGGATGCAATATATAAGCACCAGAAATCCAGACTTGCGCTTGCAGGCTTCGCAGGTGATCGCGCAGGGGATATCCCAAGAGGGCGGCCTTTTTGTGCCGGAAAAACTGCCCTTAGTTGGGGAGAAGCTGCCATTGTGGCTGCATATGGATTACCGGGGGTTAGCCAAAGAAATATTCCAGCTTTTTTTGACGGATTTTTCCCCCGAGGAAATCGGCCATTGTGTAGAGGCCGCCTATGTCCCGGCAAAATTTGAAGGGGAGGCCCCTGTAAAGCTGGTCCCGCTTACGAATTCTGGGGCAGCCTGTTACCTTTTAGAGCTGTGGCATGGCCCTACCTGTGCGTTTAAGGACATGGCTTTGCAGATCTTGCCCCATTTCCTGACAAAGGCTTTGCAAAAATCTGCCCAGGGCCAAGAAGCTGTCATCTTGGTTGCCACCTCTGGGGATACGGGCAAGGCTGCCCTGGAAGGCTTCCGGGATGTGCCGGGGACCAGGCTGTTGGTGTTTTATCCCCGGGATGGGGTAAGCCCTTTGCAGAAACGCCAAATGGCTACGCAGGAAGGGAAAAATGTGGGGGTCTGCGCGATTGAAGGGAATTTTGACGACGCCCAGACCAGTGTCAAGGGGATTTTTACAGATTGTGGGATGCAGCAGGAGTTAAAAAAGCGGGGGATGCAGTTCTCCAGCGCCAACTCCATAAACTGGGGCCGCCTGCTGCCGCAAATTGTATATTATATTTATTCTTATTTGGAACTCCACCGCAGTGGGAAGCTGCTTTCCTGGGAGGAACCGGTGAATATTGTGGTGCCTACAGGGAATTTCGGCAATATTTTGGCTGCCTATTATGCCCGCTGTATGGGCCTGCCAGTAAAAAAGTTTATTTGCGCTTCCAACCGTAACAAGGTATTGTCAGATTTTATCCGCACCGGCGTATATGACCGCAGGCGGGAGTTTTTTGCCACCTCGTCGCCATCTATGGATATCTTAATCTCCAGCAATTTGGAGCGTCTGCTGTACGCCCTTTCTGGCGGGGACAGCGCCGCGCTTGCCAACTGGATGGGGCAGCTGGCAAAGCAGGGATGGTATGACATAGGCCCTGCCATGAAAGGGCGGGTACAGTCGCTGTTCTACGGCGGCTTTTGTGGGGAATCCGGCACTAGCCAGGCAATCCGTGAGGCCTGGGAACAGGAAGGCTATCTGTGCGACCCCCATACGGCAGTTGCCTTGGATGTGTACGGTCAGTATGAGAAGGACACAGGCGATAACAGCACCCCTGCCATCATTGCCTCCACCGCCAGCCCTTATAAATTCGCCGGAAGCGTGCTGGGGGCTTTAGGTCCTTTGGCTACGCAGGATGAATTTGAGAATCTACACAGGCTGGAAGAGTTGACCCACACCCAGGCCCCCAGACAGCTTTCGGCTTTGCGGGATAAAGAGATACGCTTTCAGGACGTGGTATCCAAAGACGCAACGGCCACTTATGTGCGCCGAGCGTTGGGGTTGGGTTGATATATGGCTTTATTTACGATCGCAGACCTGCATCTTTCCTTAGGCGCCGACAAGCCCATGGATGTGTTCCGGGGCTGGCAGGATTACGTGGAACGCCTGGAAGAAAACTGGCGGGATGCCGTGGGGGAAGAAGATACTGTCGTGATAGCCGGGGATATTTCCTGGGCGATGAAGCTGGAAGATACTGTAAAGGATTTTTCCTTTATCCATTCCCTGCCAGGACAAAAATTGCTATTAAAAGGCAACCATGACTATTGGTGGTCTACACGGAATAAGCTAGATCAGTTTTTCTTGGCTAACGGCTGGGACAGCTTGCACATTTTGCACAATTGTGCCTACCGCGTAGGGGATAAGGCTATCTGCGGTACAAGGGGCTGGCTGTATAACGCGGAAACCGAGGATGACCGGAAAATCGTCAGCCGGGAAGCGGGCCGCCTACTTTCCTCCATCCAGCAGGCCAAGGTCTTGGGCGGGGAGCTGGTGGCATTCCTCCATTATCCACCAGTATACGACGGCATGGAGTGCCAAGGGCTTCTGGATATCCTGTGCGAGAACCGGATACGGCATTGTTATTTTGGGCACATCCATGGGCAGGTTGCTGCCCGCAGGGCCCTGGCGGGGCAGTATAAAGGCATACAAATGCATTTGATCGCTTGTGATTCTATAAATTTTTGCCCAGTACTGGTGGGATAAGCGGGCCTTTTTGTGAAAACCCAAAAATTTTCACGTTTTTCCCACAAGAATTTACGTCCTGGATATAGATTCTTGGGCGTTGCTATGATATAATGGCTTAGTTAACTTCTGTTTTAGTTTATTCGGAGAGGAACAAGAAAAATGAATCTGAAAGAAACCAACCATGTAGAGACCAACCGGTACCAGTTGCAGCTGGAGGTTACCCCCGAGGAATTCAATAAGACGGTAGACGCTGTATACAAAACGGAGGTCAAACGGATGAGTATCCCTGGCTTCCGCAAGGGTAAAGCCCCCCGGGCGTTTGTGGAAAAATATTATGGCGAGCAGGTTTTTTATGAAGCGGCTGTAGACCGCTTGTACCGCTCAATCGTCATGGAGGGGATCGAGCAGTCCAAGCTGGACGTGGTTAGCGTGGGCGATTTCAAAATCGATGAGATCGGGAAGGAGAAGGGCATCCAGTGTACCCTGACAGTGGTTACCAAACCCGAGGTCGCCATTGAGGGCTATAAGGGCATAGAAGTCCATAAAGAACCCGTGGTAGTTACAGAAGGAGATATTGACGGGGAGATACAGCGGGTACGGGAGCGCAATTCCCGGATGGTCACTGTAGAGGACCGTACCGCCCAGAATGGGGATATCGCTGTCATTGACTTCGACGGCTATACGGGCGGCAAACCGTTTGACGGCGGCAAAGCGGAGAATTACGAACTGACGTTGGGCGCAGGTCAGTTCATCCCTGGCTTCGAAGAGCAGGTGGTTGGCCACAAGCCTGGGGAGGAGTTCGACGTGAACGTCACATTCCCAGAGGATTACCACGCGGAAGAGTTGAAGGGCCAGGAGGCTGTGTTCAAGATTAAGCTTCATGAGATCAAGGTGAAAGAACTGCCGGAGGTGGATGACGAGTTCGTAAAGGATGTAAGCGAATTCGATACCTTGGAGGAATATAAGAAAGACATAGAGAAGACCCTATTGGAGCGTCGGGAAAAGGCAGCGGACGCGGACGTGGAGAACCAGCTGGTTGACGCGGTCATAGAGCGTGTCCAGGCGGAGATTCCAGACGAGATGGTGGAAAACGAGATAGACGAGATTATCAACGCGTTTGCCCAGCGCCTGCAGTCTCAGGGCTTGAAGCTGGAAACCTACCTGCAGTATACCAACATGACTACCGACGACCTTCGCACCCAGTACAAGCCTCAAGCCGACCGTCAGGTAAAGGTGCGGCTTGGCTTGGAGAAGATTGCCCAGCTGGAGGGGATCAAGCCGACGGAGGAGGAATGTGAGGAAGAACTCAAGCGCCTGTCAGAAGCTTACGGCATGCCTCTGGAGAATGTAAAGGGCCTGGTGAACATGGAGATGGTCAGCGCAGACCTGGCAAACCAGAAAGCAGTGGAGTTTGTCCGGGCCAATGCCGTTATCCATGAACCCGACAGCGGCGAGGAGCCCAAGGGGGAATAAAAAAAAGAGGCCGGCAGGCGTCCGGGGAATATTTTTCCGTATACCGAATAAATCTTATTGCCTGCTTTCATACTAATCAAGTCTGAGAAAGGAGCGGTTTGCTATGAGCTTGGTACCTTATGTTGTGGAACAGACCAACCGGGGCGAGCGGTCTTACGATATTTTTTCACGCTTGCTCAACGACCGGATCGTAATGTTGAATGAGGACGTGAACAGCGCTTCGGCCGGGGTGATTGTAGCCCAACTGCTGTACCTGGAGGGCCAGGACCCAGAGAAGGACATCTCCCTGTACATTAACAGCCCCGGCGGCGTAATTACAGACGGTATGGCTATCTATGACACCATGCAATATATCAAGTGCGACGTGTCTACCATCTGCATCGGCATGGCGGCCAGCATGGGCTCCTTCCTTCTGGCTGCCGGGACGAAGGGGAAAAGATTCGCATTGCCAAACAGCGAGATCATGATCCACCAGCCCAGCGGCGGCGCACAAGGCCAGGCCACCGATATTAGCATCCATGCCGACCATATCCTGCGTACCAAGAAGCGGCTGAATACCATCCTTTCCCAGCGTACAGGCCAGCCCATTGAGATTATCGAGCGGGATACGGAGCGGGACAATTTTATGACCGCCCAACAGGCGCTAGACTACGGCCTAATCGACAAGGTGCTGGAGACGAGATAAGAGAAAGGTTGTGGACAGATGACGGGAAACCATGATAATGATATCTGTTGTTCCTTTTGCGGCAAGCCCCAGGCGGTTGCCAACCGGTTGATTGCAGGATCTGGGGTATATATCTGTGACGCTTGTGTCCGGCTGTGTATGTCTATTATCGAGGATGAAGACCGGCTGAAAAAAGGCAGAAGCGATGAAAAGGAAGTGGGGATCCTTCTGCCCAAGCCCCAGGAGATCAAGCGGAAGCTGGATGAATATGTAGTGGGGCAGGAGGGCGCCAAGGTGGCGCTGTCAGTAGCTGTGTATAACCACTATAAGCGCATATATTTTTCCAACGACGATGTAGAGCTCTCAAAAAGCAATGTGATGCTGTTGGGCCCCACTGGCGTAGGCAAGACCTATTTGGCCCAGACTTTGGCAAAGCTGTTAGACGTGCCTTTTGCTATCGCAGACGCCACTACTTTGACAGAGGCCGGTTATGTGGGCGAGGATGTGGAAAACATTCTCTTGCGGCTCATACAGGCAGCAGACTACGATATTTTCAAGGCAGAGCGTGGTATCATTTATATAGATGAAATCGATAAGATTTCCCGGAAATCCGAAAACCAGTCTATCACGCGGGATGTAAGCGGGGAAGGCGTGCAGCAGGCCCTTTTGAAGATTTTAGAAGGGACCACTGCCAGCGTCCCTCCCAAGGGCGGACGCAAACATCCTCAGCAAGAGGCTATCAATATCGACACCTCCAACATCCTTTTTATTTGCGGCGGCGCGTTCGATGGTTTAGAAAAAATTGTCCAGCAGCGTACGGCTTCCACTTCTTTAGGCTTCGGCGGTGAAGTGCATGGCAAGAAGGAATTGGACGCAATTGACTGGATGAAGGATGTAACACCCCATGACCTGGTAAAATATGGCCTTATACCGGAACTGGTAGGGCGTATCCCAGTCATCACCTCTTTGAACGGCCTGAATGAGGACGCTTTGGTCCGCATTTTGCGCGAACCGAAAAATTCCCTTATCAAACAGTACCAGAAGCTTTTTGACTTGGATAAGGTAGACTTAGAATTTTCAGATGGCGCACTGCAGGCTATTGCCCAGAAAACTTTAGAACGGAAGACCGGCGCCCGCGGCCTACGTTCTATCCTAGAGGGCGTTTTGATGTCCCTGATGTACCAGGTGCCCAGTGACTACACCATTGAAAGGGTACTGGTAACAGAACAGATGGTAAAGGACGGGGCCCGGCCGGAAATCGTATATAATAAGGACCGGAAGCCTGTGAAAATAAAAATCACACAGCCTAAGCGGAGGGACCGCAGGGACTCAGTTTCATAAAAAACAAGTAGCGGAAAAGGCTGTTGCCGGGTATACCCGGTCACAGTCTTTCGCTGGTTTCAGGAGAACATCATGCAAAATTTTACAGATGAAAGCAACAAGATCGAAAACAACTTGATACTACCTGTTTTAGCAGTACGCGGGCTGGTGTTTTTTCCAGGGATGATGCTGCAATTTGACATAAATCGAAAAAAGTCGGTGCTGGCCGCTTCAGAATCCATCACAAACGACCGGCTCATTTTTTTGGTTTCCCAAGTACATCTGGAAGATGGCGAGCCGGTGGGCGATGATTTGTACCGTATTGGAGTAATTGCCCGTATCAAACAGGTGGTACATCATTCAGAAGAAGGCGCTAAGCTGCATGTAGAGGGCCTGTGCAGGGGGGAGATTACTTCTTTTGTACAGGAAGACCCTTTCCTATTGGGGAATATTGTCAAGTGCCCCATGCTTACCTACAAAAAATCCTATAAATCAGAGGCGCTCATCCGCATCATACATGAACGTTTTGACGAATACCTTCGTCTTTTCAAGCATGTCCCTCCAGATGTGCTGCTTGGCGTTTTACAGGAAAAAGACTGCGGCCGGTTGGCTGACTACATAGCTTCTAACATCTCTATCGATTTTGAACGCAAGCAGTATATTTTAGACGAATTGCGTCCTTTAAAACGGATGCAGAAGCTGATCGACGTCCTTACAGAGGAGATACAGATCCTAGCTGTAGAAAATGAAATCAACCAAAAGGCGCAAGCCCAAATGGACGAGAACCAGCGGGAATATTTCCTGAAGGAACAGATGCGGGCCATTGCAGCCGAACTGGGGGAGGAAGACAATCCCCAACAAGAAGCGGACGAAATCCGCGATAAAGTAATGGCTTTACACCTGCCACAGGTCTGTCAGGATAAGCTTTTGAAGGAGTGCGACAAGCTGTATCATATGCCCTCTGGATCCCATGAGGCCAGCGTTATCCGTTTATACCTGGACACCTGCCTGGAGCTTCCTTGGAGGAAATCTTCCAAGGAAAAACTGGACTTGAACCGTGCCCAACGTGTTTTGGACCAGGACCATTACGGCCTAGAAAAGGTCAAGGAACGCTTTATAGAGATTTTGGCTGTAAAAAGCTTAGCGCCTTTACAGAATGGGCAGATTATCTGTTTAGTGGGGCCCCCAGGCGTCGGGAAGACCTCTATCGCCCGTTCTATCGCCCGGGCAACCGGCCGGAAATACGTGCGGGTTTCTTTGGGCGGCGTCAGTGATGAAGCGGAGATCATGGGGCATCGGAAGACCTACGTGGGTTCTATGCCTGGGCGCATTATCAACGCGGTAAAGCAAGCAGGCGTGAACAACCCTTTGATTCTGTTGGACGAGATCGATAAGCTGGGCCAGAATTTTAAAGGAGATCCGGCTTCCGCGTTACTGGAGGTGTTGGATCCAGAACAGAATGGGGAATTTACAGATCATTATATCGATATGCCTTTTGATTTAAGCCACGTTTTGTTCATTACCACTGCAAATGATGCATCCCGTATCCCGGGCCCCTTATATGACCGCATGGATATCATTGAACTGGGGAGCTATACCTTAGAGGAAAAGTTGAACATTGCTACTAAACATCTGGTAAAAAAGCAGCTATCCCGGCACGGTATCAAGGTAAAGCAGCTGAAATTCTCAAAACCTGCCCTGCGGCTACTGATCGAAGGCTATACCCGGGAAGCAGGTGTACGTACATTAGAGCGTACGATTGCCGCTATTTGCCGCAAAGTGGCCAAAATGATTGTCTTGGATGAGGATTTTACCAGTTATACGGTGAAGCCGGAAAACCTGGAAGAACTGCTGGGCCCCCGGAAATATACCCGGGACAAATTGACGGCTGAGGATACGGTTGGCCTGGTAAACGGCCTGGCTTGGACCAGCGTGGGCGGGGAACTTTTACCAATTGAAGTGGCCGTAATGGAAGGAACAGGTAAACTGCAGCTTACAGGCTCTTTAGGCGACGTGATGAAAGAGTCGGCCAATGCTGCTATTACCTGCATCCGAACCCGGGCAGGCACGCTGGGACTAGCCCCCAAATTCTATGAAAAGTATGATATACATGTTCACGCGCCAGAGGGGGCCGTGCCTAAAGACGGCCCTTCGGCTGGTATTGCCATGGCTACAGCTATTACATCAGCACTGTGTTCGATCCCAGTGCGCCATGAAGTAGCTATGACAGGGGAAATTACTTTACAGGGCAGGGTGCTTCCCATTGGCGGTTTGAAGGAGAAAGCCATGGCAGCCTATAAAAATGGTGTAAAAACGGTGTTGATCCCCATTGATAACGTTCCGGATCTGGCGGAAATGGACGAAGTGGTAAAGAAAAATATCTGTTTTATCCCTGTAAAAAAAGTAGATACCGTGCTAGAAAACGCCTTACAATATATGCCCAGGCCTTCAGTCACAGAGGCCCCGGTGATTTCCCCGGAAATCACCAAACATACGCCGCCGGCTGAATTGTTTATCCAACCCAACCCTGTGTAAAGCAAGAGGGCTTGCCAATGGATTTTTTAAAAACAGAATTCGAGTATGCCGCGGGGCGGGAAAGCCAGCTTCCTTTGTCGGATTTACCAGAAATCGTTTTCTCGGGCAAATCCAATGTGGGGAAATCCTCCTTGCTGAATCGCTTGGCTAACCGCAAGGCTTTGGCCAGGGTGAGTGCTACGCCGGGGAAGACGGCTACTATTAACTTCTATCGCCTACCGGAATGCCGTTTTGTAGATCTGCCTGGCTACGGCTATGCTAAGGTTTCCAAGCAGGAGAAGGAGCGGTGGGCTTCCCTGGTGGAAGGGTACTTTGCCCAGCAGCGGCAGATTGCCTTGGTGATACAGCTAGTAGACATGCGGCACAAGCCTACCGCAAACGACTTGCAGATGATAAGCTTCCTACAAAATCTGGAGGTACCTTTTACGGTTGTATGCACTAAGTCGGATAAACTGAATAAAGGGGAAACGGCTTCTCAGATGGCATTTTTCCAGCAGCTTTTTGGCGAAGCCGGTATTGCCTTTTACCCTTTTTCTGCTGTGCAGGGGAATGGTCTGGAGGACGTTAAAGAAGCGATTGCCAACGCGGTGGCAAAACATGGGAAAATAGGGATATGAAGATAGGAAAGGATGATACATTTGATTTCTCCCTGCCTGGAGGTAAACGAACAAGGGCATCTTGCCATCAGCGGCTGTGATACGGTGGAGCTGGCGGCAAAATATGGCACGCCTCTTTATGTGATGAGCGAAGACGAGGTGCGGCGTGTTTGCGAAAGCTATGTGTCCTCTTTTGCAAAATTTTACCAGGGTAATGGTTGCCCTATTTATGCCAGCAAGGCTTTTAGCTGCAAAGAAATTTGCCGTATTGTCAGCAGCGAGGGCCTGGATGTGGAGGTGGTGTCCGGCGGGGAATTGTATACAGCTTTACAGGCGGGCGTTTCCCCGGCGCACATCCATTTTCAGGGAAATAACAAGTCCTATAACGAACTGGTGTATGCCGTAGAACATGGCGTGGGAGACATCGTTGTAGACAGTTTGCAGGAGCTGCAGCTGGTGGAAAAAGTAGCCCAGGAGCGCGGCGCACTGGTTAACATATCCCTGCGGATCAAACCAGGGATAGACGCCCATACCCACGAGTTTATCCGCACTGGCCAGATCGATTCAAAATTTGGTATCGACCTAGCCAGCGGCGAGGCTCTGGAAGCTGTTCGGCAAAGCCTTTCCTTAGAACATGTAAAGTTAATTGGCTTGCATTGCCATATCGGCTCCCAGGTTTTCGATGTAGAACCCTTTGTGCACGCGGCGGAAGTGATGATAGATCTGTATTACGAAGTTAAGCAGCGGTTTGGCTTGAAGCTAGACCATTTAAATTTGGGCGGCGGATTTGGGGTCCGTTATACGGAAAAGGACGATGCTTTGCCCTATGAAAACTATATGGAGGCAGTATCGGCTGTCCTGTCTAGGAAATGCCAGGATATGGGTATAGACTTGCCCCGCATTTATATAGAACCGGGCCGTTCCATTGTTGGAGAGGCTGGTATTACCCTGTATACAGTGGGGACGGTCAAGGAGATACCGGATGTGCGCAATTACGTCTCGATTGATGGGGGCATGTTTGAGAACCCCCGGTATGCTTTATACCAAGCGGATTATACCTGTCTGGTAGCCAATAAGGCTGCTATGCCTGCCGATTATATTGCTACTGTGGCAGGGAAATGCTGTGAGAGCGGCGACCTGATACAGGAGCATGTGCCTATACAAAGGCCCCAGGAAGGGGATATCCTGGCAGTGCTGACTACAGGCGCCTATAATTATTCCATGGCCTCTAACTACAACCGCAACCCCCGGCCAGCCTGTGTGATGGTTTCCCATGGGCAGTCACGGGTAATCATTAAAGGCGAAACCTATGAAGATCTGGTGCGCAACGATCTGTGAAAAAGGGGGGACATGGGATGAGGTATACCTACTTGATTTTTGACGTGGATGATACCCTGTTGGATTTCAGCCATGCGTATTTCTATGCCTCAGAAGCTGTGGCCAGGAAACTGGGGATTGATTATTCTCCGGAATATGCGGACCTGGATAAAAAGGCCAGCTGGAAAGGCTGGTATGAATCCGGTTTGGCGGATACTGGGCGGGAAGACGTACAACAACAGTACCATGCCTATTATTTCCGTTATTTGCAAAGGCACTTCGCCTACTTGTTGGAAGCCCTTGGTATGGAAGGGGATGCGGAAGAACTGGTGGAATGCTATCTGGAAAACGTGGCTGCTTCCTGTGCGTGGATGGAGGAAAAGATGTGGGCTGTTTTCCAGTCCTTAGCTGCCAGTTATAAGCTTGTTTTAGCTACCAATGGGCTCAGCCGGGTACAAAGGCCCAGGATGCGACAACTCATCCCTTTGGCGGAAGCGGTGTATATTTCAGAGGAAATGGGCACGATAAAGCCTGCCTCCTCCTTTTTTGAAAAAGTCCTGACGGGCCTGGGGTGCCCAAGGGAAGAGTGCTTGATGATAGGGGACTCCCTTTCGAACGATATAACAGGGGCTATGTCTGCGGGCATGTCTGCCTGTTGGTATAACCCCAAGGGGAAAGCCGCCCCGGAAAACGTCCAGCCTACATATGTGATCCACAGTATAGAGGAGCTGCCGGGGATATGTAGGCAGGCCGGGAACGGTTGATTTTCTCGTTTTCTGTATTTACTTTCCCGCTTTTTTGTGGTAAAATAATAAACTAAAAGCTGTATTTTACCGGAAAGAGAGGATGGCGCGACATGAACGCGAAATTGCAGGACGGCAATGTAGACTTTTTGTTCCAGGCAGTCTTGTCCTTGGAAACCCGTGAGGAGTGCTACAAATTTTTTGACGATCTGTGTACGGTGCCAGAACTGAAATCTATGTCCCAACGTTTGGCTGTAGCCAAAATGCTGAGCGACAAACAAGTGTATAGCGATATCGTAGCAAAGACGGGTGCGTCTACCGCCACCATCAGCCGTGTGAACCGTTCGCTAAATTATGGCAGCGACGGGTACGAACTGGTTTTCAATCGCCTGGCCAAGGTAGACGAGGGGCAGGATAGGTAGGGCGGCATGAGGAGTTATGCGGTATTTGCCCAATTTTATGACGAATTGACCGCCAACGTGGGATATGCCCAACGGGCCGAGTATTTTTTGGCCCTGTGTGAAAGGCTGGGGCATACCCCTGGCTTGACATTGGATTTGGCCTGTGGGACTGGCTCGTTAACTTTAGAGTTGTTCCAGAGGGGGATAGATATATACGGTGTGGATGGCTCGGTGGAAATGCTCTCAGAAGCCCGGGGCAAGTGCATGGAGGCTGGGGCGGACATCCTATTCCTGTGCCAGAGAATGCAGGCGTTGGACCTGTATGGTACGGTTGACACAGTAATCTGTTCCCTAGACAGTATCAACCATCTAACCGGTGCTGGGGAAGTCCAGCAGGTTTTTGATAAGGTCTCTTTTTTTATGAATCCTGGCGGGTATTTTTTCTTCGACTTGAATACCCTGTATAAGCATGAAAATATCTTGGGGAATCACACGTTTGTATACGATATGAAGCACGTCTATTGCGTGTGGCAAAATCGGCTGGCAGGGAATTCCGGCAGGGTGGATATCCAACTGGATTTTTTCCAGCGCGAGGGGAAATGCTATCTGCGCAGCGGCGAGCGTTTTTCTGAGTATGCCTATCCCATCGGAGAGGTGCTGGCCATGTTGGGAAAGGCTGGTTTTGGCAATATACATCTGTATGATGAGCTTACATTCGACCCGCCTAAGCCGGATAGCCAACGGCTGGTGGTCGCTGCGCAAAAGCAATAGTAAGGAGAAAACAGACATGGACCGTATCATCCGCACTATCACGACAGACGGGAGCCTGATGGCTGCCGCTATCGATTCTACAAAGATCGTATATACGGCCCAGCAGCTGCACGGGCTTTCCAAGACCGCCTGCGCAGCCTTGGGCCGGCTGTTGACCGGTGCCTCGCTGATGGGCGCTATGTTAAAAAAGGATGGCGCCAGCGTGACCCTGAAGGCGAATGGAGGCGGCCCTTTGGGGACGTTGGTGGCCCTTGCGGATAGCAGGGGGAACGTGCGGGGCTATGTAGACCACCCAGAAGTGGAACTGCCCACCCGGCGGGACGGCAAACTGGACGTAGGCGGTGCTGTAGGTGCTGCTGGACGTTTGGCCGTCATACGGGATTTTGGCGCGGGGGATCCATATATCGGCCAGGTAGAGTTAGCCAGCGGGGAAATTGCCGAAGACATTACCAACTATTATGCGGTCAGCGAACAGGTACCCACGGTATGCGCTTTGGGCGTACTGGTGGATAGGGGGGAGGGTAGCGCCCTCCTATCTGGTGGGTTGCTGGTTCAGGCATTACCCGGTGCGGAGGAATCCGCGCTGGAACGGCTGGAAGAAAATGTGGCAAAGCTGGATTCTGTGACCACTATGCTGGCCAAAGGCCTTACACTGGAAGAAATGTGCAAGCAGGCTTTGGCTGGCTTCCCCCTAGAAATATTGGATGAGTCTGCCATCCATTATGTATGCAACTGCAATAAACACCGCTTTGCAGACGCATTACTTACCTTAGGGCCAGAGGAGATACGCCGCTTACCCTTGGACGGCCAAGACAGGGCAGAGGCTGTTTGCCATTATTGCAGCCGGAAATATTACTTTACCAGGGAAGAGTTGGAATGCCTGGCCGTAAGGGCGGAAGGTTCTTTAAAAAAAGAAAAATAATTTTGCAAAACCCCTTGACAATTCCAGAAAAATCCTGTAATATATAGTACGTCGCTGGTAGACAGCGATTGAATGTGTAACTAAGGGGGCATAGCTCAGCTGGTTAGAGCACCTGCCTTACAAGCAGGGGGTCATAGGTTCGAGTCCTATTGTCCCCACCATACACATAAAGGCGACGCACTGTTTACGATTTGGCCCGGTAGTTCAGCTGGTTAGAACGCTAGCCTGTCACGCTAGAGGTCGACGGTTCGAGCCCGTTCCGGGTCGCCATATTTGCCTCTGTAGCTCAGTTGGTAGAGCAGGGGACTGAAAATCCCCGTGTCATTGGTTCGATTCCGATCGGAGGCACCATTTGCGGGCGTAGCTCATCTGGTAGAGCGCCACCTTGCCAAGGTGGAGGTAGCGAGTTCGAGCCTCGTCGTCCGCTCCAAGAATGTGAAAAGACGCTTCTTATGCGGGAGCGTCTTTTCCATAAACAAGGTGACATAGCCAAGTGGTAAGGCAAAGGTCTGCAAAACCTTCATTCCCCGGTTCAAATCCGGGTGTCACCTCCATGAACGCTGTGGATATAGAATCCACAGCGTTTTTTTGTTTTTGGGGAGGAAGAAAAGTTATGTTGGAAAATATCCCGGATGGGGAAGAATTGGCCAGACTGCTTGGCCAGGAGCTGTATGGAGTGTGGTCCGGGCTGTGTGCCGCCGTTGACGAAAAATATGAAATGGAACATATATGGAATAAGGGCTATAAAGAATGGCAGTATGAGTACAAATACCGCCGGGGTGGGAAAACTTTGTGTACATTAAATGCCCGGAAGGGCTGCGTGGGTTTTATGGTTATTTTTGGCAAGGCCGAGCGGGAAAAGTTTGAGGCTGTCCGTGAAAGCTTCCCTGCATCAATTCAATTGGCCTATGATATGGCAAAGACCTATCATGACGGGAAATGGGTGATGTTTGAACCAAAGGATATAGCGTCCTTGCCGGACTATGTGCGGCTATTGGCGATCAAGCGGAAACCAAACCGGAAATAAAACGGCTATCTTGTGAAAGGAGTGGACGGAACCTATGCAGCTGGAAACACAACGGCTATTATTACGGGAATTGACCCCCCATGACTTCGACGCATTGTATGAAATTTTTTCAGATGCAGAAACCATGCAGCATTATCCCAGACCCTTCGATGAAGCCAAAGTGCGGTATTGGATCGACTGGAACGTGGAAAACTACCAAGTATACGGATTTGGACTCTTAGCTGTGGTGCTTAAGGAGACGGGCCGGTTGGTTGGTGACTGTGGCATTACCATGCAGAACATTGGCGGCAAGATCAAGCCTGAGATCGGCTACCACATCCACAAATCCCATCAGCGTAGGGGGTACGCCAAAGAAGCCGCACGGGCCTGCCGTGACTGGGTTTTTGAAAATACGCCTTTCAACATGATTTTTTCGTACATGAAATATACCAACGTAGGATCTTATTCTACCGCTGTCGCAAATGGGATGCATCTATTGGAAGAGTTTGAAGATGATGTGAACACGGTCACCAAGGTCTACGGGATCACCCGGAAAGAGTGGGAACATCTATGCCCATAAGAGAATGGGGGATACCCACCCTGTTGGAGACGCCGGGGCCCATGGAAGCGGCTGCGCTGTGCAAACGGCTGGGATTCTCTTTTGTGGAACTCAATATGAATCTGCCACAATACCAGCGGTGGGAGTTCTCTGCGCTACGGGAGGCAGAGGAGCGGTATGGGGTTTTCTTCACCATCCATCTAGATGAAAAGATGGATCTTTGTGATTTTAATCCCCGTATAGCCCAGGCCTATTTAGACACGCTGCTGGAAACTATCACAATGGCCCGCAAGCTTCATATACCGGTACTGAACATGCATCTATCCGAAGGGGTGCATTTCACCCTTCCCGGGAAAAAAGTTTACTTATACGACATGTACCATGGGCAATTTCTGGGGCGGCTGCGGGAGGCTATTTCTAGGTGCGAAGGGGTAGCAGAGGGGGAACTGACCATCTGTGTGGAGAACACAGGCAATTTCGGCCTGCCTTTCCTGCAGGAAGCTTTGTCTTTGTTATTGGAAAGCCCCCTGTTTGGGCTGACCTTTGACATCGGCCATGACCACAGCGCCGGGGGTGTGGACAAGCCCTTTTTCCTTGCCCACCAGGAGAAGCTGCGACATTTCCACATTCATGACGCCCTTGGTGGAAAAAACCATCTGCCCTTGGGCACAGGTGAAATAGACCTGCCCTGGCATTTGGCCTTGGCCTCTGAACGGGGTTGCCGGGCTGTACTAGAGGTCAAAACCATCCAGGCCCTGGTAAAGTCGGCAGGTTGGTTAAAGCAATGTGGACTGGTTATTTGAATGGGGAAAATACCACAATGGGCCCAGTAAGGCAGCTTTCATGCCTTACTGGGCCCATTGTGGTATATCCATTTTTTAAGTTGCGTGGTTCGTAGGCGTTTGCGATCCATGAATACAATCCTTAATACTCGCCCTAACAGCCTACCATTTTTCTGCCAGTGCCATAGCGTACCGTACGGAAGCCATAGCGTCTGGCCCATAGAAATCTGCGCCGATTTTATCAGCATACTCTTGGGTGAGGACCGCGCCGCCCACCATGATTTTTACCTGGGGTACTTTTTGACGCAGCAACATGATGGTTTCCTTCATACCAGATACTGTGGTGGTCATCAAGGCACTTAAACCCACCAGCTGGGCGTTTTCCCTTTCAACAGCCTCCAGTACGGCTTCAGGGGGGACGTCCTTGCCCAGGTCTACTACATGGAAACCATAGTTTTCCAGCAGTACCTTGACAATATTTTTCCCAATATCATGTACGTCCCCCTTTACAGTGGCAATGACAACCGTTAATTTCCCCTGCCCAGACGGTTGCCCCCCCAGGCTTCCTTTGATCACGTCAAAAGCGGCTTTAGCGGCTTCGGCGCTTGCAAGGAGCTGGGGGAGGAACCGTTCTTTTTTTTCAAACAGGCGGCCCACCTGATCCAGCGCGGGAACGATTTCTCCGTCGATGATGTCCAATCCGCTCTTTTCCCGAAGGAGCGCCCTTGTTGCCCCATCAGCAGCCTCTTTCAACCCCTTTTCAATAGATTCACGTAGGGTGTAGGCGCTGCCAGCCTCGATCCCCGCCACTGGGGCTGCCTGGGAGTAAGCCTCGATATACGCCATACAGTTTTTATCCATACCAGAAAGGGCGCAAAATGAGCGGTATGCCCGCATCACAGCTTCCGACCGGGGATTTAGGATAGCGGCGTTTAAGCCGTCCGCAAGGGCCATTAGGAAGAACGCAGACGTGATATTGTCCCGCTGGGGCAGGCCAAAGGACACATTGGAAATGCCCAGGGAGGTACACACGCCCAATTCCCGGCGGATACGCCGCAGGGCCTCTAACGTAACAAGGGCGGCATCCTGCCCGGCACTGACAGCCATGGTCAAAGGGTCAATGATAATGTCCTGTTTGCCAATACCATATCCCGCCGCTGTATCGATAATATGCTTGGCTGCCTGTACGCGCCCTTCGGCTGTTCCCGGTATGCCCTCCTCAGTAATGGTAAGCCCAATGACCACGCCGCCATATTTTTGTACCAGAGGGAAGATGGCCGCCATGGAAGCCGCCTTGGCGGTAACGGAGTTGACCAAAGGCTTGCCATTGTACATACGCATAGCCTGGCCCATAGTCTCTGGGTCAGAGGTATCGATCTGCAGGGGCAAAGGGGAGATAGACTGCAGTTCCCCGACCACCCGGCACATCAGCGCGCACTCGTCTATCTCTGGCAGGCCTACATTCACATCCAGCAAGTGGGCACCCGCGTCCTGCTGGGCGATCCCCTCGCCCAGGATGTACGGGATGTCGTTTTCCCGCAGGGCCTGTTTGAAACGTGCTTTGCCTGTAGGGTTGATGCGCTCCCCGATGATCACTGGCACGTGGCCGAATTCTACAGCCTGTATCCCAGAAGCCACAACTGTGCGCCGCTTGATAGGTGCGGTATAGCCCGGGCGTACGCCTGCGCAAAGCCGTACAGTTTGGGCAATGTGCTGTGGAGTGGTGCCGCAGCAGCCGCCGACAGCCCAGGCCCCGGCCTCTACGAGTTCTTTCATGGTCTTGGAGAATTCCTCTGGCCCCACGTCAAAGCAGGTACAGCCATCCCGCTCTTGGGGGAGGCCCGCATTTGGGTTTACAAGCAGGGGCAAGCCCGTGTATTCCCGCAGCTCTTGAAGCAAGCCCACCATCTGCCGGGGGCCCAGGCCGCAGTTCAGGCCCATAGCCGTAACCCCCAACCCCTCCAATACGGCTGCCATCGCGCTCAAGCTGCCGCCAGTAAGCAATTTGCCATCCTCATCAAAGGTCATGGTGACAAACACAGGCAGGCGGCTGTTTTCCTGGGCAGCCAGCACAGCGGCTTTGGCCTCGTACAGGTCGTTCATAGTCTCAATCAGGATGCAATCTGCGTAGGGGGCCCCGGCCCGTACCATGCAGGCAAAAACCTCTACCGCGTCTTCAAAGGGTAGGTCCCCCAACGGGGCCAGCAGCCTGCCTGTAGGGCCGATGTCCAAAGCCACCGCTCCACGGCCAGCTTTTTCCACTGCCTGACGGGCCAAACGCATGCCGGCAGGTACTATCTCTTCTACGGCGCAGCCGTTCTCCTGGCATTTGAAGGGGTTCGCCCCAAAGGTGTTAGCCTTGATGATATGGGCCCCCGCCGCCAGGTACGAAGCGTGGATAGCCTGTATTACCTCTGGATGCTGGAGGTTCCACAATTCCGGGGCCTCCCCAGGCAGCAGGCCCTTCCCCTGTAGGATGGTACCCATGGCGCCGTCAAAAAAGAGGATTTCATATCCCAATTTGTCCAGTATATCATGCATAGTGTGTCTCCTTTCGAAAAGGGCAATTAGAGGCCGTACATGCCATACACCGGTGTATATGGCATTGCGTGGCATCTTGGGTCAAACCTATCACCGCTGTGATGGACTTAAAAGGCACCATCATACAGTCCCCGGTCAAAGATACGCCCAGCTTTTTGGGCATATCCAAAGCTGCGGACATGAACCGCTGGCTGGTAAGGGGGAAATCGCCATAGCCGGGGCTATAGCGGGGGCGCAGGTATAGCCCGTGCTTTCGGGCATAGCCCTCTTCCAGCCCCTTCTGGGCCTTGTCGGCATAGGCCTCGATATAGGCGGCCGAGCACGCCTGCAGCACAGGGGCCAGGGCCATATCTGAAACGGCATGGCGTTTTATCAGCATATCCACGCCTGGGCCCAGGGTGCAAGCGAAAAGAAACGCCTCTCGGCATCCCCGCAGATGCTGGGCAAGGCTCTGGCTCTCCACCCGGGCCCCGCCGAGCACTACGGCGGTCCCCTGGGTTTCGACCGTTACCAGCCGGCTGGTATATTTAGGCCTGGCAACCGACACGATTTTCCCCCACGCCTGGTTTATCCATCTGTCCAAGGCCTGGCCGCTGCCGCCGGCGCCCAGATACCGCAGGACCTCCTGTTTATCCAACTCCATAAGGCCCTCAACAAAGGATATGGCTCAGGTTATCCACAATCTTCCCAGCAATTTCCGGCCGGTTCATGGTGTAGATGTGGATGCTTTTGACGCCGTTTGCAACCAGGTCGATAATCTGCTCTGTAGCATAGGCAATGCCCGCCTGCTCCATCGCCAGGGGATCTTCCCCGAATTTGTCCGCGATTGCCCGGAAGCGGGGCGGGAGGGTCGCGCCAGAAAGCTCGCACGAGCGTTTGATCTGCCGGCTGTTAGTCACAGGCATGATACCAGGTATCACCGGCACACGGATACCCACAGAAAGCGCCCGGTATAGGAAATTATAAAAAACATTGTTGTCAAAAAACATCTGCGTGGTCAAAAAGTCGCAACCGGCCTCCACTTTTTCTTTTAGATGGCCAATGTCGTCCCCCTTGTGGGCGCACTCCACATGGCCCTCTGGGTAACAAGCCCCGCCGATGCAGAAATCCCCTTGGGTACGTATGTCCTGGATCAAATCGATTGCATGGGTGTAAGGGCCATTTTCTATAAAGCCCTCTGGCTTGTCACCCCGCAGCGCCAGGATATTTTCCACACCGTTTTCCTTCAATTGTACCAGCCGGTCTCGTATCTGTTCTTTGGTAGAATCGCAACAGGTCAGGTGGGCCAGGGCCGGGGTGCCACTGCCCTGGATATAAGAAGCTACCTCTACTGTTTTTTTCGAAGTACTGCCGCCTGCGCCATACGTCACGCTGATAAAGTCTACGCCTAACTGGTTGATACGGTCTACAATACCGAATATCCCACGGAAATGCCCTTCTTTTTTGGGCGGGAATATCTCACAGGACAGCGTAATCTTGTCCTGCTTCAGTAGTTCCCGTATTTTCATAGGTTTTTCCCTCCATTTCTCCATGTTCCTTGTCCAAAATGATTATACCACGCCGCCGCATGTTTGAAAAGGCGAATAGAAAAAAACCAGGCGGCATAGCCTTACAGAGAGAGGGGGAGAGGGAATGAAGCGTACTGCTTTTTGGCTTCTGTTCTGCGGGGCCTTAGTATTATTTGTCATGCAGACTATGCAGGCTTTCGGAATTGTAGCCTTCCATGCAGATTTTTTCGAAAAGAAAGGCACCGTTGTACTGGACGCCGGCCATGGGGGTGAAGATGGCGGGGCGGTAGGGATAAATGGGGCCATGGAAAAGGATATCAATCTGGCAATCGCCCTGGAATTGGAAAAGTATCTGAAGCTGAACCATTTCGACGTAGTTATGATCCGGGATTCGGACGTATCTGTGGGGGACCAAGGCTTGGGCACCATCGCAGAACGGAAGCGGTCTGACACTAAAAGCCGCTTGCGCACCGTAGAGGAATCTGGGGAATGTATTCTTATCAGTATCCACCAGAACCATTTTTCAGAAGGTAAGTATAGCGGCGCACAGGTATTCTATTCCGGCAACCGCCCTGAAAGCGCCGATTTGGCCGAGGCCATCCGGCAGAATATTGTATCCGCCTTGCAGCCAGACAACAAACGGGAAAACAAACAAGCCGAAAAAAATATTTATTTGCTTTATAACTGTAAGATCCCAGCAGTACTGGTAGAATGCGGCTTCCTGTCGAACCCCCAGGAAGCGGAAAAGCTGTGTACGGAAAATTATCAAAAAAATATGGCGGCGGCTATCTACAACGGTCTGATCGACTATTTGCAAGCCTTGCAGCAGTAGGCAGAAAGCGCCAGATAATACGGAACTTGGACATTGGCAAACCTTGTAAAATGTGGTATACTGTGTGTAACAGATGTTTTGCAACCAAAGCAATGTGGGAATGGAGAAAGCTATGGCAAGTAAAAGCAAGGTCATTTACCAATGCACCCAGTGCGGCTTCGAGTCACCTAAATGGGCGGGGAAATGCCCTTCCTGTGGGGAATGGAATACCCTTCTGGAGACCTTGAAGGAACCGGAAACCGCCCAGCGCAGCGCCGTAAACCGGGCTATGGGCAGCATTTCACGGGCCGTACCTATTGGGGAGATCAGTACTACGGACGAGCACCGCTACCATACGGGGCTCAGCGAATTGGACCGGGTGCTGGGAGGAGGCATCGTAAAGGGCTCGTTAGTCTTGATAAGCGGAGACCCTGGTATTGGCAAATCCACTATCCTGCTACAGATTTGTGAACACTTAGGGAAAAAACTGCGGGTGCTGTATGTGTCTGGAGAGGAATCCGCCAGGCAGATCAAGCTACGCGCCACCCGTTTAGGTGTGCAAAGCCCCAATTTAATGATATTGACCGAAACGGACATACAATATGTGGTAGAGCAAATCCGTTCTGAAAAACCGGACTTGGTGATGGTGGATTCTGTCCAAACCATGAACTACACCGAGCTTTCCTCATCCCCTGGCAGCGTTACACAGGTACGAGAGTGTACCAATGTGATGATGCGCTGTGCCAAGGCATTGGATATCCCCATTATCGTAGTAGGGCACGTAAACAAGGATGGGGCCATTGCCGGGCCTAAAGTTTTGGAACACATTGTAGATGCAGTCCTGTTGTTTGAAGGGGACCGGCAGATGACCTACCGTATCTTGCGGGCAGTAAAGAACCGATATGGCTCTACCAATGAAATTGGTGTGTTCGACATGGGGGAGCATGGCCTGCAGCAAGTGGAAAACCCATCTTTGGCTATGTTGTCCGGGCGGCCCCAGAACGCCTCTGGTACCTGCGTTACTGCCATTATGGAGGGGTCTCGGCCCCTGCTGGCCGAAATACAGGGACTTGCCACTACATCTGGCTTTGGTACGCCCAGACGTATGGCCACGGGTTTTGACTACAACCGTATGGCTTTGATATTAGCGGTGTTGGAAAAGCGTGCCGGTTATTATTTTTCTAATTTAGATACGTACTTAAATGTGGTAGGGGGATTGCGGCTAGACCAGCCTTCTGTAGACCTGGCGGTAGCCATGGCCCTAATCTCCAGCCTAAAAGACACGCCAGTTCGGGAAGATACCGTGGTCTTTGGAGAAATTGGGTTAGCCGGAGAACTACGCAGTGTCAGCCATGGGGAACTGCGCATTGCCGAGGTGGCGCGCCTGGGCTTCACCCGGTGCGTCCTGCCATACCATGGGTTGAAGAACCTTTCCACGCAAAAATCGGATGGGTTGGAAATTATTGGCGCCAAAAACCTCCGGGAAGCTTTCCAGGCTTCCACCACATGAGTACGCCCCGATTGCCGGAATACCCAGTGGAACGGGCTATAGTTTCTGGGGAATACCCCGTGTTATCCTTGTCCTTGCAGGAAAGGGGCATCACCCCTGTTAAAACTTTGTTCGATTCCCGGCTGCCCCAACCTATAGCGTATCACCCAGATATGCAAGTATGCATGCTGGAGGCTGGGTATGCCTATGTGCTGCAAGGCAATCCCTTGCGGGACAAGTTGTATAAATTGGGGATGGCCATAACAGAGACGGAGAAGATTCCCGGAAACACCTATCCTAAGGACGTACTATGCAATGCATTTGTATGGAATAGTTGGCTGGTGGGGAATCCCCAGACAATAGATCCGAGTATACGGAGATCGATGGATGCCCGTGGGCTACGGATCCTTCCGGTGCGGCAGGGCTACACGGCATGTGCAGTGGCCGTATTGGACAAACAATGCGCTATTACATCCGACTTAGGCATAGCACGGCAATTGGAAAAAAACGGTTTTACAGTGCTGCGTATCCAGCCAGGGTTTATCCAATTGCCTGGCTATGGCGCAGGCTTTATTGGCGGTTGCTGTGGCAAGTTGGCGCCAGACCTGCTGGCCGTAACTGGACATTTGGAAAGCCATCCAGATGGGCAGAGAATGCGGGATTTCATACAAAAACGTGGTATTGCCGTATGGGAATTGACAGACGGGCCGCTTTTGGATGTGGGCGGGGTTTTGCCCTTGCATTAAATCTGCAAATAGTGCAAGGGAGCGCGGGCAAAAAACAATTATACAAAATTAGTATTTTGTATAATTGAGGGGAGGCCTAAAACAAGGGAACCCGCTAAACGGCGCTTTCAGCCAGATTCACCAGAAAGGACGTACATTGCCATGAGTTTTTCCATTCGAGATGAAATGCCGGACATCGTGCAGCAGTATGCCATGTACCTGCGCAATATCAAAGGCTTGTCCGCTAAAACAGTAAACGAATACTGTATGGATTTGCGTACGCTGTTCCGGTTCCTAAAATCCCACTGGGGTCCTATTGATTGCCCTTTGGAAGAAATCAAAGTGAACGATGTAGACATGGAATTCATCCGTAAAATCAAGACCTATGACTTGTTCGAATTCATGAATTTCGTGGCGGACGAACGCAATAACATGAGTTCTACCCGTCAACGGAAGTCTTCCTCCTTGAAATCTTTTTTTAAGTACTTGACGGTGCATGAAGGCTTATTGGAAGAAAACCCGACGGAAAAGCTGACCCCTCCCAAAAAGAAAAAAGCCCTTCCCCACTTCCTTTCCCTCGAACAAAGCATCGAACTTCTGCAAGCCGTGGATGGGCCTGACCAGGAGCGGGATTTGTGTATCCTGACGCTCTTCTTAAATTGTGGGATGCGCCTGTCAGAGCTGGTGTCTATCAATATCACCGACGTACTTTACAACAACTCGACCCTACGAATCCTAGGCAAAGGCAACAAGGAACGTATCGTATACTTAAATCAGGCATGCCTGGACGCTATTGAAAACTACCTGGCTGTGCGCCCGAAAGACGGTGTAATCGACCGGAATGCCCTGTTCCTCAGCAAACGAAAGACCCGTATTAGCCCTAAAACCGTACAGTTTATGGTTAAAAAGTATCTGGACAAGATTGGCCTCAGCGGCCCAGGCTACTCGGTACACAAACTACGCCATACAGCCGCTACACTGATGTACCGCTATGGGAATGTAGACATTCGGGTACTGCAGGATATATTGGGCCATGCCAACCTAGGTACCACGGAAATTTACACCCACACCTCCAGTAGCCAGATGGAACGGGCCCTCAATGCGAATCCACTGGCACAAATCAAGGTAGAGCCTAAAACCTCAAATAGCCAGGAGAGCGAAACGGATCCAAAAGAAGAATAAAGAAAAAAGCAGGCTGTTGGTTCTTTTTCCAAAGCCTGCTTTTTCTATTCTTCTTTTGGGGTACAGCTTTCTTCCCTCTCAAGTTTTTGCTGATAGGGTTGGATCAAAAAACGGTCGATCAAAGGGTAGACTGTGAAACTTATCAGAAATGCAAAAAAGGAGAATAAAATCAACGCCAAGAGCAACAAGAAAGCTGTTACCGAAAAGGGCGTGACAGGGATAATACTAAAAAACAGATAGCCTGTACCGCCTAATATAGTGGTAAGCAACAGATTCCTTCCAAGGCCAGCTAGGGCAAGGATCAAAGCATTCCGGTAGACCTGCCAAAATTTTAAGTCAAAGGTGACAAATAGTATTGGCAAATAGTACTGGGAAAAGATCCATAAAATTGTAACAACCGTGCAAATACAAAATGGCAAGTAATAGAAGGGATGCTGGGCCGCCCGGTTATAATAATAGACAATAGAAAAGAACAAAACAGCATAGGCCAGATAGCAGACCAGGCCGTTCAAGAGAAAATATCTCCAATTCGCTTTTACAGCAGACCAAAAATCGGACCATACGAAAGCATGTTCCTCCCGGGCAAAATTCCGTGTAACAAAGGCCATGCCCGCGATAAAGGGAGACAACAAAACCAATGGCAGCGGCAGGACAAACAGGTTCCAGAGATCCAGCAGCATCGGGCCACCATCTCTGCCAGGAAGCTGCATCATAAGGTGGTTGGGGAAAATGCTGAAACCTGCTATGAAAAACCCTACCGTCATTACAGTTACGGCTAGGAAAGGCAACAAAAAAATCAAGTTTAACTGTACAAGCTTGGAAAATTTCCGTATCAGAATCGAACAAAAACGCACAAGCACAGGCTTTGGAGGCTCATCCTTGGGAACGCCGGGGCCTGGTTTATCATAGTTGCCAAAAAGGCCTAAAAAAGCCAAACATCATCCCTTCCTTTCCGTCATCCCAGCTTCAGCTTTGCTTTAGGGTGGCAGTCATGATAGACCTGGTTTACATGGCTGTCCAACAGTTGTACATAAACCTGGGTGGAAGAGATATCGGCGTGGCCCATCATAGTTTGGATGTCTTTGACAGAAGCGCCATTTTCCAACAGGTGCAAAGCGAAAGAGTGGCGGATAGTATGGGGGGTGATTTCCTTGGTGATACCAGCCTCTAGCGCATAGCCCTTCACAATTTTCCAGAATCCCTGGCGAGTAAGCCTGCCCCCATTCAGATTGACAAACAGTGCGTCGCCGCTGTCAGGCCCTACAATAAGGCCGCGCATCCGATAAATATAGTCGGAAACAGCAACCACTGCCGATGGATATACGGGGATGGAACGCACCCCCTTGCTACCTTGGCAGTATAATACCCCAGAGCGGAGGTTGATATCTTGGACGTCCAGATTGATCAACTCAGAGGCCCGGATACCTGTGGCATAAAGCAGTTCCAGCATAGCTTTGTCCCTGCACCCCTTAGGCTCTGTTACGTCCGGCTGAGCAAGCAACAGGTCAATCTCTTCCCCTTGCAGCACTTGGGGGAGTTTTTTTTCGGCTTTTTCTAGCTTAATGGCCTTGGCTGGGTTGTGGTCCAACAGGCCGCTTACAATAAGGAATTTATAAAAACAACGGACAGAGGCAAGATTCCGGGAAATTGTAGTGGTAGAACGTTTTAAGTCATAGAGATGCTGTACATACGCTTGGATATCGCGCTCATCCGCCTTTAAGGGAGGCACGTCGAACCGCTGAAGAAAATCCAAAAAATACAGCGTATCACGTAAGTACGATTCCCGGGTGTTAGCAGAACTGGTTTTTTGATCGGTCAGATAGTCGCGGAACATAGAATAATAGTCATACACGTTTCAACACCTTCTTCATTATAAAAAAATTTCTCCATAAATCACAGAAAAAAGTGCGCCTACAAAAGCAGCCATCACTGAAAAAGAGAGGCATACCAAGAAATCACGCAAATAGCTGTGGAAATCCTGACCATCTTCTTGAGCGGTAAGGCCAGCCCGTGCCAAGCGTTTTGAGAAAGCCATAGCTTGTCCGGCAAAAAGCAACAACAGCAAAGAAAAAACAGCCGTAACAGGCGCATATAGGAACGCTGCCCGCCCCAGGCCAGGAAGCCCGTCCACAATAATAAAAGAAAGGACACCCAATCCTATTGCCATCCCTTTTACAAAAAGAAACAAAGGAACCGCGACCATACCAAAGGCAGTCATACCAAACAGGAACAAGGCAAGGAGCCCGATCAACATATTCAACAGCAAAGTGGAAAAGCAGGAAAAAAAACCGGCTTCTGGGAAAGGGATGCCCGAAAAAACAAGCGGCAAAACATGCTGAGACTTAAAAATACCCCCAAAAACACCTGCGGCCGCTCCCCCCTGGATTCCACAGCAAAGCAGAGCCAACAAAGGAAAAAAAGATTTCCAGAGCGGAGCCTTGCAAAAAACAGACTGCTTGCCACCAGACTTCATAAAGGACACCATCCTTTGCTTTTCATAATAATATGCCTCATTGCATTCATATGAAAAACCAAGAGCGTCTATGCGGGGCCCTACATAATATAACTTTTTTGGGAGGCCTATCTGCAACCCAGAGGTTCCCTCTATACAAAGTATACACGCAACAGGACCTCTTTTTATACATCCTGGACGCAAAGCGCGATGGTTTGCGTCCGAAAAGTCGCAACCACAAGATGCAGCTGTGCGAAACGCCCTGTATCCACATATAGCGTTTTTGTCGGCAAATCAGACCGTTTTATCCGTTTACCATTCCACATCTCTCCCCCGTTCTATGTGAAATAGCAGAGGGGATTGATGGAATATCTGGGTTCTTTTCTACTATAAACCATTTTCCGAGAATTTTCAAGAGGTAAAATTGAATATTTTTGCTTTTTATGCGAAAACAGCCAATTTTATGTGTTTTGCATTATGTAAACCGATGCATATTCATGGCCTGGTTTTATGTAATGAAACCCCTCTTCGAATATGCATAAAAATACACACGGTTTAACCGTGTGTATTTTGTGTGGAAAGCGGGTTGCTTCCCAGTTAGAATTTCACCTTATTTTTCCGATTTGCGCCTAAAATTCCGCCAATAGCCCCACTGAACAGAAGCGCGGATATTTTCCCTACACTCCCGACTCCATACTCCATTTGTTGGTAAAAGAAAAAAGATATCAGCCCCATACATAAGGCTAGTAGCAGCGCGGCGCCCAATCCCAGGAAAAGCCCCTTTTCCCGGATGGCCAGTGCAGCTAAAAACCCGCCCAGGAATACCGCGCCACAGCCTATGGTCGTTGTAAGGATAGGCAGAGGGCCTCTGGGTAAGGCACCGGCTTTTGCTACTATAAAAGCGGTAGCTGACAGCAATAGCAAAGTGCTTCCCCCTATCGTGACTGCGGAAAGAAGTAGTGCTCGGAAAAATTTCATAAAAAAGACCTCACTGCTCAAAGTTTCTACTACAAAACTATGCGCAGTGAGGTTCCACTATGCTATTCTTTTTTAGACCTGATCATCTTCGTGTACCGTTTCCACGCTGCCAATGGCCCAGCGTTTTACACGGATTTTTGCTTTATCACTGCCGGTCTCGATGACAATGGACTCCGTCTCCTCTTTGATTGCCACAATACGGCCACAGATCCCACCGATAGTGGTGATCTCATCCCCTACCTGGGCGTTGTTCCGCATCTCGGCCTCTTTCTTTTTCCGCTTGTTTTGAGGACGGAAGAAGATGAAATACAAAGCTACAATAAATACGGCATAAATCAATAATACCATGATCATGTTCATGCCGCCGCCCTGTTGAGCAGCCGTCCCGCTTAAGGTCATGAATTGGTTCATTTCTTTTTACACCTCCGAGTTAATAGTCTGATTATAGCAAGAATTGGGGTAAGTTGCAAGCATATTTACAGATTTCTTATATCCTCCGTCCCAGTTTTTCCAAATTCTCCTGGTAAAACTGCTGGAAATGTCCGGCATCTAGAGCATGTCGGATGTTTTCCAACAAGGAATTGTAAAACCAAAGGTTGTGCATGACGGTCAGGCGCATGGCCAGCATCTCCCCTGCCTTGAACAGGTGGTGTATATAGGCCCGGCTAAATTTTTGGCAGACCGGGCAGACACATTTTTCGTCTAAAGGCGCTTCGTCCAAGCTGTATTTGGCATTCAGCAGGTTCCGGCAGCCTTCTGTGGTGAAAGCGTGGCCGTGACGGGCGTTGCGGGTGGGCATGACGCAGTCGAACAGGTCTACCCCCCGGCGTACGGCTTCCAAAATGTTGATAGGCGTCCCCACTCCCATTAGGTAGCGGATCTTATCCCGAGGCATATGAGGCTCTACCGCTTCTATAATAGCGTACATCTCTTCTGCAGTCTCCCCTACTGCCAGCCCGCCGATGGCATACCCGTCGCAGTCCAGCTCTGCAATCCGCTTCATATGTTCCACACGGAGGTCCGCAAAGGTACACCCCTGGTTAATACCAAAAAGCAGTTGCTCTGGGTTCAGCGTCCCCTCTTGCCTGTTTAATCGTTCCAATTCCGCCTTGCATCGTTCCAGCCATCGGGCTGTACGGGCGCAGGAATTTTTGGCGTATCCATACTCCGCAGGGTTTTCAACACACTCGTCAAAAGCCATTGCTATAGTAGAACCCAGGTTAGACTGGATGCGGATGCTTTCCTCTGGACCCATAAAAACCCTCCTGCCATCAATATGGGAGGAAAAGGTAACGCCCTCTTCCTTAATATTCCGCAGCTTTGCCAAGGAAAATACCTGGAAACCACCGCTGTCTGTAAGTACCGGACCATTCCAACCAGTAAATTTCCGCACCCCACCCAGCTTTCTTACAGCCTCATCCCCGGGCCGCAGGTGTAAGTGATATGTGTTGCAAAGCTGGACCTGGCACTTCAAGCCTTGCAGGTCATAAGCCGACACGGCCCCTTTGATAGCACCGGCAGTCGCTACATTCATAAAAGCAGGGGTCTGTACAGTCCCGTGTACCGTTTCCAGCATCCCCCTACGTGCAGAGCCTTCTATTTTTCGTAAGTTATACATGGCCACTCCTTGTCGCGCAGGTATGATTGCGCCCATCCTTTCTTTTTATATAATTAAAATATAATTTATAATTGAAACTGGGGATTCGGTTTTTCTTCATGCACAATATAAGCCACGCGCCATATATTATACAAAATATTTATTTTAAGCAATTATAGACTACGTGCCCCAACAACCGCCTGCCCCAATTTTTTACTCACACTATGAGCATAGCATCGCCAAAACTGAAAAACCGGTATTGTTCTTTCACCGCAACCCTATAGGCGTGCAATACACGTTCTCGATCTGCTAAGGCCGACACCAGCATGATAAGTGTGCTTTCTGGCAAATGGAAATTGGTAATCAGCCCGTCCAGCACCCTGAACTCATATCCTGGGTAAATAAAAATATCCGTCCACCCCTCGCTTTCCTGAAACCCCGGCTGTCCATGGGCTATCCCCTGTTTCTGTGCTACAGATTCCAGCGTGCGGCAGCTGGTGGTGCCTACGGCGATGACACGCCCCCCATGTTCTCTGGTAGCATTCAAAAGGTCAGCTGTCTTCTGTGGCAAATGGTAATGCTCGGCGTGCATCCTGTGGTCTATGATGTGCTCGGCACTGACAGGCCGAAATGTCCCCAGGCCCACGTGCAGCGTGACAAACCCCAGCTTCACGCCTTTGGCTTGCAGCTTTTCCAACAGTTCCGGGGTAAAATGCAGCCCGGCTGTAGGCGCAGCAGCAGAACCTGCCTTGTGGGAGTATACAGTCTGGTACCGCTCTTGGTTCTCTAGCTTTTCTTTAATATAAGGTGGCAAAGGCATCTGCCCAAGTTGATCCAAAAGGTGGAAAAATATCCCATCATACTGAAAATGCAGAAGCCGGTTCCCGTCCTCCAGCACGTCTATGACTTGGCACCTCAACAGCCCGTCTCCGAACGTAAAGGTGCTTCCAACCCTTGCGCGCTTCCCAGGCTTTGCTAAAGCTTCCCAGGTGTCGTCCCCTTTGTTCTCCAACAGCAGGAATTCCACATGGGCGCCGGTGCCGTCTTTCACCCCGTAAATGCGGGCAGGCAAAACCCGGGAATCATTTAGGATTAGGCAGTCCCCTGGGCAAAGCAGGTCCACGATATCGGAAAAACGGCGGTGCCCTACCTCCCCTGTCCGCCGATCTAGTGTCATCAAGCGGGAAGAATCCCGGGGCTCTAGGGGTGTTTGGGCAATCAGCTCCTGGGGCAGGTCATAATAAAAATCATGGGTTTTCATTGTAGGCGCATTCATAGCAATCACCAATCCTATAAAAAATCATAGAATATCCCGGACGAAAAAATTGACAACCGGGCAAAACTAGGGTATTATATGAAGTGAATAGAGGCGCGGCTTTCAAAAGTAGTGAGATCGAGGTTGCCAAAACTGAGGAAGTCTTATGAAAGGGTAAGCTGCCGAAGGGGAAATTTGGCAAATCGCCCCTGGTTGCAGCGGCGAACAGCTTTGCGACTGTCATCGATCCTGATGGAGTGCTATTTGTTTCCTTTTTATGCAGCATTTCTATTATAGGAGATTGGCAGCCGGTTTTCAACCGGTTTTTTTATTCTTCTTGCTTGCCGCCTCTCTGAAACGGGATAAGGGAGATAGGCATATGACAGGGACGGAAAGGGCGGTCTTCCATAAGGCACTGGACACTTGGGGGGCTGAAGCCCAGTTTCTCTGCTTATTGGAAGAGATGGCAGAACTGCAGGACGCGTTGTGCAAACACAAGCGGGGCAGGCGTTCAGCAGAAGACATTGCGGAAGAAATAGCCGATGTGGAAATTATGCTGGACCAGATGAAGCTGCATTTCCACATAGAAGAAGAAGTAAAGGCCCAGCGGGTCCGCAAGGTGGCCCGTGTAGAAGAACGGTTGGAAAATTGGGTAAAACAGGAAGCATAACTCCCAGTAAAGAAAGGAACATGGAACATGAAGCAGTATCGCGTAGGCATCATCGGATGCACCGGCATGGTGGGGCAGCGGTTTGCCACCATTTTGGAAAACCATCCTTGGTTTAAAGTTACGGCCCTGGCGGCCAGCGCACGGTCCGCCGGGCAGACGTATCAGGAGGCCGTAGAGGGCCGCTGGGCCATGAAGACGCCCATCCCCCCGGCCATGGCCGGCCTGCCGGTCTATGACGCCCAGAAGGACATAGACACCGTGGTATCCTTGGTGGACTTCGTCTTCTGCGCAGTGAATATGAAGTCCGAGGATATCATGGCCCTGGAGGAGGCTTATGCCAAAAAGGAGTGCCCGGTCATCTCCAACAACAAGCAGCACCGGGGCACCCCCGACGTCCCTATGATTATCCCAGAACTTAACGCCAGCCACCATAAGGTCATCGAACACCAGCGGGAGCGCCTGGGCACCAAGCGTGGTTTTATCGCCGTAAAGTGCAACTGTTCGCTGCAAAGCTATGTGCCGGCCATCCACCCCCTGCTGGACCTGGGCGTGACCAAGGTGCTGGCCTGTACCTACCAGGCCATTTCCGGCGCGGGCAAGACCTTTGAGACCATGCCGGAAATTTTGGACAATGTCATCCCCTACATCGGCGGCGAAGAGGAAAAGTCGGAGCAGGAGCCCCTGAAGATTTGGGGCCATGTGGAGGGCGGCGTCATCGTCAACGCCACCGCGCCTTCCATCACCTCCCAGTGCTTGCGGGTACCTGTATCCGATGGGCATATGGCGGCGGTATTCTTCTCTTTAGAGAAAAAGGCTTCTGTAGAGGAAATCATTGAACGATGGAAAAGCTTCCGGGGCCCTGCCCAGGAGTTGGAGCTGCCCAGCGCCCCCAAGCAATTTATCCATTACTTTACTGAGAACGACCGTCCCCAGACCAAGCTGGACCGGGATATAGAGGGCGGCATGGCCATCTCTGCCGGGCGTTTGCGCCCCGACACCCAGTATGACTACAAATTTGTCTGCCTTTCCCACAATACCCTGCGTGGGGCGGCTGGCGGCGGCCTGTTGATGGCAGAGCTACTATGCAAGCTGGGCTACTTTGACTGATATTTCGGAGGGATCACCTATGACAAAAGAGGTTCTTTTCACTGGTGCGGGCACAGCCCTTGTCACGCCTTTCACCCATTGTGGGGAAATCAATTGGGATGAATTGGAGCGCCTGGTGGAATTTCAGCTGAAAAACGGCATAGATGCTATCATTGCCTGCGGCACTACCGGCGAAGCAGCCACTATGGATACGGATGAGCACATCCAGACCATGGACTTTATCATCAAAAAGGTCAAGGGGCGCGTACCTGTCATCGCGGGCACTGGCAGCAACGATACCCGCTTCTGTGTAGAGCTCTCTCTGGAAGCCAAAAGGCTGGGGGCTGACGGCCTGCTGCTGGTGACGCCCTATTACAACAAGACGTCCCAGAAAGGATTGATTGAGAGTTTCCGTTTTATTGCGGATTCCGTACAGATGCCCTGTGTGTTGTATAATGTCCCCAGCCGCACCGGTTGCAATATCCAGCCAGAAACTTACCAAGAGCTGGCGGAAAACCCCTATATTGTCGCTGTGAAGGAAGCCAATGGGGATACGGCTTCTGTGGCCCGCACTATCGCCCTGTGCGGTGACAGCCTGGCAGTTTACTCTGGCGAAGATAACCAGACGCTGCCCATCATGGCATTAGGCGGCAAGGGCGTTATTTCCGTATTTTCCAATGCCCTGCCTCAGCAGATGCACGACTTGACGGAAGCCATGCTTCATGGGGACTTAGAAGAGGCCAGGCTGATAAATGTAGAATACCTAGACTTAATGGATGGCTTCTTTATGGACGTAAACCCGATCCCCATTAAGGAAGCTCTGTTCCATATGGGTCAGATTTCTTCCCATTACTGCCGTTTACCCTTGACCACCATGCCAGAGGAAAAATCTGCGCGGCTCAAGCATCTGCTGGAAAAGCACCAGCTGTTATAACTGGGCCCTAGGGATGTGAAAAGGAAAGGAGCTGCGGGAATGACAAAATTACTTTTATGCGGCTGCGGAGGGAAAATGGGCCAGGCCGTGCAGAATTTCGTACGGGAGCGGACGGATTGCGAGATTGCGGCGGGGGTGGACATTACCGGCACACCCCAACAGGGATTCCCTGTGTATACGGCTGTACAGGAGGTTACGGAGGGTATCGACGTTATCATCGACTTCTCCCACCCCTCTGCCCTGAGTTCCATCTTGGATTATTGCCGGGAACACCCTGGTACGGCCGCCGTATTGTGTACCACAGGCTATTCCCCAGAACAGACAGCCGAGATACGCGAATCGGCAAAAGCATTGCCCTTGTTTTATTCCCGCAATATGTCTTTGGGTGTAAACCTGCTGATTGATTTGGCAAAAAAGGCGGAAAGCGTACTGGGCCCCTCTTTTGACGTGGAAATATTAGAGATGCACCACAACCAAAAGATCGACGCCCCCAGCGGTACGGCTTTAATGTTGGCCGACGCAATCGACAGCGTACAGGAGGGTTCTATGAAGTACGTATATGACCGCCACTCTCAGCGGCGGAAGCGGGAAAAAAATGAGATTGGACTCCACTCTGTACGAGGTGGCACGATCGTGGGGGAACATCAGGTGATCTTTTCTGGTCAACACGAGGTAATTACCCTGGTCCATTCGGCCCAGTCGAAAGAATTATTTGCTTCCGGGGCTATCAACGCAGCTGTTTTTATGGAAGGTAAAGATGCAGGGCTTTACAGCATGGCAGATCTGCTGTAAAAACACACCATTGGGAAAGGAAGTGCAATATATGGGCAGTTCCACGGTCATCAGCACTGTTGACAATATCACACTTGTAACTTTGGTGGGCTTCCCAGCCCACGTAGATTCCATCTCCCAAATTTTTAAAGCCATTGCCAAGTACCAGATCAATATCGATATGATTTCCATGGCCCCCACCCATGGGGCTGTTACAGGGCTTTCGTTTACGATATCAGACAGCGACCTGATCGACATCTTGGCTTTCACCACAGAACTGAAGAAGGAGACCCAAATCAATGTAATTGTCAGCAGTGTAAACCACAAAATTTCTGTCTACGACCCGGCCATGAAAAATACGCCTGGCATTGCCGCGTGTGTCTTTGGGGCGATTTCTGGAACGAATGCGGACATCCGTCTGATCACTACCTCGGAGGTGGAGATTTCCCTTTTGGTTACAGAAGCAGACTTCGACACGGTATTGGAAGCTATCCAAAAAGCCATGGCGTGAATCTGCTTGGCAAGGTTAAAATCCGCTGTCTCCCTAATCCATAAAGAAGGACGGGTATGCGATGCATACCCGTCCTTTTTTATTTGTATAAGACTTTATGAAAGACCTTTTTTCCTTTTTTCAAGATCAGTCCTTCCCCCAAAAAAGCATCCTTTGTAAAGGACTTGGCAATATCTAATACCTTTTCGTCGTTAGCCGATACCCCTCCTTGTTGTACCAGCCGTCTGCCCTCCCCTTTTGAGGGTGCCAATCCAGTTTTCACAAGCAAGTCTAGAATGGTGATGTGCCCTTCGGGCAAATCTTCCTGAATCAGCATAGTGGTAGGCATGTTAGCCGTGTTCCCTCCAGAACCAAACAACGCTCGGGCGCCTTCCTGGGCTTTCTGGGCTTCCCCTTCGCCATGGACCATCTTGGTCAGTTCAAAGGCTAAAATTTCTTTTGCCCGGTTCAACTGGCTCCCCTCCCAGTTGTCCATCTCATCTAACTGTTCCAGAGGCAGGAAAGTGAGCATCCGCAGACACTTAAGCACATCTGCATCCCCTACATTCCGCCAATACTGGTAAAAATCAAAAGGCGAGGTCTTGTCGGGGTCCAGCCAAACGGCATTGCCAGCGGTCTTGCCCATCTTGTTGCCTTGCGAATCGGTCAGCAATGTAATGGTCATGGCTTGGGCATCTTTGCCCAATTTTTTACGGATAAGCTCAGTCCCGCCCAGCATATTACTCCATTGGTCGTCGCCGCCAAACTGCATATTGCAGCCATAATGCTGGAACATATAGTAAAAGTCATAAGACTGCATGATCATATAGTTGAATTCTAAGAAGGACAGGCCTTTCTCCATACGCTGCTTATAGCACTCGGCCCGGAGCATATTGTTGACAGAGAAGCAGTGGCCCACCTCCCGCATCAAATCCATGTAGTTTAGGTCCAAAATCCAGTCCGCATTATTGAGCATAGTAGCTTTCCCCTCGCCAAACTCTATGAACCTCTCCATCTGGCGCTTAAAGCATTCTGCATTGTGGTTAATGTCTTCCCTGGTCAACATTTTGCGCATATCACTCCGGCCGGAAGGATCGCCAATCATGGTAGTTCCGCCGCCAATCAAAGCTATAGGTTTGTTCCCTGCCATCTGTAAACGCTTCATCAAGGTCAAGGCCATAAAATGGCCAGCCGTAAGGCTGTCCGCTGTACAGTCGAAACCAATATAAAAGGTAGCTTGCCCGCTGTTTATCATTTCCTTTACACCAGTTTCGTCCGTCACCTGGGCAATAAGCCCGCGGACCTGCAGTTCTTCATAAATCCCCATACGTTTGTCCTCCTGTCGTTTGTTTTTTGTAGTCTACCAAAGTCATACCAGGTTTTATCTCTTTCAATCTGCCTGTCCTGCGGTAACCCAGCTTTTCATAGAGATGGCACAGCTTTGCTTCCTCCCCTATGGTGTCTAACTCCCAAAGGCTGGCTTGCGGGTAGAGCTTTTCTGCCAAAAGCATGGCTTGTTGTGCATAACCGCGCCCTTGGTATTCTGGCAAGATACCGATAGGCGACACCCGGCAGCTGGCGCCAAGATTTTGTACCCGCATAAAGCCTACCGCTTCCCCGCCATCTACCAGGAAATAATAACAAGAATTTGGGGCCTGCATCCGCCCGGTTATTTTCCCAACCGGCTCGGCGGCCGGGTTTGTGTCATAATCCCGGTACTTTTCCAGTAGTTCGTGGAACGCCCGTACCTGCATAGCCAGAACTGTCCCAGCATCTTCCAAAGAAGCCCTTTGTAAAGTGATAATACCTCCCACCCCCAGTCAAAACGCAGAAAGCCCCCCGCACAGGAAAAACCTGTACAGAGGGCGAACATCGTCGCGGTACCACCTCAGTTTACCGAAGCCTTTGCAGCCTTCGGCCTCATCAGGCACAAACATGCCCTTGCAGTGTAACGCCTGCCATACGGCTCCCCCTACTTGAATGGATTGGTTCAAGGAAGCGGCTCAGGAGGGTATTTTCAGCTATTGCCATGCGCTTGCTTACACCGACCGCAAGCTCTCTTTGCCATATAAAGCAACACTTACTTAGCTCCATCATTGCCATTGCATGTTATTATACAGGGCATTCCGGGAAATGTCAAGGCTTTTTTAACATTTCTTCTGCCATCTGCAGTTGCAGCTCTGTTACAGATTCCCCAGAAATAATACGGGCTAATTCCTGTTTGCGGCCTTCAAAATCTAAGGGCTCCACTTGTGTAAAGGTGCGTTCCTTGTCTGTGCGCTTGTTGATAAACAAATGATGGTCTGCCATAGCCGCAATCTGAGCCAGATGGGTGATGCATAACACTTGCCGGTTATGGGAGACCTGTTTCAGCTTTTCCCCTACCCGGTTCGCCGCCGAACCGCTGATACCTGTGTCCACTTCATCAAAGATCAGGGTATCAACCTTGTCCATACCAGAAAGCACGGTTTTTACCGCCAGCATGATACGGGAAAGCTCGCCGCCGGAGGCAATTTTAGACATAGGCTTGGCGGGCTCCCCTTTGTTGGCGGAAACAAGGAATTGCAGCTTGTCACAGCCAGAAGAGTTCAGCGGCACCCGCTGGATTTCCACTTGGAAAGCAAGCCCCGGCATATTCAAGAACGCCAATTCTTTTTTTACTTGTTGGGAAAACGCACTAGCGGCCTCTTTGCGTTTTTGAGAAAGCTCTTTCGCAAGGGCAATTGCTTTCCCTTTTTCCTCTTCATATTCTGCTTCCAACCGTTCCCGCTCTTCGTCGGAGAATTCGATAGCATGCAACCGCGCTTGGCAATCCGCTAGATACGCCAATATCTTTTCCTCCGACCCGCCATACTTTAGCCCCAGCCTGTATAATAAATCCAGCCTATCTTCTATGGCGTCCAGGGCCGAGGGGTCGAAGTCAACGGAAAGGCTATGCAGGGTACTGTCCGCGTCTTCCAGCAGATAGCTGGCTTCCCGAAGCTTTTGGGCTGCTTCCCCTGCCTCTGGGAGGAAGGATGCGGTTTTTTCCATCTCAGAAGCGGCCTGCTCCACATCAGACAGGATGCCTCCCCGGTCTTCATCCCCAGCCAGCAGTACCTTAGCTAGTTCTACGGAAGCTGAAATTTTCTCACTGTTACGGATCGCATCCCGTTCCTGGCTCAAGTTTTCCTGTTCTCCCGGCTGGATGGCTGCCGCCTCTATTTCATCAATTTGATAGCGCAGCAAATCCAGCATGCGGGCCTTTTCACCCTCGTCGGTGTTGAAATCTTCCAATTCCCCCTGCAGCACCCGTAGCCTGCGGTAGCTGGCTTGGTATTCGCTTCGTAACCCATCCAGACGGGCAAAGCTGTCTATATATGTCATATGGACTTCTGGGGAAAGCAGCTCGTAGCTTTCGTGCTGGCCATGGATACTAATAAGGCGGGCGCCAATCTCCTTAAGCATGGATACGGTAGCCGGGGCCCCATTCAACTTACAGGTAGAACGTCCACTCAGCCGGATATCCCTTTGGATAAGCAAAGTACCATCTTCCTCCATGGGTATGGAAAGAGACTCCAATAGCTGCAACGCATCTGGCTCTAACCCTGTAAAAAGGGCGGAAACAGAAGCTGCGTCTGTACCAGTGCGGATCAACTCTTTCGAGGTGCGCTCCCCCAGGATAGCATGGATGGCGTCGATTATGATGGATTTGCCCGCACCTGTCTCTCCGGTAAGCACGGTAAAACCCCGGTCTAATTCAATGGAGGCTCGCTCGATCACGGCAATATTGTGGATATAAAGCTGTGCAAGCATCTGGCATCACCTATTCATCAATTTGCTGAAAGTCTCGTGGGCCTCGGCGGCAGCGGATTCGCTTCGGCACACAATAAAGATGGTATCCTCCCCTGCCAGGGTCCCCACAAACCCCTGCCAGTACATGGCGTCCATAGACGCGCACACGGCCTGGGCCATGCCTATCATACATTTTATTACTACCATATTCATGGCGTATTCAACGGACAGGACGGAATCCGCAAACAGCGTATAAAATTTAGAGGACATATCACCAGCATTTTCATTTCCGGTGGCATATTTATATTTCCCCGTGCGGGAGAGCGTCTTAATTAGGCGCAATTCCTTGATATCCCGCGAGACAGTGGCTTGCGTCACATCAAAGCCGCTTTCCCGCAGATACCGTAGAAGTTCGTCTTGGGTTTCGATGTCGTGTTCTTTGATCAGTTCCAGAATTTTAGCATGGCGTCGGGTCTTCATAGCAGTCCTTTCCGGCGGGTCTACGCCTTTATGCCCCAAAGGGCCTTAATAAACCAGTTTTTCATGGAGGATATCGTAAAAGTTCCTGTCCGTCAACCGGATAAATCGGGCTGCCTGGGAGGAACGGGAGAAAAATAGCTTGTCCCCTGGACGCAATTCGAGAGGGCGCTCCCCATCTACAGTAAGGTATAAACGGCTACGGTTTTCTGGGATACCCACTTCCAGGCAGGTGTCCCCGCCAAAGAGCACACTGCGGTTAAAAAGGGAATGGGGGCATATCGGGGTGTAAAGCAGGCAGTCTAAAGAAGGGTCTACCACAGGCCCGCCGGCTGAAAGGGCGTACGCTGTAGAGCCGGTAGGGGTGCTGACAATGAAGCCGTCCGCCCGGTAAGGATAGCCTGGTTCTTTTCCCAAAGCCGGCTTCTGGCTTAAGGCCACTTGGTAGTCGATGATTTTGGCCAGCTCTGCAGACACGACCGCATCGTTTAAAGCGTGGTACACGCCCTTCCCCTTTTGTGCGGCCACCTCCACTTGCAGCATCAACCGGGGCTCTTCCTGGTATTCCCCCCGTACCAGGTTTGCCAATAGGGATAGTTCCCCCCGCTCTAGGGATGCCGTAAACCCCAGTTTCCCCGCATTGATCCCTAATATAGGCGTATCAAGGGCAGCGGCAACTTTTGCGGTGTGGATAATGGTACCGTCGCCGCCAATGGCCAAAAGGATGTCATATCCACGCAAAGAAGTGGCAGTTTCTTCCAGGCAAGCCTGCAAGCCTATACACCGGTAGTCATGCAAAATAGCCTCACAGCCTAAGCCGCCTAAGATTTTCAGGACCTCCTGGGCACAGTCTACCGCCTCTTGCCTTGTATTATTCGGAATAACGGCTATCTTCACATGCGGCCCCTTTCTGCAGCCCTACCGGTCCAACTCCCGGTGGGAAGCCTCCACCACCTCGCTGGATCCCGGTACGTCCGCCTCTCGTATAGGCGTTCCAGATTTTTGCAAGTAAAGTAAGTATTCGATATTCCCCTCCGGCCCCTTTACTGGGGAAAAATCCAGCCCTAATATGGAAAAACCACTTTCCAGCGCGAAGCCCATAACCTTTTCTATCACTTCCCGATGGACAGATTGATCCCGCACCACGCCTTTTTTCCCAACTTTTTCCCGGCCTGCCTCGAACTGGGGCTTAATTAAGCATACGGCCTGGCCGCCCGAGGCCAGCAACTGCCTGGCGGCCGGCAAAATTAAGGAAAGGGAAATGAAGGAAACATCCACAGAGAGGAAGTCGACTGGCTCTGGTACTTGTTCTGCCGTGAGATAGCGGGCGTTGGTCCGTTCCATATTGACCACCCGGGGGTCGTTGCGCAGTGCCCAAGCCAACTGTCCATAGCCCACATCCACCGCGTATACTTTTTTCGCGCCATTTTGCAACATGCAGTCGGTAAAACCTCCGGTAGAGGCCCCTATGTCCATACAGACTAAGCCAGATATGTTTAAGGTGAATACAGATATAGCCTTTTCCAGCTTCAGACCGCCCCGGCTGACATACCGAGGGCCTTTGTCCCGGACCTCCAAGGCCACGTCCTCTGGATAGGCATCGCCCGGTTTATCCGCCTTCTGGTTATCTGCGTATACAGTCCCAGCCATAATAAGCGCCTTGGCCTTTTCCCGGCTTTCTACCAGGCCCCGTTCTACCACCAGCAGGTCAAGTCTTTTTTTCAGGGGGATCGGCTCCTTTCTCCTTGCTATATCCTTCCAGGATACAGGCTGTTATGCCCTGGGTGTTCAGCCCCAAGGATTCCAAAGAACGGAACATGGGCGCGTGTGGGATATAGGGGTCTTCGATGGCCCGCAGGGAATATCGTCCCGTAAAGCCCTTTTCTTGCAGCAGACATCCAAAATGTTCCCCTATGCCGCCCGACCTTACCCCTTCTTCAAAAAAGAACACCTGGCAGCAGGCACAGGCATGTTCCGCCGCCTGTGGGGCGAGGGGGATGATGCGGTTCAGCTTCAGTAGCTTGACGGGGATGCCCTGGCGCCCCAGGGATTCCATGCTCTCAGCGGCAAAGGAAAAAAGCCGGCCATAAGTGATTATACAAATAGACGCATCCCGCTCCCCATAAACAGAATAAGGCTCTGCCGTGTCCTGGAACCAGGAAGGACGGTACAGCTCACGGCCACGGGGGTAACGGATCGCGCATATCCTTTGGCCTTTTTGTGCCAAAAAACTTAGTTGTACCCGCATTTCCTCAAAATAGGCTGGGGAATAGAGCGTGACATGAGGGATCGTCCGCAAATAGGCGGCGTCAAATACCCCCTGGTGCGTCTTGCCATCTTCCCCCACAACCCCAGCCCGGTCGATGGCCAGCAAAATTTTGAACTCCTGCAGGGAAACGTCATGGATCAGCTGGTCATAGCTGCGCTGTAAAAAGCTGGAATATACCGCAAACACAGGCAACATGCCCCCAGCGGCCAATCCCCCCGCAAAGGTTACCGCATGCCCCTCTGAAATACCTACATCAAAAAAACGTGACCGGAAATGCTCTCGGAAACGGTTTAGCCCCGTCCCGTCCTGCATAGCAGCTGTAATGGCACAAAGCCGGGTGTCATGTTCCGCCATCTTACAAAGGGCCTCGCCAAATACATCCGAAAAGCTTTGCAGCTTTGCCCCCGTCTCCCCGGTGTCCACATCAAAACCAGAAAGGCCGTGGTACATGCCAGGGTCTTGTTCGGCATACTGATAGCCCTTGCCCTTATAGGTGCGCACATGAAGCAGTACCGGCTTGTTCAGCAGCTTGGCACTTTCCAGGGCTTCCGTAAGCTCTTTGATGTTGTGCCCATCAAAAGGGCCGTAATAGGAAAAACCCAGATCGTCGAAAATGGTGGGGTTATAGAAAACTTTTTTAACGCGCGCTTTTATATGCCGCAATAGGGCCGAAAGGGATCTTCCCAATAAAGGCAGCCTTCGAAAAGAGCTTTCCAGGTTGTTTTTGGCCTTGATATAACCAGGTTTTGCGCGCATATAGGTGAGATAGCGGGCAATAGAACCCACATTTTTGGAGATGGACATGGTATTGTCGTTGAGGATCACGATGAAATTCCGGTGCAGGCGCCCCGCATTGTTCAAGCCCTCGTAGGCCAGGCCCCCTGTCAGGGCCCCATCCCCGATAACCGCTACCACATGCCCCACTTTCCCCTGTAAGCGGTTGGCCTCTGAAACACCCAACGCCGCTGAGATGGAAGTACTGCTGTGTCCGCTGCTAAACAGGTCATAGACGCCCTCCTCCCGGCAAGGATAGCCAGCCAGGCCCCCCTCCTGCCGGATGGTAGAAAATTGGGGGTATCGTCCAGTCAACAGCTTATACGGATAGCTTTGGTGCCCAACGTCCCATACAATGGTATCCTGGGGCGGCTCAAATGCCAAACCTAGGGCTACGGTTAACTCTACCACCCCAAGGTTAGAGGCCAGGTGCCCGCCGTTGTGGGAGACAGTCTCAATGATAGCCGAGCGCATCTCCTCACACAACGCTGCCAACTCTTCCTTATCCAGGCCCTTGATATCCCTGGGGGAGTGGATCCTTTCCAACAAATTGCCCATGCCTTGTCAACTCCTGACCCCATTCTGCAACTTAGCCGCTGCTACCGTGTTTTTCATCAGCATGGCAATCGTCATGGGCCCCACCCCGCCAGGTACAGGGGTGATATGAGAAGCAATGGGCTCAACCTGGCCAAACTCCACGTCCCCGCACAGCTTGCCGTTTTCATCCCGGTTCATGCCTACGTCAATGACCACAGCCCCAGGCTTCACCATGTCCCCGGTGACAAAATGGGCTTTGCCCACAGCGGAAACTAGGATATCCGCGCCTCGGCAAACCTCCGCCAGGTTCTGGGTGCGGCTATGGCAGATGGTAACCGTGCCATGTTCATGAAGCAACAGCATGGCCATGGGCTTTCCCACAATGTCGCTGCGGCCGATGACCACGCACTGCTTACCGCTGATTTCCACGCCGGTGGAGTGGATCAGTTCGATGACACCGGCTGGGGTGCACGGCAGGAAAGTGTACTTCCCCTGCATGATCTTCCCCACATTGTAGGAATGGAAAGCGTCTACATCCTTATGGGGATCGATTTTCTCTACCACAGCGGCTTCATCCAGCCCCTTTGGCAGAGGGGACTGTACCAGGATCCCACTGATTTCAGGTTTCTGGTTCAGTTCCTCTATAAGCGCCAGCAGCTTTTCCTGTGTGGTATCCGCAGGTAAGGCGTATTCTTCTGAATAGATACCTGTCTCTTCACAAGCCTTTTTTTTGTTATTTACATAGATCCTGGAAGCGGGGTCGTCCCCCACCAGCACCACGGCCAAACCAGGGTGCACCCCTTGCTCCCGCAGCGTCTGTACCTCCTGGGCTACCCGCGCTTTTACAGCAGCCGAAATGGCCTTCCCATCTATCCGTTTTGCCATGCTACTTGCCCCTCCTTTCTTATTCCTCGGCTTTTTCTTCTGGCTCTTTTGGAGCGGTGTCTTCTTTGGGCCCTTCCCCCTCGTCTTGGGTTTCCAAATCGGGCTGAGGGGCTTCTAAGGGCAAGTCTCCAAAAATTGTGCTCTTCCCCAGTTCCGGGTCGACTTCGGGCTTTACAAGCCCTACAGCCTCCATCACCTGGCGGCTGCCGCATCCAGAAAGGCTGGTTCTGTGCCGGAACACAAACAGCAGAATAAGCCCTACCACGACACTGGCGGCCGCTACTACCTGAGAGACCCGCAGGTTGGCCACATGCAGCATCAGGCTGTCCGTACGCGTGCCTTCAATGAAGAAGCGGCAAGCACCGTACCAGACGATATACAGCAAGAACGTCTGCCCATCATAGCGCCGGTATTTCTTGTTAAAAATGTGGAGGAGGATAAAGCCCAGCGCACACAGCAAGGATTCATACAAAAAACAAGGATGTACCGCGATGTTGCCTGTATTGTCGCTACTCATGCCCCAAGGCAAAAGCGTGGGCCCGCCGAAAGCCTCTTGGTTCACGAAGTTCCCCCAACGGCCAATAGCCTGCCCAATCAAAAAACCCAGAGAGGCCACGTCCAGCACAGCGGGGACACGCAGTTTACGCAGTTTGGCCATAATCCCCCCAAACAGCAAAGCCCCAATAAGGGAGCCGTAAATGGCAATACCACCATCGTGTATCTTCAAAATCTCAATGGGGTTCTTTATGTACTTGTCCCCCGGGTAAAAGGCAACGTAATATAACCGGGCACAGACGATACTGCCGATCAAGCCCACGATAATGGCGTCGAACAGGCGGTTCATATCGATATTCATGGTTTTCACCATCCGGGACACATATAGCACCCCCATCAGGAAACCCAATGCTAAGATGACACCATACCATTGTATGTGATAACTTCCGATAGAGAACGCTACTTCATGGACCGTAAAACGCAGTCCCAGCCCAGGAAACTCAACTATATGGCTCATATATGTTTTCCTCCCATATATCCACGCGTCCATAACGCGTTAGGGTTTTTTCTATTATACCAACTACAGGGCATTCTTGCAAGGACTGTAATGAAATTTATTGCCAGCAGCCGCATTTTTATACAAAAAAGCCAGCCCATAAAAGGCTGGCCGTTTTGGGAAATGGGATTATTTTTTAAAACGCTGCACACGGCTGTCGTTTATCACGCCGGACCAATCCATACCAAAGGCAAAATCATAGGCATGGCCACAGTCATCTACGTAGGGCTCTATGTCAAAGGGGACGTCTTCGCAGTGCTTCTCAACAGCCTCCATGCTGGCAGGCATCTGTACAGGCAGCAAGGCCGAAGGTTCCGCCTTGCCGCTGACCAGATCCAGGATGGCCTGGGCCTGTACGCCAAAGTCTACCAATATCGCGTCGGCCGAACTTTCCAGCTCGGAGACAACCGTGGGGTTGTGCATCCGCAGGCAAACGATCACAGGCTTGTCCCCCATGGCTTTCTTGGTGTCCAGTACCAGGTCCAAGTCGCTTTCGTTGGCCGCCGTGCCAGTTTTGCCCTTATAGCCGCGGTTGGTGAAATCCTCCCGGAAGTCCCCTCCAGCGATGCTTTCTTCCCGGGCCGCATCCGCCCGGTAGGGCCGGTATTGCAGGGAGATAGGCATATAGCCGTTGCCGCCCTGGGCCAGGTCCTCTGCGGAATAGCCGTCAGACAGGGGGCTTTCGATAAATACCAGGGCAAAGTCCGCGTCCTCTGGGCGTTCGGCCCAGTCAAAATATTTTTCTGCCAATTCCTTGGTTACAGGCTGTACCGTTTGTTCCGGCATAGGCTGGCGGAAAAACCCTTTCCTAGCCTGGATAGTACGGCCAGGGATATAGGCTTTTTTCCGGCCCTGCACGGGCAACGCCTGCTGGTTTTTCACCATAACCACAGAACGCAGTTGGGCTTCGTACCCGGCCTGGCACAGTTCTTCCTTGCCAATGACCCGCGTGCTTTCCTGGGGGTCCAGGTAGGGATTCTCAAACAGGCCGCAGCGGAAAATGTTCTTTAAAAGCCGTACCGCAGACTGCTCCATCCTGGCCCGCATGGCCTCTTCCCCATGCCGCTGGCATCCTATTTTGTAGGCCTCTAAGATGGGGCCGATTTCAGAGTTGCCGCCAAACTGGTCTACCCCGTTCTCAATGGCCAGAAGGTGCCGCTGGGCAACGGTCAGATCCTCTACGCCATAGCAACGGCTGCTGAAGGAATCGATCGTTGGCAGGGGGTCGGCGGTGATGCCCCAGTCTGTACAGACGATGCCATCGTATTGATAGGTCCCACGCAACAGGTCATGAACCAGGTAACGGCTATAGGAATTGCCTACATTTTTGCCATCCTGCTTGTCCAGCCCCCAGGAAACCGTATAGTAAGGCATAACGGCAGAGGCGCACCCTGTGGGGCCGTCCAGCTTGAACACGCCCTCGGTGAAGGGTTTGCGGTGGTCCGCGGCATTGTCCCCAGGATATACGGCAAATTTGCCAAAGGGGTAATGGGCGTCCCGGCCCGCCTCGCATGGGCCGCCGCCAGGCCAGTGCTTGGCCATGGCGCAAACGCTGTTCTTCCCCCAGCCGTCGGGTTCGCCGCTGGTGGTCTGGAGGGAATCACAATATATTTTACCTAGCTCCGCCACCATGTCCGGATGGGTGCCAAAGGTGTCCTCAAAGCGCATCCAGCGGGGCTCGGTAGCCAGGTCCACTTGGGGGGACAGGGCTGTGGTGATGCCCAGGGCGCGGTATTCCGTAGAGATCGCTTCGCCGAACTTCCGGCAGGTATCCGGGTCAAAGGTGGCGGCAATGCCCATGCCCTCCGGCCATTTGGACACATCGTCCGCACCGCTTTTGAATTCAGCCCCCGCCTTGCTGGCCCCATGGCGGGGGTCGCTGGAAATATTGACCGGGATACCCCAAGGAAGCCCTTCTGTGAACTCCTGCAGCTTATTGCTCCACCGGGCCGCAATTTCTCCTGATTCCAGCTTCATGGCCAGCACATGGCGCACGTGGTCCTTATCCAGGAAATGCCGCTGCTGGTCGGTCAGCTCCCATTTCTCCTTGCCGCTCTCTGGGAAGGGCTTCCCGTCATAGGTAGCCTGGAAAGGCCCGCCCGGCATGGTGGGTACCATCTGGTGGGGGGAATAAAGCATCAGCCCAGCAATCTCTTCAATAGACAGCCTGCCTGCCAAGTCTTTAGCCCGGGTCTCGTCATCCAAACGCCAGTCTTCGTAAGGGAGCAGTTCCCCCGTGCCTGCCAAATCCTTAAAATACAGCCCATCTACCTCTAAAACCTTGGCTGATACCGTACCGATTTCCGGCCCGTTGGGGTTTTGGTAAAGCTTATGTTTGTTTTCCTGCACAATACATCCTCCTTTATACGTAATGCAATAAAATACCAAACTTAGTATAAAACACACAATGTGCACTGTCAATACAAATTTCCGCATGCAAACTGCAATTTTATGAATATAGGAAGAAGAACCGTTTTTTCATAGTTATCCCATATATAAAAACCACCGGGCAAAATACCTAGCAGCAGTATTATGGGACTTATAAAAAGGTTATTTTTAAAAAAATGTACATATTTGCAGCCGCCAAAGCCTGCCATATAAAAAGCGCCGCCTGTTACAGCGGCGCTTAAGGGATATATGGTTATTTTTCCAGGGGGAGGATCACAGAAAGTACGCTGCGCCCGGCTTGCAAGAGTTCCAATTTTGCCGCCACTTGTTCCAACGTCAAGTGCGCTATGGCGTCGATATAAGCGAACAGCTCCCTGCCCTTCAGGGACAGGTTCAGCACACCGTTAGCTATGCTGGCCGTGCTATTTAGGGCCGCTACATTCTCCCCATACAGCGCACGCTTAGAACGTTCAAATGCTTCCTGCGGTATGCCGTCCTGCGCCAGGCGGACAGCCTCTTCCTGGATAGCCTGGGCTACAGCCTCTGGGTTCTGGGACTCCCCGCTGAAAAGGATGCTGGCGTAACCCGCGCCCTCAAAATATTCATAGCTGAAGCTAGACTCGTTGATAAGCCCGGCATCCAGCAAGCGGCGGAACAAAGGCGAGGCTTCAGAGGCCAAAATATCCAGCAAGATCTCCACAGCAGCCAGGTCCCACTCCGTGCGTGGAAGGCTTCCGTTTTCCTTGAAGCCAAACTGAAACAAGGGCAAAGCAACAGCCAGCCGTTCTTCTACTTTGGGCTGTACTACGCTTTCCGGCTCTTCTGGGAAGACACGTTCCACTTGGACAGAGGCTGAAGGCTTCAACAGCTTATCACAAAGGGCCAGCACCTTATCCACATCAAATTTCCCTGCCAGAACCAAGGCCATATTGTGCAGGTTATAAAAGGTGTGGTAACAGCGGTACAGGTATGCAGGCGTGATTTTTGCGATACTCTCCACTGTCCCGGCAATATCCAACCGGATAGGATGCGCATGGTACATGGCCCGCAGATAGTTGAACATCACCCGCCATTGTGGGTCGTCGTCATACATTTTGATCTCCTGCCCGATGATCCCCTGCTCTTTTGCCACAGTTTCCGTTGTAAAGTACGGATGCTGTACAAAATCCAGCAATATCCCCAGGGAATCATAAAGCCGGTCTGTGCAGGAAAACAGGTAACAAGTGGACTCGAAAGAAGTGAAAGCATTCGCACTGGCCCCCGTTTCAGCATAGCGGTCAAAGGCATCCCCTTCTTCGCTTTCAAACAATTTGTGTTCTAAAAAGTGGGCAATGCCTTCTGGAACGGTCTCAGCCTCTGCTTCATCACTGCGGCGGAAGCAATTATCAATAGAGCCATATCGCGTACCAAAAACAGCGTAGGCAGTGCTACAACTCTCTTTAGGGTACAGATAGATGGCCAACCCACTGGGATGCCGGAACCGGTAGTAGAAGTCCCCTACCCGGCCTCCCGTTATCTTTTCCAATTCCATCAGCCAGGTTCTCCTCCTTTCAGCCGGTATACAGCCCCTAAGTGGATCCTTTGGGCGGCGGTAGCCACATCTTCCACCGTATATCCCATCACGTCTTCCGCAGCCTGTTGAGGCGTCTGGCCGCCGTTGTCAAAAGTCCGGGAAAGGTACCAATTTTCCACGGCACCCAAGGAATCCTCTACAGAATGGAGAGCATTACACAAGGCTAACTTAGCAAAACGGAGCTCGTCTTCCTTAACCTCCCCCCGCTGTAAAGCGGATAGCTGATCCAAAATGGCCGCTTCGGCTTTCTCTAGATTTGCCGTCTCTACGCCGCTTTCCACAAACATAGCGCGGCTGGCACTGGAAACGGAAGAAGAACAATAGTAACATAGGCCCATCTTTTCCCGCACGTTCTGGAACAATTTGGAACTGGGCGTCCCTCCCAGAACGGCAGAAGCCAACTGAAATAGCATACGCTCCTCTGGTGCAGCATCCATTCGGAATCCCATGGACAGTTTGGACTGGGACAGTGGCTGTTCTTCTGTGACCCGCCGCACCTCTGGTTCCCGGTAGGGTACTAATCCAAGGGCATGGGGCCTCCCGGCCTTTTCAAAATGCATGGCAATTGCAGCCGGGTCAGGGCAGCAGTCACCCAGAGTAAAGATTTCAAAACGGGCTGAGGACAAAAGCCCTTCCCAAGCGGCAACTAAGGTTTCCCGCTGCAGGGCCTCCACATCTTCCCGGCTGCCACAGCGGTTCAAGCCTGCCTCTTCTCCCTGAAACAGGATTTCTTCACAACGCTGGTGGGCAAAGGCCATCTTGTCGTTATACTCCGCATCCTTCATCTCTAAAAGCTGCCGTTTTTCCTGCAAAAAGCCAGCTTGTGGAAAAAGCCCGTCCCCGTCCAACAGGGGATCCAAAAGCACGCTGAAAAGCAGCTGCGAAAGTTCGGCAAACATATCCTCCCCGCCAAAAGCATAACGGCTGGCAATACCGCTTACAGAAAGGCTTATGGACTGGTACCCGCCAAATTTACGTACGCATGTATGGAGGGAAGCGCCATACAATTCTTCTAGACGGCAATTCAAGGCCGTATAATCCGGATACTGTCGGGATGCCCGGCTGACAAGCGACGGCAAAATAGCGTAGGTAGCTGCCGTTTGTTTTGACAGCGGCGCCAACATATTCACGGAAAGACGCATTGTCTTGAAACTGGCATCCGTAAAGCTTTTTAACGTTACACCTTTGCGGATAGGATGGACTGACATTTTTTGTATCATAAATTCTAACCTTTCCTACGCAGACTTCTCAAATCGTCCCGAAAATACGGTCCCCCGCATCCCCCAGGCCAGGCAGGATATACCCATTTTCATTAAGCTTCTCATCTACAGCCGCACAGTACACCTGTACATCCGAATGGGCTTCTTGTAAGGCCCTGATACCCTCGGGCGCGGCAATGATGCACAAGAATTTGATACTTTTAGGCTGGCTACGCTTTACAATGGTGATAGCATCTATGGCAGAGCCGCCTGTAGCCAGCATAGGGTCAAGTACAATTACGTCCCGTTCCGTGATATCTTGGGGCAGCTTGTTGTAATATTCTACGGGCTTCAAGGTATCATGGTCCCGGTACAGGCCAATATGCCCCACTTTGGCAGAGGGCACCAGCTGTAGCATGCCGTCTACCATGCCCAGCCCAGCCCGCAGGATGGGGACAAACGCTAATTTCCGCCCTGCAATGACCTGTGTAGTGGTTTTCTGCATGGGGGTCTCGGTCTCAACATCCATCAAAGGTAGGTCACGGGTCGCCTCATAGCACATCAAAGTGGCAATTTCACTTACCAACTCCCGGAATTCTTTTGTGCCAGTGGCCTTGTCCCGCAGGAAGGTCAACTTGTGCTGGATAAGCGGATGATCCATGACAAAAAGGGTTTTTGGGTTCTTCATATAATGCCTCCGTTTCCATGTATGCCCTAATATAAAGCCTGGCTTTATAATGTTCCTTCCTCTATCTGGGCGATTTGCCCGATACGCCTCACATGCCGCCCTCCGTCAAAGCCGGTGTCCAGGAAAATCCCCACCATCTGTAAAGCAGTCTCCTTGTCAACCACCTGCCCGCCCATGCACAGGATATTGGCGTTGTTGTGGCGGCGGGTCATCGTGGCGCAATGGGCGTTTGTACACACAGCCGCCCGTATGCCCTTTACCTTGTTGGCTGCTATGGAGATACCGATGCCTGTAGAGCACATCAGCACTCCATAATCCGCTTTCCCGTCTGCCACGCTGCGGGCCACTTTGGCGGCGATGGGAGCGTAATCTACCGATTCGGTGCTGTAACAGCCAAAATCTTCATATTCTACGCCCCTTTCCTCCAAGTATTTCCGCACAGCCTCTTTTATCCCAAAGCCGCCATGGTCGCAGCCAAGTGCCACTTTCATTTAAACTCCCCCTCTTTCCCGTTTTTGCGCCTCAGCTCCCGTTCTGCCTGGGGCAAACGCAGGTATGCCGGCAGCAGTTCCCCGCAGGAAACAGTGCCGCCTACCGCCGCCTGCCCGGAAGCCAGGAACGCCACGCTGGCCGCCTGCTGATACCGGATACCCTCTGGTGCCAAGCGCGCACCCCATACAGAAAATACCCGGTGGCATAATTCCGCCCCGTCTCCCAAAAGGAGCAGCGAAGGGCCATACGCCCTGCACTCCTCGTTTAATTCATCTACAGATAGGGCTCGGTCTTCTGTCAGCCGGGAAAGCATGCCGCCCCCTACACGGAACAAGGCGTTATATACCTGCCCGCACCGGGCGTCCATCACAGCACACAGGACACTGCCCTCACAGGCTAAGCCTCCGTAAGCAATGGCCTCCAAAGTAGACACACCACAGCAAGGCGTATTAAAAGGAAAGGTCATCCCCTTTACGCAAGAAACACCGATACGTACCCCTGTGAACGACCCTGGCCCAACGGACACCCCCAGCAAATCCAGATCCCCACAACTTTTCCCCAGGGAATGGAGCAGCCCTTCTACCATGGGCAACAGGGTCTGGCTGTGGGTCATGGCTGTGTTACAATAGAATTGCCCCAGCAGTTTCCCATCCTCTACCAAAGCCGCTGAGGCCGCCGACGCGGAAGAGTCGATCCCCAAAACCAGCATATTTAACCCCCCGTTTCCCAGTTTTCTATGGTAATCACCCTCTGGGATTCCTTGTCCCCAGGCGCAATATGGATATAAATGGCGCTATCTGGCAAAGCACCGTCAATATTTTCGCTCCACTCGATGACCAGCACCCGTCCAGTATCCAGATAATCAAAAAAACCAGTAGAATATAGGCTATCCCAACTATCGATGCGATACATATCGAAGTGTTCCACAGTCAACCGCCCTGTATACTCGTTTACTATGGCAAAAGTGGGGCTAGAAACCACATCCCCGGCCCCCAAGCCCAGCGCCAGCCCCCGGGTAAAAGCCGTCTTGCCCATGCCCATACCCCCTGTAAAGGCCAATACCTCCCCCCCCTGCAGCCGTTCTGCTAGGCGCGCGGCTAATTCCAGTGTCTCTTGGGGGGAATTGCTGATAAAAGTTTGGGACATAGGTATTTAGAATAAGCCGTGGATCACACCGTTGTCATCCACGTCAATCTTTTCCGCTGCGGGCGCCTTGGGAAGGCCGGGCATAGTCATGATATCCCCGGCATAGGCCACCACAAAACCTGCCCCAGAGGACAACTTCAGGTCCCGGATGGTAACTGTAAAGCCAGTGGGCCTACCCAGCAGAGACGGGTCGTCCGACAGGGAATACTGGGTCTTGGCAATGCATACGGGCATAGCGTCCCCGCCCAGTGCCCTAATATCCCGCAAGGATTTCTCCGCCTGTTTGGTAAAGAGTACATTCCCCGCGCCGTATATTTCCTTGGCAATGGTACGGATCTTTTCTTCCACCGGGGCTTCGTCTGGATAAATGGGGGCAAAATGGGCCTGGCGCCCCTCGCATCTTTCAATCACATCGCATACAGTCTGGGCCAGTTCCTTGCCACCCTCGCCGCCTTTTTCAAAAACCTCTGATAAAGCATAAGACACGCCCAGCTCTTTGCAGCAGCGGTCGATAACGGCCAGTTCTGCGTCCGTATCCGTACCGAAACGGTTGATGGCCACCACCACGGGTACGCCGAATTTGTGCATATTCTCCACGTGTGCCCGCAGGTTGACGACGCCCTTTTCCAGCGCCTCCACATTTTCAGTTGCCAATTCAGCCTTAGGCACGCCGCCGTTATACTTCAAGGCGCGTACCGTGGCAACCACCACGATACAGGAAGGCTTTAGCCCAGCCATGCGGCACTTGATGTCCAGGAACTTCTCTGCCCCCAAGTCGGAGCCAAATCCTGCTTCTGTAATGCAGTAGTCGGCCAACTTCAGGGCCAGGCGCGTAGCCCGCACGGAATTGCACCCATGGGCAATGTTGGCAAAGGGCCCGCCGTGCATGATGGCTGGGGTGCCTTCCAGGGTCTGTACCAGGTTGGGGTTGATAGCTTCCCGCAGTAAGGCGGCCATGGCCCCCTCAACTTTCAGATCCCGGGCATAGACGGGCTGGCCGCCGTAGGTATAGGCGACTAGGATATTTCCCAGGCGGCGCTTTAGGTCGCTCATATCGGAGGCCAAACATAAAATCGCCATGACTTCGGAAGCCACGGTGATGATGAAGCCATCTTCCCGGGGCACACCATTTATCTTCCCCCCCATGCCCACTACGATATTCCGCAAGGCACGGTCGTTCATATCCATACAGCGTTTCATAAGTACTCGCCGGGGATCGATACCCAGGTGGTTTCCCTGCTGTAGGTGGTTGTCCAGCATGGCACAGCATAGATTGTTGGCCGAGGTGATAGCATGCATGTCCCCTGTAAAATGCAGGTTGATGTTTTCCATGGGCACTACCTGGGCATAGCCGCCTCCCGCAGCCCCGCCTTTTACGCCGAACACCGGGCCGAGAGAGGGCTCTCGCAGGGCGATGACAGCGTTTTTCCCAATTTTTGCCATAGCCTGGCCTAGCCCAGCGGTAGTGGTAGTCTTGCCTTCGCCGGCAGGGGTGGGGTTGATGGCCGTTACCAAAACCAATTTCCCATCGGGCTTCCCAGCCAAACGGCTAAAAGCCCCGTCGCTCACTTTGGCAGTATACCTGCCATAAAGTTCCAACTCGTCCTCTTGAATGCCCAGGTCTTCTGCCACCTGGGCGATGGGCTTCATGGTGGTGCTTTGTGCGATCTCAATATCCGTTAGCATATAGAGCCATCACGCCTTTCTGGCCACGCAGGCCAAAAGATTTCTTTCCTGTATGCATTATAAGGTATCTTGGAAGAATAGTAAAGCCCGAAACAAAAAAACTTGCCGAAAAGCCCAGAACGTGGTATAATTCATTAACATAATTTGATGTCCTTTTGTCTTCTGTTAAGGCAAAGCGTGGCAAGACGATATGGGAAAGGATGGTGCGGAGCCTGTTGGGCGCACCACAGGGATTATTATGGAGAACCGTTTTTTCCAGGGCCTTTGGGGATATCTGAAGCGGGCGGATATCATCCTGTGGCTCTTGCTTATTGGGATGTCGATATACAGCCTGCTGCTGCTGCACAGCGTAGACAGTGCCACAGGCTCTGGCTATGCCCGCACCCAACTGATGGCTATCGGCTTGGGGCTAGCTTGCGCAGTGGTGGTCAGCATGGTAGATTATGCTGAATTGGCCAGTTTTTGGTATCTCATCGCGGGTGCATCTGTCTTTCTAATGATTTACACCTTTTTCTTTGGCGACCGGGTGCAAGGTTCTGGCGGCGTGGACGCCCGGGCCTGGATTTTTATTGGCGGTCGTACCTTCCAGACCTCTGAACTGGTAAAGATCTGTTTCATCATTACTTTAGCAAAGCACCTGGATATCTTACAAAAGCAGAACAAGCTACAAGAACCCCTTCAAGTTATCCTTCTGGCATTCCATGCTATGGTGCCGTTCCTGCTGTGCCAGCTGCAAGGGGACACAGGCGCAGGCGTAGTGTTCTTGTTCATCTTCCTGGCCATGAGTTTAGGGGCCGGGGTACAGCTGCGGTATTTTGCCATTTTATTGCTTTTGGTTTTAATCGCCTTCCCCATCCTATGGGAATTTTTCATGCCCGAATATCAAAAAGCACGGTTTACCGCTGTGTTTAATTTAGAAGATCCCGCGGTACAGCTGGACTATGGCTATCACCAATATCAGGGGCGCATTTCCATCGGAAGCGGGAAATTCAGCGGCCAAGGGCTATTCCAAGGAAGCCGGGTGGCCAGCAATGTGGTTACATTCCAGCAAAGCGACTATATCTTCTCGGTTGCAGGGGAAGAGTTGGGCTTCCTGGGCTGCTCCCTGATTTTATCGCTGCTGTTCCTATTCATGGTCAAGGTGCTACACGTGGCCAGCATGTCCCGAGACGATTTGGGGAAGTATATGTGTTTCGGTTTTTTCGGTATGATCGCCATCCAGTCTTTGGTAAATATTGGTATGTGCCTGGCCCTGCTGCCTGTCATGGGGGTGACGCTGCCCTTTTTCAGCGCCGGCGGGTCTTCGGCTGCCTGCCTGTATCTGGGCTTTGGCCTGGTACAAAGCGTCCACATGCGCCGCAAGGAAAGCGACGGCCTACGCTTACGACGGAAACAGCCGTTGCGATTTACTACGAAAATGAAAGACTCTTAAGCGGAGGGCGGGCTGCAAGAGTATCCCGGTTATTTGCTTAAGAGGACGGGCAAGGCTATAATATCAACGGTTAAGGCGGCAATTTTCCCCAAATAACAAACCTCCACTGCTACAGTAGTGGAGGTTTGTTATTTGGGGATTTAGGACGGATCCTCTGGTTGCTTTTTGGTTTCTTTCATCCAGCCCTCTGTCCGCTTGATGTATATCCTCTCTAAATGACAACGGTTCACCTACCGCCCAAAGCCCGCCGCTGTTTCTCTAATATCCGCTCACGCCGCCGCTGGGTTTCCTCTATGTCTAAGAGCAGTTCCCCCGCCTCCGTAATTTGCAGGGCACATCCTGGTTTCGCGCCCTCTGGCAACTCAGACAACTCGATGGCAAAATATTTCTGCTCATCATCCTCACAGATGGCATATTTCCCTTCATACCGGTCTATTATCAAATGCCTCATAACGCTACCGCTCCTCTCGACTACCTGACAGTATCTATAAAAATCGTTGTCCCGTCGAATGCAAAAATCATGTCCCCATCCGTGTCTGTCCTGTAAATTTCCACCCCAGCGCCCTCCAGACGGGACAGGGGGCCTTCTCTTGGCAGGCCATTGTTGTCTGGTCCTACGGAAATAACTGCCACCTGGGGCAGCACGGCCTGGACAAACCGTTCTGTTGTAGACGTACTACTGCCATGGTGTGCCACCTTCAGCAGTTGGGCGGATAAATCTTGCCCAGACTTGAGCAAATCCAACTCAGCCTCCTCCTCTATGTCACCGCATAGCAAGGCGGCAAAGTCACCGTAACACACTCGTAAAACTAAGGAATTGTTATTTGTCCCTTCATAGGTGCGCAACGGACCTAATACCTGTACAGTAGCATCACCCAAGGGAAACAAATCCCCTGCGGACAGAACGCGCCGGGGCACCTTCCCTTTTCCCAAAGCTATATCCAAAGAGTCATAGGCAGCGCCACCCTCTGCCCACCCAGCACTTTGCAGGAAAAGGGCAGTGGGTATCTCCTGCATAACCTGGGCCATACCGCCAATGTGGTCGCTGTCTGGGTGGGACATAATGGCATAATCCAAACAAGAGATGCCCTGGCGCAATAGGTAGTCTACCACATACTCCCCGTCAGCATAGGTGCCTGCATCCAAAAGGGCCGTACATCCTCCGCTTTCCAACACAATGGCATCTGCTTTCCCCACATCCAACACATGGATCCGGACAAGGCTAGATGGGGAATAACCCCACGGGCTACAAAAACCAGATCCGGCAAGCGCATGCTTCCAGAATAGCTGGCCATAAGGCATAAGAGAAAACAGCAATGCCGCCGATACTATAATGGCCCGGCACAGCCGCCTTATACGGCGGTCCATTGCCCTTACCCCTCTGGTGACGGGTCTGGCCGCTGCATGTTCCGCTCCATCCACTGGGCGTAAGTCATCAGCACCTGCCGGGGCTTGGAACCCTCGTGTGGGCCTACAATGCCCAATTGCTCCATTTCATCGATGATACGCCCGGCCCGGGCATACCCCAGCCGCAGCCTGCGTTGCAAAAGGGATGTAGACGCTTGCCCAGCCTCTACCACACATTTGACCGCCTCTTCCAGCATGGGGTCATGGGCGCCGTCTTCCCCGTCGGCATCACCGCTCCTGCCCCCTTCGCTGGCGGCGTTACGCTCTATCTCCTCCAGCACGCTTTCGTCATAATCCAGCTCCTTTGTGGTTTTCACAAATCCCACAATGGAAGATATCTCCTCGTCTGTCACATAGCATCCCTGCACGCGCACAGGCTTGTTCACCCCTACAGGGGCAAAAAGCATGTCCCCCCTACCCAACAGCTTTTCTGCACCCACCGCATCTAAGATGGTACGGGAATCTACTGCGGTGGATACAGTTAGAGCGATACGGCTGGGGATATTCGCCTTGATCAAGCCTGTGACTACGTCTACCGAAGGGCGCTGAGTAGCCACCACCAAATGCATCCCAGCCGCACGGGCCAGCTGCGCCAGGCGGCAGATGGAATCCTCCACCTCCTTAGGGGAGGCCATCATCAGGTCGGCCAGTTCGTCGATGATGATGACAATCTGGGGCATAGCGGGCATGGGCTGGCCATTCTCATCTTCATAGCCTTGCACCTCTGCCAGGGAATTATACCCCGCTAAATTACGCACGCCGTACTCTGAAAAAACCTTATACCGTTTCATCATCTCGGACACCGCCCAGGCCAACGCGCCAGAAGCTTTGTGGGGATCTGTGACCACAGGTACCAGCATGTGGGGCAGGCCGTTGTATTCGGTCAACTCCACAGCCTTGGGGTCGATCATTAAAAAGCGCACATCGCTGGGCGATGCTTTGTATAGGATACTGATTATAATGGAGTTGATGCACACAGATTTACCAGACCCGGTGGTGCCGGCTATCAGCAGATGGGGCATTTTTGCCAGATCCGCTATCACGGGCTGGCCCGCGATATCCCGGCCAAGGGCTGCGGACAGCTTTCCCTTAGAGGTTTGGAACGCATTGGACTGTATCAGGTCCCGCATGCACACGCCGCTTCTAGCCCTGTTAGGCACCTCGATGCCTACCGCCGCTTTACCAGGAATCGGCGCTTCGATACGCACGCCAGTGGCAGCCAGGTTCAGGGCCAGGTCGTCCGCCAGGTTAGTGATTTTACTGATTTTCACGCCAGCGGCAGGCTGGATTTCATACCGGGTGACAGACGGGCCCCGGCAAATATCTAGTATTTTTGTCTGCACGCCGAAACTGTTCAACGTGTCTACCAAAATGCGCCCATTTGTCTGCAACTCTTCTGTCTCTTTGGCGGGATCTGCAGAGGGGCTTTCCTGTAACATGCTTACCGGTGGGAAGCAATAGGCCGCCGTCTCCTGCTGCATGTTTTCCGCCGCCTGGTACAGGGCTAGCTGCTCCGGCGAGGCGACAGACGGCGCATCCTCTTGTTTTTTCCGCATGGCTTCCCCTGCCAGTTCCTGAAGCTCTGGGGGCTCCGCCAGCAAGGGGCCCTCTTCCGGTTCTACAGGAGGGGAGGGAATATCCCCCCCTTCCTCTTTAGTAAGAGGAGGTTCCAGCGCAGCAGATTGCTCCCCAAACTGGGGCAAAGGCATCTCCTGTATCTCCCGTATGGCTTGGTCTAATTCTTGTGTCGCTTCTGCCGCCTCTGGGCTCTCTCGTGGAGGCTCTTCTTTAGGGGCAGGCACTGTAGTTGCCTCCTCTATGCCAAATACAGCCTCCAGCTTGTCCAGTTTCTCGTTACGCTGGGGCGCCTTCTTTTTTGGTTTTGTTTTGGGGAACAAGGCCGTTATGTCCCCAGATGTCTCTCTGAGGGACATAGAAACAGGCTCTAAAGGTACGTCGATATAAGGGCGGTCCTGTTCAAGGACCAGGCGCTCCTCTTCCCTGCGCTGCCGGGCATTCTGCAGCCCCTCGGACATTACATCTACCGGCTTTTTAATGGTACGGAACAGCCCGATGAGGGTGGTGCCTGTAAGAATCATTAAAGCCACAAAAAGAAGCAGCAAGACAATGATTTTAGCGCCTATCTCCCCTGCAGCCTGCAAGAGCAGCTGTCCCAGGATACCGCCTATCACACCGCCGCCCACCCCTGCATTCAGCGTATATAGGGATGTTATGTACTCTCCAAACCGCAACCCGTCGTGGGGTTTGGCTCCACCAAAGATAAAGCCTGTCATACAAAACAGGATAATAATCAGCACGGTCATCCAGATCTTTCCCCCGATCGAGCCGCGGGGCTTTTCCAAGGTAATGACCACCGCTACATAAATCACGAGGACAGGCCAAAGCAGCGCCCAGCTGCCAAAAATGCCAAGTATCGCTGTATGGGCCCATTTCCAAAGGTTATCCCCAGGGATCAACACCAAACAGGCCAAAAAAATAGCGCAAGCAAAAAGGACTACTGCCCGCATCTGGTTGCGTTGGCGGATGGCTTCCGCATTCATACGCGCTGGGGCCGGGCGATTCCCCTTGCCGGCCGGCTGTTTCTTTCTTGTAGCGGATGCCCCGGCCGGCCTTTTGGCCGGGGGCCTTTTCTGCCCAGAAGCAGCTTCTTTTTTCTCTGCCAAAAAGTCCCTCTCCCTTTCCTTGTACTTTATATCTTCCATTTTTAAGAATAAAGGCGTACCCTACAGGGGGGTACCCGTAAATATGTTTTTCCCTACAAGATGCTCGACTGCACCCAATATGGTGACAATGCCTCCGGCAATCAGGGTATAATAGGCAAATATCTGCATTTTATTGGTAGTTACAATCCACCGCAGCAGCTTGATGGCTAAAAACCCCACTATTGCCGAGGTTATGACGCCTACGACAAGCGGCCCTACGCCTATACCCTCTCCTGTGGAACCAATATCTTTCAAAGATACCAGGGCTGCAGCCGCAATGGAAGGGATCCCCAATACAAAGGAGTAGTCCAAGGCTGTCTGTTGGTTGACGCCCCGCAACAGGCCCACCGACAAGGTGGAACCAGACCGGGAAAGCCCTGGGAACACGGCCGCCGCGCATTGGGTAAGCCCGATAGCAATAGCGTCCATGGTATGAAGCTTCCGCCTTCCCTTGGAGGGCACCAACCGGCCATGCCGGTCTTTTACCTTTTTCGCCAGGTTCTGCCGGTTGGCGTGGATGCCCAAAAACAGCAGGGCGCTAGTCAGCAGCAAGGAAAGGCCTTCTATCAGGATAGAGCTGTCAGAAGCCAGCAGTTCGGAAAAATCCTTGACCTTCATGCCAGTACCCGGTATAGGCAAAAACAGCAGGAACAAAGGCACCAAGCCGATGATAAGCATCAGTAGAAGCCGTCTTTCCCGGCTCATCCCACTCCACTTGAATTCCCGGTGCACCAGGTCTACACATAAGGAGAAAAACTCCTGTATAAGCTGCCATACTAACTGGCGGTACACAAAAATGACCGCTATCAGCGTGCCCAGGTGCAGCATGATGTCAAACAGGATACCTGGCAGTTCGATACCGAAGATATGCTGGGATATGGACAGATGCCCGCTGCTGGACACTGGCAGGAATTCAGTGGCCCCCTGGATGATACCCTGTAGGACAGCGTCAAAAATGGTCATGGCTTCCTCCTTTTATGTAACGGCGAAAGCGCCGGAAAAGAGCCCTTCAGCTCCCTTTCTTCCGTGCCTGCGCCGCTCTGGGTTTTCTCTTTTTCTCCCGGTCTATCATGTGCACCAGGCAGTCCATGGCGTCTGAAAGGGAACCTAGCGAGTCGATAAGCCCTTCTTCTACCGCGTCCGGCCCGTCCAGCACTGTCCCCACGTCCATTACCAGTTCCTGGGTGTTCATGGAAAGGGTAAGGAATCGCTCTTTACTGATGCTGGAATTCTGGGTGACAAAGTTTGTGATGCGGTCCTGCATCCGCTGGAAATACTCCAACGTCTGGGGGATCCCCAATACCAGGCCGTTCATACGCACAGGATGGATGGTCATAGAAGCAGATTCCGCAATGAAAGACTGTTTTGCCGCCACGGCCAGGGGCACGCCGATGGAATGGCCGCCCCCCAGCACCAGGGAAACGGTAGGCTTCTTCATGCCCGCCACCAGCTCTGCCAGGGCAAGGCCTGCTTCCACATCCCCGCCCACCGTATTCAACAGCATCAACAGCCCATCTATCTCCGGGTCCTCCTCCACCGCTACGATCTGGGGGATCACATGTTCGTACTTGGTAGTCTTGTTCTGGGACGGCAAAATATAGTGGCCTTCTATCTGCCCGATGACCGTCAGGCAGTGGATGGTATGGCCATGGGAATGCGTTGTGACAGAACCGCTCTCGTTGATCTGCTTCTGTTGGGCAGAGGCAGCCTCCGCTTCCTGTTCCTGCTCCTCCTCTACATTTTTCATGGCTTTTGTGTGGCTTTTCTTGTGGGATTCCTTTTTCATAGTGGCAGCGCACCTCCTTTATACAGGATAGTCTACCGAAAAAAGGACAAATCATACCACAGCCGGTAAAAAACACAAGGGTAGCTTATAGATGCCAGAAAGCGTATCGGAAAGCCTTGTTCTCATCCTTCAAACGCTTTTGACATCTTAGTATACCATATGCCAACGGATTCAGCAAGAAAAAAATGGATGGAAGGACGGAACAAAAGAAATATTTGCTTAAACAGGGAATCCATGTTATACTCTTGAAAGACATCGTTTCAATCTGAAACCGGTTCCCCATTTGGGAAAGGAGATGTGCCTTTTATGGAAAGCCTGCGCATTGCGCTAGAAATCGTATTGCCTTTGTTTTTGCTGCTGGCAGTAGGATATGTGATCAAACTGACCGGCATGATGAACGAGACCTCTGTCCGTCAGGTCAATTCTGTCATTTTCAAGGTATTCTTGCCCTTGTTGGTGTTTTTGAACATCTATAACACCGACCTGGTGGCAAGCTTTGACTCTTCCTTGCTGGTCTTCACTGCAGCCGGGGTGTTGGTGCAATTTATTATCTCCCTTTGCCTAGTTATTCTGGTAGAGCACGACAATGCCCGCCGCGGCGTAATGCTGCAGGGCATGTTCCGCAGCAACTTTGTGCTTTTCGGCATCCCCATCAGCACTTCCCTTTTTGGGGATTCCGCCGCCGGGCTGGCAGCCATCCTGATAGCGGTGATCATCCCCCTGTACAATATGCTGGCTGTTATCTCCTTAGAGTCTTTCAATGGGCATAGGCCCAGCATCTTGAAAATATTGATAGGGATCGTGACCAACCCGCTGATCCTTGCGTCAGCGGCGGGCATCTTCTTCGTGGTGTTCCAAATCCCGCTGCCCCATATCTTCTATAAAACCGTCTCGGATCTGTCTTCCATCGCCACCCCCCTGGCATTTGTAATCCTAGGCGCCTCCTTCAGCTTCGGCGAGACTGGGCGCTGTGCCAGGTCCTTGAGTATAACCTTGGGCATGAAACTGCTAGCCTATCCCCTGCTGTTCCTGGCGCTGGCAATACTTCTGGGATTCCGGGGAGCGCCTTTAGCTGTGCTGTTGACCGTGTTCGGCTCACCCATCGCCGTGTCCTCCTTCACCATGGCTCAGCAGATGGGCGGGGACGACAAATTGGCGGGCCAGCTTGTCGTGTTCAGTTCCCTGTTCTCCATTTTAACGATGTTCCTGTTCATTTTTGGGCTGAAAGAGCTGGCTTTTTTCTAAACCATCCGCACGTATCTTTTTTCCATGCATCTTGCAGGATTTCACCACTTATCCTGCAAAACCATCTCTTTAGCCATTGACAGGAAAAGCTTTTTGGAAGATAATATGGACTTAGAAAAGGCAATATGTAGCAGCCTGTTTACTTACATAATCTATGACAAGGAGTGATTTAAAATGGCCGTATTGGAAAAAATCCAAATGAAAACACCTTTGGTGGAAATGGATGGAGATGAAATGACCCGCATCATCTGGCAGATGATCAAGGACATCCTGCTTACCCCCTATATTGACTTAAATGTGGAATATTACGATTTGGGCCTGGAAAACCGGGACAAGACCGGCGACCAAGTAACCGTAGATTCCGCCCTGGCCACCAAAAAGTATGGCGTAGCTGTAAAGTGCGCTACCATTACCCCTAACGCCGCCCGTATGACGGAATATAACCTGCATGAAATGTGGAAATCCCCCAACGGCACCATCCGCGCCATCTTGGACGGCACGGTCTTCCGAGCCCCCATTATGGTAAAGGGCATCAGCCCCTATATCCCCACCTGGAAGAAGCCTATCACTATCGCCCGGCACGCCTATGGGGACGTATACCGCAACACGGAGGCCCTGGTGGAAAAAGGGAGCAAGGCCGAGGTCGTCATCACCAGGCCGGACGGCACCCAGGAAAAATATCAGATCCACGACTATCAAGAGAGCACGGGCGTAGTACAAGGTATGCACAACCTGGACAGCAGTATCGAAAGCTTTGCCCGGGCCTGTTTTAATTATGCCTTGGATACCAAGCAGGATCTTTGGTTCGCCACAAAGGATACTATTTCAAAAAAATACGACCACCGCTTCAAGGATATCTTCCAGGAAATCTACGACCAGGAATACGCCCGGCGGTTTGCCGAGGCAGGCATCGAGTATTTCTATACCCTTATCGACGATGCGGTGGCCCGGGTGGTACGCAGTGAAGGCGGTTATATCTGGGCCTGCAAAAACTATGACGGCGATGTGATGAGCGATATGGTAGCCACAGCTTTCGGAAGCCTGGCAATGATGACCTCTGTACTGGTGGCCCCAGACGGCACATGTGAATATGAGGCTGCCCATGGCACGGTACAGCGCCATTACTATAAACATCTGAAGGGGGAACCTACCTCTACCAACTCGGTTGCCACCCTGTTCGCCTGGACGGGGGCGCTGCGCAAGCGCGGTGAACTGGACGGGAACAGCCGCCTGACAGACTTTGCCTGCAAACTGGAAAAGGCCACGATCGACACCATTGAGGCGGGCGTGATGACCGGCGACCTGGCTGCTATGTCCACCTTGCCCAACATCCAGAAGGTGGGCACAGAAGAATTCCTGCTGGCCATCCGGGAGAGGCTGGCACAGTCTCTATAAAAGCGCGTCTATGCAGAAGAAAAACCTGGTCTCTATGTCTGTAGTACGGCGCTTACCCCGTTATTACCGCTTCTTATCCGAACTTGGGAAAGGGGGTGTTGCCCGCATCTCCTCTCAAGAGCTTTCAAAGAAGATGGGCTTTTCCGCTTCACAGATACGGCAGGATTTTAACTGCTTTGGTGGCTTTGGGCAGCAAGGCTATGGATATAACGTCCCACAGTTATGCGAGGCCATTGAGGAAATCCTGGGGCTAAAGCAACAACACCGGTGCATCCTCATTGGCGCAGGCAACTTGGGCAAGGCCATCGCTGGGCATATGCCATTTAACCAGCTGGGGTTTCAGCTAATAGGCGTATTCGATAACTCCCCCCAGGTGATTGGCCAAAAAGTTGGCGGGCAGACGATACTTCCCTATGGCAGTATCGGGGCCTTTTATCAGGAAAACCATCCGGTTATGGCCATCCTGTGTATACCGCGGGAGAATGTGGAGGAAATCTCTGACCAGCTATATAGCTTGGGTATCCGGTCTTTTTGGAATTTCGGGCATTATGACATTTCTTTGAAACATCCAGATACCACCGTTGAGAATGTCCATATGAACGACAGTATGATGACCCTTTGTTATAAACTGGCGGCAAAAAACAAACCCCAGGCTTAAACGGCATCAAAAACAAAGAAGAGGCTTGCCAAGCGGCAGGCCTCTTCTTTAATATCGGGCTCTATTTTTTGTATTCTACTATTTCAACCTTCTGTATGACCATATCCTGTAGGGGCTTGCTGGACTGGGGATCCACCTCGGCCTTGGAAAGGGCCTCTACCTGATCCATTCCTTCGAACACCTGGGCAAACACGGTATGCCCGGTTTTGTCTGTAGAGTAGTAGCCGTCCAGATGGAGGTTCCCCCCATGCTCTGTGTACAGCGAACGCACCTGGTCGGAAACCAGTTCCATATCCACCCATTTACTGCTATAGGTCGAGGTAAACAGGGTGGGGTCCTGCTTGTATATCTCATAGCCCTGCTCATAGCTTGTCCAATCTACAGACGCACCCTGGGTGCAGTTGATAAAAAACTGGCTGCCATTGGTGTTGGCACCGCTGTTGGCCATAGAGACGGAACCATCCAGATTCAACAGGTTGGGGCTGAATTCATCTTCAAACGCCTCCCCCCACACGCTTTCCCCAGCATAGCCGGTGCCGGAAGGGTCGCCACCCTGTATCATGAAATTTTCAATGACGCGGTGGAAAGTCAGACCATCATAATAGCCTTCCAGGGCATGCTTTTTGAAGTTATAAACAGCTTTAGGGGCTTCACCCGGAAAGAAACGCAATTTAAATACCTCGCCGCTCTCCATGGTGATAACGGCAATCTCCTCTCCCTCCGCAGGCATTTCCAGCTGGAAACCAGGCTTTTCGGCTGTTTCCACAGGCACCAGGTCTTTCCGCTCTACCAAGGTGTCAGTCGTGCCAATGACCTTGGCGGCCTTTGAGGCATTTGCCTCCCCCTCTGATGCAGGAACTGGATCCTGGGGGTTACCGCAGGCAGCCAGTAAGAGCGCCAGGGTTAGGGATAGCAGGCAGCAAAGAGTTTTCCGCAAAAAAATTCCTCCTTATTTTGCATAGGTTGCTTTTCATTGTACCGCATTCTGGGAAAATATGCAAGCACTATCTATTCAAAAGTAACCCATCATCCTCCCCCATATCCAAAACGCGCTTAAACCCTGTTGACGCACGTACCTGCGGGCTATAGCATTTTATGGAAGCGAAGCGCATATAGTTTTCTGTGTGAAACGAGAACTGGCAGAAAAATATGGAGGAAAGGAAACGATGCAGGGGGCTAAGCCCTCCGCATCCTGTGGCTATCGAAATGAACTTTTACCCGGAAGGCTACTTATTGGATACCTTTGAAAATAAAGCCGCCATGCAGACCCCCACCGCCCTCTCTGAAGCCATGCGGGAGGGGCGCATTTTAGAAGCCCGTGCCCTTATGTGTGACAGCAACCACGACCTGATCGTAGACCTACCGTTTATGAAAGGCATTATCCCCCGGGAAGAAGGGGCCCTGGGCATTCGGGAAGGAACCGTGCGGGATATCGCCATCATCTCCCGGGTGAACCGCCCGGTGTGCTTCCAGGTACAGGACTTTATCCGGGATGGCCAGGGACGCATTACGGCGCTGCTGTCCCGCCGGGCAGCCCAGGAAAAATGCCAGGCTGAGTACATAAGCACCCTGTCATCTGGGGATGTGATCGACGCCAGGGTAACGCACATTGAGCCATTTGGCGTATTTGCAGACATTGGCTGCGGCATTGTCTCCCTGCTTCCTATCGACTCTATTTCAGTCTCCCGCATCGAGCACCCCAGGGAACGCTTTTTACCCGGGATGGACATCCGGGCTATAGTAAGATCCATAGAAGGGCAACGGGTCACACTGTCCCACAAAGAGCTTTTAGGAACCTGGGAAGAAAACGCCGCTGCTTTTCAGGCTGGAGAAACAGTTGGGGGCGTTATCCGCAGCATAGAAAGCTATGGTGTTTTTGTCGAACTTACCCCCAACCTGGCAGGCTTAGCAGAGGTTAAGGAAAACGTCTTCCCTGGGCAGCAGGCCAGCGTGTTTATCAAAAGCATCCTTCCCGCCCGCATGAAGGTCAAATTGGTTATTATTGAAACCTTTGAAGGAGGCCAGGCCAAACCTACCCCGCCCCGCTACTTTTTCCAAGGGGACCATATGGAACATTTTTCCTATTCCCCACCTCATAGCGAGAAAAAAATATCCACACGGTTTTCCAACTGATCGGGAGCAAAAACCGGGGTCGGGCTATTCCTCTCATCAAACCAGTCCAGCCCCTAAAAACAGAAAAGCCCCGCAAGGCGCGGGGCTGATTTTTTACTGTTTATTCGCCACCCATTGTCTTGACCAAAACGGCTTTCTGAACATGCAGGCGGTTCTCAGCCTCTTCGAAGATATAAGAGGCATTAGCCTCGAATACATCCGCGCTGATCTCCTCCCCACGGTGGGCCGGCAGGCAATGCTGTACCATGGCGTCGGGCTTGGCCGCGGCCATCAGCTTTTCGTCTACACAATAGCCCTTGAAAGCCGCCTCGCGTTTTTGACGTTCCTCCTCCTGGCCCATGGAGGTCCATACGTCGGTGATGACCACATCCGCATCCTTTACAGCCTGCATGGGGTCGCCTGTCAGTTCAAAGCCGTCATACTGCCTGGCAAAGTCCAGAATCTTTTGGGGCGGGCGGTAACCTTCAGGGCATGCCACGGACACAGCCATGCCCACCTTTAAACCGCCAACGATAAGGGAATTCATCATATTGTTGCCGTCGCCGATAAAGCACAGCTTCAGCCCCTCTAAAGTGCCCTTGAACTCCCGAACCGTCATCAGGTCGGCCAGCACCTGGCAGGGATGGCAAAAGTCGGTCAAACCATTTATCACAGGCACACTGCCATATTCAGCCAGGGCTTCCACCTCATCCTGTCCAAACGTGCGGATCATGATGCCGTCCACATAACGGGAGAGAACCCGCGCCGTATCCTGCACCGGTTCGCCCCGGCCGATTTGGGAGCCTTCGGCCCCCAATACTACGGCATACCCCCCCAACTGGTTAATGCCCACCTCAAAGGAAACGCGGGTACGGGTGGAGGATTTCTCAAAAATCATACCCAGGCACTTGCCCTTCAGGCGGTGGTGCTCAATGCCATGCTTTGTCTCATATTTCAGCTGGTCAGCCAGGTTAAGTATCTCAAGGATCTCCTCTCCGGTCACGTCCAGCAATTTCAGTAAATGCTTCATAATAGGGACACCTCTTTCTGGATTTCTGTATTTGCAAGGAAGGCATTTTCAAGCCTGTGACAAAACCTTGGCAAAGATGGCAAGGCCCGCGTCTATGTCCTCTTGGGTAATGGTAAGCGGTGGCAGGAACCGCACCAGGGCCTTTGCCGTAAGGATAAGCAAACCCTGGCGGGCGCACTCTAGCAGCACGTCATGGGCATTAGCCCCCCGCAGCTTTACGCCCAACATCAGCCCCCTGCCCCGGACATACTCCACCTGGGACAGGCTTTCCAGCTTCTCCCGCAGGTAAGCCCCCTTTTCCGTGACGTCCTGAAGAAAAGTTGAGTCGTTGATACGCCGGACCACCTCCCGGGCCCCGGCACATACCACCGGGTTCCCCCCAAAGGTAGAGCCCTGCTGGCCAGGCTTCAGGATATCCCGCAAGCGTTCCGCTACCAGGCAGGCCCCAATGGGCAAACCGCCCCCCAAGCCCTTTGCGGTGGTAACCACATCCGGCTGGATATCCAAGCCCTGGTAGCTATAGAAATACCCGGTACGGCCTACGCCGGTCTGCACCTCGTCGATCATCAGCAACACATCTTTTTCGTCGCAAAGCCTGCGCAGGCCTTGGACAAAGCCTTCTTCCATGGGCACTACGCCGCCTTCCCCCTGGACCGTCTCGAAAAGCACGGCGCAGACTGAGCCGTCCAACTGGGCTGACACGGCTTCCAGGTCGTTGGCGGGGGCGTAAACAAAGCCCTCGTTCAGGGGAAGGAAATCCTTATGGAAAGCCTCCTGGCCAGTAGCGGCCAATGTGGCCAGGGTACGGCCATGGAAGGAATCCACTAAGGTTAAAATTTTCTTGGCGCCCCGCTTTTCCCCGTATTTCCGCGCCACCTTAAAAGCACACTCGTTAGCCTCGGCGCCAGAGTTGCAGAAGAATGCCTGGGCCATACCGGAAGCCTTGCTCAATTCCTCTGCCAGGGCTGTGTTCTGCGGGCTGTAATAATAGTTGCAAAGATGCTGGATTTCCCCTGCCTGGACCCGTACCGCCTGTACCCAATCTGGGTCGGCATAGCCCAGTGCGTTCACACCAATACCAGAGGTAAAATCGATATACTCTTTGCCGTCCGCATCCCAGGCCCGGGCATTTGCGCCTTTGGCCAGGGCTACGTCCACCCGGCCATATGTATGTAAGATATATTTCTGGTCTTGTTCTTTTATCTCTTGAAAGGTCATGGCAACCCTCCCCTTTCCATGGTTCCTTTTGTATAACGCCCTGCTACCTTACGGGCCCGCCCATCAATAAAACATGGTGCCGATGCCCTCGTCTGTAAACAATTCTACGAGGATCGAGTGGGGGATTCGGCCGTCAATGATATGGGTACGGCCTACGCCCCGGCGCACAGCGTCTACACAGCAGTCGATCTTGGGGATCATGCCGCCGCTGATCACGCCTTCCTTTTTCAGGCGGCTCACGTCGCTGACATTTACTACCGGGATGATCGTGGATTCATCGTCTTTATCCCGCAGCAGCCCCCGCACATCCGTCATCAAAATGAGCTTCATAGCCCCCAGTTCCGCCGCAATACGGGCGGCCGCCACGTCGGCGTTGATGTTGAAGACCTCGCCATGATACCCCGCCGCCACGGTGGAGACCACGGGCACGTACCCATTCTGGGTAGCGTTGTGGATGATTTCTGCGTGTACCTCGCGGATCTCCCCCACCAGGCCCAAATCCTCCTCCAGCTGATCCGCCTTGATAAGGGACCCATCCAGGCCGCACAAGCCCACAGCCTTGCCCCCTGCCATTTCCAGCAGCTGCACCAGGTCTTTATTGACTTTACCTGCCAGCACCTGTTGGACAATATCCATGGTCTCCTGGTCGGTGTAACGCATACCGCCGACGAACTTGCTTTCTTTGCCAATCTTTTTCAGCATCGTGTTGATTTCCGGGCCGCCGCCGTGTACTACCACCACGTTGATGCCCACCAGCTGCATCAGCACGATATCGCTCATTACGGCGCTTTTCAACTCGTCGTTTAGCATGGCGTTGCCGCCATATTTCACCACTACGGTCTCCCCCGCGTAACGCTTGATATATGGCAAAGCCTGTACCAATATACTGGCCCTTTCGCTGTTGGTCACATTCACCTTGGTTCCCCCTTCTTGGCTTGCTAACATACGCATAGATGTCTTCTACAGTACGTACAGGAATAAAAAAGCATAGGCTATAGTATAAAACACCACAACTGCCGCGCCGCCCAGCAGCCCTGCTCCCAAAAGCTGCCGGGGAAGCTTTTCCATACCCAGGCGCTTGGCGGGCAAATAGACAAGAATACCCAAGAGAAGCAGTACCGCCGTGAATACAGACACTCCAAACTGGCTGAGTAACCAATTGGCGGCCAGCAGGCCCGCAAACAGGCAGACAAGGAAATCCACCAGCAGAAGCCCTCCCAGCAGGACGCCCAGCCCCTGCCAGAACTTCCGGAATCCCACTTTTAAGCTTTCCCAATCCTTTTTTCCCATATGCCCTCCTTGTAGGCCTATCTTGCTGCGGCAGGCACCAACCCCAAGGGGATCCCTTCTAGGTGCGGTAATCGCCGTTGATTTTCACATAGTCATATGTCAGGTCGCAGCCATAGGCCTCCGCTTCCGCACTGCCTAGGTGCAGGTTGACCTGGATCTGGATTTCTTCCTCTCCAAGGATTTCCTTTGCCAGTTCTTCAGAGAACTCTATGCCCGCGCCGTTTTGGCACACGGTTATCTGGCCTTTGGACGAATGGAAAGATACATCGATCTTATCCACATCTACTTTGGCCCCACTATACCCGATAGCGCACAACACCCGGCCCCAGTTGGCGTCGGCCCCAAACATAGCCGCCTTGAATAAGGTGGAATGGATTACGCTTTTCGCCACAACCTTGGCCATGCCCTCATCTTCCGCGCCAACGGCCTGGCATACCAGCAGCTTCGTAGCGCCTTCGCCATCCCTGGCCATCTGTTTGGCCAGTTTCCGGCTCACAGCGGTAAGCCCTTCTAAGAAGACGGCAAAATCTCCGCCCTCTTCTATGATTTCCCTATTCCCGGCCGCGCCGTTTGCTAAAGCGGCAAAGGTATCGTTGGTGGACGTATCGCCGTCAATACTGATCATGTTGAAGGTAGCGTCCGCCGCCGCCTTCATGGCCTTTTGCAGCATGGGCTGAGAAATAGCGCAGTCTGTAGTAACGAAGCTGAGCATTGTGGCCATATTGGGATGGATCATCCCGCTGCCCTTGGCTATGCCGCCAATACGCGCCTTTTTCCCACCGATCTCCACCTCAACGGCAGCTTCTTTGGGGCAGTTGTCCGTGGTCATGATGGCTGTAGCCGCGTGGATGGAACCACCTGCTGTCATAGAATCCGCCAAGGCCTGGGCGGCGTCCTGGATAGGCTCGATGGGCAATGTCTGCCCGATGACCCCGGTGGAGGCCACAATTACGTCCGCGGGGGCTATGCCCAATACTTCCCCCGCGATCTCGCACATCCGTTGGGCCTTTTCTTCCCCGTCCACGTTACACGTATTCGCATTGCCAGAATTGCAAATCACAGCCTGCGCTTTACCGTCGGCTATATTTTCCCGCGTCACCAAAATCGGCGCTCCCTTTACCAGGTTTGTGGTGTATACGGCCGCTGCAGTACACATCCTCTCGCTGTAGATCATTGCCAAATCTGGCTTCGATTTATTCTTGCGTATGCCGCAGTGTATACCTCCGGCTATAAAGCCCTGGGCTGCGGTCACACCGCCTTCTATAAATTCCATATGGATCCCCTTTACTTTGTGTCGTCAATTCGTTCCCCTTGCTTTAAAACGATCGCCCCGTCTTCCTTTCCCATCTTGGAAAGAAGAAACCCCTTTTTAAAAAGCCGGGGGCAATAGCAGCAGCCCAGCCGTCTCCTCCAGCCCGAAGCTGAGGTTCATGTTTTGGATGGCCTGTCCAGCCGCCCCCTTACCCATGTTGTCAATAGCGGAAATAGAGATAAAGGTGCTGGTGCGCGCATCCATAAAAAGGGATATGTCACAGTAATTCGTATACCGCACATTTTTCACATTGGCAACCTGGCCCTGAGGCAGCAGCCGCAGGAAAAACTCCCTGTCATACCGCTCATGATAGGCCTCCCAAATCTGGCTCTGCGTTACGCCGGGCTTAAGCCTAGCATAGCAGGTGGCCAAGATGCCCCGGTTGATGGGCAGCAAATGTGGCACGAAAGTCACGCGTACATCCTCCTTGGCCAGGCGGGAAAGGGTCTGCTCAATTTCCGGCGTATGGCGGTGGCCTACCACCTTATAGGCGGTAAAACTCTCGTTCAATTCCGGGTAATGGTTCCCCTGTGTGGGCTTGCGCCCCGCGCCCGTTACACCGGATTTGCAATCGCACACGATACCCCTGTCCTCTATCAAACCTTTTTCCAGGGCCGGCGCCAATGCCAATGGCACCGCCGTGGTATAACACCCCGGGTTGGCAATCAGCCTTTTCCCTTTGATTTCTTCCCGGAAAAACTCTGGCAAGCCATATACGGCTTCTTCATGCAAAGCTTTGTCCGTATATGTGCCGCCGTACCATTCCTGGTAAGCGGCTTCGTCTGCCAGGCGGAAATCCGCCCCCATATCAATGAAAACCTTACCCGCCTGGTGGCACTGGGCCGCCAGTTCTTGGGACAAGCCATGGGGCAGGGCGGCGAAAACCACATCGGACTTTTCCACCACTTCATCCTGTGTGCCACATACCATGTCCTGTACTTGGTAATAAGCTGGGTAAACCTGAGAAAGTGCCATACCTTCGAAGCTGACCGAACTGACAGCGGAAAGCTCCGCCTGGGGATGGCCGAACAACAAGCGGCAAATCTCTGCGCCTGCATAGCCGGTAGCGCCCACCACGCCCGCTTTTATTTTTTTCATATTCTAACCACCTATTTCAAAAAGAATACGCTCGAATACAGCAGGGAACGCCTATACGCCCCACCGCTTTATTCCTGTCCTTGCACCAGCCCCAGCACCCGCCGGGCCTGGGCACGGACGTTTTCCGGGGCCGGGCCGCCCAATACCTTGCGGCCCTCCACGCAACGTTCCAGGGAAATCGCCTGGTAGACCCCCCCGTCAAAGTCTGGGCATACCGCTTGATATTCTTCCAAAGGCAAGGTTTCCAGGGTCAGGCCCTTCCGGATGCACAGGGCCACCAGCTCCCCAGTAATTTTGTACGCGTCCCGGAAAGGCAGCCCCTTTTCCGCTACCAGGTAATCGGCACAGTCTGTGGCGTTGATAAAGCCCCGGGCGGCGGCGCTGCGCATATTATCCTCGAAAACTGTCATGGTCTCCAGCATGGGGATAAGGGGGGTAAGGCACAGCTTCAGGGTGTCCACCGCGTCGAACACGGCCTCTTTATCTTCCTGCATATCCTTGTTATAGGCAAGGGGCAGGCCCTTCATCATGGTAAGCAGGCCCATCAGGTCGCCAAACACCCGGCCTGACTTGCCCCGGATTAATTCGGCCAAGTCAGGGTTCTTCTTCTGGGGCATAATGCTGGACCCAGTAGAAAAAGCGTCGTCCAGCTCAATGAACTTATATTCCCAGGAGCACCATAACACGATTTCCTCACATAGGCGGGAAAGATGCACCATAGCCATGGAAGAGGCAAAGGCGATCTCCGCACAAAAATCCCGGTCTGATACGCCGTCTAGGCTGTTCTGGCTCACCTGGGAAAAACCCAGCAGCTTGGCGGTCAATTCCCGGTCCAAGGGATAGGTGGTGCCCGCCAAAGCCCCGCTGCCCAGGGGCATCACATCCATGCGCTTCAAGGCGTCGTCAAAGCGGCCCAAATCACGCAAGAGCATTTCCGCATAGGCCAGCAGATGGTGCCCAAAGGTAATGGGCTGGGCCCGCTGCAAATGGGTGTATCCAGGCATGACAGAACCCGCGTATCCCAGGGCCTTGTTGCACAGCACGGCAATCAGCTCTTCTATTTGGGGCTTTAGCCCCGCGCACTCTTCCCGCAGGGCCAGCCGCACATCCAGGGCCACCTGGTCGTTCCGGCTGCGGGCTGTATGCAGGCGCTTGCCCGTGTCCCCCAGACGTTTTGTCAATTCCCCCTCGATAAAAGTGTGGATGTCCTCCGCGTCCGGGTCTATCCGCAGCGCGCCGCTATCCAAATCTGCCAGTATGTCCCGCAGCCCGCCGCGCAGCTTTTCGCTTTCGCTTTTGTCAATGACGCCCTGTTCCCCCAGCATGGCGGCATGTGCCATGCTGCCTTCTATATCCTGCCGGTACATGCGGCTGTCAATGGAAATGCTGGAATTGAAATCGTTTGTCTTGGGGTCGGCCTCCTTCTGGAAGCGGCCTTTCCATAGCTTCATTTATTCCCCGCTCCTTCTAGAACGGCAACGGCGCTGAGGTTTTGCCCAGTGCTGTGCCTTGCTTTTATTCTCTGCCTATATGGTGAGTTCAAAAAAGCCATCGGCTTCGTGGAACCCGAATTTTACGTAAACAGGGCGGCCCATTTCCGCCGCGTGGAGCCAGAGCCTTTTCACACCCCGGGCCTTGGCCTCCTCCGCCAGCTTGCCCAGCAGGAAAGTGGCGATGCCCTGCTTTCTGTACGCAGGGGCAGTGTACATGTTGGTGATGTAGCCCCGTACGCCGCTTTTGTTGGCGGAGCTTGGAATGAAATCATAAAACACCAGCGCGGCTGTTGCTACGGCCTGGCCGTTTTCTATGGCGAGCCACTCCACCAGGGAACCTTCGGCCAGCTTCTTTTGAAAGTAATCCCGCAGTTCGGCATCAACGTCCTGGGCCGGTGCGCCGCACGCGGCTACCAGTTGTTTCCTAAGTTCCACCAGGGTTTCAACATCGTCAGTCGTTGCGGCCCGGTATTCCATAAATGCCCTCCTTTAGAAGTCCAGGGCTGTGCTGCCTGGACGGCCTATAAACTTCAGGAACGCCCGCTTATACCCTTGCAGATGGGGCATCAGCGACGGGGAAAGCGCCCCCTCCTTTGCCATTTCCACAAACTCCTCAAAAAGAACCCATTTGGCACCGCAGGTTTCTCCTTCTTGGAATTCCACTTCGTCCAAAGGTACATCCAAACGTACCCCATAATTGCGCCCCAGGTAGTGGCCGGAGCAGGCGCTGCCCAACAGCGTTACTTGTCTTTCCGTAACAGCAATGCCTGTTTCTTCTTTCAACTCCCGCAGGATAGCGTGCAGGCAGCTTTCCCCCGCCCGCACATGGCCGGAGGTATTCTCCCATTTGCCAGGGGCAAAACGCTTTTCCATACTGCGCTTTGTCAGGAGTATCCTGCCGCTTTTGTCCACAATCCACATCCCTACCGCCATGATATACTCCCCGTCAGCCAAAGGGGCGCCTTTATCTTTCACCACGCCGGTGGGGTTGCCGTCTTTATCGTAAATGTCCATCAATTCCATATGCTTCCCTCTCCCCGGCCTGTGCGGCGGCTATCCCCGCACAGCGGGGATACAGCCTTACTTATCGTAGGTCAGGCCTTTTTTAGCCTGCACTTTGATAGGCAGGCCGAACAGGTTGATGAACCCGGCAGAGTCGGCCTGGTTATACACTTCGTCCTCGTCAAAGGTGGCAATCTCCTCGTCATACAGGGAATAGGGGCTGGTGACGCCCGCGTCGATGATGTTGCCCTTATACAGCTTCAGTTTCACGTCACCGGTAACCGTCTCTTGGGTAGAGTCTACAAAGGTGGACAGGGCCTGGCGCAGGGGGGTGTACCACTGGCCGTTGTAAACCAGGTCGGCGAATTTCAGGGCCACCTGCTGCTTATAGTGGTAGGTTTCTTTATCCAGGCACAGCTCCTCCAGCTTATTGTGGGCGTGGTAGAGGATTGTACCGCCAGGAGTCTCATATACGCCCCGGGATTTCATGCCCACCAAGCGGTTCTCGATAATATCTGCCAATCCAACGCCGTTTTTGCCGCCTAATTCATTGAGCTTGGCCACCATTTCTTTACCGGAAAGGGGCTGGCCATCCAACTGTGTAGGCACACCCTTTTCAAAGTGCAGGGTGATATAGGTGGGCTCGTCTGGCGCCTGCATGGGGGATACGCCCAGCTCTAGGAAGCCGGGCTTCTCATACTGGGGCTCGTTGGCAGGGTTTTCCAAATCCAAACCCTCATGGGACAAGTGCCACAAATTCTTGTCTTTCGAGTAGTTGGTCTCACGGCTGATCTTTAAGGGGATGTCATGAGCTTCGGCATAATCAATCTCCTCATCCCGAGACTTGATGTCCCAAACGCGCCAAGGTGCGATGATCTGCATATCTGGGGCGTAGGCCTTGATAGCCAATTCAAAACGGACCTGGTCGTTGCCCTTGCCAGTACAGCCGTGGCAAATGGCATCGGCCCCCTCTTTCTTGGCGATTTCCACAATCCCCTTGGCGATAATAGGCCGGGCAAAGGATGTGCCCAATAAATACTTATTTTCATACACAGCCCCGGCTTTTACTGTGGGATAGACATAATCCTGTACAAACTCCTCCTGCAGGTCCAGCACATATAGCTTGGAGGCTCCGGTCTTCTTGGCTTTCTCCTCCAGGCCGTCCAGCTCGGTTCCTTGGCCCACGTCGCCGGATACGGCGATGACCTCGCAGTTGTTGTAGTTCTCTTTCAGCCAGGGGATGATGATAGAGGTATCCAAACCTCCTGAGTATGCCAGCACGACTTTTTTGATTTCCTTTGCCATAAGATTTCATCCTTCTTTCCTGTTTTCTATATGGGTACATTCCCTAGGTCAGCTTCTCATCTTGCCGTACTTAATTATACACCATGGGCTGGAAAAATCAAGGGGAAAGTGCATATTTATTCATACACTTGAAAAAAAAGTAAGATAGCGCAGAAAGCTCTGCACTATCCGGATACTTTTCTGTTCCCTTTTCACAAATGTTCATATGGACCTGCAACATATATACGTTTTACTGCAGCGTGCCCTCCCCTTAAAACCTATGATGTATCCCATTTCCCCAATATGGGCACAGTGGGTTAGCCAACACAAAAAATGCATAATATGCAAACCTTATACATCTTTGTACCGCTATTCCCCCTTCTCCTTCCAAAACGATCCGTTATAGGGCTCCCTGCAATTTGCCGCCATAAAGTATGGAAGCTACAGATTTTACGCTTTCTCTGATGAAGCATTGTACAATTGTTATAAAACTGGAAAGGAATCCTATAGTAAAGATTAGAAAAAAGCAGTATACTATTTCCTATAAAGATTTTGCAAAGGGGATGTAAACTATGAAAATCGGCCACATGGCTATGTATGTACATGACCTGGAAACTTGCGCAGAGTTTTTCGAGACCTATTTTGGCGGAAAGCGCAGCCATCTGTATCACAACGGGAAAACAGGCTTTTCCTCCTATTTCCTTTCTTTTGAGGATTCCCCCCGCCTAGAGGTGATGAACCGGCCTGACGTGACTACTGCCATAGATGGGGCTTACTGTGGCTATGCCCACCTAGCGTTCCAGGCAAGCTCCCGGGAAGAGGTGGACGCTTTAACCCGGCGGCTGCAAATGGACGGCTACACTGTGATGAGCGGCCCCCGGGTCACAGGCGACGGCTGTTATGAAAGCTGCGTAGCAGGGCCGGAAGGATATCCTATAGAAATTACGGAATAAATACCAAGTGGGCCTACGCTTCTCCTTTCCGCCGCTTTTTTGCCATATACCGGTAAACCAGCAACCCCACCCCGCTAAGCGCCGCCGTCACTGCAAATACCCAGACCGCCACCGCATAGTTGGCGCTGCCCAGGGCGTCGCCGCCGATGGTGGAGGTAATCACGGAGGGGATACGGGCTGTCAGAGACAGGAACACCCAGAAGGGCAAGCGCATAGGGGTAAGCCCCACCACGTAGGTCATCAGGTCTTTGGGGGTACCGGGTATCAGGAAAAGGATATAGGCCACCAGGTTCAACTTACGCTCGTTTTGCAGGAATTGCAGGGATCCCACCTTTTCTGGGGGGAAAAATAACCCTACAAAGCACATCCCGAACCGTTTTACAAATAAGAACACCGTTATGCCGCCAACCAGGGCCCCCAACAGGCACAGTATCGTGCCCTCTATCGCGCCGAACGCATAGCCTGCCCCAATCTCCAGGGGTTCGCCCGGGATGAAAGCCACCACCACCTGCAAAGCCATCATCCCCACAAAGGCTGCCCGGGCCCATAGTCCGCATTCTTCCACCCACTGGCGGAACCCCTCGGGTTGGGAGACGAAGTCGATGATAGGTTTGCCAACCACGAAACACAACACGCCCATCACGGCCAGCGCCACCACCGCACCTAAGATTGCCCATGCTTTTTTCTTGCCCTGCATAAAAAATCCCCCTTGTCCTACGGTATACCTGTAGTATAAGGGGGTTTTTTCAATTTTTCCGCAAATTTCCCTTACGTTTCGAGAACTTTGTTTTACAAATTCCTTAACAAGCCTTGCGCGGCCCTCCAAGCCAAGGGGGCGTACATGTAGGCCAACGCTGCCCGCTGCCAAAGCCCTTCCCACGCCAAAGGTGTGTTTTAGGAGCTTGGCTTATCAGACATGACAAAAAAAGTAAAAAATAACAGCGCCAGTAAAAAGGCCGTGATACTTATGCTGCCCAAAAGGGCATTCCCCTGGGAAAAACTACCAATAGCCTCCAACAACGGGTAAAGCAGAAGTGCCATAAACCCTGCCGCCAAACCTATCCCATGTATTTGGGAAGCTTTCGTTTTTTCCCCTTTCGAACGGCCTACACTGAAAAGCCCAGCGCACTCATTACCATTGTGCGGCTGTTATAAGCCAGGGAAAAAATGTTGCAACATCCATGGAAGCCCAAACTCCCCCAGCAGTGTGGATAAGAGGACAGCGCAGGACAAGGGGTGTTCAAACATCCGGCACCTCTTGAGGGTGTAAGTCGAACCCCCGCACTGGCCCATACAGGCGCTGGTCTACCCGGGCGGTGATATGCAGCCCTTCGGGAACATACTCCTCTGTAAGCACCGCCCCTTCATCCCGCAGCGTGGCAGCCAGTCCGCTTTTTGAGAAGGGCAGCAGCAGCTCTACGTCAAAGGTATCCCCCGGCAAGCCCTTTTCGATCGCTTGGAGCAGTTCTTCTATGCCTTCGCCTGTTAAGGCGCTGATACGCACCGCGCCTGGGACCCGCAGGGCATCTTCCTCCCCCACCGCGTCCCATTTATTCAGCACAGGGATGACAAGCCTCCCAGAACCGCCCAGGCTGGCCAGCAGATCCTCTGTTACAGACAGATGTTCCCGCGCTTCTGGGCTGGAGGCGTCGCAGACGTTCAACAAAATATCTGCTGTAGCCGCCTGCTCTAATGTGGACTTGAAAGCCTCTACCAGGTGATGGGGCAAACGGCGCAGAAGGCCCACCGTATCGATCAGCATGACAGTTTTGCCGCTGGGAAGCCGCAAAGCCCTGGCGGTAGGGTCCAGCGTGGCAAAAAGCTTGTCTTCAGCCAAGACCTCCGCCTGGGTCAAACGGTTCATCAGGGTGCTTTTCCCCGCGTTGGTATACCCTACCAGGGCCACAGTGACCACGCCGTTCTTCTTCCACCGTTTGCCTATAACGCCGCGCGCGGCCTCCGCTTCCTGCAGCTGCTCTTTCAAACTACCGATACGCCGCCGGATATGGCGGCGGTCTGTTTCCAGTTTAGTCTCGCCAGGGCCCCGGGTGCCGATCCCGCCGCCCAGACGGGACATGGACGTCCCCTGGCCGGAGAGCCGGGGCAGCATATAGCGCAGCTGGGCAAGCTCTACCTGAAGCTTGCCCTCCTTGCTGCGGGCCCGCTGGGCAAAAATGTCCAGGATGAGCATGGTGCGGTCGACAACGCGCACACCGCACAGCTTTTCCAGGTTCCGGATCTGGGTAGGGCTCAGTTCCCGGTCGAATATGACTAAATCCAACTCCTCACGCTTTACCATGGCGGCAGCTTCCTCCGCCATGCCAGAGCCCAGGCAAGTGGCAGTATCTGGGGCGGGGCGTTTCTGGGTCAGCACAAAGGACGCCTCTGCCCCGGCGCTGCGCACCAGTTCGGCCAGCTCGGCCATAGAGGAATCCATATCGTATTCCCCCGTGTCTACCCCGCAAAGTAGCGCCTGCTGTATCTGTTCTTCGTTTGCAAACATGGCTTTCCTCCCCTATCTCGAAAACGACTGCCTGGCCCTATCCCCAGACAAGCTGCCCGCCGCGCTGGGCTTGCGCCTCCTTTTCCCGCCAAGCCCACCCCTTCTGAGGCCAACCGGTCAGCAAAGGCGAACAGGGGTCGTGCCCTTGCAGCCGTTTACAGGCAGCTTTGTGGTTTTTAGTGGCGTAGCAGTAGGCACAGCCGTTCGTGCAGGTTCCATACATACCTATATCTGTACTCTCGATGCAGCCGCAGGCCCCACGTTGGCCCCGATGGGGCTTGCACGTAAGCGCCCCGCCCGCCACAGCTTCTACCTTCTCCCGGCTGATGCAGGCGCCGTGGCGTACGCCCCAGGGGGTGAAATCCCCTTCCTCGGCACAGGTAAACAGGGGCAGGCCGTACTTCCCCGCAACCTCTGCCAGCCGGGCGGCGGTTTCCTCCATTTGCTGCCGGCCAGCCTGCGGGAAAGCGCCCCGCAGGTGGGCATAAGGATCTACAAAGCTTAAAATGCACCGCTGGGTACAGCTGGCCAGCCGATTGCATAAGGTGGAAAAACGCCGGGCATACCACTGGGGCGTGCGTTCCTTGTCCAGGATAATAGGGTCAAAGCGCCAGTCCACCCGCCCCGCCCCCAGCCGCCTGCTCAATGCCTGGAAGCCTGCCAGCCGTTCCCTTATGGGAGGCAAGCCGGGTTCCAATTCTGGGCCGAAAGCTGTGATGGTATAAGAAAAGTAGTACCGCGCGTACCCCAACCCCTCCAGCTGGTCAAAAAGCGGCAACATGGGCAAGGGGTTTTTCGTCCAAAAAATGATACAGTCTATCCCATCGGGCTGAAAGCACAGCCGTATGCCATGGCCTGCCCGGTACGGGTCTGGGATGAGCACCTGGCCTTCTTGGAAACGTTTTAGCAGCCAGGGGGCGTACAGGGCCGGGAGGTCTGTCCGGCGGCTGGCACTGAGGATCATACCGCCCCGGCCAGAAGTTCAGGCTGGTTATCCATAAGGAACGAAAGCAGCTCCTGCTGGTCCCGGCATTCGGCATTGCAGGCCATGACCGTCCCTTCTTCTGGGAACACAATGGCATACTGGCCATATTTCCCATCTGCCCGGTAAGAATTGCGGGCGCCCCGCCAGAACAGGTAGCCATAGCCTTCCGCACCGTTTTCTACCTGCTTGCCGCAGGCCTCCGCCAGGTATTCTTCCGGCACCAGCTGACGGCCCTGCCAGCGGCCTTTCCCCAGCAGCAGCCTGCCAAACAGCATCAGCTCGGACACACACAGGAACAGGCCGCCCGCCCCAAAGGTATAGCCTTGGGGGTCGGCCTCCCATGTGGGGCGTGCAATGCCTAGGGGCGCGAACAGCCTAGGCGTCAGATAATGCACTAGGTCGCACCCAGCCCGGCGCTGTACCAGTACCCCGGCCAGATAGGGCCCCACATTGTTATAGACGAACCTCTCCCCCGGCTTGTCTGGGAAAGGCAGCGCCAAAGAATATTTCACCCAATCCCGTTCATGGAAGAAGGGCCTTTGCTCCCCCATCAGCTGCCCGGCCTCCTGTCCCAGGCACATGGTAAGCAAATCACGTACGGTGGCTTGCTCTAAATTGCCGCTGATTTTTCCCGGCAATTCCTCGGGGAATACGTCTACCAGCCGTTCCCCCAGGGACAGCAGCCCTTCCCGCTGGGCGATGCCTACCGCGCAGCTGGTAAAGCTTTTGCTGGCGGAATACTGGTTCCGGCGCATCTCGCTGTCATAATCTTTTTGCAGCACCAGCCTGCCGTCCCGCCAGACCTGCAGGTTCAGAAGGCGCAGCTCTTGGGCCTGTTGGTCAAAAACATGAACCATAGTATAGTTCCTTCCTATCTTTTCTTGTTCAAACATCCTCCGCTGGGGCGGCCGTCCCTCCCCTTACCGCGGAGCCCCTGGAAGAACCCACGCAACAGGGCGCGGCATTCACCCTCGCATAAACCCCGGTAGACCTCCGGCGCATGCACATAAGGCAGGGCAAACACATTGGCCGCCGTACCCGCACACCCTGCCTGGGGGTCGTCCAACCCATAAACGACCGTATCGATCTGCGCATTTGCAATGGCCCCGGCGCACATGGGGCAAGGCTCCAGCGTCACGTACAGGATACATCCCCGCAGCCGCCAGCTGCCCATATACTGGCATGCTTGGTGGATGGCCTCCAGTTCCGCATGGGCCAGGGCCGTTTGGGCCGATTCCCGCCGGTTGCGCCCCCGGCCTATCACCTGGTCCCGGTATACCACTACCGCCCCTACAGGCACCTCGCCGCAGGCGGCTGCCTCTTTCGCCAGGGCCAGGGCCTCTTCCATAAATTCCCGCCTGGGGAGAAACGCCAAGGGCAGTTCCAACATGCCCATTTACAAGAACAGGAATATGGTCCAGCCCGCTATCATAGCCACCACCGCCCAAAACATGGGGGCGCGCAAGACGGCTGCCACAGCCTGCCCCCCGGTAAGGGGCAGGGCGGGAGCCTCATAATGGGGGGATCCAGGGGCCGGGAATATCCTGCGGCGGAAAATGAGTACGAACACCAGGGAAACCAGCCCCAGGCCAATGGGGGCCAGCATAAAGCAAGCGGTGGCTATCAGATCCGAATCTCCCTTTACATTTGCAAAAAACATGCCGCTATAGCTTCCTATGACAGCCAGGCCATTGTTCACGGCATGGACTGCGATGGTAAGCCAAAGGTTATTGGTGCGGGCGTACAAAAACCCCATCACCAGCCCGGCAATGGTAGCAAACACGATATTACCCAGTTGGAGATGCACCAACCCGAACACGATGGCCGAAGCCACAATGGAAAACCCCACGCCATATTTCCGTAGGCTGGAAAGCAGCACCCCACGGAATACAAACTCTTCCATAAAGGGTACCAGTACCGCCAGGGAGAAAAACTCCAGCGCGAAAGAAGCCCAGGTGTCCCCCGTGGAAACGTTGGAATCCAGTGAGGAATAGCCCACGTCCTGCAGCAGATCTTGTATCATAAAAGCGGGGTAATTCCCCAGCAGGCATATCCCTGCCCCGGCTATAACGCACAGCAGCCCCCACCCAAAGCCTACCTTTTGAAACTTCAGGTAGTCCGCAGTGTCCTTTCGGGCTATCAGCATGTAGAGGAAAAAGGGCAGGGCTGTGGACAAAGGCACTAGGGCCGCTGTCATCCAGGAAAGCGCCATATTGTCCTCTAATAACAGGAAAGCGCCCGCCCCGGAAAGGCCTAGCAGGATCCCGATGAGGAACTGCCACAGGAACGCGGCGGCCGTCTGCCCCAGCACCAACAAGCACATGCGGTTCAACGTCTGGGAAGCGCCCTTTCGTCGTGGGTCTTTAGGCGCCGGACCCCCGGCGGCAAAAGGAGGGGCATATTGGTACGCCTGATGGGGCATAGCATACGGGGCGTACGCCGGGGGCATATACGCTGGTGGCGCATAGGGGTAAACGGGTGGCTGGGAAACGTAAACCGGGGCCTGCCCCCCGTAAGGAGGGGCTTGAGGCGGCGGATACCCCCAGGCCGGCGCTCCGGGCCCACCAGGTTGTACAGGAGCCGTTTGGTTCGTTTGATAATCCATAGAGCTTTCCTTTCCTAGGACGGGTGCCCCCGCCCTGTTACATGATCTGGCAGACCTTTTGGGCAAATCCCGCCGGGTCTTCCAAGGCCACGCCCTCAATAAGCAAGGCCTGGCCATAGAGTATCTCCGCATACAGGGCGACCTTTTCCTTATCAGACTGGAACAGTTCCTGCAGCCGGGCAAACACTGGATGCTGGGGATTCAGCTCCAACACCCGCTGTGCCTTGATTTTCTCCTGGGCGGGCATAGCGTTCAGTACCTTTTCCATCTCGGTAGAAATCATGCCGTCTGTGCTGATGCACACCGGATGGCTTTTCAGCGTGCCAGACACCTTTACATCCTGGACCCGGTCCCCCAAGGCCTCTTGCATGGCAGCCAGCAGCTCCTTATTGTCCTGGGCCAGCTGTTGGGTCTTTTCTTTTTCCTCGTCGCTGCCAAGGTCCAGGCCCTCTGAAGCGATGTTCTTGAACTCTTTCTCCTCATATTTTTCCAAGATACGCAGGGCAAATTCGTCTACGTTGTCCGTCAGGCACAGCAGCTCATACCCTTTTTCCAGCACCGCTTCAGCCTGGGGCAGGCTGAGAATGCGCTCGGGCGTTTCGCCGCAGCCATAGTAAATAGCCTGCTGCCCCTGAGGCATACGGGAAACATACTCCGCTAAGGAAACCAGCTTTTTCTCTTTCGAGGATGTGAACAACACCAGGTCTTTCAGCTGGTCTTTCTTGGCGCCATATTCGTTGTACATACCAAACTTCAGCTGTAAGCCGAAGCTCTTCCAGAAAGCTTCATACTTCTCCCGGTCGTTTGTAAGCATCGCTTTCAGCTCGCTGGCGATTTTTTTCTCCAGCCGCCCGGCAATCAGCTTCAGCTGCCGGTCATGCTGCAGCATCTCCCGGGAAATGTTCAGGGAAAGATCTTGGGAATCTACCAGGCCCTTCACAAAGCTAAAGCAGTCTGGCAGAAGGTCGGCGCATTTGTCCATAATCAGCACGCCGCTGGCATACAGCTGCAGGCCCTTTTCATATTCCCGGGTATAGTAGTCCATGGGGGCTGTTTTAGGGATGAACAGCAAGGCGCTGTAGGTAGCGGCTCCCTCGGTAGAGGTGCGGATGGCCTGTAGGGGATCCTGCCAATCGTAGAATTTTTCCTTATAAAAAGCATGCAGTTCCTCATCTGTTACCTCGGCGCGGGCCTTCTTCCAGATGGGCACCATGCTGTTCAGGGTATCCGTCTCGTAGTATGTTTCATACTCGGGCTCTTTGCCCTCTTCCCCGGTCCCCTCTTTCAGCCGGGTCTTTTTCATCTCCATGCGGATGGGGTAGCGGATATAATCGGAATAACGCTTTACCAGCTGCCGCACCCGGTACTGGTCGGCAAATTCGCTGTACTTTTCGTCCTCTGTGTCCTCTTTCAACCACAGGGTGATGGTGGTGCCCCGGTCCGCCTTTTCGCAGGGGGCGATCTCATAGCCCTCCAGCCCCTGGGATTCCCACCGGTAGGCCTGCCCCTCGCCAAAAGCAAGGCTTTCCACCCGTACCCGGGCGCTGACCATGAAAGCGGAATAAAAGCCTACGCCGAACTGGCCGATGATGTCCACGTCTTCTTTCTTTTCGTTCTCGTTTTTAAACTGGAGCGAACCGCTTTTCGCAATGACCCCCAGGTTATTGTCCAGCTCCTGCTGGGTCATGCCTACGCCGTTATCCGTTATCGTGATTGTATGGGCCTCCGGGTCCAGGTCGATGCGGATATAAAAATCGTCCCGGCTAAGGCCCGTAGCCCCGTCTTCCAGGGTACGGTAATAGAGCTTGTCTATGGCGTCACTGGCGTTGGAGATCAGTTCCCGCAGGAATATCTCCTTGTGGGTATAAATGGAGTTGATCATCAAGTCCATCAGCCGTTTTGATTCTGCCTGGAATTCTTTTAAAGCCATTGTGCAAGACTTCCTTTCCTTGTCCCAGCCCATGGCGGCAGGCCGGACGTCCCAAAAATATATAGTAAAGCTATTGTAATACAAATCGCGCATATATGCAAGCCCCCCAGCGCAAAGGGGCGAACCACGCCACATTGCTTTGCGGGAATCGCCGGAAAATCCCGCAGCCTCTTTGGCCATGCCCGGCGCAAACCCCGGCCCCCGGCTACAACAAGGCCCCGGCATCCCTGCCAGGGCCTTGTTGTGGCTGCTTACTTTCCTTTAATAAGTCTGATCCTGCCCCAGCACAAGGTAAAGCATCAGGTAGATGCTCAAGGCCAACAGGGTAAAATTATACCGGGTACGCAGTAAAATGGTGAACCCCAGGACAAACAGAGGCAATATGCATACGGCCGATACCCATCGGCTGACCCGTTCGGCACGGGAGGGGCGCGTTATCCCCTCTAGGAGCCTATGCATCGCCAGGCCCCCGTCCAAGGGTTCGACAGGCAGCAGATGCAGCAGCCCTAATGCCAGGCTTCCCATTGCAAAAGCACCGCTTGCCTGGCCTGTCAATAGACAGAGTAAAAAGCACAGCAAGTTCGCCCCAGGCCCCGCTAAAGAAACAAGCATCCCCTGCCAGCCTGTCAGCCTTGCCCCCGGTGGCAGGGACATCCTACAGCCCAGGGCGGAAAGGGTCACTTGCCTTGGGGCCGTCCCCACAGCGCATAGGGCCAACAAATGCCCGCCCTCGTGGCAGAGCATGGCAAGCAAAAGGTCCGGGCATCTGTCCCCAGCGAATTGGCAGGCAAAGGCCAACAGGGCCAGGCAGGAAAACCCCATCTGCACCCGGCATGCCCCTGCTTGGAATTGGAAGTTCACAGCTGCTGCGCCCCCGGCCCAATCAGTTCTATCCCTTTCGATGGGGTAGGCGCCGGCGTGGGGGCCGGGCTTCCAGAAGGCTGTGCCCCTGCTTCCACTTGGAAAAAAGCAGAAAGCTTGGGAAGGTCAATTTGCTGGGCCTGTTCCGCATGGTATCGGGCGGCGATCTTCTCATAAGCCGGGTGGCCAGTAAACCGCATATATGCCAGAGCCGCCAGGGCCAGGGCGCACAACGCCGCCTGGAAAAGGGGCACTGTGGAAAGCCCGCCACTTTTCACCTCTCCGGCCGCTGGTTCCAGCTCCTGGGGATCTTCCTCCTCTCCCAGGCTGTCTATCTCGTCCAGCTGTTCCCAATCCTGCATACGCTACAAAATGATGCACAGCAGGCCGTTGCAGCCGTCGTTTATGATGCGTTCGATGGTCTCCCGTACCTTTTCCCGGGCGTCCAGGGGCATACGGTACAGCTTGTTGTGCATGCCCTCGTTGACCAGGGAATGCAGGGACTTGCCAAAAATATTGGATTCCCAGATTTTCACCGGGTTCTCCTCAAACTCTTTCAAGAGGTACAGCACCAGCTCTTCCGACTGCTGCTCGGACCCTACAATGGGGGTGATCTCTGTGTTGATCTGGGTGCGCAGCATGTGGATGGAGGGGGCCGTAGCCTTCAACCGGATACCATATTTGCCGTTTTGTTTTAAAATCTGCGGTTCTTCCAGGGTCAGCTCCTCTACATCGGGCATGACGATGCCATAGCCCGTCTCCAATACGTCGTCATAGGCCTGGCGCAGCTTCTGGAAGGTCTTGCGTATCTCCGTCATTTCCAACAGTTGGCTTAAAAGCTGGGACTCGTTCTGGATATCCAACTCGGTCTTTTCGCTTAGGACACGGTAGAACAGGGACTGGTCCAGCACCAGACGGGCGGTGCTGCGTCCGCTGCCCAGGTCTATCTGCTGCACATCCACTGTCTGTATATATTCGCAGCCCTTCACCGACTCCAGCAAGCCGCGCACCTGGCACATGCGGCTGATGGAGCTTATCCCCCGCAAGGTTTCCAAAACGGAAGAGAACAGCCAGTGGGTGGGCTCTAGGGCCGTTACCCAGCCTGGGGCCTCCAGCTCTATCTCACGCACGGGGAACTGGTACAGTAGGTTCGCGATGATATCCTTGATGCCCTGCTCGGTAATATCGATGCAGTTAACTGGCAGCACGGGCACGCCATATTTCCCGGAAAGGGACGACGCCAGCTCTCGTGCCATGGGTGTTGACGGGTCTACACAGTTCAGCAGCATGACAAAGGGGCGGTCTGTCTGGCGCAGTTCGGCGATGACCCGCTCTTCCGCTTCCTCATACTCCTCCCGTGGGATCTCGCTGATAGAGCCGTCGGTGGTGATGACAAGGCCGATGGTGGAGTGTTCCGTAATGACCTTTTTTGTGCCGATCTCCGCTGCCATGTTGAAAGGGATAGGCTCTTCGAACCAGGGGGTACGTACCATGCGGGGCTGGTCTTCCTCGATATATCCAATGGCGCTGGGCACGATATAACCCACGCAGTCGATCATACGTACATGGAACATGGCGTCCTCGTCGATCTCTACTGAAACCGCCTGCTCGGGGATGAACTTAGGTTCGGTGGTCATGATGGTGCGCCCGGCCGCCGACTGGGGCAGCTCGTCGACGGCGCGCTCCCGCTGGAGGCCGTCAGGGATATTGGGGATGACGACCGTGTCCATAAACTTCTTGATGAAAGTGGACTTCCCTGTACGCACCGGCCCCACCACGCCAATGTAGATCTCCCCGCCGGTACGGTCCTGTATATCCTTATATACATTGAATCCTTCCATATGTTACCTCTCGAATCTCATATTTTGGACTGCCGTCCAAGCCTGCCTTACGGGGTTTTCCCTTTGAAAAAACTTCCGCAAGAATCTTCCAAAAAACTGCGCATGGCCTAACGGGGCGCCTGTCATCCCCGGTTCGTAATGATAATGGGCTGGGCGGCAGGGACGGAATCCTCGAACAGCTCGTTCTGGCTGCGGATATCGGAAAGCAGGGCCCGGTGGGCCTTGGCAATATCCCAAAGCTTTTCCCCGGCGCTGGCGTAATACAACAGGAAACGGGACCGCTTCTCGAACTGCTGGAAATCCGGAGAGTTTTCATCCGCCCCAGCGGAGATCAGGTACTTCACGCTGCTGGCCGCATATAAAAGGGAGGTGACCGCTGTTTCGGCCGACACCTCTACCGTGTTCTTGTCGGCAATGCGGTATTCCCACACGTCCGTACGGGCGCTGGTCTGGCACTTGCCCGCTTCCGGCTCCCCACGTTCAGTGGTAAAGCTGTGGTCAAAGGGCTGTTCCCCATAAAGGATACGCCCCTGGGCGTTCACATACAGCATAGAGATCGTGTACTTCACCCGGTAGGTAAGTTTCCCCTTTTCCCAGGAGGACTGTACGCTCTCCTGTTCGCACCACAGATCCAGCACTCGTTGTATCTCTTCCCCAGAAAGCGCCAAGGTACACTTTTTCTTCAGCACTTCGGATACCACGCCGTGCACCTGGGTAAAGGCGCTTTGCCCATAGCGCAGCTCTAGCGGCGCTTCTACCGAATAGGCGTCGTCGATGATTTCCACTTCGCAGGCCTTATACAGGAATGCCAACAGAAAAGCCTTCACCACCACCGATACCCCTGTGTTCTCCCCCACATCGTCCTCTTTTGGGGTCAAAGCGCATTCGCCGGTCACAATGCGCAGGTCGCAGATACACCCCTCTTCTGCCCCGGCGCAATCGATGAGCTGGCTGAAATCGATAGAAGCCGTCATCTTTTCCAAGGTTGACCCATCAACCGAAGAGGCGTACAAAAAACTTACGTCCGCCGCGCCGCTGACAGAGAGGCGTTCCTCAGAAAGGCGGCTCTCCACCACCCGGCAACACACGTCCCTCCGCAGGATGCTCTCAATGGGAGGCTTCCCGTTTTTCAAGGGCAAGTAGTCCTCTATGGTAAACTGGTGGCACACCGCGTTTATAGCCTGATGGGCCGGGAATGTCCTGCCGCGGCGCTCGATAGCGGGCTCGTCGATGGCGCAGGTGATAAGCTCTTTTTTTTGCACCACCGCCAGTACCTGCAGGGATACGGCGGCATGGAGGTCCACCCGGCGGGCGCTGACAGCCCGGCATGTCATGTGGAGCATAGAGGCCCGTACACAGGCTACAGCCTTTTCCTCTGTAGACTTGAGCTTGATGCTAGCGGTAAAATCCTTAGTAAATTCGCAGCACCGCACGCAGTCCCCTTTTGCATCTAGATACAGCACCCGCACATCGCACAAGCCGTCTACGGCCAGGGTGTCGCCGGAGATCATATAGGACGAAATCTCTGGCACAACGCGGCACTTCAGCAGCTTCTGGATGTCCGGACAGTAATCTGGCAGATTGTATTCGGTATCCACGGGCGTTTCATAGCTGCCGTCGAATACGGGGTCAAAATATTCATAGGGCTGGGTCTTGATTTTTGCCTGCATACATGATCCTCTCCTTTTGCTTTCTACCTCATGTCTATGCGTGCCTTCGGCAAATAAGAACCTGTACCCACAACCAGCAAAAAGCATCCGGCCCGACGGCTGTGCTGGGACATACCGCCGGACCGGATGCTTTTCGCCTGGCCCTTCTATTCCATTTTTACGTTCCCTCCCCCGGGCCCCGCCCCCTGCGGGACTGCTTGCGGTATTGCAGGGGAGTCATACCATACTGCTGGCGGAAAACCCGGAAGAAAGACCGTTGGCTTTCAAAGCCCGCCTCTTCCCCGGCTTCTGTCACAGACAGCTCTGTATCCTGCAAGATGGCCTGGGCATAGGAAAGGCGGATGCGGGCCAGATAAGCGGGGAAACCCTGGCCTACCTTTTCAGAGAACACACGGGAGAGCCGCCCAGGGCTGGCCCCAACCCCCTGCGCCACCATGGAAAGCGTCAAGGGCTCGCGGTAATGCTTGTTCACATAATGCACGACTTGCCAAAGCAGGTCCTGATGGTCCGCGCTGCGGCCCTGACGCAGCTTTAAGCTGGGCTGGGCACGCGCCAAAATCAATTGCATAAGCGGGCCGTACACAGCGGCATCCGGCTCCGCCCGCCCATATTCCTCTGCCAGCTGGCCAATGGCATAAAGGATATTGGAATGGGGATTATCCAGGAAGGGGCATTCCGGGCAGGAGCGTAACAGCGTATCCAAGTGCCCACCTGTACAAGACAAGTCGGCGATAAGCATAATGATAGACGCTTCCCGCGGCGCTTTTTGATAGCTGTGTATCTGGTTGGGGAATACCACAGCTAGATGCCCAGCCGCCAACACTGTGCTGCTCTTCCCCACCGTAACGCCCATTTCCCCTTCCTCTACATACAGCAGTTCCAACTGGGGGTGCAAGTGGGGCGGGAAAGAAAAGCCGGGGCCGGAAATAGCTTGGAATCCCGGTTTGCGGTCTTCAAAAAAAGCACGGCGTTCCACAGGCCCCTCCTTTCCCACTCTTTTACCTTTTTATATTGTATACGGTCAAACCCCCAGCACATCCCGAAGGTAGATACGGGAAACCTCTGCCGAGTGGAAATTGCATACCTCGGGCCGGTCCAGCTCGACACAAAGGACGCCGTCGAAGCCGACCTCTTCCAAAGCGGCCTTTACCGCCGGGAAATCCACAGTGCCATGGCCCAACGCCCGGAAAGAGGCCATTTTGTCCCGGCCTTCCGCCTTGGATAAGGCATAAGCGTCCACATCCTTCAGGTGCATATAAGCGATACGGCTGCCATACTTACGGATCAAGGCCGCCGGGTCCATGCCCGCCAGGGTGGTGTGGGCCGTGTCGAAGCAGAAAGAGACGTGCTCCGGCTTGGTATGGGCTGCAAAATAGTCGATGTCACTCTCGCTGAACACACAGGTGCCAAAATGGGGGTGGAAGCATACGGTAACCCCTTTCCCTTTGGCATACTCGCCCAGGCGGTTGGCGATCTCGCAGATTTTATCGATCATTTCCGGGCTGGTGGGCCGCTCGAAGGGCTCTTCACCAAAGCCCCCATGCTGGCAGTTATACCACTTGCCGCCGATAGCCGCTAGGAAGTCTACCTGCTCCATTGCGGTGCGCAGGGATTCCTCTACATCCAGGGTGAAGTGCCCGTATAGGTTCACCAGTTCTACGCCGCACTCCTCCGCCAGCTTTGTAAGCTCGGAGGGGTCGTCCTTATAATAGTCTCGGATAAAGGCAAAGTTTTCTACCGTGTCATAGCCTAAAAATTTACATTCCCTAAAGCTCTGCTCCAACTGCTTTTTGGCTTCCTGCGGTTCCCGGCTTTGGATCCAAGTCCAGCCCGTATACGCTGCTTTCATACATACCGCTCCTTTTGTATTTTTTATTTTCCCCTGGAGAGCCGCCCATAGGCCCGCGCTTGTGCCGTGTCTAAAAGCCTGACGGCCCCCCGCTGCTTTTCAGCTTCCTCCCAGCCTGGCCGTATGTTCCGGCTTTCAAGCCCTATCACCGCGCCGGCACGATCTCGATCCAGTAGCCGTCCGGGTCATAGATGAAATAAATGCCCATCTCCGGGTTTTCAAAACAGATACAGCCCAGTTCCTGATGCCGGGCGTGGAACGACTCATATTCGTCGGTGACGAAGGCCAGGTGGTACTCCAGATCCCCCAGGTTATAAGGGGTCCCCCGATCCCGCAGCCAGGTCAGCTCCAGCTTGAAATCATTCTCCTGGTTTTTCAAAAAAACGATTTTTAAGGAACCGTCTGGGGCTTCTACCTCCCGCGCAGGGGCCAGCCCCAGCGCCTTTTTGTAAAAATCCAGGCTTTTCTCCAGGTCGAACACATTGAAATTAAAATGGTCAAAACGGATCATATCGATCCCTCCTCATACCCTTTTTCTAAGATTGGGATGTGCATATTGTGTTTTCCCCCTAAGTTTGCAAAGACCCCGGCTACATGGCAGCCCCGGGGCGGGCCCCACATTAACCATGCCATTCTCGGAAAGGCCAAAGGCGTATAAAACCCTAGTCCAAAATGCCGTGCATGGCATTCAGCCCCATGGGCGCGGTGCGGGTATACCTGGTTTCCATGGGGATATATGCCTCCGCCTCACAGGATTTGCTGAAGCTGGTCATGATTTCCAGCACATGGCGCTGCTGCTGGTAATCGGCCCGATGGCCCCGGCCGGTGCGCAATGCCTTGCACATATCCGCCAGCCCTAAGCCACGGCTGTTCTCCGGGTAGTCGTACAACAGGGGCATCTCTTTCCAGCCCCGGTAGAAATCCGGCACGCCATGGCGGGCCAGGCCTGGGTCGGTTTGAGGGGCGGCGGCAAAGTCTTCCGGCCGCAGCAGCAGCACCGGCCCGCCAAAGGTATTGGGATCCGGTACCATCAGGCTGCCCCTGGTACCGTACACCTCAAACCGGGCCTGGGCGGTGTAGTGTACGTCAAAGGTGGTGAACACCTGGGCAATGGCCCCGCTGGAAAACGCAATGTTGCCGGAAAGCCAGGTGTCCACATCTACATGGATAGTCTCGCCTTGGTGGGGCTGGGAAGTGATAAGCCGTTGGGGGAATGTTTTCTTTGTCATGCCCATAACGCCCTTGGCCTCGCCCAGCAGCTGCACCAGGGCCGTTATATAATAGGGCCCCATGTCCAGCATAGGCCCGCCGCCCCGCTTGTAATAGAATTCTGGGTCTGGGTGCCAGGTCTCGTGGCCATGGCAGACCATAGCGCAGGAGGCCCCCACCACGTCGCCGATCATGCCGCTGTCAATGAGGTACCGGGCTGTCTGGATACCTGCGCCCATAAAGGTATCCGGCGCGCCGCCGATTTGCAGGCCCTTTTCCTCCGCCAGGGCGATAAGGGCCCGGGCCTCGTCCATGTCTACCCCCAAGGGCTTTTCCGAATACACATGCTTGCCATGCAGGAGGGCCTGCTTGGTGACCTCGAAATGCTCATAGGGGCGGGTCAGGTTGAGGATGACCTCCACCTCTGGGTCGTCAAAAGCCTCGTACATATCTTTATAGATTTTGGGCTGGGGGACAGCCGCCCCCTGTTCGATGGCCTCCCGCACATAGGCCGCGGCCTTTTCAGCCCTTTCTGGGATCAAATCGCACACGCCGACAAGCGCAACTTCCCGGAATGTATGCGTGATGTTCTGCAGGTAGATACCGCTGATAGCACCCACGCCGACCATGGCAACCTTTACCGGCTTCTTTTCCAAATGGAACCACCCTTTCGTCTCCTGTTATATGTGGCTGCCCGCCACTTTCCTATGTCAATTATAGCCTCCTTTACCGGAAATTTCCAGCCAAAAACGGAGATAATTATGCCATTTTCTGCTGGTTTTGGAAAAAACGGCCTGCACGGCCAGAGTAAACGAAGGATACGGAAAACGAAAGAAAACTGTAAGAGACAATTGGGCCAGCCTTATGGTATTATAGATGTAAGAAACAAAGGCACAAAACATGTAGAAAGAAGGTTGTGGATCGTATGTATGCTGTAAAATGGGGAGCCCTCTTGCTGGCTATCGGCCTCGTCTTTTGCGCGCTTTCCGGATGTGAGGACAAGAGCGGGCCTGTGGAAAATATCACGGGCAGCCTCGCCTCCTTTACCGCCCAGACACTGGACGGGGACACGTTCACCCAGGAGGACATCCTGTCTAAGGACGTAACCGTCATCAACTTTTGGGGCACCTTCTGCTCTCCTTGCATTGCTGAGATGCCCGCCCTGGCGGCCTATGCCAAAGCCTTGCCAGAAAATGTACAGTTGATCACCGTGTGCACCGACGGCGCCGGAGACCCGGCAGGCGCAAAGGAGATACTGGACAAGGCGGGCTTTGCGGGCGTGACCCTTATTTCCGGGGATGGGGACATAGCAAGCCTGGTAGGAGCTGTGGAATTTCTGCCTACTACCGTCCTGGTAGACAGCCAGGGGCAGGTGACCGGCCCCCTGGCGCATGTTGACCCAGCGTCCCTCGCAGAGGGGTATACGAAAGCTGTAAACGAAGTGTTGCGGGCAGGTGGGAAAGATGAAATCGCGGTCGATGTGGGGTAAAGTTGCGCGCATAGGCATGCTGGCCGCTGCCCTACTGTCCATCGGGGCCGGCGTCGCCGCCGGGCAGCACCGGGACGTATTACAGAAGGCGGTGATGGTATGCCTGGAATGCATCGGCATAGGCTGAAAAGGGGGGCGCGGTCCTCCTTCCAGCGGGTGGTACAGCTTTGTGCCTGTGCCCTGTTCAACGGCTACGCCCTGGGCTTCCAGAAAGGGAAGATTTTTAAGGGCCCCACAAAAGCGGCCTGTGTGCCTGTGCTCAACTGTTACTCCTGCCCCGGGGCTTTGGGGGCCTGCCCCATTGGCTCTTTGCAGGGGGCCTTGGGCGGTGGGAAGCACGGCTTCCCGTTTTATGTGCTGGGGACGCTGGCGCTGTTCGGCATCCTGCTGGGGCGGGCCGTGTGCGGCTTGCTGTGCCCCTTTGGCTTGGTACAAGACCTGCTGCATAAGATACCCGTGCCTAAGTTTAAGGTACCGGGTAAAATCGACCGGTTGGCCCGGTATATAAAATATGGGGTTTTGCTGGTGCTGGTGGTCCTGCTTCCGGCCTTTGCCCTCACAGAGGCGGGCGCTTACCAGCCCTGGTTCTGCAAATACCTGTGCCCCGCGGGCACCTTAGGGGGCGGCATCCCCTTGCTGCTGTCAAACCCTGCCCTGCGCCAAGCGGCAGGGGCCCTATTCAGCTGGAAACTGCTGGTACTAGTCTTGATTCTAGCCGCCGCCTGTACTGTCCACCGTCCTTTTTGTAAGTACCTATGCCCTTTAGGCGCCTTTTATGCCCTGTTCAACCGTTTCAGTTTTTACCAGCTGCAACTGGACCGCTCGAAATGCACCGGCTGCAAGCAGTGTGAACGCGCCTGCCCCATGGGTGTGGAAATTACCCAGGAGCTAAACGGCCCGGAATGTATACGATGTGGCAAATGCAAAGCCGCCTGCCCAAGCAAGGCCATCTCCTCTAACCTTGCCCCCAGCAAAACCCGGGACAGCCTAGGGCATCCTGAGAAAAAATAGAGGTATCCCACTCCAAAGCAAAAGGCCCCCGCTGCAGCGGGGGCCTTTTGCTTAATTAGGTATAAGGTCAAATTTCGTCTACGTGGATCTCTACTTCGTGGCCGCATTCGCAAGAACGGATGATGCCATCGATAATGGCCTGGTTATAAATGATTTGGCTGGTGGGGATGGGTGCGGAACCGCCCTCTTTCACCGCGTCTACAAAGGAACGGCACTTCAGGTAGAAGCAATCCGTCTTGTCCCCCTTTGGCGCAGGCAGGGGGATGGGCGTGTGCGTGGGAGCGCCAAATTCGTCATGGAACAGCGTCACATTGCCACAGCTGCCGTCCCATGCGCCGCCCCATAGGGACTCCGGGTTGGCGGGCTCTACCTTCAGGCCCGCGTCTGTACCCAGGAAAATGGTGCTGCCGGTGGTGTCCATATGCATGGCCCAGGACATGCGGAAGTCTAGGGTAATGCCTCCCTCCAAACGGATAAACGCCCCGCAGAAATCATCCACTGAGAAACGAGCCGCATCCTCGGGCGGGGTATATTTGGGATTCTTGCCGAAATAATCGAAGCTGACAGCAGACACGGTTAGGGGCTTAGGATAACCCAAGGCATTCAAGACCATATCCAACGAATAACAGCCGATGTCTGCCAAGGCCCCCACGCCGGCGTAACGCTTCTCAATGAAGGTACGGCCAGGGATGCCCCGGCGGCGGCCGCCGCCAGTTTGTATGTAATAGACCTGGCCCAGCTTCCCACTCTGGACGACCTCTTTGATTTTCTGCATACGCTCGTCATACCGGGGCTGGAAGCCGATAGTGACAATCTTCCCGGTCTCCTTCTCCACCCGGCGGATTGCCTGGGCGTCCTCCAGGGTAACGGTCATAGGTTTCTCCAGCAGCACATGGCACCCCGCCTTCAGGGCGGCAATGGCACACTCTGCATGGGTAGAATTGTATGTGCATACGCTGACCGCGTCGGGCTTCACTGTGTCCAGCATTTCCTGGGCGCTTTCAAAGGCCTGGGCTTCTGGAAGCTCCCAACGGTCCAAGGCCTCCCTGGCCTTACCGGGGATGATGTCCGCCCCAGCCACAATCTCTACGTCCTCCATTTTCTTGTAAGACCGGACGTGGGAATTGGAAATGCCGCCTGTGCCAATGATGGCGATCCGAAGTTTATCCATAGTACGTTTGCTCCTTTGCGTGCTGCGTACAGCACTGCCTTTCTGATTTTTGGCGGGGGCCTGTGCCCCCATTGCAACGTATTATAGCAGTACCCCGTCAGGAAGTCCAGACTTATTTTGCATTTTTTGTGAAAACTTTTACCGTCCTTGCCCTCTACAGCCGATCCACAAAAAAAGCGTTGGTGCCCGCGTACAGGCCATGGCTGTCCCGCACCTCAACCCGGAACCACCCCTCCTGCCCGGTCAGAGAAAAGCGGGCCTCTGTAAGGGCATCGCCGGGATTTGAAAGCTGTTTATAGCAATCGCGGCCCTTTTGTATCACGAAGATCTTCTCCACCGGCGACGTTTGAACTACCAGTTCCCCGCCCTCTATGCGCACCCCTTTCAGCTGGGGCCCCATGGACCAGTAAAACTGCCCGGCTATCAAGGCGTCGATGACGTTTTGATAGGCAAGCTTTCCCGCCGCTATCTGTACAAAGCCCCCAAAGGAATCGTTCAGGGGGTCTCCGAAAGGCACGCGGTCGTGGTTGTCGTCGGTAGCCAAAGCAAAAATCCGTTGGCCCGAACGGAGCATTTCGTCGTAGGCCTGGGGGTGGAAGCCGTATAGGCCGTCATGCTCGCAGCCGTGGTTATAGATCTCCATGGCAAATAGGCCCCGCAGGCCCGCATAATCATTATAATTCTGCAAGGACCAATAAGGGTGGTTATAGCACACTAGGAAACCCAGTTCACGCATCTTGGCAATGTATTCGTTCAAAGACGCCATATCCCCATACAACCGGGGCGGACGGGTGCTTTTGGCTTTTTCCCCCTGATTCTGGGTGGGGTCTGTGTCAAACAGGTTTAAATGGTAGGTCTTTTGGTCAGGCCAGCAGCCAGGGCCTGTTTCAAAGTCGGTCAATTCCGTCTCATAAGCGGCCAGGGCCAGGAAGCTTTCGTCGTCCAGCTCCCTGTGCCAGCGATACTGGTCGTGATCGGTAAAAGCCACGATGGAATACCCCTGGGCCTTGTATGCCTCTTTCACCCCTTCCGGCGTCAGTTCCCCGTCGGAAATGGTGGTATGGCAGTGCAGATTGGCCTTGAAATAGCCGGAGTCCGGCAGCAGAATTTTATCATCCAGTTTCATTGTCCGTCCCTCTTTCCTCAATCTCGATTGGGCGTACGCTTGTTTCAAAATTACATGCCCAGCAAGGGCTTCAAATACTGCCCTGTGTAAGAACCTTCTACCAGGGCCACCTCCTCCGGCGTTCCCTGGGCTACAATCCGCCCGCCCCGGTTGCCCCCCTCGGGTCCCAGGTCGATGATGTGGTCGGCAGTCTTGATCAGGTCCAGGTTGTGCTCGATGACGACTACCGTGTTGCCCGTGTCCACCAGCCGCTGCAGGACTTCGATAAGCTTATGCACGTCGGCAATGTGCAGGCCCGTGGTGGGCTCGTCCAAAATGTAGATGGTCTTGCCCGTGGGCCGTTTGGAGAGCTCTGTGGCCAGCTTCACCCGCTGGGCCTCGCCGCCGGAAAGCGTGGTGGCAGGCTGGCCGATTTTCACATACCCCAGGCCCACGTCATGCAAGGTTTGCAGCCGGCGGGCCAGCTTGGGGATATCCCGGAAAAATTCCAATCCCTCTTCCACCGTCATTTCCAACACATCATAGATGCTTTTCCCTTTATATTTCACCTCCAAGGTCTCCCGGTTATACCGGTGGCTTTTGCACACCTCGCAAGGGACGTATACATCGGGCAAAAAGTGCATTTCTATGCAGATGATGCCATCCCCCTGGCAAGCCTCGCACCGGCCGCCCTTGACATTGAAGGAAAAACGCGATGCTGTGAACCCCCGCATTTTGGCCTCTTGGGTGCTGGCAAACAGGGTACGCACATCGTTGAACAGGCCCGTGTACGTGGCAGGATTCGAACGGGGCGTACGGCCAATGGGCGACTGGTCGATCTGGATGACCTTGTCTAAAAATTCCAGGCCCCGCACTTCCTTGTGGGCCCCGGGGCGGGTGTGGGCCCGATTCAGTTCGGCAGCCAGCTTCTTATACAGAATTTCGTTAACCAAGGTTGACTTGCCCGACCCGGACACCCCAGTGACGCATACCAGCTCCCCCAGGGGGATTTTTACGTTCACCTTTTGCAGGTTGTTTTGAGAGGCGCCCCGCACCTCTAAAAAGTTCCCGTTGCCTGGGCGGTGCTTTTCCGGCACCTCTACCTTTTTCTTGCCGCTGAGGTACTGCCCGGTGATAGAGGCCTTACACGTCTCGATGCCCTTTACAGGCCCGGCATAGATGATATTCCCCCCATGGACCCCGGCCCCAGGACCCACGTCCACAATATAGTCTGCCGCCCGCATGGTATCCTCATCGTGCTCTACCACAATGACGGTATTGCCCAAATCCCGCAGGTGCTCCAGCGTCCCCAGCAGCTTATGGTTGTCCCGCTGATGCAGGCCGATGCTGGGTTCGTCCAGAATATACAGCACCCCCATGAGGGAAGAGCCGATCTGGGTGGCCAGGCGGATGCGCTGGCTCTCCCCGCCGGACAAGGTTCCGGAAGAGCGGGAGAGTGTCAGGTATTCCAGGCCCACGCTTTGTAAGAAGCCCAAGCGGGATTTGATTTCTTTGACGATAGGCGCGGCTATCATACTTTCCCGCTCTGTAAGGGTGAGCCCATTCACAAATTCCAGGGCTTCCGTTACAGACTTGTCGCAGAATTCGCTGATGTTCAGCCCCCCCACTGTCACCCCAAGGCTCTCGGGGGACAGCCTGCGCCCATGGCAGGCATCGCAGGGCACGGCGCTCATATACCCTTCGATCTCTTCCTTGATCCAGTTGGAAGAGGTCTCCTTAAACCGCCGCTCCAGGTTGTTGATGACCCCCTCGAAAGGGGCCTGGTATGTGCCGCTGCCATATTCCCCGGTGCGGTGCAGCTTGATCTTCTCGCCTTTGGTACCGTACAAAAGCACATCTACGACATCCTTGGGCAGGTCGCCGATGGGCGTATCTAATGAGAAGCCATAGTGCTCGGAAAGGCCCCGCATGTACATGGCGGCAATGGTGCTGCCCTCCATGGCCCAGCCGCTGGCTTTCAGGCCGCCTTTGTTGATGGAAAGCCGGGCATCGGGGATGATCAAGGCCGGATCTACCCGCATAAACACGCCTAGGCCTGTGCATTTTTTACAGGCCCCAAAGGGGTTGTTGAAAGAGAACATACGGGGGGTCAGCTCGTCTACGCTCACGCCGTGCTCGGGGCAGGCGTAATTTTGGGAAAACGTGATATCTTCCCCGTCTACCACATTCACTACCACGATGCCCCCGGTAAGGGAAGCGCCCACCTCAATGGAATCTGCCAGACGGGAACGCACGTCCTCCTTTATGACCAGCCTGTCCACCACAATTTCGATGGTGTGCTTCTGGTTCTTGTTCAGCTCTACCGGCTCGTTCAAGTCATACAACAGGCCGTCTACCCGTGCCCGCACAAAGCCGGACTTCCGGGCCCCCTCGAATTCCTTTTGATGGGTGCCCTTGCGCCCCCGCACCACCGGGGCCAACACCTGTACGCGGGTTTTTTCCGGCAGGGATAAGACCTGGTCTACAATCTGGTCTACTGTCTGCTGCTTAATCTCTCGCCCGCAGATAGGGCAGTGCGGTATGCCGATGCGGGCGTACAACAAGCGCAGATAGTCGTATATTTCAGTGACAGTGCCCACGGTGGAGCGGGGATTTTTAGAGGTGGTCTTCTGGTCAATGGAAATGGCTGGGGACAGGCCGTCGATCATATCCACGTCGGGCTTTTCCATCTGGCCCAGGAACATCCGGGCATAGGAAGAAAGGCTCTCCACATACCGCCGCTGGCCCTCGGCGTAGATAGTGTCAAAGGCCAGGCTGGATTTCCCCGAGCCGGAAAGCCCCGTCAGCACCACCAGCTTATCCCGCGGGATGGTAACATCGATATTTTTCAGGTTGTGTTCCCGGGCTCCATGCACTACGATTCTATCTAGGCTCATGCCTGCTCCCCTTCCTTTTTCCTAAAAGTTTCCATGCGTTGACGATATTATCTTTTCCATCTGGATGTAAAGCCCCTCTTGAAAAACAACCCGGAACCCAATGGAACCATATAGGGAAACGGCCGGCTTTAAAGTGGCCCTTGTGTCTAGAAACAACGTATGGCAACCTTGCCTTTGGGCATAGCGTTCTACCGCCAGCAGCAGTTTCTTGGATATTCCCCGCCCCCTGTGCCCTTCCCTTATGAACAGCCGTTTTACCTCCCCTACCCCATCCGCCTTTTTCCGGTATGCCACGCATCCTACAGGAAAACCGCCCTGGTATGCGGCCCATACAGCCTCTATGCCTTCACCCAAGCTGTACCGTGCGTAGCAACGCCTGTCCTCCCCTAAAAATTCCAACATAAAATCGTCATACTGGGAAAAAAGCGCCAAAACATCTGTATCCGTTATTCCCTTCGGTACAATATACATACATTTTCCCTATCCGGCTATCTACCTTTCTGTTTCCTTGGCAGCGGCGCATGCCCTACGCCCTGGCCTTCCAGCTCCTTTATCTTGTCCCGCAGGTACGCCGCGTGCTCAAATTCCAGCAGCTTTGCAGCCGCTTTCATCTCCTTGGTGTACTGCTCAATCAGCTGCTGGCGCTCGGCGGGGGTGTAACGCTTCTTCTTCTTTTTGCCGTCGTCCTTGTGGCTGGAAATCTCTAAAATCTCCGCCACGCTCTTCGTGATGGTCTGGGGCGTAATGCCATGCTCTTGGTTATACCGCTCTTGGATGGCCCGGCGGCGCTCTGTCTCCGTAATAGCGTACTCCATAGAAGGCGTCACCTCGTCGGCATACATGATGACCTGGCCCCCGGCATTCCGGGCGGCACGGCCGATGGTCTGGATCATGCTGCGGCCGCTACGCAGGAAGCCCTCTTTGTCTGCGTCTAATATGGCGACCAAAGAGACTTCCGGGATGTCCAAACCCTCCCGCAACAGGTTGATGCCCACCAGCACATCGAATTCCCCCAGGCGTAGGTCGCGGATGATCTCCATACGTTCTACCGTATCGATATCGTGGTGCATATACCGTACCTTGATACCGTAGCCCTCCAGGTAACCGGTCAGATCCTCGGCCATTTTTTTGGTAAGGGTTGTGACCAGCACCCTCTCGCCCTTTTCCGTGCGCAGGTTAATCTCGCCAATCAGGTCGTCGATCTGCCCGTCTGTAGGTTTCACGGTAATAAGCGGATCTAAAAGGCCGGTGGGGCGTATCACCTGCTCCACCACCTGGGCAGATTTTTCCAGTTCCAGGTCACCGGGTGTGGCGCTGACGAAAACCGCCTGGTTGATGTGGCTGTAAAACTCGTCAAAGTTCAAAGGGCGGTTGTCATAAGCCGAGGGCAGCCGGAAGCCATATTCTACCAGCTGCTCTTTCCGGGCATGGTCCCCGGCGAACATGCCCCGTACCTGGGGCAGCGTCACATGGGATTCGTCCACGAACAGCAGGAAATCGTCGGGGAAATAATCCAGCAGGGTAAAAGGCGCGCTGCCCGACTCCCGGCCGGAAAGGACACGGGAATAGTTCTCGATCCCCTTACAAAAGCCGATCTCCATGAGCATCTCCATGTCATAACGGGTGCGCTGCTCGATTCGCTGGGCCTCTATCAGCTTGCCCTGTTCCTTAAACAAAGCAGCTTGCGCCTCCATCTCCTGATGGATGTTCTGGATAGCCGCTTCCATCTTTTCCCGTGGCACGATATAATGGGAGGCCGGATAGATGGCGATGTGGCCCAGCTCGGCAGTCACGTCGCCGGTAAGGGGGGTGAATTCCCGGATGCGCTCGATCTCGTCGCCGAAAAATTCTACCCGCACCGCCTTGTCGCTGGACTCTGCTGGGAAAATCTCCACCACATCCCCCCGGACGCGGAACTTGTTGCGGATGAAATTCACGTCGTTGCGCTCGTATTGCAGCTCCACCAGCTTCCTCAACAAGTCATCCCGGCTTTTCTCCATGCCTGGGCGCAAGGAAATGACCATGGTGCGGTAGTCGATAGGATCGCCCAGGCTGTAGATGCAGGATACTGACGCCACGATGATCACGTCCCGGCGCTCGGAGAGGGCGCAAGTGGCGCTGTGACGCAGCTTGTCGATCTCGTCGTTGATGGCGGAATCCTTTTCTATATAGGTATCCGTCTGGGCGATGTACGCCTCAGGCTGATAATAATCGTAATAGGACACAAAATACTCCACGGCGTTTTCTGGGAAAAACTCCCGGAACTCCGAACACAGCTGGGCGGCTAGGGTTTTGTTGTGGGCCAGCACCAAAGTAGGGCGGTTCACCCGGGCGATCACGTTTGCCATAGTAAACGTCTTGCCAGAACCCGTCACGCCCAAAAGGGTCTGTTCCCTGTGTCCCTTATCCAGGCCCTCTACCAACCGCCCGATGGCCTCCGGCTGGTCGCCTGTGGGCTGGAACTTTGATACCAGCTTAAATGCCTGCTCCATACGTTTCCCGTCCTTCCCTTGTGGTACCGCCGCAAAAATCGAACAAACGTATTCTATCATAAGGCCATGGGTTTGTAAAGAGGGTAGGAAAAAATCGGCGCTGTTTTTTTGGCAAAGGCAGAATCGCGCAGAAAGAAAGGCGGCTATCCGCCGCCTTTCTTTCTGCGTTCCTGGGCACGCCCCATTTTTTATTTCAAAACATACTCCTGTACAGATGCCGGGATCTCTTCCTCACCGGCAGAAACAGACAGAACAAAATTTGTATCCGCAGCAGCACTCAGCTTTTTCAACTCTGCCGCTAACGCCTCGGTAACAGAAGCGTCTGTGCCAGTAATCTTCAGGGTTGAATCCACAAAGACATCCGTAACGTCATAGTTGCCCGCGCAAATGCCGCTGATAAAGCCCAACAGCGCGTCAGCCCCCTTCACATCATAAGCGTCCGAGTCTACCAGGCGTACAGAGTACGGCAGGTTATAGGTAAGCTTCTGCCCTTTTTCAATAAGCACCACATTGCCGTTGGATTTCTCCACCGCCGCCTTTGCCAGTTCTATCAGCTTCTTGGTCTTGCCAGATCCTTTTTTGCCAATCAAAAGAGTGACCATATTATACAACTCTCCTTTATTTTAATTCCGCGCGGGCCCTGCGCCCTGGCCGCGGTAGTTCCCAGTTCCTTATACAGCTGGGCAGCCGCCCGTTACCGCCTTTTCCACAGGACCAGCTTGGCGTCTGCGCCGTTGCAGCCATACTCGTATACGGCCAGCTGGCTTTCGTCTCCAGCAAAGCCATAGCACCGGTCTGTGCCCAGCTTGTGGGCTTGGGCGCCCCAATAGGTCTTACTGTCATCCAATATCTGGCCGTAGGCGCCGTTTGGCAGCAGGCAACGCAGGTTGATATAGGAACCTGGCAGTTCTACCAGCGGAGGGATCTCCCCCATATCTGCTATACCCAGATCCATACATTCTTCCCAAAGCTTTTCCCGCATTGAAAGCGCCGTTCAGCCGTTCAGCCGGGCTTCCAGCGCGGCTTTCTGATCCTCATATCCAGGCTTGCCCAGCAGAGCGAACATGTTCTTCTTATAGCTTTCCACCCCAGGCTGGTCAAAGGGATTGACCCCCAGCATATAGCCGGAAATAGCGCAGGCCTTTTCAAAGAAGTAGATGACCTGGCCCAAGCTGTCTTCGCTGAAATCGGGCACATGGAGCACTACGTTGGGTACGCCGCCATCATTATGGGCCAGCACGGTGCCTTGGAATGCTTTTTCGTTGATAAAGGCCATAGTACGGCCCTCCAGGTAATTCAAGCCGTCTACATTCTCGGGGTCGTTACCCAAGGTTACATCATACTTGGGCTTATCGATGAGCACAACCGTCTCGAACATCGTGCGGGAGCCGTCCTGGATGAACTGGCCCAAGGAATGCAGGTCTGTAGAGAACACTACGGAAGCCGGGAACAGGCCTTTCTGGTCCTTGCCTTCGCTTTCGCCGTACAATTGCTTCCACCATTCGTTCATCATGGTGTAGCAGGGCTCGTAGCTGACCATGATCTCGGTAGACTTGCCCTTACGGTACAGCATGTTACGGATGGCCGCATACTTATAGCAGTCATTCTTCTCGATACAGGGGTCATCGTATAGTTCCATGGCTTTCCGGGCCCCAGCCATCAGGGCGTCGATATCCGCGCCAGCGACAGCGATGGGAAGCAGTCCCACGGCGGTCAGCACAGAATAACGGCCGCCTACATCGTCGGGGACTACGAAGGTTTCATAACCCTCTTTGTCAGCCAGCTGCTTCAGGGTGCCCCTGGCCTTGTCCGTGGTGCAGAAGATCCGTTCTTTTGCGCCCTCTTTCCCATATTTCTTTTCCAGCAGTTCCCGGAACACCCGGAAAGCAATGGCGGGCTCGGTGGTAGTGCCGGACTTGGAGATCATGTTGATAGAGATATCCTTGCCCTCGCAGATAGAGACAAGTTCGTGCAAGGCGGTAGAACTGATACTGTTGCCGGTAAAATAGACATCCGGCGTATCCTTCTCTATGTCATTGTAACGGTCAGACTTCAAAAATTCGATAGCAGCCCGGGCCCCCAGATAAGACCCGCCAATGCCGATGACCACAAACACCTGTGAGTTCCCCTGTATCCGTTTGGCGGCAGACTTGATCCTTTGGAACTCCTCTTTGTCATAATCCTGGGGCAAGGTGGTCCAGCCCAAAAAATCGCTGCCCATACCGGCGCGGGACTGCAAAAGCTGGTGGGCTGCGTTCACCTGGGGCTGGATGGCCTCATACTCATGCTGGGCGATAAAGCCTTTCAGATACCCGTCTTCCAATTTCAGCGGCATTTTAAAAACTCCTTTTCTCCGGCCCCGTTCCCGGACGCACGGATATTTTTTGTCGCCGGCGCGGCCCAGGGGGCTGCCGGCCCTGTCCCATGGCCTGCCCGGGAGGGGCGCAGGGCCGCCGCCTGGGCAGGGATACTGTTCTTGTGTCTCTATTTTACAATAAAGCGCGGCAATTTGCAAGTTGCTTTCGCAGTCGTGTACAAAAAGTTTTCAATTTAGCAAAAAAACGAGGCGCCATACAGCCACCGCCTGTTCCCAAGGCCATGCCAAAATGGCGCCCCACCGGATTACAGCCGCAGGAAGCCTTCCAACAGGTAACGGAAAGCCGAGCCAAAGGTGATGGCCTCTACATCCTCCCTGGCGGTGATATCCACCTGGGCCAGGACCTCCCCCCCGGCCGAATATGTGACCTGCCCCACCACGTCCCCTTTCCGGATAGGGGCTGCCAGGTCTTCCCGGATATGCACGGTCTGCTCTACTTGCTTCATCTCCGAGGCCTCCATCAAAAGCTGCGGGGGCTCCCCAGCCGTGAGGGCTACCGTATCCTGCATCCCCCCGGAAAGGCTGGCCGGCTCTAGCACAGGCTGATCGGGCACGGTGACAGACCATCCGGCAAAGCCATAGTCCAGCAAAGCCCTGGCATCTTGGAACCGTTCGTCTGTAGAGGCCGCGCCCAATACCACCGCGACAAGGGACAGGCCATTGCGCTCTGCCGTGGCCGTAATGCAGCTGCCCGCCTGGGAGGTGGTTCCCGTTTTCAGGCCGGTGATGCCCTGGTAGCTGCGTATCAGCTTGTTGGTATTCACCAGCTGGGTCTCGCCGCCCCGCACATAGTCGATCCAGGTCAAGGTATAGTCCTGTATTTTCTCATGGCGTATCAGCTCCCGGCTCATCAAGGCCACATCGTGGGCGCTGGTCACATGGCCTTCCTCGTCCAGGCCGTTGCAGTTTTTAAACACCGTATCCGCCATGCCCAGTTCCTGGGCCTTTTCGTTCATACGGGCTACAAAGGCCTCCTCGCTGCCCGCCACGTTCTCGGCCAGCACCACGGCTGCGTCATTGGCACTCATGATGACCGTAGCCTTGATCAGATCGTCCACAGTCATCTGTTCCCCTTCTTTCAGCCAGATGTCCGACCCACCCATAGAAGCGGCGTGGGCCGAGGCCGTCAAGGTGTCCGTCAGGCTTAACTGGCCGGATTCGATGGCGTCGAAAGTCAAACACAGCGTCATCACCTTGGTGATGGAGGCGCAGGGGCGTACCGCATGGGATTCCTTTTCAAACAGCACCTGGCCTGTGCCAGCCTCCATAAGGACTACTGAAGGGGCGCTGACCTCCAGCCCCTCCCCATGGGCGGGCAACACTGGCAGCAAGGGCAGCAGGCACAACAATACTGCCAAAAAAAGAACGTTCTTTTTTCTCATAGGGACCATCCTTTCTTTTCCCGGTTTGGTAAAGGATATGCCTATGCACTCTAAAACATGAAAAAGCCGGGCATATTGCCCGGCCTGCCGCTTATGCTTTGCCCGCAGCCCAAAGATTAAGAACCTGCCATAGGATACAATCCCCTGGCCCCCATTGTGTCCGCCGGTTAATTTTTGCCGGATGGATTTTTCTTCCTGCCTACTTTTGTGCATTTTGCGGGATGTTTCACCGATCCGCTTGCTTTTTGATACGTATGTATGCCCCCGGCGCCACATCCGCCTCGGTTTTCCAATAAACGGTCATTTCCGCGTGGGGCGCGCTTTCGATGGGTTCCCAGTCCTCGTTATAGAGTTCCGCCAAGGGTGCGGTGAAGCTGGGCTTGCCCGGTTGCAAAATGTCCGCTATATCCCCTTTGAAAAAGCGGTTGCGCTGTGCTAGGCGCAGGTAGGGTCCCTCCCTCCCCTGGCACAGGGCTGCCACCTCATACCGGCGGGTATACTGGCTCCGGTCCAGGGTTTGGCCCGGCTCGCCGCCGAAATAGAACCCAGTAGAATAGGCCCGGTGGCTGATCTTCTCAGTTTCCTCCAGGATGGGGGTTGGCAGGGGGGTGCCAGGGTTTTCCCAGAAAAAGTCGATGGCCCGGCGGTAAGCCGCCGTGACGCAGGCCACATAATAGGCTGACTTGGCCCGCCCCTCTATCTTCAGGCTGGCCACCCCCGCCTCCATCATAGCGGGGATGTGCTCGATCATCCGCAGGTCGTTGGAATTGAAAATATAGGTGCCCTTTTCCTCCTGCACGATAGTAAACCGCTGGCTGGGCCGTTCTTTTTCCGTCAGGTAATACTCCCACCGGCAAGGCTGGGCGCAGGCCCCCCGGTTGGCGTCCCGGCCGGTCATATAATTGGAAAGCAGGCACCGCCCGGAAAAGGACACGCACATAGACCCGTGGGCAAAGGCCTCTAGTTCCAGGCCAGGCGGCGTATTCTCCCGTATGCCCCGGATCTCCTCCAGGGGCACCTCGCGGGCCAACACCACCCGCTTGGCCCCCAGGCTATAACAGGCCTTGGCGGCGGCATAGTTGACAATGCCCGTTTGGGTGGAAACGTGCCTCTCTACCTGGGGGGCATGCTCTTTTGCCAGGGCCAGCACCCCCAGGTCGGAGATGATAAAAGCGTCCACGCCCATATCCTGGCAGGCCCGCAGGAAGGGGGCGATCTCTGCCAATTCATCATTGCGGGGCAGGGTATTGCAGGTAACGTACACCCGCACCCCCCGGCTGTGGCAGGTTCCCACCGCCTGGCGCAGTTCGTCTTCACTGAAATTCTGGGGGGCGGCCCGCATCCCAAAGCTTTTCCCTGCCAGGTATACCGCGTCCGCGCCATAGTCCACCGCCGCTAAAAGCCGCTCCATGTCCCCTGCCGGCGCCAAAAGCTCCGGCTTACGCCGCCCGGTCCCCATGCTGTCCGCCTCCCCTTTTCCTGCAAGCTGGTGGGAATACATCCCTTTGTTTACCATTCATCGCCGTAATCGTCCTCGTAATACCCGTCCCCGCCTCCGTCTGTAGAATCTACCAGGCCTGCGGCCACAAGGTTCTCCTGGTGCTGCCAGGAATCAGAAGCGTAATAGGGCGTACCATCCTCTGCGTGGCAGAAGTACAGATAGCTGCTGGCCTCGTCCCCGTTGGGGCGTACAGCCGCCAGGATGGCCTCCGCCCCGGGGTTGCAGATGGGCCCCTTGGGCAGGCCGTCTACTTTATAGGTGTCGTAATCCCCGTAAGGCAGGGCCCCGGCCTGGGGCACGTCTTTGGCATTGCGGTAGGGATAGAACATAGTAGAATCGCACTCCAGGCGGTAGATGTCGTACTGGGAGCCAAAATCCATCCGGTTATGCAGCACGGCGGACACATTGAACATATCCCCCACGTCCGCAGCCTCGGCCTGGATGATGGAAGCCATTGTCACCACCTGGTCCAGGCTCATGCCCCGCTGCTCGGCCATAGCGTATATTTGGTCGGATATCTTGCTTTGGAAATTGTTGATGAGCTTGCCGATAACGGACTCTAGGTTCTCCCCCTGGTAAAAGTTGTAGGTATCTGGGAAAAGGTAGCCCTCGATCTTAAAATAACGGCCTTCGCCCCCGCCCATATTGGCGATGACTTCGTAGTTGGAAAAATCCAAAGTGTTCAGGGCATCCAGGAACTCTTGCGCTGTACAAATGCCGTTCTCATCCATCAGCTGGGCGATCTCTAAAGCGTTGCGCCCCTCGGGTATGGTCACGGTGATCTCCTCGCCCTGGTCCTCGTTGCCCCCCTGGAGGGTGTTGATCAGGTCTTCGTAGTCTAAATTGGTTTCTACCGTATAGCTGCCAGGCTGGAAAAGCTCCATTTCCTCCTTCTTCACCGTGCAGTACAGGGTAAAGAACTCCGGCTTGTCAATAGCCCCGCTGCCGCCTAAGATATCCGACAGCTGTTCTAATGTCACGTTCTCCGGTATCGCCACCTGCGTAGTGCCCTCGGGCCGGCCTACGGCAAAGAAATCGTTAGAGCCGCCGATGAGGTAGCTGGCCAGGGTGAAGGACAGCAGCAAGACCATGCACAGCCACATAAAGGAGAATATCCGCTTGTTTTTCCGGGCCTTGATGCGGTTGCGCTTTTTGTGGGCTTTCTTTTCCTTCTTCCGCTCTTCTTCGCTCAGGTGCGCCCGCTTAGAGGCCGGGGGCTCTGTATATAGATCCTGCTGCTGGCTTCGACGGCTAGCCCTATCCAAAGGGCCTGTGGCCAGGTTTTGCTGGTCTATGCTCACCTTAAAGCTCCCAGTGGCGCGCCCTTCCCAAGGCTGTGGCGCGCCGCCTGTCCCTGTGTGCTGGTCTGGTCTTTCGTTCATGCTCTCATCCTTTCCGGGCGCAGGGGAAAACCCCTGCCTCTGTGGCCACCAGGCCTACCCTTTCGTCATGGCTTTCCCCAGGCAGAATATCCCGGAAAAACGCCTGGTAACACAGGCCCATGGTCTTTATATGATAACGCGCCGCTGCCAAAAAGCGGTCGTAATACCCCTTCCCATAGCCCAGCCTGCGGCCCGCATAGTCAAACGAGATACCGGGCACCAGGCACAGGGCCTCTTTTGCGGGCAGCCCCTTCACAGGTACGCAGGCCTGGGGGTCTGGCTCTACAATACCCCACCGGCCCCGGCGCAGCTGGGAAAGGGAATGGAACTGGAAAAAAGCCATTTCCCCTTCACCCGGGCCGCACACAGGGGCCATCGCCTCTTTCCCCTGCCGCAGCGCCCAATCTACCAGCTGCCATGTGCCCGCTTCTTCTGGCGTGCTCAAATAGAAAAGCACCTGCCCAGACTGCCGCCATTCCTGTGTAGCGGCTACCTGGCGGCAAAGGGCCGCGTCTTTTTCTTCGCGGCCCGCTATGCTCCGCCGTAAGGCCAGCAGCTCCCCCCGCAAGGCCTGCTTTTCCTCCCGGGCGGTCATGCCATCTGGATGGAAGCCCTGACCTCTTCCGCCTTTTCCGGGGAGGCCAAAGCAGCGGCCAGGGCCAGGCCGAATTGCGTGGAGACGCCCATGCCCCGGGCGGTGATAAACGGCCCGTCCTGGCAGACATATTTTTCACTCAGCCGCCCGCCGCCCGCTTCCACATCCGGCTGGAACTTGGGGAAAGCCGTGGCTTCCCGGCCCTGCAGAAGGCCCTTGTGTGCTAAAATGGAAGGCGCGGCGCAGATGGCCCCTATAAGCTTGCCTTCCGCAACGCAGAGGTCGATCAGCTGTTGTACAACAGGGGATTCCTCCAGCCTCAAAGTGCCCGGCAAGCCGCCGGGCAGTACGATAGCTGCCGGCTCTTCCCCAGCCGCCTCCTGGGCGGTTTTGTCCGCGCGCACGGTTACGCCGTTGGAAGCCGCCACCTCCAGCCCGGTAACCCCCACCAGGGATACCTCTATCCCAGCCCGGCGCAGGATATCGACAGGGGCCAGCGCCTCTACCAGTTCAAAGCCTTCGGCTAAAAATACATATACCATGGTACCACTCCTTTTTTTGTTGGGTATGCATGCCCCGGATAATCGAAACGGATGCCTAACACGGGCTGGAAAACCCTTTCAGCGCCTCGGCCAGCACCTTTTGGTGTATTTCCTCCTTGGGCAAGGGCTTGCCGCCCTGGGCACAGGGGATCACTGACCAGCCCTGCTTTTGTGCCACAAAAGCCGCCGCCCGGGCGCAATCCCGCAAAAACCCCTGGTGGCTTTCATGTATATCCCTTTTCCCTTCGTCCCCTTGATACCGCTGGGACAGCAGCCACTGGGACACCTCCACGGGCATGTCCAGGTACAGCACCCGGTCTGGCCGGGGCAGGCCCAGCTTGCCATATTCAAAATCTTCTGCCCATGCCATATACCCGCCCCACTCCTGCTGGGGCAGCTTTGCCAGCTGGTAGATCAGGTTGGCGGTAGCGTAGCGGTCTGCCAGGATGGGGATGCCCTTTTGATAGTCTGCCCCCCAGCCCCGTTTGTAGCTGGCGTACCGGTCCACCGCATAAAAAGCCCCGGCCGCATAGGCGTTCACGTCCCCTGGCTCTTTGCCAAAATCCCCGGCCAGGTACATCTTCACCAGCGCCGAGGAAGGGGAGGCATAATCGGGGAATGTGACGCGCCGTACGGCCCCCAGCCGTTTTTCCAGGGCCGATTCCAGCAGCTGGGCCTGGGTACCCTTGCCGCTGCCATCCAAACCTTCCAGCACGATCAGGCCCATGTGAATTCCTCCCGTACCCGGGCGGCCTGGCCGCAGCCCATTTTCCCTTCGGGGCAGGCCCCCCGCAGGCAGGAAGGGCCTGCCTTTGCAAAAATGTGGGGGGCTGCTTCCCGCACCAGCCGCAGCATCTCCGTGGCTAAGGCGCGGATCTCCCACTGGGCCCGGTTGCAGCAGCGGTGGGTGAAGAAATTCAACAGCGACCGCGCGTTCATTGTACAGACCATTTTGGTAGCGCAGGCGTTTGGCAGCACAAACCTGGCGTCCTCGATGGCTTTTTTCTCAGCCTTCCTTTTGGCAGAACCCCCCTCTTCCCCCTGGGCCAAAAGGCGCTGATAATGCTTGTCCTGCAACAGTTCCGTAAGCCTTTGGTAGTGCAAGGCATCCTCCTCCATGGCCCGCAGGAATTCCGCCTTGGCTTCTGGCAGGCCCTCGATCTCCGGGGGCAGGACAAACTGGAACACGCCCTCCTTCACATACCGCTGGCTTTGCACACTGTAAGAGGCCAGCCGGTGGCGGGTAATTTGTGCCAGCAACGACCGGGATACCCCCTCTATGCCGAAGGTGAAGCTGGCATGCTCTATAGGGCTTTCGTGGCCAATCTCCCCCAGCATGTCCAGGAAGGACGCGGTGCGCTCAGGGTCCAGCCCCTCGTATATGGTGTCGATATCCGCAGCAGCATAGCACAGTTTGGCTGCGCAGGCCACTGTCTTTTCCGGTTCTGGCGTATACGCCAACAGTTTCACGTGCACAGTGCATGCCCCCTTTTTTACCAAGGCGACCCTACCGCCGTTCAGCCGGCCAGCTTGCGGGTAAGCCTCTCTGAAAACTCGATTAACGCGGCGTCTTTAAGCAGCCCCGCCAAGGACGCCGCGTTGTTTTCTTTATAAAGCGCCTGGGGCGCCTGGGGAAGCCAATACGCGTCCAGCTCTTCCAAAACCTGGTCCAGGCTGGTCTTCCCGCCTAAAAAGTCTTGCAGCAGTTCCGTCAGCATACCTTCGTACGCCTCGTTTCCCGGGCACATGGCCGGACGGCTGGCATACTGGTACTCCCCTGCCTTGGCAATCATCCTGGCCTCCCCCCTCCGGGGCCCCTCTAACAAGGAAGGCTCCATGTTCAGGCCCTCCGAGTGTATGGGCAACGAACCGGTTACGGCGGCCAGGTGGGTATTGTTGTCCGCGTTGGAAAGATAGGTAAGGAAATGCAGCGCGTCCTCCTTATGGGCGCTTTGGCTGCTGACGCCCCAACCCCAGAAGTCCGCCTCAAACACAGCCGTACCTCCATTCCCCTTTACAAAGCCTTCCACCCCCAGCGCGCCGGGCGGCAAAGCGGCGTCCAGTTCCCCGGTAAAGCTGCTGTCCGCCAACAGTATGCCCGCCTTCCCAGAAAGGAACGCCTCCACCGCCTGTTCTTGCGTCCAATTTTCACAGCCGGGCAGGCAGGCTTCCTGGAAAAAGTCCCGCAGCTGTTCCAGTGCCATGCGGCCCCCTTCCCGGCTGAACAGGGTGCCCGGCTTCCCACCAGCCGTAAAGTAGGCGGCGGCTGGGTCGATCATGGACCCATGTCCCGCAATGCTCCACAGCATGGCGTCAAAACAGGCCGCTAGGCTGTCTTCGCCAGCCAGCACCATGGCGGCTTGCTCTTTGCCCAGGCGTTCCTGGGCCGTAAGGATCTGCCCCCAGCTGCGGCACCAGGCCTTTTCCTCATCCCACTGCTTATCCTCGTTATAGGCGTCGAACCAGTCCTGCCGGTAAAACAGTACCTGCTGGGTAAAGTCGGCCGGCATAAGGTAAGCGTGCTTCTTGCCCATAGAGGCCAACGCCTGCCGGGCGGCATGGGTCAAGGTGCTTTCTTCCCGCCAAGATGGCAGGTAGGCCCGGAAGTCCCACAAAAAGCCCTCGGCCACATAGGCGGGCTGCTTTTCCTTCGTCACCTGCACTAGGTCTGCCTGGCCGGTACGCAGCAGTTCCTCCGCCTGCCCCTGGGTAGCGCAGGCTGTATAAACGACTTGCGTGTTGGGAAAATCCGCCTGATATTTTGCCGCGATCTCTTCCAGCGCCCCCTGGTATGCCGCCCCCAGGTCTGTGCCGGCAATGACAAGCTTTGCCTCTTCGCCAGAGTTCCGCAGGGGGTACAGGTTTTCTTCCGGGGCCAGCACCGTATCCTCTGGCCGCCCCCCGCAGCCTGCCAGCGCCCCCAAGGCCAGCGCCGCGCCCAACAGCAACGCCAGCACACGTATTCCATTCCGCTTATATCCCATAATATGATACCATCCTTGCTGGTCCCAAAACTCGGACGTACAGCGCCCAGTCCTTTCTTTATTATATCTGTATATGCCAAAAAATACAAGCCCCGGTATCCCGCACAAGGAAAAAAGCCCTGGGATACAAGGTCCCGCCAGGGCTTTCCCGCTTCATTTTCCTCTTTTCTTACAGTTTTCTTTCAAATCTTCACAATGTAGCCCGCTTTCCGGGGCTTCGCCTCTGGCAGGGGCCCATCCCCATAGCCAATAGCCACAGAACCTACCCCTTCCAGGTAGCTGGGCAAGCCCCATTTTTCCAGCAGCGCCTTGCCCTCTGGCAAGCGGAACATCTCCCGTTCCCCATGTATCCAACAGGTGGAAACACCTAGGGCATGGGCGGCCTGCATCAGGGCATGCAGCGTGCAAGCCCCGTCTTCTACCCATGTGTTGGATTCCCGTGGGTCGGCCAACACCAGCAAGATGTGCGGCGCACCGTAGTAAGGATCCCCCGCGCCGCCCCGGGCCTGGCAATTAAGGGCCTGCACGGCTTTCCGTTCTTCCCCGTCCTGCACCGCCACAATTACGGGGGTCTGGCGGTTCATGCCAGAGGGGGCGTACGTGCCAGCCTCCAAAATGGCATCCAGCTTTTCGGGCTCTACCGGTGTGGGCAGGTATTTCCGCACGCTGCGACGGGTTTTTAACAGGGTAAGCATCTGATTTTCCATAGGTTTTCCCTCTCTTCCAATGATATTCAGTACAACAGGCATCTACGCGGCCGCCGAATCTGTCTGTGTTTCAGTAAGGCCCCAAGCCGCCCGCAAAACGCGCCCCACAGGGCCGCGTCCACCCCAGCGCAGCTGGGGGCGCGGGGCTTTGCCCCGCGTTTGCGGGCGGCCTGCCCTTCACCCTGCGGCAGCCAACAGGCGAAGCAGCAACTGAACCGACCCCACATTATAGCCTGCGTTGGCATACAGCCCATGCCCTGCCGAATCTGCCAGCAACACCAAAGGCAAACGGTCCGGGTCTACAAACAGCTGCCGTGCCAGCCCCGGCAATTCGCTGAAATCCCCCTGCCAGCATCTGGCCCAGGGCAACTCCGGCACTGTAAAACCCAGCCTTTCCGTTACCAAGTACAGGGCGCACTTCCCTCTTTCTGCCGCAAGCTCCCGAGCCGCGTCCCGCAGCTCGAGCAGAAGATGCTCTGTAGGCTCCCGGCCAGGCTCTAACCAACAAAACAGGCTGTAAGGGGCATCCTGTAAAAGCCCCTCCACCGGGTGCCCATGGCCTTCCGGGTTAGACAGGGAAAAAGCAGGCAAGGGCAGCGCCTGCAAAAGCTGCTGGGGGCTGGCTTCCGGGAACTTCACGCGTATCTCTTTGCGCTGGCCTGGTTCCAAGGTAAAGTCTTGCCTTTGGGCCAACTGATCCCCGCTGGGCAGGCGCAGGCAGGTAAGCAGCCGGTAATCACCCGGTGGCAAAGCTGTCTCCCCAGCCCCTACATGCAAGACCCGCCACCCTTCCGGACCCAAGCGGGACAACGAATAGGCCCCGCCTGCAGCGTCTTCCCAGGGGATTTCCAGGGCCAAGACCGCGCTCTGGCTTTCCAGGGATACAAAGCGCCCTTCTTGCCAGTATTCCGGGCTTCCGTCCAAGGGGGAAAGCCGGGCGGGTATGCCCAATACGCGGCATATGGCGCAGAACAAAGCCCCTTGACCCGGTTTTCCAACCGCACCTACAGACAAGGCTGACAATGGGCTTTGAGGCAGCAAACCATATCCCTTCTGGGGGGCGGCCCGCCCGCATACCCACTGCCATATCCGGTAGGGAGCCTCCCGATAATAGGCCGTTCTCTGGGGATCAAAAGAAATCGCCCCCCTCCAAGGCCGCAAAGGCTCTAGGCCAACACGGGGTGACAACAGCGCGGAAAGGAACACATCCTCTGGAAAAACTTTTTCCCATTGCAGGGCTTTGGCACAGTCCGCTATGGCCTCTGGGTCAACGCCGTCAGCCCGGTCCTTCCCTGAAAGGGTATCCAACACATGCTGGACAAGCCGCTCCGCTTCTTCTATAGCAGCGCCGCATAGCCAGGCTTTTCCTGCCTGCGGCATTTCCAGCCCCATTTCCTGGGCAGGACGGCGGGCATACGCGTCCCATCTGTCCAGCACAGTCAACACTTGCCCGGGCAGGGCGGATTTCTCCTTTTTTACCGATCCCCTGCGCCGGGCCTGCTTTTCTTCCCGAAAAGCGGCAGCTTCCTCCAGCATGGCCTTACAGGCGGCTTTCTGCGCAGGGGCTAACGGTATTGGGAATACCTCTGACGCTTTGGGCGAATCGAACCGGAAAAAGGCCGTCCTGGCTTCAGGCGCGGCCAGTGTCAAAACGGCTTCCCCTTTGGCCCGGGTATCTACCAGGGTTTCTGCCAAAAGCCCCCCTTTTTGGGCTGCAATCCACAAACTGCCCAACCCCACGGTCAAAATGGCTTGGCCATTTTTATCGGCCACCCGTTGGGCAATAGGCTGGAACGCCCCCATGTTCAGTACGGAAAAGGTGATGGAAGCGCCAGGGAGCGGCCGACCGGCCTTGTCCGTGGCCGTGACGGACAAGGGACGCACCGGGGCATACCGGGAGATGACGCTTTCGTAAGCCACCCCTTCCCGTACGTCCAGATCCATGGGGCCAACACCGGGAAAAAGAAGGGAGGTTATCTTTTGGGAGGGAAGCCCGCCTTGTTCGCGGGCTTCCGGTGCTTTGGGGGCGCTGCCCGCAAGGCCCTCCGCAAAGGGGCAAGGACCACTTGAACTTTTTCCTCCGCTTTCCACTGGCCTTGGAAGCAAATCGCCTACAAAAGCCCGGGTGTGTATCAGCATGGCCCGGGCCGCAGCCCCGGTGAACCAGCCGCGGTCCAGATCCGGCTCTGGCTCGCAGGCCCCCAGGTACCGCCAGCTTCCCCCGTCCCAGGCTTCCACCCAGGCGTGGTTGTCATCACAATGGCTCCACCAAGGGGCGTACACCTGCCGGGCCGGGATGCCCACGCTGCGCAAGGCTGTAACTGTAAAGGTGGATTCCTCACCACAGCGGCCCCAGCCCCGGCGGTATACATCCAAGGGTGAAGAGGTGCGGTCATCGGTAGAACGGTATGTGACCTGCCCGGCACACCAGCGGTTTACCTCCAGGATAGCTTCCGACAAGCCCAATCCCTTTACAAGCGGCGCCAATTCCCGGTAAAACAAGGGGCGGCTTTCCCCTTCCAACTCCTCCGTGTTGATGCGGGGGTACAGCACATCCTTTAAGAACATGTGCAAAGGCAATGCGCCACACCAGGGGAATTCCTCCCGCACCCGCAGGGCGTGGCAGACAAGCCCTGCAAAAAGGGCGGGCGGGTACTCCCCCAGGTCCGATATTGGCAGCGTGCCCAGCACATACATAAGATAAGGGCCCGCCTCCCCAGCGGCGGCCAATTCCCGCTCCCATCCTTCCGCCTGGCAACCCAAGTACCTTTTCCGGGCCTGCCAGGCATCTTGGACGCACCTAGCGAATGATACAGGAAGGGCCGTCATTTCAGCTGCACCTTCAAGACTGTATCCACCGGGTCGGGCAGGATAGGGTCGGGGCCCAGGTCGGCAAAGGCTATGTCCGCATAGTCGTTGCGTACCCAGCTTTGGGATAGGGGCACCTCTGCCCCGGTGGCCAGCATGCGCACGCAGTCGATCTCCCCGGGGGCGATGCCAGGCAGGGGCATGGGGCCGATGGTATTCTCAAACAGATGATAGTAAAGCACATTTCCTTTACGGGTGATACGCCCGCTGTCGGGTTTCCCTATGCCGGCTTTGCCGCAGCCATAAATGCTCTCGCTGTTCCGCCGCATCCATGCGCCGATGTCTGCCAGTACCTGCATAGACTGGGGCGGGATGTTGCCCTTTGCGTCGGGGCCCACGTTCAAAAGCAGGTTGCCCCCCTTGCTGACGCACTCCACCAGTTTCTTGATAAGCATAGAGGCGGGTTTAAAAAAGCGGTCGTCCTGGCAATATCCCCAGTTATTGTTCATGGTGACACAGGCCTCCCACACCATATCCCGGCCGTTTTTGTCCTGGATGCCGTTGGGGGGGATAATCTGCTCGGGGCTGACGAAATCCCCGTGGAAAGGTTCGGGCTCCCCGGTCCACAAGGAGCCGAAGCCCTCGCCGCTGACTTCCAGGCGGTTGTCAATGATGATGCCCGGCTGCAGGGAACGCACCATATTTACCAGTTCCGTGGCCCGCCATTTTTCGCCGCGCATGACATTGTATTTGTCTTCATAGGAGAAGTCAAACCACATGATGTCCAGCTTGCCATAGTTACTGCACAGCTCCCGCACCTGGTTGTGCATGTAGGTCAGATAGTTATCAAAATTGCGCCCGCCGTTCTGATAGTTTTCGTTAAAGCGCATGGGATGGTTCCGGTCGCCATAGTGGGGGTAATCGTCATGGTACCAGTCCAGCAAAGAGAAGTACAGGCCTACTTTCAAGCCCTCGGCCCGGCCCGCCTCTAAAAACTCCCGCACCAGGTCCCGGCCGCATTTGGTGTTGGTAGACTTGAAATCCGTATACTGGCTGTCAAACAAGCAGAAGCCGTCATGGTGTTTTGAGGTGAGCACCATATACCGCATCCCCGCTTCTTTAGCGGCCCGGGCCCACTGTTTGGGGTCGTAGTCTACCGGGTCGAACTCCTCAAAATAGCGCATGTAGTCCTCTTTCGGCATTTCCTCCACGCTGCGCACCCACTCCCCCCGGGCCGGGATGGCATACAGCCCCCAATGGATGAACATCCCAAAGCGGGCCTGGGTGTACCAGGCCATACGTTTTTCATACTCTGCGCGGTCAAATTTGTACATAAAATTGCCTCCCTTTTTTATTCGGTAGAGATCCTACTGCTTAGTTCAATCCCAGAGCCACCGGCCCAGGCGGCTCTGGACTTTCCGGTATATCCAGGGTTTCCGGCCCCGTTGGGTGCGCTTCCAGGTAGTCCTCCGCCCGGATGAGCACGGCTGCCGCCTCTGCCCGCGAACACGCCCGCACGGGCTGGAAGTTCCCCTTGCCGTCCCCCTGGAATAGCCCCAGGGCACTTAACTGGGCCACCGCCTGCCAGGCCCACTCCCCTATATCCCCGGCGTCCGCATACTGGGAAAGCGCCGCGCCCTCCACAGCCGGCACGCCCTTGTACGCCATGTATTTATAAAAGGCCTGGCACAGCTCTTGGCGGGTTACCGCCCGTTCCGGCTGGAACGCCGTCCGGCTGACCCCGCTGACAATGCCCCGGCCATAGGCCCAGGACACCGCCCCGGTGTAATATTCCCCAGGGGGCACGTCGCCAAAGGGCATGCCGGCCATTTCTTCCTCTGTTACCCGCTCCCCCGCCATACGGTACAGGAAAGCCACCAGCTGCCCGCGGGTTACCTGGCCGTACGGTTCATAACAGCCATCGCCTACGCCATAGATGTACCCAGACGCGGCGGCCCGGTCCAGCCCCGTATAGAACCAGTCCTCCGGGAACACATCCCGGAACAAATTCCCCAGCCGGGAATAACATGCCTGCACACGGCTGCTGGTAAGGAAGCCCTCCCCAGTGGAATACGCTGCAATGACCGTACCTGGCTCTACCGGCACGGGCCCTGTATAAAGCTGGTTTCCACCACTGTAGGTAGCGCCGCTGAGGCTGTAGGTAGTGGTGGTGCCAGGGGCAGTACCGCTAATGGTAACCATACCGTCCCGCACATCGATCCGCGGCGCGGGCGCCACAGGTTTCTCCACCTTGCGTTCCACGATACCGCTGCGGCTGCCATTCATATTAAAAGCTGCCACCGTCCGGATAGTACAAGGCGCGTCTACCAGGAAAGGGCCCGTATACCGTTTGCTCCCCTGATTGAGCTGGGAGCCGTCGGTAGAATACCAGATACCGGCCCCGGGCTGGGCCATGATGGTTACCCGCAGCTGCCCCCCCTCTGCCTGGGTCGAGATGGAAGGGGCCTCCACAGGCCCTAAGTCCACCCCGTTGGGGGCGCTACTATAATAAGACTGCCCATTCTGCAATGCCCGGCCGCGGCGGCGGAACAGTTCGTGTACCGTAACAAATTCGTACCCCTGGGACAGCATCTCGTCGATGGCGGCAAGGGAACCGTCTACCGTGGTGGAATGGATATCGTGCACCAGGATGACAGCCCCGTCGTAGGCATCGGCCAATATGTTGTTCCGTACCGTCCAAGCGTCGCGGTATTTCCAGTCCAGGGGGTCTACAGACCAGAACAGCAGCGGCGCGCCCACCACCTGTGCCGTATAGCTGTTTATGCTCCCATAGGGCGGCCGCACCAGATAGCTTGTCCCCGCGCCGCAAGCCTGATCCAAAATGGCGTTGGTACCCTGGATCTGGCTGCGTATGCCATTGTAGGAGAGGGCGGTCAAATCTGGGTGGTTATAGCTATGGTTGGCTATCTGGTGCCCCTCACGATAAGCCCGCTCTACCAGGCTGCCATACTGGGCGGCATTCTGCCCCAGCATGAAAAACGTGGCCTTTACGCCCCGGGCCCGCAGGCCATCCAACAGGCGGCCAGTGTAAGGGCCTGGGCCATCGTCAAAGGTAAGCGCCACCAGCTTCTTCCCTGCAGCGGCAGCCGGAGGGCCCGCCCATCCCGCACATAAAAGCACTGCCGCCGCCAAAACCGCACATAAAAACCGCCTCACCTTTATCCCACTTCCCCACTGCAAAATCTTGGGAAAAGTATACCACTTCCCTCTCAAAAATGCAATGGCCCAGCTTTAGGCGTGTGGCCGAAATGAGTGCCTTTGGATGATTTCCCGTTCAAAATTCTGGCATTTCTCCGTTTTAAAAATAGGTATTTCCTATGAATAACGCCCTGGCAGCACCCAATTAGGAAACGGGACGCCGCTGCCGGCGCCCCGCCTGTTTATTTCATCTCTACTATGGTCACGCCGCTTTCCCCTTCCCCATAAGTGCCCAGCCGGAAGCCCTTTACCTGGGGGCAACGGCGCAGGTGCTGTTGTACCGCCGCGCGCAGCACGCCGGTCCCCTTGCCATGGATGATGGTGGCCTGGGGCAGCCTGGAGCGGGCCGTCCGGTCCAGGAACGCGTCCAGTTCCATCAGGCCCTCTTCTACGTTCATGCCCCGCAGGTCCAGGCTGGTGTCCGCTTCTGGCGCCGAGACGTTCTTGGTCACGGTGCGGCCGGGGCGCTTGCCTTTCTGGGCCTGCCCCTCCCCCAGCAGACGCAGGTTCTCCACGGCCACCCGGGTTTTGATAATACCCGCCTGCACCAGCACCTGGCCGTCCTTGGGGGCTTCCAACACGGTGGCCGTCTTGTCTATATCGTAAATGCGCACGCTGTCGCCGGGCTTCAGCTCCCGGGGCAGCCGATAGTCCTCCATACGCTGGCGGCGCACCGGGTCCGCTGCCGATTCCAGCTCCCGCATGCCGCTGCGCAGCCGGGCTTTCTGCTCGGCCGATAAAGCCCGGTTCTGCTGGCGGCGCAGCTCGTCCAGCTCGTTTAGGTATGCGTCTGCCTGCTGCCTGGTCTTTTGCACGATGCGCGCGGCTTCTTCCCGGGCCTGTTCCAGCTCCCGTTTCGCCCGCTGGCCCGCTTCCGCCTGGCGGGCCTCGGTTTGGCGCATGCTTTCCCGGGCCAGGCTTGCCGCCCGGCGGGCGGCTTCCAATTCCTTTTCCATCTCGGCCCGGCGCTCCTCTAAGCGTTCGATCACCTGCTCGAAAGTACTGCTTTCCTGGCTTACCAGTTCCCCGGCCCGGTCTACGATGCGCCCCTCCAGGCCCAGCCGCCGGGATATGGCAAAGGCGTTGGATTTCCCCGGCACCCCGATAAGAAGCCTGTAGGTGGGCCGCAAGCTTTCTACATCAAATTCACAACAGGCGTTTTCCACACCCTCTGTCTGCAAGGCATAGCTTTTCAATTCAGCATAGTGGGTGGTACAAGCCAGCCGCGCCCCCCTGCGGCGCAGCTCCTCGATAATGGCCGTGGCCAGGGCCGCGCCCTCCACCGGGTCTGTACCCGCGCCCAGTTCGTCCACCAGCACCAGGCTGGCCGGGTCGGCTACAGCCAAAATGCGGATGATGTTCACCATGTGGGCAGAGAAAGTGGAAAGGCTTTGCTCAATGCTCTGTTCGTCCCCGATGTCTGCCAGGATGTGCCGGTACACCTGCACCCGGCTGCCTTCCCCCGCTGGGACCATCAGGCCGCACATGGCCATCAGGGTTAACAGGCCCAGGGTCTTCAGGGCCACAGTTTTACCACCGGTATTGGGGCCGGTGATGATCAGCGCGTCAAACCCCTGTCCCAATATGACGTCTGTGGGCACCACTTTATCTGGGGCGATAAGCGGGTGCCGGGCGGCACGCAGCTCTGTCCCGCCGGCATCCTCCACTTGGGGCTTCACCGCTTTCATGCGGTAGGCCAGCTGGGCCTTGGCGAAAATCACATTCAGCTGCACGGCATAGGTGTAGCTTTCGATGATGGGGTCGGCAAAAGAGCCCGCTTCCCCTGACAGTTCCAGCAAAATGCGGCCGATCTCTTCCTGCTCGTCGCTGCGCAGTACCCGTATCTCGTTATTCAATTCCACCACGCCCATGGGCTCGATGAAAACAGTCTGGCCGCTGGCAGAGCTGTCGTGCACCAGGCCGGGCACCTCCCCCCGGAATTCCGCCTTTACGGGCACCACATACCGCCCGCCCCGCTGGGTGACGATAGCCTCTTGCAGGTGCTTCTGGTGGGCCTGAGAGCGGACCAGCTTATCCAGCTGCTCACGCACCCGCACAGCCGCGCCCCGGATCTTCCGGCGTATGGCCGCCAGCGCCGGGGAGGCCGCGTCGGCCACCTCTTCCTCGCTTTGTATGCAGGTGAAAATCTTTTCTTCCAAATATTTGTTGGGGGCCAGTATGTCGAACCGTGGGGACAGCACCGTGTGCATCCCGGCGTTTTTGCTGTGCCACTGCTGCAACGAGCGGATGGCCCGCAAGGTGCCGCCAATGTCCAGCAGCTCCCGCAGGCCCAGCCCGCCCCCCGCCTGGGCCCGGCGCAGGGCGTTGGTCACGTTCTTCATTCCATAAAAGGAGGGCGCGCCGAATTTCGCCATCAACACGAAAGCCGCGTCCGTTTCCTCCAAAAGGCGGCGGGCCTCCCCAGCCGTGTACACTGGCTCTATAGAGCGGGCCAGGGCCGCGCCGTCCTCGCAGGTGGCCTCCTTGGCCACCATCTCTAAAACCTTGTCGAGCTCTAAAGCCCGGTAATTTTTGTCCATATCTTCCCTTTCTTGAATGAGGCAGGGATCATTTTGAAAAATCCACGAAGTCCTTCTCCACCAGTTCATACTCTACAGCGGACTGCAGTTCTCCCATCTGGTCTTTCCAGGCATCCTCCACAACCCTGCGCCTTTGAAACCCCAGCCGCTCATACACATGCTGGGCCCGTTTGTTTTTCACATTGGTGTCCAATATAATTTTCTTAAATCCCCTTTCGGAAAACAGATAAGCAATCAGCATGCTGAGCCATACCTTGCCCTGGCCTTTGTCCTGCTGGGAGGGGTCGCATATCTTTATGCTTATTTCAGCCGTGCCCCCGCCCATGTTCCGGTAGGACATCTCGCCGGCAGGGTTCCCGCCCACTTCGATAATCAGCCGCCTGCGGGTCTCATCCGAGTCCTCCCGTATGGATGCGGCAACCGCCTCCGCCGTAGTACCAAGCCCTTTGGGGAAGCCCGCATGGGCCATGACCGCGCCGTCGTTCCACCAATCGGCCAGCCGCCCCGCGTCCTCCGGGGCAGCGTGCCGGACAGCCAAAGCTTTATGTTCCAATTTCATACTATGTCCTTTCCTTTACACCAAACTATTATAAAAATCCAGCGTCTGGGGCCTTTTCTGCAGGATCTGCACCGTATAGGCTTCCGCCGCCTGGGAAAGCTCCCCGCAAGGCTCGTCTGGGATACTGAAAGAAAATATTTTTATAAAATCGGAGTACACAATATGCCGCATAGCCGTCAGCGCCGCCGGGGACAAGGGCAGCCCCTGCCCGCCGCAGCTTTGGCAGCGGATGGTCCCCTCTTGGGGGGAGAAGACCATGGGCAACGCCTCGTAGGCCCCGCAATGGGCGCAGCCAACCAGGTCTGGCATAAAGCCCGCAACAGACAGCATACGCAGCTCGACAATGGGTTTTAACAGGGCCGGGGGCTTTTTCCCCTGGCATAAAAAATGCAAAGCATTCAATACCAGGCGCAGGTATTCGCCGCTTTCCACCCCCTCGGGCACCAGCTCTGCCGAAAGGCTGCAGAAATACTGCCCCAGGGCCAGGGCCATGATATCTTTCCGAAGGCCAAAGAACACCTCGATGGGGAATGCGTCGTTAATTATGTATTTTTCCCGCCCTTTGTACAAATTCAGGCGGGAATAACACAACAGGCCCGTAGCCGCATGCTTGCTGTCTTTCAGATTCTTGGCCCGGCGGGCAAAGGCGCGCACCACGCCCTCGTCTTTAGTCAATACCGTAACCAGCCGGTCGCTCTCCCCCACTGCCTGCTCGCGGATGATAAGCCCCTGGGTCTGCAGCTGCACGCTCTCCCTCCCGTCCCAAACCATATGCGCCCCGCGCCTGGTTTTTCAGCTGGGCGTAGCGGATGTAGTCTTCTATCTTCCCTGTGTGGGCAAAGCATTCCCATGCCTGTTTCTCGTCCAAAACGGCCGCCTCCTCTCGGGTGAAAAGTCCTGCATAAAAAAGTATTTGCAGGAACTGCCCCGCTATGAGAGGAAAATATTTGTCTTTCCGACGGTTTCCGGCATCTTTTGCGGCCGGGGTGTGCTTGTCCCACAACCGGCGGCCTTGCCCCATCCCACCCTATAACTCCAGGTCCCGTTGGGAGAAGCCCAGGCTTTGCAGGGTCTGGGGCCGCTGCCGCCAATCTTCTTTCACCTTTACCCACAGCTGCAGGTTTACCTTGCAGCCAAAAAAACGCTCCAGGTCTTGGCGGGCAATAGAACCGATCTTTTTCAGCATCTGCCCCCCCTTGCCGATAAGGATCCCCTTGTGGCTCTGCTTCTCGCAATACAGGGTGATATGCAGCGTCAGCACATCCCCTTCTTCCTCCATGTGCTCCGTCACGGCGGCCACCCCATGGGGTACCTCCTGGTCCAGTAGGCGCAGCACTTTTTCCCGTACCAGTTCGGCGGCAATGGTCTGCTCCGGCTGGTCGGTCAGGGTATCCTCCGGGAAAAGCCACCCGCCGGGCATAGCCAGGCCCAACAGCTCGTCCAACAAGGCGTCCATGCCGCTGCCATCCCGGGCGGAAACAGGCACTACGGCCCGGAAACCATACAAAGATGAATACGCCGCGATCTGCTCCATCAGCCGGGGCTTGTCCTCTAAAAGGTCGATTTTATTGATAGCCAGCATAGCGGGCACGCCCCCCACCCGGAAGCGCCGGATCAATTCTTCATCCGCCTTGGACACAGGGGCCCCGGCCTCCGTCACCAGCAGGCAGGCGTCTACCCCGTCCACCGCCCGGGTGACGGACTGCACCATGTAATCCCCCAGGGAGTTCCGGGGCTTCAAAAGGCCGGGCGTATCCAGGAAAACCAGCTGATCCTCCCCATGGGTCAGCACACCCATGACGCGCGTACGGGTGGTCTGGGGCTTCCTGGAAACAATAGCGATCTTCTGGCCGATAAGCCGGTTCAAAATAGACGATTTCCCCACATTGGGACGGCCTACGATAGCGATAAAAGCCGAGTTCCCTTCTGGCCCGCCGCCAAAAGCATTTTCAAATTCCATAACCTATCCCCCTGTTTTCCCTTATACCTTTACAGACGTATTCCTACATTGTACCCTATACCCCTCCAAATTGCAACCGCAAAACAATACTGGGCCTGCCTGGCGTGGTACGTTACGTTTTTTGACAGCCGCAGGCCTTACATATCCCCAGTGTATGGGTCAGCCCTTGCGCCCGCCCCCAGGCCCATACAACACAAAAAGGACAGCCAACAACAAGCTGCCCACGAAAGCCGTACCCGGCAAAGGCGCGGAAAAAATCTCCTGGACAACCTGCCGCAATGCCGGCCGCAGGAATACCGCCAGGCCTGCTATCCCAGCAAAAAAGGCGCACAAAGCCACGCCTCCTGCCGCCATATCCTTTACGGCGCCAATGCGGCTGTCTGGCCGGGGCTCTACAAAATCGCACAGCCGCTCGACAGCCGTGTTCAATGCCTCCGCCCCTGTGACGGCCCCCATGGCCAGCAACAGGCAGGCCCACTCCCCCCGGGAAAGCCCCACCCGGTAACCAAAGAACACCACATAGGCGCAGGCTACCACATGTACCCGCATGTTCCGCTCGGCGCAAATACACCTCCACACGCCCCGCCCGGCGTCCCGGAAGCTGTGCGCCAAGGTGCGCCTAGGGAGGTTACGCATCGATATAGCTGCTGCTGGCAGGCAGGCCCAGCTGGCTCATGACCAGCTCTTCCTTTTCCCGCATGCGTACCCGCTCCAAGCCCCCGTTTTCATGGTCATATCCCAAAAGGTGCAACATGGAATGGGCCGTAAGGTAGCCGATCTCCCGCTCTAAAGAATGGCCGTACAGCTTGGCCTGCTCCATTGCCCTTGGTACGGAAAGCACGATGTCCCCCAGGATCTTCGCGCCGGATTCATGGTTCACATCATAATGACCGTCCTCCCCCATGGGGAACGACAGCACATCCGTTACGGCATCCTTGTCCCGGTACTGGCGGTTCATCTCCCGTATCTGCTCGTTGTCCACAAAGGAAACGCTGATCTCGGCAGGGTCTGGGAACTGCTCTAGCTGCAGCACCGCATGGCAACACCGGCGGATAAGCATCCGTACGCCGGTGGGGATCTTGACCTGCTTCTGCCTGTTGGAGATGATGACCTTTATTTTTTCCATGCTTTGCCCTTCTTTCCTGTTATGGTTTGTTGCGGCCCGCCCGTTCATAGGCCCGGATAATATCCTGAACCAGCCGGTGGCGCACCACGTCCTTTTCCGTAAAGCGGAATATGGCGATATCCTCTACCCCTTTTAAAATGCGCACCGCCTCTTTCAGGCCGCTGCGCTTGCCGTCTGGCAGGTCAATCTGGGTCACGTCCCCCGTGATGACCATCTTCGAGCCAAAACCCAGGCGCGTCAGAAACATCTTCATCTGTTCGCCAGTGGTGTTCTGGGCCTCGTCCAGGATGATAAAGCTGTCATCCAGTGTGCGCCCGCGCATATAAGCCAAAGGCGCCACCTCGATGTTCCCCCGCTCTACATACCGCTGGTATGCCTCTGCCCCCAACATGTCGAAGAGGGCGTCATACAGCGGGCGCAGGTAAGGGTCTACCTTCTGCTGCAAGTCGCCGGGCAAGAAGCCCAGCTTTTCCCCTGCCTCTACCGCTGGGCGGGTGAGGATGATCCGGTCTACCTCCTGGGCCCGGAAAGCTTTCACAGCCATGGCTACCGCCAGGTAGGTCTTGCCCGTGCCCGCCGGCCCCACGCCGATGGTGATGGTGTTGTCCCGTATGTTGTCACAATAGGTACGCTGGCCCACGGTCTTGGGCTTGATGGGTTTGCCCTTGCTGGTGATGCACAGGCAGTCCCCTGCCAGCTTCTGCACCTGCTGTTCGCTGTCCTCGGCCACCATACGGATACAGTAACGTACGTTCTGTTCGGTAAGGGCTTCGCCGCTGCCAGCCAAGGTAATCAGGCTGCGCAACGCCCGCAGGGCCTTGTCCACTTGCCCCGGGTCCTCCCCGGAAACCTTCAGCTCCGAGTCCCGGAACACGGCCGACACCCCGTATTCCTTTTCAATGAGCCGTATATTGCCGTCAAAACTGCCGAAAAGTTCGGCGGCCTGTTCCATCTTTTCCACATGAATCTTCTGTTCCAAATATCTCTCCCCGCGCGTCCCGCGCTTTTCTCTACCTATATTTTTAAAATGTCCCTTTATGCTTTATAACTGCCTGAACCAGTCCCGTAGTTCCGCCCGGCTCTCTTTATCCAATTCCTTAATGCCCACACCCCGTAACGCAGCTTCTAAATAATATAAGATAACTACGCAGGTGCTCGGATACTGGGCCTTCAGCCGGGCCACCGCTTGCCGGCTTCCCAGCTCTGCCAGCTCCTCCGCCGAATGGACGCCTATCGCATGGAGTTTCTTTTCCATCGTTTTGCCCAGCCCCAAGGCAGATACCGCCGCCATAAGCCCCCTTCTTTCTCCCTTTCCTTTGGGTATAATAGCTGACTAACGCTATTATACCACAGGGAAAAAGCGATGTTCAAGGGAAAAACCTATGAAAATTCACCAATTTTTTTCCAAATCTATTCGCTATTCCACCAAAATCTCCTGTACTACCCCAATTTCCTCTCGGCATCGGCACTTTGCCTGCAGGATACACGCCCCCTCTGTAAAACTGAAAACCAGCTCCTCTTGGGCTACCCGCCCGCCTGGGGCGATCCCGGCCCGCTGGGCCTGGCGAAGCTTCAAAAGGGCTTGCTCCTTCTGCTCTTCCTCAGACAGGACCCGGACCTGTTTTTCGCCATATGCCCGCGCCTCCCTCTGGATGGAAAGGGGCAGCACGGTGCCTAGTGCCTTTGCCTGGTACGTTTCCTGCCAGCACCGGACATTTTCCCCCGCCTCCCCGAAGGGCATCCCTAAAGGGATGCGCAGCCCGAACAGGCAAAGGGTATAGCGGCTTTGTACCCATCCTGTTTCCAGCCGCTCATTTTTCTTGGCGCTTACCTGCACTGTGAACTCCCGGTAGGTCTCTGCCACCACGCTGCCCCGGGCCTGGCCCGTTACCTGCAGGGGGTCCTCCAGGGGTTCGGCCCAGGGGTCTTGCCTTTCCTGGTATAAGCCGGAGATCAGCAGCTGGCCCTTCACCACCGTGTCCCCCAGGGCTACCTCTGGCCGGCCGCTTGCCGCCTGTATCTCCACCACCTGGCCCTCCCGGGCTGCCACAATATTGGACCAGCCGCCCTTCTCTGCCAGCCTGGGCCTTTCGCTGCTTTCATTGACCAGGATGTGGGTGAAGCAGCCGTCGGTATTTACCCCCACCCAGCTTAAACCCGCCACTTGGGTCTGGATACCCGCATTGGCCCCCCTGGGGCTCTGCCCATCCAGCCGGCTGCCCACATAGATGCCGCAGTGCCGGGCTGCGTCTAAAATAAGGCTATCCGGCAGCTTTTGGGTGCCAGACACGGTAACCCCCCAGGTGAAGCCGGACAGGAAAACGTATAGTGCCGCCCCGCACAGCGCCCCCATCACCAGGCCCTTGCGCCGGGAAAGCCTTTGCAGCCAGAAAGGGAGCCCCTTCCTCTCCATGACCCGCAGCCGAACCCCAGCACGCCTGCTTATACGCCGTAGCTTGCGGTATTCCCGGGCCCGCACACAAGCCATGGCCTGGCCGCTTTCCCGGCGGTACCCCCACAGCCCGATACGGCTTTTGGCGCAGATGGTAAAAAACCGCGCCCCATCCCCCACCACCCGGAACCGGGCGTATCCGAACAACCAATGGAACAGCTTTTCCAGCATGATCTCCCTCCTTTTCCAAGCCGTGCCGGCTATGACAACGCGTATTCGACACGGATGAGGAACCCCTCGATAACGGCAGAGTTCTCTGTCAAGCGGCGCAAAGCCAGGTCCCGGCCCAGGAAATGGACCGTCAGCCTGCCCGCCCGCAGGATGATCTTCTCATCGTCATAATCTACGATGCCGTCGCAGCCATCCACCACGGCCGACCGGTTCCCTGTCAGCTGGATAAGGGCCCCGCCCTTCCCTTGCTCCATTTTCCCACCCCCTCCCTGCATCTTTATGTGCCATAGGCGGTATGTATCCCCCCTTTTTTTCATACGTATAGCCGGTACACCTGAAAAGCGGCAAAACATTTCAAGTGTACCGGCTATAGCAAAAACACAGGCATATTACATGACAGGAAAGGGGCGTTTTCACATGCGGGCGGGTTTTATGCGGGGCCGGGCGGCGGGCCTTCTGGCCGCTGGGGCGGCAGTATCATGGGGGGCGGCACTGTTGTGCTTCCAAGAGGAGGTAAAGGCCGGCACCTGGTCCAGCCTGCAATATTGCCTGGGGGTGCTGGTCCCCTCCCTGTTCCCTTTTATGGTGCTGGCCGGGTTCATGGTGTGCTCTGGGGCGGGCGATGCGCTGGGCAAGCCCCTGGGGCCCGTAACACGGGGGCTTTTCCGGCTGCCCGGATGCGCGGGGGCCTCTGTGCTGCTCAGCTTCCTGGCGGGATATCCCGCTGGGGCCAAAGGCGCGGCCCTCCTTTTGGAACAGGGGAAAATAGACCGGGAACAGGCTGGGCGCATGCTGCTTTTCTGCGTGAACCCAGGCACAGCCTTCGTCGTCACCTACCTGGGGGGCGGGGTGCTGCATAGTTACCGGACCGGATGGCTGCTGTTTTTCTCGGTAACCCTTTCCGGGCTGGCGTTGGGGGCCTTGGTAAGCCTTTGGGGCCGGAAGCCAGCCAACGCTGGAAGGGCCGGGCCTGGGAAGCCGGAAGGGGCCCTGGTGCGGGCCGTATCGGGCGCGGCGCACAGCGTGGTGGCCATGTGCGCCTGCATCGTGGCTTTCGCGGGATTCACTGCCATCCTGCATGGGACCGGGGTTTTCCAAGCCCTGGTACAGGCGGGGGCCCGGCTGGGGGTGCTTCCCCCCACAGAAACGGCGGTAGCACTGTCCTTCCTATGGGAGGTTACCGGGGGTGTAGGGGCCGCGGCGGAATTCCGGGCAGGGCCGGCCCTATACGCCTTTGGGCTGGCTTTCGGGGGGCTGTGCGTACATTTACAGGTTTTTGCCATGTTCCCCAAACTCCCTATAAAGAAACGGTATTTTTTCCTTTGCCGTTTCCTCCATGGGCTGTTGGCGGCAGGCTGCTGCCAACTGCTGTGCCGTCTGCTGCCAGGCCTTGCCGTGGAAGCATTGGCCCCGGCCGCCGGCATGCACGCAGCGGCTTTTTCCGGGACGGCCCTGGGCGGGCTCTCTATGGTGCTGTTGTGCGCCGCGTTCTTGCTGGCTGTGGGGAAAGAGGAAGCAAAGGGGAAAGTATAGCAAAATAGTATGGATGAAACACGGGGATGCACCCATCTTTTCCTGGACTTTTCGGGCAGGCGGTGATAAAATAGGCAGGAATAGGGCCGTCCCCTTGCGGATATCGGGGACGGCCCCCAAAAAGAGGAGGGCCGTACAAATGAACATTTTCTCTAAACTCAACAGCTTCCTGTTCCCCTGCGCCGGGGAATATGAAAAGCTGGGGGCAAGAAGGGCCGTTGCTTTGGGCTTCCAGCATGCCTTTGCCATGAGCTGCGCCACTATCCTGGTACCATTGCTTACCGGGCTGGACGTGGGCGTAGCCCTGTTTTGCGCGGGCGTGGGCACACTGATTTTCCACCTGTGCACCGGTGGGCGGATGCCCACCTTTTTGGGCAGTTCTTTCGCGTTCATTTCCGCCATCTGCGGGGTGGTGGGCAACAGCAGTTTCGGCGCCACCAAGGACGAACAGGTAGCCGCCGCCATGGGAGGCATTATCGCCTCTGGCGTTTTCTACCTGCTGCTGGCCCTGGTCATCCGCATTTTCGGCAAGGGGCTCATCGACAAGCTCTTCCCGCCGGTGGTGCGTGGCGTGGGCATCACCCTCATTGGCCTGAACCTGGCTTCTACTGCCATTTCCAACATCCAGACCCAATATGGCCCCGAGGGAGGCGCCCTGGCGGTTTTCGGCGAGGGGTATGACATGCGGGCCTATGTGTGGGCATGGATCATCGCGGCCGCCGTGTGTTTGACCGCCGTGTTCCTCTCCAGCTGCGGCAAGGGGATGGTAAAGATGTCTTCTATCGTCATCGCCCTGGTGGGCGGCTATGTGCTGGCCCTCATCCTTACGAAGACAGGCATTGCCCCGGCCGCGCTGATGGACACCTCTGTCATTGGCACATACGGCTGGCTGCAGGCCCCCCACTTTGTGCTCCCCACCTTTAACATCACCGCTATTGGCATGATCGCCCCCATTGCCATCGTCACCTGCGTGGAACATGTGGGCGACGTATACGCCAACGGGGCGGTGGTGGGCAAGAAATTCACCGAAAAGCCGGGCCTGCACCGCACCATGCTGGGCGACGGCCTGGCTACCGTATTCGCCGGCTTTGTGGGCGGCCCTCCCAACACCACTTACAGCGAGAACACCGCCGTGCTGGCAGCCACGGGCAACTATAACCCCGCCTCTCTGCGCATTGCGGCCCTCATCGCGGTTGCGGTCAGCTTTTTGGGAAAAGCCATCGGCGTTATCCAGTCTGTGCCAAACTGTGTGCTGGGCGGGGCGTGCATCGTTCTGTACGGCATGATCGCCTCGGTAGGCCTGCGCACTTTGGTGGAAAACCATGTGGATTTCACCAAGAACCGCAACCTATGTATTGCCGCCGTTATGCTGGTATTGGCCATCGGCGGGGCTGTGATCGGCAACGCCACCTTCAGCTTCTCCAACATTGGGCTGGGCATTATCGTTGGAATCGTCCTGAATTTGGTCATCCCCGGGGACGGGGGCGACGGCAAAGGCCTGGTACCCCATGTGGTGAAGGACGAGGAGCTTTTACCCGAACGGGGCGACGCGGACCGGTAACCCGGCATACGCGCATAAACACGTCAACTAAAAACGCCCCCACGCGTGTGGGGGCGTTTTTAGTTGGGGATTTTTAGTCGGCCATAAAGTATGCCTTAAAAGCCTTATAGGCCATGTATACATCCAGCTTGGAGACCACCTCAAAGGGGGCGTGCATGGACAGCACGGGCACGCCAATATCTACCACGTCTGCATTCAGCCGGGAGATATCCAGCGCCACGGTGCCGCCGCCACCCTGGTCTACCTTGCCCAGCTCGCCGATCTGCCACAATACCTCATGGCCATCCAGCACCCGCAGAACCCAGCCCAGGAACTCGGCGGAACAATCGTTGCTGCCGCCCTTGCCCCGGGAGCCCGTGTATTTGGCAAGGCCCACGCCGTGGTTCAGGAAGCAGGAGTTCCCCGCCTCATAGGCAGAGGCATAGGTGGGGTCGAAAGCAGCGGTCACATCGGCGGAAAGGCAATTGGACTTGCCCCACACGTGGCGGGCTTCTTCCCCCTCCATAGCGGCCAGGTCGGCCACAAAATAATTCAGGAATTCCGAGGCCAGGCCCGTGTTGCCCACACTGCCGATCTCTTCCTTATCCGCCAACACCGTCATCATCGTATACTCCGGCTCTTTGCAGCGGCAAATAGCCTCTAGGGCCGGATAGGCGCACACACGGTCGTCGTGGCCATAAGCCCCCACCATACTGTGGTCGAAACCAATATCCACGGCGTTGAAGGCAGGTACAAACTCAATTTCCGCGGAAATCAAATCCTCCTCTACCACGCCGTACTGCTCGTGGAGGATCCGCATGACGTTCAGCTTGTAAAGGGAATCCCCTTCCGCACCATCCAGGGGCAGGCTGCCCGCCAAAATATTCAGGTCTTCGCCTGTAAAGGCTTCACCCAGCTTTTTCTGCATCTGGTCCTTGCCCAGATGGGGCAAGATGTCTGTAATGGTAAACTGTGGGTCCCCAGGCTTTTCCCCCACGTCCAGGGTGATTTCCGTACCGTCCCGGCGGACGATCTTCCCATGCATGGCAAGGGGTATAGCTGCCCACTGGTATTTTTTTACACCGCCGTAATAGTGGGTCTTCAGCAGCGCCAGCTCGTTCTGCTCGTACAGGGGGATAGGCTTCAGGTCGATACGGGGGTTGTCAATGTGGGCGGCTACAATACGCACGCCCGCTTTTGTACCTTTTTTTCCGATGACTGCCAGGCAGATGGACTTGCCCCGGTTGTTATAATACACCTTGTCCCCGGGCCGATAGCTTGCCTGGGGGTCGAAGGGGACAAAACCCGATTTTTCCGCCTGCTCTACCGCAAAAGTAACCGATTCCCGTTCTGTCTTGGCAGCGTTCAAGAACGCCTTGTACCCTTCGTTGAACTTCTGTGCTTTAGACATGTCCTCCGGGCTTACCCGGACGGCGCCGTTGCGCCGGTCCCAAAGGAGCTGTTTTGCAAGTTCTTTTGCGTCGGTCTTATTGTTTCCCATAACTTTTGACCTCCTGATATTATAGTTCACCCTGTCTGCATATAGGCAGACACTATCAAGCCATTCCCCTTTACCGTTCATCCTCCAACAGCTGAATCCGCAGCACTTGGGTCAGCTGCCCTGGATAGGACAGCAGCACCGGCCCGGTATAGGTTACAGCGATATGGTCCCCCACCTGCAGGTCTTCTAATGTGATGGGTTCGTACCGCCACTCCAAAACCGCGTCCTCCGGTAGGGTAAAGGTGTATTCGCCCTGGCCGTTCACGTCGTTGCAGTCCAGGCCGTTTATATGGAAAAACGCCCCGTCCCGCTCCAATATCTCCGCGTGGGACACCACTACCTCTTGCCATGGAATGGGCTTTTCCACCGTCAACCGTCCTAAGAAAAAAGAAGCGCATACCAAAGCCAATACCGCCGCCCCAGCGGCTATGATTTTCCCATACTTCATTAGCAACCTCCTTCTGTCAACCGATGCCGCCCTTGTACAGTTTACAGTACATGGAGTAGCATTTCCCTACTTTTTTCACGTACGCCTCTGTCTCTGGATATGGTATCACATCCAAGGTTTTCCCGTCGTGGGAATACCGCCCCTCTTGCAGCCAGCCGCTGACATTGCCCATGCCAGCGTTATACGCGGCCAAGGCCACCTCCAGGCTTCCATAGTGGTCGATAAGGCGGCGCAGCAGGGCGCTGGCACAATGGATGTTGTCCCCAGGATCAAAGGGGTCCCGGCCGCCATTTTCCGGGGGATGCTGGGAAGCCATCCACTCGAAAGTAGGCGGGGTCAGCTGCATCAGGCCGCAAGCCCCCGCATGGGAACAGGCCTTTTCGTCAAAACCGCTTTCCACCTTCATTATGGCGTACAACAGCTCTTCCTCTAAGGCAAATTCTGCTGCTTCCCGCTGTACAAGCTCTGTAAAGGGCTTAGGATATAGCAGATACAGCGCACGGTTTACCACTGTAGGCGCCAAAAACAGCAGAGCCAGCAACAGCAAGGCCAAAAGCAGCACAGGAAACCGACCTTTTTTCATAGGCGATGGCCTTCAGCCCCTCCTTTTGCTTCCATAATAGAATCCAGTTCCTCTAAAACCCAGCGGGCCTGCCCCTCCAACTGCATGCCGGGGCCGTTCTCTATCACATAGTCTGCCCGGTCTGTATAGAAATCTTCCTTTTGCTGGGCAGAAAAACGGGCCAACGCTTCTTCCCGACTGACGCCGTCCCGGGCTATGACCCGGCGCAGGCGTTCCTCCCGCGGGGCTGTCACTACCAAAATACGGACGCACACGGCATCCAAACCTGCCTCGAAAAGCGTAGGTGCATCCAGCAAAATGGGCCTGCCCTTCGCCGCCAGCTCCTCCACACGTTCCCGCAAGGCTGTCAAGATGCGGGGGAACGTGATCTCCCCCAGGGCTTTACGCCCCTCTTTGGTAGGGAAAGCCCGGCGGGCCAGCTCATGCCTGTCTAGAATGCCTCCTGGGGCCACGGCATCCCCAAAGGCCCCCCGCAACTCCGCCAGGCATGCGGTATCGTATACTTGAGGGCTGCGGGTAAGGGCATCACAGTCGACAGAAACGCAGCCGCCTTTTTCCAGCAGCTTTGCCACCGTAGATTTCCCCGCGCCGCTGGGGCCGGTCAGCCCCACCACCACCGGGCCCCCTGGCCGTAGGATGCTAAAGCCCGCTGCCCGTACCAAACGGTTATATACGGCAAGGCTTACCCCGGCCCTGCGGGGGCAGTGGGCATAAGCCGCATCCACACCCAATTCGTCCAGACGGTGAAGGGCCCAAAACAGCCGCTGGGCCTGCCTGGCCCCATCGTACCGGGGGCCCAGGCTGACGCTGGGCACTGTAAGGGCGGCCACATCCTCATCAAAGCAGAGGGCCCAACCGTCGCCTTTTCCATTCACATAGCGGGCGTAGCTTTCTGGGGAAGCGTCTACAAGTGCCACGGCCGCCTGCGGGGCATAATGCTTATATTTCATACCAGGGGACGCAGCCTTCGCCCCATCTTCCAGCTGGCGCAGTACGGCCGGGTCCAGGTCTACCTGGCCCAACACGGCCCGCAGCTGACGGAGGGTCACCCCACCGGGGCGCAACACCGTAGGCGTACCCCCAGCCAAGGTGATGACAGTGGACTCTACACCTACCGGACAGTCTCCCCCATCTAACAAGGCGTCCACCCGGCCGGCTAAATCCGCCTGCACATGTGTAAAAGCGGTGGGGCTGGGCCTGCCGGAAAGGTTGGCAGAAGGCGCGGCCAAGGGGACCCCCGCCGCGTCGATGACCGCCCGGGCAGCCGGGTGGGCAGGCAAGCGCACTGCCACCGTATCCAAGCCCCCGCTGGTCTCCATAGGGATCAGCGGGGATTTGGGCAGGATGACTGTCAAGGGCCCGGGCCAGAAAGCCTGGGCCAGTTTCCGGGCGGCCTCGGGGACCGAATCCACCAAAGGGGCCAACTGGGAGAAATCACTGATGTGCACAATCAGTGGGTTGTCGGCTGGGCGGCCTTTGGCGGCAAATATCTTCCGCACCGCCCGGCCATCTAAAGCGTTGGCCGCCAAGCCGTACACGGTTTCCGTGGGGATGGCCACCAGCCCCCCCTGCCGCAGGATTTCCCCCGCCCGCTCCCGGTCCGGTTGGTTGTCCGCGCGTAATAGCAATGTTTCCATAGGTTACACATTGACCTTTGCTTTTATTTGGATGGGCCCGCCTGCCAGTTTATTCCGTAATAAGCTGGTTCAGTCAGCCTGTTCTAATTGCCGGGCCCGGTCGGCGGCAATTAGGGGGTCGATCACCTGATCCAGGCTTCCGGCCAAGATCTCCTCCAGCTTGTAAAGGGTAAGGCCGATACGGTGGTCTGTTACCCGGGACTGGGGGAAATTATAGGTGCGTATCCGCTCCGAACGGTCGCCGCTGCCCACCAGGGAACGCCGGGCCTCCGCCACCTGGGCGCTGGCCTTTGCCTGCTCTTGGCTTAACAGCCGGGCCCGCAGCACTTTCAACGCCTTGTCTTTGTTTTTATATTGGCTTCGCTCGTCCTGGCACTCTACCACCATGCCCGTGGGCAGGTGTGTGATGCGGATGGCCGAGGAAGTCTTATTGATATGCTGGCCCCCCGCGCCGCTAGACCGGAAGGTATCGATCTGCAGGTCCTTAGGGTCAATCTCGATCTCTACCTCTTCCGCCTCAGGCATCACCGCCACAGTGGCCGCGGAGGTGTGGATACGCCCCTGTGTCTCGGTCTCTGGCACGCGCTGCACCCGGTGGGCCCCGCTTTCAAATTTCAGACGGGAATAGGCCCCTTGGCCGTCCACCAGGAAGCTGACCTCTTTAAAGCCCCCCAGTTCCGTCTCGTTCAGGCTGACAATCTCGGTACGCCAGCCTTGCTTTTCCGCGTAAGCCGTGTACATACGGTACAGGTCATAGGCAAACAGGGCCGCTTCTTCCCCCCCTGTGCCACCCCGTATCTCTACCACTACGTTCTTACTGTCGTTGGGGTCTTTGGGCAGCAGCAATATCTTAAGGGCTTCTTCCAATTCCCCCAACCGCCGTTCATTTTCCTTTACCTCATCTTGGGCCATTTCCCGCAGATCCTGGCTTTGGGGATCATCCAACAGCTCTTTTGCCCCCTCTAAGGCCTGCCGGCACTGGGTATAGGCCCGGTATGCCTCTACGATGGGTTCGATCTCCCGGTGCTCCTTCATCAGGGACGCATAAAGCTCCCTATCCGCGGCGCTTTGGGGGTCATACAATTTCATATTCAATTCTTCATAGCGGTTTTCAAAAACCTGCAAATTTTCAAACATATTTATCCCTCCTGCACAGCCGTACTGTGCCTATCCATTCCCGCATGGCAGGCCCGCTAAGAACCTGCATGCGCTGCCTGCAACCTCCATCTGAACGGCCTGTTTTAAGCCGCCCCATGCCGCAATTCCCTGCCACGCGTTGGCCGCAAAAAATTGCCCGGATTGGCTCTAAAACCCTTCGTTCATTTGGCGTTCCCAATTTATGGATACAGGCCCTAAGGCTCTGCAGGGGTGGGGCGCTCTATCTTTTTGATATTCTTCTCACACTTCAGGCGCGGTAGCATCACTTCATGGCCGCAGCCACCGCAACGGAGCTTAAAATCCATGCCGGCCCGCAGCACCGTGAATGTCTGGCTGCCGCAGGGGTGGGGTTTTTTCATGTGGAGAATATCGCCGACCCGTACGTCCATACCTTTGCCACCTTCCTTTCCCGTGCCCATTGGCACGGTTCCTATTATACACCGCCTTGGGAGAAATTGTAAAGGCTTTTTTGTCGGGAAGCCCCCAGGCTTGGCCCCATTCGCGGCACAAGCGCCGGTGGCGCCGGCGCTTGTGTATCGGTTTATTCCTGCGGCGCCGCCACCAAAGCCATGCTGCTCTGGCCCGAGGGCTCCGCGCCCGCCTGGATGGAATCCCCGTCCCGCAGGGTCAACGTCGCCGTATAGCTGCCTACAATCCAGCAAGCCTGCCCGGAAGCGCCGGAAATAGAAGCTGTCAGGGGCACCTCCATGTTACCAGACCGGCCTGCAAAATTGCTTAGGTCGATCTGCAAGGAGATAGAGTCTCCGGTCAGCTTGGATACCTGGGCCTGGGGGCCGACTACGGTGAGTTCTACGCTGCGGGTGGTCAGGTCTGCCCGCTTACCTGCCGGCTCGTTGACGATCTGTATATTGGATTCCGGCACCGTGACGGTGCCCTGGGTATATCCGTTCAGGTTCACGGTAACAGTGGCCTGGTTCACCGTGTTCTCCCCGGCGTTGGTGATGTTGCGCACACCGGCGGGAAGGGGGATCTCCATTACCAGGCTGTTGGCCTTAGCGGCCTCCAAGTCGCCAAAGTCGATGGCTCCGGCCAGGCGGATCTCCGTAACGGCGTCCAAGGCTTCCTGCGAGCCGGCTATGTCGATCTGGGCCGGGTCTATTGTAATGCGGCTGTCTGAAAAGCCGCTGGGCTGGCGCACCGTGTTCACCACCAGCGGCACGGTCTTCCGGGAGAGGATGGGGATGGAAACCTGCACCTGATCCACACTAAAAGACACGTACATAGCGGAAAGGTCTGTAAGCTCTTGGTTGTTCTGGTCATAGAGGCGGATGGGGCTGGAAAACTCCTCCGTTTTCCGCAGGGGCGCGTCGATCTTATACGATACCGCCGCCCGGCTGATCTTGTTTACAGAGGATTCCGGCCCGGAAATGGTGACGCTGTCCTCGGAAAGCACTGGGGAGCCAGGGTAATAGCCCGCGTCTGCGCTAAACTGGACATCGTCCTCCAGGGGCAGGGTGACCTCTTTGAAACGGTCGTATTCCACATTGATCTCCTGGGGGCTGACCGAAACGATCTCATAGTCGGACAGCGGGGTATTCTTCACCGCCCGCACGGGGACCGTCAGCTTCTGCAGGGTGTTGCCGGTCAGCTTGGTAGAGGTGGGGTTTAAGGGGATGGTAACCCGGAAATCTTCGGCGGTAAGCTTCGAGGTAATCAGGCTACTGCCGGATATCTCCAGGTCTACCGTGTTATAAGACATGTTGAATACCCGCAGGCCATCGGCCTCCGCCTCTGCGGAAAGGCTGACCTCTATAGGTACGTCGTATATGGTGTACGTGTCATTCCGTTCGCTGTTGGCCGCCATTACGAACCAGGTGCACAGGGCGATGACAAAAGAGAAAGCCAGCACAAAGGTGTTATGGTAAAAGATATTCTTCAAGGAAAGCTTCCGCTTCCCAGCCGGCTTGTTCCCATCTTTCATATGGCGCTTACCCCCCTTTCCGGCCAGAGCCAAAGCCCAGCCTTCCTAAAATCCGTTTGCCGCTGCCAGTACCCTTTTCTTCCACACCCACCAGGTGCTTCTCCAAGGCGTCTGACAGGGTGGCCCGGGTATAATCCCGGGTAAGGCGCCCCCCCACGGCAATGGAGATCTGGGCTGTCTCCTCTGAGACCACCACCACCACCGCATCTGAATTCTCACTCATGCCCAAGGCGGCCCGGTGGCGCGTACCCAACTCGGCGCTGACATTGTCGCTGCTGGTCAGGGGCAAAATGCACCCGGCAGCATATACCCGGCCGTCCCGGATGACCATGCCGCCGTCATGCAGGGGGGCCTTGTTAAAAAATATGTTGGCAATCAGCTGGGCGGAAGGGTCCGCTTCCACCACGGTGCCGGTTTCCACGATCTCCCCTAGCTTGGTGCGGCGCTCGAAGACGATTAACGCCCCCATGCGTAGCTGCTGCAGGATGCCCACGGCCCCCACCACGCCGGCAATAGCCCGGCGGGCGCCCAGCTTGTCCCCGTCGCGCTCTTTGCCGCCGATGATGCTGCCCAAAGACCCCACTTTGCTGTGGCCTACCTGTTCCAGGGCCTTGCGGATCTCCGGCTGGAAAAGGATGACCGCCACGATGAAAGCGGACTGGAAAAAGTGGCGCAAAAGCTGGTTCAGCATCAAAAAGTCCATCGCCTCGGTAGAGGACACCAGGAACAGGCCCACCAACAGGATGATACCCTTTACCAGCTGCCCGGCCCGGGTCTCCCGCACCAGCTTGATGATGCCATACAGCAGCATGGTTACAATAGCCACGTCGATGGCATCCTTGAAGGTGAACTGCCTGGCCAGGTTCAGGAAGGTCTGCCCCGCCCGCGCCAGCATGTCCATAAAATCGCCCACTGCCCTCATCCCTTTCTTTCTATTTTGGGGTAAGCCCGCCAAAAAGCCCTTTCAGGGGCCGCGCTATCCACGTATGTAAGCGGCAAGGCCGCGCCCGCCGCACGGGAATGCCGCACGGGCGTGGCCCACGCGGCATTTTCCTGCTTAGGCTTATTTTAGCACAATGGCACGGCAAATAAAAGGGGGTTTTTGCAATCTCTTTGAGAATTATTCAGAACGCCCCCCGCGCCCGGCACAGAAAGCCCGCACCCGGGCCGCCAGGGCTTCCATCTCCTGCCGCCGGGTGAACGCCGAGGGGGATACCCGTACCGTACCCTGGGTACCCATCTTCTCATGGGCGCAAGCCGCGCAGTGCAGGCCGCACCGCACGGCAATGCCCGCTTTAGCCAGGGCCTGGCCCACTGTCTCGCTAGGCACGCCCTCCACATTGAAGGACAGCACTGGCAAGAACCAAGGGGCCTGGGGCGGCGGGGTGTAAAGCCGCACCCCCGGTATATGGGAAAGCCGCTGGTACAGGTATTGTACCTCCCCCATCTCTTTGCGGTAGATGTTCTCCGGCCCCATGCGGCTGACAAACCCAATGCCCGCCGAAAGCCCCAAAATACCCGGTACGTTCAGGGTGCCGCTTTCAAACCGCTCCGGCGGGTCATCGGGCTGCAGCAGGCTTTGGGACTGGGTGCCCGTCCCCCCTTCCACCAAAGTAGCCAGGGGGCTTGCCGGGTCCCGGAAAACCAGCAGGCCGGTACCCATGGGCCCGTACAGGCCCTTGTGCCCGGCGCAGCACAGGTAATCGACGCCGCTATCCCGCAAGCTGATGGGCACCACGCCAGCCGTTTGGGCGGCGTCTACACAGATCTTCACATCATATTGATGGCAGAGGGCCGCGATGCGCTCTACTGGCAGGCGGAACCCAAAGACGTTCGAGCCCTGGGTACACACTACCAGCCGGGTGCGGGGGCCCATGGCCTTGCGGAAAGCGTCCATCGTGGCGTCGCTGTCCCCAGGTACCGTGACGGCCTTGGTGTAGGTAACGCCCTGGGCCTCCAATGCTTTCAAGGGGCGCATCACCGCGTTGTGCTCCAGGTCGGACACCACTACATGGTCCCCGGGCTTTACGCTTCCCTTTATCACCAGGTTCAGCGCCTGGGTACAGCTGGGCTGGAAGACCACGCACTCTGGCCCCGGCGCGCCCAACAGGGCCGCGGCCCTTTCCCGGCACTGGTATACCGCCTGGGAGGTGCGCACACTCATCCCATAGCCGCTGCGCCCCGGATTCGCGCCGAAATCCCGCAGGGCGCGCTGCACCTGTTCGCGCACAGCCGGGGGTTTTGGATACGTAGTGGCGCTATTGTCCAGATAGATCATGGTCCGTCCTCCTGTTCCATACGTCCCAGTATCTTGATCCCGTTTTCCCGCAAGACCGCTTCTGCGCTGTCCGCACCCTCTGGCACATATACGCCGTAGCCGCAGCCTTTCCCGTTCTCTGGGGGGATACGTTCTACATAGGCGCGTATCCCGCGCCGGAACAGCAGCTCTTTGCTTTTCATGGCATATGTGACAGAGCTGACCACAAATAAGGGCTTGCTCAAAAAAATCACCTCGTTTGTCCTGACGCATACCCTCGCGCGCCGCTTTCCCAAAATAGCTGTAGGCCCGCCGGTAAGGCTGGTTATATAGCTTTCTATTAAGGAAATACAGCTGGGTACGCCCATTGTCCTATATGGCATCGACAGCTTAAAAAAGCTCTCACTTTATCCTATGCGCAGGGCTTGTTTTGGTGCGGGTGTGGGACATATCTGGCGGCTTTAGCAGACAGCAGGGGAAAATTTCCCGTAAAGCGGGTAAAAAAAGGCAAAACCCCTATTTCCTACTGGAAACCGGGAAGAGAATATGTTACAATATGTGGGGGATTCCCAGCGCCCGGCATACAAGGCCGGCGCATGCCGGGCCCCCTGGAAGCCGAAAAGAAAAAGGAGTTACCGAAGATGACAAGCATTACCGTTGTACTCGCCTGTATGGCGGGGCTGTTCCTCACCCTGCTACAGGACCGCTACCGCATCTGCACGACCCTGGCCGGAGGGGCCGGGCTGTTCTTTCTGGCCCGCCTGGCTGCCGGGCCCATCGGCGGGCTGACAGAAGACCCGGCCCTTTCCGGCCAGCTTGCCTGCTGGGCAGGGGCGCTGTTATTTTTTGTGGGGTCCTTATTTTTCCATACTAATAATATAGTGCAGAAACTGTTCACGGCGTTGCTGGGCCCCTGCGGCTATGTATTTTTGGAGCTCTTCCTGCCCCTGGCCCTGGGGGCGCTGCCCTTTTCGGTGGCAGGCATACTGGGCGGGGTATTGGTCTTCCTGTTTACCCTTTCCTTCTACCTATTGCTAGGGCTGTGCCTATACCGGCCCCTGCGCCATTTCTGCGACCGGGACGTCTCTGGCTTTATGGTGGGCATGTGCCTGCTGCTGGGCCTTTTGTATGCGGCCTGCCTGGGGAAAGCCGATTTCCTCTTCCAGGGCACGCCGGCCGCGGGCCGGCTGCTGCTGGGCACCCTGCTGCTGGGCGGGATGGTGTTCTGCTTCCGGTGCGTGTACCAGGCCGGGCGCTTCCGGGAAAAAACAATGTTGGAGGCTGCCCGCCGTAAGCTGATGGAAACGGAGGCCGGGGACTTTGGCGATATGGTGGCGGCCGTGCGGGCGGTGCGCATGGCCCAGAAAAGCGGGGAGTATGCTTTAGATACGGTATATGTCATGCTGCAGGACGGGGTCCCCGAGCAGATCCCCGCTTATATATACACCACAAAGCACAGCTTCGCCGCCACCCCCATCCTGGCCAGCTATCACGAAAACCCCTATATAAACGCGGTGATTGCCGTGAAAGCGGCCTATGCTATCCAGAACGGCGTGGATTTCCAATGCAACGCTTCCACCGGGCAGGTCCCCCTGAAAACCGCCGAGCTGTGCATCCTGTGCAACGAGCTCCTCTCCCGGGCCTGCCGGGAGGTATTGGCCTATGGGGGGGAGAAACGGCTGCGGTTCACCTGCATCCCAGCAGAGGACTCCCTGCGGCTGGAGGCTGTTTATACCGCCGACCCGCCGGAAAAGCCGTCCCTTTCCCCCAAAGGGTTGAAGGGCTGGAAGCTTTCCGAGCTGCTCCAGTGGTTTATAGAGGACGCCCCGGAGGAAGGGGACGACCTGAAGGGCCTGGAGAACACGGCGGAGACCGTACTGCTCCACAGCGGTAGCCTCTCTGTATCCCGGGGGGCCCAGGAGACCATACTGCAGGCCGTGCTGCGTTTTTGACACATCCCTTCACTCCCCCCCTGCCCACGGCAAGGCGCCCCGCTGGAAGCGGGGCCTGACGGGGGGCAATCCAAACGAAAGGAAGGAAAATTTCATCCTATGGACAACAACACCCTTTGCACACCCCAGATCCTAGCGGCTTTCGGGCTGGACCCCGGCGCTGCTGTCAAGCCTTTGTTAAGCGGCCATATCAACAGCACCTTCGTGGCGGGGGACCAGCCTGGGGACCGCTATATCCTCCAGCGCATCAACCGCTTTGTATTCCCCTCCCCCAGCGATATTATGGAAAACATAGGCGGGGTCACCGAATTTCTGCGGGAAAAGATCCTGGCAAGGGGCGGGGATCCCGCCCGTGAAACCTTGTCCATCCGTCCTGCCGGTTCGGGCGCTCCGCTGTATATAGACGGGGCTGGCGAGCCCTGGCGGTGCATGCCCTATATCGAGGGCGCCACCTCCCACGAAACACCGGAAAACCTTTCCATGCTGGAAGAGGCGGGATGGGCTTTCGGGAACTTCCAGCGGATGCTTAGCGATTATCCTGCCCACACCCTCCACGAGATCATCCCGGATTTCCACAATACCCCCGCCCGTTTCCGCCAACTGTTGGAAGCTGTGAAGAACGATAAGGCCGGGCGTGTGGGACAGGTCCAAGGGGAGCTGGCGTTTGCGTATAAGCGGGAACAGGAGTGCGCCCGGCTTACGGGCCTATTGGAAAAAGGGGAACTGCCCCTGCGTGTCACCCACAACGACACCAAAATGAGCAACATTTTGCTGGACGACGAAACCGGCAAGGCCGTGTGTGTCATCGACCTGGACACCGTGATGCCCGGCCTGTGCGCTTTCGATTTCGGCGATTCCATCCGGGCTGGGGCCGCCACCGCCGCCGAGGACGAGACCGACCTTTCCAAGGTCCGCTTCGACCTGGCCCGGTATGGGGCCTACGCCAAGGGGTTCCTTTCCGCCGCTGGGGACGCCCTGACCCCCCAGGAGCTGGAAACCCTGCCAGACGGCGCCATCCTGATGACCCTGGAAGTGGGGCTGCGTTTTTTGGCGGACTATCTCAATGGGGACGTGTACTTCCGCACCGCCTATCCCCAGCACAACCTGGACCGGGCCCGGAACCAGTTTAAGCTAGTAGAGGAAATGGAGGCCGCCCGGGAAGATATGGGCCGGATCATCCGGGAAACCTTGGCTGGAAGCGGGGCGGGAAGGGCTGCTGAAAAATAAAGGGAAATAAACCTGGAAAACCCCTTGCACTTTTTCCACCGGTGGTGTACACTGTTAGAGATCAGCCGCCTGGTTTTGTGGGATTTGCACGGGACAGCGGCAGGATACCCAAGAAAAATTGCTTTCAGGACAGAAAGGATGTATGCAACATGAAAACAGCAGTCATCGGCGCATGGCACGTCCACACCCGCGAGTACACCACCGCCCTGCAGAACAACCCCAAAACCGAGCTTTGCTGCCTGTGGGATGACGACCCCCAGCGCGGCCAAGAGATGGCCGACAAATTTGGTATCCCCTTCCAGCCGGACCTGCAGGCCATCTGGGACGACAAGTCCATCGATTCCGTGGCCATTACCACCGCTACCAACCAGCACACAGAGGTCCTGATGGCCGCTGCCAAGGCTGGGAAACATATCTTTACAGAGAAGGTGCTGGCTTTCACCAACGAAGAAGCCGAGCAGATTGCCAAAGCCATCAAGGAAAGCGGCGTGAAGTTCACCATCTCCTATCCCCACAAGACCTGGCCCACCCTGAAAGCCGCCAAGGAATTGGTGGACAGCGGCAAGCTGGGGCAGATCACCTATGCCCGCGTACACAATTTCCACAACGGAAGTACTGCCGGCTGGCTGCCTCCCCACTTCTATGACGCTACCCAGACCGGCGGCGGCGCCATGATGGACCTGGGCGCGCACCCCATGTATACCTTGAACTGGTTTATGGGAGAGCCTAAATCCATCGTTTCCATGTTCACCACTGTTACAGGCAAGCCTGTCGAGGACAATGCTGTGTCTGTCATTGAGTTCGAAGGCGGTGCTATCGGCGTTTCTGAGACTGGCTTTGTCACCACCGGCATCCCCTATGTATTGGAGATGAGCGGCACTAAGGGTTCTTTGATGGTCCACAATGATATCCTGGAGTATAGCTGTGAGGAGACAGATAACAAGCTGGTTCAGAAGACCGACCTGCCTGAAAAGTCCACCATGCCTATTGACGCTTGGATCGATGCGGTAAACGGCATTGGGGAAGCCCCTAACGGCATAGACGACGCTGTGGCCCTGACCAAATTCATGGTTGGCGCTTACGAAGCCTACAAGACCGGCAAAAAATATACCTTCTAAAAAACACATCTGCATATATCTATTAAAAAGCAAGGCTGCCCGGAATCTGGCAGCCTTGCTTTTTTTGTACGTGTTCCCTCTTTGCTACCTTCTTAATAAAAAGCCATACCAGCTTAGAACCACATTATCTGCATATAAAAATATATGCAGATGTTGCTATCGTTCTTATAGTCCATATAGTCTAAAAATACTTTTTCTCAACTTGTATGGTTATACCCTATCCACACGCTTCACGCCGAAGCTGGTCTGCTCGCCATTCACATCCCATTCTGCGGTAAACCCATCCAGCGTACCATACTGGCAGGATTCCCCCAGCACGTCCCGCAGGATGGACCGCTCGTTGTCCCGCAGCACTTGGGCTATCTTCCCGCTGCCCTGCTGGTAGACCTGGATATGGTCGGTCACATGGAAGCCTGCGTCCTTGCGCATAGATTGCAGCTTCGATACGATCTCCCGCACAAAGCCCTCTTCAACCAGCGTATCGGACAAAGCTGTATCCAGCACTACAGTCAGCCCCTTTTCAGAAACAGAGGTGAAGCCCTCTTTCTGCGCCGCGTCGACAAGCAGCTCTTCCGGGGTAAGCGTCACATCCCCATCCGGCAAGGCGACTGTCAGGCTCCCTTCCTGGTCCAGCTGATTTTTGGCGGCAGAGCCATCCAATCCCTGCAGCGCCTCCCGCAAAGCACCCAACCGCTTGCCCAGCTTTTTGCCCAACAGCTTCAGCTGGGGCTTGAAGGTATAGGAAGTAAAAGCGGACATGTCGCTTAAGAACGTCAGCTCTTTTACGTTCAATTCTTGCTTAATGATGTCCTGATAGAGCTCGCCCAACCCGGCCGCCGCATCTGTATACAGCTTTTGCAGGGGCTGGCGATTCTTGATACCTGATAAGTTCCGGGCGGCGCGGCCCTGGGTTACGATACGGAGCACCTCGTCCATGTCGCTTTCCAGCTTTTGATCGATATAGGCCACCTGGCACATTGGGAAAGGGCACAGGTGCACGCTCTCCGGCGCGGAAGCGTCTACCGAGCGCACCAGGTTCTGATAGATCTCCTCGCTGATGAAGGGGACCATGGGGGCGCACAGCTGGGCGGTGGTGACCAGGGCTGTATACAGCGTCATATAGGCGGCGGTCTTGTCGGCCGCTTCCCCCTGCACCCAGAAACGGGCCCGGCTGCGCCGGACATACCAATTGCTCATCTCGTCCACAAAGGCCTGCAGGGCCCGGGCGGTCTCGGGAACCTTATAGCCTGCCAAATACTGGTCCACTGCCTGTATGGTAGAATGCAGCCGGGACAGCAGCCACTTATCCATCACAGCCAGCTGGCAGTCTTCCAGCTTATATTGGGAAGCGTCGAAACTATCGATGTTGGCGTACAGTACAAAGAACGCATAGGTGTTCCACAGGGTAGAGAAGAATTTCTTCTGCCCCTCTATTACGGTTTTTTTACTGAAGTTTTTGGGCAGCCAGGGGGCCGAACAGGTATAGAAGAACCACCGCAGGCTGTCCGCGCCAAAGGTTTGCAGGGCCTCCATGGGCTCTACCGCATTGCCCTTGGACTTACTCATTTTCTTGCCTTCCTCGTCCTGCACCAAGCCCATCACCAGTACGTTCTTATAGGGGGCCTTGCCGAACAGCAAGGTCGAGATGGCCAGCAGGGAATAGAACCAGCCCCGGGTCTGGTCCACGGCCTCGGAGATAAAGTCGGCCGGGAACTGGCTTTCAAAAAGCTCTTTATTTTCAAAAGGATAGTGGTACTGGGCAAAGGGCATAGCGCCGGAATCGAACCAGCAGTCGATAACCTCGGGCACCCGGCGCATCTGCTTGCCACAGTGGGGGCAGGTGATCGTCACCTCGTCCACATAGGGCCGGTGGAGCTCCACCTCCCCGGGGCAGTTGGGGGACATTTCTTTCAGCTCTGCTATGCTGCCAATGGCGTGCCGGTGGCCGCATTCGCACTCCCAGATATTCAGGGGCGTGCCCCAATACCGGTTGCGGCTGACGGCCCAGTCCTGGACGTTTTCCAGCCAGTCGCCAAAACGGCCCTTGCCGATGCTCTCGGGCAGCCAGTTGACTGTATTGTTGTTTTGGATAAGCTGCTCTTTCACCTCCGACATCTTGATATACCAGCTCTCCCGGGCGTAGTAGATCAACGGGGTGTCGCACCGCCAGCAGAAGGGGTAGCTATGCTCGAACTTGGGTGCGGAGAACAACAGGCCCCGCTTGTCCAGGTCTACCAGGATCTCCTTGTCAGCGTCCTTGCAGAAAACCCCAGGCCACTTGGTCTCCTGGGTCATCTGGCCTTTCTGGTCCACCAGCTGCACCAAAGGCAGGCCGTATTTCCGGCCCACCTTAGCGTCGTCCTCGCCGAAAGCCGGGGCGATGTGCACGATACCCGTACCGTCTGTCAGGGTAACGTAGTCGTCGCACACCACATACCAGCACTTCTCCTGGGGGTGGACGAAATCGAACAAGGGTTCATATTCCTTGTGTTCCAAATCCGCGCCTTTGCAGGTCTCCAGTACGGTGTAATTCCCCTCGCCCAGCACGGCGTCGCACAGGGCGGCGGCCAGGTAATAGGTTTCCGTCTTATCCTCTTTGGTATAGCTTACCTTTACATACTCCTCCCCGGCATTGACGCACAATGCCACATTGGACGGCAGGGTCCAGGGGGTGGTGGTCCAGGCCAGGATATAGGCGTCCTCACCCTTGCACTTGAACTTGGCGATGGCCGAACGCTCTTTCACGTCCTTATAGCCCTGGGCTACCTCGTGGGAGGAAAGGGGCGTGCCACAGCGGGGGCAGTAAGGTACGATCTTGAACCCCTTATAGAGAAGCCCTTTGTCCCAAATCTGCTTCAGGGCCCACCACTCAGATTCGATAAAGCTGTTGTGGTAGGTGACGTAAGGGTCTTCCATATCCGCCCAGAAACCCACGGCCCGGGAAAAATCCTCCCACATGCCCTTATATTTCCACACGCTTTCTTTACACTTGTCGATAAAGGGCGCGATGCCGTACTCCTCAATCTGCTCTTTCCCGTTGATCTCCAGCAGCTTCTCCACTTCCAGCTCTACAGGCAGGCCATGGGTATCCCAGCCGGCCTTACGGCGGACCAGCTTGCCCTTCATGGTCTGATACCGGGGGAACATATCCTTAAAGGCCCGGGTTTCCAAGTGGCCGATGTGGGGCCGGCCGTTGGCGGTGGGGGGGCCGTCGTAAAAGGTATAGGCCGGGGCAGCATGCCGTTCCTCCACGCTTTTTTCAAAGACCCGGCGCTCACGCCAGAAAGCCTCGGTGGCCTTTTCCCGTTCCACAAAATTCAGGTCTGGGGAAACTTCCTTGTACATACTCATGTATATCTCCGCCTTTCTCAGATTTTCTGCCGTAAATCCACAGCAAAAAGCCCCCGCCCCGCGCAAACGGGACGAGGGCATTCCTCGCTGTACCACCCATTCCGGCATATCGTGCGGGCTTTCGCGCCGCCTGAATACACGCCCCGGTAACGGTGGGGGGCCGGCTGTGCTTACTGGGCCAAACAAGAAAAAAGGCCTTTCAGCTTGCGACTTAGGAGGGATGCGCAAAGCGTGCTACTGATACCGGCTTCCACCTTCCGCCGGCTCTCTGGGATGTTCGCCCCGCCGCGCCTGTCTCCATCACAGTCTTTCGTCCTATTAGGGGTATTGTACACCATTTCTCTTTGCAAGTCAAGCCCTTTTGCAGGGGCCTGCCCCGGGTTTCGCCCGCAGGCATGCGCGGATTGCCGTTGTATATTTCCAAGCCTCCAGCATCTGCGAGGCCAATTTCCCGGCATCCCATGCTTTTTGGCTATTTTCTTCGCTAAGCGGATCGTTTACCAATACTTTTCCCTCATCCCCCAAACCAGCCAAGACGATAAAATGGGTATCATCCCCATCTATAAAATCACCCGGGCCCATGCGGCATATCATAGGAGCTCCTGCACTCAGAGACTCTAGGATGCCCGCACTGTCGACAGCCACTTGCACACCCCGCAGTCCCATGGCCTGCGCACCTTCTGTCATCATTTCTAACGACGTTCCAAAACCAGGGATATAATATGCGTGTTCTATGGCATACTGTGCTACAACACTTGGATTCCATACTGTATTTCCTGTCAGCCCACACACCACCATAGCCAAGCTAGTAGGCCCACAGCCGCAGTCTGCCATGACTGTGTTGCCGTAAGGCTGCTGCCCCCAGCGGGCGTCCCCTTGCAAAAACAATGGAATTCTACGTTTTTTACACATGTATTTTTTCTCCTTTTGCATTTTAGCCTATGGGTTCGGCAGGGATATCCCCCCACAGCCACCGCTGCCGCCAGAGCCATCACCACTGCTGCCGCTCCCTTCTTACCCATCGGGAATGGCGTCCCCGGTATCCTCCCAATAGGTGTCCCAGCTGTCGTCCGTACCGCCGGTGTCATCTGTATAACCGTCTGTGCCGCCGTCATCCCCACCTGTATCATTCTGGCTTTCCTCCGGCACGCTGGACGCCGGGCCGCTGGCAGTGGTCGCGCTTGTGGAGGGGGCGCTTCCCGGCGTGGAGGTAAACCCTGCCCGACGTACATCCGCATAGGTCAGGTCCAGGGTGCCGTGCTCCTCCGGGCCAATCTTCCCCTCTTGCAGCAGCTTATAGCCAAACTGCACCTTATAAGGGAGCTGGGTGGCGTTGCCCAGCTTGAACTCCACCCGGTCTTGATACCACAGGGTGATATTATAGGGGTCCGAAAGGTCCAGCCGGGTAAACGCCCCCCACGCCCCCAGTTCTACAATCGTGGAGAGTATCTGGCTGTACGCCTCCTGTACCCCTTGGTCCTCCAACTGTACGGGCTGCCCCACCTGGGGGGACACAGGGGCGAGGCCCTCGATCTGCATCACGCCGGCCCGGGGTTCCGCCTGGCGCTCTAATATCTTCCCCTCGCCGCTGATATACAGCCAAGAGCCCCCTTCCGCGATGCAGCTGGCCACCTCTGTACCCGTGATGTGTATCTCCAGGGTGCCGGGGATGTGGCGGCGTATATCCACGTCCGCAATATAAGGCAGCTGGGCCTTCAGCTTTTCCTCCCGATCTTTAGTAGAGACAAAAAACAGGTTTTCCCCCAGCTGATAGTCGCACAGGCGCAGGATATCCTCTGCCTGGTAGACCTGATCCCCCGTTACGGTGATATCGGAGATCTTGAACGCCAGGGAAACGGCCAATATACAAGTGGCCGCTGCCATCACAAACAATACGCCCAGGGTAATGAACCTACGCAGGCCCTTGCTCATGGGAGGCTTCCGTTTACGGGGCTGGGGCTCCCGGGGCCGGCGGGCCTTTGGCGGGGGTGTAGGGCTGCCACGCCGCTGGGACGCCGGGCGGCGCGGGGGCCCCTTGGGTACAGGGCCCCCATCTGGGCCAGGCCTGCGCCGCGGGCTGGAGCTGGCCCCTTGGCCCGGACGCTGTGGGCGTGTCCCGGCGCCCCTGCGGGAGGGCCGGCCGCCGGCCTGTTCCCGCAAAGGGCGGGCACGCTGGGGCGGTTCGCCGTCCGAATGGGAACTGATATCCACGAATTCGTCCCCGTCCCAGATATCCCTTCCTGGCCTTCTGCGTGCCGGCATGACAGCCCACCTCCCTTCCGCGTCCTTCCGGGGCTACTTAAGCGGGCCCTACGGATCGTCTTTCGTCTCGATGATGCGCGCCCCCAGGCTGGCCAAATTCCCGGCCAGGTCTTCATACCCCCGCCGGATGTATTCCACGCCGCCCACCTGGGTGCGCCCATGGGCCGCAAGGCCCGCCACCACCAGGGCCGCCCCGCCCCGCAGGTCCGCCGCCTGGACCGGGGCGCCGGTAAGGCTTTCTACCCCCTCTACGATGGCCACCTTGCCCTCTACCTTGATATTGGCCCCCAGCCGTTGCAGGCCTTCCGCATGGCGGTATCGGTTTTCGAATATGTTTTCTACAAAGATGCTGGTGCCCCGGCCCACTGCTGCCATGCTCATCACCACCGGCTGCGCGTCTGTGGGGAAGCCCGGGTACGGCATGGTGCGGATATGTTTCACCGGCATAAGCCTGCGGGGCGCCATAATGTTCAGGCTGCCGCCCATCTGGCGTACCTCGCAGCCCGATTCCTCAAAGGGAGCCAGCATGGGCAGGATATGGGCGTTATCCACATCCCGCAGGGTGATGCTGCCCCCCGTGACCGCCGCCGCCGCCATATAAGTGGCAGAGACAATGCGGTCTGGCATTACCCGGTGCTCCGCGCCAAAAAGCTCCTTCACCCCGTCGATGATGACGCAGCTTTCCCCCGCCCCGTAGATACGCCCGCCGCAGCGGTTCAGGTAGGCGGCCAGGTCGGATATTTCCGGTTCCCGGGCAGCATTGGCAATAATGGTGGTGCCTTTGGCGCACACCGCAGCCAGCATCAGGTTCTCGGTGGCCCCCACGCTGGGGAATGCCAAGGAGACATAAGCTCCCTGGATGCCGTGCGGGGCCTGGCAGCTTAAGCAGCCGCCGCTTTCCCGGATTTCCACCCCCAGCTTCTGCAGGGCCGAGATGTGCAGGTCGATGGGCCGGGGGCCCAGCTCGCACCCGCCGGGAAAGCACATACGGGCTTCGCCGCAGCGGGAGACGATAGCCCCCAAAAACACGATGGAGGAACGCATCTCTTGCATAAGGCCCTGGGGCACCTCGCAGCACACCATGGCGTTATCCACAATGAGGTCCGAGCCCTCCCGTGTGCAGCGGCACCCCAGATGCTCTAAAATGCGTACGGCTGTTTCCACATCTGTCAAGTCGGGGCAATTGTGCAGTACACTCTGCCCTTTGCACAGGACTGCCGCAGCCAGCAGGGGAAGCGTGCTGTTCTTCGCCCCCTGGACGCTGATCTCCCCGCCTAATTCGGCGGGGCCGTCGATCCATATCATAGGGAACACCTCGCTTTATGTTAGCATACGCTATCATATGAAATGCTCCCAAAAGGGTGCGTCACGCAAGGGAAGTGATGGGTTCCCCCTATTTTTGCAGGTTTTCCTCCTTATGGAAAAAAGCCCTTTCCAGGACGGCGTATTCCGCCGGGGTACACACCCGCCGGCATGTCTCTTGGGTTTTCCGGGATTTTCCCAGCATGCCCCGCAGCTTTTCGCAGGGGACCCCCCCACACTGGTTACACTTGTCCACCCCGTAGGCCTGGGCGCAGCCTACCAGGCCGTATGTACATTCTTTATGGGACCCACACCCGGCACAGGCCATCTCCTCTGGCGGGGCGATGTAATCCCGCATACCTGTCCGGTACCAAAGCTCCGCCACAGCGCGCAGCTCTTCTCCCGTACGGGCGTTATACCGGGGACACTGCAGGCAGTCGTCCCCACATAAAGTAATCTTTTCCATGGGCGCTCCTTTTCTTTTGGGGCTCTGCCCCAAACCCCGCTTAGGAAACTTTTTTGAGGAAAAAGTTTCCTAAGAATCTTCAAAAACCTTACCGTTATTATCCACGATAGGTTCGGGCCTGTTTTTTTCCCACACCTGACAGCCGATTCACGGTGAAGATGCAACGGAACGTTGCTGTTGCGCGGCTTTTATCGTCCGATAAATGCGCTCGCTGGCGTCCAGCACTTCCATCTTCCCGGCGTTCTCCCCCAAGGAACGGAGGCGGTCCGGGTCGGACAAGATCTTCTCCACCTTGGCCCACAGGGCTTCGCCGGTCAGGTCTTTTTCCTCTATGATCTCCGCCGCGCCCCGGCGCACCAAAGCCATGGCGTTGTGGAACTGGTGGTTCTCCGCCACGTTGGGGGATGGGATAAGGATGGACGCTTTGGCCTTAGCCTCGATCTCCGTCAGGGTCATGGCCCCGGCCCGGCCGATCACCAGGTCCGCCGCCGAAAGGCACTGGGGCATGTTGTCGATGTACTCTAAAAGCCGCACCTGGGGGGCCTTGCCCTGGTCAAACCCGAATTCCCGCAGCTCATCCAGGAACCGCTCGTCATGCTGGCCATAGCCGTGAATATGTTGATATGCCCCTCTCTTGGCGCTTTGGGCCAACATATAGGCGGCGGCGCGGTTTAAGGCCGAGGCCCCCAGGCTTCCGCCAAAAGACAGCACCAGCGGGCGGTCGTCCAGGCCCAAGGCTTTGCGGGACTCTTCCCGCTGGGCGGCCAGCACCTCGCCCCGCACCGGGTTGCCCGTGACGGTGCAGTTGACAGACGGGTCGAAATACTTCTTCGCGTCCGGCACAGCCAGCATCACGGTTTTCACCGATTTGGCCAGCATACGGGTGGTAACGCCTGGGTACGCGTTGGATTCGTGAATGACGCAGGGGATGCCCATACGGGCGGCTTCCCGTATTACCGGCCCGCTGACGTAACCCCCTGTGCCCACGCATACGTCTGGGGCAAACTCCTTGATGATTTTTCTCGATTCCCCGCTGGCGGTGAACATACGTACCACCGTCTGGGCGTTGCGCACCAGGTTCTGGGGGGTCAGCTTCCGCTGGAAGCCGGAAATGGTGATGGTGGACATAGGGTATCCGGCCTTGGCCACCAGGCGTTCTTCCATGCCGCCCCGGTTCCCTACATATAGGATCTCCGCGTCGGGCTCCTTCTGCCGCAGATACCCAGCCACAGCCAACGCGGGGTTGATGTGCCCCGCCGTGCCTCCACCGGTAAACAAGACTTTCATTGTGTGCACGGTCCTTTCTGTATGTTTGATCCAGCCCCCGCGTTCGGTACGGGGGCCGTAAAGCGGGAAAGTGTGTTTGGGGCGCCGCCCTCCGGCGGGGACCAGCCGGGGCCATACCCGCTTAGGTTTTCTCCACGGTGGCGCTGCGGGAAATATTCAACAAAATGCCCATCTCACCCAAAAGCATCATTAACGCCGTGCCCCCATAACTGAAAAAAGGCAGGCTGATGCCCGTATTGGGGATGGTGTTGGTTACCACGCAGATATTCAACACCGTTTGTATGCCCACCTGGAAGGTAATCCCCAGGCCCAGCATCATGCCGAAGCGGTCTTTTGCCTTTAAAGAGACATACATGCCCCGCCAAATGACCAGGCCAAACAGCACCATAATGGCCAGGGCCCCTACCATGCCCAGTTCCTCGCAGACGATGGCGAAGATAAAGTCGTTCTGGGGCTCGGGCAGGTACAGGTACTTTTGCCGGGACTGCCCCAGCCCCAACCCGAACAGCCCCCCAGAGCCAATGGCATACAAGGACTGCCGTGTCTGGTGTGTCAGGTCTGGGTCCCCATGGAAGGGGTCCAGCCAAACGTCGATACGTCCAGACTGATAGTTGCTCCCGCCAATCAGCATCACTGCCAGGGCCCCGCCCACAAGCAGCCCGCCGAGGATGAACCACCGGGGCCGGGTGCCCCCCACAAACATCATGGCCGCGCCGATAAGCAGTACGATCAGCGTAGCGGACAGGTGGTTCTCAAAAAAGATCAGGGCCGCCACCGTGCCCAGCACCACCAGGAAAGGCACTACGCCGTGTTGGAAGGTATGCATCTTGGCGGCGTTCTGGGAGATAAGATGGGCCACCACCAAAATCACCGCGAACTTGGCGATCTCGGATGGCTGGAAGCCCAGAGGGCCAAACTGCAGCCACCGGTAGGCGTCCCCTTCCGGCGGGGCAATCTCTTTTACTTTCAGCACCGGTCCTAAAAGCAGCACCAGCAAAAGCAGCAGCACCGTCACGCCCAGGACGGGGTAGGAAAGCTTGTGGAAATGGTGGTAATCAAAGGTGGAGATCAACAGCATGGCCGCCACCCCCGCCACAGCGAACCCCCCCTGGCGGGCAATATAATAGTAACTGTTGCCCTCGTGGTAATAGCTGTAGGCATAGCTGGCGGAGAAAAGCATTACCAGCCCCACCGCCAGCAGCACCATGATAAAAACGAACAAGGGCATATCCATGCCCTGTCCTAAAGAAAACAGCCGGTATTGTATCTGGCTGCGCCCTTTCCGAGGCTGGCGTTCCCGTTCTTCCCCGCGGGGGCGCCCTGTGCTGGGCGTCTGCCGCAGCCCCCGGGCCGTCCTTCCCTGTGCCGCCATATACCTCCTCCTTCCCGGTTTGGCCGGGCGTTTATACCCTTGCCCTATTACGGATACACTGCCTGTATTTTGCGCAGTTAGGCGTAAATCTTGCGGCCGGCCTTATTTTTTCTTTAGAGGCCACAAGCCTACACCCCAAACAGCACGCAGCAGAAAGCCGCCGCGCCCCCCAGCAACGCTACCAGGCCGAAACCGCCGCAGATCTGCACCTCGCTCCAGCCGCACATCTCAAAGTGGTGGTGGATAGGCGTCATTTTGAAGATCCGCTTGCCATGGGTGGCCTTGAAGTAGGTTACCTGCAGTACCACCGAGAGGATCTCAGCCCAGTATACCAGGCCAATGGGCAGCAACAGGGCGGGCATATCCAGGCCAAAGGCTAAGGCCCCTACCATGCCCCCCAGGAACAGGGAGCCCGTATCCCCCATAAACACCTTGGCCGGGTGGAAGTTCCAGAGCAAAAAGCCGATGCACGCCGCTGCCGCCGCCACACCCAGCACGGACAGCCCTTCCATAGAAAGGGCCCCGGCGCACAGGGATAGGGCCAGGCATGCAAAGAAGGTAACGGTGGTGTTCAGGCCGTCGATGCCGTCTGTAAAATTTACAGCGTTCACCAGCCCTACGATGAGGATGGCGGCCAGGATGTAGTAGCCGTAACCCAAGTCAACCCGCCCCATGAAGGGGATGGTGGTAGCCGTGTCGTCCCCGGCCAGGGCCAGGGTGGCAAGATAAGCCGCCGCCACGGCAAACTGGAGGACCAGCTTCTGCCGCTCGGTCAGGCCCAGGTTCCGCTTCTTAAGGATGCTGATGTAATCGTCCATGAAGCCGATGGCCCCAAAGCCCACGGCCATGCCCAGCCCCCCCAGCACCCGTGCCTGCATCAGGGGCGTTTCAAAGTATCCCAGGCTGTGGGCCATGGGGATGGCGCAGGCCATGGCCACCACAACGCCCAAAATGAACATCAGCCCGCCCATAGTAGGGGTGCCCTGCTTGTTCTTGTGCCAGCTGGGCCCCACCTCCCGGATGGTTTGCCCGAACTTCAGCTTGTGCAAAAAGGGGATGAGCCACCGGCCCAGGATGGCCGTTACCCCGAAGCCCACCAGGGCCGCTGTGAAATAGATGGTGCTGTTCATTTTCATCCTGCCTTCCCTCTGGGGCGGGGCGCCAGCCCCTGCCCCTAGTATATCTCTTAGGCGTTATTGTACTCCTTTTCCTCCGGTTTTGCAAACCCATCCCCGCCGCTTTTATTCCTCCTGCCCCTCTGCCTCCCGGTCCACGGCAATGTCCGTGTTCACATCCTCTACAAAGGTCAAGGAGATTACGGTGCCCAGCCGTACCTGTTCGCCGGCGGCGATGCTTTGCAGGCTGACGGTAGTGCCGTCGGTAGAAGCGCCGTTTACGCTGATCTGCAGGCCGTTTATTGAGGCCAGGTAGCTGGCGTTGGCCAAATCATACCCCATAAAGTCTGGGACCTCCACCAAGGTGCTGTCCACATCGTACCCCTCGGTGTACAGCACCACCTTGCCGTCTTTGGGCACAGCGGCCCCGGTCTCGGGGATCTGCTCTGTCACCAGCACGTCGCCGTCCTCGCTGCCGATGATGCTGTAGGCAAGCCCCAGTTCCTCTAGGTGGGCAATGGCCTCGTCTAAAGTCTTCCCCGCCACAGAAGGGGACACCATATCCAGCTGCTCATATTCGTCTTCGGTATACTGGGCTTCTACCCCCAGGTAAGGCAGCACCTCTTCCATGATCTTGGAAAAGATAGGCCCGGCTACCGCATTGCCGCCGGTCAGGCCGGATACATCCTCGCCACCGGGCTCGTCGAAGAACACCAACAAGGCGTACTGGGGGTCTTCCGCCGGGGCAAAGCCGCAATATGACGCGATGTACTCCATGGGCTTGGAACGGTCTTGGTTGTGCTTATCCACTTTTTCTGAGGTACCCGTCTTCCCGCACACCCGGTAGCCCATCACATAGCCCCCGTTAGCCGTACCTACCTCGGCGTTCTGCCGCATGATGTCGGCGATGGCGGAGGCGGTCTCCTGGGAAATCACCTGGCGGCGGTAGGCGGTGTCGGCTGTCTTCACAATGTTGCCGTCTTGGTCCACGATGCGGTCTACCACATGGGGCTGCACCAGGAAGCCGCCGTTGGCGATGACGGAACAGGCCGTAATCATCTGTACGGGCGTGATGGAAAAGTTTTGCCCAAAGGATTCGCAGGCCAGCTCTACGGGCCCCAACTCCTCCAGGTCATGGTATAGGCTGTTGGATTCGCCGGGCAGGTCGATGCCCGTCTTCTGGGTAAAGCCGAAAGCTTCCCGGTATTTGGCAAAGGTCGTGGCCCCCAGCAGATCCCCGATATGCATGAACCAAGGGTTGCAAGAGTTGCACAGCCCTTCCCGGAAGGTGGTAGTCCCATGGCCCGCGTGCTTCCAGCAATGTATGGGGTCCTTCATGCCTTCAAATTTGACAAAGCCGTTGCAGGTATAGCTGCTGGCCTCTGTGATGAGCCCTTCCTCCAGGCCCATGGCCCCCACACACATCTTGAACACAGAGCCGGGGTAATAGGTATCGGCCACAGCCTTGTTCCGCCACTGGCGTATCTGGGCCGTATTGTATGCCTCGTCCTGTTCGCTTTCCGGCAGCGCCTCGATCTCGGCCAACAGGTTCTCGTCCAGCACGGTGAAAGGGTCGTTGGGGTCATAGTCCGGTTTGGTAGAAAGGCCGATGACGCCCCCTGTCTTCACATCCATCATAATAGCCACCGCGCCGTTCTTCACCTGGTATTTCTCGATGCCCTCGGCCAGGTATTTTTTCAGGATGCTCTGCACCGTCTCGTCGATGGTCAACACCAGGTCGCTGCCATTCTCCGCCTCGATCAGCTGCTCCTTCTCAAAGGGCATATCCAGGTTCCAGGCATTGCGGGCGGAGACCATGCGCCCGGCGGTGCCCCGCAGCTCGTTGTCATAATACAGCTCCAGGCCTTCCAGGCCCTGGCCGTCATACCCTGTAAAGCCCAGTATGTTCGAGGCCACCGTGCCATAGGGGTAATACCGCTTATAGTCGTCGATGAGCCGCACGCCGCTGTCTATGCCGTTGTCCGTCAGGAATTGGTTCACCGTGTCACGGGTCTCCGTTTCGATGCGGCGCTTGATTACCGTATAATACGAGCTGGCGTCCCCTGTCTTCTCATACAACTCTTCCTCGTCCAGCTCTAAAATAGGCGCAAGCCCCGATGAGACCTTGCGCCGCAGGTCTTCGTCATGGGCCAGGAAAGCGGGCTCTAACACCACCGTCCACACGCTGGCGCTTTGGGCCAGCACCTTGGTGCCTGTGGCGTCATAGATGGTCCCCCGCATGGCGGGCAACGTAGTGCTGCGCAGGCTCTGGTCCATAGCGGCCGTACTCATGTCCTCCCCCCGGAGGATCTGCCAGTGGAAAAGGCTGACCGCCGCCGCGCCAAACCCCACGACCAGCAGCGCGGCCGTAAGGCCCATGGCCTTTTTCTTCATCTTCTCCGCTATGCCCTTTGCCATTTCCTGCACCATCCTTTCTTGCCGCCGGCCCACAAAAACAGTCGTATGCTGCAAGCGTACCGGCCCTATAGGAACAACAACGACTGACACGCTGCGCGGCCGGCCCTACCCGGTGCGGGGGACGCCCCCGCACCTCTTTTTTCTCCTGTTTCCCCCGCACCATTCCTCATGCCCTGTCTTATAGGTATTCCCCCTGGGCCCATGGTATGCTACTCAACTGAACCAAGAACGCACCGCAGCTACTAGCTGGTCCAGCAGCGAGCCCCCGTCTACATCCTGCAGTACCGTGCCCTGGTCCTCCTGGGCCACGTTCACATATGTCACCTGGGCGCCGGATATCTTGCTCATGCCCAGCCGGCTGGCTGCGAACTGCTCTACCTGGGCGTCGTTCATCAACAGGGCCGCCTGCATCTCCAGCTGGATCTCCAGGCTTTGGGCCTCCTCCAGCTGGCTGGCGGTGTTGTTGATCTCTTCTGTTAGCTCAGTCAGCAATACCTGGCTTTGCACCACCGAGAGTACCGTTACGAAAACCACGCCGAAAAACACCGTTGCTACGATAAAGCGCAGAGGGTGCCGCTGTGGCTTGGCCGCCGGCTTTGCGCCCTCTTGGGGCAGCTCCACCACATTTTCCCGAGGCCTGCGCCGGGGGGCCCGTTGCGGCTGGCGCTGGGGGGCGGCCTGCTGCTGGGGCTGCTCTTCAATCTGAGGCAGGGCGCTGCCATGCCTGTCCTCGAACAAGGCAAAATCATACGCTTCTGAACGGTTCCCCATGTGGCTGCTCCTTCCCGGCCCTGGTCTGCATTGGCGGGCCATGTGTGTATTTCAGGCTTACAATCCATCTCTGCCTATAGAAGTACTACGATATCCATCGGCCCTCAAGAAAAGGCCTGTTTTTGTACAGCTGGGCGGGTGTTTTCAAAGCTGGCTTTCTCCATGCCCCTTTTCAAATACCCGCAAGCGGGCACTGCGGGCCCGGGGGTTTTCCTCCAGCTCCTTCTGGGTTGGCCCCAGGCCTTTTTTATATACCAGCCGGCCTTGGGGCTTTTTGCCGCATATGCACACCGGGAAATCCGGCGGGCAGGTACAGCCTTGGCACCAGGCTGCCATTTGCCGCTTCACGATCCGGTCTTCCAAGGAATGGAACGTGATCACCGCCAAACGCCCCCCCGGGGCCAGCAGCTCCGCAGCCGCTTCCAGCCCTTCCCGCAGCCGGTCCAGTTCCCCATTCACAGCGATGCGCAACGCCTGGAAGGTCTTACGGGCGGGATGCCCTTCCCCCCGGCGCACAGCCGCAGGAACAGAACTCTTTATAATCTCCGCCAATTGGGCGGTTGTTTCGATAGGGGCCCGCTGCCGGGCCTGGCAGATGCCTGCCGCAATGCGCTGCGCGCCGCGGTCTTCCCCATAGCGGGCGATGACACGGGACAATTCCTCTTGGGGCAGGTCGTTTACCAAATCCCGGGCTGAAGGGCCCCGCTGGCTCATGCGCATATCCAGGGGCGCGTCGTGGTGGTAGGAGAAACCCCGTTCCGGGGCGTCCAGCTGGTGGGAAGACACGCCGATATCCAACAAGACGCCATCTACCCGGTCCATACCCTGCCGCCGGGCAATCTCCCCCATCTGGCTGAAATTTCCCAGCACTACTATAGCCTGGGGATAAGAGGCCAGCCGCGCGCCCCCAGCGGCGATGGCGTCCGGGTCCTGGTCGATAGCCAACAGCCGCCCTGTGGTCAACCGCTGGGCGATGGCCCGGGAATGGCCCGCGCCTCCCATAGTGCCGTCAATGTACTGGCCTTGCGGGTCGATGCGCAAGGCCTCTATCGTTTCTGTGAACATTACGGGCTTGTGGGTAAATTCCATGGGCGCTCCTTCATTTTACACAGCCTTGCCTGTTTCAGAATTGCAACAGGCTCATAGAGGCTTCAATGGCCTCGTCGGTCTGGCTTTCGTTGTAGGCTTTCCAGCGGCCTGTATCCCATATCTCGGCCCGCACCGCCGCGCCAATGACGGTCACATCCCGCTGCAGGCCCGCGTGGTCCCGCAGGTTCTGGGGAAGCAGGATACGCCCCTGCTTGTCCGGCTCCACCTCGGCGGCGCCGGAAAAGAAATACCTTTGGATACCCTTGCCTTGGGCCAGGGGGATGGCGGACACCTTTTTTACAAGGTCGTCCCACTGGGCGGCGGACAAGAGGAACAGGCAGCCGTCTAGGCCCCGGCAAACATAGAACTTGTCCCCCAGGTCCTCCCGGAACTTAGAGGGTACCGTTACCCGGCCCTTCTGGTCCATATTATGTTGATATTCACCGGTCAACATAATCTTTCGCCTTTCCGTGCCCCGGCCTCGCCGGGACGCCTTCCCCCCAGCCAGGCCTGACGCCCCACTTTATAACCACGATGTGGAACTTTCCCCCACTTTCCTCCACCTGGTTTCCTCATTATACCGTAAACCAGGGGTAAAAGCAATTCGGAATATCCGTTCGAAGCCAAGCGCGGCGTAGTTCGACGATATGTTCGGCCCTATTTAGTGGAAACAAAAATTCCCTCCGCTATATTTAGCGAAGGGAACAGGAAGAACCGTTGCATTTGTGCATTTTAGCAATAATCCGGGCCTTACATTTGTGAATTCCGCTGCGAAGCCTTGATGTTCTGTCGGGTCTTGCGCAATTCTGCCAGATTTTCAGACAAAGACTCGTCTGTACGGCGCATCAAGTCGTCTACATAATCATTGCTGGCCTTGCGCATTTCCTTGAATTTCGCCTGGGCCTGGGCGATAAGCTCGTTGGCCTTCTGCTGGGCCTGGCGGACAATCTCCTGCTGGTCTACCAAAGCGCGCACCTTCTCCTCGGCCACCCGCAGCATGCTTTCCGCCTCCCGTTGGGCTTCTGCCAAGATCTGCCCCCGGTCTGCCACGATGGCACGGGCTTTCTGCACCTCGGCGGGGATCTCCTCCTTGATCTCGTCCAGGATCTGCCGGACCTCCTCGCCGTCTACAAACAGCTTGCCACCGGACATGGGCATTTTCCAGCCTTTTTCCAGCACATCGTACATTTCGTCGATAAGGTCTTCAATGGTCGCTTGATTGTTGCTCATGGATTTGATCTCGTCCCTTTCTTCGCTGATTCCTGACGGGAAACCGCCGGTGCTGAGATGAAAATACCTATATGCCTGTCCCCGCGTCCAAAGGCTGGCGGACGCACAGGCGGTCCCGGATGGTGTGCAAAATACACTGGGGCACAAAGTGGGAAATGTCCCCCCCAAAACCCGCGATCTGCTTGACCACGCTGGAACTGAGGAACATATTCTCGGCGCTGGTGGAGAGGAACATGGTTTCCAGCCCTGGGTTCAGCTTTTTGTTGGCCAGGGCCTGCTGGAATTCATATTCGAAGTCGGACACGGCCCGCAAGCCCTTGACCACCACCATCACGCCTTTTTCCTTGGCGTAATCGGCCAATAGGCCGGTCACCTGGTCGATCTCCACGTTGTGGAGGCCCGCGTCTGCGCACACCGTCCGCAGCAATCCCATACGTTCTTCCACAGAAAAGCTGAAATGCTTCTGGGGGTTGACAGGTACGGCGACGATGATCCTGTCAAAAAGCTTGCAGGCCCGGCTGATGATGTCCAGGTGGCCCAGGGTAACGGGGTCGAAGCTGCCAGGGCAGATAGCAGTGCGGGTCATGGTCACGCCTCCTTTAGGGGCTTTTCATTTTTTAACGGCCAGCTGGGCAGCCGCTATGCCCCCTGGGGGCGGCAATAGCTGGTCAGCATGGTCTTTCCGTAACGGTACTCCCGGTATTTCTGGAAATCCCCCGCCGATTCGGGAAGGGCCTCGTCCCGGGGATGCTCGCAGATGAGGATACCGCCGGGGGCCATGCGCCCCGCCACCTGGGGCAACGCCTGCTGCAAAAGCCCCGCGCGGTAGGGGGGGTCTAAAAAAGCCACGTCAAAAGTATCGGGGGCATAGCGGAGGAAAGCGGCGAAATCGCCGGGTATCAGCCGGGCCCTATCCCCAAAGCCTGTGGCCGCCAGGTTTTTTTCAATGACCCGCTGGGCTTCCCGGGAAGGTTCTACCAAAACGGCCAAAGCCGCACCCCGGCTGAGGGCCTCCAGGCCGATCTGCCCAGAACCCGCGAACAAGTCTAAGAACCTGCGCCCCTCAATGCGGAACTGCAGGATATCGAAGAGGGCCTCTTTCACCCGGTCGGAGGTGGGGCGCACCGCGTCCCCTTCCAGGGTGGCAAGCTTTTTCCCCCGCATGGTGCCTGAAATAATGCGCATGACAACTCTCCATTTTGGCTGAGGCGTCCGCCTCAAATTTCGCCTTAAGGGGCTGTTCCAAAAAGCCCCTTAACGGTCCTCAAAAAAACTTTCCCGTTTATTTTTCCCCGTTTATACGGTTTCTAGCTGGATCTTATTTTTCTTGTGGTTTTTGCTCTTTATCGCACTAGTCACGGGGGACATCCAGGCTACAAGGCTGGCGCAAGAAAAGATGCAGCGGGTACATCAGCCATGCTGGGTCTGTCCGCTCGTTAGGCCCGGGTCGAAAAGCCCGCCCACGCCACAAGGCTGGTTCACGATAAAGATGCAACGGGTACGTTGCCTATTATCCCATTATTCTGACCATATGTCAACCGTTTAAACCAATTTATCCCGGTTTTGGCCCGCTATTTCTTCCATTTCCGCCTGTTTTTCCCCCATTTCAGGGAGCGCCTCCCCTTCCCCTTCTGGGATTCCATGGAAGTATTCGTACACCCGGCGGGCGGCGGGCCTGGTCATGCCGGGGGCATTTTCCAGCTCTGCCAGGTCGGCCTCGCTGACCGCCGCGACGGTCTTAAAATGCTTGAGAAGGGCCTTGGCCCGGGCCTGGCCGACGCCCTGGATAGAGGTGAGGGTGGAGGAAATGGCAGATTTCTTCCGCTGCTGGCGGTGGTACCCGATGGCAAACCGGTGCACCTCGTCCTGGATGGAGGAAACCAAGGTGAACGCCCGGCGGGTGGAGGTGATGGCAATCTCGCCACCAGAGAGGGCAATGGCCCGGGTGCGGTGCTTGTCATCCTTGACCATGCCGAACAAGGGTACCTGGATGCCCATCTCATTTAAAAGGGGCTGCACGGCGCCCACGTGGCCCTTGCCGCCATCCAAAAGGATCAAATCGGGCAGGCGGCCAAAGCCGGCGCCGTCCCCCGCTTCCTGATGGGCTTTATACTCTTCGAACCGGCGGCGGATAACCTCCCGCATAGAGCCGTAGTCGTCCTGGCCAGAGACGGTTTTGATCTTAAACTTGCGGTAGGCGGATTTTAGGGGGCGGCCGTTCTCGAAGACCACCATGCCGGCTACGTTCTCGCCCCCCTGCAGGTTGGAGATATCGTAGGATTCGATATAAGCTGGGGCTTTCTCCAATCCCAGCAAGCGGCGCAGCTCGTCCAGGGCAGAGGCGTCGCGGCCGGCGGTACCTGTGTGCTGGGCAATGCTTTCGGCGGCGTTGGTATGGCACATCTGCACCAGCTGGCGCTGCTCGCCCCGCTGTGGCACCGTGATGTGCACCGCCCGGCCGCGCTTTTCAGAAAGCCAACGCTCTAGGAGCTCCTGGTCTTCGGTCTCCCCGTCCAAGGCGATGTGAGGCGGGATGCGGTCGCGGATGGAATAATACTGGCGCAAAAATTCCGAACGGGCCTCTGGGTCCGGCTGGCAGCCCTCTGTCAGGAAGCTTTCCCGGTCGCTAAGCTTGCCGCCGGTAAAGCGGAATACCTGGAAAGCGGTGTGGGTCTCCCCTTGGGCCAGGGCAAACACGTCCTGCTCCTCCACTTTGCTGGCGACTACCTTTTGGCGTTCTTTCAGCTTGTTGATGGCGCTGATACGGTCCCGCAGCCGGGCGGCCAGTTCAAAGTCCAGGTTCTCGGCGGCCTCCTCCATGCGGGCTGTAAGGGCTTTTACAGACGTGCTGCCGCCGCCCCTGATAAAATCCAGGGCCTGCTGGAAAGCTTCGTTGTATTCGTCCTCGCTCATGCGGCCCCGGCAAGGGGCGCAGCACTGCTTGATGTAGTAATTCAGGCAGGGACGGCCCCGGCCGAACTCCTGGGGGAATTTCTTGTTGCAGGAGGGCAGGCGGAAAATCTTCCGGGCAGAGTCGATGGTCTGCTTGATAGACCAGGAGCTGAGGTAGGGGCCGATATATTTTGCCCCGTCCTCCTCGATCTTTTTCACTTCGGTGATGCGTGGCCAAGAACCGCCGCTGACCCGGATATAGCTGTAGCCCTTGTCGTCCTTCAAGAGGATGTTGTATTTCGGCTGGTTCTGCTTAATCAGGCTGCTTTCCAGCACCAGGGCCTCAAACTCGCTGTCGGTGACGATATACTCGAACCAGTCCACATTGGATACCATGCGGCGCACCTTTTCCTGGTGGTTCTTGTCAGAGCCGAAATACTGGCTGACCCGGTTTTTCAGGGCCTTGGCCTTGCCAATGTAGATGATCTCCCCGGTTTTGTCATGCATGATGTACACCCCGGGGGACAGGGGCAGCTGCATGGCCTTTTTCCGCAGTTCTCTTTTCTTTTCGATGGCGCCTGTCTGCGCTTCCATATAAAGCGGCTCCTTCCCTTAGGATGGCCGGGGCTTTGCCCCAGGCCCCGCTTAAGGAACTCTTTTTAAGGAAAAGTTCCTTAAGGATCCTCAAAAACCTCCCGGGCCCTCCGCCGGGGCTGTATACGCCGCCGCCCTTTTAAAGAGGGCAAGGCGGCCTTTTCCGCTGGGACAGGTACTCTGTACGCAGGATGCTGTACATACAGGCATCCACAATGCCTGTATTATTATAGTCTGCTTGGCGCAGGGTGCCCTCGTAGGTCAGGCCGCATTTCTGCATCACCCTGCCGGAGTTTGGGTTGCGGGGGTCGTGCTGGCTTTCAATGCGGTTGGCGCCCACTTCTTCAAAAAAGAAAGGGATAAGGGCCCCAAACGCCTCGCAGGTAATGCCCTGGCCCCACCACCGGCTGCCAATGCAATAGCCAATGTGCACCTTGCTGGTGGTTTCGTCCCGCCCTACCACGCTGATGGAGCCTATAGGCTCGCCCAGCCCGCTCAGGACAATGGCCCACTGGTAGAAAGATGGGTCGCTGTAAGAGGCTGTCCAGTCCTCCAGCACCTTTTGTGTCTCTTCGGTGGATTTCGCCGTGGGCCAGCGCAGGTATTCTGTCACTTTCGCGTCGCTTTCCCAGTTGCGGAACATGGGCTCCATGTCATCCATGCAAAAAGGCCGCAGGGTAAGCCGTTGGGTCTTGATAGTTTTTGTGCCTTGGTGTGTCATGAAACGCCTCCAAATGTATAATAGAGGTCCATACGGGTGGTGTGCACAAAGCTGCGTTGTCCAAACGCCTCATGCCCTGCGTGCCACCCACAGTTGGGCCCGGGCCTGTTGCCTTGCCTGCACCGTCCAGCGAAGCGGGCTTCCCGAGGTGGTGCAGCGGGACGCTGCCTATGAAAAAAGCACCGCAAAAAGCGCGGTGCCTATCCATGCAGCTCCCTGCCGGGGGATAATTACTCTGCGAAACCGGAGTTCACAAGGTCTACCAACGCGTCCACGGCCTGCTGCTCATCAGAGCCGTCGGCAATGATCCGGATGGTGACGCCGCCCACAATACCCAAGGACAACACGCCCAGCAAGCTTTTCGCGTTCACCCTTCTCTCTTCCTTTTCCACCCAGATGGAAGATTTGAACTCATTGGCTTTCTGGATAAAGAAGGTTGCCGGGCGTGCATGAAGGCCGACCTGATTCTGGACCAAAACTTCCTTTGCGCACATAGTACATTTACCCTCCTAAAATAGATTACAAGCAGATCTTGCGTACTGGAAAAATCCGTCTAAACGACGGAAAGCATTTGGAAATTGAGATAATTATATCATATTTCCGGCTCACGTCAACACGCTCGGCCCAAATTTGGTTTCCTGAACAGAGTGTGAAAATTTCCCCGCCTATGTTTTGTGCAATCTGACCTGTATGTTGAAAACTTTTTGAGTGTTTTGTTCGAGCAGCCAGCCCCCGCTAGACATCGTGGCCTTGCCTGTATGTTTCCAGCAGGTCTGGGCGGTTCTGGCCGGTGATCCGCAGGGCCTCCCGCTGCCGCCAGGCCTGGATATCCCCATGATGTCCGCTTAAAAGCACAGAAGGCACGGCGCGGCCCCGCCACACCTCTGGACGGGTATACTGGGGGTATTCCAGCAGGCCGCCGTAATGGCTCTCCTCGGTGAAGCAGGCCTCCCCGGCCAGCACCCCGGGCAGCATGCGGCTGACCGCGTCCACGAGGATAGCGGCGGGCAGTTCGCCACCAGTAAGCACATAGTCGCCAATGGAGACCTCCTCCGCCTGGTACTCGTCCAGAAGCCGCTGGTCTACCCCCTCATAATGGCCGCAAAGGACGGCAAGGCCCGGCATCTGCGCCAGCTCCCGGGCCCGCTGCTGGGTGAGCACCGGGCCCCGGGGGGACATATACAGGATATGCGGGCGCCGGCCGGTGTGCTCTTGCAGGGCGTCCAGGCCCCGGGCAAAAGGCTCGGCCATCAGCAGCATGCCCTTCCCCCCACCGAAAACCGTGTCGTCTACACGGCCCCGGGGGTCTGGGGAGAAGTCCCGCAGCTGATGGCAGCAGACCTGTAAAAGGCCCTTTTTCCGGGCCCTGCCCACGATGCTGGCCCCCAACACCGGGGGGAACAGCTCTGGGAACAGGGTGAAAAGGTCGATGCGCATCAGGCTTCCTCCCCTTCCTCGTCGAAAATGCCGGGGATGGGTAGCAGCTGGATGACGCCGCCCTCCAGGTCGACGCGTTTGATCATGTGGGGCACCGCTGGGAAGAGGTATTCCTTCCCCTCTTGGGAGACGATGCGGTACACATCATTGGCCCCGGTGGGCAATACCTCCCGCAGCGTGCCGTATACCTGCCCGGTGCTGCCATCCACGGCCGTAAGGCCCGTCAGGTCCTGGACGAAATGCTGGCCAGGCTCTAGGCGCACATCATCCCGGTCCAGGTAAAGTATCTTGCCACGCAGGGCGTCCCCCTGTTCTACAGACTCCACGCCCCGCAGGCGCAGCAGCAGCTGCCCCTTGTGTACCCGGCAAGCCAGCACCCCCGCGTCCTCCCGGCCTTGGCCATCCCAGTACAGGCGTTTAAACCCTGCCAGGAATTCTGGGGAATCGGCCCAGGGCTCTAGGCAGACCTCCCCCCGCACGCCGTGGGTGCGGACGATCTTCCCCGCTTCCAGATATTGCTTCATATAGCCTCCTTTTGCCTTTTCCTTACTCATACCGGCAGCCTGCCCATCCACCCCACAAGGGCCTCCTGTTCCTCTGGGAAGCCTTCGGAAAACCGTGCGGCCGCCAAAACGGGAAGCCAACGCAGCACAGCTTCCGCTGGGCGGCCAGCGCAGGCGCAGTAGGACGCAAGGTACCTTTCTGCCAGCACAGGCATATGCAGGGCGTATATCATGTAGGTACGGCAAGCATCGGCATCTGGATGGCCCGCCGTAGCGTTGGCCCAATCGATGACAGTATAGGCCGCGCCGTCTGCCAGCACGTTCCCCCCGTGGAAATCCCCATGGCACAGGGCTGTGCCCGTGGGGAGGGAATCCAGCAAAAGGAGCGCGCGGGCCTTTACGCCTTCTTCCAGCCCCTTACCCTCTTGGATGCGCTGGGAAATCCAGTCTGCCAATGCAAAAGGCAGGCGCACTGGGGCCTGGTGCACCTCCGCTTGCAGGCGGGCCAGGGCGTCTAGGCCCTCTTTCCACCGGGCAGGCTCTTGCTCCAGCCGTTCGTGGAGTGTCTTGCCAGGCATGCTATCCATCTTTATAGCCAGGCGGCCATCCAGCCCCACCACCTCATATATGCGGGGGGCAGGCAGCCCGGCCCCGGCCACCAGCGCGCCGACGTAGGCCTCCCGGAACACCTGGGCGGGCGGCGTGCCTGGATGGAACACCTTCAGGGCATAGGGGCCGCTGCGGTATACGTCCGCCCGGGCCCCGCTGCCGGCCCAGGTGCCAGGGGCGCTTGTATAAGGTACATCCATCTGGCCTTACCTCCCCAAAAACAAAATGGCGGGCCGCTAGGGCCCGCACCCATGTTTGGCGCGTCAGTCGATCTCCACCATGATCTTTTGATCGTTGCGGGTGGCGGCGGCGCGCATAACCACGCGGATCGCCTTCGCAATGCGGCCCTGCTTGCCGATTACCCGGCCCATGTCATCCTCCGCCACATGCAGATGGTAGATAGTAGCGCCGTTCTCGGCTTCCTCGCTGGTGACGACCACCTCTTCCGGTTTCTCCACCAACCCAGAGGCAATGGCTTTCAATAAATCCTGCATTGTGCAAACTTTCCTTTCTGTATGGTCATTTTACCGGGACGCGCCCACGCCGTGGCCTAAGGCGGCCCGTACTATCGCCGGCTCCCGCCGGGATATGCTTTTAATAGGCCTGTATCCACAACCGGCGATGCCTTGGACGGGAGCCCGCATGCGGGGACAGGGCCGTGTGGCGGCAAGGCGCCCCACGCGGAAAAGGCCGTCCTGGCGGCGTCCCCTGTATATGGACGCGGGTCTTTTAGATTACGCCGTGCTTCTTGAAAAGGGCTTTTACGGTATCCGTAGGCTGGGCCCCGTTTGCAATCCACTTTTTGGCTTTCTCGGGATCCAGCTTCACCACGCTGGGTTCTTCCATGGGGTTGTAATAACCGATCTCCTCAATGAAGCGGCCATCGCGGGGAAAGCGGGAATCCGCCACCACGATACGGTAGAAGGGGTTCTTTTTCGCGCCCATGCGGCGCAGCCTGATTTTTACTGCCATAATTTCGTTTCCTCCAAAATAATGAATAATGTAATATATGATAAGACCTTATGGCCTACTCAACTTAATCCTGCTTCCTGTGGGAAGCTTCGCAGATAGATTACGTTCCTGTCCGGATCATAAAAACTCATATTCACCGCGCCCCATGGGCGGGACGTGGGAGGGGCGATGATTTCAGCGTCCATGCGCAGCGCCTTTTCATACGCTTTTCCCATATCCCCTACCGTAAAGGCAAGGCGGATATTGCCGCTGCCGTTATCTTTGGGGAGCCCATCATCGTATATGGTGAGCATGGTTTCTTCCGCCAAAAGGGTCTGGTGCACCGGGTCGTTATCCACACCGGGTATGCCCAGCAGCTCCCTGTAAAAAGCCGCCAGCCGGGGCACATTATCTGTCAGTAGACAAACCTCGCCAATCCTCATGTTTCCTCCTAAAAGGGCATGCCTGGCATACCGCCGCCCATGCCCCGCATCAGCTTGCGGCCTTTTTTGCCGCCGAACTGCTTCATCAGCTTCTGGGTCTGTTTAAATTGGTTCAAAAGCCGGTTTACATCCTCCACTTTCTGGCCGCAGCCCGCGGCGATACGCCGCTTGCGGGAGGCGTTGAGGCAATCGGGATGGGACCGCTCGTAGGGGGTCATAGAGAGGATAATGGCCGCCGTGCGGTCCATCACCCTGTCGTCTATGTCCAGGTCGTCCACCTTGCCGCCGATACCGGGAAGCTTGGAAAGGATACCCTTAAGGGGGCCCATCTTCTTTACCTGCTGGAACTGTTCCAGCATATCGTTCAAGTCCAGCTTATTGTGCATCAGCCGTTCGGCGGTTTTAGCGGCCGCCTTTTCGTCCAGCTTCAGCTGGGCGTCCTCGATGAGGGAAAGCACATCCCCCATGCCCAAAATGCGCCCGGCCATGCGGTCTGGGTGGAAGACCTCCAGGTCCCCCAGTTTTTCGCCGGTGCCCGCAAACTTGATGGGCTTGCCTGTAACGGCCTTGACGGACAGGGCCGCGCCCCCCCGGGTGTCGCCGTCCAGTTTAGTAAGGATGACGCCGGTGATGTCCAGCAGATCGTCGAAAGACTTGGCTACGTTCACAGCCTCCTGGCCGGTCATGGAATCCACCACCAATAGGATGTCCGTAGGCTCTACCGCCTCTTTTATGCGGTGGAGCTCCTCCATCAGCTGCTCGTCGATCTGCAAACGGCCCGCCGTGTCGATGATGACATAGTCGTTGCCATAGTCTTTGGCGTGGCGTACGGCCTCTTTCGCGGTAAGCACAGGGTCTTGCGTCCCCTTCTCGTACACGGGGGCCCCGGCCTTCCCCGCCACCACCTGCAGCTGCTTGATGGCGGCCGGGCGGTATATGTCACCGGCCACCAGCAAAGGCCTATGGCCCTGGGCCTTGAGCATATGGGCCAGCTTGGCGGCGTGGGTGGTCTTGCCAGCGCCCTGCAGGCCGCACATCATAATGACGGCTGGCGGGTGGGCGGGCATCTTCAGCCGCTCTTCCGCGCCGCCCATCAGGCTGCACAACTCTTCGTTGACGATCTTAATGACCATCTGGGCGGGGGTCAGGCTTTCCATCACCTCCGCGCCGATGGCCCGCTCGGTCACCTTGGCGGTGAAACCCTTGGCTACCTTATAGTTTACGTCGGCCTCCAACAGCGCCAGGCGCACCTCGCGCATGGCCTCTTTCACATCCCCTTCGGCCAGCTTGCCCTTGCTGCGCAGCTTCTTGAAGGAATTGCTCAGCTTTTCCGCCAGGCCTTCGAAAGCCATAGGCCCCCTCCCTTCCGTGTGTCCAGCCCTTTATGACAGGCTGCATACCATGATATATTCTTCCTGGTTTTCACTTATAGTACGGAAGCCCGCCTTCTGGTAAAGCTTCCGGGCGTAATTCGCCTTCTGCACCGCCAGGGAAACCTGCTGGCAGCCCTGGCTTTGCAAGCAGCCCAGCAAAGCGCCTAGCATTGCCGTGCCCAGGCCCCTGCCCCGGTGGCCCGGATATAAGGAGATGGCCAAAGAGGGCGTTTCATCGTCTACGTGGCCGTAGTCATCCATGACACGGGACCAAGCGGCCCCCACGGGCCGGCCCTCCAGGTCCGCCACAAAGCAGCGGTCCCAGGGCCCTGTACCGAAGCCCTGTACGTACACCTGCAGCTCTGGTTTTTGGACGACCTCCCGGGGCGGGGGCTGCCCGCCCGGCGGGACAAAGATAGCCTGGTATAAGAAACCTTCTAAAAGGGGTACTCCCCTGCCTCCATGGGGCGGATGGCATATGGGTACATACTTCCCCTCCTTCCACATTCGTGATACACGCCAAAAGGGATGGGTCAGCTTTTCCCAGCGATCTCCTCGGCCTTTTCCAAAATCAAGGCGGCGTTTTCGTCGATACCGGGCACCTGGCCATACTGGGCGTTAAGCTCTTGGATGTTCAGGGCACAGTCGCAAATGGCGGTGAGGGCCCCCTGGATGGACTGGAACCGGGCAGCCAGGCCCAGCCGCGCCTCCATATCGAACAGCTGCTGTTCGGCCCGCTTGATAGCGTCCCGCACGCCTTGGCGGGTGATGGCCCACTCCTCGGCAATCTCCGCCAGGGACAGGTCTTCGTTGTAATAGGCCTCGATGACCTCCCGCTGCTTTTCGGTGAGCATGTCCCCGTAGAAGTCTAACAGATAGGAGACTTTCAGGTCTTTTGCCACTGGGCGCGCCCCGCTTTCCGCTGCAAGTGTAAAGTTTTTCTCTTTACAGCTTCTTTATTATACAAGAGGCGCGGGGATTTGTCAACTGGCAACCCCGTATATTTTTTGATTTACTTTCTGCGCTTTCTATGGTAAAATTGAGAATATATAGCTTTTTATATATGGAAAAGCCGGAGGGCTATTTTTTTAGGAAGGGGAAGGACACATGGTATATTTCAACTGTGACTACACAGAAGGGGCGCACCCCAAAATCATGGATAAAATGGCGGCCAGCAACCTGGAGCAGACCCCGGGGTATGGCACAGACGCCTACTGTGAAAGGGCCCGCGCGCTTATCCGAAAGGAATGCCAGGCCCCAGACGCGGCCGTGCATTTCCTGGTGGGGGGCACCCAGGTGAACTTTACGGTGATACGGGCGGCGCTGCGGCCCCACCAAGGTGTCATCGCGCCGGAGACAGGTCATATACACGTACACGAGACAGGGGCCGTGGAGGCCACCGGCCACAAGATCCTGGCATTGCCCTGCGGGGTAGAGGGGAAAATTACAGCCAGGCAGGTGGAAGAAGTGGCGGCCCAGCATTTTGCCGGAAGCATGCCCCCGGCGCACATGGTGCAGCCCAAGCTGGTGTACATCTCCCAATCTACCGAGAACGGGGCCGTGTATACCAAAGCCGAGCTGGAAGCCCTGCATGGGACATGCCGGAAGTGGGGGCTGTACCTATTTGCCGACGGGGCGCGCATGGGCTATGGGCTGACAGCCCAGGGGGCCGACGTGACGCTGGCAGATATGGCCCGGCTGTGCGACGCTTTCACTATCGGGGGGACCAAGTGCGGCGCGCTGTTCGGCGAGGCGGCCGTGCTGGTAAACCCGGAATTGCAGCAAGATTTCCTGTATGCCGTGAAACAAAACGGGGGCATGCTGGCCAAGGGCCGGCTGCTGGGCATCCAGTTCGAAACGCTGTTCCAGGACGGGCTATACTATGAGATTTGCCGCCGGGCCAACGCCCTGGCCTACCGCATCGCGGAAGCCTGCCGGGAGGCAGGCTTTGCGGAGTACGCCCCCTCCCCCACCAACCAGCAGTTCTTCATCTTACCGGACGGGGCGCTGGGGGAATTGGAAAAAAGCTACCATTTCTCCTTCTGGGAAAAGGTGGACGAAGGCCATACGGCGGTGCGCATTTGCACCAGCTGGGCCACCACAGAGGAAAACGCGGAGAAATTGACGCGGGATATACGGGCGGCGGGGACGGCCCGGTGAAAGCACTGAGCCTGCGGGAGCCCTGGGCGGCGCTGATCGTGGCAGGGAAAAAGCGCATAGAGACCCGCAGCTGGAGCACCCGTTATAGGGGCGCCCTCTATTTGCATGCCAGTGCGGCGAAAATAGACGAAAAGGACCCGCATATACGGCGGCTGCTGGCTTTGATCCCCGGTGTGCCCATGCAGTATGGGCACGTTGTATGCCAATGCAGGCTGGCAGCGTGCCTGCCTATGGATAGCGTTTTCCTGGCTGCAATAGAGCGGTATCCCATAGAGCGGCTGTGCGGCGAGTATGCCCCGGGCCGCTTTGCCTGGATATTGGAGGACATAGAGCCCTTGACGCGGCCGGTCCCTGCAAAGGGGATGCTGGGCCTTTGGGAATGGGAGGGAAACTTATGACCGAACTGTATTTTATCCGCCACTGCCAGCCCAATTACGAAAACCACGACGATACCTCCCGGGAATTGAGCCCCAAGGGGCGGGCGGACATCCGGCTGGTGACGGAATACCTGCGGGGCAAGGGAATCGGCGCGGTGCTTTCCAGCCCCTTCAAGCGTGCCTTTGATACGGTTGCGCCCTTTGCCCGGGACGCGGGCCTGCCTGTCGCCACTATGGACGGCCTACGGGAGCGCCAGGTGGACAGCGGATGGATCGAGGACTTCGACAGCTTTGCCCGCAGGCAGTGGGAGGATTTTTCTTATAAGCTTGACCACGGGGAATCCCTGGGCCAGGTGCAGGGACGCATGGTGGGCTGCCTGGATGAGATTCTGGCAGGATATGAAGGCCAGCGGGTGGCCGTGGGCTCTCACGGCACGGCACTAAGCGTGCTGGTACACACGTTTCGGCCGGGCTTTGGGTACGGGGGCTTCCAGCGCATCCGCGGCTTGATGCCCTGGGCCGTACATTTCACTTTTTCGGGGAAGGAGTGCGTAAACGTGGAGGAAACCGACCTGTTCACCGGGGAGACAAAATCGATTGGTGGGCCGCTACCCGGTGCGGCCGCCTTCCGGGCCTGAAGGCAGGCGGCGGAAGGCGTATCGGACCTATACCTTCTTCAGGCCTCTTTCCATATAGAAATGGGGAGCCCCTGCCCTTATTATACAGGGGTTCGTGTATGATTACAAAAGGAAGAGGCTTTTTACCATGAAAAAAACAACGGACATGACCCAGGGCAAGCCCCTGGGCCTGCTGGTGGGCTTTGCCCTACCCCTGATGCTGGGCAGCCTGTGCCAGCTTCTGTACACCACTGTAGACAGCGCCGTGGTGGGCAGGCTGATGGGTGTAGACGCGTTTGCGGCGGTGGGGGCGGCGGAATTTTTAAGCTGGCTGGTCTACGAGATCATCATTGGGCTGGTACAGGGCTTTGGGGTGCTGTTTGCCCAATTGTTTGGGAAAAAAGACGGGCAGGGCCTGCGCAACGCCATAGCCATGGCCATCCTCCTGTCATGGGGGATCGGCTCTTTGCTCACGGTGGCGGGGCTGCTTTGCGCGGGGCCTGTGCTTACGGCCATGGGCACGCCCGGCGATATCCATGCCAGCGCGCTGGTCTATGTGCGCTGGATGTACAGCGGCGCGCTTATCACCCTGGCCAACCGGCTTTCAGGCATATTGCTGCAGGCATTGGGCAACAGCCGGGCGCCTGTGGCCGCAAACCTGGCTTCCTGCGTGTTGAACATCTTGCTGGACCTGCTTTTTGTGGGCGTGTTCCACTGGGGCGTGGCCGGTGTGGCCGCAGCCACGGTGCTGGCCCAGCTGGGCTCGTTTGGATATTGCCTGGCACGGCTGTGCGCCATCCCGGACGTCCGGCTCTGCCGGGAAGATTTCACCTTTTCCCCTGCCTGTGTGCGGGAGCTTCTGCGCTTGGGCCTCCCCCCGGCCATCCGCAACGGGGTGATCTCGGTGGGCGGGCTGTTTGTGCAATCTGCCATAAACAGCTATGGGAAGCTGTTCGTGGCGGGGATGACCGCCTCTAATAAATTCTTTGGGCTCCTTACCTTGATGGGCGGCTCTTTAGACGGGGCTTTCGCCACCTTCAGCGCCCAAAACTTTGGCGCAGGGCGTATGCCCCGCATCCAGGCGGGGCTGCGGTGCTGTGTGCGGCTTACTTTCCTTACCTCGGCCGGAACGGCGGCGGTTGTCGCCTTGTTCGGCAGGCAGCTTATCGGCGCGCTGGTGACAGGCGCCCCGGAGGACCTGGCAGAGATTACCCAGGCTGGATATGAGTATCTGCTGCTGCTGGCCATTACGGTGCCCCTTATGTTCCTGTTGTGCTTGTACCGCTCGGGCCTGCAAGGCATGGGCAGCACGTTGTCCCCCACCCTGTCCGGCTTTGTAGAGCTGGGTATGCGCATTTTGTGCGTGTTGCTGGCCCCGCAGGTATTGGGCCGCTGGGGCGTATACTTGGCCAACCCCCTGGGGTGGCTGGGGGCGGCGGCGCTGCTGGGGGTCTCGTACTGCCGGGTGTTCCGCAGGCGGGTGCGGGAACTGGGCGCATCTACAAAAGCATAGAAAAAGAGGCTGGGCCTTTCCGCCGCTGGCGGAAGGGCCCGCTTTTTCTGCCACATAGGCAACAATAACAATAGCAACAGGCCTTTCATGGGGATTCTACCAATTTTCCCCTTTTTTCCGCAAATGATTTGCGCAGGATTCCCAGGTGTGTTATACTATGAAATGTGAAAGGAAAAATCGGGAACGAACATGAAGGATGTGTATTTTGTATGAGTTCGGCTAAAAAATCCAACCGGCGGCACTGGCTTATCTTGGTAGCCTGTTGCGGCCTGACCGCCAGCGCCATCGGCGTGTTCACCAACTCCCTGGGCGTATTCTATACGGCCGTATCCGAGAGCCTGGGTGTGGGCCGGGGGGCTATCGCTATGCATGTGACCCTATCCACCCTGGCCACGGCCGCCCTTACGCCAGTGGCCGCCAAATTGCTTTACAAGGCCCCGTTGCGGCTGTACCTGGGCTTCGGCATAGCAGTTAGCTGTACCACCACGGCCCTGATGTCCTTTGCGGACAGCCTGTGGCAGTTTTATGTGCTGGGTACACTGCGGGGCGTTGGCATCGCTTTCTTTTCCATCCTGCCTGTCACCGCTGTCATCAGCAACTGGTTCCACAAACGCAACGGCCTGGCAGTGGGCATTTCCCTTTCCTTCAGCGGCCTAAGCGGGGCCATTTTCAGCCCCCTGTTCACCTGGATCATCGAGGCCTGGAGCTGGCAGTCCGCCTATCTATGCATGGCAGGCTTTGGCTTCCTTTTGGCCCTTCCCGCTGTATTCCTCCTGCGGCTGACCCCAGAGGAGATTGGCCTGGCCCCCTATGGCGGCAGCCCGGTAGACCGTAGTGCGCCAGCCGCCCAGGTGGGTTCTCAAGAAAAAGCAAAGCTATACCTGCCCGCCTTGGCTTTGGTATGCCTGTTTTCCATTTTGCTTACATCGGTGACGGCCCTAGGCCAGCATTTCCCCAGCCTGGCCGTAGCCGCCGGGATGACCGCCCAGGTGGGGGCTATGATGGTATCGGCGGGCATGGTGGGCAACATCGTATCAAAGCTGATCATTGGGGTTTTAAGCGACCACAAGGGCCCCTTCTTTGCCTGCACCTGTATGATCGTCACCAACGCCTTAGCCCTGGGGGTTCTGTTGAACCTGCCTGGCGGAATGCCAGCCATCGCTTTAGGCACGGCTTTCTTCTACGGGGCCGTATACTCGGTGGGGGCGGCGGGCATCTCCCTGCTGACCCGGGGTATGTTCGGCGCGGAACAATACACTTCTGCCTATTCCATCGTCTCCCTGTTTTCCAATTCTGGCAGCGCCTTTGCCTTGACGCTTGTTGGGCTGGTATATGACCTGACCGGCGGCTATACAGTGGCGTTGATAGGAGGGATTGCCATACAGGCCGCCAACCTGGCGCTGCTGTTCTGCATGGCGCGGATGCGGAAAAGGAGGGTTGGGTACTAGGGCCTGCCTTATATACAGTCAAAACCTCCGGCAAAGCCGGAGGCATGAATAGCCCTAGAAGGGCATAATACGGACAAAACCCCTAAAGGGGTCCCGAAAAGGTCTGCCAACTGCATTGCT
>CAJTCS010000003.1 GCA_910574995.1 Oscillospiraceae bacterium
TCCACCCTTGCCGCCGGCTTTTGGCCAAGAGCGCGCCCTTCCTATGCAGGCCAGCGTTTATACAGCCGGCGCATGGTGCACAGCAGTCAAACTTCCAAAGCCTGGGGCGCGCTTGTACCGTCATGTTTGAAAGATACGCCCTATCCCCCATCCCTACGGGGGTAAGCAAAAAGGGAGGCGCAGGATACCTGCGCCTCCCCTTTATTTATAGAACTATTGTGCCGGTCGTTTTACTTAGCAGAGTCCATCTGCATGAGGACGACAGCGGCCATGCCACGGTCGGTAGAGCCGGTGGGATCGAAGTTCTTCCCATCGCCGGACAGGTAGCCGGCGTTCTTGCAGGCGTAGACAGCGTTGTAAGCCCAGTCTGCGATCTTGTCGTCATCCTCGAACTTCTCGGTAACGGTCACGTTCTTGGTATCCAGCTTCAGGACCTTAGCCAGCACGATAGCCATCTCCTGACGGGTGATGGTGTCGTTGGGGCCGAACTTGGTGGTCCCGCCGTAGCCGTTCATGTAACCCTTGCTTACGCAGTACCCAACAGCAGCCTTCAGGTCGCCATAGACATACTCCATGTCGCTGAAGTTCAGCTCGTAGGCGGCGTCCTTGTCGAAGCCGTCCAGACGGGCCACGAACGCGGCGAACTGGGCGCGGGTCACGTTGTCAGCGGCATGGAAGTTGCCGTCGTCGTAGCCGAAGATATAGCCCTTGGCCGCGGCGTTCAGGACGGACTTGGCATACCACTGGTCGGGATCCTCAGGGTCGATGTCCTGGAAGGGGTTCTCTACAGGGGCCGCCTCCACGGTCACGGTCAAGGTGTACTCGGCAACTGTGCCGTCCTCGGCGGTGACGGTGATGGTGTAAACGCCCTCGGTTTCGCCAGCCTTGACCTCAGCGGTGGCCTTCTCGGAGGTGGTGGCAACCACGATGTCCTCGGCGGTGTACTCGGTGCCGGCGGGCAGGGTCACGGCATAAGCGTTCTCCTCGCCAGCCTCAGCGGCCACGTCCTTCACGGTGATGCCGGAAATGGATGCGTCGCTGTCCAGGACGGGCTCTTCCGTGGCAACGGTAACGGCCACAGTATAAGTGGCGGTCTTGGTCTCGTCGTTCACGTCGGTGACAGTGACGGTAACGGTAGCGGTGCCGTCCTCGTTGACAACAACGGCGCTCTCCACCTTCACAGCCTCGCCAGCCGCGGCAATCGCCTCAACGGCCAGCGCCTCGGTCAGCTCGGTGCCATAGGGCAGCTCTACCGCCAACTCGGCAGCCTCCAGATCAACGGCCACGCCGCCGATGGTCAGGCTTTCCAGCTTCAGTTCCGCGGGGATAACGGGCTCGTCGTCTATCACGATGGTAACGGTATAGGTGACTTCTGTGCCCTTCTCGGTGGTAACGGTGAACACGAAAGTGTTCTCCTCTTCGCCGGCGGTCACTTCGGAAACCTTGGTCACAGCACTTTCCGCCGTAACCTTCACGTCTTCAGCGGCAGGGGCCTCGCTGCCTGCGGGCAGGGTAGCCACGAAGGTGTTCTCGGCCTCGCCTGCAACCACTTCCGCGCCCTCGATGGCCACGGTAACGGCTGCGTTGTCGTCCACGGGACGGGTCTTGATAGAAACGATGTAAGGAGTGGCGGTAGCGCCATCCTGGGCGGTCACAGTCAACCCAGTAATTGTGTTCGCGCCCTGTACCAGGCTGAGGGTGCCGTTGGTATCGACAACCTTTACGCCAGCCAAAGTGTCGCTATTGCCGGTCACAGAACCAGTAGTAGCAGCAAGAGTGGCAAACTCGCTCATCCCAGCAACCAGGTCGAAGGTCTTTTCGGGGGTTGCGCCCACATAGGTCTCGGGTACGGTGATAACCACAGTGCCGTCGCCAACCTCAGCGGCCACAGCGTTGTCCGCGGTGCCCAGGGAGATAAGCTCCGCCTCGTTGCTGGCGGTGGCTTTCTCAGCCTTCAGATCGTAAACATATACGCCATTGATCGCGTCGGGAGTAATGTTATAGTCAGGCTTATCCGTAAAGTTCGTGCTAGTGGTATTCCACTTTTCACTGGTGACGATAATTTTCTCAACATCAGCCAGAGCATCGGAAGTGATCTTATTGGCCACAACCGGTGCGCCGTCCTCGTCAAAGCCCAACTCAATTTGCGTTGCCTTGCCAGAAGCCCCAGCGTACCAAATAGCGGCGCCCTCAGGGATGGTGAACTCGGCATAGAGATCCTCAGAAGCATAGGGCAGATTCTGATCGATTGTCAAGGTCTTCGGGGTGCTGGCGCCGTCCACCGTGGTGGTGTAGGTGTCAACAACCTCGCCGTCCTTCACTGTGTGGAACTTCACGTCGCCGGTGGTCAGGGCAGCGGCGGTGTTGGCCTCTTTTGTGTTGAAGTGCAGGCCGAAGGTAGCCTTGTTGGCGGTACCATTATCTACCACCAGGTTGAAGTTGGGGGTAGCAGGATCGGCGTCAAAGAAGTCGCCGCTAGCGCCGGCAGCCGCCGCGGTGGGAACCATCTTTACCGTAGAGTGGGCAGAACTCACCCAGGTGAAGGGGTCGGAAACCGTTGTACTGGTGGGGGCCGCAGCTTTAACACTCATGCGAGCACTAGGAGCTACATCTACATAATCAACAACGTTAATCGTATAGGTAACGACATTTGTATTCGCAGCAGTCTCTGTCACAGTAATGGTAATCTCACCATCGGCAGAAATATCAGCACCAGAGTCAGCACTTGCGGGCTTAGTAATCGCCACTGTTGTGCCGGCAGCACCGGTAGCGGCAATGGTAACACTGTTCAGAGTATTTAGTGCAGTACCGCTAGGCAGCATATAATCTCCGGTCTTGTCAACACTTGCATTTAAGGCAGCAAGGTCAAAAGATTCAGGGGTAATCGAAGAACTACTACTCGTAATCGTAAAAGACTTGAGGGCCATATCCTGTACGGCTTTCAAGGTGTATGTGTTTTCAATGTCACCCTTCTTCACAACAATTGTGTTGCCTGTTGTAGTAGACACTGTCACATCTACGCCAGTAGATTTAAGGGTAGCCAAATCGGCAGCAACCCCATCAATGGTCACGCTATCGGGATCCTGGCTAAAGGTCATAATAACCTTCTTAGCAGCTGCAAGGTCGCCAGTATTGTTCACAAGCAGTTCATATTCTGTTGTGCTTTCAGCTTTAAGGACAGGAGTATCTCCACCTACAGTGAAGGTGGAAATGCTTACAGAAGAAGCGTCAACAACAGCACTCAGGTCAGTGTTCAACTCAGTCTTGAAGTCATTGATCACAGCCTCGGTGGCGCTCATGCTGAAGGTAACGGTCTTCTTGGTGGCGTCAATCTCGGCGGGGATTTCAGTCCCGTCGTCCAAGGTCACTTTGCCGCTGATGAGGGAAGGAGCGGCAGTAGAAGCAGCGTCCTTGGTCACCTTGAAAGCATAGGTTTTAATCTTGCTGGTGTCTTCAGCTGTAACAGTCAGGGTGTTGGATTCGTTCAGGGCAACATCATCGAAAGTAACAACACTTACACCCTCAGCGGTAGTAATCCCGCTGCCCTCAGTTTTAGCAGCAGCGCCATTCAAAGAAACACTGGTAACAACACCGTTCATGGTCAGCACAACATCAAAGGCGCCAGCCATGTCAGCGGTGCTTGCAACGGCAACGCTCAGGCTGCCATCCTCGGCCACAACGCCCTCTTCCGTGTAGGTGCCGTCATTCACAGTAAAGCTTTTTACGCCGGTATCGGTGTTCTTGATAAGTTCTACATCCACCGTATATACCTTTGCGTTGCTATCGGCGTCGGTGATGGTCAAGGTGTAGCCGTCAGCAGCAGCTTTGATATAGTACTTGCTATCAACTGTACTGACATTTGCGAGAGTGCTATGCGCAACAGCAACGGTGGGTTCCACCTTCGCAGCTGTTTCAACCTCTACCAACTCACCATCGGTGGTGTCAAGCTTGGTCAGCGCAACCTCATAATGGCCGTTCTCCTCGTTCAAGGTAGCCTCAACGCCGCCAATGGTCAGCTTGGTCAGGCACTCGGCCTCGGTGAAGATCACATTGTATACAACGGTCTTGCCGTTCTGGGCAGTCACGCTGATGGTGCCCTTGCCGTTAGAATAATTGGCCAAATCAATGGGAGCCAGGTCAGCGGGGGCATTGTCCATCTCAACCGTGATATCAGTGCCGTCAGCCGGAGCGTTTACGCCATCCAGCAGGCCCCAGGGCAGCTCGGCAAAGGTAATGGTCTTGGCAGCGTTGTCCACAACACCGGTGTAATCTACAGAGTTCAGATTAACCTTGGCGCTCTTCACCTCGGTGCTGGTGCTGGCCGCGGGCCGGACGATATCCACCACATAGGTAATGTCCTCGTTCACCCCGTTCGGGTCTTTCAGGACGAATTCCTTTGTGACGGTGGCGCCCGCCGCTACGGCAATAGTACCTGTGGTGTAGGTAACGTCTGTAGACTTCGCCACCCCGTCCTCATAAAAGGCGACAGTCGTGCCCGACTCCATCCGGATCGTCAGCGTCTCGTCGACCTGGTTATAGGACAGAGTATCGGTCAAAGTGCCGTCTTCGTTCTGTACCAGCGTACCGTTTGTGGCGGTCATGGTAATGCCGTCCCCGACAATTACCGGGCCAGCCGCAGCAGCGCTGAGCGGAATCATTGCGGCGACCATCAGGATGGCCAGGAGAGCCGCAAGTGATTTCTTCAGAAACTTGCTTTTGTTCATAATTTCAACCCTCTTAAAATTTTAGATTCTCGTCCCTTTGGCTGGCCGCGCGGCGTCCCGGGCGCGCTTCGGGCGCTTGCCGCGCCCCTTGCCGCCTTTCCCCGTTTTCCGCGCATTCCGCCCCGGACGAGTGGAAGTTATCTATAAACTTACACTTGCACCCAGGATGGGAATGGTTAATCCGCATAATATCTTATCTTTTTTGTCCATTTGCAAAGCAAAAACAGGCTGGAATTCAACTTTTATTCAACTAGATTGTGGAAAACATAAAAGTTTTTGAGGGGTTCAGGGGGGATTTTTTCAAAAAGCCCCCCTGGCGGGGTGGAGGGGCGGCGCCCCTCCCTGCCAGAGGCCACGTTCAACATTTATTCAACCGGCCCTTTCAGCCCTTTTCCCCCTCCTTGGGTTGGCGCCCATCGTGGCAGGCCTCTTGGGCGCTGCGCCGGGCGGAATCCAGCAGTTCTTCCATCTTCCCGCTGATCTTATCCTCGGCTTGCTTCATCAGGTGCCCGTAGATGCTGGTGGTGGTGGCCACGCTGGAATGGCCCAGCCGGTGGCTGACGCTGATGCTGTCTACGCCGCTGAAAAGCAGCAAGCTGGTCATGGTGTGGCGGAAAGCGTGGGGGTTTAGATGGGGCAAACCCCGCCGCTTCTCAAAACGGGTCAGCCAGTTGCCCAGCTGGGAAGGGTTCATGGGGCCGCCGTGCTTGCCTGTAAAGACATAAGGCGATTCCTTCCATTTCCCGCCTTCCTCCTTTTTATACTCCTCTTGCCACCGATGGTATTCTTCCAACAAGACGAAAGCCTCCTCTGGCAGGCGCAGGGTACGCACCGACCCCTTTGTCTTAGGGGTACTCTCGTATACGCCCCTATCTACAGCGTATTGCAAGGCGCAGTCGATATGGATAGAACCCTTTTCCCAGTCCACCTTGTCCCATTTCAGGCCCAGCAGTTCCCCACGTCGGCAGCCGGAAACCAGCAGGATGTATACGGCGGCCCGCCATTTGACAGGCTCGCTTTCCAGCGCCTGTAAGATCAGCCCCACCTCGTCCTCCTGGAAATAGTTGGGGTCGCCGCCCTCCCGGCGGGGCGGGGTGGCCCGGCGGGCCGGGTTGAAAGGGATAAGCATCTCCTTCTCCGCCTGGCCCAGCACCGTGGACACCAACAGGTGGCAGTTCATCACCGTGCGGCTGCTAAGGGTGCGCTCCTTCCGCACAACAAGGAATAGGTCGCCCCAGGGCTTTCCCAAGGCCCCCGCAATGCGCTGGGCTGTGGCGGGCTTTACAGCCAGGCCCTTGCGAAGCCTGTCCAGGCTGATACGCTTCCCCTGGCCGTCCAGCAGGTCGCCAAAAATGCCTTTCCCTTCCAACAGGTTCCACAACTGGGGCTTTGCCTGGGCCATTTCGTTGTCAGCCCGCGCCTGGGGGCCGGAAAGGGTTTGATACAGCTTGTTCAAATGCTGGGGACGGATATCCCGCAGGCGCATAGGCCCCAGCACAGGCAGTACCCGGTCTAAGTTTTGCCTATAATGTACCTCTGTCAGGTGCTTCATCCCCATGCTGGTTTTCCAGCTGAGGACGTATTCGGCGTAATCCCCAAAGGTTTCCCGCCCGTCTGCCACACCTCCCTGGCGGCACCGCTGTTCAAACAGTACGGCTTGCCGCTCCGCCTCCCGGCGGGCCCGTTTCTCCCCCCAGCCCTCCGGGACCCTCCAGGTGCTGGCATAAGGGGTAAGCTGTTTCCCCGTGCCCGGATCCCGGCCCCGGTACACCCGTATGCTATAGGAGATAACCCTTCCCTCTTTGTTTTTCCTTGCCTGTACGTTTGCCATTGCTTGACTCCTTTCCGCAGGCCCTGCCCGCCTTTTTCCCTTTTATATCTGCCGCAGTTGAAAAACGCGGCGGATACACAAGCGTCACCCAGGCTTACGTAAAACCGCGTAAGCCTGCCACTTACAAAATAACGTTTTGCAAGTGTGCTGGCTGTATAGGTTTAAGGATAGCAGAACTTGTCAAAAATTGTCAAAAAATGACAAAGTCCCGTGTTATGTATGCCCTACGCCCAACGTGGAGGAATACTAAAGCGCATTACCATCTACTACAAATTTGTCGGGGCTATCCAATAATGCAAAAACGGCATCCCCTATGGATGCCGAAAAAAATAACTTGGCTTTACGTCTATTTGTCATATCATCCTCTGAAGGCGCATCCGGATACAGGGTAACGGCCAAATAAAAAAAGGACGGCACAGGCCCAAGGCCGTGCCGTCCTTCTGCAATTTTTGTATGCGCACCGTTAAAAAAGGTATTTTGAAACGTCCCAACCCGGCTAGGACTTGTTTGAAAATAGAGAAAGTGCCGGATTTTTGTCTCGGACGAGGAGGTTTCAAGGCGGAAACCGCAAGAAAGGCTGTCGCCTTTCGAGGATTTCCAACACAGAAATCCGCCCGGATTGGGCAAAAAGACGGTGTTTGCGTTTTTTCAAACAAGCCCTAAGGCTTTTTGACGTAATTTGCCCCGCTAAGCACTTCCTCTGGCAGCTCCAGCTCTTGGGATGCAATCGCTTCCGGATTCAGCCAGGTCTGCCAGGCGTCAAAGAAATATACTGGCACCTGGGATACGGACGTCCCGGTCATAATCTTCACCGCCATATCCGCCGCTTTGTTGCCCACCTCGCTGTAATCTGCGCACACACAGCCTACCGCGCCGTTTTGCACCATCTGGTCTGTGCCCGCCAACCAGGGCTTTTTTGCCTGGCTGGAAACCTCTGCCAGCTTCCCGGCAGCGGCGGCCACTACGCTGTCGCCTGGGGTAAACAGTATATCCGCCTGGGCGCACAACTCTTCGGCGGCTTTCTGCACGCTGTCGGCGTTTGTAGCCGTATCTACATAGGTGTCAATGCCGGCTTTGCCGCAATAGTCCTGCACAGCTTTGGCCGCGGCACTGGCATTGGCGTCCTCCGGGTCATACAACAGGCCTATACTTTGTAAATGGGGTACCACCTTCCGGGCAAACTCTACGGATTGCTCCCCGGCCACCCGGTCTGAAGCGCCGGTAATGCCCCTCTCCGGCGCGGAAAGGTTTTTAATGCCCAGGTCTGCTTTTGGGTTGTTCACCCCGACAAACACCACCTTGATGCCGCTGCTTCCTACAGCGTCCACGGCAACCTTGGCGGCGGGGGCCCCTACGGCCACGATCATATCTACGCCATCCCGGGTAAACTGCTTGCAAATCTCCCCCGCTTTTTTGCTGTCGGCCCCAGCGTTTTGATAGTCCACAGCCACCCGGGCTTCATCGTACCCCCATTCGTCCAAGCGGCTCATAAAGGCTTCCCGCATCACGTCCAGCGGGGCGTATTCCCCGCACTGCACCAGGCCGATCTTGTAAGGCCCCGCAGGCTCTTTTTCTTCCGCCATGGAGGAGGTTTCCACCGGCTCTACCGTATCCCGTTTGCAGCCCGCAAACAGGCTTGCCAGCAGCGCCGCCGCCAGCAGCAGACACACGAACCTTTTCATTCCTTTTCTCTCTCCTTTCCCACGGATGCCAAAGCAGTGCCCCGCGCCGCTTTTTATGCCTGGATCTCTTCATTCCCGTTCAGATCCGGCAGAAGGGCCAGCAGCCTGTTTACATCCGCCCCCCGTACCAGGCCATTGAATTGCCCGTTTAATACAGCCGCGTAGCGGTCCTGCCCGTCTACCGGGTAAAATTCTACCGCGTCCGCGCCCTTCCCTTCTTCATAGGCATACTCCACGCGCAGGGTGGGGACGCCTCCATATGCGGGCTTGTCCATGGAAAATACGGACAGGCCGATCAGCTGTTTGTAGAAGGCCTGGTAATTTTCATAATCGATCTCCTCGCCCTGGCCGTTGGTAACCGTGCTGTCCGCCAGGTTTGTGGTTTCGGAAGGGGTGACAGTAAAAGCATACGCCATATCCCCCTCTTGTGTCAAGGAAAGTTTGCGAACATCCGCAATATTTGCCAGGCACACGGTGCCCATACGCAGGTCCATCAGGCTTGCCTCCGCCCAGGCGCTTATTTGGGCGTTGGTCACCCGGTATACCACGTCCTTGCCGTCCATGGTAAGGTACCGGTACCCCTCGCTATCCTTGGCGCTGGCCCGCAAAGCCGCCTGCCCGCCGTTGAGATGGAATTCCACGCGCGCGTCCGGCTCTGCCAGGCCATATTCTGCCAGCATCTGTTCCGTCACCCCTACGGCCTCTACCTTGTTGGCAGTCAGGCTTTTCAAGGAGGCCACCAGGGCGTCGAAAGCATTGGTGCCAGACTCTGCCAAAACCGGGGCCGTAACCATGTGGCCGTTTAGGCGTTGGGTCTCCACATACTCCAGCTGGATGGGCTCTGGGAATGCTTTCCCGCTAAGCTTTGCGTCATATAGGGTATCGGGCAGGGCCGTTTGGGTATCGTTGCCCTCGCCGTCCGTGCCCTGGGCAAACTCGCTGTCAATGGCGTATACCTCCCGGCTGACCAGGTCCAGGGCCGGGCCCTTGAACTTTTCAGACAAGGGCCTTACGATGCAGACAGACCCGTTTTGCAGGATATATTGCCCGGCCGTACCGCCGCTGCTGGAGGCGTCCCCCACCAGGAACCGCGTCTCCCCGCCGCTTTTGTGTTTTACAGTGACAGCCACGGCTTGGCCCTCCGCCAGGCCGTATTTCTCCAGGTCTTCCTGTGCGCCTAGGTCCCGGTATACCGTCATATTGGCAAGGGAATCTACGGCAGAGGCAATGGAAGAGGTATCCAGGTCATAGCTTTCCAGCCCTTCCACGGTAAACGCCGGCTCTGGCTCTTCCGCCTGGGAAGAACTTCCCGTCTGGGCGGCGCTTGGGTCGGGCAAAAGGGTAAAGCCGCCCTCTTTATTCTCTACCATAATGGCGGAAATATTGTCCATATCCAGCTCTACCGTCTTTTTTTCTTCCTGGGATACGGCGGAAGAAACGCCGCTGTCCTCTCCGCCCCCACTGGGGCCGCTGTATACCAGCAAGGCGGCCGCGCCGCCTACCACCGCCAGCACCACCAGCATGATCAAAAGGTTCCGTACCGTTTTCTTCATGGGCTTATAGGCTCCTCCTCTTCAAGAAGATTACAAGCCCGGCCGCCAGGATCAGCAAGGGCAGGCCTATGGTGAACACACCCAGGCCCAAAATGAGGATTGTGCTGCGGGAAGCAGCCACATCCAGCACGTTGGTCTGTACAGACTGTGTGGCCACCGTAACGGCGCTGCTATCTGTACCGGTGGTCAGCTGCAGCAGGTCGGCGATATAGTCCCGGTTGCCAAAGGCCGTGGTCTCTAAAAAGCTGTCTGTGAACACGAAGGAGGAACCGAAGACCACCACATGGCGCTGGATGCTTTTGCCATCCGCCTCCAAAGCCTTCGTGGCCATGGCCGCTACAACCTGCTGGGCGGTCTCAGGGTTTTCCGCCTCCTCCTGGGTGGCGTCCTCGGTAAGGACATAAGCGCCGCTGCCAGTAGCCCACAGGCTGCTGGTGGTGATACCGCCGTTGGATTCAAACAGCAGGGAAAGGGGGGAACTGCTGGGGGCCAGCAGGCGGTTATAGCTGTTTTCAGACAGGGTGCTCCCAGCCGGGTCTACCAGGATATAACTGGCGTTGGCAGCCGCCATGCGGGAGGTATCCGTCTCGGCCACAACACCCGGCAGCACGCCGATGCCCCACTCCTCCAAAAAGCCGGTAAGCTTAGGAAGCTGCCCCTGGGAGGGGTAAAAGGTGGCCAGCAATGTCACCGGCTCTTCCCGGCTGGTATCGTCCAGGAAAGCCCGCAGCTTTTGGATCTCTTCGTCGGTGTAATCGGTGGTAGGCGTGGGCAGCATCAGCACCTGCGTGTCGGCGGGGACATCCTCGGTAAGGATGTCCACCTGTTGGATGGAAAAGTTCTGCCCTTCCATCAGGGCGGTGAACTGCCCCATATTCTGGCTGGAAAGCAATTCGCTATGCCCGGTGCAGATGGTAAGCACCGGCACCTTATCCAAATTTACCGTCTCTAAAGCGCCTGCCAAGGCGCTGTCTACCTTAGTATAGGTCTCCGTGGCGCCGGTCATCTGGCTTTGCTGCAGGTCGAACATATCGGAGGCGGACAGGATCTTATACCGTTTATCCGTGCGCACCAATACCATGCCGTTTGCCAGGCTGTCGCCCGCATACTGGGACATGAACTCTGGGTTGGTGTCCGGGTCTAAAAACTGCACCTGTATTTTAGGGTTGGCCTCTTGCAGGCGGTCGGCCAGGTTGGCCACCTGGCTGTACTGTATGCCATAATTCGCATACAAAAGGTTTTTACGGTACCCTTCCTCTGTGCCCACCAGGAAGACCTCTGTGTCCTCTTCCACACCTTTGGCGATTTCCAGGGCCTGGTCGGAGAGGGAATTCAGCTTCTGGGCGGTCAGGTCAATGTCCATGGAAGGGAACCGCTCTGACAAGGCGGATACCACAATATTCAGCGCCACCACAATGCCGATGAATACCACGCTCATTAAAGTGGCAAGGCCCTGGCGCTTCCACTTATTCCCCCGGGGCGTCTTGGGCCCGGCCCCCGCCGGCTGCTGGGTATCCGCCGCTTTCTCCTCTGCATGGGTTCCCGCCAGCTCTTTGCCCGCCGCTTTTGCTTGGTGGGCGTCCTCCGTTTGGGCAGCCCTTTCCATGCCTGGGGCTTCTGGCCCGCCTGGCATGCTGTTTTTTTCCTCTATCTGCACGATGCTCCCATCTGCCTTTCTGTAAGAAATTTTTGGGCTTCTTGTGGGCCGGGGCTCCGCCCCAAACCCTGCGGGGCCCTGCCCCATAAAGCGTTCCCGCGTCTTGGGTCCAGCGTCACACGGGTCAGCTCCAGCGGCGGCTTTCAATGCGCCTGGCTGTGAGGAATACAAACACCGCCACCACGCTTAGGAAAAACACGGCGCTGGACACGCTGAACATCCCCTGGGTAAAGGTAGTGTACCGGGTGTTGAAAGAAATCCATTCTACCAAAGTACTGAGCACCGGGTTGGACATAGAAGAAGCCAGCATGTCGATATACATCAGGAAAACGGACATGGCAAAGGTGCCGATGGCCGCGATGATCTGGCTGACCGTCAGGCTGGAGACAAACACCCCAATGGATATCATGGCCCCGCCATACAGCAAAGTACCCAGGTAGTTGCCAATAATCTCCCCCCAGGCCGGGCTTGCGAAAAAGTTCATGGCCGCGGCGGGCAGCAGCCCCAAGGTAGAGGCCACAAAATAGACGAAAAAGCAGGCCAGGAATTTCCCCAGCACAATGGCTGTCACCCCCACGGGGGCTGTGAGCAGGGCCTGGTCGGTCTTGTTTTTCTGGTCGTCTGCCATGCTGCGCATGGTGATGATGGGGATGACCATCATGCAGAAGGTAAACATGGTGCTGTACACAGCGGAGATATAGCTGGTGGAGCCCAGCGCCATCACCTGGAAATAATAGAATCCATACAACGCCAGCAGGGCGGCTACGCACACATAGCCGATGGGCGAATTGAAATACGCGCGGATCTCCCGCTTGAATATGGCTTTCATTCGTCTTCTTCCTTTCTTTGCGGGGCCTGTTCTTCTGTATTGTCCAGGGCTTCCTCTGGCCCTTCCTGCGCCGCGTAGTCCTGGGCGGCCCCGCTGGTCAGCCGCAGGAACAGGTCCTCTAGGGTAAGGTCTGTGTTTTTCAGGGCCAGCATAGGCCAGCCTTTCTCTGCCAACAGCCTGAAAAGGGGCCGGCGTACGTCCGCATCCGGCTCTGCTTCTATGCTTATCTCGAACGCGCCGGGCTCTTTTTCACCCGTGGAATAGGCGTCTACCACATGCTCCAGGGATTGGATGGCCGCCACCAGTTCCTGTTCTGGCCCTTCGGCCCGCAGCAGCATCCGGTGCTCCGGGGAGAAATCGTGGGCCAAGGTGTCCGTGGCGCCGTCGGCTACCAGGCGGCCGTTGTTGACCACGATCACACGGTGGCAGACGGCCTGTATCTCCGACAAGATGTGGGAGCTGAGTATAACTGTATGGTTTTGCCCCAGGTTTTTAATAAGCGTGCGGATTTCAATGATCTGTTTGGGGTCCAGGCCCACAGTGGGCTCGTCTAGAATCAATACGGGCGGGTTGCCTATCAGCGCCTGGGCAATGCCCACCCGCTGCTTATATCCCTTGGAAAGGTTCCCTATCAGCCTTCCATACACGTCTTCAATACGCACTAGCTGGCAGATCTCCTGTATGTGCTTTTCCCGGGGCAGCCTGGTTTTCTTCAGTTCGTACATGAAGTTAAGGTATTCCTTTACCGTCATGTCCTGGTACAGGGGCGGCTGCTCGGGCAAATAGCCGATCAGCTTCTTAACCTCCCCCGGCTCGTCCAGGATACTTTTCCCCGAAACCGTCACCTGCCCCGCGGTAGCGGAGAGATATCCGGTAATAATATTCATGGTGGTGGACTTCCCCGCGCCGTTTGGCCCCAGAAAACCCACGACAGCGCCTTCTTCAATGGTAAAGCTTACATTGTCCAAGGCCAGGTTCTGCCCATACCGCTTGGTAAGCCCTTTTACCTCTACCATATACTGTTATTCCTCCTGTCTCTCTAAACTGCTGCCCTTTATCCTATCGCAAAAACACCTGTTTTGCAAGCGCCGGGCCCACATTGGTTTTCCATTTTACCCCTTCATTGTGAATTTTGCGTGAACGCCCGCTGATTCTTTTGCGCCCCCACGGCGGAAGCCGCGCTTCTTTCTCTTGACGGGAGCGCCCCCAACGCTTACAATATACCTGTAAGAAATTCGGCAGGCCAAATTATGAAAAGGGGGAATACCCATGGCAGACATCCGGCCCTGGAGGGCTTTACGGTACGACCTGGAAAAGGCGGGGCAGATTGAAGAGCTTACCTGCCCGCCCTACGATATTATCAGCGAGGAGCAGCGCCAGGCATTCTTACGGCGCAACCCCTATAATGTGATACGCCTGGAGCTGCCTAAAAGCGGGGGGGAAGGGGACCCTTATGCCAGCGCCGGGCAGCTGGTGCGGGATTGGTGCACTTCCGGTATTTTGCGGCAGGACATGGACGAAGGCTTTTATATCTATGAAGAGGAATTCCTGTCCCAGGTAGACAAGGGGGAGAGGAAGGCGCTGCGTGGGCTTATCTGCCTGGTGCGGCTGGAGGAATTCTCCGCCGGGGTGGTGCTGCCCCATGAAGAGACCTTAAGCAAGGCCAAGGAGGACCGTTTCCGGCTGATGCAGGCCACCGGCTGCAACTTCAGCCAGATCTATTCCCTGTACCAGGACGAGAAGCATATAACCCGCCAGCGGCTGGATAACCTGGCGGCCTCATGCGCGCCCCGGTACAGCTTTTCAGACGGGCTGGTTACCCACAGGCTGTGGGTAGTCAACGACCCGGTGGCCATTGCCGCCATACAGGAGGATTTTGCCGGGCGGAAGCTATACATTGCCGACGGGCACCACCGGTATGAAACGGCGTTGAATTACCGCCGCTGGTGTAAAGAGGAAGGGAAGTATTGCCCCGGCTCGGAATTTGTCATGATGATGCTGGCAGATATGGCCGACCCCGGCCTGGTGGTGTTCCCCACCCACAGGCTGGTACGGGGATTGGACAGCTTCAACGGGCATGGGCTGCTGGCTTCCTGTGAAGACTATTTCTCCATTTCCCCCCAGGCCAGCCAGGCGGATACCCAGGCCGCGTTGGACCAGGCTTACGCAGAAGGGCGGCACGCCTTTGGCTTTTATGACGGCGTGAAATGGCACGCCCTTACCCTGCGGGATGAAGCCGCGCTGGATTCCCTGCTGCCTGGTATAAGCCTTGCCTCACGCCGGCTGGACGTGACCATCCTCCATTCCCTGGTGCTAGAGCGTGTGCTGGGCATCGACAAGGAAAACATGGCAAACCAAGTAAACTTAACCTATACCCGCTCTGTCCAAGAGGCCGTGTCCTCTGTAGACAGCGGGGCCAGCAACGGCTGCTTCCTGCTGAATCCCACCCGGGTGGAAGAGATTGGCCAGGTAGCGGCAAACGGTGAAAAAATGCCCCAAAAATCTACGTATTTTTATCCCAAGCTGATTACGGGGCTTGTGATGAACAAGTTTGCTTAAAAAGGAGCGCATATGGAATTTTTTGAAAAAACACTGCAGGAAAGGGTGCTTTATGATGGGAAGATCATCCGGGTGCATGTGGACGACGTAGAGCTTGAAAACGGCAAGCCGGCCCTGCGGGAAGTGGTGGACCACCCTGGCGGCGTAAGCGTAGCCATCCTGACGGAAAATGAGGAATTGATTTTTGTGCGGCAATTCCGCTATCCTTATAAGCAAGTATTGTTAGAGCTACCCGCCGGGAAACTGGAACCAGGGGAAGATCCCTTTGAAGCCATGAAGCGGGAACAACGGGAAGAGACCGGCACCTTCAGCAGTCGGTATGTACCCCTGGGGGAAGTGTACCCTACCCCCGGATATTGCGGGGAGATTATCCGCATGTGGGCCTGTAGGGCGGAAGGGGAGGCGGTAGAGCTTTCCCTAGATGAGGACGAGCTTCTGTGCCCAGTGCGCATCCCCCTGCAAAAGGCCGTAGAAATGGTTTTGAACAACGAGATACACGACGCCAAAAGCCAAATAGGCGTTATGAAGGCTTCCCTCCTGGTAAAACAGGGCTTGCTGTAAAGAAAGGAGACGCCATGAGAAAAAAAGCTTTTTTTGCTTTCCTTTCGGCCGGTATGCTGTGTGTATCCCTGGCAGCCTGCACAGGCCGTGTGGAGCCTGCCCCCAGCGCGGTACCAACCCCCACAGGCGCCGCTACGGCCGCCCCTACCAAGACCCCGGCCCCCACTGCTATGCCTACGCCCAGCCCTACCGCCGCGCCTACGGCTTCCCCCACGCCCGCGGGGGGATTTGACGAGGCATTCGAAACGGGGAATCCCATTAAAGGGCAGCTACAGGATGACCTTGACATGGCGGCTTCCACTTCCGCTATTGTCCGGGCCTACACGGACGCTACCCACCACTGGCAAAGTATGATAGGCATAGCCTATTACGAGGCCCTATCCGCGCTTTCCGGAGAAGAGGCGGCTTTCCTGGAGGCCAAGCAAACCCAATGGGAAGAGGAAATACAGGGGAGGATAGAGGCCATTAACGCCCAGGCAGCGGAGGATTATCCAGATGACGGGACGGGCTCTATCACCGGGGAAGGACAGATTTGGGCTGCTTCCCAGATATGCGCCCTATATGAGGAACGCGCCCGGGTTCTATGCTGGGAAAAATTTGCGGCAGACGGCGTGATGCCCGATTTCTCAGAAGCTATGCCCAATACGGAAGCTATGGGCTGACGGCCCAACCGCGGCCAAAACAGGAAAACGCCCCAGGCGCCTATTTTTGCGTCCTGGGGCGTTTTCCTATTTATTGCAGGGCTTGTGCGCCACGGCCAAGAAATGGGGGCTTAAACCCAGCAAGGAAGGCTCCTGCTCTGTCATGCGCACCAGCTTTAACAGGCGTTCCTGGCAGGCTGGCTCTTCCCACTTTTCTTCCAGGGCCGGGGCCAGCCAAACGCAGCCTTCTACAGCATAGAGGGAATCCACCTGGAAGCCAGCCTCCACTATTTCCTCCCGGAAGCCTTCTGGCGTATGGAAAAAGGCGTCGCAAAGGCAATTGTACGTATCCGGTTTATTGTGTATGCCGGTATGTAACTCTTCCCAAAGCATCCCCATATAAACAGGGTCGTCGATATAATCGTTTTTCAGGCCGTATACAGATAGCGCCCAGGTGGCGGAACTGAATTTTGATATACCTGCCGCAAAAAGCAGCCCGTCCGGGCGCAATATCCGGGCTGCCTCCGCCAAGGCCCGCATCCGTCCTTCCTTTTCTTGCAGGTGGTACAAGGGGCCCATCAAGAGTACCGCGTCCGCAACTAAGCTTTGTAAAGGAAGATGGCGGGCGTCGCCCGCCAAGGCCGTATACGGCGCGGACTGGTGAGCAGAAGCATAGGCCACCGCTTTGGCAGACAACTCTATCATGGTGACAGGATGCCCCAGGGAAGCCAGCCAATCCGCATAATACCCACAACCCCCGCCTATATCGCATATGGCCATCCCCGGCTGCAAAAAGCGCAGCAGCAGCTCCTTTGTCCGGTAAGCCTCCACTTTCCCAAGGCCCCGCTCTAAACGGCCTACCTCGCCCCCATCTTCATAAAAAGCCCGTACCTTCCCTATGTCGTCCATCATATTCCCCTCTTAGGGTATGCTGATCCGATACCCCTCGGCAAATTGGTGGTTTATGTCGTCATATGTAAACAAAACTCCTCTTCAGAAAGCCACTCTACACCAAAATGCGCTGTCTCCATAAAGCCGCTGTCCGTATACTCAAAAACCTTCCCCTTCCACAGCAAGCACTTTTTATAGACAGTGGGACGGCATACATGGTCACAAGACATAACTATGGTATTGGGGCCCCGCAGGGAGCCGTACCCTATCTCTTCCGCCGTCAATACTCCATGGCAAAAACGGGAGAGGAAAAAGAACAAGCCTGCCAGCAAAAGAAGAAAAGCGCCTTTATGGGTATATTTTTTGCTGGATCACTGGGCACTTTTCCGCATTTTTGCTAACTCAATTCCTTCTTTCCCCGTCATATGTTCTATCGTAAGCTTCAGAACAGTCGTCCGGCTAATTGACTTCTCAATTTCCTCTGCCAGCCGTTCCTCCGTTTCCCCGGGCGCGTACCTCTTCCCCAAGGCATACAAAGCCTTCTGGGTTTCCTGGGCATCTTCCAATATCTGCACACAGCCAAAAGCAATGACGCTGCGGAAAAAAGTGGTATATTTTTCCGGGACCACTTGATCTTGATCGATAACGCAGAAAGACGCCTTTGGGGAATTCTGTATAGCATCCAGCTTGTGGCCCTCTTTGGCGCAATGGAAGTAAACAGCGCCGTCCTGCCAGACGTAGCTTAATGGCACGCCATAGGGATAGCCCCCGTCCCCCAACAGGGAAAGCACACCGGCGGTATTCCTCTCCAAAATTGCAATGCATTCTTTTCCCTCTAACAATTGGCCAGCCCGTCGCATTTTCCGGAATTCCATACCTTTACCTCCAAAATAATCATCTCACCAGATAAAAAAAGCATTCCCACACATCTTCCAAGACCTAACGATGTGTATGGAACGCTATAGCGTGTCCCTACCCGGTGGCAGTTTCCGTTTACAATATAACACAAAAAAGAATAACTGTCAATAAAAAAACCTACTGAAAACAGTAGGTTTTTCAATTTGTACCCTAAAAACTGAATAAAGGAAGAAGCGAAGATAGAAGAGATGTGTGGGGCACATCAAAGAGACACAAAGACTCAAGAAAGAGTACTTGGTCAAGCCCTCGGCCTATTAGTACTGCCAAGCTGAACATGTTGCCATGCTTACACACGCAGCCTATCAACCTTGTAGTCTACAAGGGGCCTTACTAGCTTACGCTATGGGATATCTAATCTTGGAGCCGGCTTCACGCTTAGATGCTTTCCCCGTTTTCCGCGCATTCCGCCCCGGACGAGTGGAAGTTATCTATAAACTTACACTTGCACGGGAGCGGGCTGAAAAGGCCCTGTAAAGGGGGAGGGAAGGGGAAGGGGGTTGGGGATAAGAATGTGAGGAAAAGCGCCTTACGGGCCCTTGTAGGCTGCAAAGTGGGGATGGGAAGTATATAGGCAAAAGTACATACGCAAAAAAGAGCGGCAAGGCCGCAGCCTTGCCGTTCCAGGTACTGTTGATTTTGCCTATACCGCCTTATTCAAACTGGGCGGCGGCCTTTTTCAAGGTCTCGATGATGGCGATGTGCTGGGGGCAGTGGCTTTCGCAGCTGCCGCACTGGATACAGTCGGAAGCTTTGCCGCCGTCCTTGGTAACACGGCCGTATTCGCCCTTTGCACTCTCTAGGTTGTTATAAAGGGTTTGCTTATTCATGGCGGTGAAGATATCCGGGATGTTGATCTTCTGGGGGCAGCCGTCCACACAGTATTTACAGCCGGTGCAGGGGATGGTGGGGATGCTGTCCAAAATCTCCACAGCTTTGCCGATAACCTCCCTTTCCTTGTCGTCCAGGGGCCGGAAATCTTCCATATACGAGACGTTATCGTTCAGTTGGGCTTCATCTGACATGCCGGACAGCACCGTTACCACGCCTTCCAGCGAGGCGCAGTAGCGCACAGCCCAGGAGGGGATGGAGCTTTCCGGGGCGGCGTCCTTGAACAGCTTCTGCACTTCGGGGGTCATGGTGGCCAGGGAACCGCCCTTGACAGGCTCCATGATGATAACCGGCACGTTGTGCTTACGGGCCGTCTCATAGCACAGGCGGGACTGGACGCTGTCGCTCTCCCAGTCGGCATAGTTGATTTGCAGCTGGACGAACTCGGCCTCTGGGTGCTTAGTAAGGATATCCTCCAGCACGTCGGCGGTATCGTGGAAAGAGAAGCCGATGTGCCGGATCCTCCCCTCCTCCTTCATCTTCTGGATGAAGCCCCAGGCCCCCAGCTCTTCAGACTTTTTGGCTGTGTCCTTATTCAGGGCGTGGAGGAGGTAGAAATCATAATAGGCAAGCCCGGCCCGGTCCAAAGATTCCTGGAAAATGGGGGCCATGTCCTCGGGCCGCTTGATATCAAACATCGGCAGCTTGCTGGCGCACTGGAAGCTTTCACGGGGATAGCGGTCCACTACGGCCTCTTTCAGGGCAACCTCAGATTTGCCGCCGATATAGACATAGGCGGTGTCAAAATAAGTAAAGCCCTTTGCCATAAAGGTATCTACCATTTTTTTGGTCTGCTCCATGTCGATCTCCTGGCCCTTCATGGGCAGGCGCATAAGCCCAAACCCCAGCTTTTTAATGCTTTCACCTAAATACTTGTCAGCCATGGATATTCTCCTTTTTTTGATTTTCTTCCTGAAAAACAGTGCGGTTTCCAAACCTAGGACCTAGTATACAACGTAAAGCGCACTTGAAGTCAAGACAGGTTTTCGTAAAAATTCCGTTGGGTTTTCCCCCTGGAATTCCTCCGGCCTGTCTGTTATACTGGATAAAGACAGAAAACGGGGGACAGGGAGGTGCGGGCAATGGGGAAAAAGCGTCTGCTGCAAAGCGCGGGCTTGCTGTTGGGGGTTATAGGGGGGGCCACGTTGGTCTATCTACTGCGCCCGCCCTGCCTGATCCTACGGCACACGGGGTTGTATTGCGCCGGATGCGGCACCCAGAGGATGGTTGCAGCCATGCTTTCCGGCGATATGCAGGGGGCTTTCTGGCAGAATCCATTTATGTTCGCAGCCTTGCCTTTGGCTGGGGGGTATCTGCTAGGGGAGCTTTGGCGGTATGCGGCGGAAAAGCCCCCCCTATACAGGGGGCGGTGGTTCCGGCCTGCGCTGCTGGGGGCTGGCCTGCTGGCGCTGGCTTTCACGGTGCTGCGCAACCTGCCCGGCTTTGCCTTTTTAGGGCCCCGCTGACATCCAGCCCATGCCAACGTTATTTCTTGATGTAGGCCAGGCCGCAGGCGCCCGGGCCTGTGTGGGTGCCCACAATGCTGCCGATATCCAGCTTGTGTACCTCCCGCTTTTTCAGCTCGCTTTCCATGAAATCCAAGAAGTCGTCCCGGGTTTGGGGGACGGCGGCGTGGCCTACCGTTACGCTGTAGTCTGCGGAGATGGGTTCCTTTTCGACAAGCCCCTGCATGAATTTGAACGCGGCCTTTTTGCCGCGGGCCTTGCCCACGACTTCTACCAGGCCGTCCTTCAGGGTGATGATGGGGCAGATGCCCAGGATACTGGCAACCAGGGCGCTGGTGGCGGAAAGCCGTCCCCCCATCTTCAGGTATTTCAGGTCGTCGATCAGGGCCCACAGGCGCACCCGGGGCACCAGGCTTTCAATCTGCTGGGTAATTTCCAGGCCGGAAAGCCCCCGGTCGCGCATTTTTACGGCCTCTTCCACCAGCAGGCCCAAAGCAAAGGTGACGTTCAGCGTGTCCGGCAGGAAAATGTTTGCGGCCCCGATAATATCCTTTGCCACAACGGCGGACTGCAAAGTCCCGCTCATGCGGGAGGAGATGAACAGGCATACCACCTCGTTCCCGCTGTCTTTGTATTCGGCAAATTTTTTCTCGAAAAAGGCCGGTGAGATTTGGGCGGTTTTGGGCAGTTCGCTTACCTTGCCCAGCTTCTCATAAAATTCGTCGTTGCTCATGTCTATATGCGCCCGGTAGCTCTCGTCCCCGAAATTCACGGTAATGGGCAGCATCTCCACGCCCAGCTCTTCGCAGCGGGCCGGGCTTAGGTCGCAGGAACTGTCAGTCAATATTTTTACCATCTTTTCGTATACAGCCTTTCTATAATAAAATTTTTAGCGCGTTACAGCTTTAAGAGGGGCACGTTTTTCTGGCACGCCTCGATAGCGGCTGTGTCTGGAAGGGCGGGGATGGCCCCGGTCTTGGTGGCGCAAACGGCCCCGGCGGCGTTGGCAAACTCTACAAACCCGGCCAGTTCATCCTCTGTCAATTCCCCCGGCTTTTTCCCGCTTTCCACTACCTTGGCCAGCAGCGCGCCGAAAAAGCTGTCGCCAGAACCTGTGGTATCCTTCACCAGGGTGTCATAGGTGCTCCGTTCCAGGCTGTAGCCTGGGGTAAACACGGCACAGCCCTTGGGGCCCCGGGTTACCACCACCACGAAGACGCCTTGGCTTAACAGGGCATTGGCCCCCGCGGCTAAGTCGGCTTCCCCTGTCAGCAGCTGCAGCTCCTCGTCTGAAACCTTCATAATGTCCGCCTGGGGGATGAGGGAGCGCATACGCGCCACCCCTTCTTCTTGGCTGGGCCACAGGGGCGGCCGCCAGTTCGGGTCATAGGCGGTGATTTTCCCCAGTGACTTGGCGTGGGCCACCAGCTTTTCCACTGCTGACCGGGAAGGCTCCGCCGTCAGCAGTAAAGAGCCAAAGCACAGCAGCTGGCACTGGCCCACCAGGGCCAGCTCCCGCTCCCCAGCCTCCAAACGGGTGTCTGCGCCGGGGCTGCGGTAAAAGCTGAAATCCCGGTCGCCCTGCTGGTTCAGCTGTACGAAAGCCAGGGTAGTGGCATATTCAGGGTCTTGGATAAGGCCCTGGGTCTCCACGCCGCAGTCCCGCAGGGTTCCCACCAGGAAATCCCCGAACATGTCCTTGCCGACCCGGCCCAAAAAGCCCGCGGACGTCCCGGCACGCAACGCCTGCACTGCCACGTTGGCAGGCGCGCCGCCGGGGTTCCGGGCGAACAGCAGCCGGCCGTCTTCCGTCTCCCCTACGGGGGTGAAGTCGATCAAAAGCTCGCCCATACATAAAAGCTTTGCCATATAGCCATCCCTCCTGCATGATTTTTTCAATATGGTAGGCTGCCTGTCCAGGCAGTCGAAAATTATTCCTCTCTATTGTACCGCCTACCGCGCGGTTTGGCAAGCCTTTCCCAGAAGAAGCGGCGGGCGCGGGGCTTTTTTTGTAGGATGGGCGCGGCGCCCCCTATTTTTCCGTTATCCCATCGGGGGAATGGGGAAAACGGCAAAAGAAAAACCCGGTACGGGGACACGCGCTCTACCGTACCGGGCACTGCCTGCGGGCAGTTTCACTTTTTCCCCTTGGCGGGGGCTTTCCTGGCGGCTGCTTTTGCCCCAGGTTTTTTGGAAGGCTCCTCCGCGCTTGCCTCCGCCAGGGGCGCAGCCTTCTCCGCCGCTTTCGCGGCGCGTTTGGCAGCGGGCTTGCGGACCGTTTTGGTGGCTGTTTTCGGGGCTTCGTCTTTCCTGGCAGGGACAAACTTCCACTGCTGGCCAACCCCGTCCACATCTTCCCAAATCTGGGCGGCGGCGCCCTCTTCATCGCTCATATGCACAATATCCAGCACCTTGCCAGAGTGCACGTTCCACAGCTTTTTATAAGTGGCCGTCACTTTCACAATTTGCCATTGCTGGCTTTCGCCGCCCACATCATCCCAGGTCTGGGCCCAGGCGCCGTTCTCGGTGCCGCCCTGCATCACGTCCAATACCTTCTGGTTCCCTTTGTTCACCAGTTTCACGCTGTTTTCGCCGTCTTCCTGTGTCCATAGCTGGCTGTCTTCCCCTGTAGGGGCCGCCTGTACAACTGCCTGGCCGTTTTCCTGCCCGCTTGCCTGCAAGGCCTTGCCCGTCCTGCGGTTCACAATCATAAACTCTGCTATTTTTTTCGCAGCCATATCCAAATTACTCCCTTTGATGCGGCCAATCTTGCCGTTTTTTTACGCGGCTGCGCCCTTGCGGCCCTACCGCTCACAGTGCATTATAGCGGTTTCCCGGCTTTCTGTCAAACGGCGCTGCTTTTCGAGAAATGGGCTTTTTTTCCGCAGAAAGACTATTTTTGGCGGTTTGTACCCGAAAGGCCATCCATTTTTGGCGATTATAGGTAATTCTTTCGGCGCATACGGTTTTAAATTCGGCGAAAATAAATTTCAGGGTTTTCCACAAAAAGGGCTGGAATCCCCTTTCCTACGGGCTTTTTCCCCATTATCCCTGTTTGACGGGGCTTTGGGAATTTGGTATAATCCCCTTAAGCAGGAAAAACTCTGGAGGGATAGCCATGGAGGTAAAGCTTTGGGAAATCGTGCAGGCCGCGGGGGGCCGGCTGCTGCAGGGGGACGGGGGCGCCTGTATCTCCTCTTTTATAACGGACAGCCGTGAGGCTGGGCCCGGCGCCATGTTTGTGCCAATACGGGGCGAACGTACAGACGGCCATGCGTACGTCGGGGCGGCGTTGCGGCAAGGGGCGGCGGCGTCCTTTACAGACCATCCCCTGCCAGGGCTGGCAGGGGAGCCTATCGCTTTGGTGCTGGTGCCGGATTGCCGACGGGCCATGCAGCAGGCGGCGGCCTGGTACCGGGGGCGGTTTAGCCTGCCCATTGTGGGCATAACCGGCAGCGTGGGAAAAACCACGGCCAAGGAGATGGCTGCCCAAGCCCTTTCCGCCCGCTTCTCCGTGCACAAAACCCCCGGCAACCAGAACAGCCAGGTGGGGGTGCCCGCCACCATTTGCGGCCTGGGGCCTTGCCACACCGCGGCTGTGGTAGAAATGGGGATCAGCATGCCCGGGGAGATGGCCCGTATTGCAGAGGTGGTGAAACCCACCTGCGGGGCCATTACGAACATAGGCGTATCGCATATTGAGTTTTTGAAAACCCGGGAGAACATCCTAAAAGAAAAAACGCAGATTGCGGGATACCTGCCCCCAGAAGGCGTGCTTTTCGTCAACGGGGACGACGAGCTGTTGCCTGGCCTGAAGGAAACGGCGCTCTATCCGGTGCGTACGTTCGGCCTGGGCAGCGGCTGCGACTGGCAGGCGGCGGCCATTCAAGAGGCGGGGGGAAGCACCATGTTCGCCTGCCTGGGGCCAGACGGCCGGGAAACGCCGGTGGCTGTCCCAGTGGTGGGGACCCACAATGTGCGCAACGCCTTGATGGCTGTGGCGCTGGCCGACCACCTGGGTATCCCCCGGGAGGACGCGGCCCAGGCCCTGGCCGGCTACCAGCCCCCTACGGGCCGGCAGCAGATTTTGCAGGCCGGCGGGGTTACCCTGATCGACGACAGCTATAATGCCAGCCCCGATTCCATGCGCAGCGCCCTGGACGTACTGGCCTCCCGGCCCTGCGGGGGCAAACGTGTCGCTTTATTGGCAGACATGCTGGAATTGGGGGACCTGTCTCAAGAGGGCCATGCCCAGGTGGGGGCATACGCCCGGGAAAAGGGCATAGACCAGCTTGTGGCGTTAGGGCCCCTGGCAAAATACACGGCGGAATCCTTTGGGCCCGGGGCCAAATGGTTCGCGGATAAGGAAGAGGCCACAGCTTTCCTGTGCGGCGCCCTTTCCCAAGGCGACGTAGTGCTGGTCAAGGGTTCCCGGGGGATGGGGACGGAGACGGTTGTAAAGGCGTTGCGCAGCCGGGCAAGGTAAGGCAGGGATGGCTTTTGGAAGGAGAGCAAGGGGCTTTTCCTTTGCGGGAAGCCCTCTAGGGCGCGTACCTGCCTTATGTGAACACGCCCTAGGACGCGGCCCGTGATGGAAGCCCGGCAAACATGCGGGTTTAGGGCTTGTTTGAAAATAGAGAAAGTGCCGGAATTTTTATTCAAAACGGAGCGGTTTCAAGGCGGAAACCGCAAGAAAACCTTTCGGTTTTCGAGGATTTCCAACACAGGAAACGCCCGTTTTGGGCAAAAAGACGGTGTTTGCGATTTTTCAAACGAGCCCTAAGAGAAAGGGAGAGGATACATAATGAAGCTGGGAGAATTTGCCAACGGTTTGCAGCACATTGGCCTGCCAACCAACGACATGGATGCGACCATTGCTTTTTATGAAAGCCTGGGCTTTGCGAACATATACGAAACTGTGAACCAGGCGGCAAAGGAACGGGTGGCGTTCCTACGCCTGGGGGGCCTTACCATCGAGGCCTACGAAAACCGCCAGGCCGCTATGCGGCCGGGCGCCATCGACCACATTGCTATCGACGTGAAGGACGTAGAGGGCTGCTATCAGGAAGCCCTGGGACAAGGGTATACGGTGGTCAGCAACGGGATCGAGGCCCTGCCCTTCTGGGAAAAGGGGGTGAAGTTTTTTATCATCTTGGGGCCCAACCAAGAGCGCATCGAGTTTAACCAATACCTGTAGACCCGCCTACATCCCGGGTGCTTTTTTAGACGCAGGGAGTTTTAGATGCCAGGAAAGGGGCGTTTTTATGGACAAGCAAGCGGCGGGGAACCTGGCCAAAGGCTGGGTGATGGCCCACCGGGACATGCCGGGGCTGCTGGGGGCGTACATTTCGGGGTCATACCTTTCCGCCCCTGCGGGCGTGGGCTGGCCAGAGAGCTCGGATGTGGATGTGGTGCTGGTATTCCAGGCGGGGCTTTGCCCGCCAAAGCTGGGCAAGCTGCGGGAGCAAGGGCTGCTGTTGGAAATTACGTGCCTGGGGGAGGAAGAGCTGCAGGACCTGGGGCATGTGCTTTCCACCCACTACCTGGCCTTTGCCCTGCAGGCTGGGGAGATCCTCTATGACCCCCAGGGGCGGCTGGCCCGCCTTCATAAAGAGGTGGCGGGACAGTATGGCCAGCGCCGTTGGGTGGAGGCCCGGTGCGGGGGTTTTTACGGGCGCATGGAGAGGGGCGCGCAGGGGGATATCCCAGAGGGCATGAGCCTGGCACAGGCCGTGAATGGCTGGGCTTTCACCACAGGCATTACCTGTTTCCCCATTTTGTTGGCGGCGCTGGAGAATTGCACGGTGCGCAAGCGTTACGCCGCCGCCCGCCAGGTGCTGGAGGCCTATGGCATGGGGGGATTCTATCCCCGGCTGCTGTCTCTGCTGGTACCAAAGCCTTTGGGGGCCCATCGCCTGGAAGGGCATATGGAGGAACTGGAACAGACCTTTTCCCTTGCCTGTGGGACCGCCGGCCCTTCGGCGGACTACCCCTTCCGACAGGATATTACGCCGGGGGGGAAAGCCGTGGCCATCGGGGGCAGCTGGGAGCTGCTGGCCACGGCCTATCCAGAGGACGCTGTCTTCTGGATGCTGGCCACCTTTGCGCGGTGCCATATCATCCTGGATATGGACGCCCCGGCCCTGGGCAAGGGGCGGGAACCGGCCCTTTGGGCCTTTTTGCGGGACCTGGGCATACATAGCCGCGAGGATTTCCGCCCCCGCCTGCGGGCCCTGCAGGGCTTCCTGCCTGCCCTGCGGGAAGCGGCTGGGGAAGTTGCCAGCCGGAGGGAAGCCGGCAGCTGGAAAAAATAATTTGCCATGGGGCCCAAAAAATCAGAAAGCGGCTTGACAAACCCTTTGGGCCGTGTTATAATCTAGGCGTATTCTGATAGCACGGAAGATGAACTCACAGTTTCTGTAAGTCGTTGGAGCGTCTGATGATTTACACAGGCTGTGAGCTTTTTGTTAGGCTCGGAGCACGGGCGTGTCCCTACCAGGCATCCCCGTTATCCGGCTCGGCTAGCCGGATACGATTATCAATCTTCTATGGAGGTGCCGAACATGAACGGTACAGTTAAGTGGTTCAACGCAGAAAAGGGTTATGGCTTCATTTCCAACGACGAGGGCGGCGAGGACGTTTTTGTACACTTCTCCGCTATCCAGTCCGAGGGCTTCAAGACCTTGGAAGAAGGCCAGAAGGTCACTTTTGAGACCGAGCCCGACCCCAAGAACAGCGAGAAGCTGCGCGCTGTAAACGTGGTTAAGCTGTAAATAGCGCCTACTGTGTTGCAAAAGGCCCGGGATCTGCAGGAAGCGGATCCCGGGCCTTTGTGTATCAATAGTGGTATTTTTTCTTTTTGCAGGCCAGGAAAACGGCCGTTGCCGCCGCAGCCATGGCTTCCGCCGCCACGATAGATAACCAGACGCCCTCTATGCCCCACAGCAGTGGGAAGAGTAGCACCGCCGCCACCTGGAACACCAGTGTGCGCAGGAACGCGATTAAGGCGGAGGTGAGGCCGTCGTTAAGGGCGGTGAAGAAGGAAGACCCAAAAATGGCAAGCCCTGCAAAGAGGAACGAGAAGGAGTATATGCCAAAGGCGTGTACGGTCATGTGGTAAAGCCCCTGGTCATAGCGGACGAACAGCGCCGACAGGGGCTGCGCCAATAGCTCCGCCAGGGCCAGCATGGCGGCGGAGGAAGCCAGGATGAGTACCAGGCTTTTCCGGTACAGGCTATGTAGCTCCCCCTGGTTGCCCGCGCCGAAATGGAATCCCACCACCGGGGCAATCCCGGTGGAATAGCCGATGAAAATGGACAGGAAGACCAGGTTTACATACATCAAGACGCCATAGGCGGCTATACCGTCTTCCCCGGCGTACTGGATAAGCTGCGCATTGTACAGCATGCTGACAATGGACATGGAGATGTTGCTCATCAGCTCGGAAGAGCCGTTGGTACAGGCCTTCCACAAGGCGCGCCCATCAAGGGGGGCCTTGCGCAAGCGAAGCAAGCTGGTATTTTTCCTGGCAAAATAGAATAAAGGTATGACGCCGCCGATGAATTGGCTGATGGACGTGGCCGCGGCCGCCCCAGCCAGCCCCCAAGGCAGCACGGCGGTGAACAGGGCGTCCAAAGCCATGTTGGTGAAGCCAGCCGCCAGCGTTACCGCCAGGCCCAGTTGGGGCTTGGCCGCCGTGATGAAAAAGCTTTGGAACTCATATTGCAGCATAAGCATAGGCAGGGACAGCAGGATGACCCTGCCGTATAACACGCAGCCCTCCAGCATGGGTCCATCGGCCCCCAGCCAGACGGCTACGGGGCGGATGAACACGAACCCCAGTATCGCGATAACTACACCAGAGGCCCCGCTGGCGTACACAAACAAAGAAAAAAGCTGCTGGGCGCGCTTGTTGTCCCCCTCCCCCAGGGTTTTGGCGATCAGGGCGCTGCCCCCGGTGCCGAACATGAAGCCCACCGCACCCAAAATCATCAAGAACGGCATGATGAAATTGACAGCCGCAAAGGGCGTTTTTCCCACAAAGTTGGACACGAAAAAGCCGTCTACCACGCCGTAAATAGAGGTGAAGACCATCATCACCACAGATGGCAGGGTGAAACGGAACAGTTTTTGGAAATTGAAATGGTCGGAAAGCCGTATTTTCATAGTCCCCTCCTGGTTTGTAAAAAAATATGGCGCAAGGGAACGCCTGTCAAAGCCTTTTGCACTTTTCCCGGAACATGGCCAGATAGCGTTTGGTAAGCCGCATGTACAGTTCCCGCTCCTCTGGGGCCCATTCCGTGAATATCTCGTTTTCGATCTCCATTACCCGCAAGGCTGTGCCCTTGGCCAGCTCCCGCCCCTTCTCGGTTAGGCACACCTGTTTCTTCCGGCCCTGGCCCGCCTCTAGATAGACGGCGCCTTCCTTTTCCAGCTTTCGTATGGCTGAATTGACCGTCTGCTTGCGTAAGCCGGACAGGGAAATGATCCGGCTTAACAGGCAGGCCCCGTCGAACAGGCAGATGGTGTACAGGATGATCATGGCGCTGTCCGCAAGCCCCAGCTTGCGGGTGGCCTCGTGGTAGGCCGCGTCTATCTCCGAGGTCAGCAGGTTAAAACGTTTTACCGGGGCGTTCGCGTGGTCTTCCATAAAAAATCCCTCCTAATCAAGTCCGAAATCGTACCTGTAAAGTATAGTACGATTTCGGACAAAAGTCAAGGGGGCCTTCCCCATCTGGTAGGGATTTCCCCATGGGGGGATTTGCAGGGGAGGCGTGTACAAGTTGCAAAAGGGCGGCTGGGATGGAGGCTGGGGGGAGGGTCAGGAAAAGCTGGATTTATTGGGCGGAACCGGTTTTTGCGGTGGTTACAAAACTGAAACAAATGAGAAAAAGCTGCAACTTTTCGGGTGAAAATAGGCAAATGACACAAAAAGCCCGGGGCGCTGAAAGGGAATTTTTCAGGTTTGCCAGTTGTAAAAACGGATTTCATCGTGTAAAATGTCCCTATTGTGAATTGTGCGTGAACAGCGTATGACCACAAAATCTCATACCCAATCTAGGGGGAATTACCAATGAAACGCAATAAGATCCTGGCGTTGGTCCTGGCTCTGCTGCTGATTTGCGGCACATTTGCCGCCTGCGGCAACGACAGCGGCAGCAGTACTGCCAGCACCCCGGCCAGCAAAGCGGATGACGGCGCCAGCACGCCCGAAAGCGCACCGGCTGACGGCGGCAACGACGCGGCGCCCTCCAACACCACGTTGACCGTGAACGCGGCCATGGAGCCCACTGGCCTGAACACCCTGAACGCTACCTATTCTATTGAGTTCTCTATCTTCCGCCACCTGTATGAGAACCTGTACGTCCTTAACGACGAAGACCAGCCCGTGCCCGGCGCTGCCGAGACGGTGGACATCAACGAGGACAAGAGCGTGTTCACTTTCCACCTGCGTGAGGACGGCAAGTGGACAAACGGCGACCCTGTTACCGCCAACGACTTCTCTTTCGCTTGGCAGCAAGCCCTGAACCCCGATGTGGCCGCCGACTACGGTTATTTCCTGTACTTCATCAAAAATGCCGAGCCTTTCTTTAAGGGCGAGTGCACCTGGGAAGAGGTGGGCGTAAAGGTCATCGACGACCTGACCCTGGAGGTTACCCTGGACCATCCCATCCCCTATGCCGAGTTCCTGTTCTCCTTCGGCACCCTTTGCCCCATCAACCAGAAGTTCTATGAGGAAGTAGGCGCTGACAAATACAGCACCGAGGCCGAGTACTTCTGCACCAACGGCCCCTTCCAGCTGACCGAGTGGAACCATGACAGCAACATCCTCATGGTGAAGAACAACGATTTCCACGGCGCTGATGAGGTACAGGTAGAGGAAATCAACTGGAAAATCATTACTGACGCCCAGGCGGCCCTGACCGAGTTCCTGTCCGGCGGCCTTGATATGGTCAACCTGTCCAACGGCGAACTCATCTCCCAGGCTGAGGCCCAGGGCTATGAGATCCAGAGCTATTCTGACGGTTCCGCTTTCTACATCTACTTCAACCACAGCAACCAGTACCTGCAGAATGCCAACCTGCGCAAGGCCCTGGCCCTTGGCTTCGACAAGGAAGGCATGATCCAGGCTGTGTACCAGAACGCCAACCAGCCCATGACCAGCTTTACCTGCCCCGCCGTGACCGGCTATGACGGAAACACCACCTTCCAGTCTGGCCTGGAGGCTTGGAATAACGGCGAGGCCCTCACTCCCAAGAACGGCGACCCCGAGGCTGCCAAGAAGTACCTGGAGACGGCCCTGTCCGAGCTGGGCTGCACGGTGGAGGACCTGTCCGCCAACCTGTCCATCGACTGCGGCGACAGCCAGATTGCCGGCAACGAGGCTGCCTACTATCAGGAGCAGTGGAGGCAGAATCTGGGCATCGAAGTGACAGTAAATCCCATGCCCACCAAGCAGGGCTCTGCCAACCGGAAGAACGGCAACTATGTCATGTCCCTCACCGGCTGGGGCCCCGACTATGACGACCCCATGAGCTTCCTGGACCTGTGGGTATCCGACGGCGGCAACAACCAGACCTTCTATGCCAGCGAGGCCTATGACAAGTTGATTGCCGACGCGACTATGGAGACCGACTTTGCCAAGCGCCAGGAGATATTCTACGAAGCTGAGAAGCTCATCGTGGAAGACCTGCCCGTGGCCCCTTCTTACTGGCGGTTCCCCAGCTACGCCTTGAGCGAGCATGTGGCCGGCGGCGTACACCGTTCTGTGTTCCAGGGCATCGACCTGGTACATGTCACGCTGAAGTAAGCATGCGGCTGGTTTAAAACGACGAATTTAATACCGTGTAAGGCAGCGAGGGCATTCAGACCATTCCGGATGCTCTCGCCCTGCGGTATTTATTGGTTTTATTGTGGGAAAGTTGTAAAGCGGGAAAATTCCCTATTGAAAACCGTTGCAAAAAATACTATAATAAAGGCAGGACAACTGAAGATGCGCAAAACCGGGCCCGGTTTCCACGCACAGCTTTTCTAAAAAAACCAGAAAAGCTGAGGGGCCATTGCCTGGCAAAGCACTGATCATACGGAACATTCAATTTGTGCCAAGGGCGGCAGGTGGAAAGTCTCCTTTAGCACATTTTTTATATCCGTTCTTTTTGTGGGAAAACTAAAGCGGCTGGGCCGCTTGGAAATATAAAATTCAAAAATGAGGAAAGGGGGAAATTGCCTTATGGCTAAGTATATACTTAAGAGGATAGGCTACTCCATTGTCACGCTTTTCGTGCTCATCACGCTTACGTTCTTCATGATGCGCCTGCTGCCCGGCGACCCGTTTACAGGTGAAAAGCAGCTGCCCGAAAAGACCATGGAAGCCCTGAACGCCAAGTATGGCCTGGACAAGCCCTTGGTTACGCAGTATATCATGTACCTTGGCAATTGCCTGCACGGAGACCTGGGGCTTTCGTTGAACACGAACCGCCCTGTCACTACCATTATCAGCGAGTCCTTCGCCTATTCCTTCGACCTGGGTATCCGCGCCGTTATCATGGCTTTTGTCCTGGGCGTGCTGCTGGGCAGTATCGCGGCTATCAAACGAGGTAAGGCCACAGACACGGTGTGCATGCTTGTTGCCTTGATAGGCGTCTCGGTCCCCAGCTTTATTGTGGCGGCTGTGCTGCAATATTACCTGGGCCTGCAGCCCTACCTGGCCTCCAACAAGACCGTGCAGCTTTTCGCCGTAACAGGCTGGGGCCCGGCCAATTCTAAAATATTGCCCGTTTTTGCGTTGGCTTTCGGCTCTTTGGCGCAGATATCCCGGCTGATGCGTACCAGCATGCTGGACGTGCTGGGGCAGGACTATATTAAGACTGCCAAGGCAAAGGGGCTGTCCCAGGGCGCCATTATTTGGAAGCATGCCATACGCAATGCCATTATGCCCGTGGTCACGGTATTGGGCCCCATTACGGCCAGCGTGCTGACAGGCGCCTTTGTAGTGGAGAACGTGTTCGCTATCCCCGGCTTAGGCCGCTATTTCGTACAGGGTATCCAGAACTATGACTATACGATGATCTCAGGCACCACTATTTTCTATGGCGCGTTCCTTATCATCGCCAACCTGGTCGTGGACCTGGCTTATGGATTTATCGACCCGAGAGTCAAGCTGGAGGAGGGCTAAGGATATGGCGAATATAGGTAAAATTGACAAGAGCCGCTTTGGCTGGGTAGGGGCTGACCCGGAACACCGGGAAGGCCTTAGCCGCCCTAGCATCACCTATTGGCGGGACGCCATGAAGCGGCTGGCCAAAAACCGCGTGGCCCTGGTGTGCCTGATCATCATCGTCCTGCTCATCCTGGCCTGCGCCCTGCTGCCCCTGTTTTCTTCTTTCAGCAGCCGCGAGCAGCACCTGGCCGAAACCAACAAGGGCTTCTTTTTCCAGTGCCAGGACGACCGCTATGAGGGAAAGAACCTGGTGCATATTTTCGGCACGGACAAGCTGGGCCGGGATATGTGGACCCGTACCTTTGAAGGCGGGCGCGTCTCTTTGATGATCGCTTTTGCGGCGGTGTTCATCAACCTGATTATAGGTATGATCTATGGCGGCGTTTCCGGGTATTTCGGCGGCGTGGTGGATAATATCATGATGCGTATTGTGGAAGTTGTCAACGGCATCCCGTACCTGATCGTGGTGGTGCTGCTGATGCTGGTGCTGCCCAAGGGCATCTTTACCATGGTGGTAGCCTATGCCACCGTAGGCTGGACGGGTATGGCCCGGCTGGTACGCGGGCAGGCGCTGTCCCTGAAAAACCAGGAATTTGTGGTGGCCGCGGAGGCCATGGGCGCGCGCCCGGCCCGTATCATTGCCCGGCATCTGCTTCCCAACGCCCTTTCGGTCATCATCATCAATGTGACCCTGGCTGTGCCCAGCGCCATTTTTACAGAGGCTTTCCTGTCCTATATCGGTTTGGGCGTGCCGGTGCCCCAGCCGTCCTGGGGCATGCTGGCCCAGGAGGGGGCTGCTGTGTTCCAGGTGTACCCCAGCAAGCTATGGATACCGGCCATTGCCATCAGTATCACCATGCTTTCGTTCAACCTGTTGGGCGACGGCCTGCGGGACGCCTTTGACCCGCGCCTGAGACGCTGACCCCTGATGGGTAGAAAGGATTGTTGCATATGCCAAAGAATTTGAACAACAAGGTGCTCAGCGTCAAGAACCTCCACGTGTCCTTTGACACCTATGCCGGCGAGGTCCAGGCTGTGCGCGGCGTTACCTTCGACCTGCATGAGGGTGAGGTGCTGGCCATTGTGGGCGAGTCTGGCTGCGGCAAAAGCGTGACCGCCCAGACGATTATGAAGCTGAATCCCATGCCCCCGGCCCGTATCCCTGAAGGGGAAGTGGTTTTGGGCGAGCACGATATTGTAAACGCCACGGAGAAAGAGATGCAGAAGCTGCGGGGCAAGGATGTCTCTATGATATTCCAGGACCCGATGACTTGCCTGAACCCCACCAAGAAGGTGGGGAAGCAGATTGTGGAGGCCATTGTACACCATACCCACATGTCCCGGGCAGAGGCTAAGGAGGAAGCCATCAAGTGCCTTACCCAGGTGAATATCCCAAACCCTGAGGAGCGGGCCCAGCAGTATCCCCACGAGTTTTCCGGCGGCATGCGCCAGCGTGCCATGATCGCCATGGCGCTGTCCTGCAACCCCAAGGTCCTTATAGCGGACGAGCCCACCACCGCCTTAGATGTGACTATCCAGGCGCAGATTATGGATTTGCTGGCGGAGATCAAGGAGCAGATCAATACGGCCATCATCCTCATCACCCACGACCTGGGCGTGGTGGCCAGCATGGCAGACCGCGTAGCCGTTATGTACGCGGGCAAGATTGTGGAAACGGGCACTTGCGAGGATATTTTTTACCGCAACGCCCATCCCTATACCCAGGCCCTGCTAAAGAGCCTGCCCTCTGTAGACGCGGACAAAAAGGACCGGCTGGTGTCCATTGCGGGCTCACCCCCAGACCTGTTAGACCCGCCCAAGGGCTGCGGCTTTGCGGCCCGGTGCACCCGCTGCATGCACATCTGCCGGGAAGAGCAGCCCCCGGAATTTACCGTAAGCGACGGCCATACGGCCTCCTGCTGGCTATTGCATGAAGACTGCCCCAGCCCGGAAGAAAGAGGTGAAAAGGATGTCTGATCGTAAAAAAGAGGTGCTCCTTTCCCTGGATGACATCTGCAAATACTTCAAGGTATCAGGCGGCACGCTGAAGGCTGTGGACCATGTTACCTTTGACATCCACAAAGGCGAGACCATGGGCCTGGTGGGGGAGTCTGGCTGCGGCAAGTCTACCCTGGGGCGCGTGGCCATGGGTATCTATCCCGCTACCTCTGGCAAGCTCTCTTATAAAGGGGAGTCGGTAGACCTTTCCAAGTTTTCCGCCCGGTTTGCCTATGCCAAAAAAGCCCAGATTATTTTCCAGGACCCCTACGCCTCTTTGGACCCCCGCATGACGGTTTCTTCTATCATCCAGGAAGGCATGGAGATTCACAAGATGTACGATGCCGGCCGCCGCAAGGAACGGGTTTACGAGCTGCTGGAAATGGTGGGGCTGAACCGGGAACACGCCAACCGTTTCCCCCATGAGTTTTCCGGCGGCCAGCGCCAGCGCATTGGCATTGCCAGGGCTTTGGCCATCGAGCCGGAGTTCATCGTGTGCGATGAGCCCATCTCTGCCCTGGACGTTTCCATCCAGTCCCAGGTCATCAACCTGCTTCATGACCTGCAGGAAAAGCTGGGCTTGACCTATTTGTTCATTGCCCATGACCTGAACATCGTCAAGTATATCAGCGACCGTATCGCGGTCATGTATCTGGGCAACGTGGTAGAGTTGGCCTCCTCTGACGAGCTGTACGCCAACACCATGCACCCTTATTCTAAGGCGCTGCTTTCCGCGGTGCCTATCCCAGACCCCAGCGCGGAGGCCCAAAAAAAGCGCATCATTATTTCCGGGGACGTGCCCAGCCCCATCAACACCCCAAAGGGCTGCAATTTTGCCGGACGCTGCCCCCAGGTGTGCGATAAGTGCCGGGAGTCGAAGCCTGTTCTGCAAGAGATCGTACCCGGGCATTTCGTGGCCTGCCACTTGGTAAAGCCCCAGGCCTGATAATAAACCGTATACAAAGGCCCCCAGCCAACCGGCTGGGGGCCTTTGCCATATATAGCCTCTTCACACAAAATTCACCAGTTTTTCTTGATTTTGCCATAGATAGCGGTTACAATAATACAGTATATAGGTAACGCGGTTCAAAAGAGGTATACTGCTTTTGAACCGGGCGGCTTTGCCGCCCAGCTTGAAAATCGGTAGATACCGATTTTCAAGTGCGTTTACTATTGTGGGAAAAAACCTGTCCTTTTGCAGGGGGCGGGTAGAAATTAGGCAAAAGACGGTAGTGCAGAAGAGGCGGCTTTGTTTTTTCTGTACTGCAAAACATAGGGCGGGACAGCCGACGGAGAGAAAAAGGAGAAAGCCATGGCATCCGGGAAAATTTTAATTGTAGACGATGACACCAATATATGCGAGCTGCTGCGTCTGTACATTGCGAAGGAAGGATTTGAAGCGTCCATTGCGAATGATGGGGAAACGGCCCTGAAAATGTTTGACAGTGTTTCCCCAGATTTGATCCTGCTGGATATTATGCTTCCCGGCCTGGATGGTTGGCAGGTTTGCCGGGAGTTGAGGAAGAAGTCTTCGGTGCCCATCATTATGCTGACAGCCAAAGGCGAGGTGTTCGACAAGGTGCTGGGCCTAGAGCTGGGCGCGGACGACTATGTGGTGAAGCCTTTTGAGACCAAAGAGGTCATCGCCCGCATCAATGCCGTGCTGCGCCGCAGCGGCAAAAACAACGGGCGCTTGGACGACAGCAAAGAAGTTTCTTACGAAAACCTATCCATCAACTTGACCAATTATGAGTTGAAGGTAAAGGGCCAGCAGGTCGATACGCCGCCCAAAGAGATGGAACTGATTTACCATCTGGCGTCTAACCCCAACCGGGTCTTTACCCGGGACCAGCTGCTGGACGAGGTGTGGGGCTTTGACTACTACGGCGACAGCCGTACGGTTGACGTGCATGTGAAGCGCCTGCGGGAGAAGCTGGAAGGGGTATCGGACAAGTGGGCCCTGAAGACCGTGTGGGGCGTCGGGTACAAATTCGAGGTAAGGGACTGAACAGGCGCATGGGCAGCCTTGATAAAAGGCCCTTTTGCGGGGGGAGGCGAGGTCTGTGCAGAAAAGTATATTCAAGCGGTACATGGGTATCACAATGGGGATCATCCTGTTAAGCTTCATCATGATGGGAAGCGTGCTGATGCTGTTTTTTGGGCACTATTGGCGCAGCGAGAAAAAGGCCCTGCTTACCCAGAATGCCGCCTCTATATCGGGGATCGCCGGCCGGTTCTTATCGGAAAAAAGCCCGGGGAAGTACGAGCTGCAGACAGAAATGCTGAAGACCTTTATCTCCGGTTTTTCCGTAAGTATAGACGCGGATATTTTCATTACGGATTTGGAAGGGAAGATCTTGCTGGGCAATTACCCAAACAGCAGGCTGGAAGACCCGGCCGGCGTGCCGGCACAATTTGTGGCCCAGGCGGCCAAAGGCATGTTCGAAGGCAGGGGCAGCTTTGGCGGGCTGTATGCCAGCAGCTATTACATTATCGGCGTGCCCTTGTCGGTGCAGGAACACGATGCTTGCGTGGGGGCGGTATTCGCTGCCACCAGTTCTTCTTCTATGAACGAGGTGGAGGAAGAGGCGTTCAGGATCTTCCTGGCGTCCTCGGCGGCGGCCCTGTGCGTCACTTTCTGCGTGGTGGGGGTTTTTGCTTTCCGCCTGGTAAAGCCGCTGCGGCAGATGTCCGCGGCGGCCCGCAGCTTTGGCGCCGGCGACTTTTCCGTGCGGGTGCCGGTGACAAGCGCGGACGAGCTGGGGCAGCTGGCAGTCTCTTTCAACAATATGGCCGATTCCCTTACCAATTCAGAGGGTATGCGCCGCAGCTTCATTGCCAATGTCTCTCATGAGCTGAAAACCCCCATGACCACCATCGCCGGGTTCATTGACGGTATCTTGGATGGAACGATCCCCCCAGAGGAGCAAAATAAGTACCTGCATATTGTCTCGGACGAGGTGAAACGGCTTTCCCGGCTCGTGAAATCTATGCTGGATCTGTCCCGCATAGACAGTGGAGAGATGAAGATACACCCCACAAGCTTTGACATTACCAGCACGATTGTTACCACCCTGCTGACCTTTGAGAAAAGCATTGATGAAAAAGGTATTGAGATACAGGGCCTGGAAGGGGCATGCCCCCAGGCGGTTTACGGAGACCAGGACTTGCTGCATCAGGTGGTTTATAATTTACTGGAAAACGCTGTGAAGTTTACCAACCCTGGCGGTACGATTACCTTGCTGGTGACAGACGGTATCGACCGTACTACGGTGGTCGTTGAGAATACGGGGCCGGGCATCGCCCCAGAGGACCTTGCCATGGTGTTCGAGCGGTTTTATAAAGGGGATAAGTCCCGCAGCCGTGACAAGAACGGTATGGGCCTGGGGCTGTTCCTGGTGCGGACCATTTTAAAGCTGCATGGAGGGGATATCACAGTCAGCTCTACGCCCGAGGAGTTTTGCAGGTTCGAGTTCTACCTGCCCAAGCCTCCAGAAGCGCCTAAGCTAAAGGACGGGGTCCCCTTAAAATTGAAAGACAGCTCGTCACGGACAAAGGAATCCCGGCGGGAAAGCAGGCGCAAACAAGACAGGACGGAGAAAACAGAAAACCCGGAGAAGGAAGGCAGGCAACAGCCTGAAAGGAGTAAGGAACATGAAGGAACAAGAAAATAACGGGATCCCCCAAGAGAATGAGGGCCAGGCCCAGGCCGCTTCGGCACTTCTGGAAACAGAAGGCGCAGCCGCCGGGCCGGAAGCCGATGTGCCGGAGGCAGTGGAAAGCCCAACGGAGCCCCCAGAGGCCTCTATACAGATAGAATCTACCCCAACAGCCGGCCCGGCCCTGGCCGGGGAAGCAGCCCAGGGCGCCCCGGAAGTGGCTGCAGCGCCGGCGGAGCCAGTGCCTCCGGAATCCCAGGAGCCGGTATATCCAGAGGAAATACCGGCGGCGCCTGCGCCTAACACCGCGGCGCCTGCGGGAACCCCTGCCCCAGATGTAACGCCGGGCCCTGGCGGGGTCCCAATCCCTGGGGGGGCCCCTATGCCTAATGCGGGCACCTTCCCAGGCGCAGTGCCTATGCCTAACGGGGCTCCCGTTCCCGGTGCAGCCCCCATGCCGTATGCGGCCCCCACACCCTTTTATAGCCAGCCCTATCCCCCAGCCCCGTACCCGGTCCAGGGGGCAGCGGGGTATTACCCGCAACCAGCGCAGGGGCCCCAACCCCCAACGTATCCAGGGGGATATTACGCCCCTGTGCCCAATCCCCCCTATACGCCTTCACAACCCCAGATGAAAAAGAAGAAACCATTGGCCTTGAAGGTGTTCTTGTGGTTGGCGTCGCTGCTGGCGGCAGGGGCGCTGCTGGGCTGCGCGTTTTATATTGGCATGCAAATTGACAATACGCCTACAACGGATACCCCGCCAACCATCCCCCCCAGCCTCCGGGAGTATATCGAGGAGTATATCCCGCCGGAGGAAAGCATGCCAGAAGAACCCGAGGAGCCTGTAACCCCAGAAATAACGCCGGTGCCCGGTGTAGATGTGACGCCCAACACAGAGGGCATCGCGATACGCCCAAGGCCCGCTGGCCAGCCCATGGACGCGCAGGAGGCATATGAGCGCGTTGTAAAGTCTACTGTGGCGGTCTCCGCTATCCTGGAACGCAATGGGCAGGAATCCACCAGCAATGGCACGGGCATCATCGCCACCGCTGATGGGTATATCATCACCAATTCCCATGTGGTGCTCAATTCCAAAAGCGCCGCCGTAAGGGTGACAACCTACGACGGGCAGGAATATGACGCGGTGGTGGTGGGGGTAGACCGCACTACGGACCTGGCCGTTATCAAGACCAACGACCATGGCTTTACCCCGGCGGAATTTGGGGACGCGGACGACCTGAGCATGGGGGAGTGGGTGTTGGCTGTAGGCAACCCTGGCGGCACGCGTTTTGCCAACTCGGTGACACGGGGCATCATTTCCGGCCTAGACCGGGAGGTAGGCCGGTATAGCGCCAACGGCATGACCTATATCCAGACAGACGCGGCCATCAACCCGGGCAATTCCGGCGGCCCCCTGGTGAACCTGTATGGCCAGGTGGTGGGCATCAATTCCTCGAAAATCATCACGGAAAACTATGAAAGCATGGGATTCGCCATCCCGGTCAGCCGGGCCAAGTCTATTATTGACCAGCTGTTGGCTGGCGGGTATATCCAGGGCCGGACGCGCCTGGGCATCATGTGCGTAGAAGTGGCCCCCCAAGGAGGGATGCTGGCACAGGATATCCCGGCAGGCCTGATGATTACAGAATTCAGTGAGGACAGCGCCTTTAAAGGCACAGAGGCCCGGGAGTATGACATTATCATCGCTTTGGACGGGGAAGCGGTGGCCAGCCTAAGCGACGTGTCCAACCTGTTGGCACAGCACGTGCCTGGGGACCAGGTGGAGGTAACGCTGTACCGGGCAGAGGATGGGGCCAGGGGCGAAGAGCTTACGGTGACAATCACTTTGCTGGAGGATAAGGGGGAGACGCAGAATTGAGGATGGCCCGCGCCAATGGGCCGGAAAGGAAGGATGAGGATTTGTGGAAAAGCGGGAGATCCGGGAGGCCATCGTGCAGGGCCATACGGCCTTGGGGCTGGAACTGGGCTCTACACGGATAAAGGCTGTGCTCATTGGGCCCGGCCACGCGCCGGTATGCACGGGCGCTTATGAATGGGAAAACCGCCTGGAAAACGGCCTGTGGACATACCGCCTTGCAGATGTATGGGCGGGCATACAGGCCGCATATAAAGAACTGGCCGGGCAGGTGCAGGCTATGTTCGGCATTCCTTTGGATACGGTGGGGGCCATGGGCGTGTCTGCCATGATGCACGGGTATCTGCCATTTGACGGGGATGGGAAGCAGCTGGCGGAATTCCGCAGTTGGCGGAATACCGTGACAGAAGTGGAGGCGGCAGAGCTTACCGCCTTGTTTGGCTTCAATATCCCCCAGCGGTGGAGTATCGCCCACCTGTACCGGGCAATCCGCCTGGAAGAGGGGCATGTGCGCCGCCTGGGGTTCCTGACTACGTTGGCGGGCTATGTCCACTGGAAGCTTACGGGGGAGAAGGTGCTGGGCACAGGGGAGGCTTCCGGTATGTTCCCCTTAGACAGCCGCACCGGCGCCTATGACGCGGCGATGCTGGAAAAGTTTGCGGCCCTTACCGCCTCTTACCAACTGCCCTGGCGGCTTCCAGATATCTTACCGCAAGTACGCACAGCGGGCGAAGACGGCGGCTCCCTTACCCCGGAAGGGGCCAGGCTGCTGGACCCAACAGGCCGTCTGCAGCCCGGTGTGCCCTTCTGCCCGCCGGAGGGTGACGCCGGCACCGGCATGGTGGCTACCAACAGCGTATCCCCCCGTACAGGGAATGTGTCAGCCGGTACATCCATTTTTGCTATGGTAGTGTTGGAGCAGCCCTTATCAAGGGTTTACCCGGAAATCGACATGGTCGCTACGCCTACAGGCAAGCCGGTTGCTATGGTGCACTGCAATACCTGTACCTCAGACTTGGATGCGTGGGTGGGCTTGTTCCAGGAGCTGTTGGGGCAGGCGGGGGCCTCTATTTCAAAAAGCGGCCTGTATTCCCTGCTGTACAGGCAGGCCTTGGCAGGCGGACCTGGCTGCGGCGGGGTGGTCAATTTTAACTGCTTTTCCGGCGAACCGGTTTTGGGCCTGGAAGAAGGCTGCCCCATGCTGATACGCAACCCCTCGGCGCCGCTTTCCTTGGGGGATTTCATGCGGGCGCAGCTGTATGCGGCCATGGCCCCTTTGCGTTTGGGGATGGAATTGTTGGGGCAGGAGCAAGTGGCGCTGGATAAGCTCTATGGCCATGGGGGGCTGTTCAAGGTGCCGCAGGTCGCGCCTTTGTTAATGGCAAGCGCCCTGCATGTACCGGTGGCTGTGTTGGAAACAGCCGGGGAAGGGGGGCCCTGGGGTATGGCTTTGTTAGCCATGTACAGGAAAGAGCGCCGGGAGGGGGATTCCTTGGAAGGATATCTTTCCCAGCGGGTATTTGCCCAAGCCCGGGAGGAGTGCGCCATGCCAGACCGCCAGTGCGCCGAAGGCTTTGCGGCGTACCTAGGGCGGTATAAGGCGGCGTTGCCTGCCCAACGGGCCGCTGCCAGCGTCTTTTCAAAGCCATAAACCCCTCGTAACTCATCCCAAAGAGAGTGGCCGGGAACCAGAATCACAAGACCCCCCGCAAGCTTTGTAAAGCCTGCGGGGGGTCTCTGCATTTTTATGATGCCTTCTTATTTCTTAGAGGTAAGGGGATGGTAACACAACACCTTGCGCTCATCGTTGAGGAAGGTCTCCTTGGGGCGGTCTTTGCGGCATTCGTCCGTAGCATAGGGGCAGCGGGGGGCGAACTTGCAATAGGAGATGGAGAATTCCTTGTCTTCCATGTCAGGCATGACCAGGTCTTCTTTCCACTTGTCACCTACACGGGGGACAGCGTTCATCAGAAGCTCGGTGTAGGGGTGGGCGGGGTCATCCATGATCTCTTTGGCGGGTCCATACTCGATCAGACAACCGCGGTACAGGGTGGCGATGTAGTCGGACACATAGTATGCGGTAGACAGGTCATGGGTAATGTAGATGAACGAAACCTTATACTTGTCTTTCAAATCCTTGAACAGGTTCACGATGTTCATCTTCATAGAGGCGTCGATAGCCGCAACAGGCTCGTCGGCGATGATCAGCTTGGGCTGGGTGATCAGGGCACGGGCGATGGATACGCGCTGCAGCTCGCCGCCAGAGAACTGGGTGGGGTACTTGCCCTTTACAACAGCCAGGGACATGCCCACGCTTTTCAGGGCGTCGTCTACCAGCTTGTCGGCCTCGCTGCGGTTTTTGGCAATGCCCAGCCGCAGGGCCGTGTTGTACAGGTAGGTGTCCACCGTCTTCCGGGCGGAAAAGGACTCATAAGGGTTCTGGAAAATAGGCTGTACGTCCAACCGGAACTGCTTGGGGTCATACCCCTTTTTGTCCTTATAGGATTTGCCCATCAGGGTGATGTCGCCTATATCGGGCTGGTGCAGGCGGAGGACCATCTTGCACAGGGTGGATTTTCCGCAGCCGGACTCGCCCACAACAGACAGGATGACCGGCTTATCGCTATCGATGGATAAGGAAACGTCATCGACAGCTACCAGCTTTTTGCCGCGGATCATGCCGCCAATACGGAAAATCTTGGTTACATTTTTGATTTCCAGCAATTTTTCAGCCATTACTTGCCCACCTCCTCATTCAGCAAATGACAGGCAGCGAACCGCCCAGGCTTTACCTCGCGGAACACGGGAACCTCGCTGCGGCAGCGGTCGGTAGCATGGGGGCAGCGGGGAGCAAAACGGCAGCCCGGAGGCGGGTTTTTCAAGGCCGGGGGACGTCCCGGGATGCCCACCTTCTGGCTCTTGTCACCTACGCGGGGCAAAGAGCCTACCAGCATCTGGGTGTAAGGATGGACAGGGTCACTGAAAATGCCCTCTGTCTCGCCCAGTTCGATGATGCTGCCAGAGTACATGATGGCCATGCGGTCTGTGATTTGATAATGCACGCCCATGTCGTGGCTGACGATGACCAGCGTATTTTTGAACTGCTTCTGCAAACGCATCAGCATCATCAAGATGCCCCGCTGTACCACAACGTCCAACGCCGTAGTGGGCTCGTCGGCCAACACCACGTTGGGGGACATGAAAGTGGCTAAGGCGATAATAACGCGCTGCCGCATACCGCCGGACAACTGGAAAGGATAAGACTCCAACACGTCGGGGGAGAGGCTTAGATCCTCCAAATACTTGGCCACGCGGGCCAGGGTCTGCTCTTCCGTCTCGTTCTTCTTGTCCTCGGCTGGGATGGAATCGAGGAACTGCTTTTTCAAGCGCATGATAGGATTCAGTACGCTTTGGGCGGCCTGGGGCACATAGGAAATGTTGTTCCACCAGGTCTTCCGGATCTCACCGGAGCTAAAGGAGAAGGACTGCCCGTTCTTTTCGCCGCTGAGGACTACACGGCCCTGGTCGATGACCAGCGGGAATTCTACGATGTCATACAGGGTCTTCAGCAGGGTGGTCTTGCCGCAGCCAGATTCACCCGCAATGCCGAAAATCTCATTGTCTTTGATTTCGAAGTCCAGGTCTTTTATAACATGCACGTCACCGTCGATAGTCTGATAAGAAGCGGACAGATTTTCGATTTTTAACATATACGTTACCTGCCTCTCTTCATGGATAGATAGTCATTGTAGCCCGTGATCAGCAGGAAAAGCCCAATGAACAGGATCACGGTTGCCACAATGGGAGAGCCAATCCACAGCCACTGCTGCGCCAGGATGGCGTTGCGGTTCCGGGCCCACTGGATCATATTGCCCAAAGAGAGCAGGTTGGCAGGGGACAGGCCCAAAACAGCCAGGCTGGACTCAGAGCTGATGGCGGACAGGGTGGCGTTCATGAAATTGGACAGGGACCAGGTCAACGCGTAGGGTAAGATCTCCGTAGCGACAATCTGGAACGTGCCCTCGCCAGAGAACCGGGCGGTGTGGATAAAATCGCGCTCCTTGATGGTAAGCGCCATAGAACGGATCTGACGGCTGGGCCAAGCCCAGGCGAACAGCGCCAGTACCAAGGCCATCAGGAACACAGTGGAAGACCCCTTCATCAAAGAGGTCATCAAAATCAGGATGGGCAGGGAGGGGATGACCACAAAGGTGTCTGTCACAACTGTAAGTACACGGTCCAGCGCGCCGCCGGCAAAGCCGGCCAGCAGGCCTACAAATACGCCCACCACAGTGCCCAGGGTGGCCACGATCAGGCCGATGGTTAAGGAGTTGTGGATGGCGTCGATCAGCTGCCACAGGATATCCTGGCCCATGCTGGTGGTGCCCAGCCAATGCTCGGCAGAGACGCCCAGCTTGGGGGGATAGGAGTTGTACAGGAAGGGGTCAACATGGGGAAACAGATACACGATAAAGCCAACGATAAAGAAGAAAGCAGTGATGATGAGGCCAGCTTTCAAACGGAAGTTGGCAACTTTCCAAAACTTTTTCATACAGTACTGTTCCTCCTTTCTTATGCGTATCTGATACGGGGGTCGATAAACGGATAAATGATGTCGACAATCAGCGTGGCGGTAGAAACGGCCACAATAGAAATGGTGATGCAGCCCAGAATGGTGTTGTAGTCAGACTGCATGATGGCGCTCTGAATCAGGGTGCCGACACCAGGATAGCCGAAGATGATCTCAGTCATGATAGAGCCGCTGAACGCGCCGCCCAGGCTCATGGCCAAAGCCGTGATCTGGGTGAGGATGGAGTTACGGAATACATAGCTGAGGCCGATGGTCTTTTCGGAAAGGCCACGGTAACGGGCAAACAGCACGTAGTCCTCCTCGGCGGTGGTGCTGGCCAAAGACTTCATGGAGATGATCTGCCAGCCCATGCCCACCAGCAGCAGGCTGAAGAAAGGCAGGATAGAGCCTTGGATTACAGAAGAGAACCAAGGGCCAAAGCCAGCGCCTGTCAGGATGGTGGTCTGAATGGGGAACCAGCCCAGCACAAAGGCGAAGATGATCTGGAAGATCAAGGCAACCAGGAAGTAGGGGATGGGATAGATACAAATGGCGATGCCTTCCAAAATTTTGGAAGACCTGGCGTTTTTGCGGAAGCCTGCCAGCAGGCCTATGCCGTTGCCGATGATCCACCCTATAAACGTTGTGATAAGCGAAAGCCCCATGGTATAGGGCAGGTTCCGGCCGATGATCTCATTTACGGGCGTGGGGAAACTCATCAGGGAAGGGCCGAACTTGAACTGCAGAAGGCCTTCCCACAGGAACTTGCCATACTGGGACAACAGGGAGCCTTCCAGGCCGAACTGCTGGCGAAGCTGGACGCGGAGGGCCTCTTTTTCTTCAGGGGCCATTGTACCAGAGCGGGCAGTGATCTGGCCGATCATGTTCTCAACGGGGTCAGAAGGGAACATGCGGGGGATAAAGAAGATGAAAGTTACGCCGATCCAGATCGTGATAGCCCAAGCTAAAACACGTGAAATAAAAAATTGACGGAATTTCAACAGCTACACTTCCTTACCTCACAAAAGATTTGGATGCTTTTGTTTGATGCGCGCTTTTCAAAAAAGCGCGTGGAAAGAATAAGAAAAGGGAGGCGGGAACTTGTATACGGTTCGCCGCCTCCCTCCTAATTATTCAAGATTGAATTTCAGATTCTAGCAGCTTCCCTTACGCAGCAGGGGTGATGTAGGGAGTCATGTACTTGAAGCAGCTCCACCACCACCAGGGGCCGTTGTAGGCATTGTCAGCAGTGGGATAGTTGGTCCAGTAGGTGTTGTTGGTGGGGCACAGCTTCACGCCGCTGTGGAAGGAGATAAAGATCATCTCTTCGGTAGCCAGCTTGATGAACTCCATGTTCTTCTTCTTGCACTCGGGATCGTCCGGGCTCAGCTGCTCGATTTCCTGCAGCAGCTTGGAAGCCTCGTCGTTGTCCCAGCGGGTGCCCTGGCCAGAGCCGCGCTCGCCCATGGGGACAAGCAGGCGGTTATCCCAGCCGGAGAACTGGCTGAAGATATCCTCGGTGATGCCGCCGGTGGGCCAGATGGAAGCGATCTCATAGTTGCCGGTCTCGTTGTCGGTGCTCCAGGTAGAGGAAGCCTTGCTGGTCAGCGTGCAGTTGAAACCGAACTGCATCAGCTGGTTGTAGGCAGCCTCGGCGCCACGGGCCTGCTGGGCCTCGGAACCGTCGCCCAGATAGGAGATATCCATGGTGAAGGGCTGGCCGTTGAAGTACCAGCCGTCGTCCTTCTTCTCCAGGCCGGCCTTCTGGAACAGCTTGGTAGCAGCCTCGGGATCATGCTTCCACCAGCCGACGCCAAAGACGTCTTTCAGGTAGGCAGGATCGTCGGGGATGTCGATGCCGCGCTGCCGCATGGTCTCGGCCATCCGCTCGGCATAGCCGGGATCGAAGGGGCAGTAATCGGTGGTGCCGTCGCCCAAATCCAGCTTCAGCTCGTTGGTAGCCCACTCGGCCAGCTCGTCATAATAGAACGGATGCATGGCGGAGGTGCCGGTCAAAATGGTAAAGGGAGACGCACGGCCAACGCCGTCGAAAATGTTCAGGGAGATCTGGTCAAAGTCCAGAGCCAGCGCGATGCCCCAACGGAAGTCCTTGTTGTCATAGGGGGCGCCTTTGCCCATGGAGAAGCCGATGCCCTTGGAGCAGGGGTCGTCAGATGTGGCATAGGGCCACTCGCTGTACCATGCGGCAACCTTATCGTTGGCGGAATGCATGGTGTCGAACATCTCGGGGGTAACCTCGCACATGATGTCCACTTCGTTGTTGATCATCATCATCTGCTTGGTGTTGGCGTCGCCCAGATACCGGAACAGCACGTACTTGGCCTGGGGCATCTCGCCCAATACCTGGCCAACGTCAGTGTCTTCCCAGTCCTCGCGGCGCTCGTACAGCACCCAGTTGCCCAGCTCGTCATAGCTGTTCACAACATAAGGAGTGCAGGTGACAGGCTCGGAATCCTTAAAGGTAGAGACGTCTTCCTGCTGCTCATAGATGTGCTTGGGGACGATGCGAAGGTCGTTGCCGTAAATGGTAACGCCGAAACGCAGGGCCAGGCGGGGGAAGGGGTTGTTGGTGACGATCTTCACGGTGTAGTCGTCCACAGCCTCGATGGACTTGAAGGTCTGCTGATAGAAACCAGAAGTGGAGATGCCGGGGTTATCCTTCATCTCGTTCATGGTGTAGGCCACGTCGTGGGCGGTCAGGGGCTCGCCGTCAGACCACTTGATGCCCTGCTTGATCTTCACGGTGTGCTCGGTGAAGTCAGCGTTGGACTCCGGGAAGCCGTCGGCGATATCGGGGAACTGCTCGCCCTTGGTGGTGTCCATTTCCCACAGGGAAGCCTTGATGAGCTGATGGACGCCGAAGCCAGTGGTGGTGCCCTGCATGAAAGTGTTGAACTGGCCGGGGGCGTCGGTAGAGCTCTGGCATTCTACGATCAGGGTCTCGTTACGAGGGGTGCCAACGTCGGTCATGGGGCCGTCGCTGGGGGTGTTGTTCTCTTCAGCAGGCTTGCTCTCGTCGGCGGGCTTGCTTTCACCGGCGGTAGAAGCGGTGCTGTTGCCGCCCTGCTGGGTAGGTGTGCTGGAATTGCTGTCCCCGCCGCACGCGCTCAGCATGCAGGTGAGGATCATTGCCAGTGCCAGCAGAACGGCTACTGTCCTTTTCTTCATGTGGTAATGCCTCCTTTTGAAATTGCGGCGGCTGGTTTCCCAAAAAGCCTGGACAGTTCTGGCCCGGGTCCCGCGGCGGCAACGCTAAAAGGAGCGGCGCGGATGCTCCACAAGTGGAGCATCGTGAAAGGGGCGTACCCCTTTCAAAATGAAAAATCGATAACATTATTCACTTTAATTTCCGCGCCGTAACTTTTTACAGCATTGCCATAGGGCGCGGGGCCCAGGGCCCATTTCGATGCCCGGTTTTTATGGTACAAGCCGCCTCCTCTCGGTCTGCCCTTGGGGCAGAATGTAATGATGTTGGGCGTGCGTATGGCATTCACAGCTCTCCAGAAGCCGGAACCGTCATACTTCACCAAAAACAGCAAATGCCCGTGCTGCTTTTTGTGGCATCATTATAGCATGCAGGGAAAGCCGTTGTCAATCGCATCTTTTGCAAATTCACAAAGCCGCCCTTCCTGGGAAGACAGGAAAGGCGGATGGGAAAACCGGGGAAGAAATGCAAAAAATGGCTGTGCCATGCGGAAAATGGGAGGTGGGAGGAAATACGGCACGGATAATTCGTGTGCAAAGTGTTGCGTAATTGTTACAAAATTGTTATCTGCGGTTGCGGGACCCACTGTAGAAATTCCATAATTGACGGACAGTGGGTCTCCATTGGGAAGACAGCCCTCTGTGAATTCCCCCAGGGATGCCGGCGGCGGCTTGCAATCCACCGGAAAAAGGAGTACAATACGGGAAGCACAATCCGGTACATTTATGGAAAAGGGAAAGGATGAGCAAGTATGATCCGGCATATCGTCATGTTCAAATTCAAGGAATCCGCCGCGGGGAAAACAAAAGAGGAAAACCTGCGGGAGGCCAAGGCCCGCATGCTGGCGTTAAAGGACCAGATCCCCGAGCTGGGCGCCCTGGAGGTGCTCTTCGGGGCAGACGGCCAAGCCCCCGGTAATTACGACTATATATTGGTATCCGATTTCGAGTCCCTTCAGCAGCTGGAAGCGTACCAGGCCCACCCGGCCCATGTGGCTTTCGGGCAGTTTGTGAAAGAGCTGCGGGAGCCCGACGGCCGGGCTTGCATCGATTACGAGTTATGACGGCAGGGGATAAAATGGCCGGCCTGCTGCAAGCGGAGGGCACGCCCCGGCTGCGGGGGGCCATGTCGGCGGTGATGCTGTTGGCATGGCCCGCCATTGTAGAGCAGCTGATGATCACCCTGGTGCAGTATGTGGATACGGCCATGGTAGGCTCGTTGGGCTCTGGCGCCACCGCCGCCGTGGGCCTGACTGCCAGCACCACTTGGCTGTTCGGCGGCATGTTCAACGCGGCGGCCATCGGCTTTTCGGTGCAGGTGGCCCAGCACCTGGGGGCGGGCCGGCAAAAGCGGGCCAAGGATGTGACTTGGCAGGCGCTGCGGTTTGTGGTGCTGTTTGGCCTGGTGATGGGCGGCGCCGCCTTTGCCCTGTCCTTCCCCCTGCCTGGCCTTTTGGGGGCCGAGGCGGCCGTGCGGCCGGAGGCTTCTCTGTATTTCCGCATAATTGCCTGCGCCATGCCTTTCACCCTGGGGGCCAACATGTTCAGTGCCATCGTGCGCTGCGCGGGCGATACCAAAACCCCTATGGTGCTGAACCTGATGATCAACGTCCTAAACGTGGCCTTGAACTTCCTGTTCATCTACCCTACCCGGCCTGTCCGGCTTTTTGGCGCCCAGTTCACCATATGGGGCGCGGGCTGGGGCGTGGGGGGCGCGGCCTTTGCCTCCGGGTGTTCGCAGGCAGTGGTGGCGCTGCTGTTCATATTGGTACTGTTCCGCAGGCGTTCCCCTGTGCAAATTACCTGGGGCGGCCGCTGCGGCTTCCAGAGGGAGTGCCTTTCCGCCGCCTGGCGGCTGGGGCTGCCCGCCGCCTTAGAGCGGGCCACCCTGTGCGTGGCCCAGATCGTTATCACGGCTGTGATAACCGGCATAGGGACCGTGGCGGTGGCCGCCAACCATTTGGCTGTTACGGCGGAATCGATCAGCTACTTGCCGGCGTCCGGCGTGGCCGTGGCCGGCACCACGCTGGTGGGGCAGGCCATGGGCGCGGGCCGGAAGGACCTGGCCAAGCGGTTTGCACGCATGGTCTCCTGGATGGGCGTCGCCATCATGACCCTGGGCGGCGCGGTGCTATTCGCCTTCGCCCCCCAGCTGATCCGTATCTTTTCCACAGACCCGGCGGTCATCGGTCTGGGGGCCCAGGTACTGCGCATCGTGGCTTTTGCCGAGCCCCTCTTCGGCGCGTCCATTGTGGCCTCCGGCGCTTTACGTGGGGCAGGGGACTCGAAAGGGCCGTTCTACATAAGCTTAGCGACCATGTGGGGCGTGCGCATAACCTTGTCTTTGGTGCTGGCAGGCTCTTTGGGCCTTATCGGCGTATGGCTGGCCATGGCGGCAGAGCTGGTGGCGCGGGGGCTTGTCTTTATGGTCCGCCTGTACCGGGGCCGCTGGCTGGATATCAAGCTGTTCCGCTGACATGGAAGCTGTTGTGCACATAATAACCGCCAAAAACAGGCAAAACCCAGGGGCATGCGGGCCCAAGCAGAAAGGAGGGCGGCAACGTGGAATACCGATTGGATATGGGCATGTGGAACCAGGTCTTCGCAGTCCCCTGCGCCCTGGTGGACCGGCACCTGAAGCTGGCGGGCAAAGAGCAGCTGCAGGCGCTGCTATGGGCTTTGCGCCACGCCGGGGAAGGGTTTACCCCGGCCGGTATGGCCCAAAGCCTGGGCATGTCCGAGGAGAGCGCCCTGGAGGCGTTGGAATATTGGGCTGACCGGGGCCTGCTGGCTGAATCTGGTGGGGAGCTGCGCCCGGTCCCCCAGCCAGAGACGGCGAGGCCTATGGCCCCGGCCATAGCTTCCCCGCCCCCAGCGCAGGCCATTGCGGCGCAGGCCGCAGGGGCCCCTTCCCAGGAAAAGCCGGCCCTGCCGCCGAAGAAGCGCATGGTACGGCCGGACGGCGTCCAGCTGGCCGTACGGATGGAGGAGTCGGAAGGGGTGCGTTTCCTTATGCAGGAGGCGGAAACCCTTCTGGGGAAGACCCTTTCACCAGCCATGTCTTCCTTACTGTTGGCGGTTACCGACGACTATGGCTTGCCGCCAGAGGTGACGGTGATGCTGCTGCACTATGCCCAAGAGGTGGGCAAGACCGGGACTGCCTATATCGACTCTGTGGCGCGGGACTGGGCGGAGAGCGGGGTGTTTTCCCTGGAAGCGGCCGAGCAGAAGCTGCAGGACCTTAGCAAGCGCCGCCTGGCCTGGGGGAAGGTATCGGCGGCGGCGGGCCTTGCCAAGCGGGCCCCCGGTAAACGGGAGGAAGAGGCCGCCCTGCGCTGGGTAGAGGAATGGGGCTTTTCCCAGGAGATGCTGGCCGCCGCCTATGACCGCTGTACATACAATATAGGGAAATTCAGTATCGCGTATATAAACAGCGTGCTGGAAAGCTGGCAGAGGGCCGGGGTGAAAAGCCCCGACGCGCTGGCGGAATATGAGCGGAAGAAAAAGGCCGGGCTGGACAAGCCCAAAGGGAAAGGGAGGAATGCCGGCGGGGAAAAAAGCTACGACATTGACGAGCTGGAGCGCATGAGTTTTTTCGACCTGCCAGAAAATTTATAGGCATGGGGGCCGGGCAGGCCGCAAACCCAGAATCGGGGGTCCAGGGGCGCGCGGGACACAAAAGCAGGGAAGTTTTTGCAGGGTCCAGGGATGCTTTTTATAAAAAGCATCCCTGGTGGGGTTTGGGGCAACGCCCCAACAGGAGGAGGATATGGGATACGGAAAAAAGATTTACGACGAGGCAATGGCCCGGCTGGAAGGGCGCAGGCGGCAAGCCGAGGCCCAGGCGGGGCAGAGGCTGGAGGCGTTTTACCGCCAGTGCCCCCAGGCCCGGGAGGTGAAAGGGCAGATGGGCTCTAATGCCGCCAAGGCGGCCAAGGCCGTACTACAAGGGGGGGATGTGCGGGCCGAGCTGGAAAAGCTGCGGGACAGGGGCGTGGCGCTGCAAAACGAATATGAGGCCTTGTTGGCCGGGCACGGCCTGTCCCTGGCCAGTGTAAGCCCCCAGTACGCCTGCCAGGCCTGCCGGGATACAGGGTTTGTAGACGGGCGCATGTGCGGCTGCCTCAGGCAGCTGCAGCGGGCCCTGGCCTATGAAGGGCTGAGCATGCGGGTCCCTTTGGGGAAGAGCACCTTCGAGAATTTTTCCCTGGATTATTACCAGGACGACCCCCGTGCCTGCCAGCAGATGGGGAATGTACTGCGGGTATGCAAAGATTATGCCGCGCGCTTCCGTGGGGACTCTTCCAGCTTGCTGTTCAAGGGGGGCACGGGCCTGGGCAAGACCCACCTGTCCCTGGCCATTGCCGGGCAGGCCATTGAGAAAGGGTTCGGGGTGATCTATGGCTCGGCCCAAAGCTTTGCCGTGGCCCTGGAAAAGGAACGCTTCGACCGCCCCTCCCCGGACGGCCCCGGGGACGCCAACTCCCAGCTGGTGGGGTGCGACCTGCTGATTTTGGACGACCTGGGTACCGAATTCCCCTCCCAGTATGTGGCCGCCGCCCTGTATAACGTGGTCAACTCCCGGATGCTGGCGGCTAAGCCCACCATCATCAGCACAAACCTTTCCATGAAGGACCTGGAAGACCGGTACAGCGAACGGTTCGCCTCCCGCATATCGGGCTATTATGGGAAGCTGGAATTCATTGGCACAGACGTGCGGGTGCAGATGCAGCAGCGCAGGCAGGCCCGCCAATAAGCCCGCTGAAATTATATACGCGGCCGGATTGCAATGTGGAAAACAATAAGGTATAATAGCTATAGGATAGCTATTATACCTTGCTTTTTTGTTTGGTTACGCCTGCATAACAGGATTCAGGAAGGGAACGGCCCTCTGTTGTTTGCTATAGAGGTAATGTTTCAAGGCACGCAGGGGATGATAGAGAATACAGCCTGGAAAGGAACATCCCTATATGGATAATACTGTACAGACCAGCCGCCAAAGCCAGATAGCCCAGCTGAACCTGCCCCGCACCATCCACCTGGTGCCTATGGACATCATCAGCGGGTTTGAGGTCCGCCCAGGGTTTTATGAGGTGAACGGGGCCACGGCCATCCCTGGCGGCGTGAACTTCACCGTGCATTCCTTCAACGCCACAGCCATCGAGCTCTTGCTTTTCCGCCGGGGGGAGGCGGAGCCCTATGCGGTGCTGCCATTCCCGCCCCATTACCGCATCGGCAATGTGTATTCGATGATCGTATTTAAGCTGAACATAGAGGAATTCGAATATGCCTACCGGGTAGACGGCCCTTACGACCCAGGCAAGGGGCTGATTTTCGACCGCACCAAATACCTGTTAGACCCCTATGCCAAGGCCGTGACCGGCCAGAGCGAATGGGGCAAGGGGGGCTTCCCGCTGGAAAACAGCTACCGGGCCCGGGTGGTGAAGGACGACTTCGACTGGGGGGACATGGCTTCGCCCCTGATACCCATGGAGGACCTGGTCATCTACGAGCTGCATGTACGGGGCTTCACCCGGGACGCCTCCTCCGGGGTGCTGGCGCCTGGCACCTTCGAAGGCCTGGTGGAAAAGCTGCCCTACCTGAAGGAACTGGGCGTAAACGCCGTGGAGCTGATGCCTATTTTCGAGTTTGACGAGATGCAGGACTCCCGGGTGGTAGACGGGGAGATGCTCTATAATTATTGGGGCTACAGCACTGTCAGCTTCTTTGCCCCCAACACCAGCTATACCGCCAGCCAAGAGTACAACCGGGAGGGCAACGAGCTGAAAAACCTGATCCGTATGTTCAACGAAAACGGCATCGAGGTATACCTGGACGTGGTGTTCAACCACACCGCCGAGGGCAACGAGCAGGGCCCCTTCTTCTCCTTCAAGGGTTTTGACAACAACATCTATTATTTGCTGACCCCCGGCGGCAAGTACTACAACTTCAGCGGCTGCGGCAATACCCTGAACTGCAACCATCCCATCGTCCACCAGATGATCATGGACTGCCTGCGCTATTGGGTGACCACCTACCGGGTAGACGGCTTCCGGTTCGACCTGGCGTCTATTTTGGGCCGCAACGAGGACGGCAGCCCCATGGATAAGCCCCCGCTTTTGCAGGCCATGGCGTTTGACCCCATTTTGGGCGACGTGAAGCTCATTGCCGAGGCATGGGACGCGGACGGCCTGTACCAGGTGGGCACGTTCCCCTCTTGGAACCGCTGGGCCGAGTGGAACGGCCGCTACCGGGACGACATGCGCCGGTATGTGAAGGGCGACCCGGGCATGGCCCAGGCGGCGGCGCTGCGCCTGGCGGGCTCGCGGGATATATACCAGGCGGATACCCGGAAGAACGCCTCTGTCAATTTCTTCACCTGCCACGACGGCTTCACCCTTTACGACCTGTACGCCTATAATTATAAACACAACGAAAGGAACGGCTGGAACAACACCGATGGGGCCAACGACAACAATAGCTGGAATTGCGGCGCGGAAGGGGAAACCCAAGACCCAGAGGTGAACGCCCTGCGCAGGCGCATGATGCGCAACGCCTTTGCACTGCTGATGTGCAGCCGGGGCATCCCGATGTTTTTGGCCGGGGATGAATTCTGCAATACCCAGTTTGGCAACAACAATGCCTATTGCCAGGATAACGTCACTTCCTGGCTGGATTGGAGCCTGCTGGAGAGGAACCGGGACATGTTCGAGTTTTTCTCTTATATGATCCGTTTCCGCAAGGCCCACAGGGTGCTGCGGGCCAACGTAAGCGATGGGGCCTGCGGTTTCCCAGACGTAAGCTTCCATGGGGTGAACCCTTGGCATGAAGGCCCCTTTGCCCCTGGCGACCACTATATCGGCGTGGCCTTTGCCGGGTGGGAGAAGGGGGCGGGCCCCCAGCTGGTATATGTGGCCTCCAACGCCTATTGGGAAGACTTGCACGTGGCTTTGCCGGCCTTGCCCCAGGGCCTGGTTTGGGAGTTGGCCGTGGATACCTGGGAAAGCGGGCAACCCCCCAGGCCGCAGGCGGATAGCCGGTTTACCATCCGTAGGCGCAGTGTGATGGTGTTCGTGGCCAGGCAGGCCTGATAACGCGCCGTTGGTTAAGGACGTTGCCATAAGAAAACATGAGAAAACCCAGTAAAATCAATGTTTTTAAGGGCAGCGGAAAACGGGGCGGCGCAAACAAGTGAATAACAGCACAGAAAGCGGGCGATGTCGGCAAGACACCGCCCGTTTCTGCGCCCCGGCGAACGCCGCAGATTTTGAAAAAGTCTGCGGCGTTTTTTCATGTCCAGACACCGAAAGGAGCGGAGAACCATGCCAGTATTCCGCGTGGAGAGGAACAAAGGGTACACGGTGATGTCGAACCATCACCTGCGGAACAAAGACCTGACCCTGAAAGCCAAGGGCCTGCTGTCGCAAATGTTGTCACTCCCGGAAGATTGGGACTATTGTTGAGATCGCCAACGTCATAGACCGCAGCCCTATGACCGTGAAAAAATCATTGAACGAATTGGAAAGCGCCAGCCTGATCGAGCGCAAGCGGCGGGGCCAGTCTCTACCGAACCGCATCTATATCAAGATTCCTGATGGACAGGATATTGTCCGTTTGACGGATAAAAAATTGTCTGTCAGAAGGAAAGAAAATTGTCCTTCTGATGGACAGAAAACTATCCCTTTGACGGACAGAAAATTGTCCACTAATAACCTTACAAGTAAATTGAGAGAATCACTTGAAGGGAGTGAGAGTGTGTGCGCCCGCGCGCGAGGCCGCTATCAGAATGTTTTTCTTTCGGATACGGAGGTAGACGAACTGCAAGCGGAACTTCCCGGCCTTTGGCCGCAGTATGTGGAGAAGCTGTCCGAGTATATGGCCTCCACGGGCAAGACCTACCAGAACCACGCCGCCACTATTCGCCGCTGGGCGGCGGGGGACAGGCGGAAGGATACGAGCATACCCAATTACACTTACGAGGAGGGCGAGAGCCTATGAATGATTTTGACAGCATTATCAAGCGCATGACCGTGACCCATGTAGGGCCGGAGGACTACACTGGCGAAGATGGAATTCTGTACTGCGGGAAAAGGACAAACCCGCTGCACCCAAGACCAGACGCCAGGATAAGCCCCGCTTCATTGTGACCCGTGAATACAGCGGTAGCCAGAGTATGAGGGCCGCTTTTGAGCAGGCCATTGAATCCCAGGCTTGCGGGCAGTTTGAATCCTGGCTTGAAAAGAGGGAGAGCGATCGCAAAAGTCAAGAGTAAATGCAGAAAAAATCAGAAAATTTTTTTGAAGGCGGATCAAGCCGCTTCCGCAAGGTATCTTTCAAACAGCGATCCGGACGTTTCAAAGCCTAAAATCTCGCGCGGATAGTTATTGATCCACGTTTCAACCCGCGCGACGTATTCGGCGGATACTTGCCGGAAGTCCGTTCCCTTCGGAAGAAAACGGCGGATCATCTTGTTTATATTCTCGTTTGTCCCGCGTTCGTATGCGCTGTACGGGTGGCAATAGTAAACGGTCGTGCGCTTCCGCTTGCCCCTGCCGAAGATCGAAGTTTCTATTCCGGCGCAATCCGCAAATTCCGAACCGTTATCCACGGTAATGCTTTTGAATATCTGCGGGAAGCGCCGCCCGTACTTCCGTTCAAGCCTGTTTAACGCCTTCACGACGCTGGCGGCTGTGTGATCCGGCATTTTGATTATAATTTCCTGCCGCGTCAACCGTTCCGAAAGAACAAGCAAGGTTTCCTTCGTTTTCTTCTTCCCCTCGACGCAATCCATTTCCCAATGTCCGAAGGTTTCCCGATCGTTTATTTCCTGCGGGCGGTTCTCTATGCTTTCGCCTTTCGGCGCGCGGGCTGGCTTCGACTTCACTTTTTCATATTTCCGCTTGCGCTTCCCCTTCTGCGGAAGGTTCTTCCGCTCCAGCCGAAGGAAAACGCCCTTGTCTATGTAATTGTATATCGTCTTTTCGCTGATCTCTGTTTGGAAGGTCAGCCCCAGCCGCTTGATTTCTCCGACGACGGCGGCGGGGGAAAAGCCTTCGTCCGCGATCTTCTTTTCGATGAACTCCGCCAATTCGTGATCGTCGCCGATCTTTAGGTCGCCGCCCTTCGCCTTCAACTGTTCGTCGTACTTCTGCTGGGCGATTTCCGGCGAATAGCGTTCTTCGGTCGTTAGGTCGGAATTCAAATGCGTGTACGTTCCGCGCTTTAGCTCCCTGTAAATTGTTGTATTGTGAACGTGCAGCCGATCCGCAATCTGTAAGGGCTTCAAGCCCTCTTTCAACGCCTTCTCTATTTTTAGGCGGTCTGTCCACGTCAAGTGTTTGTGCATTGTTATTCCTCCAAAAAGAAAAAGGGCGGCATATCCTGCCGCCCTCCGTGAAATCAATGTTTATTTCCGTATGCGTCTAATTGTTCGATCGTGTCCGGATCGCTCAATATATCCCGTAATGAACAGCCCAGCGCGTTGCAAAGTTTAAGAATTGTTACCAGCTTCGCCCCGTTCAGATCGCGCCCGCCGCGTTCATAGTCTTGCAGAATGCGGACGGAAATTCCCGCCGCGTTTGCAAGCTGCGATTGTGACATTCCCGCCGCTTTTCGTGCTGCTTGTAGCTTTTCGTTCCTGTACGCCACTTTTACGCTGATTTCCATTTGCGCCCGCCCCCTTGACAAATTCTTGTTTTATCGGTTATAATAAAGACAACGGGCGGGGAAACCCGCTGTCCGGTGTTTAGGATTGCTTGTTCTTCTTGTTAGGCTTAATGCTGATTGTGATACGCTCCACCGTTTCACTCTCTAAAGCCTTTTTAAGAAGGTCAAGCAATTCTTTTATTTGCTCTTCGGTCATTTCTGCACCCCCTTTCCGGTGGTGTATTCTCCTTTCTTCGTTTACTCGGCTTCCCCTTGCCTGTGATTATATTATACTGCATTTGCCGTATAAAGTCAATAGCTTTTCAAGAAAAAACCGGAAAAAGATAAAAAAATTACGGCGGGACAACCCCGCCGCTTTTTCATTCCTCCATATCTAAAAGCCAAAGCACCGAAACGCCCAGCACCTTTGCAAAGACTTTCAATTCAAAGTCGGAAACGAAGCGCGTTCCGATCTCAATTCTTGATATGCTGTCCCGCTCCATGTTTACGCCCGCAATTTGCAGCTTCGCGGCTAAATCCTCTTGCCGCATACGCTGAACAACGCGCGCTTGCCGGATACGGTCGCCGGAAATGTTCTTCTTCCCGTTATAGTCGTATATCTTCACCTTGCCGCCCCCTTTCGTGCGGAAGATTTCTGAACGGTGTGTAAATATTCCGCTTTATTCTTGATTTTACCGCTTCGATCGTCTATAATTGTGTTAAAGGTCAGAATGGCGCTTTGCAGCTAAATTTTTTCTACCTTGAAGGGAAGGTAACAGCATGAAAAAATCTGTTATTGTTATGTGGATCGTCGCGGCGTTGTTCCTTGTTTCTGCTTTCCCGATGTTTGCCGAAGGGAACGTCGGCGCGGGCGTATCCGGAATTGCGATCGCCGCCGTTCTCGCGGCTTTCGGTTTCGTCAAAAGCAAGAAGGCGAAGGACGGCGCGCCCGCTGCTTCGGCGGAAAAGCGCGTTGAAGCTCCCGCCGCGCGCGGCGCGTCTGTAAATAGTACGCCAGCAGCCGAACCGGAACTTCCGTTTGAATTTCTCAAAACGAACATTGCTGGCGTTACGTTTAAGGACGGGCGGAAAAGCCGACAAACGATTCTTCGCCGCCTGTATTGGAAGGACGCGCCCTTCGATCACGAAGAAGCGGAAGTAACCCTTGTCCGCGAAGAATTTGAAGGGAAGCCCGCTTTTGCCGTTATGCTCAACGGCGAAAAAGCCGGATACGTCCCCGCCGAACACGTACAATACATTGCGGATAATTACGAACGCTGCGACGGCGTAACGCGCATTGAAGCGCATTGCGGAAAAGAAGATATTTACGGCGCGGAAATAACAATTCGTTTTCGGAAAGTCTGAACCAAACAAAAAAATCCCCCGCAAGGCGTGAAGCCCTGCGGGGGATTTCTCATATCAGCGGGCGGAATGCCCGCCGCCGTCAAGCCGCTTTGCTGAAAGAGGAAAAGCGCAATACGGCGCGATCGGTGGTTTAGTCGCCTTCCGGCTCGGTCGTGTCAAGAATGCCGATGTACGATGGAAGATTGAAAACGGCGGCTTCTATCAGCTTGTCCAAGCTGTCCGCGTCGATCTTGAAGCCCTTGTTTGCCAAAAATTCAATAACAAAGCGCTTTTTCTCTTCGCCCCTGCCGCTTCCGGTGTAAATCTGTTCGGCGGCTTCGACGGCGGCTTCCGCCCACAATTTGATTTTCTCGAACTGTGCGACGGAAGTTTTGCTTTTGATCCACGGGATCACAAAAGCCGAAATGATAGCGGCAATCAGTGCCGCCAGCGCTTCAATAATGGTAGTAATGTCAAAAGTCATGTTGAAAACCTCGCTTTCTTGTTCTGTGTTTATTGTGTATCCTCTTTCGATCGCACGGAAAACGCACGGGACGCGCTGAAGATCGTGCGCGTGTGTTCTTCGTGTAATTCGCGTGTTATGCAAGCGTCAGATCGTCCACGTTCACCGCCGCCACAACGATGTTTCCGAAGGTAATAACGGCGCGCTTTCCGCTGATTTCCTTTACAACGTGTACGCGGTCGTACACATAGGAAGCAAGGCTTCCCCCTGTGTAGGTGGGCGCGCCCTGCTTCAAGCGGACGCGGCTTCCCTCTGTGATCTTCGCTGCTGCGGGCGCGCTGGGCGCTCCGTAGATGTCCGCCGCGTCAACCCAGCCATATACGTTTGATCCGCCGCCCTTTTCCGCGATAAGGTGGTAAGGGTGTTTTCCGTTGTGCGTCTGCGTGATTTTTGCTTTGCCCGCTTTGCACGGCTTCCCGCTCGAAGCGTTCGCGGAAACATAGTGCTTTGTTCCTTTGAAGTCCACAATATCGCCGACGCTGAATTTCCCTTCGGAAGTGTTCGGCTTCGTAGTGCTGCTATTTCCCGCGGCGTTTCCGGTGTACTCGATATACGGCAATTTCCCGTGTTTCGTCCACGTGCGGGCGTTGTATCCGCTCTTTCTGCCGATGTTCGCAACGGCGGTAATCTGCACGTTATTTTCCCAGCGCGGCGTACACTCAACGCCCAGCCCGTTCCCGATATAAACGCCGATATGCCCTTCGCACCAAAGCGCTTCGCCGATCTCAACGTGCGAAAAATCCGTCGATACGTTCGCGCATTTTGTAATCATTGTGTCCGCGCCGATGTCCGGAACGCCGTTGACGGCGTATTCTGCGCCGCCGTAGCAATCGGATTTATTGCCGTTCCAGCCCCACAAAACCCCTTTGATAAGGCAAACGCAATCAAAGCCGAATGTATCAGCGCTGGCGGCGTTTATCATTGCAACGCGGGAAGATTGTTTGTTGTAGTCGTGATTGCTGGTATATCGCTTTTTGTTCGCCGCCGTCATAGGCGCGCCGAAGCACCCCATAACATAAAGCGTCTTGTAATTCTTCGCAATGTCGATCAGCTTTTCCACGAACTCGTTACTTTTCATTTTTGCCATTGTGAAAACCTCCTTTGAAATGCGAAACGGGAACGGCTCATTCGTGCCGCTCCCGCTCCTGTACCTCTTCGATCCGGTCAATTCGTTTGTGTGCCTGTTTCGCGCTCTCTTCCACGGCGGTAAGGCGGGAAACGAATTCCGTATTCGTCTTTCGCTGTTCCCGCTGCTCGGCTTTAATATCGTCGATCCCGCCTTTGATATAGCCGATTTCCGTTAAAACGGTCGCGTCTGCCTTCGCGTCGCCTTCCTTGTCTTTGTCCCTGTTCCGGACGAAAGCAAGATAACCGAACACGATGGCGCAAACAGCGGATACAATCGAAAGCACGGTCATAAATGTTTCGTTCATGCGGTTTACCTCCCTTCGACTTTTTCCCATTGCCACAAAGAAGGCGTGTCGGGCGGATATACGCAATCGGGCATATCTGCTTTTGCAAGATACACGCCGCCTTTGTAACTGTAATACAAGCCGGAAGCGACGTTTACGACGATCCCCGCCGTTTCCGGATAGGGGATCGGATCGTCAATCGTGCCGGAAGCTGCAAGCTCCACCAGCCTGTAATATGCGAAGGTCGTTTCGACGGGATACGCCGCCGCGTTTGATGTATGCGGCGCGACAACCTCGAAATAACGGTCGCCGTACTTGAAAATTTCGCCGATCGTGTTGTATGCGTGATTGTCCTTGAAGCTGTCGTATTCGATAAGCTCCGCCGATTGAAGGATCATGCCGTCGTCAATGATCTTCGTTCCCGCTGCGCGATCCTGCACGATCTGCGCCTTGAAGGACAATGCAAGAAGGGCGGCGGATTTCTCTTCCGCCGTCCTTAATTGTTGAACGTCTTTTTTCATCTGTGTATTGCCGTTTTTTCCCTTGATAATCATTCAAACGAACCCCCGATCCCCGATACCCAGCACGAAGTCAGCGCGTCGCCGCGCGCGACGGTTACGCGGATATTCAATCCGCATTGTGCCGAAGTATTCGTTTTATTTGTGAACACGTGCGCCACGCCCTGTATTACGGCGTTCGTGCAATCCTCCCAAACGGGCGAAGCGTCAAAAGGATTGTTGCATACCTCGACTTTGAATTCGCCGCCAGCGGGAATTTCTCTGTTCACGCTCACATTGCAGCGTGTCGGCTGCGTGTCCGCTTCCAGCGGTTCGGAAAGCACGATCACAAAGCCGGAAATCGACTTCGTAAACGTAAGCGTCCGTGTGGCGCTGTTTCCGACGTTATCCGTTGCCGTGATCGTCAGCGTATGCGCTCCGTTTGAAAGCGCCGTGAAATTGTTTCCGGTAACTGCTGCCGCAAGCGTCGCGCCCAGCGTGACGTTGTTTTTCGTCGCGGTCGTTTTGTTGTCCACCTTTTCAACGACGTTCACCACGTCATTGTCCGGATCGGTCACGCTGTAATTATAGGTGAAGCCCGCCGCCTTCGTCCCTAAATTCGCATTGCTTCCGGAAATCGCGGGCGGCTGATTGTGAATTACGGCAATATCGCCGCTGGTGGTGTACGCGGAATAATTGCCGTAACTGTCTTTCGCGCGGACGCGGTATTTTAACGTATTCCACGCCGTCGATACCGCTTCCGTAAACGTCCGCGACGCGGACGCTTGAACTTGCGTCCACGCTCCGCTGTTGTATGAACGCTCGAAGCAGTACGTCAGCGCGTCGCCGTCCGGATCGGTCGCCGCCGCGCAAGAAATATTAATATTGTTTCCGCTGTACGCCGTGGCGGGCGCTGTAATTCCGGAAGGCGCTGTCGGCGCGGAATTGTAGATTATAGTATAATTGCCCGCGCTGTTCGTGGTATCAGATACCAAGATAGAAGATTTCAGATTACAAAGCGGGCGAACGCCGCTGTTCCCGCCGCAAGCGCTGTAGTAGTTCAACGCGCCGTCCGTGTAGACGCGGCGGACGCTGCAGGCGTTCGAGAAATAAGGCGTTCTAAGCCACCAATACCAGCCCTTCGTCGTTGCGAAGTTGCTGCTTGTGTATCCGTCCGCATTGCTCACGCATTCCGCCGTGGGATATGCGACGCGGGAAGCGTCGTTGCTGAACAATGCCAGCCGTGAACCTTCGGCGATACTGTTTTCGTTTGCAAGTCCCACTTCGGTGGTGGACGCAAGAAACATTTTCGCGTTAAAGGTTTCGTAACTGCCGCCGTCCGTCGAAGATTTAACGACGGTCAGCGTTGTGGTTAAAAGCTCCGCAACGAACTTCGGATCAAGCATTGCAAGGAAGCCCGCCCACGCCGTGTACGGATTATATGTAACGTGTGTGCTTTTCGTCGTCGGCGCTTGATCTGCGCTGTGCTTTGCGCTGTACCAATTTCCCGCCGTCGCGTTGCTGTTCAGCCATTGCAAAAGGTTTGAATGAATGTGTCTGTTGTTGCCGTAGCTCTTCCGGTTACTGTCGCTGTTGTTCGGCTCTTTTGCGTCCGAAGCCATGATTTGAATAATCTTTTCAGCGATCAGCGTTACCGAATTCGCGGGGTAGCCGCTGTGGTTCATGTCTGCAACCTTGAAAACGATCTTCGCCCCGAACCGCGATTGATACGCGGAAAGAACCGGAACTTCGATCTTGTCGCCCACCGACAAGCTGCTTAATGCTTTTGACATTTCTTTTCCTCCTTCGGTTTTTAGTGATTTTCAAAACTGCCGAATACGTCGCAATACTCCGATATATACCCGCAAAAATAGCTTTTGTGGTAGTACGGGCATTCCCTGCACGGTATTTCGCCGCAAGGCAAGATCGGCGGCGCGTCGTTTTCCTTTTCTTCAATCCCGAAAAGGCTTTTGTAATATTGATCCGTTCGCCGTATCAAGTGATAGCAATTCCCCTTTGAAGCGTGTCCTCTCCAGCTTTGATAGGATTGTTCGATCGTCTTTTGGTCGATCTTTCCCGCCGCTTTCAGTCCGGCAAATTTCTTCAACTTCCGCTTCATGTTGTTTTTGCTGCGGCGGCGCACCTTCCGGATCACTTTTCCCGTTTCCGTCAAGTACGTGTGAAAGCCAAGAAAATCAATGCCGTTCTTCAATGGGTAGATATTTGTTTTCGCGTTCAGCGAAAGCCCGCGCGCTGCGACGAACGCTTCAATTTCCTTCCGGCAATGCCGCAAGTATTCTTTATCCTCATGGATCAAGAAGAAGTCGTCCATATAGCGCCCGTAATATTTGATACCCAGCTTTTCCTTGATGAAATGATCCAGCCCGTCAAGGTAGAGAAGGGCGAAAAGCTGTGAAGTTTGATTTCCGATCGGTATTCCGACGTTTCCTTCCGTGCTGTCGATGATAAGATCGACAAGCCACAAAACGTCCGGATCGGTTATCTTCTCGCGGATTAAGGTTTTCAGAACGTCATGCCGGATCGAATAGAAGTATTTTGAAATATCGCCCTTCAAAATCCAGCCGTCAACGCCGTTCTTCCTGTAAAACCTCCGCAAGAACTCTTGAAGCCGCCCCAGCCCGTCGTGCGTACCTTTCCCCACCTGTGAAGCGTAATTGTCGCGTATGAACGATCGCGTCAAGATCGGTTCAAGCACATTGTCGCAAAGCGCGTGTTGAACCACTTTATCCTTGTAGCTGTTCGACATAACGACGCGCTTCTTCGGTTCGTAAACCTCGAACGTGTTATACGGGGACATGGTGTATTTCTTCGTGCGTAGCTGATAGCTTAATAGGTTCAGCGCTTCAAGAAGGTTTACTTCAAACTTTGCCGCCGCTCCCTTCCACCTCTTGCCTTGCCGCGCCTTTCGGTAGGCTCTGTACAGGCTTTCAAAACTGTATATCTTTTCAAACTCTGTCATAATAAAAATATCCTCGCTGTTTCGTAACCTTTGCCAGCCGCTTTCGCGGTATGCTCCGGTATCGGCGATCCTGTATTTGTCCCCGCCGTGGATAGCGGCGACGGGATACACCTTCCTTTGATGATGGTATTCTGCTTTCGCCTTTCGGCTACTCGATCGCGTTATCCATCGAAGCGGGTGAACGCCGTTGTTCCCGTTGTAAGCGTTGTTGTTGTTCAACGTGCCGTCCGTGTTGACGTTGCGGACGTTGTAGGCGTTCGAGAAATTAGGCGTAACAAGATGTACCCCGAAACGGTTTTCAAGCCCTCGTTTTGTCCCGCTTCTTCCACGCGGTCGTCATGTACTTCACGTCAAGAACAAGTTTGCTCCAATATTCGCAACTGTTCATTGATATAAAGCCCATTTCCTGCGAAAGCTCTATGAAAAATAGAAGCTCCTTGCATTTCCCAAAGCCACGAAGCCGCGCTTGAAATGCCTTCCCACAATCCGTGAAGCAGATTTGCGCCCGCGTTGACAAGCTCACCGCCCAGCGACGCGAAGGCTTGCACAATGCCGGAAACAATCTGCGGAACTGCCTTCACGATTTCAATAATGATCGTCGGCAAATTCTCGATCAGCGCCACGAATAGCTGAACGCCCGCCATGATAATTTGGTCGATGTTCCCGATCAGCGCGTTTACAATTCCGCTGATAATCTGCGGGATCGCCTGTACAATCGTAACGATAATTTCCGGTAAAGCCTGTATCAGCGCGACAAGAAGATCAATGCCCGCTTGAATGATAAGCGGTATATTCTCCATAAGCGCCGTTACGATCCCGTTTATGATTTGCGGGATTGCTTCAACGATCGCCGTTATGATTTCCGGAAGCGCCGCGACAAGGGAAACAAGCAGATCAATTCCGGCTTGAATGATCTGCGGGATTGCGGAAAGCAAGCCGTCGATCAAGCTGGTTATTAGCTGTGGAAGCGCCGCCACCAGAACAGGGATCGCGTTTATGATACCCTGCGCCAGCCCTGTGATAAGCTGCAACGCCGCGTCGATCAGCATAGGGATATTGTCTATCAGCACTTGCACAACGTCCACTATAAGCTGAACAAGCGACGGAATAAGCGTCGGGAACGACTGCGCTATTCCCGTTGCTATGTTCGCGATCATCTGTATCGCAAATTCAAGGAATTTCGGCAACATTTCGGTTAATTTCTCGATTGCAAGCGTCACCATTCCCATAATCCCGTCCGTGAATTGCTGTGCCGCCCCTTCTGCGCCCGAAAGCGCACCCGTTAGCCCTTCACCAATCAAAGCGACAAACGGCGTTATTTGTTGTAAAAGCTCCGCCGCAAGCTGCTTTAATCTTGTTATGATCGGCTCTGCGATTGCGCCCAGCTCCGCCATAGCATTGTTCAAATTCGCCGTTGCTTTCTGCGCGTCGATAATATCGCCGTTTACTTCCCTGTATTTATTCGCTGCTTCTGAATATAGCCCGTTCAGCGTTGAAGTAATAAGAGCTTGCCGCTCTTGTTCAGACGTGCAAGCGTCAAGTTTAGCTTGAAAATCATCTTCCGAAACGCCCGCCCAATTCAGCGCGTCCGCAAGATTTCCCGTAATCGCTCCCGTTTTTGCTGTTTCGTTTGCTGCTTCCGTCAAGCCTTCAATCGGCAAGCTGTCGCCGAATGTTGCATATACACCCGTACAAATATTAGTCCAGTCTGAAAGCTCTTTTTCGTTTGTCGTCAATTTTGCAAGGTGTGCCGCCGCTTCGGTCGCTTGTCCATCGTCACCAAGAACCCCGTACAATTCCGTATAAGTATTCTTTGCGTCCTCTGCTGAATGTCCCGCTGTGGTGAAGCTGGTTTCAAGTTTACCCATGTTTTCGCGGGCTTCCCGCGTTTCCTCTGCAAGTCCTAAAAAAGCAGCGCCCGCCGCCGCGATCGCTGCCCCCATAGCTGCACAAGCTGTTCCGATTGCCTTTCCCGCTTTTCCAGCCACTTCGCCGAATTTCGCCCAGCTTCCGCTTGAATTTTTGAGCGCGTCAGACGTTTTTTTGACTTGCGTTCCGGTGCTTTTCATTTCTGCCTTGCATTCATTTAGGCTTTTTTCAAGCTCCAAGGCTTCGTCCGAATTTTCGCCGTATTCGCTCTTTGCAGCGTTTAGGGCTTTTTCAAGTGACTGTACCTTCTTTTCCTGCTCCGAATATGTCCTTTGCAGAACAGACAATTTCGCTTTAAGCGCGTCGGCGCTTCCGGCGTTTTCCTCATATTCTGCGGATACAAGTTTCATTTCCGAAGCCAAAATCCCCAACTGTTTGTCTATGCTTGCGGCTGCGGCTGTGAACTGTTCTGAAGCTGGCGTTGTCTGATTTAGGCTTTCTGTTATCCCGTTGATCTGTTGTTCTGTTTTCAGCATTTCAGCTTTTGTATTGTTTAGGTTCGTTTGCATTTTCTGAAATGCCGTATCGGTGGGATCAATGCCCGCTTCGCGCATTTTGCGAAGGGCGGCTTCTGCCGCTTCCGCTTTCTTTGCCTGTTCTGCAAGCTGCTTTTGCAAGACTTCTTGTTTCCGCGTCAGCGCTTCGGAACTGCTGGCGTTGTTTGCGAACTCCGCCGTCGCCAGCTTCATTTCTGAATTGATTTCGCGAAGGGAAGTATTTATGCTTTTACAAGCTGCGCGATACTCTTTTTCGCCTGTCAAGGCGATTGACGTTTTGATCTGCTCTTCTTTAGCCATTTACAACCCTCCCAACACGTCGTCAATATCAACTTCTTTCGGATCGGGCTTGAACCGATCCGGATTGAATTCACGGTGAATTCTGAAAAGCGTTAAAATTTTGTACGGTGTCATGCGCCATACTTCGGCTTCGCTCCACCGTAAAAGCGTTACGCCGATATAAAGAAGGCGGGCAAGGTCGATTATTCCTTGCCCGCCGCTGCGTTTTTTCCCTCTGTGCTGTCCTCTTCGTCGTCCTCTTCATCGTCGCGGGCGGGCGGCTCTTCCGTGCCGTTGTTGCCCATCGAAAACGCCTTGAAGATCGCGTCCTTTACCTCTGCAAAATTTCCGGTATGGATCAGCCTTCCCACCTGTTTTTCGGAAAGCTCCGGTTCGCCCTCTTCCGCGCCCTCGTTCAAAAGCACGGTCAGAAGCCAGCGAAGATTTTTAATGCTGTCCCGTCCGGAAAGCACTTCGTCAAGGCGATCAAAGCCGCCGAATTTGTCTTGCATTTCGTCGATCGCGTTCAGACTGAAAAGAAGGTGTCTTTCCTTGTCCAGCATGATCGGAAAACGCCCGTCCTTAATTGCGCTCATAAAGTAATAAGGCGGGAAGCTCTGTTCCGCTTCCCGCCTTTGCCCCCTTTCTGTATTCCGTTGTTATCCTGCGTTGTTGTTCGGTTCGCGAACCGCCGTAAACCATGCCTTCGCAACGTCGTTCGTCGGTTCGGAAACGTGTTCCGCCTTCCACAAGCCATCGTCGCGCTTGACGAACTGCCCGACGATTTCCGGCGTGGAAAATTCGATCCCGTCGCCCTTCGTGTTGTAGGTTTCGTCCGGAACGGAAAACTTGACTTTGTAAAGCCAAATGTATTTATACGTTCCGCCCGCCTTCCTTGCGCGGAAGCCGATTGCGAAGTACGGCGCTTCATCGTCGCCGGAAGCGTAAACCACGTTGTCGCTGTCCTGCGTCTGCCCCAGCAGCGCGGCAAGGTCAGCCGGAAGCAGATCGTTCACGCCCAGCTTTATCTCTCCCTTCACGAAATGCCTGTCGGCTGGGAACTGCCCGTTCCATTGATAAGTAAATCTTCGACTTTGCGGGCGATCGCTTCCGCCAGCATATCGACGATCCAGCTTTCAAACGCCGCAATGCTCATTGTCATAACGCTGTCGGAAATCTGAACCAGCTTGATGATCTCATAGCCGGAAAGCTGAACGGTGGTCAGCGTGTCGGCGGCTGCAGTAATAGCCGCGTTTTCTGTGTGGATCGCGGCGGCGTTGTTCGTACCCTCGACGGCGAATTTCACCGCGCCTTTGACGTGAAGAAGGGTAACTTCGTTCAGCATGGGCGCAAGCGTCTTTACCTTGCTGATAATCTCGTTCGCGGTCTGCGTGGGGATAACCTCCGCACCCGTGCCGCTGGCGTTCGCATACGCGCGCGCTTCCATGAAGGCGCGGTTCTCCGCTTCGGTCAGCGGAAGGCGGCGAAGCTGCTTCAACCACGCGGAACGGTATTCGGGCGTACCGAAGGGATCGTCCGGCTTCTCTTCCTGCTGCCCTCTCTGCTCGAAGGAACGGGAAACAGCGCCTGCGCCCTTCGAGATACTGTCAAGAATGCCGTTGCGCTTCTCGGCGGCGGCAATCAGTCCGGCGCGCTCTTCGGTAAGCTGCGTGGTTTCCTGCTCCAGCGCGTCGATCTCGGCGGCGGTCATATCCGTGCCGCGTGTTTCGATTTCCTGCTTGATAGCCGCAAGGCGGGCTTCGATTTCTTTAATTCTCATTGTGTTAAACCTCCATCATAAGTTTGATTTTTAGAATTTGTTTCCGGCGCTCCAGCCGCTCCTGCTGCTCCCTCTCGATCACTCCGTCGAAATAAGAGCGCGCCGAAATTTCGGTATCGCCGTTCGCCGGAATGGATACCGCCGAAACGTCGTAAACCTTCGCAACCTTTAGGATCGTCCGCGTCCGCGTGTCCCTGTCGTAGCTATCTTCCGTTACACGGAACGCCCACGACATTTTCGTAATAAGTCCGTTTTTGATTTCCTCGAACATATCTTGCGCGGCGCGGGATTTCGACAAGTCCGCGAACGTGAAAAGCCCGCTTTCGGTCACTTCAACGCCCAGCGTCTTGTTGGAAAGGCGGGCAAGCACCTTCCCCGAATGATCGTACTGCATAATCACGTCAGACATATCCGCGCCCACAAGCGCGTTTCTGTCGATCCGCTCGAAGTATTTTTGCCCGTCGTACTCATAGAGTAAATACGGCTTGTCGAACGTCGTGGCGTAGCCTTCCACGTAAAAGTCCGTGTCAATCCTCTTTTCCTTCGTCCCTTGCGGGATCAGCAGTGGCTGGATCATTGTTCTGTATTCCCGATCCTTCATCATCGGCATTCGGTACAACCTCCTTTCCTAATTCTGAAACTTCCGTGTACTCTTTGCGTATATAATACTTGTCGCCGCCTTCAACGTGCGCCATGTTCCAAATATCCATAACGCCGTTACGGTTCAACAAGCCACGGTCAAAAAGCTGTGTGCTGATATTTAGCTTCGTCGCGTTTGAAGCGTATTGAAGCCTGTTTGCGGTAAATGTGATCGCATTCCCGAAGGACAATTCCCGATCGCTGAACGTCATATTCGATAATACAAGGGAAAGCTGGATCGCGAAAGGCTCGATTTTGCCTTCATAGTAGGCGTTCCATTCGTCCTCTGTATATCGGTTTTGCAGAATGCCCGCATTCGTCCCGAAGTAGTTAAAAACATTTTCGTTGATCTGCGCCATCTGCGCCGCGTTCACGGTGAACGGCTTGCTTTCGATCGGCTTCACGTCCGCGAACTTCGCGTCATAAATCACCATGCCGGATTGATTGTCCGCCGAAAGGTTATCCGCCGTAAAGCGCTTTCGCTCTTTCGTTATATCCTCCGGCTTTAACATATTTGCGACTTTCGCAAGGAAGCGAACCGAAGCCGAATTCTTCACGCCGTTTATAATTCCTTGATTTTGCGTGTGGATTAGCTGCATTGTCGGACGAAGCGCGGCGTTGCTTTCGCCGAAGAAGTCGTCCTTGTACTGAAAGTTTGTCAGTACGCCGACGCGCTCGAATTCGATTGCCGCCTTCTGCCCGCTGGCGAAGGTATAGCGCAAAAACGGCGCGCCGCCAAACTCGACAACTTCGCACCGCTGGGGAAGAAGGGGATAATACCCGATCAATTCCCCGAAATCATCTTCAATCGGCACAATGAAACAAGTGTTGTTCACCGAAAGGATCGTCGCGATCCTGTATATGAATTTCGATGTATCCATAAACGGATTTGGCTTGAATTGCAAAGTCCGTTCAAGGTGCTTTTTCGCTGCGCCGCTGATTTCCGGTTTCAGCTTCGACGCAAAGGAAGCGAAGGAATGTATCGCCGCCCGCGTAAGCTCCATTTCGTAAAGGCTTTCCGGCGCGTTCGTAAAAACGGGCGTGTACCCGTTTAGCATTTTGAAGTATCCTTCCGCTTTCAAGTCCGCTTTCGGTCTTTTGAAGATCGTTTCAAATACTCCCATTTTTATCACCCCGCATTTTTAAGCATTTCGCCTATTTCGTTATAATATTTCTGCCGCACGGTCAGCGCGTCGATCACGGAAACGAAGCCGTCAATCCGCGCCCGCTGTTCGATCTTGACCGGACGGAATTTCCGCGTTTCCATGTTGTGCTTCAAGGCGACGTTCAAGAAATGCGCCTTCAACAAATTATTGTCGGCGATCTTGAAGTTTCCGTCTTTGATAATTCCTTCAAACTCGCGGATCACGGGCGCAAGGTTTTCACCTTGAAACACGTCGTCCGTTTGGAAGCCCGCCGCTTTCAAGTCGTCGATCAGATATTGCGCGCTATAACGGTCGTATCCGACCTTCAAGATGTAAATTCCGTACTTGTCCCGAAGCTCTGCGAACCACTCGAAAACGTCTTTGTAATCGACGTGGTTTTCGCCGGATAGCTTCAAGATACCTTGCTTCGCGAATATGTCATACGGTACACCGTCGATCGCTTGCGCGGTTTCAAGCCTGTTTGCTGGCATAAAGAATTTTGCGAAAGCGTACAAAACGCCGTCCCGCTCGATCACGATTGAAGCCGCTGTCAAGTCCGTTGTTTGCGAAAGGTCTATTCCGCCCACCGCGTAGCTGTCTTTGAATTCCTCCAGCTTCGCGTGAATTCCTGCGCCGTCCACGACGCTGTAATCAAGCCAAGCGACGGAAGAATTCTGCTTGATATTGCAATACTTCGTCAAGAATTCTATGCGCTTCGATATGCTCATTTCGGCGACGGCGATTTCCTCTTTGAAGAAGTCCGGCGATACCGAAACGCCCATATTCGGATTTGCTTTTTTAAGCTCTTCAAGGTCGTTCCATTTCTCCACGTCGTCGATCATGTAGAGAAGGGGAAGAAGGCGGCGTTCCTTGCTGCCGCCCTTCAAAAACGCCGTTGAACGCTTCATCAATTCGTCGAAGATACCGTCGTTTTCGTAGCCCGCCGTGCTGATAGAAAGGATCATCGGCTGGCGGCGCGCGCCCAGCGCGGATTTCATAACTTCATACTGTTTCAATCCGCCGTCGCCGCGCCACGACGCGACTTCATCGTTTACGACTAAATGCGGATTGAAGCCGTCTGATTTCTTCGCATTGAACGCCAGCGGCTTTATTGCCGTGTTGCTCTCTTCGACGTAAATATCGGAACGGCGCTTTTTCGATAGCTCGGAAAGCTCCGGTTCTTTTTTTATCATCTGATAGAAGTTATCGTAAACGATGTTTGCTTGTTCCAGCTTCGGCGCAAGGCAATATATTTTCGCGCCGTATTCGCCGTCAAGATACGCCATATACGCGATAACGGCGGACGCAAAAAGCGTTTTGCCGTTCTTTCGCCCGATCACAATAAAGACTTCACGAAATACGCGCGTTCCGTCCGGCTCGACGATCCCGAACATAACCGAAACGGCGGCTTTCTGCCATAGCTCCAATTTCAAAAGGTCTGTGCGCCCCTCGCAATGGTGGCAAAAGTTTTCGATAAACCGGATCGCTTTATTTGCCTTCTTTGCGTCGAAGGTGAAAAGCCCGTCTTGAAGCCCCTGCACGATGTATTCATACAAAAGCCGAACCCACTTGCCGACAACGATTTTTCCCGAAGAAATCCCGTCGAAATATTCGTAAATGTAATTTGAAAACGGCATTTTTATTCGTCCCTTAATGCCTGTAATCGGCTTTCTTTCTTCTTTTCGGGCGGTACAAGATCGCAAAGCTGCTTGATAATGGCGGCGTGATTTTTCGTCATTGCGATATGCGTTTTCACCGCGTCGCTTTGCTTTGTCCCGCTCTGATTTGCCCCGTTTTGATATTCGACGGTGTATCCCTCTTCGTTTATGATTTCCTGCAATTCTTCAAGGCTCACCGCCATAAACGCGGCGTTCCGGATAAGGCTTTCGACGGTCTGCAACTTGTTTTTATCCAAGTCTTTGAAAACCCGCTTTAATCGCGTGATCTCCCGCTTGATTTTCTGTTCTTTCGTCAAGTCCTTTTTTGTCGCCATAAATATCGCCCCCTTTCCGGTTCTACCACACCCCCCTAACACGTACACCCGTTATGCGCGCGCCTGCGGAGTAAATTTAATCTCCCGCCCTCGGTGTTGAACCCTCCCTAAACTTTCGGCGAATAGGGGGGGATACAAGGTTTCCTTCTTCGTCGAAATCGTAACGCCGCCGATCGTCGTTCCGGTGGTGTTCCTTGTTGTGGCAATCTTGACAAAGCGCTTCGAGATTATCCCACGAAAGCGTAATCGCCGGATCGTTTATATTTTTCTTCGTCAAGTAGGTTTTGTGATGTGCGATCTTTGCGACAACCGGATCGCTTGGCGTTGAACAGCGTTCGCACAAATAGCCCTTCGACTTCAAGAACCCGTCGCGGCAAGCCCGCCACGCTTCGCTGTTGTAAAACCTTTCTGCCCACGGCTTCATGTGCTGCGCCCCCTTTCCGCGCAAAAGAAAAAGCCCTCTGCGGATCGTCCCCGTAGAAGGCTTTAAGTCTGCGCTATTTCGTTTCGCAAAAATTCATCGTAAATATTATACCTCTTGAAGAGGGTATGCACAAGGGCGGCTTTTGGTCGCCTTTTGGTCATTTGTCAATATCCCGCTTCCTGTATGTTCCGGCGCTCACCGCCGCCGCGATCCCGAAGATACAGACGGACATATCGTTGACAATCTTATTCCGCCAGCGGCGCGCCGTCTTTATCTCTTTGAGAATGCCCGCTTCTTCAAGCTCTGCGACAACCTCTTCCCACGTTGCCGTCTTGCCGCCCTCGCGGGGATCGCCGTTTATATCCTCCCCGAAATAGTACAGCCGGATCACGACGAATTCTTTTTGCCCCTCGAACAGCGAAACAGCCCGCTTCAATTTCTCGAAGCCGAACTTCGTTTCCCGATATTGCCGCCGCTTTTCTTCCTGCATTTCCTCGACAATATCTTCTTCGGTTTTCTGCTCATAGTATCCCGCGCTTTTGCTGCCCGCCGAAAAGGTCTTGCGCCCCGCGTGATACTCGACTTCGCAATATGCTTCTTCGTCTGCGACAAGCGCCGCCAGCTTCTTGTAGTTATACAAATGTTACTCTCTTCAAAAAGAGGGAGAGCGATAAAAATGCCTGTTGAAAATTTTTCCGAAACATGGTATCATGATCGTATCGTGTCCCTGTTCATTAAGGAGATCACCAATGAACAGGAAGAATAAACTTACCACCTCTGTCACCGCCCTGTACTGCCGCCTCTCCATTGAGGACGGACGGGAAAACGAGAGCATGAGCATCAGCAATCAAAAGGCTCTGCTTCGTGACTTTGCTGAGAAAAACGGCCTGCTAGACTACGAATTTTATGTTGATGACGGTTACACAGGCCGTAATTTCAACCGTCCTTCGTTCCAGAGGATGATTGCCGACATTGAGGCCGGGAAGGTCAAATGTGTAATCACGAAAGACCTCTCACGGCTGGGCCGGAACTACATTGAAGCTGGCAGCTATATCGAAATCTTCTTCCCGCGTCACAACGTCCGCTATATCGCTGTTACTGACGGCGTGGACAGTCTGAACCGGCAGGAGATGGACATTACCCCCTTCAAAAATATCCTGAACGATATGTATAGCCGGGATATTTCCAAGAAGGTGCTGGCGGGCTGGATGGCCCGCTCCCGGCAGGGGAAGTTTTTGGGTGGGCCTACTCCTTACGGCCTTATGCGTGACCCCAACGACTGCGGCCACCTGATTATCGACCCGGAGACAGCCCCCACCGTCAAGCTGGTTTTCGACTTGGCAGCAAACGGATACGGCATGATGCGGATTGCAAAATATCTGCTGGAACGCAAGATTCCCATTACCCGCGTCAAAGGCCCGATAGAATCCGAAGTGCGCTATTATTCTTGGGGCAATTCCGTAATCAGTAAAATGCTCCGCAATCCGGTCTACAAAGGCGATCATGTGGTCTGCAAATGCCACCAGAAGGCTATTCGCTCTAACACCTACAATTTTGTTCCCCGTGACGAGTGGGAGATCATTGAGAACTGCCATGAGGCGATTGTCAGCCGGGAGCAGTGGGATAGGGTGCAAAAGCTGATTGACCGCCGTCCTACCGTTTCGGGAGAAAACAGGTGTCCATTTTATAATCTGTTTCACGGCCTTATCTACTGTGCTACTTGCGGAAAATCCATGCAGGTGCGCTATGAGAAGGTGGGCCGGACGGATATTGACCGCAGCACCAAGAAGAAGCGGGAGCCGATTGACAGGGCATATTATATCTGCCAGACCTATAACCGGCTGGGAAAGAACGCTTGCACCAGCCATAAGATTGAGGCCCGCGACCTTTACAATCTCGTGCTGTCGGATATTATAGAGCATGGCAAAATGGCCTTGCAGGATTCCGAGGCATTCTATGGGCGATTGACCTATCGGCTGGAACAGCGGTACACCATGGACGAAGGGGCCTTGAAGAAAGAGTTGGATGCCTTGGCGAAGCGCAATCAGGAAATTGACGAGATGTTTATGAGCCTGTACGCTGATAAGACCAAGGGTATTCTGACGGAGCAGCGGTTCTTCCGCATGACTGAAACGCTGGAGCAGGAACAGGCGGACAACAAGGTACGGATGCAGGCGAGCACGGACGAGTTACGAACCGCCAACGAAACGGAAGATGATGTGCGCCGGTTCATCGGAGAAATCCGGGAATATGCGTCCATCACCGAATTGGACGAGGCAATCTTGAACCGGCTGATTGATAAAATCATCATTAGCGCAGTCGAAGTCATTGACAGCGAAAAGGTGCAGAAAGTCCGTATTGTTTATAACTTTGTGGGCGAAATTGCCACAATAGACGAATAGTGTTTTGCAGTGACCCCTTTCTTTTATAGAGAGGGGTCACTGTGAAGTTGCATGCGGACTGCGTAGAAATCAGAAATAACCAAATTTTTAATGAAATTGGGAGTAATAATGCAAATGCAAGATTTTTTTAAAGATGCAAGATATAAAAGAGCCTATTCCACCATATCCTTTGCTTTCTTTGTTTTTTTGGTTGAGATTTCAATATATGAAATGTTGAGAAAGTTTGAGATCAAACAGTATTGGCTGCTATTACCACTTGGCATGTATATACTAGGGGCCACATTTGCAAAGCATATTAAAATTGTTCGAATTGTTATGGGGGCCCTGGAAATCAGCAGCATCTTATCTTTTGTACTTTTGTGTATCGGAATACGAAACGAATACATAGCTGAATTGTTAAAAAACCATTTCGAAATAATCGCAATTATTGCTATTATAGCTCTTTTTATTAATCTATATATTAGTCGAAATTCTACGACCAAAAATGTTGACACGAAAATAGAACCTAACTCGATACAGTTATTCAATCTATTCTATTTGAATACTTCCAAGGCGCATGAAATAGCCATGCTGATAGACAATAAAATTATGAAAACTATTGAGCGCGAGCAGGTTTCGGAGGAGCTTTTAAAATACAATGCATCATCCACTTTGGGATTAAAGGATGTAGCATCTGCTGATATAGATTACGCTATGGAGGATAATTCTAAAAAGAGAGTCTATGAAAACTTTGACGTTAAGACAACAAAATCGATTATGCTTCGGACAATATATGAAACTGCTAAAAAAAAGGACAGTGGGACAGATTCTTTAAAAATCGGAGATTTGGTACTATTTAAAAGTATTGAATTACAGCAACGTAACATCGAAGATACTGTAATGATTTTGAATATATTACAAGATAGCAAAATAAAAAATCAAGCGAATGGTGCAATAGAAGTCAATGTGAATAAAATGATGGGCAAAATGTTGGATGATTTCACAATCGATTATACATTTGAATATGTGTGCAAGTCTACGGAAGAAGATTCCAGCACTTTTATCATCCAAATACCTTATAAAGCCACAGATAATTTTGAAAATGGCTATCAACACAATGATTTACAGTTAGGTAGATTGAGTTTAATTGGAATTTATCGTGGTAAAATTGATTTTTCAAAACGAGAAAGCATTTCTTCTAAGTTCTTAGAAATGATTTCAGATTCCTACAATCAAGTGAATAAACGCAAAGCAAAGCCAACTGAAATGAAACTCAGCTCAAGTGGTACTACTTCCCATGATATTCAATTTGAGTTTCACCATGAGAAATTGACAGATGAAATGCACTTAATTGACGTTATTGCAATTATTCAAGAGTTGAACTTTGATAGGGATGAATGACATGAATTCAACGCTATACATCTATGATGGAAAAAATCTTAACGGTTTAAAAAGCACCCTAAATGAATATAAATTTTTCAGTATTGCTTATCTTTTCCATATGTGCGATACTTTGCCAGAGCTTAGCGACATAATTGCAGATACTTTTGATAAAACTGTTATCGATATAACAAATTTAATAACAGATGGGAATTACTATAGGATCTTTTCTGAACGGTATTTATATATATTGTCAGAAAACATTCCCGATCTCCATTTTTGCATAAACTATAAGGTATTTGATAAGTTTACTGAGCGATTTCCGTTTTTTTTTGAAGAGACAAATACAAATTGGGATTTTCATGATTTTGAAGGTGTTGAAGAACAAGTTGAGCCCTTTACGATATCTAATCTGAATAGTAATTCCATAATATATACTTACAACGAAATATCTGCTGCAAAGGGGCTGCATGAGGCGGGAACTCTTATTTCCCTGTCAGATTTAATTGATCAATGTGAAGGAATATCGTTTCAGTATAATCTCGGAAAGATTTCTAAAATACTTGAATCGCAACAGATAGAATATGTAGACCTTTCATCAATTGTAAGAATGCTTAGACTTAGGCCAGACCTTATTTTCCCATTCGAAATCCTTATGCATCGCATTACCTCAATTAGAAAGGTGAAATATTGTGTAGAATATGCTCGCATATCAGACGTGGATGGCATTTTCCCATTGTGCTTTTCAGAAAAAGTTCCCATTGATAGTGCGGAAGACTTAGCCGAAACAGTAAGCGAGGAACCGACCACAATAAATATCCAGAACATAACTACGCTCGCAACAGAAATCTGTGAGAAACTTAGAGGGCACGATGCTTTTAAATCAGACTTTCAACATAATTTATTAAAGTTTTCTTTTTTAAACGGAATGGGAGAAAGAAAAATACTATCCATCATGTTGTGTGGTGATTCAGGTATTGGTAAAACACAGTTTGCTAAATTTGTGTCGCAAGTAATATTTCCTGGGGAACCGCTTATTAAAATTAACTTTGGCAATTATTCCACCGAAGGGGTTTTAAATAGCTTAATTGGCTCCCCTCTGGGATATATTGGAAGTGAAGAAGGCGGCGAGTTAATCAATAAAATAGACACGTCGAAGTCTAAGGTCATTCTTATTGACGAATTTGAGAAGGCTACTCCCAGCGTGTATAATTTTTTCTATGAGTTACTTGAAGATGGTGTATTTACTGACCGCCATGGCATTGCTCATAATCTTGATGGATATTTAATTATATTTACTTCCAACATGACGGAAGCTATGTATCATGAAAAAATCCCGGATTCATTGAAATCCCGATTTGATATGGTCTACCATTTTGTTGGCCTGCCAGCAGAAGAAAAGCAACGCTATATACAGAACACAGCAATAGATTTAATTGAAAATTTGGAGAAACATTTTAGATGAAAAGTTGAAATTCATAAAATTCAAAACGAATTAAATGAGTTGTGTGAGTATGATAATTTGCGCGACATAAAAAGGAATGTAGAAGATATTGTGTTCAACAGTTTCTTGGAATGTTATAAACAGGAATAACAATTTAATCACATTTTGCTATATCCCCCTGCCTCGATAACCGAGATAGGGGGATATTTTTGTGTTATTCTGAATTTACCACTTGACAATGTTGCAGTGAGTTGATGTCCCAAGACGAAATCGCCGTGATGGACGGCGGAAAGTGTATTTTGCAGGTGCGGGGTGTGCGTCCCTTTTTCAGTGAGAAATACGACATCACCCGGCATCCGCAGTACAGATACCTTTCCGACGCCGACAAGAAAAACGCTTTTGACGTGGACGGGTATCTTGCCGCCATGCGCCGCAGGCAGCGGCAGGTGGTGACGCAGGAGGAAGTCTTTGACTTCTACGAAATCGACCTGTCGGACGAAGAAACCGGCGAAGCCGACGCCGCCGAGGAATGAGGCGGCAATCCAACAACAACATTTTGAAATTATGGAGGTAAATTTATGGAGTTTTTTAACAGCGCGATCGAAGTTTTGCAGACCCTCGTTGTCGCCCTGGGCGGCGGCCTGTGCGTGTGGGGCGGCATCAATCTCCTGGAGGGCTACGGGCAGGACAACCCCGGTTCCAATGCTCATGTACGGTAAAGAAGCAAGCAACCGAAAACAAGAGATAGACCGCCAGCACCACACTATTCCGAACAAAAGACTAAAAGACAAGCATTGTGGAAATGTGCATAACTGGCTATGGAATCATGGATAACTCTATTCACAGGACATGGAAAAGCTAAAGTGCAGCTTTCCCATGTCCTGCAAACAGAGTTACCCACAACTCCATAAGACAGCCAGTTATACACATTCCCACAATGCCGACTACTGCTGAATCCCTCTCATTCATTCAAAATTATCTTGACAAGCTCCTTAATTATGGATATACTTATACATACCGAATAAATGTATGTGGAGGTGATATCTATGGCACGAAACAAATACCCGGAAGTAACCGTTGAAAAAATATTAGAAGTATCGCAGCGGCTATTTCTTACAAATGGATATGACAATACTACAATTCAAGATATTGTAGAAGAACTTGGAGGACTTACAAGAGGGGCGATTTATCATCACTTCAAATCAAAAGAGGAAATCATGGACGCTTTGACTAATAAGATGTTCCTTGAAAAAAATCCATTTGATATTGTGAAAAAACAAAAAAACTTAAATGGACTGCAAAAAATGAAAATGGCGATGGCATTAAACCAATCGGATAAAGAAACTATCGACCTATCATTGCAAGCAATACCTATTCTGAAGAATCCCCGTATACTTGCAGGAATTTTTGAATCTAATAAGCAGTTGCTTAGTCCTCTGTGGTTTGAGCTTCTTACCGAGGGAAATAGAGATGGTTCTATCCATACTGAATATGCCAAAGAACTATCAGAGCTAATCCCTTTATTTGATTTATGGCTGACACCATCAATCTATCCAGCAACAACAGAAGAAATACATCACAAATTTATATTTATAAAAGAATTATTAGATAAAATGGGGCTTCCACTGATTGATGACGAAATCATGGAAGATGTTGAAAAAACCCTTTCCAATATGGGCGAAATCAAATCAGAGTAAAAATAAAACCGCCTTTTTAGGCAGTTTTATTTTTCGACCAATACATACAATTAGTCGGTATGAAAAGGAGGATATTTTATGAGTTACAAATTAGCCATATCAACAAAACGGCTGGTAAAAACTTTTAACGGAAAAGAGGTTATACGAAGTTGCAATATGTCAGTTGAAAAAGGGGCTATATATGGCTTTGTTGGGAAAAACGGGGCAGGAAAAACAACGGTCATAAAAATGTTGTTAGGATTGTTAAAGCCAACATCGGGAGAAGCAACTGTTTTGGGGCTTGATTCCATAAAAGACAATTTGGAAATATTAAGGCGTACAGGCAGTTTAGTTGAAACTCCTATCTTTTATGAACACCTATCTGCTCTTGATAATCTTGAAATACATCTTGGCTATATGAATATGCAAGAAACAAACCTTGAAAATGTGATGGAAATAGTCGGTTTATCAAATGTCGGTGTACAACCTGTTTCCACATTTTCGTTAGGTATGCGCCAAAGGCTGGGAATTGCAAGAGCGCTGGTACATAAGCCGGAATTATTGATTTTAGACGAACCTATAAATGGGCTTGACCCGGTTGGCATTAAAGAAATGAGGGAGCTTTTTTTACGCCTTGCAAAACAAAACGGTATTACTATTTTGTTGTCAAGCCATATATTGTCAGAAGTAGAGCAGATTGCGGACAAGATAGGATTTATTGTTGATGGGGCTATAAAATGTGAAGTAAGTCCTCTGGAAATCAAAATGAATTATCCGGCAGGAATCGAAGATTATTTCATGCAAATTGTAAATGGAGGGAAAGCAGATGAATAAACTAATTAAATTTGAATTAAAAAGGAATAGTCTGAAAACCTATCATATTGCAGTGGTTATTATCACAGTGGTTATATTGAGTTTTTTATATCTTTTGGCAGCAATCCCTCAAATTGATGCGGCAGATTCAGACACAGAAATGTTTATGTCATACGATTTCATAATAGGGCTTGGCAATATTATAAGCATGGCTATTTTTTCTATAATGTCCTCTGTCATGGCTTCAAAATTTATTGTTGATGAATACACAGGGAAAAAGGCAATTTTACTTTTTTCTTATCCTGTTTACAGGAAAAAGATATTCATCTAAAAATAATTATAGTGTTTTTTTATACTGCTATCTCTATGCTGGTTTGTAATGGAATAGCCACTACTGTTTTTTTATCAACTGAAAGTGTATTCCCCTTATGTCAAGATTCAATAGATATAACGCTGATAAGGAATTGCATATTTTCGGTGCTTTGTTATTCGCTGATGTCAGCGTTGGTGTCGCTGGCTGCTGTTTGGTTTGGGTTTATGAAAAAGTCTATTATTGTTACGATTACTTCTGCATGTGTTATTGTATCAATTTTATGTCAGATTTTAGGTATGATACTTTTTATACGTCCTGTCATTATAGCCATTCTTGCTGTAATACTTATGATTGCAATAGCGGTGTGGATAAATTTACATAATCAAGTAGAAAAGATGGAGGTATAGAATAACATATGGATTTAATTTTTCTTCATGGATTGGGGCAAAATCCCTCAAGCTGGAATGAAACATTATCTTTTCTGCCACAATGTATAAAAGCACACTGCCCAGACTTGCTTAATTTATGTGAAGATAAGACTTATGAAAAAATATATCTTGCCTTTGAAAATTACGTTGACGATTTTTTAAATCCCATAAATCTTTGCGGAATCTCGTTAGGTGCAGTTTTGGCATTAAATTATACGTTGAATCATGCTGATAAAGTTTCATCTTTAGTGTTGATTGCGCCACAGTACAAAATGCCGAAGCTATTATTAAGATTTCAAAATATAGTATTCCACATTATGCCAGACAGCCTTATTTCTAAAGATGGAATAGCAAAACAAGATATAATTCAATTAACAAATTCAATGAGGTTTTTGGATTTTGAGCAAGAGTTAAAAAGTGTCGTGTGTTCAACTTTAATTATATGCGGTCAAAAGGATACAGCAAATATTAAGGCGGCAAAGAAAATGGCAAATCTTATTTCTAATTCCAAATTATATTTAATTGATAAATCAGGACATGAAATAAATATATTTGCTTCTAAAAAATTAGCAAATGCAATGAGTCTATTTTATAAGACAAATAATTAAGGAGCAACAGACTAAGCACTGCCTCACCTCTGAATTATAAATAAAACTGTAAACTACGCAATTCCCTTTAAGGGAGGAAAGGGGAAATTTCCTATGGTTTTCACAGAAGCATACAAGGAGCATATCGAATATACATTTAATGCCTTTTGCAGAGTTGTCATACACTATGCCGCTATCAACGCATGGCGTGACAGAGATAAGCGGCGGCAAAGGGAAATATCTTTTGAATACCTCACGGAAGAAAAGTTTTATCCATTCTGTACGTCAGACACATATTACATAGACCCCTACAAGCAATACCCGGTTATGATATGCGGTCAGAGGGTTATCTTCACAAACGGGGAGCTTGCCGAAGCCTTGTCTGCCTTGCCGGAGAAAAAGAGGGAAATCATTTATCTTTACTTTTTCGGACATTACACACAGCAGGAAATCGGGGAACTATACGGACGCTGCCGAAGTACGGCGTGGCATCACATACACAGCGCATTACAAAAGAAAACCAACGTCAGGAAGTTCATTTCCGTGGTGAAGAAGTACACGGACATGACCCAGCTTGACGCCACCATCCTGCGTGAGTTCGTGGAACAGATCAGGGTGTCCGAAACCTACACGACCGACGAACAGCAGAAGCAGGTGAAAATCCGGGAAATTGAAATCGTCTATAACTTCATTGGTGCGTTTGATTTTGAGGGAGCGCGGGAGCAATCCCAAACTGCCCAAGACAAAAATAATGCGAAAGTCGGCGCAGCTTGACGCTACGCCGACCCTCGCTTAAAATGTTTTCTTACGTCACCGCCCTTTTGTGCCGGGGCTGTTTTGACAATACCTGGCTTTATACAAAAAAAGGAGGGCCTCTCGCAGCTGCCTGGGAGAGGCCCTTTCCTGTCTTAGGAAAGCGTCAGGCTTTCCCCTTCAGGATGGGGGAGATCTTCTTATAGATAACAAAGGTTATGGCCACACTGCATAGCCCCTTTACGAAGGTGAAGGGCGCGTTGAACCACAGCAGCGCCTGGAACAGGTTTTCAACAGCCGGGTTGATCAGCTGATAGGCGTTGATGATGGCTTCTTCCGGCATGAACACCATGTAGACGGGATAGGTGATGAAGTAATTGACAGGCAGGCTAATAAGCCCCATCACCGCCGCGCCCGCAAAAGAGCCGATGACCGCGCCTTTGCGGTTGTTCAGCTTTTTGTAAATAAGCCCGGCGGGCAGCACGAAAGCGGCCCCCAAAAGGAAATTGGAAAGCTCGCCCACGCACGAGGTGGTAGAAAAAGGCAGGTTCACCAGGTTTTTGATGAAGCAGACCGCCACGCCGGACAAGGGCCCCAGGGAGAAAGAGGCAACAAGGGCGGGCAGCTCGGAGAAATCCAGCTTGATAAAGCTGGGCATGATGGGCACAGAGAAGCTGATGAACATCAGCAGGGCGGCAACCGCGCCCATGATGGCCGTAACGGCCAGTTTCCGGATGTCGAGCTTTTTGGTGGTAGGCATAGACAGGTCAGTCCTTTCAAAAAAAGTTTAGTGTGAAAAATACGCAGAAAGGAACGATACCGGGCACAAAACGCTGCGTTTCCACGGCTTTTTGTGCGAATTCTGTATCGCATGGCGATTGATATGCAAAGACCAAAGGCAATTTTCACAGGGCGGCAAACGCAAAAACCCCCGGGCGCGCAAAAGCGGTCCCGGGGGGATGGACGCAAAGCAGGAACGCAGGCCAGCGGGTAACGCTGCCCTGTAAAATCTTCTTTCATCCGGACTGTACCGTCGGTACCGGAATTGCACCGGTTCGGCGGAGGGTTCGCCCTCCGTTCGCAGACTGTAGGGGGTTTAAGGCCCCTTTCACTGCCGGTCAGGAATTGCACCTTGCCCCGAAGATCATTTGCTGGTATCATTGTAATACAAAGGGCTGGGCCTTGTCAAGGGCATATTTTTGGGGGGGATAGTAAACGCACTTGCGCGCGGTCCAGGGGTTGCGCCCCAAGAAGCCGCAAAGGAAGCGGCCGGCCTGGCTGCCGGGCTATCGGGACATATGGGGAAACAGGAAAGGAGACAACCATGAAAATTTTTCAGAAGCAGGAGATAGAGCAGTTGGAGCAGGCCGGCGCCCAGGCGGGTGTGGCGCTTTCCTCGATGATGGAACAGGCCGGGCGGGCATTGGCCCTAGAGGTAGAAAGCCGCATGGGCGGCGTGGCGGACCAGCGCGTATGCCTGTTGTGCGGGGCTGGGAACAACGGCGGCGACGGCTTTGTGTGCGCGGGGCACTTAGCTATGCAGGGGGCGGTATGTACCGTGCTGCTGGTGCGGGGGGAACCCAAAGCGGCTTTGGCCCGGGGGGCGTTTGTACAGATGCCGGAGGCTGTCCGGCGCGTGCGCGCCGAGAGCCAACCGGCGGAAGCAGAACAGGCCCTGCGGGAGGCCGCCTGTATCGTAGATTGCGTTTTTGGCTTCGGTTTCCAAGGGGAACTGAAGGGGGATGCGGCCCGGTTCCTGTCCTTTAGCAACGGGCAAAGCTGCCTGCGGATAGCGGCCGACCTGCCCAGCGGCGTGGAGTGTGACACAGCCAGGGCAAGCGGCGGCGCGTTCCAGGCCCATGTTACAGTCGCCTTTACCGGGAAGAAGCCTGCCCACTGCTCTTACCCGGGCAAGGCCTTTTGCGGGGAGACTGTGGTGGCGCAGGTGGGCGTCCCGGAAGAACTGGTGGAAGCGGCCCGCACGGAGATACAGGAGACAGGGAGCGGCTATATCCGGGCCTGCCTGCCCCAGCCGGACGCCCAAGCCAACAAAGGGAGCCAGGGCCGCCTGCTGCTGGTGTGCGGAAGCTACGGCATGTTGGGTGCGTGCAGTATGGCGGCCCGGGGCGCTTTGCGTACAGGCGTGGGGCTGGTGCACATCGCCATAGAGGAGCGGTCATACCCCATCGTGGCCCAGGCCGTGCCCGAGGCGGTTTTCACAGTGTTGGACCTAACCTCCCCCGCCTGGCGGGAAAGCTTACAAGGCGCCCTGGAGGCGTGTACCGCCTGTGTCTTGGGCAGCGGGCTGGGGGCCTTGGCGGATACCCTGTGCCCCCCGGTGCTCTCCTACTTTGCCCACGCGCCCAAACCCCTGGTCATCGATGCCGACGGCTTGAACTATTGTGCCCGCACCCCTGGCGCGCTGGAAAGCCCCTGCGGCCCGGTGGTAGCCACCCCGCACCCAGGGGAGATGGCCCGGCTGCTGCGCCGTACCGCGCAGGAGGTCCAGGCGGACCGGCTGGCGCTGGCCAGGCAGCTTGCCCAGGATACCGGGGCCGTCACAGTGCTTAAGGGCGCGGCTACCGTCATCGTCGGGGAAGAAAGCGTGGCCTTGAACCCCAACGGCAACTGGGGCATGGCAAAGGGCGGCTCTGGGGACGTGCTGGCCGGTATGATCGGTTCCTTGTGCGCCCAGGGGGCGGGCGCTTACCAGGCGGCGGTAATGGGGGCGTACTTCCATGGTTTGGCAGGCGACCTTTGCAGGGAGCGGTTTACCGCCAGGGCCATGCTGCCCACCGACCTGCCCGATATGCTGCCCGAGGCTTTCCGTCAAAGTGTGCCGGGCTTCCCCCTATAAGCCAAGACAAAAAAGGCCCTGCCTACTGGCAGAGCCTTTTTGCATAGCTTTTAAGAGGGTAAGGTGTTAGCAATATCCGTAGGACACAGCCACAGGTTCCCTGTTTTGGCAGGGGAAACCCTCATGGCCCATCTATCCCAACAAGCAAAAATTTAGTTTTCAGCTTATTGGCTATAACGGAAAAGGTTTCCTTACATGCCACCATCATACCTCTTTTGGCCGGATTTGTCAAGAGACAAAGAGGTTACAAAAATATATATGGAAAGCGGCGGTACTTTGTGGTACAATATATAGATATTACCTGAGCGGCAGGGGAAAGGGGTGGGCCGGCCTGGTCCGGCAAAAGTATGTATATTTACCTGTGGTGTTTTTTTGTGTTCGCCTTTTTGGGCTGGTGCGGCGAAGTGGCATATGCGGCCGCGCTGGAAAAGCGGTTTGTGAACCGGGGCTTTCTCAACGGCCCCCTGTGCCCTATCTATGGCCTGGGCGTGGTGGTTATAGACTTTGTCATGAGCCCTTTTGGCGGGAACCTGGCGGTCCTTATCGTGGGCTCCATGATCCTGGGCACGGCTTTGGAGTATTTGGCCGGCTTCCTTCTGGAGAAGGTTTTCCGGCAGAAGTGGTGGGATTACTCGGATAAACCCCACAATATCGGCGGCTATGTGTGCCTTAGCTTTTCTGTGGTGTGGGGGTTGGCGGGGGCGGCTGTAGTCCGCTTTATCATGCCCTTTGCCGGGCATCTAGCAGCCCGCATCCCCCGGCCTGTGGGCTGGATACTGCTTGCGGTGCTGTTGTCTTTGCTGGCGGCGGATTTCACCGTCACGGTGGTGTCTATTGTGGGGTTGAACCGCAAGCTGAAAAATTTGGAGTACGTTTCCAGCAAACTCCGGGCTGGGTCAGACCGGCTGGGCCAGGGCCTGTACGCCGGGGCCATGAGCGTGCAGGAGTTCGAGAAGGAATGGCAGAAGGAAGCCGCCCGCTTAAAGGCGAAATATGAGCGTGGGCTGCAGGCCAATTATCTCCACCAGCGCCTGCTAAAGGCTTTCCCCGACCTGCACTCCCTGCGGCACAATGAGGAGCTGGAGGCGCTGCGGCAGAACGTGCGCGTGTTCAGGCGTAAGTCCTCCGAGGCTATCCGCCGCCGCAACGAGAACGCGGTTGCGGTTTATGAGGAAAGGCTGCCCCAGGGCGCCGAAAAGCCTTTTGCCTTTGGCCTGTGCTACCCCAAGCTGTTCTGGATATTCATGATTGGCAATGTGGTGGGCTTTGCCCTGGAAACAGTTTATGCCCTTATCGTGCCGCCCCATCAGTTCCAGCTGCGGGTCAGCGTGGTATGCGGCCCCTTCATTTTGGTGTATGGCTTTGGCGCGGTGGCGGTAACCTTGTTCCTGTATAGGATGTATAACCAACGGGAGGTGCTCATCTTCATTGCCAGCATGTTCATTGGCGGGGCCTTTGAATACCTGTGCAGCTTTTTGCAGCAGTCTCTGTTCGGTACGGTATCCTGGGAGTACAGCGAATCGGTGCTGAACATCAGCGGCCGCACAAACCTGATGTACGCGTTCTTTTGGGGCATCCTGGGCCTTGTTTGGGTAAAAGACCTGTACCCGTTGCTTTCCCGGGCTATCGAGCGCATCCCCAAACCGACGGGCAAGGCGTTGACTATTGGCGTCTCCGTCTTCATGGCGGTGGACGTCTTGCTGTCTGCCGGGGCGGTATACCGGCAGTCCGAACGGGTGAACAGCGTCCCGGCCCAAACCGGGGTACAAAAGTTTTTCGACCATTACTTCCCGGACGAATTTTTAGAGATCATCTATCCGGGCATGGAATATGTGGGCCGTCCGGATATCATCAAAAAACAGCTGCGCCTGCCCCCGGACGAATAACAGGGCAACTGCGTCTGGCGCGGCGGTACATGCGAAAGCCCCAAAGGGCAGCGCACGGTGTATGACGGCTTCTTGGAACAAGGGCTGAGAAGGGAGCGGCCAGGGGGGTTGCCTGGCCGCTCCCTTCTGTCGGGAAAGCGGTATAGGATATACGGCCTGTTTGAAAAATCGCAAATACCATCTTTTTGTCCAAAATGGGCGGTTTCTGTGTTGGAAATCCTCGACATGCGACAGCATGTCTTGCGGTTTCCGCCTTGAAACCGCCTCGTTTTGTCTCAAAAATTCGGCGCTTCCTCTATTTTCAAACAAGCCCTAGTTAACGCGGTTCAAAAGAGGTATACTGCTTTTAAACCGGGCGGCAAAGCCGCCCAGCTTGAAAATCGGCAGATACCGATTTTCAAGTGCGTTTACTATAGCGCCGTTTACACACGGAACATCAGGTCGGCATAGGTGGGGAAGGGCCAGTACCCGGCGGAGACGTCCCCTTCCATTTTGTCCACGCTGGCCCGCAGGGCTTCCATGGCGGGGATGACCCTATCCTTATAATAGGATGCCGCCGTAAGCACGTTGGGGCTGGAGGCCCGGGGGTCCAGCAGCGTCCGGTCTAAAGCTTCTACCTGGCCGAACGCCTGGTCCATCAGCCCGGAAAGCCCCTCCAGCAAGGCCGTTTCAGCCTGGCAGGGCAGCCCGGATATGGCGGCCCGTTTCGCGGTTATGGCAGAAGCCAGGCTTTGGGTATAGGCGCTTACAGCGGGCAGTATTTCCCGCCTGGCCATGCCGCTCATGGTCAGGGCCTCGATTTTCAGGGTCTTGACATATTCCTCCATGATCGTCTCATACCGGGCCTCCATCTCCGCCTCGGTATAAATCTTATGCCTGGAAAACAAGTCTATGTTTTTCTGGTCCAGGTACCGGGGCAGCGCGTCCACAGTGGTGGGCAGGTTCAAAAGCCCCCGCCGCTGGGCCTCCTCCAGCCATTCTTGGGAGTACCCGTCCCCATTGAAGATGATGCGCTTGTGTTCTTTCACGGCCTGGCGCACCAGGGCCAATACGGTAGCCTCCAGCCCGCTGGCCGACTCTAGGACTTCCGCAAATTGCCGCAGTTCCTCCGCCACAATGGTATTCAGCATGATGTTGGGGCAGGCGATGGAGATGGCGGAGCCCAAAGAGCGGAACTCGAACTTGTTCCCGGTAAAGGCAAAAGGGGAGGTGCGGTTGCGGTCGGTGGTGTCCATGTTCAGGTCTGGCAGCACGCGTACGCCGGTGTCCAGCTTTTTAGACTGGGTGCCCCCATAGGGCCTGTTTTCCTCAATGGCTTCCAAAATAGCGGTCAGCTCGTCCCCCAGGAACATGGAGATGATAGACGGGGGCGCTTCGTGCGCCCCCAGCCGGTGGTCGTTGCCCGCCGAGGCCACCGAGATGCGCAGCAGGTCCTGATACTCGTCCACGCCCTTGATGACCGCTGCCAGCAGCAGCAGGAAGACCAGGTTCTCTTCTGGCCGTTTCCCAGGGTCCAGCAGGTTTTTGCCCGTGTCGGTAGAAAGGGACCAGTTGTTGTGCTTGCCGCTGCCGTTTACCCCGGCAAAAGGCTTTTCGTGCAGCAGGCAGGCCAGGCCGTGGCGGGCGGCCACGTTTTTCATCACCTCCATGGCCAGCTGGTTGTGGTCGGTGGCGATGTTGGTGGTGCTGAAGATGGGGGCCAGCTCGTGCTGGGCGGGGGCCACCTCGTTGTGCTTGGTTTTGGCTAAAATACCCAGTTTCCACAGCTCTTCGTCCAACTCTTTCATAAAGGCCTGTACCCGCGGCTTGATGGCCCCGTAATAATGGTCTTCCAGCTCCTGCCCTTTGGGGGCCTGCGCCCCAAAAAGGGTGCGCCCGCAGAACCGTAGGTCGGCCCGCTTGTCAAAAAGGGCTTTGTCCACCAAAAAATATTCCTGTTCAGGCCCCACGGTGGTGACGACCTGTTTTACTTTGTCGTCCCCCAGAAGCCGCAAAATGCGCACCGCCTGGCGGCTGAGGCCTTCCATAGACCGCAGCAGAGGGGTTTTCTTGTCCAGCACCTCCCCGCTGTATGAGCAGAAGGCGGTAGGGATGTACAGCGACCCCCCTTTTACGAAAGCATAAGAGGTGGGGTCCCAGGCCGTGTAGCCCCGTGCCTCGAAGGTGGCCCGCAGCCCGCCGGAGGGGAACGAGGAAGCGTCCGGCTCGCCTTTTACCAGCTCTTTGCCGGAAAACTGCATAATCACCCGGCCGTCGCTGGTGGGGGAGATGAAGCTGTCGTGCTTCTCGGCGGTAATGCCGTTTAAGGGCTGGAACCAGTGGGTATAGTGGGTGGCGCCTTGCTCCACTGCCCAGTCTTTCATGGCGGTGGCCACGGCGTTGGCCACCGCCAGGTCCAGGTCTTTCCCCTCGTCTATGGTTTTCCGCAGGGATTTGTACACATCCTTGGGCAGGCGTTCCTGCATCACGTCGTCGTTAAAGACCGAACTGCCAAACAGGGCGGGTATGCTTTTGCGGTTTTCCGAACAGGTTCCCATAACCATCCACTCCTTTGCCGGTATGCCTATATGCCAAAGGCGCTGACGGGCATCCCCGGTCAACGCCTTTCCCAATATAGTGCTAATTTTAGGCCACCTTTCCCGGTTTGTCAATCTGTTTTTAGCCTGCGCCCCTGGATTTCTGCACGTTTACCAGTTTTCATGCGCCAACTGCGAACACATTTTGACACCGCACAGGCCCAAGGGGCAGGGCTGCGGCCCTTGCCCTTGACTTCGCCCGCCGGCTGTGTTAAGATAAACGCCTATAAAATAAGTTTATACATAAGGAGTGAAGCACATGCGCTGGTATGCCCCAGAAGACGCCACAAGCCCGGTTTTTACCCCCGAAGGCCACATCCGCCGCAAATACCCGGAAGGGCAAGAACCCCGGCTGCCGCCCAAGGCCGTGATGTTCTGCTTGGGCCGCGGGCTCCCTGTCTTGCGGGAGCGTTTTTCGACAGAGGCCCTGTTGGAAGAATTGACAGGGTTTATCACCCACACGCCTGTCCTGCAGGTATCGGGCCATGGGGGCGTGTGCTTCCTCCACGGGGGCTACGGCGCGCCCCAGGCTGCCACAACGGTGGAGAGCATTCGTACACTGGGGGTGCGGGAGATCCTGCTGGTGGGGCTGTGCGGCGTATTTGCCGCCGGTATACAGGTGGGAGACGTGCTTGTCCCTTCCAAGATCTTAAGCGAGGAGGGGACCTCCCTTCATTATAAGGAGCAGCCCGGCTTCGCCCAGGTGGGCCGGCCTGACGCTTCCGGCCGGATAGAAGGGTGGCTGTGCGGCAAAGGCTTCCGGGTGGCAGAGGCGGACACCGTCACCACCGACGCGCCCTACCGCCAGACTTTCCGCAAGGAGGCCCTTTGGCGTGAGAAGGGCTGTGTGGGCGTGGATATGGAAGCCTCTGCCGTGGCGAACCTGTGCGGGTATTACGGCATGCTGTGCACCGTGGCCCTCATGGCTTCGGACAAACACCCAGAGTATCCAGGGGACAGGCCCTGGGCCTGGGGCAGCCGGGATTTCGCGGCCATGCGCGACGATTTTATCGAGGCTTGTATTGGCTTCAGCCTGCAATAAGGAGGATGGGGAAATGGGAGAAGAGATTTGGGTTATAAAAGTGGGGACCTCTACGCTTACGTATGAGAATGGCCGGGTAAACCTGCGCCGGATGGAAGAGCTGTGCCGGGCGTTGTCCGATTTGCGCAATGCCGGGAAGCGGCTGGTGCTGGTGTCTTCCGGCGCCATAGGCGTGGGCATGGGCAAGCTGGGCCTGCAAAGCCGCCCGGCGGAGACGGAGAAGAAGCAGGCCCTGGCGGCTGTGGGCCAGTGTGAGCTTATGTTCCTTTATGACAAATTTTTCGGCGAATATAACCAGACCGTGGCCCAGGTGCTCCTTACGGCCGGGGTGGTGCATGACGACCGGGGCCGCCGGAACGTGCAGAATACCTTCCGGGAGCTGCTGGATATGGGGGCTATCCCCATTGTCAACGAAAACGACACCGTAGAGACCAGCGAGCTGGAGGGCCAGAATTTTGGCGACAACGACACGTTGTCCGCCGTGGTGGCAGGGCTGGTGGAAGCGGACTTCCTTGTCATCCTTACGGACATAGACGGCCTGTACGACCGGGACCCCCGCCGGTACCCAGACGCCAAGCGGATCCCTCGGGTGGAGGAGATCACCCCGGAAATAGAGGCATTGGCCGGGGGAGCTGGGTCAGACCGGGGCACCGGGGGCATGGCCACCAAGCTGCGGGCCGCCCGGATGGCCAAAGAAAAGGGCATCCCCTGCGCGGTGGTCTCCGGCGGGGACATGGGGAACCTGTACCGCTTGCTGGACAAAGAGCCCGTTGGCACCCTTTTTGTGTGATTTTTTATTTTAGGAATATTTACAGGGCCCCTCCCGCGCCTTGCGGGCGGGGCTTTCCTTTGCCTGCGGAACGCCCGTCCACACCCTTGCATACTATAGGCAGGGAGGGGCAGCCCCCCATAAGCAGAGAAAGGAGGGAGACGCCATGGCAGACTATGTGGCCAAGGGCATCGATATCTCGGAATTCAACGGGGATGTGGATATTGCCGGCCTGCGGGGCAAGGTGGATTTCATTATCATCCGCTGCGGCTACGGCAGCAACTACACCTCCCAGGACGACGCGCAGTACTATAACAATGTGCGGAAGTGCCAGGCGGCGGGCATCCCCTATGGGGTATACTTGTACTCCTATGCCCAGAATACAGACATGGCCCGCAGCGAGGCCCAGCATACCCTGCGGCTTTTGCAGGGCAAAAAGCCCCTGTATGGCGTATGGTATGATGTGGAGGACGTATCCCTGCCCAGCGGGGAACAGCTGATAGACAACTGTGTAACCTATTGTACCGAACTGGAGAAGGCGGGCTGTTATTGCGGGATATACGCGTCCCTTAGCTGGTGGGATTCCCGTTTGGACAGCCCGCGCCTGGACCGCTTTGACAAGTGGGTGGCCCAGTGGAACGACACCCTGGACTACCAGGGGGCGGGCATGTGGCAATATTCGGACAACGGCGTGATAAACAACAGGCGCTTCGACATGGATGTGGCTTTTAAAGATTATCCCGCCATCACCCAAGGGAAGGAGGATACAGACATGACAAAAGAGGAGGTGGCCGCCCTGGCCCGCCAGGAGGCCCAGAAGGTATACGACAAGAACGAAAAGCTGTACCCACGCATCCCAGACCTGCCCGAGTGGGCCCGGGGCCCGGTGGAGGAAGTGTACAAAAGGCTGGGGCTGGTTGGTACGGGAGGCAAGGCGGACGAAACGCGCATCGACGCCAGCCAGACGTATGTGCGCGCCCTGCTGGTCATCAATAAGGTGCTGGACCTGATGGAGGGGCAACCCAAAGCTTAGGACAGCCACGCCCTGGGGGGTACGCCCCCCAGGGTTCTTTTTTGCGGGGCTTGTTTTCCTGGGCAGGGTGTAGTAAAATGTCCATAAAGCCGGCACGCCGGGAAAAAGATGTTTGGGCATGGGCGCGGCGGGGCTTTGGACGATTTACAGATCTTTCCGTTATAAGGGAAGCGCGGGAAAAACCAGGAGGGGATAGCGATGGGACAGACCGATATACATGCTGAGATCAGCAGCCTTTTACAGTATGGTGTGGAGAAGGGCCTTTTGCAGGAAGAGGACCGGGCTTATTGCGCCAACCGGCTGCTGGCCGTGCTGGGGGCTTCTTCCTTCATGCCCCAAGAGGCCGCGGGGCGGCTGGAAAGCCCGGCCGGGCCCTTGGGGCGGCTGTGCGACTGGGCCGTGGGGCGGGGCATGTTGGAGGATACCCTGGACAGCCGGGACCAGTTTGACACCGAGCTGATGGCCTGCCTGGCCCCCAGGCCCTCTGAAGTGCGCCGGGAATTTTACCGGCTGTATGAAAAAGACCGGGAAGCGGCCACCGGTTATTATTACGGCCTTAGCCAGGCCACCAACTACATCCGTACCGACCGGGTGAAGAAGGACCGCAGCTGGACGGCCCCCACGCCTTATGGGGACATGGTGGTCACCATCAACCTGTCCAAGCCTGAGAAAGACCCCAAGGCCATTGCCGCCGCCAAAAACGCGCCCCAGTCCGGTTATCCCAAGTGCGCCCTGTGCCGGGAGAACGAAGGCTATAAGGGCAGCGCCAACCAGGCGGCCCGGGGCAGCCACCGGCTCGTCCCGCTGCAGCTGTGCGGGGAGCCCTGGTTTTTGCAGTATTCCCCCTATGTGTATTACAACGAGCACTGCATCGTCTTCAGCGGGCAGCACCGCCCCATGCGTATCTACAGGGAGACTTTCCGCAGGCTGCTGGCCTTTGTGGAATTTTTGCCCCATTATTTCCTGGGCTCTAACGCGGACCTGCCCATCGTAGGCGGCTCTATTTTATCCCACGACCACTTCCAGGGCGGGCGGTACGAATTCCCCATGGCCAAGGCCCCCTTGCGGGAGGAAGCGCGCTTCCCCGGGTTCCCCCAGGTACAGGCGGGGGTAGTCAACTGGCCCATGTCGGTGCTCCGCCTCCGCTCGGCGGACCAGGAAGCCCTGGTGGAACTGGCGGACCGGGTCTTAGGGAAATGGCGCGGCTGGTCGGACGCAAGCGCGGGCATCCTGGCCTATACAGGGGATACCCCCCACAACACCATTACCCCTATCGCCCGCCGCCGGGGCGGGGACTTCGAACTGGACCTGGTGCTGCGGAACAACCGCACCACCCCAGAGCATCCCCTGGGCCTGTTCCACCCTCACAGCCAATACCACCATGTGAAAAAAGAGAACATTGGCCTTATCGAGGTCATGGGTTTGGCGATTTTGCCCCCCCGCTTGCTGGGGGAGGTAGAGCTGCTGAAACAGGCTTTGTCCAACCCCGCCCAGGCCCCGGCCGTCTTGGCCCGGCCAGAGATGGAAAAGCACCGGGCCTGGTATGAGGGGCTGCGCGGCAAGGGCGTAACAGCCGAAAACGCCCAGACGGCGGTAGAACACGACGTGGGCCGCATCTTCCAAGAGATTTTGGGCAACGCCGGGGTATATAAGGACGACGGCCCGGGCCGGGAGGCCTTCCGGCGGTTCCTGGAGGCTGTATGAGGACGGAGGGGGTAGGCGCGCCCTGCCTGGGGGAGCGCCTGCTGTTTTGGCTGTTCCCGGCCCGGTGCCTGGGCTGCGGCGAGGCGGTGGGGCCCCAGGGGTTTTTCTGCCCTTCCTGCGGGGCGGCCCTGCCCCGCGCCTGCCGCCGGCGGTTTTCCCTGCCTGGCACGGGCCAAACGTTAGAGGCGCTTGCCCCCATGCCCTATGCCGGGGGCTGCCGCAGAACCCTGCACCGGTATAAGTTCCAGGGCGAACGGGGCCTGGCCGGGCAAATGGGCCGGCTGCTGGCGGCCACGGCGTTAGGGTATGGCGTGGGTTTCCAGGGGGCGGCCTATGTCCCCCTGTCCCGGGCCGGGAAACGGCGCCGGGGTTATGACCAAAGCCGGCTGCTGGCCAAAAGCCTGGCCAAGGCCTTGGGCATCCCTTTGCTGGACATATTGGAGAAAGCCCGGGAGACGGAGATCCAGCACAGCCTGGGCCGGGCGGCGCGCCTGGAAAACGTGAAGGGGGCCTACCGCGCCAAGGGGGGCGCGGAGGGCAAGGACGTGCTGTTGGTAGACGACATTGTTACGACCGGGGCCACGCTGTGCCAATGCGCCGGGGCCCTGTACCAGGCAGGGGCAAAGAGGGTATATGGGCTGTGCGCGGCCAGCGCGGGCAGGGGGCAGGAGGCGTAACATGGAACAACGGTTTGGTAGGGAAGAACAGCTGATCGGCCCAGAGGGCCTTGCGCGCCTGTCACGGGCCCGGGTGGCGGTGTTCGGCGCAGGCGGCGTGGGGGGGTATGTAATCGAAGCCCTGGCCCGCAGCGGCATTGGCGCCTTGGATATCATCGACGGGGACGTAGTCGCCCTCTCCAACTGCAACCGCCAGCTGTTGGCGCTGGAAAGCACCCTGGGCGTCCCTAAGGTACAGGCGGCAAAGGCCAGGGTGCTGGATATCAACCCTGCCTGCCAGGTGCGCGCGGTAGAGCTGTTTTTCACGGCGGGGAATGCCGCGGAGGTGGACTTTTCCGTATATGACTATGTGGCGGACGCCATCGATACCGTAGCCTCCAAGCTGGAGCTTATCGGCCGCTGCAAACGGGCCGGGGTGCCGGTCATCAGCTGCATGGGCGCGGGCAACAAGCTGGACCCCACGGCGTTCCGGGTGGCGGACATGGAAAAGACCAGCGTGTGCCCTTTGGCGCGGGTCATGCGCCGGGAACTGAAAAAGCGGGGCGTTTCTGGGGTCAAGGCGGTCTATTCCACCGAGCCCCCCCTTGCGCCGCACCCTTCGGCACAGATGGGGGAAAAAGGGGGCGCGCGCCGCCCTGCCCCTGGCAGCATGGCATTTGCGCCCGCGGCCGCCGGCCTGGTGTTGGCTTCCGCAATCGTACAGGATCTGCTCGGGCTTTGAACGTCTAAAAAAGTGCGGCCCCCTGCCCATCACAGGCGGGGGGCCGCACTTTGCTAATTCATTTTTGGGGGGGCTATAGTTCATGTGGATCAAAAGAGGAATTCCTCTTTTGAACAGGGCGGCAAAGCCGCCCTGCCTGAAAATCAGTGGATACCGATTTTCAGGTGCGTTTATTACACGCCAAAGTAAAAGAGACAGGCCCCAGCCCAGGGCTTACCAGCAGCCGCAGGCCCAAGGGGGTATCCTCAGCCTGGGCGCCGGAAAGCCCGGTGACGGCATGCACGTTGCGCAGCACCAGGGTCAAGCCCTCCGCCCGGCCCTGGAAGGTGACAGTGACCTTGCCATTCTCGTTTACCGCCTCCGCGTCCAGCATGTCCTGGCCGTTCATATCCTGTACGCTGGCGCGGGCCCGGGCTTTCAGGCAGAACATATGAAGGGAAAGGCCCTTGCCATAATCGTATTCCACATTCTGGTCGTCTGCGCCCACGGGCAGCAAGGTGTTTTCCCGCACCATCACGGGCAGGCTCAGGTAGTCATGTATCTCGTGTAGCCACCGGCCCCCTTCCACCATGCGGTTATCCAGCAGGTTTGTCCACGTGCCGGCCGGCAGATAGTAGTCCACGTCGCCGGAATCGGTGAATACAGGGGCCACCAGCAGGCTTTCCCCCAGCATATACTGCCTGTCCAGGTCAAGGCTGGGGATATCCGCCGGGAATTCCAGCATCATGGCCCGCATGGTGGGCAGGCCGGTCTTGTGGGTGCGCACGGCGCAAGAGTATAGGTAGGGCATCAGGGTGCATTTCAGGCAGGTGAACTTCCGCACCACGTCTACGGCCTCTTCTCCAAAGAGCCACGGCACCCGGTAAGACTGGCTGCCATGCAGCCGGGAATGGGTGGACAAAAGCCCGAAAGCGGCCCAGCGTTTGTAAACGCCGGCCGGGGCCGTGCCCTCGAAGCCGCTGATGTCGTGGCTCCAGAAACCAAAGCCGGACAGGCACAGGGAAAGCCCCGCCCGCAGGGATTCCGCCATGGACAGGTAGTTGGAGGTGCAGTCGCCGCCCCAGTGCACGGGGAATTTCTGCCCGCCCACAGTGGCGCTGCGGGCAAACAGGCAGGCCTGGTTTTTGCCCTTGTATCCTTCCAGCAGCTGGAAAACGCATTTGTTATATAAATAGGTATAATAGTTGTGCATCAGTTCCGGGTCGCTGCCGTCAAAGTAAGCCACATCGGTGGGGATGCGCTCGCCAAAGTCGGTCTTGAAGCAATCTACCCCCATGTCCAGCAGGGCCCGCAGCTTGCCTTGGTACCATTGCCACGCGCCGGGGTTGGTAAAATCTACCAGGCCCATGCCCGCCTGCCACAGGTCCCACTGCCACACGTCCCCGTTGGGCCGCTTCAGCAGGAAGCCCTTGCCCATAGCCTCCTGGAACAGGGGCGACTTCTGCCCGATGTAGGGGTTGATCCACACGCAGACCTTCAGGCCCTTTTCCTCCTTCATGCGCCGCAGCATGGCAGGGGCGTCGTCGAACATGGCGCTGTCCCATTGGAAATTGCACCACTCGTTCTCCTTCATCCAATAACAGTCAAAGTGGAACACATGCAGGGGGATGCGCCTTTCCCGCATGCCGTCTACAAAGCTGGAGACAGTCTTTTCGTCATAGCTGGTGGTGAACGAGGTGGAAAGCCACAGGCCGAAGGTCCAGGCCGGGGGCAGGGCCGGGCGGCCGGCCAGGGCGGTATAGTTCTGTAAAACCTTCTTCCCAACGCCGCCGCCAATGAGCATGAAGTCCAGCTTTTCCCCAGGCACCGAGAACTGTACCCGGGTTACGGCCTCTGAACATACCTCATAAGAGACTTTGCCGCTGGAATTGACCAGCACCCCGTAGCCCCGGTTGGTCATATAGAAGGGGATGTTCTTATACGCGATCTCCGAACTGGTGCCGCCGTCCTCGTTCCACATGTCTATGGCCTGGCCGTTTTTCACAAAGGGGGTAAACCGTTCCCCCAGGCCGTACACCCGTTCGCCGATGGACAGGTCGAACTGGCAGCGCATAAAGGGGCCTTCCGGGGTCTTCATGTAGCTTAGCATGGCATGGCCGAAGCGGTCGCCGATGCGGGTGAGGAACCGCCCGTCATAGGTATATACGAAAGCGGCCGGGTTTTTGGTGATGTGCAGCCGGGTCTTGCCGCTGCGCACCACCAGGCCGCCCTTTGTTTCCTGTACGTCCAAGGGCAGGTCTTCCATGTCCAGCTCGAACGCGGGCTCTTTTTTGGCGCTGCCCATAAAGTGGAACGCCTGGGTGCGGATTATGTCCTCTTTGGGGGAAGAGATGAAGATTTCCAACACCGGGCCGCCCATGCCCCGCTCGTCCTGGGGGTACGGCACGGCGTAAAGGTACACTTCCTTATCCGTCACTTTCACTTCCCGTATCTGTACGCAGTCGGCGTTTTCCACGCCAGGCAGGTTGAGCCAGTAGCCTTTTGTGAATTTCATAAGGCTGCTCCTTTCTGAAATCGAAGGTAGGTTGCCTGCCCAAAAAATTTCCGGGGGCAGGGCGCGGGCGGTTGCAAAAAGCGGCAGGATGCGCTATAGTATACATGCGGCGCGGCCCGCCCAAGCATACCCTTATTATAATCCTTGAGGGCCAGGGCCGCAAGGCGGGCGGGGAAGAATCGCGGAAAATATTTTGTGGCACACCGGAGGTCTTTGTTTATGGGATGGTGGATTGTATTGGCTGCTGCGGCCTTTGCGCTGGCATGCTTCCTGGTATGGCTGTGGGCCATTGCCCCGGCGGGCGGGAAGCCGGATTTTACGGAATTTAAAAAGTATGACTATGCCCACCGGGGCTTGCACAATTTAGAAAACAAGGTCCCGGAAAATTCCGCCACGGCCTTCTCCTTGGCAGTGCTGGGGGGCTTTGGCATGGAGTTCGACTTGCAGCTGACGAAGGATAAACAGGTGGTGGTCCACCACGACCACACCATCAAGCGCACCTGCGGGGTAGACAGGCTTGTCTCGGACATGTCCTTTGCAGAGCTGCAGGGCTACAGGCTTTTTGGCACAGAGGAGAAGGTGCCCCTGTTCCGCGACGTGCTGAGGCTGGTGGATGGGAAGACGCCTTTGATCATTGAACTTAAAGGCTATGGGGACCCGGCCGAGCTGTGCGCCTTGGCCATGCAGGAGCTGGATGGGTACAAGGGCCTGTACTGCGTGGAATCCTTCGACCCCCGCATCGTAAAGTGGTTCAAGGATTCCCGGCCGGAGATTGTCCGGGGGCAGCTGATGTACCGCATGAAGGCTGGCAGCGAGGGGCTTTCCGCCGCCGGCGCGTTCTTTGCCCGGAACATGCTTACCAACTGGTATAACCGCCCCCATTTCGAGGCATACGATTTCAAGGGCCGGGATTTCTTGGCGCTGCAAACGGCCCGCAGCCTTTTCGGGATGCAGGAGGTCAGCTGGACGCTGCGTAAAAAAGAAGACTATGAAAAAGCCCGTTCTTTGGGCAGCCTGTGTATCTTCGAAAATTTTTTGCCCGCCGGGGTAGAGGAAAAGCATAAGAACGGCAGCTTCGAGCAGCTGCTGGCCCAAGCGAAAGCCCCAGTGTGCAACGCCACGGTACAAACGCGGGAATGAGGGCCAGGCCCTGGGCGGCGGGCCGGTAGGGGCCGGGGCTTTGGGCCCCCAAAGGCATGTAAAGCAAAGCCGCGGGGCCTTTAGGCCAGGCGCTGCAAAAAGCAGAAAAAATTTGCGCATACCCCTTGCAATTGGGCAAGGGGTATGCTATTATAATGAAGCGTGACTGCATGATATGCGATGAAGCGGGAGGTTGCGGCTGGTACAGCCGGTTTTTCCGTGGAGTATGTCCGATTTTAAACCGGGCGAAAGAATTTGTGCGGCTGGAACCACCGGGGCGCCCCGGCAGGCCAATTGGATTTTTGCCGCATAGAGGATTTTATGGGTTTCGGCTCAATCCCCGGGGGTCCGCTTGGGCGGATTTCCGGTTTTTCTATACCAAGGGTGGAAACACCCGGCTGAGTGTTGAAAGAAAACCCAAAAAACAAGCGCCCGCCGCGAAGAAATTTTTCAAGGAGGCGATCTACAAAATGGCAGTCAAGGAAAAGATCAGGATCCGTATAAAGGGGTACGACCATCAGCTGGTGGACCAGTCGTCTGAAAAGATCGTGGCCACCGCCAAGCGCACAGGCGCCCGGGTATCCGGCCCGGTGCCCCTGCCCACCGAAAAGCAGATCATCACCATCCTGCGCGCCGTCCATAAATATAAGGACAGCCGTGAGCAGTTCGAGATGCGCACCCACAAGCGGCTGATCGACATCCTCAGGCCCAGCAACAAGACTGTAGAGGCCTTGATGGGCCTGGAGCTCCCCGCCGGCGTTGAGATCGAGATCAAGCTGTAACAGGCTTTGAACCCGTTCCCAACCTACCGAGTTCGGAGGGTCATGTCGGGGCAACCCGACCAATAACCTAAGGGGAGGGCTTCCTCCCAGGAGTAGAAAGGAAAGGCAAAAGCATGAAAAAAGGCATCATTGGCAAGAAGGTCGGCATGACGCAGATCTTCGACGACAAGGGCAAGGTCATCCCCGTAACGGTAGTAGAGGCCGGCCCCTGCGTGGTAACGCAGAAGAAGACCGTGGAGAACGATGGGTATGAGGCCGTGCAGGTAGGCTTCGGCGACCAAAAGCCCCAACGGGTATCCAAGCCCCTGACGGGCCATTTCAAAAAGGGCGACGTGGCCCCCAAGAAGACCCTGCGGGAGCTGCGCCTGGAAGATATCAGCGGCCTGAATGTAGGCGACCTGATCAAAGCGGACGTGTTTGAGGCAGGCGAAAAAGTGGACGTGACCGGCACCAGCAAGGGTAAGGGCTATGCCGGCGTTATCAAGCGTTGGAACTTCCACCGGCTGAAGGAATCCCACGGTTCCGGCCCTGTGGTGCGCCACGGCGGCTCCAGCGGCGCGTGCTCCAGCCCCTCCCGCGTATGGAAGGGCCTGAAAATGGCGGGCCATTTGGGCGCGGAAACCGTTACGGTACAGAATCTGACGGTTGCGAAAGTGGACGCGGAAAACAACCTGATCGCCATCAAGGGCGCCATCCCCGGCCCCAACGGCGGCATCGTGGTAGTCCGCAACAGCGTGAAAGCGTAAGGGAAGGAGGAAATCAGAATGCCTACTATCGCAGTATTGAATATGCAGGGGCAGGAAGTTGGCAAGCAAGAGCTCAGCGAAGCCGTTTTTGGCATCGAGCCCAACGTCTCTGTCATGAACGACATGGTCAAGTGCTACCTTGCCAACCAGCGCCAGGGCACTCAATCCGCCCTGACCCGTTCCGAGGTCTCCGGCGGCGGCAGGAAGCCCTGGAGGCAGAAGGGTACCGGCCATGCCCGCCAGGGCAGCACCCGGTCTCCCCAGTGGACCCATGGCGGCATTGTGTTTGCGCCCAAGCCCCGGAGCTACCGCTATACCCTGAATAAAAAGGTAAGAAGGCTGGCTATGCAGTCTGCCCTCTCCTCTAAGGTGCAGGACGGTGAGATGGTGGTCATCGACCAGATTGGCTGCGCCGAATATAAGACCAAGGCCATTGCCGCCATGCTGAAGGCTGTGGGCAGCCAGAAGAAGGCCCTCATTGTGCTGGACAGCGTGGACGAAAAGGTCATCGCTTCCGCCCGGAACATCCCCGGCGTGAAGACCGCCCAGGTGAACACCCTGAACGTGTACGACATCCTGGGGGCGGATAAGTTCATCGTGGTCAAGGGCGCGGTGGAGAAAATCGAGGAGGTGTACGCATAATGACGGCACAGGATATCGTGATCCGCCCCATCATCACAGAAAAGACGATGAGCGGCACCGCGGAGAAGAAATACACCTTTGAGGTTGACAAGAATTCCACCAAAATCGACATCAAAAGGGCTGTGGAAGAACTGTTTGGCGTGAAGGTAAGCAAGGTGAACACCCTGCATGTGCGGGGCAGGCTGCGCCGTCAGGGCCGGTATGAGGGCTATACCCGCAGCTGGAAAAAGGCGGTCGTCACCCTGACGGAGGACAGCAAGACCATCGAATTCTTCGAGAGCATGGTCTAACAGACGCGGGGACGCCCGCGACGCATTCGCTGCTCGCTGTACGGTGGTGTCGGTTCGCCGCGCCACGCAGTGGCGCGCTTACGTGAGCCAGCGCGTTCCCGGGGCGCTTCCGGGAATGCCCTTATTTTGAGCAGTATGGTTTTGAATATGATTTCGGAAGCCGCGCGGAGAACGCGTGGAGCAGCGTGGGCGCGTCATCGCCATGACGCGCAGGCCCTTTCGCGGAAGCAGTGAGCGGAGCGAACGGCCCCGCGTCTTGAAAGCAGCGTCACGCTGCGGCATGAATGGGGGGCGCCAATCCCCCCGCAAAGCCAATATAGTAGGAGAGTGAAAAACGAAATGGCAATTAAGAATTACAAGCCGACCACGGCGGCAAGGCGGAATATGTCCGTAACGGACTATACCACCCTTTCCAAGAACGGGCCGGAGAAGAGCCTGCTGGCTTCCTTGAGCAACAAGGCTGGCCGCAACAGCTACGGCCGCATCACGGTGCGCCACCGGGGCGGCGGCAACCGCAAAAAGTACCGCATTATCGATTTTAAGCGCCAAAAGCACGGCGTGAGCGCCACCGTGCTGGGCATTGAGTACGACCCCAACCGTTCCGCTTTCATCGCCCTGGTAGAATATGAAGACGGCGAAAAGCGTTATATCCTGGCCCCCCATGGCCTGAAAGCCGGGGACAAGGTGGTTTCCGGCGCGGACGCCGACATCAAGCCCGGCAACGCCCTGCCCCTGAAGAACATCCCTGTGGGCACCTTCATCCACAACGTAGAGCTGTACCCCGGCAAGGGCGCCCAGCTGGCCAGGGCCGCGGGCATCATGGCACAGCTGATGGCCAAGGAGAACGGGATGGCTTTGCTGCGGCTGCCTTCTGGCGAGCTGCGTAATGTGCCCGAGACCTGCATGGCCTCTATCGGCCAGGTCTCCAACATCGACCATGAGAATGTTAAGATCGGCAAAGCCGGCCGCAAGCGCCACATGGGCTGGCGCCCGACGGTGCGCGGCTCGGTCATGAACCCCAACGACCACCCCCACGGCGGCGGCGAGGGCAAAAGCCCGGTGGGCCGTCCCGGCCCTGTTACTCCCTGGGGCAAGCCTGCTCTGGGTTACAAGACCCGCAAGAACCATAACCGCAGCGATAAGTTCATCGTGCGGCGCAGAAACGGCAAGTAAGCACGGGAAAGGAGCTAACAGAATATGAGCAGAAGTCTGAAGAAGGGACCTTTTGTACAGCCCGTGCTGCTGAAAAGAGTCCAGGCCATGAACGAGGCCGGCGAGAAGAAGATTGTGAAGACCTGGAGCCGCGCCTCTATGATCTTCCCGGATTTTGTCGGCCACACCATCGCCGTGCACGACGGCCGCAAGCATGTCCCGGTCTATATCACCGAGGACATGGTGGGGCACAAGCTGGGGGAGTTCGCCCCCACCCGCACCTTTAAAGGCCACGCCGGTTCGAAGACCAGCAAATAAGGAAAGGAGAAGAGATAGACATGGAAGCGAAAGCAACTCTCAATTATACCCGTATCTCTCCCCGCAAGGTCTCGATCGTGCTGGATCTGATCCGAAACAAGCCGGTGGACCTTGCCGCCGCTATCTTGAAGCATACGCCCAAGGCCGCCTGTGAAGACCTGGAAAAGCTTTTGAAGTCTGCCGTGGCCAACGCGGAAAACAACTTCAACATGGACAAGGGCAGCCTGTATGTGTCCAAATGCTATGTAACGCCCGGCCCCATCCTCAAGCGGATCCGGCCCAGCGCCCATGGCAGGGCTTTCCGGGTGTTGAAGAGGACCTCTCATATCACCATTGTGGTGAAGGAAAAAGAGTAAGCGGTAAGGAGGCAAAGTTATGGGTCAAAAAGTAAATCCCCACGGTTTGCGCGTGGGCGTTATTAAAGACTGGGATTCCCGCTGGTTTGCCAAGGACAACGTCTTCGGCGACACCCTTGTTGAGGATTATAACCTGCGCAAGACGCTGAAGAAGCAGCTGTATTCCGCCGGTATCCCCAAAATAGAGATCGAGCGCGACGCCTCTAAGGTGCGCATCCACATCCACTGCGCCAAGCCCGGCATGGTCATCGGCAAGGGCGGCGCGGAGATCGAGAAGCTGCGCCAGCAGTGCGAAAAGATGCTGCATAAGCCCGTGGTCATCAACATTGTAGAGGTGCGCCAGCCCGACCTGGACGCCCAGCTGGTGGCGGAGAACATCGCCTCCCAGTTAGAGCGCCGCATCTCGTTCCGCCGGGCCATGAAGGGCTGCATCGGCCGCAGCATGCGCCTGGGCGCCAAGGGCATTAAGACAAAGGTCTCCGGCCGGTTAAACGGCGCGGACATTGCCCGCAGCGAGGAGTACCATGACGGCACCATCCCCCTGCAGACCCTGCGGGCCGACATCGACTATGGCTTCGCGGAGGCCGCCACCACCTATGGCCGCGTAGGCGTAAAGGTGTGGCTGTATAAGGGCGAGGTTTTGAACGACAACCGGGGCGACCGCCCGGAAAGGCCCCGGCGTGAGGACCGCCGCGACCGGCGCGACCGCCGGGACGACCGCCGCCGGCCTGAGAAAAGGGAAGGAGGGCGCAGATAATGTTACTTCCAAAGCGCGTTAAATACCGCCGCGTGCAGCGGGGCCGCATGAAGGGCAAGGCCCTGCGCGGCAACACCGTCACCTATGGCGATTTCGGCCTGCAGGCCCTGGAGCCCGCCTGGATCACTTCCAACCAGATAGAGGCCGCCCGTGTGGCCATGACACGTTACTGCAAGCGTTTCGGCAAGGTCTGGATCAAGATCTTCCCCGACAAGCCCGTTACCCAAAAGCCCGCCGAAACCCGCATGGGTTCCGGTAAAGGCTCGCCGGAATACTGGGTTGCCGTGGTGAAGCCCGGCCGCGTGATGTTCGAGCTGGGCGGCGTGCCCGAAGCAACCGCAAGAGAGGCCCTCCGCCTTGCAGCCAACAAGCTGCCGGTCAAGTGCAAATTCGTAGCTAAAGAAACGGAGGCGTAAAGATGAAAGCTTCAGAAATCAGAGAATTGACAGCTGACGAGCTGAACAGCAAGCTTCAGGACCTGAAGGCCGAGCTTTTCAACCTGCGCTTCCAGCTCGCTATCAATCAGCTCGACAACCCCATGCGTATCTCCGCCGTAAAGCGGGACATTGCCCGGGTGAAAACCGTCATCCGCGAGAACGAGCTTAGCGCCGGGAACGCATAAGGGAAGGGAGGATAATTGACGTGAGCGAAGCTAGGAACATGAGAAAAACAGCTGTGGGGCGCGTGGTCAGCAACAAGATGGACAAGACCGTGGTCGTGGCTATCCAAGACAGCGTGAAGCACCCCATTTATAATAAGGTCATCAAGCGCACCGTGAAGCGCAAGGCCCACGACGAAGAGAACCAGTGCTCGGTAGGGGACCGCGTACGCATCATGGAGACCCGCCCCCTGTCCAAGGATAAGAGATGGCGGCTGGTGGAGATCATCGAGAAGGCCAAATGAGGCCCAAATATTCTGTCTGGCTTTTTTAAGCAAAGGAGGAACGCACTGTGATTCAACAGCAGTCTTACCTCAAGGTGGCCGACAACACCGGCGCGAAAGAGCTTATGTGCATTCGCGTGTTGGGCGGCACCGGCAGGAGGTATGCCAATATCGGCGACGTGGTGGTGGCTTCTGTAAAGAAAGCGGCCCCCGGCGGCGTTGTGAAAAAGGGCGACGTGGTAAAGGCCGTTATCGTTCGGTCCGCTTCCGGCGTGCGCCGTGACGACGGCACCTATATCCGCTTCGACGAAAACGCCGCCGTCATCATCCGAGACGACAAGAACCCCCGGGGCACCCGTATCTTTGGGCCCGTGGCCCGCGAGCTGCGCGACAAGGACTATCTCCGTATCCTGTCGCTGGCCCCGGAAGTGCTTTGATGGAGGTGCATCGAGATGAATAAGAAGATGCATGTAAAAAGCGGTGACACCGTTATGATCATCAGCGGCAAAGACCGCGGCAAAAAGGGCAAGGTCATGCAGGTCAGCCCCAAAGAGGGCAAGGTCATCGTGGAAAACGCCAACTTCGTGCAGAAGCATGTGAAGCCCCGCAGGATGGGTGAGCCCGGCGGCATTATCAAGGCCGAAAGCGCCATCTATGCCTGCAAGGTGCAGGTTGTCTGCCCCCGCTGCGGGAAGCCCACCCGTGTGGGCCACAAGATCTCGCAGGACGGCACCAAAGAGCGCATTTGCAGGAAATGCGGCGAGTCGCTGTAAGGGAGGGAGAAGAACACATGGCAAGAATGAAGGATTTCTACAAGGCAGAGGTAGCCCCCGCCTTGATGAAGAAGTTTGGCTATAAAAGCGTCATGCAGATCCCCAAACTGGACAAGATCGTCATCAACGTGGGCGCCGGCGAGGCCAAGGACAACGCCAAGGCCATTGACGCCATCAGCGGCGACCTGATGAAGATTACCGGCCAGAAGCCTGTGGTTTGCAAGGCCAAAAAGTCTGTGGCAAACTTTAAGCTGCGGGAAGGCATGCCCATCGGCGTGAAGGTTACCCTGCGCGGCGAGAGGATGTACGAGTTTTTGGACCGCCTTTTCAACGCGGCCCTGCCCCGCGTCCGCGACTTCCGCGGCATCAACCCCAATTCCTTTGACGGCCGGGGCAACTATAACATGGGTATCCGCGAGCAGCTGATTTTCCCCGAGATCGATTACGATAAGGTAGACAAGGTGCGGGGCATGGATATCTGCTTTGTCACCACCGCCCATACGGACGAAGAGGCCCGGGAGTTCCTGACCTTGATGGGCGCCCCGTTTACAAGATAAGGAGGGATCATTGTGGCCAAGACTTCTATGAAAATCAAGCAGCAGCGGGGCCAGAAATTCTCCACCCGGGAATATAACCGCTGCAAGATCTGCGGCAGGCCGCATGCCTACCTTCGGAAATTCGGTATTTGCCGCATCTGCTTCCGGGAACTTGCCTATAAGGGCGAGATCCCTGGGGTGAAGAAGGCAAGCTGGTAAAGATTAGGGAGGTATAAGCCATGCAAGTTACAGATACGATCGCCGATCTGCTGACCCGCATCCGCAACGCACAGGCGGCAAAGCATGACACGGTAGAGGTGCCTGCCTCTAACATGAAAAAGGCCATCTGCCAAATATTGGTGGACGAAGGCTATATCAAGAACTTCACCGTAGCGGAAGACGGCAAGCAGGGCATCATCACCGTCACCCTGAAATATGCCGCCGGCCGGACCCCCGTCATCAAGGGGCTTAAGCGCGTTTCGAAGCCCGGCCTGCGCATTTACAGCGGCGTGGAAGACCTGCCCAAGGTCATGAAGGGCCTGGGCGTGGCCATCATCTCCACTTCCCAGGGTATCATGACAGACCGTGCCGCCCGGAAAGCCAACATCGGCGGCGAAGTGATGGCATTTATTTGGTAAAAGAGGGGGTGCACGAATATGTCGAGAATTGGAAGAAAACCCATAAATATTCCCGCCGGCGTCGAAGTGAAGATCGACGGCAGCGTTGTGACCGTGAAGGGCCCCAAGGGGGCCCTGACCCAGGCCTTTAACCCCACGATCACCATCCAGCAGGAGGGCAGCGAGATATTGGTTACCCGGCCTGACGACGAGAAGCAGTCCCGTTCCCTTCATGGCCTGACGCGCACGTTGGTGCACAACATGGTGCAGGGCGTGACAGAGGGCTTCTCGAAGACGCTGGAGGTACAGGGCGTTGGCTACCGTGTGCAGAAGCAGGGCAAAGACTTGGTCATGAACCTGGGCTTTTCCCATCAGGTGGTCGTCTCGGAAAATGAGGATATCAAGATCGAGGCCCCTAACGCCAACACCATCGTCATTTCCGGCATCGATAAGCAGAAGGTGGGCCAGTTTGCCGCAGAAGTGCGGGAGAAGCGCCCCCCCGAGCCTTATAAGGGCAAGGGCATCCGCTATCAGGGCGAGTATGTACGCCATAAGGAAGGCAAGGCCGGTAAAGGCGCAAAAGGTTAATGGTTAAGGAGTTGAGAAGAAATGGTCAATAAGCCGGATACAAACAAGGCGCGCCTGCGGCGCCATAAGAGGGTCCGCGGCAAGATCTCGGGCACGGCCGAACGGCCCCGCCTGAACGTGTTCCGCTCCTCTACAAACATTTACGCCCAGATCATCGACGATGTGGCGGGCCACACCCTGTGCGCCGCCTCTACCCTGGAAAAGGGTTTCGAGGGCAAGGGGTCTAACAAAGAGGCTGCCCGGAAGGTGGGCAAGCTGATTGCCCAGAAGGCAGCAGAAAAAGGTATTACCAACGTGGTCTTCGACCGCGGCGGGTATATCTTCCACGGCCGCGTCAAAGAGCTGGCCGAAGGCGCCCGCGAGGGCGGCCTCAACTTCTAAGAAGGAGGGAAACGATTTTGGCTAGTAACATCGACGCAACAACACTGGATATGCAAGAGCGCGTGGTTTCCATCAACCGCGTTGCCAAGACCGTGAAGGGCGGCCGCGTGATGAAGTTCTCCGCCCTCGTTGTAGTGGGCGACGGCCAGGGCACCGTGGGCTTTGGCATAGGCAAGGCCGCTGAAGTGCCCGACGCCATCCGCAAGGGCATTGAAGACGCCAAGAAAAATTTGACGAAGATCGCCCTGCGGGGCAGCACCATCCCCCATGAGATTGTAGGCGAGTTTGGCGCGGGCAAGGTCATCTTGAAGCCCGCCGCCCCCGGTACCGGCGTTATCGCCGGCGGCCCTGTGCGCGCCGTGGTAGAAAGCGCCGGTATCAAGGACATCCGTACCAAGGCGTTGCGGTCTAACAACCCCTGCAATGTGGTGCGCGCCACGCTGGCCGGCCTTACCCAGCTGCGCACAGTGGAAGAGGTGGCCGCTATCCGGGGCAAATCCCCCAAGGAAATTCTGTAAAAAAGGGAGGCGCAAGCTGTGAAAATCACGTTGATCAAAAGCCTAATCGGCTGCAAAAAAGACCAGATTGCGACCGCTCTGTCCCTGGGCCTGAAAAAGGTGGGCGACTGTACGGAGCAGCCCGACAACCCCCAGACCCAAGGGAAGGTCCGGAAGATCGGCCATCTGGTACAGGTCGTTAAGTAAGCGATAGAGGAGGTGCGTGACAATGAAGCTCAATCAGCTGACAGCTACGCCTGGCGCGACGAAAGAGCGCAAGCGTATAGGCCGGGGCTATGGCTCTGGCACCGGCAAAACCGCCGGTAAAGGCCACAAAGGCCAGAAGGCCCGTTCTGGCCACGGACAGCGCCCCGGTTTCGAGGGCGGCCAGATGCCCCTGCAACGGCGTATCCCTAAGCGTGGCTTTAACAACATTTTTGCCAAAGAAATTGTTTCTGTAAACGTGGGCAGCCTGAACGGCTTTGAAGACGGGGCGGCAGTGGACGCCGCCGCCCTTATCCAGGCTGGTATTATCAAAAAGAGCGGCGACGGCGTGAAGATCCTTGCCAATGGCGAGCTGAAGAAGAAGCTTACCATCAAGGCCAGTGCTTTTTCCCAGGCGGCGAAAGCCAAAATCGAAGCCGCTGGCGGGAAGGCCGAGGTGATCTGATTTGCTGAACACGATCAAGAATGCCTGGCGGATCCCGGATCTCAGGAAGAAGATGCTTTTTACCCTGTTGATCATTGTGGTCTTCCGCTTTGGCTCTGTCATCCCCGTGCCTTTCCTGGAGGCCTCTGCGCTGGCAAACCTGATGCAGGACAGCGCGAACTCGGCCCTGGGCTATATCAACATGCTGACAGGCGGCGCGTTCTCGTACGCTTCCCTGTTCGCCATGGGCATCACGCCCTATATCAACAGTTCTATCATCATGCAGCTGCTGACCATTGCTATCCCCGCTTTAGAGCGCCTGCAAAAGGAAGGCGAGGAGGGCCGCAAGAAAATTGCCACCATCACCCGGTATGTTACGGTGGGCCTGGGCCTTATCCAGGGCGTGGCCTATTATTTCTACTTGCGTAACTCTGGCATCGTCAAATATACCGCTGGATTCGGCGGCGTGTTCGTGGGCTTCGTCATTGTACTGGCGTTTACCGCCGGTACGGCCCTGATCATGTGGATGGGCGAACAGATCAATGACAAGGGCATTGGCAACGGCATCTCCATGATCCTCTTCGCGGGCATCGTGGCCCGCCTGCCCGTCACCTTCGGGATGGTGTGGCAGTTCTTCAGCCTGGGCCTGGCAGACCCCTCCGGCAGCGGCCGGTTCTTGGTGCTGGCCCCCCTGTTTATCGTCCTGTTCTTGGTTGTCATCTGGGTCATCGTTTTCATGAACGAGGCCGAACGGCGCATCCCGGTGCAATATGCCAAGAAAGTGGTGGGCCGTAAGATGTACGGCGGCCAGAGCACGCACCTGCCTGTCAAGGTAGCCATGAGCGGCGTTATGCCGGTGATCTTTGCCAGTTCCATCCTGCAGATCCCCCAGTTCATCCAGTTCTTTGCGAACCCGGCGGAGGGCACCTTCTGGGCGTCATTCTTGAACGCCTTTACCCAGACCGGCTGGGTCTATATCGTGCTTTATTTCCTGCTTATCGTCATGTTCGCATATTTCTATATGTCCGTCCAGTATAATCCACTGGAAATGGCCAATAATCTCCGCCAAAGCAACGGCACTGTCCCGGGTATCCGCCCTGGCAAGCCCACGGCGGATTTCATCGCCAAGATCCTCTCGAAAGTTACCCTCATCGGCGCGCTGTTCCTGGCCTTTGTGGCCCTGATCCCCATCATCTATACCATGGTGACCGGGATGACAGGCCTCAGTTTGGGCGGCACCTCGGTTATCATCATCGTGGGCGTTGCCCTGGAGACCGTGAAGCAGCTGGAGAGCCAGATGATGATGCGCCATTACAAGGGCTTCCTGGATTAAGGCAGCGCCCTACAGTTTTGAGAACGCGGGGCGTTGCTGGCGCCCCGGAAAACGCGGGAGGCCCCCATGCCAGGGCAGCAGGTATGCGCCAGGCCAGGGGGGCGGCTCCGGCGGGTTTTTGGAAAGGATGTTTGCTATGAAGCTGATTCTTTTAGGTGCGCCGGGAGCCGGAAAGGGCACCCAAGCGGAAATTATTTGCCAGAAAAACCATATACCCACTATCTCCACGGGGAATATCCTCCGTGAAGCGTTGAAGAGCGGCACAGAGATGGGCCTGAAAGCCAAGACCTTTATGGAAAGCGGCCAGCTGGTGCCCGACGAGATCCTCATCGGCATCATTAAAGACCGCCTGCAGGAGGATGACTGCAAAAACGGCTTCATCCTGGATGGCTTCCCACGCACCATCCCCCAGGCCGAGGCTCTGGACGGAATGGGCATTAAGATCGACGCGGTACTGGACATCGAAGTGCCAGACGAGGAGATCGTGGCCCGTATGTCCGGACGCCGTGTCTGCGAAAGCTGCGGCGCCTCTTACCATGTGCTGTATAAGCAGCCTAAGGAAGACGGCAAGTGCGACAGCTGCGCAGGCGCCCTCGTCCAACGCAAGGACGACCACCCGGATACAGTGAAAGAACGCCTGGCAGTCTACCATACCCAGACAGAGCCCTTGAAGGAATATTATAGCAAGCAAGGGAAGCTGCTGGTGGTGCATGGCCAGGATGCCGTTGAGGCAACGACAAAGCTGGTATTGGAGGCTTTGGAGGACCTCACATGATCGTGCTGAAAACGAGCCGCGAGCTTTCCATTATGCGGAAAGCCGGGAAAATCTCGCAGACAGCACTGCGCCTGGCAGGCGAGGCCGTAGAGCCAGGGGTCTCCACCTGGGAGATTGACAAGATAGTGCACGATTATATCATCAAGATGGGGGCTACCCCCAGCTTCCTACACTATAACGGCTTTCCCGCCAGTGCTTGTATTTCTGTAAACGACGTGGTAATCCACGGCATACCCCACAAGCGCCAGCTTCTGAGGCAGGGCGATATTGTCAGCATAGACGTGGGCGCCTGTTACGAAGGCTTCCACGGCGACAATGCCTGGACATTCCCCTGTGGGCAGATCGACCCGGAAGCCCGGGCGTTGCTGGACGCTACTGAACAGGCACTGTACCGCGGCATCGAACAGGCCCGCCCCGGCAACCGGCTGGGGGATATCGGCCACGCGGTGCAGGCGTATGCCGAAGCTCGCAAGTACTCGGTGGTACGAGACTTCGTCGGCCACGGAGTAGGTGCGAAGCTGCACGAAGACCCAAGCGTCCCCAATTACGGCACACCCGGCAGGGGTGTGCGGCTGCAGGCCGGCATGACCATCGCCATCGAGCCCATGGTCAACCAAGGCAGGCACGAAATAGAGGTTTTGAAAGACGGCTGGACCATTATGACAAAGGACCATTCCCTGGCAGCCCATTTCGAGCATACCGTGGCCATCACGCCCGATGGCCCCGTCGTCCTGACGCGGTTAGATTGAGGGCTGTGCCATGGAAGTGAAACGCGGCCAGGTGGTCAGGTCGTTGGCCGGCCATGATAAAGGCGGCTTTCTGGTGGTGCTGCAAACAGAACCACCTTATGCCCTGGTATGCGACGGCAAACGCCGCCCGCTAGAGCGCCCCAAGCGCAAGAAATTGATACACATGGCCCCAACGGCCACTGTGCTGGGGGAAGAGCCGCTAAGAACCAATCGACAAATACGGACCGCCCTCAGCCCCTTTGGGGGCCGGGCGGGGAAAACGTAACGCACGGAGGTTTTTACCCTATGTCAAAGCAGGACGTAATTGAAGTACAGGGCGTGGTAAAAGAGGCCCTGCCCAACGCGACGTTCCAGGTCGAGCTGCAAAACGGCCACACAGTGCTGGCCCATATCTCCGGTAAGCTGCGCATGAATTTCATCCGCATCCTTCCGGGAGACAAGGTAACCATGGAGATGTCCCCTTATGACCTGACAAAAGGGCGCATTACCTGGCGGTCGAAGTAACCGGGGCGCGGTCTCAGCCGCCGCTTCGGCCGGCGCCCCGGGACCCCACCAGAAACCTGACGTTTCTGGGCTTTGCCTTGGGGGAAAGCCCGGGACACCGGCGGGGGGGATGGGGCGCGTCGGAAAAGCTTATTGGCAGTACCTTTTTTACAAAAAAGGTACGAGAGTTCTTTTGGATACTTTCTCCCTAAAGTAAGTATCCTATTGACCCGAACAAAGGAGGGTACGCAACATGAAAGTAAGGCCTTCTGTGAAAAAGATGTGCGAGAAATGCAAGATTATAAAGCGCAAGGGCAAGGTCATGGTCATCTGTGACAACCCCAAGCATAAGCAGCGCCAGGGCTAAAATTTTGGAGGTGTAACAAATGGCTCGTATTTCCGGTATCGACCTGCCCCGAGACAAGCGTATCGAGATCGCGCTTACCTATATTTATGGCATCGGCCGCAAAACTGCAACCAATATCTGTGCCCAGACCGGCGTCAACCCCGATATCCGCGTGCGGGACCTTTCTGAGGACGACACGGCCAAGCTAAGGGATTATATCGATAAGAACTGCCATGTAGAGGGCGACCTGCGCCGCGACGTGGCGTTTGACATCAAGCGCCTCATCGAAATCGGCTGCTATCGCGGCGTGCGCCACCGCAAGGGCCTGCCCGTACACGGCCAGCGCACCAAGACCAATGCCCGGACCCGGAAGGGCCCCCGCAAAACCATGGCTAACAAGAAGAAGTAAGGAGGGGTTTCATAAATGGCAGCACAAAAGGGGACGAAAGGTACGGTGCGCCGCCGCCGCGAACGCAAGAATATCGAGCGTGGCGCCGCCCATATCCAGTCCACATTTAACAATACCATTGTCACCATCACCGACACCCAGGGCAACGCGATCTCCTGGGCAAGCTCTGGCGAGCTGGGCTTCCGGGGCTCTCGGAAGTCTACCCCCTTCGCCGCGCAGACCGCTGCTGAAACAGCCGCCCGCCTGGCTATGGAACACGGCATGAAGTCCGTTGAGGTGTATGTAAAGGGCCCCGGCGCCGGCCGTGAAGCCGCTATCCGCGCCCTGCAGGCCGCCGGCCTGGACGTCTCCATGATCAAAGACGTTACCCCTATCCCTCACAACGGGTGCCGTCCTCCCAAGAGAAGACGCGTGTAAAAGTACCGAATCATTAGGAGGTTACTCAGAATATGGCAAGATATACAGAAGCCGTGTGCAAGCTGTGCCGCCGCGAGGGCCAGAAGCTGTTTTTGAAGGGCGAGCGGTGCTACACAGATAAATGTGCGATCAACCGCAGGGCATATGCCCCCGGCCAGCATGGCCAGGGACGCAAGAAGACCTCTGAGTACGGCCTGCAGCTGCGCGCCAAGCAGATGACCCGCCGGTTCTACGGCGTACTGGAAGGGCAGTTCCATCATTATTACGAGATGGCCACCAAAATGCCCGGCAAGGCCGGCGACAACCTGCTGATTTTGCTGGAGTCCCGCCTGGACAATGTGGTATACCGCTGCGGCTGGGCCAGCTCCCGGGCGGAGGCCCGCCAGCTGGTGGTGCACGGCCATTACACCGTCAACGGCAAAAAGGTGGACATCCCCTCTTACCTGGTAAAGCCCGGTGAGACGGTCGCGATTAAAGATGGCAGCCGCCAAAGCGACAAGTTCAAGGCTGTGCTGGAATCCAATTCCGCCCGCCCCACCCCCCAATGGCTGGATGTGGACGCCGCCAACGCGCAGGCAAAAATGGCCCAGATGCCCACCCGTGAAGAAATCGACCTGGAAGTGGACGAGACGCTTATTGTCGAGTTGTACTCCAAGTAAATCCCTTCCCGTGGGATTCAGGCATCGTAACCGTGGCAATTTTTGCGCTGTGTAAAAGGAGGATCGCGGATGATTGAGATAGAAAGACCCAAAATTGAAATAGCGGAAATACTCGAAAACGGCACGTATGGGAAGTTTGTAGTCGAGCCTCTGGAAAGGGGCTTTGGCACCACCCTGGGCAACTCCCTGCGCCGGGTGTTGCTTTCCAGCTTGCCGGGCATTGCTGTGAAGTCTATGAAGATCGACGGCGTGCTGCACGAGTTTTCCACCATCCCGGGTGTAAAAGAAGACGTCACCGAGATCGTGCTGAACATCAAGGGCCTGGTGGCAAAGCTCCACTGCGACGGCCCTAAGACGGTCGAGATTTCTGCCGAGGGCCCCTGCGTGGTCACGGCGGATTCCATCAAAAGTGACAGCGAGGTAGAGGTCCTGAACCCGGACCTGCACATCGCCACCCTGGGGGACGGGGCCAAGCTTTATATGGAGCTGACCCTGGATAAGGGAAGGGGTTATGTCTCGAACGAACGCAACAAGCAGAACCTGCCGGAAGGCGTAATCGGGGAGATTGCGGTCGATTCTATTTACACACCTGTGCTCAAGGTCAATTTCAACGTGGAAAGCACCCGCGTGGGCCAAAGCATCGACTATGACAAGCTGACGCTGGAAGTCTGGACCAACGGTGTTATCAACGCGCAAGAGGCGGTTTCTCTTGCGGCCAAGGTCCTCACCGACCACCTGAACCTCTTCGTAGACCTGTCTGACAAGGGCAAGAGTACGGAGATCATGGTGGAAAAGGACGAGGGCGGGAAGGAAAAAGTCCTTGAAATGACCATAGAAGAGCTGGACCTGTCGGTCCGCTCCTTTAACTGCCTCAAGCGCGCGGGCATCAATACGGTAGAAGACTTGATCAACAAGTCTGAGGAGGACATGATGAAGGTGCGCAACCTGGGGCGGAAGTCGCTGGAAGAGGTCATATGGAAGCTGGCTTCCCTGGGCTTCAGCCTGCGTAAGGATGACGAATAAGCTATTTTGACGATAGGAGGGAATATCATGCCGGGAACCAGAAAATTGGGCAGGACCACCGCCCACAGGACGGCTATGCTGCGCGGCCTGGTGACGTTCTTCTTTGAAAACGGCAAGATTGAAACGACCGTTACAAGGGCCAAGGAAGTGCGGTCTTTGGCCGAGAAGATGATTACCATCGCCAAGGACGGCAGCCTGCACAACAAACGCCTGGTCATGAGCTTCATCACCAAGGAGAGCGTGACGAACAAGCTGTTCACGGAGATCGCCCCCAAGTATGCGGACCGCAACGGCGGTTATACCCGCATTACCAAGCTGGGCCCCCGCCGGGGCGACGCGGCTGAGATGGCGGTCATCGAACTGCTGTAATCGCTGGGATTCAGTATATATGGAAAGGGCGGCACAGGCTGAAAAGCTGTGCCGCCCTTTTTTGTCTGCTTCAGTCCAAGTCGCCCAGCACGTCCCAAGGGGTCAGGACGCCCAGCAGCCGTTGATCCTGCTTCCCGTCTTCTGTGATGAAAATGACGGAGATGCGCTGGTTGCGGCCCTTCACGGTCTCGAACATGCCCCGCACGGTCAGGTAACCGGTGTCACGGGGGACGAAAGCGTAATTCTCCGTGTGTTTTGCCAGGGATATATATTCATGCAGGTCTGCCACCGTGGTCTCCGGCGTAATGCCTTTCCCCCGGCTGGCCAGTAGGTAACGCATCATGGCGCCCGCGCTGAAAACCCCTTGAAAGCTACCGCTTTCCATTACCGGAACATGGGAGAAGCCGTTCTTGTCCATAACCTCCATAACCCGCAGGACCTTCTGATGGGGGGCGGCTTTCATTACCTGCTCGCCCCGGGTGGCAAATTCTATGGCCAACGGGGGCCTGCGCACATAATCCAATACCTCCTGCATAGCTTCCATCAAGGGTACGGAAGGCTCCGCTACCGGGATCCCCTGCAGATTCGCATTGTGCGTCAACAGGTTGCGCAGTTCCCGGCATACGTTCAGTTTGTCCCGGATGGGCGCGCTCTCCTGGTCTTTTGTAAACTCGAACACCACGCTGGAGCACCGCCGGCGGGCCGCTTTGTATTTATCCTCCAGCGCCTCTTCCAGCCTTTTGTACATGTCCAGGAATTCGTGCACCCGGCTCTCGCTCCGTCCCATTCCCCACATCTCCTTTCCAAAATCCTATCGCGTCCTAAGCCCTCCCTGGGGAAACGGCCCCCAACAAAAACCTATCCAAAGTCTTTCAATGGTTTATCCCTGGCTTTGGCCCTTCCAATATGAAAGGCTGCAGCCAGTCAAGTACGTCGGCATAAACCCGCTCTTTGCCCCGCTCGTTTAACACCTCGTGGCGCATGCCAGGGTATAGCTTCAGCTGGACCTGGGCGCAGCCCGCGTCCATAAGGGCCTGGGCAACCTGGCGCGGGCCCGCGCCGTAATTGCCCACAGGGTCTTCTTCCCCGGCAATAAGGAAGACCGGGAGGCCCTTTGGCACCTTTTGGGCCCATTGGGGGGAAGTTACCTCGGTAAGGCCGGTGAATAAGTCAAAATAGCCAGAGGCGGTGAAGAGGAAGCCGCACATGGCGTCCGCGTCGAAGTCCAGGCAGACCTGGTCTACGGAGGAAAGCCAGGCGGATTTGCTCACAGGGTCCTGGATACGTTTGTTATAGCCGGCTGTGGCAATTTTATCCAGCAGCCTGCCGGAAGACCGGGGCCCCCGCAGCCTGCACTGCATGGCGGCCATAGCCTTGCCGGCCCGGATAGCCGGGTTCTCCCCCATGGTGCCGCACAAAACGCATCCCCGCAGGCGTTGGCCGAAACGGGTAAGGTAGGAGCGGGACAGGAAAGAGCCCATGCTGTGGCCGAAGAGGAACAGGGGCAGGCCGGGGTTGCTTTCCGCAGCCTGGTCCATCAGGGCGTTTATATCCTGGACAACGTACTCCCACCCGTTGCGGGCGGCAAAGTACCCCTGCTGCCGGGCGGACATGCCATGGCCCGCATGGTCGTTGGCGTAGACCGCAAAGCCATGGCCTGCCAAGAAACGGGCAAAGAGGTCGTAGCGGCCGCTGTGCTCGGCCATGCCGTGTACCAGCTCTATCACCGCCTGGGGCTTTTCCGGCTGCCAGCTGCGGGAGAAGATCTCCCCTTCGCCGCTGGAGGCCGGACGGGTCCATTCCGTATAAGAAACAGCCATGCTGCATCTCTCCTCCTTTTGTGTCCTGAAATGGGCGGCGCGCCGCCCGCCGCTGTCTCTATGATAGCGCAAATCAGAGGCAAATGCAACTGGTTTTTTGTTGCATTTGCCAGGGCGCTATGGTATACTAAGAAAGAACATCACAAAAAGGATGGAGGTGCGCGCGAAGGCGATGAACCGTGAAAACAAACGCCGGCGATACGAAAAGGGGTACTATAAAACCCATGACTGCCAGGAGGTGTTCACCTGCAAGGTATGCGGCCGGGAGGTAGTGCCCGGAGGCGCGGGCAGCGGCCACCGCAACCATTGTCCCAACTGCCTTTCCAGCCTGCATGTAGACATGGAACCCGGGGATAGGGCTTCAGACTGCGGGGGCGTGATGGAGCCTATCGCGGTATGGGTGCGCCACAACGGTGAGTGGGCCATTGTACACCGGTGCAAGCGGTGCGGGGCGTTAAGCTCGAACCGGGTGCTGGCAGACGACAACCCCATGAAACTGATGTCTATTGCCCTGAAGCCCCTGGCGTGCCCGCCTTTCCCGTTGGAGCGGATTGAGGAGCTGACCGCCCTTATGGGCGGCGAGGGCAGCCTGCCCCAGCGGCCACAGGAAGAGGAAGGGCGGGAAACCGGCAGTTCTTAAAAAGCCGGTTTCCCGCAAAAGGGGCCTAGGAGTCTGGGGATGTAATTTTTGGAGGGATGGGACCGATGAAAAAGAGGATCGTTTCGATCGTGTTGGCGTTGTGCGTGGCGCTGACAGCAGCCCCCGCGTGGGCGGCGAAGGAGAACGTGGACCGCCACAAGGCGGTCAAAGCGGAATGGGCCGACGTAGTAAGGCGCTGCAGCGGCCACACCGAGTATCTGGATAAATTCGGCGTGACCAGGGCCAAGCTGGTGCAAGAGCTTTCCTCACACGAGCATGACAGCTATTACCTGGGCACCCCCGTTATAGGGGGCGACTGGCAGTCTCCCAACGGGGACTGCTCTTATAATGGCTGGCCGGGCATGAACTGCGCGGGCTTTGTGGGCTATGTGCTGCGCAAAAGCGGCCTGGACGCCAGCGCCGCCCTGAACACCATTTTCAAAAGCCCTACCTGGACCCGGTGGGGCAGCGGCCTGCCCTGGGACGGCCTTTCCAGCGCCAGCAATTATATCAGTTTGGTAGAATACGGCAACCTGGTCTCCTATGTCTATCCCACCCGGGACGCCATGCTGGCTGGGGGCAAGGCGGAGAAGGGGGACCTGGTACTGCGTTTCTGGACAGACGTTTTTGAGGGGGGGTATAACGACAACCACCTGATGATCTTCTGGGGGGACAGGGCCAACGAGAACAAGGTGTGGCAAAGCTCCGCGGGCAGCAACCATATAGGCCCCATGACAAACGACGACGCCTCTTTTTTCATCCTGATCAAGTTCGCCCCAGAAAAGCCTAAGCCAAAGCCTACCTTTGCCGGGTTCACAGATGTAAAGAAAAGCGACTGGTTTTCAGGCGCGGTGCAGTTCGTGAAGGACAATGGGCACATGTCTGGTATTGGGGATTCCCTTTTTGCCCCAGAAGCGGCCGTTACCCGGGCCCAGGCGGCCCAGGTGCTGTACAACATGGCGGGCCGTCCCGGCCTAAACGGGGATACCGCCCCTTTCCGGGATATCCAGGGCCATTGGGGACAGGATGCCGTCATATGGGCCTATAAGGCCGGGGTGGCCAGGGGCACGGCGGAGGACCAGTTTTCCCCAGACAGCCCCGTTACCCGGGAACAGATGGCGCTTTTTTTCAGGCAGTTCAAGTACTTTGCCTCCGGGGCCAGTGAACCGGTCGATATTTCCAGCTTGGAAAATTATTTCGACGCCGGTTATATCAGCCCTTGGGCTTTGGAGGGCATGGCCTGGGCCCTGCAATGCGGCCTGCTTTCGGGGAAAGGGGACCGGGTGTTGGATCCCCAGGGGCTGTGTACCCGCGCCCAGCTGGCCCAGCTTATCTGGAATTTTTCCACAAAGTGCCTGTAAAGGATATAAAGAAAACGTGAAGCTCTGCACATATTCCCCGATCCTTCCCCGGCTTGACGGGTTTCACAAAAACCACTATAATTGTATAGATGTAAAAGAAAAACGTGGGGGATGAGCGCGGCATGGCCGGCGGCCCCCGCCGCAGCGGGGAGAGGCCCCGGGAAAGAGATGTTATGGAACGGAGAAGATTTGGGAACCGGAAAATCCGGGGTGGGGGCAGAAGCCTTGCCTCTGCCCAGACTTACGAGCTGCCCAGCGCGGCGAAAACGATTGAAGAGCGGCTGGTGGTACAGGCATTAAAGCGGTGCGGGGGCGACGGCGTACCCTCTAAATCCTTGATGCGGGAAGCGGGCGTCTCAGACAAATATGCCTTTTACGAGGCGCTGCACGCGCTGAAGGAAGCCGGGGAGGTTACAGTGGACAAGGACCACTGGGTGAAGCTAGCGTCCCGCTCGGGGGATATGGAGGCTACGCTGGTGTCCCTGTCGGAAAAATTCGGCTTTGCCAAGCCGAAGGTGGGCGCAGAGGACATTTTTATCCCTGGCAGTGCCCTGAACGGCGCTTTTGTAGGGGATGAGATCATCGTGGGCGACCTGCAGAAACGGGACCGGGGACCCAGCGGCCGGGTGAAGCGCATTGTTTCCCGCAGCCAGAACCCGATGACCGGCACCGTGCATGTGGATGAACACGGCGCGCGGGTGACCCCTGACGGGGCCGTGCGGTTCGATATGCAGGTGGCCCCAGGCAAGCTGCAGGGGGCCAAGGACGGGGACAAGGTGCTTATCGCCCCGAAAATGGACGGCCGGGGGGACTGGTCCTTGTGCGAGGTGCGGAATATTTTTGGCAGCGGCGGCCGGGCCCGGGTGTGCGCCGACGCCATCATCGAGCGGTGCGGCATCCCCACCGTGTTCCCCCCAGAGGTATTGGCCCAGGCGGAGGGGATCTCCAACATGGCGGTGACCGAGGAGGACATTGCCAGCCGCCTGGACCTGCGGGACTGGCCCATCTTCACCATAGACAGCGCCGACGCCAAAGACCTGGACGACGCAGTGTCCGCGGAAAAGACGGAATATGGCTATCAATTGGGGGTGCACATTGCCGACGTATCCCACTATGTGAAAGCCAAGACGCCCATTGACGGGGAAGCGTATAAGCGGGGCACTTCTGTTTATTTTGCAGACCGGGTTATCCCCATGCTGCCCGAGGCCCTCTCCAACGGGGTGTGCTCTTTGAACGCGGGGACGGACAAGCTGACTTTTTCCGCCTTGATGGAGTTCGACTTCGAAGGCAACATGACTGGGTATGCTTTCCACAAGTCCGTTATCAATTCCAAGGTGCGGGGCGTATATAGCGAGGTAAACCAGATATTGGCGGGCACGGCCGGGCCGGAGCTGTTGGAAAAATACGCGCCTGTCCAGGAGAGCCTGGCCTGTACGAAAGAGCTGGCCGACCTGCTGGGCCAGCGGGCCAAGGCACGGGGCGAGATGGATCTTTCCAGCGACGAGACCAAGTTCGTGCTGGACGAAAACGGCGTGTGTATCGACCTGCTGCCCCGCACTACCGGGGAGGCTGAGCAGCTTATCGAACAGCTGATGATCGCAGCCAATATCGCCGCCGCCAAGGCTTCCCTGGACGCGGAGGTGCCGTTCCTGTACCGGGTGCACGAGCGGCCCCAGCCCGACCGGGTGGTAGAGTTGTACGAGCTGCTGGACAAGCTGGGCATCCCCTGTAAGGAACTGAAAAAGGGTGAGCCAACCACGCTGGACTTTGCCGCCGTATTGGACCGGGTGAAGGGCAGCCCCCGGGGGCCGCTGGTAAACCAGCGCATCTTGCGTACCATGGAAAAGGCCAAGTATAACCATAAAGAACTGGGCCATTTCGGCCTGGCCCTGGGGGAATACAGCCACTTCACCTCCCCCATCCGCCGCTATCCGGACACCTCGATCCACCGCATCCTCACCGACCTGGTGGGCGGCGTGGACAAGGAAACAATCCGCAGGCGCTACCGGGTGTTCGCTGAGGAATCGGCGGCGGAGTCTTCTAAAAACGAGGTGCGGGCCGTTACCGGCGAACGGGACGCGGAAGACTGCTATATGGCGGAATATATGCGGGCCCACCTGGGGGAGCACCACGTGGGGGTTATCAGCGGGGTGACGCCCAAGGGGGTGTTCGTCAAGCTGCAGAATAACGCGGAGGGTTTTATCAGCCTCAGCGATTTTGAAAACTGTGACTTTGAGTTTGACGGGGAGATTTGCCACAAGGACCACCGTTCGGGGCGGGTGCTGATGATGGGGGACGAGCTGGCAATCATCGTAGCGGCGGCAGACGTGGCCACCGGGCGCATCGACTTTATGCCTGAAGAGGCATAAAGCGCGGGGGCTTGTTCATATTATAGGACTGACCATAATCTGGAAAAGGAAAGGGCAGTCCGTATGAAAAGCTTTGTGCTGTCCGCGCTGTTGGGCCTGGGGGCCCTGGCGCTGGTGAACCTGTGTGGGGCGTACACAGGGGTGTTCGTGCCGGTGAACCGCCTCAGCCTGCTCATGTCCGGCCTGCTGGGCATTCCTGGGGTGACGCTGCTGGTGATCGCCGATACGTTCCTGCTATAGAAAGAAAGGGCGGCCTGCTGGGCTGCCCTTTTCTTTAAATTTCTTGCAACCCGTTACTTTTTGGCCGCCTGCGCCGTCTAATCGGGTGAGAAGGAACTGTAAGGGGTGGTTTTCGAACAGCCCCTGGCCAGGGATGTAAAACTTTTTGTACGCGCCCCCTTTGTCTTGACTTCCTTTTTGCCACTGTGATATCATAAAGTGGTCAAGCCTTGGGACGCCCTTCCCGTCGGGCCCCGGAAGGGGGCGGCCTTGCAATATAGAAGCCTGCACCCGCAGCCATCGCGCACGGCTCTGAAGTTTTTTGCGCCGGCGGTTATTGCATTTGCTTAACAGGCTATGCAGAGGCAGGTTTGGATACCTTGAATGGAGGACATTGGGATATGGAAAAGTGGAAAAAACTGGTAATCGGGCTGCTGGCGGCAGTCCTGCTTTTGTCTGTAATGCCTTTTTCCGCAGTGGCGGCAGAGGGGATGGATATGCCTGCCCCGGAAGAGGGGGTACAGGAACTGGATGGGGCGTTTCCAGAACCCGGCGCGGATGATCCCGGCGCAGACATGCCGGATAATGGCGCGCCTGTTGGCCCAAACCCTGACGAGGGGCCGGGAGAGGCCCCAGAAGAACCTGGGGAAGGTCTGGAGGAATCGGATCCTATCGAGCCCGCCCCAGAGGGGCGGCCGCAGTTGGAGACGGAGGCGCATCGGGTATACATACGGGGCAGCGGGGACCAGGTCAACCCCGACCAGGCGTTGACCCGCGCAGAGGCGGCGCAGGTTGTCTATTCCCTGCTGCGGGAACCCCCGGAAAAAGTTCCAGGGAGCCGTTTCCCGGATGTGGCCGAGGGCCAGTGGTACGCGGGCGTAGTCAACGCTATGACGGACACGGGCCTGCTGTACGGCTATGACAACGGTAATTTCGGCCCTATGGACCATATTTCCCGGGCGGAGTTTGTGGCCATCCTTGCCCGGTGCGTAGAGCCGGAAGAGGCCGTGCTGGATTTCCCAGACGTTTCCCCAGACCACTGGGCCTATAAGCAGTTGGCGACCGCTGTGGCCAAGGGCTGGCTGTTCGGCAAGGACGGCGGCACCCTGCAGCCGGACGCGGACGTCACCCGGGCCGAGGCGGTGTCCATCTGTAACCGCGCCATGGGCCGCGGCAAGGGTTCGCGGGACGCATTGACCCGGGAAGGGGACGTCCTGCAATTCCTGGACCTGCCCCCTACCCACTGGGCCTATTACGATATTATGGAGGCGTCGCTGCCCCACGCCCCTGAAATCACGGAGGCAGGGGAGAGGTGGCTTTCCTACCAGGTGCCGGCCGCACAGCGCGCCCCAGGCTATTATAACCTGGACGGGGAACTGTATTGCGTGGACAGCAGCGGGCACTATGTCCATAGCGCGTCCATCGGCTTGCTGCAATTTGACAGCCGGGGGCGCTATACCAGCGGCAATGTTTTACTGGACCAGCGTTTAACCGCCATTGTGCAGCGGGAGGGCGTGGAAGGGGACAGCCAGTACAACAACCTGCGCCGGATGTACCAGTATGTCATGAACCGCTGCTCGTACCGGGCGAACAGCTTTGTGGCCGAGGGTTCTGCCGGCTGGGAGCCCCAGCGGGCCTTGGATATGCTGGGGCGCCAAGGGCGGGGGAATTGCTACGACTATGCGGCCTTGTTTACCATGCTGGCCCGGAAGCTGGGCTACCAGGCCCGGGGGCAGTCTGGGTGGATACGTACAGCTGATTGGGATTGGGATGAGCATGGCTGGACCGAGATCACCTTAAACGGCCGCGCCTATTTTTGCGACCCGGAATTCCAGGGGGTGTATGTGCGCAGCCATGGGCTGGATTGGGATCTTTTTATGAAGCAATACGGTTCTACCCCCACTGGGTACCAGGTCCTCGGGCAAATTCTGCGCTGACAGGTTCCGGCAAAAAGCGGGTTCTTGCGCCTTTGCGCGCTTGACTTCCCTTTTCCCTCTGTGGTATGATTAAAAAGCCCTATATATGAGGAAAGGGGCCATTTGAAGCTTTAAGAAGGACGTAAGCCCAATGGACACGGGAAATGAAGACGCGGGCTAGGCGTACAGCCGGCTTTGCAAGGAAAGGAATGGGTAAAATGGAAACAGGTAAAAAATTTTCGTTAATGCTGCTGGCAGCTTTGCTGGCGCTTTCTTTGTGGGCGTGCGGCGGGGACAAGAAGGAGGAGGGCGCCCCCTCCCCCAGCCCAAGCCCCAGCGCCACGCCTACGGCGGCGCCCAGCCCAAGCCCCTCCGCAAAGCCAAAGGCCAGCCCTTCGGTGAAGCCAAGGGCCACCAAGAAGCCCAGCAGCACCGTTTCGAAGGAAGAGGAGAAGGAAGAGGCATCTTCTTCGGAAGAGGAAAGCCAGCCGGTATCCTCTGACGAGGACGAGGGCTATAAGGATTACCAGGCGGACGGGACCCCGCCCCCCAACGAGACGATCGAGCCTGCCGAAGGGGACGAGCCCCCTGTTTCCTCCAAACAAGAGGAAGAAGAGCCCTCTGCCAGCCCTTATGATTTTGTTGGCAGCGACGTAAACGCCCTGTACGGGGCCTTTGGCTATCCTGGCAGCACCAGCTATGCCAGCAGCTGCATGGGCCCAGGTGAAGACGGTATCCTGTATTACGACGGCTTTACCGTGTATACCTATCGGGAGGACGGCGTGGAGACGATCCAAAGCGTAGAGTAACAGCCTGTTGCCCCGCCCTGCGGCGCGCCATGCGCGGGGGCGGGGCATGTTTGTTTATATGGGGGAAGGGGGACAAGATATGGTGTTCAGTTCAGCCGGGTTTCTGTTTGTGTTCCTGCCGGCGGTGTTCTGCTTGTCCCGGGTCGTACCGGGGCTAAAAGGGAAAAATGCCTTGCTGGCCCTGTGCAGCCTGGCCTTTTATGGTTTTGGCGAGCCGGCGTATGTGCTGCTGTTGCTGGGGTCTGTGGTGGTGAATTACGCCGCGGGGCTGCTGCTGGCTGGGACGGCGCGCCATAAAAGGCTGGCAACAGCCGTGGCTGTGGCGCTGAACCTGGGCCTTTTGTGCGTGTTTAAGTATACGGATTTTGCCATTGGCACGCTGAACCTTTTGCCCGGCGTTGACCTGCAGCCTACAGGTATCCTGCTGCCCGCAGGCATTTCCTTTTTTACGTTCCAGGGCCTTTCTTATGTGATCGACGTCTACCGGGACCCCTCCCAGGTTAGCAAAAGCCTGGTAGGCCTGACGTTGTACATAGCCTTTTTCCCCCAGCTTATCGCCGGGCCTATTGTAAAATACCACGATGTAAGCCAACAGATACAGGGCCGGGCCATGTCCCCCGCCCTGACGGCCGACGGGGTGCGCCGGTTTATTACCGGCCTTTCCAAAAAGCTGCTCCTTTCCAACACGGTAGGCCGCATGGCCGACGCGGTCTTTACCGCCCAGGCCCAGCAGCTGGACGCGCGGGTGGCCTGGCTGGGGGCCGTGTGCTATATGATGCAGATCTATTTTGATTTTTCTGGCTACAGCGACATGGCCATTGGCCTGGGGCGGATGTTTGGCTTCCGGTTTTTGGAGAATTTCAACTATCCCTATGCCAGCGCATCCATCAAGGAATTCTGGCGGCGGTGGCACATCTCCCTTTCCAGCTGGTTCCGGGATTACCTGTATATCCCCCTGGGCGGCAACCGGGAAGGCCGGGGGCGCACGGCCCTGAACAAGGGGCTGGTATTCTTCTGTACGGGCCTATGGCACGGGGCTTCCTGGAACTTTGTACTGTGGGGCCTGTGGCATGGGGCATGTATTTTAGTAGAGGATTGCTTTCCCAAAAGGCTGCCCGGCCGCTGGCTGTGGGGGCGCCTGGCCGCCATGCTTACGGTATTGCTCAGCTTTGTGCTGTTCCGGGCGGATACGCTGTCAAGCGCGGGGCTCATATATAGCCAGATGTTTACCGGCTTTGCCGGCACCCTGCAAAGCGGCGCGCTGCTGCGCACGCTGCTTACCCCGCTGAACCTGGCGGCGTTAGCGGTATGTATATGCGGCTGCCTGCCCATTGTGCCTGCCATCCGCGCTAAGGCCCGGGAACGCCGCATTTGGGAACCCCTTTCTTATGTGTGCGCCCTGGGGCTTCTGCTGCTTTGCATATTGGATCTTTCTGGCAGCGCCTTTAACCCCTTTATCTACTTCAGGTTTTAAAAAGCCACCCGGCGGGCCGGGTATTCCCGCCATATCCCTTTTGAAAGATGGCATAGTGTGAAAAATACGCAGAAAGGAACGATACCGGGCACAAAATGCCGCGTTTTGCATGGCTTTTTGTGCGGATTCTGTATCGCATGGCGATTAACATGAAAAAAGCATGGCCCTACCGCTTGTTTACGCTGCTGTTCCTGGCAATCTGCGCTGCCCCGGCCCTTGGCACCATGGCCTTTGGCCCCAGCGAGTCTATAGCCAACGAGAGCCTTGTACCTGCCCCGCGGCTGCAAAGGCCGGACGGCTTAGCCAACTGGGCCTTTTTCTCCGACGCCAGCGATTGGTTTGCCAAGCACTTTGCTTTCCGCCGGGAGCTTATTACGGCGGATTCGGCCCTGAAAGCCGCGCTGTTCCAAACCTCGGCCCAGGAACAGGTAGCCCTGGGCAAGGACGGCTGGCTGTATTACGCCGAGACCGTCGACGATTATACCGGCGCTGACGCCCTTACCCCCCGGCAGGCCTTCTGTGCCGCCCGGGCGCTTAGGCTTGCCCAAGACTGGGCGGAATCGCAAGGCTGCTTTTTTGCGTTTACTATCGCGCCCAATAAGATTTCCCTGTACCCCCAGCATTTCCCCGGGGAATTGCCAAAAGGGGAGACGGCCGCCCAGCAGCTGTCCGCCTGCCTGGCCGGCCAAGGGGTAGCCTATGCGGACCTGTTTGCCGCGCTGGGAAGCTCGGAGGAAACCCTGTACCACGCCGCCGATTCCCACTGGACCAACCGGGGCGCGGCCTTGGCCCACGACGCCCTGCTGGGGGAGCTGGGGGTGGAGGGGGCGGCCGCCCACACGAAAGCCGGCTCTTACCAAAACACCCATGCAGCCGACTTGTATGCTATGCTGTACCCCGCGTCCCCTTGGCTGGACAAGCAGTTCGTATGGGACGAACCCTTACAGTTTACTTACGATACCCCCGTCCGGGGCCCGGACGATATCCATATCTATACGACAAGCACGGCGGTGGCCAACGGCAGCCTGCTTATGTTCCGGGATTCCTTCGGCAACGCCCTGCACGGCCTTATGGCAGAGAGCTTCAACCGTGCCTTTTTCACCCGCGCCACGCCCTATGACCTTATCCAGGCAAATGAATACGGCTACGTAGTGCTGGAGATTGTAGAACGGAACATCCCCCGCCTGGCGGAGGGCGGGTTCCTGTTCCCCGCGCCCAAGGTCCAGCCCGACGGCGTCCCCCGGGGCAGATTTACCGGCAAGATAGATTGCCAGCCCGTCCCCGGCCAGCCGGGGTATGTCCAGGTCTCTGGCTGTGGCTTGGCCTCCACATGTCCGGATGCCCGGGTCTACCTGGAAGCGGACGGGGCCTTTTACGAGGCTATCCCCACTGTCACGGCAGAGGGGGAAGGCTTTTCCGCGCTGCTGCCTGCCAGCGCCGCCGAGGCGGGCATATGCTGCTGGGTCGAGAGATAAGGGTTATGAAGCCGCATGCACAAACCGGTTCCCACCGCCTAGGGCTTGTTAACGAGCCCTAAGCCCCTTTGTCTGAAATTTTCTTGCTATGCGCCCGCGTGCCTGGGGAAGCTTGCCTTAAATGGGCCTGCGGGATCCCCGGCCTGACGGCAAGCCCGATTATGGCGGCGGCTTTTAAGAGGCAGGTAATTTGGAATATCCCACAGCGCAAAAAAGTTGGAAACCATGTTTTCAACTTTTTTGTATATAAGCATACAATAGCGTAAGGGGATTTTAGAAAAATGTAGGAAAACCCTTCCAAAGTGTAAAAGGAGGCCAGGATGGCAACGGTAGAAATGCAAGTGATCGGGCACATCAAAAGCGATTTCCCCAGCAAATTTGGCATACCACGGCAAAGCGGCCTGGTACAAGCCTTGCGGGCCCGGGTAGTGCTAGAGCCGGAGTACCGGGTGCGGGAGGCCTTTCGGGGGTTGGAGGGCTTCAGCCACCTATGGCTGCTGTGGGAGTTTTCTGAAAGCCGCCGGAAAGGCTGGTCCCCCACGGTGCGGCCGCCCCGCCTGGGGGGCAACCAGAGGGTAGGGGTGTTTGCCAGCCGCTCTCCATTCAGGCCCAGCCCTATCGGCATATCTTGTGTGACTTTGGAGCGCATCGATTGGGACGGGGGGGAGGGCCCGGCGCTGGTGGTGGGCGGGGCAGATCTGCTGGACGGTACCCCTATCCTGGACATAAAGCCTTATGTGCCCTTGGCAGACTGCCATCCCCAGGCGGCGGGCGGCTTTTCAGAGGCCCACAAGGGGGACGGGCTTTCGGTGGACTTCCCGCCCAGCCTGTTGGAAAAGGTGCCCCTTGCCCTGCGCGAGGCGCTGCTGGGTTTGCTGGCCGGGGATCCCCGCCCAGCTTACCACCAGGACCCCCGCCGGGTGTACGGCCTGCCCTTTGGCCCGGTAGAGGTGCGCTTTACTGTAGAAGGCGGCGTGCTGTGGGTGCGGGAAGTGGAAACCCGGCCCGGATGAACCCCAAAAGCCGCTGGGGAACCTGAAAAGCGGTTTTTCCGCCCAAAGCGGGCATCCCCTTTGGCTTTTAAACGCCCGCAGGACAGCCGCTTCGACAAGAAACGCTTTCCAGGATATGGTATCCTAAATTACCGGGCAATTGGGCGAAATTACCAGACAAGGCGGTTGAGATTGTACAGCAAAACTAAAGTTTCTGGAAAATGCGCCAGGTTTTTTAATCAAATTACTAAAAACCACTTGAAATTTTCTTCAAATATGATATGATAGTAACAAACCAACCCAAGAATATTGGATAAGGAGTTTCACGCTATGGAACGCGAAGAGCTGATCACCCATAAAAAAAACCGGCAGGAAGAGGAAAATGTACCCCTATACCTGTTTTGCAGCGGGAAAAACCGCCGCGCCTATGAATATATGGGCCTGCATAAGGCCGTGAAAGACGGAAAACCCTGTATGGTGGCCAGGGTGTGGGCGCCTAACGCCGCGGCTGTATCCCTGGTAGGGGATTTCTGCAACTGGGACAGCGCAAAATACCCGTTGGAAAAGCTGGATGGGGGCGTGTGGGAAGGCTATACGGATTTTGAGTTCCAGCCCTTTGACTTGTATAAATTCTATATTAAGACGGCTAACGGGGAGGACACCTATAAAGCGGACCCGTACGCCCTGCACTGCGAGACCCGCCCCGGCACAGCCTCCCGGTGGTATGACCTGGGGGGGTACAGTTGGCACGACGGCCCCTGGCGGGCCCAGAGGCAGCGGAACCCCCACTATAGCCAGCCGGTGAATATCTACGAGGTACATGCGGGCTCTTGGCGGAAATATGCCGACGGCAGCGTGTTTTCCTATGACAAGCTGGGGGACGAGCTGATCCCCTATGTGCGGGACATGGGCTTTACCCACATCGAATTCATGCCCCTGACCGAATACCCCTACGACGGCTCTTGGGGTTACCAGGTCATGGGCTACTTCGCCCCCACCTCGCGCTATGGCCAGCCCAAGGATTTCATGCGGTTTGTAGACCGGTGCCACCAGGCGGGCATAGGGGTTATCATGGACTGGGTGCCCGCCCACTTCCCCCGGGATGCGGCGGGGCTGGCAAAATTTGACGGTACCCCCTGTTATGAGTATGAAGACCCACGCAAAGGGGAGCACAAGGAATGGGGTACGTTGGTGTTCGATTATGGCCGCCCCGAGGTGATGAGCTTCCTCATTTCCAGCGCGGTGTTCTGGCTGAAGGAATACCACATAGACGGGCTGCGCGTAGATGCGGTGGCCTCGATGCTTTACCTGGACTATAACCGCCGGGACGGGGAGTGGATCCCCAACAAGGACGGTGGCAAGGAAAACCTGGAAGCCGTTGCGTTTTTGCAGGCGCTGAACGAGGCGGTGTTCGCCGAGGTGCAGGATCCCATGATGATCGCGGAGGAGAGCACCTCGTGGCCTATGGTGTCCAAGCCCACCTACCTGGGGGGCCTGGGGTTCAACTATAAATGGAATATGGGCTGGATGAACGACATGCTGCGGTATATGTCGATGGATCCCCTTTTCCGCAGCGGCAACCACAACTCTTTGACTTTCTCTTTCTTCTACGCTTTCTCTGAGAACTTCGTGCTGCCTATCTCCCATGACGAGGTAGTGTACGGCAAGGGGTCCCTCATCAATAAAATGCCCGGGGACGACCAGATGAAGGCGGCCCAGATGCGGTGTTTCGTCAGCTATATGATGGCCCACCCGGGGAAGAAGCTGCAGTTTATGGGCACGGAATTTGCCCAGAAGAACGAATGGAACTACGAAAAAGAACTGGAATGGGGGCTTTTGCAGTATCAAGAGCACCAGGAGGCCCAGAAGTTCTTCCGGGCTGTCAACCATTTCTACATCAGCCGCCCAGAGCTGTGGGAGATCGATTTCTCCTGGGAGGGCTTTGAGTGGATCTCCAACGACGACTACCAGCAAAGCGTCATTGCGTTCCGGCGCAAGGCCAAGGATGGCCGGGAGCTGGTGGCAGTGTGCAACTTCGTGCCTGTGCAGCGGGACGGTTACTGCATCGGCGTGCCGTACCGGGGCGTGTGGGCCGAGGTGTTCACCTCGGACGCCAAGGAGTTTGGCGGCGGCGGCGTGACCAACGGCCTGAAGATCAAGACCATGGACGAGCCCATGCACGGTTGTGAGCAAAGCGTCAGCCTGACGCTGCCCGCCAACAGCGTGTTCTTCCTGGAATGTGTGGAGAAGGTGGCAAAAAAGGCGGTCAAGCTACCGCCTGTGAAAAAGCCTGGGGCAAAGGTCCCGGTGAAAGCCCCTGCCGCGGCCCAGGGGCGGTAGGCTTGGGCTGCGTGGTTATTAGGTGAAAAAGCAGGGTTTTTTACACGCAAACTGTTGAAAACAAGGCTTTTACAGCAATAAATAAATGGCATAGGAGGACAAAAACATGTTACCCAAACAAGAGGTCGTGGCCATGCTGCTTGCCGGTGGCCAGGGCAGCCGGCTGGGCGTCCTGACCAGGAATTTGGCAAAGCCGGCCGTACCTTTCGGGGGGAAATACCGGATTATTGACTTCCCCCTTTCCAACTGTGTGAACTCCGGTATCGAGACGGTGGGCGTTTTGACCCAGTACCAGCCGCTGGAGCTGAACGAGTATATCGGCAGCGGCCAGCCCTGGGACCTGGATAGCATGAACGCCGGCGTACATGTGCTGCCCCCTTACCAGAAGAGCCAGGGCTCTGACTGGTATAAAGGCACAGCCAACGCCATCACCCAGAACATCCCGTTTATCGAGCGGTATAACCCCGACTATGTAGTGGTGCTTTCCGGCGACCACATCTATAAGATGGATTATTCCAAGATGATCTCCTTCCACAAGGAAAAAGATGCCGCCTGTACCATTGCCGTGCAGCAGGTGCCCATGGCCGAGGCCAGCCGTTTTGGCATCCTGAACACCAATGAAGACGATTCCATCTACGAATTTGACGAGAAGCCCAAGCAGCCCAAGAACGACCTGGCCAACATGGGCATTTACGTGTTCACCTGGGAGAAGCTGCGGAAATTCCTGCTGGCGGACGAGGCGGACCCCAACAGTGACAACGACTTTGGCAAGAACGTGCTGCCCAGCATGCTGAACTCTGGCGAGCGGATGTTTGCATACCGCTTTGAAGGGTACTGGAAGGATGTGGGCACCATCGACAGCCTTTGGGAAGCCAACATGGATTTGCTGGATCCCAACATCCCCTTAGATCTGAGCGACAGCGATTGGCGGGTGTATTCTCGTAACCCAGTGATGCCTCCCCACTATGTCTCGAAAACGGCAAAGGTGCAGAACTCCCTGATTGCGGAAGGGTGCAACGTTTATGGCGAGCTGGAGTTTTCCATCCTGTTTGCGGGGGTATATGTGGCGCCCGGCGCCGTGGTGACCGATTCCATCGTGATGCCTGGCGCGCGCATTGAGGAAGGCGCCCAGGTGCAGTATGCCATCGTGGCGGAGAACGCCGTAATAGGTGCCAATTCCGTTGTGGGCATGCGGCCCGAAGACGTGGAGAACAAGGACGAATGGGGCGTGGCTGTGGTTGGCCCCGGGTGCAACCTGCCCGCAGGCACGGTAGTGCCCCCTAAGGCCATGGTCGATGCAGAGGAGGTGGCGAAATAATGCGTGGCAATGAAGTAATCGGCATCTTATTTGCCTATGTGCACGAAGAGCGCGTGCGCGAATTGACACAGAACCGGGTGATGGCCTCCATCCCCTTTGGCGGGCGCTACCGCATGGTAGACTTCCCCCTTTCCAACATGGTAAACTCTGGCATGAACAAGGTGGGCGTTATCACCCAGGAAAACTACCAATCGCTGATGGACCATTTAGGCTCTGGCAAATCCTGGGACCTGTCCCGCAAAAGCGAAGGCCTGTATATGCTGCCTCCCTTTGGGGCGGACATCCGGCGTACAGACGGGAAGATCGAGTCTTTGGCGTCCATCATGCGGTTCTTAGAGAACTCCCACGAGGAATATGTGCTGCTTTCCGACTGTGATACGGTGATGAATATCGATTACCGGGAGGTGTTCCGCTTCCACACAGATAAGCAAGCGGATATTACAGTGATATACCGCCACGGCCAGTCCCCCGATACGGATAAGAACGTTGTATATACCGTAGACCCCGAGGGCGTGGTGCGTGACATGCTTATCAAGCGGGGCTCGGACGCGGACTGTAACTACGCGGTGGGGATGCGGCTGATGAAGCGCACCCTGCTGATCGACCTGGTGAAGGACTGCACGTCCCGGAACCTTTCGGATTTCGACCGGGACCTGATGCAGCGGAACCTGGGGGATCTGCGTATATGCGGCTATGAATATACAGGTACAGCCTACACCATCACCTCCTTCAGCAGTTATTTCAACGCCAACATGGCGCTGATGGACCCCAAGGTCCGCAGTTCGCTGTTTGTGCCGGACCACCCCATCTATACCAAGGTGCGGGATGAGATGCCTGCCAAATATGGGCTGGGTTCTGCGGTTAGCAATTCCATCGTAGCAGACGGGTGTATCATCGACGGCGAGGTGGAGAACTGCGTATTGTTCCGGGGCGTAAAGGTGAAAAAAGGGGCCAAGCTGAAGAACTGCGTCATCATGCAGAACTGTGTGATTGGCGAAAATACCCGGCTGGACTATGTAGTAGCCGACAAAAACGTGACCTTCGCGGACAACCGGACCATGATGGGCTACCAAACGTACCCTGTTTTCGTGGCCAAAGGCGGGCAGGTATAAAAGGGCTATAACAGGCCCGTGCGGACGTGAACAGACGGACTTGTAGGAATCGACGCAAGAAAGGAAGTTTTCATATATGAAGGTTCTGTTTTGTGCCAGTGAAGCCCTCCCCTTTTCCGCTACAGGCGGCTTGGCGGACGTAGCGGGCTCTTTGCCCCAGGCGCTGCGCGCCCGTCTAATTGGCTGCCGGGTAGTGGTGCCCCTGTACGAGGGCATCCCCCAAGAGCTGCGGGACAAGATGAAATTTATCACCAGCATCAGCGTGCCGGTGGCCTGGCGGCGGCAATATTGCGGTATTTTTGAAGCCAAGATCAACAATGTGATCTATTACCTGATTGATAACCAGTACTATTTTAAGCGCGGTGGGCTGTACGGGCATTTTGACGATGCCGAGCGGTTCGCGTTCTTCTCCCGGGCCATCCTGGAGATGCTGCCTTATGTGGATTTTAAGCCTGACGTCATCCATGCCAACGACTGGCAGACCGCCCTGGTGCCTGTGTATTACCGGTTATTTTATGCCAACAACGAGTGGTATGCCGGCATCAAGACCCTGTTTACCATCCACAACATCCAGTACCAGGGGCAGTATGGCAAGGAGATCCTGGAAGACGTATTCGGCATCCCCAATTATGAAAGCCAGCTGCTGGAGTTCAATAAGGATGTGAACCTGATGAAGGGGGCTATCGAGTGCTCCAATTGGGTATCTACTGTCAGCCCTTCCTATGCCCAAGAGATCTTAGACCCTTGGTTTGCCCATAAGCTAGACCCCATTTTGCGCGAGCGCAGCTGGAAGCTGTCCGGCATTTTGAACGGCATCGATACCGTAAACTACGACCCGGAAACAGACTCTAGCCTGTATGCCAATTATAGCCAGGCAAATAAGGCCAATAAAGCGGTAAACAAGGCCAAACTGCAAGAGCGCCTGTGCATAGAGGTAGACCCGGATGTGCCCATGATCGGTATGGTCACAAGGCTGGTCTCACACAAGGGATTGGATTTGGTGAAGGACGCCGTAGACAATGTGATGGAATATTCCAACGCCCAGTTTGTGGTTTTGGGCAGCGGCGACCTGGAATACGAAAACTACTTTAAGTGGATGCAGGAGAAGTACCCCGGCCGGTTTGTGCTATGCCTGGGCTTTGTCCCGGAACTGTCCCGGAAGATCTACGCGGCTTCGGATATTTTCCTGATGCCCAGCAAGAGCGAACCCTGCGGCCTTTCCCAGATGATTGCCCTGCGGTATGGTTCTATCCCCGTGGTGCGGGAGACTGGCGGCCTGAAGGACTCTATCACGGACAGCGGCGACGGCGTGGGCAACGGCTTTACGTTCTTGACCTACAACGCTGGGGATATGCTGAACTCTTTACACCGGGCTATCTACGCCTACAATTCGGACAAAGAGGGCTGGGGCGTGCTGGTAGACCGGGCCATGGGCTGCGACAACAGTTGGGCCAAGTCGGCTGGGGAATACATCCGTTTGTATAAAGAGCTCTTGAAAAACTAAAGCTTATATCTACCCCTTTTCTGCCGGGAAAGCCCGCTGTGGCTTTCCCGGCTTTTGTTTTAAAGTCTTTGGGGCGCAAAAATGCCTTGAAGCCAAAATGGGGCCATGGTATAATCAAAAGTAGCTGGGAACGGGGAGGAGTAAAATGGACAGGGATGAAGTACCGGTATACATAAGCCCACGCCCTGGGCTGCTGTTAGAAACAGAGCGGCTGGCTGTCCGCCCTTTTACGCTGGATGATGTGGACGGGCTGCTCTGCGTCATGTCCCATGCGGCTGTCCACAGCTACACCAAGGATAAGGGTTCCCCCTGGGACAGGCCGCGGACAGAGGCATACATCCGCGCTGCCATAGGGATGGGCTCTAAAGCGTTGGCGTGCTTCCACGGGGGCGTGGTCGAAAAAAACACCGGCCGGCTGATAGGGCTATGCGGCCTGAACCCCTATGAGGGACGTAAGCCTGAGATCGAATTTAAACTAGGCGTGCCCTATTGGGGCAAAGGCTATGCAACCGAGTTGGGCCGGCAGATTATCAGGGGGGCCTTTGCCACGGCGGAGATCGAGGGTATTTATGGTATCGCACAGCCAGAGAACCTGGCATCCAGAAGGGTGCTGGAAAAGCTGGGGATGGGATATCTGGGAGAGCGGGTGTTCCGAGGCCATAAAGCCTCGTTTTACTATATCCCCGCTTATGCCAAACAGCCTGGGGCAGGTAGGTTGTGAAAGGGTTTTTGAAAAAAATGTTTTAAGCGGGGCTTGGGGCGAAGCCCCAACAGGAGGGACGCCATGCTGCAGATCGTGATGGGGCGCGCGGGCGCGGGGAAAACGGAATATATGCGGCGGATGCTGGCAGACCGGGCCCTTTCTGGGGATGGGAAGTGCGTGATGCTGGTGCCGGAACAGTACTCTTTTGAAACGGAAAAAGCCATGCTGCGGCTGGCCGGCCCCCAGCGGGCCAATGCCATCGGCATTTACAGCTTTACCCGGCTGGCAGAGACGGTTTTCCGCAAAGAGGGCGGCGTTGCCGGGCGCAGGCTGACAGAAGGCGGCAGGCGCATCTTCATGGCTTCCGCCATCCAGGCCTGCCAGGACCACCTGGAACTGTACCGGGGGGCCTGCCAGGGCGGGCGGGCCACCGACATGATGCTGACAGCGGTAAATGAACTGAAAATGTGCGGCATCGGGCCCGAAGAGCTGTTCGAAACCGCTGAAACCCTGGGGGGCAGAAGCCTGGGGCGGAAGCTGCGGGAGCTGGGCCTGCTGTACGGGACCTATGAATCGCTGGTGGCGGCGTCCTTCCTGGATTCCCGGGACGACCTGACCCGGTTGGCCCATGCCTTAGAGGGAAGCCAATTTTTCGCCGGGTGTACGGTGGCGGTGGATTCCTTTGAAGGCTTTACCGTGCAAGAGCTGAAGGTGTTAGGCCAGGTGATGCGCCGGGCGGAGACCGTGGCGGTCTCTCTGTGCACGGATGGGCAGGGGGATGGGGCGGGCCTGTTTGCCCTGGTAGACCGCACACGAAGCCGCCTGACGCGTTTGGCCGGGGAGATGGGCGTGCCGGTGGCCCCCCCGGTAATGCTGACAAAGGCGCCCCGGTTTCAAAACGAAAACCTGAAGCTGGTGGAGGCCCAGCTTTTCAGCGGGGAGCGGGCCCTTACCAGCGGAGACTGGGAGGGCGTGGCCCTGTACCAGGCCAGGGATGTGTTCCAGGAGGCGGAGTATGTGGCGGCCACCATCCGCCGGCTGGTGGAGGAAAAGGGATGGCGCTACCGGGACATCTCCATTATTTGCCGCAGCCCCCAGCAGTATTATGGCAGCCTGGATGTGGCGTTGGAAAAAAGGGGCGTCCCCTGTTTCATGTCCCAGCCTATGCGGGTGGACGCGGAACCGGTAATGCGTTTCGCCCTTGGGGCTTTCGAGGCTGTGCAGGCCGGGTTCTCCACAGAAAGCCTGCTGGACATGCTGAAAACCGGCATATCAGGCTTTACAGCGGAGGAGATATCCGGGCTGGAAAACTACGCTTTTTTGTGGAGGCTGCCCGGTTCGGCCTGGCGGGAACCCTTCGTGCGGCATCCCCAGGGCTTTGGCCGGGAGTTTACCCAGGAAGACCGGGATAAGCTGGAACACCTGAACGCCTTGCGGGAAAGGCTGATGGGGCCGCTGCGGCGGTTTGCGGCGGCCACCCGGGAATCTACGGGGGCAGGTATTTCCCAGGCGGTATTTACGCTGCTGCAGGATTTTGGCATGGAAGAGGCGCTGCCCGCCTATTGCCGGGCCTTAGAACAGGCCGGGGAGGACAGCCTGGCCGCCCGGCAGCTGCGGGTGTGGGGGCTGCTGATGGAATTGCTGGACCAGATGTACAGCATCTTAGGGGACAGGGGCATTGCGCGTGAGCGGTATTACCAGCTGCTGCGGGAGGTGGTGTCCGCCGAGGATGTGTCGGAGATCCCCCAGACGGTGGACCAAGTGCTGTTCGGCACCGCCGAACAGGTGCGGCAATCCTCGCCCAAGGCGGCGTTTTTAGTGGGCTGTACCCAGGGGGATTTCCCCCTGGCCCCCCAGTCCTCCGGTGTTTTTTCCGATGTGGAGCGGCGGGAGCTGATTGGGCTGGACCTCCCTTTGGGGGACCCCCTGGAACAGAAGACCATAGAAGAGCGGTACCTGGCCTATTCGGTGGCCTGCGCCCCTTCCCAAGAGCTATACATCAGCTGGCCCGCCAGCGCCGGGGGCGGGGACAAGCAGCCCAGCGAACTGGTGGCGGAGGTGCAAAGCATCTTCCCGGGGCTAGAGCCTGTAAGCAGCCTGCCAATGGAATACTTCGCCAATTCCCGTGAGGCCGCTTTCCCGGCCTATGCCCAAAGGTTCCGGGACGGTACCCCAGAGGCCGGGGCCCTGGCGCTGCTTTTCCAGGGGGACGGGGCTTACCGTGGCCGGATAGAGGCCCTGGAACGGGCCTGTGGGCAAGAGGCAATGCGGATTGAAGACCCGGGGCTGGCGCAAAAGGCCTATGGGGAGAAGCTGTTCGTTTCCCCCACCCAAATTGAGACCTACCACAGCTGCCCCTTTAAATATTTTTGCCGGTATGGCCTGGGGGCCAAAGAGCGCCGCCCCGCTGAAGTGGACGTGATGCAGTATGGCACCCTGATGCATTACCTGTTCGAGCAGGTGTTCCGCACCCCGGCCCAAGAGCGGGCTGCCTGGACAGAAGAGGAGCTGGGCGCCCGTGTGCGGGCCTTGATCGACGCGTATGCCCAAAGCAGCCTGGGGGGCCTGGAACTGCTGAGCGGCAGGCAGAAATACCGGCTGGGGCGCATGGCCCGGTCTGCTTGCACATTGATCCGCCATGTGGAAAAAGAGCTGGCCCAAAGCCGCTTCACGCCCGAGTATTTCGAGCTGGGTTTGGGGGACGGCCGGGAATACCCCCCGCTGAAGGTGGAGGCCGGGGATGGGCGTGTGGTCACGGTGGGGGGGACGATCGACCGGGCCGACCTGTTCCATAGGCCGGGGGGCGGGGAATTCGTACGGATAATCGATTATAAGACCGGGACAAAGGTATTCCGCCTGGCAGACGTGCTGTATGGCCTGAACATGCAGATGCTGGTGTACCTGGCGGCCCTGGTGGAGGATGGACAGCAGTTCCCGGCTGGGATCCTGTACATGCCCGCCGCCGAGCCCACGGTAAGCGCCGGGCGGGGGGAGGACCAGGGTAAGATTGAGAAAGCGGCGGAGCGCCAGCTGCGTATGAGCGGCGTGGTGCTGGAGGATACGGAGATCATACAGGCCATGGAAAGCGGCGCAAAGGGCACGTTTATCCCTGCGTCACTGAAAAAGGATGGGACGCTGGGCCGGGGCAGTTCTACCTTGACAGAAGGGCAGCTGCGCATGGTGCTGGACTATGCCAAAAAGCTGATTGCCACCATGGGGCAAGAGCTGGCCCATGGCGCGGCGGCGGTAAAACCCAACATGAAGAACCACAGCGCCTGCCGCCGGTGCCCCTATGGCCCGGTATGCGGGGGGGAGTTTGGCGAGAAGGACGTAGAGCCGGACAAGACCACGCCGGAAGAGGCTTTAGGGCAGATGCGGGCCGCGCTGGGGCAGCGGGAAAGGGGGGGACGGGATGCCTGAAACAACATGGACGCCCAGCCAGCAGGACGCCATTTCCGCCCGCAGGGGCACGGTGCTGGTGGCGGCGGCGGCGGGCTCGGGCAAGACGGCGGTTTTGGTGCAGCGGGCCATAGAACGGCTGACAGACCCAGAGCAGCCTGTCAGCGCGGACAGGCTGCTGGTGGTCACCTTTACAAAAGCGGCCGCCCAGGAGATGCGGGCCCGGCTGGAGCAGCGCCTGTTTCAGCTGATGCGGGAGAACCCCGGGGACCCGGTGCTGCGCAGGCAAAGCCTTTTGCTGCCCCAGGCCCACATTGGCACGGTGGACAGCTTTTGTGCGGAAATGGTGCGGGAGTTCTTCCATCTGCTGGACATCTCCCCAGAGTTCCATATCCTTTCCGACAAGCGGGAGGAGGAGCTGGCCGGGGAAGCGTTGGAGGAAGCCGTACAGGCGGCTTTCGAAGGGGGGGGCATAGAGGAACTGGCAGACGCCTTTACCGGCGAGCGGGACGACCGCAGGCTGATGGGCATGGTACGTACCCTGTACCGGTTTATGCAGTCCCATCCCTTCCCCGAGCAATGGCTGGAAGCCAAGGTGGCCTTATATGGGGCGGGGGACCCTTCCCTGTGGGAAGAGGTGGTGCTGGGGCATGCCCGGGAGACGGCGGAGTATAGCGCAGGGCTGCTGGAGGCCGGGCTGGAAGCGGCCGCCGGCGACCCGGCGGTAGAGGGCTCTTTTGCCCCTGCCCTTTCCCAGGACCAGGAGGGGTGCCTGCGGCTGGCCCAGGCCGCCGCCAGCGGGGACTGGGACCAGGCGGTACAGGCCCAGAGGGCTTTTGCCCCCTGCCGCCGCAGCCCCCTGCGGGGCTATAAGGACGACCCGTTGGTGGCGCGCCTGGAGGCTTGCCGGAAGGAGGTCAAGGAAGCCATGGGGGATTTGGCAGGGTGCCTGTGCGGTTCCCACCAGGCCAACTGCCAGGAGCTGCGGGAGGCCGCGCCCCTGTTGAAAAGCCTGCAGGCACTGACGCTGGATTTTTCCCGGCGGTATACGGGGAAGAAGCGGGCCCGTGATTTGTTGGACTACAGCGATTTAGAGCACCTGGCCATCCGGCTTTTCTGCAACCCAGACGGCGCCCCCACCCCGACAGCCAGGGAAGTGGCGGGGCGCTTTGGGGAAATCATGATAGACGAATACCAGGACATCAACGAGGTGCAGGATTCCCTTTTCCGGGCCGTATCCCAAGGGGAAAAGAACCTGTTTATGGTGGGGGACGTGAAGCAGAGTATCTATGGCTTCCGCCGGGCCATGCCGGAGATCTTCATGCGGCGCAGGGAAAGCTTCCCCCTGTACGACCGGCGGGCGGACGCCTACCCGGCGGCTATTGTGCTGGACCGGAACTTCCGTTCCCGGCGGGAGGTGACGGACAGCGTGAATTTCGTGTTCTCCCAGTTGATGAGCAAAGCGGCGGGGGATATCGACTATACCGGGGCCGAGCGGCTGGTATGCGCGGCGGGTTATGAGGAAAAGCCAGGCTGTGAAACGGAATTGTACATGATAGACCGGCAGGGGGCCCGGGCTGAAGAAGCCGAGGCCGCCTGCATTGCCCAGCGGGTGCGCCAGCTGGTAGAAGGGGGGTTCACCGTCACCACAAAGGAGGGGGAACGCCCCGCCCAATGGGGGGATTTCTGCATTTTGCTGCGCAGCGCCAATAAATATGCCCACAGCTACGCACAGGAACTGAATGCCCTGGGCGTGCCGGCCCGGGCTGCCTCCAGCGGGGGATTTTTTGCCGCGCGGGAGGTGCAGGCCGTGCTTTCCCTGCTGCGGGTCATCGACAACCCAGACCAGGATATCCCTTTGCTGGCTGTGCTGATGAGCCCCTTGTATGGCTTTACGCCCGACGACTGCGTCCGGCTGCGGGCCGCCACAGGCCGCAGCGTGCCGGTATACATCTCTTTGCTGCGGGCGGCCGGGCGTGGCGACCCCAAATGCCGCCGGGTGCTGGAGGAGGTGGGCCGGCTGCGCAGCCTTTCCGTTACCATGCCCGCAGACGCTTTCCTGACCTTGCTGTATGGCCGCACAGGCTATCCGGACATGGCCCTGGCCATGGAAGACGGCCAAGGCCGCCTGGAGAACCTGCGGCTTTTGCAGCAGTATGCCCAAGAGTATGAAAGCTCTGGGTACCATGGGCTGACAGGCTTTGTGCGGTTTTTAGACCGCCTGCGGGACAGCGGGTCTGACCTGCAGGCGGCCCAAGCGCAGCCAGAGGAGGGGGCCGCTGTCCAGATTATGAGCATACACAAGGCCAAGGGGCTGGAGTTCCCTGTGTGCATTGTGGCGGGCTGCGGCCGGAACTTTGTAAGCGACCAGCGGGAGGACGTGCTGCTGCATCCCGGGCTGGGCCTGGGGGTGAAGCTGAAAGACCCAGCCCGCCCAGCCCGGTATACCACCACCGTGCGCGAGGCCATCGCTTTGGAATCGGCCAGGGCCGCTGCCGCCGAGGAGCTGCGGGTGCTGTATGTGGCCATGACCCGGGCCAAGGAAAAGCTGATTTTAGTTGGCAGCGGGGAAAACGTAGAGCGGGGGCTTGCCAAGCTTTCCATGGGGGCTGCGGGCGCAGGCGTGCCCCCCTACCTGGTGCGCAAGGCCCGGAACGCCGCCCAATGGCTGCTGCTGTGCGCCCTGCGCCATCCGGACGGCGGGGCGCTGCGGGAAGCCGCCGGAGGGGAACATCCGCCCTTGTACCGGGCGGATTATACCCCATGGCGCATCGTGCTGGAAAGCCATATGCCCCCGGCAGCGCCGCCTGCCCTGGCAGGGCAGGCACCCCAGGCCCCAGACCTGGGGCTATACAGGCGGCTGCTGGCCCAGGCCAGTTTCGTGTACCCCCACCAGGAACAGACCGTTATCCCGGCCAAAGTGGCGGCCTCTAAGCTGGCGGCTGAACGGGAAGGCGGCCGGGAAGCGTCCCTGCCCCGGCCGGCTTGGCTGGGGGAAAAAGGCATGACCCCGGCTGAACGGGGCATAGCCCTGCATGAATTTATGCAGTTTGCAGACTTCCCCTCGGCCGCCCGGGACCCCCAGGGCGAGCTGGCCCGGCTGGTAGAAAAAGCTTGGCTGTCCCCCCAGCAGGCCGAGGCGGTAGACGTCCACCGGGTAGAGGCGTTCTTCCGGGGGGAGCTGGGCAGGCGGGTGTTGGCCTCGCCCGAGGTGGTGAAAGAGAGGCGGTTCACAGCCGTGCTGCCTGCGGACATGGTGCAGCCGGGCGCGGCCCCGGAAGAACAGGTGGTGCTGCAGGGGTCGGTAGACTGCACCTTTTTAGAGGGGGGGCGCCTGCACATCATCGATTTTAAAACCGACCGAGTGGAGGATGTGGAAGAGCTGTGGCAGCGGTATGAGCTGCAGATACGCCTGTACGCCTATGCCATGGAGGAGGTGGCCGGCTGCCAGGTGGGGGAGATGTTCCTGTATTCCACCTGGCTGAACCAGGGCGGCGCCCGCCCCTACCGGCCGTGACGAAACTTATGCTTAGAGGCCGCAATGGGGGGGCTAAACAAAAATAAACGGGGAAAGAGGGACTGGGATGATCAGGCAACAGCTGCATGGGAATTGGACGCTGGAGATAGTGGGGCAGCCAGGGAAGCTGCCCGCCCAGGTGCCGGGGTCGGTATACGGGGATCTGCTGGCCGCCGGAAAGATGGAGGACCCCTTCTGGCGGGACAACGAATTACAGGCCTTACAGCTTATGGAGAACGATTTCATCTATGAAAGCCGGTTTGCGCCCCTACCGGAAATGCTGGCCTGTAAAAACATTTCTATACGTTTTGAGGGCGTCGACACCTTGGGGGAGGTGCGGTTGAACGGCGTTCCCCTGGGGGCTGTGGAAAACATGCACCGGACGTATGAGTTTGAAGCCGGGCGCCTGCTGCGGGAAGGGGAAAATGTGCTGGCTGTCCGGCTGTGTTCCCCCACGCGCTTTTTACGGGAACAGGCGGAGCTGGGCAAAACGGACGGCAGCTCGGACGCCATGGAGGGCTTCCCGGCATTGCGCAAGGCCCACTGCATGTTTGGGTGGGACTGGGGCCCCCGCCTGCCCGACGCGGGCATTTGGCGGCCTGTCACCCTGCTGGGGGATACGGGTGCGCGCATCCGCGAGGTGCGGGTGCGGCAGGCCCATGAAAACGGCCGGGTAGAGCTGCGCCTGGGGTTAAGCATGACCTCCACAGTGCCGGGGGTGGCTTGCCGCGCCGTGCTGACAGACCCCCGGGGGGAAGAACGCCTGTTTTCAGATGCGCCCATGCGCCTTATGATAGAGGACCCCCAGCTTTGGTGGCCCAGGGGCTATGGCAGGCAGCCCCTGTATACCCTGCGTGTGGAAGCGGCGGCTGAAGGGGAAGTGCTGGACGTGTGGGAGCGGAAGTTCGGCCTGCGCACCGCCACCGTGCATATGGAAAAAGACGGATACGGCGAAAGCTTTGCCCACAAGATCAACGGGGTACAAATTTTTGCCATGGGGGCGGATTATATCCCCGAGGACAACCTGTTGGGCCGGGTAACGCCCCAGCGCACCCGCCGCCTGCTGGAGGACTGCTGCGCGGCAAACTTCAATACCATCCGGGTGTGGGGCGGGGGATATTACCCGGACGATTGGTTTTATGACATATGCGACGAGCTGGGCCTGCTGGTGTGGCAGGACTGTATGTTCGCCTGCGCCGTGTACGACCTGACCCCGGGGTTTGCCCGGAATATTGCCGCGGAAATAGAGGACAATGTGAAGCGCCTGCGCCACCACCCCTCTTTGGCCTTGTGGTGCGGCAACAATGAGATGGAAATGTTTGTGGACCAAGGCATGTGGGTGTCCTCCCCCCGGCAAAAAGCGGACTACATCCGCATGTACGAATACCTGATCCCCAAGGTCATCAAAGAGCATGACCCGGACGCTTTCTATTGGCCCGCCAGCCCCTCCAGCGGCGGGGGGTTCGACGACCCCAATGACTACAGCCGGGGGGACGTGCACGACTGGGGCGTGTGGCACGGCATGCGGCCTTTCACGGAATACCGGAAGCACACCTGCCGGTACCTTTCGGAATTCGGCTTTGAATCGTACCCTTGCCTGAAAACGGTGGAGACGTATACCCTGCCAGAGGATCGGAACTTATTTTCTTATGTGATGGAAAAGCACCAGCGGTGCTCTCATGGCAGTGCGCTGGCCATGGCGTATTTGCAGCAGATGTTTTTGTACCCCACCAGCTTTGAAACCGCCCTGTATGCCAGCCAGCTTTTGCAGGCAGAGGCTGTGCGCTATGGCGTAGAGCATGCCCGCCGGAACCGGGGCGTCTGTATGGGCACGGTATACTGGCAGCTGAACGACTGCTGGCCTGTGGCTTCTTGGTCCTCCATCGACTATACGGGCCGCTGGAAGGCCCTGCACTATTATGCCAAACGGTTTTTTGCGCCGGTGCTGCTTTCCTGTGAAGAGGAAGGGATGCTGACCCAGAACCCCAATATCAACGCCCAGCCCTATGACATGGAAAAGAGCATCCGCCTCTGCGTCACCAACGAGACGGCTGAAACCCGCCCGTTGGTGGTGAAGTGGTCCTTGCGGGACCGCATGGGGCGCATCAAGCGGGAAGAGACGATTGCCCTGTCCGTGGGGGCGTTCCAGTGCGCAGGGCTGGACAAGGCGGACCTGCCCGAAGCGGATATATTCGAGGATTACGTCAGCTACCAGCTTTACCAGCGGGGCCGCCTGCTTTCCAGCGGGGCGGTGCTGTTCTCGCTGCCCAAATATTTCCAGTTCGCAGACCCGCGGCTGGGCGTGCGGCTGGAGGGGGACGAGCTTGTGGTGGCGGCGCGGGCCTTTGCTATGGGCGTGGAGATACAAAACGCCAACGAGGACCTGGTGCTGGAAGACAACTATTTCTGTATGGACCCTGGCGAGCGCCGGGTAAAAATACGGCGGGGCTGCCCAGTGGGCCTGCGGGTGCGCAGCGCCTACAACATACGGTAAGCAAAAGCGCCGGGAAAATCGGGAACAGAAAAAGGGCCCCTGGAAAACAAACTTCCCAGGGGCCCTTTTTAGGGCTGGCCTACAAAAAGTGAAACAAAGGCATTACAACAGGGCCTTGCGCAGGTCCGCGGGGGAGGCGGGGTGCAGGTAGCCGGGGCCGATGTCCAAGACGGTTTTGCAGCCGGTCTGGCCTTCCGCGCGCAGGCGGTACGCCGCCCGGGCATAAGCCACCAGCACGCTGGCGGTAAATTCCGGGTTCGAGTCCAGTGTCAGCTTGTATTCGATGATGTGCTGGTTTTCCTGGCCAAAACCTGTTTTACCCGAGCGGAACACGATGCCCCCGTGGGGGATGCCTTTATGGTCGCGGTCCAACTCCTCTTGGGAGATGAAGTGCACCGTGGTGTCGTATTCATCAAAATAGTTGGGCATGGTCTTGATAGCCGTTTCGATAGCGGTAAGGTCGGCCCCCTCCTGGGCCACCACAAAGCATTCGCGGGTGTGTTTCTGGCGGGTGGTCAACGCCGGCGCCTCGCCGGCGCGCACCCGCTCCAGCGCGTCCTCCACTGGGATCGTATACTGCCGGGCGTCTGCCACACCGGGGATGCGCCGTACCGCGTCCGAATGGCCCTGGCTTACGCCCTTGCCCCAGAAGGTGTAGTCGCTGCCCTGGGGCAGCACCGCCTGGCCGTAGGCCCGGTTTAAGGAAAACAGCCCCGGGTCCCACCCGGCGGAAATGACAGCCAAGTGGCCGCTCTCCTTTGCGGCCTTGTCCACCGCCTCGAAATGCTGGGGGATTTTGGCGTGGGTATCGAAGCTGTCTACCACCGTGCACAGCTTGGCAAGCTCTGGGGTCTGCTGGGGCAGGTCGCTCCGGCTGCCGCCGCAAAGGATCATCACGTCGATATCCCCGGCCTTTTGGGCCGCTTCCTCCATGGTGAAGACAGGGGCCCCGGTCTTCGTCTGTACCTGGCCAGGCCCGCGGCGGGTGAACACCCCAGCCAGTTCCATGTCGGCGGCCTGCCCCAGGGCGCTTTCCACGCCCCTTCCCAGGTTGCCATAGCCCACAATGGCGATACGGATTTTTTTCATACTTCTTCAGTCCCTTCTTTTGTGTGGTGACTTCATGATTTTAACAGGTTAAATTATACGCCGCTTTCCAGCAGTATGCAAGTTTTTTTTATTTTCGCCCTTTTGCGCCTGGAAGCCGGCCCACGGCCAGGCGCTGCATCTCCAGCTTCAGGTGCAGGGCGGCTTCCCCTACCGGCACCCAAAGGAGGGCATGGTCAGGTTCGGTGGGCTTTTGTACCGCCCCGCCCAATGCGCCTGTATAATAGAACTGTATCGGGTGGAGGGGGCCCAGGTCCGTTTCGGCCAGGTAGCCTTCTACGCAGCCTAGATACGCCCCTACCTGGGCCGGGCAGCCCAGCTCTTCCAGGCATTCCCGGCAGATGCACGCCTGGTGGGTCTCCCCAGGGTCTATCCCGCCGCCAGGCAGGAACCAGCCTGTAGGCGTGTCTGCCACGGCCAGCATGCCGTCCCGCAGGGCCAGCAGGTATGCGCCCTCCCGGCGGGTATAGGCTTTCCCAGGCTCTGGGGACCCAACCGTTTTGTCTACCGGCATCTCTTGCCAGCCTTGCCTGTGCAACGCAAAAAAATACCCCAGGTTGTCTACGAATTCCCCCGCGTCAAAAAGGGCCTGGATCTCCCTTTCGCCCATCCAACGGCACTGGGCCACTTCCTCTGTGGTGGCGTTCTCCAACGCCAAGGGGCCGTCATATGCAAACAGCCATATGTCCAATATGTCCTGGAAGCCTTCCCCCCGGACTTTGCTGCAGGCCAGCCGCCCGCTTTCCGGGGCCAGATCTATCCCAAGCTCCTCTTTGGCTTCCCGCAGGGCCCCGGTAAGGCTGTCTTCCCCCTTTAATACCGAGCCGCCTGTACATTCCCACAGCAGCGGGAAGGTAGGGCGGCTGGCCGCCCGCTGGGAGATCAAGTATTGCCCTTTCGCGTTGCGGACCCATACGTGTACGACCAGGTGGTAGCGGCCTTCGGGCAATGGCTGGCCCCGCAGGTGGGCTTCGCCGGTTAGGGTACGGTCTTTGGTATATAAATCCCAGGTTTCCATGATATCCTCCCTTTCTTACCATAGCGGTTTTCTCTGTTTGGGGACACTTATTATACGCTTTTGCCAAAAGGATGTCAAGACGTGTAGCCGCGGGGGATCGGCCGCCCTGTAAAAGGCGGGGGTTTTACGCAGCCCCTGGCCCTTTAAAAAGCTTTGCGCGGGGCAAGCCTATGGGAATAGGAAAGCCGCCTTGGGATAAAAAGAGGAATGGGCGCCTCCCCACAAGGAGGGGCGCCCATTCCAGGAAATCGAAGCCAAAGCCAAGGGGCCGCAGCCTGGGAGAGGCGGCGCGCTATTTTGCGCCGCCTTGGTTCTTCTTGTACAGCAGGTGCAGGCCTTTCAGCAGCAGGTTCGGGTCATAGTGGATCTCCCGATGGCAGTGGGGATGCACCACGGCCATCAGGCCGCCGGTAGCCACGGCGGTGACCTTCTGCCCCAAGGCGGCCTCTACCCGGCCGATAAGGCCGTCCACCATGCTGGCACTGCCAAAAATGGCGCCGGCCTGCATACACTCGATGGTATTGCGGCCAATGGGGGTTTCCGGGGCGGTAAGCTGGATATAAGGCAGCTGGGCGGCCCGGGCGCTCAGGGCGTCCATAGAGACCCGCAGGCCCGGGATGATCATGCCCCCCCGGTAGACCCCCGCCCCGTCGAGGACAGACAGGGTGGTGGCGGTCCCCATGTCAAATATGGCCAGGGGCGGGGGATAATCTGCCAGGGCCGCTACGGCGTCCACCACCAGGTCGGCCCCCAACTGGCCGGGGTTGTCAATGCGGATATCCAGCCCGGTCTTGATGCCGGAACCCACCACCAGAAAATCCTGGCCTGTCAGCTGTTTCATAGCCAGGGGCATCACCGTCCGCAGGCCGGGCACCACGCTGGAAAGGATGCCCCCTTCTAGGGCGGCAGGGTCTACCCCCTGGCGGCGGAGCAGCCCTTCCACCAGCAGGCAGTATTCATCGGCTGTCTTGTCCCGGTCGCTGCGGATGCGCAGGGTAAACAGCAGGTCGTCGCCCTCCAGGCACCCCAGCACCGTGTTGGTATTGCCGATATCAATAGCCAGAATCATTTTGCCGCCTCCTGTTTTTTCGTTTTTATAATCCGCGCCCCTTCCAGCCCCAGGCATACGGCCCCGCACAGTACGGCGGCGGCAATGGCCTCGGGCACGCCGTTGGCCAGCACAATGGCCAGTACGGCGCCGGTTACCATTTCATGGGAGATGCCTTGGGCGGCTGCGAACGCGTCCCCCAGCACCAGGCCCATAAGGCCCATTACCAGGGCGGTGTTCACCGCCGCGCCAGATACGCCCGCCAGCACATAGCCCGCCGCCCGGCCCCAGCCATTCCCTTTGCACAAACGGGCAAAGCCCGCCGCCACGTAATAGGGGAGCACACCTGCCAGGATGCGGGGGACAAAGCAGATTGCCAGGGCCCACAGGCTGCCATGGCCTATGCCCGGCAGGGGCACAAAGGGGGAAAAGGCAAAGCTGAGCAGGCTGGGGGCCATGGTATTTTTCCACAGGCTGGTCAACCCGAACAGGGCGCCCAGGCCCGCCCCCCTTTTTGGCCCCAGCACTACCGAGCCAATAATGACCGGCACATGAAGAACTGTGGCCTTGATTACCGGTAAGTCGATCAGGCCCAAGGGCGTGAAAGCCATCAGCAAGAGGACGGCGGCGAACAGGGCGGTAAGCGTCAGTTGTTGGATGCTTTGGGTACGTTTTACATGTTGATACATTGGAAAAACCTCCACTGCTGTTCCCATGGGGATACAGCGCGTATTTTGGCTGCGGCTGGGGCGCGCCCTGGGAAAGCCGCCGGTCCCGCCCACATGGGTACGGGCCATTTGGCACATTGGCTGCGGCTGCCGCAAGCAACATACAGTATACCACGCCTCTGGTCAAAAAGGAAGCCCCATTTAGAAAAGGAGGGCGCACAAGGGGCCGCGTTTGGCGGCTGCCTGGAACGGGGGCCCCGGCGGCCCGGCCGGGCTTCCCCCCAAAGGGGCATCCGCAGATTCCGACGAAACCTGCGGGTTTTCAGGCATATAATAGACTGCTATAGTTAACGCGATTCAAATAGAGGTAGAATACCTCTTTTGAATCAGGCGGCGTAGCCACCTGGCTTGGAAATCGGTATATACCGATTTCCAAGTATGTTTGTTATTACACTATGGCCGCTGTGCATACAGGCATGAAGGGCCTTGGTGGGTTACATTGGAAGCAACCGCGCGTAAAATTTTTGGAAAGGAATGAGTGTATATGAACGCATTCGCGGGCTTTTTCGATTGCACAGACAGCCTAAAAGAAGAAAAATATTTGTGGATGGCCCTTGTAAAACGCATGGCCCGCCGGCAGTCCCATAGAGGGGGCGCGGCCGACAGGCTTACGGCCTGTTGTTCCGCCCAGTGCGCCATGGCCCAGGCGGGGGAAGCGGTTACAGAGGGAAAGAAGACAGCCGTATGCTTTGAGGGTATCCTGGAGGGCCGGGAGGAGCTGCGCCGGGAATTGGGGGGAAGCCCGGACGCCGGCGATGGGGAATTGGCGGCGGCGGCCTATGGCCGCTGGGCGGAAAAGTGCGGGGCGCGCCTGCGGGGGTGTTTTGCCTTGGCTGTAGACGACCGGGAAAACGGGAGGCTGTTCCTTTGCCGGGACGGGCTGGGGGCCAGGCCCTTGTTCTACTGGCGGCAGGGGGACCGGATGGCTTTCAGCCTGGAGGTCAAAGGCTTGTTGGAATATCCGGGGGTAAACCCGGTGGCGGATTGGGCCGTGCTGCGGGAGGTGTTGGCCTGTGCCCCAGACTGCGGGGGGTTTTGGGGGATACAGGCGGTTAAGCCTGGGCAAGGGCTGCTGTTCGATAGGGCAGGGCTGCGGGAAGCATCCAGCCGCCCGGCTGGGGAGATCCCTTCTACGCGGGGCCCCGGGACCATACAAGAGGCGCCTTTTACCGCCCAGCAGCTGTATGCATGCCTATTAGAGGGCGTGATTGCCCGGGACCTGCCCGGCCTTCCGGAGACGGACGCCCTGGTATTGCGCCAACACCGCGGGCAGGGCCAAGAAGGCGGTACGGTCCTTTGGGCGGGGGATGGGCCGGAGCCGCTGTGGCAGGCAGGCTGGCTGGAACTGCTCTGGCCGGAGGTGCGGGAAGCCCTGGATATCCAAAACGGCGGCGCGGCGGCGCCGGAAATGGTTTACAGGCAGAAGCTGGAACAGCAGGAGCGGTGCGCCGCGGCGGCAGGCCGGGCCTTATCGGTGTGCCATGGGGGCGTGGGCGGCCAGCCTGTGTACCGCGCGCCCGAAAGCTACCGCCAACTGTTGAGGGAAAAGCTGGGGCACGTCTTGCAGGACAGCGGCCAGCCCCTGCACAAGCTGTTCGCCCCAAAAGCGGTGGCCGCGTTTTTGGCGGAACCTTCCGGGCAAAGCCAAGGCCTGGCAGCCTGGCTGCTGCAAATCAACTATTGGCTGCTGCACTATGACGTATTCCTGGGCTTGAAGGGAACTAAAAAGTGAAGGGGCCCGGCTGTCAGCCGCCGGGAAAGAGCCAATTGCACAGCACGCCGGTGGCAACGGCCCCTGCGTACAGCGCCCCCGTTAGGAAGAAGTTTTCCCGCTGGGGCCGGTTTACCCGGAAAAGCACAGCCAGCCCCAGCCCGGCCCCTGTGCACAGGCCAGCCACAGCAGACCCAAAGGAAAGGGAACCGGCCAGGTACAGCTCTGTCAGCAGGACAGAAGCGGCGCAGTTGGGGATAAAGCCCAACAGGGCTGCCAACAGGGGCTGGAACGCGCTGCCCGTCAGCAGGAAGCGGGAAATGGCTTCTTCCCCGGCCAGGTGGAGCAGGCAGCCCAGCGCCGCGTTCACGGCCAGCAGGAACAGGAAGATATGCCCGGTGTGCTGCAGGGCGGGGCGCAAAATGCCGTGCGCCCCGCAGCCACAGTGCTGATGCTCGCACAGTTCATGCAGGGCGGGCTTTACCGGCGCTTTATAAAACCGCCGGAGGGCCCAATCGGCCAGCAGGCCCAGGGCCACGGCGGCAGCCAGCTTTACCCCCAGCAGCCGGGCGGTCTCTTGAAGGGCTTGGGGCCGGGAGAGCAAAATCAGCAGGGCCTCGTCGCTGGTGGCCAAGAATACTGCCAGCAGCGTGCCCGGCGTAATAAGGCGGGCGGCATAAAAGTTGGCCGCCGCCACGGAAAAGCCGCACTGGGGCACGCACCCCAGCAAAGCCCCGCCCACTGGGCCCAGCTTTGTCAGCAAGGCGGGCTGGCGGCCGGCCCAGCGGTGCTCAAAAAATTCCAGCAACAGGTATGCGCCCAGCAAAAACGGCAACGTTTTCGCTGCGTCCCACACAGCGTCCAGCAAAACCTCTGACAAAAGTACTCCCCCTTTTCCGGATATCCCCCGCCCTATCTGCGGGTTATAATGGCAGTATAAAGCATATGCGTATATAATTCCAGTATACTCCCCTTGTCAAGGCCTGCATATCCCCGGCAAAACCGTCCCATACTCCCTGCAAAACGGGAAAGGAAGGCGGTACATATGCGGACCACCACAAAAAAGACCCTATTCAAAGCTATTTTCTGCGGATTCCTCCTGGCGGCGTTTTTTAGCTTTTTCCCCTTCGCCGCCGCCTCCGAGCAGCTGCCCCAAAGCGTGCTGCGGCTGCACATCATAGCCAATTCTAACAGTACCCAGGACCAGGAAATCAAGCTAAAGGTACGGGACGCGGTTTTAGAGGAAGCCGCAAAGTGGTATGGGGACGCCGCCACACTGGAGCAGGCCGAGCGGGCCCTAAGCGCCCATCTGGAGCCCATCTCCCAAAGGGCAAACCGCGTTTTGCGGGAGAACGGCTTTTCCGACAGGGCGGAGGCCGTTATAACCGAAATGCATTTTTCCACCCGGTATTATGAGGGCGCTGCCCTGCCCGCCGGGAAATACCGCACGCTGCGGGTGACCATTGGAGAGGGCCGGGGCCAAAACTGGTGGTGCGTGGTTTTCCCTGCGCTGTGCATGCCCGCCGCCGAAAATCGGGAGGATGTGCTGGCTGCTTTGCCGGAAAGCCAGCGGGAGGTGGTGGAAAACCCCGAAAAATACCAGATAGAGTTCAAGGTGGTAGAATGGTTCGAATCCTTGCGGGGGCTGTTTGCCCCAGCGTGACGTTGGGTTATCCCCGCAAAGATACGCAATCCCCTGGGCGAAGCCATGGGGCCTGGGCCCAGTGTGCCGCGCGGCCGCATGATGCAGGCGGGCCATGGGTAAAGTGGGCGGGGGTATGGGAGGGGGCTTCCTGCCTTGCCAAACGTTTCAGCCGCGCCCTTCCCGGGCCCAAAAGCATATGCCTACATAGAGGTTGGGCAGGGGTGCCACCCCTGCCTGGAAAAAGGAAAGGAGGCAGCGCGCGCTGCCTCCTTTTGCTTTATTTGTCTAACGGTCACTCTACATCCTTATAGTCTGCGTCGTATACGTTGCCGTCTGGGGCGGGGCCGCCGGGATTCTGCCCGTCAAAAGGGGGCTGGGGGCCGCTGCCGGGCTGGCCTTGGGGGGCGGACTGCTGGTACAGCTTTTCGCTGACAGCATACACGGCCTTCTGCAGGTCGTCCATCCCAGCCTGGATGGCCTCTGTAGAACCATTCTGCAGGGTCTCCTTCAAGGCGGCAACTTTGGCGTTGATCTCATTCTTGTCTGCATCCTGCAGCTTGTCGCCGTTGTCGGCTACCAGCTTTTCAGCGGAATAGCACAAATTCTCCGCATTGTTTTTGGTATCCACCTCTTCCCGGCGCTTCTTGTCTTCCTCGGCAAACTGCTCGGCCGCTTTCACAGCCCGGTCAATGTCCTCCTTGCTCATGTTGGAGCTGGAGGAGATGGTGATGTGCTGCTCTTTGCCGGTTCCCAGGTCTTTGGCGGAAACGTTTACAATGCCGTTGGCGTCAATGTCGAAGGTGACCTCGATCTGGGGGATGCCCCGGGGGGCTGGGGCGATGCCGTCCAGCTTGAAGAGGCCCAGCTGCTTATTGTCCCGGGCAAATTCCCGCTCGCCCTGCAGCACGTTTACCTCTACCTGGGTCTGGCCGTCGGCGGCCGTGGAGAAGGTCTGGCTTTTCTTGGTGGGGATGGTGGTGTTGCGGTCGATGATCTTGGTCATCACGCCGCCCATGGTTTCCACGCCCAGGCTAAGGGGGGTCACGTCCAGCAGCAGCAGGCCCTGTACGTCGCCCTGGAGCACGCCCGCCTGGATGGCCGCGCCCATGGCCACGCACTCGTCGGGGTTGATGCCCTTGAAGGGGTCTTTGCCGATGAAGCCTTTCACCGCGTCCTGCACGGCGGGGATGCGGGAAGAGCCGCCTACCAGCAGCACCTTGCTGATCTCCCCGATGGACAGGCCAGAGTCGGACAGGGCCTGGCGCACAGGGCCCATGGTTTTCTCTACCAGGTCGGCGGTCAGCTCATTGAACTTGGCCCGGGAAAGGGTCATGTCCAGGTGCTTGGGGCCGGTGGCGTCGGCGGTGATAAAGGGCAGGTTAATGGCGGCGGTGGTCACGCCGGACAGCTCGATTTTCGCCTTTTCGGCCGCTTCCTTGATGCGCTGCATGGCCATCTTGTCGCCGCTCAAATCAATGCCCTGCTCCATCTTAAAGGTGCTGACAATGTGGTCGATGACCCGCTGGTCAAAGTCGTCGCCGCCCAAACGGTTGTTGCCGGCCGTAGCCAGGACTTCCTGCACGCCGTCGCCCATCTCGATAATGGAAACGTCGAACGTGCCGCCGCCCAGGTCATACACCATCACCTTCTGGTCGTTGTCCTTGTCCACGCCATAGGAGAGGGCCGCGGCGGTGGGCTCGTTGATGATGCGCTTCACGTCCATGCCCGCAATCTTGCCAGCGTCCTTGGTGGCCTGGCGCTGGGCGTCGGTAAAGTAGGCGGGCACGGTGATGACCGCGCTGGTGACCGCCTCGCCCAGGTAGGCCTCCGCGTCCGCTTTCAGCTTCTGCAGGATCATCGCGGAAATTTCCTGGGGGGTATAGCTTTTGGCGTCCACGCTTACTTTATAGTTGCTGCCCATCTCCCGCTTGATGGAGGACACGGTCCGGTCCGGGTTGGTGATGGCCTGGCGCTTGGCCACCTGGCCCACCATACGTTCGCCGTCTTTGGAGAAAGCCACCACAGAGGGGGTGGTACGCGCGCCCTCGGCGTTGGCGATGACCACAGGTTCGCCGCCTTCTATAACGGCTACACAGGAGTTTGTGGTGCCCAAATCGATACCAATCGTCTTTGACATAATCATTACCTCGCTTGTTTAAAGTTGTTTCATGCGTAATTGCGTAATAATAAATCCCTGCCTTTATTACCGGGCAGCGGTACCATGGGGATAGCCCCGCACCGGCTTAAAAGGGGCCGAGGGCCCTGCGGCGGCCTTAGTTGGCCACCTGCACCATGGCGAAGCGCACCACCCGGTCCCCCAGCCGGTACCCCTTCTGGAACACGGCGGAGATCACGTTCTCGCCCAAGCTTTCGTCCTCGATGTGGGCCACGGCGTTGTGGAGGTTCGGGTCGAAAGCCTCGCCTACCGCGCCGCAGGAAGTGATCCCCAGCTTTTCAAAGGCCTGCTCTATCTGGCTTTCAATCATCTCCACGCCCTTTTTCATATCCTCCGCCGAGGCGTTTTCTTGGCCCAGGGCCCGTTCTATATTGTCCGCAATGGGCAGAAGGGCCTGCACCGTGTCGGAAACCGCGTTGTTATATATGGCGGATTTCTCGGCGGCTGTGCGCTTGCGGAAGTTGTCGTATTCCGCCAGCACCCGCAGGTGCTGCTGCTTGTGTGCCTCGAATTCCCCCTGCAGCTTTTCCAGCGCCCCTTCTTCCAGGCTGCCTTGCCCCTGGTCAGGTCCTTCTTTGGCTTCTTCTGGCTGCTGCGGTTCTGCAGGATGCCCTTCCGGCTGTTCCTGCTCTGGCCGCTTCTCTTCCTGCTCCATAAAGCGTATACATCTCCCTTTCCAGCCCTATTACGGCACGTCTGGCGTGCCAAGGCGTTGTGTTTTTATATGGCATGTGGTTTTACACCCATTCATCACGTTTGTTTTATCCTGGCCTTAGCAGCCCCTTTTTATCCCTGGTCAGCTGTCTTGGGCCAGCCCAGTAAGCATATGCCCGGTCTGTCCAGCCAGATATTCTAAAAGGGCGGTATGCCGGGGATAATCCATACGAACGGGGCCCACCACGGATAAGCAGCCTGCGTCTTGACCCTCTACACGGTACCAAGCCGTCACCAAAGATACCTCTTCCAGTTCGGGCCGGCCGGTTTCCCGGCCGATGAGTACCTGGGCTTTGCCGGGCTTTTGGCGGAACAAGGTGGAAAGGCGTTCCCGGCGGTCTAGGAAATCCAGCACCCGGCATACCCCTTGTGGTTCCAGTTCTGGATACAGCAGCAGGTTCATCTGCCCGCATAGTAGCACCTTCGTCTCAATGGCATCCCGGGCAGCTTCTAAAAGCGCCTGCAAGGGCGGCCCCAACAGCACATACAGCTCTCCCAGGGAGGCCGCCACGGTCTGGGCAAGGGCCGGGGTGATGTCGGCCACCGCCTTCCCGGCCAGCCGTTCGTTGCACACGCGAAAAAACAATCGGGTCAGTTCAGGCGTCAGGTCAAAGTCACAGTGGAAGACCCGGGTCTTCATCGTGCCAGCCGAACTGAGCAGGACCAGCATGGCCGTACGCCGGCCGGTCTGCACAAACTGTACGGCCTTCACCCGGGCCTGCGCCCCGCCGGGGGTGGTGGCCAACCCGGCGCACCGGCTGGAATCCGCTAAAATCTGGGCCGCCCGCAAGAGCACGCCCTCCGGGTCATAGGCCCGGTAGGAAAGCTGGGAAGACAGGGCGCGCTTTTCCCTTTCTGATAAGGGGGAAGGGGGCATAAGCCGGTCTACATATTCCCGATAGCCCCGCTGGGAAGGGATCCGTCCGGCAGAAGTATGGGGCTGTTCTAAAAGCCCCAGTTCGATCAGCCCGGCCATTTCGTTGCGCACCGTGGCCGAGGATACCCCCAGCTTTTCCGCCACGGCTTTCGAGCCCACCGGCTCGCCTGTCTGGCTGTACCCAGCCACCACGCAGGCCAACACCCGCCCTTGCCGCTGGGAAAGCTCCATGCTCCCACCTCTGCTTTCCAGGTTTAGCACTCTATATCCAAGAGTGCTAACAGCTTGTTTATAATGTATCACTTAGGTCAGCAAAAGTCAAGTTTCTATTTGTAAATACTTTATGAATAGCGGTGGATCCACTTTTTTTAGGCGCGCAAAACGCCCCCGGGGCATACGGCGTGGTTTTGCCCTGGGGGCGTTGGCTACCCCTCTTCTATTTGGATTTCCAGCCCATACAGCAGGCCCATCGCCTCCGGCAGGGTGAACCGGGCCCCTTTCGCCTGGTTGGACAGCAGGGAAAAGCTGTACTCCCGGGCCCGGCGGAAGTCAGCCTTTGCCAAGTCGTTGTGGGAGAATGCCGTGCCCCGCAGCAGGCAGCCGGAAAAATCCGCCTCCGCCAGGCGGCATCCGTCCAAGTAGCTGCCAGAAAGGTCGCAGCCGGCAAAGGAAAATTTACGCAGGTCCAGCTGGAAGAACACACAGTGGTGCAGCGTGCAGGCCTGGAAGGAATCGAAAGGCAGGAAGCCCAGGTCCTGTTTCCGGGGGTCCAGTAGGGAAGCCCAGTCTACCCCCAGCAGCACGCAGCCTGCAAATCCGTTCCCCAGGGCCTGTACGTTGTCGAAGCGCACCCCCTGGGCCCGGCACCCTATAAATTCACACCCGGAGAACCGGCAGTTGGCAAGCGCCACATCCTGGAAGCGGCAGTCCTCAAATACACAGTCCTCAAACACCCCGCCGGAGACAGCCCCGCCCTCCAGCCGCAGGTTGGAAAAACGTTCGCCGGTATAGTCCACCATCACGATACCCCCTATAGGCGTTCAGCCCAGCATCCGGCTTAGCCTGTGCAGGGTCTCGGCCACGGGCAGGCCCACGATGTTGGAGTAGTCCCCTTCGATGGCTTCCACCAGCGCCACCCCTACGCCCTCTATGCCGTAAGACCCCGCCCGGCCCCGGGATTCACCCAGGGCCACGTAGGCCGCGATCTCCTCTTCCGTCAAATTGTAAAACTTCACCTTTGTGGCCTGGTGGAAGACCTCCCTCTGCCCGTTTGCCAGCAGGCACACCCCGGTATACACCTGGTGGATGCGCCCAGAAAGCCGGCCCAGCATGGCCCGGGCGGCCTCGTCGTCCTGGGGCTTGCCCAATATCATGTTGTCAATGGCCACCACCGAATCCGCCGCAATGATAGGCATGCCCGGCCGCAGGGGCAGGACGGCTTCCCCCTTGCGCTGGGCCAGGCACTCGACTGCCTGCGCCGGGGTGAAGGCGGCTGGCACGCTTTCCTCTACGCCGGATACGGCCACTTCAAAGTCTAACCCAGCCCGTTCCAGCAGCAGCCTGCGGCTGGGGGAGGAGGAAGCCAGCACCAGCTTTTGCCGGATTGCAAAAACATTTGCCATATTGCCTTACTCCCCATACCCGTCCGGGTTCTGCCGCTGCCACCGCAGGGAGTCTGCGCACATGTCCGCCAGGGTCTTTTTGGCCTCCCATCCCAGTTCCGCTTTCGCCTTGGATACGTCCGCATAGCTTTCTGGAAGGTCCCCGGCCCGGCGGCCGTCTATCACGTACGGGATATCCTGCCCGGCCGCTTCTGAGAAAGCCCGCAGCACCTCCAGCACGGAATGGCCCCGGCCTGTGCCCAGGTTGTAGACCCGCAGGCCGCAGCCGCCCTCCCTAAACAGCTGCAGCGCCGCCACGTGGCCTTCCGCCAGGTCCACCACATGGATATAATCCCGTATGCAGGTGCCGTCGGGGGTGGGGTAGTCGTTGCCGAATACATGCAGCTTTTCCCGCTTGCCCACCACGGTCTGCACGATATACGGGGCCAGGTTGTTGGGGATGCCGCTGGGGTCTTCGCCGATTTTCCCGCTTTCGTGGGCCCCCACAGGGTTGAAGTACCGCAGCAGCACCCCGTTGAAATCCGGGTGGGCATGGGCATAGTCTGCCACGATCTGTTCGATCATCAGCTTGGTTGTGCCATATGGGCAGTTGGCATGGTGGGGCAGGGCCGCGTCTTCCCGCAGGGGCGGGGCTTCCACATCCCCGTATACAGTGGCCGAAGAGCTGAACACCAGGTTCCGCACCCCAAACTCTTCCATCACTTGCAGCAGGGCCAGGGTAGAACCCAGGTTGTTCTCATAATACCGTAGGGGCTGCGCCACCGATTCCCCCACCGCCTTCAGCCCGGCAAAGTGGATCACCGCATCTATATGCTCTTTTGCAAAGACCTCCCGCAAGGCCGCCTTGTCGCACACATCCTCTTGGTAAAAGGCCGCCTTTTTCCCGGTGATCTCCTCCACCCGGTCTACGGCAACTGCCTTGCTGTTGCACAGGTTGTCCACAATGGCCACGTCATAGCCTTGCTCCAGCAACGCCACACAGGTATGGCTGCCGATATACCCGGCCCCCCCTGTTACCAATATCTTCAGCTTGCCTGTATTTTCCATTTAAAAGCCGCCTTTCTGTTTTTCATGTGGCCCTATGGGCTTATCCTTATATTATAGGAAAGCCCCGGGCAAATTACAAGGTTTTCCTATAAAAAAAGCGCGCGCTTGCCGAAAAAAACGCCCACCGCCGGGCACACTAGGGCACAGGCGGCTGTTGGGGCCGCTTGTCTGGGCTATAGTAAACGCGCTTGCAAATCGGTACATACGATTTGCAAGCCGGGCGGCTATGCCGCCTGGTTCAAAAGAGGTATTCCACCTATTTCGAACTGCGCTAACTATATTATGAAAGGGGGCGGCCGCAATGCTGCTGGACGGCCTGATTTTTTTGACGGGCAGTTGTGCTTACCCCACACTGGAAATGATCTGGCGGGGGCGCACCCATGGGTCTATGGCGGTGGCTGGGGGCGCGTGCCTGTACCTGATCCATAAGGTGTGCTGCCAGCGCCTGGGGGGCAGAAGCCTTTCTCTGCGGTGCCTGGCGGGGTCCGGCATTATCACAGGGGTAGAGCTGGTGACGGGACTCATTGTAAACCGGGGGTTAGGCCTGGGGGTGTGGGATTATTCCGGCGTGCCCCTGAACCTGCTGGGGCAGGTGTGCCTGCCCTATTCCCTTCTGTGGTTCGGGCTGACCCTGCCCGCCATGGCCCTGTGCGAATCCTACCAAAAGCTGGGGCCGCTTTTTTAAGGCGGCCTTTGCCTTGCCCCAAGGCCGCCAAAGCCCTGGTGCTTTTCCTGTGCTTTTTTGTCAGAAACCCATTGACATTTGTACTCAGGGTGTGGTATGATAAGTCACGTGCCAAGGACATGGAGAGGTGTCCGAGTGGTTTAAGGAGCTAGTCTTGAAAACTAGTGATCCCGCAAGGGACCAAGAGTTCGAATCTCTTCCTCTCCGCCATTTGCTTTTTATACTTTAATATATTGATTATAGATTTTCACCCGGAGAAGTACCCAAGTGGTGAAGGGGCTCCCCTGCTAAGGGAGTAGGTCGGGAAACCGGCGCAAGGGTTCAAATCCCTTCTTCTCCGCCATCCTAGGAAAACCAAAAAGATATTTGGGCAAAAAACCGCGTAACCACGCGGTTTTTTGCGTCTCAAAGGGCTGGATTTCGAAAGTGCGAAAACGTGGATGGCAAAACGGCGTTTTGGCTTTGCGGCAGGAAGTGAACCCTCACAACAACAGAATAAAGAGAAAAGAGAGGGCCAGCAGGAGAATAACTGCTGGCCCTCTTGCTACAAAAATACATAGCCGGTCGCTGGAGAGCAATCCCCAAAATAAGCGACCGGCTTTTTTTATTTCAGGAAGGAGCTGAACCTATGATAACCCTAAAAATCTGGCACGGCCCCATGCGGACCACGCTGACCCTTCCTCTGCGCGAAGCGGAGATTCAAAAGGCGCTCGTCAAGGCGTTCCACACCGCGCCATTCAGAATCACCGCCGACGAACTATCTCCAGAGGCGCTGGCCATGCTGAATGGGAAGGAAATCGATCTGGACGAACTGAACTTCCTCGCCAAAAACCTCAACCGGTTTACCCCGTATGAGCAAGACCAGTTTTTTGCGGCTGTGCAGGTGGAGCAGCCGTCAGACCTCAAAGCCCTCATCAACCTGTCCTTCAACATGGACAGGTACACGCTGGTGCAAAACGTCACCGACCTGGCTGCTGTAGGTAGGAAGTATCTGCTCAATAAGATGGGCGCTCTGCCCGCCTCAGATGTTGACAACCTCGACTTTGAGCAGGCGGGCCGTGACTTGCTGACCAGCGGTGATGGGACTCCCACCACCTATGGCCTGCTCTTCACGAATGAGGACGTGCCATACCGGGAAGTCTACCACGGCGCAACTTTCCCCTACTGCGAACCCCGCCGGGACATTATTGCCGTCGCGCAGATGGAGTACGGCCCCAAAACCGAGTACCTGTACCTGCCGGAAGATGAACTCGCTGTCATCAAAGCGGCCAGGCGGATGGGGGCGCCGTCCCCGGATATGTGCAGGGTAGCTTTCACAGATTTCATGCTGGACGATCCAACCTGGATACAGCACCTGGAAACTATGCTGCGGGATCATGGCCTCGGGGTGGCCAACGAACTGGCTGACGCATTTCCGAGAACCACAGAGGGCTTTGAAAAACTGGCGGCGGTGGTAGAGTACGCCGACGTTTCCAGCAGCGGTGAAATCATGAGAATAGCCCGACATCTGGAGGATTTTGTGTTCATCAAAGACGCAGAAACGGATGAGGATGTGGGCCATCACTTTGTCAGCTTTGACAGCGAGTATCGTGCCTCACCCGAACTGGAGGATTATATCGACTTTGACGCCCTGGGCAATCAAATCAGCGAGGATCGAGAGGGGCAGTTTGTTGAGGGCGGCTTCGTCTGCATGGACAGCGGCTGTTCGCTGGAAATGATTTTAGATGATGACCTGGACCTTGCGATGAGGGGGATTTAGCATGATAAAAGTAAAAATCACCAACAAAACCGGGGCAGCCCTTGAGCGGGAGCTGCCCATGGATATCCATCAGCTCTACCATGATATGCGGGAGGCTGGCATCAACAAGCCCCCGAAAAATATCCTGCTCCATGACGATAAGGATGTGGAAGTCACCCTGTCCTCGGATAGCGAGATTGGCAACCGCCTGCTGCGGGTGTTCGGCAGGAACGATACCCTTGCCGACGCCAACACCGTGGCCTTCGCCGTCAGCACTGCCAGAGAAAAAATCCTCACAGACCTGGAACAGAATATCGTCCACAATCAGTATCCCACTAAGGAAAAGCTGTTCGATGATATCAAGGCCATGACCCAGGCTGCCGGGCCAGCTTGACGATGGCGAGTGCGACGAGTATATCGAGGTGGGCAGCGGGTTCCTGGCGGCGTACCAAGACCAGATCGAGCAGGGCATTGCCGACGAGCAGGCCCCCGAAATGGGTGACATGGCGCAATATCTTGACAGAAATGCCGGTGTAGCTGCCAAGCTCATGTCAGCAGTTTGGACAGTGGAGGATATCGACGGCAGACTCTTAGGCCGGATCGATTGTCACCTCAAGGAGCCGCTCACGGCAGAGGAAATGGCGGATTTGCGGGAGGAAATTCTTGGACAGTGTTCAGACGGCCTTGGAGAAGGTTTCGAGCAGCGGCCCATCGAAACCGACGAGGGCGACCTCTATGTTTCATATTGGAACAGCAGTGATGACTATTTTCTCTGCACTGAGGATGAGTTGGACGAGCACCTGGAACCCCATCAAGGGATGGGCGGTATGTAAAAGGAGGTTTTCGAGATGAACGAATGGGATAGGCTGCACAGGATGGCTGAGTATTACAAGGCCGAGTACCCCAGTGGCACTCGCATTATGCTGCTGAGCATGGGCGAGGATATGCACCGGGTTAAGGATAACACGCGCGGCACCGTGATCGCCGTGGACGATATCGGCACTCTGCACTGCAAGTTCGACAATGGCCGGGCTTTGGGGCTCATCCCCAGCGAGGACTCCTTCCGCAAGCTGACAGAGGAAGAACTGGCAGAGGAACAGGAGCCGGACATGGACGAAGATGAAGATTTCGGCATGAAAATGTGAGGTGAAAGTTAATACAGTGAAGTGGTCGGATGGCGCATGGCTATCCGATTTTTTGATATGTTCGCGGGGATCGGCGGGTTTCGCTCCGGCTTAGAGGCTGTGGGCGGCTTTGAGTGCGTCGGTCACTGTGAGATAGACAAATATGCAAATCAGGCATATAACGCTATGTATGATACGGAAGGAGAAGTGTTTTTTGCAGACGCCAGAACCATCGACCCAGCAGCGCTGCCGGATATCGACCTTATTTGCGGCGGCTTCCCTTGTCAGAGCTTTTCAATCGCTGGAAAACGGCGAGGATTTGCAGATGACGCCAGAGGAACTCTGTTCTTTGAAATCGCACGTCTTGCCGCCGCTAAAAGACCTGCATTTTTGTGTCTTGAAAATGTTCCCGGATTGCTTTCGCACGACAACTGCCGGACGTTTGCGACCATCCTCAGTACGCTGGATGAACTGGGGTACGATGTCGCGTGGCAAATGCTTAACAGCAAGGATTTCGGCGTTCCCCAATCCCGCAAAAGGGTGTATATTGTCGGATATCTTAGAGGCAGATGTTCCGGAGAAATACTTTCTTTCACAGACGCAAATGGAGCGTCTCTTGAGCAAGTCTTACCCGGCCCGGAAGGGTGCCGGGTCTACTCCCCCAGCGGAGTGTCCATCACCCTGACCAGCACAGCGGGTGGCTTTGGCGGCAGAAGCGGGCTTTACGATGTGAGCCTGCCCATCAAGGTCATGACGAAATCAGGCTATCAGCTGGCTCACCCTGGCGACAGCATCGATCTGGCCTATGCCACCATGAATACCCGGCGCGGGCGGGTCGGAGATAAAATCGCGCACACGGTCACCCCTGGAAATAATCAGGGGTATTTCTTTATCGACCTGAACGAAAACCCGGAACTGACCGAAAACGCAAGGTGTCTGCTGGCAAATCAGGATGCAGGCATCGGCAAATTTAAGGGTGGTAAATCGGGCGTTTTCGTAGAGGGGCAGGCTCCCTTTTCCATTCCTGTGCAAGATGCAGACGGCAATCTGCACTATGGGAAAGTGAGAAAACTCATGCCTATCGAATGCTGGCGCTTACAAGGGTTTAGTGATGAACAGTTCCACAAAGCTACCGCAACCGGGCTGTCTGACGCCCAGCTTTATAAAATGGCTGGAAACGCCGTCACCGTGCCGGTTATCTCCGCTTTGGGCGAGAAAATCAAAGAGATATTTTGGAGGTCGTAATGCCAAATCATGTAACAAATATTATTGAGATCAAGGGCAATCCTGCCAGGGTCAAAGCTCTGTTTGAGACCGTCAAAAGCGACGAATACGGTCTGGGTTCCATCGATTTCAACAAGCTGGCTCCCATGCCGCCAGAGCTGGATATTGAGGAAGGGAGTCAGACAAAGCAGGGTTTAAAAGCCTATAATGACTTCATCGAGGTCTACACTTTTAACGGCAAAAAAGAGGACTTCGACCTGCTGAATATCCCCAAAAAATCGGAGCAGGCGTTCCTTCGAGTGCGGCCTGACATCGACCGTGACACCTGGAATTTGGGCAAGCAAGCGTTTCAAAACAAGCAAAAGTATGGCGTCACCAGTTGGTACGACTGGCGCATCAAGAACTGGGGCACCAAGTGGAACGCCTACGGCTACGAGGGCGGCGTTCAGTTTGACGGCAAGTCCCTGCGTTTCCTGACGGCCTGGGCTCCGCCAACACCGATTGTGGCAAAGTTGGCTCATATGTACCCCGACCTGGATTTTGTCCATCAGTGGGCCGATGAGGACATCGGGTACAACTGCGGCGAGGTGGAATATCACAACGGCGCACCGGATGGAGAATTCTTCCCTGTTGGGCAGGAGGCTGTCGACTATGCCAACAGTCTGTGGGGATATGACGAGCAGGAGGAAGATGAGGGCATGGACGAAGAAGAAAGCATGGGAGGACTGAAGTTATGAGCATCAAGCATATTACCGCCGATGACCTGCGCCACATGGGCAATACAGAAGGGCTCATCATCTAGGGCTGTGGCGGGAATTTGCAGGAATGGGTGGACGGCATCAACGAAATGTTCACCGAGGAAGGTATTCCGCGGAACGGCAGCAAATTTGAAAAATGCTCTTCCTTTGAGCATGACGGCCTGACCTGCCTCCTGTTCCCCTTTGATGGCATAAATGTGAACATTGGCCGTCTCGCTATCTGGCGGCTGAAAACCCACGACACTTTCGGCGGTACGTGGTTGTCGGACTATGTGCCAAATCGTCTGGATGGGTTTGAAAGTTCCCAGTCAGAGGAGCACCCCGAAATAGAGGAAGATGATGATTTAGACAGCGGAATGTCCATGAAGTAAGTATAACAGAATTTTAGGCCGGTATCAATCGTTCAGAAAACGGTTGGTACCGGCCTTTTGTCGTTTTCTGGACGATTTCCGGCGAAGAAATGAGGTGGTCTCAATTAAATCGCCGGTATCGTGGGTAGGCAATAAAGCGCCTATCCTCCCCATCATTTATAGCCTGTTCCCCCTGGAATACGGCAGGTTTGTGGAGGTGTTCGGCGGCTCCGGAAGCGTGCTGCTGGGCAAGCCGCCTGACCCTTTCGAGGTATATAACGATTTTGACCGAAACCTTACGAATCTCTTCCACTGCATGAAGGAGCGCACTATGGCCACCATCCGGGAACTGGGATTTTGCAACCTCAATTCCCGCGCTGACTTCCAGGCCATCAAGAAGTTTTTCCAGCATGAGCAGTTCGATGACAGGTTTTTTGAAGAAGAAATGGAACTAACGGAGGTACTGCTCCCACCGCCAGTGGCAGAGGAATTGCAGGCCATCCGGCAGCGCATCACGAAAGATTACGACGTGCGCCGGGCGGCAATGTACTTGAAACTGCTCCGTTATAGCTACTCCAGCGGCAAGAAGTCCTTTGCCTCCCAGCTCTTTGATTTACGACGGCTGTTCGGCCTGATCCAGCAATTAGAAAACCGGCTGGCAAATGTGGTGGTGGAGAATCAGGACTTTGAAACGCTCATCCACCACTACGACCGGCCCGATACCTTCTTCTATCTCGATCCGCCGTACTTTTCCACCGAGGATATGTACGCCGTAGAGTTCACCTGGGCAGACCATGCGCGTTTGCGTGATGTGGCGAAAGAGATGCAGGGCCGGTTTCTGCTCTCGTATAACGATTGTGCAGAGATTCGGGAGTTGTACGCTGGTTTTCCTGTGTTCGATTTCACCAGGGTACACTCCATGGCCCAGCGGTACGAAGCCGGTAAGGAGTTCAAAGAACTGCTCATAGGCAACTACGATCTGTCAGAACGAGAAAATGCAAAGCCAGCACAAATGAAATTTGAGATATAGGATGTGATTATTTTGGCAAGCGAACCATTTATTCTGGTGTCCGTGCCTCTGGAGATGTTCCTGGAGGCGGGCATCAGCACCGAAAGCATCATTCAGGTGAGTGCTCGTGAAGGGAAAATCATCATCGACACCCCGGACAGCACGGAAGATTATGTCTGTGACCGGGATTGCGAGAACTGCCCTCTTAACGCTATGCCCTGTGAATTTGAGTGTGAGAACTGCCCCTGCGAGGCTAACTGTGACGGAAGGGGGCTGGATGAGTGAAAACGAAACTGTTGCGCATTTTGGGTAAGCGAGGGCGCATCACCATCCCATATGAGATCCGGCAGCGGGTGGGCTTTGCCTATAATGACGTGCTGTCCTTCACCGAATCAAGCGACGGCAGGTCGGTGATCGTCCGTAGGGAGAAGCTCTGCGATGACTGCCAGGGCAAGGCCGTGCAGGCTATGACGGATGACAGGGCAATGCTGCTGGATCTGCTGGACTCCCTGCCCACGGAACTGAAAAAGGCGGCGTTCGTGCAGCTTTCGGAGAGCCTGGGCAGACTGCCCAAGAGGGAAATTCGGACTGGGCCTCCTCGCATCCGGGAAGCGGAAATGCCTATGTGATAGGAGGTGTTCGCGTATAAAATCAATCCGCGCTCCGCCCAGATCATAGGGAATTTCTTGCTGAATCCTTGTTGCATATTTATTCGGAATTGGTCTGGACTTTCGGAAAAGTTGTGGTAAAATCCTTTGTAGAAAAAACAAGTTTTTCTACGCCGAGTTTTATTTCCCGGCTTTTCAAACCGGGATTCCGCTGCGCGGAACCATAAAACGTCGCGTGGTCAAAAAACTCCAAGAAAGGATGAACTCCATGAAGAAAATCTTGACCGCCCTTATATCCGCCGCCCTGCTTATAAGCAGCGCCGGGTGCCAGGTACAACCATCCCATACCGCACAGTCCGCACCGGAACCTGCGCCCCAGGCGCTTGTGCTGAATGTAGACTCGCCCACCGATACCAGTGAGAAACACATCGACATGAGCGCCGTCATAGAGCAAATCACGGCTGGTCTAAAGGTCAAGCTGGATACGGCAGAGAAGAAAAAGGAGGTCATGCAGGCCGCAAAAGAGGCCCCCAAAGCCTCTCCCAATGCCAAGCAGGAGAAGGCCCAAAAGCCTCAAAACAAGCCGGAAATGCGGCAATCCAGCCCCACCGCTGAGCCAAAGCAGGAAACCCCTGCCAGCGAACCAGACGCCTATCTCAAGGTGACCGTGAAAGCCACTCCCACCCCGCCGCCAGTGGCCACGCCTGCGCCGACACCCGTTCCCACACCGGAGCCGCCAGCCCCAACACCCGCCCCTGCGGAGCCTACCCCAGCCCCGGCAGAACCTACCCCCGAGCCGGTCATAGAGGAACCTGCCTTCGATATCGGCTACTGGATAGGCTACGCCCAAAGCTGCGCCCAGGGGCTGGGCCTGCGGCTGGAAAGCAGCGCAGTAGACTGCTGGGACAACCCCATCGGGGCCGGGCCGCACAGCACCTGCCTGGAGCGGGACATCAGCAGCCGGATGAATAGATATGCAAACGACCCGGATATCACAGACGTGTGGGTATGGTACGAATCCACCGGAAATGGCACCTACAACATTTATATCGGGTACGCATAAGAACAAAAAAGAACACTAACACCAAGCGCACTGTGAAACCACAGTGCGCTTTTTTTGTTGCCCAAATGGGCAGAAAAGGAGAGAATATGACATCTACTGTTAAGCGGAAAAGCACAGCGCTGGTCATGGCCTTGCTCATGTGCTTTTCCATGTTCGTCAGCTTCGGCACTACTGCCCAGGCCGCCGGAGAACGCTCGGAAATCTATATGGTTTCCTTTCCCCGTGACGCGGAAACCAACCGCGACCATTGGGACCGGGACAACCTCCAGTTCATGAACGGCTGGTATATGGACGCTTATGATATGTTCGCCACGTTCGCGGTCGGTTCCTATGAGGGCAAGGTGGCGTACTGCATTGAGCCGGGGACTCCTATCGACAACGCCCACACCTTTACGGCGAAGGACGAAACCTTTTGGGATAATTACCCCTCATCCCTCAACAAGACTATCGATGCCGACACCATTAAATCTCTTATTGGTCGGATTTTGCAGTACGGCTACACCGGCAATATCGACCCGACCTGGGTATCTCAGAACAGCGCTGGGGCCGAAAAGCTGGCCCATGTGTACGCCACGCAGCTCTTGATTTGGGAAACCATTGTGGGTGAAAGGGATGAGCAGTTCGGCCACGTCAGCACCGGCGGGAAAAATCCTGTGCTTGATTTCATCAAGCCTGGGCATCCTCTGCGCTCCCGGATCATGGACAAGTATAACTCCATGGTTACCAGTGTACAGAACCACAGCAAAGTGCCATCCTTCATGGCGAAAAGCCGGGGTAAGGCTCCCACTGTCGAACTGGAGTGGGACGGCAACCAGTACACCGCCTCGCTGACCGACACCAATAAGGTGCTGGGGAATTACACCTTCACTTCCGATTATAGCGCAATGAAGTTCACCACCAGCGGGAATGTGTTGACAATCACATCCCCCACCGCACCCACCGGGAACGTGACCGTCAGCGCCAGCAAAAGGGATTCCAAGCGCATGGGCCTGGTTGTGTGGGACGATGGAACCTTCGGCCCCGGCGTGGGCCAGCAGAACACGGTCACCTATACGCAGTCCGTCACAGACCCCATTGCTGCTTACCTGAAACTCAATGTTTCTTACGGCTCCGCCAAAATCATCAAGACCTCCGAGGATGGCAAGGTGGAGGGTATCACCTTCCGCATCACCGGCAACGGCATCGATCAGACCGTCACCACCAACAGCCGGGGCGAGGTGCAGATCGATAACCTCCAGCCGGGCGAATACACCGTCACAGAGCAGGTGTCCGGCGATTACGTCCCCCAAGAGCCGCAGAAAGTGACTGTCCAGGCCGGGCAGACGGCGACTGTCGGTTTTAACAACAGCTTGCAGAAAGGCTCCCTGACCGTCACCAAAAATAGTGAGGACAGCTTGAATTCTGGTGTTCGGTTCCATCTGTATGGAACTTCCAGTATGGGTAAAACTGTGGATTTGTACGCAACCACCAATAGCTCTGGTGTGGCGCAGTTCACCGATGTGCCTATTGGCAGCGGGTACACCCTGGAGGAAGTGGACACGGCAATCCGCTATGTGGTACCTGCCACTCAGACCGCCAATATCGAGTGGGAGAAAGCCACCAACGCCACCTTCCGCAACGTCCTCAAGAAGTTCAATATCACTCTGAACAAGGTGGACGGCGAGACCGGCACTCAGCAGGGCGACGCCACTCTCGCAGGCGCTGTGTACGGCGTGTATAAGGACGGCGAACTGGTGGACACCTACACCACAGACAGCGAAGGTCACTTCACTACCAGCTACTATGTGTGCGATTCCGGTTGGACTGTGCAGGAGATCAGCCCCAGCGAGGGGTACCTGCTGGATGAAACCGCCTACCCCGTGGGCGCTGACCCCAAGCAGTATGAAGTGGAGTTCAATTCGGCTCCCGTCCTGGAAAGCCCTGAGACCGTGCAGAAGGGCAAAATCACCATCATCAAGCATTGTGACGATGGCTCCACCCAAATAGAAACCCCCGAAGTCGGTGCGGAATTTGCCGTATTCCTGAAGTCCTCCGGCGGCTATGATAACGCCAAGGAATCTGAGCGCGACTACCTGACCTGCGACGAGAACGGCTATGCGGAAACCAAGCTGCTACCCTATGGCGTTTACACTGTGCGCCAGACCAAGGGCTGGGATGGCCGCGAGCTCATGAAGGACTTCGACGTGTTCATCAACAAAGACGGCGGCGTGTACCGCTATCTCATCAACAATGCTCCCTTCACCAGCTACGTCAAAGTGATAAAGACCGATGCGGAAACTGGCATGGCCATCCCCTACGCCGGGGCCGGGTTCCAGATTTACGACCCCAATGGGCAGCTCGTTACCATGCGGTTCACCTACCCGGCAGTCACCACTATCGATACCTTCTACACCACCAATGACGGCACGCTCATTACACCGGAATCCCTCCCCTACGGCACAGGCTACTCCCTGGTGGAAGTGCAGGCTCCTTACGGCTATGTGCTGAACTCAGGGCCTGTCTATTTTGACATCACCCCAGACAATTCCACCGAGGAAAGTGCTGTCACCGTGGTAGAGGTAGAGCGGCCTAATATGCCGCAAAAGGGTACCATCTCTATCACCAAGCTGAGTGAGGTGTTCTCCTCCGTGACTGCTCTGGGCGGCAGTTCGGTTGACGAGGATGGAAACGAGGTTGACCTGCCTGTCAGTTATCAGCCGGTCTACGAGGAAAAGCAGTTGGCGGGCGCGGTCTATGAGGTAACAGCCGCCGAGGATATCGTCACCCCGGACGGCACCTTGCGCTATGCTGCGGGCGAGGTGGTATCCACCCTTACCACCGCCCAGGACAGCCCTGTTGCCACCGAACCCCTCTACCTGGGGAAGTACCAGGTGAAGGAAGTGGAGGCCCCGTTTGGCACCGTGTTGGACACGGATACTAAGCTTAACCAGTTACCTAAACCTAGACAAATGGTCTGAGCGCAAAACTTTTCGTTGACAACATCCCCTGCCAGGAATATGCTATATCTGCCGCCAAAAACATTTCGTGACGGATTTCCAACATTTCATTACAAATAGGTTGTCTCTTTGCCGTCTTTTTGTTAACCTAAAAACAGGGTGATATGCATGATAAAGTTTGCTATCTGCGATGACGAGCCACAGATGGCCCGAGAAATTGTGGATCAGCTTGCAGGCTATATGAAGGAAACGGACTGTGACTATTCGGTTGACTGTTTCTCCAGTGGGTATGCGCTGCTGAAGTCCTCAGATGAATTTGATGTTATTTTTCTGGACATCCAGATGGAGCGTCCGGACGGGATGGAAACAGCCGCGCTCCTGCGGCAGCGTGAAAGCCGCAGTCTGCTGATTTTCGTGACGGTGCTGAAAGATCGCGTGTTTGATGTGTTCCCGCTGGAAACTTTCGATTACTTGCTCAAGCCCCTGGATAGGGATCGGTTCAGGCGGACAATGGACCGGGCCTTGCGCTGGCTACAACAGGACGCGGCAAAAAGTCTTGTGATACAGCGGGGTTCTGACTGCCAGGTCGTTTCTCTCTCTGACATCGTGTATTGCGAGGTGCTGGGCAGGAAAATTTACATCCACAAAAAGGATGGTACTGTTTTGGACTACTATGACAGGCTGGAGGATTTAGAACAGCGCGTGGATAGCCGCTTTTTCAAGTGCCACCGCAGCTACCTTGTGAATCTGGACTATGTGGGAGGGTGCCAAGATGGGCAGGTCCTGCTGTCCCAGGGAGAGCGCATCCCGGTTTCGCGGCTGCGGGAGCGGGAATTGACGCAAGCCCTTTTGCGCCGCATGAAAGAGGGGGAAGCTTGATATGGACTACTTCAGTTTCTTTTTGGACGGCCTGAGTCTGATTGGGCAGGGCGTGATGCATATATTCTTTGTCGGTCGTCTCACCGGGAAAAAGCAGAAGTTCCGGCATTTTGCACTCTACTGTTTCATGATTACTGTCATTCATGTCCTTTCACTTCGCCTGGCACTGAATGGGATGCTTGCCGTTGGTGCGGGCGTGTTGGCACTATATGTGGTCAGCCGATTTGCACTGGGGAACCAGCGTCCCATTTCCTGGCTGGCGGCTGTGCTGGGTTTCTATGTTTCCCAGCTCTCCTTTGGTATCATAAACTCATTGCAAGATGCTTTTTTCTTAAAATTGATTGGAGATCCGCTACTGTACCCACTGCTTCTGGTGGCGCAGCTCCTTTTCTTTGTGCTGTGCGCTGGCTGTTACCGGATGGTACGCAGGTTTCTACAGTGGACAGAGGATGACCAGACACCCTATATCGGATTGCTGTTGTTCCCCATCTTGTTTTTCTTTGCCGCAGAGCTTTATATCCGACAGAGCGCTTACGGCGCTTACTACCCGGCAATCTCATTCAATGAATTTGAGGCCCATGGCGCACTGCTGTTCCTGCAAATCATGGGGCTGGCGGCGATGCTGTGCATCTTGTATGCCTACCGTCAGCTCTGCCAGGGATTTCAGGCCAAGGCGGAGCTGCAGTCCCTGACCCAGGCGTCCCAGGCCCAAAAAGTCTACATTGCTGAGGCCCAGGCCCGCTATGAACAGACGAAATCCTTCCGCCACGATATCAAGAACCATCTATCCGTGCTGGACGGCCTGCTTAAGAATGAAAAGCTGGAGGAGGGCCGAGAGTACCTTGGAAAGCTGGAAACGGTTTCTGAGGCATTGTCCTTCCCCTACCAGACCGGCAACCCGGTGGTGGATATTCTGCTGGGAGAAAAGCTGGGGCTGGCCAAAGAGATTACGGCAGAGGTGTCCCTGGTTTTGCCCAACCCCTGCGGGATTGACGACTTTGACCTGTGTGTGCTCTTCGCCAACGTCCTGGACAATGCCATTACCGCCTGCCGCGCCCAGGACGGAGCAAAATCCATACGCATCAGCGGCAAGCGTCAGGGAGATTTCTATATGCTGACCTTTGAGAACACCTGCGCCGATGAGCCCCTTCCCCCGGCGGGCACCGGGTTATCCAACATCCGGGTGGTGGTGGAGAAGTACCATGGGGCCGTGCTGACGGAGAAAGCGGGAAGGCGGTTTTCGCTGAATGTGCTGCTGAATGTCGCGGCTGTGTAGAGGAATGGAGGGACTTCATGAGTAAATACGAAGCCCTGTGGGCCTATGTGCAAAAAGATGGAAGCCCGACCCTCAAATTGACCTTTGCGCAAATCCAGGAAATCGCGGGGGTTCCCATTGACCACTCGTTCCTGAGATACAAAAAGGAATTGACGGACTACGGGTATCAGGTGGGAAAAATCTCCATGCGGGAGCAGACGGTTGTTTTTCAAAGGAGCGTTTAGGGGCCGGGGTTGCGCTATAATCAAAGCGGTAAACTGGAATTTACAGGAGGAAAACGTGAAAGTTAAAAGGTGCGTAAAGGGGCGGCGCTTGTGCTTTGCAATATTCGCAATTTGCCTCTCGGCTAGGTTTATAGAGTATTTTTTAATTGAAACAGACAAAACGGCGATTGGAGAAAATGTGCTTCACAAAGCCGTCGGAATTATTCTATTGGCAGTGGTATTAAAACGTACAAACCTGACATGGAGCGATATTGGATTTCAAAGGAACGGCTTTGCAATCGGTGTTCTGAAAGGCTTGTCATTGGGAACGGTTTGCTTTGCGATTGCATATGGCCTTGAATTTGCCATTCTGTCCCTGCAAGGCAATCCCGCGCATTTTGAACTATATGTCAGCGGTTTTTCATTGACCGGCTCTCCCATAAAGAATACCGATTTCCTTTTCTTCGGGTTATGCCTGTTCTTTAATGCCATCAATGTGTGGATGGAGGAGGGCGTTTTCCGAGGACTGTTTATAAAGATGCTTTCTGAAACAAAGCCCTTTATGACAGCTAATTTTATTGCCGCGTTTCTATTTGGCATTTGGCACATTGTTATGCCGATCAGAAGCTATATAAACGGGGAAATGCCATTTGCGGAAATGATTCTGATGAGTATTGGTTATGTGATCCTTGCCGGAATTATGGGAATCAAATGGGGGCTTCTTAACCGCATGACAGGGAATATATGGGTTGGGCTTGGCGACCATCTGTTCAATAATACCGTCGCTGCCAATATGCTGCATGTGGTTTCCGGGGCGGGTGCGGACGAAATGCAAATTGTCCGCATTATGGCTGCGCAGCTTATTTCATTCGTATTCGTCTTGATTCTTTACTGCCGTAAACAGAACAGTAACAACGTCTAATTTGTGGAGGACAATATGAAAATCAGACTGGTAAGACCTACGGAGCAATTAAAGGAACAGGCAATCAAATTCAGGCAAGAATTCTTCGACAACCATGAGATGGTAATAAACGGAAGTGAGCTGTTTGATAAAACAGAACAGTACGAGGATTGGCTGAAAGCTGTGACCGCTAATACAAATATAGAAACAGTAAACGCCAGCTGGGTGGTCACGGATACCTTTTTTGCTGTGGATGAAAAAGACAAGATTGTTGGTATTATCGATTTAAGGCATACGTTGAATGACTTTTTGAAAGATTTAGGGAATTGCGGCTACAGCGTACGCCCTTCTGAACGGAGAAAAGGGTATGCAACAGAAATGCTCCGGCTGCTGCTGCCGATTGCAAAAAATGCAGGAATGAAAGAGTTGTATTTGTCTGTTGAACGGGACAATGAAGCCTCTATTAAAACAATCGTAAAAAATGGTGGAAAGCATGAACGGAGTTTTGAATTTGAGGGTAAGCAAGCGGACATATATAAGATCATTTTATAAACTTCGATTCATCAGGCACCTATCCCCAGAGGATAAGCGCCTCTTCAAGGAGGAAACTGTTATGCGTCATGTCTATATTCGTGGTATCCTGGCTCTGATCTGGCTGGCGGCGGCGGTCGTCAGCGGCGTATCCGGTAATCTGGAGTGGGCCGGGCTCTATGTCCTGATGGGGGCGGCCTTCGGGTATTCCGCCTGGGCCTCCTGGAAAAAGGCAAAGGACGATAAGAGGGGGAACTAACCATGGGCGGGAACATCCTGGAGCTGCAAAATCTCAGCGCCTGGTACAGCCAGGGGAAAAACGTGCTGTCCGGCTTCTCTCTCCAGCTGCGGCCCCATGAAGTGGTGGGGCTGATCGGCCTGAATGGGGCCGGAAAGACCACCTTTTTGAAAACCCTGTCCGGCCTGCATGAGGGGTTCCGCTGTGACGGCATCCGCCTGCATGACCGCCCGGTATCTTTCCGGGACAAGGACTTCAAGCTGAGCAGGTACACCGTTTTTTCCGAGGACAACTCCTTCCAGTATTTCACCTTCCGGGAATACCTGTCCTATGTGGCGGCGGCGTACAAGACGAAACTGCCGGACGTGACGGAGCCGGTGCGGGGCTTTCACTTTGAGGACTACACCGACACCCTGCTGAAAGACCTGTCCACCGGCAATAAGAAAAAAGCGTTTCTGATTACCGCCTTCACCCTGAAGCCGGAACTGCTTCTGCTGGACGAGCCGGTGAACGGGCTGGACTTCCAGAGCACGGAGTACCTGTACCAACTGATCGCCGGGTACAAGAAGTACGGGACGGTCCTGTTCTCCTCCCACATCCTGGAGAGCATCACCCTGACCTCTGACCGGGTGTTGGTGTTGGAGAACGGGCAGATCCGGCGGAGCTTTGTGGGCAGTCAAATCCATGCGGACACAATTCGGGAGGCCCTGCATGAGAAAAATGAGCTTTGATATAACCGCCAAAAAGCTGTTTGGGGCCAGATATGAGCGGCTGACCCGGACGCTTTTTCTGGATGTCGTGGTGTTTTGGGGGCTGCATATCAGCGGATTCCAGATACATATCTCCCCTTTTGTTCTGTTCCTAATGGCCAGCGCCTTCTCAGCTGGCGTTATGTGGCAGGCGCTTTCCTCTGAGGATAACCGGGAAAACCTCAAAAACGCGTTCATGCTCCCCTTTGAGGGGCGCAGTCTGATTTTTCCCTATGTAACTGCCCTGGGAGCATACACCCTGCTGACCAAGACCGCTGGACTGCTGGCCGTGGCTTGGGCGGTTTCCCGCTGGAGCTGGGTGGAGATTTTGGAAAGCGTCCTCTGCGCCTTGGCCGCTATTGTGGTGGTGTCCTGTCTCTATCCCCTGCGCCTGGGACGTACAGACGCCTATGCTTTCTACGTCAGACCCGAAGGCCGCAGGCAGACAGCCAAAGTCCACCGGCATCACTCCCTATGGCGCTATCTGTTCCGCTACCTGATAGCCCACAAGAATTATCTGCTCAACACGGCGGCTATGTGGGGCGTGGCCTGCGTCCTGCCGGTGCTGCTGGGCCAGATGGAGGCCCGGTTCGTCCTGCCCATCGGCTTTGCTATCCTCTCCCTGAACACACCTCTCTGCATCCTGCTGTCCTGCGACCCGGCTCTGGAGCGGGTGGTGCGGTTCCTGCCAGGACAGGGTCGTGCGTTCTGCCTCCCCTACTGCCTGTTCATCTTTGTTTGCAACCTGGCTGCGAGTATTATTTTCCTATGCAGCTGGCAAATTGGGATTGGCGGAGTTATTCCTCTCCATGTTATAACAGCAATCTCCTTTGCCCTATTGAGCGCAATCGGATCCGTACTGTTGGAGTGGTACTGCCCTATCCGGGGGTGGAAAACCGAAAGCGATCTCTGGCACCACCCCAGGAAATATGTTGTGCCTGCTGCCATGCTTCTGCTGGCCGGGCTGGTGAGTATGTTCTGAAACAATTTTCTGCCTGGGCGGACAGGATCGCTCGGGCAGAATTTTTTCAAAAAGACAGACTGCTGTAACATTTCGCGGACATTTCTCTGTTATACTGATAAGCGCCGAGCCGTCGTGAGCAGCGCGGATGGACCGGAGCGAGGGCGAGCGATGGGGCTGAAAGCCCCAGAGACCAGCCCGAGTCGGAGGGAAGCCGCGCGTCGCGAACAGGCGAGGCGTGAGAACAGGAGCCAAAAGGAGGACAAGCCATGAAACGGATACTGATCGTCGAGGATGACGCCCTTTTGAATAAGACACTGGCCTACAACCTGATTTCCGACGGCTGGGAGGTCACACCGGCCCTGAACGCCAAAACCGCCGCCGCCCTGCTGGCCGGTATGGAATACGACCTGGTGCTGCTGGACATCAATCTGCCGGACGGTGATGGCTATGACCTGTGCAGATTGATCAAACCGGAGCACCCTGACACGGTGGTGATCTTCCTCACCGCTAACGACCAGGAGTGCGATCAGCTCCGGGGCTATGAGGCGGGGGCGGTAGACTACATCACCAAGCCCTTCTCTATTGGGGCTTTGCAGCGGAAAATCCGCGCCATGTTCGCCATGCTGGAGCACCACAAACCAGCAAAGGATCTCTACGACGACGGCAGGCTGTTCCTGGACTTCTCGGAACAGTCCGCCACCTTGAACGGGAAGCCAATCGCCCTCTCTTCCATGGAGTACAAGATGCTGTACCTGTTCTGTAAAAATCCGCGCCAGGTCCTGACCCGGCAGCGGCTCCTGGAGCGGCTGTGGGACGTGGACGAGAAATTTGTGGACGAACACACACTGACCACCTCCATCAGCCGCATCCGGGGAAAGATCGAGGCGGAGGGCGACACCTATCCTGGTCTTTATCTTTGTGTTCTCTCTAATTAACCTTGCCAACACCCTGATTACCAATCTGCTCACCCGCCAGCAGGAGTTCGGCGTGTTCCAGTCCGTGGGCATGAGCGGCCGGCAGCTAAGCAACATGCTGTCCTTCGAGTGCCTGTACTATGTGGGGATCACGCTGCTGATTACCCTGACCCTGGGGACGGCGTGCAGTATGGCCGTGTGCCGGGTATTCGACCGGATCGGTATGTTCGGGACGCTCACCTATCATTTCCCGGTGCTCCAGGTGCTGTTGTTCGGGGCCGCACTGTTGCTGGTGCAGGGGGTGTTCTCGGTATGTGCGGTCCGCTATACCAGAAGGCTGTCTCTGGTGGAGCGAATCAAGGCGGCGGACTGACCCCGCCTGAAATAGAACGATTATGAGGAGGTATGCCAGCATCCTGCGCTCCGTCGGCCTGACTGGAATGCAGCTGTGTCAGATGAACATTTGCGAAGGGCTCTGCTATGCGGCCTTTGCCGCCCTGGCTGTCCTGCTGATCGGACTTCCGATTGCGGTGGTGTGCCGGGAGGTCAGCAGACGATCCTTCGCTGGTGAAATCGTGCCCTATCAATTCCCAATTCTTGAAATGAGCTTGTTTATCCTGGCGCTGTTCAGCCTGGAATTTTTGTTGTCCGCCTGGACAGTCAGCAGGCAGAGAAAGCTGTCCTTGATCGAGCAGATGCGGGAGATGAGATTGTGATCTTACAGAACATTTCATGACATCCAGAGAGCATTTCATTGCAAAAGCCTTGAAACCGTATTTTGTGCAAACTAAAATGATGAGAGTGGGAGTTTCCACAAAAATACTACTATTGAAAGGAGGCGCAAGCATGAACGTACAAATGATGGATGGACTCCTGGGTGCCAGCTCCAATATCAGGCTGGCGGGTACGCCCATGAGCGTGTACCGCCAGGCCAGCGCTGAGGGCGACACAGAAAAGATGAAGCGAGCGCTGGGCTATACCAGCGAGTGCACCGAGAAGGCCGCCAAGTACCAGGAGAAGCTGGACGAGGGCATGAAAGCTGAGGCAAAAGATCAGCGGGAAAAGGCCAAGCTGGAGCAGGAAGCCGCCATCGAAAAGCGCCGGGAGGAACACAAGCGTGTTGAGGAAAGCACAGAATCGAACCGCCCCCTGGAAACCGACCAGGTCCAAATCAGCGAGGCGGCGAAGGCGGCGCTGAAGGACAGCCAGCCAGTGGATGCTGCGGAACCGGTTTCCAGTGAGCCGGTCACCTACACGCCGAGCGGAGAGGTTTCAGCCGTTCCGGCAGAAACAGAACCCAGTGTTTCATTTTCTGCATAATATTTTAAGGAGGAATATCTTATGACACCAATTTCTGGCTTGAACAACGAAGCGATCCGCTCCCTGGCCGCTCCTGAGAAGACACAGGGCGCGCCCAAGGTCCAGAAACCCGAGGAGCCTCAGATCTGCCACCCGAAAGCCATGATGGATGAATACGTCCCCGAGGAACCGGGAGAGCCCTCCGGTCGCTACTGGATGGGCAAGGATGAGGAGGGGCAGCCCAAAATTCATTTCGACGACCCGGAGAAGGCGGCGGGCGCGCCAAAAAAGCCGGAGGAAAAATGGGTCTGCGACACTGGTAAGGTTGACCGGGAAATCGAAAAGCTTAAAAAGAAGCAGCAGGAGCTGAAACAGCAGTTGGGCACCGAGACCAACGAGGCCAGAATCAAAGAGCTGGAACGCCAGCTGGCCCAGGCGGAACAGGAACTCAGTGAAAAAGACAACGATACCTACCGCAAACAGCACTCTACATTCACGCAGATCTCATAATCCTTCTAAGAGATAAGTGCGCGAAGCCACTGTCTATCAAATAATGTACTATCTGAGAGAGGTTTTTATGAATTATAGGACTTTGGGACTCACCGGGCTGCGGGTTAGCGAAGTCGGCCTAGGCTGCGAGCAGATCATGGAGCAGGACAGCCAGGCGTCTGTGGAGGTTCTGAACGCGGCAATAAAGGCAGGGGTCAACTATTTCGACCTCTTTAGCCCCCACCCCTCCATGCGGGATGCGTTTGGGATAGCGATGGAAGGCCGTCGGGAAAAGTTCATCCTCCAGGCTCATTTATGCTCAGCCTGGATAGACGGCCAGTATAAGCGCACTCGAGAGATAGAAGAAGTAAGGGCCGCATTTGTCGATCTGCTCACTCGGTTGCACACGGACTATGTGGACGTAGGCATGATTCACTATATAGATGGGAAAGAGGACTTTGACCAAGTGTTCCAAGGACCTGTCCTGGCCTATGCCAAAGAGCTGAAAGCCGCCGGGACAGTCCGCTTCCTGGGGATGAGTACTCATAATCCCCGGATTGCGACTATGGCGGCGGAAACCGGATTGATCGACGTGATCATGTTTAGCTGTAACCCCGCCTATGACATTCTTCCCCCAAGCGAGGACATCAACACGCTATTTGACGGTGCCAGCTATGAGGCGCTGGATCCGGTTTCCCATACGGATCCGGAGCGAAAAGAGCTGTATAGCCTGTGCGAAAGCATGGGCGTTGCGCTGACGGTGATGAAGCCCTTTGCAGGTGGAGCGTTGCTTAACTCCAAAGTTTCCCCTTTTGGCAAGGCCATGACCGTTGCCCAATGTTTACACTATTGCCTTACCCGCCCCGGGGTAGCAACAGTGCTCGTCGGCGCGGAAGATGTAGAGGAGCTACGGGAGTCAGTGGCCTATTGTGGGCTGCCCGACGAAGAAAAAGACTACGGAGCCCTGCTGGGCAGCTTTCCGCTAAGGCCCTTTGTGGACGCTTGTATGTACTGTGGGCATTGCGCCCCCTGTACGGCAGGAATCGACATCGCTGCTGTGAATAAATTCGCTGATTTATGCGAGACGCAGGGCAAAGTGCCTGATACTGTGCGGGAACATTACGCTATTATGCCGGCAAAGGCCGGAGACTGCGTGAAGTGCGGCCAGTGCGAACCCCGCTGTCCTTTTGGCGTGAAAATTATGGAACATATGGAAAAGGCCCAGGCAATTTTTGGTGCGTAGGGTCATGCATTGGGAAAGCTAAACAGGCTCGCACGTTTATCTTTCAAAAAGGATAGAAAGCGGCGGTTTCTTAAGTGGACTGTCGCTTTCCTATGTTACGACACAATATTTTAAGAAACTATGGAGGTAGCCATTTGAAGAAATATATTTTGAAAGCGGAACGCCTTTATGAGAGTGATCGGCATTTTCAAGCATTTGAAAACAGTTATATCAATCTGATGGGAGGCGGCAGTCATGCGTAACCTGTTGCAAGCAAATCTGTTCCGCCTGTTTCGGAGCTGGGTGTTTTGGGGCGCGATGCTGGTAATGGTGGGTGGCGCGTTGGCAGTCTGCATCGGCGCTTATCACGATATGGTGCTCTATAACGAGCCGGGTTACATGGAGCCGCTTGATAAGACACTGTTTCGGGCAGAGCAGGCTCTAGGTATTACCGCAGCCATTGTGGTGAGCCTGTTTGTGGGAATAGAGTATAGCGGCGGTGCCATCCGCAATAAGCTGGTGGTTGGAAAAAGCCGGATAACCGTTTATCTTGCAGGTTATTTGGCCTGTGCGGGGGTGGTCTTGCTCCTGTTCCTGGTGTCATCTCTTGCGGCATTGGCATTGGGGAGCGTCTTGTTCTCCGCACCATCAGCCTCACCGGGCACAATCATGACAGCGTTTTTCGTGGGAGCCATGACATGTCTTTTATATGCGGCAGTTTTCTACTTCATTGCCGTCATATGCGGAAGCAGGGTATGGGCGGCAATCTTTTCCATACTATTGGCGGTTGCCCTGCTGATGGCAGCGTCTGAGCTTTCCCAGGCGCTGGAGCAGGGGCCATACACCATGCAGCTGGTTCCGGAGGAATTCAGCACCTCCAAGGAAGCCTATTCCATAGATGGGGTAGCAGAAGATATGTTTGACGGATTGGTAATGGAAACCGTACCAAATCCCAACTATTTATCCGGTGAAAAGCGAGAGATTGTTCAGCTTTTCTATGACATAAATCCAGCAGGACAGACTACACAGCTGGCAAGGCTGTCAGAGCAAGATATTTTGTATCCGCTGCGCATCATTCTGCTGGATGCGGGACTCAGTGCAGTTTTTGCCCTAGGCGGTATATGGATATTTCGGAGAAAGGATATTAAATAGCTGAAAGTAGGAAAATTTAAGAAAATCCATAGAGAAAAAAGGAAAAATCAAAAAAATTTGATATAATTCATTCAAATCTTGCACCTGGAGGAAAAGGCAAAATGACGAACATAGCAAAAAAAGTAAAAATTGTGTTATGGGTATGTGTCGTATACATTTTGTCATCTATTTGCTATATCCCCACGATGTTGCAGCAGCACGGAATCTCTGTTCCCGATGGATTGTCACTGTTGAAATACTTATTTGTTTGTATTCCCGCCGCCAGCGCTTTTTTGTTCCTGGCTTTTGAACACAGACTCAAAAAATACTTTGCAGCAGTTTTTTCCGGGAAGATAGCACTCAAACAGATCGGAACCTGGACTATATTGGTGTTTGCAGGTTTATTTGTCTCATTTTGTTACTCCCTCGCTGCAAAGGCAGATTTATTTCAAAATACATACCCGTCCGTCATAGTGCTATTAGCAAGTTGTATGTATTTGTTTGCAACAGCATTTGTTGAGGAAATGGCATGGCGGGGGTTTCTTCTTGAGCAGGTTTCTTTTCGGGGAGAAAGCATCTGCAGTATCCTATTGGTTGGGATCATTTGGACAATATGGCATCTGCCCATGTGGATCATTAGGAATTCATTGGGAGCCGGTCAAATTATTCCTCTCTGCATTTGGACGCTCCTTGTTTCTGTTGTCCTTGGAATCGCTTATTATCAATGCAGAAATCTACTGTTTGTTGCGATATTGCACGTAACCTTCAACATCTGTTATTTAGCGCCAATAGCGTATAATATCGCCGCGCTGGCACTGGTAATCATTGCTGTTGCACTGTTATGGCGTCAGAAGTGGAGGTCAGTAGCATGAGTACTCATATTTTAGTGGTAGACGATGAAAGGGAACTGGCCGACGTGCTGGAGCTTTATCTCACAAATGATGGCTACACGGTTCACAAGTGCTATACCGGTGCGGAGGCCCTGGACTGTATTGAACACACAGCCCTGGATCTGGCACTTCTGGACGTGATGCTCCCCGATGCGGACGGCTTTCAGCTCTGCAAGAAGGTCCGGGAGAAGTCCTATTGCCCCATCATCATGCTCACAGCCAGGGCGGAGGACGGGGACAAGATCATGGGCCTGACCATCGGGGCCGACGACTACATCACAAAGCCCTTCAATCCCCTGGAGGTTGTTGCCAGGGTTAAGACCCAGCTGCGGCGGTACAAGCTCTACAGCGGCTCCGCTCCAAAGCTGGATGAACCGATCCATGAATACGACATCCGGGGGCTGGTCATCAACCGGGACAACCACAAGTGTTTCCTGTTCGGGAAGGAAGTGCAGCTGACGCCCCTTGAGTTCTCCATCCTCTGGTATCTCTGTGAGCGGCAGGGCGTAGTCGTCCCCTCCGAGGAGCTGTTTGAGGCGGTGTGGGCTGAAAAGTACCTGAAGAACAACAACACCGTCATGGCCCACATTGGGCGGCTGCGGGAGAAGCTGAACGAACCTGCCCGAAACCCCAGGTTCATTAAAACGGTATGGGGGGTTGGTTACACCATTGAAAAGTAAGAATGATTTTGGACAGTTCCGCGCGAAGATATTTCTCCGCACCATAGCTGTTCTGGTATCTGCCGCCGCTGTACTCTATCTCACCTATGCTGTCCTGCTGCGGGGCCGCTTTGCCAACGGGATGGTAGCCCTGTTTCAAACCACCCTGGGTATGGACTATGATGCCGCCCTCCGATTCTATGAGCGTACCTTCCGCAGTCACATGGACACCATCATCCTGCTGGTGTTCGCCGGTCTGTTTTACTGTTATCTCCGCTGGTTGACCCGGTATTTTGAGAGTATCAGCAAGGGGATGGACGCTCTGCTCCAGGACGTGGCGGGAGAAATTTCCCTGCCCCCGGAGCTGCTCCCCATTGAGCGCAAAATGAATCTGGCGAAGCACACCATTGACCGGCAGAAAAGTGACATGCTCCTGGCCGAGCAGAAGAAAAACGATCTGGTGATGTACCTGGCTCACGACCTGAAAACGCCCCTGGCCTCCTCCATCAGCTACCTGAACCTGTTGCGGGATGAAAAGCAGCTCTCCGAGGAACTGCGGGAAAAGTATCTCTCCATCGCCCTGGCTAAGTCGGAACGGCTGGAGGACCTGATCAACGAGTTTCTGGAAATCGCGCGGTACAGCCTGTCCACCATCACGCTGCAATACAGCGAAATCAATCTTACCCGCCTGCTGGAGCAGCTCGTGTATGAGTTTCAGCCGGTCTTGGACCAAAAGAGCCTGACTTGCCGCCTTGCTACTGGGGACGACATCCTGCTGAACTGTGACGCCGGCAAGATGCAGCGGGTCTTTGATAATCTTTTGCGGAACGCGGTGAATTACAGCTACGACGGGACCGAAATTACCATTGCGGCGGAACAGAACGAGGATAGCGTAAGGCTGAAATTTTCCAACCGCGGCGGGACAATTCCCAGAGAGAAGCTGGAGCGAATCTTTGAGCAGTTTTACCGGCTGGACACGGGACGCGGTTCCAGTGGGGCCGGGCTGGGTCTGGCTATCGCCAAGCAGATCGTCACGCTCCACAAGGGGACGATCACGGCGGAGAGCAGGGATGGCCTGACGGTCTTTACGGTGGTACTACCTATTTGATGCCGAACAATCTGAACCGATGGAGTCGCAAATGGGGTGTTCTGACCCACAAGGCAATTACGAAAAATCAAGGAGCTATGGGGTGACGTACATTGAGAAAGAAATCCTTAATAATTCTGGCAGGTATCGTACTGGTTGGAATTGTAAGTATTTTGGCCCTGACACAAAATAGGCCAACTGAACGAATAGTCGTTGATAACTTAAACAAGGCAATATCGAATTATACGAATCTGAACATTAAGGAGGATAAGACATATTCTCTTAAAGTTTCTGATGTGCAGATGCTGATAACGACATATACACCTGAATATACCCTCTTTGGCGTTTCTACAGATGAATATACTGCGCAGCCCAGTCAGATCAATGAAACATTGACTGCGGAAAATGAGCAAGATTTTCCGATTTGCGATTATGAATATATACTGCTCTATGACGAAAAAACGGACAAGTTTTATTGTGTCAGGTTCGAGGCAAAGGACAGGCCAGTAATACCGGATTTTATAGAGGCGAGAGAGTTAAGTGGAGCCGTTTACCAGCTTGAATTGCCAATCGTGGAGGAAGTAGAGAATATTTTGCTCAAAAAAGATTCCGACCCTGCAATTACGATCAGCAGCAGGGATGATGTAGAAACTATTTTGAGTGCGTTAAAGAATACAAAGCCCGCCACAGTGAGCGGAAAAATAGGCACGCCCGTTCACGTTGAAACCATTATCAATGTAGACTTTAACAGCAAGGGGGATGTTATCGTCAGATTATTTTTATATGTAGATAAAGGAGAATACTTTATTGAACAGACAGGTAACGGAATATATACGATTTCCAAGGAAGATTACGATTCGATAGAAAAATATTTGCCGATGATTATAGACGAGCAAACCTGATAGGTGACGAATATGAGAAATAAGAAACTGCTGCTATATTTGATTGGTACAGAGGCAATGCTGATCCTCAATATCGCATTGGCGAACCTCAATCCGACACCAATCCTCTATTTTGTTTTCTATAATTCCCTATATGGGCTGGTATTCAGTTTGTTGGTTCCACTTTACTGTTTGCGGAAAGAAAAGGAATCCCTTACTTCGGCCGACGTAAAAAGACTAGGAACACGGCAAGTTGCTGTTTTGTTTGCCTTTGTGATATTTTCAGTTGGTGGGCAGCTGATCCCCAAAATGGCTGCGGGGGAACAGATACTGTGGCATCTGCTGCCGTTGGGAATTGCGCCGCTTATCATGACCACATTTTTTGAGGAGTTCCTATTTCGAGGCTTTGTGCAGAGCAGGGCCGAGCAGCAATTTGGCTGCTTGCCCGCAATTTTAATTTCCGGGGCGATGTTTTCCCTGTATCATCTTGGCTATCCAGGCTTTCGTACTTGGGGAGACTTAACCCTTCTCTTTGTGGTGGGTATTGGATTTGCGGCCGCATACAGACTTTCAGATAATAACCTGATCGTGTCGTACTTCGTAAATCTGCCGAACGCTTTTGTTACCTACATACTTAAATATGAGCAATTTCCTGTTATGAGTGTCAGCTCCACCATTGCGGCAGCTATTACACTGATACTGATTGGATTTATCATTTTGATGTTCAGAAATACAAATCGAACTATGGGGAGGCAATCTTATGGATTATAGGATGAAAGAAGCTCTGCTTCAGCGCAATCAGCGCATTATCCAGGCGGTAAAAGCGAAAGCCAACATGGTTTGTCCAGGGGCGGTGGATCTGATTGCGGTAGTCGGATCTTTTGTAAGCGGCGAATACCATGAAAAATCTGACCTGGATTTGCTAATTGTTATCAATCAGGAATCCGGTTGGAAACTATCCAAAACGTTCATACTGGAAGATGTGGGACATGATATCTACTGCCAGACCTGGGAGGAGCTTGAGCATACTGCGGAGTACCCTCATCCCCATGTGGCAAAGTTACTGGAGGCGGCTATCGTATACACCGCCAATCAGGCAGCCAAAGATCGTTATTTTCTCCTTCAGAACAAACTCAAGGAGGTGCTGGCCCGGCCCCTCTGTGTGGAAGATATTGAAAAAGCAGAAGGGTTCTACCATTCTGCTTTGAAAGTGCTGGGTAAGCTCTTTTTGGCCGATGCAGACGGGGAATGCGCTTATCTATCCGCCATCCTGCTATATTATATAGAATATGCGGCGTACCTGGTCAATAAATCTTATGTCCACCGCGGTATCCAGGGCATCCCCGCGGAGATAGAGGCTTTCGATTGTCTCCCGGACGGCTTTGTTGACGCTTATCAGAGGTTGATTCTGGCAGAGGGGGCGGCGGACATCCGGCAAGCGGCCAAATTTCTGGTCAGGCTGACCGGCGATTTTTTGGCCGTCCTCAGAGACCGGCTATGCCCTAAGCCGGAGATTTCCCCGGAAGCCCTGGAAGGCACTTATGAAGAAGCCTTCTCCAACTGGCGCTGGAAGATGCACCGGGCGGCCCAGCTGGGCAGTCCCTATCTGTCTCTTATGACCGCTGCCAGCTGCCAGAATTATTACGATGAATTTGAGGCACGTTTTCATATTCCTCATTTCGATCTGTTCTCCGGATTTTCCGCGAAAGATTTATCCGCATCCGCAGAGATGTTCGACCGTGTTCTTGAGGAATTTGGTCATCTGTATGAAAAAGGAGGGCTAAAAATATGCCGCTATCCCACGCTGGAAGAATTTGAACAAGACTATTTAGGGGCACCGCTTGAAACATCATAAAGGCGGAAGCGCCCGACGAGTTGAATGGACGGTATCAAAAATGTGCCGAACTATGCGAGGTAATACTATGGAGCTTATCAAACTGACCCACGACAACATTGACCAGGAGCACATCTGCTGTGCCATATCCAGCAACAAGGATGTGCAGGTCATGTCCAAAAAGGCTTGGCTGGAGGAGCGGATGGACGAGGGGCTTGTCTTCCTGAAGGGCAATGTCCGGGGGAAATGCTTTATTGAGTATATCCCCGCCGAGTACGCTTGGACGTCCATCGAGGCAGAGGACTATATGTATATCGACTGCCTGTGGGTGTCCGGGCAGTTCAAGGGGCATGGGTACTCAAACCTCCTGCTGGACTCCTGTATCGAGGACAGCAAGGCGAAGGGAAAAAAAGGGATTGTGATTCTGTCCTCCAAAAAGAAACTGGGCTTTCTCTCCGACCCCGGATACATGAGACACAAGGGGTTTGTAACGGCGGACACGGCGGAGCCTTACTTTGAACTGCTGTATCTGCCCTTTGATGAGGGTGCGGAGCGGCCTCGTTTCCGGGATACCGTGCGGGAGCATGGAGCCATGCCCAAGGGATTTGTGCTCTATTACACCAACCAGTGCCCGTTTACGGCAAAGTATGTGCCGGTGCTGGAGCGCATGGCAAAGGAACGGAACGCCGTTTTCCAGTCTGTCCATATCCAGACCAGAGCGGATGCCCAGAACGCTCCCTCGCCCTTTACCACCTTCTCTCTATTCTATGACGGCCAACTGGTGACCCATGAGATCCTGTCGGAGAAGAAATTCGATAAAATTCTGACAGAGAAGGGATTGTAGGAAAATCGTTAGAAAATCCGTAGGGAAAACGCAAAACAAACCCCGACGGCTTTGGTATGATAGAACAAAAACAGCCGGTGTTTGTTTTGGGAGGAACAGCTATGTTTATGATCAGAGAAATCCTGGGCTATTGTAGTATCAGCGCCGCCTGCCTCTTGGGCATGGCTGTTCTCTATGCGCCCATCTGCTTCCTGCTTCGGAAACGTGTGCCTCCGGCAAAGCAGCTTACCTGTTTCCTGTTCAGCGCCTGCGTTATCATAGTCCTGGCGGCAACGGTCATTACCGGCGCATCCAACGCAGCCACGGCAGACCGTTCCCTGAACCTTGTGCCATTCCGGGGCCTTCAAGAAACCTGGAGTATGCCAGAGCCGAAGAAGATTGCCCAAACCGCCGCAAATGTCGTGATGTTCATTCCGTTGGGTCTTATGATGCCGGTGGCATTACGGAGAATGCGCAACTTTTGGAAAACCGCTCTTTCCCTGGCACTGTTCTCCTTTGCCATTGAGTTCACACAGTATTTTACCGGCAGATCGGCGGACATTGACGATCTCATGCTGAATACCTTGGGCGGGGTATTGGGATATCTGCTCTTCTTTGTGGTGTCAAAGCTGCTCCGAAAAAGTATCCCCACACGATAAATTCTCCAAATCACCGCTCTGTGAGAAAATCGTAAGGAAGTCTGTAGGAAAGCAGTAAAATCCTGTATGAAAGAACGAGAAAAAAGCGCTCTTGCTTTTGGTACAATAGTCGTGCCAAGGCAAGAGTGCTTTTACTTTATCAGCATGGAAGGAGTTTTCATATGGAATTGCGGATCGATCATGTTTCTAAAGAATTCAAGGACAAAAAAGCAGTCAACGACATCAGCCTGGAACTGACGCCGGGGGTTTGGGGCCTGCTGGGGGCCAATGGAGCGGGCAAAACCACCCTCATGCGGATCATTGCCGGAATCATGCACCCCACCTCCGGTCAGGTAGTGTATGACGGCGTTCCCATCCAGACGCTGGCAGAGCGGTACCGGGATGTATTCGGCTTTCTGCCCCAGGACTTCGGCTTTCACCCAGAGTTCACAGTCAAGGACTTCCTGGCCTATGTGGCTGCATTAAAGGGGCTCCCCGAGCAGCAAGCCCGGCGAAAAATTCACAAGCTGCTGGAGCAGGTCTCCCTGGCGGACGCCGCAGACAAGAAGGTTGCCAAGCTCTCCGGCGGCATGAGGCGGCGGGTAGGGATTGCCCAGGCCCTGCTCAATGACCCGGAGGTCTTGATTTTGGACGAGCCTACCGGTGGTCTGGACCCCGGCGAGCGGGTGCGTTTCCGCAATCTGCTGTCGGAGTTCGCTCATGACCGCATTGTGCTGATCTCTACCCACATTGTCCCGGACGTGGAGTATATTGCCACATGTCACGCCATCATCAAGGGCGGCAAGCTGCTGGCGACGGGGACAACCGAGGAGTTGACCAAGCTGGTGGAGGGCAAGGTATGGACCTGTACCGTCCCGGCAAAATCTGTGCCTGAGTATGAAAACAAACTGCAAATCACCAACCTGCGAAATGAGAATGACGGCAGCGTTTCTATCCGTTATCTATCGGAGCAGCCCTGCAACGCTGTTTCCACCGCAGCCACACCCCGCCTGGAAGATTTGTATTTGTGGATGTTCCCGGAAAGCAGCGGGGAAAATGACAGGAGGTATCACTAAATGAGAATCTTTCGGTTGGAACTGAAGCGGGTCTTGAAGTCAAGGCTCACCTGGACTTTGTTGGCACTGGCGCTGATCCTCTCCGTCCTGCTGGCCTGGCTGCCGACCACCTACTGCTACAGCAGCTATACGGATGAAGTCGGGAACGAGGTCAATTTGACCGGACTGGATTCCATCGCTTACGAAAAGGAGCGTCAGGCGGACGGTAGCGGCATTGTCACCCCGGAACGAGTGCGGGAGGCCGTAGAAATTTATCAAGTCTGCCTCACGTCCTACGGTGTCACGGAGTCCTACGATCTGCCGGAGGGCGTCTATGAGAAGGAGATACTCCCCATAGCCCCCCTGCTCCATGGTGTCAAAGAAGCCTTTGCCGACCCTGACACTGGCATGGCCCCTGCTATCATGGAGATCGACCCAGCCCGGATTGATGACTACTATTCTGTCTGCGAAGCTCGGATTTCATCTCTGATGGCCATGGAACAGCCGGGCAGCCCTGCCGCCCAGCGTGAGGCCATGGAGATGTATCAGAAAGTGGAAAAGCCCTTTGAAGTCTACCCTGGCATGAGTTCTACCATTTTGGACTATCAGAACATCATGGGCTTTTTGGTGCTGCTGTTCTGCGTGGTGATTGCCGCTCCGGTGTTCTCTGCCGATTACCAGTCCGGCGCGGATGACATACTGCGCTGTACCCGGCATGGCAGGAGCAAACTGGCTGTTTCCAAGCTGCTGGCCGCACTTTTTGTCAGCGGGGCCGCCTTTGTGGTCTGCGCCACCAGTCATATTCTGGTTGTCAACTGCCTGTTCGGCTGGGAGTGTACCAAAACCTCTGTTCAAATGCTCTATTCCATCGTGACCCTGGCTGGCATGAATATTGGGGAGCTTCAGCTTCTGTTTGCGCTAGCTGGATTGCTTTCGGTGCTGGCTTCTGTAAGTTTTACACTGTTCCTCTCATCCAAATGCAAAACTACCGTGGCCTCACTGGCCGCAGGGCTGGTGTTCTGCATTGCGCCGGTAGTACTCTCTATGACCATGCCGGGGAACCTGTCCACCTGGACGTGCAGCATCCTCCCTGCCAGTGGAACCAGTATTCAGGCCAGTATCCTCTATGCCATCACTGATTTCAAGTTCTTAAACCTGGGCGGCCTGGCGGTCTGGACGCCTTATGCCATGATCGGGGCCTGTATTATTGAGATACCATTGTTTGCGTTCCTGGCTGTGCGTTCCTATTGTGGGCATACCATACGCTAAGGCAGTGAATCATTTCATGACACGAATGGGACATTTCATTACATCGGGATTGAAACGCATGATACAAACCGATAAGATATTAGTTGTCAGGCACCGCTTATCCATCATATTATCATGACCGTGTAGTAGAGTTAATGTAGCAGCACGTTTCAAAATTCATCGTAAAACACAAGGTAGAGCCGGTGAACCAGGAAGGATGGAGTTCACCGGCTCTACCTATTTCTGCATATTTTTGATCTTGTAATTTCAAAGAACCATATTGTCGGAGCGGGTGGCTGTATCCGCTTTGACCGGGTTGGAATTCACTTGCCAAGGGTGTGAACTGTCAAAATGCTTGCCCCAATTTTGCATTTGATTATTTGGCACTGTTCGCCAACAGTGAATAGGCGCAAATTGCACAGTGCCTGAACAGGTGGATTGTTATGAGCAGCGCCCACCTGAGTGAACTGCGACTCAGTTTATATGTTCTAAAATTTTTTTGACGTGCATTTCTCAGAACTCTGTCCTTCTGCCCACATTGCAGAGGGTATCGGTCTGTCTTTTCAGATTGGTACTTTCCGCAATGTGGGCCTGTTTATTCCAACAGGTTGCCGAGGCCCACCCCAATCAATCGTTTTGCCAAACCCAAAACAGATTGATTGGAGGAATCACGGTGGAGTACACACCAAAGAAAGTGTTCATCTTGGATGGAAAAACTTACCTGGAGCTCAGTTACGCTGAGTTTCGCCAGCAAAGAGATACATACCAGAGCAGGTGGTTCATACCTCTGCATGGTATGCTGATGGAAGTACCAGAGGACGAGTACAAAGCATTTTACCAGGAAAGACGCCGCCAGAAATATTTGGTCGAGCGCTCAAGGGACAACGACGACTTCTCCTACGATATGCTCACTACGGACGATTTCAACGGCGAGGATATCCTGGTAGACACAGTGGCAGACACAGCAGGACAGGCAGAAATAAGTCTCTTGCTGGACAAGCTGAAAAAAGCGCTTGTCATCCTGCCTGACAGTGACCGCCAACTGATAGACGCACTGTTTACTCAGGGAGTCTCGGAGCGAGAGTGGTCTGCACTCTCCGGTATCCCTCAAAAGACCATCAATGACCGTAAAAAACGTCTTTTGTTGAAGCTCCGAAAAATTTTTGAAAAATAATCCGCTCAAAGTCCTCACTTTTCGGCTTAGAAAGTGAGGGCTTTCTTTTGTTCCCTCTTTTGCTCTTTGACAACTGAATACCCAGCGCACCTTTTACTTTCCTTCTGCCGCCGTGAGGAGCGGCAGCTACATGAGCGGACGCCAATAGTTAACGCCATAGCGTTAACTATACGCCTCCAGCCTCAGACGGCAGGAAGCACACCTGCCGACGGCAATGACCGGCAGAAGGGATAATGATACTTGCGCCCCGTCCTAAAGCCGAGCGTGACCCGTCGCAGCAAAGGAGGGCGCCCTCCAGAGATCCTGGGGGTGGTGAGATTCCAATGAAACCAATGGCATGGTTGGAGGGTGCGTTCCCTGTCCAGGGGCGTTGAGAACAAATATGGACACGCAAAACGATTGATACAAGGCGGCAGTCTGCCCTTTGGCTGCCGCCATTACTTACGGAGGGAACTATGAGAAATGTCAAGCGCGGCGAAATTTATTACGCCGATTTATCCCCGGTAGTCGGCAGTGAGCAGGACGGCACCCGGCCCGTCCTCGTCATTCAGAACGACACCGGCAACAAGTTCAGCCCCACCACCATCGTGGCGGCTATCACCAGCAAGTCAGACAAAGCCAAGCTGCCCACACACGTTGTTGTCCATGCAGATGGGCTGGAGATGGAGTCTGTCGTACTGCTGGAACAGATCAGGACTATCGACAAGCGCCGGTTGATTTGGTATAGCGGCAAGCTGGACAAGGCCGCTATGGGCCGGGTCGATCATGCCATTATCGTCAGTTTCGGAATCAAGTATATGGAGGGGTTACTGTGAATACAGATATCAGCAATTCAGCTTTCGTTTATTGCGTGAATATGCTACGGCTGCTGCTGAAAATGCAGCTCATCACCGCTGAAGAACACGAGCGCATTTTGCAGATTTCTACAGCCCACTACGGTACCGAAAAAATATATGTCTGAAATGAAAACTCTGGCGATTTGCGCTGGATGTATCTGAACTCTTGTGGTATCGTTGGTGTTGCCGTAAGGCGAAATTTTACAGAAAGGGACGATGCATATGACTGTAACCGATATCAGCCGGGAGCCTCAAAAACCTGAGATTATCCGGCTGGCGGCTTATTGTCGAGTGTCCAGTAAATCCACCGATCAACTGCACTCCTTCGCTGCCCAAATCCGTTATTATAAGGATTATGAGCGCATGAATCCGCAGTACAAGCTGGTGGATGTGTACGCTGACGAGGGCTTGAGCGGCACAGACATGAAAAAGCGCGATGAGCAGAACCGGCTGATTCGTGACTGCAAGCTGGGCAAAATCGACCGTATCATCACGAAGTCAGTATCACGGTTTGCTCGGAATACCCAGGAACTGCTGGTAGCCCTGCGTACCATCAAGGAATTGGGTGTAAGCATCTACTTCGAGGAACAGGGCATCGACAGCGACAAAATGAACATGGAAATGCTGGTCACCTTCCCCGGTATGGCTGCCCAGCAGGAGAGCGTGAATATCTCCGACCACCTTCGAAGGAGTTATCAGATGCGCATGGAGTCAGGCGAGTTCAACTGTTGCGCTCCGGCGTATGGGTTTGATTTAATCGATGGTCAGCTTGTGGTCAAAGAAGACGAGGCCGCCGTGATACGCCGCATTTTTGACCTGTACCTGCAAGGCGTGGGCAAGCAAAACATTGCCAATATCCTCAATGCGGAGGATGTTCCCCGCCGGTATGCTCAAGAAAAGTGGTACCACTCCACAGTGAACTATGTGATTAACAACGAACGCTATATGGGCGACGCACTCCTGCAAAAGAAATTCACCACGGACACCCTACCCTTCAGAAAGAAAAAGAATCGCGGCGAAAAACCACAATATTATGTGGAAAACAGCAACCCGCCCATCGTCAGCCGGGAAACCTATATGGCGGCGCAGGAACTGCAAAAATCGCGGAACGTCAGTCACAAGTGCGAGGGTGGATATCCGCTGACCGGTATTCTCCGCTGTCCAGAGTGTGGCCGCTCATTCCGCAGGCTGCTCCTAAACGGTACCGCTTACTGGCTGTGCAGCGGTAAAGCGGCTGGGGCAACGGATTGCCAGAGCAGGCGTGTGCGCGAAAACGCTGTGTTCGACGCTTTCTGCTTGATGGTTGACAAGCTGTCTGCCCACCGCAATGACCTATTCGGTACCCTTATCCATCAGTTAGAGATGATACAAAATCGTGGCGGCGAGAGCCAGGAAAAGGTACGGCAAATTGATAAACAAATAGCTGACTTGAGTGCGCAGAATCTGGTGGTTGCCCGGCTTCACACCAACGGCGTTCTGAACGCCACCGACTTCGCTGCGCAGTCCTCGGTGATAAGCAATAAAATCAATGCCCTGCGGCTCGACCGCAAAAAGGCCCTGGCTGAAGATGAGGACGATGAGTTAATATACACGCTGAAATCCTTGGATGACACCCTGGCATGGTACGTGCCGGGTACACCATTTAGCCAAGCACTGTTCGAGGAAATCGTGCGGAGCATTACGGTTGTGGACAATGCACAGTTGACCTTCCACCTCATCGGCGGCCTAACACTCACCGAGAAAATCTCTGAGAATGCGAGGTGTCGCACAGCATGAAAAAGAGGAACATCCCGTTCGGATATCAGTATCAGAACGGCGTGATAACCGCCCATCCGCAAGAGGTCACTGTGCTGAATCGCATTTTCAGCGAGTACCAAAATGGTATGTCTCTGCTGGATATTGCCGACCGGCTGAATGCTGAAAATGTGGAATATCAGCCCGGCGTTACCGGCTGGAACAAATCCCGCATTATGCGCCTGATTGAAGATGTGCGGTACACTGGCAAGGGCGATTTTCCGGCTATCATTGACGAGGACACTCACCAGGCCATGATAGAGATAAAAGCCCACAAGAACACCCAGCACAGCACCGACCGCAACCATGAGATTTTTCATATAGATGTGCCGGTTATTTGCCCAGTATGTGGTTTTGAAATGTGCCGTCGGCACGACAGTCGATTCCAGAAGTGCAAGCAAAGGTGGATATGCTCCAAAGCTGATTGCCGCACGGTGATTCACAAAGCAGATTGCGACCTGCTGGGTGATATAACTGTACTGCTAAATCGGGTAATTGTCAATCCTGACTTAGTGGAAATCTCCGCCGAACCAGCCTATGAGCTAAGTGTGCAGATTCTCAAAGCTGAGAACGAAATTGCCCGTATGTTGGACACCCTCGATTATGATAAGAATGCCCTCAGAAAAACGATGATAGAATGTGTCTCTCTGAAATATGCGGACATTGATTCCGCTCCATATATAGCCCATAGGTTGAAAGCAGTTCTCGCAAATGCGGAGCCGCTTTCAGCTTTTTCTCTGCGACTTTTTAAGGGCGCGGTGCGAGAAATCCACCTCAAAAAAGATGGCGCAGTTGCCATTACCTTGATAAACAATCAGACCATCAGAAAGGAAGATGAATATGCAGCCAGTAGCAGCAACACCGCAAAAAGTAGTGCGGAAAATCCCGGCGAAAATCAACATAGCTGAAGAAATCAAGCAGGCCCACCGGCAGCTCCGGGTGGCCGCTTACTGCCGCGTTTCTACGGCCCAGGAGGAGCAGTTAAACAGCTATGACGTGCAGGTAAGGTACTATACCGAAAAGATACGAAGCGAGCCGAAATGGGCCTTTGTGGGCATCTTTGCAGACAGAGGGCTGTCTGGCACCAGCACCAAAAAGCGTGACGAGTTTAACAAGCTGATTAAGATGTGCAGGCGCGGCAAAATCGACATGATTATTACGAAATCCATCAGCCGGTTTGCACGGAATACCGCTGACGTGTTAAAATATGTGCGAATGCTCAAGGAGATTGACGTGGATATCTTCTTCGAGGAACAGAACATCCACAGCACCCAGCCTGGGGCTGAGTTTTATATCACCATTTACGGCAGCATCGCTCAAAGCGAATCTGAGAACATCAGCGCCAACGTCATATGGGGCAAAAATCAGAGCGCTAAAGAGGGCAAGGTGCCTTTCCATTACAAAAACTTCCTTGGGTATCGCCGTGGTGAAGATGGCAAACCAGAAATCGACCCTGAAGAAGCTGAGATAGTCAAACTGATTTATGAGCGGTTCCTGGCCGGTGACAGTATGAGGGGAATCGTGGATATGCTGGATAAAATGGGCGCTCCTACCCCTGGCGGTCAAGGAAAATGGCACCGCTCCACGGTATGCTCGATCCTGCAAAATGAACGATACAAAGGCGACGCCATCCTCAATAAAACCTACGTTGTGGACTGCCTGAGCAAGAAGGTCAAGCGCAACGATGGGCAGGCCCGACCCAAGTATTACGTGGAGAACAATCATCCGGCAATTATCGATGCCGCCACCTTTGGCCGTGTGCAGGAGGAACTGGCCCGGCGCACCGGTAAGCGTAAGGTCAAGCAGAAAGGTACCAAAACCGAGCAGGGCCGGTACTCCAGCAAATACGCCCTGACGGAACTGCTTGTTTGCGGTGAGTGCGGTACACCTTACCGGCGATGCACCTGGACGGTCAAGGGTGAGAAGAAACCCGTCTGGAGGTGCATCAACCGGCTGGACTTTGGTAAGAAATACTGCCACCACTCCCCTACCATAGAAGAAACAGTGTTGCAGGAGGCTATCATGGCAGCCATCATGAGAACGGCAAAACAAAGCGCCGATGTGCTGGGCACCTTGAAACTGCATATAGGTATGGCCCTGGACATCAGTGATACTGAGGATAACAGCTTGGATATCCAGATAAGGATAGCGGAAATTGACGCGGAGTTCAAAGCCATGCTCCAGGCCATAGCTACCGATACGGTTGAGGAATTCGATGAGCAGCGGGCCACAGCGCTCATGGCTGAGAAAAACAATCTGGAGCAACAGCTGGCTCAATATGACAGTGCACAGCAGAAAAAAGAGAATACGGAGTCCCGGCTGAATGAGATTTTTACTATCCTGGATGGGCTGGAGAACCACCCCATGGAGTACGATGACCGGCTGGTGCGGCAAGTGCTGGAATGTGTGGTGGTGGAGTTCAAGGAAAGAATCAAGGTGATTTTTGCAGGAGGGCTGGAGGTTGAACAGACGATACCAGTTTGATGTGAGAGTTCGGATACGCACAACGATTTGCCAAAAATATCTTTTTGGTCGTTCGTTCACAAAAGGAGACAAAAGCATTTTAGAGGCTTTTGCCTCCTTTTTTTATGCTCCAAAACTCTATAGGTAAAACAAAAAGCGTGGGATAACATCTTAATCCACGCTTTTTGTGTTCTTTAATCTATGGGAAATTCCTAATAAGTCACTAATAATCATGTTCAGTAGAGGGAAAAAGAGAAATTAATATCACTAATTTGTAGGTTCTACTTGAAAACGCTCGAGCAACCTACTATAATGTAAGAAAGGAAGATCCTCGTGAAGTTGTCCCTGTTGGAATCAAAAATTTTTGGCAAGGTATGTTATGGCTTTCGGCGTGACAAGAACAAGCGGATAGAAATAGTTGAGCAGGAGGCCGAAATCGTGCGGGAGATATTTGGACTATGCCTGTCAGGAAACAGTTTGGAGAAAATCCAGGAGCATTTACGCAAGCAAGGTATTCCTTCTCCATCTGGAAGAGCAATGTGGAGCCGTGACATGCTGAACAAGCTGTTAAACAATTATAAGTACACGTTTGGCGTTATCGACCACGCCACTTACTTTGCTGTGGAGAAAATGAAATCTAGTCGGTGTAGAAATCCCAATCGGAATATTGAGGACGATGAAGAATGGAACGAGCCAGTCAATCTGAGCTACTATGGGCCTACGCGATAACGAGGGATGAGTATGCCAAGAGGCTAAGCGAAAAATCGCTGCTCAAAGCGGAAGACCTGGAGTTTATACGAGACCGTATCTTTGAACTTATCAACTGCGGAGAGGTTAACATTCATGACCCGAAGGAGGAACAAAGACTTCAAGCAGTTGTAGAAAAGTATTTGTATCCCACAGATGATTATATTTCACTGACAGATATCGCAAAGCGTTTTGACTCAGAGAATCCAAGTTATGTGATTCAAAGCTGGCTACGCAGCAGGAATACGATTGCATTTTTAGGCCAGTGGGAAAGAGAAAATAATCCCGGCTTTGACAAGCAGGCTTTTCAGCAATTACTCGTTGATGTTCGCTCCCCCTCCTATACCTTGACTCCTGTCAGATGGATTGAAAGAGTAAATGCTGTTGGAATTATCTCCAAGCGAGGAAAGAAGGGTGGCACTGCATCCCACCCTTTCATAGCTTGTGATTTTGAGATGTGGAATGACATCTCTTTCAGATATGAAATATTGAAGAAGGTAGTATCTTCTCAAAGAATAAAGTTGGGCTAATACAATGCTATTTCTAAAAATAGTGGATTTTGGAGAGATGAAAAGCAATGACAAACATTCGTGTTGATTGGAAAGTTTTTGAGTGCAACTTTTCGCAATCCCCAAGGCAAGCGTTTGAAAGCCTTTCATATGCGTTGTTTTGTTATGAGATGGGGAAACCATGTGGAATCTTTCGTTATTATAATCAACCCTATATAGAAACAAATACCGTATTAGCGCCAGATGGTATCGTGACAGGATTTCAAGCAAAATATTATGACGCGGGAACTACTATTTCTTCTAGAGCAAATGAATTAAAGGCTGCAATTAAGGGAGCGAAAGAAAAATATCCTGACATCAGTCGGATACTCTTTTACATTAATAAGGAAATGTCTGCCAGTACATCTCCAAATCGCATTAAGCCAAAATATCAAAGCGATATTGAGGAATATGCTCAAAATTTTGATATCATTATTGAGTGGAGAGTCCCATCAAATATTGAACAAATACTTTTAGACTATCCGCATATTAGAGATTTATACTTCAACCCTCAGCCGGGACTATCCAAGTTCATGGAAGTAATTCAGGGACGTACAGCTTCTCTTCTGACCAGCATTCAGTCTGAAATTCCTTACAGTGGACGTACAATTAAGATTTGCCATAATATACAATTATTGCGTGAATTTTTAGATTCCAAATTGCCTGCCTGTGTTATATACGGTGATGCAGGTACAGGTAAGTCGGGTATGGCAAAAGACTTAATCCAAGAAATGAGTTTGGAATCTTCGCATCCAACCTTTCTGGCGTTTTCTGCTACGGATTTCGATGTGGAAGAAGAAGCCTTGTTTTTGAAGAAATATGGAGAGTATCAGATAGATGATATATTTAATTTGTGTAATCCCACCGAGATAAAAGTATGCGTGATCGAATCAGCAGAGAAGTTCTTCACCCTAAATTACCAGTCTACATTTAATCAGATAATCCAAAAATTTTTGAAAAAGGACTGGAAAGTTATTTTTACGATTCGGACTGCTTACAAAGACTCCTTTTGCAACCTGATTCTAACCGAAACTGAATTCAGTGAGGTCTGTGTTACTAGCATAGAAGAGAAAGAACTGGTTAACCTTGGGGAGCAATATAACTTTCAATTGCCTGAAGACAAAAACCTGCTCAGGCTTTTGTGCAACCTTTTTCATTTGAACTTGTTTTTGAAATTGCCATCTCGTTCCTCAAGTACTATTTCAACAACTGAATCATTTATGGAACAAGTGTGGAGAAAAATGGTTTGTAATGATACCCATCGTGCAGGAAACTTACCAGTGAGACGAGGGCAATTAATAACTAATATTATTTTCTCAATGTTTGCACAAGGTATAAGCTATTATGAAAGCACAGTCTCCGATGACTATGAAGCTTTGCAGGGGCTAGAAAGTAGTTCAATAATCACACCATATGATGACTCGGGTCATTGCTGGATGATTAGCCATGATGTATATGAGGAAATTATAGTAAAACACATTTTAGCGGATCGCTACCGTAAAAACATTGGACCTAATGAGTTTGTAAATGGTTTTGGAACTTCCTTGCGGGCGAGAAAATTGTACCGCATCTGGCTCGAGGGACTTTTGACGCAGGATGATGATCACTCTCTAGATTTCTTCATATCGATTATGGAAAGTTCATTAGGCCAAGAATGGAAAGATGAGACATTAATTGCATTAATGCAATCAGGCAATTACAACGCTTTTTGTATTCTTGGATCAATAATGAACCGTGAGGAATATAAAGAATTTCCACATTCTGTCTTTATTCTCAATACCGCATGCCGTGAAACAGACAAAAAACTATTGCAAAAGATGCCTGAGTTAAACCGGCTTTCCACAACTGTAATAAATAAGTTTCGTATTACTCGACCTGCTGGTTCTGCTTGGCATACAATATTCCAATATATCTATGACAATCTAGCACTAATTCCTTGGTCACATCAGAATTTGGATGTTGTTTTGAGCGCTCTAAAATCATGGACAGAAAAATACGAATCCGGGCAAACCACAAAAATTGCAGGCAAAATAGCTCTCTATCTTAAGAATAAATTATGGAACAATTGCAAACATCTATACTCTGTTCATGCAGATTCCCATTTTGCTGTTCTAAATGACATTATTCTTGCTTCATCCATAGAGTTAAAACAAGAGCTGACTACTATTTTCAACTCAATGATTTCAAGTAACGCCTGGGATAACAGGAATGAAGATGATTTGCTTTTGCAAAAAAGCTTATCAAATATCTTTAATTGTGGTAAAGCTTTTAAAGCTGTCCCACTTGTCATAATCAATTTGGCCGAAAGCTACTGGTGCAGTAGTTATCAAGGGAGTGATGTTTATGACTATTATCCCCGTTGTAAAGACATCGAGTATGATTTTGGTTTAAATTTGGATACTCAAATAAAGTATGAACCTGAAAGTGCTTACCAGACTCCGTTATATCTTCTACTTCGAGAGGAACCGTTTGAAACGCTAAAGTTCATTTTACGCTTAATAAACCATACAACAGAGTGCTATAAAAACTCAAAATTAGGTGCAGATGCTAATGAAATATTCGAAATTTATATTAAAATGCCAAATGAGGAAAGCATTAAACAGCTTTGCAGCGATAGGCTTTGGAATATGCATAGAGGCACCACTGTCGCTCCAAAGTTGCTTGAAAGTGCTTTAATGGCATTAGAGAAATGGTTACTTGAATTTATTCAATCTGTTGACCAGAGACTAGCGGTCGAGTATTGCAAATACTTGATAAAAAATTCCACGACAGCCTCAATTACGGCTGTTGTTTTGAGTGCAGTAATTGCATATCCGGATAAGCTTTTCGACATCAGCTGCATTTTAGTTAAGACCAAAGAAATTTTTATTTGTGACAATTTGCGATTGCACTCAGAACATAATACAAACTTTCTCAAGGGCACATTGGCTTCACACAGGTTGTATGATAAAGAACGGATAGAATCGAATAATTTGAGTTTCCGGAAGAGAAACTTTGAAGATATATTAATCAGCTACCAGTCAAAATCCAAGAATATGTCTGAGGAGTTTTATCGGCAACGTCTAAAACAGCTATATTCTGCTTTTGACGAAGCAACTGTTGGCATTGAATCTTGGAATTACAATTTTCAATATGCTTATTATAGAATTGATTTGCGAAGGTATCAAGTAAGTGATGTACAGGATACAAAAGACGGTTTACTGTTGGCTCTTGAAACAAAAATGCCGCAGAATCTTGTGGAATATAGTAATGTAAATAAAGCAAACAGGGAATCGTTATTACGGCATACTAATCTTCTTCTCTGGTCAGATGCTAAACTCAAGCGCGATCGGGAGGCTATGAAAAAGTATCCAGAATTTGCCGATGATCCGGATTTAGTAATTAGAGAGGTCAAAGAAATACTTGAAGAAGACAATACACCGCGCTTTTTCAGTATGGAAGTCGCAATAAATGCCTGTTCCGTGCTTCTAAGAGATGAAAGAGAGTTGATGACGGAGGAGCAAGTTGAGCTAAGCATAAATGTAGTTATGCAAGCCTGCCTTGCTGCTGTTGATCAAAACGATTTTTGTCAGTCAGGTGATGGGATGAAAGCAGCAATTCCTACGCTGGTTATGTTAGCATCCTGTAATAACCTATCACCAGATTGGATGAACCCCTTATTCCTTTTGTTGGCCTTAGTGATGCAAGATGGTCAAGAAAAGGAAATTGCGCTGGAAAGCATTTCGAAGACGCTCTGGATATCTGATAAAAAAGCGGCCTGGAAGTTAATGAGAGCCTATGCTGAACTAGCACCTCAATACCACAAAGTTGTGCATCACTATGGAAGTAATATTTCCTCAAAGCAATTTTTCGAGGATAATCAAGTTAGAGTGGCAGAACTTTTCCAAGAAGATGTGACAGAATTTGATGCCATTCCGACTGAAAATTTAGATACAGAATACTTGATTGATCTCCAGCTGATGATTTCACCTGAGGACAATGCAATATTCACGTCAGTTCTTAAAAATGGAAACACTATTTGGAAGCATTTATTTTGCGGACATAGTGATCGGCAGCATAATTACCGGTCTGAATTTGAGTATATTGATTGGCTCAGTGATTATGTTCTAAATTTATCTGAAAATGAACAAACCATTTTTACAGAACAGTTAATGAAGTCGGTGGTCTTTGACAGAGGGTTCAGTCGTCTTTTGCGCGGTGTCATTATTTCTGAAGATAGGAATCCTCGTTATCAAGCTTTCTGGGGGTTTTGGAATCAGTTGAAAAAATACATTTTTTCATCATGCAAGAGTGCAAGTAACCAGCAACAACTTTGGGAAGGAAATGTATTAATAGATTATGGCCTAAGTGCGGTTTTGGTCGATTACCTCTTAGCTTGCAACAACTGGAGGGAGAATGTTAAATCTTGGCATTCTCTCCGCCAAGAAAATGCTATTTTCTTCCAAACAGCAGCAAATGAGATAGGAGCTCGGACTGAAGTGTTATATGCAATTAGTAGAGTGCTAAATGGTATAGGCGCCGAAGTGTTTTTTGAGGATGGAGCCAAGTGGTTAAGTTCTGTTATAAGGCGTAATCCTCATTTACGCGAAACAGCACTACCTATGAATACAATATACTATATTGAAGAGTATATCTTCCGCTATGTTGAACGTTTTTCATATCTATTCAAAAAAGGAGAAAGAGCTGGCCACAAACGTGAAGTGCTGGATATATTGAATTTCCTTGTTGATAGAGGTTCTACTTCTGGATTTTTGCTACGTGAGGAAATTACCTAATGGGAATTTTAGGTTTTGCTGGATTTCAGAATGGAAATTGTATGGGTTACAAATTTTACGCAGGTTCGGATACATCTACTGATTGAGCAAAAATATCTTTTTGGTCGTGCGTTCACACACCTGCGGTTCGCGATTTGCTGGCCGCAGGTGCTTTTTTATGCTTTTGACGCAGCCTGCGCGGGCATGGAAAAACGGTGGGCGAGACGGGGCCCAATACCAATGCCGGCGCCAAAGCGCCATAAAGCCGCTGTACGCAGGTAAGCGCGCTTTTATTATATCCCGCGTTACCAAAGGAAGCCGCGTTTTTCCCTCCGCCTTTCTGGCGTGAAATCCCCCCAGATTCGTTCCGCCCCAGCCGCCTTGTAAGGCTGGACAGGGGGGGCGGTTTTTGTTATGATTATAATATTAGGCAAAGGAGGGGTCGCTCTTATGGGAGACATGGGGCTATGGAAAGATTGGCTGGAGAAAAGCAAACACACGGTTTTCCTGGGTGGGGCGGGGGTTTCCACGGCCAGCGGGATACCGGATTTCCGCAGCGCCCACGGGCTGTACCGCCAAACGTCCCAGGGGTTTTCTTATGAAGAAATGCTGTCTTACCCCTTCTTCGCCAGCCATACAGAGCTGTTTTACGATTTCCTGCGGCGTGTGATGCTGTATCCAGACGCAAAGCCGAACCCAGCCCATTTCGCCCTGGCAAAGCTGGAGCGGGAAGGGAAGCTGGAGGCGCTGCTTACGCAGAACATCGACGGGCTGCACCAGATGGCAGGAAGCCAGAACGTGCTGGAGCTTCATGGAAACGCGGGCCGGTACTTTTGCCAAAGCTGCGGCCGGGGGTATGGCATGGCCTATGTCCTGGGGAGTACGGGCGTGCCCCGGTGCGGCTGCGGCGGGGTGGTGAAGCCAGACGTGGTGCTGTACGGCGAGCCCCTGGACCAGGGGCTGCTGGCCCGGGCGGCGGCCTACGTGGCGCGCGCGCAGCTGCTGATAGCGGCGGGCACCTCCCTGGTGGTACACCCGGCGGCCGGGCTGGTGGACTACCTGCCCGCCCAGGCAAAGCTGGTGCTGGTCAACCGGGACCCCACGCCCTACGACGCCCGGGCGGACCTGATCTTCCGGGAAGACCTGGCGCAGGTGCTGGCCCAGGCGGCGGGGCTATAGGGGCGGCCGTCTGGGCTTGCGAAAACGGCGGGGGTATGGTACACTATACAGCAACGCGCCCGCATGTGTCTCGGCGGGCGCGGCGGTTGCAAAGCGGGGGAAGCCCGCGCCTCTCATATACAGGGCTGCTCCCTTCCCATACAATTTTATAACAGGATGAGGAACTATGGCTATTCTTACAGTAAACGGCATAACCGTAAGCTTTGGCGAAGAAACGGTTTTGGAAGACGTCACCTTTGAAATGCAGAAAGGGGAGCACATCGGGCTGGTGGGGGTAAACGGCAGCGGCAAGACCACCCTGTTTAAAACGCTTACGGGCGAGTATGCCCCCGACGCGGGCAGCGTAGCCTTTGCAAAGGACTGCGCCCCCGGCTACATGGAGCAGCATGTTTGCCGGGATTTCCACAAGACCGCCTTTGAAGAGGTCATGACCGTGTTTGCCCCGCTGCTGGGCATAGAGCGGGAGCTGGAAGAGCTTTCCGCCCGGCTTTCCCAGGGCCTTCCGGAAAAGGAGATGGAGCTGTCCATCCTGCGGCAGGCAGAGCTGAACGACCGTTTTGTAGACGGCGGCGGGCTTACCTGCCGTTCCCGGGCCCGCAGCGCCCTGTTGGGCCTGGGCTTCACAGAAGGGCAGATTCAAAACACGGTGGGGGTGTTAAGCGGCGGGCAGAAGGCCAAGCTGCAGCTGGCCAAAATGCTGTTGGGCGGGGCCAACCTGCTGCTTTTGGACGAGCCCACCAACCACCTGGACATCCAGTCGGTAGAATGGCTGGAAGATTTTTTGAAAAACTATCCCGGGGGGTACGTCGTCATCTCCCACGACCGTTACTTTTTAGACAAGGTGACGGAACGCACCCTAGAGCTGCAGGGCAAGCGCCTAGAGTCTTACAAGGGCAACTACACCCGTTACCTAGACCTGCGGGCGGAGAAGCGGCTGGCCATGCAGCGGGTATATGAAAGCACCCAGAAGGAAATCAAACGCATAGAGGGCATTATCGAACAACAGCGCCGCTGGAACCAGGAGCGCAACTATGTGACCATCGCCAGCAAGCAGAAGTCCATCGACCGCCTGGAAGCCACCCTGGAAAAGCCGGAGGACGACCCGGAATCCATCCGGTTCCAGTTCCAGGCCAGCCGCCGCAGCGGCGACGACGTGCTGGCCGCCCAAGGGCTGGCCCTTTCTTTTGGGGAGGAGCCCCTGTTCCAGGGCGTGGACCTGGAGATCAAGCGGGGGGAAAAGATCTTCCTCATCGGGCCCAACGGCTGCGGCAAAACCTCCCTTTTCAAGATCCTGCTGGGCCAGTACCACCAGACAGAGGGGGAGGTGCGCCTGGGCGTGGGGGTAGACCTGGGGTATTACGAGCAGTCCCAATTAAGCCTTGACGACGGGAAAGCCGTCATCGACGAGATATGGGATTTACATCCCCAGATGAACCAGACCCAGGTGCGCAACGCCCTGGCCGTATTCCTGTTTAAGGGGGAGGACGTGTTCAAGCCGGTAGGGGCCCTTTCCGGCGGCGAGCGGGCCCGGGTGCTGCTGCTGAAGCTGATGCTTTCCCGGGCCAATTTCCTGTTGCTGGACGAGCCCACCAACCACCTGGACATCGGCTCTTGCGAAGCCCTGGAGGACGCCCTTTCCGGCTATGACGGCACGCTGTTCGTGGTGTCCCATGACCGCTACCTGATAAACAAACTGGCAGACAAGGTGTACGCGCTGGGCCCCCATGGCGCAGACCTGTACCTGGGCAATTACGACGCTTACCTGGAAAAGCGGGAAGCCCGCCAAGCCGTGGAAGAGCGGAAAGCCGCGCCCAAGCCGAACCTATATAAACAGCGGAAAGAACGGGACGCGCAGCTGCGCAAAAAGCGGGCGGCCCTGCGCCGCCTGGAAAGCGATATTGAGGAAAACGACCAGGCCATTGCCCGGCTGGAAAGCCAGCTGGAAGACCCGGCGTTGGCCGCCGACTATGAGGCGGTGGCGGCCGCTTCGGAAGAGCTGGCCAGCCTGCGCCAGCAGGCCGACGGGCTTTTGACGCAGTGGACCGAACTTTCAGCGGAGCTGGAAGCATAGGGCGCTGTGCCAGCCTTTTAGGAAAAGGCTGGACCTAAAGCCTCCCGCCGCTATGCCCCGTCCCCGCGCCTGGTCCCAGTTTTGCCCTGCGGGGCAACGCGGGGGCAGGGGGCTGGGGAAAATCCCCAAAAGCAAAAAGCCGCAGGCAAAAACCGTGCGGCCCAGCGGCGGGCCTGCCCACAACGAGGGGCCGGTTCACGGGGGAAAAGTTTTTGAGGTCCTTAAGCCGGGGTTTGGGGCGGGGCCTCAACCAGAAGGAGGGCAACATGAAGGTTAGGTTTATCACCCTGGGCTGCAAGGTGAACCAGTATGAGTCGCAGGCCATGCTGGAGGACATGGCGGCGGGGGGATTCCAAGAGGCGGGGCAGGGGGAGGCCGCCGATGTGGTGGTGGTCAACTCTTGTACGGTAACGGCCCAAAGCGACCAGAAAGCCCGCCAGGCCCTGCGCCGGGCCAAAAAGCAGAACCCCGGGGCCGTGATGGCGCTTACCGGGTGCTGGCCCCAGGCCTTCCCAGGGGAAGCGGGGGCCTTTTTAGAGGCGGATGTGGTGCTGGGCACGGCGGGGCGCAGGATGCTGCTGCCCAGGATATTGGAATATCTCTCCACAAAGCAGCGCATCGTAGACATTGCCCCCCACGGGCCTGGGGAAAAGTTTGAAAGCATGGGCGTGTCCCATTTCCAGGGGCGCACCCGGGCTTTTTTAAAAATTGAAGACGGGTGCAACCGCTTCTGCTCTTACTGCATCATCCCCTACGCACGGGGGCGGGTGCGTTCCAAACCCCTGGAGGATATCCGGCGGGAGGCGGCGGCCCTTTCCCACAGCGGGTATCGGGAGATCGTGCTGGCGGGCATCAATTTACCAGCCTATGGCCAAGACCTGGGCCTGCACCTGTGCGACGCGGTAGAGGCCGCCTGCGGCGAGGCCGGTATTACCCGGGTCCGCTTAGGCTCGCTGGAGCCGGAGCAGCTGACGCCGGAGGTCATCGCCCGGCTGGCCGCCCAGGAAAAGCTGTGCCCGCAGTTCCACCTTTCCCTGCAAAGCGGCTGCCAAGAAACCCTGCGCCGGATGAACCGGCACTATACGCCGGAGGAGTACCGGGGGATTGTGGAAAACCTGCGGGCGCGGTTCCCGGGCTGCGCCATCACCACCGACGTGATGGTGGGCTTTGCCGGGGAAACGGAGGAGGAGTTTGCCCAGTCCCTGGCGTTCGTGCGGGAGATAGGCTTTGCAAAGGCCCATGTCTTCGCCTATTCCCGCCGGCCGGGCACCAAGGCGTATAACGCGCCCGGCCAAGTGCCCGGCCCCGTGAAAGAGGCCCGCAGCAAAGAGATGCTCCGGGTGGAGCGGGCAAGCCGCCTGGCCTTTTACCAGGCCCAGGTGGGCCGGGTGGAAGAGGTGCTTTTCGAGCAGCCCGCCGCCCCCGGCGTGTATGAGGGCCATACCCGGAACTACACCCCGGTGCGGGCGGCTTCCGGCACGCCGCTGCAGGGGCAGGCCCTGCCGGTGGAGATTACCGGGGTTCTGGACGACGGTACCCTGGGGCGGGTGCTGCCCCGGGGCTGAAAGGCTTTGGGGCGGACGGTTATAACAAGGAGGATGGCTATGGAATTTCAAAAAGGGCCCGGGCGGGTCTTCGCCCTGGGGGAAGATGGGAGCCTGTTGGCGGAAATCACGTTCCCCGTACAAGGCGGCGTGGCGGTGATCGACCACACCTTTGTGCACGAAAGCCTGCGGGGGCAGGGGGTGGCGGGGCGGCTGATGGAAGAGGCCGTTGCCTGCATCCGGCGGCAGGGGCTGAAGGCAAAGCCCGTCTGCTCTTATGCCATAAGCTGGCTGGAGAAGCACCCGGAGCACCGGGACCTGTTATGACGGACGTGCTTTTCTGGCAGTCGCCTGTGGGCGCCCTTACGCTGGCAGGGAACGGGGGCGGCCTGACCCACCTGCTGTTTGGGAAGGCGGCGCTGCCCCAGGCACAAGAGGCGGCGGCGCCGTTGCTGCTGGAGGCCCGCCGCCAACTGGAGGAATATTTCAGCGGGGCGCGCACGGCCTTTGACCTGCCCCTTTCCCCCCAGGGCACGGATTTCCAGCGCCGGGTGTGGGACGCTCTGCTTACCATCCCATATGGGGAGACCCGCAGCTACCGGGATATCGCGGAGCTGGTCGGGCGCCCCAAAGGATTCCGGGCGGTGGGCATGGCAAACCACCGGAATCCTATCTCCATCATCGTGCCCTGCCATCGGGTGGTGGGGAAAAACGGGTCCTTGACCGGGTATGGCGGCGGTTTGGATACCAAACGTTTCCTGCTGGAGCTGGAGCGCCGCCGTGCCGCCGTGTCCCTTTAGCAAAAAGGCCTTGCAGCCTGGCCAAAAGTGTGGTAATATATATAAAAACATAAGAAAAGGGGCGTATAAAAATGGGCGTTACGATAGCGCAGGCTACTTCTGCTGTGGATAAAATGCTGAAAGGAAACGAATACAAATTTTCCTATGACCAGGAGAAAAACCGCTTCCAGATCACCTTTAACCTGCGGAAGACCAAGCTGAGCTCTTGCCGGATATACATCCACATAGAGGAGCAGGTCAGGGACCCGAACCTGTGCAAATGCATCATCAGCTATGGTTATGCTAGCATATCCGCTGACAGCGACTGCATGGCCGCCATTGCCGAGTATTTGACCCGGGCCAACTACGGCCTGCAGATTGGCAACTTCGAGCTGGACCACAGCGACGGCGAGATCCGGTATAAGGTGGCCTGCCGCGTCATGGAGTCCCTGCCCAACAATGACGCGCTGGAAGACTTGATCGATATGCCCGTCGCCATGTTCAACCGCTATGGCAACGGCCTGTTGGCCGTGTCTATGGGCATGGTCTCGGCGGCGGACGCCATCAAGCAGGCGGAAGGGGAGTGAACCGGGCAAGCCGTCTAATCAGGATAAAGGCATAGCCCCATATTTGTATAAAAAATACAAGCGGAGAGGATGTTTCCTATGAACGTATTGGAGACCAGCAAGGCCCCCGCGGCCATCGGCCCTTATTCCCAGGGCTTTGAAGTGAACGGCATCGTGTACACCTCTGGGCAGATCCCCGTAGACCCTGCCACCGGGGAGGCCCCCGTAGGCATCGAGGCCCAGGCCAGGCAAAGCTGCGAAAACGTCGGCGCGGTGCTGGAGGCCGCGGGATCTTCCCTGGGAAAAGTGTTCAAGACCACTTGCTTCTTGGCGGATATGGGCGATTTTGCAGCTTTCAACCAGGTATACGCCGAGTATTTTACCTCTAAGCCAGCCCGCAGCTGTGTGGCGGTGAAGGCCCTGCCAAAGGGCGTCCTGTGCGAGATTGAGGCCATTGCGGTAAAGTAAGGCCGCGTATCATCACAAATGCCTGCCCCGGCTGGGGCAGGCATTTTTTGTAAGTCAGCTGCGCCCCGCGCAGCCACCCTCCTCCGGCTCGAAGGAGAGCAGATCGCCGGGCTGGCAGCGGAGGGCCGCGCACAGCGCCGCCAGGGTGGAGAAGCGCACCGCCGTTACCCGGTTGTTTTTCATTTTAGACAGGTTCACGTTGGTGATACCCACTTGTTCTGCCAGCTGGTTCAGCGAGACCTTCTCCCTGGCCATGGCCTCATCCAGATGTAATATGATCTTGCCAGCCATGTGTTCCCCCTTATACTAAGCCGTCTACATCCTGCTGCATTTTCTCCCCTTGGGCAAAGCACTGGGACAGGCACAGCATCAAGATGCCGGTGACAAGGTCTGTGGCGCCAGCACTGACCTCGGCATTCTCAGGCCCCAGCCCCAGCATGGCTATGCCGCAAAACGCCGCCTGTACCACCGTGATGCCCACAAAGAACAGCCCGATCTCCCGCAGCATCCGTACGTTGTCCTTCTGGAAGGGCGTGGCCCCTTTGGAAAATTTGGTCAGGCCCCGCGTGGTGCGCAGGATCAGGTTCACGTTGCGGAACACCATAGACATCAGCCCCAGGGACAGGGCCGCCTCGGCCAAAAAAAGGGGCAGCGCACCGGGCAGCGGCTGCCCTTGGCCGTCGTTGATGGCCAAGGAGAACCCCCGGCACGAGACCTCCTCAAAGGGTTCGCCCCCCCACGCAAGCGGGTCTGGCAGCGGGTCTATAAGTACCAGCACCAGCGCCACCGCCAGGCATACCGTGCCAACGCCGTAGGCAATGGAAAAGATCTTCGTAAGGGCGGTGACAAATTTTGTCAAGGTCTTCGCGTGCTTGTCAAAAAAATGCATAAAAGGCACCTCCTGTTGGATGATGCCTTTAGTATACGCCTGTATTTATCGTTTGTCAATAAATTTTTAATGTTTTTCGATAAACCCTTCGGCAGGCTCACACTTGCCGGGGGATTTATCCGCTACCGGCCTGGAAGCCCGCTTTCCCGCAGCAGCTCCCGCGGGCAGAACTGGTATAGCAGCACCCGGTCTACCCTCCCTGTAAAAGACTGGAAGCCAGCCAGCGCCAAGGGGAGGGCGGCGCACACCTGGGGCGGCTGGCCGATGAACAGCGTGGTGTGGGCCGTCCAATCCCGGGAAGTGCCGAAGTGCTCTTGCAGGCCCAGCAGATCCCGGCTGGTATCCGGCGCCAGGAACAGCACCTTGCCGCCGCCGAATATGCCCAGGTGGTTGAAGGTGACAGGGAACGCCCGGGTCTGCCGCTGGGCCTCCTCTAACGCCTCCAGCGCCCAGCCCCGTTCCTCTGGCTGGAAGATGCCCAGGGTGATATGGTGGGGCAGGCCCTCCGTCTGTTCCCCCACAAAGCCGGCCTCTACCAGCCGGGCCCGGATTTTCTCTATTTGCGTCTGGGTCTCCTGGTCATACACCGCCATAGCGCACAGGAACGTCTTCCCCATACGGCCTCCTTTCAAGGCCTTGCGTAAGGCCCCTGCCTATCTGTTTATTTAATCTCTTTGCTGGCAATCTCTTCTTTGGCTTTCTGGATGAAGGCCTCTACTGGGATGGCCCCCAGGTCGCCGTCCTTCCGGTGGCGCACCGATACCTCCTGGGCCTCCTGTTCCTTGTCGCCAACAACCAGCATATAGGGCGTCCGCTGCAGCTGGGCCTCCCGGATCTTATATCCGGTCTTTTCGCTGCGCAGGTCGCACTCTACCCGCAGGCCCGCTTCCTCCAGCTGTTTCTGCAGGGCCTTGGCATAGCCGTGGTGCCGCTCTGCGATGGGCAAAACCACCGCCTGCACCGGCGATAGCCACAGGGGGAACTTGCCCGCCAAATGCTCGGTGATCACGCCGATGAACCGCTCGATAGAGCCCAGCACCACCCGGTGGATCATCACGGGCCGGTGCTTGTGCCCATCTTCCCCCACATATTCCAGCTGGAACCGCTCGGGAAGCTGGCTGTCCAGCTGGATGGTACCGCACTGCCAGGTGCGGCCCAGGGAATCCGCCAGGTGGAAGTCCAGCTTCGGCCCGTAGAACGCGCCGTCCCCTTCGTTTATGACAAAGTCTTTGCCCATGGCTGTAATGGCGTTTTTCAGGATATCCTGGTTGCGCTCCCACTCCTCCACGGTGCCAATGTGGTCCTCGGGCATGGTGGAAAGCTCGATGGTGTAGGTAAGGCCAAAGGTAGAGTACACCTCGTCAAAAAGCCGTACCGTCTCCTGTATCACGTCCTGCATCTGCTCGCGGGTCATAAACACGTGGGCGTCGTCCTGGTGGAAGCACCGCACCCGGAACAGCCCGTGCAAGGTGCCGGAAAGCTCGTGCCGGTGTACCAGGCCGATCTCCCCCACGCGCAGGGGCAGCTCTTTATAAGAGTGGGGCTCGCTGGCATATACCAGCATGCCGCCGGGGCAGTTCATGGGCTTGACGGCAAAGGTGGTCTCGTCAATCTCGGTGGTATACATGTTGTCCTTATAATGGTCCCAGTGGCCGCTGCGTTCCCACAGCTGGCGGTTCAGCATGATGGGGGTGGAGATTTCCACATAGCCATATTTTTTGTGGATTTCCCGCCAATAGTCCAGCAGGGTGTTTTTCAGCACCATGCCCTTGGGCAGGAAGAAGGGGAACCCCGGTCCTTCCTCTGCCAGCATGAACAGGCCCAGCTCTTTGCCCAGCCGGCGATGGTCGCGCTTTTTGGCCTCTTCCAGCCTTTGCAGGTGCTCGTCCAACAGGGACTGCTTGGGGAATGCGACGCCGTACACCCGGGTCAGCATTTTATTGGCGGCGTCCCCCCGCCAGTACGCCCCCGTGATAGCCGTCAGCTTCACGGCTTTTACCATGCCGGTGCTCATAAGGTGGGGCCCGGCGCACAGGTCGGTAAAGTCCCCTTGGCTGTAGAAGCTGATGTCTTCCCCATTGCCCGCGTGCTCGTCGATCAGCTCTTGCTTGTATGCCTGCCCGGCCATTTTCCCTTTGGCCTCATCGGGGGGCAGCAGGAACCGTTCTAAGGGCAGGTCTTCCTTGATGATCCGCTTGATCTCCTCTTCGATTTTCGGCAGCTCTTCTGCAGAAAGAGGGTTTTCCAAATCGAAGTCATAGTAGAAGCCGTTGTCAATGGCCGGGCCAATGGCAAACTTTGTGCCTGGGTACAGCCTACACACCGCCTGGGCCATAATGTGGGAACAGGTGTGCCAGTAGGCCTTTTTGCCCTCTTCGTTGTCAAAAGTGAGGATCTCCAGCTGGCAGTCCCGCTGGATGGGCGTGCGCAGGTCGCACGCCTCCCCGTCTATGCGGGCGCAGCAGGCGGCCTTATACAGCCCCATGCCGATGGACTTAGCCACCTCCGCCGCGGTCACGCCGGCCTCAAATTCCTTTACCTGCCCTTTCAAATCGATTTTAACCATAGTATTCCTTCTCCTTTCCGCGCTGGCTGCTTAAAATGGGCGAACAAAAAGCCCGCCCCAGCCAAAAACTCTGGGGCGGGCTATAAACGCCCGCGGTTCCACCCGGATTCAAAGCGCGCAGAAAGCCCTGCGGCGCTCCCTCGTTGGGCCGGTAACGGGGCCTCCCGTCTGTCCTTAGCCGGCGGGGGAACCCTACCGGGGTCGGCAGCTGCTCGAAGGTGGTAGGCCGGGCCTGGCCGCCGCCCGCGCTTCCAGCCTGTGGCGCGGGCTCTCTGGTATCGGGCGCAAAAGGGCTTAGCCGTCCTTTTCACTGCATTTTTCTTGATTTAGCGATATCATAGCACCAGGGGAAGGGTTTGTCAAGGCGGGAATGGCTGGCGGCAACAAAAAAATTTCACAAATTTTTCTTTTTGGGAAAAGAAACCCCACAAATTCCTTGACAACCGGCCCGTCTGCGCGATACAATACTATACAGAATGCACTTGGTGCTTTATATATTTCTCATACACCATTTCATGGATACGGCCCCCTTTGCGGAGCTTTCTTTCATACATTGCCCGGAAGAGGGCATGCGTATACCCTTTTTGGCAGGAAATCTGCGGGAATGCTTTTTTGGCTGGGGAACCGGCTGGCAAAGCTATACAAAAAGCCGGGATGGAGTTTTGGAATACTATATAATGTGCCGTTTTCCGTGCGTTCGCCGGGAAGCGGCGCTTTTGTTTTCCGGCAATCTTCAAATTCCGTGTAAAAAAACCATAAAAGGACATTGAAAAGGAGGTGCCCGATTGGGCCAGATCGCTGTATGGCTGTGCATCGTGATAGCGTTCTTGGCGGCGGCGGTGGCAGGCGGGGCTGCGTTTTTCCTGGGGGTAAACTATCGGAAGAACCAGGCGGAAGCCGCCATCGGCTCTGCGGAACAGGAAGCCAAACGTATCGTAGGGGACGCTATCAAGGCTGCCGAGGCCAGGAAAAAGGAGATCGTTCTGGAGGGCAAGGACGAGGTACACCGGCTGCGGAACGAATCGGAAAAAGAGCTGGCGGACCGCCGCAAGGAGATCCAGCACCAGGAACGGCGCGTTTTGCAGAAGGAGGAAAGCCTGGAACGCAAGCTGGAAAGCGTGGAGCGCAAGGAAGACCAGGCTGACCAGAAGAACAAGAAGGCCGAGGAGCGCCTGCGGGAAGCGGAGAGCGTGAAGAAAAGCCAGTTCGATATGCTGGAAAAGATTTCTTCCTTTTCCCAAGAGCAGGCGAAGGAATACCTACTGAAGAACCTAGAGCACGAGCTGGTACATGAAAAAGCCGTAAAGATCCGGGAATATGAACAGCAGATGAAGGAAGAGGGGGACAAGGCCGCCCGGGAGATCCTGGCCCTTGCCATCCAGCGGTGCGCCGCAGACCAGGTGTCCGAGGCTGCCATCAGCGTGGTGCCCCTGCCAAACGACGAGATGAAGGGCCGCATCATTGGCCGGGAGGGCCGGAATATCCGGGCTATCGAGACCTTGACCGGGGTGGACCTGATCATCGACGACACACCCGAGGCCATCACCTTGTCAAGCTTCGAGCCCGTCCGCCGGGAGGTAGCGCGGATCGCCCTGGAAAAGCTGATCTCCGACGGGCGCATCCACCCCACCCGCATCGAGGAAACGGTGGAGAAAGCCCGGCGGGAGGTGGAAAACACCATCAAGTCCGAGGGCGAGCGGGCCGTGCTGGAGGTAGGCGTGAACGGCGTCCACCACGAGCTGGTAAAGCTTTTGGGCCGCCTGCGCTACCGCACCAGCTATGGGCAGAACGTGTTAAACCACTCGTTAGAGGTGGCGTTCCTTTCCGGGATGATCGCCAGCGAGCTGGGGCTGAACCCCACGGTGGCCAAGCGGGCCGGGCTGTTGCATGACATCGGCAAGGCGCTGGACCACGAGGTGGAGGGCTCCCATGTGCAGATTGGCGTGGAAGCGGCCCGGAAATACCGGGAAAGCGAGGCCGTGGTGCATGCCATCGCCGCCCACCACGGGGATGTAGAGGCCAAAACCATCATCGCCTGCATTGTCCAGGCGGCAGACGCCATCTCGGCCGCAAGGCCGGGGGCCCGCCGGGAAAACCTGGAAAATTACATCAAACGGCTGGAAAAGCTGGAAGAGCTGGCCTCCTCCTTTGAGGGTGTGGACAGCTGCTACGCCATACAGGCGGGCCGGGAAGTGCGCATCATGATACGGCCAGAGGTCGTCAGCGACGAGCAGATGACGCTGCTGGCCCGGGAGATCTGCCAGAAGATCGAGGCCGAGCTGGATTACCCGGGGCAGATCAAGGTAAACATGATACGGGAAAGCCGGGCGGTGGATTACGCCAAGTGACGCGCCCCCTACCCCCGAGAGGAGGGACTGTATGGACTACCAGACGCTGTACGGGGCCGCTTTAGAGGCGCTCAACCCCCGCCGGGTTTCGGAAAACGTGGAGGCCGGGGGCGTGGCTGCGGCCCTGGTGACGGACAAGGGCAATATCTACCGGGGCGTGTGCCTTGACACGGCCTGCAGCCTGGGCTTCTGCGCCGAGCACGCCGCCGTGGCGGCCATGCTTACCGCCGGGGAGGACCGGGTGGCGGCCATCGTGGCCGTGGGCTGGGACAAAAAGGTGATGCCCCCCTGCGGCCGCTGCCGGGAGCTGCTGGCGCAGCTAGGAAACCTGGACGCCCAGGTGTTCGTAGCCCCGGATACCGCCGTACCGGTGCGGGAGCTGCTGCCCCATTGGCCCTATGCGGGCGAGGGGCCGGCCGCCAGATAAACAAACTACAAAAGGTGCGCCCCGAAAGCGCACCTTTCTTGCATTTTTAGAAAGGAGGACATATGGTCCAAATCCTGTGTATCGGCGACGTGGTGGGCAGTATCGGCTGCCATTTCCTGCGGGAAAAGCTGCCCGCCCTGAAAAAGCAGAAGGGCATAGACCTGGTTATATGCAATGGGGAAAACTCTGCCGACGGCAATGGCGTGACCCCCGCTTCGGCCCAATACCTGTTCGACAGCGGCGTGGATGTGATTACCACTGGCAACCACAGCTTCCGCCGGCGGGAATCCTACGACCTGTACGACAGCTGCGGCATGCTGCTGCGCCCGGCCAATTTCCCTAACGCGGCCCCAGGCCGCGGCCTGTGCGTGGCCGACCTGGGCCGGGTGCGGGTGGCAGTGGCGAACCTGATCGGCACCCTGTACCTGGAAAGCTACCGCTCCCCCTTCGAGACGCTGGAAAGCCTACTATGCACGCCGGGCCTGCCCAAAATTTGTATCGTCGATTTCCACGCCGAGGCCACCGGGGAAAAGCGGGCCCTGGGTTTTTTCTCTGACGGCAGGGTGACGGCCCTGTTCGGCACCCACACCCATGTACAGACCGCCGACCAGGGGGTGCTGCCCCGGGGCACCGGGTACATTACCGACGCGGGCATGACCGGGGTCATCCATTCGGTGCTGGGGGTGAAGCCAGAGGTGAGTATCCGGCGGTTTGTCACCAAGATGCCTACCCGTTTCGACTTGGCAAAGGGGCCTTGCCGGATGGACTGCGTGCTCTTCTCGGCCGACGAGAAGACGGGCCTGTGTGTGGATGTCGAGCGGCTTTCCATTCGATAGGGGGCGGCGTATATGCAATATGTTTTCCTCCATGGCCTGGGGCAGGGGCTGGCCAGCTGGGAAAAGGTGCTGGACTGTCTGCCCATCCCGCCGCAGGCCTGTAGGAGCCCGGGTTTGGCGGGGCTGCTGCCGGCCGGTACGGACCACACATATCCCCGCCTGTACGAGGCTTTCCAGGGGTACTGCGCCAAATTCCCAGAGCCGCTGGCGCTGTGTGGCTTGTCCTTGGGGGGCGTGTTGGCCCTGCATTTTGCCATAGAGCATCCCACGCGTGTGCGCGCCCTGACGCTTATTGGCACGCCGTATAAAATGCCGCTGGGGTTGCTCCGGGTTCAAAACGGCCTCTTCCGGCTGATGCCCCAGGGCGCTTTCCACCAGACGGGCTTTGTCAAGGCGGGTTTCCTTTCCCTATGCCGGTCTATGCAAAGGCTGGATTTCACCGGGTCCCTAAAGGGAGCGTCCTGCCCGGCCCTGGTGCTGGTGGGGGAGAAGGACCGGGCCAACCGGCGGGCTGCCGAAACCCTGGCGGCCCTGCTGCCAGACGGCCGTTTTGCCGTTGTCCCCCAGGCGGGGCATGAAGTGAACACGGACCAGCCGGAGCGCCTGGCCAAGCTGCTGTCAGGCTTCTGGCAAGGGGCTTTGTAAAAAGCGGGGACAGGAAAAATTGGCGGGCGCATTGTATTTTCCCGCCGCCTGTGGTACAATAAAGAAAAGTATGGCCATGGGCATTGACAGCAGGCTGCTGGATGTGCCGATTATAAGCGAGTAAGGATGTGTTTTCTGTATGATACAAGGTTCCCAGTTGAAAAACGCTGTGATTTCCGGCTCTAACAACATGGCAAAGTATAAAAAGCAAGTAAACGAGCTGAACATCTTCCCTGTTCCAGACGGCGACACGGGAACGAATATGTCTATGACCATCAACGCCGCGGCCGAGGCCATGAAATCCCTTCCCGAGGATATCCCGGTGGGGGAGGCCGCGAAGAAGGCGGCCTCTACCATGCTGCGCAACGCCCGGGGCAATTCCGGCGTTATCCTTTCCTTGCTGTTCCGGGGCATTTCCAAGGGCCTGGAGGGCCTGGAAGAGGCCGGGTGCGAGGATTTGGTGCGCGCTTTAGAGTTGGGCGTGGAGGAAGCGTATAAAGCTGTTATGAAGCCCACCGAGGGCACGATGCTTACGGTGGCCCGGGTGGCGGCCGAGCGGGGCCGGGAGGCCATGGAGCACGGCGCTGAAGGCCCGGTGCCGGTGTGGGACGCGGTATGCCTGGGGGCGGCGGAAGCCTTAGAGGAGACCCCCGAGCTGCTGCCGGTGCTGAAAAGGGCCGGCGTGGTGGATGCCGGCGGGCAGGGCTTGTGCCTGATCTTCGAGGGGATGCTCAGCGTGTTCCGGGGGGGCATCATCATCGAATCGGGGTTGACCGAGGAGGAAAAGGCCCAGGAGACCGCCGAGTTCTTCCGCAATGTGGCGGCGGAATTTGACAGCGAGATTACCTTTACCTATTGCACAGAGTTTGTGGTGGGCCGCGACCCGGAAATCCAAAAGGACCCCTTAGAGCTGCGCCTGTTCCTGGAGACCATCGGCGACTGTGTGGTGGTGGTAGACGACGAGGAGATCATCAAGACCCATGTGCACACCGAGAACCCAGGCAACGCCTTGCAGGCCGCGCTGCAGTATGGCCAGCTGTTGACGGTGAAGATTGAAAACATGAAAGAGCAGCACCGGCTGGCTGCCGAAGAAAACGAAAGCCGCAAGGCTGCCTCGTTGCCGGAAGCCCCCCAGGAGAAGCCGTCTTTGGCCCGGCAAGAGCCCACAGAGGAAATGGGGTTTGTGTCCGTAGCGGCTGGGGAGGGCCTGAAGGGCTTATTTATGGAGTTAGGTTGCTCGGTGGTAGTCAGCGGCGGGCAGACCATGAACCCCAGCACGGAGGACCTATTGGAGGCCATCCTGGCCACCCCGGCCAAGCAAGTGTTCGTGCTGCCCAACAACAAGAACATTTTGATGGCGGCCGAGCAGGCGGCGCCCCTGGCCACAGACCGGGAGGTCATCGTGCTGCCCACCCGGACTATCCCCCAGGGCGTTTCGGCTATGCTGGCCCTGGATCCAGACGCGGGCGCAGAGGAGAACCGCCAAGCCATGCTGGAGGCCGCCGGGAACGTAGACACGGGCCTGGTCACCTTTGCCGCCCGGGATTCCGAGTTCGGTGGGCACACCATCCATCACGGGGATATCCTGGGCCTGAAGAACGGCAAACTGGATTATATCGAGAAAGACCCTGTTGCCGCCTGTGTGCGCGTGGCCCGTTCTTTAGCCAGGAAGCACGCCTCTACTTCTTTCATCACCCTGATTTACGGCGAGGGGGTAACGGCCCAGCAGGCTGAGGAGGCCAAAAGGCTGCTGGGGGCGAAGGTCAGTTCGGATGTGGAAATTACGTTGGTAGAGGGCGGCCAGCCTGTCTATTACTTTATCATTTCCGTGGAATGACTCCTCTGCGGCGTACCAATGCCAGAATAAATGGAGGGCGGAATCAGTTTTGCTGATTCCGCCCTCTTGCCTGCTTATGAACAAGTGCGTTTATAGTAAACGCACTTGAAAATCGGTATTTACTGATTTTCAAGCAGGGCGGCGCGGGCGCACCCGTGCCGCCAGGTTCAACAGAGGTATCACCTCTTTTGAACTGCGTTAACTATACCATACACATACATGTAAACGAAAACCCCGGCTTTCCCAAAGGAGGTGGCCGGGGTTTTCGTTTGGCCCGCCGCGGCCATTCGATACGCCGCTTGTGGGGCGCTGTCCGCGTTTGTGCCAATGCTTCAAAAATTTTGACCTTTTTTGTAAAGCGCCAGGGCGGCGGAAGGATGCGCCTTGTAAAAACCAAGGCCTTCCCTGGCAGGGCATGCGCGTCAATCCCGCCGCAAAAATTCCCGCAGGATTTCTTCCGTATCGAATGGGTCTGCGGGCGGCGCTGGGGGCGGGGGGGCGGCCCTATGGCCCGCTGCCTCATCCGGGCCCTGTGCAAGGGGTAAGCTGGGGCTTTCTGTGTACAGGGCCTCCTGCGGCGGGGCGGCGGGGGGCTGCTGGTAAGGGGCGGGGTCTGGCGGGAGCTCGAACTCCTCGGTGTATAGGCTCTCCGGAGCGGAAGGCGCCGCGGCGGGCTGGTAGGATTCTTGGGGCAGGTCAAATTCCTCGGTATACAGGCTGGCGTGGGCGGGCGGGGCCTGGTACCGGGAGGGCTCTTGTGCCAGGGCAAATTCTTCCGTATACAGGCTTTCCTGTGGAGGGGGCGCCGGGCGCTTTTGGGCAGGCACATACCCTTCTTGCGGCGGCAAGGGAGCCTGGGCCTGACGGGGTGGGGCCGCGGCGGGCTGGTGGGGCGGGTATGCCTCGGGGCGGCGCTGCTCGGCCTGGGCGATCTCCTCAAAAATACCGTCGCGCTCGTCCGCCCGGCGGTTGCGCAGGAAGAGTACCAGCAACATCAGCAGGCCCAATGCCCCCAGGAAGACGCACCCCGCGCCGCCATAGAACAGGGTAATGGACATGGAATTGGCCCGTTGGTTCAGCCGGGCAAAGGTGATATAGTTGGGGGAACCGTCCGCTGGGGCCTGGCTGGAAGCACGGGAAGTGTTCAGGGTCAGCTTGGGCCGGGACACCTTCGGCTTCGACAGGGTAGAGCTGCTGCTGCGGGGGGTAGGCCGGGGCGTGTGCACGGGCCCCGCAATCCCCGTGTCCCCCCCTGTCCCTTGCGGGCCGGAATCCCCGCTGTCGGTGGGTTCCGGTACCTGGCTGGAGGGCTCGTCAGGTTCGGAGGGCTCGGAAGATTCGGGAGGTAAAGAGGAGGGGTCTTCTTCGGCGGGGGGGAGGGAGCTGGGGTCTTCCTCTGGGGGATCTGTCACCGGGGGCTCGGAAGGGGGATCGACCACAGGCGGCTCTGTCACGATGGGGTCAGGGGGCACGTCCCCGTCAGGGTTTGGCTCCATGTCGTCTGTGGTATAGGGGGCGTCCTCATCCAAGGCCAGGGCTGGAAGGGGGAGAGCCAGCAGAAGCAGCGCCGCTAACAAAAAAGCGTACCAAGCCCGCCGCGCGCGGGTGCGTGGGGATATAAGAGCAGAGAAAGGAACCATTCCGGCACCTGCCTTTCTAAAAAATAGGAAACGCATTCATCCAATAGAGAATATTTTACCACGAAAACAGGATGGTTTCAAGCGGGCAAAGGAAAAGGCCCTGGGTATGTGTGAAAACAGGGGATGCGCCGGCACCGGCGGTTTTGCATGCATACCCTAATCTACCAGCACCCCAACGTTATCCTTTATGTAGATTACGCCGGAAAGCAGGGTAAGGGCCGCCACAACCCAGCACAGCGCCTGGGTGATAAAAGGGACGGCCATAGCGTTTGGCGTGGCGTCCAGGCAGCAGGCAAAATAGTAGAACAGGATGGTAAGCATCTGCGCCACGGTCTTCACCTTGCCCCACATGTTGGCGGCAATGACCTTGTTTTTGGCGGCGGCCAGCATGCGCACCCCGGCCACGGCAAACTCTCGGAACAGCACCACAGCCAGCACTACAGGGCTGCATACGCCGTCTACAGCCATGTAGATGAGGGCGGCGGTGGTCAGCATCTTGTCGGCCAAAGGGTCGGCAAACTTGCCAAAATTGGTGACCAGGTTGTTTTTGCGGGCCAGATAGCCGTCTAAAAAGTCTGTAAGGCTGGCAAGGGCGAACACAACGCCCGCGATAAGGCTATATACAGGCTTGAAGCCCGGCTGGCCGATATCGGCAAGGTCCGCAAAAACCATGAATACAGGCACCAGCAGCACCCGTGCCAAAGTCAGCTTATTGGGTAGGTTCAGCTTCATCTAGGGACACCTCCTGCATCCAGTTCCGGCGCAGCCCAGCTGCCGTACAGGTCGCCGTCTATACAGTCTTCTATCTGTACCGGGATGAACGAGCCCGGCGCGGGCCGCCTGCCCTTGGCAGAGAAGAACACCTTCCCGTCCACGTCGGGCGCGTCCATATATGAGCGGCCGAACCAGCATTCCGCGTAGCGGTCGAACCCTTCTACCAGCACCTCCAGGGTTTGGCCTATAAAAGACAGGCCTTTTTCCTCCATAATGGCCAGCTGGGCTTCGTTTAACAGCCGGGCCCGGCGTTCCTTTTCTTCCCCGTCTACCTGGCCGGGAAGCAGGGCGGCGGGGGTGCCTTCCTCTTGGGAATAGGCAAAGCAGCCCATGCGGTCGAAGCGCACATCCCGCACAAATTCTGCCAGTTCTGTGAAGTCTTCCTCGGTCTCCCCCGGGAAGCCGGCTATCAGGGTGGTACGCAGCACCACGCCCGGCACGCGCTCCCGTACCTTCCCCATCAGGGCGGCCAGGCTTTGCCGGTCCCCCCTGCGGTTCATGGCCTGTAAAATGCGCCCAGAGGCGTGCTGTAAGGGGATGTCCAGATAGGGCACCACCTTTTCTTCCCGGGCCATCACATCTAAAAGCTCATCGGTAATGGAATCGGGATAGCAATACAGCACCCGCAGCCACCGTACCCCGTCAATTTTGCACAGGCGCGCAAGCAGCCCTGCCAGGGAGTATGCCCCGTACAGGTCGATCCCATACCGGCTGGTGTCCTGGGCGATGAGCACCAGCTCCTTGGCGCCGGCCGCCGCCAGGGCCCGGGCCTCTTCCTCAATGCTCTCCATAGGCCGGCTGCGGTAGCCGCCCCGGATCAAGGGGATGGCGCAGTAAGAGCAGCGGTTGTCGCACCCCTCGGCTATTTTCAGATAAGCGGAGAAGCTGGGGGTGGAAAGCCTGCGGGCCCCGCACAGGGGCATCTTGCTTTTGTCCGGGAAGCTTTCCACAAAGCCCTTTGCCAGCATTTCCCGCAGGCGGGCGCACACGTCCCCGTTGGCCCCAATGCCCAACACGCAGTCTACCTCGGGCAGTTCCTTGTGTATCTCCTCCCGGTAGCGTTCTGCCAGGCAGCCGGTGACCACCAGCTTTTTAACGGCCCCTTCAGCCTTCAGCCGGGCCAGTTCTAAGATCTCTTCGATAGATTCCTTTTTGGCGCTTTCAATGAACCCGCAAGTGTTTACAATGGCGATATCCGCCAACGCCGGGTCGCCCACCACCTGGAATCCGCCCTCTTCCAGGGCGGCCAACAGCATTTCGCCGTCCACCTGGTTTTTGGCGCAGCCCAAGCTGATCATCCCTACTGTAATGGCCATATGGCCTCCTTTCTGTTTCACGCCCCTCACCATAGCTTCCCTTCCCCCAATGGCAGCAAGACGGGGCCGTTCTGGAAGTCCCCGGCATGGGCCTTGGCCTGGGGGGAAAGCAATTCCAGCAGGGTGATAAGGCCCAGGGGGCCGCTGGGGAAGGGCTTTTCCGCCGTGCCGCCTACCAGTTCCAGGCCAGGGCAAGGGGTAAAGCCCGCCTTTTTATAAAGCCCCGCCAAACTGGGCTGGCAGGTAAATATACATAGGTCCGCCCCGCTGGCCTGGATGGAGGCCCGTGCCTGGCGCAGCAATGCTAAGGCCATCCCTTTGCCCCGGTGGCCGGGGCGGGTGACCACCTCGGCGATGCCGCGGGCCTGGTAGGGCCGTCCCTTATGGGTAAAGCTACAGCCCACCACCGCTGCGTGTGCCAGCAGGGACTCCCCCTCCATCCAGCAAAAAGAGGCGGCGTGCTCCTTTTCCGGCCAGGGGCTTCCGGCATATTCCGGCCAGGCTATGGCCTGCAGATCCAATATCTGCTGCCGCAGGGCTGGGGAACCGTCCTCTTGGGGCCAGCGCCGGGTGTGGGCAAGCCCCCGCATAAGCTGGAAAAACTCCTCGTTGTGTGGCCCGGCCGGGGTCAGGATCGTCCCAGCCCGGCCCAGGGCTTCCCATTCCCCATAGGGGATCCACCGGGCCTCCACGGTCTCCCCCGGCTGCAGGCGCACGTCCTTTGCTTCCATCTCCCGGCGCAGGGCGTATACGTCGTTAAAAAGCCCGCAGCCGTCCGGCTCGATGGTCTTGACCCGGTATAGATAGGACAGTTCCTCTGGTTTTGCGGAAATGCCCGTTTCCTCCCGCAGCTCCCGTACGGCGGCGGAAAGGCTTGTCTCCCCAGCCAGCACGCCCCCGCCGGTGTTTTCCCACATGCCAGGCCACAGGCGCTTTTCAGGGCTGCGTTTGGTACAAAGCAGCTCCCCTTGGCGGTTCATCACCAAAATGATCGCCCCCAGGTGGAAGTCCCCCGGCCCTAAGGGCTGGCCCCGTTCTATAGTGCGGCCTGTTTTGTGACCGTTTTCATCATATATATCCCAAAATTCCGCCATAAAGCCTCCTTTTCAGCCTGCCAGCAGCTCCCGCACCTTCTGGGCGGCCAACCGCACATAGTCCCCCAGGGGCAGCTCTTGCACGCCCACCACGGTGACAGAGCACCGGTTTACCGGGATGAGTACTTTTTGGGCCGGGCTTTCCGAGACAGCCGCCGCCATTTTCGGTGTGATCTCCCCCAAAAGGGCGTTGGCGGTGATGACGCCCATGGGGCCCAGGATAACGTCGGCCTCGGCGCAGCACACAGCCACCGGGTTTTCCCCGGTTGCACCCGCGTGGGCCCCGGCCTTCAGCATGGCTGCCGTGGCGGCGGAGTTGGCCCCCACGGCGATGATCTGTGCGGGAAGCTCCATCCCACGCAGCTGGGAGACCAGCGCCGCGCCCATGCGCCCGCCCTGGCCGTCTATCACAACGATTTTTTTCATACCGATCCCCTCTTCGTTTTTTGTTTTGCCACTTTGCGGGACGTGCGGGCAAGGACTGTACCGCTTCACCCCAGCCCCCGCCAGGGCCGCGCCCTCCGGGCCCTTTCTGGCGTGACGGCTGGTAGTGTTTTATTCCCGGTAAGGCGCGTCCGCCCTGCGGGCGACAGCCGGCTCCTCCCCTAAAAACGCCTGGGCCGTCTTGCCGCTTGCGGCCAATTCCGTACCCCCGCTGCGGATGTGCAGTTCATCCAGGCCGCCGTAGGCCCCGCCGATGGTGTGGGCCATGCCCCGCAGCATCGGCTGCCGCTCCTGCGGGGAAGCGGCGGCAAACCAGTCCGCCGCTTCCTGGGAGAGCTCCAACGTCACAGAAATGGCGGCTTCTTCTAAAGAAAGGCTGGCGTGGGTTTCCCCGCCGCCGTCTATATAGCTTGCCGACAGCAAAAAGGTGCCTTCCGGCGCGCCCCCCAGGGCCACCATCTGTCCTACCAGGGCTGTTAGGGACAAGGGGGCGTCCGCAATATCATACCGGACAAAGCCGGCCCCCTCTGGCGCGAAAACCGTGAACTTGCCTTTTCCATATGCCTCTTCCACGGTAGAGGGGGTGCCCCTTGTGGCAAAGGAGGGGGCGTAGGGCTGCCCGCTGAACCAGCCGTACTCTACACCCCAATAGGCGCATGCGCATAGGGCCACAACGGCCAGGGCTATGTAGGGGACGGCGTTGTCCAGCCAACGTTTGAAGCGGCGCAGGCGCTGCCTGCCTGCAAAGCTTTTTTCCTCCCGGTCGGTCAGGAAACTGTCCCACACCCGCTGGGGGCTGTCCCCCCCAGGGGCCAGCTGGGACAGCAGCCCCTGGGCCCGCTCTTGGGTAAGGCCCGCCCGTTTCAGCCCGGCCTTTACCCTTTTCCCGGCTTGATTCGCACCGCCGCCTGCCGCGGCGGCGGTTTCCTCCAGGCTCCATCCCAGGCCCAGATGCAGGTACAAGGGGGTTTTATACTTGGCGGGCAGGCGCAGCAAGGCCCGCAGGCCGTCGGACATGGAAAAAGGCAGGGCGGCTTTTAGCTGCTGGGCTTCCCGTTGGCCGCCTTTTTCCTTTTTGCGTTTGGGGCGTTTTAAGTTCTGGTCCAGGCAGGCAAGGTGGGCGCACCGGAACAGCCCCGCCCTGCCGGACTGGGCCAGCCGCCACCGCCGGGGGCTGTACAACAGGTCGCACAGAAGGGTGTGCAGCAGGGCGTTGGCCCCCCGGGGGCCGGCTGCGTGCAGGTAGCACAGCCCGAACAGCTGGGGGGCTTGGGCAAAATACAAGGCCTCCGCCTGGGAAAGCTCTGGTAGGGTGGGCAAGGGGGGTCACTCCTTACATTGGGTGGTTTTGGCCTCTGCGTCCTCCCGGTTTTGCCGGGCGCGCTTCTTTTTCCGTTTCCGGCGCAGGGCTTTCAGGTCTTGCCCGATGCCGCTGGACTCTAGCCACATGCTTACTTCCGCCCCCAGGAACAGGATGAACATACAGGAAAACAGCCAAAACATGAGGATAACCAGCGTGGCAAGGCCGCCGTAAATGGAAAAATTAGAAAAGTTCTCTACGAACAAGGAGAAGAAGAAAGAGAACAGCACCCAGCCCGCCGCGCTGAAAGCCGCCCCTGCCAGGTTGTGCAGCAGGCGTACCCGGCGGCGGGGCAGGAAGGTATACATCAGTGTGAAGAAAGCGAACAGCAAGGCAAAGCCCAAAAGGGATTTAAAATTTATCAGCAATGTGGCAAAGAACCGGGGGGACTTTGTCAGCAGGTAATTGTAGATGGTAGAGCCGAACACCAGCAGCACCGCCACCAGCAGCAGCACCACGGCAAAAACGATGACATACAAGATAGCCACCAGCCGCAGCCGCACGATGCTGCGGGTCTCTTCCACCTCATAGATCTTGTCGAGGCCCTTGATGATAGCCACCATACCCGCGGAAGAAGACCAGATAGCGGCCGCCACCGCCACTGTCAGGATGCCGTTGGATTCCAAGGCGGAGGGCAGCAGCCCCTGGACGTAATCGGCTACGGCGCTGGGCAGGAACTCCAGGGCGGCCTCGATAATGGAAAGGCCGGAAGAGAAGTGGATGCGCTGCATCAGCGTAAGCAAAAACGCCACAAAGGGCAAGAACGAGATGATGAGGAAATAGGCGCCGTGGGCGGCGGAAGAGTCTACCCGGTCCTGGTCGACGCGGGCCAAGAACCACTTGATATGCTTTTTTACCAGCTTCAAGGCGGGCCGCGCCTCCTTCTGGGCCGCGTGGGTTACGCAGCGTGTTTTTTTATAGTATAGCATACCCAGCGGGGATTTACCACGTTTTCCGGGAGGATATTTTTTTACTTTTCACAAACGCGGGCAAAAAAAGGTTTGCACTTCCTGGCGCGTTCTGCTAGAATGGGTAATATCTACGCGGAATTTATCATTTAGGAGAGAGGGTATCCACAGTTATGAAGCTGCCTTTTAAGCTCCCGAAGCGGAAGAGCTCGTACGAAATCGACATGACAAACGGCCCCTTGCTGGGGAAGATCACCCGCTTTGCCATCCCGCTGGCCTTGGCGGGTATTTTGCAGCTGCTGTTCAACGCGGCGGATATTGTGGTGGCTGGGCGGTTTGCCGGCCCCCAGGCCCTGGCGGCGGTGGGTTCCACCGGCGCGCTGAACATGCTGATCGTCAATTTGTTCATGGGCCTTTCTGTAGGGGTGAACGTCCTGGTGGCCCGGTATTACGGCGGCGGGGCCCATAAGGACCTGAGCGAGACCGTACATACAGCCATCCTTACGGCCATGGCCTGCGGCCTGCTTTTAGTGGTCATCGGCATCAGCCTTTCCCGGCCCCTGCTGACCCTGATGGGCACCCCGGAAGATGTGATCGGCCAGTCTGTGTTGTACATGCGCATTGTGTTTGCCGGCATGCCCGCCATGATGACCTATAATTTCGGCGCGGCGGTGCTGCGGGCTGTGGGCGATACCCAGCGCCCCCTGTACTTTTTGATGATCTCCGGCGTCATCAACGTGCTGTTGAACCTGTTCTGCGTCATCGTGCTGCGCATGGGCGTGGCCGGCGTGGCCGTGGCCACGGTGGTCTCCCAGTGCATTTCGGCCGTCCTGGTGATTGCCTGCCTGGTGCGCAGCGACGCAGTGTACCGGCTGGACCTGAAGCGCCTGCGCATCTACAAGGGCAAGCTGCTGCTGATGACCAAGATCGGCGTGCCTGCGGGGATACAGGGGGCCATGTTCTCCCTGTCCAACGTGGTCATCCAGTCTAACATCAATTCCTTCGGTTCCATTGCCATGGCGGGCAGCACGGCGGCGGGGAACATAGAGGGTTTTGTATTTACCGCCGAGGATGCTTTTGCCCAGGCGGCCCTCAGCTTTACTGGGCAGAACTATGGCGCCAGGAAATTTGACCGCATCAACAAGGTGCTTATCAACTGCATCCTGCTGGTGTCGGCGGTGGGCCTGGTGCTGGGCGGCCTTACGAACCTGTTTGCCGGCCCCCTGCTGGGCGTCTATTCCACAGACCCCCAGGTCATCGAGTTCGGCATACAGCGTATGCTGCTGGTGGGCCTGCCCCATTTCATCTGCGGGGCTATGGGCGTTATCACAGGCTCCCTGCGGGGGATGGGTTCATCTGTCGCCCCCATGCTCATCACGGTTTTCGGTACCTGTGTGCTGCGGGTGGCCTGGGTGTATACCATCTTCCCCTTGAACCCCACCTGGCAGATGCTGTTCCTCTCCTATCCCATCAGCTGGCTGGCCACGGGCATTGTGCAGTTTGTGGCGTTCCTTTTTGTGAAGAAGCGCGCAAAGGAAAAAGCGGGCGCGGCCACCCCCCAAAGCTAAGAAGCCGTACCAATCGGACAAGGCACAAATCTTTCCGGGGGATTCCGCGGGCTTTCTGTGTTGAAAATCCTCGGCAGGCGACAGCGTGTCTTGCGGTTTTCGCCTTGAATCCCGCAAAATCCTCTCGAAAATCCCCGCGCCCTTCCTATCGGTACAGCTTTTAAGGTTTTTCCCCATATGATGAAAATACAGGAGGGCCCGGATCCGGGCCCTCCTTGTTTTTATTTGCAGCAAACTGTTGTGGGGAAGAGGGCGTCAATAGGTCCCTTCCGTGGAAAAGGTGATGGCCTGGCCTTCCTTTTTCCGGGAACAGGCCCGGCGTTTGTCCAGCTCTTGCAGGAACAGGTCCTCGTCAAAGGGGATGGAGACGGGCTTTTGCAGCCAAGAGGACAGGTGCATGGCGTTGGAAAGGGTAAGCCCCCGGATACCCTCTTTGCCGTCTGCCACCAGGGGCTCGCCCCGCAAAATGTTGGCGGCAAAGGCGTTCAGCACGCCCACGTGCTGGGGGTTCTCCCCGTCGGTCTCCACCTGTACCTTCCGGCAGGGGGGCTTCTGGAACCCTTCCTTCGAACTTAGGCAGAAGGCCCGCTCGTCTTCCTCCAGCTGCCAGAAAGCCAGGGCGCCGTCCTCGCACACCAGCTTGCCTTTGGTGCCGGTGACCTCGAAACGGTTGGTGCCAGGGGCGTCCCCGGTGGTGGTGACGAATACGCCGGTGGCCCCGTTTTCAAATTCCAGGTAGGCGGTCACGTCGTCCTCCACCTCGATGTCGTGCCACTTGCCCTCGTGGCAGAAAGCCTGCACGGTGGCGGGCAGGCCGCATATCCACTGCAGCAGGTCCAGCTGGTGGGGGCACTGGTTCAGCAGCACGCCGCCGCCCTCCCCGGCCCAGGTGGCCCGCCAGTCGCCGGAATCATAGTAAATCTGGGTACGGTACCAGTCGGTAATGATCCAGTTTACCCGTTTCAGCTGCCCCAGCGCGCCCCCCTGTACCAGTTCCCGCATCTTGCGGTACAGGCAGTTGGTACGCTGGTTGAACATCATGCCGAAGGCCAGGCCGCTTGCCTCTGCGGCCTGGTTCATCTCCCGCACGGCCTTGGTGTATACCCCGGCGGGCTTTTCGCACATTACATGCAGCCCGTGGCGGAAAGCCATCTGGGCCAGGCCGGGGTGCTGGTAATGGGGCACAGCGATAAGCACAGCCTGGCACAGGCCGCTTTCAATCAATGCCGCGCCCTCCTCCAATACCGCCACAGACCCTGGCACAGTGGCCCGCGCCCACCCCCGGCGTTCCTCCCGGCGGTCGGCTACGGCCACAAGCTCAATCTCCGGCGCCTTTCCCGCCAGGATATTCTGCACATGCTGGCTGCCCATGTTCCCCACGCCGATAATGCCTAGCTTTACTTTCTCCATCTTGCATCCTCCTTATATTTGGCCGAGGGCTTTGCCCTCAAACTCCTCGCAGAGGGGTGTTTGGTAAAAATCCCTCTACGGGCTATCTAAAAAACGTTTCTTTGGGGCCGGCCCGCCGCCTTTGCCTAGAATAGCCCCAGAAGGTACTGACAGCGCAGGCGGGAAGCCGTGGGAAGCTCGGCTTTCAGGGAGGCCTCCAGGCTGGCTGCGTCGGAAGCCAGCTCTTGCAGTTCATCCAGGGGCAGCATCCCTTTGGCAAAGCGGGCTTTCAGGGCCAGTTCCTCCCAGCGGGCAGGCGGCTTGCGCTCGCCATAGTAGATTTTAGCTTCTTCCCTGTGAAGCTTCAGCAAGTGGGCGTACAGGCAAAGGGCGGCCTTGCTGCGGTCTTCTTGGGAAAAGGCCTTTTTCCGCAGGTATTTATGCAGGAAGCGGTTTGCCAGCCCGGCCGCCAGCAGCAAAGCCACCAGCCCGGCGCAGGCAAGCAGCAGGGGCGTCAGGGGGCGGCCCTCTTCTTCCTGGCCTGGGCTGACGCTGCCAGGGGCTATGCTTGGGGTGGGCCCCGCGGTGGGGGCCCCAGTGGGGCGGGGGGTAGGGGTAATGTCCGCCTCCGCTTGGGACGGCGCGTCCTCCGGCGGAGGGGTGGCGGTGTTGCCCTCTATGGCAGGCGGGCGGGCGTCGTAATAGGCAGCGGGCGCGTCCATAGAAGCGGGCGTCACCTCCACCGGAAGCCAACCCGTACCGTTGTAGTAGACCTCCAGCCAGGCATGGGCATTGCGGTCGGGGACGTCCTGCCACACGCCGCTTTTGCCAGAGGGCACGGCGTATCCCTCGGCGTACCGGGCGGGTATGCCCGCCGAGCGGCACAGCAGCACCGCCGCCGTGGCAAAATGCACGCAGTAACCCGTCCTGGAATCGTTGAGGAAATACTCGACGAAATCCCGGCCTTGGGGCAGGGCAGGGGGCGAAAGGCTGTAGCTGTACTGCAGCTGGAACAGGCCGGCCAGCCTGCCCAGGAAATCGGGATATTCGAAGACGTAATTGCCTGGCGCAAGCTCCTCTGGAAACGTAAGCCCGTGTTTTTCCCGAAATTCACCCAATAGGGGGGCCAGGCTTTCGGGCACCTGCAAATACTGCTCCAGGGCAAAGTCCTCATAGGCTTCCGCCGTGTCCAGCAATTCCCGCCCCTCCCGGCCCAGGGGCTCTTTGGCCCAGGCCGGGGCCTTATAGTCCGCCTGACTGTCCAGCAGGGCGCGGAGCACCGTCCATATGTCCATGCCAGAATTCGTGAACGCGGCCCGCCTGTGCTCGTCCGCCAGGTACGCTTCCAGGTAGGAAGCGTCGTTGTTGATGCGGCCCATCCAGTGGCCGAATACCCTGCCCGCATAGCTTGTGCCCGCAGGCAGGCCCACGCTGTTCAAAAGGTAGTCCCGTGTGCCGGAGAATATGTTTTTCGACTGGAAGAAGCCGTCGTCCACGGCCTCGATGCCCTTGCCGGCCCATTCCTCCACGCTGCCGGAAACCCCATAGGGGATGTAGACGCACCGGGGGTTGGCGGCCACGTTCTCCACGGACAGGGCGTAACTGTACGGGCTGTCCAAAGAGGAGGCCTGCTGCAGGCCCATAAGGGCGTCGGTGCCGGGCACCAGCCGGCTGAAGGCCGAGGGGAAGGCCTGGACGTCGCCGGGCTCACAGAAGTCCCGCAGGGCGGCGGCGCCCTCTTTCGACAGCCGCTCCCAGCTGGAGCCGGTGTATTCGCTGCCCGCAAAGCTCTTTAAGTATTCCTTCGGCTGAAGGTCCGCGCCTGCCGCGGCGCCCTCCTGCCAGTCAAACTTCACCCGCAGTACCGTTTTGCCGGTATATTCCCGGCTGCCCAACCCCTCCAGGGACACCCGGTCGTTAGAACTGCCCTGCCCCCCCTGGAGCACTGCGTCTAACCCAAACCCGTTGGTAATGCCGGTGCGCAGGTCGTTGACGGCCTGGGGCCGCTGATAGGTATCTTCTGGGAAAAGGCGGTACAGCAGCGCCATGCAGACCACAACCCCGGCCAACAGGGCCAGTGCCGCCGGGCGCACTGCGGCGCTGGAAATCAAGAAGCGTACCTTCTCGTCTAACAGGCGGTGCCTGCGCCCCAAGATGGTGGAACTAAGCAGCAGCATGCACCAGAACAGCAGCAACATACACAAGGCCCAGAAAGCCGGCACGATGGATACGGCCAAAGGCACGCACAGCACCGCCCCGGTTATACAGAAAGCGGCTATGCCGTTTTTCCGTTTCACCAGCACCCAGGCCAGCAGCCAGAAGTATGGGGGCAGCAATATTTGGCAAAAAGTGGTGCAGGTAAAATAGATGGCGGAAGGCCTGGTGGCCGGCACCTGGAATTGCCGCAGGGGGAAGTGGAGCTTGTCGCTATAGGCCTGTAAGATCAGGTTCAGCAGGCGCGAACAGCCCTCCACGCATTCCTCTGAAAAGAGCAGCATGGAAGCCCCCAAAGCCAGGGCGCACAAGGCCAGCAGTATCCAGCGGGCCTTTGGCCAGGGCAGCGTGAAGCCGCACACCCCTGTCAAGGACGCGAGGACGCCGGCCAAAACTAGGGGTTCTTCCCGTATAGGCAATGAAAAGGCCGTTTGTAGGCAGCACAGCGCGCCAAATCCCCCCAGCAGCACCAGCAAAAGGTAGAATGCCGTCTCGAATACCGGGCTGGATTTGGGCATCTGCATCCGGGGCTTGTCCAGCAGCCGCCCCACATCCTGTATTTCTTCCATCCGTTGCGCCTCCTTTTGGCTCCCTATCCGGTAACGGCCGCACGCTTACAGGGGGCCTTTGCCACCTGGTAAAAGGCCACGGCGCTGGCGGCGGCCACGTTCAGGGAATCCACCCCGTTGGCCATGGGGATGCGCACCGTATAGTCGCACTGGGCAATGGTGCCCGGCGCCAGGCCGTCCCCCTCGGTGCCCAGCACCAGGGCCAGCCGCCCCTCCTGGGCCAGCCGGGGGTCAGCTATGTCCATGGAATCTTCCCGCAGGGCCAGGGCCGCCGTTTTAAAGCCCAGCCCCCGCAAAAAGCCGGGCCAATCCCCCTGGGGCAGGTAGGCCCAGGGTACCAGGAACACGTTCCCCATGCTTACCCGCAGGGCGCGGCGGTACAGCGGGTCGCTGCCCGCCTCTGTCAACAGGACCGCGTCCATGCCCAGGGCGGCCGCCGAACGGAAAATGGCCCCGATGTTGGTGGGGTTCATCACGTTTTCCAGCACGGCAATGCGGCGCGCGCCCTGGCAGGCCTCTTCGGCTGTGGGCAGCTGAGGACGGCGCATGGCGCACAGCATCCCCCTTGTCAGGTGGAAGCCTGTCAGCTGGCACAGCACCGGCCCCTCTGCCACGAACACTGGCACGCCCGGGCACCGGGCCAACAGCTCGCGGCCTTTGCCCAAGGCATGCTTTTTTTCCATCAGGAAGGATTCCGCCTGGCACCCGGCGTCCAGGGCCCGGCCGATGACCAGGGGGCTTTCCGCAATAAAAAGCCCGTGGGCCGGGTCGGCCCGGTTCACCAGCTGGTTCTCTGTTAAACGGGCGTATATGTCCAGCGCAGGCGCGCCGAAGTCTGTGATCTCGGTCCATTCCTCCATAATGCCCTCCCGCCGTATGGCAAAGCTTTTTCATATAGCGGTATTATACCGCATCTTGCCCAAAAGTGCAATTCCGAAAGTGCCCGGCGGCTGGAGCGGTCCCGGCACAGGCGGGGAACGTACACGATAGTTATAAAATTGTGGACATAACCGGTTGCGGCCTATAGATGTTTGCAGTATACTGAAAATTACAAACGATAATTTCACGGATAAGGGAGTGCGCGCCATGTTTCAAATTTTATTGGCCATTATTTACCTGGCTTTCATCAGCCTGGGCCTGCCCGACGCCCTTTTAGGGGCGGCTTGGCCTTCTATGTACCCGGGGCTTGGGGTGCCTGTGTCCTATGCCGGGGCGGTTTCCATGATTATCGCCATTGGAACCGTGGTTTCCAGCCTGCAAAGCGACCGCCTGACCCGGCTGTTCGGCACGGGCAAGGTGACAGCGGCCAGCGTGCTGGTGACAGCCGTGGCGCTGTTCGGGTTTTCCACCAGCCATTCCTTTTGGCTGCTGTGCCTGTGGGCAGTGCCCTATGGGCTGGGGGCTGGCAGCGTAGACGCCTCTTTGAACAACTATGTGGCGCTGCACTATGCCAGCCGCCACATGAGCTGGCTCCACTGTATGTGGGGGATAGGCGCGGCGGCGGGCCCCTATGTGATGGGCTTTGCCCTTACCCAGGGCATGGGCTGGAATACGGGCTATCTGGCTATCGGCGTCTTCCAGGCGGCGCTTACGGCGGTGCTGCTGTGCACCCTGCCCCTATGGAAAAAACAGGCCGCCCGCCAGGGGGTAGGGGACGACGGGGAAGGGCCCAAAGGGAAGCCCTTGTCCCTGGGGCAGATCGTCCGCATACCCGGGGCAAAGGAGGTCATGCTTACCTTTTTCTGCTATTGTGCCGTAGAGCAGACTACCAGCCTGTGGGCCAGCAGTTACCTGGCGCTGCACAACGGCCTTTCCCCGGAAACGGCGGCGTCCTTTGCCAGCTGGTTCTTCATTGGCATTACCGCCGGCCGGGCCCTTAGCGGCTTTTTGACACTGCGCTTTACAGACCCGCAGATGATCCGCCTGGGCCAGGCCATCATCCTGTTGGGCATTGCCGCATTGCTCCTCCCCTTGGGTACGGCCTCGGCCTTTACGGGCCTGGCGCTGATTGGGCTGGGCTGTGCCCCCATATACCCTTGCGTCATCCATTCTACCCCCGACCACTTTGGGGCGGACAAATCCCAGGCCATCATCGGGGTGCAAATGGCTTCAGCCTATATGGGCACCTGCCTAACGCCCCCATTGTTTGGGCTTATTGCCAACCATGCCGGTGTGGCGTTGTTCCCCCTGTATCTGCTGGTATTCCTAGTGCTTATGGCCGTTATGCACCAGCTGCTTCTCAAACGCTGCCAAAAGCGTGCGTAAAGCGCCATAGTTTTTACGGGGATGTTTGCGTACATGAAAAAGGCCCCCGCCCATCCTTGGGCAGGGGCCTTTGCTTGTTTTGCGGGTATAGTTAACACGGTTCACAAGAGGCATACTGCTTTTGAACCGGGCGGCTTTGCCGCCCAGCCTGAAAATCCGCATCTACCGCTTTTCAAGTGTGTTTACTATAAATCAGTCGTCTCCATTTTCCGCCTTGGCCGCTTCAATGGCTTTCTGGGCTACGTTGGCAGGGGCCTCTTCATAACGTTCGAACTCAAAGGTAAAGCTGCCGCGCCCCTGGGTGCACTGGCGTACAAAGGTGCTGAAATCGTGCATTTCCGCCATGGGGGCTTCGGCCTCTACTGTCTGCCGGCCAGCCCCGGCGGGCTCCATGCCCAGCACGCGGCCCCGGCGCTTGTTCACCTCGCCCAAAATGTCGCCCATGTTCCCGTCTGGCACGGTGGCCTTCAGGTGGCCGATGGGCTCTAACAGCACAGGGTTTGCCTGGGGCATGCCGTTTTTGTAGGCGATGGTGGCCGCCATCTTAAAGGACATTTCGGAAGAGTCTACCGGGTGGTACGAGCCGTCGTACAGGGTGGCAGACAGGCCCACCACCGGGTACCCGGCCAGGGGCCCCTTCAGGATGCATTCCCGCAGGCCCTTCTCCACGGCGGGGAAGAAGCCCTTGGGCACCGAGCCGCCCACCACGCGTTCGCCGAACTCCAGCCCGTCGCTGTCGCAGGGGGCGAACTCGATCCAAACGTCGCCAAACTGCCCGTGGCCGCCGGTCTGCTTCTTGTGCCGGCCTTGCACCTGCACCTTTTTCCGGATGGTCTCCCGGTAGGGGACTTTCGGGTCTTTCAGGGTGATCTCCACGCCGAATTTCGCTTTCAGTTTGGAAACGGCCACGTCCAGGTGCTGCTCGCCCAGGCCGCTGACGACCAATTCGTGGGTTTCCGTATTGCTGGCGAACTGCAGGGTGGGGTCTTCCTCGGCCAGCCGCAGCATGCCCTGGGCAATCTTATCCTCTTCGCCCTTCTTCTTGGGCACGATGGCCATAGACAGGGTGGGCGTGGGATACTCCACGCCTTCCAGGGTGACCTTCCGGGTGGGGCTGCACAATGTGTCGCCGGTGTTGGTGGCGGTCAGTTTGGGTATGGCGCCGATATCCCCCGCGCCGATATATTTTACGTCCTCCTGCTTCTTGCCTATCATCATCACCGTCTTGCCGACCCGCTCGGTATTGCCGGTGCGCATGTTGACCAGCTGGGATTCCGTGGAGATTTTGCCGGATATAACTTTGATATAAGACAGCTTGCCAATAAAGGGGTCGGCCACGGTCTTGAACACGATGGCCGCCGCCGCGCCCTCGCTGTTGACAGAGAGCTCCACGGGGTTGCCGTCTGTGTCCGTGCCGATCTCCCCGGCCTTTTCCTCGGCGGATGGGGCCAGCCAGTTGATGCCGTCCAGGAACTGCTCCATGCCCCGCATCAGCATGGCGTCGCCGCAGAATACGGGAGTAATGGTGCCGGACTTCACGCCCTTGCTCACGCCCACAATGACCTCTTCCGGGGTAAACTCCTCGCCGGCAAAATATTTTTCAAACAGGGCGTCGTCCGTCTCGGCAACAGCCTCGTAAATAGCGGTGCGCAGGCCCTCCAGGCGGTCCCCCATGTCGGGCATGGCCACCTGCACGGGCTTGCCGCCGGAATAGTCGTAAGCCTTATATTCCAGCAAGTTTATGTATATGTTGGCTTGGCCGTCTTGGATGAAGGGCACCACCACAGGGCACACCGAGGGGCCAAACTGGGATTTCAGGTCTTCAAACACCCGGTAGAACCGGGCGCTTTCGTCACACAGGCCGTTGACGAAGAAAATCTTTGCCAGGCCCCGTTTCTCCGCTGCGGCAACAGCCTTTTCCGTGCCCACAGCCACCCCGTCTTTCCCGGAGATGACCACCAAAACGGTATCGGCGGCCCGCATGGCCTCGCACATGCCGCCCTCAAAGTCGAACAGGCCGGGGGCGTCCAGCAGGTTCAGCTTTTTGTTTTTCCACTCTAGGGGCGCAACCGCCGCCCCGATAGAAGCTTTCCGGCGGATCTCTTCCGGGTCAAAGTCGCACACTGTGTTGCCGTCCCCCACCTTGCCCCGGCGGTCTGACACGCCCGCCAAAAACAACATGGCCTCCGCCAAGGAGGTTTTGCCCGCGCCGCCATGCCCGGCTACAGCCAGGTTGATAATATTCTTTTCCTGATATTGGTTCATATGCGTTAGTCCCTTCCACAGGGCTTTTTCCGCTGCGGGGCCGCAAAAAAACGGCAGGCGGCGTCTTAAAGCCATGTCGATTTAAAAAATTTGCACAAGTTTTTACCAAGGCATACTTCATTATACAGCGTTTCTCTGAAAAACACAATGGGGAAAACGGAAAAATATCCGAATTTTACGTGAACAGATTTCCATTTTTGTGTATTTTATGTTAAGGCGCCCCCGGAAAGGGGGCTGAAAAGCGCGGGCCGCCGGTCGTTCCAATAGCCGGTGGGGCGCTTATGCCCCTCTGTAAAATCGATCTCTACCGCAAAGGCCCCATGCCGGCCCCTGGCTTCCAGCAAGGGCTCGCCCGCGCTGCTGAAAGCGAAAGCCAGCGGGATTTCCCCGCAGAAGTGGCAGCATCCCACCACCGGCAGTTCGTTTTCGATGGCCCGGGCCCTGGCCAGGGCCCGCCACTGGTCATATTGCTGCCGGTGGTACATGCCCGTGCCAATGGGGTTTACCAGCAGCGCGGGCTTTTCCAGGGCCAAGATGCGGCAGACCTCTGGGAAATGCAGCTCGTAACAGATGGGCGCGGCGATCTTCCCTAAGCGCGTGCGCACACAGTGTATCCGTTCGCCTGGGCGTTTGCCTTTTGCCTTTTCGCCCCCCGTTAAAATACATTTCGTATACATGCCAGCCACCTGGCCGCCCTCGATGGCAAGCACCTTTTCTTCGTCCCCGTCCCGGAAGCCTGTGAGTACAGTGCCCCCCAAGCCTTGGGTCAGCTCCAGGGCCATGGCCAGCTCTTCCCGCGAGCGCAGGAAGCCCTCCGGGAAGACGTACAAGTCGGCGGCCTCCCCCCGCAGGACAGCGGGCATCTCCTTTTCCGCGGCAAAGCGCTCGGGCACAGCCAGTATGACTTTTTCCATACAATCTCTCTCCAAACCGGTCGTACAAAACTTTTCCTAAGCGGGCGCCCCACAAACGCCGAACCCCTTTGACAGCGGTAGGCATGCTCCCTTTTCAGGAAGCACGCCTACCCGGCGCAAAAAAGCTTTGGGGTTATTTGCGAAGCTTGGGCAGTACCAGCAAGATGAACAGCCAAAAAGCCTCGAAAGCGAACAGGATGAAAGCGGAAAGCTGGCGCATCCCGCCAAAGCAGGCCATGAACGCCACCAGCACAAAACCCAGCACCACGGCGGCATTCTGGATGGCCACCACCATGCCGACCGTACGCTTCTGGTCTACGCAGGCGGATATCACGTTCATCATAGACTCAATCCGGCCCTTGGTGGCCACCACCGCGTCGCCCCGGGCTATATCTTCCTGGGTAAGCTTGTGGGCCGCGTCGCCCAGCTGGCCATCTAAAATACCTATCGAGGCGCTGTCGATGCTGAACAGCCGGGAAACCAGGGCCTGGGTCACGTTGGGGTCTGTGGTGCGCACCAGCACGCTGATACCGCTGTCTTCCAGGCGCTGCAGCTCGTTGCGTTTGCGGCGGTCTGCCGAGTAGGTAAGCACCAGCAGGGCGGCCACCTCCGCGTCTACGGCGATATAGATGAGGGATTTGTTGCCCGTGGCATACTGGGTCTCTTCCTCCCGGGCGGGCACCTCGATGCGGTTGTTGATAAGCAAGGCGCGGTTGCCGATATAGATGGTCTTGCCGTCTACCCGGCCAACAATGCCGCCCCCGTCTTCATACCGGAATTTCTCCACTTCGGGCAGGGCCTCTTCGTTTTCGCTGATCACCTGGTCGAAGACGCCGGAAAGGGGCCCTCCAATTTCTTTCATCAGCGCGGAAGCCGCCATGATGGCCTCCTCTGCCCCGGCGCGGTTGCCGAAGGTTTTGATGCCCCCCAGCACCACGGTCCCCGGGGGGAAAAGCTCCTGGGCGTCGCAGATGACGGCGTTCACATCGCCGAACTGCTCGACGGCCTCATAGCTGACCACCATGGCCCCGGCCCGGCGGGCGGTTTTGCACAGGCGGCTGATGGGCAGGTTTACCGAGAGGATGTTCCCCACCGCTACGCTGGCGCAGCAGGCGGCGGCCAGGGCGCTGAGGGCCGTGGGGACGCTTTTCGTAATCAACAGGCTGGCAATGCACAGCACCAGGGAAGACAGCAGCCCAATGGGCGCCAACAGCTGGGAAGCGGACTCGGAGGGGTCTGGCCGGTAGGAAAGCTCTAAGAACCGCTTCAGGAAGCCTGCCTTGCACTGGTATGCGATCAGCGGCTTTTCCGCCACACAGTCCTTGGTCATCTTCAACGAGGTGTTGTAGTCGTCAAAGGTGCGCACCGTATACTTCTGTTCCCGGGAGGTGACAAAACGGAAATTGCTGTGTATGCGGCGCAGCATGGTCAGCTTCCCGGCCGTATTTACAAATAGGATGGCCGAGAGGAGCACCGCGTACAGATGCAGCTTGCCGTCTTCCAGGTCAGACCGGAAGAATACCGCCCCCAGGGTCTGCAGGGCCACTGCCGCCGCGGCCACCGCCGCCCCGCTGTCCGAGTTGGCGCTGAGGGAGAACAGGGCCCGCAGGCCGTTGCCTACTGTGCGGTAGCACACCCCGATGGAAACGCCTGTAAACAGCACCGTCAACAGGATATACACCATTGGCATAGCGCCCAGGTCGCCGCCGGCGGAGAACTGGCCCCCGAAGATCAAGTTGATAGCGGCCAAAAGGGCGGTGCATACCCCGGTTATAGTCATGCGCATCGAGAGCTCGCTCATGTCCCCGCGCAGCTCGTGGGCGATAGACTTGGCGTCCTCAGGCCCGGTATAGTCCTCGATGGACTCCGCTGCGGCTTCTTGGGAAAGGGGAAGCTCTTCTTCCTCCAGCACCTCTGGCTTTTTGGGTTTGGGCCGCTTATGGGGGGGCTGCCGCTGCTCCAGCGCGTCCCAGGCTTGCTGCAGGCTTTCCGATTCGGACAGAAGGGCGCTTTGCAGCACGTCCGCGTGGATGATGTGGGTGGGGATGCCCCTGGGCCGGTAGTCGTAGATGCTGGCTACCTGGGGTATCTCTACCACAGGGCGCGGCGGGCTTTGCCGCTGCCGGGCAGCCCCCACGTTTTCCAATGGCATAGTAGGGGAAGACTCCTGGGGGGGCGTCCCCGCGGTGGGCGCTTCCTCCTGCATGGGCCTTTCCTGGGGCGCGGCTTCCGCCTGGGCAGGGGCCGGCCCCTCTGCCGGGATGGGCGGGGCTTCTTCTGTGGGCAGGCCCGCCTCTGGCCGCATGATCTCTGGGGCCGCCTGTACCGGCGGGGCTTCTTCCACGTCCTCCTGGTAATCGGGGGATTCCGGCGGCTGTTCTGGCGGGGGCGGGGCAAAACGGAGGATCTTGTCCACCGCGCCCTCGCTGACCGGCGGCATGGCCTGCTCTTCCCGGTCGTTCTGGATGCTTTGCCCGTCTTGCACCCGTTGGATCTCTACCGTGCTGTTCAATACGTTCAGCTTGATCTCCATGGTCTGGTCGCTGGAGGTCTCCAGCATGGCGCGCTGGATGTCGGGCATGGCTTCCTGGGCCCGGCCCGCGCCCTCCACGTCGATGCCGTGCTGGCGGGCATAGGGGTCGGCGGCAAAGGACGTGACCGGCATGGGGGCCACCACGCCGAATTCATCGGCAATCTGTTCCTCGTCCACCCCGGCGGTCTGTACGGCTTCCGCCACCCGGCGGCGGCGTTCCTTTTGCAGCCGCTGGAAGTTTGCCTCTACCTCCTCGTCCAGGGCCGGGGCCGATTCGTCAAACAGCGCCTTGAAGCTGTCCCCTCCTGGGGCCAGGTCTTCCGGGGCGTCGCTGTCCAGGCGGTATTCGTCGATGGGCTTCAGCTGTATGCCATAATAGGTGTCGTCTTCCTCTTCCACGAAGTCCGGCACCCGTTTCCTGCGGCCAAACAGCCCCCATTTTTTCTTTTTCTTCTTCTTGGGCTTGTCCTCTGGCCCGGGGTCTTCCCCAGAGACAGGCTGGGGCGGCTGCCCCGGCTCTGGCGCGGCCTCCTCTGGGGGCGGGGGCTGCTGCGGGGCCTCCTGGGGAGGGGGCGGCGCCGGTTCCGGCGGGACATCCGGTACGGGGGCCGGTTCCGGGCGGGGCGGCCCTGGCTGTACCTCCCGTGGGGGCGCCGGTATCTCCCCGGTGGCCTCCCGCCGGGCCCGTTCTTCCTCCAATATATCTTCCAGTGTGAATTCCGGTTTCTCTGCCATATGGTTAGGGGTCCCTCCTTTCCGGGTTAAACGCCTGTATCCCGGCGCGCTGCCGGGCCGCCTCGCAGCACAGGACGCCTGCGGCTACCGAGGCGTTTAGCGAATTGATCTTCCCTTTTATGGGCAAGGACAGCACAAAGTCCGCCTTTTCCTTCACCAGCCGGCCCACCCCCCGGCCTTCCGAGCCTATCACAAAAGCGCAGGGGCCGGTCAGGTCCGCCCCTACCCAGGGCGAGCCGTCCATGTCAGCCGCATAAATCCATACGCCCTTGGCTTTCAAGTCTTCCAGTAACCGGGGAAGGTTCTGCACCCGGGCTACTGGAAGGTGCTCGACAGCCCCGGCGGACGCCCGGCCTACCGCATAGGTCAGCCCCACGCTGCGGCGCTTGGGGATTACCACCCCGTGGGCGCCGGCGCACTCGGCGGCGCGGATGACGGCCCCCAGGTTGTGGGGGTCCTCCAGCCCGTCGCAGACGACCAGGAAAGGGGGCTCCCCCCGTTCTTCCGCCAGGCGGAGGATATCCCCTACCGTGGCATATTCCTTGATGGCAGCCACAGCTACGATCCCCTGGTGCGCCTCCCCCGGGCACATGAAGTCCAGCTTTTTCCGGTCCGCCTCCTTGACGGCGGCCCCGGCCTCTTTGGCCCTGGCCGCCAGGGAAAGCAAAGCCCCGCTTTTTTCCCCCCGCTGGATATACACGCTGTCTATGGTCCTGCCGGCCCGCAGCGCCTCGCTTACCGCGTTGCGCCCGGCGATGATATTTTCTTCCTGCCGTTTTGCCTTGGGGCTGTTTTTTCCTTTGTCCAAGTTCCAAAGCACATCCTTTTCCTATTCTACAGGCTATATTTCCATATATTGTAGCGCATTTTGCCGCAAATTTCAAATAAAAATACGGTTTCCCTGCGACAAAGCGTACTTTTCCCTGACAGGGAACCCGCGCCATATACACAGTTATGCATAAACCGGCTTTTTTTGCAAAAAAATTCTTTTCCGCCCCCTTGCCTCTTCCGGCTGCCCAGCGGCCTGTTTTCCACTTCCTTTTGCGTTTTCCTGTGGAAAACTCTGTGGAAAATGTGGATAACGCCTTGTCCTACATGGATTTTCCTGGTGGAAACATCTTTCCACAAAGATTTTTTTGCTTATTTTTCTAAATTGGAACCAAAAACCATCTATACCATATGTGCTGCCTTCCAGCCTTCCCCCCCGCGCGATTTTGTGTCAAGCCCACGTTTTCCCTTCCCATGGTTTCCCTTGTATGGATTATGCAGGGAAGGCGCGCGTATGAGGGGGGTACACGTTGGTGGGGTTCTGTGTTATAATGGTATTACATCCCTGTGAAGGGAAGAAGGTGCGCAGGGTGTGAATGTATACGGAAAGGTCGTGCTTCCCATGCGTGAGGATATCTGTTCGATCCCCATCAACGAGGCTTTCGGGCCAAAACAAGGCTGCCCTTTTTGCCGTATCCGGGATGCGGCGGAAGAGCGTATGGCCCTGTACATCACCGGCGCCGCCATGATGCAGCCAGACGTGCGCCAAGAGACCAACCGTCTGGGCTTCTGCCCCCGGCACTTCGACCAGGTCTTGCAAAAGGGCAGCAGGCTGTCTGTAGCGTTGATTTTAGAGAGCCTGTTGGCCCAGGTGGCAGAGGAGGCTTTCCCCCAGGGGAGGGGCGCTTCCAAAAAGGCCCGGGCGGCGGCCGCCGCCCGGCAGGAGACCTGCTTTATATGCGAAAACGTAGACCGCGGCATGGCCCATTCCGTGGAATGCGTGGTGGCCCTGTGGCAGCGGGAAGAAGAGTTCCGGCAGCTGTATGCCAGCCAGCCCTACATATGCCTGCCCCACTATGCCATGGCCCTGAAAGCCGGGCAGAAGCTGCCCCGGCGGGAGGCGGCCCTCTTCCAAGAGGCCACCGCCCGGCTGTCCCAAAAGGCGTTGGGGGCCCTGCAAGAGGATGTGACCCATTTTTGCCGCATGTACGATTACCGCAACGCCGGGGAAGATTGGGGGACCTCCCGGGACGCTATCCAGCGGGCTGTGGGCTGGCTTACCTCCCGGAAGCCGGATATGTCCCAGGATGCGGGAGGGAAGAACCGGTGAGCCTGGTGCGCGTCCCCGCCTGCCTGGACCTGGCCCAGACACTGGATTGCGGCCAGGCTTTCCGCTGGCGTCTGGCAGGCGGGGAAGGGGGCATGTGGGAGGGCGCGGCCCTGGGCCGCAGCCTGCAGGTGCATGAATCGGAAGGGGAACTGTGCTTCCATTGCCCCCAGGGGGAATTTGACGCCCTATGGCGGCGGTATTTCGACCTGGACGCGGACTATGGCGCCAAACGGGCGGCCCTTTCGGCCCTTAGCCCAGTTTTGGCCCAGGCGGCGGCTTTTGCCCCAGGCATCCGCCTGCTGCGCCAAGACCCCTGGGAGGCCTTGTGTTCCTTCATCATTTCCCAGAACAACAACATCCCCCGGATTAAGGGCATCGTCCACCGTTTGTGCCAGATGTGGGGGGACCCTATCCCCGGCTCAGCCTGGCGGGCTTTCCCCACGCCCCAGGCCCTGGCCGCCCTTTCCCCAGAAGACCTAGCCCCCTTGCGGGCGGGTTTCCGTGGGAAATACCTGTTGGACGCCGCCCGTAAGGTGGCGGGCGGGACCGTGGACCTGGAGGCAATCGCCCGCGCCCCGGCCGGCTTTGGCAGGGCAGAGCTGCAAAAGATCCATGGCGTGGGCCCAAAGGTGGCCGAGTGCGCCCTGCTGTATGGCTTCCACAAGACGGAGTGCTTCCCCATGGATGTATGGATGAAGCGGGCTATGGAAGTGCTGCTGCCCGGTTTTTCCCCAGGGGACTTTGGCGGGAACGCGGGCCTGGCCCAGCAATACCTGTTCCACTATAGCCGCCTGCACCCGCAGCTTTTCCTGTAAAGCGCGTATAAAAAGGGCGTTCCTCCCAGGACGGCCCCGCTGTTTTCTGAGATGCGCTTATCCGCAAGGAAAATTCCCGTATAGGGATCCCCCGCCCAACAGGCGGGGGATTTTTTTATTCGGCCGGGGGGTTGGTCCAGGGGATGCGGATTTTCACGCAGGCGTGGCCGTCTTGGTTGCCGATGTGGAGGGAATAGCGGGAACCGTACAGCAGGGACAGGCGCTTGTATACATTCAGGGTGCCGATATGCCTGCCGTTATAGGGCCCGGTGAAATCCAGGGTGTTGGCCAGGGCGTTCATCTCTTCCAGGTTTTCTTCTGGGATACCGTCGCCGTTATCCAGCACGCATAGGCATAGGGCGGGCTCTTCCTGCGCCTGGCAGCGGGATACGGTGATTTTTACGAAAAGGTGCGCTGTGCTGGACGAGGCGTGCTTGACCGAGTTTTCCACAAAAGTAAGCAGCAGAAGGGGCGGTATTTGGGCCTGGGACAGCTCGGGCTCTATGAATTCCTCCAGGGCGCTTTCGGTGCGGTGGCGGATATCCTGTATGTCCAGGTATTCCCGTATCATGGCCAGCTCGTCCTGCAGGGGCACGGTGCGCAGGCCGTCCCGGAACAAGTATCGGATATAGGAAGACAGCTTCAGGCAGAACTTTTGGATACGCGCATAATCCTTTTTTTGTGCCATGCCGAAAAGGATGCTGAAGCAATTTACAAAAAAATGGGGCTTTATCTGCAGCTGGAAGTACTCCAGTTCGGTGCGGGCTAATGCCAGGCGCTCTTCGTATACGTCAATTTTTAGCTCCTCCAGCTGCTTTTTTAAGGAATCGAAAGCCTCTACGGCTTCATACAGCTCGGCAAAGCCCCGGCGGCGGATGGCCTTCTGCTGGTTGGCGTAATCGTTGATATGCTCTTGGAACTGCCGGAAAGGCTCTTCAATATACCGGTGGAAATAGAACAGGGCGTATAGCGAGAACCCCATGACGATAAGCAAGGTGACGATGAAAAAAGACAGCAATACGATTTCCGAATCCTGGACGGTAAAGGCCTCGTCTACCACCAGCAGCTGGATGTCTGCCCGGCGCATTCTGAATATGCCGGCCACCCCTTGCCTGTCAGGCTGGATGCGGCCGTCCGGCCCCGTCCATTGCTCCAGCCCCTGGCTGCCCGGAAAGGGGCGGCTTTCCCTGTCCAGCACTACGCACATGCCCTCTGGGGAGAGGATGGAGTTTTCGATTAAGGAAAAAGCGTTGCCGCAGGAGATCCAGTAGGCTATGGCGCAGCCGTTCAGGGCATACTGCTGGTACAGGTAGGGCTGCCCGTTCACCTCTATAGGGTGCCAAAGCAGAGAGTTCTGCACGGCGCCGTCAAAAGCCCGCTGCTCCAGCTGCCGGCGGATGTCCAGGCAGTCTAGGTAGCTGGCGCCGCTGTCATAGCGGGTAACGGTCATGTTCTGGCCTGGCGCGCAAAGCATGAAGCTGAAGCCGCCGGTCCAGAAATTGGACTGCCGGTCGATTTCCTCTTGCAGCTCCCGGGCGGCCATGTTCCGCTCATGTACGTCCTGGGAGGTGAGGATGCGCTGGACAAAGGCGTTCTTCATCAACGACTCGGTGATATAGAAATTGATGGAGGAAAGGGTGGCGTCCAGTTCCCCCAGCTGGCTTTCCACCGCCGCCGCGACGCGCCTGCGGGCGTGCTCTTGGGAAGAATTCACAGAGAAAAAGATAAAGCCCGAGCCAGCCGCCAGGATGGGCAGCAGCAGGCACAGCAGATATTGCACGATCTTCCGGATGGAGGGGCTGGGGCCTTGTGGCTTTTTGTGGGATTCCGCCATAATTTGAGAAGCTCCTTTCACGGCCGCGGCAAAAAGGCTGTCCTTGTGGGAAAGGGCCGTATTTGTGCTCCTATGATATGCGAAAAAAGGGGGAAAACGCAAGGCGTTTTCCCCTTGTTTCAGGCAAGATGTCGTAAATCTGACAATTTGTGTTCGATTTTCTTATATAGTATGGGGGCGTTTTTTTGGTAAGATAGTCTCACACCAAGGGGCGCGCGCCCCAACCATTTTTATTTTTTAGGAGGATGCAGACCTATGAATTGCAAGAAAGTATGCAGCCTGCTCTTGGCGGTTCTGCTGGTAGCAGCCATGTTCACCGGCTGTTCCGGCGGCGGCAGCGAGAGCGGCAAACCTGCCAACAGCACCGCGACCGGCAGCACCGCCAGCGGCGACACCGCCTCTACCGGCATCAACTTCGACGAAGAGCCCTATGAGATCAATTACCTGTACATTGTGGCGCAGGAAGGCGCCAACCAGCAGAAGGTGGCCGAGGCCGTCAACGAGCTGGCGCTGAAAGAGCTGAACATGAAAGTGAACCTGATCCCCATGACCATGGGCACCTACAATTCCCAGATGTCCATGATGCTGGCCGCGGGCGAGCCCCTGGATATCTTCCCCACCTTCTCCCAGAACTTCTCCACTTACCTGGAGTCCCAGTACCTGGTAGACCTGGGCCAGTATAAGGCCGAGCTGAAGGACGCCCTGGAGGTGTTGGGCGAAGACGCGGAGACCGGCTACATTGGCGAGTTCCTGGTAGGCCTGGGCCAGATGAAAGAGCGGGCCTATCCCGCCGGCCTGATTTGCCGCAAGGACATCTTCGATGAGACCGGCTTTAAGCTGGAGGACTTCGACGTGAACACCGACGACTATTCCAGCTTTGACAAGGTGGGCGAGCTGTTTGCCAAGGTAAAAGAGCTCCATCCCGACATGGTGTGCCTGGACGGCACCTCCATCATGGGCCGCCAGGACGGCTCTTACATGGACAACCTGGGCAGCGACTTCGGCGTGCTGGAGAACTATGGCCAGACCACTACCGTTACCAACTGGTTCGAAAGCGACCAGTGGAAGACCTTCTGCGAGATCGGCCGCGACTGGTTCCAGAAGGGCTACCTGTCCAAGGATATCGCTGTGAACCAGGATTCCGGCGAGATCAAGATGAAGGCCGGCAACTGCTTCTCCTTCATCACCAACGTGAAGCCCAACACCAATGTGGAGAAGCAGGCCCAGACCGGCTATGAGACCGTGGTCGTCCCCCTGGGCAAGGCGATGAAGTACTCCAACGCCGTAAACGCGTTCATGCTCTCTGTGGCGAATGCTTCTAAAGACCCCCAGAAGGCTGCCATCTTCATGAACTGGACCTATGTCAGCCGCGAGTTCAACGACCTGATCAACTGGGGCATTGAAGGCGAAGACTGGGTCGAGACCGAAAACGGCATGGCCGCATATCCCGAAGGCGTGGACGCCACCAACGTGGGCTATCATAACGACTATGGCTGGGCGTACCCCAACCAGTTCGTAGGGCATGCCTGGGAAGGCAACCCCGAGGATATTTGGGACCAGTACCGGGAATACAACGCCGGGCTGATCAAGTCCAAGGCGTTCGGCTTCGTGTTCGACTCTACACCCGTGGCTACCGAAGAGGCCCAGCTGAACACGGTGCGCGACCAGTATTGGAACGACCTGGTGTTTGGCGCTGTTGACCCCGCCGAAAAGATGGAGGAGTTCAACAAGGCGCTGTACGACGCGGGCCTGCAGACCGTAATGGACGAGAAACAGCGCCAGCTGGACGAGTGGCTGGCCAAGCAGGGGTAATTGGGCCCCGCAGGCACTTGTTTTTTTAGATGCGGAGGATGCGCAGGGCGCCGCGGCATAAGCGGCGGCCCTGCCGTCCCTGTACCTGCCCCATATTTTGGAGAGTGGGAGGAAAGGAAATGCAGAAAAAGAAGATGAGCATGGCCCGCTTCCGGCAGTACATACCCCTGTATATCATGATGCTGCCCGGCGTGGTATACCTGTTCATAAACAACTACATCCCCATGGCGGGCATTGTAGTGGCCTTTAAGAAATACAACGTGAACGACGGCATATTTGCAAGCCCCTGGAACGGGGTCGAGAACTTCCGGTACCTATTCAGCACCTCGGAAGCCGGGGTCATCATCCGCAATACCTTGCTGTACAACATCGCCTTTATTATCGTGAACATGGTGGTGGGCATCATGCTGGCCATCTTTATCTCCGACGTGTTCAGCAAAAAGCTGAAGAAGCTGTACCAAAGCTCCATCCTACTGCCATTTTTGATTTCCATCGTGGTGGTAAGCTACATTGTTTTCGCCCTGTTAAGCCACGAGAACGGTATGATGAACAAAAGCGTGCTGCCCGCGTTGGGCCAAGAGCCTGTCCAGTGGTATAACGACACCACCTGGTGGCCGCTGATTATCATCGTTACCAACTGCTGGAAGGGCGTGGGCTATGGCACCCTGATTTATATCGCGGCCATTGCGGGCATCGACCAGGGGTATTACGAGGCCGCCGAGCTGGACGGCGCCAACAAGTGGCAGCAGATCACCCGTATCACCCTGCCCTGCCTGATCCCCTCCATCATTACCCTGCTGCTGATGAACATCGGCCGTATCTTCTACTCTGACTTCGGCCTGTTCTACCAGGTGCCCCAGAATTCCGGGTCCCTGTTCTCTGTCACGAATACCATCGACACCTATGTATACCGGGCCCTTATGAGCTCTGGCGGCATCGGCCGCTCTTCTGCGGCAGGCCTGTTCCAGTCTGTGGTAGGCTTCACCCTGGTAATGGTCTCCAACCTGATTGTACGGAAGGCCAGCCCTGAGAACGCGATTTTTTAGAATGGAGGCGATATCCGTATGATCATGTCAAAAGGCAGAAAGACCTATCAGGTTGCCATTAATATCGTGCTGGTCCTGGTGGCGCTGTGTATGATCCTGCCCCTGGTGCTGCTGTTCATGTCCTCCATTACAGAGGAAAATACACTGGTCGTCAACGGCTATTCCTTCTTCCCAGAGAAGTTCAGCCTGGGGGCCTACCAGTACATCATGCAGAATTCCGCCACAGTCTTCCGGGCCTATGGCATCACCATTTTGGTAACATTGGTGGGCACGGCCGGCAGCCTGATTCTGGCTTCCCTCATGGCGTTTCCCCTGTCCCTGAAGGACCTGCCCGGCCGGAAGGTACTGAGTTTTTATGTATTCTTCACCATGCTGTTCTCGGGCGGCCTGGTGCCCTCTTACATCATGTGGACCACCACATTCCACGTTAAGAACACCATTTGGGCGTACATCCTGCCCAACTTCCTGTTAAGTGCTTTCAATATCATCCTGGTGCGCACATTCTTCAGCACCAGCATCCCCAGCGAAATCTACGAAGCCGCCAAGATAGACGGCGCAAGCTACATGACCATCTACTGGAAGATCGTGCTGCCTTTGGGCAAACCGATCTTGGTAACGATCGGTTTGTTCTCGGGCCTGGGTTATTGGAACGACTGGACCAACGGCTTGTACTATATCAACCAGTCTGACATGTTGAGCATACAGGCCCTGCTGAACCGGATGATACAGGATATACAGGCGCTGGCCGCCCATTCCACGGCGAATTCTGGCGCGCTGATGATGATCCCCCAGGTATCCATCCGCATGGCCATCGCCTTTGTGGCCATACTGCCCATTTTGCTGGTGTATCCCTTCCTGCAAAAATACTTTGCCAGCGGCATTATGCTGGGGGCAGTGAAGGGATGATATAGTAAACGCACTTGAAAATCGGTATTTACTGATTTTCAAGCAGGGCGGCGCGGGCGCACCCGTGCCGCCAGGTTCAACAGAGGTATCACCTCTTTTGAACTGCGTTAACTATAGCCCCTTTGTGAATACCGCGGGCACGGCCCGCGGGTTTGATTGGAATCCTTGTTTTGTGCGGAGTTTTTAGGTTGGAGAAGGCCTGGGGCGCTGGGCGGAATGGCTAAACGCGCGTGGAAACGTGATAGGCAATGGTTTTCACGAAAGCGGCGCTGCCGCTGGTTTAAAGGGGGTATACGCCTTTTCAAGACCGCGTTTACTATTGCGGGCCGCCCGGCGCCCAGGCCGCTATTTGTATTGGAAAAGGAGCTGTTAGCAGCTATGGCAAAATTTACCTGCAATTTTATTTCGTATACGCTGAAGCGGACTGTGGATATCACAGTGGTCATCCCCTCCGTCACCATCCCGGAATCCATGGGCATGACCGGGGACGGCAGCTGCACCCATACCCCCACGGAAAAGTACCCGGTGCTGTACCTGCTTCACGGCATGGGCAACAACCACGCCACCTGGACGGGCTATACCAACGTAGAGTTGTACGCGGAGGAGCGGCAGATCGCCATTGTGAACCTGTCCGCTGAGAACAAGAGCTATGTAAAGATCGGCGGCGACGACTTCTTCCAATTTGTTTCAGAAGAGCTGCCGGACTTTGTCTGCGGCATGTTCCCCGTCAGCCGCGAGCCGGAACACACCTACATCGCCGGGCTTTCCATGGGCGGCTATGGCACGTTGGTGCACGCTTTCAGCCACCCCCAGCGGTTCAAGGCCCTTGGCGCTTTTTCCGCTGCGGTCAGCATAAACCCTTACGAGCTGGCAATGGGGAAGATTGCGAAGCTGGATGAGGAGTTCCAGAAGAAAATGGACAGCCAGGACCCTGCCATCTCCCCCCAGGCCTTGGCCCAGAAAGTAAAAGCGGAAGGGAAGCCATTCCCCAAAGTCTACTTTGCCTGTGGCAAGAAAGACGGCATTTTCGACACCAACGTAGCTTTCCGGGATAAGCTGGTAAGCTTGGGCGCGGACGTGACCTGGGACGAACACCCCGATTATGGCCACGAGTGGCGCTTCTGGGATTTGGAGATTGAAAAGTTCCTGGATTGGCTGCCCCGTACCGATGGGTATGCCAAGGCAGGCAAGCGCCAGATTTAGGGTTGGGGCATTTCATAGAAAGGGGCTGTTAGCAGCTATGGCAAAATTTACCTGTAATTTTATCTCATATACATTGAAGCGTACTGTGGACATCACAGTGGTTATCCCTTCCCCTACGATCCCGGATTCCCTGGGCATGACGGGGGACGGCAACTGTACCCATATGCCTAAGGAAAAGTACCCGGTGGTATACCTGCTTCATGGCATGGGCAACAACCACGCCACCTGGACGGGATATACCAACGTAGAACTGTACGCGGAAGAGCGGCAGATCGCCATTGTGAACCTGTCCGCTGAGAACAAGAGCTATGTAAAAATCGGCGGCGACGACTTTTACGCCTTCGTTTCCAAGGAACTGCCAGACTTTGTGTGCGGCATGTTCCCCGTCAGCCGCGAGCCGGAGCATACCTACATCGCCGGGCTTTCCATGGGCGGCTATGGCACGCTGGTGCACGCCCTTAGCCAGCCCCAGCGGTTCAAGGCTTTTGGCGCGCTTTCCGCCGCGGTTAACATAAACCCTTACGAGCTGGCCGGGGGCAACGCCGTGGGGGCTGACAAGAACTTCCAGGCGGATATGGAGCAAAAAGGGATGAAACCGGATATTGCGGCGTCCCGGGAAACCAAGGTCGGGCCGGAGATTGACCCGGAAAGCCTGGCGGAAAAGCTAAAGGCAGACGGCAAGGCTTTCCCCAAGGCGTACATTGCCTGCGGCAAGAAGGATTTCCTTTTCGAGGCCGACAGCGCCTTCCGGGACAAGCTGATAAGCCTGGGCGCGGACGTGACCTGGGACGAACACCCCGATTACGGCCACGAGTGGCGCTTCTGGGATCTGGAGATTGAAAAGTTCCTGGATTGGCTGCCCCGTACCGATGGGTACGCTAAGGTGGGCAGGCGCCAGATTTAACCAGGGGGGAGGGGCGCAGCTTTAAGCCGCCAGAGGCCCCAATACCGCCAAAAAGCATTTCTATATTTAGCCTCCGCAAATTGGCAAACAACAAGCAGGGCCGCCCCAAACCTCTCGGTGGGGCGGCCTTTTTGTGCCCGCACGTGCCGCCGTGCGGGTCAATCTGTATATTGCTTGCGGTATTCGTTAGGGGTCAGGCCGGTGCGTTCCCGGAAGATATGGGAAAAGTAGGAAAAGTTGTCATACCCCACCCGCAGGGCGATCTCGTTTACCGGCACGCTGGTCTCGGCCAGCAGCTTTTCCGCCTCGTGTATGCGCAGCTCCTGTACATAGGCCCCCAAAGACTGGCCCGTCTCTTTTTTGAACAGCCGCGCTAGGTAGTCTGGATTCAAAAATACCAGGCTGGCCATGGTGGCCCGGGTAATCTCCTCGTTATAATGGCTTTTAATATACCCCTTCACCTGCCCCACCACAGACTGCCCCTGGTGGGCGGCCTCCAGGGCCTTGCTGGCCGCTGTGACCATATAGTGCAGGTACCGCTTCATGTGGTCCAAAGAACGGCTGGAGTTTTCCCGCAGCGTTTCAAACCGCTGGCCGGAGAACAGGTCGTAGGCGCTTACTTGCCGTTCCTTTAGCACGATGCACACCAGCTGCAGCATGTCCATGCGCAGGGCTTTCAAATAAGGCGTGTTCAGTTCTCCCCGGGCGGCCAGACGGTCTAGGTGGGCGTCGATCTGCTGGGCTAACTCTTCCCCCCGGCAGGCCCGCAGCAGCAGTTCCCATTCCTTTGCCTGGGGCATAGAGTACGACAGGGGGCGTTTGCGGTATTCCCCGGCGGCATATACTGCGCCGCGGCTGCTGGCATCGTCTAAAAAGCAGTCCTCCAGCTCTAGGTAGGCCCCGTGCGCCTGGTCTAGGTACACGCCCGCTTTGAAAAAACAGTTTAGCCAGGCAGACAGATGCTCTTGCGCCACGTTGCACAGTTTGCAGCACATGGCCCGAAGGGATTCTTGGCCGGCGCCTTCGCCTTCCTGGAATACCGTGCACCAATCCCCATCCCCCAGGGGGATCTGCGCCTCTTGGGACAGGCCGGCAGCGGGGTACAATTCTTCCAGCACATTACGCAGGGCGTACTTCTTCCAGGGGGATACGGTCTCGGCGCCGTCTGCCAAAGAAAAGATACACAGGGAAAACCGGTCCTCCGGGGCGTACCCCCCGGCTTCCAGGGCCCATTCCCCGCCAGAAAGCAGGTTTTGCCAGAAAGCCCGCCTGCCCATCCGGTCCACGTCTTCCCAGCGCCCGCCATAGCGGCGCAGGCTCCGGTTTTTTTCCGCCTCCCGCACAGCCGCGGCCAGATGTTCCTGCAGCTCTTCATAGGAGATGGGCTTCAGGAAATAATCGAAGCTGTGAAGCTCTACCGCCTTTTTGGCATAGTTGAAATCGGCATAGCTGGTGCAGAACAGGGTGACGATGTCCAGCTCGCTGTCCCGTACCCAGCACAGCAGGTCCAAGCCGCTGCCGCCGGGCATCTCAATATCCGTCACCATGATATCCACATCCCGGGTTTCCAGTATCTCCCTGGCCCGGACGGCATTCTGCGCGGTGTACACGTTCTCAAAGCCCAACGCCTCGAAATCCACGCCGTCCAATATGCCTTCCAATACGTCCAGCTCGTCGTCAACCAGCAATGCGTTCAACGGCCCACCCCCTTCCAGCTGTGCCCATGCCTTAGGCTGCGTATCTATAAATTATCCCCTGCCTTGTAATATATATTATAGTATAGCAAAAAAAGCCAGTTTTCGCAAGGGATTTTCTGCGCCGGCTTTCCTGTCTTGCCAGTATCTGGCCTCATATTCCCCGCAAAAACGGGCAAGCTATGGGCAAAAGGCTGCCCTGCGCATCCCCATGGACGCGGGCGGGCCGCAAAAAGGGGGAGCGTCCATGAAGCGCATCGGTAAACAGACTTTGGAATTTTCCACACCTCCCAGCATTCTGGGCCGGGGTGCCATTGGCGGGAAGAAAGAGGCCCAGGGCCCTTTAGGGGCGGACTTCGACCAGACCTTTCAGGACACCACGCTGGAGACGGAAAGCTGGGAAAAGGCGGAGGCCCAGCTGCAAAAGGAGGCTGTGGCGCTGGCCCTGGACCACGCGGGCCTCGCGGCCGGGGAAGTGGACTTCATCTTGGCGGGGGATTTGCTGAACCAATGTATATCCTCCACCTTTGGCCTCTTGGAATATCAGATGCCCTTTTTAGGGCAGTATGGGGCTTGCTCGACCATGGCCCAGACCCTGTTGCTGGCCTCTATCCTGGTGGACAGCGGCGCCGCGGCGCGGGCGGCGGCGGTGACCAGCTCCCACTTCTGCTCGGCCGAAAGGCAGTTCCGCACGCCCCTGGAATATGGCGCGCAGCGCACGCCCACCGCCCAATGGACAGCTACTGCCGCCGGCTGCGCGATCCTGGGGCAGGGGGGGCGGGTGCAAGTGCGCCGGGGCCTGGCGGGGAAAATTGTAGACCTGGGCGTAAAAGACCCGGCCAATATGGGGGCGGCCATGGCGCCTGCGGCGGCGGACAGCATCTACCAGTTTTTGCAGGATACGGGCACGGCCCCGGGGGACTATGACGGGATTTTTACCGGGGATTTGGGCGCGGTAGGCAGCGAGCTGCTATTGCAGTCGTTATTGGACAACGGCGTAGACCTGGGCCCCGTCCACCAGGACTGCGGCCTGTTGCTGTATGACCGGGACCGGCAGGATGTGCATGCCGGGGGCTCGGGGTGCGGGTGTTCGGCCTCGGTGCTGTGCGGCCACCTCCTTAAGCGTATGGAACGGGGCCAGCTGCGCAGCATCCTTTTCTGCGCCACCGGCGCTTTGATGTCCCCCACCTCTTCCCAGCAGGGGGAGAGCATCCCCGGCATCTGCCATGTGCTCCACCTGGTGCGGCGGTAGGCGGCGCGGCGGTTATAGGGAATGTTTGGGCATGCCTTTTACAGGGGCGTGCCCATTCCCTTTTGTTTATTAGGTAACGCGCTTGTGCCGCCTTGGTACGCGCCCCCTTGACAGCCTGTCCCGGGCAGGGTATGATTATGTTGCAACTTAGCGTGCAAAACGGCTTTTTTCAAAAGGAGTGTCACACATGAAGACCATCGATTTAGGCAAAAGCGGTGTCATGGCCCCGGAGATCGCCCTGGGATGTATGCGCATCGCCTCTATGGAGGACAGCGCCCTGGAGAAGCATGTCCGCACAGCCTTGGACTGTGGGGTGAATTTTTTTGACCATGCCGATGTGTACGGCGCCGGCGCTTGCGAAGAAAAGTTTGGCCAGATGTTGGAAAGGGCCCCCGGCCTGCGGGACCAGATGATCCTGCAGACCAAATGCGGCATCCGCCGGAACAGCGAGGGGGCCTGTTGGTATGACTTTTCCAAAGAGCATATCCTGCAGTGCGTGGATAGGGCCCTTGCCCGCCTGCGCACAGACCGCCTGGACCTGTTGGTCCTCCACCGCCCCGACGCCCTGATGGAGCCGGAGGAGGTGGCGGAGGCTTTCAGCCAGCTGGAGGCCTCTGGCAAAGTACTGCATTTCGGCGTCAGCAACATGGACAGCCTACAGCTGGCCCTGCTGCAGTCTGCTGTGGGGCAAAAACTGTTGGTGAACCAGATGCAGTTCAGCATCCTGTGTTCTGGCATGGTAGACCACGCCCTGCGGGCCAACACCGGGGCCCCCAATGCGGAAGACAGGGACGGAGAGCTGCTGGACTATTGCCGCCTTCACGGCGTGACCGTCCAGGCCTGGTCGCCCTTCCAGTATGGCTTTTTCCAAGGGGTGTTCCTGGATAACGAAAAGTTCCCCCAGCTTAACGAAAAGCTGGACAGCCTGGCGGAAAAGTATGGCGTCTCCAAAACCGCCCTGGCCGTGGCCTGGATTTTGCGCCACCCTGCCAGGATGCAGGTCATCGTGGGCACCACCAACACAGCCCGCCTGCAGGACATCTGTACCGCAAGCGGCGTTGCCTTGTCCCGGGAAGATTGGTATGGCATTTACCAGGCGGCGGGCAACCAACTGCTGTAAAGCCGGTTTTTCAACCGCGGGTTTCAGGAAGGGCGCGCCCTTTATCTATAGAAGTGGAAGCTCCGCATTTCGTCCTGCGTCAGCCTGAAGCCCGGCTTTCCGGGTTTTCACGCCGCCGCCCCGCCCCCTCTTTTGCCAGGGCCCGCAGGATATATCCCGCGTTCTCCTCCGGCGGTTTTGTCCCGTCTACCCGTATGGCGGGAAGGGATAGGCTTTCCAGCCATGTTTCCGCCTGTTCCTGGGGCCGGGCCTCTACCATGCGGAAAAAGCCCTCCTCCTGTTCGTATAGGTCTCCGCCAGGCAGCATCCTGCCGCCAAATTTTTGGAAGGACCGCTCCCGTACCCGCCGCATCCGCAGGGCCTTTGGCACGCTGACCAGGACCGCCTGGGTGAACCGGGAAAGCGCCTCGTCCCCGAAGTCTGCCACCACAGAGGTGAAGATGAAATTTTCATACCGTTTCAGGTCTGCCAGCAGCAGCGCGGCCACTTCTTCCTTTTTGCGGGGCTGCTCGTAGGCATAGCCATTCCCGCTGTTGGGGAAAAAATAATCCTCTGTGTCCATCCATTTGTACCCGGACGCTTTTGCCAGGGCCCGGGCCAGCGTGCTTTTCCCCGCGCCGTTACCGCCGCATATCAAAATCTTATGGCCCATATATGCCCTCCCTTTCCCATATGGAGAACAGCCCCCCTGCCACAGGGCAGGGGGACAATTGTTTTTTTACCCTTTATATTGCAGCACGGCCGTGTGCCGGGTCATACCCGGAGCAATTTCGATCTCCGCGCCCTCATAGCGCACCCACCGCCCGCAAATGTCCAGGTAATCCTCCAGGGGTCCCAGTACGTCGAAGCCAAAGCTGGCCGAGCGGTAATGCATGGGTATCACCACCCGGGGCTGGATGGCGTCCACAATGGCCTTGGCCTCTTGGGGCCCTACTGTGTAATGGCCGCCTATGGGCATCATGACTGCGTCGCATCCCCGCAGGGCCTCCAGCTGTTCTGGTGTGGGCATGCAGCCTATGTCCCCCATGTGGGCGGCCTTTACGCCGCCGCCCTCTAAGATATGGATGGTGTTGGGCCCCCGCAGCGCGCCCTGTTCCCCGTCGTGATAGCTATGCAGCTCCGTCACCTTTATAGTGGGCTCTTTCCCGCCCCCGCCCAGGGAGACGGCCTCTTTATAGCCATGGTCATGGTGGCTGTGGCTGCACAGCACCCCGTCCGCTTCCTGGTGGATGTCCCCGCAGCCCGGTACGCTGCCCGGTTCATAGGGGTCCAGCACCAATGCGTACCCTTCGCACTCTACCCGGAAGCAGGAATGCCCCAGCCAAGTCAATTTCATCACAATAAATACCCTCCCGTTCCTTTTTCGTCAACACAATTTGTATTCCAGCTGGCAGTCGCGGGGCTCGGCCTCCACATGGCGGGGGCTGGGTTCTTCCGCCTCTACGCAGCCCACAGCCCGGTAAAAGGCCATGGGCCCTACTGCTGAATGGGCGGAGATATACAGCTTTTCCGCGCCTGTGCCCCGGGCCCAGTTTGCCGCCAGCCGGAACAGCCCCTTGCCCAGCCCCTGCCCCCGGCGGTCGCAGGAGACATGTAGATGGGTCAGGTCGGCGTACTGCCCCCGGCTGCCTATGGGCTTTTTCGCCACCGAGCAAAAGCCTTTCAGCTTCCCGTCCAGGAAAGCGCCCCACACGGGCCCTTCCGCTGGAAGGGAGCGGCACAAATGGGCAATTTTTTCTTCCGGCCAGCGGTCGGTATAGCACACGTCCTGTATGGCCCACTGCCCGTCCGTCTTGCGCCAGGCCTGTTCCACTGGCTGGAAACGGTCAAAATTGTGGAATAGGGACGGCACAAATTCCCCTGGCTGGATGGGACGCAGGTCCTTTTGGGGCAAGTACTTGCTTAGATACAGAACCAGGCCGTCGTCGTTGACGCAGGGGGCGTATGGGCCCAGTAGGTTGTCCTGATACCACACGCCCGAGCCGTCAAATATGTACCCGCGCTGGATATACATCCTTTGCGCAGCCCCATACCCGCTGTGCAGCCCCACGCCCAGGCACACCGTGCGGCTTACTTTGGCGGCTTCCTCCTCAGCGCAGTCCATCAGCCGTGAACCGATGCCCCGCCGCTGAAATTTCTCCAGTACATTGAAGTCCACGATTTCCGGCCAGCCTTTCCCCGCAAAGGGGCCTGCCAGGGCTTCTGGCAGCAAGGTGAGATACCCGGCCGCTTCCCCCTGCCATCGGGCGGCCAATACCTGGCGCGCGCCTTCCTGCTGCTCGCGCAAATACTGCTCATATTGGCTTGAGGGTTTGTGCCAGCCCTGGGCGGAAAAGCCGTCGGCAAAAGCTTGGCAGTCTTCCGGCCGAAGGGGGCTTATAACCAAATCCTTGCCCGTATAGTATTCCATAAATTCCTCCAATCTCTCAAAAACGCCCCGGCGCGGGCAGCATGAGGTAAACGCACTGCACGGGCCGGGGCACGCGCCCAGAGGCTGGCCCGGCCGGGGAGGCGGGAACTTCGGGGCCCTAAACGGGGTTTGGGGCGGCGCCCTTTAAACCTCCACGGCGCCGTCGTACACCTTGATGGCGTCGCCGGTCATGAGCACCCGCTGGTCCGTGTAGTTGATCTTCAGCTCGCCGCCTTTCAGGATCACCCGGATGTCCCTGCCTTTTTCACAATAGCCGTTCAGGGTGGCGGCCACCACCGCCGCGCAGGTGCCGGTGCCGCAGGCCATGGTCTCGCCGCTGCCCCGTTCCCAGATGCGGGCTTTTAGTGTGGCGCTGTCAATGACCTCCACAAAGCCCACGTTTACACGCTGGGGGAACATGGGGTCGTACTCGAACAGGGGCCCCAGCCGCTCCAGGTCCAGTTTGTCCACAGAGGGCACGAATACCGTACAGTGGGGGTTGCCCATAGAGCAGCAGGTGATATTGTACACACTGCCGTCGATGGACACAGGCTTATTGACAATCCGGTCCCCTTCCAGGCGCACAGGCACCTTTTCCGGGTCCAGTTCCGCCTGCCCCATGTCTACGGCCACCCGGTGCACCAGGCCGTTCTTGGTGATGGCCATGCATTCCTTGACGCCGCTTCTGGTGTCAATGCGCAGCGTCCAACGGCCCTGGCCCGCGGGCTGGCCCTTGGCAATCCCGTTGTCGAACAAGTATTTAGCCACGCAGCGGATAGCGTTGCCGCCCATCATGCCCTCGCTGCCATCCAGGTTATACAGGCGCATTTGGGCGTCCGCCTTGTCAGAGGGTTCTATCAGCACGATGCCGTCGCCGCCCACGCCGTTGTGGCGGTCGGAAAGGTAGATGGACAAGAATTCCGGCGAGGATACCTGGTTTTGGGGGTCGAAGCAGTTAATATAGATATAGTCGTTAGAGCAGGCGGACATTTTGGAGAAGCGCAGCTTCTGTTTTTCTTCCTTTAGGTCGTTGATGTTTACAATCTCCGTGTTTTCCGGGGTATAGCGGCTCATCAGCGAATCGGCCAACGCGTTTGCCGTGTCGATGGCCGTAAGGCACGGGATGCCCAAAAGGCTTGCCTTGCGGCGGATTTTTACGCTGTCCCGGGCGGGGTTGCGCCCCTTGGCCGAGGTGGAGATGACGTAGTCTACCTTGCCGCTTTCCAGCAGGGTGATGGTGTTGTCCCCCGAGTTCTCGTGTATCTTGTCCACGATCTTCACGGGCAGCCCGGCCTTGAACAGCACCATGGCCGTGCCAGTGGTGGCGTACAAGGTGAAATCCATTTTGCTAAGCTTCTTGGCAATCTCCCCGATTTCCGGCTTGTCCTGGTCCCGTACGGTGATGAACACGCCGCCGCCCTTGCGCATCTGGTGGCCAGAGGCGATCAGCCCCTTATACAGGGCCTCCTCCAGGCTGTTGCCGATGCCCAGCACTTCGCCGGTGGACTTCATCTCCGGGCCCAGGTGGGTATCCACGTCGGTCAGCTTCTCGAAGGAGAACACCGGCACCTTTACCGCCACATAGGGCGAAGCCTTATACAGCCCTGTGCCAAAGCCCAGGTCTTTTAATTTATAGCCCAGGCTCACCTTGGTGGCCAGGTCGCACATGGGCACCCCTGTCACCTTGCTGATATAGGGCACGGTGCGGCTGGCCCGGGGGTTTACCTCGATGACGTAGATCTCCCCGTCCATGATGATATACTGCAGGTTGATAAGGCCGATGCCGCGCAGCTCCCGGCACAGGGTGCCGGTGGTAGAGACGATTTTCGCCGCCATGCCGTCGTCGATGTCCGAGGCCGGGTACACGGCGATGCTGTCGCCGGAGTGGATGCCCGTGCGCTCCACATGCTCCATAATGCCGGGGATGAGGATGTCGTCCCCGTCGCAGATAGCGTCTACTTCGATCTCCATGCCGGAAAGGTATTTGTCGATCAGTACCGGGTTGTCCTGCTGGTGGGAGAGGATGATGGCCATATATTCCTCTATGTCCTCGTCGCAGTAGGCGATGATCATATTCTGCCCGCCCAGCACGTAAGAGGGGCGCATCAGCACCGGGTACCCCAGGCTGCGGGCGGCGTCCAATGCCTCTTGCGCCGTCATGATGGTGAAGCCCTTGGGCCGGCGGATGCCGGAACGCTCTAAAAGGGCGTCGAAGCGTTCCCGGTCCTCGGCCATGTCGATGGTGTCGGCAGAGGAGCCCAAAATGGGGATATTGTTTGCCGCCAGGGTCTTGGTCAGCTTGATGGCCGTCTGGCCGCCAAAGGCCACCACCACGCCGATGGGCTTCTCGATCTGGATGATGTCCATCACGTCCTCTGGGGAGAGGGGCTCGAAGTACAGCCGGTCGCCGGTGTCGAAGTCTGTAGAGACGGTTTCCGGGTTGTTGTTGATGATGACCACCTCATACCCCAGCTGCCGCAGGGACATGACGCAGTGGACGCTGGCATAGTCGAACTCGATGCCCTGGCCGATGCGGATGGGCCCGCTGCCCAGCACCACCACGGTCTTTTTCCCCGGGTTGCGGCCGATGAACTCCAGGGCCTCGTTCTCGCCGCCGCTTTCCTCGGTGTCATAGGTGGCGTAGAAATAGGGGGTGTGGGCGGCAAATTCCCCGGCGCAGGTGTCCACCATTTTAAAGGTGGGCTTGCGCTGCCACGTTACCTCACACCCGGAAAGCCGGGCGATGGCCGCGTCCGGATAGCCCAGCTGCTTGCCCTGGGTGTAGAGCTCTTCCGTAAGCTGGCCTTTGGCCAGTTCGCGTTCATAGGCAAGGAGGTTCAAAAGTTTATTTAGGAACCACCGGTCCATTAAGGTCTTTTCGTATATCTCGTCCACGGCCACGCCCCGCTTCAGCAGCTCGTAGATGGCGAACAGCCGCTCGTCTGTGGCGTGTATGGCAACGTGCCACAGGTTTTCATCCGTCTCACCGGCGAACTTGGGCAGGTTCAGGGTGTCCAGGCCAATCTCTGCCCCCCGCACGGCCTTCATCAGGGCCATTTCAAAGCTGTCGGCAATGCTCATCACCTCGCCGGTGGCCTTCATCTGGGTGCCCAGTTCCCGCTTGGCGTAGACGAATTTATCGAAGGGCCACTTGGGGAATTTCACCGCCACATAGTCGATGGTGGGCTCGAAAGCCGCATAGGTCACGCCGGTAACAGCGTTCTTGATCTCGTCCAGGGTGTAGCCAATGGCGATCTTGGTGGCCACCTTGGCAATGGGGTAGCCCGTGGCTTTGGAGGCCAGGGCGGAAGAGCGGCTTACCCGGGGGTTCACCTCGATGACGGCGTATTCAAAGCTGGTGGGGTGCAGGGCAAACTGGCAGTTGCAGCCGCCCTCTACCCCCAGCTCGTTGATGATGTCCAACGCCGCCGTGCGCAGCATCTGGTATTCTTTGTCAGAGAGGGTGACCGTGGGGGCGATGACGATGGAATCGCCGGTGTGCACGCCCACGGGGTCCACGTTCTCCATAGAGCAGATGGTGATGGTGTTGCCCTTGCCGTCCCGCATCACCTCAAATTCAATCTCTTTCCACCCGGCAATGCTTTTTTCAATTAAGATCTGGGTGATGGGGGACAGGGCCAGGCCGTTTGCGGCCACCTCCCGCAGTTCCTCCTGGCCGTTGACGATGCCGCCGCCGGTGCCGCCCAAAGTGAACGCGGGCCGGACAATGACCGGGTAGCCGATCTCCTGGGCAAAATCCTCCGCGTCCTCCACGGTGGTCACCACCTTCGAGGGCACGCAGGGCTGGCCGATGCGCTCCATGGCGTCCTTGAAAAGCTGCCGGTCCTCAGCCTTGTCGATGGTCTCTGGGGAAGCCCCCAGCAGGCGCACCCCGTGCTCTTCCAAAAAGCCGTCCTTTGCCAGCTGCATGGAAAGGGTAAGGCCCGTCTGCCCGCCAAAGCCGGAGAGGATGCTGTCGGGCTTTTCTTTTTCGATGATGCGTTTCACGGTGGTCAGGGTCAGGGGCTCGATGTATATTTTGTCGGCCATGGCCTTGTCCGTCATGATGGTGGCGGGGTTGGAGTTTACCAGCACGATCTCGATGCCGTCCTCCCGCAGGGCCCGGCAGGCCTGTGTGCCCGCATAGTCGAACTCGGCGGCCTGGCCGATGACGATGGGGCCCGAGCCGATTACCAATACTTTTTTGATATTTTTATTCAGCGGCATAGTTTTCCTCCTGTTGTTGTGGGTCTTTATGTAATTGCCTCCGGCGGCCTAAGGGGCTTTTTTTGAAGGGAAAAACCCCTTAAGGCTCTTCAAAAAAACCTTTGGGCCCCGTTTTTTTCAGCGCCCCATCAGCTGGAAAAAGTCGTCGAACAGCCAGGCCGTATCCAAGGGCCCGCCGCAGGCTTCCGGGTGGAACTGCACGGAAAACGCCGGGGCGCCCAGATAGCGGATGCCCTCGCAGGTGCCGTCGTTTACATTGCGGTACAATTCTTTGGCCACCCGGGGGTCCAGGCTTTCCGATTCTATAGCGTAGCCATGGTTCTGGCTGGAGATGTACACCCGCCCGGTCTCCAGGTTTTTCACCGGCTGGTTCTCCCCCCTGTGGCCATATTTCAGCTTCTTCCGGCCCGCGCCGTGGGCCAGGGCCAGCAGCTGGTGCCCCAGGCATATGCCGAACATGGGCAGCCCCAGGCCGCAGATTTCCCGCAGGTTTGCAACCAGTTCCCCGTCCTCCGCCGGGTCGCCGGGGCCGTTGGAAAGCATCACCCCGTCCGCGCCCAAGGCCGCGACCTCTTGGGCCGTTACGGTGCAGGGGTATACCGTAACCTCGGCCCCCCGCTTCACCAGCTCCCGCAGGATGTTCTCTTTCATGCCGTAGTCGATGAGGGCCAGCTTCTTCTGGGCGCCCCCTTCGGGCTTTACCGTGTAGGCTTTCTCGGCTGACACAGCCCGCACCGCGCCCTTTACCCGGTAGGCTTTCAAGGCATCCATATCCACGTTTTTGGGGTCGTCGGTGATGACCCCGTTCATTACGCCTTTTTCCCGGATAAGTTTGGTCAGCGCCCGGGTGTCGATATCGGAAAGGCCCACGATACCCCGTTCTTCAAAAAAGGTGTCAAGACTGCCCTCTGAACGGAAGTTAGAGGGTGCTTGGCACCAATGCTTTACAATATAACCCCGGGGGCCTATTTCTTTGCTTTCAAAGTCGGCGGGAATAACGCCGTAATTACCGATAAGGGGGAACGTCTGTACCACAGCCTGCCCCCAATAGCTGCGGTCTGTCAAGGTTTCGCAATACCCTGTCATGCCTGTGGTAAACACCACCTCCGCCGTTACGTCGCCAGAAGCGCCGAAGCGTTTGCCCCGGAATACCCGGCCGTTTTCTAACACTAGATATGCCGTTTTCCCCATATATCTCTTCCTTTCCATGGTCTGTGGTAGCTTAATCCCGCCTGTTCTCAATAGTATATCATACAAGAAAACGATGGGCCGCGCAAGGGGGATTTTCAATTCTGCTTTTTTGCCCAAAAAACCCCGCGCGGCCCGCCCATTTTCTATACCTGTGTCCGTGCCCTAATATCCCGGCCAGCTTCCCGCGGGGATGTGCCGCCATGCGCCCGTAGGCGGCTGGAACAGCCCGGCCCATTCCCGCATATCCTCCTCGGTAATGGCGCCGAACACATCGTCCCGGTTCTGGGCGCTGCGTTCCTGCAGACGCCGCAGCAGCTCGGGCATAGGCGTGTCCAGGTAGCACACCTTTGTCTCCGCCCCCACAGCCAGCGCCTCCCGGCGCTTTTCTTCCCGCTGTTCTTCCACCCAGAACCCGAAATCCAAAATTACGTTGACGCCCTTGCCCAGCAGCTCCTTTCCCACCTTCCACATCAGCTCCTCCACCCGGTCGTGCCGGGCGTCATGCAGCTCTTTTTCCACTTGATGGAAGTCGTCCCCAAACAGGGCGATGTGCCATTCGTCCGGAGTAAAACGCACCGCCCCCACTTCTTCCGCAAGCCTTTTGGCATAAGTGGTCTTGCCCGCGCCTGGCAGGCCCACCATCAGGTACAGGGTAGGGGCGCTTGTCATACATTGCCCTCCAGGTAGAATGTGCAGGAGGTTTCCCCCCGGTTCAAAAACACCTCGCAGGTGCGGGTATCCCGCAGCACGTCCACCTGTGAAACAGCGGCTTCCTCTACCGCCAGCAGGTCCCGCGCCCCGTTGTGCACGACCAGCCGCCCGCCTTCCCGGCGGACGCAGGGGTCGTCCTGTGCCAGCAGGCTTTGCGCCTCCTCCACCGGGTAGTTATATACCCGGCCGTTTACCAGCGCCAGTTCCCGGGGGATGGAAAGCGCCCCAGCCCGGACGGCCCCTTCCGGCACTTCCCGGTTCCAATTGAACAGCCAGCCGATCATGATGCGCCTGCCCTTGTTGTCCAGGAAGGTCTGGGGCGCGTAAAAGTCCGTGCCCCGCTCTGGCTGCTGGAAGGTACCGGGGGTGAACCGTTCCCCGTCAAAGTCCCCTACAATGAACTGGGCCGAACGGCTCTCGTCCATGCGGGAGAACATGAGCACCCACTTGTCCCCCAGGGGGAACAGGTCGGGGCACTCGGGCACCGGGCCATAGTCCCGGCTTTGGAAGATGGGCCCTATGTATTCCCAATGTATCAGATCTGAAGACTGGAACAGCAGCACGCTGCCCACGCCGTCAACACCCGCGCCGCATACCATGCGGTATCCGTCCCCATAGGCGAAAACCTTCGGGTCCCGGAAGTCCTTGTTATCCGGGTCGAGGGGGCTTGCCGGTATCACGGGGTTGCCGGGGTATTTTTCAAAATGTTTGCCGTCATGGCTGATTGCCAACGACTGGGCCTGCCCATGCTCTTTCGACACCGAGGTATACAGCAAATACAAGTCCCCGTCCTTTTCCAGGGCCGAGCCGGAAAAGCACCCGCCGCCGTTTTCATAGGGCATGTCTGGATATAGGGCGACGGGCTGTTCTTGCCAGTGCACCAGGTCTGCGCTGGCGGCATGGCCCCAGTGCATAGGGCCCCATTTGGGCTGGTGTGGATAATATTGGTAAAAGGCATGGTATTGCCCCTTGTACCAGCAAAGGCCGTTCGGGTCGTTCATCCAGCCTTTCCCCGGTTCAAAATGCCGGGCCATTTTAGGTATTTCCCGCATGATGTAGCCTCCTGTATAAATTGGTATAGTCATGTCTGTGCGGCCCCATGGGGCTGCGTGCGGCTAAAATTCACTGTGCGCCGCGGAAGCCGCCGCGTCCAGCAGTTCTTGCGGCGTGTCCGTTACCTGCAGCCGGGCAAAGATATCCTTCGGCATGCCGGCCCGCAAGTAGGGCATGGCTTCTTGTAGGTCGTTGGGCCTGCCGCCCACCGGGGGCCCCTGCAAAAGCTTAAAGCCAAAGTCTGCGTACAGCCCCACCGCCCGTAGGCAGTGGGGGTGGGTGTGCAGGTACAGGGGCATGCTGTCCCGCCCCAGGCCCTGGAAGAGGTGGGACAGCAGCGCCCGGCCCAACCCCTTCCCTTCCTGTCCCGGCAGCACCTTGAACCAGTGCACCGTGTGGATGCGCCCGCCATAGGCGGGCCATAAAAAGCAGGTGGCCACGGGCTTGTCCGCCCCGTCGCAGACAAAGGTGCACCGCCGGAAAAATTCTTCCCGCCGGGCCGCGTACACCTGGTCAAAATAGCCGGCCATGTAGGTAGGGTGCTGGGGGTCGTCCACGTTCATCTTTCCCCATATCCCAAGCTCGTCCTCCCGGCACAGCCGGAAGCGGAACCCCTCTGGCAGTGGGCGGGAAGCCCGCCGGTCCACTTCCCTACACATCATAAACAGGTTCAATTCCGGTATTTCCATGGCCACCTGCCCCTTTCCTTATCTAACAGATCATAGGTTTTCCGGCATTTTTACCGCCGGGGGCCGGGCGGGCCTAAAGCTTTTCCAGCCGTACTGCCCGCCCGCCGAAGAACTCCCGCTCCGCCTCCTCGTGGGTGACCAGAACCACCGTGCGGCCTTGTATGTTTTTCCGGAAGTATTCCATGGTAAGTTGTTTGGTGGCGGAGTCCAGGCCCTTAAAGGGTTCGTCGGCAAACAGTATGTCATACCCCGCGTGCAGTGCCCGCAGGATGGCCACCCGCCGCTTCATCCCGCCGGAAAAGGAGCCCACCGGTTGGCCCAGGCTGTCCCCCAGGCCCAGGGCGCAAAGCGGTTCTTCCGCCCTTTGCCGGGACAGGCGCGGGTTTGCTAGGCGCAGGTTGGCCACAGCCCCAGAGGTTTCCACCAGCCGGTCCTCCTGGAAGATTGCGCTTTTCCGCAGGCCCGCCAGCCCCCGTATACGGCCGCTGTCCGGCTGTTCCAGCCCCATCAGCAGGGAGAGCAGGGTGGTCTTGCCACAGCCCGAAGGCCCCATGACGCAGGTAGCCTCCCCCAGCGGGAAGCGGCAGCAAAGCCCGTCCAGGACAGCTTTGCCCCCATAGCGTTTGCAGACGTTTTCTAAAATAATGGCGCACATGGCAGCCTCCTTTTTCCGAAAATCCCGCAAAATAGACGGCGTGTGGGCCTTTCTTTCCTGGCCGGGCGCTTCACGCCAGCCTGCCCAGCAGGCCGTCCAGCAAAAACAGGAAAAGCTTTTCAAAGACCAAGCTTACCACAATGATGACCAGCGTCCAGGCGAACAGGTCCGGGGTCTCCAGATAGACCTTTGCGTTATACAGCTGTTGGCCGATGGAGCCCGCCGGCAGGCCGATAACCTCGGCGGCTACGCCCGCTTTCCACCCCATGCCCAGGGAAAGGGCGCATGCCGTACGGAAAAAGGGGGCCACCTGGGGCAGCACCAGATACCGCACCCGCCGGGGGCCCGCCACCTGGAACACGGCCGCCATTTCATCCAGCTTTTTGTCCATACTGTCCAGCCCGGCCAACAGGTTTTGATACAGGATAGGCAGGACCATGAGGAAGGAAATGACCACGCTAAGGTTCCGGGAGGGCACCCAGACGAGCACCAGGATGATGAAGGACGCCACCGGGATAGACTTGACCGTGGCCATCAGCGGGGCCAGCAACTCCCGCAGCAGCCTCCACCGGGAAGCGCCCGCCGCCAGCAGGACGCCGGCCAGGCAGGCCAAGGCGAATCCCGCCGTAATGCGGGAAAAGGAAAAAAGCACAGCCTGCCAGAAATCCAGGTGGGGGGCGAGCTCTAACAGCCGCAGGAACACCCGCGCCGGCGAAACCAGTAAGATGCCCTCGTCCAGCCACATGGCGCCCAGCTGCCACACCAGCAGCCAGAATGCCGCCGCCCACCAGGGGAAGCGCCCGGGCTTATCCCGGCAGGGTGTAAGCATAATAGAAGTCGTCTTGGGGCAATGCGCCGCCCACGGCTTTGGGATTCTGGTCGAAAAGGGCCTGCAAATAACCCGAGAGCTTTTCTTTCATCTCATCCCCTACAATATAGGTGATGTTGCACTGGGGCAGCGCCTTTTGGGCCACAGCTTCCGGCACAATGTCAAACTTCCCTACTAAGGCGGCCGCGCCCTGGGTGTCCTGGTTCACATAGTCCACAGACCCATGGTAGGCGGAAAGGAAGCCGTTTACCAAGTCTGGGTGGGCTTCGGCAAATTCCCGCCGGGCTACCACCACGCCGGTGATGAGGGTGGCGGGGGACTCTTTCGAGGAGAGCTTTTCCCATTCGGCGGTCAGGTCCAGCGCCACGCGGATGCTTTCGTTTTTCATCTGAGCGGTGGTGACGAAGGGCTGGGGCAGCATGGCAATGCCCCCTTCCCCCGCGGAGAGGGCGGCCACGCACTCGGCATGCTCAGACTTCCACTCGATGGCCACGTCTGTGTCCGGGTCGACGCCGTTTTGGGAAAGCATATACCGCAGGGCGTACTCTGGGGTGGAACCCTTTCCGCTGGAATAGATGGTCTTGCCCCGCAGGTCTTCCACGCTGTGGACGGTATCGCCGGATTCCACAATATACAGCACCCCCAGGGTGTTCACAGCCAGCACCTGTATCTGCCCTTCCGTGTTGTTATATAGCACGCTGGCCAGGTTGGCGGGCAGGGCGCAGATATCTACGTCCCCTTGCACCAGGCGCGGGGTCAGCTCGTCCGCCGAGGCGGCGATGGTGAATTCGTACCGGGGGGAAGCGGCGCCGGCGCCGTCGTCCATCAGCTTTACCATGCCCATGGCCGTGGGGCCCTTCAGGGCGGCCACCCGCACGGGGGTTTCCTGGGAAGCTGGGGGCTGGCTGCTGAGCGCGGAGGCGGAGGGCGTTTCGCTTTCGGGCATAGAAGAGGCCTCGCCCGAGGGGGCTGGCAAGGAAGAAACGCCGCTGGGGCCGGAAGGGCCGCCGCAGGCCGCAAGGGCCAGCGCCAGGCACAGGGCCAGCGCCGCAATAAGGGGTCTTTTCATATCGTTATCAAATCCTTTCGTAAATAAAATGGGGATATCTGGACGCCCCCCAAAATTATAATACAGCCCGGGGGAAAATGCAAGGCCAGTACCGGCCGCCGCACCTATGGGTTCAGGGCGTAAGCGGGCCTTCTGGGCGCTTTCATGAATAGGCTTGACTTTTGCGCGATGGGGCCGTATCATTAGGAGTGTGCCCAAGAGGCGCAAAACATAAACCTGCGCAAGCAGGAGAGGAGCGTATTGTTTTATGGATTACGGGTTACAGCTGTTCAGCGTGCGCGACGTTACAAAAGACGACATGGAAGGGGCCCTTCGGGAAGTGGCGGCCATGGGCTATGCCGCTGTGGAATTCGCGGGCTTTATGGACAACCCAGCGGAAAAGGTGAAGGGCTGGCTGGAACAATATGGCCTGCGGGCCAGCGGCACCCACACGGGCCTGGCCGCGCTGGCTGACGATGTGCTGGAGGAGACCATCGCCTACCATAAGGCCATTGGCTGCGAAAACATCATCATCCCCTTTGAGAAGCTGGAAAGCAGGGCGGCGGTAGACGCTTTCATCGACCGGGTGAACGTACTGGCCCCCCGGCTGCGGGAAGCGGGCATCCGGCTGCATTACCACAACCACGACCACGAGTTCAAGCCCAACGAGGACGGCGTCATCCCCGAGGAGGAGATCCTGGCCCGGACGGGGATTGGCCTGGAGGTGGACACCTATTGGGTGTTTGCCGCCGGGAAGGACCCGGTGGCGTTCTTGCAAGAGCATAAGGACCGCATCAGCGTCATCCACCTGAAGGACGGCATTGGCGGGCACGAGGGCCGCTCTTTAGGCCTGGGCAAGGCCCCGGTTTTACAGGTGCGCCAGGCGGCCATGGAGATGGGCATGGAAATGGTGGTGGAAAGCGAAGGCCTGGAGCCCACCGGCCTGGAAGAGGTGAAGCGGTGTATCGACTTCCTTAAGGGGCTGGAATAAGCCCGAATCGGTAAATGTATAAAGCGGGGACAAGCGCGGACGCGGAAAGCGCCTGCGCTTGTTTCGCTTTCTTAAAGGGATAACTGGAAATGCAGAGGCCCCTGTGGGCGGGGCGCGTTTATACGAAGGAGAATGGAGAAAGGGGCTGGGGAAATGGGGAAGCGGGAAGGGCGCAGCTGTGCCATCGACTTGGTAAAAGCGTGGGCGATTTTTGGGGTGCTGGTGATCCACACTACCTCCAGCTGGGGGTACCAGGGGGAGGTGGGCTCTTTTAGCTGGGGGTGCTCCCTGTTCTGGGGCAGTCTATGCCGGGCCAGCGTGCCCCTGTTCTTTATGTGCAGCGGCGCGCTGATGCTGCCCCCAGAGAGGGAGCTGCCCCTGCAAAAGCTGTTTGCCCGGTACTTGCCCCGGCTGGCAGCGGCGATGGCAGTGTGGGCCATGGGGTACAAGGTGGTATACCTGGCTGAAGAAGGGGGCCTCTCGGCGGGGGGCGTGATACAGGCTGCCAAAGAGGTGGCGCTGTTCCGGCAGGAGTATCACTTCTATTACCTGCACATCATTTTGCTGTTTTACCTCTGCCTGCCCGTGATGCGGGTGTTTACGGCCCACGCCGGGAAGCGGCAGTTCGAATACGCCCTGGCGGTGTGGTTTTTGCTGGGCATCCTATATCCCACGGTGATTGACCAATGGCCTTTTGCCCGTATGGGAGGCATCGCCCGCCAATGGCGGATGAACATGACCTATGCCGCCATGGGATATGGCCTGCTGGGGCATTACCTGCAAAAGTACCGGCTGAAGCCCTGGCTGTGCGGCGCGTTGGCGGCAGCGGGCTTGGGGGTGGTATTTGGGGGGACGTGGGTGCGGTCGGCGCAGCAAGGAAGCCTTTCAGACCAATACCTGCAAGGGATGAGCTGGGGCGTGTGCCTGTTAGGGGCTGGGATATTCGGGCTTTCCCATGCCTTGCAGGGCCGGGCCCCCGGCTGGCTGCGGGGCGGGGCCGCCTGGCTTTCGAAAGCGTCCTTTTGCATATACCTCTCCCATGTGCTTTTCATCCACTGGTTTATCCGTTGGGGGCTGGATCTGGCCTTTTGTGGGACATGGGCCTCGGTACCCCTGACGGCTTTGCTGGTGGGGGCGGCCAGCTGTGGGGTATACCTGGTGCTGGCCCGGATACCGGTGGTAAACCGGTGGTTGCTGTAAGGCGGCGGCTGGCGGCCTTCGCAGGGGGCGGTGAAAAAGGGGGGGCGGGCCTGGCTGCCTCCCCCTTTATGGGCAGGGGCGGGTTGCTAAAATACAAAAGGTGTGGTATAATAATTATAAACAGCCGTTGTATCAGGTTGTAAACGGTTCTGGCCAGCCCTTCAGCCGCGTACAGACGGGCAAAGGCGATACCATAGCGTTTTGTGCTTGGCGGTATACATAGGGAATGGCTGGTATTTCAGTTCTTTTTTGATTAGGAGGGGTCTCACATGTTCCATATCCCACACCATAAAAAGCAACGGGGGCCAAGGTTTGCCGGGCTTGTCTTGTGCTGCCTGCTGTTGGCGGGGCTTGCCTTGCCAGCCTTTGCTTTCCAAAGCCAGACGCCCCAACTCCAGGGCAGGCGCTGGGCCGTGACGGATGGGCTGCAGGCCCTTTCCGGCCGTCAGTCCTGTATAGCCATCACCTTGTCGGATGGGAAAAGCGGCGCGCCCCTTCCTGGGGCCGGCTTTACCTTATACCAATGGGACGCCGCCCGGAATGCCCGGGGGCGGGCCGTCGCCCAAGGGTCTACGGACCGGAAGGGCAAGCTTACCCTATGGGTAAAGGCGGGGGCCTCTTACGAGCTGCTGCGTACAGGGGCCGGGGCCCAGGAGGCGGCCCGGTTTTCTTGCAAGCCCATGCCGCAGGGGGCAAAAGCTACCCAACATGGCCTGCTGGTGACAGCCGGGCAGGCGGGCGCGACGGTCCCTTTGCTTCTGGCCAACGAGCCTGCCCCGGTAGAGGTAAGCTTCCAGCTGGTGAACGCCTATGGCGTGCCCCTTTCCGGCCTTCGGGCCGAGCTTTTCACCCAAGACCCGGAAACACAAAAGGAGCCGGTAGCAGCGGCGGTAGCCGTCACCCAAGGGGACGGGCGGGTGAAATTTACGGTGAACTGCGGCGTATCTTACTACCTGCGGCCGGTGGTTCCAGGCGGGGAGCCCCAGAAGGCCCTGGCTTTTTCTGTGCCGGTGGGGCTGGACGCGCCCACCTCTATGCTGGTGAACGGCAGCAGCGTCCCGCTTTCCACAGCCTATCAAACGCCTGTGGAAACAGAAGGGGAGACTTGGTCGCTGACAGTGCGCGCTGTGTCTGCTGAAGAGTTCCAGCCTTTGGCCGGGGCCCGGGTGTCCCTGTACGCGGAGGAAGCCTGTACCACGCTGATCCGGGAAGAGGTGACCGGGGAGGATGGCCAGGCGGTGTTCCCGGGGCTTATACAGGGGACCGGGTATTGGCTGCGGGAAACCAAGGGCCCGCAAGGCTATGAGACCCAGGGCCAGCTGTATCAGGCGGCGGAGGATACGCCCCAGGTTACCATTGGGCATACGTTGGCGCCGGTTATAGACCCTACCGTGTCCCCCAGCCCCTCCGTCTCGCCTTCCCCCAGCCCTTCCGTTTCACCCGACCCGTCTGTGTCCCCCAGCCCCTCTGTCTCGCCCTCCCCCAGCCCTTCCGTTTCACCCAGCCCTACCGTGAAACCCACCCCTACCAAAAAGCCTACGGTTACGCCCAAGCCTACGGCCACCCCTAAGCCCACCACCCGGACCACCCCCAAGACTGGGGACGATACCCCGGTTATCCTGGCGGTTTTCTTGGGGCTGGGGGTGCTGCTGGCAGGCATGACCCTGTGGCGGTTCCTGCCCGGGAAAAAGCGTGAGAATGGGGAAAAATAGCGGGAAAGGCAAAAGCCGGGCTTTCTGGGCGGCATACGCGGTGGTATTGGCCGCCTTTTGCGTGGCAGGCATACTTTTGTTGGGGCGCGTGTCCCAGCGCCGGCAAGGCGGGGCCTTCTATACGCGGCTGGCAGGGAAAGCCGCCATACAGGCCGTCAGCCAGGCCGCCGCGCCGGAGGGATCGGAGGGATCCAGGGCGGAGGGGGCGGGCCCCGCGTCTGCGGTTGAAAGCGGCCCCGAAGCCCTGGGCGTGCCCCAGCGGCTGGCCCAGGTGCAAAGGGCCTATCCTGCCACAGTGGCCTGGCTGCAGATCCCCGGTACCTCCATTGATTACCCGGTGATGCAGGGGCCGGATAACGACTATTACCTGGACCATTTGCCTGACGGCACGGAAAACTACCTGGGCAGCATTTTTTTAGATGCGGAAACAAGCCTGGCAGGCAGGCATTTGATTTTGTACGGGCACAATACCTCAGAGGAGATGTTCGGCCTGTTACGGGAATACGAATCCCAGGCATATTATGAAGAACACCCTGCGGTACTGTTCTGTGCCGGGGAAGAAGTGTGGGAGTGCCCCATTTTCTCGGTGCGCCGGGCCCAGCCTGGGGGCGAGGCCTATGTGCTGGGGTTTGACAGCGATGTGGAATTCGGCCGCTATGTAGATTGGGCCGCGAAGCAGTCTTTGTACCCCATCGAGGCGGACGCCTTGCGGGCGCAGCGGGTGCTGACGCTTTCCACCTGTACGGAATGGGACGGGGAAAGGCTGATTGTGCAGGCGCTGCTGCCAGAGGCCCCGGCGCTGGATAGGTAGGTAACGAAAGAAGGACCAAAGGCCGAAGGCCCCTGGTCCTTTCCGTATTTTTAGGGTCGTGAAGGCTGTCAAGCCTCCCAGTACATTTTGGTCTTGGTGCTGACTTCCCCCTCTTCCAGGGTGAACGTGAGCGCGGGCTGGGCGGGTTCCCCCAGGCCGCCGATCTCGGGGATGGTGGAGTCGGCTGTAAGGGTCAGCTTATCCCCGGCGAACTGGAAGGTGAACCGCTTGCCCGCCACAGCCCGGGTGTTGCGGATCTCCACTTCCAGCTTATCCTTGGCGCGCCAGCGGCCGTTGGCCCCATACAGCACGCCGTTTATGCGGCTTTGCAGGAAGTGCCCCTGCATGCCCACGGCCAGGTCGAAGGGGCCTCCCTCTTGTTTGCAGAGGATGCGCAGGCCCGCGGGGTCAAACCTGAAAGAAATAGACTGTAAAGCGCCGCCCTCTGGCACGAAGCAGCCCACCCCGCCGATGACGTCCCCAAAGCCGGGCAGGGGCTGGCCCGGCACATAGGCCGCGCCGGTAAGGGAGTGCTCCGCGCCGGGGTTGCGCATGCCGAGCATAGGGTTCAGCTCTAAATTTTTCAGGCGGTTTTGCAGCACATGCAAAGCTTTGGGGTCCTCGGGCAGAGGGGCCTCTGCCATGGCGGGAAGGAGCTTCTCCCACACGGCGGTAAGCACGGCTTGCAGCTTCATAGAGGCAGACTGGATGACCAGTACGGCGTTTTGCTCCGTCATGACCACCCCGTATTGCCCGAAAGCCCCGTCGCCCCGGAACACGCCCTGGGGCGCGCACCGCCAGAACTGGAAGCCATACCCTTGCTGCCAGTCTGGGTCGCCGTCCCAGCCGGCCCCCGCGTTTTCGATCTGCTTGTTGGTGGCCAGATGGAACCAATCCGCGTTTAAAAGCTGCCGGCCTTCCCACTGGCCTTTGTTGCAGATGAACTGTACGAAGCGGGCCATGTCTTCGATGGTGAGATAACACCCGGCCCCGCCCATAGACACCCCGTTGGGCAGGGTATGGCAATGGATGTCCGTCATGCCCAGGGGCTGGAACAGCCGGGGGCGCAAAAATTCTGTAAGGCTTTGGCCGGCCTTCCTTTGAAGGGCGGCGCACAGCATGTTCGTCCCGGCCGTATTGTACAGGAAATGGGTGCCGGGCTCGTAGACAAAGGGATGGGAGAGGAAATCGCTTATCCAGTCGTTATCCTGGCTGGGCCCCCAGGCAATCTCCGTCTCGTGGCCGCAGCCCATCATCAGCAGATGGCGCAGGGTGCATTTTTGCAGGTTTTCGCTGGGGTTTTCCGGGGTTTTGTCCGGGAACAGGTCTACCAGGCGGTCGTCCAAGGAGAGGATGCCTTCTTGCACGGCAAAGCCGATGGCCGTGGAGGTGAGGCTTTTGCTGAAAGAGAACATGATGTGGGGCTCGTCTATGGCATAGGGCTTCCAGGCGCCCTGGGCGCAGACCTTCCCGTGGCGCAGCAGCATGAAGCTGTGCATCTCGATGCCCTGGGCGTACAGCTCCTCCAGCATGGCGGTAACGGCCGACGAGGGGATGCCGACGCTTTCTGGTGTGGCGTGTTGAAAATTCATATGCGTACCTCGCTTTCTAAAATTTTTTGAGACAGGCGCCCCGTATAGGCCTTTTTCGGGGCCAGCTTTTGGGCGTTTATCTGTTCCCGGTTTTCATGGCGCCGGGCGCGGGGGCCGGGGAGAAGGGCCCAATCATCGCGCCCCCGGCCCGCTTTTCGGTACCCCTGCCTGCCAGGAGGCTGGCTTTCGCCCCGCTGCCAGGCAGGGGTATATGGTTTGTAGGCGTGGGCAACCTTCTATAGCCTGTGGGGGAAGCCCTTAAAAATTAGTATAGCACAGATTAAACCGCCCCGCAATTCCCAATACTATGGGGGACTGTATTTTTGGAAAGGCGGGGAAAGCATATGACGCGGATACAAAAGGTAGTGGCAAGCGAGATACTGGACTCCCGGGGGAACCCCACGGTGAGTGCTACGGTACAGCTTTCAGACGGTACCATCGGTACGGCGGCGGCCCCTTCAGGGGCGTCTACGGGGAAATTCGAGGCGGTAGAGCTACGGGACGGCGACCAGCGGCGGTATGGAGGCAAAGGCGTACTGAAAGCCGTACGCAACGTGAACGAGATCATCTCCCCAGCACTGGAAAAGGCCCACAGCCTGACGGTGCGCAATATCGACGACATTTTGCGCAAGCTGGACAGCACCCCCAACAAGGCCCATCTGGGGGCTAACGCTACGTTGGCGGTGTCGTTGGCCTGCGCCCGGGCCCTGGCGGCCCATTACCGGATGCCCTTGTACCGGTTTTTGGGCGGCGTGGCGGCCCACCGTCTGCCTGTGCCCATGATGAATATTTTAAACGGCGGGGCCCACGCCGCCAATAACATTGACATCCAGGAGTTTATGGTCATCCCCGCCCAGGCGGAAAGCTTCCAGGAAGGGCTGCGGTGGTGTGCGGAGATCTACCACACGCTGGGGGCGGAGCTGAGGAAAAAAGGCCTTGCCACCGGCGTGGGGGACGAGGGCGGCTTTGCGCCGGATTTGCAGTCGGACGAGGAGGCCATTGAGGAGGTGCTGAACGCGGTGGACAAGGCGGGCTATGGGGGGAAGGTCACCCTAGCGCTGGACGCGGCGGGCAGCGAATGGGCCCAGGAAGGCCACTACCGCCTGCCCAAACGCGGCAAGGCATACACCGCCGAAGAGCTTATCGACTACTGGGAAGGGCTTGTCAACAAGTATCCCATCGTGTCCATTGAAGACCCGTTGGGAGAGGAGGACTTTGAGGCCTGGGCCGAGATGACCGACCGCCTGGGCAGGCGGGTGCAGCTGGTGGGGGACGACCTGTTCGTGACCAACCTGGAGCGGCTGCGCAAGGGCATAGAACAAGGGGCTGCCAATGCCATTTTGATCAAGCCCAACCAGATCGGGACCCTGACGGAGACCCTGGAGGCCATTGACTTGGCCAAGCGCGGCGGCTACCGCACCATCATTTCCCACCGCTCAGGCGAGACGGAGGATACTTTCATTGCCGACCTGGCCGTGGCCGTGAACGCCGGGCAGATCAAGACTGGGGCCCCCTGCCGCACAGAACGGGTGGCCAAGTATAACCGGCTGCTGCGTATCGCAGAGTGCTGACCCTGCCCGCGGCCCCGGGCCCTGTAAGGAATTGACATTTCCCGCAAAATACGGTATCCTATAGCCAACACATTAGGGCTTGTTTGAAAAAACGCAAACACCGTCTTTTTGCCCAACCCGGGCGGATTCCTGTGTTGGAAATCCTCGAAAGGCAACAGCCTTTCTTGCGGTTTCCGCCTTGAAACCGCCTGGTCCGAGACAAAAATCCGGCACTTTCTCTATTTTCAAACAAGTCCTAAAAAAACAGCCCGTCTTTTTTTAGTGCTTCGGTTGTATGGGCAAAACCTATGGGAGGTATGGGAAATGGGAGCCATTATGGACAGGGTACGGCGTTGTGTGGAAGACATCCGGAAAAAGACAGATTTTGCGCCCCGGGCGGCGCTGGTGCTGGGGTCTGGCCTGGGGGGCTTTGCGGACAAGGTGCGGGCTGCTGCCCAGGTGGATTACAGCGAGATCGGCGGTTTCCCCGTATCCACCGTGCCAGGGCATAAAGGGCGGTTCGTGTTTGGGTATGTGGGGGATACCCCTGTGGCTGTGATGCAGGGCCGGGTACACTATTACGAGGGCTATCCCATGGAGGATGTGGTATTGCCCATCCGGGTGCTGGGCGCCCTGGGGGCGAAAGAGCTTTTCCTTACCAATGCGGCGGGGGGCATCAGCCCAAAGCTGGCCTCTGGCAGCCTGATGCTGCTGACCGACCATATCACTACCTTTGTGCCTTCCCCGCTCATCGGCCCCAATGAGGATAGTCTGGGGCCGCGCTTCCCGGACATGACGGAGGTTTATTCGCTGCGCCTGCGGGAACTGGCAAAGCGGGCGGCGGCAAAGCGGGGCATACCCCTGGAGGAGGGCGTATATGTGCAGTGTACCGGCCCCAATTATGAAACCCCAGCGGAGATCCGTATGCTCCAGGCCCTGGGGGCTGGGGCGGTGGGCATGAGCACGGCCTGCGAGGCCATGGCGGCCCGGCACATGGGCCTGGAGGTATGCGGCGTCAGCTGCGTGACCAACCTGGCGGCGGGCCTAAGCGACAAGAAGCTTGACCACCAAGAGGTGCAGGAGATTGCCGACCGGGTATCCGGGGATTTCCAGGGCCTGTTGTGGGAGCTGTTGGCGGGGCTGGCATAAAAAGTACAGCGGCCGACAGCTTTGGAAACGGGTATTTTCCCGCCGCGTTAGCGGGAATAAAGAAGGGCACGGCCTGGGAGTATCGCCAGGCCGTGCCCTTTATAATGGGGAAAGCGTTTGTGGTTTTGGTTTTTACAGCCAAAACAGCGGTATACAGCCGTACTGCCAAAGCGGTGGCACGGCGGTGCCTGTTACGGGGCGGCTTATAGTTAACGCGGTTCAAAAGAGAGCGTACCGATTCTCAAGCGCGTTTACGATAACGGGTGCAGGGGATTGCAAAGGCTTTAAAAAAAGTTCCCGCGCCGCCGGGCCATTAGGCCCCCAATACGCTTTCCGCTGTTTCGGTCTCAAACTGCTTGTTGTACAGGTCGGCGTAATAACCGCCTTGCTCCATCAGCTGCTGGTGGGTGCCCTGCTCTACGATCTTGCCCCCGCGCACCACTAGGATCAGGTCCGCTTTGCGGATGGTGGAAAGCCGGTGGGCGATGAGGAAGGAAGTGCGCCCTGTTAACATCGTAGAGATGGCGCTCTGTATCAAGGACTCTGTTTTGGTATCGATAGAGGCCGTGGCCTCGTCCAGCACGAAGATACGGGGGTCTGCCAGCACAGCCCGCGCAAAGGATACCAGCTGCTTCTCACCGGTGGAAAGCTGGCCGCCGCCTTCGCCTACGTCGCTGTCATAGCCGTGCTCCATGCGCGTGATAAAGCCATGGGCGTTCACCAGCTTGGCCGCCGCGACGATTTCCTCGTCGGTGGCGTCCAGCCGGCCATACCGGATATTTTCCTTTACCGACCCGGAGAACAGGTGGGGCGTTTGCAGCACATAGCCAATGCTGCTGTGCAGCCACAGCATGCTGCGCTCCCGGTAGTCTTTCCCGTCAATGAGGATGCGCCCGGCGGTGGGCTCGAAAAACCGGCAGGCCAGGTTTACCAAAGTGGACTTCCCCGCCCCCGTCTCCCCCACAATGGCCACCGTGGTGCCGGCGGGCACGTCCAGGGTGAAATGCTCCAGCACGTTTTCCGTGCCGTCCGGGTATTGGAAAGAGATGTCGTCGAATGTGATGTGCCCCTTCAGTTCCTCCCAATTCTCTTTCTTCGGCTCAAAAGAGGTGCCATATTTCTGTATGACCTCCGGCGTATCCGTAATTTGGGGCTTCAGCTCCAGCAAGGCGGAGACCCGTTCAATGTTGGCCTGGGTGGCGATGAAGTTGGAAATGGTGCGGGCTAAGGTCTGTACCGGGTCGGCGATGACCAGGGCAAAGTTTACAAAAACCGTCAATTCGCCGATGCCAATGTCCCCCCACATAACCATGCTGCCACCGCCTGTAATGACGAAAGCCACAGCCAGGGCAGTCAGGAAACCTATCATGGGGACGTATACGGCATTCAGCAGCACGGCCCGCACGGTGGTGCCGCGCATGCGGCCCGTCACTTCTTGGAAAGCGGCGGTATTCTTGTCCTCGATAACCAGGGTTTTAGATGTCTTCGCGCCGGAAATGCCCTCGTTATAATGGCGGGTGATTTCCGCGTTGATTTTGCGCACCTGGCGGTTCAGGTTCAAAATGCGTTTCTGGAAGTACAAGGTCAACAAGGCGATGGGGGGCACCACTGCCAGGATGAGCAGGGCCAGCCGCCAGTTGATGCACAGCATAACCACCATGCAGCCGATGACATAGGCGCTGCTCCAGAAGATGTCCACCAGGCTCCAGGCGAATACGCCGCCAATGCGGTTGGTGTCGCTCATAACACGGGCCATGATGACCCCTACAGGGGTGGTATTATAATAAGAAAAGCTTAAGGTCTGCAGGTGGGTAAACAGCGTCTTTTTCAAGTCCCGTCCCAGGTACATCTCCACCTGCAAGGCAGACCGGGCAAACATCACCACACAGCTCATCTGCAACAGGACAATGGCAAGGTATCCCACGGCAAACCCCGTGATGCCCTCGGTGCTGCGGGGCGTCACGAAGTGGTCTACCGCATAGCCCGACAGCAGCGGGAGGGCGATATCTGCCGCGGCGTTTACCAGCATAGTGGCCAAAATCAAGGCCATCTTTTTGCTGTACGGCTGCAGAAAAGGCACCAGCTTGGCCCATGTTTTCAGCGACGAGAACCTTTCCTTCCTTTCAGTCTTTTTTGCTTCCATGTATGTTTCTCCTATTGTTCTATCCATTTCCTTACGGCTATTTCCCAGGCTGTTCCCAATAAGTCCACACAGTTCCTGGCCCATAGCCTATCTTTTTATAAAACGGATGGCTTCCCCCTGTCATATGGGTGGCACCCAAAGGCTTCATCCGCCTGTACAGCTCTGAAAGGGCAGCCCGGGCCAGCCCCCTGCCCCGGTACTCTGGCACCGTGCACAGGGGCTCCATATAGGCTAAGGAATTTTCCGGCACCCACCACATACCCGCATAACAAGCGTAGCGCCCATCGGGCCCTTCCACACCAAGGGCATATTCAAAAGTGGCGTGGGGCGCGGCAGCCAGGGCGAAGCCGCTTTCGCAGATCCCGTTCCAAGGCCCTTCCCCTTTCTCATGGCCAAAGCCCTTCCAGCAGCATTCTACAGCCTTGGCCGTGTCCAGGCCCCCTATCCCGGTAAACCGGAAGCCTTCCGGGAGGGGGAAGTCCAGGGGCTGTCCGAAATCAAACATCAAATCTTCCTTTGCGCCGGTCTGGATATATCCGGCCTGTTTAGCTGCCTGTATCAATGCGGCCTGGCCGCCAAACAGCACCAGACGCTGGCAGCCCCCCGCACAGGGCATACCCTTCCCAGCGTAAGCAATCATCTCCCGGGCCAAGGCTTCATATCCGGGCCGCAGGCTGAAAAGTACATCTGACACAGGGTCTTCGTAAAAGCAGAAGCCTACAGTTTTCTCCCCGTCCCGCCAAATCCTGCAGCGGTGCAGAAAAGATTTATCCATCCAGTCAGAGGCTAAAGCATATTCCCAAAAGGGGGCCGCCGGGCCGTTGCCCCAGTCTCGCTGGTAGACCTCTGCCATAAACCGGTAGATTTCCATATGATCTGCCAACACCCGGAAAGGGCTTGCTGCAATTTTACCCATATAAAGTGCCCTCCTTATAAGCTTTCTTCTGTTTAGGGCCAAAGAGATCGGATCGAAAAACTAATTGGCTTTCTGCATGTCGAAAATACGCTTGTAAATGCCTTCCTGCCCGATAAGCTCCTGATGGGTGCCCAGCTGGGAGACCCGGCCCCGGTCCAGCACTAAGATCTGGTCGGCGTTCATCAGGGTGGTGATGCGGTGGGCAATGAGGATGGTGGTGCCGTGGACGTTTTCCTTAATGGATTGGCGTATTTTCTGGTCCGTCTCCATGTCCACGGCGGAGAGGGAATCGTCGAACACCTTGATAGGGGTGTCCTGCATCAGCATCCGGGCAATGGCCACGCGCTGCTTTTGCCCGCCAGAAATGGTCACGCCCCGTTCGCCAATGGGGGTCTCGTACCCTTGGGCAAAATTCTCGATGGCGTCGTCGATGACGGCTAGCCTGGCAAAATGCCGTACGGTCTCCAGGTCCTCCCGGGCCGCCCCGTCGGCAATGCTTTCCCGGAAGGTTTTCGAGAACAGGAAGGGCTCTTGCAGTACGATGCCAATGTTTTTCCGCAGGTGGCTGATATCCATGTCCCGGATGTCCACCCCGCCGATGGTGATGGCGCCCTGCCCTTGGGGCAGTTCGTACAGCCTGTCCAATAAGTACATCAGGGTAGATTTGCCGCTGCCCGTGGCGCCCAGGATGCCGAAGGTGCTGCCCGCCTTTACGGTGAAGCTCACGTCCTCCAGTACGCCGGCGCTGCCCGTATAGCCAAAGCTGACATGGTCGAAAGCAATGTCGCCGGTCAAGTCTGGCCGCTGGGGGGACGGGCAGTTTTCTTCCTCCTGGGCGTCCAGGATGTCGAACAGGCGGGTGGCGCTGATGGAGGTCTTGCTCAACTCACTTAAAAGGCGGCCAAGGTTCCGCACTGGCCACACCAGCATGGAATTATAGGCGGCAAAAGCCAGGAACTCCCCGGCGGTAAGCTGGCCGCGCTCTACGAAGAAAGCCCCGGCCACAATGATGACCAGAACCTGGAAGCCGGCGGAAAGGTCGCCCAGGCCCCAGTTCAGGCCCATCACACGGCCCAGCCGCACCCACATGCCGGTAAATTCCTCATTTTTCTGGTTAAAGCGGTCGATCTCGAAGCGTTCCCGGCCAAAGGCACGCACCACCCGCACGCCGGTCAGGTTTTCCTGCACCAGGGCGGTCAGCTCGCCCTCGGTCTCGTCGGCCTGCTGGAACTTTTTGCCTACAATGGCAAAGAAGACCAGGGACATGGCAAACACCACCGGGATGAACGCAGTGACAATCAAAGACAGCTGGACGTTCATAGAGAACATCAGCCCCAGGGAAACGGCAATGAGCAGCACGATGCGGATGCATTCCATCAATTGGTCGCTGACAAAGTTGCGGATCAGATCCACATCCTGGGTGCACCGCTGGATGATGTCGCCAGTTTGATGGGAGTTGTGCCAGGCATAGGGCAGGCGTTGGATATGGTCGAACAGGGTGTCCCGGATGCGGGCCACGGTACCCTCGCAGGCCCGGGCCAGGTTCATGCGGGAGGAATAATTGGAAAGCCCGGCAATGGCGGCAAAAGCCAGGGAGGCCCCCGCGCAGATGATGATGTGGGAGCGCAAGGCCTCACGTAAAGCCCCCTGCCCGCCCATAGACTGTATCCAGCTGTCCAGGAAACCAGGCAGGCTGAAGGGGTTTTCGTTTATCACCGAATCGACGGTGACGCGGATGACCTGCGGCGTCATATAGTTTGCCACCACGGACGCCACCACCATGGCTACCGACAGCAGGAATTGCAGCCGGAACCCTTTCGTATAGGGGAAAAACCGCAGGATATTGGATTTTTTCTGTTCATTAGGCTTGCTTTTCATAACGCAGGTATACCTCTCAAAGATAATGTACAAAATAAACCGTATAAAATGGACACGCCTTGCCCCGTCCCGCGCCAGGCGATAAAAAAAGCGCGGCAAGCCAAGGCAGCCTAAGCCCCAGAGACACGGAAGGGGCAAGGGTGCGGGTTGGCTGTGCCAGCGCGGTTCTGTGCAACGTACAGCAGAAAGCGGGCAAAGATATTAAGGACGGTATATCAAAGATACTAGCATGGCAACAGGGAAAAGTCAACAGGGAAAAGACAGTTTTTGCAAAATTTTTACAGAAGCTGCCGGGCGGGGCGCATGTAGGGTATTGCCCGTAACGGCCATAAAAGGCCGGGGCCTGGAAAGCGGCAGCCCTATGGTTAGATAAAGGAAGAGGGGAAGTACATTTTTGAGGGACAGGGGGTTGACTTTTTTGCCTGCAAAGGTGTATACTATAGGCGCAGCTGGTTTTAAAAACTAAATATCGACACGCAAACACTAGATGAAACAAAAGGAAAGGTGGATATCATGGAACAGGCCATACAAGCTGGGAAAAGGGTAGCAATCCGGGAGAGGGACAGCCGGCGGGCGGAAAAGCGGCTGCGGCTTGGGCTGCCCTGTTATACTTTGGGGGAAGAGGTCTTTTCCTCGGTATCCCACGGGGCGGCGGCGCTGCTGGCGGTGGCAGGGCTGGTCTTGCTGCTGGTGTTTTGCGAGAAGACCCCGCTGAAGGTGTCCAGCGCGTCTATTTATGGCGCTACCATGGTGCTGCTGTATACGGTGTCGGCGGTATACCATGGGCTGGGGCTAAACCGGGCCAAGGTCGTGTTCCGGTCCCTGGACCACTGTACGATCTTCCTGCTCATTGCCGGCACATACACCCCCATCACCCTGGTAAGCCTGGGAGGCGCGCAGGGCTGGGAGATGTTCGGGGTGGTGTGGGCTGCGGCGGTGCTGGGCGTTATACTGAACGCGATTAGCGTAGAGCGGTTCAAGGTGTTCTCGATGGTGTGTTATCTGGCTATGGGCTGGGTGGTAGTGTTCGCTATGAAGACCTTTATCCGCAACGTAAGCCCGGCAGGCTTCTGGTGCCTGCTGGCTGGCGGCCTGTGTTACACCCTGGGGGCCGCGCTGTATGGGGCGGGGAAAAAAGTGCCCTACATGCACTCTGTGTTTCATCTGTTCGTGCTGGCGGGCAGCGTACTCCACACGGTGGCGGTGTATCAGGTGTTGAAGTAGCCCTGTGGGCCAATCTATGCCGGGGGGCTTTATCTGGAAAAGTAAGAGTACGATAGGCATAAAAACCGTCCCCCGGCCTGGAAAGGCAAGGGGACGGTTTTCTGTGGATGGTGGGGAAGGCCTTTTTACTCTAACAAAGAGTCCAGGGTCTCCAGCAGCACGGCAATGTCGATGGGCTTGGGCACATGCCCGTTCATGCCGCTGCGGATGGCCTCCTGTTTATCCTCCTCGAAAGCGTTGGCCGTCATGGCCAGGATGGGGATGTTGGCCAGCTTGTGGTTGTCAAGGGCGCGGATGGCTTGGGTGGCCTCATAGCCGTTCATCACAGGCATCTGCACGTCCATCAAAATCACCCGGTAGTACCCCGGCTGGGAGGCCTTCAGCATTTCCACGGCCACCTGGCCGTTCTCGGCAATTTCAATGGTAAACCCGGCCTCTTCCAGGATGGCGACGGCGATCTCCTGGTTCAGCTCGTTGTCCTCGGCCAACAGGATGCGCCCAGTGCGGCAGGCCGGCTTTTCCCCGCTGGCTGCCCCGCCCCCCTCCTGGGTGGTAACGATGGACTGCAGGGTATCCCGCAGCTCGGACAGGAACAGGGGCTTGCTGCAAAAAGCGGTTACCCCGGCGTCCCGTGCCTCGTCCTCGATCTCCGACCAGTCGTAAGCGGTCAGTACAATGATGGGCACCTCGCCGCCGGTCTCTTTGCGCACGCGGCGGGCCACCTCGATGCCGTTCATGTCAGGCAGCAGCCAGTCGATGATATACACGCTGTACTGGTCGTCCCGCATGACGGCCTGGCGGGTACGCAGTACGGCCTCTTTTCCCGAAAGGGTCCACTCGGCACGCAGGCCGATCTCCTGAAGCATGCAGGTCACACTGTCACAGGTGTTGAAATCGTCGTCCACCACCAGGGCCCGGCAGTTCTGCAGCTGGGGGATGGTGGTGGATTCCACCACCTCCCCATCCAGCTTGAAAGTAAAGCAGACGGTGAACTCGGTGCCTACGTTCTGTTTGCTCTTGATGTCGATAGAGCCGTTCATCATGTCTACAATGTTTTTGGTGATGGCCATGCCCAGGCCCGTGCCCTGCACGCCGCTGGTGGTAGAATTGCGTTCGCGCTCGAAGGGCTCGGCAATGCGGGCCACAAACTCCTCGCTCATGCCGATGCCCGTATCCCGTATGCAGAATTCATAGTGGGCGAAGCCTTCCGGGGCCCCGGCCTTTTCGGCAATGCGCATGCTGACCATCCCCCCGGGGCCGGTATACTTGATGGAATTGCCCAGAAGGTTCAGCAACACTTGGTTCAGGCGCAGGTTGTCGCATACGATATTCTCATGCACCACGTCCACCGTGTCCATATACAGCTCCAGCTGCTTGGCGTGGACGTCTGCCAGCACAATGTTCCGCAGCCCGTGCAGGATCTCCGGCAGGCTGCAGGGCTTTTCCTCCAGCTGCATTTTCCCGCTTTCAATGCGGCTCATGTCCAACACGTCGTTGATTAGGCTTAACAGGTGGTTGCCAGAGGTCATAATCTTTTTCAGGTACCCCTCCACCTGTTCCCGGCTTTCGATATGGGAGATGGCCAGGGCCGTAAAGCCGATGATGGCGTTCATGGGCGTGCGGATATCGTGGGACATATTGGAAAGGAACACGGTTTTGGCCCGGCTGGCGCGGTTCGCCTGCATCAGCGCGTCCTGCAGCAGGTCGGTCTTCTCCAGCTCTTGCCGGGTCTCCTCGTCAATGCTCCGCAGCCCCAGCACGATGCGTTGCCGGCCGGGGTCCCCGTCCAGGCGCACCACCTTCATCTGGAAATATTTCACATCCCCTGTGCCCCTGCAGGCCGTGCGGTAGTTGGCGTAATAAATTTGCCGCTGGGAGAGCTCCCGCTGTAGGTATTCCGGCGTGGCAATCTCCCGCATCATTTCCTTGTCGTCCTCGTATACGCAGGTGTCTATATACCGCCTCATACAGGCGGCAAAAGACAGCGGCCCGCTGAAAACCTCCTCCAATACGCTGTACGGGCACCCCGTGATGCGCAGGGAATAGCCCTCGCCGGTCTGTAAATCAAAGGTGCATGCCAGGTTATAGTCGATGCTTAAGGCATGTATCAGGGCTTCCTGCTGCCGGCGTTCCCGCTGCTCCTTCTGCTTCTGTTCGGTTACGTCCAGCAGGAAACGCTGGCATACCAGCTCCCCATTCTCCCGTATCAGCTTGATGTTGCCCATCACGTGGAGGGTTTTCCCGTCTGTATGCCGCACCCGGTATTCCAGGCTGGCGCTGTCCCCCTCGTTTTTCAGGGAGGTGATGGCGTCCCTCAGCAGTTCCTTGTCCTCCTCCAGCACAGAGTCTGCCATCATGTGGAAGCCGTCCGCCATCAGGTCTGTCTGCGTGCTATACCCCAATATCTCCAGGGCCGCCGGGTTGATGCTTAACACCCGCGAACCGTCCAAAGAGTGGACCATCACGCCGCATTCTAAGGAGGTGAACAGGGCTTCCAGCATCTGGCTTTTCGCTTCCAGCTCTTGGGCGTAAGCCCGCTCTTGGGTGATGTCGATGGCCACGCCTACCGTACCCATCACGCTGCCGTCCCAGTCGTACAAGGGGGACTTATATGTGGTCAACAGCCGTTGCCCGCCGCCTGTCTGGATCATTTCCTCTGAAACGCAGGTCTCCCGCCTGCGCATGACCTCAGCCTCCGATTCAATGCAGGCGGGGTCGTCCTGCTCCACGTCCCATATATAGGCGTGGCCCCGCCCCTGCACCTGTTCTTTTGACTTGCCCACAGTCTGGCAAAAGCTGTCGTTGACCTTTTCGTGTATACCGTCTTTGGTTTTGTACCACACCAGGTTCGGTACGCTGTTTATAGTGGCGTCCAGGAACTGCCGCGTCTCCCAGTGGTCGGCCCTTTCCTTGTGCCTTTGCTGCCAGCGGGCAAAGCGGAAGCGTACTTCCGCCTCTTCCATGGGCAAACCCCATATATCCTCAATGTCGGGCAGCAGCCCCGCCAGGGCGGCCGCCTGCCCTTTGTCGGCTAATACGACCAGTTCCCCGCCCGGCTTTTTCTGGCCCAGAAGGGCCTCTACAGCCCTGGCAGGGCTGGCCCCGCGCAGGTCGCAAAAAATTACGTCAGCCCTACGGGCAAGGCTGGGGTCAGGCCCCAGGCTGTGGGAAAACTCATAAGTAAAAGGGGGCAGGGGGGCCTCCTGCCGGACTAAATCCAGCTCTATGCCCGGAGGGCCCACCCAGTAAAGATGCACGTGGCGATGATACATGATAATTTTTCACTCCTGTACGCAATAGGTAAATACACTTTCCCAATTGTTATTTTACAGATTCCCGGCCCCGGTGTCAATAATCCCATAGGGTTTTCTTGTGTAAAATAAGAAATATCTTTCCCCCGCAAGTAAGATCTGGGTATGGCTGGGGACGTTTCCCTTCCTGGGAATTACCCGCGGGCCAGCCGGACGTTAGGGGCGCGGCTGTGCGTATAGGCATAACGTACCGGGTGGGCGCTTATACATATTGTAAGGGGGGATGGCGGGAAATGGGCGTCATAAAGAAAGGAAAGGCGTATGGCCTGGTGCGCCTGAACCTGAAGCTGCTGGGGGTGGCGCTGCTGTGCCTAGCCTTAGGCGCCGGGGCCCTGACAGCCCTGGGGGCGGCCGAAGGGGAAGGCGTGGACGTGCCGGTGGTGATGTATCACGCCCTTTTGAAGGATGGGGCCCGCCAGGGGCAGTATGTGGTTTCCCCGGCACAGTTCGAAAGCGACCTGCGGTACCTGCAAGAGCATGGCTATACCACCGTGCTGGTGAAAGACCTGATCGCCTATACAAAGGGGGAGGGCCTGCCGGAAAAGCCCGTCTTGATCACCTTTGACGACGGCTATTACAACAACTATCTGTACGGCTTCCCTTTGGCGGAAAAGTACGGATGTAAGTTTGTCCTGTCTCCCATTGGGCGCTATTCAGACCTGTATACGGATACGCCCGACGAGAACGCCTATTATTCCCACGCCACGTGGGCCCAGCTGCGGGAGATGGCCGCTTCCGGCCTGGTAGAAGTGCAGAACCATAGCTATGACCTGCATCAAAGCCGGGGCGGCCGGCTGGGGGTAAAGAAGCTTGCCAGGGAATCGGACCAGGAATACCGGCGGATGCTGGCCCAGGACCTGACCCGGGCCCAGTCTGCTATAGAAGCGGGCGTGGGGGAAGCGCCCACGGCTTTTGTGTACCCTTTCGGGGCCTTCAGCAAGGCTACGCCGGATATCGTGAAAGGGCTGGGCTTTGCCTGTACGATGTCCTGCGAGGAGAGGGTCAGCCGCATTACCCGGGACCCGGAATCCCTATACGGGCTGGGGCGGTTCCTGCGCCCAGCCGGGCCGTCCTCCCAGGAGTTTTTCGAGAAGCGGATGGGGCTGGGGCCGTGAGGCCAACGGGCACGCGCCGGGGAAGAGGAGGGGCATAAGCGGTGGAAGCGTTGCGGATCGTCCGGGAAATTTTGTGGGGATGGCCTACGCTGCTGCTGATTTTGGCGGCGGGGGCATATTTTTCCTATGAAACATGTTTTTTGCAGCTGCGCCGGGTTGGCTTGTGGCTGCGTTCCCCTTTGGGGGGGAGGAAGGGAAGGGCGGGGGGCGTCAGCAAATTCCAGGCCCTGACAGCGGCGCTTGCCGGGTCTATTGGCACGGGGAACATTGTGGGGGTGGCGGCGGCCATTATGGCTGGGGGCCCGGGGGCCTTGTTCTGGATGTGGGTTTCCGCCCTCCTGGGCATGATGACTGTCTTCGTAGAAAACTTCCTGGCCGCCCGGTACCAGGGCGGCGGCAGCCCTTGGGCCGCCGGGGCCCTGCGCACCCTTGAAAATGCCGGGCGCTGGGGGAAGAGGCTGGCCCTGGTATATGCCTGCGGGTGCTGCCTGTCCTCCTTGGGCATGGGGAACATGGTGCAGATGCACGCGCTCGCCGCTGCCAGCCGGGACTTGGGCCTGGCGCCCTGGCTGGTGGGGCTGGGTGCGGCGGCGCTGCTGTTCTTTGTGGCCCAGGGGGGCCTGGGGGTTGCGGTACGCATCACCCAAGGCCTGGTGCCTGCCATGACCTTCCTGTTTTTCGGCTGTTCCTTGGTGGTGCTGTGGACGTTCCGGGAGGCGCTGCCCGGCGCTTTCGCCAGCATTTTTGCAAACGCCTTTTCCTTGCGGGCGGGGGCGGGGGGTGTGGCGGCCATGCTGTTGGCTGTGAAAAGCGGGGTGTCCCGGGGGGTGTTTACCAACGAGGCCGGTCTGGGCAGCTCGGCCTTTGCTTACGAAGGGGTACGGGGCCGCACGCCCATGGAAACAGGCGGGCTGGGTATTTTCCAGGTGTTCCTGGACACCCTGGTTATGTGCACTGTGACAGGGCTGTGCATTTTGTGCTGCCCAGCCGCCGGGCTTTCCGGGGCCCAGATGACCTTCTACCCCTACCAGCAGGCCATGGGGGTGTGGGGCCGGTGGGCGGTGTCCTTATGTACGGCGCTGTTCGCCCTGGCCACGGCCATTGCCTGGTGCTGTTATGGCCGCAGCGGCCTTTTCTACCTGACCCATGGCCGGGGCCGCCGTGCCTTTGGGCTGGTGTCGGCGGGGGCTGCTTTCCTGGGGTGTTTGCTTCCGCTGGAGGCGGTATTCGACCTGGCGGACGCCTGCAACGGCCTGATGGCGCTTCCCAACGTATTGGCGCTGTTCCTGTTGGCGCGCAAAGCCCTGGCAGATATAGAACAGGAGGAAAACCGGGAATTTTTGGGAAAAAACCGGGGAAAAAGAAACGGTGTGCAACAAAGTGCACAAAATAGAAAAAGGCACTAGCTTTTTTACAGGGTATATGCTATAATAAACTTGAAAATAATTTGGATTCCCCGAACATACCGGCCATACCTCTATAGCGGCCCTTTTGGCGGCCGGCGCAAAGGGGGCGGCCGTGTGGGCGGGGCCCGTCAGGCCCGGGAAAGACAGGAGGCAACGAAACATGAAATTGATATTGGCGATCGTAAGCAACGACGACAGCGGGGCGGTGTCCTCTGCGCTGACCAGGGGCGGTTATTCTGTGACCAAGCTGGCCACCACCGGCGGCTTTTTGATGGCTGGCAACACCACCTTTATTTCCGGCGTGGAGGACGACAAGGTGGACGACGTGATCGGCATCATTTCCCAATATAGTTCGCGCCGTACCCAGATCGTCCCCAGCACCTCTACGATGGAGGTGGGGATGTATTCATCCTTCCCGGTAGAGGTAACGGTAGGCGGCTCTACCATTTTCGTGCTGAACGTAGACCGTTTCGAAAAAGTGTAAGCCCATGGACTTCGCCGGGTTTTTAGGGAATCCTGGGGTAAAAGCGGCGGTACAAGACGCCTTTTCCTCCGGGCGCTTTCCCCATACCCTGATCCTGCAGGGGGATCCGGGCACTGGCCGCCGCACCCTGGCAGGGGTGATTGCCCGGGCCTTGGTGTGCCAGAAGCGGGACAAGGCCCCTTGTGGGATATGCCCTGCCTGCATCCGGGCGCAGGCGGGGTCCCATCCAGACATACGGGTGCTGGAGGGCAAAGGCCCAGGCGGGAACCTGACCGTGGACATGGTGAAGGAGATACAGGAAGACGCGCAGCGCATGCCGGACGAGGCCGACTATAGCATATACATTTTATGTTTGGGGGACCACACGCTGGAGGCGCCCCAAAATAAGCTTTTGAAGCTGATAGAAGAGCCCCCAGGCAGCGCGGTGTTCCTTTTGGTGTGCCGCTCTGCCCAAACATTGCTGCCTACCATACGTTCCCGGGCGCAGGTGCTGACCCTGCTGCCTTTGGGGGAAGAGGAGGCGGCCCGGTGGGTGCAGGCCCAGAAGGGTATAGAGGAAGCCGCTGCGCGGCAGCTGGCCTTGCTGTGCGGCGGTAACTTGGGCCGCATGTTAGGGGAACTGGAAAGCGGCGCCCAACGTCAGGCCATGGAGGTAGCCCGCGCTATGATACGGGGCATGACGGTGCGGGGCGGGCACCAGCTGCTGCGTGCAGCCGCCCCTTTGCAAAAGGACCGGGCCCTGTTTGGGGAGGTGCTGCGGCGGTTGGGGATGATTTTCCGGGATGCTTGCGCGCTGCGTTGGGGCGGTAAGACCCTGTTGGGCGGTGCGCCGGAGGAAGCCGACCTGCTGGGGGACCTGCCCCAGAGGCAGCTGCTGTCTTTGCCAGAAGTGGCGGAGAAATACCGCCAGGGCCTAGAGCGCAACGGCAACACTACGCTGTTGGTGGCCTGCCTGTGCGCAGACCTGCGGGCTGCTGCGGGGCGGTGATGGGGGCGTTGCGCCGCTGGACGGGTACGCCTGCGTCCAGGGCCTTGACAGGGTGGCGCCTGGATGCTATAATTACAAGGAAACAGGATATAGAAACTGCCACCGGGCAGGAATGCTTCAAAAGCATTCGCTTGTGCATCGTTAGGTCTTAGAAGATGCGCAAACGGATGCTTTTTTTTGTCCTGTGCTATCAAGATCGTTTTATTTCTATGTAGAAAGGAAGAATGCCACATGAACAAATTCAAAAGCTGCCTTGCCTACTTTACAAAAGGGGAAGCCGCCTTGTGGGGTGGGTCGGTTTGCCTGGTGCTGGGGGCTTACCTGCTTTTTGACAGGCAGGGCCATGTAGTGCTGGCAGCCTCGCTGCTGGGCGTCACCTCTCTCCTGTTCAACGCTAAGGGGAACCCTATTGGCCAGGTACTGATGGTGGCTTTCAGCCTGCTGTATGGGGTTGTGTCCTGGGGGTTTGCCTATTATGGGGAAATGGCAACCTATATGGGCATGACCGCACCCATGTCGCTCTTCGCGCTGGCCTCTTGGCTGCGCAACCCCTATAAAGGCAGCCGGGCACAAGTAGCGGTACAAAGGCTGGCGGCCCGGCAGGTGTGGGTTATGGCCTTGCTGGCTGTGGCCGTTACAGCGGCGTTCTACTTTATCCTGCGGGCTTTCCATACGGCGAACCTGCTGCCCAGCACCCTTTCGGTGGCCACCAGCTTTCTGGCCGTGTACTTGACCGCTTTGCGCAGCCCGTACTTCGCCCTGTGCTATGCCGCCAATGACTTGATCCTGGTGGCGCTGTGGGTGCTGGCCTCCCTACAGGACAAGGCGTACCTGTCAGTGGCAGCGTGTTTTGTGGTTTTCCTGGCCAACGACGGCTATACGTTCTACAACTGGCGGCGGATGCAGAAGAGCCAGGAGGGGGCGCGCCTGTGATAAAGGTATAGCCCTTCCAGGCAGGGCCTGTTACGAAAAATATTTGTCCGGACACAGCCGCTTCCCCCTTTTTTCCTTGACAAAACCAGGGGGCGCGTGTATAATCAGGAATTGTAAACTATACCGATTTAGTATATATTCCAGGCGCTTGCTGTTTCCCGGCGGGTGCGGAAAGGGTGGAAAATCTTGGGCGGATATCTTTTGCAGCTGGAGGGCATCCACAAAAGCTTTGGGGATACCCCTGTTTTGAACGGCGTCAGCCTGTCTGTCCGCCAGGGGGAGTTTGTCACCCTGCTGGGTTCGTCTGGCTGCGGTAAGACCACTACCCTGCGGGTCATCGCCGGGCTGGAGTCTCCGGACAGCGGCCGGGTACTGCTTTCTGGGGAAGATGTCACCCGCCAAGAGCCCAACCGGCGGGACGTGAATACAGTTTTTCAAAACTATGCCCTGTTCCCTCATATGAGCGTAGGGGCCAATGTGGGCTATAGCCTGAAGCTGCGGAAGGTCCCCAAAGCGGATATCCAGCGCCAGGTGCGGGAAATGCTTGGCCTGGTGCAGCTAGAGGGCTTCGAAAAGCGTATGCCGGCCGGGCTTTCCGGTGGGCAGAAGCAGCGGGTGGCCATTGCCCGGGCGCTGATATGCAAGCCCAGGCTGCTGCTGCTGGACGAGCCCCTTGGGGCCCTGGACCTGCAGCTGCGCCGCCAGATGCAGCAAGAGCTGAAACGCCTGCAAAAAAAGCTGGGCATTACGTTCCTCTATATCACCCACGATCAGGAGGAGGCCCTGAATATGTCAGACCGCATCGCGGTGATGCGGGACGGGCGCTTCCAGCAGGTCGGCGCCCCGTCCGAGGTGTACGATTCTCCCCGGACAAGCTTTGTGGCCCGGTTTGTGGGGGCGGCAAATATCGTATACGGCACGGTGGAGGCTGTAGAGGGGGACCTGGTACGCTTTACCAGCACGGACGGCAGCGGGGCGTTCTTGTCCCGGGGGCACAGCTTTGCCCCCGGCAGGCCCGTCACCTTGGCTGTCAGGGGGGAACAGTCCCAGGCGCTGAAACAGGCGGGCCGGGCGCAGCCGGGGCTTGCGGGCGTTGTAAAAGAAAAAAGCTTTGCCGGGGGCATGCTGCGCATCGCAGTAGAGCTGCCCAGCGGCGGGACGTTTGTTTGCAGCCGCCAGGGCATCGATTCCGACCTGGCCCCCGGCGACCGGGTGAAAATCGTCTGGGACCCTGCCCATGCCTGCCCAGTGGATATGGATTGACAGAAGCGCGCCCTTGGACGGAAATAGATAAAGCGTTGCGCGGCCCAGGCACGTTAGGCGCCTGGCAGGGTTCTTAGGGGCGGCGCGCCCCTAAGCCGCCAAAGGCCAAAGCAAGGAGGATTTGAGATGGGGAAGCCAAAAAGGAAAACAGCGGGGGCGGGGGCCTTGGCGGCGCTGCCACTGTATGTGTTCGCGCTGGTGTTCGTATTAGGGCCGCTTATTTACATGGTGGCGCTTAGCTTTATGACCCGGGCGGAGGCCTGGGGCGTGGTGCCGGAAGCCACCCTGAAGAATTACGCGGATATCTTCCAGCCCGTGTACCTGGAGACTTTCTGGGAATCCATCAAGCTGGCGGTGGTCAGCACCCTGCTGGTCATTGCCATCGGGTATCCTTTCGGCTATTTTATGGCAAAGCTGACAGCCAAGTGGAAAAAGCGTACCATGCTGCTGTTGATGATCCCTTTCTGGACCAGCTCGCTGATACGGCTGTACGGGTGGATCATCATCTTCCGGGCTGGGGGCGTGTTCGATTCCTGCCTGATGGCGCTGCATATTACAGAGGAACCCCTGAAGATGCTGTACACATACCCTGCCGTGGTGGTGGGCATGGCGTACGCTTTGGCGCCGTTTATGATCTTTGCCGTCTACTCCAGCGCGGAAAAGCTGGATTTCAGCCTGGTGGAGGCCGCGCGGGACCTGGGCGCCACCCCTTGGCAGGCTTTCCGCACCGTGTCCTTCAAGCTTACCCTTCCGGGGCTGCTTTCCGGCGTGGTGCTTACTTTTGTGCCCAGCATGGGGCTGTTCTTCATTGCGGACATTTTGGGGGGGAACAAGGTGGTGCTGGTGGGAAACCTGATTCAGGAGCAGTTGATGAAGGCCCACAACTGGCCCTTTGCGGCGGCCCTGTCTGTGGCGCTGCTGGCATTGACCACCTTGATCCTGTTCTTATATAGGAAGCTCTCTGGGGCAAGCGACCTGGAAGGGCTGGTGTGACAGGCCCTAGGGGCGGGAAGGAGGCCGTTTAGGATATGGAAAACAAGTATGACGATCCGGTATTTTTTGAGAGGTATGGGCAAATGGCCCGCTCGAAGGAGGGGCTGGCCGGGGCTGGGGAATGGGAGACCCTTCGGGCCATCTTGCCGGATTTTTCCGGCAAGCGGGTGTTGGACCTGGGCTGCGGCTATGGCTGGCATTGCGCCTGGGCGGCAGACCACGGGGCGGCTTCCGTCCTGGGCATCGACTGTTCGCGGAAAATGCTGGAGGCGGCCAAGGAAAAAAACGGGAGGGCAGGCGTCGAGTACCGCCGGCTTTCCATAGAGGAGGCGGCTTTCCCCACAGGCAGCTTCGACGTGGCGCTCAGTTCTCTGGCCCTGCACTATGTGGAGGACCTGGACAGCGTATACCGCCGGGTGTACCAGTGGCTTTCCCCGGGGGGCGTGTTCGTTTTCACGGCCGAGCACCCAGTGTTCACGGCCCAAGGGCCTCAAGACTGGGACTATGACAAGGAAGGGCGTATCCGGCATTTCCCGGTAGACAGCTACTTCTTAGAGGGGGGACGCCAGGCAGTCTTTTTGGGGGAGGCTGTCCGGAAGTACCACCGCACCTTGACCACGTACCTGGAGGGCCTGCTGGGAAGCGGCTTTTCCCTCCTCCATGTGCAAGAGCCCCAGCCCCCTGCCTCCATGCTGGGCATACCGGGCATGAAGGACGAACTGCGCCGCCCCATGATGCTGGCGGTGTCGGCCTGGAAGCCGGAAAGGGGATCGGCATGAAAAACAGGACAAAGCTGCCCAATATCTACCTGGGCGTAATATTGGCGCTGATGTACGTCCCCATTTTGCTGGTGATCGTCTATTCCTTTAACGAGAGCAAAATCAGTTCCGTGTGGGGCGGATTCTCCTTGAAGTGGTATGAAGAGCTGTTCCGGGACAAGGCGCTTTTCCAGGCGTTGGGCAATTCCGTTTTCCTGGGGCTGGCCAGCGCCTTTAACGCCGGGGTCATCGGCACCCTGGGGGCGTATGGTATGACAAAGCTCCACTTGCGTTCGAAAGGCCTGATCGAGTATATCTCCACCTTGCCGATCATGATCCCGGAGATCATCCTGGGCATGGTGTTCATGGCTTTTTTCTCGCTTGTTGGCATCCCCTTCGGTATGGGCACACTGGTATTAGCCCACACGGCGTTCTGCATCCCGTATGTGTTTATGCTGGTAAAGGCCCGCCTGGTGGGCATGGACCCCAGCCTGGCGGAAGCGGCCCTGGACCTGGGGGCCTCCCCCCGGCAAGTATTTTGCGGCATCACCCTGCCTTTGGTATCCCCGGCTATCTTTTCCGGCATGCTGCTGGCCTTTGCCATGAGCATCGACGACGTGATCATCAGCGTGTTTGTCACCGGCGTAAACACCAGCACCCTGCCGGTGAAGATCTATACCCAGCTGAAAACCGGCGTAACGCCCAAGGTCAACGCCCTGTGTACGCTGCTGTTCCTGGCAACCTTGGCATTGTGCGGGCTGGCGGCGTTTTTAGGCCGCGCGCCGAAGCCCCCTGGGGGCAAGGGGCGGGGCTAAGGGGGATAATCGCCCCTGCCGCCGCCTATCCCCATTTGCATCACGATTATTATGGGCCAAAGCCCAATGGAGGTATTTCATATGGAAAAAAACATCACCTTACAGCAGCTACAGCGGTACCAGGAAGCTTTTGCCGGCGACCTGGCCAAAAACGTGGCCTTGCGGGCGTGCACCGCCAACGGCGTGGTAAAGTCTGCCACAGACCCCCAGGCCCTGCGCACCAGCCGCCACCAGTATTCCATCAGCCTGGAGCAAGGGGAGATTACCAACCAGAAGCAGACCGGCCGCTGCTGGATGTTCGCCGCGCTGAACACCATGCGCTTTGCCATTATGAAAAAGCTGGACCTGGAGACGCTGGAGCTTTCCCAAAACTACACCCTGTTCTATGACAAGCTGGAAAAGTCGAATTATTTCCTGGAGAATATTTTGGCGACTTTGGAAGAGCCCACCGCCGGGCGGGTCATCGCCCACCTGCTGCGGGACCCATTGGGGGACGGCGGCCAATGGGACATGCTGTGCAGCCTGGTGGGGAAATACGGCGTAGTTCCAAAAGACGCCATGCCCGAAACGGCGGCCTCCTCTTCTACCCGGGAGATGACCCGCTATATGACCAAAAAGCTGCGGGAATACGCCTGCGTGCTGCGGGAGGGCCATGCCGCCGGGAAGCCTGTGGAAGAGCTGCGGGGCCAGAAGGACAGCATGCTGCAAACCATTTATAATATCCTGTGCATTTCCTTAGGTACGCCGCCTAAGACGTTTACCTTTGAAGCGCGCAATAAGAAAAAGGAATTTATCCGGGACGAAGGCCTGACTGGGGTGGAATTCTTCCAGAAATATGTGGGCTGGGAACTGGGGGACTATGTCAGCCTGATCAACGCCCCCACCGCCGATAAGCCATACCACAAGACCTATACGGTCAAGCTGCTGGGCAACGTGGCCGAGGGCCGGCCCGTGCAATACCTGAACCTGCCTATTGAGGATTTGAAAGCGGCGGCCATCGCCCAGCTGCGTGACGGCCAGCCCGTATGGTTTGGCTGTGACGTGGGGCAGGACTCTTTGCGGGACGCGGGCATCCTGGACCGGGAGGCCATCCGGGCAGACCAGCTGTTTGGCACCGCCTTTGGCATGGACAAGGCCCAGCGCCTGGATTACGGCGACAGCCTGATGACCCACGCCATGGTATTCCAGGGGGTGAACCTGGACAAGGACGGCAAGCCTAACCGCTGGCGGGTGGAGAACAGCTGGGGCAAAGAGCCTGGCGACAACGGGTACTATGTGATGGGCGACGGGTGGTTCGACGAATACACCTACCAGGTGGTGGTGAACAAGAAATACCTGACTGAAGCGCAGCGGCAAGAGCTGGAGCAGCCTCCCATCCCCTTAGAGCCCTGGGATCCTATGGGCTCGCTGGCGCTGTAAGGGCCTTTGGCGGCTTAAGGATCCTCAAAAAAAACTTTTCCTGGTTTCCTTTTTCCGCTGTGATGTATTCTTTTTCATGGTTCCTATACTTTACTGCTTTTCATTTTTAGGGGGTTTGATTTGTGAAAAAACGGTTTTGTTTCCTGTTGGCGATGATCCTATGCGTTAGCCTGCTGGCCGGGTGCTCCGGCGGGGCGGGCGGCAGCGGGGAGCTGGTGCTGTACACCTGGGAAGGCATGTTCCCGCAAGAGGTGCTGGACGGCTTTACCGAAGAGACGGGCATTGCGGTGAATTACGCCAACTTCGATTATGACGAGACTATGCTGGCAAAGCTGGAGGCCGCGGAGGGCGGGGACTACGACCTGGTCATCGCCGACGACTATATCATTGAGACGGTGATACAGCAGGGCCTGGCGCAGAAGCTGGACACCGGCAAGCTGGAAAACTGGGGCTGCGTCAACCCCTTGTACCAGGGGCAGTTCTTCGACCCAGGGGACGAATACACCGTGCCCTATGGCGCGGGGGTGCAGACCATCGTGTACGACCCTACGGCCGTGGGGGCGGGGATAGAGGGCTATGGGGATCTGTGGGACCCTGCCCTGGCCGGGAACGTTGGGCTTATTGCCAACTACCGGGTCATCAACGGCATGGCCCTGAAAGTGCTGGGGGAAAGCTATAACGTGGAAGACACAGCCGTGATCCGGGCGGCGGGGGAAAAGCTTCTAGAGTTAGCGCCCAACGTCCGGCTTATTAAGGATGACAACCTGCAGGACGACTTGCTCTCCGGCGAGGTGGGCGCGGCGGTATTATATACCTCCCAGGCCACCGTGGCCATGGCCGCCAATCCGGATTTGGAAATGGTATTCCCCAAGGAGGGCATCGGCTTTGGCATCATGGCGCAGTTCATCCCCCAAAACGCCCCCAACCCCGAAGCGGCCTACCAGTTTATGGACTATATCCTGCGGCCGGAGGTTTCGGCCCAGTGCTATGAATTTTTGGGCTATTACTGTACCAATAAGGACGCGGAGGCGCTGCTTCCCGAAAGCGTCCGCCCCTACCTGACCTTGCCGGATTCCTTCTCCAAGGACGACATGGAGATGATCGGCAACATTTCGGCGCAGGCCATGGAAGAGCATCAGAAGGTGTGGACGGAGTTCAAAGCGGCCTGCGAGTGACCCCCCACAGAAACCATACAGAGGAGGCTATTATGGACGAGAAAACCATCCGGCAACGGATTGAGAGGGGCCGGCATTTTTTAAAGGCCCGGTCCGAGGACGGCCCGGCTGCGGCGGATTACCAGACCGACCAGGAGAAAAAGCTGCCCCAGCCGCCCCTGGTGAAAGCGCCCATGGCAGAAAAGCAGATCGACCTGCCCCGGGCTTTCGACAGCCTGCGCACGGCGGACGACTTCTTTACCGTGATGATGAAGCGGAAAAGCTCTCGGGTATACACAGAGAAGGGGATGGGCCTTTTGCAGCTTTCTTACCTGCTGTGGGCCACCCAGGGGGTGAAGGAGATCCGGGGGAAATCTTACGCCACGCTGCGCACCGTGCCCTGTGGCGGGGCGCGCCATCCCTTCGAGTGTTACTTGCTGGTACAGCGGGTGGAAGGCCTGGCCCCCGGCGTTTACCATTACCTGCCCATGTCCCACCAGCTGGAGCTGCTGGCGCCTATGGAGGATGACGCCGCGCGGGCGGATTTCCTCAGCGATTCCCTTTGCGGGCAGAGATGGGCGGCCAAGGCCGACGTGGTATTCTACTGGTCGTTTGTCCCCTACCGCAGCGAATGGCGGTATGGCATTTACGCCCACAGGATGGTCATGGCGGACCTGGGCCATGTGGGGGAAAACCTGTATTTGGGATGCGCCGCCCTGGGCCTGGGCACCTGCGGCATCGGTGCCTACAGGCAGGCGCTGTGCGACCGCGCGTTCCAGCTGGACGGGGAAGAGGAATTCACAGTATATGCCCAAAGCGTGGGGACCATCAGCGAAAAGGACGGCCAGGCAGAGAAGGATTTCTACAAATTTGTAGAGGAGCAAGGCCTGTAGGGGTGCACGGGGATGAACGGCGTAATTATTTTAGATAAACCCCAGGGGTTCACCTCCTTCGACGCGGTGGCCGTGGTGCGGGGCCTCAGCCGGGAGAAAAAGGTCGGCCACACCGGCACCCTAGACCCCATGGCCACCGGGGTGCTGCCCTTGCTGCTGGGCCGGGCCGCTAAGGCCTGCGACCTGCTGCCGGACACGGATAAAGCCTACCGGGCGGGGTTCCGGCTGGGGGAGCAAAGGGACACGGGGGACGTGACTGGGGCGGTCCTGCGGACAGAGGGCGGCCCCGTGCCCCGGGAAAGGCTGGAGCGGGCGCTTCCCGCTTTCCGGGGGGAGATCCAGCAGATACCGCCCATGTACTCGGCCGTATCGGTGGGGGGCAAGCGGCTGTACCAGCTGGCCCGCCAGGGGATAGAGGTGGAGCGCCGGCCGCGCCCTGTCACTATTTCCAGGCTGGAGCTGGAAAGCTATGACCCGGAGAAACGGGAAGGCACGCTGCTGGCCAGCTGCTCAAAGGGGACGTATATCCGGGTGCTGATCGAGGACATTGCCCGGGCGGCAGGGACTGCGGGGACCATGGCCAGCCTGCGGCGCATCCGGGCCTGCGGATTTGCACAGGAAGAGGCCGTGACATTGGAGGCCCTGCGGGAACTGGCGGCGAAAGGGGAGCTTGCTTCTATACTGCGCCCGGTGGACAGCCTGTTCGCGGGCTGCCCCCGTGTAATGGTAAGCCCTGCCCAGGCCAGCCGGTTTGAAAACGGGGGCTCGTTGGATGTGGGAAGGCTGCGTATGCCCAAAGAAATTGCCCCGATAGGCACGCTTTTCCGGGTGTACGGCCCGGGGCCCCGCTTCCTGGGGGTAGCCTGGCTGGAAGAAGGGCAGCTGCGGTTTGGGAAGCTGTTGGCGTAAACGAAAGCCCACGCGCAAGGGTAAAGCGCCTGGGCCCTATTTTTCAAAAAGCTAGGCTGTGGCGCCAGGATGGCGAAGCCGGGCCCCGCTTCCTGGCGGGGCCCGGCTTCTTGTGTTTTTATGCGGTTTGGCGATAGGCCTATCCGCGGCGCGCTGCCTTAGAAAGCCGCATCGGTTTTAAGGCAGTGAAACGGTTTGCGCCGCGCCCTGCTGGGATAGCTTTTTATAGATCTGGAGGCTGGTCTAGGGCCTCCAGCTGCGCCAGTTCTTCCGCTGGGCCTGTCTGCTGGCTGGCCTGCCACAGGCGGAAGAGCCGGAGGAGCGAGACCAGGATGCTGACCGCCCCCAGCTTCACGTCCATCATGTCCGGCTGCAGCCCCCGCTGGGCCGCCCCGCAGGCCAGGTGCTGGGCTTGCTGCTGGAAGCCCAGCAAAGCCCATAGGGTAATCAGCGAAGCCGCCCCCTGCACCTGGACCGGCCCGGGGCCGCAAAGGCTTCCCGCCTGTTCCCCTGCCAGGATGCGCTGGCGCTCTATGTCCAAGGAACGGTATTGCAGGGCAATGCCCAGCAGTATGCTGCGCAGGTAGCATTGGGATTCCTCCAGAAGCCCCAATGCCTCTTCCGCCTCTTTCCGTGCCGTGTCTGGCGAAGGGCCCCACAGCCCCCCTGTTCCTCTCACGCCCTTGTCCCCCCTTTCTCCCATATGGTATCAGCATATGCGGTGGGAGGGAAAAGGGTGCGGCGAAGGGGCGCGTCTTACCTTCGGCGGTTGGGCATGGCGCCCATACCGGGCTCGCCGCTGATGGCAGGCAGGACGTTGTAGTTGAAGCGGGGGCGGTCGCCGGGCATGTAGAAATAGACGAAGCGCACAGAGAAGATATCGCATACCAGGAAGTTATTGGCAGGCTCGTCGTACAGGGTGACAAAGCTGCGGCCTACAAAGTACAGCATCCCTTGCTTGCGTATAATCTCGTTGCTGCCGATGAGGAACTCGATGACGACAAAGTTGCCAATGTTGTCCGCCAAGATAGCCTGCATAGAGCCCCGCATCTCCTCCGAATCGAAGCTGGGCTGTACGGGGTGGCGGAAATTGTCCATCTCGGCCGCGCCCTCGGCGGTGCCGGCAAAGTCCGTGCGCCTGCGCAGGCGCTGCATCCCCGGGGAGTTGCAGCCCCGCTCTCTGCTGTTTTCTTCCATGATGTGTACCTCCCTTTCGGTTTTGGAACCTGTACCGGTAGGGCGCCTACAGGGCGCAGGGGGTTCTGCTTTGCCCTGTTGGTACGGGTTCCTGGTGGTGGCCGGGGCCCCATGGGGCAGTTCTGAAGCAGGCCCTATGTCTCCGCATATTGGGCGGTGGGGTTGTAGAAGCAGTGGTCGCCGATGCGGATGACGAACCGGCCCACGGCGGAGGGGAAATTGTCCCGGCAAGTGGGCTTGAAAGGGTTGAAATACCACAGGGCAAAGCCCAGGTTGGTCAGGCGGTTGCCAGAGATAGCCCAGTCAGCCACCTGGAAATGCACGTCTGTAGGGCGCATGTTGTAGATATTCTGCATGTTGTATTGCCCCCCTACCATCTCCATCACACAGGTGAACTGCCGGGGCTGGTACACCACCTGCCGTATGGTATCCAGCCTGCCATATTCGCCGTAGGTCACCCGCACCCGGTTCATGACCACGCAGGCCACAGCCTGCATGCCGGTCTCCCCTTCCCCTCCGGCTTCGCACTCTACGATGCGGGCCAGGATCTCCCTGTCAGAAAATGCCATGCCGCCGCCCCTCCCCGTTTGATTTTCCGTACGACTATCCCTATGCGCCGGGGGGCTGTTTCATGCATGTGGATGCGGTGAGGCGGGCATGGGCTGTAAAACGCGGGAACGCCCCCCGGCGGCTGTACCGCTAGGGGGCGTCCTTATGGCCCTGGGCCCATTAGGGGGCCGGGGCGCTTCCGGAAAGGAGGCGCTCGGCGGCGGCCCGCTTGGCATTGGCTTCGGCGGCCAGGCGAAGGGCCTCCTGGCGTATGTCCTTACCTGCGGCCAGGCTCTCCGAAAGCTCCTGGCAGGTTTCGTGGACGGCCTGGAGCTGGGCTTCTAGAAAAAGGCTGTACAGCTCTTCCGGGGGCTCCTTCCCAGCCAGAAGGGCTTTGATGTCTTGGATGGACAGCACCTGCTTCAACGCGCCCACCACCACCAGGGCCGCCAGGTGGCCCCGGCTGTATTTCTTTTTTTCCGGGTGGGGAAGGACCCCGTTCTTTACATAGTTGTTGATCATCGAGCTGGTAAGCAGCGGCGTGTCCTCTTGGCGCTGGAAGAAAGCCAATTGGTCCGAGAGGTACAACAGCACCTGGTCCATGTACAGGGGGATGGCCGGCAGCTGGTCCCAAGAGGGGAGGGAAAGCCCCTGCCCCTGCCCGGCCCAGGCGGCGGCGTCCCGCGGGTTGTTCTGCATAGGGTCGCGCCCCTTTCTGAAACGGAATATTCCCTTCCATTATAAAGGATATAGCCGGGATTTTCAAATTTTCTTTCCTGTTCGATTGCCTTGCCAGCCGGAATCATGTAAAATAAGGGATGCATACTGAACTGAAACGTAAAGGAAGGCGTATACCGTATGGAAGTAAACCAAGAAAACGCTGTGGCTTTGCGCCGCAAGGTTATGGAAAAGGACTTTTCCCGCATGAACCAGCGCCAGCAGGAGGCCGTGTTTGCCGCCCGGGGGCCGGTGCTGGTGCTGGCCGGGGCGGGCAGCGGGAAGACCACCGTGCTGGTCAACCGTATCGCCAGCCTGGTGCGGTACGGTTGCGCCTATGAAAGCGCGTTCCTCCAGCCAGAGCTGACAGAGGGGGACCTGGCTGCCTGCCAGGCCTACCTGGAAGGCGCGCCCTTGCCCGAGGAGGTGCGGGCCAGGCTGTCCGTGTCGGCCTGCAGGCCCTGGCGCATTATGGCCATCACCTTTACCAACAAGGCCGCCGGGGAATTGAAAGACCGCCTGTGCGCCATGCTGGGAGAGCCTGGCCGGGACGTGTGGGCCTCTACCTTCCACGCCAGCTGCGCCCGCATCCTCCGCCGGGACGGGGACAGGCTGGGGTACACGTCCCATTTTACCATTTACGACACCGACGACAGCCGCCGCCTGATGAAGGAGGTCATGCGGGAGCTGGATATCGGCGAAAAGGCCCTGTCCCACAAGGCCATCCTGGCAGAGATATCCCGGGCAAAGGAACAGCTTGTCCTGCCAAAGGAATATGAGGTTGCCGCCGAGAAGGACTACCGGTTGAAACAGGTTTCCCGGGCCTACAGCCTGTACCAGCGCCGGCTGGCGGACGCGGACGCCATGGACTTCGACGACTTGCTGGTAAACGCGGTGCGGCTTTTCCAGAAGGCCCCGGACGTGCTGGAGTATTACCAGGGCCGCTTCCAGTATATCATGGTGGACGAATACCAGGATACCAACCACGCACAATATGAATTTGTGAACCTGTTGGCGCGGAAAAGCCGGAACCTGTGCGTGGTGGGCGACGATGACCAGAGCATTTACAAGTTCCGGGGGGCCACCATTGAAAACATCATGAACTTCGAGCAGGACTTCCCCGGGGCCAAGGTGGTGCGCCTGGAGCAGAACTACCGCTCTACCCAGAACATCCTGGACGCGGCCAACGCGGTGATTAAGAACAACACCGAGCGCAAGGGCAAGACCCTGTGGACCGCCGCCGGCCCTGGGGAAAAGCTGGTCCTCCATACGGCGGAGAACGAGCAGGACGAGGCCGACCGCATCGCTACGGCCATCCTTACCGGGGCGGCGAAGGGCCGGAAGTTTTCCGACTACGCCATCCTGTACCGGATGAACTCCCAGTCCCTCACTTTTGAAAGGATGCTGGCCAAACAGGGGGTGCCCCACCGGATCATCGGCGGCACCCGGTTTTTTGACCGCCGGGAGGTGCGGGACATGATCGCCTACCTCAGCGTGGTCAACAACCCCGGGGATGAGATCCGCCTGCGGCGCATTGTGAACACGCCTAAACGGGGCATTGGGGAAAAAACCGTGGACGCCGCCGCCCAGATTGGCCAGCAGGTGGGCGAGCCCCTGTACGAGGTGTTCCGCCACGCCGGGGACTACCCCTCCATCGCCCGCTCATCCAAAAAGCTGGGGCCCTTCGTGGCCTTGATGGACGAGCTGATCGACCAGAACGAAGAAGGGGCCCGCCCCAGCGAGCTGTATGGCATGCTGCTGGAAATGACGGGCTATGTAGACTTCTTGCGAACGGAAGAGCCGGAAAAGGCCGAGGAACGCGTTGAAAATGTACAAGAGCTCTCCTCCATGCTGCGCCGGTATGAGGAGGAGGCGGGGGAAGAGGCCAGCTTGTCCGGCTTTTTGGAGGAGGTGGCCTTGTTCACAGACATCGACAACTATGACCAGGGGGCCGACAGCGTGGTGCTGATGACCATCCATTCCGCCAAGGGGCTGGAGTTCCCGGTGGTGTTCCTGCCTGGCTGGGAGGAAGGCGTGTTCCCTGGCAACGCGGTGCTATACGACCCCAGCCAGGTGGAGGAAGAGCGCCGCCTGGCCTATGTGGCCATCACCCGCGCCAAGGAAGAGCTGGCCGTATACCACGCGGAATCCCGCATGCTGTTTGGCTCTACCAACCGCAACCGTATCTCCCGCTTTGCCCAGGAGATACCGGAAGGGCTCGTCGAGCACACGCGGTCGCGGGAATACCTGCCCCGCCCGGCCAGCCCCACCCTGCCTACGCTGGGCTCCCGGCCAGCCCCAAAGGCTATGCCGGCCTACCGCCCCCCGGCAAGGCCAGCCCCCGCGGGGACGTTCCGGCCCGGGGACCAGGTGCGGCACAAGGCCTTCGGCGCGGGGCTGGTGCTTAGCGCCACGCCCATGGCCAACGACACCTTGCTGGAGATTGCCTTTGACAAGGCGGGCACCAAGAAGCTGATGGCCAACTTTGCCAGGCTGGAAAAGGCGTGAGCCTGCGGCGCACATAAGGCGTTAAAACTGTGGAAAATACAAAGGAAGGGACGATACCGGGCGTAAAAGGCCGCTTTTTCATGGCCCTTTGTGCAGAGCCTGTATCGCATGGCGGTTACCATGGGAAAGAAGGGGCGGCTGCTGCTATTATGGGTTTTCCTGGGGGCCTGCGGCCTGCTGGCCCTTTGGATACGGGCATTCGAGCCCAAACCCTTGGCGTACCGTATGGTAATGAAGGACCAGGAGGCCCTTGCCGCTTTGGCGGAAGAAGGATTGGAAGCGGGGACCGGGGGGCTTTCCTGGCCCGGTGTGCGCAGCGTGTGCGTTTATGGGGATATGGTAGATTTCAGCTTGCCCAGCTGCTTTCGGTATGTGGGGTTCTATTTTTCGCCGGAGGACGCCCCCCGGGGCTTCCAGAATACAAGTATGGCCCTGCAGCAGGAGGGGGACGCCTGGACGTGGCGGGAAGGAAGCGGGGATAACCATTACTATACGGAACGGATATGCCCCCGCTGGTTTTTTTATCAGATGTGGTTTTGACAGGAAAATGGAGGGATGCCCTGTGCTGGAAACATATCACATAAAAGCCCTGCGCCTTATCCTGGAAAAGATCCAGGGGGAGCCGGGGCTTGTTTGGGCTTTGACGGGCAGCGCGTCCTTTGCCCTGCAGGGGATGGACGTGACGGCCCATGACATCGACATACAGGCTGACAAGGCCGGCGCTTATAAACTGGGGGGGCTGCTTGCCGCATACTGCACAGAGCCGGTGCGCTTCTGCGGCACGGAGAAGATCCGCTCGCATTTTGGCCGTTTCCAGATAGGCCAGGCAGAGGTGGAGGTTATGGGGGACATACAAAAGCGCCTGCCGGATGGGGCCTGGGAAGGCCCGCCCCTTCTGGCCCCGCTCACCCGCTTTGTGGATTGGGAGGGCATGCGCTTGCCGGTGCTTTCCCTTGCCTATGAAGCCAAAGCGTATCGCCTGATGGGGCGGACGGCCCGGGCGGAGGAAATCGAACGGTATATAAAGGGGGAAGACGCGCTGTGAAGAGGCTTTTGCAATATCTGACGGAATACAAAAAAGAGTGCGTGCTGGGGCCGCTTTTCAAGCTTTTAGAAGCCAGCTTCGAGTTAATGGTGCCCCTGGTGATGGCCGCCGTTATCGACAGGGGCATACAAAACCGGGACCAGGGGTATATTGTGTACATGTGCCTAGTACTGGTGGGCCTGGGCGTGGTGGGGCTTGCCTGTTCCATCACCGCCCAGTATTTCGCCGCAAAAGCCTCGGTGGGATTCGCAGCCAAGGTGCGCCGCGCCTTGTTCGGGCATATACAAAGCCTGGGCTTCACCCAGTTGGACCAGGTGGGTGCGTCTACCCTGATCACGCGCATGACCAGCGACCTGAACCAGGTGCAAAACGGCATGAACCTGACCCTGCGGTTGCTGCTGCGTTCGCCCTTTGTAGTATTCGGGGCCATGGCAATGGCCTTTACCATCGACTGGCAGGCCGCGCTGGTTTTCGCTGTAGCCATCCCCTTGCTGGCAGCGGTGGTGTTTGGGGTTATGCTGTGGACCATGCCCCGGTACAAACAGGTGCAGGTCGGGCTGGACAAGGTGCTGGGCGCTGCCCGGGAGAACCTTTCCGGCGTGCGGGTGGTGCGGGCCTTTGGCCGGGAAGAGGCCGAAACAGAGGCTTTCCAGCGGGACAACAATGCCCTGACACGTTTGCAGGTGTTCGTGGGCCGGGTCTCGGGGCTGATGAACCCAGTTACGTATATCCTTATCAACCTGGCTACCCTGGTGCTGGTGTGGGCCGGGGGCCTGCGGGTGGAGGCCGGGGCTATCACCCAGGGAGGCGTGGTGGCGCTGCTGAACTATATGGCCCAGATTTTGGTAGAGCTGGTGAAGCTGGCAAACCTGATCATCAATATCGCCAAGGCGCTGGCCTGCGCCAACCGGGTGGCGGACGTGATGGACATAGAGCCTGGCATGTCGGAAAGCCCTGGCGGGGCCGGGGGCAAAGCCCCGGCGGCCGGCGGCCTTTCTGTGGAATTCCAGGACGTGGGCCTTACGTACAGGGGGGCTGGGGCAGAGTCCCTTTCTGGTATTTCCTTCTCGGCCAAGCCCGGGGAGACCGTGGGCGTTATCGGCGGCACGGGGGCGGGCAAGTCCAGCCTGGTAAACCTGATCCCCCGGTTTTATGACTGTACCCAAGGGCGGGTGCTGGTAGACGGCCAGGACGTGAAGGATTGGCCTTTGGCGGGCCTGCGGGCCCAGGTGGGCGTAGTGCCGCAGAAGGCCCAGCTGTTTTCCGGCACCGTGCGGGAGAACCTGCTGTGGGGCAACGGCGGCGCCATCGACCAGGAGCTGTGGCAGGCCCTGGAGGCCGCCCAGGCTAAAGACTTTGTAGAGCGGAAGCCTGGCGGGCTGGACGAACCTGTGGCACAAGGGGGGCGGAATTTCTCCGGCGGGCAGCGCCAGCGGCTGACCATTGCCAGGGCGTTGGTACGCAGGCCCAGGGCTTTGCTTTTAGACGACAGCGCCAGCGCCTTAGACTTTGCCACGGACGCCCGGCTGCGGCAGGCTATCAGGGCCCTGCCTTATGGGCCCACCGTGTTTATCGTGTCCCAGCGGGCGTCCAGCATCCGGTATGCGGATACCATCGTGGTGTTGGACGATGGCCGCGCCGTGGGTGTGGGCACCCACGAGGAGCTGCTGGAAGCTTGCGGGGTATACCGGGAAATATGCGAATCGCAAATGGAAAAGGGGAGGGACGGGCAATGAAAGAGCGGGCACAGAAAGGGACCCTGCGGAAGGTGCTGCGGTATATCCGGCGTTATTGGTTTTTTGTGGCCCTGTCGGTGGCGTTGGCCGGGGTAACAGTGGCGGGGACCCTGTATATCCCCATCCTCACCGGCGATGCGGTGGACTTGATCGTCTCCCCGGGCCGGGTGGATTTTAGCGGCATCTTTTCCCTTTTGCTGCGGGCCGGCGTGGTGGCCGGGCTTGCGGCCGCGGCCCAGTGGGTGATGAACCTGTGCAACAACCACGTCACCTACCAGGTGGTACGGGACGTGCGCAACGCGGCCTTTGCAAAACTGCAGGGCCTTCCCTTGTCCTATATGGATTCCCATCCCACAGGGGAGGTGGTCAGCCGGGTCATCGCGGACGTGGACCAGTTTGCAGACGGCCTGTTGATGGGCTTTACCCAGCTGTTTACAGGCGCCATTACCATTCTGGGGACCCTCCTGTTCATGCTTAGCGTAAATGGGGCCATCACCCTGGTGGTGGTGCTTATCACGCCGGTGTCCTTGCTGGTGGCGGCGTTCATCGCCAAAAGGACCTACGCCATGTTCCATTTGCAATCCCGGGTGCGGGGGGAACAGACCGGTTTTGTAGAGGAAATGATCGAAGGCCAGCGGGTGGTGCAGGCTTTCGGCCAGGAAAAAGCCGCCCAGCAGAAGTTCGACCGGCTGAACGAGCAGCTGCGGGCCTGTTCCCTGCGGGCCATTTTTTTCTCTTCCATCACCAACCCCTCCACGCGTTTTGTCAATTCCCTGGTATACACCGGGGTGGGCATTGCCGGGGCTTTGTCCGTCATTGGCGGCAGGCTGACCGTAGGCCAGCTTTCCTGTTTTTTAAGCTACGCCAACCAGTACACAAAGCCCTTCAACGAGATATCTGGGGTCGTCACGGAATTGCAGAACGCCCTGGCATGTGCGGGGCGGGTTTTTGCCCTTATTGAGGAAAAGCCCCAGGCGCCGGACCCGGTGAACGCCCGCACCCTGCAGGAGGCCGACGGCCTGGTGCAAGCGGAGCATGTGGATTTCTCCTACCGGAGGGGCCAGCGGCTGATCGAGGATTTCAACCTGCGGGTCGCGCCCGGCCAGCGGGTGGCCCTGGTGGGGCCCACCGGCTGCGGCAAAACCACCGTCATCAACCTGTTGATGCGGTTTTACGATGTGGACGCGGGCTCCATTTCCGTAGACAGGGAGGACATCCGGATGCTGACCCGGAAAAGCCTGCGGAGGAATTTTGGCATGGTGCTGCAGGATACCTGGCTGAAGCGGGGCACGGTTTTGGAAAATATTTGCTACGGCCGGCCAGAGGCCTCCCGGGAAGAGGCGGTTGCGGCGGCCAAGGCTTGCCATGCCCATAGCTTTATCATGCGCCTGCCAAAGGGCTATGACACCGTGATTGGCGGGGATGCGGAAGGCCTGAGCCAAGGCCAGAAGCAGCTGCTGTGTATTGCCCGCGTCATGCTGTGCCTGCCCCCCATGCTGATTTTGGACGAGGCCACCTCCTCCATCGACACCCGGACAGAGGTGCGCATCCAGCGGGCTTTTCAAAAGCTGATGCAGGGCCGCACCAGCTTTATCGTGGCGCACCGGCTCTCCACCATCCGGGACGCGGACGTGATCCTGGTCATGCGGGACGGGCGTATCATGGAACAGGGCCGCCATGAGGAATTGCTGTTGAAGGGCGGCTTTTACGCAGAGCTGTACAATAGCCAGTTTGCTGTCAGCTATAGTAAACGCACTTGAAAATCGGCATCTACCGATTTTCAAGCCGGGCGGCAAAGCCGCCCGGTTCAAAAGCAGTATACCTCTTTTGAACCGTGTTAACGATAAGGCGTATAGGAAGTTAGGGGGCTGGGGCCTTGGGCCGTCCAGCCCCCTGTTGCTGAAAGCTTATTTCCGGGAGGAGGTAGAAATAGAAGGGCCGGTATGGTATAATAAGCCTTAGCTATTGGTTTCGATGGGGCTATAGCTGTCAAAAGGTTGGATTGTACCGCATTTAAAGAATGGGAAAGCGGCGGGCCCGGCTTTCCCACCGCGCATAGATAGGCGGCGGGAGTGGAACCGGGGCCGCAAAAGGGATCGATATACATGATGAAAATCTTATTCATATGCACCGGCAATACCTGCCGCAGCCCTATGGCGGAAGGCATTTTCCGCCAGATGGCGCGGGAGGCGGGGGCCGGGGATATGCTTGTGTGTCAAAGCGCCGGGCTGTCCGCGGTGGAAGGGGGCCCCGTATCCCCAGAGGCGGCGCTGGTGTGCGGAGAGATAGGCGTGGATATCTCGGGCCACCGGGCCCGGCGTATCACCGGGGAGGAGCTGCCCGTTTGGGATGTGTTTTTCCCCATGTCCAAAACCCATGGGTATATTTTAGAACGGGCGGGGGCGCCGCCTGAGCGGATTTATATCCCCCGCTATATTGCCGACCCCTTTGGCCAGGGGCCGGAGGCGTACCGGGCCTGCCGGGACAAGCTGCGGGGGGAACTGGCCGTGTTTTATGGGGAATTGGCTGGGCGCCTGGGCCTGCCTCCCCTGAAAGGGGGATGACCATGGAGATTGTACCCATGGAAGAACGCCACCTGGACAGCCTGGCCCGGCTGGAGGCCCTGTGCTTCCCCCAGCCCTGGAGCCGGGAAGCCCTGGCCGGTGAACTCCCCAACCCCAACGTCTGCTTCCTGGTATGTATGGAGGGGGGCCAGGCGCTGGGGTATGGGGGGATGCACTATGCTTTGGATGAATTTTACGTGGATAATATAGCCGTATACCCCCAGCACAGGGGGCGCGGCGCGGGCAAAGCCATCCTGGCCGCGTTGGTAGAGGCTGCCCGGGCGCGGGGCGGGCGGTTTATCTCGCTGGAGGTACGGCCCTCGAACAGGCCCGCGGTGGGGCTGTATAAAGGGGCCGGGTTCCTGGAGGCGGGCCGGCGGAAAAATTTCTATACCCAGCCCCTGGAGGATGGGCTTATCCTGACAAAATCTTTCCTGGGGGAAGGGTAATGCGGGGCGCCCCCGCAAAAGCCAGGGGGATAACGGAAACAAAGAGGGGCCTGCCCGGATTGCCTAAAAGCAAGGGCCCATGGATAAAAAACACAGCGTAGAAGGTATGGTATCACTATGATTGTATTGGGGATCGAAAGTTCGTGCGATGAAACGGCCGCAGCCCTGGTGGAGGATGGCCGGAAGATATGCTCCTCGGTGGTGGCCAGCCAAGTGGACCGCCACCGTGTGTTCGGCGGCGTGGTGCCGGAGATCGCCTCGCGGCTGCACAGCGAGGCCATTGTGGGCGTGGTGCGGGAGGCCCTGGACCAAGGGGGCCGGGCCCTGCGGGAGGTCGGCGCCATTGCCGTGACCTATGCCCCAGGGCTTATTGGGGCTTTGCTGGTGGGCGTGAACTTTGCCAAGGGCCTGGCGCTGTCCTCTGGCCTGCCCCTGGTGCCGGTGCACCACCTGCGGGGGCATGTGGCCTCGAACTACCTGACCAGCCCGGGGCTGGAGCCGCCCTTTTTGTGCCTGGTGGTATCAGGGGGGCATTCCCACATTGTGCAGGTGGAGGATTACACCCGGCTGCGGGTGCTGGGCCGCACCCGGGACGACGCCGCCGGGGAGGCCTTTGACAAGGCGGCCCGGGCCATGGGCATCCCCTACCCTGGGGGGGTAGAGTTGGACAAAATAGCGGAAACGGGGGACGAGACGGCCTATAAGCTGCCCAAGCCCAAGGTGGCGGGCGCGCCCCTGGACTACAGCTTTTCAGGCCTGAAGACCGCTGTGGTGAATTTGCTTCACAATGCCGGGCAGAAGGGCCAGCCGGTGGACGTGCCCGCCCTGTGCGCCAGCTACCGCCGGGCGGTGGTGGACAGTTTGGCCGATACCTTTTTGAAAGCGGCGGACCAGACGGGGGCCAGGAAGCTGGCGGTGGCCGGTGGCGTTTCGGCCAACAGGCTGCTGCGCCGGGAATTGGCAAAGCGGTGCCATGCTACCGGGCGGGAGCTGTATCTACCGGATCTCCCCCTTTGCGGGGACAACGCGGCCATGATTGCCAGCCAGGGCTATTATGAATTTTTGGCCGGGAACCGGGCCGGCAGCAGCCTGAACGCCTGTGCCCAGCGTTCCATCGAGGCGTGAAAGGGGGCGGCGCGGATGGAAGTATTGGCGCCGGCCGGCGGGCCGGAAGCTTTGCGGGCGGCGGTGTTTGCCGGGGCAGACGCGGTGTACCTGGGGGGGCCTGCCTTTGGGGCCCGGGCCAACGCCCAGAACTTTTCCCGGGAGGAGCTGCGGGAAGCGGTAGCTTTCTGCCACGCCCGGGATGTGCGGGTACACGTGACCGTAAACACCGTGCTGAAGGACAGGGAGTTGCCCCAGGCCCTAGAGTTCGTGGGATTCCTGTGTTCGCTGCCAGTAGACGCGGTGCTGGTGCAGGACATGGGCCTGTTTTCCCTCCTGCGGCAGCGCGCCCCCAGCCTGCCCATCCACTGCTCTACCCAGATGGGCCTGCACACCCCGGCCGGGGTAAAGCTGCTGCATGGGCTGGGGGCGGCCCGGGTGGTGCTGGCCCGGGAGCTTTCTTTGGAGGAGATAGGGGAGATACGCCGGGCCTGCCCGGCAGAGCTGGAGGCTTTCGTCCATGGGGCGCTGTGTATGTCCGTCTCTGGCCAGTGTTATTTCAGCGCCCTGCTGGGGGGCCGCAGCGGCAACCGGGGCATGTGCGCCCAAACCTGCCGCCTGCCCTTTGCCGCTTCTGGGGGGACGGGCCACGACCTCTCTTTAAAAGATTTGTCCTTCATTACCCAGATAGGCAGGCTGGAAAAAGCGGGGGTGTGTTCTGTAAAGATAGAGGGCCGTATGAAACGCCCTGAATATGTGGCGGCGGCGGTATCCGCATGCCGCCGGGCCGCAGACCGGGAGCCAGTGCCCCCGGGATTGCTGGATCATTTAGAGGCGGTGTTCTCCCGCTCGGGCTTTACCCAGGGATATCTTACAGGGAAGCGGGGCCGGGGGATGTTCGGCGTGCGCACCAAAGAGGATGTGGCTGGGGCCACAGAGAAGGTCTTTGCCGCCCTGCGGGGGCTGTACCGGGGGGAGCGGCAAAAGGCGCCTGTGGGCATGGCGCTGTCCCTTGCGGGGGATTTGGCCACAGTGGCTGCCCAAGACCGGGAGGGCCGAAGGGGGTCCGCCTCTGGCCGCCTGGATGGTACGGGCAAAACGGTCCCGGCCGCCCGGGCCGTACAGCAGCTGGAAAAAAGCGGCGGCACGCCCTTTTATGTGGAAAGGGTAGAAGTATCCGGGGCGGGGCCGGGCGTACCCCTTACGGTAGCGGGGCTGAACGCCCTGCGCCGCCAGGCCCTAGAAGCCCTTTTATCGGCCAGGAAAGAAAGGACGCCCATACCCTTTGCCGCCAATCCTCTTGACGAACCGGGGCGCCATATGACGGCAGGGTATACCCTGCGGGCTTCCTTCCGCCATGTGGGGCAGGTCCCCCCGGAGGCAAAGGCCTTAGGGGCCATCCAGCTGCCCCTGGAGACAGGCATGGCAGAACTGGAGCGCCTGCGGGCGGGGGGATGCCCCCCTATATACCTGGAACTGCCCCGGGCTATGTTTGGGGCAGAGCGGGAAGCCCGCCAAAGGATGGAAGCCTGCATGGCCAAAGGCTTCCTGGACTTTACCTGCGGCGGCTTGGGGGCCGTGGCCTTGTGCCGGGAGCTGGGGGCCAGGGCCCACGGCGGTTTCTCTTTGAACATCACCAACACCTGTGCGCTGGGGTTTTTCCAGGGGCTGGGCCTTGTGGACGCGGAGCTTTCCATTGAACTGGCCGGGCGGGAGATAGCGGGCCTGGGGGGCGCGCTGCCACGGGGGGCTATGGTGTACGGCAGGCAGGCGGCCATGCTGGTACGTAACTGCCCCTTGGCCAATTCCCCCAAGGGATGCCGGGGATGTAAAACCCCTGGGGCTATCACCGACCGGCTGGGGAAGAAATTCCCAGTGGTGTGCCGGGAACGGGGCCGGTGGGGCGTCGAGGTGCTGAACAGCGTGCCCCTATGGCTGGGGGACAAGCCCCCCGCCGGCCTGGACTTCGGCCTGTGCCGCTTTACGGTGGAAAGCCGGGAGGCGTGCGGCCAGGTATTGGGGGCTATCTTCCAGGGGGCGGAAGCGGGGTTCCCCTATACTCGCGGGATGTCCCGCCGGGGGGTAGAGTAAAAACCGGCTGGTAGGTTTTAAATGTGGAAAACTATGTGGAAAATGTGGAGAGAGGGGCTGGAAAACGGCTTGTCCCCTGGGGCCGGGGCCTTGTGGAGATTGTGGAATGCGGCCCAAATATGAATAGATGATGTCTAAAGGCAGGAATATATAGTGGGGCCGCTTAGAAAATGGTATTTTTTAAGCGGGGGCGCTATACAAAAGCATGCCGCCAGGCCCCCGCTTTCCCGCCGGGAACCGGGGGCCTGGTAATCCAGCGCACTTGCAATTTTTTTGACGTTTTCCAGTATGTTAGCGGTTGGGAACAGGAAAAATGGAAAGGGAAACAATATGGAGGAGAAAAGTATCAGGGTCAAGCGGCTGGGGGCGGACGTGGAGCTCCCCCGCCGGGAAACGGCGGGCAGTGCGGGCTTTGACCTGCGGGCCCATATCCAAGAGCCCCTGGCCGTAGAGCCGGGCGGCTGTGTCATGGTGCCGACGGGCCTGGCGGTGGAGCTTCCCACGGGTTTTGCGGGGATGATGTTTTCCCGCAGCGGGCTGGGGGCCAAGCATGGCCTGGTGGTGGCCCAGGGCGTGGGGGTTATCGACAGCGACTATCGGGGGGAGGTGCTGGTGCCCCTGCGCAACCTGGGGCAAAAGCCTTATACGCTGCAGCCAGGGGAGCGCATGGCCCAGATGATCTTGCTGCCAGTATGCCTGCCGCAAGTGCAAGAGGCGGAAGAGCTTTCCCCCACCCGGCGGGGAGAAGGCGGTTTTGGCAGTACAGGGAAATAAAGGCATATGTGGTAGGGGAAGCGGGCTTGCCCGGCATATATGCGGGATTTTGCGGGTTTGTGTTTTTTATGTAAACGTTCCGGTTGAGAAATGCCGGGAAATGGGGTATAATATCCATGTGAGAGCTATCCTGGATGCGCGGCGGTTGCGTTTGCGCGCATCCAGCTGGCAGGGTACCTGCTTTCGCCCGCTAAGTTTGCATGGTTGGCTCGCCGCAAAAAGGGATTTTGCGGCTTATACGGAATACACGAGTACCCAGGGGCGCCCCCGCTGGCATAGAGGCAGCGGGGCGGCCCCAAAGCTTGAAACCGTAAACTAAACCTCTTATAGATTTTCGGAAAGGCATCGGTAAATAGAAATGGCAGCGATATCAGGATTTTTCTCTATGTTCTCCATGTTTTCCAAGGACATCGGCATCGACCTGGGCACCGCCAACACCTTGGTGTTCATGCGGGGCAAGGGCATTGTCATGCGAGAGCCCTCGGTGGTGGCGGTAGACGTGCGCACAGACGAGGTTTTGGCTGTGGGCAAGCAGGCCAAGGAAATGCTGGGGCGCACCCCTGGGTCTATCGTGGCGGTACGGCCCCTAAAGGACGGTGTGATTGCCGACTTTGACGTGACGGCGGCTATGCTGAAATACTTTATCAAAAAGGCGTTAAAGGCCGGGACCCTTAGCCGGCCCCGCATTGTCATCTGTATCCCCTCGGGCGTGACGGAGGTGGAGCGCCGGGCTGTGGAGGATGCGGCGCGGCAAGCTGGGTCTAACAATGTGGACCTGGTGGAGGAGCCCATGGCGGCGGCCATCGGGGCGGGACTGCCCGTGGGGGAGGCTACAGGCAGCATGGTGGTGGACATTGGCGGCGGCACCAGCGAGGTGGCCGTGATTTCTTTGGGGGACATCGTCACCGCCGTTTCTGTGCGCATGGCCGGGGACAAGTTCGACGAGGCTATCGTTACCTACGTAAAAAAGAAGTATAACCTGCTTATCGGCGAGCGTACCGCCGAAGAGATCAAGGTGAAGATCGGGTCGGCGTTCCCTACGGAAGAGACCATCAACTCTTTTGTGGAGATCAAGGGCCGGAACCTGGTGGACGGCCTGCCCAAGAACGTGACCATCCACGCCGACGAGGTGCGGGAGGCGTTGACGGACAGCGTGATGATCGTGGTGGAAGCCATTAAGGACACGCTGGAGCAGACGCCGCCGGAACTGGCGGCGGACATCATCGACCGGGGCATTATGCTGACGGGGGGCGGCGCGTTGCTGCGGGGCTTGGACCGGCTGGTAAGCCAGGAAACGGGCATACCCGTGCACGTGGCCGAGCGGCCCCTGGACTGCGTGGTAGAGGGCACGGGCAAAAGCCTGGAGGTAGAACTGCCCAAATCGTACTACCGGTCCCGGAAGAGGATGTGAGCCAGCGGGGAAGGCAAAAAGGAGGACTGCTGTGGGGCCGGGCCCCTGGCAGTCCATATCCGTTTGAAAGGGTCTTTAGGAGGCCGGTATGAAGGATTTTTTTAAAGCGAGCTCGTTCCGGGTGCTGGTCATTTCCATTGTGGTGCTGCTGGGGCTTGTTATCTACACAGCCACAGCGGGCGGTTCCTTCCTGGCAGGGCTGCTGGGATTTGTGTCCGCGCCCATGCAGAGCATTGCCACAGACGTGACCGGGAACGTGACGGAATTCCTGGATTTGGACAGCTATTCCAAAGAGGAGCTGAAAGCCTTGGTGGGGCAGCTGCAGCAAGAACGCAGCACCTTGACGCAGCAGCTGGTAGAACTGGAGGAAAAACGGCGGGAGAACGAGCAGCTGAAGAAACAGCTGCAGATATCCCAGCTGGAGCCGGAGAATGAGATGCGCTCGGCTACGGTGATCGGCCGGGACCCCAACGACGTGTTCTACGGCTTTTCCATAGATAAGGGCACCCTGGCCGGGGTAAGCGTGGGCGACCCGGTGATTACCGGGCAGGGGCTGGTGGGGGTGGTGTCCCAGGTATACGCCACCAGCAGCATGGTAACCTGCCTGCTTTCTGAAGATATACAGGTGGCGGCGGTGTCCATTGACAGGCAGGAAAGCGGCGTGGTAACCAGCAACATCATCACAGCCAGTTCTGGCCTTTTACGCCTGAACTACCTGGCCAACGACACCCAGCTGGAGGCGGGGGACGTCATCACGACCTCTGGGGCGGGGGGGACATATCCCGCCAACATCATCATCGGGCAGGTGCAAAGCGTAGAGAAATCAGAGCATGACATCTCTAAATATGCGGTGGTAAAGCCTTATGAGGACCTGCAAAACGTGAAGGACGTACAGGTGATCGTCAGCTTCCCGGGCAAGGGCGAGGAGGCCCCCAGCCTGCCTGTAGAGGAAGCGCCGCCGTCTGGCGAGGAGGACGGGGAATGAGGGACTTCAACCGGGTCATCCGTTATCTGGCCTATACGTTGGAGCTGCTGGTGTTGTTTATGCTGCAGGAGACGCCCGGGCTGCTGCCCCACATCTATGGGGTGCGGCCGGTGCTGCTGCTGCCGGCGGTGGCGGCTATCGCCTTGTTCGAGGAAGAGCTGCCCGCCATGGCTTTCGGCATAGTGGGCGGGCTTTTCTGCGATTTCGGCCTGGCGTGCCCCTTGGGGTTCCATGGGGCGGTGTTGGCGGCGCTGTGTTTTTTTGTCAGCATACAAAGCCGGGCCTTTTTGCAGGTGAACCTGGTAACGGCCATCCTGACCGGGGTGTGGACCATCGCGGTGGTGGTAGGGGCCCAATGGCTGTTCCTGTATTATTTCTCCTACTCTATGCCGGCCTACGCGTTTACCCACCATTATGTACCAAAATACTTCTACACCTTGCTGTTCATGCCCTTGCTGTACTTGCTGAACCGTGGGCTTTCCCAAGCGGTGCGGGCCCAGGACCATTCGTGACACGGGGCGTTGCCGCCAGGGCCGGCCGCTGCTGTTTGCCCATGGCCTGAACGGGCGGCGGGAGTTTTTACTAGGGCTTGTTTGAAAATAGAGAAAGTGCCGGAATTTTTGTTCAAAACGGAGCGGTTTCAAGGCGGGAACCGCAAGAAAACTTTCGGTTTTCGAGGATTTCCAACACAGGAAACGCCCGTTTTGGGCAAAAAGACGGTGTTTGCGATTTTTCACACGAGCCCCTAAGATGGGTAAGGGCCTTTTACCAAAAATCTCTTATCCGGAGGGTTGGGGGGAAGGCCCCAACCGGAAGGGGGAAAACCTATGCCAACGCCGAAATTGAAAAAACCGGGGCGGTATGCCGTGTGCGTCATGCTTCTGTTATTGATTTTCGCAGGGTATGAACTGCGGTTGATGCAATGGCAGCTGATAGACGGCGATAAGTACGAGCAGCAAGCCCTTAGCAGCCTGACGGACACGGTAGAGATCGACGCAGCCCGGGGGGAAATCTGGGACCGGAACGGCAACGTGCTGGCTGGGAACCGTACTTCCTATGATATCATCTATAACGCCATGTATATGGACTATACCCCTGGCAGGCGCAACACCACTATCCTGGAGGTGGTGGACCTGTTGGAGGAGAACGGCCAGAAGTGGGTGGACAGGCTCCCCATCGACCTGGACGAGGGGGGCAACTATGTCTTTCGTGAGGGCAGCGAAAGGGAGATCGCCACGCTGAAAGGGAAGGACATGCTGAACCTGGCGGACTATGCCACAGCCCAGGACTGCATGAACGAGCTGGCCAGGCTGTATGGCTGCCAGGGTTTTTCCTCCCGGGACATCCGCACCATCACCTCTGTGCGGTACAACATGACGCAAAGCGCCTATTCCCGCACCAACCCCTATACCATTGCCCAAGATGTTTCCCCAGAGACGGTGGGCATCATCAGCGAAAAAGCCAGCCAGTGGCCGGGCATCGAGGTGAAAGTCAGCGTGGCCCGGTATAACTGTGAAGACGGCACCCTGGCGCCCCATGTACTGGGCAGCACAGGCTTGATTTCCGCCGAGCAGTACCAGCAGGCTGTGGACAACGGGACAGCCTACAGCTATAAGGACAACATATCCGGGTATAAATGGACGGATACCATTGGCCAGGGCGGGGCCGAGGAGGCATTTGAAAGCCAGCTGCGGGGCAAGCGGGGACAGCAGTCTATCTTTACCGACGAAAGCGGCGACGTGACCAGTACGGCTCTTACCATCCAACCGGAAGAGGGCCGCACCGTGCAGCTGACCATCGACAGCGAACTGCAGCGGGTGGCGAACCTGTCTTTGGAAAAGAACATCTTAGGCAACAAGGACGCCCGTAAAAGCATTGCCGGGGCGGCGGTGGTGATGGATGTGGAGAACTTTGACGTGCTGGCCTGCAGCACCTATCCCACTTATGACCTGAACCTGTATAACAACGACAATAAATACTATAATGCCCTTTTGGAGGATGAAAGCCGCCCCTTGTTCAACCGGGCCCTGGACGGCCAGTTCACCCCTGGCTCTGTCTTTAAGCCGTTGGTGGCCATCGCCGGCCTGCAGGAGGGCATTTTCAGTTCAGGCGACGCCCTGTATGACTGCGACCGGAAATTTGAATATTACGATCTGACTTTGCGCTGTACGGACTACCACGGCATGACCAATGTATACGGGGCCATCGCGGGCTCGTGCAACGCTTATTTCTGCCAGGCGGGCCTGGACATTACCATAAAGAAGCTGGACGCATATGCGGAGTATTTCGGGCTGGGCCAGCCTACTGGCGTGGAGCTTTCCGAGGTGACGGGCATCATGTCCAACCCCCAGGAGTATATGGAACAGCATGACGGCGCTTCTTGGACCGACGGTGTGACGGCCCAGGCGGCCATCGGCCAGGCGGACAACATGTTCACCCCCATCCAGCTGGCCACCTATTGCGCCACGATCGCCAACGGCGGCGTGCGCAAACAGGCCCACTTTTTGGACAAGCTGTGGGACTATACCGGCACCGAGCTAGTCGAGGATTTCCAATCCCCAGTGGTGATGGACGCAGGTATTTCCAGCGACGTGCTGGGGGTGGTGTGGGAGGCTATGCGCCAGGTGTGCGTAAGCGGCACGGCCCGCAGCGTGTTTGCCGATTACCCTGTTACTGTAGCGGCCAAAACCGGTACCGCCGAGACCTCCCAGGACCCGGAGGAGGGCGGCACCCAGGCCAACCTGAGTTTTATCTGTTTCGCCCCCATGGAGGACCCGGAGATTGCCGTGGCCGTTATGCTGGAGCATGCCAACAAGGGCAACTATGCTATGAATGTGGCCAAGGATATCCTGGACCAGTATTTCGGCTTCTATACCTGGGACGAGGACGGCAACCGCCGTAACCAAGACGGCAAGCGGGTAGACGACGAGGGGCAGGTGCTCCCTGGCCAGGACGACCAGGAGGACGGCGACGGGGAAGGCTCTCCAGGCGAAAACAACCCTGGCGCCAGCCCTTCTGAAGATGGGCCCAGCCCCTCCCCCACGCCCTCCCGGGGGAACGACATACCGGACGAGCCCTATACCGGGCAGGCGCCGTCTTCCCAGCCGGAGGGGGCGGGGGCGTCCCCCTCCCCCAGCCCCAATAACGCCCCGGCAGGCGCACCCTATTACAAGGGCGGGGCAGGCCGGGCAGGGGATCTGGACTCCAGCGGCCCGGAAGGGACGGCCAGTTCGGAAGGGGCGGGGCCGTAGAGGCGGCGCTTTCCCTCTTAGCCGGCACGACCAGCCCCAGGTTCTGGGGCTGGTTTTTAAATTTCTTTTTGCCAAATAAGGCAAGGTTTTGTTAGGAATTTGACACAGTATTTGCGAAAACCAGAATATTTCTTTTTGACAATTTGGCTTCTATGTGTTAAGATGGTAAGCGGAGGTGGAGTTTCTCATGGGAGTATCAGCAGTGGTCACCTCTGGGAAAGGCGGTGTGGGCAAGTCCACCGTATCCTTGGGGCTGGGGCAGGCTTTAGCCCAACGGGGACGCAGGGTGCTTTTGGTAGACTGCGACGCGGGCCTGCGCAGCCTGGACCGTATGACGGGCACGGAAGAGGGCCTGGTATTTGACTTGGCCGATGTGGTGTCGGGGCGTTGCGCCCCGGCAGAGGCGATTTACCCCTGTGGGGAAGGGCAGCTGTTTTTGCTGCCTGCCCCAGCCAGCGGGGAAGGGCTGGTGTTCCCGGCGGTGATGCGCCGCCTGGTACCCATGTTAAAGCAATATTACGATTATGTGCTGTTGGATTCCCCCGCGGGAGTGGGGGAAGGCTTCCGGTCTGCGGCCTGCGGGGCCGACCGGGCGCTGGTGGTATGCAGCCCGGATCCGGTATCGGTGCGGGGTGCTGCCACAGCAAACGCCCAACTGCGGAAGCTGGACGTGGAGGACAGGCGGCTGGTGATCAACCGGTTTGCCAACGGGCCCTTCCAAAAAGCGGGCGCGTACCCGGACCTGGACGGCGTCATTGACGGAACGGGGGTACGGCTGTTGGGACTGGTGCCGGAGGACGGGGCCTTGGCCCGGTTTTTACAGGGCAAGCCTGTGCCGGAAGACAGCCCAGGCGTAAAAGCCTTGCGCCGTATAGCGGGCAGGCTGGAAGGGGAGTCCATCCCGGTACCGGAAGTGGTATGAGGTTGTATTGCCGAGGCGCGGGTGAGAGGCAAAAGGGGGTTTTAACGATACGTCCCCTTTTGCTTTTCGAGCAACGCGGCTGGGCGGTTATAAAGCCGTATGGAAAAAGGTTGTATTGGGAAAAGCTTTACGGGAAAAGCCCGATGGCTATTCTGTTTTGTTGGGAGGAGAGGTTTACACATGAACATCGCATTGACTGCCCACGACGCAAAGAAAGAGCTGATGGTACAGTTCTGCATTGCCTATTGCGGCATACTCAGCCGCCATAACCTGTGCGGCACCGGGACCACTGGCAAAATGGTGGCGGAGGCCACCGGGCTGGAGCTGCAGCGGTTTTTAAGCGGGCCCCAGGGGGGCGACCAGCAGGTGGCGGCGCGCATTGCCTGCAATGAGATTGACCTGCTGCTTTTTTTCCGGGACCCCTTGAACCCTAAGCCTCATGAGCCCAATGACATGAACTTGCTGCGCCTATGCGACATGCATAACATCCCGGTGGCCACCAACATCGCCACGGCCGAGGTGTTGGTGCATGGCTTAGAACGGGGGGACCTGGACTGGCGGGACATTGTGAAAACCTGACGCCATACCGGGGCGGCTAAAAATAGGCCGCCGTATCTGAATGGCAGGATAGACGGGCATCGGGAAAGAGGCTTGACAAGCCCGGCGGCTTGCGCGGGGCCAGGAAAGGAGAAAGGGATATGGAACTTTTGACAAAGGCCCCCAAGGGCACGGTAGACGTGGCCCCGGGGGCTGCGGAGAAATGGCAAGCCGTAGAGGCGGTGTTAAAAAGCGAAGCGGAATTGAACGGGTTTGGGGAGATACGGACGCCGGTGTTTGAGCATACCGAGCTTTTCCTGCGGGGTGTGGGGGACACGACCGACGTGGTGGAAAAGCAAATGTACACCTTCACAGACAAGGGGGGGCGTTCCGTTACCTTGCGGCCGGAGGGCACTGCCGGGGCTGTGCGGGCGATGCTGGAAAACGGCCTGTATAACGCCGGGTACCCGGTGAAACTGTATTACCTTACCTCTTGCTACCGGTATGAAAAGCCCCAGGCTGGCCGCCTGCGGGAGCTGCATCAATTTGGGGTGGAAATGTTCGGCGCGGCCGAGCCCGCCGCCGACGTACAAGTGATCGCCCTGGCGCTGTCGGCTTTCAAGCGGCTGGGCCTGGCGGACGTGGGGCTGCAATTGAATTCCATCGGCTGCCCAGCGTGCCGGAAGGAATACCACAAGGCGCTACAAGAGTATTTCACCGCCTATAAGGATCAGCTGTGCGAAACCTGCTTGTCCCGCCTGGACCGCAACCCCATGCGCATTTTAGACTGTAAAAGCCCGGTTTGCCAGGGGATCGCGGCGGGTGCGCCCAAAATTACGGACTATTTGTGCGGGGACTGTAAGGCCCATTTCGCCAAGGTGCAAGAGTATCTGACGGCATTGGGCGTTGCATACGAGATAGACCCCGGCCTGGTGCGGGGGCTGGACTATTACACCCGGACAGTGTTCGAATTCCCCTCGAAAACCCTGGGCTTCGCTTTGGGCGGCGGGGGCCGGTATGATGGCCTGGTAGAAGAGATGGGGGGCAAGCCTACCCCAGGGCTGGGCTTCGGCCTGGGGCTGGACCGCATCTTGATGGCGCTGGATGCCCAAGGGGCGGAGTTCCCCGGCGCCACCCGGTGCGAGGTGTACATCGCCGCCATGGGGGAAAAGGCCCAGCAACAGGCGTTTGTACTAATGGACAAGCTGCACCAGTGCGGCGTGCCCGCCGACTGTGACCTGTGCGCCCGGGGCTTGAAGGCCCAGATGAAATATGCCGACCGCATTGGGGCCCAATACACCATGGTGCTGGGGGACAACGAATTGGAAGCTGGGAAAGCGGAATTGAAAAATATGAGGACTGGCGGAAAGGTAGAGCTGTCCATTGGGGAAGACTTTGTAGATAGTTACCTGACAGCCAGTACCGCCCAGGAAGGCCTGGCTTTCTAAGGCCCAACCAAGAATAAAAAGGCAGGAGGGGGACGTCCCTCCTGCCTTTCTATATTTCAGAACGTCCCCCGGCTGGCCTCATAGATGGAAAGCATCAGGTCCATGGTATCCGCCACGCTGGGGATGTCATTTTGGAAGGGGGCGTTTTCCAGGACACAGCGGTAGAAATCCCCAATGCATAGGGCGTGGCTGCTGCCCCAATAGGATTTCCCCAGGGCCATGCCGCCGGCAGGGGCCATGGTGCGGCGCTCTATATCGCCGTTTTCCCAGCGGATGGTTACGTCCGGCTCTTCTATGCGCAGGGTACAGCGTTCGCACACCAGCTCGATGAGGACGGGGGAATCGGTGCAATGGGCGGTGGTGGCATAAAACAGGGCCCGTTTCCCACCAAAATCGATGGAGGCTTCCAACGTGTCCTCCACCTCAATAGTGCCCTTTAGGTGGTGGTTTGCCATGGTGGCTTCTACCCCTATAGGCTTGCCTAAGAACCGCACCAGCAAATCTAAGGTATGGATGGACTGGTTGATCAGCACGCCGCCGCCCTCGGTGCCCCACCGGCCCCGCCAGCCGCTTTCGGTATAATAGGGGGCTTCCCGCCGCCAGGTGACAAAGGCACGGGCCCCCAGCGGCTTGCCGGTCCGGCCGCTTCCCAGCAGCCCTTCCAAAAGCCGGACGCTGGGGTTATACCGGTTTTGGAAGCATATGCCCACCCGCACGCCTTTAGCCGTCTCCAAGTTGGAGAATTCCCCCCACTGTTCCCGGCTGATGACCGGGGGTTTTTCGGTGAACACATGGATGCCCCGGCTGGCCGCCAGCTGTGCCATGGGGGTGTGGAGGTAATGGGGGGTGCACAGGTGCACTACGTCCACAGGTTCCTGTTCCAACAGGGCCTGTAGGGAGTCATAGGCGTGGCCGCCGAACTTCCCGGCCAAGTCCTGGGCCCGCTGGGGCACGACGTCCGCGCAGGCCGCAAGCTCCGCCGTTTCCAACCCCTGCAGTACGGCCCCATGTACCTGGGCGATGCCCCCGCAGCCGATGATGGCGCCGCGCAGCTTTTTGCTACCGTTCATACCAGCGCCTCCCTGCCTTGGGGTATCCCCCGCAAAATCCCCTGCAAAGCCCCCAGGGCTGTGGCCCAGGCGGCTTTGCCGTCTGCCTGCCCCCGGCGCTGGGCGTCCTTTTCCAGCGCGCCCAGCCCGGCAAAGTCTGTCAAATGGGGCTCTAAGGACAGGAATCCCTTCCAGCCGCCTCCCAGCAGGTCGGCCAAAATCTCCGGCACGTGGCCGTCCCCCTGCCCCGCCGGGACCACCCGCTTTTCAGCGGCCAGGCAGTCCTTCACGTGCACATATCCGATGTACGGCTTTAAAAGCCGGTAGGCCTCCAGGGTGTCCTGGCCTACCTCCACGAAGTTGGAAAAATCGAACACAGCCTGGAAGCTGGGTCCGGCAAATTCCTCCAAAAGGGCCAGGCACCGGGGGGCGGAATCCCCAAAGATCCCTTTTTCGTTTTCATGGAGCAGCACAGAGCCCCACCGGGCGGCTTCCTCCGCCAGGGCCCTTACCCGGCGGAACACCTCCTCCTGGAAACGCCCAGGCTCTTCCCCTTGGGGTATGTAGAAGCTGAACATCCGCAGGTAGGGCGCGTCCAGCTCTTTTTGTATTTCCAGCGTGCGCTTGTACTTCTCCAGGTGGGGGGCGAAGTCCTCCTCGATACCGATCTTCCCGATGGGCGAGCCTATCGAGGATACCTGTATCCCATAAAGGCCCAGCTTGGCCTTGACCTCCCGGAGCTTTTCCGCCGTGAAGTCGGACACGTTGACGCCGTCGGCGGCCCGCAGCTCGATGTACCCCAGGCCAAATTCCCGCACCGCCGTCAGCTGCTGGTCAAACTCTGGCGCTATCTCGTCTGAAAAGCCTGTCAATTGGATCGTTTCCATTGGTTTTCCTCCTTCCCGGCCGGGGCTTTGCCCCACGGCCCTGTAAATCGCTTATAGGTTTTGGATGCGCTCCCCGTCAAAGACCAGGATGCCCAGGCCCTCGCCGGTGGGGCCGCCGGCAAGCAGGTGCCGCTTAAAGGCGCGGCGCATGGAGGTATCCTCGGGCAACTGGCCGGCGGGCAGGGTGTGGGCCGGGCCGAAGACCCGCCAGGCGTCGCTGAAAGGGCCGCTGTCAGCCTGGATGATATCAAAGTCCCCTTGGAAACCCGCGATGTTAGAGCCGGGCTTCAAGATTTTTTTGTACTCTGGGTACAGCAGCCAGGAATGGCATACGCACACCAGGGGTCCGCCGCCCAGTTCCTTCTGGAAGAAAGCATAGGCCCTACGGTAGGAATCCAGCCGGGCCTGGCTGTCGAAGGGTTCGCCGCTGGAGGGGATGTGTATGCTTTTCACCTTGTCACCGGGCTGCAGGGAGAAGCCGCCCTTTTCATAAGCGGGGCCTTCATATGCCCGGTTTTCATATTCCAGGCGGCCCAGCTTCACAATATCGCAGGAATAGAAAATGGGGTACCAGAAAGCCACGAAAGTGCCCCATACACCGTAATTCTCTTTACATTCGACAGCCTTGTACCGCAGGTCGCAGAAAGTGTCCCAGAAAACCTCTTCGCTGACCCCCTGGCTTTTGTAGTCCTCCCGGGCCTGTTTGGCCCCCTGGAGAAGGAACAGCATCCAAACGGTATAGGGGGAAAGCCCCGCGTTTTGGGCTATGCCGTCTATCAAGGGCTGCACGCCTGTGGTGGTGAAATCGTTTCTATAAAAATATTCCAGGGCCCCCAGCAGGGCCTCCCCTTGGCCTGCGCCCTCCAGGGTTTGGGCACAGCGCAGCAGCTCTTCCCGGGCTTCCGCCGGGAAGGCGGTGCGCTCCATGGCCAGCGTTAAAAAGGCCTTGTCTATATGTTCCATATACAGTTTCCTCCTTTTAGAGGGGTCATTTCCCTATTTTTTCTGTGTCGATGAGGATGTTCACCGGCCCGTCGTTGTCCACCAGCACATGCATGTGCTCGCCAAACTCCCCGGTTTCCACCCGTTTCACGCCTGCGGCCCGGGTTTTTTCCACAAAGCGTTGGTATAAAGCCTGGGCTGCCTGGGGCGGGGCGGCCATATCGAAGGAGGGCCTGCGCCCCCGCTTGCAGTCTGTGCCCAAGGTAAAGTTGGACACTACCAGTAGTTCGCCGCCCACGTCCAGCAGGGAACGGTTCATCTTGCCGTTTTCATCCTTGAAGATACGCAGCCCGCATACCTTTTCCGCAAGGAAGTCCGCCTGGGCCTCCCCATCCCCCTGCAGTACGCCCAGGAAGGCTACCAGGCCCTCCCCGATGTGCCGGGGCGGGAGGCCTTCCACAGTCAGCCGGGCCTGGTTGGCCCGCTGCAGCACCACTCGCATCGTCCATCCTCCTTTTTTGTCAGGGCTTTTCGAAGAAGCTTACAAAGCCCTCCTGTTGGAACTCCTCTTCATACCGCAGGGGGTTCCGCCGTTTTTTCCGGCCGTGGGCCGGCGTAGGCGCGCCTGCGGGCTGCTCTGGAGGAGGGGCGGCTTGGGCGGCCTCCGCCTGGCGTTCCAGGGCGTCCAAAGCCGGGGAGGCGCTCTCCCGCAGCCTGCGGGCTTCCTCCCTGGCCTGCAGGGCCTCTTGCCGCAGGGCTTCCGCCAGGCCCTGCGCCTCTTCCGCGGCCTGTTGGGCGGCAGACTTTTCCTGTTGGGCCTGTTGGGCCTGCCTCTGCAAGGCCTCGATCTCCGCCTCCAGCTGGAGCAGCCGCCCGCCCTCTTGCTTTTGGACAGACTGGGCCTGTTCTTCCTCCAGGGCTTTCAGCTTTTCCCGCAGGGCGGAAAGCTCTTGCAGGGCCTTGGCCCCGATGGCCGCGCTTTCCCGCAGGGCGGCGTTCTCGTCCTCCAGGGCGGCCTTTTCCCCTTCCAACTCTTTGGCGCGTTGGGCCGATTCGGCCAAAGCGGTGTTTTCCGCCTCCAGCCGGGCGGCGCGCTCCTGCAGGCGGGCGTCCTTCTGGGAATCCACCACAGATTTCAAAAGCTCTTCCTTCTCCTCCTGCCACAGCTCGGCCTCCACCTCCAGCTCCTCCACCCGGTCCTGCAGGGAGGAGGCTTTCCGGCCGTTCTTTTTGGCTTCGTCGCAACAGGAGAGGGCCGCTGTCAGGGCGGCGGCCTCCCGGGTGATATAAGGCGAGGCGTCTAAGATCTGGCGCATCATGGCGCCCACCTCTTGGGCCAGGGAGCCCATGTACTCCTCGCTTTCCTGGGTGATAAGCCCGCATACCACCCCGTTTATTTCCAGTCGTATCCGCCTTTTTTCCACAGCCTTTCCGTCCTTTCCCCGGGTGTGTCCATTCCGCATTGTTTTTCCAGGCCGCCTGTAAGCCGATGGGACGGCCGAACAGGGCCCTGTGTATGGTTTGGCCACATACTTTTACTATTATAATGCAAAAAGGGGCTTTGGGGAAGCCTTTTTTCAGGAAAAATTGTCTTTCCCGGCAAAATTTCCCGCTGCCTGCCCTATACTTTTCTCACATGTTCCTAATTGTCTCCCGGGCGCATATATGGTATGATGAAAATAGATTGGTAGGCGGCGGATATTTTTCTGGCCGGGGCCTTGTTTACAGTTGCTTTTCTTGCTTTTTTAGTGTATAATGCTTATATTGCACTAAAAATATGTGCGCTTTGGTTGCCAGTTTGCGTTATTTTCTATAAATGTCATTACGGTTTGGAGGCATCTTTTCATGAATTACAAACTTACCACCCAGCAGATTAAAACGGCCATACGGGACCGGCTGTCCCATACCTTCGGCGTTTCGGTGGAAAACGCCAGCAATGAGGAATATTACAAGGCCGTGGCACTGACGGTGCGGGAGCTGTTGGCAAAGGGCCGGGCGGAATTTTTCGCCAACGCGGAAAAATCGGAGACGAAGCATGTTTATTACCTATGTATGGAGTTCCTGTTGGGCAGGTCTTTACGCAACAGCCTGTATAACCTGGGGCTAGAGGAAAACTTCCGGGAAGCCTTGGCGGAATTCGACATCAAGCTGGACTCCCTTTACGAGCAGGAGCCGGACGCGGGCCTGGGCAACGGGGGCTTAGGGCGGCTGGCCGCCTGTTTTATGGACGGCCTGGCCACCCAGGGGTACCCCGCCATGGGCTATTCCTTGCGGTATGAATACGGCCTGTTCCGCCAGAAGCTGGTGGACGGATGGCAGACCGAGCTGCCGGACTTCTGGATACCAGGGGGCAGCGTGTGGATGCAGCAGGTGCCGGAGAGCTCGGTAGAAGTGCATTTCGACGGGCGCATTGAAGAGAAATGGCATGAGGGGTACCACGCTGTGCGCCATCGGGACTACACCACCGTAACAGCCGTGCCCTACGACCTCTACGTTGCCGGCATGGATGGCAAAGGCGTAAGCCTTTTGCGTGTGTGGAAGGCGGAAAACAACAAGTTCGACATGGGCCTTTTTAACGGCGGCAATTATATCCGCGCCATGGAGCAGCAAGCCATGGCGGAGGTCATCACCAAGGTGCTGTACCCCGAGGACAACCATACCGACGGCAAGCTGCTGCGCCTTTCCCAGCAGTACTTCCTGGTGTCCGCTTCCATACAGGATATTATCCGCCGGCATTTGTACGCCCACAGCACCCTGGACGACCTGCCCAAGCTGGCGGCCATCCACCTGAACGACACCCATCCTGTGCTGGCCATCCCGGAAATGATGCGCGTGATGCTGGACGAATGCGGCTATGGCTGGGAGGCCGCTTGGGACATCATCAAGCAGACCGTGGCGTACACCAACCATACCGTGATGAGCGAGGCGTTGGAGTCCTGGAGCTGCGACCTGTTCCGCATGCGCCTGCCCCGCATCTACCAGATCGTGGAGGAGATCAACCGCCGCTTCTGGGAAGAAATGAAGTATAAGGGCGTAGACCACAATAAGATCGCCCGCATGGCGCCTATCAGCGAGGGCTATGTAAAGATGGCCAACCTGGCAGTTATTGGCTCACACAATGTCAACGGCGTTTCCGCCCTGCACAGCGAGATATTGAAGGATGACCTCTTCCATGATTTTTATGTGGAAGAGCCCCAGAAGTTTACCAACGTGACCAACGGCATCGCCCACCGCCGCTGGCTGAACCAATCCAACCCCAAGCTGGCCGAGCTGGTGACGGGGCTGATTGGCAGGGACTATATTTATGACGCGGACAAGCTTTCCGGGCTGCTGCAGTATAAGGACGACGCCTCTGTGCTGGAGCAGCTGCAAAAAATAAAGCGCGGCAACAAAGAGCGCCTGGCCAGCTACCTGAAGCGCACCCAGAACGACATAGTGGACCCCAATTCTATCTTCGACGTCCAGGTGAAGCGCCTGCATGAGTATAAACGCCAGCATATGAATGCCTTGAACATTCTGGCCACCTACCAGTGGCTGCTGGAGAACCCCAACGCCGACTTTGCCCCCCACACCTATTTCTTCGGCGCCAAGGCCGCCCCCGGCTATTATTTTGCCAAGCAGATTATCCAGTTTATCGCGGCTATTGCCAAGGTCATCAACAACGACCAGCGGGTAAACCAGAAGCTGAAAGTGGTTTTTGTGGAAAATTACTGCGTTACCTGGGCCGAGCTTCTCACCCCCGCGGCGGAGATCAGTGAGCAGATCTCCCTTGCCGGCACAGAAGCCAGCGGCACCAGCAACATGAAGTTTATGATTAACGGCGCGGTAACGCTGGGCACCTTGGATGGGGCCAATGTGGAGATCCATGAGGCGGTTGGGGATGACAATATCATCCTCTTCGGCATGACGGCCTCCCAGGTGGAAGAGCTGAAGCGCGCGGGCTACAACCCCACGCTGCAATATCAGCACGACCCCCTGCTGCGCCGGGCAATGGACTCTATAAACCGGGGGATCGGCGGGCACCAATTCCATGACATTTTCAACGCCCTCATCAGCCAAGACCGCTATATGGCGCTGGCCGATTTCAAATCTTACCGGGAAGCCCAGTTCCGGGCCCAGGCTTTGTACCGCGACCAGCAAGTGTGGAACCGCATGTCCTTGGTGAACATTGCCAGTGCCGGGCGTTTTGCCGCCGACCGGGCCATCCGCGACTACGCGGGGAACATCTGGCACGCTTCCCCTGTCCCTCCCGAGAAGAATTTGGCGGCCACCACCCGCGCCCTTTGAGGCTGGGCGCCAAGCTGCCGGCTGCGCTAGCGTAGCTTTGGCCCCGGATGTGGGCGGGAAGGCCGCTTACGCCCCAAAGGCAGGGCAAGGCAAAAGTTTTGAAGGACCCAGGGGGCTTTTTCAAAAAGGCCCCCTGGCAGGGCGCGGGACGGGGTCCCGCGAAAAAGAGAGGCGATTCTTATGTTTAATTCCAGAAGCAGGAAGTACCGGAACCCGGTAGGGGCGGTGGGGAGCGGCACGGCCGTGCATTTCCGCATTACCCTGCCCCGGGAGCTGACCTGCTCTCAGGCCCACCTGATCATCGAGCAGGAGGGCGCCGGGACAACCGTATGGGGCATGTTCTGGTGCGGGATGAATGGGAACAACCAGGAATGGTGGGAGTGTGAATATACGCCGGAAGAGCCTGGACTCTATTTCTACCACTTCGAGGTGCGCACCTGCCGGGGCAACCTGCGTCTTTCCCGGGGGGAAGCCGGGGCCGCTGTATTCGGCGGGACCAACCGCTGGCAGATGACCGTGTACGACAGCGGCTTTTCCACCCCAGACTGGCTTTTGGGGGGCGTGATGTATCAGATATTACCGGACCGTTTTGCCTGTTCTGGCAGGCCCAAAGGGGAGCTTCCCGCCGGCCGGTCCTTACATGAAGATTGGTATGAACAGCCTGCCTGGGCCCCCAATGAGGAAGGGAAGATTACCAATTCAGACTTTTTTGGGGGGGATTTGCAGGGGATACGGGAAAAGCTGCCCTACCTGCGGAGGCTGGGCGTGACCTGTATCTATCTCAACCCAATCTTTGAATCCCACTCTAACCACCGGTACGACACGGCGGATTACTCGAAGATAGACCCGCTGCTGGGCAGCGAGGCGGATTTCCGGGAACTGTGTGAGGCCGCCGAAAGGCAGGGCGTCCGCATCATCATCGACGGGGTGTTCAGCCACACGGGCAGCGACAGCGTCTATTTCAACCGGGAGGGCCGCTATCCTGGCCCCGGGGCTTACCAGTCCCAGGCGTCCCCATATTACAGCTGGTATTCCTTCCACGACTGGCCCAAGGGCTATGACTGCTGGTGGAATTTCGATACCCTGCCCAACGTGCGGGAGACAGAGGACGGCTATAACGCCTATATAAACGGGCCGGGCGGCATTGTGCGCAAATGGCTGGAGGCCGGGGCCTCTGGCTGGCGGCTGGACGTGGCGGATGAACTGCCCGACCTGTTCCTGGACCGGCTGACGGCTGCCGCCAAGGCGGAAAAGCCTGACGCCCTGGTGCTGGGGGAGGTATGGGAGGATGCCTCTAACAAATCCGCCTATGGGGTGCGCAGGCGGTATCTGCTGGGCGGCCAACTGGACACGGTGATGAATTATCCCTTCCGTGACGCCATACTGGGCTTTATCCTGGGGGCTGACCCCCGGGAGTTCCAAGAGATTGTGGAGAATATAGTAGAGAACTATCCGCCCCAGTGCCTACATCTGCTGATGAATCATATTGGTACCCATGATACCGAGCGTATTTTGACCGTGCTGGGCGGCGAACCCATGGGAAGCCGGGGGCGGGAGTGGCAGGCTGCCCAGCGGCTGAACCCCCAGCAGCGTGGGCTGGCCATACAGCGGCTGAAGCTGGCCAGCCTTGTCCAGTATATGCTGCCCGGCGTGCCCTGCATCTATTATGGGGACGAGGCGGGGCTGGAGGGGTATCGCGACCCCTTCAGCCGGGCGTGCTATCCCTGGGGCCGCGAAGAGCGGCAGCTGGTGGAATGGTACCGGGCGCTGGGCGGAATGCGGGCCAGCCAGAAGCATATCCTGGCACAGGGCCAGTACCGCACGCTGCGGGCCGAGGGGCACCTGCTGGCCTTCGAGCGGTATATCTTTACAGAGGAGAAGCGGGAAAGCCTGATGCTGATTGCCAACCGCAGCAGCCGCCCCCAAAGCGTGCTGAACCTGGGGCTGGACCTGGCCGGGGCACAGTATGTAATGGGCTGCCCGCTGGGCACGGTAAACGTGCTGCCGCCCCACAGCGGCTCGGTATTGGCGTTTACACGGGTGCTGCCACCCCAGGCAAAGCCCCAAGAGGACAGCCAGGCCTAAATATTTCCAAGAAGGATACACCATACCCGGTAGACTTTTCCCCGGGTATGGTGTATAATGCTTTTATAAGTGGGGAAGGGGCACGACGTCTCTTCCCAGAAGACCCTAGTAGCCGTACCAGGAGGAAATGATATGCTGAAACGAACGTTGAGCTTGCTAATGGCGCTGGCCTTGTGCCTGTCTATGCTGCCCATAGGGGCCTTGGCCGCGGATGCGCCCGAGTATGAGATCGAATCGGTCCAGCTGAAAAGCGGATATCTGCAAACACTGAACAAAACCTACGACGGGGCCCGGGTGAAAGCCCCCACGGTGGATGACCTGGTGGTGGCCTATAAAGATGGCAAAACGCCCCCCGCCGGGACGACCTACGAGATCACTTCTACCACATGGAAGAAGGAAGGGACGGCCCTGGGCAGCGCGCCCAGCGCCGCGGGAAGCTATACCCTGGAGGTGGGCGTGAAGGCCACAATCCCCACGGGCGCCGGCCAGCGTACCCAGGCCAGCGCCCAGGCGGTGTTTACAGCCGAAGGGGATGCGGCAACAGGCCCGAACGCCGCCGGGAAGTATACGGTTACGATAGATTCTGCTATACAAAATGGCACCGTTACAGCAACTGTTGACCAGACGTCTATTTCTTCAGGCGACCAAGTAGAGCCCGGGAAGACGGTGACCCTGATGGTCACGCCTACTGAAGGGTATGAAATGGGCGAAATCAAGATAATCGAAGACAATGCGGTGATGCAGTATAGTACTCAAACCGGCAACTATTATTTTGTGATGCCGGAAGGGAATGTCACGATAACCGCCACCTTTAAGGAACTTTATAATATTAACGTAGACAAGAACCTTACAAACGGTAATATTGAACTGTATGATGGGGTGGACACCTCTTATACAGCACCTGAGGGCAGCCCTGTGTATATGACGGTGGAGCCTGCCAGCGGCTACAAGCTGAACGCCAGCAGCTTGAAGATTACAAAAGAAACAGATAGTAAACCCCTGGCAACCAGCCAATTTAAACTTAAAGATGGTGAGACTGACGTATATGAGTTTTTTATGCCGGCCTCTGATGTGACTGTGACAGGGGAGTTTGTGAGCGAGAGTACGCCTACGATTGACTTGCCAACGTTTGCAGGAATGGCCGAGGGCGAAATCGCTAACGTGACCTTCAAGGTGGATGACGAGGAAACAACAACGCCCCAAAAAGACAACACAGTTATTATAGAGATCACCCCCCCTAGTGGTAAAGTAACAGAGACTGTAGAGGTTACGAAAAAGACAGTTACCCGCGCAGAGAACCGTGTTGATGTGAAAAAAGTTGCGGATAACCAATACACTTTTACGATGCCTGACAGTGATATCCAGGTGGCGGTGACATTTGCAGACGATGGCACCACCCAGCCCGGGCCGGACACCTATACGGTTGCGGTGCCTACTGAATTGGTGGGCGGCCGTGTCACGGCTGACAAAGCTAGTGCTGCTGAAAAGGATACCGTTACCCTGACGGTTGCGCCTGACGAGGGCTACAAGCTGAAAGAAAACAGCCTTACGGTGACAGATGCAAGTAACAACCCGGTTACAGTGACGAAAGCTGAAAGCACGGAGAATGCGTATACGTTTACCATGCCCGCCAGCGATGTGACTGTGGCTGCGGAATTTGAGGAAGATGGCAGCGCCACGCCCGCGGATGAGCATGAGGTCACAGTGTCTTCCATGAGCGGCGGCGAAATTACCGCTGATCCCCAAAAGGCCAAAGCGGGGGAGTCCGTGTCGCTGACGGTTAAGCCGGGAACTGACAATAAGCTGGCAACGCTCACGGTCACAGATGCCAGCGGCCAGCCTGTAACTGTGGAAAAGCAGAGCGAAACCAGCTACACGTTCATCATGCCCAACTCTAATGTGACGGTGGCAGCAGAGTTTAAGCAGGCGTACACGGTGGCGGTGGCAAGCGATATAGCGCATGGGACTGTTAACACCCAGCCCGACAAGGCGGTGGCCGGGGAAACCGTCGTCTTGATCCCGAAGCCGGAGGCTGGCTATGGGCTGAAGGCGTTCAACGTGACCTATGGCACCCCCCAGCAAACGGTGGATGTGCGGGAAGACGGCGGCGTGTATTCCTTTGTGATGCCCGCTGGGGACGTGACGGTGTCCGCCACCTTTGAAGAGGCGCCCTATACTATCACCCTAGAGGCATTGACCAACGGTACCGCCACCCTAAGCCATGAAAGCGCCGCACAAGGGCAGACCGTTACAGTGACGCCCGTGCCAAACAGCGGCTACCAGGTGCGCAGCGTCAGCTATGCCCCTGCCGGCGGGCAGAAAACCACGATTACGCCGGTAAACGGCAAGTACTCGTTTACTATGCCCGCCGCCAATGTAACCGTCTCGGTGGTGTTCGAGCCCCTGCCTCCCAGCGCGGCGGGAAGCACAGCCACCGCCAGCTTTACCATTGCCCCCAAAACCGTTACGCCGGTACTGAAGGGCAGCATTGTAAAGCCCTATGACGGCAACACTGCGTTGACAGTTTCCGCTACGGCCCGCCCGGCGGATTCCCCCGTTGACTATGAGAAAACCGGTATCCTTTCCAACGACCAGGGCAGCGTGCACTTTATGGGGACCTTTACCTTCGACTCCCCCACAGTAGGCACGGACAAAACCCTGACGGCTACAGATTTGGCCATATCCGGCGATGCGGCTGGGAACTATGCCTTAGCGGAGACCACGGCTTCCACCGGGGCCGCCCGCATTACCAAGGGGAAGATAACCGGCTTGCCCAGCTGCACCCTTATCCTGCGCAACCGCCGGGAGTATACCTATACCTATGACCTGAAGCAGATGCTGCCCACCCTGGAGGAAGGCGAACTGGGGGAGGTTGTCTTTACTTTGGGCGAGGTGAATATCACCAGGCCTTCGTTCCTCACCGACCGGGATGTGTCCTTGGGCGCAGACGGGGAAACGCTGACATTGAAGGTGAGCTCGGCCCCCTATGACCGTGAGCTGGAGGTAGGCACAGTCATGGTCACCATTGAAAGCGAGAATTTCGAACCTGTCCAGAATATCCTGCAGCTAAAAAGCGCCAATAAAACCCCTGTAACGGTGACGGGCATCGAGGCGGCTAACGGCACCTACGATGGCTCTGAAAAGCTGGGTTTCACGGGCACGCCCAGTTGTGTGTTTACAGAACCGGGGACCCCCGGCGTACCGGAAGTGGAGGAAATGGCCTATACCTATAAGGGCATCCGGGGCACCGTATATGCCCAAAGCGCCACGCCGCCCACCGAACCCGGCACCTACCAGGTTACAGTGTCTGTGCCCGATTCCCATGGGGACTATGTGGGCCAGTGGGTAGGGGAGTTCACCATTGCCAAGGCCACGGTCACGATCCGGGTGCTGGATAAAACCATTAAGGTGGACGATCCCATCCCAGACCTTTCCAACCCTGTGCTGGGGAAGGATTATACCGTTTCTGGCCTGGCCCCCGGCCACGAGCTGCGGGTCCCCCCCACGCTAGAGTATTACCCCCTTGCGGATAGCATCATGGCAGGGAAGTTCGACATCCTGGCGGCAGACGCCTCTGTGCCCAACAACACCCGGTACTTCCCGGAAATCACCTATATCAAGGGCACGCTTACAGTAGAGTCTGTAGCGCCGGATGTGACGCTGCCCTTCAGCGATGTGAGCCCTGACGCCTGGTATGCCAACGCGGTGAAGTATGTATACGGTTATGACATGATGAGCGGCGTGGGGTCTGGGCTCTTTGGCCCTACAGTCCTCACCAGCCGGGGGATGCTGGTAAGCGTCCTGTACCGCATGGAGGGCAGGCCCGCCGTATGGGGCAGCGTGGATTTTGAAGACGTGGATGAAAGCTCCTTCTACTATGACGCGATACGTTGGGCCAGCGCCAACCGGATTATCAGCGGTTATGGCAATGGCAAGTTCGGCCCTGACGACAATTTGACACGGGAGCAGCTGGCTGCCATCTTGTACAACTATACCCGCTATTATAAGGGTATCAACACCAACCGGGTCTCCAGTTTAGACCATTTCAAGGACATGGATCAAATTGGGGATTGGGCTATGCGGCCGGTGCAATGGGCATATGCGCAAGGCCTGATAGTTGGCAGGAGCGACACGGTGCTGGCGCCCAAAGGTATGGCAACCCGTGCGGAGATGGCTTCTATCCTGATGCGCTATTGCTTGAAGATCTGCCCGCCCGCTACAGCTGAATAGGCCGTGGAAGATACGGGGAGAGGGGAAGGGCCCCTGGCCATATGGCCAGGGGCCCTTCCTTTGCGTTTCAGGCAAATAGTATCTCCATAATCCGTTTTTGCTCCTGTTCCACAGCGGCGGGATCGGGCTGGGGTTGGCTGGCTTCTAGGCGGGCCAGAGCTTCGCGGGCCTCCTGTAGGTGCCCTACGGCCTGGGCAGTCAACTGTTGGTACTCCCCAGCCAGCCGGTTTAGTTCGCCGGCGTGGGCCTCGTCTGTGCCGGGCACCACGCACCTGGCATACATGTCCAGCAGCTCATCCCCTTCCCGGGAAGGGAAATATTCGTGGGGGGGTGTGCTGTCTAACAGGCAGAAATCCAGTTCCCGCACAGCCACCAGGTCCAGGCTGCCTGCATCCAGGGCGCAATGGTAAATCTCGGTCTGGCAGCCCCGGCGGATGGCTGCGGCCGCCACCCGCTTCAGCAGGGTGGACTTCCCTGTACCAGGCCGGCCCTTGATGAAAATACGGGTGTTGATGCCACCCGTTACCAAAGGGATGTAGTCTTTGCTGCCAGAGGCAGTGGCGGCGCCGAAGAACCGGTGGAGCTCCTGGCCAGGGCGTGTGCCGCTTTTATTCCCCATAAAACGGCGGACCAGCCCTTCCGCCAGTTTGTCGGCGGCGGAGAAATCCATATGCTCCAGGTAGATGCGTTCTTGCCCATTATGTATGGCCCGGGCCTGGGTGAAGGACTGGCGGGCCGCGGCCAGGGCCTCTTGATAAGCGGATAGCTCCCCTTGGGGGGACAGCAGGCCCAGCCCGCGCACCTGCGGGGAATCGGCGTCGAAGCCATAGGCGCCGGCGGAAAGCCCTGGCAAGAGGATGCCCTGTATGGTGTCGTCCAAGGGATGGTGGACATAGGCGAAAGGGGTACCCTCTTGTTGGGCAAACTGGCCCAGGTTCCGGAAAACTTGCTGCTGCGTGGCATGGGGCCAGGCGGAAAGGCCTACCCGGCGCTGTAAATGGGAAAAGTTGGATTGGTAAAAGCTGGCAGCGTTGGGTCCGGTGGAATCGGTGTAAAAGTGGATGGCTTCCTGTATCGCTTGCATAGGATTCCTCCCTATACCGGCTGGTTTTGGGGAGAGCCCCCTGTGCCGGGTACCTAATTCTTATGCGCGCGGGCCCGGGAACATGTGGGGGGATGGGAAAAGCCTCTAAAAAAATTCTAGGAAAATTTTACCCAGACCTTACATTTATAGGCAAAGTGTGGTATACTATATGTATAAATGCCTGAGGGATAGACAGGCGACCTGCGGGAAAAGCATCCAAAAGGAGGGTTGTGCAAGTGTACAAGGTTGGCGAATTGGTCCTGTACGGCAGCACCGGCGTGTGCAGGGTCAGTGAAATCAAGACACAGGGGTTCCCCAGTACGGGGGAACAGCGCATGTATTATGTGCTGAAGCCGTTGTACCAGTCCTGCGTCATTTCTGTGCCGGTGGATTCGGATAAGGTGTTCATCCGCCCCATTATCTCCCGGGAAGAGGCCGAACGGCTGATCAGCCTCATCCCTGGCCGCCAGTGCCCGGCTTATCACAATCGGGCTACGCGGGAGCTTGCCCAGCATTACGATGCCATGCTGAAGTCCCACAGCTGTGAAGACCTGATTGACCTGACCATGTCCATCTATGCCAAAAAGCAGGATTCGCTGGCACAGAAGCGGCGCTTTGGCAGCGTGGACGAGCGGTTCCTCAAGCAGGCCGAGGACCTGCTTTTTGGCGAACTGGCAGCTGCCTTAGAGATCCCCCGCAACGAGGTGCGGGGTTATATCGCCGCCCGGGTATCCGACGCGGAGAAGGCTGGCTGATGGTAAAAAGCAAGGACATCCCATGGGGAAAGGCCCTGTGGGACGTCCTTGCTTTTTACCCAGATTTCTATTGCACCGTCCCGCTTTGCAAAAGCTTGCCGCGGCCCCGCCAGAAAAGGATACCGCCAACGGCGTCGGCCAGCAGCCAGCCGATCGGCACGGAAAGCCAGATCCCGTCTACCCCGACGGCCGGGACAGCAGAGAGGGCATAGGCCAGCGCCACCCGTGTGCCCAAGGAAATGATGGTGAGCAGCAAAGAGACGCCCGGGCGTTCCAGCGCCCGGAACAGCCCATAGAAGAGGAACAAGAGGCCGATACCCCCATAAAGGAAGCCCTCGATGCGCAGATAGCGCACACCGATGGCCAAGATCTCCGTTTCCTGGGGGGCCACGAATAAGAGCAGCAGGGGCCGGGCAAAAAGGCACACCAGCAGGCTGGCCAGGGCGCAGAAAGCCAGGGCGCACAATACGGCGCTGCGCATCCCCTTTTTGATGCGTTCAGCTTGTTTTGCGCCGTGGTTCTGGGCAATAAAGGTCGAGAAAGCGTTGCCAAAATCCTGTACGGGCATGTAGGCAAAGGAATCGATCTTGACCCCGGCGGCAAAGGCGGCCATCACGGCGGGGCCGAAGCTGTTCACCCGGCCCTGCACCAGCAGGATGCCGAAATTCATGACAGACTGCTGCAGGCAGGTGAGGGAGGAAAGCCGCAGGATCTCCCGCGCGTTGCCGCTGTCCCAGCGGCACTCGGCCCGGGAAGGGCGCAGCTGGGGGGCGCGCAGCAGGGTATACAGCAGGATGCCCAAGCCAGAAGCCCACTGGGAGAGGGTGGTGGCGGCGGCCGCGCCGTTGGCCCCCCAATGGAACACCAGCACAAACAACAGGTCCAAGGCGATGTTGGCGGCGGCCGAGACTGCCAGGAACAGCAGGGGGGTCTGGGAATTGCCAATGGCGCGCAGCAGGCAGGCGCAGAAATTGTACAGGAAGGTGCCGCCGATACCCCAGAACACCACCCATAGGTAGCCCCGCATCAGTTGGTATATGGTATCCGGCACCTGCAAGAAGCGCAGGATGGGGTCAAGGCCGAGGAAAACGGCCAGGTTCAGCACCAAGGCCGCCGCGCCGATCATCCAAAAAGAGACAGCCGTACAGGCGCGCAGGCGGGAGAGCTCTTTGCGGCCCCAGCAGATGGAAAACAGCACGCCGCTGCCCATAGACAGCCCCAGCAGGATAGAAGTTAAAAAGGTCATCAGGGTATAGGCAGAGCCTACCGCCGCCAGGGCATCCGCCCCCAGGAAACGGCCCACGATCAAGGTGTCGGCCACGTTATAGGTCTGCTGCAAAAGGTTGCCCGCAATCATGGGCAGAGCGAACAGGAGCATGGTTTTCGTAATGGGCCCCTGGGTCAGCTGGTGTTTCACGGCTGCTGTACCCCTTTCTTCAAACTATGTTTTTGTGTATCACCATTGTACCAGGTTCCCGGCGGGGTGTCAAATATATACCTGTTTTGGCGGAAAAGCCCTTTCCGGGCGCTTGTCCCTGCAAATATGGCAACGCAAAAGAGGGCGGGCCGAAGCCCGTCCTCCCTTGTGTACCCTTGTGTTTGCGTGTTTACAACAATCCGGCTTAGCCCAGCAGCTGCAGCACGCCCTGGGGCACGGCGTTGGCCTGGGCCAGCATGGCCTGCGCGCTCTGGATGAGGATGTTGTTCTTGGTGTAGGCCATCATCTCTTCGGCAACGTCGGTGTCGCGGATGGTGGACTCGGCGTCTTGGATGTTCTCGGCCATGACGCTCAGGTTGTTGGCGGTGTGCTCCAAACGGTTCTGGACAGCGCCCAGGTCGCCGCGGATGGAGGACACGCTGTTGATAGCGTTGCGGATGGTCTCGATAGCGGCGGCAGCGCCTGCCTGGTTGCTGATGTCTACGCCAGCAATGCCCAGGGCCTTGGTGTGGATGTCGCCCACAATCACGTTCATCTGGTTGTAGTCGTCAGGGGTATCGCCGATTTGCAGCTTCAGGCCGCCGCCACTAGAGGAGCCGGAAGCGCCCTTAAGGGAGACATACGTCCCTGTGGTACCAGGGGTAAACGCGCCTGCGGCTACAGCGCCCTGCTGTGCTTCCAGGCCAGTGGCGGCGCCGATCTTTCCAGCCATAGCGGTGACGTCACCGGCAGCTAAAGTGGCACCGGCTGCAATTACATAGTTGTTACCAACGCCAGACTCGGAGAGCCACTTTTTCTGGTCGTCTGTAAGAGTGGTACCATTTTTGATAAAGACAAACTTTTCGCCGGCCACATCGAACACAGCGTCTTCCAAAGTGTCTTCTTTACCGTCCCAAATGGTGGCTTTGCTCAGGTCAACAGCCTCGTACTCATCAGCGGGAGCCTTTGTTACCGCCATGGCCATGTCAGTTGTTGTCACAGCGCCAGTTGCCTTAGTAGTTTCGGAATAGGAAACCTTGCTTACCCGCAGAACGTCTGCGCCAGATGTCTTCGCGGTAAACTCAAGTTTATCACCGTTGTTTGCCACAGAAAAATTAGACTTAATTGTGCCATTTTTCTGCAATTCGCCCAAAACTGCGGCAGAGATTTCATTCTTCTTTGCACCGCCAGCTGTTGCGGAATACTCTTTGCCGTCTGCGGTAACCAGCTTACCGGTTGTGCCGTCAGAAACAAATGTCAACTCAATGTTTATGGTTTCCACAACATTGCCATTTTTGTCAGAAATGTCGAAACCAACATTGATTTTGTCACCGCTTGTGGTAACGCCAGCATCTGCAAAAGCCTTTGACATGTCGAACTTACCGGTGGTGGCGTCCACGGTGGTGGTCTCCAGGGAAGTGGCGGCAGAACCGCCAGCAGCGCCGCCGCCAGCCAAAGAGCCGTCCAGCAGCTTAATGCCGTTGAAGTTGGCGCTGTCAGCAATACGGTTGATTTCTTCCTTTAGGGCGTTGACTTCCTTCTGCAGGTTGGCGCGGTCAACCTCGTTGTCGTAGGTGCCGTTGGCGGACTGGGTGGCCAGGTAGTCCATGCGGTTAAGCATGTCCTGGACTTCCTGCATGGCGCCTTCAGCGGTCTTCACCAGGCTGATGCCGTCCTTAACGTTCTTCTGGGCAGCGTTCAGGCCGGTAATCTGGGCGCGCATCTTTTCAGAGATGGCCAGGCCAGCGGCGTCGTCGCCGGCGCGGTTGATCTTGTAGCCAGAGGACAGCTTCTCCAGGTTCTTAGACAGGGCGGACGTGTTGGTGTTGTAGTTGCGGTAGGCGTTCATTGCCATAATGTTGTGTTGGATACGCATAATTTTTGCTCCTTCAAAAATTTTTTGTCCGGCGCGGTCCATCACGCCGTTTCCGCGCCTTGCCGTTTTGGGTATCCGGCCGGGCTGCCCAAAAGGTTTGGCGCGGGGGTTTTTATTCCAATCGGCCTGCGCGGGCCGTTGAAACCAAAGCTATCCTTGAAGTCTTGTTCGAAAATATACAGGTTTATAAAATAGCGGTTTTTTAAAAATCTCCCTTATCTTTTTTGAAAACAGGACGATATACTGTGTGAACAGCTACTGGAAGCACCCATGACGGACACATTCGGAAACCTGTACTTTTCTGAAAGAGCGGGAAAGAAAGGGAGGGGGCCTATGCTGACCTTACGGTTGAAAGCAGGCGAATGCTTGCGTATTGGCAATGACATTTCCGTCCACGTGTACCGCTGGCGGGGGGACTCCGTCGAGCTGGCAGTAGACGCGCCCAAGGAAGTCGCGGTGCGGCGGAAGCGGGCGGAAGAGGTGCCGGAAATTTCGTTGCTGGAAAAATAATTTTGGTTTCTGCCAGTCCGCGGGCTGGTTGAAATATACAGTGCTGGGAGGGAAAACTTGGCCAGTTTGCCCAAACAGCGCAAAACCCGGCGAAGGACGCCGGAAGGTACAAACGCGAAAAAATAATTTTGAAGGAGAAAAATTATGCGTATCCAACACAACATCCTGGCGATGAACGCTTATCGCAACTACAACACCAACACCTCCGCTCTGGCGAAGAACCTGGAGAAGCTGTCCTCTGGCTACAAGATCAACCGCGCCGGCGACGACGCCGCCGGCCTGGCTATTTCTGAGAAGATGCGCGCCCAGATCACCGGCCTGAACGCTGCCCAGAAGAACGTAAAGGACGGCATCAGCCTGGTAAAGACCGCTGAAGGCGCCATGCAGGAGATCCAGGACATGCTCAACCGCATGGACTACCTGGCCACCCAGTCCGCCAACGGCACCTATGACAACGAAGTGGACCGCCTGAACCTCCAGAAGGAAGTGGACCAGCTTAAGTCTGAAATCAACCGTATCGCCGACTCCGCCAACTTCAACGGCATCAAGCTGCTGGACGGCACCCAGGGCGCCTCCACTACCACCGCGGGCACTGCTGTTACGCTGACGGCGGATACAGACGCTGTGAACGGCAACGGCCAAAAGGGCATTTACAGCATTGATATTTCCAAGTGGTCTGGCAGCGCGGGCTCTGCTGCGGCTACCTTCTCTATTGTAATTGGCGGCACGACCATTGCAACGGCCAACGTTTCTGCCAGCGGTGTGGCGGCTGGAGCGAGGTTCTCCATTGCTGCCGCGACTGTCTCTATCGGTGGTGTGAAGTTCGAGGTCACAAAGGGCGACGGCAAGATCACTTTGTCCATGAAGAGCGTGCCCACCACCAAGTTCGACGAGAACATGTCCGTTACAGTTAACAAAACAGGCGCAAACGCCACAGAAAACAACGCGGTTTCCGGCGCTGTCAAAGTGGAACAGGCCGCTATTGCCAAGGAAGACTCGAAGTTTGCTTCCGCAACCTTTAGCCTGACAGCCGACATGGTAAAGGACGGCAACCAGATTAAGATCGGCAATGACGTCTACACCTTTGCCGTGGGCGAAGGCAGCAAGTACAAGGGCAGCAATGTGATCGATCTGACACACATGAAAGCCGACGACGCTGATTTGATTAAGGAAGCCGGCCGCGCCCTGTCCCAGGCTGCTAAAGACAACAGCTGGTTCAAGGTGACCACCCAGAACGATGGCGGCACCATCCATCTGACTGAAAAGTTTGGCGCTGACGGCTCAACCCGGCCTTACAAGAACAACATGGTTGGCACTTCTGCCGCTCAGGACGCTGACTGGAACGGCACCGGCACAGACGCTACCAAGTTTGTCACCTGGGGCAAGAACGGCGAGCTGGGCAACAGCGGCGGCCTGACCCTGCAGATTGGCGACACCAGCGACAGCTATAACCAGCTGAACGTTATCATCGGCGACATGCACACCAGCGCGCTGGGCATTGACAGCGTTGATATCAGCAAGCCTGAGAGTGCTTCCGCCGCTATCCAGACCATTAAAGACGCTATCAACTATGTTTCCGGCGTGCGCGGCGACCTGGGTGCAACCCAGAACCGTTTGGAGCACACCGCCAACAACCTGAGCGTCATGGCCGAGAACATCCAGGACGCCGAGTCCACCATCCGCGACACCGACGTTGCCGAA
>CAJTCS010000004.1 GCA_910574995.1 Oscillospiraceae bacterium
CGATATTTTTAGTTAGGTTGGCAGACCTTAACTTTAATCTATCGGGGAGTTCCTTTTTTGTCCATAGCTAAAGCTTTTTTATCTCCACTGGCAGAGCCAGTGGTTGACTTTTTCAATGCAAAGAGGCCCACAGGTTTTTCCTGTGGGCCTCTCAAAATATTTCTTTTAGTTTTTTCTTGCCGCTGTGTTTTTTCTGTACTACGCCAGTTCAAGTCCTAAAAATTGGGGGAACGAAAGCTTGCTTTCGTTTTGGCATCACTCCCAAAACACGTCATCCCGTGACGGTCGTTTTTTGGCCTTCTGAACGCTGAAAAACCGCGCCGTGGCGCGGTTTTTCAGGAGTGGCATCTTTTTTGTATGCCATTCATGGTGCCGGTGGCCGGACTCGAACCGGCACGGTATCGCTACCGGTGGATTTTGAGTCCACTACGTCTGCCAATTCCATCACACCGGCATAACCTGCATGCGGGCTGTTGTAAACAGCCTACACAAACAAATATATTATAGCGCATGCAGATGGAAAAATCAAGGGCTGATTTGAAAAATTTCGAAAAAATCCCGGGCCGTCAGGCTTGTTGCCCTACCGCCGCTTTCCCAGGAAGAACAGCGCCACCGTACCCGGCCCCGAATGGGCCCCGATTACCGGGCCGATGTCGTTCAGGTAAAACTTCTTTACTCCCATTTTTTCCCGGACACAAGCCTCTACATACTGGGCGTCCTCCAGGCAATCGCCGTGGCTGATAAAGACCGTCTGTTTGGCCGGCTCGATGGCGGTCTCCTCCATCTTCCGCACCAGCTCGTTCAGGGACTGCTTCCGGCCCCGCACCTTGGAAACGGGGATCAAGTGGCCCTCGTCGTCCACATGGAGCACCGGTTTGATGCCCAGCATTGTGCCCACCAAAGCCGCGGTCGCCGACACCCGCCCGCCCCGCTTTAGGTGGTTTAGGTCATCCACCGTGAACCAGTGGCACAGGTGCAGCACGTTTTCCCGCAGCCACTCCAACAACCCGTCCAAGGTGAGCCCCTCCTGTTTCCGCTGGGCTGCCAGGTATACCAGGAGGCCCTCCCCCATGGAAGCGGAAAGGGAATCGAACACCTCTACCCGCCTCTGTGGGAAACGCCCCGCAAGCTCCTGCTTGGCAAGGAAAGCACTTTGGCAAGTGCCGCTGAGCCCCGAGGAAAAAGCGATATACAGCACGTCCTCCCCGCCTTCCAGGATAGGGGTAAAAGCCTCTATGAACCCCTCTGGATTGACCTGGGCCGTGGTAGACATAGAACCTCCCCGCAGCTTATCGTAGAAAGCCTTGCTGGCCATCCCGCCGCCGGGGACGTTCCGGTAGGTCTGGCCTTCCAGGGTATAACACATGGGGATAACGTCTATCCCTAATTCCTGTATCATTTCGGGCGTAATATCGGTGGTAGAATCGGTGATGATGCGGTAGCCAGCCATAGGGCAAACCTCCTGCGGGGAATTATACATAACCTAGTTGTTATAGTATACTACAATCCTATAGATATGTAAATACTATTTTGTGCAATGGTTGCGGCGGTATTGGAGATAATCCTCCAAAATGACCGTGGCCGCGACTGCGTCTACCACAGCCTTGCGCTTTTTCCCCCGGGTGTTGGTGTCGTTCAAATACCCATGGGCGGTGATGGTGGTGCCCCGCTCGTCGCAAAAGGCTACAGGCAAACCTGTGGCCGTTTCCAGCAAAGACGCTATCTCCCGGGCGTTCTGGGCGCTTTCCCCCTCTGTGCCGTCCATATTCCGGGGCAGGCCCACTACGACCTGTTCCGCCTTAGCTTCTTTGGCAGCGGCACAGATTTTTCCCACCAGCCGCCCCCGGTCCCGCTCTTGCACAACCCCCAGGGGGGAGGCCAGCACTTCCCCTTTATCGCACACGGCCAAGCCTGTGCGCGCACGGCCCAGGTCCACAGCCAAAATGATCATACCGGCTCCCTCCCGTCCCCGCCGAAGAAAGCGAAGTCGGTGGGCGGCCGGCGCATGCCCTCTGGCAGATGGCTAAGGTCGTCGACAGCTTCCCAACGCAGGGCCCCATCCTCCGCCACCAGGGTGCTGACCCCTGTGTTGCCAAAGACCTTACTGTGACGGATGCCCTCTAAAGAACCATAAGACACCCGGGCATACAGGTTGCGCAATACGCCCCCATGGGTGGCTATCACGACTTTTTTCCCTTGGTTCCCTTGTATAATGCGGTCTAGGGCGGCGTTTGCCCGTCTGTACACCTGCCCCATGGTTTCCCCGCCGGGGAACTGGCACAGGTCAGGGGTTTCGTCCCAGTGTCGGGCCACCACCGGGAACCGCTCTGCCACCTCCGTCAGCTGTAGGTTTTCCATCTCCCCGCAGTCAATTTCTATAAGCCCCGGCTCTTCTACCAGGGGGGCGTTGGGATGGTACTGGGCGACGGCCTGGGCCGTGGCTTTGGCCCGGGCCAAGGGGCTGGTATAGATGGCGTCAATGGGCTCGTTGCGGAAGCGCAGGCCCAAAAGGGCCAGCTGCTTTTCCCCTTCCGGGCTTACCGCCGCGTCAAACCGGCCCTGGAACCGGTGCTGGATATTCCCCATGGACTGGCAGTGGCGGACCAGGTATACCGTGGTCACCATGGCCGCACCCCCCCTGTCAATTGGGAAAGGCTTTGGACGCCCTGTTCTTCCATAAACCGGGTAAGCCCCTCCAGTATTTTCTGGGGCGCGTAAGGGTCTGTGAAGAGCACGGTACCGATCTGCAGGGCCGTGGCCCCGGCCAGCAGCATTTCCACCGCATCCTGCCAGGTGGAGACGCCCCCCAGCCCCACGATGGGGATCTTCACTTTTTGGGCGGTCTGCCACACCATGCGTAGGGCGATGGGCAGCAGGGCCGGGCCAGAGAATCCCCCCGTATTGTTACGGATAATGGGCCTGTGGGTGCGGATATCGATACGCATGCCCGTCAGGGTGTTGATGAGGGACACAGCGTCGGCCCCTGCCGCTTCCGCCGCCAGCGCCATTTCCGAGATGTCGGTAACGTTGGGGGAAAGCTTTACCATCAGGGGCTTTTGGCAGTGCTTACGTACTTCTTTGGTGATGCCCTCTACCCCCTGTGCCGTGGTGCCGAACTGTACGCCCCCCTGCTTCACATTGGGGCAGGAGATGTTCAGCTCGACCATATCCACGCAGGTGCCGTTCAGCTTTTCCACTGTCTGGCAATAATCCTCTGGGGCGTTCCCCGCCACATTGGCGATGATGCGCGTGCCCTGTTTGGAAAGCCACGGCAAATCTTCCCGTATAAAATGGTCTACCCCGGGGTTTTGCAGGCCCACGGCATTCAGCATCCCCCCCGGGGCTTCCGTTACCCGGGGCGGCGGGTTGCCGGGGCGCTCTTTTATGGTGATGCCCTTGCAGGAGACGCCCCCCAGCAAGGAAAGGGGGTACAGCTGCCCGTACTCCCGGCCAAAGCCGAAGGTGCCCGAAGCGGCTATCAGCGGGTTGTGGAACGCCACCCCGGCTACGTTTACCCCCATGGGAAGCCGGACCATGCGGGGTTCCGGTTCCAACATCACGCCCTCGCCGTCGTTTAAACGGATGACCTTGCAGCCATGCCGTTGTTCATAGGCCCGGCACCTGCCCTCAAAATCTTCAAACCGGGTACAAAACCGGCTGTAATGGGGCAAAACCCGCACCTGGGCCAGGCCCAAAGCCCGTAAGTCCGTAAGGCCTACCCGGTTCATCTCCGGGCTATATTGATCTACAAGCCCCAGGTCCGGCCCCAGCACCATCGCCGCTGCGCTCCAGCCGATCAGCAGGCCCTCCCCCGCTATGCGGCGCAGGGCGTCCCCGGCGTTGTGCCTGCGGATGGAATCCAGCAAGTAATACGGGTTGCCGCCGATGAGCTCTACCACACCGTACTGCAAAAGCTGCCCAGCCGGCTGGGCGTCCAAGTCAAAAATATCGGTTTCCAGGCCCAGATAGGCAAACTCTTGGCAGCACCGCTCTACATGGTAATTCTTTTCCTTATATTCCGGGTCGGCGGTGACCACCAAAGCGGCCCTTCCCGCCCCGCCCATGGCCTTTTTTGCCTCCTGCAGCAATTCATAGCTTGACAAGCCATTTGAACACAATAGGATCATAGCGCCCTCCTTTTACAAAACGACCCGGCCGCCTACAGCTGTACTTGGCTGCTGTCGAATACGGGACCATCCTTGCACACGTGGCCGAAATAGGGGGAGCCGTCCTCTTGCAGCAAGGGCGTGGCACAGCCCAGGCAGGCCCCGATGCCGCAGGCCATGCGTTCTTCTAACGATACATAACAGGGCACGCCCCGGCTTTGGGCCAGGGCCTTGGCGGCTTTTAACATGGGCGTAGGGCCGCAGGCGAAGACTGCCTCGAAAGCCTCCTGCCCGGCTAGCCCCGTCACCAGGCCATGATGGCCATAAGAGCCGTCGTCGGTGGCGACGGAAACCTTCGCCCCCGCCGCCTGGAAGTCTTCCTCTAAAACCACAGCGGCCTTATTGCGGAACCCCAGGCACGCTATGGCGTTTGCGCCCAGCTCTGCCGCGCAGCCTAACAAAGGCGGGACGCCGATGCCCCCGCCCAAAAGCAATGTCCTTTTGCTTTTGTCAATAGGGAAGCCCTTGCCCAGGGGGGCAAGGATTTCCAGCTTGTCGCCGGGCCCGTACTGGGCCAATTCCGCCGTGCCCTGGCCCCGTATCTGGAAGACGAAGCGCAGCTGGCCCCGCCCCTTGTCTATACCGCAGATGGAGATGGGGCGGCGCAGGGTGTGCCCGGGCAGGCGTACCTGGGCAAACTGCCCCGGGCAGGCGTTCTGTACCAGGGGCGGCGGGCAGTCGAACACAAAATCGAAAACATCCGCGGCCAGCTGCCGGGCGCTTATCAGCCCGCAGGGCAAGGAATCATACTTTTTCATAGGCCCCCCTTCCCGCCCTTACCGGGGCAGGGTAATCTCGCCCACGCAGGCCGTGATCTCGTCCCGCATGCGCAAAGCTTCCCGGCGGGCGGCGGCGGCATACTCCTCTGGGGCGCAGTTTTCCTTCTGCCAGGCGCACATGATGCCCCGGGAGGAATTGACCACAGCCCCCAGGCCGTTTTTATCAAAGCCCTGGGCCACATCCTGGGCCGCGCCCCCCTGGGCCCCGTAGCCCGGCACCAGGAAGAGGGTGTTGGGCAAAGCCTTGCGCAACTCTTTTAACTGCTTGGGATAAGTAGCCCCCACCACGGCCCCTACGCCGCTGTAGCCGTACTTCCCGGGCAGTTTCAGCCCCCACTGCTGGCACATGTTTCCCATGGCCCGGTACAGGGGCTCGTACATGGCGTGGAGCATCTGGTCCTGGAACTCGCCGGAGGAAGGGTTGGAGGTCTTTGCCAGCACAAAGACGCCCTTATCGTTCCCAGCGCACACGTTAAGCAGCGGCTGGATGCCGTCTGTGCCCAGATAGCCGTTTACCGTCAGCGCGTCCGCGCCAAAGGCCTCGAAAGTTTCCCCGTCCACGTCGGTCTCCCCCAAATGCCCGGCGGCGTAAGCCTGCATAGTGGCCCCGATGTCGTTGCGTTTGCCGTCGGTAATGACAAACATGCCCTTGCTTTTGGCATATGCAATGGTCCCGGCCAAGGCCCGCACCCCCTGCCAGCCGTACATCTCATAGTAGGCCGCCTGGGGCTTTACAGCGGGGACGATATCGCACAGGGCGTCGATGAGCCCCTTATTGAAACCGAGCAGGGCATCTGCCGCGCCCTCTAAGGTCTTGCCGTATTTCGCGTAGCTTTCCTCCCGGATGCAGCCTGGTATGTAGCTTAATTGGGGATCTAAGCCCGCCACGGTGGGGTTCTGTTTTTCCACGATCTTTTCCAACAGCCTGTCCATTGACATGATGACCACCCTTTCCCGAACTCAAAAAATAAGCCGCGTCAGCAGGTGACGCGGCAGCGCATTGCCCAGCGTTCCCCGCGCTGAAAGCTTTATTCAACAAATGATATCACAGTTCTTCCCGTATGTCAAACACTTTCCGGCCCCGGCAGAAGGTGGCCGCCACCCGGCCCTTCAGCGTCATGCCTTTAAAGGGCGTGTTCCGGCTTTTGCCGTGCAGCTTGCCCGGGTCCACGGTCCAGGGCCTGGCGGGGTCGAACAGGACGACGTCGGCCGGGGCGCCCACCAGCAGCGTCCCCCCTGGTATTTTCAAAATACGGGCCGGGGCGCAGCTCATCTTGCTGATGGCCTCCTGCAGGGAAAGCACCCCCTCCAGCGCCGTCAGGCACGCCGCCAGGGAGGTCTCCATGCCGATGGAGCCGTTGGGCGCGGAGACAAAATCCGCTTTTTCCGCCGGGGTATGGGGGGCGTGGTCGGTAGAGATGGCATCGATCGTGCCGTCTTGCAGGCCCTCCAGCAGCGCCAGGCGGTCCTCCTCCGTGCGCAGGGGCGGGTTCATGCGGTAATCCGCGTCCCGGGCCCGGAGCGCCTGGTGGGTAAGCAGCAGGTAATGGGGGCAGGTCTCGGCGGTGACAGGCAGGCCCAACCGCTTGTAATGCCGGATCAGCTCTACCGAGCCTTTGGTGCTCACATGGCAGATATGGATAGGCGCGCCAATGGAAGCCGCGGCCGCCAGCTCCCGGGCGGTGCCGCAGTCTTCCGCCGCGGCCGGGACGCCCGGCAGGCCCAGTTCCTCCGAAACGGCCCCCTGGTGCATCAGCCCCCCTTTTGCCAACTCCAAATCTTCACAGTGGGCACAGAACCGCAGGCCATAGCGGGCCGCCTGGGCCAAGGCCTCCAGCAGGCAGCGGGAACTGCCCACGGGGAAACCGTCGTCGCTGACGGCAATGGCCCCCGCCTCCCACAGGGCGGCAAAGTCGGTAAGCCCCTCCCCTTCCATCCCTTTTGTGACGCAGGCGCAGGTATACACATTGGCGTCCGCACCTTTGGCCCGGCCCAGCAGGTCCCTTACCATTTCCGGGGAGTCCATAGGGGGCTTGGTATTGGGCATGGCCAGCAGGCTGGTGACACCCCCGGCGGCGGCGGCCCGGCAGGCGGAAAACAGGTCTTCCTTATGGGTCAGGCCCGGGTCCCGCAAATGGACGTGCATGTCCACCAGGCCGGGCGCGGCCACCAGGCCCGCGCAGTCCAGCACCTCCTGGGCCTCCCCTGCCAGGCGGAACAGGTCCCCGCCGGCGGCGGCTATCTTCCCGTCTTGGATAAAGATATCCCCTTCCATGTCCATGCCCTGGGAAGGGTCCAGGATACGGGCCCGCTTCAGCAGTGTCGTCATACTTTTCAGCCACCTTCCGGTTCAAGATTACAGCTCTATTCGACCAGCAGCCGCTCGACCCACCACTTGGTCAGGGAGAGCAGCTCACGCCCGTAGTATTCCGGGAAAATGATAGGGTCCGTGTCTGCCACCAGGCTGTACGCGGTAAAACCCGCGTTTTCCGCCAGCCGCAGGGCCCGGTACATGTGGAAGCTTTGGGTGACGATGGCCACCTCTGTGCCCATACCCTGCCCCTGGGCAATGTCCATGGCAAAGGCCATGTTTTCCCGTGTATTGTGGGACTTGTCCTCCATGTAGATGCGCTCTGGGGCAACGCCCATGCGCACCAGCGCGTTCTTCTGGGTAAGGGACTCCGGGCAGGGCTCGTCCCCGCCCTGCCCGCCGGTGACGATACACAGCGCCTGGGGGTTTTCTTCCAGATATGCGTAGGCGCGGTTTACCCGGTTGCGCAGGCTCATGCCCATGCGCTCGGCGCTATAGACCTGGGCCCCCAGGACGACCACATGGGTGTTCTCCGGCGGTGTGCGGTGCTGGGCGGAGAACATCAGGCCCGTAAGGAACCCGGCCCATCCCAGGCCCAGCACATACAGGCCCGCCAATACCCGGGCGCACAGCCTGCGCCAACCGCCCCTGGCCGCCAGCTTATGGTAATAGGCCGTAAGCCCCAGGCATAGCCCGCACACGCAGAATCCAAACCCCGCCCCCAGGCCAAAGCCCCCGTGAAGCAGCGGCAGCAAGAACCACAGGCATCCCGCGGCGCACAGCCCGCACCAGATGACCTTCCATATCGTTTTCCATTTCTCCATAAAACCTTTTCCCATTCCCACCCGGCAATCCCGGGTCATATTGGCGCAGGCTTGCCAGCCCGCGCACCCGCTGTTTTTTCCTAGCTTGCGCTTTTATCATACCACATATCCCGCCCCAGGTAAACCTCCCTTTTCAAAAATTCCCCGCTGCCAGCCCGGCATGGCGCCGCCTGGCAGAATTGACAAAGGGGGCCCGAAACTATATAATATTTACCAAACAGGCCCATATATCCCCGCCTGTGCGATCCTACAAAACATTACAAGGAGGGACTGCTGTGACTGCGGAAAAGGAATGGATCAAGGACCTGGTGGTCTACCAGATATACCCCCGCAGCTTCTGCGATTCCAACGGGGACGGCGTTGGCGACCTGCCAGGCGTTTTGCAGAAGATTGGCTATTTGGAGGAACTGGGCGTCAATGCCATCTGGCTTTCGCCGGTATACCGCTCGCCCAACGACGACAACGGCTATGACATCTCCGGCTATCAGGAGATCATGGAGGAATTCGGCACCATGGAGGACTGGGACCGCCTGCGGGACGCCTGCCACCAGCGGGGCATCCGCCTGATTATGGACCTGGTGGTCAACCACTCCTCCGACGAGCACCCTTGGTTCGTGGAATCCCAGTCGTCAAAAGGGAACCCAAAAAGCGATTATTACATCTGGCGGGACCCGGTGGACGGCCATGAACCCAACAACTGGGCTTCTGTTTTCGGCGGCAGCGCCTGGGAATATGTACCGGCGCGCGGCCAGTATTATTTCCACTATTTCTCGAAAAAGCAGCCCGACCTGAACTGGGCCTGCCTCCAGCTGCGGGAAGAGGTCTACCGCATGATGGAATGGTGGGCGGACAAGGGGGTAGACGGTTTCCGGGTGGACGCTATCAGCTATCTGGACAAGCCCCAAGATTTCCCCCCCTCTTCCCTGCCGCCCCTGCCAGACGGCTACTCTTTCCCAGAGGGCCTTGCCGGCCGCCCCGGCACCCACGCCTATATACGGGAGATGAACCGGCGCGTATACGCCCCCCGCAATGTGCTGACCGTGGGGGAGGTCTCGGCCCCCACAGTGGAAGAGCTGGCAAACTATGTGCGCACCGGGCGGGAGGAATTCGACATGGCCATCCCCTTTGTGCCGCCCATGGTGGAGATCGACACCTGGTCGCCGGAAAAGCTGGCCCGGGACGCCTGGGAAAGCTACCGGGCCCTGGAAAAGGACGGCTGGTGGGCCCGGTTCCTCAGCAACCACGATAAGCCCAGGCAGGTGTCTTTGTACGGGGACGACGGCCCGTATTGGGAGGCTTCTGCCAAACTGCTGGCCTTGTTCCTCCACTGCCTGCCCGGCACGCCCTTTATATACCAGGGGGAAGAGATCGGCATGACCAACGTGAAGCTGCCCTCTATCCAGGCGTACGACGACCTGGACACCCGGAACCGCTACCACCAGCTGCTGCTTTCCGGGTCAAGCCCAGACGCCGCCCTGGCCCGGGCCCAGCTGGAAAGCCGGGACAACGCCCGCACCCCCGTGCAGTGGGACGGCTCTCCAAAAGGCGGCTTTACCACTGGCCAGCCTTGGCTGGGGGTGAACCCCAATACAAAGAGGATCAACGTGGAGGCCCAACGTCAAGACCCCCTCTCCATCTTCCACTTCTACCGGCGGCTCATCGCCCTGCGGAAGGAATGCCCCGCCCTGCCCCACGGGGACCTGGCTTTCCTGGATACCGGCTGTGGGGAACTGGTGGCCTGGCGGCGGCGCGCCGGGGACGAAACCCTGCTGGTATTCTGCAACTTCTCCCAGGAAGCGCATACAATCCCCCCAGGCCTGCTGGAAGGGGCCGGGGAAGCCCTGCTGTCCTCTTATGACAGGGAAGGCGGATATCAAGGGCCCGCGCTGCGGCCCTATGAAGCGGCCCTCTTCCGGGCCCGCATATAAAGGAGGGAAAAGCATGTACGGCTGTATACTGTTCGACATAGACAATACCCTGCTGCTGAAAAAGCCTTCCATCGTGGAAAAGGTTTTCCAGGCGGCCCAGCCCAGCCTGCCTGGCCTGCCCCTTTCCGCTGTGGAGAAGGCCTATGCCCAAAGCGAGCTTTGGCAGGGGGAACAGATCCGGAAGGAGAACGAAACCGGGGTACGGATGTCTGACGAGGATTACCTGCGGCATGTCTTTTCCGTATACCAACAGGCCCTGGGGCTGGAAGACGCGCTATACGGGCCGCTGTCCCAGATATTCATGCGGGACTACCACATGGGGTACGAACTGGCCCCAGGGGCAAAGGAATCGCTGCAAGCCCTGCAGGCCCAGGGCGCACAGCTGGGCATCGTCAGCAACAACACCAGCAGCGTGCGCCAGGCCCTGGCAGATTCGGGTATCGCGGGCTTTTTTGGCGCTGTCGTCATTTCCCAGGAGGTAGAGCTTTATAAGCCGGACCCGCAGATATTGGAGCTGGCCTGCGCGCAGCTGGGCGCCAGCTGCGCGGATAGCGTATATGTAGGCGACCACCCCTTTGACATACTTTGCGCCCATGCCGCCCATATGGCCGCCGCCTGGCTTCCGGCAAACCAGTATATGTCCATACCCGCATACATCGGCGCGCCGGAATTTACAGCCCATTCTTTACAAGAAGCCGCCGGGCTTTTGCTTGCCCACAGCAGCCATTGACCTGGCAACATCCCGTTTCAAAAAGCCCCGGACATATAGTCCGGGGCTTTTTTGGCGGCCGGTCATCCGGCCAGGCGGTGCTCTTGCAGGCGCAGCACTACGTCTGCCTGGGAGGAGAACTCCTGGGAGTGCGTCACTGCGATGACGCATTTCCCGTCCTGGTGGGCCAGCTCTTGGAAGACCTCTACAATGCCCTGGGCCGTGTCGGCATCCAGGTTGCCGGTGGGCTCGTCGGCCAGCAAAATGTCCGCATCCGTGGCCAGGGCCCGGGCGATGGCCACCCGCTGCTGCTCGCCGCCAGAAAGCTTGTTGATGTTCCGGCGCATCTGGTCTGGCGTTAGGCCCATGCGCGCCAACAGTTCTTGGGCCCGCCGCTTTTTGTCCTCAATGGGGTTTTTGGTGATGTCCATGGCGGCCAGCACGTTCTGCAGGGGGGTAAGGTAGGGCAGCAAGTTATAGGCCTGGAACACGATGGCGATGTTCCGGTTCCGGTACTCGGTATAGCCGATCTCCCGGATGTCCTTCCCCCGGTAATACACATGCCCGCCCCGGGGGGATTCCAGCGCGCCCGCCAAAGTCAGGGTAGTGGTCTTGCCAGAGCCGGAGGGCCCCACAATGGTGTAGAGCTTGCCTGGCTCAAACGAGCAGTCCGCGTCCTCCAAAATGTCGATACGCTTGCCGCCGCTTACATAGTAATAGGTAATATCCTTAAATTCCAAGATAGGTTCCATTGCCTGCGCCTCCTACATCACAATTTATGAATGGCCTGTCATTTATTCGATGGACATCAGCAGCTTTTTGGGCTGGAACCGCAACACCTTATAGGCCGTTACACAGGAGGCCAGCAAAGCAGTCGCCACCCCGCACAAATAAACCAGCCCAATGGCCGGGCCGCCTATGCCCACTTCTACGCCCTTCTGGGAAGCGCCCAACAGGTCGCCTGCCACGGCGGCCGTTTGGCCGCTGGCCAACACACCGGCCGTTACCCCCAGCAGCACCGGCAACAGGGTCTCTACCGCCAGCTGGGCAATCACTTTCCAGCGGCCCTCCCCCATGGAAAGCAGTACGCCGATCTCATATTCCCGGCTGCTTAGGGAGAGCATCACCATGGCGGAAAGGAGCACCACGCCCAGCACAATGGCCGCCGCGAAAATGAGCGTAGCCACGTTTACCAGCGTCTCCATGGACATGGCCACTTTCCGGTAATCCCCGTCAAGGGCGATGAAGCCCAGGTCCTCCCGCTCGGGGAATGCCATCCCTTCCATATCCGCCATAAAGCCCGGTATGTCCGCCGGGTCTGTAACGGTATATTCGGCCCACTGCAGCAGCCCGCCTCCCCCCAGCTTTTCCAGGGTGCCCAGGTCGGTAAAGATCATGTTCTCGGCATACTGTTCGGTTTCACCATAGTGGTACCCTGTGTTGCGGTAATAGACGCCGGTCACGGCCAATTCCACCGGGCTGCCCCCGGCGCGGTTTGCCGCCACGGTAATGGTATCCCCTATGGAAAGCCCGTTGGCGTCTGCCAGCCATTGGTTGACCACAGCGTAACCCGTCTCGCCTATACCGCCCTCAATCAGCCGGCAGTCGTCCCGCAACTCTGGATGCAGGCCGTTGCTGCCCTTCAAGGTCAGGTCATAGTCCCCAGCCGTAATGTCCTCAAAGGCCGGGCCCATGCCCCGGAAATCCGCCGCGCAGGCTAAAACCTGGCCTACAAAAGCATAATCCCGCACGGCCGGATGGTTTGCCGCCTTCTGGGCGCTTTCTAGGGTCAGGGCGCTGGCCTGGGCGCTGTCCCCCATGCTTTGCACCAGCACCGATCCTCCAATGGCCAGCCCTGTGCGGCGGGTAGCCTCTTGGGAAGCGTTGCGGATGCACAGGCCTGATAAAACCAGCGAAAAGAGGATGGTAAAAATCAGGAACAGCAAAAGCGTGTTTTTTTTATAGTAGACAATGGCGCGAAGCGCCCGCTTTAAAAACGGCATCTTCCGTCCCCCCTTCCTAATTCCGTCTCATCAGTATTTTGGCTGGGGAAAGCCGCAGCAAAAATACCACCTGGATGAGCACCGTCAAAAACAGCATGCACAGGGCCGCGCCAAAGTAGGCCGCCGCCAAGGCCGGGTCCAGCCGGAACTGCAGCCGCGCCGGGGCCACCACGTTGGCGGCGCTGCGCACCCGCTGGGTGTCTTCTATGGCATAGGGGTTGCCCTCCATCTGGGCTTCCAGATACTCCCGCTTTTCCTGGTCATAGGCGGCGTTTACCTGGGCCGACCGCCCTGCCAGCATGGTGTTGCCAAAGTTAGCGGCCAAAGGCACGCCCATGCCAAAGCCGATTATAGACGCCAGCACCAGGGGCACGGCCTGCTCGATGAACAGCTGCAGGAATATATGCAGCCTCGATTCCCCCATAGCCAGCAAAATGCCCACTTCCCGCCGGCGGCTGCGTATATTGAACACACACACCAGCAGCAAGGCAATGAACGCGCCCACCAGCAGGCCCACGCCCATCACAAGCGCCATGGTATGTATGCTTTCCAGGGGCGCGGCCACCATGTCATACCACTCCCGGTCTACAATGAGGGCGTACCAGGGGTTATACCATTGCTGCCCTGCCATATACTCGACCAGGGCGGCGTCCAGCTTTTGGGGGTCGCCGGTGGCAAAGGTGCCCTCATCAAACAACTCCTCTATGCTGGTGCCCTGTATGGGCGAGCTGCCGTCTGAAAACTCCACAATGCGGAACCGGTCGTAGGCTTCCTCTATAAAAGCTTCCATGTCCTCCTGGTTTTCCACATACACGGTGGCCCGGTTGGTGCCGTAGGGCACCCACAGCAGGGTTTCGTTGTTGTACATGTCGTACAAATATTTGTACAGCCCCTCATAGGACACGTAGATGAAGTTGGATGCGCTGTAACCCCCGGTGCTGAAGGAATTGTCCGGCGGGTCGAAAATGCCGGTAATGGTCAGCTCCCAGGGGTAATAGTTGGGGAAACGGGCCAAGGCCTGGTCAGACGCGTTGAATTCCAGGGTCATTTTGTCCCCCACACGCAGGCCGTTGGTTTCGGCCATGTCCTGGGAAATAAGCACATGGTAGGCGCCCTCGTTCTCGGGCTTGATGTGGTCCCCTTCGATGAGGGCATAGCCCCCGCTGGAGAACGTGTCGAAATACTCCGAGTCGGATATAGCGGTAATCTGGAAGCCCGCCGGCGGCTGGATGCCGTCTATCTCTTTAAAGGTGGAGGCGTTATAAAACCGCAGGAAGCTGGCGTTCTCCTCCGGGGTGAAGGTGGGGTTGTAAAGGTCCCACTTCCCTTCCTCGTCAAAGCCGTAGCGGAAGCCCTCTTCCTCCGCCGTTTTGATATGGGTCATGTAGTAGTTATGGGTAAGGTACACCCACTCGGCCATAGCCGCCCGCTGCTCGTCAAAGCCGTCCATGGCCTCTTGGTAAGCCCGGTATCTCTCTGCCTTTCCCGGCTCTTCATAATAAGGCACCAGGTCCGCCGTCTCCATGTCCAGGCCCGTCAGCACAATGTTGTGCCGCTGGGCGTACTCGCTTTTGACAAAACGCATGGCGTCTACCATGCCCAGGTCTATGTTGGTGGTGAATGTCATCCCGGACACCGCGGGCGCCTGCAGCGTGATGGCGTTTGCCACGGCCTTTTCGGTAATCTCCACCTGGTGGCCGGTGCCGGTATACACCATAAACGAGGTCAGCGTCACCGCCAGGATGACGGAAAACACTACCAGAATCAGGATGTTGCGGAACTTGTGGCCCCATAGGCTCCAGCCCGCCCGTTTCAGGAACATGCCCATCCCTCCCTTTTTAGCAAAAATACACAAAGTTTCTTCCCGAAACCCCCAAACTTCATTGCGTATATTGTACCACAATCCCCAGGGTATGTAAAGGGGAACCGCCGGGGCGCCCCTGTTTTTGGTATATATGCCTGTTTTTATGGGCCCGTTTGGCAGTTTTGCCGAACCCCCTGCCGGGCTGCGCACCTTTCACAGAAACCTGTTGCGTTTTGCCGGGCAGGTATGGTAAGATGTATTTGTGGTAGCAGGAAAGGGGCCCGGGGAAACGGGAACGGAGGGTATCGCAATGGATGTATTTTCGCTTTTCACACTGCTGGGCGGGCTGGCGTTCTTCCTGTACGGGATGAATGTCATGTCCGCAGGCCTGGAGAAAATGGTGGGCGGCAAGCTGGAGCGGGTGCTGAAGTCCATGACGGACAGCCGGTGGAAGGGCCTGCTGCTGGGTGCGGTGATTACCATTGCCATCCAGTCCTCCTCGGCCATGACGGTGATGCTGGTGGGCCTGGTGAACTCGGGCATCATGCAGCTGGAGCAGACGGTGGCGGTCATCATGGGCTCCAGCATGGGCACCACCCTGACGGCCTGGATCCTCAGCGCCGCGGGGATTGAATCCAACAGCTTCTTCCTGCAGATGTTGAAGCCGGAATCCTTTTCACCCCTGGTGGCCCTGGTGGGCGTGCTGTTCATCATGACGGGCAAGGGGGGCAAAAAACGGGACATAGGGTCCATCCTGGTGGGCTTCTCCATCCTGATGACCGGCATGAGCTTTATGAGCCAGTCTGTCAGCCCTTTGGCAGAGACCCCCGCTTTCCACGAGCTGCTGGTCATGTTCCAGAACCCCTTGATGGGCGTGCTGATCGGTACGGTGTTCACTGGGATCATCCAAAGTTCGGCCGCCTCGGTAGGTATCCTGCAGTCCCTTGCCATGACGGGCAGCATCAGCCTGGGCATGGCCTTCCCCGTCATTACCGGCGCCAACATCGGTACCTGCGTCACAGGGCTGCTGTCGGCTTTCGGGGCCAACAAGAACGCCAAGCGGGTGGTGGCGGTCAGCGTATATTTCAAGGTCATTGGCACAGCCATATGCCTTTCCGTGTTTTACGGCCTGAACGCCTTTATCCATTTTGACTTTGCCGACGCGCCCATCAGCGCCTTTGGCATCGCGGTGGTACATACCTTGTTCAACATCGTCAACACTTTTGTGCTGCTGCCCTTCTCCAAGCAGCTGGAGAAGCTGGCCAAGCTGACCATACGGGAGAAAAACACCAAGGAAGAGCTGTTGGACGAACGCCTGCTCCTCTCCCCTGGCCTTGCCATTGCCGAATGCCGCAACCTGGCCGTCCGCATGGCAGGCGCCGCCCGGGATTCCATGAAAGAGGCCATCGGGCTTTTGGGGCAATTTGACCCGAAAAGCGCCGAGCACATCGCCCGGCAGGAAGAGGAGATCGACCTGTATGAGGACAAGCTGGGCACCTTCCTGGTAAAATTGAGCAGCAAGGAACTGACCGCCAAGGACAGCGGCGGGGTCTCCCAGCTGCTCCATGCCATCGGGGACTTTGAACGCATTGGCGACCATGCGGTGAATATTTTACGGGTGGCAGGCGAGATACACGACAAGGACCTGCACTTTTCAGAAAAGGCCCAAGAGGAGCTGGGCGTGATTACACGGGCTATCCTGGACATCCTGGACCTGACGGTGGAAGCTTTCGAGAAGGATGACGCCAGCCTTGCCGCCAAAGTGGAACCCCTGGAACAGGTGATCGACGGGCTGAAGCTGGACCTGAAAAGCCGGCATATCCACCGCCTACAGGAAGGGCGCTGTACCATCGAACTGGGTTTTGTACTGACAGACCTGCTGACCAACTACGAGCGCGTTTCAGACCATTGCTCCAACATAGCGGTAACGGTAATCCAGATAAAAGACTCTGTCCTGGACACCCACGGATATCTGAACGAGGTGAAGACCACCGGCGACCCGGTGTTCACCCAGGCTTTCGACACCTATACAGAGCAATATGTCCTGCCCGCATCCCCATCGTCCAACAGGGGGTAAAAACCGTAGCATGAAGCTTTTTCCTGTTTGCCCACAGGGCCGCGTCCTTTTACGGCTGAAATAATATAAAAAAACCGTGCTTGGCGTGCCAGGCGCGGTTTTTTTCGCAATTTTCAGATGTTCAACCTGCTTTCCGTGTGGTGATGGCGTTCAGGGTGGATTCCACCTCTTGGGCGGCGGTCTGCTGTTCCCGCTGCCGCTTTGCAGCTTCCCGCACCTGGATGGTCTCCCGTATGGTTGCGGACATGGAGAACAGCTTATCCAAAGTGGGGCAGCGGCTGATGTTGGCGTGCCGGAAAAAATCGTTCCACTTGGAAATGGCGGGGTCTAAGTGGGCGGGCTGGCAGAATATAACAGGGTCATCCATGCTGATAATGCTCAAACCATTCCCGACCCCGATGGTTTCCAGCATCTCCTGCCGGGTAATCATGCCCATCTCCCGCATGGTGTCCAAAGCATAGATGCGCTCCATCACCGAAAGCTGCCCGGAAAAATGGCGCTTTAGATAGTCCCGGTTTTCTGGGGTGTCCCCTTGGCTGCCCGGCAGCTGCTGCGGGGGCTGCTGGGCCTTCCAGGCGTAATAGTCCGCCATCAGTTGCTGCCCAAGGTTGTCAGATGGCTGCAGGAAGCCCTTGGTGTTTTGCAGCATAGACCGGAAAGAAACCCCGGCCAAGCTTTCATAAGCCGCGCGGTTATAGCTGCCTGTGGCTGCCCCTTGGCATAGGGAATATATGTCCCACATGCTTTGGGATAGGAACGAGATGTCAAACATAATAACAAAATCTCCTTTGGCGCGTCCTTCGCATATATTGTATCCTATACCTATATGTCGGCCCAGATGGCGGGAAAATAAGGTTTTTTTGCGAAAAAAAGGAAGGGCCCGCAGGCCCCCCTTTTCTGCTTCCATTTGTCTTAGCGCATAGCCTCTACCAGGGCCTTGGTGTCCCGGGCGATGACCAGCTCTTCGTTGGTGGGGATGACAAACACCTTGATGGGGGAATCTGGCGTAGAGATCTCCCCTTCCTTGCCCCGCACCATCTCTTCGTTCTTCTGCGGATCCATCTTCACACCCATGAAAGCCAGCTGCTGGCACACAGCTGCCCGGTGGGCCGTCTGATTCTCCCCGATGCCTGCCGTGAACACGATAGCGTCGCAGCCGCCCAAAGCCACCATATAGCCGCCCACGAACTTGCTGATCTGATACTCCAGGATGTCCTGGGCCAGTTTGGCCCGCTCGTTGCCCTGTTTCCGGGCGGCGGTCACGTCCCGGTCGTCACTGGAGACGCCGGAAACGCCCAGCAGGCCGGACTTCTTATTCAACACCTGGTCCATCTCACCGGGGGTGAGGTGCTCCTTTTCCATGACAAAAGTGACCACAGAGGGATCCAATGTCCCAGAGCGGGTGCCCATCATAAAGCCATCCAGGGGGGTAAGGCCCATGCTGGTGTCAATACACTTGCCGCCGTCCACGGCGGTGATAGAGGAGCCGTTGCCCAAATGGCAAGTGACGATCTTCAGGTCCTTGGGGTCCTGGCCCATCAGCTCGGCGCAGCGGGCGCTGACATACCGGTGGGAGGTGCCATGAGCGCCGTAGCGCCGCACGGCGTATTTCTCGTAATACTCGTAGGGGATATTGTACATGTACGCCTTGGGGGGCATGGTGGCGTGGAAAGAAGTATCGAACACCACGGCCTCGGGCACCTTGTCGCCGAACAGCTCCCGGCAAGCCCGGATGCCCTGGACATGGGCCCCGTTGTGCAAGGGGGCCAAGGGGATGAGGCTCTCGATATCCTGGATGACCCGCTCGTCCACCAGCTCGGACTTATGGAAAATGGCGCCGCCCTGCACCACCCGGTGGCCGATAGCCGTAATCTCGTCCAGGCTTTTGATGACGCCGTATTCCGCGTCCAACAGCGCGTCCTTCACCTGGGTAAAGGCGGCGGTGTGGTCGATCATATTCACCTTTTTGTCCAACTCCCGGCCGTCGGCGGTTTTGTGGGTGAAGATGCCGCCGGGGATGCCGATGCGTTCACAGTTGCCCTTGCAAAGCATCTCTTCCTTGTCCATGTCGATAAGCTGGTACTTTAAAGAAGAGCTGCCCGCATTGATAACAAGAATTTTCATGGTATATCTCTTTCCTTTCCATCGGGGCCGGATGCCCCGGACATCAAAAATTTCAGCCCCAGCCTTGCCATAGGCGCGCTGGTGCTGTACAATATGTAAGGAACAACCATTATTTTAATACACTTCCTCTTCGATTGCAAGGAGTTTCCTAAAAAATGCCTGAGAAAATGACGGTTTCCGCCGTGATATGCGAGCTGAACCCCCTGCACGGGGGGCATATGTCCCTGTTGGGGCAGGCCCGGGAAAAGGGCGGGGCCCTGGTGTGTGTGCTGTCGGGCCATTTTGTCCAGCGGGGGGAGCCCGCCATTTTGGACAAGTGGGCCCGCACCCGGCTGGCCCTGGAAGCCGGGGCCGACCTGGTGGCCGAACTGCCCCTGCCCTGGTCCTGCGCCGGCGCGGAACGCTTTGCCCGGGGGGGCGTGGCATTGGCTGCCAGCCTGGGGACGGGCCGGCTGGTATTCGGTAGTGAGTATCCAGACAGCGGGCGGCTTCTGGAAACGGCAAAAGCCCTGCTGTCCCCGGGGTTTTCCGCAGCCCTGGCAAGCCTGCCGGAGGACGGCGGCCTGTTTGCCCGCAGGCGGCAGGAGGCCTTAGGGCAGGTGGTGGGGCCGGAAGCGGCCTCTATATTGGAAAAACCCAACGCCCTTTTGGGGGTGGAGTACTGCAAAGCCGTCTTATCCATGGGCTTGCCCATGAAGCCGGTGGCCCTGCCCCGTTTGGGCGCTGGCCACGACCAGCCCGGCGTGCCTGGGGAGGCCCCTTCCGCCAGCGGGCTGCGGAAAATGCTGCTGGCCGGGGAGGGCGTTGCCGGCCTTGCGCCCCCCTGTACCCTGCGTGCCATCGAAAAGGAAAAGGAGGCCGGCCGCTGCCCCGCTTCCCTTTCCCATCTAGGGCGGGCTGTGCTGGCCCGGCTGCGCGGCATGGGGCCGGGGGATTTCGCACGGCTGCCCGACGTGAGCGAGGGCCTGGAAAACCGGCTTTACAAAGCGGCCCGCCAGGCCCGTTCCTTAGAGGAATTCTATAGCCTGGCAAAGTCCAAGCGCGTTGCCCACGCCCGGCTGCGCAGGCTGGCCATGGCCGCTTTCCTGGGGCTTCACGACCAGCTGCCACCCCTGCCCCCCTATGCGCGGGTATTAGGCATGACCCCCGTAGGCGCTGGCCTGCTGAAAGCCTGCCGCCTACCAGTGGTCCTGCGGGCGGGGGACCTCCCCCGGCTGCCCGCCCAGGCCCAGGAGGTCTTCCGGCTGGAGGCCTGGGCCGGGGACCTGTATGGCCTGTGCTGCCCGGAGGTACAGCCGTGCGGCCGGGATTTCACCCAAGGGGTCATAAAAAAAGGGTGAACGCCCACCGCCAAGCATGCAAACAGGCGCATATCCAGACAAAAGCGGCGGCGGCCTTACAAATTTGCCTTTGGGGCTTTATTTTGCGGCCCGGTTGCAATATAATAAAGGGGGCTTCCTGTTATCTTTCCCTGACGGATGCTTGAGGCCGCGGGCCCCTCCCCGAGCCCCGCCCGGGGTTTTTATCCCTGGACCCGGCCGCAGGGCAATGGGTTGTGCGGCGGCCCGTCATGGGCCCTGTCTGTTTCCAGCCGCCGCAAGGCGGCGCCATTCTTGATAAAGCGAGGAGATTTATCCATGGCTGACCATATGGCTGTCCCCAGCGATTTGCTGGACAAGGTAAAGCGCCTGCACTTTGTAGGCATCGGGGGCTCTGGCATGTGCCCCATGGCCGAGCTGCTCCACCACGGGGGCTACGCCCTGACCGGCTCTGACCGGAATGAATCGGACACCCTGCAGCGGGTACGGGATATGGGCATCCCTGTCTTCACCGACCACCGGGCTGAAAACATCGGCCAGGCGGAGGCCGTGGTATATACCGCCGCCTGCCGGGACGATAACCCGGAGCTTCTGGCCGCCCGGGAAAAAGGCATCCCCACCATGGAGCGGGCCGTGATGCTGGGCATGCTTGCCCGCCGGTTCCCCCAGGCCATCGGCGTTTCCGGCACCCACGGCAAAACCACCACCACCGCCATGCTTACCCAGATCTTGATGGAATGCGGCATGGACCCCAGCGCCATCATCGGGGGCAAGCTGCCCCTTATCGGCGGCAACAGCCGGGCCGGGAAAAGCGGCACCATGGTGTGCGAGGCCTGCGAATATGTAGACAGCTTTTTACAGCTGACCCCGGCTGTGTCGGTAATCCTGAATATCGACGCCGACCATTTGGACTATTTCAAGACCCTGGACAATATCGTGAGGTCTTTCCATCAATTCGCCAGCCAGACCACCCGCCTGCTGGTGGTCAACGGCGACGACCCCAAAGCCATGGAGAGCGTGCGGGGCCTGGACAAAGAAACCGTCACCTTTGGGCTGGGGGAGCAGAACGATTATTACCCTGCCGAGATGAACGAAGAGCCCTCTGCCTGCGAGGACTTTACCTTATTGCACAAGGGCAAGCCCCTGGGCCGGATAGAGCTTTCCGTGCCGGGCAGGCACAACATGCTTAACGCCGTGGCCGCCGCCGCCTGCGCCCACTCGTTGGGGGCAGAGCCCGCCGCTTTGTGCCGGGCCCTGCACAACTTCTCTGGGGTGCACAGGCGTTTTGAGGTGCTGGGCAAGTTCGGCGGCGTTACCGTGGCGGACGACTTTGCCCACCACCCCACCGAGCTGACCGCTACCCTTAGCTCGGCCATGCGCATGGGATACCGCCAGGTGTGGGCCATCTTCCAGCCCCACACCTACTCCCGTACCTATACCCTGCTGGAGGACTTTGCCAAGGCCCTTGCTATCCCAGACCACCTGATTATGACGGAGATTTTGGCCGTGCGGGAGGAGAACGTATACGGCATACAAACAGCCGACCTGGCCGCCAAGGTGCCTGGCAGCGTGTGGTTTGAAGGCTTTGAAGAGGTAGCGGACTATGCCATGGCACATGCCCAGCCCGGCGACCTGCTGCTGACCCTGGGCGGCGGGGACGTGTACAAGTGCGCCAACCGGATCGTGGAAAAATACAAGGAAAAGGCTGGGAACTAGGAGGGGCGTGCCCGGGGAACAGATGGGAAAAAGAGGGTTTATATGGAAAATACAATAAAGGCTTGTTTTTTTGACATCGACGGCACCCTGCTGGACCACGGCCATGGGGGCATAATGCCCCCATCTACAGTCGAGAGCCTGCACGCCCTGCGAGAAAAGGGCGTAAAGCTGTTCGTGGCCACGGGGCGTATCCCCAGCATGCTGGGGTTTTTAGAGGGGCTCTTCTCTTTCGATGGGTTTGTCTCGTTAAACGGGCAGCTGGCGGTACTGCGGGACGGCACGGTACTGCGGCGGTTTGCCCATGACCCCGGGGACATCCGGCAGCTGGTGGGCATTGTGGAAAAAGAAAAATTCCCCTGCCTGATCATCGAGGAAGAGGAAAGCTTCTGTGTGGATGACAGCCCTACCATTGTCCGGCATTTCATCCACGAAGACCTGCCCGCCCCTGGCCGGTATGACGTCTCCCGGCTGGAAAGCCACCCAGTGCTGCAATTCCTGGTATATGGCCCCGAAAACCTGGCCCACATCGCCTGCCTGCCCCACATCGAGCCCACCAGCGCCGGAGGGGACATCCAAGATATCATCCCGAAAGGCGGCGGCAAGGAAAAGGGCATCGAGGCCGCGGCCGCCCACTTCGGCATCACAAGGGATGAGGTTATGGTGTTCGGCGACGGCGACAACGACCAACGGATGCTGCGTTGGGCCAGGCTGGGCGTGGCCATGGGTAACGGCTCCCCCGCCGCCAAGGCCGCCGCCAGCTACATAACCGCCCCTGTGGGTGAAGACGGCATACGGAAAGCCCTGCGGCATTTTGGCATATTATAGGCAATAAAAAAGGCCCGCCTTTCCCAGGCAGGCCCCCTTTTTTTACGGCGGCTTCAATCCAACAGGCGGCGCAGGGCCTCTGCATTTTCCTGCTGGAGGTCTTTCAAACGCTGGGTATGGGCCATCCGCTCTTCCCGGGAGCCAGGAGCGGCCAAGGCGGAGTCTACCGCCGCTGCCAGGTTCCCCGGCGTCACATCCTCCAGGCTGATACACTGGCCATAGCCCAGGTATCGCAGGAAGGAACTAATTTTAGGGTCATAGGACACGCCCACCATGGGCAGCCCGCTGAGGGAAGAAAAGATCAGCCCATGCAGGCGCATGGATACCACTATGCGCATATATCGCAGCACCGTGATAATCAGCTCTGGCTCCTCCAGGTCGTCCAGGACGATACAGGGCCCTTCTATGGCAGCGGCTACCTTCTGGGCTGCGGCGGTATCCGGCCCCCGGTTCAGGGACAGGAACACAGGCGTAAGGCCGTGGGCCTGGCTGGCATGGCGGGCGCATTGGGCAAAAGCCGGGGCTTTCCCGGTGAAGCCCTGCCAGCTGCGCAGCATAAAACAGATGTAATCCCCTTTTGGGGAGAGGCCGTGGGCCTCCAGATAGGCCAGCGCCTCTTCTTCCGGGGCGGGGGGCAGCACCAGGGCGGGGTCCGAGCTGAGGAGGGCGGTGGGGCGGGTGACGCCAAAGCCTTCCAGCTCCCGCAGGGAATCCTCTTCCCGCAGGGTAATGGTATCTACCGAACTGTTCAGCACCCGGCGCACCAGGAACTTATTGAACCGCCCCTTCACCGGGCCGATGCCGCAGCCGTACATATCCACCCGGTTGCCCAGGCGCTTGGCGGCCCACAGGGTGAACAAATAATACCACAAGCTGCGCTGGCTGGTAGCGTTCTGGATAAGGGTGCCGCCACCGTTGATATACAGCCGGGAGCTGGCCAAGGCCCGCAGCATGCCAGGGATATTCAAGGTATAGATAGACCCCACCCGGTGGCGCTTTTTGACGCTGTCTGTGTTCTTGGCAAGGACCGTGATGGGGAGGTCCTTATCCAGGCCCTTTACCGAGCGGATGATAGAACGCAGGATGGCGTCGTCGCCGATGTTGCCATGGCCGTAGGCCCCGCAGATGACAGCGCCCCGGCGTTTGCCCTGGGACTTTTCCCGGGCAAACCGGCGCTGTACGTCCCTGTATATCTCCAGCTGGTAGTCTACCATATGGGAAAGGGAGAACTCCCGCTCCGCCTTCTCATACAGCCTGTCCCCCAGCTGCCTGCGCAGGGCCGGGTCGTTGCCCAGGCTGGCCAGGTACCCGGCCAGCTGTTGGAAGTCGCCGGGCTCGAACATGTACCCGTTCACACCATGGTCTATGATGGTGGGCACGCCCCCCACCCGGGTGGACAGGGTTGCCAGCCGGAAGCGGGTGCCCTCTACCAAGGCGTAGGGGAAGCCCTCGGAAAGGGATGAGAGGAGGTTTATGTCCAATGCGTTATAAAACGACGGCATGTCCTTTACCCAGCCGGCAAAGCATACCCGGTTTTCGATGCCCAATGAACGGGCCAGCTCCCGCAGCTTCCGCTCGTCTTCCCCGTCCCCCGCGCAGACCAGCTTCAGGCGGGGGCACTTCTCGCTGGCCAGCTTCATAGCCCGCAGCAAGGTGGCGTGGTCCTTCACAGGGGTAAGCCGGGCCACGATCCCTACCACCACGTCCCCCTCCTGGCAGTCTAGGCCCAGTGAGCGTAAGAACTCCCCCCGGGGCACGCACCGCACGGGGGACTGGAAGTCGATACCGTTATAGATGGTATAGATGCGCTCTGCTGGGAAATCCCGCTGGATGAGGGCGTCTGTTACAGGCCCCGCCACGCCGATGTAATAATCCATCTTCCGCAGCGCCCAGGCGTTGGTAGTACCATACACCAGCCGCGCCATAAACCTGCCCAGGTAATCCAGCCGGTAGTCGCTGTGTATGGTGGTGACCACCGGCACGCCCAGGCGCTTTTTCAGCAGCACGCCCATCAGGTTGCCCCGGGCCCCGTGGCAGTGGAGCACGTCCACCTTCCCCTGTGCCAGCAGCTTTTTCAGGGGGCCCAGGTCGGAAAAGGGGTTGCCGGAATCGATGGCATGCACGGGGATGCCCATTTTTTCCGCATCCTCTGAGAATTCCCCCCGGCGGAAGCAGACCAGGTTTGCCTCTATATGCTTATTCAGCTCTTGCAAAAGGCCCAGCACATGGGTCTTCGCGCCGCCTGTATCGCCCCCGCCTATCAGATGCACCACTCGCATAAATCATTCCTCCTGTCTGGAAATTCCCCGCCCATGCCCCGCGCCGAAGACTTAGGCCCGCCGGGTGAACAGGTACTCTTCCCGCCCGTTTACACGCAAACGCTGCCCCTCTACGCCAAAGGCCCGGGCAGGCTCGCCGCTTTCAAAGACTTCATCCCCTTGCCCAAACCGCAGCAGCCTGCCTTCCCCCAGCAATGCCACATAGTGGCTGTACGCAAACGCCAAGGCCAGGTCGTGCAGCACCATGACCACGGTTTTTCCCCGGGCGTTTATCCGGCGGACGAGCTCTAACAGCTCAAATTTCTGGCCGATGTCCAGGTACGTAGTGGGCTCGTCCAGGAAAAACACCTCCGGGTCCTGGGCCAGGGCCAGGGCCAGGTAGACCCGCTGGCGCTCGCCACCGGAAAGCTGTGTCAAAAGCCGCCCCCGCAGAGGCAGCACCCCCGCTTCTTCCATGGCCCAGCGGACGGCCTCCCGGTCTTTCCCCGTTAAATCCCGGCCAAAGGACAGGTGGGGGTACCGCCCATGGGCCACCAGGCGTTCTACCTCCAAAACAGGGACGGGCCGGGACTGGGGGAGCATGGCGCAGGTGCGGGCCAATTCCTTCCTCCGGTACCGCCCTAAGGGCTTGCCGCCAATCTCTACCCGCCCAGCCACCAAGGGCAGCAGCCCGCAGGCTGATTTCAACAGGGTGGATTTGCCACAGCCATTGGGCCCTATCAAGGCGGTCACCTTCCCCCGGGGCGCGGTAAAGCTGACCCCGCGCACCACAGCTTCCCCCATGTACCCGGCGTCCACCTGGGAAAACTGGACCATACAGGCCCCCTCCTTTCCACTGTCCAAGCCGCGCCCAAGGCGCTTTAACCCCGGCGGCGTTTTAAAATCAGGAACAGGAAAAACGGCCCCCCTACAAAGGAAAGCAGGATGCCCACCGGCACCTCATAGGGGGCGAACAGCACCCGGCTAAGCAGGTCGCACAGGGTGACAAGGCACGCCCCCAACAGGCAGCCAGCAGGCAGCAAGAACCGGTGGGCGCTGCCAAACAGCCGGCGTGCCATGTGGGGCACAATCAGCCCTACAAAACCGATAAGCCCCGAAAAGCTTACCGCGCAGCCAGCCAACACGCAGGCCGCAAGGATAGCCAAGAACCGCACCAGCCCTACCGGCTGGCCCAGGCTGCGGGCCGTTTCCTCCCCCAGTGCCAACAGGTCCAACTGCCGGGGCAGCAGCATGGCCCCCAGAAGCCCCAGCAGGATCCCTGCCCAGGCCGGGGTTATATCCCGCATCGACACACCGGAGAACCCTCCCATTAAAAAGGTGCTGCCATTATACAGGGTCTCTGGAAAGAATGTCTTGACCGTATTCAGCCCAGCGGTGAAGATACTGCTTACCGCTACGCCCGCCAGTATAATGGTCAATTTGCCAGCCCCAGCGGCGGCGGCCACGGCATATACCAGCAGCGTCGCCCCCAGCGCGCCGAAAAAAGCCCCCAAAGCCCCGGCGCTTATACTGCCCGGGAAAAGGGCCATGGCCAAGAAAGTACAGAACCCCGCCCCGGCGTTCACACCGATGACATTGGGCGCGGCCAGGGGGTTGGAAAGTACCGCCTGTATCAGAAGCCCCGCCACTGCCAACGCCGCCCCCGAGAGCAAAGACGCGCACACCCGGGGCAGCCGTATATATAGAAAAATGCGGGCCTGGGGCGAAGCCTGTCCTCCCCGCAGCAGCTCGCCCAGCACCGCGGGCAGGTTGACCTGGGACGACCCGGCCCAAACCCCCAATACCACGCTAAGAAGCGTCAGCAGCAGAAGCAGCAGAAGCTTGCCCCTGGCGGTTTTCAAAAAGGGCGGGGTAGAGGGCCTCCCCCAAATACGCATAGCTTTCCCCCCATCGGTTGTTGGGTTTGTAATGAAACAGATCCTTGGGCAGCACAATATACCGGCCCTCTTGCACAGCAGTCAGCCCGGCCCAGGCGGGGTTCCCCGCAATCAACGAATCTAGATACGCCAAAGCCTTCCCTTCGTCCCCCATGGTGGTGACGAAAATGAAATCTGGATCGGCTTCAATCACTTCCTCCAGGCTCAGGTCCTCCAGCATGGAAGGATGGTCGTCGGCAATATTGTGGGCGTGCAGATCCTTGAGGATGGCCCCGGCCAGCTCATCGTCCGTTTTGGCCTTGATCCCTGTGGAGAACGCCCGCATCAGCAGTACGTCCGGCAGGCTGCTGCTGAGGGCGGCGGTCGTTTTGGCCTCGTAGATCTGCTCCCGGACCCGCACCACGTTTTTTTCGTACAGGTCGTCCCGGCCCGTCAGCCCGGTGAGCTCAAACATCATCGAATCATAGTCGTCAAAAGAATCTACCCGGAAACAGGCGCAGGCAAGCCCCGCGCTTTCCAGTACGTCTTTTATGGCCATCTGCCCGGCGATGTCCGGGTTCAGCAGCACCAGCTCCGGCTCTAGTGCGATGATGGCCTCAGCATTGGGCTCTTTCACGGTGCCCACCAGGGCCGTATCTTCCGGAAGGCCCAGTTCCCGCTCTTCCAAAGCGTCCTTTGTGACGCCGCAAAGCCCGCCCCCAGCCAAAAGCCAGGTCTCCGCATAAGAGCCGTACAGGGCCACTACCCGGGGGTTTTCCGGCATATCCGGGAAATCCGTGCCCAACGAATCGGTAAAAGCGCCGCGCTGCATGGGCACGGAGGAAGGGCTCCCGCTATCCGTGCCAGGGACCATATACACCGCGCTGCCGTCCCGGTATTCCCACACGCCAGAGTCCGTTATGCTTTCCTCCAGCCCCCCGGCGGCGCTGGAGGGCTGGGCGCTTTCGGGGGCCGCGCTGGTTTCTCCAGGGCGGGATACGGGCTGCGCCTCCCTATCCCCGCAGGCAGCCAGCAGCAGGCAGGCAGCCAGCATGCAGGGCAACAACGTTTTGCGCATTCAGATAAATCCTCCTTGCATTTGGGATGTCTATTATTATATAGTGTATCCCCATTTTTTGCAAGTATGAGAGGCCGCGGGGGCTACAGCCGCGTCAGCAGCCAGAGCAGCAGCACAAACCCTGCCACGCCGCCCACCACCCGGATGTGCCGCCTGCGGGTAAGGCGGATATACCCGGCAAACTCCCGCAGCAAGGCGTTGAGGGTGAAATACCACTTGGTCTTCGAGCCAAAGCCTACACAGCGCAGTCCCAGTTTTTTGGCAATAAGCAGCGCCCGGAAGACGTGGTACGCCGTGGTGACCACCGCCACCCGGGGGGCCTTGCCCTCCATCAGCGCCCAGGAAAACCGCAGGTTCTCCTCCGTGTTGGCCGACCCCGTTTCCCGCAGCAGCCGCCCAGGCTCCGCGCCCTTCCCGATGGCATAGGCGGCCATGGCCTCGCCTTCCGGCAAGTCCTCCCCCGGCCCTTGCCCGCCAGACAGGATAAGCCTGGCCTGGGGGTTGTGCCCCAGCAGGGCCAGCCCCTTTTCAATACGCCCTGCCAGCAGCGGGGGTACCCGGTCCCCATCCACCCCCGCGCCCAGTACGACGATGTAGTCCAGGCGCCGGCCCTTCCGCAGGTGCAGCAGATTCAGCAAGGCGGACAAGGCGTACATAGCCATCAGCGAGAGCATGTACACCGCCGAGAAGCTGACGATGATATACAGCGCCGTCCCTAAAGAGCCCTTCTCCCACACGCCCACCACAGGCCAGACGAACAGGAAACCAAACCACAGCCCCGCGAACACCAGGGAGAGCAGGTTGCCGGGGCTGAGGCCCTCGTGCCGCACCACCCGCACCCCCTCTATCAGGAACAGGAGGAACAGCAGCAAAGGGAACGCCAGCACGAATAGGCCAGCCACAACGGCCAGGGCCAGCAGGGCCCACAACAGGCCCTCGTGGGCTGCCAGCCATTGGGAATATGTGGCTGTTACCACCAGCAGCAGCGCCCCCAGGCTCAGCATCATAAGGAAAAAGGAAACGCCGCTCCATAGGCTGCGGGGCTCGCGGAGCATGACCCCCGCGAACACCCCTAAAAACACCAGAAAAATACCAAAGCTGACTTGCAGCATCCCATACCTCCATTTTTTAGAAATCTTATCCTCCCGACCGGGGCCAGGGGCTTTGCCCCTTTTTACCTCCCCCAAAAAAGGGGCGCCCCCTGCCCCATGGGCAAAAAGCGCCCCCGCTGGCCGGCAGGTTTAAATGGCCCAGTTCCCTTTACGGAAAATAGGCACAGCGTTGCCGTCCCGGGTATAGCCAGTGATATCCAGTTCCTTGCTGCCAATCATAAAATCCACGTGGATGACGGAATCGTTGATGCCTTTTTCCGCAATCTCCTCTTTGCTCATGTCCGCGAAGCCAGGGATGGTGTCGTTAAAGCCCATGCCCAGCGCCACATGGCAGGCGGCGTTCTCATCGAACAGGGTATTGTAGAACAAAATGCCCGAGTTGGAAATGGGGGAATCGTCTGGCACCAGGGCCAGCTCTCCCAGCATGCAGGCCCCTTCGTCCATGGCAATCATTTTTTCCAGCAGCTCTTGGCCCTGTTCCGCTTTGCAAGAGACGGCCTTGCCGTTTTCAAAGGTGATGGAGAACTGGTCGATCAGGTTGCCCTGGTAAGAAAGGGGCAGCGTGGCAACCAGGGTGCCCTCGCACCTGCCTTTCATGGGCGAGGTAAAGGCCTCTTCCGTGGGCATGTTGGGGTTGAAGAACGTCCCGTCGATGAGGGTCTCCCCGCCGCCGTTCCATTTGCCCCCGGGGATGAGCCAGCACTTGAAGTCGGTGCCGTTGGGGCTTTCATAATGCAGGTAATCGAAGTCATAAGCGGTAAGCTTTTCGCATTTCTCCATGATGGTGCGGTTGTGCCTGTCCCATTCGGCCTGGGGGTCGTTGTCCCCGGTGACGCGGACAGACTGCAGGATGGCCTCCCACAGCTTTTCCACAGCGGCGCTGGTGCGCTCGCCAGGGAAAACCTTTTTGGCCCATTTTTTAGAGGGCACAGCCACAATGGTCCATTGGTGCCTGTTCTCGATGGCGTCCCGGTAGGGCTTCAGCACTTTTCCACGGGCGGCGTTGATCTTCTGCATCTTGTCCACGTTCACGCCCCGCAGGCCGTCCGGGTCGGCCGAGGTGATGGAAATACGTACTGGCAGGTTGTCCACAATATACTGCTGCTGGGCCTTTTCCCATTCCTCCACCCGGCTGCGCTGGGTGACGCTTTCGTGGCGGAACTGCAGCTTGTTGAAGTCCTGGTCTTGCCACTGCATGTGCACCCACTTGGCCCCTGCCCGGTAGGCTTCTTCCGCCACCATCTCGGCGAACTCGTGCTGCTCTACCTGGGCAAAAATCACGCAGCCCTGGCCCTTCTGGATGTTCACGCCCGTTTTAACTACCAGCTGCGCGTATTTACGCATGACCGTCTTTTTCATATGCTTTCTCCCTTCCGCCGGGGCCCTGCCCCAGGCTTTCACAATTCTATGTGTAAACGCCCCTCTATAGGGCGGCCGCCCGTTCTTGGACGGCCTGGTTTTTCTTGCCCACCCCCAGCTCCATGTCCTGTTTCATTTGGCGCAGCCGCGCTGCCAGCCCCTCGTCTGACAAGGCCAATATCTGCGCGGCCAAGATAGCGGCGTTCTCCGCGCCGTCGATAGCCACTGTGGCCACCGGGATGCCCGTAGGCATCTGCACCGTGGAGAGCAGGGCGTCTAAGCCGTCCAGCGTAGAGGACTTTACCGGGACGCCGATGACCGGCAAAATGGTGTGGGCCGCCAACACCCCCGCCAGGTGGGCCGCCTTGCCCGCGGCGGCGATGATGGCCCCATAGCCTTCGGCCTGGGCTGTCGAGGCAAATTCCGAAGCCGCCGCGGGGGTGCGGTGGGCCGACATGACAAATACCTTTGCCTCCAGGCCGAAAGCCTTCAGGCGCTTGACGCAGGGCTCTAAAACCGGGAAATCGCTGTCGCTGCCCATAATTACCGCAACTTTTTTACACATACCGCACCATCCTTTCAATTCCAGAACCAGTTGGGCACTTCTTCAAATTTCAGGTATACCCTCTCCAGGCCAAGCTCCCGTTCCACAAAGGGGATCACTTCGCCGCTGAACCGCTTGCATGCCTCGGGCGTGGCCGTGCCGTAGAGCATCACGTTCACCAGTGCCATGGGGCCTTGCTCCCCGCCCAGCCACATCCGGCAGTTTCCCGTCACCTGTACCATCAGGCTGGCCTCGCTTTTGCCAGGCAGCAGGCTGATGGCCTTGCCCAGCTGGGTTTTCAATGTGTGCTCTTGCGCTTCGCTGATGGGCACGCTGGCCCGCACGTCAATAAAGGGCATTCTCTCCATCCTCTCTCTGGCCGGCGGCAGGCCTGCCCGCCGCCAAAAGCCGGTATGGGACATAGTATACACCAGCCGGGGGAAAAACGCAACCGCAATTCGGGCAGGGCGCTTTTTGTAAAATCTGCCAGGCCTCTTGTGTTTTTCCTGGATTATGGTAAAATGGAGGCAGCTTACAGCTTTCCCGGCCAGCCCAGAAGAGGGCGGCGGGAGGCCCAAAACCATCTTTTTTGATAGAAAAGAGGCCAAGCGCATGGAAAAGATCCGTATCGGAAGCATCGTGCCAGGCGGCAAGGTAGAGGAATTCTTGCCGGTATTCCTGGGGTATGGGTATGAATGCATCTCGTTCAACTTCCACATGGTATTCCCAGAGAAAGACCTGGCAGCCTTTGCCGAAAAGGTGCAGGCAGCCGCCGGGGACGCGCCCTTGGAGGTGTCCTCCATCGGGTATTACTGCAACCCCCTGGAAAACGAAGAGCAGCTGCATACCCTGGAACATTTCATCGACAATGCCAAGCTGTTCCACACAGACCTGGTGACCACCTTTGCCGGAGCCCTGGAGGGCCGCCCGGTGGAAGAGGCCATGCCCCGGTTCCGGGAGGTTTATGGGGAGCTGGCCCGGCGCGCCGAACACAACGGCGTACGCCTGGCCATAGAAAACTGCCCCATGGGCGGCACCTGGCAAAGGGCCACCTGCAATATCGGCTTCAACCCCAAGGCGTGGGACATGATGTTCAACCAGGTGGACAGCCCCGCCCTGGGCCTGGAGTGGGAGCCCGCCCACCAGATGGTACAGCTGATCGACCCCATCCCCCAGCTGGAGCAGTGGATACGGAAAGTATACCACCTTCACGGCAAAGACGCTACCATCGACTGGAACCGGGTGAAGAAGACCGGCGTGTTCGGCGCGGAAGAATTTGCCCTGCCCCGGACGCCGGGCTATGGGGACACAGACTGGCGGGACGTGTTCCACGTGCTGTACATGCAGGGCTTCCGTGGGGACCTGGTCGTAGAGGGATTCCATGACCCTGTTTTCCAAGGGGACCTGGAACTGGCCGGGCAGCGCCACGCGCTGGATTACCTGAAATGGTGCCGGGGCATCCCGGGCTAAACTGCTATTAAATGTAAATATGCCCCGGCAGCGTGTGGGAACGGCTGCCGGGGCATATTACATAAAAATGAAAGGGATGAAACTACTGGACCTCTATAAGCTCGTAGTCCTTCGTGCCGAAGCCCAGCTGGGCGGCGGCCTCGATGGTCAGGGTGCCGTTGCGGCTCTCGATGCGCTCTAACAGGTGGGCCTGGCCCGGGTCGTCCTTGGCGGCATACACCAGGTCTATGCAGGCCTGGTCGATAGCCACCGGGTCCAGGGAGGCCAAAATGCCGATGTCCCGCATGCAGGGGTCTTCGGCAACGGCGCAGCAGTCGCAATCCACCGACATATTCTTCATAACGTTGATATAGGCGGCGCTGCCCTGGAAGAAGTCCGTCACGGAAGAGGCCGCGTCCGCCATGGAACGCAGGAAGGAGTCGTGGTCCGCCGTCCAGATCTCATCCGGGTTGCCCGCGCCGTGTATATAAGCCTTGCCAAAGGAAGAAGCGACGCCGATGGAGAGCTGCTTGATAGCCCCGCCGTAGCCGCCCATGGGATGGCCCTTGAAGTGGGAAAGCACCAGCAACGACTGGTAGTCCCGCAGGTTTTTCCCCACATAGTTTTTCTGGATCTGCTTGCCCCCAGGGATGGGCAACTCCAGGTCGGGGCCCTCGGCGTCCAACAAGTCAAAGTCGAAGTACTCGTCCCAGCCGTGAAGGCTGATGGCTTTCCGGTGCTTTTCCGTGGTGTTGCGCTCCCCGTCATAGGCTGTGTTGCACTCGGTGACGGTGCCGCCCACGAAATCCACCACCGGCTTCCAGAAATCGGGCCGGAGGAAATTTTGGTTGCCCACCTCCCCCGAGTGCACCTTGATGGCCGTTTTGCCGGGCAGCTCCTTCCCCAGAAGCTTGAAAAGCTCCAGCACCTTTTCCGGCGTGATCGTTCTAGAGAAATAGACCTTTGCGCTCATGTCCTGTCACGTTCCTTTCCCTGTAGGGGCCTCTCCCCCGGCGCATCCGCCAGGCACGGGCCCGCTTTTGCCATTATTGTAGCATCTGCCCAGGCAAAACGCAAGGGGATTGGGGAAGAATTCACACAGGGCGGCATTATGTGTGGAAAGCCTTTGTGGTTTCTGTTTCCCTTCTCTGGCCGCGCCCCCGTTTATACATTTTTGGAAAACACCCTTGCCTTTTCCTATGAGAATTTGCTATAATATCCCATGCAACCCTGTATCACGCCGCGGCCCCCGGCCGGTTGGCGTTTACCATAATCGATTTACATAAAAACCGTGCATACGCACCGACGAAAGGAAGTTTGCCTGTTATGAACATACGAAACCGTATCCTTTCCGGGCTGCTGGCCTTGGCTTTGCTGCTGCCCATGGGGCTTCCGGCCTTGGCAGCGGACGCCGGCGCCCCGGAAGAGGGCTTTGGCGCCCCGCAGGCTGTTGGCCAGCTGCAGGCTACCCTGCGGCTGGACCTGGCCCAAAGCCAGGCAGCCCTGGAGAGCCGTAACGTCCAGGCTACCCTTCTACAAGGGGAAGAGACCCTGGGCCAGGCTGGCCTGTGGGACAGCTCTACCCAAAGCCTGGGGGCGTACCCGGCCTCTGTCCAGCTGAAAAACGCCGACGGGGGGGACGATACTATCGGATGGCCCAAATTTGTCACCCTGACCGTAGGGGACCTGCCCCAGGGGGACTATACCCTGCGCTTTACCGGCCTGGGGTACAAGGCCTTTTCCTATGACGTCCCTTTGCAGACCCATTCCCAGCATTTGATACTGGGCAACGGCGGCGCTGCCTTTACCCTGGGCGACCTGAACGGCGACGGCCAGGTGGACACCGCCGACCGGGATGTGCTGGCCGGGAAGCTGGGCGGCGCAGACCCCCTTTGCGACCTGGACGGCGACGGGGAGGTTGGCCTGGCAGACCTGGTATCCCTGATGAAGAACCTGGACGTCCAAGGGGAAGCAGAGCTGATGAGCACCACCCTGCTGGCGCCCCCCGTAGAGCTGGAAGGCCTGACAGAGGGCGGCGCACAGGTGGCGGAGGGCGACCTGCGGGATCTTTTTGCTGACAACGGCCAGGGCGTTACCTTGCGGGCCGAAGGCAGCGTGCTGGACCTGCCTATTGGCTTTACCGAGCCGGTGGAGATGGCCCAGATCCAGATTGCGGCCCCGGAAAACGGCGGCATGGACACCGGCGCGGTCCTGGTGGAATATGAAGACGGGCACACGGAATCGCTGCCATTTGACGCGGTATTGCCCGAAGGGGTGTACGCCATCGGCAAGACCGAGGGCGTGCGCACCATCACCCTGGACCTGGGCCGGCGGGTGCCTGTGAAAAAGATCACCGTCTCGGTGGAAAAGACGGAGGACGGCTACGTCTCGGTAGACACCATCCAGTTCCTGAAGGATATCGTGCCGGAAAACCCCGTCGCGCCCAACCGGATGGTGAACGGCCTGCACGCCACAGCCGGGAGCGAATCGGCCACACTGAAATGGAAAGAACTGCCCAATGTCACCGGCTACCGGGTGGACTATTGGCCAGACGGGGAGGAATCCAACAAAAGAAGCCTGCCCGTAAACGTGCCCTATGCCCAGGTAACCGGGCTGGAAAACCTGCAGAAGTACTGGTTCCAGGTTACCCCCACCGCCGAGGGCTGGGAAGGGGACGCCTGCCAGCCTGTGGACGCCACGCCCCAGCCCAGCAAAAGCCCCAATGCCCCGGACATGGTGAGCATTACCGAGCTGGACGGGGCCCTGGGCGTTTCTTGGAAGGCCAGCGAGGGCGCCACCTATTATGAGGTATACTATAAAGAGCAAAGCTCTTCTGGGGCCTATCAGCGGATTGGCGGGAGCCTGGCCGCCACCAGCACCACCATCACCAACCTGCGCAATGGCGTGGTATACCAGATCTACATCGTGGCAGGCAACGACGTGGGCAAAAGCGGCCCCTCCCGCATAGCGGAAGGCACCCCCAAGGCGGTGGACTACGACCGGCCGGAGGGCCTGCCCACCTCCAGCCTGCTGAGCCCCAGCAAAATCAAAAGCATCCGTTTGGGCGCGCCCAACAACTATAAGCAAGACGATTATACGGAAGAAGCGCCCTTTAAACCGGAAAACATGATAGACGGGGACTACCGCACCCACTGGACCGCTTCGAATTGGTACGGCAACGAACACGTTATCACCACCTTTACCGAGCCTGTGGACCTGCAAAGCGTGATCTGGTCCCCCCGGCTGGACGGGAACTACCCCCAATGGCTGCGGGCCTACAGCATCCAGGTCTGGTATGAAGGGGAAGACCTTTCCCAGGCTGGGCACCTGCTGATGCCCGTGCCTGAGCGGGGCGGCTTCGACAGCAACGGCGGCTCTGGCGGCGGGGACGTGCACACCTGGCCCAACATCCCCAACCGGGGGTCTATCCCCACCACCAAGTTCGGCATACTCCCCTTCCCCCCCGCCCAAAATGTGGTACAGATCAGCGTGGCGGTGGAACAGGCAGACTATAACCTGGTCAGCTGTTCAGAGCTGATGTTTATGGAGTATGATCCTGCCCACTGCCTGCCAGACGAGATTGCGGCCCTATTCACCGACGGGCTGTGCACCCAGCTGAAGCTGGGCGTGACCCAAGAGCGCATCGACGCCTTGCGGGAGCGGCTGAACAGCGACGAAAAATACTATTATGTAGACCTGAACACCCTGGCCGACGAGCTGAAGCTGGCAGAAGAGCTGCTATCGGGCGCCACCCCCTATGTGCGGGAAGAAGTACAATCCCGCAGCGGGGCCGCAGACGGCGCCAAATACAGCCAGGGGGGCAGCGACCTGCAGCCTTTGGGCGCGGCGGCCAAAGCCGGCCAAGAGGTGACCATATACGCCTCGGGCATCCCCGAGGGGGAGACCGTGACCGTGTATGCCAGCCAGTTCAACGCGGAAGCCTCCGCCTGGCGGGCCGAGGTGGGCACCCTGCAAAACGGCCGCAATACCCTTCTGGTACCCAAAATTGGCAGCCAGAATACGCCCCGGGGCGGCAGCCTGTATTTTACCTACAGCGGCACAAAACCCCAGGATATCCGGATGCATGTGCGCCGGGCCACCGCCATCCCCACGCTGGAGCTTTCGGGCTGGTATGGGATGACAGAGGCGGCGCGCCGGAACGCCATTGAGGCTTACCTGACAGAGCTGGAAGCCTATGTGGCCCAGGCCGGCCTGACCGAGGCAAACAAAGCCACCGACTGCCTGAACGTTACCGAGATCTCCACCCCCACGGTCCTGCTTTCCTTGCCCGCGCTGGCCGTGTGGAACAACGGCCCCGCCGGGGTATCGGCAAAGGCGGAGGTGCTGTTCCAGTCCATCCTGGCCTGGGAGGATACCATGCACATCTGCAAGTATACCCAGGGCATTGACAATACCTATGGGGACAACGACATGCAGACCCGCCAAAACGTGCGCTGCATGCAGATGTTCGCGGGGGCCTTCATGTACGCCGCAGGCAACCACATTGGCATCGGCTATGGCTCTTGCGCCGGGATGGTGAGCGGCAAGCCCATTTCCGCCCTTTCAACAGGCTTTTCCGCGAACAGCCTGTTCGGCTGGGGCATCGCCCATGAGATCGGCCACAACATGGATAAGCTGGGCCGGGCGGAAATTACCAACAACATCTATTCCCTGATGGTCCAGACCTATGACGGCAAGGAAAACACCCTGGCCTCACGGCTGGAGAAGAGCGGCAAATATGCCTCTATCTTCAACAAAACAGCCCAGGGCTATCCCGGGGCCTCTAACGATGTATTCACCCAGCTGGGCCTGTATTGGCAGCTGCACCTGGCCTATGACGGTGGGGATGACCCCATGGGCTTCTACAACCGCTTCTTCAAGGCCTGGAAGGCCGGCACCTATACCCAAGGCTTCGCCGAGCTTTCCTATGACGACAAGATGGCCCTGACGGCGGCCGGTACCGCCCAGCGGGACCTGACCGAGTTTTTCACCCGGTGGGGCATGGTGCTAAGCGAAGAAGTAAAGGCCAAGCTTGCCACCTATCCCGCCGAGCCCCGGGCTGTTTGGTACCTGAGCGACCAGAGCCGCCGGGACCGGCTGGCTGGAAAAGCTGCCGGCTCTGTCAACCACCTGCCCACAGCCGGCATGAAGCCGGGCAGCGACACGGAGGTGGAGATCCGCACGGCCATACGGGATTCCCAGGGCATCCAGGGCTATGAGATCCTGCGGGACAACAAGCCCATTGCCTTTGTACAAAGCGCGGCGGTACAGGACGGCCTGCTGTATACAGACGTGATTGGCAGCGGCAACCACCTGGCCTTCACCTATTCGGTGAAAGCCTATGACAGCCTGGGCAACCTGGTGGATACCGCCGAGGCCGGGCAAGTGCGCATTGCCTATGACAAGACCGTGCCCGCCACAGCCTACACCCTTAGCCGCACTGGGGACACCGCCACTTTCACATTAAAGGAAGAAACCGCCGTATCCGGCCTGAAAATTTCTGGCGGCACAAGGCCGGCTTCTGGCGTCTATACCGTAGCGGTCACCCAGGAAGACGGTTCTACCGTTACCGCCCGCAAGGGCTCTTTCGACACGGGCAACCAGGCCGTGGACGACCAGGACAGCTATCTGACCTACTTCAACAAGCCCGGCACTGCCAGCACAGACACCCGTATCTGGACTTATGACGCCAAGACCGTAACCGTAACCGGCATCCCGGCCTCTGTGCCGGACAGTGCCATCCAGCTGGTCAGCTACGCTGGGGACGACGTGGCGTTCCTTACCGGCGAGGACGGCTTTATGGGCCGGCTGCAGGAGGACTACCGTTATGGCGACGGCCAGGATGACGTGATCCCCGCGGGCACGCTGGTGATTGTGGGCACCTACCGGGGCGACCCCGTGTACAACACTTTGCACATCAAGGGCAAATTCTCTAAGACCGTGGCCGCCGTGGACGAGGATGGCAACGAGACGGTACAGGTGACGGAAGAGATACGGGATATCGACGGCTATGCCCTTATGTTCGCAGAGATACCGGAGGACCAACAGGTCAGCGATATCAGCGACGGGCTGTTCCTCTTTGTCCCCAACGTACAGAAAGAGGCGGAGCTGCAGGACGCCACCCATTGTGACGGGGAAAATCTGCTGCCCAGCCAGGTCATGGCCGAACTGTACCGGCAAGACGACCCCAACGGCGGCGGGGGCCAGCGCACCACAGCCCAAACCCTGTGGACAAACAGCCCCGGCGGCGTGGACCTGCCCATTATCCTATTGGAATCGGAGAAATAAGCTATGAAAAGAACCCTTCGAAAGACCCTTTCCATGCTGCTTTCCTGCGCCCTGCTTCTGGGGCTGCTGCCGGCCTATTCCTGGGCGGCGGACACGGAAGGCATGGCCTTGCTTTACACACAGGACTCCCAGGGGAACGTAGACCTGGAGATTGCCGGGATAGACGGTGGGAAAACGGTATACGGCGTACAGCTGGAGCTGGCCCTGGCGGGCAGCTATCAAGCCGACCAGGTGATGCTGGCCCCCCAGGACAGCCTGGCCTACAGCCCCGCCCAGGGGTATAACGCCTCTTACCAGGACGGCCAGACCATCGTGACCCTGTACGTAGCCTCTGCCCATGCCCTGAACGTGGGGGATTCCCTCCCCTTGGGCAGGCTGACAGCCGGCGGCATGGGCATCATCCCAGAAAGCGCCCGGCTACTTCTGCTGGGCGCGGACGGTACGGCCGGGGAACTGGCTTCCGTCCCCGTACGGCAGTCTTCCAACGTATCCGACCTGCCCTTTGGGGACAGCTTCCCCATCTCCTCCCCTAAAACGCCCCATGGCTCTGTACAGGTGCTGGCGGCTGCCCGGGAGAATCAAACCGTAACCGTCACCCTTACCCCGGATACAGGCTGCTCCGCAGGCCCCCTATCTGTTGTGGATGGGGCTGGGAAGCCCGTCCCCTTGCTGAAAGCAGACGACACCCACTACAGCTTCCGCATGCCCGGCTCTGCCGTAGAGGTAAAGGCCGTCTTCCTTCCCGGAGGGGGGAGCACGCTGCCCTTTACGGATGTACCGGATACCAAATGGATACGCGACGCGGTGGAGTATGTCTACCAGCGGGGCATGATGGCCGGTACCAGCAGCACCCAGTTCGAGCCGGAGACCCCCACTACCCGCGGCATGATCATTTCGATCCTCTACCGGCTGGAGGGCTCCCCCGACGTAGGTACGGCCGCTTTCCCCGATGTGCCCCAGGGCCAGTGGTATACAAAGGCCGTAGCCTGGGCGGCGAAAGAGAAGATTGTGCATGGCTATGACAATGGGAACTTTGGCCCCAACGATACTATCACCCGGGAGCAGATGGTCTCCATTTTGTACCGCTACGCCTCTTACAAGGGGTGCGACCTGTCGGCTACGGCTGACCTGTCCGGGTTCCAGGATCTTTCCAGCCTGGCCGCCTATGCCTCGAATCCCATGCATTGGGCCGTAGGCAATGGGTTTGTCTCCGGCACTGGGAACAACAGCCTGTCCCCCAAGGGCAGCGCCACCCGGTGCCAGGCCGCGTCCATCTTAATGCGCTTCTGTAAGAAGTTCGATCTATAAGGCACACTATGAGAAAAGCCCCCAGGCCAAAAGGCCCGAGGGGCTTTTCCTATTGGGGATGGGACCTACAGGGCCGGCCCGTCATGGCAAAACTGCCTGCGCAGCCGTACTGTCCCGGCCCGCCCGCAAAAGCAGATATTCCATCGAATCCTCCAGGGCTTTCCAACTGGCGGCCACCACATCGCTGGAAACGCCTACCGTAGTAAAGCTCTCCCCACAGTCTGCAGAAGAGGTGATGAACACCCGCACCCCGGCGGCGGTGGCGCTTTTGCTATCTAACACCCGCACCTTATAGTCTGTCAGCTTCACATGGGCCAGCACCGGATAAAATACCTCCAAGGCCTTGCGCAGGGCCCTGTCTAACGCGTTTACAGGGCCGTTCCCTTCGGCCGCCATCAGCTGGACCGCCTCCCCCACCTTCACCTTCACGGTGGCGCTGGCCCCAGCCCTGTCCCCGCCGTAGCCTGTATAGATTTGATAATACAGCAGCTGGAAAAAAGGCGGGAAAGGGCGCAGGCGCTTGCACACCAGCAGCTGGAAGGATGCGTCCGCCCCTTCGAACTGATAGCCTTTGGCCTCCAGGGCTTTCATGTCTTCCAGCACGGCCCGGGCCGACTGGGCATCCAGGGCCATGTCTGGAAAAGCCCGGCGTATTTTCTCCAAAACTACCGCCCTGCCGCTGATTTCTGACGCGGGGAACCGCCGGGCATTGCCCACCAGGTAGGGGTCGATATGCTCGAAAGAGCGGGGGGCTTTCAACACGCCGTCGGCATGCATGCCGGCCTTGTGGGAAAAGGCGTCGTCCCCCACATAAGGCATGCCGGGGGACAGCTCACGGTTGGCTATCGCCGCCATCTCGCGGGCGCTGTGGGAAAGCAGCTGTACCCGGTCTTGGGGGATGCATGCATAGCCCAGCTTCAGCTGCAAATTGCCAATGACTGCCAAAAGGTTGGCGTTGCCGCAGCGTTCCCCAAAGCCCAGCAGCGTGCCCTGCACCTGCCGGGCCCCAGCCAGCACCCCGGACACGCTGTTGGCCACGGCCATGCCGCAGTCCTCGTGGAAGTGCACGCCAATGGGCTGGGGGAACCGGCCTGCAACTTCCCCTACGATCTCCCCCGCCTCTTGGGGGAAAACACCGCCGTTGGTGTCGCACAGGCACAGCAAATCCGCCCCGCCCCGGGCCGCAGCCTCCAGGGCGGCCAGGGCGAAGGAAGGGTCATCCCTCCAGCCGTCGAAAAAGTGCTCGGCATCAAAAATAACTTCCTTGCCCTGGGACTTTAAAAACCGGCAACTGTCCTCAATCATAGCCAGGTTTTCTTCCGGGGTGGTCTCCAGTACCCAGTCTACATGGAATTTCCATGCCTTGCCGAAAATAGCGCAGCAGGGCGTGCCCGCCGACAACAGCGCCCGCAGGCTGGCGTCCTCCTCGGGCAAAATGTTCTTCCGCCGGGTGCTGCCAAAGGCCACCAGCCGGGCATGGGCCAGCCCCATGGCCCCAGCCCGTTGGAAAAATTCCTGGTCTTTGGGGTTCGAGCCCGGGTTGCCCGCCTCTATATACGACACCCCCAGCTGGTCCAGCAGCCGTACGGCGGCCAACTTATCCTCTATAGAGAAAGAGACGCCGTGGCCCTGGGCCCCGTCGCGCAGGGTGGAATCAAATATGGAAATGCTTTCCTGCATATGCGTGCCCCCTTTCGCAGGATCCCCCGCGTAATATGGTGCGCCTGAAACGGTTTGTGGTTTTTCAAGTATCCCGCATATAGTATAGCAAATTGGCAAAGCCCCGTCAAATGGGGCAAAAGGGCGGGGAAAGCCGCGCCCTCCCCGCCCCTTGAAAAACCCGAAGCTTACTTTTTCAATATCCGTTTGACCGTCCCCTCGATGTTTTCCGCGCTTAGGCCGAACTCCCGCAACAGGTCCGCTGCCGGGCCGGAATGGCCAAACACGTCGTTCACGCCGATACGGGTGACCGGGGTGGGCAGTTCCTCGGACAGAACGGCGCAAACAGCCTCGCCCAGGCCGCCAATGACGCTATGCTCCTCCGCGGTGACGATGTGCCCCGTCTCCTTGGCGGCCTTTACCACCAGTTCCCGGTCCAGCGGCTTGATGGTGTGCATATCGATGACACGGGCCTGGATACCCGCCGCCTGTAAAGCCTTGTGGGCCTGCAAGGCTTCCTTCACCAGCAAACCGGTGGCAATGATGGTGATATCGTCCCCTTCCCGCAGGGTGATGCCCTTGCCAATCTCGAAGGGGGCCTCCACGTCCTGGGTACAGCTATCTACAGCCAAGCGGCCCAAACGGATATACACAGGGCCGTTATGGGCGGCGGCGGCCCTCACCGCCGCCTGCATCTCATAGTGGTCGGCGGGGTTCAGCACCACCATACCAGGGATAGTACGCATTAAGGCAATATCCTCACAGCACTGGTGGGTGGCGCCGTCCTCGCCCACTGAGATACCCGCGTGAGAGCCGGCAATCTTGACGTTCAGGTGGGGATACCCTACTGAATTGCGCACCTGCTCGTATGCCCGGCCAGCCGAAAACATGGCAAAAGAGGCGGCAAAGGGCGTCTTCCCGCAGGCGGCAAGGCCCGCGGCGATACCGATCATGTTAGCCTCGGCAATGCCGCAGTCGATAAAACGTTCTGGGAATTTCTTCCGGAAGATGCTGGTCTTGGTGGCTTCCGCCAGGTCCGCATCCAGCACCAAAATGTTGGGGTCCGTTTCCGCCAGCTGGGCCACGGTCTCGCCAAAGCTTTCCCGTGTAGCCTTTTTTACCATTTCACGCATGTTCCAGCACCTCCAAACTCTTTTTCAGCTCTGCCATAGCGGCCTCATATTCCTCCCCATTGGGGGCCTTGCCATGCCAGCCCGCCTGGTTTTCCATAAAGGACACGCCCTTCCCCTTTATGGTTTTGGCAATGATGGCAAAGGGCTTGCCCTGGCAGGCCTTGGCGGCTTCTAGGGCCTTTTCAATTTCATCAAAGTCGTTGCCGTCTATAGCCATGGTCTCAAAGCCGAAAGCCTCGAATTTCTGGTCGATGGGCTCGGGGCCGCCCACTTCGGCCACAGGGCCGTCAATCTGCAGGCCGTTGAAATCCACGATGCAGCACAGGTTGTCCAGCTTGTGGTGCCCGGCAAACATGGCTGCCTCCCATACCTGGCCCTCTTCGATTTCCCCGTCCCCCAGCAAAGTATACACCCGGTAGGAAGCCTTGTCCAGCTTGCCTGCCAAAGCCATACCCACGGCGGCGGAGACCCCTTGGCCCAAAGAGCCGGAGCTCATATCCACGCCGGGGGTCCCTTTCATATCCGGGTGGCCCTGCAGCATGGCCCCGATGTGACGCAGCTTCTGCAGTTCGTTTTCGTCAAAATAGCCCCGCTGTGCCAGCGCCGCATACAGCCCTGGCGCGCAGTGGCCCTTGGAAAGGACAAAACGGTCCCGGCCAGGATTTTGGGGGTCTTGGGGGTCTACATGCATCTCTTTGCAATACAAGTACGTGAAGATTTCTGCCGAGGAGAGGGAGCCCCCTGGATGCCCCGACTTGGCGTGGAACACGCCTTCGATGATGCCCAGGCGTACCTTTGCCGCTGTGATTTGCAGCTGTTTGCGTTCTTGCGCGTTCATGATGATAAACCAATCCTTTCGCTGTGCAGGGCCCAAAAAGCCCCTGTCTCATGCCTTTGGCGGACAAACCTTCTGGGGCAATTGTAGCGCATTTTGCCAGAAAAAGCAACCAGAATCTTGCCAGGGCCCATCTGGCGCAAAGGCCAGAGATGTGGTATACTGGCTGTATAAAGGGTGCGGCCGGCCCCGCTTCCGGCAAAATGCTCAAAAGGGGAGCGTATCCAGGAAAAAAGGAGTGTATGTATATGAAATATCCCTGGCTGTACGAGGAACTGGGAAACATGCCCGGCGCTGTCCGGGATTTTAAGGAAGAATGGCAGTGGACACGCTTCCAGGTGGGCGGCAAGCTGTTCGCCGCTATATGCAAGGGCGGGGAAGGGCAGGACGAACTGCTGACCCTGAAGCTGGAGCCCGCCGAAGGGCGCTTTTTGCGGGAGCAGTATGAAGACGTCATCCCAGGCTACTATATGAACAAAGAGCACTGGAACTCCATCCGGCTGGAGGGCGCGGTGCCCGAAGAACTGGTGCGGGAGCTTATTGGGAAATCCTACCGGCTGGTATTGGGTGGGCTTTCCAAGAAGAAACAGAAGGAGATTGCAGAGGGTATAGGGCAGGCGCGCCCTTAAAAGTCATGGGGCCCGCATATTTCCCTGCATGTGGCGGCAAAATACCCTTGTACCTATCCTATCCAGAAAGGAAACTTGTCCCATGAAGCAGGAACACAACAACAGGATTGGCAACATGCCTGCCAACATCAACATCATGAACCCGGTGCCCAACAAGGACGCCAAACGGATCACCAAGCTGGTGCGCAAAGACGGCCGGGTTTCTGGCTATGAGCTCTCAGACGGCCGGGTACTCTCCAAACGGGAAGGCGTGGCCCTGGCCAAACAAGGGGGCATACGGGGTGTAGCCATTGCCAGCCGGAATGGCAGCGAGTACCTCCGTTCCCTCCCCGACGGGGATGAAACCAACAACCTGGGCGACTTGCCCAGCACGCCCCAGGGCTAAACGCCCCTCATACGCAGCCGCAGCGGTTGGTTTGTCCATTACACGTAGAGCTTTGCGGACCGCTTAGCGCAGCGGATATTATGTACGCTATGGGCCTCAAGCGGGCCTAATACAAAAGGAAACGCCGGCCGTACTTGGGGCCAGGCGTTTCCTTTTCTTATATCCCTTCCCCCTCTTCAAAAGGGGCCTTTGCCCGCTTTGAAATGCACCCGGTCGAGAATACCGCCTCCCGTTCCAGATTCTAGACGTATCTCTGGGCAGCTTTTGTTTCCTCTTGCGGTACCCACACCCAGGCTCTTGAAGGATACCCGCCGGGTATCCATATAAAAAAGAGCACCGAATCCCTTCGGTGCTCTTTTTCTCACATAGAACTATCACACTGCCGCCATAGGGTCCAAAAAAGGGGGCCTCCCCAGCAAAACCCTAAAGGGCTGGCAAAGCCACAGCCTTCCGATTAATAACCGCGCTTGACGTAAGTGGTGTGCAGGACCTCGTGGGCCTTGTGGCTGCCAGGCTCGCCCAGGAATTCCTCATAGCACTTCTTCAGCACCGGATTTTCGTGGGACTTGCGCAGGGGCATGGCCTTGTCCTGGTCATACAGGGCCTTGGCGCGCAGGGCCTTCACGTCGGTAAAGCTCCGCTCGGTAGAGGGTACGATGGGCTGTCCGCCGCCGTTTACACAGCCGCCAGGGCAGCACATGATCTCCACGAAGTGGTAGTCCGCCTCGCCAGCACGGATCTTCTGCAGGATCTTATCCGCATTGGTCAGCCCGCTGGCTACAGCTACCTTCACATCCATGCCGGCAACCTTGTAGACGGCTTCCTTGATGCCCTCGGTGCCGCGGACTTCCTCATAATCGATGGAATCAACGGGCTTACCCTCCAACACGTCGGCGGCTGTACGCAGGGCGGCTTCCATTACGCCACCGGTAGCGCCGAAAATCACCGCCGCGCCGGTAGAAACGCCCATAGCGTCGTCAAACTTCTCGTCGGGCAGACGGTTGAAGTTCAGCTGGGCTTTCTTGATCATCTTAGCCAGCTCGCGGGTAGTCAAGCTGATGTCCACATCTGGCAGGCCCGCGGCAGCTTCGTCGTCACGCTTAATCTCAAACTTCTTGGCGGTACAGGGCATGACGGACACGGAGACGATCTTCGAGGGGTCGATGCCCTCTTTCTGGGCATACCAGGTCTTGATAAGCGCGCCGGTCATGTTCTGGGGGGACTTGCAGGTGGACAGGTTGTCCAGCAAATCGGGATAATAGTGTTCGCAGAACTTGACCCAGCCGGGGGAACAGGAGGTGATCATGGGCAGAGTGCCGCCGTTCTGTACACGGTGGATGAATTCGGTGGCCTCTTCCATGATGGTCATATCCGCGCCAAAGTCGGTGTCGAACACCTTGTCAAAGCCCAAACGGCGCAGGGCAGCCGCCATTTTGCCTTCCACGTTGGTGCCAATGGGCAGGCCGAACTCTTCGCCCAGGGCGGCGCGCACCGCAGGGGCGGTTTGCACGATGACAACCTTTTCTGGGTCGTTGATGGCGTCGATGACATCCTGGGTATTGTCCTTTTCACGCAGGGCCCCGGTGGGGCAGCTGACAATGCACTGGCCGCAGGCCACGCAGGCCACGTCTGCCAAGGGGGATTCAAAAGCGCAGCCAATCTGGGTGTCAAACCCGCGGTTGTTAGCGCCAATTACAGCCACATGCTGGTTCTGGCAGGCAGCCACGCAACGGCGGCACAGGATGCACTTAGCGTTGTTGCGCTCTAGATAGGCAGTCGACACGTCGGTTACATTGTCGGGCAGGGCGCCGGCAAAGCGGTCTTCTTCCTCAATGCCCATATCGTTGCACAGCTTCTGCAGTTCGCAGTTGCCGCTGCGGTCGCAGGTCAGGCACTTGCGCTCGTGCACAGAAAGGAGCAGCTCCAACGTCATGCGGCGGGACTGCTGTACCTTGGGGGAATTGGTGAACACCTCCATGCCGTCGTTTACAGGGTACACGCAGGCGGCCACCAGGGACCTTGCCCCCTTGACCTCAACCATGCACATACGGCAGGCGCCGATCTGGTTGACGTCCTTCAGGAAGCAAAGGGTGGGGATATCGATACCGGCAGTGCGGGCGGCCTCCAGGATGGTGGCATCCTTGGGGACCTCATAGGACACGCCGTTGATCTTGATATTGACCATATCCATGTTTCGCACGCTCCTTTCTTATTTCTTCACTACAGCGCCGAACTTGCACTTCTCCATGCACACGCCGCACTTGATGCACTTGTTGGTGTCGATCACATGCAGCTGCTTCACAGCGCCGGAGATAGCGCCCACTGGGCAGTTACGGGCGCACAAGGTGCAGCCCTTGCACTTATCGGCTTCGATGGTATAATTGGTCAGGGCCTTGCAGGCGCCGGCAGGGCAGCGGTGCTCTACCACATGGGCCTCATACTCGTCCCTGTAATATTTCAGGGTGGACAGCACCGGGTTGGGGGCCGTTTGGCCCAGGCCGCACAAGCTGTTCTCCTTGATGTAATAGCACAGCTCTTCCATCTTGTCGATGTCTTCCAACGTGCCGTTGCCGCTGGTGATCTTGTTCAGGATCTCCAGCAGGCGCTTGGTGCCCACCCGGCAAGGGGTGCACTTGCCGCAGGATTCGTCCACTGTGAACTCTAGGAAGAACTTGGCGATGTCCACCATACAGGTGGTCTCGTCCATAACGATCAGGCCGCCAGAGCCCATCATGGAACCGATTGCTAACAGGTTGTCATAGTCGATGGGGGTGTCAATGAGCTTGGCGGGGATGCAGCCGCCAGAGGGGCCGCCGGTCTGGGCCGCCTTGAAAGTATGGCCGCCTGGCACGCCGCCGCCAATGTCCTCGACAACTTCCCGCAGGGTGGTGCCCATGGGGACCTCAACCAGGCCGGTGTTGGTAATTTTGCCGCCCAGGGCGAAGACCTTGGTACCGGGGGATTTCTCGGTGCCGATGGACTTGAACCATTCCGCGCCCTTCAAAATGATCTGGGGGATGTTGGCGTAGGTCTCCACGTTGTTCAGCACCGTGGGCTTCCCGAACAGGCCCTTCAAGGCCGGGAACGGGGGCCGCACGCGGGGTTCGCCGCGCTTGCCTTCAATGGAGGTCATCAGGGCGGTCTCCTCGCCGCACACAAACGCGCCGGCGCCCAAACGGATGTCTATGTCAAAGTCAAAGCCGGAATCGAAGATATTCTTGCCCAACAGGCCGTACTCGCGGGCCTGGTCGATCGCAATCTGCAAGCGTTTCACAGCGATGGGGTATTCCGCGCGGATGTAGATGTAGCCTTGTGTTGCGCCGATGGCATAGCCCGCGATGGCCATGGCTTCCAGCACGCTGTGGGGGTCGCCCTCCAAAACAGAGCGGTCCATAAACGCGCCGGGGTCGCCTTCGTCGGCGTTGCAGCAGGCGTATTTCTGGTCGGCCGGGTTGGCCGCGGCAAACTTCCATTTCAGGCCCGTGGGGAAACCCGCGCCGCCGCGGCCGCGCAGGCCGGAGGCCAGCATCAGGTCAATGACCTCCTGGGGCGTCATTTCGGTGAGGACCTTGCCCAACGCGGCATAGCCGTCCTGGGCGATATACTCGTCGATAAGCTCGGGGTTGATGACGCCGCAGTTGCGCAGGGCAATGCGCATCTGCTTGGCATAGAACTTTGTCTCATTCAGGGACTTGGTGGTATTGTCGTCCACCACAGTCTCCTGGTACAGCAGGCGCTTGACGATACGGCCCTTCAGCAGGTGCTCGCCTACAATCTCCTTCACATCCTCCACGGTAACCCGGCTATAGAACGCGCCTTCAGGGTATACCACCATGATGGGGCCCAGCGCGCACAGGCCGAAACAGCCGGTACGGATGACGTTCACTTCTTTTTCAAGGCCTACGGCCTTGATCTCTTCGTTCAGCTTCTCGATGATCTGTTCGCTGTTGGAAGAGGTGCAGCCTGTTCCGCCGCACACCAGTACGTTTGAACGAAACATAGTTTCACTTCCCTCCTCTATTTCGCGCCGATGGCATTGGCGCCAATGGTATATTCAGAGACCACATTGCCGTTGACCAGGTGGTCGTTCACCACCCGCAGGGCTTTTTCGGCAGTCATTTTCACATAGGTGACCTTTTCCTGCCCAGGCGTTACAATTTCCACCACAGGCTCATACTGGCAGATGCCGATACAGCCGGTCTGGGTGACCATGATGTCCTGCAGGTTCCGCTTCGCCACTTCTTCCACAAAGGCGTTCAAAACAGGGCGGGCCCCCGCCGCGATGCCGCAGGTAGCCATGCCTACCAGAACTTTGGTCTGGGCGTCGGCACTCTCACGGATATTGACAGAAGCACGGGCCCGCTCTTTAATAGCCTGCAGTTCCGCTAAAGATTTCATAATATCGTACCATTCCTTTCTGCTGATATCCACCGCCCTTGGCTCTTGGGCCTCCGGCGGCATAAGGAACTTTTTTAAGGAAAAAGTTCCTTATGGATCTTCAAAAACCTCTGCCTGCACCAGCGCCCGCTGTCGCCGCGCGGATGCAGCCTTATCTTTTATGGTTTGCTCCCCCGCCGCGAAGCGCGGAGGGGATTCCAAAGGGTCTTTGACCCTTTGGTCAGATCCAGGGCTGAAAGCCCTGGTGGGGGTGGAGGGGGCAAAGCCCCATCCCTGCCGGAGGCCCAAAAATGATATTGGGGGTGTGGGGCGCAGCCCCACGGCCTTACAGCATAAACCACGGCCTACTCTTCCGCGGGCTCCTCCCCCGTCAATACATAATGGGTCTGCTCCGCCAGGAAATCCCGTATCCACAGCACCACCTCTGGGGCGTTCAGTTCCACTTCCCCCCCCAGCACCTGGCGCAGCTGCGCCGTGTCCAGGGCAAAGTCCCGGGATGCGTTGTGGTCCTTATAGCTTCTGCTAAACAGGAAATCCCGGTCCGGGTTGCTGGTGACCAACAGCTGGACCGTACCGTTGATGTCCCCTAAGGGGATCATATCTACGCTGGAAGGGCGGAACACCGCTTTCAGCTCCGTACCCACCCCCACGGTGGAATCGATGGTAAAATTGCCACCGGTCATCTCCGCTTCCATCTTGAACAACGGGACCCCCAGCCCCACGCTGCGGGTGGTGCGGGTGGTATAAAAGGGGTCGGTCACGTTCTGCACCTGTTCGGGGGTCATGCCCCGGCCGTTGTCCTTTACGGCAATGGACAAAAGGTCCTGGGTCAGGTCCTCTTCCACCGCGATGATGATCCGGGAAGCCCCGGCGGAGATGGAGTTCTGGGCTATGTCCATCACATTGAGCGACAGCTCCCGCATCCGGTTACTCCATGTACTTAGCCAGGATGCCGTCTACATCCTCCGGCACCAGCCGGCCGTAAACGTCCTCGTTTACAGTCATGACAGGGGCCAGGCCGCAGGCGCCGATGCACCGGCAGGCCGTCAGAGAGAAAGCGCCGTCCTCGGTGCACTCTTCCGGGTTTATGCCCAGCTTCTGCTGGATGCGGTCCAACACCTTGTCAGCGCCCTTGACATAGCAAGCGGTGCCCAGGCACACCGAGATGTGGTTGCGGCCCTTGGGCGTAAGGGAGAACTGGGAATAGAAAGTAGATACGCCGTAGACCTCTTCCAGGGGTACATCCAGCCCTTTGGCGATCTTCTGCTGCACCTCTAGGGGCAGATAACCGTAAATCTCCTGGGCCTGGTGCAGGGCGGGCATCACGGCCCCTTCCTGCCCCTGCAGGCCTGCGATCACTTCGTCAAGCTTCTTCGCCTGCTCGGGAGTGTCGTGGAACGGCAAATTGCTGATACGCTTTTGCATAGGTTTTTCCTCCCAAAATATTGATGGTATCACGCATGCAGACAGCCGGTTGTGGCTGCCATACGATATCCTACTAAATATATCAAAATGCCCGCCCATTATAATTCTTAAAAAGAATTATAATAAAAAGACCGACAATTTCCGCAGGATTTTCCTGCACAAACCGTAAATAGTTGCCAAAATATCGATATCCGACAAGCAATTGCCTTTTACCCCCTTCGGGCACCCGCTGCAGGCCCCTCCCCCACGCTATGCGGGGGAAAGCCGGGGCAGCCCCTCTTATTACCCTAGTCCAGTAATAAAGAAGGGGTTAGGCTGGTGCCGCCGCTTGCTTTACGAATGGGCGTTTACCGCTTTAAGGGCGCTTACCATCCCCCCAGCCAGCCTAATACAGCCTTGACAGACCTTTCCGGCAGCTGGAGGCTATGGGCTTCCGACTCAGCCAGGGTCTCCAGGTAATGGGAGTCGGAATCCCGCAAAACGCGCAGGGGCCGCAGCTCTGGGTCTTGGGCATAAAGGGCCTCTAGGTCGCAGCCCCGGGTAGCTTCGAAAGCGGTGAAGCCCGCCTCTGGCGGCAGGCTGCCTAGGGCGGCGATGACGCTGTAGGAATCCCGGTCCACATGGGCAGGCAGGGCAATGCCGCCGTACTCCCTGGCCAGGGGAAGCACGCTGTCTACGCCGACAAAGGAGGATACCAGCAGCAGGTCTCCCTCTACCCCTACCAGCTCGTCCGACTGGGAAAGCATGCGCTGCTCGCCAAAGATATCGGCCTTGTTGGGGATATGGGGCATGTTCTTATATATGTATGAATTGAACCCCATAGCACCTTCCAGCGTCTCGAAAAGGCAGACAATGTGGGCCTCCTCCGCTGTGCACAGCTCCATACCGGGGATGACCAGCACCCCGGCCTCCTCCCCCGCCGCCATGACGGACGCGGCGTTTTTACAGGTGTTGTGGTCTGTGATGGCGATAATGTCCAGGCCCAGCAGCGCCGCCATGCCCGCGATATTGCTGGGGGTCATGTCATTGTCGCCGCAGGGGGACAAGCAGGAGTGTATGTGGAGGTCGTAACGGTACTCAGCCATGCAGCTGCCCCGCCACCTGCAGCGCGGTTTCGTAAAGGTTTGCCGGGCAGGTATACACGGGTATCCCCTGCAGCTCGGCCCGGGCCCGGGCCGCTTCGTCTAAGGCGGCGTCCTCGCACAACACAATGCCGGCTACATCGGTCAGCGCGGCCACGGCGATAGCGTTTACATTGCCCATCACCGTCAGCCATACGTTGCCAGAGATTGCCCGGGCCATCACCCAGCTTAAAAGGTCCCCAATGTAGCAGCCCTCCACCTGGGCGCCTGTACCCTCTTCACCCGCCAACAGCCTCCAACCGCAGGCCGCGGCCATTTCCTGTATCGTCATAACGGCATCCTCTCCCTTTCTTGTCCATTCAAACTCCCCCGCGCCGGCCATAACCGGCGGGCGGGTTCAGCCCTCCTCCGGCGGCAGGACGCAGGGCCCCTCCTCCAGCGCCGAAAGGGTGCTGGCCACCTTCTGCATCTGCTTGCGGTACACGAACACGCAGTCTGTCTTTTTCGAACCGCCCTTCACCACGTCTTCCGCGAAAGCCCGGCAGGTGGGCGCGCCGCAGGCGCCGCAGTCCAGCCCGGGGAATTCCTGCTCGATCTCGTCGATCTGCACCATCATCATCATGGCCTCCTGCAGGTTGGCAGAAAGGCTCATCACGTTAGAGAATTCCAGGCCGCTCTCCCAGGCCATCAGGTCGGGGAGAGGCCCCCCCTGCAGGTGGTTCTGGGACACAGGCAGGTATTTCCGCAGCCGCTGGATGCGGGCCTTTGCTACATAGGGGTTCTCCACGCACAGCACGCCCCCCACACAGCCCCCGGCGCAGGCGTTCAGCTCTATGAAATCCAGCTCGCCGATGCGCTCGTCCTCGATCTCCTCCAGCACCCGTATCACGTTTTCGATACCGTCGGCCGCCAGGTATTTCTCGTTTAGCAAGGCGGCGGATTCCCCGCCGCTGGTGGCCCACCCCACCCCGATGATGCCGGAATTGGCGATAGGCTCGATGCTTTCCAGGTGGTCCATCTTGTGGGAGAGCATGGGGAACACGTCGCTGATGGCCAGGGCCCCGTCCACCATGGATTTTCCCAGCCCGATGGGCGCCTTGATGTCCGTCACCTTGGCCGGGCAGGGGGTGATGAAAAAGCACCCGATGTCCTCTAGGGGCAGGCCCGTTAGCTGCTGGGCCTCTTGCTTGGCCATGGCCGCCGCCGTCTCCATGGGGGATTTCAGGGGCAGCACGTTGTCCACCAGGTCTGGGAAACGCACCCGGATGAGCCGCACCACCGCCGGGCAGGCTGAACTGATTACAGGGCGCTTCAGCTTGCCCGCGTCCATCAGCTTCCGGGTGGCCTCGCTGACCAATTCGGCCGCCCGGGAGACCTCGAACACCATGTCGAAGCCCATTTCCTTCAGGCCGCTAAGGACATAGTCGATGTCGTCCAGGTTGTTGAACTGCCCATATAGGGTGGGCGCCGGCAGGGCGATGGTATATTGGAATTCTTGCATGCGGGCCAGGCTGGTAAAGCGCGCCCGCTTGGCGTGGTGGGGGCAGATGCGGATGCACTCGCCGCAGTCTATGCACCGCTCGGAGGCAATTACGGCCTTGCCCCCCCGCACGCGGATGGCCTCGGTGGGGCATCGCTTGATGCAGTTGGTACAGCCCACGCACTGGTCCTCGTTCAGTGTAACGGAATGGTAAAACTCAACCATATCTTTGCACACGGCAGGGCCCACAGGGCGTCCCCTGCCGTTCCTTTCTTCAATCATTGTGAAGCCCGGGGGCGCTGAACAAGGCTAGCTCCCCTTCTGGCCGGGGTTCACCACCATATGTACGGTAGTGCCCTCCCCCACCACGGACTGGATCTCCATCAGGTCGGTATACTTCTTCATGTTGGGCAGGCCCATGCCCGCGCCGAAGCCTAATGACCGCACGTTGTCCGGGGCTGTGGACCACCCGGCCTGCATAGCCTTGGAAACGTCGGCAATGCCGGGGCCATGGTCTTGCAAAAGGATATCCACCTTGTCCGGGTCTATGTCTACCGTGGCCTCGCCGCCGCCAGCGTGGATGACCATATTGATCTCCCCCTCGTACATGGCAATGGCCACACGGCGGATGGCGTCCGGCTCATACCCCAGCCGTTTCAGCTTGTGCTTCACATCGCCAGAGGCTTCCCCAGCCCGGGTAAAGTCGTCCCCCGGCACGTCATAGTGTAAATGCAGCATACTCATTGGATATCACAACCTCCCCGCAGTCCATTGGAAAACAGCAGCCCGCAGGCCGTGAACATACGGTAGGGCGTGGCCAGCACCGTGATGTCCTTCTGCTTGGCCAGCGCCACTACGTCTTCATGTATCTTCTTGCCCCGCACAAAGATGATGCAGTGCATATCCATCATCTCCGCGGTACGCACCACCTGGGGGTTCATCAGGCCTGTCAGCAGCACGGACTGGTCTTTTACAAAGGCCAGCACGTCGCTCATCATGTCGCTGCCGCAGGCCGTCTTTACCTCCTCGTCCAAAGCGCCTTCATTGAGCACCTGGCATTTCAGGATATCGATAATGTCTCTAACTTTCATAACCTGCCATTCCTCCCGGGTACATGAGATTTTTGGTTTGCCTGGGAGCGCGCCCCAAAAGCATCCCTGCCCTCTGGGCGTTGCCCATGGGTATTATATCATAAAAGAAAGGAGAGTGCAAATATTTTTATATAATTTGCCTCTATCGGCGCGGTATATCATTAAGTGCGAAAGAGCTAATTAGCTCGGACGCACTATCTTTTTATCCAAAAACAGCGAGAGGAGGCGGAAAAATGGCGGGAATTTGTTTGACGTTCGGCAAGCGACGGGAAATTGAGCGGCTTTATAACGACGATATGAGGCCGAGCGAAATCGCGGCGGCGGTCGGGGTAACGACCGCGACCATTTACCGGGAGCTCAAGCGGGGCGAGACGGGCGAGCTCGACAAGCATTTCCGCCCGGCGTACTCGGCGGAGGCGGCGGAGCGGGCGATACGGCTCTCTATCAGGAACAGGGGACGGAGAAAGGCAGAAAAATAAATCCGAGAGGGGATTACTTATACCATGAAAGAAAACGGCATTTTGAAAAATCTCCGCGAGACGTACCTCCTCGCGGCGGCGGATTTAGAGCTATTCCCGGAGGGCTCCGAGGAATACCGCCGGGCAGAGGTCGCGGCTATGAACACGTCGAGGACGGTTTTCGAGCTTTTCGGAGCGACCGCCGCCGAGGACTTGCGAGCGGCGGGTTTGGAAAAGCGGAAACAGGTAGCCGAGCGTATGCGCCGGGGCCACGCGGCGACGAATTTCGAGAAAATCACGGAGAGCCCGGAGGCCCTCGCCGCTTTCCTCTCCTCCCTCCCCTTGCTCGCTGGGCCGTGGGACGAGGCTTTTCACCGTCGGTATTGTGACGCTTGCTCGGCGGAGGAGTGCGGCGGGTGCGAAAATAAGGCGCTCAATAATCCGTTTTGGTGGTTGAGCCTTGCGGCGGAGGAGAGGGGCATGAGCGGGGAAAGTGGCCACAAGAGAATAATCGACGTTGCGTGTGGTAGCAAAATGTTTTGGTTCGATAAGCATAATCCGGACGTGGAATTTTGCGACAAGCGGACAGTCGAATATCACGAGTTTTATCCGAAACAGTATATCGAGGTCGCCCCGGATACGGTTTGCGACTTTACCGCCCTCCCATTTGAGAGCGGCTCGTATATGGTTATCGACTATCTCTCCGGCATGGTGAGCGCGTGGGTCAAGTGCGAGCTCTCCTCCCGCGTGGGGGTGCTGGGCATTGTGAAAAAGGTCGCCTATCTTCTCGCCGTCGCCGTGGCTATTGTCGCGGATTGGGTCGTACAGGTGGCGGGGGCGGAAATCGGGATTGATTTCGGCGGCTTTTTCTTTTTTGGCTTGCTCGTGACTATCTGGCTCGTACTCAATGAGTGTATCTCTATTCTCGAGAACATTTCGGAGATTGGCGTACCTCTCCCCGCTTTTCTGCTGAAACTCATTGAAAAATTGAAAAAGACCGTAGAGAACACAGGCGAGAACGAAACACAGTAAAAACGGAGGCGCAAAAAATGAGCAATAGTAATTTGGTAAGCTATACGAGGATTTCTCCGAACAAGAACAGCCCGCGAAATCACGATATCGACCGTATCTCTATCCATTGTGTTGTGGGACAGTGTACGGTGGAGCGTATCGGGGAGATTTTCGCCCCGGAGAGCCGGGAGGCAAGCTCTAACTATGGTATCGGGCTCGACGGGCGTATCGGTATGTACGTCGAGGAGAAAGACCGCTCGTGGTGTACCTCGAGCGGGGCAAACGACCACAGGGCGGTTACTATCGAGGTCGCCAGCGATACCGCACACCCCTACGCCGTGAAAGCCGCCGCATTTTCCGCACTCCTCGACCTCTGTACCGACATTTGCAAGAGGAACGGGAAAAAGCGGCTCTTATGGTTTGGAGACAAGGAAAAGACACTCGCCTACACGCCGAAAGCTGACGAAATGGTTTTGACCGTTCATCGGTGGTTTGCAAACAAGGCTTGTCCCGGCGAATATCTGTATAGCCGTCACGGGGAAATCGCGGCGGAGGTAACGAAACGGCTCGCGGCGGAGGACAAGCCCGCCGGGACGGGAGACAATCCCTCCGCATGGGCCAAGGCCGCAACGGAGTATTGCAAGCGCAAGGGAATTTTTGCCGGGGACGGCGCGGGTAATTTCGATTGGCAAAAGCCGATTACCCGCGAACAGGTCGCCGCCGTGCTCTATCGGACGCTCGAGCGGGCCGGGCTCCTCGAGGCTCTCCCGGACAAGAAATAAGAAAAGCGGGCGGGGGTTTGATACCCTCGCCCGCTTTTTGTTGTAATCAGAAAACCACTCGCAAGGCGAGTGGTTCAAAAAAAGCCTAATGGCGATGATGTAGACAAAAAACCTCCCTTTGCAATAGAATACAGGTGCGGTCTGGCAGCTGCACCAAATAAGCAAAGGGAGGCCATCCAAAGTGAATGACGTAAATAGTTTATCACACACGAAATGGAATTGCAAATATCACATAGTATTTGCGCCGAAATATCGCAGAAAAGTCTTCTATGGAGAAAAGAGGAGAGAGATAGGAGAAATTTTGCGAACACTGTGTGAGTGGAAGAAGGTCAAAATCATAGAAGCAGAAGTGTGCCCGGACCATATCCATATGCTAGTGGAAATTCCACCGAAAGTGGCGGTGTCGAGCTTTATGGGATATTTGAAGGGAAAGAGCAGCCTGATGATCTATGAGAAATTCCCGGAGTTGCGGTATAAGTATCGGAATCGAGAATTCTGGTGTCGAGGGTATTATGTGGACACTGCGGGAAAGAATGCGAAAAAAATCGCGGAGTACATTAAGCATCAACTGGATGAGGATAAGGCTGGAGAACAACTGACGATGGGGAATTTCTAAGCCCGTTTACGGGTGGCAAGTAGCAAATCTCTCGCGGGTGTCAGGCCGTACTTGCGTGACGAGACGCGCTTGCTAGTAACATAGGGCTTTGCCCGTCTATGAAGAACCCCCGGCAAAGCCGGGGGGTTCCTCTTTGCCTACGGCGATTATGCGCTTTTCTTGAAATAGACGGCTATCTCGAGGCCGCACTTATCGCCGCCGCCCGTGACGGCGAAATCGGAGAGACCCGCGTATCTATCCATGAGCGGGAGAACGCCGGGCAAATCCTTTTTTGCAATATTGCCGACTTGCTCCCCGTTGTAGAACACGCCGACGGCGGGCTCTCCCTCGAAATCGTAGACCTCAAGAGTAAACGCTCTCGGGTGCGGCTCCTCCGCCGCAATCTCCCGGAGTATCTCTTGACGGTTATGCGCTGGGCCGTCGTCATTATCAAAGGTTACGCCGACGACCCGGTAAATACGGCGGTCGAGAGCGGCTCGGCGGGTATCCTCCCTCGCCCGGCGCTCACGGTCGGCGGCGGCTCTCCGCTCCCGCTCCTCGGCGGCGGTGCGCTGGGCCTCCTCCGCCTCCCGCTTGAGCTTGCCTTTTTTCACGAGGCGGTATATCAGCACACAGATACCGACCGGGTAGAAAATAACAAGTAAGACGATTTCCCACGTTTTGAGCTTTCGCATTGGTAAAGCCTCCCTTTAGTACAGATTGTAAGAAAGAAAACCGACTTGTAAATCTTTATTACAAGAATACACGATATTTATGATACAGTCAAGGGGCCACAACACAGGGAGGGCAATTTTTTTGAAGATTTACGACTATAACGGTCTAAAGAACGTCGCCGGGGAGCGTATCCACCAGCGGCGCACGACGCTACGAATATCACAAGCCGACCTCTCCGCCCGTATGCAGGTGCAAGGGGTAACTATCGAGCGGGAGGCTATCTCGAAGATAGAGACCGGGGACAGATTTATAACCGACTACGAGCTAATGACTTTCGCCGAGGTTTTAGGCGTGTCTATGGATTGGCTCACAGGCAAAGAGTAAGAACGGCCCGGCGGGGAGCTCCCGCCGGGCCGCATTTCATACACAAAAAATGTGTAAAGAATTTTTAAGAAACCCTTGAATTATACACAAGGAATGTGTATAATAGAGGATGTAAGGAGGGTCGGGCATGAAAACAAAAGATTTCATAGAGCTTTTAGAAAAAAACGGCTGGAAGTTCAAACGGCACGGCTCAAATCACGATATTTACACAAAGGGAGGAGAGAGGGAAAGCGTACCGAGACACAGAGAGATAGACGAGGATTTAGCAAAGGCAATCATAAAGCGGCGGGGGCTGAAATAGGCTCCCCCGCCTATGCCTATAATATAAACTTTGAGGAGGTCTCATTATGAAAGCGGCTTATCCTATCGTTATGAGCAAAGGGGCGGAGCGTATCGTCGTATATGTCCCGGACTTTAATATCAATACGCAAGGCGAGGACTACGCCGACGCTATGGAAATGGCGCGGGACGCTATCGGCCTAATGGGTATTGATATGGAGGACGATAGAGAAAGTATCCCGGCCCCGTCCTCTTTGGAGTCCGTACACGGAGAGGCGGAGAGCGACGTTATTACTCTCGTCGATGTAGATTTTACAGAGTATCGCAGAAAGCATGATATGAGAACGGTTAGGAGAAATGTATCCTTGCCGTCATGGTTAGACTCGGCGGCGAAAGAGGCCGAAATAAATGTATCGGCAGTATTGGCGCGAGCATTAAAACACGAGCTCAATATAGCGGAACAATAAGAGGGCAAGGGGGACGGGGGCCGTCCCCCTTTTTGATTTTTCGAGGGAGGGTCAAGCTATGGCGCGGAGACGGGGAGAGACCAAAAAGGAAAAGGCGGAAAAGAAACAAAAAGAGAAAAAGTACGAGCACTTGACGTATAAAAAGAGACTCCGCCTTGAGGTCACGCTCCGCCAGAAGATACACAAGCAGACCATAGCCGACGAGCTCCGGGTACATATCTCCACCATATACCGGGAAATCAAGCGCGGGGAGTATGAACACCTTAACAGCGATTACACGACGGAGATACGGTATAGCGCCGATAAAGCCGAGGCCAAATATCAAGAGGGGCTCGCCGCAAAGGGAGCACCCCTTAAAATCGGGAATAATTTTGAAGTAGCCGAGTTTATCGAGGAAAAGATACTCCGCGAGGATTATTCCCCGGTCGCCGTGTGTGCCCTCTTGCGCGAGGAGGAATACCGCGAGAAATACCATATCACATTTTGCCGGGCCACGATTTACAAGTATATCGACGACGGGAATATCTTTCCCCATATCACAAACAAAGACCTCCCGGAAAAGGGACAGCGCAAGCGGGAGTATAAGAAAGTACGGGAGAAACGGCCTCCAAGGGGCCGGAGTATCGAGGAGCGCCCGCCGGAGATAGAGACCCGCGAGGAGGTCGGACATTGGGAGGGCGATACCGTCGTCGGAAAGAAAGGCTCAAGGGCGAGGCTCCTCGTATTCTCCGAGAGGGCTACCCGGAACGAGATTATTCTAAAAATCCCGGACGGCACTACAAAGAGCGTCGTCCGGGCGCTGGATAGACTCGAGAGGCGTTTCGGCGCAGACTTCCCGAGGATATTCAAGTCGATTACTTTCGACAACGGCTCCGAGTTCGCAGATTGCGACGGCCTCGAGCGGAGCCGCCGGAGGAAAGGGAAAAAGCGGACGACCGTTTACTATTGTCACCCGTACACAGCTTGCGAGCGGGGGACAAATGAGAATATTAACCGCATGATACGCCGCAAGTTCCCGAAAGGTACGGATTTCGACAAGGTAAAGACTGCCGAGGTCAAAGCCGCCGAGACATGGCTCAATAATTATCCTCGCGGGATTTTGGGCTATCGGAGCGCCGCGAGCGCGTTCTCCGAGGCCGTCGGCCTTGCCGCGTAAAATATTTTATAGTTTTTTCGCATAAATTACTTGACATTTACTATAATTTGCCTCTATTCCCAGCCGCCGCCTTCCCTGCCAGGCCAACTAAAAAAAGCCCCTGCATGGGGGCTTTTCCTATGTATTCCCTTTTGCGGCCTATTCCCCCAGCTCTTCCTCTAAAAGCCGGGCGGCGCAGGCCAGGGCCGCCTCTTCGTCTGGCCCGCTGCATTCTACCTCCACCTGGGCCCGGGAGGGGATGCCCGCGGCCAGCAGGTTCATCATGCTTTTGCCGTCCGCGCGCACCTCCCCATACCGCAGGCGCACCGAGCTTTCATAGCGCCCCATCTGCTCGGAAAAAAGCCCGGCCGGACGCATATGCAGGTTCCCTTCACTGTTCCAGATGACCGTTTTGGATACCATTTGCCCTCTCCTCTCCTGTGTCCTGGGGACGCCCTGGCCAGGCTAGCCCCACATCCCCCACTCCTGTCAGGGCCCCTGGTCCGGGGCCTCCCCCTTATGGGGGTCTACGAAAATGGTCTTATAGTCCACATAAACCACCATGCCCGGCCGCGCGCCCTGGGGCTTGCTTACATGGCGTATCTGGGTATAGTCCACCGGCACCTGGCCCGCCCCGCTGGCCCGGCTGTGGCGGGCCGCCAGCACAGCCGCCTCTTCCATGTCGGCCTCCCCAGGGGCCCGGCCTTCTGTGGCCAGCACCGTGTGTGAGCCCGGGCTGTTCTTCACATGGAACCACCAGTCGTTGTTGCGGGCCGTACGCAGGGTCAGCTGGTCGTTCTGCCGGTTGTTGCGGCCCACCCATACGGTAAAGCCGCCGGAGGTCTCAAAGCGCAAGGGCTGGCTTAGGGCCTCTTTCCGGGGCTTTTTGCCGCGCTGGGCCCGCAGATAGCCCTGCTCGGCAAGCTCGGCCCGTATCTCGGCCAGCTCCTGTTCGGTGGTGGCCCGGGCCAGGGCGTCCAGCACCGAATCCAGGTACTCCAGCTCCTTCCCCGCCAAAGCGATCTGCTCTTGCAGCTTTTCCTCGGCGGTCTTGGCCTTGCGGTATTCCTTATAGTATTTCTGGGCGTTTTGCGAAGGCGTTAAGGCCGGGTCCAGCTTGATGTGCACCAAGGGCTGGCCTTCCTGGTAATAATCGGGCAGGTCTACCGCCCGGGCCCCTTTGGGCAGGCTGTACAGGTTGGCGGAGATCAAGTCCCCGGCCACCCGCAGGGCATCCCGTTGGGCGCACTGCTCCAATTCCCCCTGTTGGGCCCCAATCTTCCGGGAAAGCCGCTCTGCGTGGTTCCCGAGCAGCCGCAGCAGGTCCTGTTCTTTCACACGCATGCGCTCCTGCTGGTCTTTCTCCCTATAAAACCCGTCCAATAGTTCCGAGAACGTATCGGCTGTCCGCACCACGGCGGAGGAGCCGTACTGGTGGATGTCCAAAAAGGAAAAATCAAGGGGTTTGCCCTTCCGGTCTTGGGCCATATAAGGCTTGCCCGATATCCCTTCCGCCGTATCCTTCAGCTGCTGGAGGAAGAACCCCAGCCGGAAGGACTGTTCCTCATCCAGGGCCTTGGCAGTCAGCTCCCGGCCCCGGCCCACCTGGTGGGCCACCTCCCGGCACACAATGGGCGACACGCCTTGCAGCGCCGCCAGCAGCGCCTTGGAAAGCTCCATGTCCCGGGGCAGGGCCCGTATCCGGGCCAGGGCTTCCTGGACTGTGGCGGACAGTAGGCACAGCTTGTCCTGGGGCGGGGGCAGGCGGTAAGAAAGCCCGGGCAATACCAGCCGCTGGGAGGACATACCGGCGTCCACCCGCTTCAAGGCGTCGACGATCTTGCCGTTTTCGTCGCTGAGGATGATGTTGCTGTATTTCCCCATGATCTCCATGGTCAAGGTCAGGGTCACGCGGTCGCCCAGCTCGTTGACCGCGTCAAAGTCGAAGTGGAGCAGCCGCTCCAGCCCCGGCTGGCGGATAGCCGCAAGCCGGGCCCCCTGCAGTTTTTTCCGCAGCAGCATGCACAGCATGGGGGGCTGCTTGGGGTTTTCCAGGGGGATTTGGGTCAGGTGTACCCGGGCGCTGTTGGCCCGGGCGGAAAACAGCACCCGGCAAGCGGACTCCCGGCTGCGGAAAGCCATCACCAGTTCTTCCCGGTTAGGCTGGTGGATCTTGTCCGCCCGGGCCCCCACAAGCTTCCCTTCCAGTTCTTTTTTTATGTGACGCAGAAACGCGCCGTCCAGTGCCATTGGCCCCTACCTCCCCATATGTGTATTCCATTTGGCCATTTGCGCGGCCAATGCCCGCCTGTTACCCCAAAAGGCCCCGGCCTGCAGCTTCCAGGTCTCAGCATGCTTTGAAGGGGTTTTCCTGGCTTTTGGACACCAGGAACGCCGCGCCAGGCAGCCTTTTCTTTAAATAAGCCGCTAAAAATTCCGCAAAAGGCCGCTCGGTCTCATAATGGCCCGCCACCACGCAGGTAAGGCCCGTCGCGGCGGCCTCCAGGGCCTCGTGGTGCTTCATCTCCCCGGTCAGGTACGCATCCGCCCCCCGGCAACGGGCAAATCCCGCAAAACCGCCCCCGGCGCCTGCGCACAGGAACACGCGCTTTACAGGCCCGCGCCCCGGGATGAACCGCACGGGCCCCGCGCCCAGGCGTTCCCGCACCAGCGCCGCAAAGGCGCCGGGCTCTGTTTCCACGTCTAATTCCCCGGAAAACAAAATGCACTCTTCCCCGAACACGTCCTCCTGGCGTAAGCCCTTCAGCGCCAATTTGCTGCCCAGCGCCACGTTTACCCCGCATACAGGGGAGATATCCAGGTTGGTGTGGCAACATAAGGCCGCAATGCCCCGGCGGGCCAGCTGATACGGCACGTCCTGGCTGCCCAGGGAACGCAAGGGGGCGAAGATGACCGGGTGGTGGCTGATGATCAGGTTCGCGTTGATGGACGCGGCCTCTTCCACCACCTGGGGGGTGATATCCAGGGCGATAAGCGCCCGGGTGACCTCCGCGGCCTTGTCCCCCACCAGCAGGCCGCTGTTGTCAAAGCTGAGGGCGCTGGCAAAGGGCGCGGCGCCGTCTATCACGTCGTATATGTCGCAAATGCGTACCATAAAGCTTCTCCTGTGCATGTAAAATGATTTTTTGAATGCCCCGCCTGTCAGGGCTTCCCTGTTTTTGGGATAGCCCGGTTCCCCCGCCGGTTCCCTTTCACAAGCGGACGGCCCCTTTCCGCTTCCCGCGCCTAGCCGAAAAGGATACGCCCTTTTTGAGCCAGGCCCATCAAAGCCCCCTTACAGGGCGCCCCCGTACGTTTCCGCTATCCCCTCAATGACGCCCCGCAGGGCGTCCGCCGCAGGGCGGTCGCCTACGTGCTCCGCGCCCTGCAGCTGCTTTAGCAGCCCCCGCACAACCTTGACGGCGTATTCCCGCACAGCGGGCCCGCCCGGGGCCAGCCTGCCCATGTAAGGGTACAGGGGCGGCATGGGCGGCAGGGCGCCGGCAAAAACAGCGGAAAAGGCGGAATACACCTTGCCGCCGTCCAGGCAGGCGCGTTCTTCCAGGATGTCAAAGCCCAAAGCGTACAGGCCCTGGCGCAGCTGGGGGGCGCAGCTCATGGGCTGGAGCACCAGGCGCTTCCGGGCATCCCGCAGCCAAAGGGCCTCTTCCACTATGCGCAGGGTCAGCTGCCCCCCCATGCCCGCTATGACAATATCGTCCGCGTCTTCTGGGGACAGGCCCTGCAAGCCGTCGCTTTGCAAAAAGCGAAGGGAATCCTTTACCCCATATTTCCTGCCGTTTTCCATGGCCGACCGCAGCGGCCCGGGGTTGATATCCGCCGCTAAAGCCCGGGGGCAGCGCCCGGCCCGTAAAAGCCAGACAGGCAGGTATCCGTGGTCTGTGCCGATATCCGCCACCGGCACGCCGGGGCGCGTAAGGCACGCGCACAGGGACAGGCGCGGGCCCAGCTGGAACAAGGGTCTTGCCATGGGGGCGGCTCCTTTCATAAAGAAAAGCGTGGATCCTCAAAACCGGCAAAAAAACAGCCTGCCGCCCGGCATATGCGCCGCGCGGCAGACAAGGAAGTTGTCTTGACTATGGCGTTACGCTTATTTGCCCGCCAGGTGCTGGTTGATTTTCTCCACCAGCCCGTCGGCGCTTACGCCATGGACCGCACAGGCCTGCTCTAAAGTCTCGCCCCGGGCAGAGGGGCAGCCCAGGCAATGCATCCCCATTTCCAGGAAAAAGGGCGCGGTGCTTTCATCCATATCTAAGATATCCCCAATGATGGTGTCTTTCGTAACAGAAGCCATACTTTTTTCATCCTTTCCCGCGGCAATACAGGCGCACCACCGCTTTATTGTCCTTATTATAATCCCCAGGGACGGCATATTCAATACCCCTGGGCGCGGTTTTTGCAAAATTTTGCAGATTTCCCATTCCCCGGCCCTACCGGCAAATTTTATAAAGGCAGGTACCCCACCTTTTTCATCACCTTGGAAAGGGTGCGCTGGGCAATGGCGTGGGCCTTTTCGGCGTTCTCCCGGCAGCACCCCCGCAAATACCCTTTATCTGCCAGAAGCTCACGGAAACGCTCTTGGATGGGCCGCAGTTCCCCGATGACGGCCTCGGCCACGGCGGGCTTGAAGTCCCCATAGCCTTTGCCCTCGAACTCCTTCTCGATCTCGTCCATGGCCTTGCCGGTGATGCAGGAATAGATCTCCATCAGGTTCTTCACCCCGGGCTTTTCTTCCGCGTACCGCACGCAGGATTCGCTGTCCGTCACGGCCCGCTTGAACTTGCGCATAATGGTATCCGGGTCGTCCAAAACCGAAATATTGCCGTTCTGGTTCTCGTCCGATTTGCTCATCTTACTCAAGGGGTTTTGCAGGGACATGACCCGGGCCCCATGCTGGGGGATGATGGGCTCTGGCACGGTGAAGGTGGGGCTGTACAGCCCGTTGAACCGTTCGGCGATGTCCCGGGCAATTTCCACATGCTGCTTCTGGTCTGCGCCTACCGGCACATAGTCCGCCTGGTACAAAAGGATATCGGCGGCCATCAGGCAGGGGTAGGTAAACAGCCCGGCGTTGATGTTGTCCGCATGCTTAGCAGATTTATCTTTGAACTGGGTCATGCGGGAAAGCTCTCCGAACTGGGTATAGCAGTTCAACACCCAGGCCAGCTGGGAGTGCTCGGGCACATGGCTTTGGATGAAGAAAATGGTTTTGTCCAGGTCCAGGCCCATGGCCAGCAAAAAGGCGTAGGCCTCCAGGGTATACTTGCGCAGGTTGGCGGGCTCTTGCCGCACGGTGATGGCGTGCAGGTCCGCCAGGGCGTACACGCATTGGTACCCCTCGTCCTGGAAGCGGATGTGGTTGCGCAGGGCCCCCAGGTAGTTGCCCAGGGTGAAGGTGCCCGTGCACTGGTACATGCTTAAGATGCGTTTCTTTTCGTTATTTTCCATGGTGGTTTCTCCTCTCGGTAACAATGTGACTTCCCGCAGGGGACCCAGCTATGGGGTCCCCTGCGCCCCGCGAACGCTAACGCGCGGCGTTTGCGTATTCCCGGCGGGACGCTGGGGGCTACCCTCCCGGCTTTTTTTCTCAGGCAAATTAAGGCCGCGAGACGCTGTCTCGCGCTCTGCAACCCCTTTTGAAAAAGGGGTTGACCCTAAAATTAATTTTGGCCAACCAATAGGGGAAAGTTATTTTGCGGCTATCTCCCTTGCCACCTGGCCTAAAATCTTCACGCCCTCTTGCAGCTGCTCGTCCGTGGGGGTAGAGAAATTGATACGGAAGGAGCGGCAGGGCCCGGCTTCATCCGTCAAGAAAGCGGTGCCCGGCACTACGCAGGCCTTCCGCTCCATGGCTTTCTTGACAAACCCCAGCATATCCACGTCCCCTGGCAGGGTACACCAGGCGAACAGCCCCCCCTCGAACTTGTTCCAGGTGACAAGGGGCTTGAAATGCTCTTCCATCGCGGCAAGCAGCACGCCGCTTTTCCTGCGGTAGATCCCCCGCAGGCCAGCCAGGTGGGCTTCATAGTCGAACTGGGTCATGAACCGGTGGCACACAATCTGCGCCCACATGTTGGAGTGCACGTCCTCCCCCTGCTTGCACACCACCATCTTCTGGATCACCTCCTGGGGCCCGATGGCATACCCTACCCGCATGCCCGGGGACACCACTTTGGAGAAGGACCCGGCGTACATCACCACGCCCTCGGCGTCAAAGGACTTGATGGAGGGCAGGTCCTCCCCGGCAAAACGCAGGTCGCCATAGGGGTTGTCCTCCAGGATCAGCACCCCATGGTCCCGGCACAGCTCGTAGACCTTTTTGCGCTTTTCCAGGCTCATGGTAACGCCGGAGGGGTTCTGGAAATTGGGGATGGTATATAAATACTTGATATTTGGTTCCGATGCCAACGCCTTTTCCAGGGCGGCCGTGTCAATCCCGTCCTCCTCCATGGGGATGCCCACCAGCCTGGCCCGGTAAGAGCGGAAGGTGTTCAAAGAGCCGATGAAGCTGGGGGACTCGCACAGCACCGTGTCCCCCTCGTTTAACAGCGTCTTGGTCAGCAGGTCCATCACCTGCTGGGCCCCGCTGGTAATGAGGATGCCGTCATCCTCCTTGCCCACGTTATGCTTCCGCTTCATATAGGACAACAGGTGCTCCCGCAAGGGGGCGTAGCCTTCGGTCACGCCGTACTGCAGGGCCTCGATGGGCGTGTCCTCCAGCAAGCTGGCCGATACCTTGCGGATGGCTTCATACGGGAAGGCGTCGGGGGCGGGGTTGCCCGCCGAAAGGGGGATGAGCCCGGGGGCGGAGGAATTCTTCAATATCTCCCGGATGGCGGAGGGCTTCAGGCTTTTCACGCGGTCAGAAAATTGATACTCCATGTGGTTTCTCCTTTTCTATTCACACTGGTTCCATTCCTTTGCAAACGGGAAGGCCCGAGGGGGCGAACGTCTGCCAGCGGCAAACAAGCCGCCAGCCGGCACCCCTTATGGATCGAGGTATAGGGCGGGGGCTTTCGGGCCATAAAAACAAAAAAAGCCCGCCCCACGTATGGGACAGGCCTTGCCTGCGGTACCACCCAAATTGGCAGGCCTGGGCCCGCCCCCTCTCGCCTGTAACGCAGGCTGCGTCCGGCCATTTCCTGCCGGCCCTCCCAGGGCCATTCGCCGGGCGCCTCCTGCCGCTTCCCACCCTGCGCGGCTCTCTGTCAAAAGGCTGCCCGGCTACTCCTCCCGGTCAACGGTTTCCATTTACCGACTATTATATGCTTTCCCCGCGGAAATGTCAACTTTTTTTGCCCCAGCCGACCGCTTTCCATAATTTGCTTCACATAATCTCTTTTCGCCAGCACCGCCCTCCCCGCGCCCCCATAGGGGGTTTTCAGGGCCTATCCGGGAAACAGCGACAAATTCGCCCATCCCCGATGTGACAAAACCCCCGCCTGGTTTCCGGTATAATTTGAAAGCAAACTGCATAAGGCGGGGAGGCCTGCTTCCAGCCCTCACGCGGCGGCAAAAAAATCTGAACGATAGGCGGTGTTATTGGTGGAAGGAACAAAAATGCAGCAGTTTATGGACAGGCTGGACGAGATGCTGCACACGGCGGCGGCGCGGAAGGCGCTGGTGCAAGGGGCCAGCTTTTTGCTGGGGCTGGCTTGCTCACGGGGGCTGGTATTTGGGAAGTACGCGCCGTTTGGGGTGGCGGTGGCGGCCAGCGTCCCCCGGGGCGGGATGTGGGCCGGGGCCCTGGGGGCGTTTTTGGGATACCTGATCCCCTCCCCGGCCTATGTGCCCGTACGGTACTGCGGGGCCCTGTTGGCGGTGGCGGCCATCCGGTGGTCCCTGTCCGAACTGTCCATGGTGAACAGCCACCCCCTGTTCGCCCCTACGGCCACTTTGCTGCCCTTGCTGCTGACCGGCATAACCATGGTGTTCCTCCATGGGTCTGTAACGTATTCGGCGGCGCTGTATGTGGCAGAGTCCTTTCTGGGCAGCGGCTGCGCCTATTTCCTCACGCGGTGTTCGAACCTGTTGATGGGCCTGGCCGGGGACGGGGAAAGCCAGGGCGGGCTGCGCGGCGGCCCCTTAGAGCCGGCCGACGTAGCCTCCCTGACAGTGGGGGCCGGGGTGCTGGCGCTGGCTTTTTCCGGGGTCAGCCTGGCCGGGGTATCCATTGGGCGCATCTTTTTGATTTTACTGGTACTGTACTGCGCCCGCAGCGGGGGCGTCAGCGGCGGGGCCGTGTCTGGGGTGACGGCGGGGGCCCTGCAGGGCCTTTCCACGGCGGGGCTGTCTTACCTTTCTGGGGCCTACGGCCTGGGCGGCCTGATGGCCGGCGTATTTGCCTCTATGGGTAAGACTGCCTGCGCGGCGGCGTTCATCCTATCCCATGGGGTGGCTTCCCTGCAGGTGGGGTCGGGCAGCGGGCTGCTGGTTACCGGGGCCATAGAGGCCGGCGTGGCCACGGTGCTGTATATGTGCATCCCCAAAAGCCGGCGCATCGGCGAGCTTTTCGGCCTGCGCCAGGATTCCCTAAGCGGCGGGGCCCTGCGCACCAACATCGTCATACGGCTGCGCCACGCCTCACAGGCATTGTCGGGGGTGTCCGCCTCGGTAGACGAGATCTCCAAAAAACTGGCGGCCGTGTGCGCCCCCAGCCTGCAGGGGGTATATGACAAATCGGTGGAAACGGTGTGCGCCGGGTGCGGCCTTTCGGCGGTGTGCTGGCGCAAGCACAAAGACCAGACCCTGGAAAACTTTGCCCAGCTCTCCCGGCCCCTGAAGGAGAAGGAGCGCGTGGAGACGGCGGACTTTACAAAGGAATTTGCAGACCGGTGCGGCAGGGCCGGGGAGATGCGGGATGAAGTCAACAAAAACTACGCCCGGTACCTCCTGCGGGAAGCGGCCCAGCTGCGGGCGGCCCAGGTGCGGGAGGTGGTGGAGGGGCATTTCCAGACCACCGCCGGGCTGCTGGACGAGATGGCCGGGGAGTTCTCTATGTACCAGCATTTTGACGAGGAGGCCGCCCAGCGGGTGGCGGGCATCTTGCGGGACAGCGGCGCCGCGCCCTTTGAGGTGTGCTGCCGGGTGGACAAGTTTGGCCGGATGACCATAGAGGCGGAGTTGCAGCGGGACAGGCAGAAACGCCTGAACCGGGCGGCCTTTACCCGGGAGATCTCCGCCGCCTGCGGGCGGGTGTTCGCCCCCCCCTGCGTCAGCCCGGCCGGGGACCGGTGCCGCCTGCAGATGTGCCAACGGCCTTTATTGCAGGTGGGCCGGGGATTCTCCCAGTCCTGCGCGGGGGGCGGGGCCTTCTGCGGGGACAGCGCCAACGTGTTCTATGACGGCTGCGGCCGGTTGATTGCCGTGCTGAGCGACGGCATGGGCACCGGGGGGCGGGCCGCCGTGGACGGCGCCATGACCTCGGCCATGGCGGAAAGCCTGTTGAAAGCGGGCATCGGCTTTGACACCATGCTGCAGACGGTGAACGCGGCCCTCATCGCCAAAAGCGGGGACGAGTCTTTGGCTACCATGGATATCGCCTGCATCGACCTGTTTACCGGCAAGACCGAGCTGCGCAAGGCCGGGGCGGCCTGCACCATTTTGCGCAGGGGCCGCCGGGCCGAGGTAATCGAGGCCTCCAGCGTGCCGGTAGGCATCATGCCACAGGTGGAGTTCGCCGCCTGCACCCGGGAGCTTTCCACCGGGGACCTGGTGGTGATGCTTTCCGACGGGGTGGCGGCCGCCGGCCAAGAATGGCTGACAGACCTGGTGCTGAACTGGGACGAGGAGGAAAACCCCAACCTGCTGGCCCAGCGCATTACGGAAGAGGCGAAACGCCTGCGCAGCGACGGCCACGAAGACGACGTGACGGCCTTGGTGCTGGTGCTGCAATAAGCCTGCGAAAGCGGGCGGGACACGCTGTGCCCCGCCCGCTTTTTTGTGTTCACAGCCTGCCCTGGAACTCTGTCATGTTCACCCAATAGCGCATGGGCATGTTGCCCCGGCGCAGCTTGGGGTTGACGCGCCCCTCTACGGCCACCGTGTCATAAAACTTCTTCCACAGGGCCCGAAACCGCTCTTCCGCCTCGGTAGGCTTAGGGGGGTCCCACCCCTGGGCCTGGAAAAATTCCCGGCGCCCCCCCGCCTGATGGACAAAGCCCATCTGGTGGGTCTTTTCGTAGATGACGAAATCCTCTGTGTTCAACCGTTCGCAGAAATGGGGCGCGATCAAGGGCAGCACCAGGTTGTTCGGGGTGATGGTGGACGCCAGGAATCCGCCGCACTCTGCAAAGCGCAAAAACTCTACATGGTAATGGGCCTCGTTTTTCAGATACAGCAGGGCCGCGTCTAAAGCATGTACGTCGTCGTGGGTGCTCATGTTGGTCACCTTGGCCCCGTGCTTATAGCCCAACAAGATAAAGCGCAGAAGCCGCAGCTCTTTCTCCTCCATGCAGGTGAGGAATCCCCGGCGTACCATGCTGTGTGCCAAGGGCGAAATCCGCTCTGGCAGGGACCGCTCTACCCGCTGGGCCAGGCCCGGGCGGGTCTCCACCTCTTTTATGGGGAACAGGGTGGCCTGGGGCTCGTCTAAAAGCTGGACGCCCTGGGGCAGGCGCTTGTCCCGGAAGCACTCTGCCACACAGCAAAGGAACCCGGGGTAGCTGCCATCATACCGGTATATATATGCAGGGCCGGCCGCCATGGCCTCCGCCTCCTTCTATAGTTTCATATCTGCCCTGTCAGCCGCTTCACCCCGTCCTCCCGGCTGGGGGCGAACAGGGAAAGCTGCTCCAAAGCTGGCAGCTCGCGGCCCTGCCAGCTTTGGCCGCCCTTCCCCATCTGGGCAAACCCCCTCTCGCGGATAGCCCCGGCTATCACCGCCGGGTCGTCCATAGGCAGGGGGGAAATGCTTTTCCCCTTGCAGGTGATAAAGTACCGGGCGCGCTTCAGCACCACCCCTAGCTTTTTCAGGCCGTCGAAATCCAGCGTGGCCTGCCGCCGGGCGCTGCGGATGCGCCGGGCGCTTTTTACCCCGATGCCCGGCACCCGCAGCAGCATCTCATAGGGGGCCCGGTTCACCTCTACTGGGAAATGCTCCATGTGGCGCACGGCCCAGCTGCACTTGGGGTCCAGCAGCGGGTCGAAATCCGGGTGGGCGTCGTCCAATATCTCCCCGGCCTGGAAGCCGTAAAAACGCAGCAGCCAATCCGCCTGGTACAGCCGGTGCTCCCGCAGAAGGGGCGGGGGTGTGTCCCGGGCGGGCAGGGCCCGGTCGCTGACCACTGGCATATACGCCGAAAAGAACACGCGCTTCAGGCTGAATTTTTTATAAAGGCCCTCTGCCAGCATCAGGACCTGCCGGTCCGGCTCTGGCGTGGCCCCAATGATCATCTGGGTGGACTGCCCCGCCGGCACAAACCGGGGCGCGGCCTTATACTTCACGATATCCTTGGCGTTCTCCGCGATGCCGTCCCGTATCTGGCGCATGGGGGTCAGAATTTTCTCCTTGCTTTTCTGGGGCGCCAACAGGGAAAGGCTTTTTTGAGAGGGCAGTTCGATGTTCACGCTCATGCGGTCGGCCAGCATGCCCAGCTGCTGGGTCAGCCGGGGGCTGGCCCCGGGGATGGCCTTTACGTGGACATAGCCCCAAAAACGCTCCCGCTCCCGCAGCATCCGCAGGGCCTGCAGCATCAGCTCGCAGGTATAGTCTGGGTTGCGCACCACAGCAGAGCTGAGGAACAGGCCCTCGATGTAGTTGCGCCGGTAGAACTGCATGGTCAGGGTGCACAGCTCCTCTGGGGTGAAGCTGGTGCGCCTGCACTCTTGGGACCGCCGGTTGACACAGTAGGTACAGTCATAGGCGCAGTCATTGCTCATCAGCACCTTTAAAAGGGAGATGCAGCGCCCGTCGGCGGCAAAGCTGTGGCAGATGCCCGCTTTTACGGCGCTGCCCAAAGCCCCGGGCGCCCCGGGGCGGTCTACCCCGCTGGAGGTACAGGCCACGTCGTATTTCGCCGCGTCCGTCAGGATCTCCAGCTTTTCAAACAGGTCCATGGCCATGCCTCCCTTTTGTTGGGGCCTTGCCGCTTTGGCAGCTTACCCTTCCGGCTTTCAATTGGACCGGCCCTCCCGGGCCCGGGGCGCCTCCAGGGCGGCCGCCCGGGAAACGCTCCCCTTGCCAAAGCGCAGGCGCACCTGGTCCACGGCGGATTCCAGCTTCTCTTGGCGGTCCAGGCCCTCTTGGGCCCGGAAGAAGTCCAGCTGGGCCTCTTCCGCCCGGGACAGCCTTCCCACCCGGACGCCCAGCAGCCGTACTGCCCAGCGCCTGTTCTCCCGGCGGTACAGCCCCAGCGCCGCCTTATATAGGGACTGGGAATCGCACACGGGGGAAAGCAGCCTGCATTGCCTCTGGTACTCTTGGAAATCGGCGCTGCGCACTGTCAGCTGCACCTCCCCGGCCTTCATGCCGTGCTTCCGCAGCCTGGCGGCTACGGCCTCTGCCAGGTCCAACAGGGCCAGGCGCACCTCCTGCTCGGAAGTCACGTCCCGGGGCAGGGTGGCGCTGTTGCCGATGGACTTTATCTCCTGCCCCTCCCCTACGGCTGCCACCGGCGTGTCGTCCAGGCCGTTGGCGTACAGCCATAAGGTCTCCCCCAGCTTGCCCAGCATCTGGCGCATAGAGGGCAGCGCCGTGCGGGCGATATCCCCGATGGTGTGCAGGCCGAACTTCCCCAGCACCTTTTCCGTACGGGGGCCTACGAACAGCAGGTCGCTGCAGGGCATTTGCCAGATGACGGCCTCCATGGCCTCCCGGCCGAACACCGTTACCGCGTCCGGCTTTTTATAGTCGCTGCCCAGCTTAGCAAAGACCTTGTTGAAGGACACCCCGATGGACACCGTAAGGCCCAGCTCATCCTTTACCCGCCTGCGTATGGCCTGGGCAATCTCCTCCCCCGTGCCGAAAAGCTGCCCGCTGCCACGCACATCCAGCCAACACTCGTCCAGGCTGAAAGCTTCTACCCGGTCGGTATACTGGCAGTATATCCCCTTTGCCAGGGCCGAATAGTGCCGGTAGCGGTCGTGGTGGGGAGGCAGGATCTGCAGCCCGGGGCACTTGCGCTTGGCCTGCCAGATAGGCTCGGCGGTCTTTACCCCTTTCTCCTTGGCCAGCATGTTCTTTGCCAGGATGATGCCGTGGCGGCTCTTCTCATCCCCGGCCACCGCCATGGGCACGTCCCGGTATTCCGGGGCGAAAAGCGTCTCCACCGAGGCGTAGAAGTTGTTCATGTCTACATGGAGGATACCGTTTTCCATTTTGCTACCTTTTTCCCTACATCACGGTTTGAAGGGGGCAAAGGCCCGCCTTATGCCCGCGGGCATGCCCTTTAGGCAGCCGCAAGCGGATGTACCGCACATATTATAAAACAAACGTTCTGTAAATGCAAGCCTTTTTTCGAAATTTTGTTCTAGAAACAGGGGAAGAAAAACCGGGCATCCCTGCCCGGCAGATCCTGCAACCCCATACCCCTTCCCTGGGCGCCGCCTTTCCCTTACGGGGCCAGGGCGCGGGTCAGCCAAGCGTCGGCAATGTCCAACGCCAGGTACAGGCCGTCTTTTTCACTGGATTTGACGATCTGCTTCCGGGTACGGATCTCCGGGTCTGTATACATCAGATGTACCGCCACTTTGTCCGCCACCTGCAGGCCGCCCACGTCCTTCTTGGACTTTATATCCATTTTGATAACGTATTTGTCGCGCATGCTGCCATAATAGATCGTGTCCCCGCAGCGTACAAGGGGTTTGCCCTTATAGGTGGGGAAACCCGCGCCTTTCTTCTGCTCGCTCAATATACCACCGCTTTCTCTTTATGATTGACTTTGCAAAACCGCCCAGCCTACTCCCCCAGATAAGAGCGCACCATGGACTTGAGAAGCTCGTCCCGGTCTATACGGCGTACCAGGCTGCGGGCGTTGTTGTGCGTGGTGATGTAGGTGGGGTCCTCAGACAGCAGGTATCCCACGATCTGGTTGATCGGGTTATATCCCTTTTCTTTCAAGGCGTCGTACACGGTGAGCAAAATGCGCTTCATGTCGGCCTCGCGCAGCTCCCCCATAGAAAATGTGATCGTGTTGTTGGAAAAATCCTCTGGCATGAGAAGCACCTCCCTATCTTTTTATATCTTACAAGACTTTGCCTCTAATTGCAAGCTTTTTTTGTCGCCGCCCGCCCGCAGGCCCCAGAACTTGACATCCAGCCCCGGATAGCGTATCCTACATACAGAAAAACATGGAAAGGAGCTGCTGTCTATGGAATTCTGCTTCCGCCCGGCCAGCCCCGGGGACGCCGCCGGGCTGGTGCGGCTGAACGGCGCTTTCAACGGCCCCTCTGACAGGACGCCCAGCCAGGTTGCGGAAAGCTTGGCTTCCCCCGGAAGCGAACGGGTGTTCGTAGCGCAGGCGGGGGAAGGGAACGGCGGGCGGCTGGCAGGCTTCTGCTGCTGCCAGGTGAAACGTTCCTTCTGCTATGCCAGGCCTTCGGTAGAGGTCACCGAGTTCTATGTGGAGGGGGATTGCCGCCGGCAAGGGGTAGGCCGCGGGCTGATGGGGTGTGTGTTCCGCCTGTGCCAAGAACTGGGCGCGAAAGAGTTGTCCCTGCTTACCGGTGACGACAACCTGGGGGCCCAGGCCTTTTATACGGGGATGGGCTTCTCCCCCACCGGCGAGTTGCACCTGGGCGCAGAGCCGTTGCAGCTGTGAGGGGCGCCCTTTCAGAGCCGTTAAACCAAAGCCCGGCAAACTGGGCGGATACGTTTTGGGGCCACAGGCTGTGTAGGAGGACGCCTTGCCCTGGGCCGCCCTTGCAACCCCCTTCGTAATGGGCGTTTCCCTTGACAAACCCTACCGTATCGGCTATACTTCCCTTAGATATTTTGTGGTTTTTTTGCATTAGGGCGTGTTTACATAAGATTGGCACACGCCCTAGAAAGGGGTTATTTTTTGTGAAAAAATGTCTGCAATGGATGGGTATAGGCGCGGCGGGCGGAGCGGGCCTGCTGCTGGTATTCTGGCTGCTGGGGGATGTGGCCCATGTTATCGGCCTGGGCCTGCAGGACAGCAGCTTCTTCCTGGGGATGGTCTTCACCCTGTCTGGCCTGCTGATGATTGTGCGGGGCGGGCCCTCTTCCAAATATGTAAACGCTTTTGGGCACCCCCGGGCCAATGTGGCGCAGGCCGCCGCCAACCCAGACCTGGCTATGGGCGAGGAAAAGGCCCGGCAAAAGGAAAAAAGCAAAACGGCTGGTGAAAGGCGGCCCGCCCCCTATGTCTGCCTAGGGATTGGGCTTTTGAACCTGGCTGTGTGCGGCCTTACCCTGCTGGTGGCCTATACGGTATAGGCACACGGAAAGGGCCTGGGGGAGCCCCAGGCCCTTTTGTTGCAAAAAATTTTTGAGGCCCCGCATAATCCCGCCAGGCCCTGCCCACAATACTAACAAGCAGCCCGGCAGCGTTTGCGTGTCTCTCCGGATAAAGAATGGCTATGCCCGACAGGGCCGGAGCCCCACAGGCTTCGGAAAACGCCGCTCTTACGCCTGGGGGGCTCTGGGGTGCTTGCCCCTTGGCCTTGGTTTTCCCAGGCGCCAAGGGGCTAGTTTTTTTATTTTCCCTACATACCCTCTACCCGGTCCAGCACCAACGGCTGCAGCTGGGGCGGCCGCGCCCCTACCTGCAGGGCGGACAGAAGCCGCTTTTCGCCACGGTCCAGCCTTTCTTTGCTTTCCGCATACAGGCGGGCTATGGCTTCCCCCGCCTGGGCAAAGTCCCCCTTGTTGCGCAGCAGCACGATGCCCGCCCCATAGTCAATGGGGCTGTCCTTGGTTTCCCGCCCCGCGCCCAGTTCCACTGCCGCCAGGCCGCAGGCTTCCGCGTCCAGGCCCGTGATATAGCCTGTCTCCGGCATCGGCACTTCCCGCACAAGGGGGGATAGCCGGGGGCTTTCCCACTGGTCCAGCACAGCGGGGTCGCCGCCCTGGGCCTGCACCATGGCGCGCAGCCGGGCAAAGGCTTCCCCGCTGTCCACGGCGGCCCGCGCTTTCTCCCGGGCCGCGCCCATGTCTGGGGCCTGCCCTGCCAGATATGCCATATTGGCGGCCAGCTCTAGGCACAGCCCCGCCAGGCGGGCCTCGCCCCGGCCCCGCAGCACCTGGCAGGCCTCGGCCACCTCTAGGGTATTGCCGATGCACCGCCCCAGGGGCATATCCATGTCGGTGATGAGCGCCACCGTACGGCGGCCCACGCTTTGGCCGATGCGCACCATTTCCCGTGCCAGCGCCAGGGAATCCTCCCGGGTTTTCATAAAGGCCCCCGACCCCACCTTTACGTCCAGCAAAATAGCGTCCGCCCCGGCGGCGATCTTCTTGGACATGATGCTGGAGGCAATAAGGGGCAGGCTCTCTACGGTGGCGGTCACGTCCCGCAAGGCGTACAGCTTTTTGTCCGCCGGGCACAGGTTGCCGGACTGGCCGATAATGGCAAGGCCGGTTTCCTTGACGATGGAGAAGAAACGGTCCCGGGGCAGGGCTGTCCGCAGGCCGGGGATGCTTTCCAGCTTGTCTACCGTGCCCCCAGTATGGCCCAGGCCCCGGCCGCTCATTTTGGCCACCTTTGCCCCGCAGGCCGCGGCGATAGGCCCGATGACCAGCGAGGTCTTGTCCCCCACCCCGCCGGTGGAGTGCTTGTCCACCTTCACGCCGGGGATGGGGGAAAGATCCGCCATATCCCCCGACTGGGCCATTTCCATGGTCAGGCAGGCGGTCTCCTGCCGGTCCATGCCCTGGAAATAGATGGCCATCATCAAGGCGGACGCCTGGTAGTCGGGTATCTCCCCCGCGGTAAAGCCCTGGACAAAGAAGCGCACCTCCTCTGGGCTTAGCCGGCCGCCCTGCCGCTTCTTATGAATGACGTCGTACATCCTCATGGTCACACGCTCCTTTGTTTTGAAAGGCGCCCCCTGGGCCCAAGCCGCGGGCCGCCCTGTATCTACGGCCTAGTATACCATAGGAACAGGGCCTGTGTACAGCAGAAAATCCTGCGCCCCAGCCCATAGGGGGGAGCTGGGACGCAGGAAAACCTGTAGTCTTAAAAAACCTATGTCTTAGAAAAATCCACCATATATAGGGCTTATTCACACTTTTTTTACAAGAAAATGTGGGGTAACGCCAGGTTTCGACAAAATATACCGTAGGCTGCTGGTATACTCTTCCCAGTCAGGAGGCGCTGGCCATCTGCAGGCACAGCTTGTCAGAGATCATGGCGATAAACTCGCTGTTGGTAGGCTTGCCCCGGGTGTTGTGAATCGTATAGCCGAAGTAGGAATTCAGCACGTCCACGTCGCCCCGGTCCCAGGCCACTTCGATGGCATGGCGGATGGCGCGCTCTACGCGGGAGCTGGTGGTGCTATAGCGTTTGGCTACGCTGGGGTACAGCTGTTTTGTCACCGCGTTGATGATCTCCGGGTCCTCGATAGCCATGATGATGGAATCCCGGAGGTAATGGTACCCTTTTATATGGGCGGGCACGCCTATCTGGTGCAAAATTTCCGTTACCTGCACCCGCAGCCCAGGGTTCACTGGTTCCGTGTCAAAGTGCCGCCCCCGCATGGCGTTCAAGGAAAAGATGCGCTCTACCATTTCGCCTTTTTCATAGGGGGAAAGGGCGAAATATGCCGCGCCGGCGCCAATGACTTCACGCTCGAGCATTGGCGTGCTGTACGAAGCTGTCACTATGTACATGGGCCTTTCCACTTGGGGGTCTTGTGACACTGCGTGTATCACGCCGATGGCGTCGAGCCCAGGCATGAAAAGGTCCATCAACACGACGGTGGGTCTTTCCTCCCTGATCTTCTCCAGCACAGCCTGGCCGTCCCGTGGCACAAACACGGCCTGCGCCCCATGCTGGCTGATCTTCTGCATCGGCTCACGGCCCCATTCGCCGTCATCCGAACATATCAGTATCTTTGTCTGCTTTTCCATGCCGAACCTCCCGGTATTTTTTGATGTGAACAAATTTTACCATAAGTCTGGTTTTCCTGCAAGTAGCAAACATAAAAAAAGTGGAAAAAGATTCTGTCGAGGAAAGGCGTTTTGGGGGAGAATTCCGGGAAAGGTTCTTTTCCGACTTTTTCAGACATACCAAATACGACGTTTTTTTCGCATGAATTTTTTTATCACCACCATATCCTGTGCAATGTATATTTTGTAGACACAGGGCGGCTTTTCCGTCAAAATGCCGAACGCGTCTCCTTCCTGTATAATCTAGTTATTTTATACGCATTTTTGTCCCAGCCCCCCGCCCGGGGCTTTTTTTCTGCCCCCGGCCAAGATATGACAGGTTTACCGCCCCCCATGCCCTATACTTAGGGGTATAGCCGCTGGGCCGGGCGGGGTTTCCCGGCCCCGGCCGCCTTACCTGCTGGGGGGATGCCCTTGACCATATACGCGGATGTTTTTGTCATTGTAAACCTGTACATAGACTTCTTCCTGCTGTGGTGCGTCCGGCGGTTTTTGCGCCTGCCGGCCAAAACCTGGCGGCTGGTGGCCGGGGGGCTTTCCGGGGCCCTGTGCGCCCTTGTGGGGCTGGCCCCACTGCCCCCCTGGCTTTCCCTGCTGGCAGGCGGCGGGGCGGCCTTGGGGGCGGCAGCCGCGGCCTTTTGCCCCATAGCGTGGCGGCGGCTGTTGCGGGCCTGGCTGTGCCTGTGGGCGTTCTCCTTCCTGCTGGCCGGGTTCTTCCTGTTTTTGACCCGCTTCTTCGTCCCCAGCCATGCGGCCGTTGTGGGCAGCGCCATTTATCTGGACCTGTCGCTGCCGCTGTTGTTGGCCTTCACCTGCGGGGCCTACGGGGTTTTCTGGGTATTCGGGCGGCTTTTCCCACAGGAATCGGCCATACTGCGCCTGTACCGCCTGCGGATCGAGCACCAAGGCGCCAGTGTGGAGCTTACGGCCAAGGCGGACACGGGCAATGCCCTGCGGGAGCCCTTCTCGGGCCTGCCCGTGGTGGTGTGCCAGGCGGACGCTGTAACAGCCGTCACGCCGGCTGCCGCCCAGGGCTTCCTGGAAACAGGCGCGGCCCCAGGGCCGGGGGACGGCCTGCGGCTTGTCCCCTACGAAAGCCTGGGCGGGGCGGGGGTGCTGCCCGCTTTCCGGCCAGAACGGGTCATAGACGTGAAAACAGGCCGTGAGCTGCCCTGCTACCTGGCCCTGCACAAGCAGCGGCTCTCCTCCGGCCAGTTCGCCGCCCTTTACAACCCCGACCTGTTCCCGCCCGGATAAAGGCCGGGGGATATCTTTGAAAAATCTGAAACGAGGTGCTTTCCATGCGGTACATCCGGCAAATCCAGAAGATAGTCGCCACGTGGCTGGGCAGGCTTTTCCCCGCCCCCTGCCACTACATCAACGGCCCAGACACCCTGCCCCCGCCCCTGACCAAGGCCCAGGAGGCCCAGGTGCTGGAGGACATCCGCAACGGCGTGCCCGGCGCCCGAGAGCCCCTCATCACCCACAACCTGCGGCTGGTGGTGTACATTGCCAAAAAATTTGAAAGCCCCGGCGCCGGGGTGGAAGACCTGATCTCCATCGGCACCATTGGGCTTATCAAGGCAGTGAACACCTTCCGGGTGGAAAAGAACATCAAGCTGGCCACCTACGCCTCCCGGTGCATTGAAAACGAAATCCTGATGTACCTGCGGAAAAGCTCCCAGCTGCGCAACGAAGTGTCTATCGACGACCCCCTGAACGTGGACTGGGACGGCAACGAGCTGCTGCTTTCCGACCTGCTGGGCAGCGAGCCCGACGCCGTGAACCGGGGCGTGGAGCAGGAAGCGGAAAAAGAGCTGCTGCTGGCCGCCGTGGGCAAGCTGCCCCCCCGGGAGAAGAAGATTATGCAGCTGCGTTTCGGGCTGGAATCGGCCAAAGAGCACACCCAAAAAGAGGTGGCCGACCAACTGGGCATCTCCCAGTCCTACATCTCCCGGCTGGAAAAGCGCATCATCCACCGCCTGCGCCGGGACCTGGAAAAAGCCGGGTAAAGTACGCAAAAGGGCCGGGGGAACCCCCGGCCCTTGCCATATTACACGTTTTGGGACGGCCGCTTATTTCCCCGGCTGGGCCCCCGGGCCCAGGATCTGCTTGCCGGCAAACTGCATCAGCAAGAACGCCGCCGCGCAGGTGATAAGTATCTCGGGGACCATATATGTGCCATTATAAACCGTGGAATAGACCATGGCAAGCGAGTTGCCGGAAAGGCCGCCCAGCCCTGGGAAGAACGCGGCCACCAGCTCCCGCATATAGCTGACCTCCATAAACTGGGCCCACAAAAGCCATCCGGAGAGGATGGAACAGACATACCGCAGCGCCATGGCTGCCAGGCAGCCCAGGGTAAAAGCCAAAGGCGTGTTCCGAAGCCTGCCCCGGAACAGCCCGGCCAGGCCCAGCACTGTGAATGCCAGCAGATAGTCTAGGAAAATAGAGCCCGCCACCGTGGCCCCGGAAATGCCCTTGAGACCGTCCAGGCCGAAAAGCAGCTCTAAAACGCTGAAGACAAAGCCTGCGCCCAGGCCCCATTTGACGCCCGCCCGGTAGGAAAAGAGCATCACCGGCAACATAGAGCACAAGGTGATGCTGCCCCCATAAGGCAGGTCGAAGACCTTGATAAAAGATAGGGCCGTGGCCAGGGCCACCAGGACGCCCCCTGTCACCAGGTTTGCCGTGCGTGAAGATCGTGCGTTCATGTTTCCATCCTTCTTTCTATAAAAATATGATAGGGTGAAAAATGAAAAATGCCACTTGGGGAAAACCCCAAATGACATAGAAAAACATTCCCACGCCCGGCTGGCTGCTTCCAGCATATACCGAATCTTTCGGAAATCATGAGGAACAGCCCCGGCCCGTATGATGAAATGCTCCCTACGTCGGTATTACCCGCATCAGGTTCCTGCCCTTTTGGGCATAGGGTTTAAGCTCTGGGCTCCTCTCAGCTGCCTGGACGGCGGCACCCCTACTTTCATTTTTCGGCTTCTATTGTAAAGCCTGCGCCGGGTTTTGTCAACCGCGTTTTTTTACAGGGGGCGCCCAAAGGGCCGCCGGCCGCTTCCCCGGCCCAAAAAGGCGTTGACAGGGGGCACAACATGTGGTATACTGGCAATACCTCGGGACGAGGCTTTCTTTGTGTTGCCCGCAGGCAAGGGAGAGGGCTTGGCCCTTGAGGGAGGCCGGGGCGCGTGCCGCCCCAAAATTATTTCCGTAAAACGGGAGGTGCCGACAAAAATGAGAGTGAAGATCACGCTGGCCTGCACAGAGTGCAAGCAAAGGAACTATCTGAGCAAGAAAAACAAGAAGAACGACCCCGACAGGCTGGAAATGAACAAGTATTGCAGGTTCTGCCGGAAACACACCCTGCACAGGGAAACCAGGTAAGGAGTGGCGAGCATGGCAGACAACGGGAAAAAGACCGAAAAGAAAGCAGACAAGCCCAACGCGCTGGTCGGGTTCGGGAAGCGCACGGTAAAGTTCTTCCGGGACTGCAAGGGCGAGGTAAAGAAGATCGTATGGCCCACGCCCAAGGCGGCCCTTAAGAACACGGGGGTCGTCCTGGTCACCATTGCCGTCTTGGGGCTGTTCGTTTTTGCCCTGGATACCGCTTTTATGAACCTTTTAAGCCTGGTAATGGACGTAGCCAAGGTCTGATGGGCGCACACCGGAGGTGACGCATGGCAGAGGAAGCAAGATGGTACGTGGTACACACCTACTCCGGCTATGAGAACAAGGTAGCCTCGAACCTGGAAAAGACGGTGGAAAACCGCCAGCTGCAAGAGCTGATCCAGGAGATCCGCGTGCCCACCGAAAAAGTAACCGAGATCACAGATACGGGCAAGCGCAAGGAAGTGGAGCGCAAAATCTTCCCCGGCTATGTGATTGTAAAGATGATTATGACAGACGAATCCTGGTACGCCGTGCGGAACATCCGCGGGTGCACCGGGTTCGTGGGCCCCTCCTCCAAGCCCGTGCCCCTGACAGACGCCGAGGTGGCGAACCTGGGCATCGAGAAGCGGGAGTTCGAGGTAAGCTATAAGGTAGGGGATTCCGTAAATATCGTGGACGGCCCCCTGGAAGGCTTCATCGGCACCGTGGAGGAAATGGATGTGGAGAAGAACCGCATCCGCGTCACGGTATCCATGTTTGGCAGGGACACCCCTGTAGAGCTGGAGCTGGACCAGGCCGAGCCTGTGGGCTGAGGGCCCTTTCCAGAAATGAAAGAATTAAGGAAATTATACGTTCTAGTAAGATCAGCCCTGTAACGGGCGGCGCGGCCGCCCCGTGGGAGATGCAGCTGAAATTTACCGCGGCCCGCCGCAAACGGCTGTATCGTCCGAACCACACCAGAAAGGAAGAGATCAGAAAATGGCACAGAAAGTAACGGGCTTTATCAAGCTCCAGATCCCCGCCGGCAAAGCGACCCCGGCCCCCCCTGTCGGCCCCGCTTTGGGCCAGCACGGCGTAAACATCATGGCGTTTACCAAGGAATTCAACGAGCGCACCAAAAACGACGTGGGCCTCATCATCCCCGTGGTAATCACCGTTTATGCCGACCGTTCCTTTACTTTCATCACCAAAACCCCGCCTGCCGCCGTCCTTATCAAGAAGGCCTGCGGCATTGAGTCCGCCTCTGGCGAGCCCAACAAGAAGAAAGTAGCCAAAATTACCCGCGAGCAGGTGCAGAAGATTGCCGAACAGAAAATGCCCGACCTGAACGCCGGTTCTGTCGAGGCCGCTATGAGCATGATCGCCGGCACAGCCCGCAGCATGGGCATTGAAGTAGTAGACTAAGGCGCAGGGGGGAAATGACAATGAAACATGGTAAGAAATATAGAGAGGGCGCAAAGCTTATCGAGCGCCAGAAGCTGTATGAAGCGGGCGAAGCCCTTGACCTGTGTGTCAAGACGGGCAAGGCCAAGTTCGACGAGACCGTGGAGCTGCATGTAAAGCTGGGCGTTGACGGCCGCCACGCGGACCAGCTGGTCCGCGGCGCTATTGTCCTGCCCCACGGCACCGGAAAGAACGTGCGGGTATTGGTCATCTGCAAGGGCGACAACATCGAGGCCGCCCAGAACGCCGGCGCAGACTATGTAGGCGCGGAAGAAATGGTACAGAAGATCCAGGGCGAAGGCTGGATGGATTTTGACGTGCTCATCACCACGCCGGACATGATGGGCCTGGTAGGCCGCCTGGGCAAGCTGCTGGGCCCCCGGGGCCTGATGCCAAACCCCAAGGCTGGCACTGTAACGCCCGACGTGGCCCGTGCCGTGCAGGAGGCCAAGGCTGGTAAGATCGAGTACCGCCTGGACCGCACCAACATCATCCACTGCCCCATCGGCAAGGTTTCTTTCGGCGTAGAGAAGCTTTCTGAGAACTTCAACACCTTGATGGACGCCATTGTCAAGGCAAAGCCTGCCGCCGCCAAGGGCCAGTATGTGCGCTCTTGCGTGGTCAGCGCCACCATGGGCCCCGGCGTAAAAATCAGCCCCGCTAAGTTTATCTAAGGCCTGATAACCGCTGGACATGGCAAGGCAAGGCCCCTAAAAAAAGCCTTTCAATTGGAGAGGATCGGGGCTGTCTTAAATATTTAAAAAGGGACGGGTGAGAAGCCGCTGCTTTTCACCCGTCCCTTTTATTTTGCCATATCATGCCTGCCCTATCCTGGGGCTACATAATTACAAATATGCCATTACCCGCCCAGGTAAGCCTTGCGGATCTCCTCGCTGGCAGCCAGTTCTGCGCCGGAACCCTCCATCACAACCCGGCCAGATTCCAGCACATAAGCACGGTCGGCGATCTGCAGTGCCATTTCAGCGTTCTGCTCTACCAGTAGGATGGTAGTGCCGGACTTATGCAGCTCGGCGATGATGTCGAAAATCTGCTCTACCAGGATTGGGGAAAGGCCCATAGAGGGCTCGTCCAGCATCAGCAAGCGCGGATGGCTCATCAACGCCCGGCCCATAGCCAGCATCTGCTGTTCGCCGCCAGAAAGGGTGCCCGCCACCTGTTTTTTCCGTTCCTCCAGCCGGGGGAAACGCCCAAACACATTCTCCAGGTCCTCTTTCGCGGGCTTCCCCTTACAGAAAGCCCCCATCTCCAGGTTTTCCAGCACGGTCATCTGCAGGAAGATACGCCTGCCCTCTGGCACATGGGCCAGGCCGCGGGCTACCATTTTATGGGGGGCCACCCGGGCCAGGTCTAATATGCCGCCGTCCTCTGGGGTATAGGAGATGCTGCCGCTTTCCGGGCGGATCAGCCCGGTGATGGTGTGCAGGGTGGTGGTCTTCCCCGCGCCGTTGGCGCCGATAAGCGCCACCACCTCCCCAGCGTTCACCTCAAAGGAGACGTCTTTAATGGCGTGGATCTTGTCATAGTATACATTGATATTGTCCACTTTCAGCATGATTCCGCCCCCCTTTTCCCCAGATAGGCTTCGATCACGGTGGGGTTACGGCGGATATCCTCCGCTGTGCCCTTGGCAATGACCTGGCCGAAATTCAACACGCAGATGCCCTCGCAAATGCCCATGACCAGCTTCATATCGTGCTCGATAAGCAGCACGGCAATCTGGAAGGTATCCCGTATCTTGACGATGTTCTCCATCAGTTCCGCCGTCTCCGCCGGGTTCATGCCGGCGGCTGGTTCGTCCAGCAGCAGCAGGCAGGGGTTTGTGGCCAGGGCACGGACGATCTCCAGCCGGCGCTGGGCGCCATAAGGCAGGTTGCCGGCCCGCCAGTTGGCCATATACTCCATGTTGAAGATGGAAAGCAGCTCCATAGCCCGCTGGTGGGCCTCTTTTTCCGTTTTCCAATAGGAGGGCAGCCGTAGGATCCCCTCTAAGGTACTGTATTTTTTCTGGTTGTGCAGGCCGATCTTCACGTTATCCTCTACCGACAGGTTGGAAAACAGGCGGATATTCTGGAAGGTGCGGGCAATGCCCATTTTGTTGATCTGTACCGTGGTCTTGCCGTGGGTGTCCATGCCGTTTAAAAGGATGGTGCCCCGGGTGGGGGTGTACACCTTGGTCAGCAGGTTAAAAACGGTGGTCTTCCCCGCGCCGTTAGGGCCGATGAGCCCGGCTATCTCCGTCTTCCCAATGGTAAAATTAAAGTCGTCCACGGCCCGCAGGCCGCCGAAGTCCACGCCCAGGTGGCTGCATTCCAGCACAGGGACGTGGCCCAGGTCCCGTTCGGGGATGATGGAATGGCTGGGCACGGGGACCATCTTGCCTTTCTCAAACTGGAAATCAGACATGCGCCTCGCCCTCCTTTTCCTTTTTATGGGGCAGCAGCTTGCCCATCCATATACGGATTTTGGCGTTGTTGGTGATGAGCATCATCAAAATGAGGACCACGGCATAAATGAGCATGCGGTAGTCGGAGAATTGCCGCAGCCAGGTTTCTGGCAGGATATACAGCACTGTGGCCGCCACAATACTGCCCAGCATATTGCCCAGGCCCCCCAGCACCACGAACACCAGAATGAGGATGGAAGTGTTGAAGTCGAACTTGTTGGCCGTCACCGTGTTCTGGCTAAGGGCATACAGGGCGCCCGCGGCCCCAGCCATGGCGGCGGAGATGACAAAGGCCATCAGCTTATATTGGGTGGCGTTGATACCCACGCTCTCCGCGGCAATGCGGTTGTCCCGCAAGGCCATGATAGCCCTGCCGGAACGGCTGTCCACCAGGTTGAATATGATGATAAGGCAGAGCAGAATGATGACAAAGCCCGCTGTCAGGGTAGAGATCTTGGTGATGCCGGAGATGCCGTTGGGGCCGTTGACGATCATCATACCCCCTTTGCCCAGGCCGATATCCGGGTTCAAAAAGCCGACGCGCAGGCCAGCGGGGTCTTTACCCACATACAGGTTGGTCACCACGGTTTTGATGATCTCGCCGAAAGCCAGGGTCACAATAGCCAGATAGTCGCCCCGCAGCCGCAGCACCGGCACGCCCACAACAACCCCCGCTACAGCGGCCAGCAAGGCCCCCACGGCCACAGCAGCAGCCATGCGGGCCCAATCGGGCACGCCGGCGCCGTTAAGCGCCATAGCGGCCGTTGCCCCGCAAAAGGCCCCCACGCTCATAAAGCCCGCATGGCCCAGGGACAGCTCCCCCAGCACGCCAACCGTCAGGTTTAAAGAGATGGCAGCGATGATATAGGCGCACATGGGCACCAGCAGCCCCTGCAGGGCCGAGGGCATGGCCCCCGCGGACACCACGGAAGCCAGCACGATAAAAGCCGCGACGACAACGCCGTAGGTGATAAAGTTCTTCCGGGATTTTTTGCGGATAATCAGTCGTTTCATAAGCACCTCACACCTTCTCGCTGACTTTCTTGCCCAAAAGCCCGGTGGGCTTCACCAGCAAGATCACGATCAGCACCAGGAACACGATGGCGTTGGCAAGCTCGGTGGAAAGGTAGGCGCTGGAGAAGATTTCAATGACGCCCAGCAAAATACCGCCCAGGAATGCCCCAGGGATGGACCCGATGCCCCCGAACACGGCCGCGGTGAAAGCCTTGATGCCGGGCATCGAGCCGGTGGTGGGGATAAGCTTGGGATAAGCGGAGCACAGCAGCACCCCGGCAACGGCCGCCAAGGCAGAGCCGATGGCAAAGGTGATGGAGATGGTGCGGTTCACGTTGATGCCCATCAGCTGGGCGGCGTCCTTGTCCTCACTGCAGGCCCGCATGGCCTTGCCCGTGCGGGTTTTGCCGGTGAAAAGGATAAGCCCCGCCATGATGACCAGGCAGGCCCCGATGGTGACCAGGGTCTTGTAGGGGATGGTCAAGTCCCCTATAAGCTGGATGCCGCCGCTGCCAAAAATGGCAGGGAAGATGCGGGGGTTCGAGGTCCACATCAGCTGGGCGGCGTTCTGTAAAAAATAGCTGACGCCAATGGCGGTGATGAGCACCGCCAGGCTGGTGACCTGCCGCAGGGGCTTATAGGCCAGCTGTTCGATAAGCACGCCCAACAGGGTGCATACCAGCACCGCCGCCAGGATGCCCAGGATGGGGCTCATGCCGAAATCGGAACAGATAAAGAAACAGATATAGGCCCCCACCATGATGACGTCGCCGTGGGCGAAGTTCAGCATCTTGGCGATACCGTACACCATGGTATAGCCCAGGGCGATGATGGCGTACACGCTGCCCAGGCTGACGCCGTTGATAAGATTGTTGACTAAAGACAAGGATACCACCTCAAGCTTGGCCTCCGGCTGGCCAGGGGCGCCGCCCCCAGACTCCGCGTAAGGGGCAAAGCCTCTTACGGATCCCGCGCCGCGCTTCCCGCGTTTCCACCTTGTGCCGCGCCGGAGGGTAATGTTTATTGGATATAGCAAGAAGAGGGCCACCGAACCGGGTCAGCCCTCTTTGCCGTGCCGTTGTGTTTTTGTACTGGCCTTAATCCAGGCCCACATAAGCGCCGCCCTGGATGACCATGCCCTTGGGGGACTTGCTGACCGCGCCAGTCTCATCCCAGGTCATGCTCTCGCCGGTAAGGCCGTCATAGGAAAAATCGGGGCTGGTGAACTTGGCAATCAGCTTGTCGCACAGGTCAGAGGCGGAGATCCCCTCCGGGAGCTCTTCGTCCTTAATGGCATTGTAGATGGACCAAACGCAGTCATAGGCGTCGGCGGCAAACTGGTTGGGCACATCGCCAAACTTCTCCTTATAGGTAGAAACGAACTTGCTGGTAGCCTCGTCGTCCGAATCCGCGTTGAAGGGGGTCAGCAGCATGACGCCCTCCGCCAGCTCTGTGTTAAAGCCGTCCAGGGTCAGGATACCGTCCATGCCGTCCACGCCGAACCACTGGGGTTTGTAGCCAACGGAATCCGCCTGGATAAGGATCATGGAAGCCGCCTCGTAGTACATGGGCAGGAAGACCAGGTCCGCGCCATTCTCCTTGGCGTCGGCAATCTGTACGGAGAAGTCCGTAGAGGTATCGTCGGTAAAGGTGGTGGTAGAGACGATTGCAACCCCCAGCTCTTGGGCCTTGGCGGCAAAGGAGTTATAGATGCCGGTGGAGTACACGTCGTCGTTCTTATAGATGACCGCCACCTTGGTGCCCAGCTTCTGGTCATAGATATACTGGGCGGAAGCGGAGCCCTGGTTCGGGTCTACAAAGCACATCTGGAAGATGTTGTCCTTGCGGGGGATGTCGATCGTCTCGGTCAAAGGGTTCTCTACGCCGCCCAGCACATCCGTGGAGGAAGCGGAGGGGGTTAGGAAGAAAATGTGGTCGTTGTTTGCCTCGGTAGAGGTGGCCACGGCGGGCTTCGAGGTAACGGAACCCAGGAAAGCCTGCATGCCCCAGTCCTTCAGGGTGTTATAAGCGGTCACAGCCTTTTCGGGGTCGTGCACGTCGTCCTCATAGCGCAGCTCTAGCTGCAGGCCGCCCAAAGCGTTGATCTCGTCCACAGCGATCTGCGCGCCGTTTTTGGCCGCGTTGCCATAGATAGCCGCGCCGCCGGTCAAGGGGCCGGTACCGCCGATCTTGATGGCAGCGCCAGAGCCGTTGTCCCCGCCGCCCGCTGTGGAAGCGGTGCTGGCCGGGGCCGCAGAACTGCCGCCGTTATCGCCGCAGGCGGCCAGGCAGCCTGCCACCAAAAGCAGCGCCAGGCTAAGGGCTAAAAATCTCTTCTTCATTTCCTATCACCTTTCTTTTTCCGGGGACGCCGTTGCGCTTCCCCTTCTGGGATCTGAGGCAGCGGGTAAATGCAAGTTTGCAAATTATAAACTGCATTTTATGAACCTATGCTCATTTGCCTCTGCGTACAGTATTATACTGGGAATTACGCTGGTTTTCAATAGGGAAATTGCACAAATGTACAAAAAAAGTCCCGGCCTGGGGCGTGCACCCTACCAGGATGGGGCGGTATTTTTTGCAGCTTTTGGCTTGAAAACATTCAAAAAGTTTCTGGTTTGTAACCCTTTGGGCGGATGGTTGTCCCCTTTGCACAGGAATTTTCCCCGCCTCTCCCCCATTCTAATGGTTTTTATCCGCCCGGGGTGGGACCAAGGCCAGGATAACGGTTGAAAACTTCCTGTGCCAGTGGTATAATACCATAAAAAGGCAAGGGCTGACTTTTACAAGAAGGGGGTTGCCATATGCAAGGCAACGCATTGGAACCTGTGTGGGGGCAGGCGGACCTGCCGGTTTTGGCGCTGGAAACAGAAGGGGAAAGCTGCCGCATCGTATATCAGAACGAGGCGGCCAGCCGGCTTTGCGCCGGGGAGCTTTTCGATATCGTGCCGCCCCAGGAGGTACGGGAACTGGCGGAGGCCCTGCGCTCATACGAGCCCCTGGGGCCCCTGTTCTGCCATGTAGAAAACCGGGTGTATGCGGCCACATTGCTGCGTTGGGAGGGCTGGCGCCTGTGCCTGCTGCAGGACGCCACCGCCTATTACCACGCCAACCAGGCCGCCCTGCACGAGGCCCTTATGGCCAGCCAGGCCAAAACCAGCTTCCTTTCGGAAATGTCCCACGACATCCGCACCCCTATGGGGGCTATCATCGGCCTGACGGAGATTGCCCTTTCCCAACAGGGCATACCGTCCCGCGTACAAGAGTGCCTGGCCAAGATCAAGGTGGCGTCTGGGCACATGATGTCCCTTCTCAACGAAGTGCTGGACATGTCCCGTATTGAAAGCGGCAAGGTCATCATACAGCCCGCCCCGGTCAGCGTGGCGGACCTGCTGCACGAGGTACTGATCGTGGTCCGGCCCCAGGCGGACGCAGGGCAGCTGCAGTTCCGGCTGGATATGGGCCCAGTGGAACAGGAGCGCGTCCTGGCAGACGGGGTGCGGGTGCGGCAAATCTGCCTGAACCTGCTGTCCAACGCGGTGAAGTACACCCCGGCGGGGGGCGAGGTGGAGTTTTACTTCTCGGTGCTGCCGGACAGCCGCCCGGGCTGGGTGCGCATGACCATCCAGGTAACGGATACCGGCATCGGCATGAGCCGGGACTTCCTGAACCGGGTCTTCACCCCCTTTGAACGGGAAGAAAAGTCTACGGTGAACAAGATACAGGGCACCGGGCTGGGCATGGCCATCACCAAGAACCTGGTGGAACAGATGGGCGGCCTTATCCATGTGGAAAGCAAGCCGGAGGAGGGCTCTTGCTTTATGGTACAGATCCCCTTTGAGGCCGTGGAGGAAGAAGAAAGCCAGGCCGCCCGGGAAGCCCTGCAGGGCAGGCGGGTGCTGCTATTAGAAAGCGACCTGAAGCACGGGGAGCTGGTGCGGAAGATGCTGGGCGCGCTGGGCATGGAGGTAGATTGGGCCCAAGACGCGGACAACGCCGTGTTGCGGCTGAACGACGCGGACCTTTCAGGCGTCACCTACGTTGCTTTCCTGACAGCCGAAACGCTGCCAGGCGTGGAGATGATGGCTTTCCTGCCCGAGCTGCGCAAACGCATTGGCGGCCAATTCCCCATCCTGCTGCTTTCCGAAAACGATTGGAGCCAGATCGAATATATGTTTACCCAAGCCGGTGTAGACGGGTTCATCCCCCTCCCCCTGTTCCGCAGCCGCCTGGCGGCCGGGCTGGAGGCATACGCCCATGGCGGGCGCCTGGATTCGGGCTGGGAGGCTCCCTCCACCCCCCGGTGGGACCTTTCCCGGAAGCGGCTGCTGCTGGTGGAGGACAATGAGCTGAACCGGGAGATCGCCCTGGAGCTGCTGGGGGGCTCGGGGGCCGCAATCGAGACGGCGGTGAACGGCCGGCAAGCCCTGGAGCGGTTCCAGGCGGCCGAGCCCTTCTACTATGACATGGTGCTGATGGACATCCAGATGCCGGTGATGAACGGCCTAGACGCCACCCGGGCCATCCGGGCGCTGCCCAGGGACGACGCGGCATGGGTGCCCATCATCGCCATGACCGCCAACGCTTTCGTGGAAGACGTGCAGAATTCGCTGGAAGCGGGCATGGATGCCCACATTTCCAAACCCCTGGACATGGAAAAGGTGTTTTCCACCATAGAACGCTTTTTGGGGAGGGCGCAGGGATGAGGGAGTATCAGCAAGCCTACCTGGAAAACCTCTCGAAAATCGTCAGCCTGGTGGACCTTTCCAAAGGCATGCCAGAGGACGGGGCCGCGTTCCTGGCCCAACGTCGGGAGCGCATGGGGCAGGTGCGCGGCATTTTGGAGGAAAACAACGGGCTGCTGCGGCAATACCTGTTCCCGGTACTGGACAATATCGCCTCGGCCAGCCAGGAGGAGGTACAGGCATTGGGTGAGTTTGCCGGGCAATTGGGGGCGGGCGGCGCAAACCAGCCAGACCTGGTCCTGCACTATACGGTGCGCTGCGCCCTGGTCACCTATGCCCGGAAATGGGGCCTGCGGGACATGCTGATACAGGAGCTGTACCAGGCGGGCCTGGCCCTTTTCTATATGCAGGAGGTCATCGACCGCTGTGGGAAGGTGCGCTACCGCTGGAAAATGGGGTTGCTGTTTGGCGAGGCAGCCTCGTACATCAAGCGGTATGACGAGATTACCGACCCGGAGACACGGGGGTACATCCATCGGTCTATGGGGAACCTATCCTTGGCCTACGGCGGGCCCAACATGGAAGACGCCCAGCAGAAGCTGCATGCCGTGCGGCGTTCTTTGCAAATTTTGACAGACCCGGCCTATCAGGAGAAGACGCCTTCCCTGCCCTGGGGACGGTACATCTATACCAGCCACCAGGAACGGTCTTCCGCCCTGAACGCCCTGCGGGCCGGGGTAAGCGACCCGCTGGTGCTGCAGGAGGTGATGGAATCCGCCCAGTTCGTCCGGGAATACCAGGAGGAGGACTGCCGCAGGCGGGGGGTGAAGCCCATGGTGCGCTGGCGCATGGGCTACGAGGCGGCCCAGTACCACTGCGGCATACAGCCCTTGGACGCCTTGCTCCGCTGGCTGGAGGAAGCCTATATGCAGCGGGACCCAGGGGACTACTCGGAAGACGGCATCTATGGGAATATCTCCTTGCCCGCCCTGTATGCGGAATACCTATCCCACAGCGAGGAGCACCGGATAAAGAAAAAAGAGGTGCTGGGCCATATGTACTGGCAGGTGGCCCAATATGTACGCAGCGCCCCAGAAGACCAGGTGGGCGGGCTGCTGCTGAAATACTTGCTGCTGTTTTTAGAAAGTTTTGTAGAGTATCCAGGCGGCATACAGGAGAAGGATTTCCTTTTACAGCTGGTGGTTTGCCGCCATCCAGACGCTTACGTACGCTTCTGCCTGGCCGCCCAGATCACCCGGCTGCTGGCCGCAAAGGCCCTGGAGCAGCAGCCAAAGCTTCTGCTGGGCGTGCTGGGCTGTGGTACTGTAGACGAGCTGTATAGCCAGGAAGGGCCGGTTTTGCAGTTTGCCTATGACTGCGGGCTGTTCCATGACGTGGGGGTGCTGGCATTCAACAACATGCTGGTAAAACAGGGCCGCAGCTGGCTGGAGGAAGAGCGGGAAATGTTCCAGTACCATGCATATGCCGGAGAGGCCCTGTTGGCCCGCAGCCGTTCTACCCAGCCTTATGCCATGCCAGCCCTGGGGCACCACCGTTTTTATGACGGCAGCGGCGGCTTCCCAGCCGAATATGACCGGGAAAAAGACCCGGACCGGGCAGTGACAGACCTGGTAAGCGTAGCGGCTTTCCTGGCCCAAGCTACCGATGATACCGACCCCCAGAACCGGCGGCCCTTGTCTTTAGGGGAGGCGCTGGGGCTGGTGCGCCAGGGGGCCGGCACGCAGTTTTCCCCGGGGGCGGCAGCCTTGCTGGAAGGCTTGGAGCCGGAACTGGGAAACTGCCTGCGGGAGGGCCGCGCCCAAGCCTATGGGGAGGCGCTGCAACTCCTGCGGGGATAAAAATAGAAGGAAGCGGCATAGCCAAAGACTATGCCGCTTCCTTTATTTATACAGCCGGAGACAAACCCGGCCTTTCCCTTGCCGTTATACCCAGTGCAGTTTGCTCATGTCGGCCGTATCCTCGAAGGGGATGGCGCGCTTGAGTACATCGCAAGCCTTTACCAGGCCCTCGTTGGTGCTCAGCATGGCGTCCTCATGCTCGATGGACAGGACATAATCGTAGCCCACCAGGCGCAGCTGGCTGCAGAACTCTTTCCAGAACAGCTCATCGTGGCCATAGCCGATGCTGCGGAAGATCCAGGAACGCTTGCTCATGTCCGCATAGGACTGGGTGTCCAGGTTGCCGTTGACAGGCGAATTGACCTGGTCGATAATGGCGTCCTTGGCATGTACATGGAAGATGGCTTCGCCGCCCAGGGCGCGGATGACCTTCAGGGGGTCCATGCCCTGCCAGAACAGGTGGCTGGGGTCCAGGTTGGCGCCGATCTCGGGGCCGACGGCCTCGCGCAGGCGGAGCAGGGTACGGGTGTTGTGCACGCAGAAGCCCTGGTGCATTTCAAGGGCGATCTTGTTCACGCTGTGCTCTTTGGCAAAAGCCACAAAATCCTTCCAGTAGGGGATGAGCACCTCGTTCCACTGCCACTCTAAGGTCTCGGGATACTCGGTAGGCCAATTGCACACGATCCAGTTGGGGTTCTTGGACTCGGGGCAGTCGCCGGGGCAGCCGGAGAAGGTGTTGATCTGGTGGATGCCCAGCTTCTCGGCCATCAAGACGGCGTTGTGCAGGTCATCGTCAAACTGCTTGGCGATAGCCTTGTCCGGGTGGATGGGGTTGCCGTGGCAGCTAAGGGCGCTGATCTCCAGGCCAGACTCTTTAATGGTATTTACGAACTCGTTGAACTTGGCTTCGTCATGGAGCAGCACGCCGGGGTCGCAGTGGTCCTTGCCAGGGTAACCGCCGCAACCGATCTCCACCATCTGGGCGCCCAGGCCCTTCAGGTAAGCCAGGGCCTCTTTCAGGGGGGTGGAGCCGATGACGTTGGTCAGTACGCCTAATTTCATAACGTATAACACTCCTTATGCTTTTATACTTTGGGGGCAGGCGGCCGGGGCCGCACGTCCTATATAACTTTATTATATAGAATCCCCCCAAAAAAAGCAATCCCTTTTTTGGAAAAACTTTCATTCCGCACAAATAGGAAGGTAAAAAACTTCTGAAAAAAGGTGGCCGCCTCATTGCATAGGCGCGGCGTATGGCGTATGCTTATGGCAGGAGGTGTTTGTATGGCAAACGAAGAAAAGAAAGATTTCAACGCTATGCTGGGGGACAGCAAGGGTATGCCCAAATTCCAGCGGGTAACAGACCCAAAGGCCATCCAGAAATACGGCGGGGAGGCCATGTTCTTTGCCCCTCCCCTGGAATACGACCGGCTGATGCGCCTGGTGCCGCCAGGCAAGCTTACCACTGTGGGGGCGCTGCGGGAGCACCTGGCCCAGGCAAACGGGGCGGACTTCACCGATCCCATCACCGCCGGTATATTTGTGTCCATCGCGGCCTGGGCCAGCTTCCAGCGGAGGGAGGACGAGACCCCCTATTGGCGGACACTGAAAGCCAAAGGCGAGCTGAACCCCAAATACCCCGGGGGCGTGCTGGCCCAAAAAGAAAGGCTGGAAGCCGAGGGGCATACCATTTTGCGGCGGGGCAAAACAAACATCCGGTATTTTGTACAAAATTATGAAGACTCCCTTATGGATTTCCCCGCCCCAGCCCCCTGATTTTTTCATCCCAGGCAGTTCCCAAATCCCCCTGCCATGCTTATAATAGGACAGCATGCTTTTTAAAAACCTGTATGCATAACCGGGGACGTTGCTGCATGGGGCGGGGGTTCCCTGTGCCGGAATACCGCTATACCGCAAGGGGATACAACGCCCCGCACGGAAAAGGCCGCTCTGGCGGCGCCGTCTGGTTGTGGATACGGGTTCTAGGGCATGTCCACATAAGATAAGTATGTGAACACGCCCTAAAAACTGGGAAAGGACTGCATCTATGTGTGAAGCGATCTCTTACAAAAGCACCCGGATGGCCTGCTACCGGGGCTCTATCGTCCAGGGCGCCGTCAACAACATAAGCCCTTTATTTTTCGTGATCTTCCAGCGGGAGTTCGGCATATCCTATGGCATGATCTCCTCCCTGATCCTGTTCAACTTCACCGCCCAGATTTTGGTAGATCTGCTATGCGTGCGCTTTGTAGACAGGATAGGCTACCGGGCGGCGGCTGTGATGGCCCATGTATGCAGCACTGTGGGCCTGGTGCTGCTGGGGCTGCTTCCCCACGCCCTGCCCTCGCCCTTCCTGGGGCTGGCCGCTGCCACGGTGATAAGCGCCATAGGCGGGGGGATGATTGAAGTAATCGTCAGCCCCATCGTCGATTCCCTGCCCTGCGAAGGGAAGGCCCTGAAAATGAGCCTGCTGCACTCCTTTTACTGTTGGGGGCAAGTGGCGGTAGTGCTGCTGACCACCTTGGCGGTGCGCCTTCTGGGGGAAGGGCTGTGGTGGACGCTGCCCCTGTTCTGGGCGCTGCTGCCCGCCTATAACTGCGTAGCTTTCGCCACAGTCCCCCTGTTGCCCACCCTGCCGGAGGAAGAAAAACGCCCCCTGAAAAGCCTGCTGCGTTCCCGGGGGTTTATCCTAGCCATGGTGCTGATGCTGTGCGCCGGGGCCTCTGAGCTGGCCATGGGCCAGTGGGCCTCTTTGTTTGCGGAAAAGGCCCTGGGTGTGCCGAAAATCATGGGGGACCTGCTGGGGCCGTGCCTGTTCGCCGTGTTTATGGGCATTGGCCGCGTGGCCTACGGGATATGGGGAAGCCGGCTGAACATAAACCATGCCCTACAAGGCACAGCCGCCCTGTGCGTGCTGTGCTACCTGGGGGCGGCCCTTTTGCCCCACCCCCTATTGTCCCTGCTGTGCTGCTCGCTGTGCGGGTTCTCCATCAGCCTTATGTGGCCGGGCGTATTGAGCGATACGGCCCGGGCGTACCCCAACGGGGGCACGCCCATGTTCGGGGTGTTGGCCGTTTGCGGAGACCTGGGGTGCTCCCTGGGGCCCGCCGCCGCCGGCGCGGTAAGCGGCCTGGTGCTGGCTGGCGGGGGCCTGGAACAGGCCAGCCTGAAAGCGGGGATGCTGGCCGCGGCCGTATTCCCAGCCGTGCTGCTGGCATGCCTGCTGCTCTCCCGCGGGAAGCCCGGGCAGCCAAAAAACCTTTGAACTGGAAAGGGGAGGACCGCGCCTACACGGCGGCAGCCCTCCCCTTTCCCTATCCATAAAACCGCGCTGTCAGCGTACAGCCTCCCCCACGGCCCCTTTCAAAATTTCCAGGCCCCGGCACAGGGTCGCCTCGTCAATCAGCAGCTCGGGGAATACCTTGATGACCGTATTGCCCCGGCCCACACGCTCGACGATCAGGCCATTCTGGAAGCAAAGGTCCAGCACCTTCTTGGACATGAGGCCGTCATGGTCAAAGCGCCAGAAATCCACGCCCCAGATGTACCCCAGGCCCCGTACCTTGATCTTCTCCGGGCACAGCCGCCGGATCTCCTCCATATACCGGGCCACAACCTTCTCCCCTGCCCGCACCTTTTCCTCCACGTGTTCGTCCAGCATCAGTTCTAGGCCGGCCTTGGCCGCCACCATGGAAAGCTGATACCCCCGGAAGGTGCCGTTGTGCTCGCCAGGCTCCCAGACGTCCAGTTCGGGTTTGATAAGCACCAGGGCAAAGGGCATGCCATAGCCGCCGATAGACTTGGACTGGGTGACAATGTCCGGCACGATGCCCGCCCGCTCGAAGGAGAAGAACCAGCCCGTGCGGGCACACCCGGCCTGGATATCGTCGACGATCATCAGGATATCATACTGGTCGCACAAGGCCCGCAGCCTGCGCAGCCACTCCACCTCAAAGGGGTTGATGCCCCCGTCCGCCTGCACGGTCTCTAGGATGATGGCGGCGGGCTTATCCACGCCGGAATGGTCGTCTGTCAAAAGCGTCTCGATATATTGGATCGTGTCCAGCCCCGGGAACATATAAGGCGCCGGGATATGCGTGACATGGGCCAGGGGCACCCCGGCGCCCGCCCGGGAAGAAGCGTCGGTGGTAAGGGCCACCGAGCCCAGGGTCATGCCGTGGAAGCCGCCCATCATGGCGAAAATGTTGGTGCGCTTCTTCACCTTCCGGGCCAGCTTCAGGGCCGCTTCCACCGCGTTGGTGCCGGTGGGCCCGGCGAATTGCAGCTTATAATCCAGGCCCCGGGGCTTCAGGACCTTTTCCTCATAAAACTCGATAAACTCCCGCTTGGGGGCGGTATACATGTCCAACGCATGCATCACGCCGTCGCTCTCCAGGTACTGGACGATCTCCTTCTTGATACGGTCGGGGTTGTGGCCATAATTCAGGGCGCCTGCCCCGCAAAAGAAGTCGATATACTCCTTGCCGTCCTCATCATAGAGGAAAGGCCCCTTGGCCGTGGTAAACACGGCGGGGAAGTTGCGGCAATACGAGCGCACCTGGGATTCGTAAGACTCGAAGGGTTGTGTATACATTTTTACCATCCTTTCTACCACGGGGCCTACCCGTGATTCAGCGATCAACGCCTGGGAAAACAGGCGGGGCTGTCCGCTTCCCCGCATCCTGTGCCGGGAAGCCAGCGGCAATCGTTATAAGCCAAGCAGCATGCTTCCAGAATACCCGCCCTGCCGCAAACTATCATGCGCCGGGGGCATACATGGCATGCTTTTAAATTTTGGCTTATTTTGCAGTATACCACACCCTGGTGGAAAATGGAAGGGTTTCGGGAAAAGTTTACAAATGCAACCGGCCAGGCCCAGCCGCATAGGATAGGGAAGCCGTCTTATAGTCTATATTCCAAACATACGCAGGGGGGGCGCGTTTATGGAGCCTGAACAAAAGGGAACGGAGGCTGCCCAGAGGGAAGCCTGCCTGGAGCAAGAGGAGCAGAAAGCCGCCGGCACGGAAAATTGGCTGAAACGGGGGCGTTTCCGGCTGGGGTCCACCACCCTTAGCTGGTGCATCGCGCTGATGTTTGCATGCGTGCTGCTGGCCTTGTGGCAGCCGGAAAACGAGCTGGTAATAAATGGCTTTGATGGGTTCCGGCTGATTGTGATGACTATCTTAGGCTATATCTTCGGTTCGAATACGCCCGCGAAGCCCCGGTAAGGGGTTAAAACATCTTTTTCAAGTTCAGCTGCTTTTTATTGCCTTCATAGCCTAAAGCACGGTAAAAGGCATGGGCCCCGGTGCGGCCCTCGCCAGAGACCAGCCGCACCCCGGCCGCGCCCGTCTCCCGGGCCCAATCCTCGGCGGCGGCAAGCAGCCGCCTGCCAATGCCCATGCGGCGGCAATGGGAGTCTACCGCGACGCCCATAATGTTTTTCAGGTGGTCGTGATACAGAAGGTCATAGCCGTTTAAGTGGACGTAACCCACCACCCGGCCTTCCAGCTCCGCCACCAGGATCTTATCCCCCGCCAGGGCCGCGACCTTGTCCCGGGTCTTGCCCACCGGGTACTCGTACCCCATCTCGTTCTTGTTCAATTCCGCCAGGGCTTCCGCGTCTGCGGGCACAGCGTCCCGTATCATGACCTCTGCCATATATGTACCTCTTTTCCTGTTTTTCCAGGCCCGCCTCACCATGGGCCTGCCAATTCCAGTATACCCCTGCCCACAGGAAAAAGCAAGTTGACAGGTGGCCCCGCGTCAATTTGGCTGCCCGGTTTACCTGGTTTTCCCTTTGTTTCCCCGCCGCTTTCCAGCCAATTTTGCATAAAACGCAGTTGCTTCTTGCATTTTGGCCTTGCAGGCGTTATAATAGGGGAAATGCCGCAAGCTTAAACCAAAATACTGAAATCGTAGCACTCTTTTAGGAGGTAATGAAACATGTCCCGTGTGTACAACTTCTCCGCAGGCCCCTCTATGCTGCCCCTTCCCGTGCTGGAAAAAGCCGCCGCCGAAATGATGGATTACCAGGGCAGCGGCCAGTCTATTATGGAGATGTCCCACCGCTCTAAGGTGTATGACGGCGTCATAAAGGGCGCGGAAAGCCTGCTGCGCCAGGTGATGGGCATACCCGGCAACTATAAGGTCCTCTTCTTACAGGGCGGCGCTTCCTCCCAGTTCGCCATGGTACCCATGAACCTGATGGTGAAAAACCGCAAGGCCGACTATGTCCTCTCCGGCCAGTTCTCTACCAAGGCTTACCAGGAGGCCAGCCGTTACGGCGACGTGAAGGCCGTGGCCAGCTCTAAAGGGGACACCTTTTCCCACATCCCGGAAATTGACAAAAACGAGTGCCGGGCGGACGCGGACTATTTCCACATCTGCATGAATAACACCATTTACGGCACCCTGTGGCATACCCTACCCGACACTGGCAGCGTGCCCCTGGTGGCGGATGTCTCTTCCTGCATTTTAAGCCAGCCCATCGACGTTTCCAAGTTTGGCGTGCTGTACGCCGGGGCCCAGAAAAACGTAGCCCCGGCCGGGCTGACCATCGTCATTGTCCGGGAAGACCTGATCGGGGAGCCCCTGGAGGGTACCCCCACCATGTTCAACTATGGCGTGATGGCCAAAAACGAATCTATGTACAACACGCCCCCCTGCTGGTCCATCTACATGTGCAAGCTGGTGCTGGAGTGGATCCAGAACGACATAGGCGGCCTGGAGAAGATGGAAGCCCACAACGTGAAAAAAGCCCAGGTCTTGTACGATTTCCTGGACTCCTCCAAGCTGTTCAAGGGCTGCGCCCGGAAGGACAGCCGCTCTATCATGAACGTGACTTTCGTCACCGGGGACGAAGCCCTGGACGCCAAGTTCGTGAAAGAAGCCGCACAGGCCGGGTTTGTGAACCTAAAGGGCCATCGCAGCGTAGGCGGCATGCGGGCCTCTATATACAATGCCATGCCCATGGAAGGCGTGGAAAAGCTGGCAGCTTTCATGAAAGCATTTGAAACTGCCAACGCATAAAACAGGAGGCAGGGATCATGACCCCTTGTATCAAGAAGCTGCGGGGCGCGAACATGGACATTGATTTCAGCAACGCGGATTTCGGCTCCTCCCAATGCCCCTGGAACGCCGCTGAAAATACCCAGGAACACAAGTGCGCGGTGAAAGACGTTTCCATCTGCGACTATTTCTGCGGCGTGCAGTTTTTAGACAGCGTACTGTGCAGCTATCCCTGCCCTACCCTGGAGGCTTTGACCCCAGAGGGGATCGACCGGGACAAAAGCGAGGTCACCGGCTAGGCCCGCCCGGCCGCCTGCGCCAAAGGCGCAGGCCAGGGGCCGCTTGCGGCCCCTGCGGCGGGCCCCTAAAGGGCCCGCCGGGCCGGGCGGGAGCCCCACACCACAAACCGCGAAAGGATGATACCATTGCATAAGATACTTTGTTTGAATAAGATCAGCGCCATTGGCACCAAACGTTTTGGGGAGGCCTATACGTTCTCCACTGAGATGGCAGAGCCCGAGGGCATTTTGGTGCGTTCGGCCGCCATGCACGACATGGAGCTGCCAGAGACCTTGCTGGCCATTGCCCGGGCCGGGGCTGGGGTGAACAACATCCCTGTAGAAACATGCACGGAAAAGGGCGTGGTGGTATTCAATACCCCCGGGGCCAACGCCAACGCCGTGAAAGAGCTGGTGCTGTGCGCGCTGCTGCTCACTTCCCGGAAAATCCCAGCTGCCATCGACTGGGTGAAAACCCTGAAAGGGGAAGGCGACGCTGTTAGCAAGCTGGTGGAAAAGGGCAAGTCCCAGTTTGCCGGGCCAGAGATAAAGGGCAAGAAGCTGGGCGTGGTGGGCCTGGGCGCCATCGGCATTTTGGTGGCCAATGCCGCAGAGGCCCTGGGCATGACCGTTTATGGCTACGACCCGTTCCTGTCTGTGGAGTCCGCCTGGCGCCTGTCCAGCTCGGTAAAGCGTTCCCTCTCCTTGGATGAAATCTATGCCAACTGCGACTACATTTCCCTGCACCTGCCCGCCACCAAGGACACCAAAGGCATGATAAACACCGAGACCCTTGGCAAAATGCGGGACGGCGTGCGCATTTTGAACTTTGCCCGGGGGGAGCTGTGCGACAGCGAGGCCTTGGTAGAGGCCCTTTCCTCCGGCAAGGCGGCCGCCTATGCCACCGACTTCCCGGCCGACTGCATGATTGGGCTGGAAAACGTGGTGGGCCTGCCCCACCTGGGGGCCTCCACACCAGAAAGCGAGGATAACTGCGCCGAAATGGCCGTGGACCAGATGAAGGATTACCTGGAAAACGGCAATATCGTCAATTCGGTGAACCTGCCCTCCCTTTCCATGAGCCGGGAGCCAGGCACCCGCCGCGTGTGCCTGATCCATCGGAACGTGCCCAACACCATTGCCACCCTGGCGGCTGTATGCGGCAAAGAAGGCATCAACATTGAGAATATGCAGAGCAAGTCCCGGGGCGAATACGCTTATGCCATCCTGGACGTGTCCGGCGCCGCCGCCGACAACGCCCTGCAATCCTTGGCCAACGTAGAGCATGTAATCCGTGTGCGGATCATAGACTGATGAAAAATACATTATAAAAAGGATCCCCGTGCCGTTTTGCACGGGGATCCTTTTTATATACTGCCCTAGCGCAAACCAGGGGCCCGTTCAATACTGGGGCGGGACAGGGGGCTGGGAGTAGACCGGCTGCACCGGCGGGTACATGAGGATGGTCATGCGGGAACGGTACTGGTTCAAGGCAATGGAAAGGACGATCAGCCCAGCCGCATTGACTAAAGCCGCTATGCTGGTGAGAGGGCGGTCCATCAGAAAACCAATACTGCCAAAAACCCCGACCACAGCTGTAATGTAGTTCATTACGATCAAATAAGAGGGGATACGGTTATCCGGCACGCCGGTAAGGGCCGTGGCCTTTATACGGCTGCAGGTCTTGATGACGCAGGCCTGATACAGCACTGCCAGCGTGAACGCGATTATTACAGCTACCAACAGCACCACGCAGAAAACGGCCATAAACTCGCCGAAATAGAAACCGTATTCATAGCCCACGTCGTCCATCTCCCCCGCCACCGCGGCAAAGAAGACCACCGCCAAGGCCAGCAGCACAAAAGCCGCCGCCAGGCAAGTGAACACCAGCTGGATGACAGCCAGCACCTTGCAGATGGTGATGCCCGCCGTAGAGACGTTCCCGGTATGGGTATTGCGGGAAGAAGCATACATCAGCCACAGGCTGACGGCCACCAGGATGCCGGGCACATTGCCCAAGACCGCCCCTACCACAGACACGCCGTTCATCATATCCAGCAGGGAAACCAGTTCGTTGCCGTCCAGGTGCAGATACAGGACCGCATAGTACAGATCGGTATAGTCTATGGAAGAAAACAATCCCCCCATCAGGCTGAACAAGGTAGACAGGGAAAACAATACCGCAGCCCCCGCGAACAAGGGGGAAGAGCCGATGGACTTCAGGGCGTTCAGGGCCGGGTTGGACGAAAGGACAGGGCCAGCCGAACACGGGCACAAGGACCCGTCTGGGATGTTCCTGCCGCATTTGGGACAAATCATAGAAAACCCTCCAAGCAAAAATGGTTTGCCGTGCCCGGGGCCCGCTTCCAACAAGCCCGGCACAGCTGGTTACACCATACATATTACAGGAAAACCGGGGAAAATGCAAATAGAATCCGCAGGAAAGGAGAGAATTTTTTACAATTCGCCCTTTTCCGTAGACATACGCCCAAAAATGTGGTATATTATGTCAAGTAAACCATATACGGCATTTTACGCAGAAAGAAGGGAAACACATTGTACCGAAAAATAAAACGGTTCTCCTGCCTGCTGCTGGCAGTCTTGCTGACCCCCCTGCTGGCCGCCCTGCCTGTCCACGCGGCCAGCTTCCACGACGTGCCCGGCGGCGCCTGGTATGCTGGGGCTGTTTCCAGCCTAGCTGACCAGGGCATCCTGGCCGGCACAGGGGACGGGTATTTTTCCCCGGAACAAAAGCTGACCCGGGCGGCCTTCGTCACCATGCTGGCCAAAACGGAACTGAGCAGCTATGACCTGAGCCAGTACAATTTCAAAGGCAGCTTTAAGGACGTGCCCGCAAGCTATTGGGCCAACACCTTCATCAACTGGGCCGCAGAAAACGGCATCGTCCGCGGCACGGGCGACGGGAACTTCCGCCCAGGGGACCTTCTCAGCCGCCAGGACATGGCCGTGATGGTAACGGGCTTTGCCCGTGCCTTTGGCCGGAAGATGCCCGCTATAAACGGCCCGGCCTCTTTCTGGGACCAGAAGGAAATCAGCCCGTATGCCGCCCCGGCTGTGGACGCATGCCAACAAGCCGGGGTGCTTTCCGGCAGCGACGGCTGGTTCCGGCCCAAGCAAGCCGCCAGCCGGGCGGAGGCCGCCTCTATGTACCACCGCTTTTTACAGCGGTGCCCAGCCAGCGCCTCTTATGCCATCACGCGCAAACGGGTGGAGGGCGTGCCGGTACGGGCCGTGACTTTTGACCCGCACCTGTACACGGCCGGGCTTATCCTGGGGCAGGGCCAGGTACGCGGCGGGGAAGCCCCTGGCTCTTTGGTCAGCCGCAGCGGGGCCGCCCTTGCCATGAACGCCGGGTTCTTCGACATGAGCACCTACCGGCCTATCGGCACGCTGATAAGCGGCGGGCAGGTACTCACCATTGACAACGCCTATGCCCCGGCAAAATCGGCCTTCGTGGTGGATTCCCAAGGCAGCTGTTCGGTAGAGAATTTCTCCACCAGCTTCAGCGCCGGCCTCTACAACCCGGAAACCGGCGTGCGCCTAAGCGGCCTGGAAGACATAGCCATGAACCAGCTGCCCGAGCGGGCGGACGACGCTACCCGCATCATCTTTACCCGGGCATGGGGGGAATCCCTGGGTTTCGTTGCGCGGGACGCCATTACAGTGGATGGCAGCGGGACTATCACCCTGGTGGCCCAGAACGCGGACCTGCCCATCCCAGAGGACGGGTATGTGCTGGCCCAGCGGGCCCGGCGGTATTACGAGGGGTATTTCTTTGACAGCTGCCAGTCTGGCCTGCGGGTCGACCTGGAGCGGCATTATGACGGCACAGATAAGGATATCGCGGTATCTGTAGGGGTCGGGCCGCGCATCGTGAAGGACGGCGCGCCCTACGGCAATTCCAGTACCTATGCCGCCGAGGGCTTCCGGGACCCGGGCATCACCCAGGCCGATGTACGCCGGGTGTGTATCGGCACCAGGCGGGACGGGAAGGTGGTCATGCTGTACGCGGACTCGAACCTGCAGAAGCTCTCTTATGTGATGAAAGCCATGGGCTGCTGGGACGCTATCAACTGCGACGGCGGCGGCTCTACCAACCTATATGTAGACGGCCAGTGGCTGTACGGCCCCCAGGACCGCCCATTGAATCACATGCTGTACTTCCGCTGATAGATCATCCCTTATAACGAAAACACCAGGGCCGGGAAGCGTGCTCCAGCATTTCTGGAGGGCTTCCCGGCCCTGGCCTTATAATAAAAGTCTCAATAAAACGGGAAAGGGTATGTCCGGCTTGGACGGGGATGGGTAAACCGCGTTTGGTTCCCTTTACAGGGCGCCGCCCAACAAGGCCCCTTCCGCTTGAAACAGTCCGTTTGCAAGGCATACGGCTATCTTTTCCCCGCAGCCGCGTCTATGGGGTCACTCCCCGTCCTCATCCTCCGGAGCATCCCAGTTATGCCAGACGTTCTGCACGTCGTCGTTATCCTCCAGCAGGTCCAGCATCTTCTGCATTTTGACAGCGGTATCCCCGTCCGCAATAGCCGTGTAGGTATCGGGCACCATCTCCACCTCGGCAGACACGAATTGATACCCCTTCTTCTCCAGGTCTTCCCGCACGCCGCTGAAGTCGGAGGGCTCGGTGGAAATCTCGAACACATCCTCGTCAGCGGAGAAATCCGAAGCCCCGGCTTCCAGGGCGTCGGCCATGACGGTATCCTCGTCCAGGCCTTCCCGCTCTAAGACAATAACGCCTTTCTTGTTGAACATAAAGGACACGCAGCCGGTAGTACCCAGGTTGCCGCCAAACTTGTCAAAGGCGTGGCGCACATCGGCGGCGGTACGGTTGCGGTTATCCGTCAGGGCTTCCACAATGACGGCTACGCCGCAAGGGCCGTAGCCCTCGTAGGTGACGTCCTCGTAGTTGTCAGCGTTGCCATCGCCGGCTGCCTTCTTGATGATACGCTCTATGTTGTCATTGGGCACGTTGGCCGCTTTGGCCTTGGCGATGCAGTCCCGCAGGCGGGAGTTGGCGGCGGGGTCCGCACTGCCCCCCTCCTTCACCGCCACGGTCAGCTCGCGGCCGATCTTGGTGAAGATCTTGGCCTTTGCGCCGTCAGCTTTTTCCTTTTTCCGCTTGATATTGTTCCACTTTGAATGTCCTGACATGCTGTCCCCTCTTCCTTATGTATTGAAATGTACAGCGGCGGCAGCCTCCCGCCCATGACGGGGCCTCTCCCCTGCGGATCTATAAAAATTTGCCGTTACCCATCATATCACATCCCTGAGAGGATTGCAAGGGCCAGGGATTGGGCTTTTTTTTGGGCAGGCAGCAGGTGCTGGCGGCCCAGGTCTGTTGCGTCCCACACGGCACAGCCAGTAAGGCTGGTATTCATTACGCTGAAAGCACGCTTCAGCTGGTAACTGGCCACCTCTACGGCAAAGTCTTCCTCCGAGCCCATGGCAAGCAGCAGCACAGCGTCCCGGTGCTTCTTCACCGGGGGCTGCTTCCCCAAAGAGAACCGGGCCTCGAAATACCGTTGGGTGCGGTCTAAAAGGGCTTTCATGGGCGCAGGGAAGGAGGCGTTGTACACTGGGGAAGCCACCACCAGCAGGTCGCTCTTGCGCAATTCTTTGTCAAAGCTGTCTAGGTCATCGAACTGGCAGGCCTCTTTTTGGGCGCACTGGCGGCAGCCAGTGCAGGGCCGGGGGGCTAGGGCGTACAAATCCAGCTCGCGGGCCTCCTCCCAATCCGCCCGCCCTTTAAAGGGCTCTAAAAAGCTATCTAACAGCATGCGGGTGTGGCCGTGGCTGTTGGGTGAGCAAAACAGTACCAGCAGCCTTTTCTTCTTTCCCAGCAAACGCATAAATCTCCTCCTGCCATGTTTCTCCAATTCCCAGGCCGCCGCTCGTATTACAGCTCAACGCGGTCCCCGTCGTTGGTGAACAGCACCCGGTCCCCCAGCACGCGCCGGGCCAGGGCCAGCTCGCCTTCGTAGTCCTGTAAAATCTCCACCCCGTGGTGGTAGAACACCACCCGGCCGAACTCTATGCCAGAGTCCAGCAGTTCCTGGCACAGGGCGCAGGCCCGGTGGTGGCCTGTCTCCAGGAAGAGCAGGTCCGCCCCTTTGGCGTGGGGCAGCAGCTCGGGCAATTCGCCAAAATCGCCGGAATACAGGACCTTCTTCCCCTCCGCCTGGAAAACAAAGGAAAAGCTCCTCCAGGCCCCGCCGGGGGCGGGCTCCCCCAGGTGCAGGTTATGGAAAGCCTCCGCCTGCAAAGGGCCCCCGCACAGAAGGCCGTCTTCCACCAGGTGGGGTTCCAGCTGGAAAACAGTCTGGTAGTGGCCCTCGCTGGCCAACAGCATCTGGTAGACCGCCTTGAACACCTGGAGGTCCGGGAGGTACACATGCACCCTGCGGCCCCGCATCCGCGCCTCGTTTTCCGGCGACAAGGTGCACAGCTTGCGCAGGTTCCACAGCAGGTGGGGCAAACCGCCTACGTGGTCCATATGGGTATGGGAGATAAACACGGCTTCGGTCCGCAGCTGGTCCAGGCCCAGCGTATAAGAGGCGTGGCAGCAGTTCTCCCCGGCGTCTAAAAAATACAGGGATCCACCCGTCTCCAAGGCGATGCTGGTGTGGTGGCGGCCAGGATACGGCTCGGTGCCAGAGCAGCTGCCCAATATATGCAAAACCATAGGGACGCCCCTTTCCTTATTATGCCTGCGGCGGCTGGGTCAGGATGGCTGTGAGGACGTTTACCCGGTCCCGCAGGGGCTTCTTCACCGCAATGGCCACAAAGCCCTTCAGGCCCATCTCCCCCACATACACCCCTGGCAGCAAGGCATATTTAACCCACGCCTCTATATGTACACGGCCGCCCGCACACTCTACCTTCATAAACTGGGGGGCTGCCAACATCCCAACGCCTTTCTTCCAAACAGGTTCCCCCTTTATCGTGGTATAGGAGAAGCCCTCTTTGGTCAGATAATCTGTGACGATTTGCCGCACATGCTCGTCCGGGCGGGTCGCTTGGAAATCCGTCTGAAAACGCGCCATAGGTTATACGCTCCTTTACAAAGTATAATACGTGCCTAGTATAACAGATCTCGGCCGGAAAGGCAAGGGGATAGGCAGCCTGGGGCCGTCCGCGGCAAGGGTTTTCGTGTCCCGGCCGCCCCTTCCGGCGGTAATACGCGGCACCTGCGTTTGCCTACAGGCTGGAAATGCGGGCGGGCCTTTTATGCGCCCCAGCTTGCCCAACATCCCCGCGCAGGAAACGGCAAAAGGGGGGCGGCCGTCATATTTTTTTGATCCACTTCTTGCTGCCCAGCCGGAAGACACACCAGACGGCCTTGATGAACTGGTCGATCTTTAGGAAGGTGTATACCCAAAAGGCAGGCAGGTGCCACACCAGGCCCGCCAAGTACCCCAGGGGGATGGAGGCCACCCACAGGAATAGGATATCCGCCAGCATGAGGAATTTTGTATCGCCGCCGCCCCGCAGCACGCCCTTTGTCAGGATGGAATTCATAGACTGGAAAATGACGATGACGCCTACGGCCAGCATCAGCTGCCGGGCAATGGCCTGGGTCTCGCTGTTGATGTTATAGGCGCTGATGACCGGGCCGCTGATGGCCATGATAAGCCCGCCGGCCAGGATGCCGATAACCGTCCCCAGCCCCAGGAAGGTGACGCCCTGGCGCTGGGCTTTGCCCGTGTCCCCTTCGCCCAAAGTGTGGCCGGTGATGATGGAGCTGGCATTGGAGGTCCCCTGGATGAACACGGTGCTTAGCTGCTGGGTGACCATGGTGATGGCGTTGGCCGAGACGAAGCTGGCCCCAATGCGGCCCATGACCATGGCGACGGCGCTGTTGCCAAAGGCCAGCAGGGCGTCGCTGACCAGCACCGGGATGCTGATGCGCAGGTAATCGCCCAACATGTCTTTGCATTTCATGAAGAGGTGTTTGACGCGGTAGCCTATCTTCTTATCAAAGAAGAGGAAGTAACCGCAGATGAAACAGAACTCGAAGACGCGGGAGATCAGCGTGCCCAGAGCCGCGCCCTCTACGCCCATGGCAGGCGCGCCGAATTTCCCGAAAATGAACATGTAATTGAAAAAGATGTTGATGAAAAACGCCGCAATGGAACATATCAAAGGCAGGCGCACCTGGCCCACGCTGCGCAGCACGATGGTGCAGGTCAAGGAAAAGCCCAGCAGCAGGTAGCATGGGATGGACCACCGGAAATACCCGGCCCCAGCCTGTATGATATGCCCTTCTTCTGTATAGACGCGCATAAGGCCCTCTGGCGTGATGATGGTGGCCAGGGTGAAAACAGAGCCGATGATAAAGCACAGCCGCAGCATGATGGTGATGGCCTTACGGAGGGAAGGCTTGTCCTGCATGCCCCAGAACCGCGCCGTCAGCACCGAGGCCCCCATCCCCATGCCCATACAGCAGATATGGAAGATATTGATGAACTGGTTTGCCAGGGATGAAGCGGACAGGGCCGTTTCCCCCAGGCTGCCCAGCATGATGGTGTCCATCATGTTCACGCCAATCGTAATCAGGCTTTGCAGGGAAATAGGCAAAGCGATGGCTACCACCTGGTGGTAAAAGGCCTTGTCCCCCAGATAGGGGCGTATTTTCTCTACCCATGTACTCCTTTGTTTCACAAATCCCCACCCTCTCTAAAGTTTCAAGTGCAACTAAAAGTATACCCCATCCAGCCAAAAAAGGCAAGAGGCGATATACCGGCGAGGCTTTTGGGAAGGCCATGCCTGGGATGGAAAATTCTTCTTGCATTTTCGGCCCTCTATGCTATAATAAAAATCAGATACGCCACGGCAGGCAGAGGCCTGGACAGGGCGCATTTTGCCAAAATATAACGGACCGGCTGCGGAAGAGGAGGAGCCCACATGGAAAACCAACTGGTATGGCAGGAAGAATATTGTATTGGCGTGGAAGTGATCGACAAAGAGCACCAGAGGCTTTTTAAAATCATCAACAAACTTCTTGCTTTTAACGAAGAAGAAAAAAAGAACCAGCGTACTTGCCAAGAAGGCATCAAATATTTTAAAGGGCACGCCATGAAGCATTTTGCGGAGGAAGAGGCTTACATGGCGTCTATTGGCTATGAGGGGCTGCAACGGCACCGGCACATCCACAAGGGCTTCCGGGAACACACCCTGCCCGCGCTGGAACAGGAGTTGGAGCAGACGGGCTATGCGCCCGAAGCCATGGACCACTTTTTGGGCGTTTGCGCGGGATGGCTAATCGGCCACACCCTGACCGAGGACCAAGCCATCACCGGGGGGAAAGTGAGCCTTTGGGAGGGCCTTTTGCCAGAGGAAGAGCTGGCCGCCATTAAAAAGGTAATCATCCAGCTGGTGTTCGACATGTTCCACCTGGAGTCGCAGGTGGTCAGCGATACATACGGCGGGGAGAAGTTCGGGAAGGGCGTGTATTACCGGCTGACGTACGGCGCGGCCGGGGAGGAGACCCGGCAGGAGATCATCCTGGTCTTCGAGGAAAAGCTGCTGATCAATACGGTGGGGAAGATCATGGGCTTCCAGTCTAACAAGATGGACAGCATGCTGGTCCACGCCGCCCGGTATACAGCCCGGCAATTCGCGGGGCGCGTCATGGAGCACCTGCCAGCGGCCAGCCGCTTTGAGATGCAGGAGGAAAACCTGCTTTCCTATGAGCAGTTCCAGCGGGTATTCCAGCGGGAGAAGCCCCAGGTCAGCCTGCTGTTCAACACAGGCGGGGCCGGGTATTTTGCCTATTGCGCCATTGCGTCCCACTTGCTGGAGAAGGGTGTGGGCACCCCCATTGAAAACGAAAACGCTATGGCCGAGGTGGAAAAATACCTGTCCAAGCGCGGCGAGCAGGAAAAACAGGAGGAGGCCCAGCACAAGCGGAAGATCCTGGTGGTAGACGATTCCGCCACCATACGGCAGGGCATGAAGCAGCTGCTGGAAGGGGACTACGAGGTGTCCCTGGCCGAATCTGGCGCGTCCGCTTTCCGGGCCATTTCCTTAGAGCAGCCGGACCTGGTGCTGCTGGACTATGAGATGCCGGTGTGCGATGGCAGGCAGACCCTGGAGATGCTGCGCTCGGTAAAGGAATTCGAAAATGTGCCGGTAATCTTCCTTACCGGCCGGAGGGACCGGGAGAGCATGATACAGGTGATGCCCCTGAACCCGGCGGGATATCTGCTGAAGTATTTAAAACCCCAAGAGATCAAGAGCAAGATCGACCAGTTCTTCCAAAAAGGGGAAGCCTGACCAGCTGCGGCAAAAAAGGAGGGGTACGGCGCACATGCCGTACCCCTCCCCTATTTCCCCACCGGCTGGGCGGCAGCCAATCATCGCCTTTTCCGGTGGAAGAGGAGCTTTTCCCCTTCCACCGCCGCCAGGGGGAACATGGAAAGCCCTATTACGACCAGCCACTGGAAGCCCGTTAAGGCGGTGGTACGGAAAACGGCCGTCAAGGGCGGGAACAGTACCACGCTGACCATCAGGAACCCGCACACCAGCGCGGCGGCTACCAGCTTCCGGTTGGAGAAAAGCCCCAGGCGCAGCACCGAGTGCTCGGACCGCATGTTAAAGCTGTGCACCAGCTGGGACAGGCTGAGCACCGCGAATGCCATGGTCCGCCCTATTACCGGCTCCATGGGGTCCGCGTCGAACCAGACGCGGCCTATTGTGTAGGCCAGAAGGGCCAGGGCCCCCACCAGGCATCCCTCTACCGCCACCGAGAAGCCCATGCCGCCGGAAAAGATCCCCTCGCTGCGGGGGTGGGGCGGCTGCTCCATCACGTCTGTGCCAATAGGGTCGGCCCCCAGGGCCAGGGCCGGCAGGCTGTCTGTCACCAGGTTCACCCACAGCAGCTGGATAGCCAGCAAAGGGGCCGGGGCCCGCAGCAAAAACGCCGCGAATACCACCAGGATCTCCCCGATGTTGCAGGAAAGCAGGAAGTGGATGGTCTTGCGTATGTTCTGGTAGATGCCGCGTCCCTCGGCCACAGCGGCCACGATGGTGGAGAAGTTATCGTCGGTCAGCACCATGTCCGCCGCCGATTTGGCCACTTCGGTGCCGTTTTTGCCCATGGCGCAGCCGATGTCGGCTGTTTTCAGGGCAGGCGCGTCGTTGACCCCGTCCCCGGTCATGGCCACCACCATGCCCCGGCGCTGGAATGCCTTGACGATCTTCACCTTGTGTTCGGGGGATACCCGGGCAAACACATGGCAGCCGGATACTTTCTGGGCCAGCTCCCCTTCGCTTAGCCGGTCCAGTTCCCCGCCGGCCATGGCCTTATCCCCCGGCCCGGCAATGCCAATGCGCCTGGCAATGGCTAAAGCTGTGGCGGCGTGGTCCCCCGTGATCATCACCGGCAAAATGCCCGCCCGCTTGCATTGGCTTACCGCCGCTTTCACCCCAGGCCTAGGCGGGTCTTCCATGCCGATGAGCCCGCAGAAGATGAGCCCGCTTTCGGTCTCCCGGTCGTCGGCGGGCAGCTGGGATACGTCCTTATAGGCCACTGCCAGCACCCGCAGGGCCTTTTCCGCCATCTTGCTGTTGTCAGACAACAGCCGGGCCTTCTCCCCCGGGCCTAAGGGGGACACGCTGTGGCCCCGCAGCATCCGGGTACAGCGGGCCATCAATACATCCGGCGCGCCCTTGGAGATGATCCGGTAGCCGTTGGGCGTGCGGTGGGCGGTAGTCATCATCTTCCGGGCAGAGGAAAAGGGGATTTCCCCCACCCGGGGCGTCTCCTTCTCCAGCTCCCCTTTCTTCCGCCTGCAGGCCCGCAGGAAAGCCGTTTCCGTGGGGTCCCCGGCCACGCGGCCCTTTTCCTCCTCGCTGTCGTTGCACAAAGTGCAAAGCTCTAGGGCAAACTGGGCGTCTGCCCCCTCCAGGGGTTCGGGGCCGTATGCCCCGGAAAACTCTACCACCGTCATCTTATTCTGGGTAAGGGTGCCCGTCTTGTCCGAACAGATGACCTGGGTGCTGCCCAAAGTCTCTACAGCGGGCATGTGCCGGATGATGGCCCGTTTTTGGGCCATGCGTTTCATGCCCATGGCCAGCACGATGGTTACTACCGCTGTCAGCCCCTCGGGGATAGCGGCCACGCCCAGGCTGATGGCGATCATGAACATCTCCAGGGGCGGCGTCTTTTGCAGCAGCCCTAGGGCGAAGATCACCCCGCAGATGGCCACCACGCCCAGGCCCAGCACCCGGCCCGTTTGCTTCAGCCTTTGCTGCAGGGGGGTCTCCGGGGCCTTTTCCTGTTCCAGCATGTGGGCGATCTGCCCCACGGCGGTATCCATGCCTATGGCCGTGACGACACCCGCCCCCGCGCCGCTGGCAATGCCCGTAGAAGCAAATACCATGTTCTTCCGCTCGGCCAGGGTGGCGTTCCCTGGGCAGATGGCCTCCGCGTCTTTAGCCACCGGGGCCGATTCCCCTGTCAAAGCCGATTCCTCCGCCCGCAGCTCTACGCTTTTCACCAGGCGCAGGTCGGCGGGCGCTAGGTCCCCGGCTTTCAAAACCACCAGGTCCCCCGGCACCAGTTCCCGGCTATCCACAGTCAGCCGCTTCCCGCCCCGCACTACCCGTGCCTGGGGGGAAGACAGCTTTTGCAGCGCGTCGATGGCCTTGTCGGCCCGCAGTTCCTGCACGGTACCGATGACGGCGTTGCACACCACGATGGCCAAAATGATGACGGAATCGATGTACTCCCCATCCCCCCGCAGCCAGGACACCCCAAAGGATACCCCGGCCGACAGGAGGAGGATGAGCACCATCAGGTCTTGGAATTGCCCGAAAAACCGCAGCAGGACGCCCTGCCTTTTCCCTTGCCGCAGCTGGTTTTTCCCGTGCTGTGCCTGCCGTTTCTGTACTTCCCCCGGGCCCAGGCCCCGCTGGGGGTCTGTTCGCAGTTTCTCAGCTGCCTGCTGCCAGCCCATGTGATGCAGCTCCATGCTCTTTTCCTCCTTGCGCTTGTGCCTTTCCCTCATTCCTATGCGGAATCTTACAAGTTTATGAAGCTTTCCGGAAACACTGGTAAAACCACGGTGTTGCTGATAGAATGGGATAAGCGCGCCGCGCTATACAAACGAAAAGGAGGCTGTTTATGGATCCCATCCTCTCGCTTGACTTCCAGGTGCTGGGCTTTGTGGAAAGGCACTTCCACAACCCCGTGACCGATACCCTTTTCCCCCTTGTCACCTATATGGGGGAACTGGGGGCCTGCTGGATCTTCCTGGCCCTGGTGCTGCTTTTCATGAAGAAATACCGCCGGGCCGGGGCGCTGATGCTTATTGCCATGGCGCTGGGGGCCCTGCTGGGGGAGGGGCTGATAAAAAACCTGGTGTGCCGGCCGCGGCCCTTCCAATACCTTGACACAGTGTATCCCCTTCTCATCGCCCCCCCCAGCGGCTACTCCTTCCCGTCTGGGCACAGCTGCGCCTCTTTTGCGGCGGCTACAGCCCTGTTTTTGCAGCACAAAAAGGCCGGGGCGCTGGCCTTTGCGCTGGCGGCGCTTATCGCTTTCTCCCGGGTATTCCTATTCGTACACTTCCCCACAGACATCTTGGCCGGCGCTTTGCTGGGGGTGCTGCTGGCCGCCGCCGTGACGTTCCTATACAACCGCTTCTTCCTGCCCCGCTGGCCGGCCGGCCAGCCTGGCAGGGGCTCGGAATAAACAAAAAGCCCCCGGCACAAGGCTGGGGGGCTTTTTGTTTGGGCTCTTAACGGCAACAGCTGGGGAAGATAAAGCCGTATGTGTTTTTGGTGTAGTTGGCGTTGCTTTGATAGGCTTCGTCATAATTGCTGAAGAAGAAAAGCTTACACTCTGCCAGCCGCCTGCGCAGCAATCCCACATAGTGCGTGCCGCTGGCTGTATGCCACAGCAACAGGTTATAGGCCAGCACGGTAGAGTCTGCGTAAGACAGGTCGCGGGTCAAGTTGGCGTTCAGCCGCACATAGCCCGCGGGCATCCAGCCGCTGGTAGAGCCGTAGCTGACCTTATACCACACCTCTTGGTGGGTAGAGTCCGCCTTGCGCTCATAGCCCGTTACCTGCACGGAAGCGCCGCCCGGCACGGTGGTCAACCGGCTGCTGCTGACGCTGGTGCTGGAATAGATTGAGCCAGAACCCGCATTCAGGGTGCCCGTATAGGGGTTCGAAGCGGACATATCCGAAGGGGGGACCACCGCGTTCAGCATAATAGCAAAGGTATAATATTCGTCTGGGTCCAGGATATGGGGGCCCAGGTTATATGCGAAACTGGTCAGCGCGTCGAATTGCCCCTGATTCATACGGATATTGTAGCTGGCCCGGAAATCCTCTACAGCCTTGGCAAAAGCCCCCTGGTTCACCTTGTCTATCAGGTTGCCCAGGGCTTCCTCCCGGGTCACATTATTATAGAAGGTATTGTTTACCGGCACCACATAGCCATGGCCAACCGTGGGGTTCCCCCGGGCCAACTGGTCGTCCTCTATTTCCGGCACAAAGCCCTCGAACTGGGCAATGATCTTGATAATCTCGCCGCTGGCACGGCGGCTGTCGCTGGAAACAGAGGCTGTATTGCCGTTGGTGACCTGCACTGTGAATTCGGCGTAGCCAGTGGAATAGCCGCTGGCGTCCTGGGAATAGGCCCGCAGGGTATAAACGCCTGCCATGCCGAAGGAGACCGTGCGGCTGAACACCCGCACGGTATTGTCAGCCAGGCCATGGGTGGATTTCTGGGTTTTGGTGACGTAATCGGCCGTTTCATAAGTGCCGGTAGCCGGGCCGTCCACAATGCGGAAGCGCACGGCGCTGCGGCTGGTGTCGGTTATAGCCAGCAGGTTGAAGCTGTCGCCCTTGCCCACGATGTTAACGTCGCTGTAGGCAAACCGCACCGGTTCCGCCTCCGTTACGGTGATGGTACAGGAAGCCCGGGTCGTGCCGCTGTCCGCGAAAGTGAGGGTGGCTGTGCCAGGCTTCTTGCCATAGACCATGGCGCCGTGCTTGGTGTTGCTATAGGGCACCATATAAGAAACCTCAGCCACAGAGGGGTCGCTGCTGGTCCAACGCATAGCGTTCATGCCCGAGGTGACCGAAGCGTCCAGCCGGACCGTCTGGTATTGATGCAGGGTAAGGCTGGAAGCGGACAAGGATGCGCCCGAGCCTGTGCCATTTCCGTCGCCCCCATTATAAAGAGCTACATAATCGGAATGGACATACCCCTGGCTGCCCCCGCTGGTGCGCACTTGTATCCAAGGCCAGTTTACGGTATCTACCACTGTCAGCACCGTGCCCGTTATCAGTGTGGTGATGATATTGGCGCTGGTGCTGGGGGCGTCCCGCATGTTCAGGCCGCTGTCTGCCGTTACGCGTACGGTCTGCCCGGGCTTGATTGGGCGGTTCTCTTCCTCCGGATCATAGGTGTCCACCGGCTTGGCCGCCTCCGCTACCTCTAAATAAGCCCAATGGTCCTTGGGCACATCCCGGAACTTCTGCTTCTCCCGGTCTTTGGCAAAATCCCCGTCCCGCCTTTCCAGGGCCGAGTTCATGATGCGCACTGCCTCGCAACGCTGGATGGCTTTGTCGGGACCGAAGGTGCCGTCCGTATAGCCGCTGATCCACTTCTTGCTTACAGCGGCCGCGATAAACTTGTACGCCCAATGGCTTTCGTCCACATCGGAAAATTCCACATCCTCCCCCTGGAAATAGGGGAAGCAGCCATACAGGGCCGTCACGAATTCGCCGCGGGTGATGGTGCTGTCCGGCCGGAAACGGCCGCTGCCATCCCCTTTCATGATGCCCATAGCGTTCAGCGTGTTCACAGCCTTGCCGTACCACTGGGAAAAGGGCACGTCTGTAAAGGCCGATTCGCTTACGTCTACCGGGTCTGCCAAAAGCCGGTACAGCATCGAGGCCACCTCTGCCCGGGTCATGGAATCGTTGGGCCGGAAACGCGCCCCCGTATTGCCGGAAAGGTATGTATCGTGCCCGCCCAGGTTCAATAAGGGCTCCGCCGGGCCTGTGGGCTCTTCTTCTTCATCCCCCTCGTCCCCATCCTCCGGGGCGTCCGTTTTATCGCCGGCTACGGCGTCGGGGTCTGGCGAAGGGCTTTCTTCCCCTTCCGGGGCTTCCGGCGTGGGGGAAGGGGCCTCCGAGGGGGCCGGGCCTTCCCCTTCTATGCTGGAAGGCGGGGCTTCCGGTATCCCTTCCGGCGGGTCAAGGTCCGCAGGCCCGGAACTGGCGGGCCCTTCCGGGTCCGGGACTGTGCCGGCCGGGGCCTGGGAACCTACCCCCCCGTCCGCCGCGGCCGCATATAGGGGCGCTGCCAGCAGCAGGACGGCCAGCAGCAGGGAAAGCATCTGTTTTCCTGTGTATCGTATCCTTTTTTTCACGCAGAAACCTCCGAAAACATGCCTGGGCGCAGCCGTTGGCGGCCGCCCCTGGGGCGTGGTATCTCCCTGCCTTGCCTATGGCAGACAGGGCGGATGTATAAAAAGAATCCCATCCATCGCCCATTATAACACAAAAGATTACAAAAGCGCAATCTTTTCATCGGCTTTTTCTGCATATATCCCGCGAATTTTCTGGAAAAAGGGGCGAAAATTTACAAAAAGCCCCCCATACGTCTCATCTCTTGCGCACAAACGCCTTTTTGGGCATCTTGCAGATGGGGCACTTCCAATCCTCTGGCAGCTCCTCGAAGCCAAAGTTGGGGTCCCGGTATACATAGCCGCATACCGAACAGACAAAGGCCTCGCCACTGTTGCCATCCAGGGAATCCCGGGGCTGGGGCAGATACCCGGGGGCGTTCTTTGGGGCCGCGCCCCCCAGGGTCTTCCTATAGTAATGGTACGTCATGGGTACGCCCTTGGCCTCGTCGCTGCCCGCCACAATCTCCGCCACGAACAGCTTCTGCCGCCCCGCAGGCAGCACCCCTTGCACCTTGCACAAAAACCAGCAGCAGGTGTTCTCCTTGATGACGGGCACCCCTTCCTGCAATACCTTGTGCCGGATGTTCTGCAGCTTGTCGGTGCCCCGGCCGGAAAGGAAGCCCAGCGCACCGATTACTGTGGCGGGGGTCTCACGGGAAAGCACCGAAATGGTGAACACCCCGGTCTTCTCGATGCACTCACAGCTGAAATTGTCCTGGCTCATGCTGAGGGCCACCAAAGGCGGCACCGAGGGCGCGGCCCTTGTGACCTGCATCACTGTGTTGACGATACAGGCGTTGGTCCTGGTCCCGTCCTGCACGCCAATGGCGTACATCCCGTACGAAAGCGTCTCTAATACCTGGGGCTTCATGGGCGATACCTCCATATTCCAAATATAGCGCAAGACTGCCTTATTTATAATAGTAAGGCGGCGGGCTATATATTCTGCTTTTTGATCTTATCCCAATAGGCTTTAAAGCTTTGTTCGTTCTTATTGTCCCCATATTCGTAATATTTTGCGCCCAGAAGCGCATCTGGCAGGTATTGCTGGGGCAGCCAATGGTGGGGCGCATCGTGGGGGTATTGGTAAAACTGGCCTTTCCGGGCGGCGTCGGCCCCATCATAGTGCTTGTTCTGCAGCTGCCTGGGGACGCTGCCGGCGCGGCCCGCCTGCACGTCCGCCAAGGCGGCCGCATAGGCCGTGTGGGCCGAGTTGGACTTAGGGGCAGTGCTGACCAGCACCACCGCGTCGGAAAGGGGCAGGGCCGCCTCGGGCATGCCCACCATCATGGCGGCGTCTACAGCGGCCTTTACAATGGGGATGGCCTGGGGCCAGGCAAGGCCTACGTCCTCGCAGGCAGTCACCATCAGCCTGCGGCACACAGAAGGCATGTCCCCGGCTTCCAGCAGCCGGGCCAGGTAATGCAAGGCCGCGTCTGGGTCCGAACCCCGCATGGACTTCTGGAACGCAGACAAAAGGTCATAATGCTCGTCCCCGGCCCGGTCGTACCGCAGGGCGCTTTTCTGGGTCAGCTCCCGGGCGCTTTCCAGGGTAACGCGGACCTCCGGCCCTGCCCCGCCGCAGGCCAGCACGCACAGTTCGCAGGCATTCATAGCCTTGCGCACGTCGCCGCCGCAGGCAAAGGAGATATGCCCGCACACCCCGTCTTCCAGGGCCACCTCCCGCCCCAGCTCCTCAGACAAAAGGGAAAAAGCCCGGGCCACGGCCTTTTCAATCTCCTCCCGCCCCACTGGCTTGAACTCAAACACGGTAGAGCGGCTTAAAATGGCGTTATATACATAAAAATAAGGGTTTTCCGTAGTAGAGGCGATGAGGGTAACGCTGCCGTTCTCGATGCACTCCAGCAAAGTCTGCTGCTGCTTTTTGTTGAAATACTGGATCTCGTCCAGGTACAGCAGCACGCCGTTCATGCCCTCGAAGGTGGTGGTGGCCTCCACAGCGGCCTTGATGTCGGCGGTAGAGGCGGTGGTGCCGTTCAGCCGTACCAGGTGGCGGTCCGTATTTTTGGCAATGATGGAGGCCACGGTGGTCTTCCCCACCCCCGAAGGCCCGTAAAACACCATGTTGGGGACCTGGCCGGACTCGATAATGCGCCGCAGGGCCCTGCCCGGGCCCAGAAGGTGCCCCTGCCCCACCACCTGGTCCAGCGTGGCAGGCCGTATCCTGTCTGCAAGCGGCCGCCCCATACCCATCCCTCCCGCGTCTTTCCATGCCCCTGGATATCGGCCCCCGCCCCCTTGCCGGCTGTTTTCCCAAAAAGGGAAGTGTTCCAATACCCAGTTGCTTCTTCGCACCCAGTATACCATATTTTGACAAAAAATGCAAAACATTCGTTTGCAAATCGGGAATTTTTTTCCGGGGGCTATACGGGCGCGCCCACCGTGGATGGCGCTTGCTTTTTACAGGGGCGTATGGTATAGTTAACGCGGTTGCCGGCGGCGCAGCCGCTTGCAGGTAAAAAATTTATGACAGAAAATTAAGGAGGCCCCTTTTATGGACCGGAACACCCCCATCCCACGCCCCGAGCACCCGCGCCCCCAGTTCTACCGGGAAATCTGGGAAAACCTGAACGGCCCCTGGCAGTTCGACTATGACTACAGCGACTCGAAAAAAGCCCAGGGCTGGGCCCAGAAGGACAGCCTGCCCTTCACCATCACCGTGCCCTTCTGCCCGGAAAGCGCCCTGTCCGGCCTGGGCCACACAGACTTTATGGACGCCGTGTGGTACCGCCGGGAGATTACCCTGACAGAAAGCCAGCTGCAAGGCCGGGTGCTGCTGCACTTCGGCGCGGCGGACTACCATTGCGAGGTCTTCGTCAATGGGCAAGCCGCCGGCTCCCACGAAGGGGGCTATACCTCGTTCACCGTGGACATCACCCCGTATGCCCGCCCGGGCGTGAACGCCCTTACCGTATATGCCAGCGACCACCTGCGCACCGGCAAGCAGCCCAGCGGCAAGCAAAGCCAGCAGTTTGGCTCTTACGGATGCCTGTACACCCGCACCACCGGCATCTGGCAGACGGTGTGGCTGGAATTCGTGCCCAAAAACTACCTTTCCTCCCTGGAAGCCGTTCCGGACCCGGACAACAGCCGCGTACATCTGCGGGTTTTTGTCCATTCCCCCGCCCCGGGCATGGCGGTGAGGGCCGAAGCCTCTTTAAACGGCAGGGCCGTGGGCAACTCCCAGGCCGCCTGCGCTGGCAGCTGTACCAGCCTTACGGTGGATGTAAGCGAAAAGGCCCTGTGGGGGCCCCAGTCCCCCAGCCTGTATGACCTTTCCCTTACCCTGATGGACCAGGACGGCCGTACTATAGATACCGTCTCCTCTTATTTCGGGCTGCGGAAGATAGAGCTTTCCGGCGGGGCCATCCTTTTAAACGGCAAGCCTGTGTTCCAGCGGCTGGTGTTAGACCAGGGCTTTTACCCGGACGGCATCTACACCGCCCCCACAGACGAGGCCCTGCGCCGGGACATCCAGCTTTCTATGGACATGGGCTTCAACGGGGCCCGGCTGCACGAAAAGGTCTTTGAAGAACGGTTCCTCTATTGGGCCGACCGCATGGGCTACCTGGTGTGGGGGGAGTTCCCCAACTGGGGGCTGGATATCTCCGAGGCAGACGCCCTGTGCACCGTGCTGCCCCAGTGGCTGGAAGCGGTAAAGCGGGACTTCAACCACCCGGCGCTGGTGGGCTGGTGCCCCTTCAACGAGACCTGGGATTTCGACGGCCGCAGGCAGGACGGCCGGGTGCTTTCCTGCGTGTACCACGCCACAAAGGCCTGCGACCCCACCCGGCCTGTCATCGACACCAGCGGCAACTTCCACACGGTGACGGATATTTACGACATCCACGACTATGAACAGGACCCGGACGTATTCTGCAAGCGGTATGCGGGAAGCGCCGAGCCCTATGAGACCTTCCCGGAGCGCCAGCAATATGGCGGCCAGCCCTATTTCGTCAGCGAATATGGCGGCACCTGGTGGAACGCCCAGGAGGCCCAGACCCAGCGGGTCCGTATGGAGAACGGCGAGGGCGGGGCCACCGGCTGGGGCTATGGCGCGCGCCCTCTCACCGAGGAAGAGGCCAGCGCCCGCATTGCCGGGCTGACCAAGGCCCTGCTGGACGACCCCAAGATGTGCGCTTTCTGCTATACCCAGCTGACGGACGTGGAACAGGAGCAGAACGGCCTGTACCACTATGACCGTTCGCCCAAGTTCTCGGAAGAAGCATACCGCGCCATCCGGGAGGGGTTCTCTGCCCCGGCGGCCATAGAGGGGGAGTAAGCCTCCCGTATCCACAGCCTTAAAGATACTGCTTGGGCAGCTTTTCCCTGTGGGACATTGTGAAGGCGGCGCCGTACGGCCTACGGCTGCCTGTACCAAAACGGATGGCGCCGTTTCCCCGCGCGATGATTTCCACTGCCGGGAAGCCTGGCAAGGCAAGGAATGCACAGAGCTTGCATGGTTCCCCCCGGACAGGCCGCCAGACAATATCATGCCCGCATAAATTGGATATATTGAGAAATTTTTGAAACGGAAAGGGGCGGAAGCATGCTGGAAGAATTGAAAGAACGGGTATACCGGGCCAATATGATGCTGCCAAAATACGGCCTTGTTACCTTTACCTGGGGGAACGTGAGCGAGATAGACCGGGAGGCCGGGTGTTTTGCCATCAAGCCCAGCGGGGTAGCGTATGAACAGCTGCGCCCAGAGGACATGGTGCTGCTGGACCTGGAGGGGAATAAAATAGAAGGGCGCTACAACCCTTCCTCTGACACCCTTACCCATATAGAACTGTACAAAGCTTTCCCCAAGATCGGGGGCGTGGCGCATACCCATTCCAGCTGGGCCACCAGCTGGGCCCAGGCCGGGCGGGGCATACCCTGCTATGGCACTACCCACGCCGACTACATGTATGGGGAGATCCCATGCGTGCGGGGCCTGACGCAGGAAGAGGTAGAGGGGGCCTACGAAAAAAACACGGGGCTATCCATCACCGAGTATTTCCGTGGAAAAGATTACCAGGCCATGCCCGCCGTGCTGTGCCGGAACCACGGGCCTTTTACCTGGGGCAAGGACAGCGCGGAAGCCGTACACAACGCGGCGGTACTGGAGGAGGTGGCAAAAATGGCCGCCCGGGCCGAGCGGTTGAATCCCCACATACAGCCCGCGCCGCAGGCCATGCAGGACAAGCACTATCACCGCAAGCATGGCCCCAACGCCTATTACGGCCAACGTCCCGTTGGATCTTCCTCGTGAAGGCCGCTCGCTATGCTCGTTACCGGGATGTACACACAGGGCACAAAGCCCGGAACCAGCCCTTTTACTAAAGCACAAAGCGGCGCCGTCCCGTTGGATCTTCCTCGTAAAGGCCGCCCGTTATGCTCGTTACCGGGATGTACACACAGGGCACAAAGCCCGGAACCAGCCCTTTTACTAAAGCGCAAAGCGGCGCCGTCCCGTTGGACCTTCCCCGTGAAGGCCGCCCGCCGCGCCCGTTACGGGGATATGCGGAAACACTAGAAGGACGCGGGACACAGCCCAACGGCTTAATCGGGAAGTAAAAACAGGCCCCCAGTATGCGGGGCCTGTTTTGTTTGGATTATCCGCCAAAAAGCGGCGTGGACAGGTAGCGGTCTCCCGTATCGGGCAGCAGCGCCACGATGGTTTTCCCCGCATACTCCGGCTGGAGCGCCAAGGCCTTTCCCACATGCAGCGCCGCCCCAGAAGAAATGCCCACCAGCACGCCCTCGGCCGTGGCAAAAGCGCGGGCAGACGCATAGGACTCCTCCTCTGACACAGTGGCTACCCGGTCATAGATAGAGGTGTCCAGGGCCTGGGGGACGAAATTAGCCCCGATACCCTGCAGGCCATGGGGGCCTGCCTTCCCCGCCGAAAGCAGCGGCGAACCCGCCGGCTCTACCGCGACGACCTCTATCCGGGGATCCTGCCCCTTCAAATAGCGCCCAACCCCGGTGATGGTGCCGCCAGTGCCCACCCCGGCCACGAATACGTCCACCTTGCCGCCGGCCTGTTTCCAGATTTCCGGGCCGGTGGTTTCATAGTGGGCACGGGGGTTCATGGGGTTTTCAAACTGCCCGGCGATGATGCTGCCCGGGGCCGCCCGGTGCAGCTCCTCCGCCTTTGCCACGGCCCCGGCCATACCCTCGGCCCCAGGGGTAAGGACGATCTCCGCGCCGTAAGCTTTCAAAAGGGAACGGCGCTCTAAGCTCATGGTGTCCGGCATGGTCAGCAGCACCCGGTACCCCCGGGAAGCCCCCACCGCCGCCAGGCCGATGCCCGTGTTGCCAGAGGTGGGCTCGATGATAAGCCCGCCGGGGGCCAGGCTGCCGCTGCGCTCGGCGGCGTCGATCATGTACAGCGCCGCCCGGTCTTTCACGCTGCCCGCCGGGTTCAGGTATTCCAGCTTTGCCAGCAGCCGGGCCCCCGCCCCGGGCCCCAGGAACCGGGAGGCCTCTAAAAGGGGGGTGCCGCCAATCAAGTCTGCGATGCTGCGCGCGATGTGTTCCATAGTCCCATCTTCCTTTCCTGTATACAGGGGCGCAACCCAGGCCCCCTCGTTTCCCGCCTACTATATGTGTAGTATAGCCTGCCCAGCGGATTTGTCAACAAAATGCAAATAAATTTTTTCTTTTTTCTGAACAAATTTTGAAAACAGGAAAATAAGGTTGCCATACAACCTTAAAAGAGGTATAATGGTATTGTTAATATAGCGATATAGCGGCTGAAGCTGCAAATATAAGGAGCTGTACACGCCTATGAAAAACAAAAAAAAGCCCCTGATCATCGCGCTGTGCTGCCTGGCCGCCCTGGCCTGTGTGGCGGCGGGCGTGTGGTTTTTCTGGCTGAAGGGCCATTTGGCCGCCCAGAACGCCGACCCCGCTTACGTTACCTCCGTGTCCTCCATCACAGGGATGAACACCGGCGCTGTGCCCCGGTATGCCGGGGTGGTAGAGCCGCAGAAGGTCACGAAGGTGAACAAGGACGACAACAAGACCGTGGCCCAGGTGCTGGTATCCGAGGGTGACGAGGTACATATCGGGGACCCCCTGTTCGTCTATGACACCTATGAGATGCAGAACTCCTTGAAGCAGGCCCAGATCGACCTGGAAGGCATCGGCAACCAGATCAGCACCCTGCAGAACCAGAAATCCACCCTGGAAAAGGAACAGAAAAAAGCCAGCAAAGACGAGCAGTATAACTATACGGTACAGATACAGTCGGTGGAGCTGCAGATAAAAACAGAGGAATATAACCGCACGGTGAAGCAAGGGGAGATCGACAAGCTGAACAGCTCTATTGCCAACGCCCAGGTTTTGTGCGAGGCGGAGGGCGTGATCCAGGAAATCAACCTGACGCCCAAAACGGACGCTTCCGGCCAGGCGCTGCCCTTTATGAGCATCCTCTCCTCGGGGGATTTCCGCATCAAGGGCACGGTATCCGAGCTGAACATCAACGACATCTACGAGGGCCAGGCGGTGGTGGTGCACTCTCGCGTAGACCCGGCGCAGACCTGGCAGGGGCAGATCGAGACCATTGAACGGGAGCCCACCCAGGACCAGAACAACGGCATGATGTATTATGGCGTGGATTCCGGGGAGCAAAGCTCGAAATACACCTTTTACGTGCTGTTAAGCGGCTTAGACGGCCTCATCCTGGGCCAGCATGTATATATCGAGCCGGACGGCGGGGACAGCCAGCAGAAGGCTGGCCTGTGGTTGCCGGCGCCCTATGTGACGCATAACGAGGGCGGCAGTTTCGTGTGGGCCCAGGATGCGGAAGAACGGCTGGAGCTGCGGGAGGTACAGCTGGGTGAATACGACTCGGACAATGACACGTACCAGATTGTAGAGGGGCTTACGCCCTCGGACTATATCGCCTATCCCAGCGACAGCCTGGTAGAGGGCGGCCCCACCACGCTGGATGCTTCCCAGCAGTTTACAGAGGGCCCAGGGGACATGGACGGCGGCCTGGACGGCGGGGCTGACATCGGCCTGGCGCCTTCTGACGATACTTTGCTGCCAGAGGCCGGCGAAGAAGATAGCCTGCCCAGCGGCGTGGAAGACGCCCTGCTGCCGGAAAGCGGTGCGGACAGCGGGCTGGACGACGGCATGGATATCCCCGAAGCGGCCAAGGATTTCATGGTTGACACGTTTTAAGGGGGGCCCGCCCTTCCCCGAAAGGGCGGGCAGATTTTCTGGGCAGAGCCGGTGGCCCATACAGAAAGGAAAAACAGGCCTATGATGCTGGAACTGCGGGACATCTGCAAAACATATATACAGGGGCGCATGGAGGTGCCCGTGCTGCGGGGTATCTCCCTTTCCGTGGAGGAGGGGGAGTACCTGGCCATTATGGGCCCGTCGGGCTCTGGCAAAACCACGCTGATGAACATCATCGGCTGCTTAGACAGCCCCACCTCTGGGGAATACCTGTTGGAAGGGGAAAACATAGCCGGGTTGGCGGACGGGAAGATGTCCGACGTACGGCTGCACAGCATCGGCTTTGTGTTCCAAAGCTTTTACCTGCTGTCCCGGCAGTCTGCCCTGGACAACGTGGCGCTGCCCTTGCTGTATGCCGGGGTGCGCCGCCGGGAACGCCAGGACATGGCCCGCCAGGCATTGGAACGGGTGGGCCTGGGGGACCGCACAGAGTTCAAGCCCACCCAGCTTTCCGGCGGCCAATGCCAGCGGGTAGCCATTGCCAGGGCCATTGTGAACAGCCCCAAGATTTTATTGGCCGACGAGCCCACCGGCGCGCTGGACACCCGGTCTGGCCAGCAAATTATGGAGATCTTCCAGCGGCTGAACGACGAGGGCGTGACCATTGTAATGATTACCCACGAGCCGGAAATTGCCGCCCACGCCAAGCGCACGCTGCATATCCGGGACGGAAGCCTGTTGGACGCAAACGGGAACCCGGTCTCCCCCCTGCCAGAAATGGAAGACCCCCCGCAGAACCCACAGGGGCCGGGCGCGCCCGCCCAAAAGGGGGGCGCTGTGGAAGCCGCCCCGCAGGCGGAAAGGCCTGGCGGCCCAGGGCAGCCTGGGGCGGCCCCCTATGAAGGCACCGTGGTGGACGACCTGGAGCTGTTGTACTGGGAGGACGACGGGCCCGACGCGTGACCCGCTTTGGAAAGGAAGGTGGCTGCCAGGATGGGCAAAAAGAAACTGAAAAAACGGGCCGTCCTCTTGCTGGCTGTAGCCGTGGCGCTGGCTGGGGCCGGATGGGGCGGGTGGTCCTATATACAATACCGCAACGACCAGAAAACCGTGGAGGTCATGCCGGTAAGCTATCTGTCTACCGGCTATTGGGGGGACGAGAGCTCTTCTATGGGCACAGTGCTGAGCGACTATGTACAAGAGCTGTACCCCGAGGCTGACAAGATTATTACGCAGATTTTCGTTACGGAAGGGCAGGAGGTGAAGATCGGCGACCCCCTGCTGCAATATGACAAGACCAAACTGGAACTGGACGTAGAGTCGAAAGAATTGGCGGTGAAACAGGCCGACCTGCGGATAGACGAGGCCCAGAAGCAGCTGAAAAAGCTGCAGAATACGAAACCTGCCTCTACCCCCAAGCCTGGCAGCAACGGCGGGGGCTCTACGGTGATCATACCGCCAACGCCCAGGCCCACGCCGACCCCTACGCCTACGCCGACGCCAACCCCCGTGCCCACCATCCCCCCGGCGGACGTGACGGTGTACGACCATTTGGACCTGAGCGCCCGGCCCTATAAGGGGGAGGGTACGACGGAAGACCCCTATGTGTTCCTGTGCACAGACGGCTGTACCATGTCCCGGCGGTTTTTAGGCTGGCTGCTGGATGTGGAGCTGAGCCTGGATGAGGACGACCCGGAATACTGGGAAGAGGCGCCGGAGGTGGATTTGGCTACCCCCTTCGCGGCTGTATTCGAGGTGCGGGAGGACAACTCCAATTATGGGGAGGTTGTCTCCACTTTCCTGCTGGACGGCACCCAATGGAAGGGGTCTATCAGTACCCAAGGGCCCGTGCGCGTCGACTCTTTTTTAGACTCCTTGGCGCCAGAGCTTTTTGCAACGCCTACCCCCTCCCCTACCCCCAACGCCAACAACTATGACGACATGGGGTATACCTCTGCCGAACTGACAGAGCTGATTGCCAAAAAGAAGGAAGAGATCCGCGACCTGCAGTTCAACCTGAAGCAAGCCAAGCTGAACCTGGAGATCGCCCAGCACGCATTGGAGAACTCTACCGTAACCAGCAACCTGGACGGCCGGGTGCGGTCTCTGCTGGAGCTGGACGCCGCCGTGGCGGAAAGCAAGCCTTTCCTGGTGGTATCCGGCGCGGAAAAATACTACATTTCCGGGGTGCTAAGCGAAGGGCTGCTGGGCAGCGTGAACGTGGGCGATACCATTACGGCTATGTCTTGGATGACAGGCGCAAGCTATCAGGCGGAAATTGTATCTATTTCCGCCTACCCCCTGGACTCTTCGGGCAACTACTATTACGGCGGGGGCAACCCGAACAGTTCTACCTACGAATTTACAGCTATTATCCAGGGGGACGACAGCACCCTGCAAAACGGCATGAACGTAGATATCACCATGAGCGTACAGAACCTGGGGGATAGCCAGGCCCTATACCTGGAAAAGCCCTACCTGCGGGAGGACGACGGGGGATTCTATGTGATGAAGGCCGGCACAGACAACCGGCTTTCCAAACAGTATGTGCAGATAGGCAAGGCCATTTACGGCGGCGGGTACCTGGAGATCCAATCTGGGCTGACAGCCGAGGACTTTATCGCGTTCCCCTATGGCCCTGACACCAAGGAGGGCGTGCGGGCCCTGCTACAGGACAGCGAGGATCCCCCCTATCCGGAGGATGCGGACGGGACGTCTTCCTCCGCCGGCGGGCCGGGGGACAGCAGCAGCCTGCCCGCCTCTTTGGCAGAGGGCGCGGCCCTAGGCAAGGGCCTTGCGGGAAGCGCCGCGGGAACAGGCATGGGGACAGGGGACGCGGCCCTGGACCTGCCCCAAGGGGCGGTTATTACCGGCCGGGACGAGAACGGCACGTATTTTGAGACAGAGAACGGAGGAGGGATCATCCTTGATTGAGAATATCCGCCTGTCCTTCCAGGGTATCTGGTCCCATAAGATGCGTTCTTTCCTGACCATGCTGGGCATCATCATAGGCATCGCGGCCATCATCTCCATCGTGTCCACCATCAAGGGCACCAACGAGCAGATCAAACAGAACCTTATCGGCTCTGGCAACAACATGACCCGTATCCAGCTGTACCGCAAGGACTATGACTATGCCTACAACATCGAGACAGAGGGGATGCCCCAGGGTATCCCCCAGGTAAGCGACGAGGTGTTCAATTCGGTGCTGGATTTGCCGGATGTGATGTCCGCCGCCGTGTACAACCGCCGCACCAGCTATAACAGCACCTTCTATTACGGCAACACCGAGCTTTCCGGCTGCGAGGTTTTTGGCATTGACAACGCCTATTTTTCCACCTGCGGCTATTCCGTAAAGCGGGGCCGTTCCTTTGTGCCCAAGGACTTTACGGGTTTCCGCCATGTGGCGGTGCTGGACAGCAACACAGCCCAGCTGTTCTTCCAGGGGGAAGACCCCATTGGGAAAACCATCGAGTTCAAGTCCATTGCCCTGGTGGTGGTGGGGGTGGTAGAGCTGGACTCCAAGTTCGAGCCAGTCATCAACACCATAGAGGACTACTATACCTACAACAGCTCCCAGTCTGCCGGGGCCGTGTTTGTGCCTGACAGCATCTGGCCCTCCCTGTTCGCCTATGACGAGCCCCAGGAGATCGCGGTGCAGGTGTCCCACACCGAAGCCATGTCCACCGTGGGCGAGGCTGTGGCGGAATTGCTGAACACCCAAGGCTCTAACGAGAACATCCTCTACAAGGCGGAGGACACCCTGAAGAAAGCCAAGGAGCTGCAGGATCTGAACAACGCTACCAACCAACAGCTGATCTGGATCGCCAGCATCTCCCTGCTGGTGGGAGGCATTGGCGTGATGAACATCATGCTGGTATCGGTAACAGAGCGCACCCGGGAGATCGGCCTGAAAAAGGCTATTGGGGCCAAAAAAGGCCGCATTTTATGGCAATTCCTGACAGAAGCCGCCGTGCTGACCGGCCTGGGCGGGCTGCTGGGTGTAGGGGCCGGTATCGGTATGGCCCAGCTTATCTCCAACCTGACCGAAGCCCCGGTGTCCATCAGCGTGCCTTTCATGCTGCTGGCGGTGATTTTCTCGATGGCTATCGGCATCCTGTTCGGGCTGCTGCCCTCTGTAAAGGCTGCCAACCTGAACCCCATCGACGCCCTGCGCCACGAGTAAGCCCCAGGCGGCCGCGCACCTGCCCCCCGGCTTTCGATTACCGGGGGCGGGCAGGCCGGCAGCCTATCCACGCGCCCCGGTGAAAGGATATACGGAATGAAAAAAGTGTATAAGCACTTGCTGTTCGCTTCGGCCGCGCTGGTTTGCGTCCATCTGCCCCTGCTGGCCATGTATGTGGTAAAGGCTGGGCCGGCTGCCTACATCCTGTTTTATTACCCGCCCGTTACCTTGATCCCCTTTACCGCTTTGGTTTTGGGTATCTGTGCCGGCGCCCACCTCAAACGGTACTGGTATGTGCCCCTATTGGCGCCCATGTCTTACTGGTTGAGCTTCTACGGGGCCTTCCAGCCTTATCGGTGGATGGGGGCCTACCTGCTGCTGGGGGCGGCCGGGATGCTTGCCTGCCACTTTGCCCGCTTGCTCTTGCGGCGGAGAAGGGAGGGTCTTACCCATGAAAACGATATATAAGCATTTGGGCGTTGCTTTGGCCTGCACGGCTTTTTTCCTTATACCGCCTTTTTGGGCCGTGCGTTTTGTAGAGGGACACGCAGGTATTGGGGTGATGCTTCTGCTGTTTTTGGTGATTGACCCGCTATATGCCTTGGGCATGGGCATCCTGGCCGGGTTGCGGGTCCGCCGGTTCTGGTATGTGCCGGTTTTGAACGCTTTCCTGTTCTGGGCCGGGGCGTGCTTGAGCCTGGAAGAGATGAACCCGGATTTCCTGGTTTACACCCTGGCATACCTACTGATTGGCGGGGTGGCCGCGGCTGCCGCACGGGGCATTGCATGGGCCGCGCAAAAGCATAAAGAAAAAAAAGCCGCGCCGTAACGGGCCGGCTTTTTTAGTACAAGAAACGAAAACTCTCCAAAAAAAGCCCGCAAGATGTTGCAAAACTGGCAGGAATGGTGTATAATAGTTGCAAATATAACTATTATACAGGAGGTTGCTTCCCATGAAAGAATTGAGGATCGGGATCATCGGCACCGGGATGATCTCACACCGGCATATGACCATCTGGTCAAACGTCCCCGACGCCAAGGTAGTGGCTGGGTGCGATATCGACGAGAAAAAGGTGAACGCCTGGGGCGAGCAGTACGGCATCCCCCAAGAGGACCTGTATGTAGACTTCCGGGAAATGCTGAAGCGGGACGACCTGGACGCCATTGACGTATGCGTACATAACAACCTGCACACACCTGTCTCGGTAGCCGTGATGAAGGCGGGCTTCCCCTGCTATTGCGAAAAGCCCATGGCCGCCAGCTATGCCGACGCCAAGATCATCTATGACGCGGCCAAGGCCACCGGCCAGAAGCTGGCCGTGCAAATCAGCTCCCTGTTCAACCTGCAGACCCGCTATGCCAAAAAGCTAATTGAAGAGGGCAAGCTGGGCAAGCTGTACCACGCCCGCAGCGTGGGCCACCGCCGCGAGGGCCGTCCCGGCTTCGACATGCCCATGTTCTCCCGTGATTTTATCAAGGGCGACATTGGCGTACAGGGCCCCCTGTGCGACCTGGGCATCTACCACTTGGCCCAGATGCTGTACATCATGGGCATGCCCGAGCTGGACACCATATACGGCCTGTCCTCCGCCGACTATTACCAAGACCCCCGCCTGCTGCCCGACGGCCTGACCTACGACGTGGAAGACCTGAGCGTGGGCATCGCCAAGTTCAAGAACGGCGTGTCTTTGGACATCTACGAAGACTGGGCCATGCATATGGACCAGGTGGGCACCAGCTTTGTGGCGGGCTCTATGGGCGGCATCAAGCTGATCGACGTGGATACCTCTGGCGGCGAGCTGGCCGTGCCCAAGGGCGGGCGTATCATGGGCGGCGGCCGTGCCCAGCAGCCCACGCTGGAATTCTTCGGGTATGAAGATGGCATGAAGACCTCTAAGGTCATCAATTGCCAAGAAAACGGCCGCAAGGAAGCCCAGGTGGAGCCCCGCATGGCCCTGTATAACGACAACCAAGTGCATTGGACAGCCTATCTCCGGGGGGATCTGGACGACAGCACCCGCATCGACACCCCCTATATCGCCATGGAGACGGCCCTGTTGTCCGACGCCATCTTTGTCTCCCAACAGCTGAACCGCAGCGTGACTGCCGACGAAGTGCGGGAGATGTCCAAGTCGATTGCCCTGCACAAGCAGGAAACCCCCTGGGGCGTAATCGAATACGATTTCTAATCCCTGTTGGCAGCCCCCACAAAAAACCAGATGTAGGAGGAAATTTTTACTATGCATATCGTATTGGCCGAACCGTTGGGCATCCGGCAAGAGCTGCTGGAGCAATACGCCCAAGAGGTGGAGGCTTTGGGCCACCGGTTCACCTGGTATCCGGACAGGCCTGGCGGCGCAGGGGACCTCCTGCACCGGGTGGAAGGGGCCGACGCGGTTATTGTGGCCAATTACCCCTTCCCCGGGGAGGTGGTGCGCGGCGCGGAAAACCTGCGGTATATCGACGTGGCTTTCACCGGGGTGGACCACGTGGATATCGGCGCCTGCAAGGAACGGGGGATTTCCGTTTCCAATGCTTCCGGCTATTCAGACGTAGCTGTGGCCGAGCTGGCCTTTGGGCTGATGCTGGGCCTATCCCGCAGGCTGCTGCCCTGTGACGGCGCCACCCGCAGCCAAGGGACCAAGGACGGCCTAGTTGGCACTGAGCTTTTCCAGAAGGTCTTGGGCGTGGTGGGCGCTGGGAAGATCGGCACGGCGGTGGTGCGCATTGCCCTGGCCTTTGGCATGCGGGTGCTGGTGTACAACCGCAGCGTAAAGCCCCAGCTGGAGGCCATGGGGGCCACTTTCGTCACGCTGGAGGAACTGATGGCCCAAAGCGACATCGTCACTCTGCACATCCCCAACACGCCCCAGACCCAAGGGCTTATCAGCCGGGAGATGCTGGCCCTGATGAAACCCACGGCCATGCTTATCAATACAGCCCGGGGGCCCATTGTGGATAACGGGGCCCTGGCAGAGGCCCTTTGCCAGGGGCGCATTGCGGCGGCGGGGATAGATGTATTTGAAATGGAGCCCCCTATCCCGGCGGACCACCCGCTGGTGGGCGCGCCCCATACCCTGCTGACCCCCCATGTGGCTTTCGCCACGGAAGAAGCCCTGGAGCGCCGGGCAGCCATCGTATTTGACAACCTGAAAGCCTGGCTGTCTGGGACGGTCCAGAATCAGGTGTGCTGACCCCCCCAAGAAAAGGGGACGCTTATACGTGGACCATACAAAAGGCAGGACGGGCGCTTTGCCCGTCCTGTTTGCCGTATGGCGCCCCACCCAGTCCCCGTACCGCAAAAAAGGTTGAAACATGGGGGATTTTCTGATAGAATTATATATAGTTAACGCGGTTCAAAAGAGGTATACTGCTTTTGAACCGGGCGGCTTTGCCGCCCAGCTTGAAAACCGGTATCTACCGGTTTTCAAGTGCGGTTACTATAGAACACAAAGGGCCGTATGCGTGGTTGTTGCGGGGCGCGCATTTTCCAAAAAGAACGGGGGCAAGGATGGAAAGTAATTTTGGGTTTTTGCGAAAAGAGTTCCCAGTCCTTGCAAAATTGGGGGAACGGGCAGAGGCGTATCTCTACTCTGACTCCAACTCTTGCCTGATGAAGCTGGGCATGATGGGCGAGACCATTGTCAACCTGATGTTTACCTATGACCGCATCCCGCTTCCGGCGGACAACACGGCGGTAAAGCGGATTGATACGCTTTGCCGAGAGGGCCTCCTGGCACAGGATCTGGCAGATATCCTCCATGCCCTGCGGAAAGCGCGGAACAAAGCCATCCATGCAAATTATGAATCCGTGTCAGAGGGCAAGGCCCTGTTGCAAATGGCCCACAGCCTGTGCCAGTGGTTTATGCAGACCTACGGGGACTGGGGGTATCAAAGCCAGGCATTTGTGCTGCCGCCCGCATCCACGGACGCTATGTACGACGCGGCGCCCTTTGATATGCTGCTTGGCCGTCCTTTGCCGCAGCCTATAGCTCTGCGATCCCTTCATAAGGCCCCGCATAAGGAAGCCCGGGAGGAAGAGCGCCTGGCCGAACAGGCCCAGAAAACGGCGGCCGCAGCCCAGGCAGTCCCAAAAGCGGCCCGCCGCCAACAGGCCAGCAAAGCCGCCAACCAGCGCCAAAAGCCGGAAGCCGAAACGCGCTATCTTATCGACCAGCAGCTGCGCCAGGTGGGCTGGGAGGCGGACACGGAAAGCCTGCGTTTTTCAAAAGGGGCCCGCCCTGCCAAAGGCCGCAACCTGGCCATTGCCGAGTGGCCCACCGCCTCTACGCTGGGGAATCACGGACGGGTAGATTATGCCCTGTTCGTAGGGCTGCAGATGGTGGCCGTTATCGAAGCCAAGGCAGAGCACCAGGACGTCCCCTCTGTGCTGGATTATCAAGGCAAGGACTATCCCCGCTGCATCCGTGACGAAGATACGCCCTATTTGATGGGGGCGTGGGGGCCATACAAGGTCCCCTTCACCTTTGCCACCAACGGCCGCCCTTATCTGGAGCAGTACCGGACAAAATCTGGCATATGGTTCTTAGACCTGCGCACCCCGTCCAACGCGCCCAGGCCCCTGCGGGGCTGGGCCAGCCCAGAGGGCCTTATGGAGATGCTGGCAAAGGACATAGGGGCTGGCAACCAGGCCCTGCGTGCGACGCCCTATGACCTGCTGCGGGACCCAGACGGGCTGAACCTGCGGGAGTATCAGCTGCGGGCCATCCGGGCGGCGGAACAGGCCATCTTGGAGGGCAAGCCCACCGCGCTGCTGGCCATGGCCACCGGCACGGGGAAGACCCGGACGGTGCTGGGCCTAATCTACCGCTTTTTGGAAAGCAAACGCTTCCGGCGTATCCTGTTCCTGGTGGACCGGACGGCCCTAGGCGAACAGGCCCAGGACGTGTTCCAGGAGGTCCGGCTGGCAGAGCTGATGACCCTGGACAAGCTTTATAACGTCAAGGGCCTGGATGAAAAGGGCGTTGACAAGGAAACACGGGTGCAAGTTGCCACGGTACAGGGGATGGTAAAGCGGCTGCTGTATAATGACAGCGAAACCATGCCCGCCGTCACCGATTATGACCTGATCATTGTAGACGAGGCCCACCGGGGCTACTTATTGGACAAGGAGATGGGCGGCGCAGAAGCCCTTTACCACGACCAACGGGACTATCAAAGCAAATACCGCCATGTCATCGAATATTTTGACGCGGTGAAGATTGCCCTGACCGCCACCCCCGCCCTGCATACCACGAAAATCTTCGGCCGGCCGGTGTTCCAATATACCTACCGGGAGGCCGTTGTTGAGGGTTACCTGGTGGACCATGACGCGCCCCATGATATACATACCAAGCTGCGGGACGAAGGCATCCATTATAAGCCCGGCGACACTGTGACGCTGTATGACCCGGTAACCCATGAGGTCACCAACAGCGAAGAGCTGGCTGACGAACTGGACTTCGGCGTCGAGGATTTCAACCGCAAGGTAGTCAATGAGAATTTCAACCGGGCTGTCCTGGGGGAGATTGCCCGGGATATCGACCCGAAAAATGTGGAAGAACAGGGCAAGACCTTGATCTATGCCGTAAGCGACGCCCACGCTGATATGATCGTGGACATCCTGAAAAACCTTTATGCCGAATGGAGTGTGGACCACGACGCCGTGATGAAGATTACTGGCAGCGTGGGCGGCGGAGACCCCACGCGGGTGCGAGAGGCCATCCGGCGTTTTAAAAACGAGCGTTTCCCCAGCGTTGCCGTGACAGTGGACTTGCTGACTACCGGCGTCGATGTGCCGGAGATTACCACACTGGTATTCCTGCGGCGGGTAAAATCCCGTATCCTCTTCGAGCAGATGCTGGGCCGCGCCACCCGGCTTTGCCCCAAAATCCACAAGACCCATTTTGAAATCTATGACCCAGTGGGGGTATACGATTCCCTGGAGCCGGTGAATACCATGAAGCCGGTGGCGGCAGCCCCCCATATATCCTTCCTCCAGCTGTTGGACGGGCTGGAGCAGATGACAGAGGGAAGCTATATAAAAAACCAGGTCAGCCAGATTGCTGCCAAATTGCATCGGAAAGGGCGGAACCTGAGCAGCCGGGCGCTGGCGCATTTTGCCAGCATGGCAGGCGGGCAGGGCCCGGCGCAATTCCTGGGAAGCTTGGTAAAAATGCCCCCAGAGGAAGCCCGCCAATGCTTGCTGTCCCACCGGGAGCTGTTTGCCCTGCTGGACAAGGACCAGCCCGCTTCCGGAAGGCCCGTGGTGATTTCCGACGCGGAGGACAAGCTGGTCAGCCACACCCGGGGATATGGGGCCGGCCGCCGCCCGGAGGACTATCTGGACGCTTTTTCGGGGTATGTACGCACCCACATCAATGAGATTGCCGCGCTGCACACCGTCTGCACCCGCCCCAGGGAGCTGACCCGGGACAGCCTGAAAAGCCTGCGCCTGGCCTTGGACCGGGAGGGCTTCACCGTCCAGCAGCTGAACACGGCCGTTTCAGAACTGAGCAACCAGGAGATTGCCGCCGACATCGTCAGCCTGATACGCCGCTATGCCCTCGGCGCAGAACTGCTTAGCCACGAAGCCCGCATCCGCCAGGCCGTGGACAAGCTGAAAAGGGCCCGCGCTTTCACCAGGCAAGAGCTAAGCTGGCTTTCCCGCATGGAAAAGTACCTGTTGATGGAATCCGTCCTACCGGTGTCGGTATTCGACGAGGACAGCCGCTTTAAAAGCGCCGGCGGGTTTGCAAGGATCAACAAGGTTTTCCAAAACCAGCTGGAGGCTGTCGTGTCCGAGCTGAACGACTATCTGTATGATGACGGAGGGAAGGGCGCATGACCAACCAGGAGATCGTATCCAAGCTGTGGAACCTGTGCAACGTGCTGCGGGACGACGGCATTACATACCACCAATACGTTACCGAGCTGACCTATATCCTGTTCCTGAAAATGGCCAAGGAGACCGGCACGGAAAGCCAGTTCCCTGAAGAGTACCGCTGGGACAGGCTGGCAGGGAAAAGCGGGCTGGAGCTGAAAGGGTTTTATAAAAAGCTGCTGGCCCACTTGGGAGAAAAAGGCACGGGCCGGGTGCGAGAAATCTACCAGGGGGCGGCCACCAATATCGAGGAGCCCAAAAACCTGGAAAAAATCATTGCCACCATTGATGGGCTGGACTGGTTCTCTGCAAAGGAAGAGGGCCTGGGCGGGTTGTACGAGGGGCTGCTGGAAAAGAACGCCAACGAGAAAAAGTCTGGCGCGGGGCAGTATTTCACGCCCCGGGTGCTTATAGACGTGATGACCCGGATGATGAAGCCCCAGCCCGGCGAACGCTGCAACGACCCTGCCTGCGGCACCTTCGGGTTCATGATTGCCGCCTATCAATATGTAAAAGACCATACGGATGATTTTTGGAGCCTGGAGGGGGATTTGCCGGAATTTGAAAAGAAAGAGGCGTTTTCTGGCTGCGAACTGGTACACGACACCCACCGCCTGGCCTTGATGAACGCTATGCTGCACGACATGGAGGGGCCCATTTTCCTGGGGGATACCTTGTCCAATTTTGGCAAGCAGCTGTCTGGGTTCGACCTGGTGCTGACCAACCCGCCCTTTGGCACCAAAAAAGGCGGCGAGCGCGCCGCCCGGGATGATTTTACCTACTCGACCAGCAACAAGCAGCTGAATTTTTTGCAGCACATCTACCGCAGCCTGAAAGCCGATGGCAAAGCCCGGGCCGCGGTGGTGCTGCCAGACAACGTGCTTTTTTCGGACGACGACGGGGAGGAAATCCGCATAGACCTGATGGACAAATGCGACCTGCACACGGTCCTGCGTTTGCCCACGGGCATTTTCTACGCCCAGGGGGTTAAGACCAACGTCCTGTTTTTTACCCGGGGCCGCACAGACAAAGGAAATACCCGGGAGGTGTGGTTCTATGACATGCGCACCAACATGCCCGCCTTTGGCAAGACAAGCCCCCTAAAGCCCGCGCATTTCGCCGGGTTCGAGGCCGCCTTTACGGCCGGGGACCGCCGGGCTGTACAGGACGAACGGTGGAGCGTGTTCACCCGTGAGCAGATTGACAAAAAAGGCAACAGCCTGGACCTGGGGCTGATACGGGACGACTCGGTGCTGGACTACAGCGACCTGCCCGACCCGGCGGACAGCGCCGAAGAAACTGCCGCCCAGCTGGAGGAGGCGGTTGACCTACTCAACAGCGTGGCCCGGGAGCTGCGTACACGGATGGGGGCGCAGTGATGGCAAAAAAGAAAAAGCCGGCGTTGTCGCCGGAAGAAAAGCTGCAGCAGGCCCTGGTGCCAATAGAGGGCCAGCCCTATCCTGTGCCGGGGAATTGGTGCTGGGTGAAATTATCTACACTTTGTAGCTTAATTTCAAAAGGGACTACCCCTCCCGGTGGAAAAAAAACATATGTTAGTACGGGGGTCGACTTCTTACGTGTCGAAAACATAAATGCTGATGGCACAATTTCACACCCACATTGCACATATTACAGAAGATATGCATACTGGTTTTTTAAAACGTTCCATCCTCCAAGAACGAGACGTTTTGCTTTCGATTGCTGGCACATTAGGAAAAACAGGCATTGTCCATAAAACCGACTTACCTTTAAATACCAACCAAGCTATTGCGTTTGTACGGCTTTTATCCCAAAATATTTCCGAAATATTCATTAAGCACGCAATAGATTGCCCGGCGCTTCAAGAATGGCTTTTAGGGCAGACCAAAGTAACGTCTATCCCTAACTTAACATTGGAAATAGTTTCTAATTGCCCGATTCCCCTCCCTCCCCTGCCCGAGCAGCGGCGCATTGTTGCCTGCATTGAAAGCCTGTTTCAAAAGCTGGAGGAAGCGCAGGAAAAGCTGCAGGCCGTGGTAGACGGCTTTGAAAGCCGCAAGGCCGCTATCCTCCACAAGGCGTTTACCGGCGAACTGACCGCAAAGTGGAGGGAAACCCATGGCGTGGGGATGGAAAGCTGGGCATCCAATGTTCTGGGCGCATATTTAGGGCCACAAGAAACGAAAAAGCCTACAAGCGGCTGTTTCCGATATATCGATATCGATTCTATCGATAATCAGCGTCAAGTTGTGCGGGAACCAAAAACTATTGCGGCCAAAGACGCCCCCAGCCGGGCCAGCCGCGGATTGCAGCCAAACGACGTGGTGTTTTCCATGGTCAGGCCTTATCTAAAAAATATTGCATATATCGACGAGAGCCTTGCAGATTGCATTGCATCCACGGGCTTTTATGTTTGCCGATGTAAGAGGGGATTACTTCCGGCCTATCTATATTCATTCCTGCAATGGGACGTTTCCATCAACTATTTTATGCAATATATGAAAGGGGACAACTCCCCTTCCATCCGGAAAAACGATTTGCTTGGAATGCCGGTACATATACCCGGGGTTTGTGAACAGATTCAAATTGCAGACGCTCTTGACATCCTTCTGCGCAAGGAAAGGCAAGCCAAATCCATTGCCGAGGCTGCCCTGGGCCAGGTTGGCCTGATGAAAAAGGCCATCCTGGCGCGGGCGTTCCGGGGGGAGCTTGGCACAAACGACCCGGCGGAGGAAAACGCGGCCGGGCTGTGGGGCGGTGACGTAAGAAAACATTCTAAGCGAGGGTCGGCGTAGCGTCAAGCTGCGCCGACTTTCGCATTATTTTTGTCTTGGGCAGTTTGGGATTGCTCCCGCGCTCCCTCAAAATCAAACGTACCAATGAAGTTATAGACGATTTCAATTTCCCGGATTTTCACCCGCTTCTGCTGTTCGTCGGTCGTGTAGGTTTCGGACACCCTGATCTGTTCCACGAACTCACGCAGGATGGTGGCGTCAAGCTGGGTCATGTCCGTGTACTTCTTCACCACGGAAATGAACTTCCTGACGTTGGTTTTCTTCTGCTCCTGCTGCTTCACTTCTCGTCCCAGGGTTTCCACAACGGACTTTAACTGTTCCTGCTCCTGTTCATAGTCACGGGACAGCTTGATAAACCGTTCATCGGACAGTTTGCCGGAAATATTGTCCTCAGAGAGCTTTTGTCAAGGGTAATTTTATAAAATGCTGTACACCCTACAATTACGAAGGTCATACAGCATTTTATTTGCGCCATTAATCATACCGATAATTTTCTAAAAAAGTGCCTAATGAGTATTTTCGAGGCAGAGTCTGCTACTCCGACATACAATCAATTTCCTCTAGGAATTTATCCCTAAAACGCTCCCATCGGTTTTGAGAAATATCGTTTATTCCAAGGTGCCTAATAATACGGGCCTTGAGTTCGTTTAGCGCATAATTCCGATTGTCCTTATCTGCCAAACGGAATGTCATATCCCTCGGATTAACAGCACCTTCAATTTTAGAATATTGAAACCCCGGCAATAAAATGCTTTGATAGGTACTCTGTTTTACCCATGCGGCTCCCATTTCATTTAGGCAGACCGGGCTTTTATAATAGTTCTTCGACAGCATCAGAATAACAAAAAGATTATCGTTACTCATCTCGTTGCGAATAAAGTCATATAAGTCTCCTGCACCCTGTGGAATTCCATAACCAGCAACCGAGCTGCAAAATAGCTGATCCTGCTTCACACCCATTTGCTCAAGCATGGTAACAAATTTCTCAACAATGGGCCTGTCGTCCGTGGAATGACTGATGAAGACTTTGGGTGCCTTATATATTTCGTCGAAGTGGTCATACATATATTGGGCTACTTCCTCCATGGCCACCAGACAATGCCTAATATCAATCAAATGCTGCTTTATTAAAATCAATAATAAATCAAGTTGCGCACAATCACAGGGGAACGTAGTCCTGTAAATTGATATGATTTCTTGGCATTGTTGAACACAGACTAGGGAAACGCCTGTGTTTTGACTTTTAAGTGATGGTATAATATAATTATTGCGAAAATCAGCTAAGGTTTCTTTATTTATCAGGCAACTCAACTTAGTCCACCTCCCACTCCGTTTCATCCCCGCAGATATTCCGAACCTTCAGCCGTAAGGGCCGTTTGTCGCACTTGATTGTCCCATCCCAAAACTCTTTTGTTTTTGCGCCGTTGAGGATGACATACCCCAGCTTGTCGATCTTGATCTCACCATCCGAGTGCCACTCGCCCTCGGTGGCGGTACAATCCACGCTCAGATATTCAATTAGCTCCAGCCCGTCCTCGCTGACCTCAATGGGCTTAAAGGGCTTCTTCGCAGTAGCGTTCATCCGGGCCTTTTCATTGAACTCAAAAATCTTTTGCATCACGCGGTCGCTGAGGAACTTGTCCACAAAAACAGCGTAACCGCCGTATAGATCCTCGTGGGCTTCTTCCACATGGAACTCCGCATAATCGCCAATCACAACATCGTCAAGAATTGTTTTCAAATCCCGTAGTTCAATTTCTACCGTAGTGCTGTCATCATCCATAATAAATTTACGGATTTCCTCCTCGCTGGTGATGTCAATGTAGTAGACGATCACCTTTTTGACCGACACGTCCAAGTCTGGGATGGCCTGATGGATGATGCGGTTCATCAGTACCACGTCCAGCAGCTTGGAGGAACTGTCCATCAGGTTGGGTACATAGACTGGCACCGTCCCCAGCTTGCTGTCGGAGATGGCCCCTTCCCAGAAAGAATCCAAGGCATCCTCGTTTTTCAAGCCGGGGATCAGAGACTTGATCTTCTCCATGGTCTGAACCGGGTTGAGGTAGAGCTGCACACCATCCTTAATTTCCAGCACATCGAACTCCGCACCGTTAGCTTTGAGGCGGTCGCGGGTGGTCTGGATAGAGTTGAGCCCAATGTCGCAGTGGATGAAGCGGCGGCCCTGCTTATGGGCTACGGCGGCGGTGACACCGCTGCCACCAAAGAAATCAGCAACGAGCGTACCGCTATCGGAGGAAGTTTTGATAATACGGTCTAAAAGTGCTTCTGGCTTCTGAGTTGCATAATTCACCGATTCAGATGCGCGCCCCGCAACATAGGCAATATCTGTCCAATTATCGTTTATAGGGACTCCTGGAAGTTCATCCATGAATACAATTCGACACCGTTTTATTGGCTTTCCATTCTTTCCCAGCCTAATTCGGCCATGACTATTGGGAACTTCTGTCTGTGGAGCATTCCACAATTCCTCAAACTTTTCCGGTGTCGTTCTCCATCGTGCTGTAGTTCCGTGAAAGTTATATGCCATCATTTTGTTCTGAGGGTCAAGCATATTTTCAAATTTATAGTATCTTCCAGATGGTGCTTTCGTCCATTCATCAGCGATATATTCCTCGCTATATGGCGTATATTGAATGTTAAACGGGTACAAATCAGAAGCCGTATAAAAGAATATGTAGTCCTTTACTCGGCTATAGTTCTGAACACTATCATTGTGTGATGCTGTGCGTACCCATGTGATTTCATTTCGGAAGTTACCCTCACCAAAAATTTCGTCAAGTAAAATCTTCACATAATGTCCAATATGCCAATCTAAATGCACATAAATAGACGCTGTTTCACTCATCACTGATTTGATTGCCGTGAGATTTTCATACATCCAGCTAAGATACTTTTCCTTATCCCAGACATCGCCGTACATTTTTTCCTCAAATGCTTTCAGTTCGTCAATATCCAACTCCTGCTCTGCCTGGGCGATGGCCTCCGCTACCTTGGGATTGCGGCGGATGTAGACCTTTTTTGCGTAGTCCGCACCGCTGGCAAAGGGCGGGTCTATGTAGACCAAATCGACCTGGATACCATGTTCTTTCAAGTAAGCGCAGGCGGAGACACACTCGCCACGAATAACCATATTGCCGTCGGCGTTCTCGCCGACGGTTTCCTGTTTTTCCATTTCATAGAGAGGCATCCCGCGTTGGAGGATCATGGAGGTGTCATCCGCACCTTTGTATTTTAGAATACGGTTGAAATTGCCGAGAACGGCTTGGCCTTCGATGGGTTCGGGGATGAAGGGAACGTATTTAATCGGCATTTGTTGGTTCCTCCATTTCTGCTTGCTTTACAACAAGCACCATCCGAATTAACACACCAGTTTGATATAGCAGAAACTCAAGCATCTTTTTATCAACTTTATCGTTGTGTTTAGCAATTCGGTCGTTTATATTTTTATAAGCATTTATCAATGGCTGAAATAGGCCGCTGATTCCGGCATCTATACCTCGTGCCCCCAGATATTTACATATTTCATTTTTATTTGTCTCTAAATTCTTATCATTACAGAGAAATTCTTGCAAAAAACCTTCCAAGGTTTTACGGAGATTGTCTGCAACATCTCTGATAAAAATGCCATCCGAATATTGTCTTAAGGCTGTACAATAGGTTTTGTGTGATTTTGGATAATCCTTCAGCCATTCAAGCGGTTGTGAAACAAGGGCATCATCTAATTCCGTTGCGCCTTTAGGAAATAGAAAGTATCCGTCTTTGTCATTAAGTAATTCATATTGAATATTCAAATCTTCTAGGAATTTTCCCAAAGCATTCATAAGAGTCTTCTTGTGGCTTTTTGTTGCGTCGTTTTGTGTATTAACAAATGCAACATAATGTGAAATGATTTGTGGAATTGAGAGCTTTTTTCCTGAAAACAGAAGATAAAGCCCCTGGGTTTCGGGATATGGTATAGAATATGGGGTTCCAGTCATCAAACAGAATCTATAATAATCATCTGTCGTATAGCTTGAATTAAGAGCACCGTTTTTAATAAAAGTTGCCACATTGTTAGCCAGCATCTTGGCTTTATCACTGTCGGAAAAACCAATACCTAGTTTTTCTCTATAATCAATCCACTTCATAAGTTCTCCCTGAAAAACTCACAAATTTTCTCATGTGTTCTGATGATCCGTTCATTATCCGGCATGGTATGCTCCAAATACAGATACTCAAACCGCTCATAGCCGAACGCGGCGTTGTTCTGTCGCAGGAACTCGGATTCCACAAAGGCCCGCTTGTCCTTAAACATGGGATCATTGGCGTAGATTTTTCCCTTTGTCTCCACAATTAACGCTTTATGTATCTTTCCATCCTTGCGCTGGATGATGAGGAAATCCGGGGTATACATCCCGATGTATGACCATCCGTGACCCGTAGCTTTGTAGCACTTGATCTTGAACTCCGTCATGGCCCGGTCGCCGTTGTAGTAGACCTCCAGGCCAAACCGCTCCACCTCCGGAAGTGGCAGCACCTCCCGCAGGAAAGTCTGCTCAAAACCACTGTCCGTGTGGTAGGGCAGGTAGTGGAAAGAGCGGTCTTTCTGAGGGTGGGAGACAATCTGTCTGCGGAGCATTTCCAAAACCTGCGTCTGGCCGGTCTGCTCCGCCAGCAGCATCATTTGCAGCGTATTCTTATCTGATTTCAGCTTTCCTCTATCATCCAGGACGATCCGCTCCACCACATCCTGGGGCGGGAAATAGTCCGCCGTATCCTGCGCATAAACCAATGGCGAGAAGTTCGTAATATTCAGCAGTGAGGCGGCTTCCGGGATGCACTCAGAGCGGGTCTTGTAGGTACGCTTCTCACAAAAAGCCTTGCGGATATTGGCCTCCACCAGCGGACGGTCATACTTAGAACTGAAATACCGCATACCGCCGTTTTCATAGGTGATACTCTCGAAAACTGTACGCAGCGTGTCAGCGTATTCTTCAAGCTGTTCCATGGGAAGAAAACCGAAACTGCTACGGGCCAAACGATACAGCCATTGCGAGAATATGGCAGGCTCTGTTCCCCGCTCCGTGTCATCTACTTCATGGGCGATGTGTTCCAGAGAGAAATCTGTACTTTTCACAACATCTTTCGCCGCTTTGACAGCCGCATTGGCAATCCCTTTTTCCGGGGTTGCTTCTTCTATTGTGACGGTTTCAAAACTAACCTTCAGTTGATAAAAATCCACCTTGGGCAGCTTTAGATAGCCCGTCCGGTCATAGCGATTCAGCTCAGTTTTTCCCATGCCGCCTGTGGTAAACTCATCAAGCGAAATGTGGTGGCGCTGCTGGAGCTGGGCGATTAGCTTGTCTCCGTTCGCACTGTTGAGGTAGATCAATGCCGTCTCCGGCTGCCCTCTGTCCACCTGACGCAGGCACCGGCAGGAGGTTTGCAGTACCATGTTCTTAGGACAATCACCTTCCTGGGAAAGGATGATACCTGTCAGGCTGCGGCAGTCCCAGCCCTCTTTGCCAATCTGTACTAAGAGGACAATGCGGATTTTTGAAATAGGATGATCCAGCGTATCAAACTGCATTTGGCTGTCGGCAGGCTGGGGATACTGCCTGTTTCCTTTGTGGAATTTCAAAATGCAGTCAGTGGAAAGTCCGTATTCACCGGCAATGCGGGAAACAAGCGGATAGACCAGTTCCTCCAGTTTTTCAATCGTACCGCAGTAGATACCCAGTTTAGCAGCAGTTCCATTCTGATACATGGTATCTTTGTAGAGATTTAGAAATTCCCGCACACCATTTTCAATAATGCGCCCGCTGTCGGAAACGTCTGAAATCTTCACCACCGGACGCTTGAGAAAATTACCTACGCCGTCCACCAAAGGGTAGTAATAGACGGTGTTGGTGATCTCGGTGGTGCCGACTGTGAGCGTATCCATAACGATAAATTTTTCCGCCTTTTCCAGGTAGGGTGTACCGGAGAAACCAATCACAGAATTGACAGTGCCACCCTCTGTCCAACGATTGACGACAGCCCGCAGCTTGATCTCATCACTGACCGCATGATGTACTTCATCAATGAAGATAGCAAGGGCAGGCAGCTTGCCAATCAGATTGCGCAGTTCGTTGGCCTGACGGTCTTTCTCGTCGTCGCTTTCGTCGTACATACTGATTTGTCCGTTTTTCTCTTGAATGCGGTCAAGAATCACTTTTTCCGCATTCGTCACAGCTACCAGACCAAATAACTCAGAAAGAGGCTGATGGTTGGCAATTTTCTGGACGTTGGGATTTTTGGTCTTGTTGGATTTGTTGGCAGTCTTACTCTGATCCAGCACTTCAAAAGAGAGCATACGTTTTATGTTCGAAGCTGCTGGTTCTGGAATGACCCAAGCCGGATTGAACTTTTGGATGGTTTTCAGACTTGGCACCACAGACGACTTCAAGCCGGAAGGAGCAAAAATGATAAAATTATGGGCAAAGGCCGGATTATGCGGCTCATTCATAGCAAAGTATAAATCCAGGTAAATAAACGCCGCCATCAAGTAGGTCTTACCCGCCCCCATAGGTAGACTGAATAGATAGTCGGTATAGGAAACGCCATAGAAAGCATCACAGAAGAACTGCTGGTAATCAATATCTTCCGGGGCTTTGCGGATTTGTTCCTCCAGCTTTTTTGAAACCTGTTCTCCCGCATCATTTTTGAGACACGCATACTCCAGCAGAGCCGCTGCCGCCGGATGCCCTTCCAGGTATGTCCGGGTTGTAGTAGAAAGCTCCACTGCCTGCAAATCTAACGTATTGAACTGCCCCTCTTGGAATAGACGAGCGAGTGGCTGACAGTTACAACTAATTTTGAGAAAAAGATACGTTTTGATGGCATCAATCTGAGCATCCCGCATCTGACCGGCGTGTTCAATATAAGCAATCAAATTTTTTACAGTACACTCAGGCGATGCCAGCCAACGATTGCGGGCATTGGTTATCATCTGGTAAAACATCAGGTATCTCCTTAAATCGGGATACTTGCCATCGGGCAAATCACCCCTGGAAATTTATGATTGTATTTTAGCACAAGGAGACAAAATTCTCAACCGACTTTTCATCAGAGACCGCAGAAACCGCTTCCATATTTTAATTCCGCACATCGCTAATATGTTCGTAAGAGATACTTCTTGTAATTGGGTCGAGTATGTAAATATCTCTCCCGAGTTGTTGTGCATAGCGGACGGTCATACCCGTCCCGCTACGGAAGGAGCCATTGTAGACAGCCAACAGAATAGATGAATGATCCACCATCCAACGGTTGCGCTTCAACATACATTCACGACTGTACTTTCGACCTACATAGATTACATCGTTGGCCTGCCCCAAAATGGAACGATATTGTTCCTGCATTGGAGCAGGCCATTTGACTTCTTGATCTTCACAGGGGAGGACACAGCAGAGCCTCAGCGCAGAATTTTTCTTTCTTAGGCCAAGGACAATCTGGGCGCACCAAAGGTCTGTCCCCTGGGCCATGCCTGATAGCCAATCCGTCACACCTCTGTCTGCCAGCAATTTGATCTGCTTTGCCAGGACTTCTTTCAGCAGAACGCAGTCAGGCGTAGCTTCATTGTACTTCCACGGAAAGCTTTTTGGCCGGTGGCCGGTAAATGCACAGGTTGTCTCTGTCATCTTAACAATCCTCCCATACAATTAGATGCTCCGCATTATACCAAAAAATCTTTCATATGTCTATTATCGCAGACTATCATTTCCGCGTTTTCTCATACACTATCAGTTGAGAAAGCGGGGTGAGGCGGTGCAATTCGACAATAGTGCGGTTGGGAGAACAATTCGCAGTCTTCGCAATAAGAAAGGTGTATCTCAGGATGTTTTAAGTGGATTTGCAGGGATTGCCCGCACACATCTGACGATGATTGAGAACGGGGATAAACAGGCCAACTTTGAAACGCTTTGGAAAATCGCCAATGCACTTGATATGCGTCCAAGCGAACTTGTTGCCCTGATTGAAGATGAAATTGAGCGAAATGGTTAATGCTGTGGAATGGGTAGCGGCAAGCAATGCGCCGGTATATACCCGGCGCATTGCTTGCCGCCCCCAAACCCCTGTAAACCCGGGCGCTGGTGCGCCCGGGTTTTTAAGCCGCCTCCGGCGTCTGCTGTTACCCACAGAGAGAGAAAAATCATCATCGCGCTTCCTGCTGGCGGTCACGATTTTTCCCTTTTTCCGTCACGTCCAAAATCCGCTCCACATTGTTTTTGGCGGTGAGCAGTTCTATCTTTTTTTCTCTGGCCTGCTTGTACTCTGGATACCGCTTTTTGTTCTCTGCCTGCAACTTGGCGTACTCCTGTTTCAGTGATTGCATGGACGGAAGCTTTTTCAAACCGAGGGAATCAAAGTACCGTTTCGCCGCTTGACAACCTTCAATCTCGCTGGTATGTTGTTCGTAAAACTTGGCCTGTTTCCTTCCTGTCAATTTCCGATATTGGACGTAAACTTCACGGGTCTTGGAGTACGTTCCAATATGCCGTTGCAGTTCGGAAATGTCCTTCATTCTTGCACTGGCGGCTTTCGTCTGGTCAGCCAAATCGTTGAATTTCTGAACCGCCGCATCACAGGCTTTTTCCAATTTCCCCAGGTCGGTCAGGCCGTTTTCCTGCAAGTACATGACCGTTTTTGCCATCTCTTTAAGGTTGAAAATCTTTGCCCACCGTTCAAATCCGGGAGTGTTGATTTTCTGCATTTTCGCTTGAATGTCAATCAGCAAATTGGGCTTGGATTGTGCTGCCGCTTTTGCCTGTATCGCTCATACCGTCAAGGAGCGCGTCAAGCCGCCGCCGCTTTGTGTCCTTTGCGGCGGGCGTGTCTAACAGGAATTGGTCTACGGATATATGGTAACGCTGTATCAGCTCAAAGAATATCTGTAAACTTGGGTGCTGCCCCTTGTTCTCAATGTTCGCAAGGTAGCGCGGCGAGATAAACATTTCGTCGCTCACTTTCTTGCGGCTCTCCTTGCGCCCTGTCCGCGCCGCCTTTATCGCTGCCCCAAAAGCCTTGAAGTCGTATTTCGGTACTGGTCTTTTTGCCATAGTTATTCACCCTATTACATTTTACTGTTCCTCTTTCTTTTTGGATATGTCTACACAGTTCTATTAGTTAGCCAAAATAAAACACCTTATATATGCACTGATATATTGTTGAGATTTAGGAGATTGATAAAATTTTTGAGTGGAGTATTGACAAACGACTAGATTTGCTGTATTATATAACGGTGTTACAAGAAAGAGGGTGAGAAAATGAACGAAGCAGAACAGACAACACTACACTTAATCCTTTCAGCCGCTATGCAAGAATTTCTTGAAAAAGGCTACAAGTCTGCTTCCTTGCGGAACATTGTCAAAACGGCGGGGGTAACAACAGGCGCGTTTTATGGCTACTATGACAGCAAGGAAGATTTATTTGAAGCACTGGTAGGCGAACATTACGATTTCCTATTGAAACTCTTTTGCAAGGCGCAGAAAGAATTTGCAGAAATCCCGCCAGAGGAACAGCCCGACAATCTTACTTCTACTTCCGGCGTGTATATGTATGAAATGCTCTTGTACGCCTATGAACACTTAAACGAATTTAAGCTCATACTTTGTTGTTCGGAGGGAACACGTTTTTCAAAACTGATAGATGAAATGGTGGAAATAGAAACAAAAGGCACACATGATTATTTAGCGGTTCTTGAACAGTTAGGTAGACCCGCGCCGCCCATTGATGAACGGTTAGAGCATATCTTGATTACAGGAATGTTTAATACTTTTTTTGAATTGATTATACATGAAATGCCGATTGAAGAAGCAAAGCATTATCTGAAAGAAATGAGAGCTTTTTATACTGCCGGATGGCTGAAAATTATGGGGCAATAAAAACGAATAAATTCGTTAGGGCAATCTGCCCTATAATTTTTACACATAAGTTAGCTAATACTAACTTTGCAAAGTCAACGCTAACCAAAATGAGGATATTCGAGGGCGGTCATTCTGTCCTCATATCATAAAAATTTTTTAAGTAGGAGGTAGTCATTATGACACAAAAAACAGATACCCGTACAAAATTGCTGACAGTTCCACCGTTCAAACTTATGCTGTCTTTGAGCATACCAGCTATTATTGGTATGGTAGTTGTCGGGCTATACAACTTTATGGACAGGGTTTTCGTTGGACAGCTTATCAACGAGGTTGCAATGGGGGCGGTATCCGTTTCCTATCCGTTTACGCTAATAAATACTGGCGTTTCCACATTGATTGGTGTAGGTTCAGCGTCTGTTCTTTCGCGGGCAGTCGGTAAAAAAAATCAAGACATAATTGACAAAATTATGGGAAACTTGATTGCATTAAATCTGATTTTTGGCATTATCATCACTGTTCTTGGAATGATATTTACACGCCAACTTCTGACATTAAGCGGTGCAGAGGGGGAAATCCTTAATACCGCAGAACGTTACTTGCGAATTATCTTTGTAGGTTCTCTGTTCGTAAATTTTGGGCAATCCGCTAATATGATTATGCGCGGCGAGGGAATTTTGAAAAAGGCAATGCTGATTACTGGCACTGGTGCTGTCCTCAACATTATTCTTAACCCGATTATGATTACCATTATGAAAAGTCAAGGACAGGGTGTAGAAGGTGCAGCCTATGCAACAGTTATCGCCCAGATTATTACTGCCGCTATTACATTATGGTACTTTCTGAAAAAAAGTAAGATAGTTCGTATTCATAAAATCCGGGTAGAAAGCTCCCTAATTCCCGAAATTTTTGGTGTTGGCTTATCTGCTATGCTCATGCAGATTATGACATTGGTACAGCAGACAACACTTTATAATGTCGCTGCAAAATATGGGGGAGAAACATGGCAGATAATCTTGGGGGCGGCATTGAGTATTCAGTCATTTACACTCATACCTATGTGGGGAGCCAGTCAAGGATTTCAGCCAGCGGCAGGAACGAATTTCGGTGCAAAACAATATGACAGGGTAAAACAGGTTACAAGGGCATTTTTTATTGGCGCAACAGTGATTGGACTGATTTTCTATATCCCAATTCAACTGTTTCCCGGAACAATTCTTTCATGGTTCATCAAAGATAAGGGGATTGTAAGTCAAGGCGTGACAGATTTCCGTATTTTGTTTAGTACTTATATTCTACTTGGTTTTGTGCTTATGGTTATTACCTTAATGCAGTCTTTGGGAAAAGCCTCAAAAGCAAGTATTTTAGTTTTAATGCGACAGATTATTCTTTTTGTACCGCTTGCAATCATTCTTCCGAAAATCGGCGGGCTTGGAATAAACGGTGTTTTTCTTGCTCCGGCAGTAACGGATTTGATTGTTTTGGTTTTAGCTATTGTAATGCTTGCAGGAGAATTTCGTAATATATCCCGGTTGGCAACACAGGAAAAATGATTTTAATGAGTAGACAAAGACACTTATATTTGCAAATGTAAAGGAGGTTTTTCAATGAAAAAACAGTCTAATCTATCAAGGTTGATGGGTTATGCCGGAGGGCACAGAATATTAACCTATCTTTCTTGGGTATTGTCCGTAATGAGTGCGCTGTTAGCTCTTGTGCCTTTTTGGTATATATGGCGTATCATTCACGACATACTGGAAGTTTCCCCGAATTTCTCACAGGCGGGGAATGTTACAAGCTACGGTTGGTCCGCGGTATTGTTTGCGGTTATCTCTATTGTTGTCTACATAGCCGCCTTGATGTGTTCGCATATGAGCGCGTTCCGGGTTGCCGCAAATATCCGAAAAGAGCTTATGCGCCATATTACAGCCTTGCCGCTTGGGGTAACGGAAAAGTATGGAAGTGGAAAGCTGCGGAGAATAGTAAATAGTTCCAGTGCCGCTACGGAAACATATCTTGCACACAGGCTCCCCGACAAAGCAGGGGCGGTTGCCACCCCCATAGGGCTGCTTTTCCTGTTGCTTGCCTTTGACTGGCGGTTAGGGCTTTTAAGCCTTGTTCCCGTTGTGCTTGGTTTTCTGATTATGATGAAAATGACAGGGAAAGACATGGAGAAGCGAATGGAGCAATATCAAAACGCGCTTGCTGATATGTCAAATGAAGCTGTTGAATATGTTCGGGGCGTACCCGTAGTAAAGACTTTCGGGCAGACAATTTTTTCTTTCAAACGCTTCAAAGACGCGATAGACAATTACGAAACATGGGTAATTGCATATACAAAGGGGCTGCGTCTGCCTATGATGTTCTATACAACAGCAATTAACGGCGTATTCGCGTTTCTGATTGCCGGGGGTATTCTCTTTACAAGGGGCGGCGTAACAAATGAACTTCTGTTAAACCTTATCTTCTATATTGTGATTACTCCCGTCATTGGTACGACGCTTACAAAAATTATGTTTATGAGCGAGGACGCAATGATTGTAGGCGCCGCAATCAACAGGATTGATGAAGTGCTGAACGAAAAACCATTATCTGAAAGCAGTGTGAATAATATTCCTAAAAATAATAGAATTACATTGGAACACGTTAGTTACAGCTATGACGGAGAGAAAAACGCACTCAATGATGTATCACTTTTAATAAAGCCGGGGCAGACAGTAGCATTAGTAGGAGCGTCCGGCGGCGGTAAGACAACGCTTGCAAATATCGTCACAAGGTTTTTTGACCCGCAAAAAGGGCGCGTACTGATAGGCAATACCGAAATACGTGACATTCCGAAAGAAACATTGATGAATAAGGTATCTTTTGTATTTCAGAACAGCCGCCTTATCAAAGCGTCCATATTAGAAAATGTGCGTATGGCAAAACCTAACACTACACGCGAAGAAATCGCCCATGCTCTGGAAGCTGCACAGTGCTTGGATATTATTGAAAAATTACCGAATGGCATTGATACGGTTGTTGGCACAAAAGGCGTGTATCTGTCCGGCGGCGAACAGCAAAGAATAGCGATTGCCCGCGCAATTTTGAAAAATGCGCCTATCCTAATTCTTGATGAAGCAACCGCGTTTGCCGACCCCGATAATGAGGTGCGCGTGCAACAGGCTCTATCTGCTCTTTCAAAGGGAAAGACCGTCATTATGATTGCACACAGGCTGTCGTCAATCACAGACGCGGATTGCATTTATGTACTGCAAGACGGTGAAATTGTCGAAAGCGGCACACATAGCGGACTGATAGAGCAAAATGGCATATTTACAAAAATGTGGAAGAATTATTCCGAAGCGGCAGAATGGAAGATTGCAAAGGAGGTAAACGCATGATTAAGACATTGCAAAGACGTTTTGCATTATCAAGACAGGGGGCTGTCGATTTGATGAAGGGCTGTATTGCTTGTGTCGCACAGGATATATCCTTTATGCTTCCCGTCGGACTGCTCTATTACTTTGTCATTGATACCATGAACGGGGGCATAAATGGAAGCCGCGTTGCGTTCTACGCGGTTGGTGCTCTGGTTTGCTTATGCTTTATTTTTATTGTGACATGGTTTCAGTATAACGCCACTTACTTAGCGACTTATGTGGAAAGCGGTGTAAGGCGTATATCCTTAGCAGAACAGCTCCGTAAAATCCCATTGTCCTTTTTTGGCAAGAAAGACCTTGCTGATTTGACAAATTCGATTATGGGCGATTGTGCTACTCTTGAACAGGCATTTTCCCATTATGTACCCGCACTGGCAGGCTCCCTTATTTCCACAACATTGATTGCAGTTTGCCTTTTTGCCTACGACTGGCGAATGGCTCTTGCGGCGGTTTGGGTTTTGCCGATTGCATTTGCAATCACATTCTTTTCAGCCCGCATACAGGAATACTTCAACCGTAAATCTGTAGCGGCGAATGTCGCGCTTGAAGGCGGCGTACAGGAGTGTATCGAAAGTTTACAGGACTTAAAGGCGAACAATGCGGAAGAAAACTATTTAAGAGGGCTTGACAAAAAAATTGACTATGTGGAAAAGCGGCACATTATAACAGAACTTGGGACAGCACTTTTTGTTGTTTCTTCAACGTTGATATTAAAGTTTGGGATTGCTACGGTTGCGCTTGTAGGTTCTGCGCTGCTTATTCGTGGGGAAATTGATATTCCGCTGTTCTTTATGTTTTTGCTTGTGGCTTCAAGGCTATATGCCCCGCTTGAGGGTGCATTGCAAAATCTTGCTGCGGTAATCTCCACCAAAACGAACATAAACCGCATGAATGAAATTCTTGACCAGCCTATTCAGACAGGAACAGACAGAGTAACAAATAAAGGTTACGATATTGTGTTCGACCATGTGGGATTTGCTTATAATAGCGGGGAAACCGTATTGAAAGACGTGTCCTTTACGGCAAAACAGGGAGAAGTTACCGCCTTAGTCGGACCGTCCGGCGACGGTAAAACTACGGTATCACGTCTTGCCGCGCGGTTCTGGGATATAAGCAAGGGGAAAATCACTGTCGGCGGTATGGATATATCGAAAATAGAGCCGGAAACCTTGCTGTCGCTGTACTCTATCGTATTTCAAGATGTGACGCTGTTTAACAACACAATTATGGAGAATATCAGAATAGGCAGAAAGGACGCGACCGACGAAGAAGTGATTGCAGCGGCAAGACTGGCAAATTGTGAAGAATTTGCGACAAAGCTCCCGGACGGGTATCACAGTATGATTGGTGAAAATGGCTGCGAACTGTCCGGCGGGGAAAGGCAGAGAATTTCAATCGCCCGCGCTTTCCTCAAAAATTCCCCTATCATCTTACTTGATGAAGCAACGGCAAGCCTTGATGTGGAAAACGAAACATTGATACAGGCTGCTTTATCAAGGCTGATAAAGGATAAGACCGTACTTGTTATCGCCCACCGTATGCGTACCGTAAGCGGCGCGGATAAAGTGGTTGTGCTTTCAGACGGTTCTGTTGCGGAACAGGGAACGCCGGAAAAACTGATGAACACCGGCAGGATTTACCCGCATATGGTAAAACTGCAAATGATTAGCAGGGATTGGGGCATTTAGTATGAATACGGAATGGATAATATGCCCCATATGCCAAAGCAAAACAAGGTTAAAAATGCGGAGTGATACCGAACTGAAAAACTTTCCCCTATATTGCCCGAAATGCAAGCACGAAACCATTATTAACGTACAACAAATGAATATATCAGTTATCAAAGAGCCAGACTCACAGACGCAGAGCCGATAACACGCAGATTAAAAATGCGGTTATCGGTTCTTTCTTTTTGAAAACGATTTATTGCAATACGGTTGTTGATTAGTTGCAGCATATAAAATCGTTGCTTGTGTGCAATCGTGCGCTCAATAGATGGCGGCGGTTTTGAAGAAATGAAATCAAAGCCGCCGTTTCTTTTTGGTTTCTAATGAAATGACGCGGTATCACTGTTTAAAGCGGCGGCTAAAAGGAGGTAGCCGCCATGAAGCGCATACCCTATCGACAAAATCCGACGGTCATTGACATATCAAAAAAAAACCGACCACCGCCGGAAATCTCTCTGCTCTTGAATACGAACTGTCTAATCATCTAAATACTACTCACAATACCAATGCGCCTGTCCGGGCTTTTCGGACAGGCGCATTTTGCTGCTCAAAAAATCTTCGGCGTTTTTGAAAACCGCCGTATTGCCCCGCGAAAAGGGGGAAGCACCACCAACTTTCCAACGAGAAAGGAGGTGAACACCATGACACCTAATCGCAGGGAATTTGAAAAGCAATGTGCGTTTCAAAAGTTCTGTAAATCAGTACTGCACAATGAAGCGTGCAACGCCCATGAGGAAATTCGTCGGCGCAGAGTTCGGGAGGTTACTTTTTCCAACCTTGCCTTGCATGAGGAACGGCAGCTTTATACCGTCGATAAGTATTTTCAAGACGAAGAAGCAGAGCCGTCTTATCAAATGGCAGGAAAAGAAATAACCCCTAAACTGCTGCTTGAAGCTATCCGGGCTTTACCCGAAGAACGGCGCAAAATTGTACTGCTGTATTACTTTGAGGGATTGACTGATATAGAAATCGGAAAGCAGCTCAATATCTCAAGAAGTACGATACAGTACAGGCGGACAAGCTCTTTTGAGAAATTAAGAAAATATCTGGAGGAAAATGCTGATGAATGGGACGAATGGTAACGAACCTGGCTACCCGGAAAATGCCCTTGTTCCCTATCCTGTCATTGTGGCAGCGACAAAGGGCGACCCGGACGCTATGAAGATTGTCTTGCAGCATTTCAGCGGCTACATAGCCCGCCTCTCCATGCGGAAGCTGTACGACGAGCGCGGGAACGTCTATTTCGGCGTAGACCACGACATTCGGGAACGGCTGCAAGCAAAACTGATGATGGCTGTCCTCACCTTTAAGGCAGAGGAATAATCGCAGCGGCGGCGGGACGCTTTCTTTCTCCCCCTTTTCCGTTCCGCTGCTGACGCGGCAGCAAAGCCATTCTGAACCTTGACAAAGAAAGCGGCGCAAGATAACGGCGGCGCAGCATAGGGCAAATCGGATACGTTCCTTTTGCGCCGAGCCATACGGTGGGTGCGCCATGACGCTATCCGGGTGAGGTTATCCCCGCCCGGACAGCCGAGCGACCAACACCGCGCCGGAAAGCAAGTGTAGCGGCTTGCGGGCGACGACACGCAGAATATACAATGATACTTCCTTACAGCCACAGTCCGAGCGTTAAGAGCGTCGCAGGCAATGGGTAGGGCTGCATGAGAACCATGCCGGGGTGAAATTCCCATGAGGTTATGCTAATAACCGTCCGATTAAAGCCTTTGTTTTATTGAATAGTGGACTTGCTGCTATTCATAGACTGTATTATATGTTTGCGAAAGAAAGGGGGATTTTCTTTGACGCAAAACCAAACGCCCGTTACCACAACGGAGCATAAAATCGGAAAAGTTACTTACCTTGTATGTTCGTCCGCAAGTGAACGTGCGACGGACACACTGGATAAAAAGATAAAAAAGCTCATTCGCAAAGACATGGAGCTGAACCCCACAAACGCCCGGAAATAGGGCGTTTCTTCACATTTTATACATGACACAGGCAGCGGTATGTGGTATAATATAGACAGTACAAATACCATGCTTGTCTGTCGTCGGAAAGGAGGACAAAATGTTACAGACAGACAAGATTACCGCTTTATATTGCAGATTGAGCCAGGAAGATATGCAGGCCGGGGAAAGCGAGAGCATACAGAACCAAGAGTTACTATGTAAAGGGTGGAGTCACCACCTAATACATATGACTGCGGTTCATTTGTGGCAAAATGGTACATTGCAGTTATACGAAAGGCGGTGAGAACGCCAAAAGCAAGCGTTTTCCGCAACTGCAATTCACATTTTGTGACAAATGAAAGGAAATGATTATGGAACTGACTTTTACGAAAGTAGGAGACTATTACATCCCGGACCTTGCCCTTGACGATGACACCGAGTACGAAATAGGCATATATGGCCGGATGCGAGAGAAGTTCCTAAAAGAGCATCACCCTGGCGTTTACAATCGGATGCTTCTCTATGGGGAATTGTGGAAACACCTCGCTGAAATTGACACCGCTTGCCATGAGCGCATGGATTTCTTAATTCCAGCCATGGCGAAGCAGGAGGGCGTGACCGAAGCCCTGAAAGCGTCCAGTCAGATGGAATGGGTGGGGCGTATGAATAATATCCGCAACCGAGCGGAGGAAATCATACTCCACGAACTGGTCTACGCATGAAAATTATAATGGGAGTGGCTGTGCTCATGGAGCATAGCCGCTCCCGTTTTTTTATTCTGTTTCTATGTACTCAATTTCCTCGTCCCGGCACCAGCGAATGGCGATCTCCCGATACGCCGCCGCATGATAATCATACCACTGCTGTTCAATATGATGGTAATAAATTCCGTTCTTGAAGCGGCGGAACGCGCCTTTTCCTCGAATCGCGTGAGCCAGCTCCTGATGGGCCGCACCGGGCGGCAGCGATTCAATAAAGCCCTCCATAATGCTATATTCGTGAATATCGTATTTCGTAGGGAATCGCAGGAACCGGCCCCTCGGTGAGTTTTCAATCAATTCTTCCAGTGCCTCATCACATTCCCCTGTAATCATCTCGTCCTGCAAATAAACCGTTTCGCCGGTCTGTGTGTCATAGAAATAAGTAAACGCATCATCGGCGGTTTCGATTGCCTCAATTACCTGCTCCAGTTTAATTTTCATTGTGGCTGCTCCAATCATCAATTATCATCCGTTCGAGCGGCAATTTGTCGCTCGAACAAGGCTGTTCAGGCCCTATGAATGTCAGTATAAGTTTCTCTGGCATTTTTGTTATAGGAAGCTTTTGAAGATACTCAAACGCCCGCACAGCAAACCTATGACTGACCATCGTATCCCACTCGGCCAGCAGAATGATCTCCGCTGTGCCGTCTTTGAAATCATAGTAAAGTGCGCCCCAAGCGCCGCCGCAGTCTGCAAGATATTTGTAGACTGCGACGGTTATTTTTCTGCCACGCTTCCGCTGGGACTTTAAGCGTAGTTCCACCGCATGAAGTTCGTCTGCCGCAACCAGTTTTCTTGTCAGATTGTCCTCTGCTTTGGCATAGGCCCGCTCCGGTATTTCAAAAAGAAGTTCCTGTCGCAACAATTTCAACGCAGAACGCTCTACGCTTTTTGCACGGCTTTCTGTCAAATGGAAATACTGCGCCGTTTCGGTGAGCGGGTGGTCTTTGCCGTCCGCAAACCCAAAGCGGTACTGAACATAAACATTTTCCCGATCCGGCAGCGCATCCATCGCCTCGTGAAGTTCAGCCGCCGTCTCCTGTTCAATATAAATCTGCTCTGGCAATTTGGCGCAGGGAGAAGAAATCAGAGTTTCAACGGTATCATCCTCTGTATCATCTAAATCCTCGTCCAGATATATGATTTTCCAGGCGTTTGCCTTATCGTGCCGCAACTGCCACACCGTGTCCCGGCTATACTGGCGGATTAGGTCACTCATGGAGCGTTTGACAGCGGGAGCGGCATAAGTCAGAAATTGGACTTCTTCAAACTGCCTATATCCATCGATTGCCCTCCACAACCCAATAGAACCGGCCTGCACAAGATCGTCAAAGCCCACACCGCAGGCGGATAGATGCTCCTGGCGTACCGGGTTCCCTACAATTTGATTTGCGACTTTCCGAACAAACGGGAGATTGGCCTCAATAAGTAAGGACACAGCCTGTTTGTCTTCGGCCTGTGCCAATTTGCAAAGCTGTTCATTCGTCAGGTCTTTCATTTGTCAGGCCCTGCTTCTGCGCAATATCCATGAAATCTCTGATAAAGTTTTTGATAAGTTCGGAAAACTGCCCACCCATTTCTGGTGTTGCACCTGGGAGCGTAGAGTAGGCCCCAGCAAGCTGTTCCAGCGAGATAGATTGCAACGCTGGAACAGCGTTTTCACCTTTGACCATGCTTTGCATCATAGATTGAGTGACCTGCTTTGTAGCCAGTTCAGTTGTTGGTGTCTGTGTCTGGATACCGGCCTTGATGTCCCGGAGCATTGTCATTAAAGAGGACTGGATTACCTCAACATCCCTTTCGTGGGGAGCAACTTTCATCATGCCGAGAATCTGTGCAGCGGCCTCTGTCCCCTCCTGCGGGTTTGCCAAATGGCTGGTATCCAATGTGCCGATCATCTGCTGCATAGTGTCCCACATGGCGTTCAGCCCCGCAGGCCCTTCGGCATTGCTGTCCTTAAAATACCGGGAGATCATGCGCGTGATCTCCGGGAATTGGGGACTCTCCAAAATGCGGTTGACCACATCGGTATCCACTTCTCTGGTATACAGCGCCATTGCCGCCTTATAGGACAGACCCAGCTCTCCTATATCATAGTTGCGCCGCTCCGGGAAATCTGTCTGACCAAGAATGAAGTCGGTGGACACGCCCAGGAAATCCGCAATTTTGATGATGTACTCGTCCCCGATTTTATCTGTTTTCTCACTCAGGAACCGGCTAAGGGTGCTTTCTGCCATACCAATTTCCGCAGAAAGTTCAGCTTGGGTAATCTTCCGCTCCTTAATAAGCTCCTGTATCCTCTGCCGGACGGTTCCCGGTAAATATACCTGCTCCATTTCGACGCCCTCCCCCATGATACCTGATTATACTACATTCCACACCAAAATTTAAGTCGAATTTTGTATCTTGCATTTTTGCAATTTTCACCACTGAAACGGCCTCAACTTGCAATAACGCCATATTTTTTCGACCGGCACCATTTTCTCCGTATATTGGTATCAGAGGGTAAAACCTCCGAATCCATACAGAAAGGAGCATGGGACGTTATAGCGAATATCTGCGGAAGCGCCGCCCCAAGTTGTCAGGGCGGCGTTTTTGCGTCTGCAACTGAATAGGGACAACGGACTACCGGCGGGAAATCCCCCTACAAACAAGGAAAGAGAGGTACAATGACGAAAAATACCAGCGCTACCATGACCCGGCGAATCGGAAGCACAGTTTTCAAAGTGAATATTTTTACAAAAGAGGACGGCAGCGAAACCATGGAGGACAAAATTTTACGGCTGATCCGGCGTGAAGGGTTGGCATCACCGGCAGATTGTGGTATGATAGACGTGCCACAAATGAACCGTCAGTCTGAAAGGAGCGCATCATGAGCGCCAGACAGACGGAGACGAAAATCACAGCGTTATATGAACGCCTCAGCCGTGACGATGAATCTTTAGGGGACAGCAATTCGATCATCAATCAAAAACGATACCTGGAGGGCTATGCCGCTGACCGTAGTTACGGTAATATCGTCCATTACACGGATGACGGATGGTCCGGCGGCAATTTTGACCGTCCCGCATGGAAACGGTTGATTACCGACATTGAGGCCGGGAAGGTAGAACATCTTCTGGTCAAGGACCTCAGCCGGGTGGGGAGAGATTATCTCCAGACGGGCTTTTACACAGAGGTCGTTTTCAAACGCTATGGTATCCACTTTGTTGCTATCGGGAACAGCATTGACAGCAACGATCCCAGCTCTGGGGAGTTTGCCCCTTTTGTCAATATCATGTCCGAGTGGTATTTGCGGGACCTGAGCCGGAAGCAGCGCACCGCCATCAGGGCCAAAGGGGAATCCGGCAAGCCGACTACCAATCAGGCTATTTACGGCTACAAGAAAGACCCCAACGACAAATACCACTGGCTCATTGACGAGGAAGCGGCGGCAGTTGTGCGGCGCATCTATCAGTTGGCCGTTGAGGGACACGGCCTGAGCGATATTGCCAACATTTTGTACCGGGATAAGGTAGAGTCCCCTGCGGCATATCTGGCAAGGCAGGGGCGCGGCCCTTGGAAAAGCAAAGAAAGTATTGACCGTCCCTATGCTTGGAGCGACTTCATTGTGGGACGGATACTGTCTAAACCTGAGTACATGGGCCATACGGTCAACTTTCGTTCCCACAAAGAATCCTATAAGGATAAGCAGCCGATTTTTCATGCCCCAGAGGACTGGCTGATTTTTGAGAATACCCATGAGGCTATCGTGGACAAGAGCACCTGGGAACTTGTTCAGAAATTGCGGGGAACTCCGCGCCGGATCGACACCCTTGGCGAAGCCAATCCCCTGACCGGGCTGGTATTCTGTGCGGACTGCGGGGCAAAGATGTACAACCAGCGGACACAGGGCAACGATACAAAGCCGTATCCATCCGACGCCTATGAGTGCTCCTCATATAAACTCGCAGGGCAAAGAAGGACGGCTGTTTGTAGCAATCACCACATCTCAACAAAAGCTCTGCGGGCATTGATTTTGGAAACCATCAAGATCACCAGCACCTACGCTATCTCCAATGAGGCTGAGTTCGTTCAAAAGGTCCGGGCAGCGTCCGAGATTCAGCAGGCACAGGCGGCGAAGGATTTGAAGCGTAAGCTGAACAAGGACAAGCGGCGCTTTGACGAGCTGGACACCATCATCAAAAAGCTGTATGAATCCTATGCGGTGGGCCGCATTGGCGAGGAACGCTTTGACACCCTTCTCGCCGGATACGAAGAAGAGCAGGCAGCGCTCCGGCAGTCCATCGCGGAAGGTGAATCCGCATTAGGCAGCTTTGAGCAGGACACCGCCAATGTAGAACATTTTCTCAATCTTGCGAGGAAGTACACAAACTTCTCAGAGCTGACTACGCCGATGATTAACGAGTTTGTTGAGAAGATTGTTGTTCATGCTCCGGACAAGTCTACGGGTGACCGGATGCAGGAGGTGGACATCTATCTGAAATTCATCGGTAAATTTGATGCCCCCATGCCGGAACCTACTCCGGAGGAGATCGCGGAGCAGGAGCGATTGCAGAAGGAGCGTATCCGCAGTCGGGAGAGATACCGCCGTTTGAAGGCCGGAGAGAATCTCAGCCCTCCTTTTGAGCGGACCTGCGCGACCTGTGCCAAAACCTTCTCCGCTCTGCGGCCAAACGCGAAATACTGCTGTCCTGCTTGCAGGCAGAAGGATTACCGCCGCATGGCGAGAGAAGCGAAGTCAAAAGTATCATGAATTTGTATCGGAGCGGTCCGCAATGCTGTGGACCGCTCTTTTCCATCACGAAGGAGGTTGAAAGTCCATGTGGAACTGCGATTGGGAGTACCAGCACCAGGATGTTTTGAAGAATTGCTATGAGCGCAAGATGGCTGGCAGACCCTATGGGAAAAACGACCCCGTCCGTAAGATTATTTGCGAGGGATGCGGGTGTGTTTTCTATACGCGAATCTGGTCCAAAAAATATTGCTATTACAAGAAATGCGGCAATACCGACTATAAAAAGCAGTTGATACAGCGGCGTTTGGCGCAGCCGCCCCGTACTCAGGTCTGCAAAGTGTGCGGGAACACATTCACGCCCAAGCGGTCAGACGCGCTCTATTGCAGCAATGCCTGCCGCCAGCGGGCGTATCGTCAGAGTGTTACGGATAAAACAAGTGGTCATGATGACCACTTGCTCGAATCGTAACGGAACACGATTTAAGGTGTTACGGTTGGACATAGTGGAAATAAATTCCCCTATGATTATTCGTAACGCAGATGCAGCCGCGTTACAGATAAATCAAGTGGTAACTTTGACCACTTGATTTATCTGTAACAAATTAACTCCGCATAGCGTTGCGGATATCTAAAATAGGAACTTTTCCCACTTTACATATCCGTAACGGAAATGGTTACAAGAAGAAATATTTTAGGTTGGGCGGTCTGCGGACCGCCCTTTGCTGTTATACAGCAGAAAGGAATTTTATGAACATTTTGAATCACAATACGCCGATCATCATCGGCATTGACCACGGCTATGGCAACATCAAAACTGCCAGCTGCTGTTTCAAAACCGGCGTGGCCTCCTTTGACAAGGAGCCGACCTTCAAGAGCAATCTGCTGATCTATGAGGGGCGCTACTATCTGATTGGAGAGGAACACAAGGAATTCACTGCCGACAAAATGGCTGACAGTGACTACTACATTCTGACCCTCGCTGCTATCGGGCGGGAGTTGAATATCCGCAAGCAGACCTCGGCCCGTATCCATCTGGCGGCGGGCCTGCCCCTCACCTGGGTCAGTGAGCAGAAGGACGCTTTTAAGCAGTATTTGCTGCAAAAGGACAGCGTGGACTTTCATTTCCGGGGTGCGGAGTATCATGTTGACTTTGTTGGGGCCGACATTTTCCCCCAGGGCTTTGCCGCCGCTGCTGACCATCTGCGAGACTTCCGAGGGGTGAATATGCTGGCCGACATCGGCAACGGCACGATGAACGTCATGTATATCAATGACCGCCGTCCCCAGGAGAAAAAGTGCTTCACCGAGAAATACGGAACCCATCAATGTATGCTGTCTGTCCGGGAGAATCTGCTGAAGCTCTACGGTTCTGCCGCTGACGAAACGGTGATTGACCGTGTGCTGCGATACGGGACTGCGGAGATCAGCGAGCGGTATCTAACTGCCATCCAGTCAACTGCCAGGGAGTATGTAGCCGGTATCTTCCGCCGCCTGCGCGAACATGAGTATGACCCGGAACTGATGAAGTTGTATGTGGTTGGCGGCGGTGGCTGTCTGATTAAAAATTTCGGAGAGTTTGACGCTGGCCAGGTTGTCATCAACGAGGACATCTGCGCCACCGCCAAGGGGTATGAATATCTGGCCCATCTCCGCGCCAGGAAGGGCGGCATGGTATGAGCAGGCGGATTGTCAGCACCAATATTCGCTTCAACCTGGAGAAAGAGACGGATCGGACAGCCTGGGAATATCTTCAGCATAGGGATAAGAAGCAGTACCGCTCTTACAGCAGGGCGGTGATTACCGCCGTCAACGACTACTTTGAGCGCCGGGGGCGGTTAGTCTCTGACCCGTATCTGGAAACCCGTGAGAAGGAGGACGCTTTCCTCCTGCGGGTGCTGGAAACCATCCGGGCCGGGTGCGATCACGCCGCTCCTGTCAGTTCAGCGGCTACGCTGCTCAACCTGTTGCAGAATATCCCACCGCAACCGGCTTCTACTGAGAACGCAACCCAAGAGGACCAGCAGGAAGCGGACGATACAGCATTGGATTTCGTGGACAGTTTTTGATACCACAGCGGGCCATTTTGATACCATAACGAATTGAATTAACACCAAAAATATAAGCACCAGATACCAAATTTCTTGTATTTACACAGGGAATTTGTATCTGGTGCTGTTTTTTGCCCTTTATGATACCAACTTGCAGAATTTTGGTGTCAAAATCAGGCGTTTCCAGTGCTAACAGGCCAGTTAAGGCCGGGAAGGAGTTACTATGACGGATAATGAAAAGAAACACTGATCCAGGCCCGACACCGTTTGGAAGAAGCCCAGGCCCGTGACCGTGTGAAGCAGCGCAAAGCCCGGACACGGCGGTTAATCCAGGAGGGGGCTGTTTTGGAGAAGGCTCTGCCGCAGACGGTAAGCATGAGCTTGAACGAGTTGGAAACATATCTGCACGAACTTACAAATTGAGTACGCAAAGCAGGAGCGTCCCGGTTCGCCGGGGCGCTCCGCTTTTCCCGGCCCGAAGGGCGCACTTACTCACCACCCGCAAGCGGGCGGTGGTACTGCCTTCGGCAGTTGTGCGCTCTCCGAGGGGGATGCGGCCCCTGCGGGGGCCTGCCGGGAATGACTGCGGTCATTCCCGGTGCGTATGGAACAGGCCGGTGCGCCGCCCTGCTCCATACGCCAGCGAAAACCTGCCACTGGCAGCTTTTCGCTGTTTGCGGGGGACGAAAGACGAGGGGACAGAGACGAAAGACGGAGGTAATAGAAACTGGCAATTTATCATTTGAAGGCAAAAGTTATCAGTCGGGGAACAGGTCGGTCCGCCGTTGCGGCAGCGGCTTATATGAGCTGTTCCCGGATATATAATGATTATGACGGCGTTCAACATGACTACACCCGGAAACAGGGGCTTGTCTGGCAGCAGGTCTTTCTGCCGGATATGGCACCAGCAGAGTGGTCAGATCGGGAAGTCCTCTGGAATGCCGTGGAGGAAGTGGAGAAAACGAAGGACAGCCGTCTCGCCCGCGAGTTCGTGGTGGCGCTCCCTGTCGAACTGAACCAAGACGAGTGGATTGCACTGCTGACTGATTTCATCCAAGCCAATTTTGTGGCAGAGGGGATGTGCGCCGATGTCTGTATCCATGATACGGACGGTCACAATCCTCACGCCCATATCATGCTAACCATTCGACCGCTGACGAAGGACGGCAAATGGCAGCATAAGACGGAGAAAGAGTATCTTTGTGTTAGGGGGAGTAAAGAACAGGGCTTTACTGCGGCGGAGTTCAAGTCGGCACAGTCCGAGGGATGGGAGAAGCAGTATCAATACAAAGTTGGCAAAAAGAAAGTTTATATGACGCCCTCAGCGGCTGAAGCGCAAGGGTTAGAGCGTGTATCCAAGTATCCGAAAAGCACCAAATACGGACGACAAAACCCCATTACTGCACGTTGGAATAGCGAAGATCAGCTTGTCCTCTGGCGGGCAGTATGGGCTGATGCGGTGAACCGGTGTCTGGAACGTTCCGGGCATGATGAGCGCGTCGATCACCGAAGTCACGCCGAGCGCGGTCTGGATGAGCAACCCACTATTCATGAGGGAGTTGCCGCCCGTGCGATGGAGAAGAAGGGTATTATTTCTGATCGCTGTGAACTGAACCGGCAGATTAAGGCGGACAATGTTCTGCTGCGGGAGCTAAAATCGCTGGTCAAGAAATTAATGGACGCAGTGAGGAATACCGTTCCGGCAATAGCAGAGGCAATGGAAACCGTTCGGCAAAAGATGATTGTTTTTCGGTATCAACTATTGCATATTGGAGTTGGAAAAAGGCAAATTACCGATACGCTCCATGCTGTTCAGCCAGACATCAAGCGGTATGAGGATGTTGTTAAGCAACTCAAGGCCAAGATTAAAGAGCGCCGGGTTTTGCTGGACGAAAAGAAAAATACCCCGGCAATTCAGGTGTTCCGGCATCGGGAATTGGCACAGAAAATTGCCACGTTGACCGAAGATATTGAGGAATTGAAAAGCGAAAAGGCCCTGCTGCTCAATCAGCTTAACTGTACGGACGATCATGGTATGGGCGAGATTAAACAGCACGTTGCATCTATGGAATCTTCGCTCGAAACGCTGAACCGGAAGGAGAAAAAATATACCGCTGAACTGGATGCCGCACTGGCGCAGTACGCCGAGCTGCAACAACAGGCGGCGGATATGGATGCCATAGAACTGGATACCACCTGTCACGCTATTCGCTCTGATAAGGAGTGGGAAACAGTCCAGCGGCTGCAAGCCGCCTATGGCAAGAAGGTTGATTCCGGGATGCTGGCGCAGAGTCGAATGGATGTTGGCGAAATGTTAGGCGAGATAGTGGAGCCGATATCTATCCGTCAGAAACTGCAACAGTTACAGAGGCAGCAGAATAGGCAAAGTCATGAAAAAGAACGCGACCAGGAGCGGTGATGCTTCTGGCCGCTATTATCAACAAATTTCTTGCTCAAGTGCGTCAAATTCTGGTGTGGAGAAAAACTCGCCCAATGTTATCTCAAAGCCATCGCAGAGCTTTTTAATAGTTACTGTGCCGGGATTTTGGCTTTCGCCGTTAAGAATACTTTTGATAGTCGCTTGTGGAACGGCGGAAATATTGCTCAATCCGTTTGGTGTAATTCCTCGTTCTCTGCATAACTGCATAATTCGGGCCGCAATTGCTTCACGAGTATTCATATTGCGCCCCCTTCAAGTGATTTATCACTATGATAAATTATTTGGAGTTTGCTTGTTAGTGATACTTCACTACCTTCGGAATTTGTGGTAATATAGTGATATATCACTATATTAAGGAGCGATGGACATGAGTACCTGCTTTTTCATCGGGCACCGCGAGGCCCCAGATAGTCTCCTATCTCAATTATCTGCTGAAATTGAGCGGCACATTACAGAATATGGTGTAACGGAGTTCGTCGTAGGCAGATATGGCCGCTTTGATGCGCTGGCGGCAAAATGTATCAAAGCAGCAAAGAAGCGCCACCCAGAGGTGACACTTACATTGCTGCTCCCTTATCATCCGTATGACCGTCCTACCCCAACACCACCCGGTTTCGACGGTACATTTTACCCACCAGGAATGGAAACAGTTCCGAAACGTGCCGCCATTATCCGCGCCAACCGCTATATGGCGGAGCACAGCGATTATCTGATTGCTTATGTGTGGCATTCAGTCAGTAATGCAAGAGATTTACTAGAATATGCGCGTAAGTTGGAGAAAAAGGAGCAAATTAAAATCACACTTTTTGACAAACTTTGACTTTGACGTTGCAAAGTTAGGAAAAACGTTGTATACTATTCTTAATTGAACATAGCTAATGTGTTTGCAAATTAGTTAAAAACTGCATACTAAAGCAAGTCGCCTTATAGTATGGCTGATAATTATATGTTGTTGAGAAGTGCGGATTATACGACTGCACCGGTTGGCGTAACCGTCGGAACGAGTTATAGGTCCATTAAGTACTGTCTAAAGAATACAGGCCCTTCTTCATTTGAAGGATAGACAGTCAAAAGATAACAGCAGGTCGATGATAAGTAACGGCCTATTTGCTAACTTGAGAAGGAGGCGGGAAGTGTGCTTCAGGCTTTTGACACACTGCTTCAGAGAACAGTAGAAGCTGAATTAGCCGCAAAAAACAGAATAGATGAGCCTTTCCGATATGAATGTTTATGCTGTGGCGAAGAAGTGTATGTTGCAGCAGCGAAAAGCACAAAAAAAGCAGCCCACTTCCGCCACCGCCGGGGAAACAGCGACAGAGAATGTGAGTTGTATTTGGGACGAATGGGAATTGATGGTGCCCAAATTGCGGCAAAAAAGAGAGCGCATATTAGAACCGAAGTATACTATGACATCAAACAGAAAATGTTTTATGTTGGGATACTATTTCAGGAAGAAAAATTGAAAGAATTTGAAGGTAAGTCTTGCGTTCTGGAATTTTTCTCCGCATGCAATTCGGTGCCATATGAAAGTATCGCAATAAATCAACAGAATTTTGCTCCAGATAGTATGGTTCTGTTTCCGTTGAAGCTTACAACCAACGATTGCTATATTAATATTTCTGGCATGAATTATCGTATTCGCCATGAGATCCTGTATAGTAACGATTTTCCGACATTTTTTAAAATTTCACCAAACGAGGATACGAACGGAAAATCCAAGCGTATTGTGGGCGGAAAAATCTATACAGCTACTCCCTACTATATCATTGCAAGGGATCGGAACGCAATTCAGAAAATAGCCAAGCATAGAGAACATGTTTCGGTTAACCAGATTGATGAAATTGATGCGTTTGGAAGCACTGTTTACGGTACAAATCTTCAGATTTTATCTGCCAATGCTGAATTGGTTGATTTGTTTTCTTACTTTAACTTTGATTTAGAAACTGCTCAAAGTGTGTTGCAATTATGGCCCCCGATGTATTCTGTAGAAGGAGTTCTTTGTACAGATGGCAAAAAAGCGTACCTCAGATCCACATTTGAGCTAGTGCCGCATAGCAATATTTCCTGTGAAACGGATGCTCTCAGAAAGTTTGATAGTCTATTCGAGGTAGATTTATCGTATCCAGTTCAGATTTGCTTTAATAACGTAGATATTCAATTTGAGCAACAGCAATATAGTTCTTTGCGGATGGATCAGCCTTGCGAACAAATCACAGTGCCAACGGTAAATGTTACAGAGTGTAGTAGTTTTTATCTGATTGATGCTGATGGATATAGGGAACTTCCTGTTGGGATTCATTTTATAACTGAGTCCAGTAAGATTGTGCAGTATCGGAGCAACTATCCGGTGGCTGTATTTAAGCGTCCAAAACCCATTCCTCCCAGCAGGGTAGAACTTCTTCGAGATGTGTTATCTTATTATAAGGTAACGCTTCCGTTTGATGAGCAACTTATAATTGGGTGTAATCTCAGTGCAGTTGCTCAGTCTTACATAGAAGAATGTCGGATTACGAATATAATCAATAAAAAGGCTTTGGACTTCATAAAGGCAGGTAAAGTATGAATTATTTTCAGTTGTTAACTAAAGAAGATATTCAAACTGTTTGCCGGAGTTTTCCTCACAAAGAAATGATTCAGGGCTTCAAAAAGAATCCAAAAGCTTTTAATGAAATGGCTAAAGGATACCGTCCACAATCGATTTCAGAGGATAGGGGGCGTAAATTATTATTAGAAAATAGTCATACAAAACTTGTCACAAATATGATTGAAGAGTTCCTAAAGCGGTGGAGTTCAGAAATTAGTCAACGCATTGAAGAGTACACTAATGCAGGCAATTCAGAAATCGAATCCCATTTGAAGGCTTTTCAAGATACAATATTTCCTGATGGAATAGAGCTGTATTTTCGGCTGATAGAGAAACCCATTAGTGCAGAATATGCTTCCCTGCTTACTTCGGCTGTTTCTGTTTTAGCGTCGGAGAGGAAAAAAATGAGCAACATTGTATCAGCTCCGCAAGTTAAAGTGGGAGATTTGGAGCAAGAACGAAAAGATCATAAAATTGAAATTAGAGCAAAAGACTCAGAGATCAAGAAAAGGGACAAGGCGATAGAAGGCTTAAATACAGAGATTGCCAATTTATCTACAATGCTTGAGACCTTGCAAGGGGATTTAAGTCGCAAAATTGAACGAATACAAGAACTTGAAGAGTCGCAGAATGCTCAGAAAAAAGAGTTGGAAGATGCTATTTCCACAGCACATACATTTGAGGTCACAGTAAATAGGCAAAAAGCTGAATTGCAAGAGGCACTGAGCGCTGTTGATGCAGGCAAGAAACGAGAAGCCGATCAACAAGTGGCAATCGATTCGCTGCAAGAAAAATTGTCTAATATTGAAAATGCACTGGCAGAGATGAGGGAAAAACCATATCAAGAAAGCGATCAACTTCTTTATCCAACTGATATAGACGAGTTTTCTGAATACCTCGGATACAATCTTAAAAGCATTGGCGTCAACGGTAGTACTGATGAATATAACCTATTGACAGAATATCTGTGCGATATTTTGTTCCAGAATAAACCTATTATGTGCAACCGTGTTTCTGGGATGGCATTGGCTCGTTGTGTATCAAATGCTCTTTGCGGGACAAAATCCATTAAGATTCTTCCTTATTCGTCGGAAATCACCAGCAAGGACATTTTGTACTATTTAAACTCAGAAGAGAGAATCTTAGTTTTGGATGGTTTTCTGGGCAATTTTAACGAAATGGAATTGATTCCCATAGCCACAGGGATAAGAGGAAAAATCATCTTTATGACGCTGGAGTATGAACGTACAATTGCATATCTTCCAAAGGAGGTCCTCTTATATTTTAATTATTTAAACGTCAGTAGGATTAAGGATTTCTTCTCGGAGAAGCCAATAGATGAAGACGCTACCGAAATTATGGAACAATGGATTCCGAAAGAAAGCAAGGCTGCGAACCGAAATGTTGAGAGACTTTGCACTGAAATTATGAAGCAACTAGGCTTTGGCAATGATATTTCGCTGCATATTGCCCAGAGAATGGTTTCGGAGGAAAAATTGGCTCAATATCTTGCATTTTCAATTCTCCCCTATAGTTGTGAAGCACTCGATTACAGACCATATGAAACATCGGAAAGGTTGCAAAAATACGCTGGAGAACAAGGAAAATGTAGATACAAGTCACTGCTATTAGGATGGTTTGGAAATGAATAAACTGCTAAATATAATAGCGAACGATCTATCTATAGTCCAATATTTTAGAGAATCAGACAATGATTTTACATATCGGGTTTGTTACTCGGCCTTGGCCTTATGGATGTTAAAATTGACCTCAAGTCGTGAGAATGGTGTAGTAGGAATAAGCAAACAAACTCAGTCTTTAAAAATTGAAGAATTGTTGTTGCAATATCAAGAATATTTCAAGCTAAATCCATCCTTCTTTGCTCATGACAAAAATAAAGAGCACATGTTGTCGCGCCATATTCGAAGAGTTTATGAAGAAACTGGATATTTGTTTTCAGATGAGAATAACCATAGCGTTGCGGCGAATTATGGAAGAACTATCTGTGCCACTGATGGAAATCTCTTTTTCGGTAATCCTGAATCTGGTTATTGGATGAATGGATTGGGAATTTATTGCCCTACCGCTGTGAACGATGTGGATTTATTTGAGGCTATGCTTAGAGATACGTTGACGATTGACGAATATATAACCGTAAAATATAATCCATTAGATTTTGAGGAACGAGACCTCGATGTTCATGAGTTAAATTTTTTTGATTCGACACGGCCTAAACCTCCTTCAAGTTCATGGCATACAGAGCAAATAACCGATAAGTCGATTGCACGCAACAACAACTGGGTTATGTATAGGACGCTGATTGACGAGACGCATCAAATTCTATTCAAAGAAGAGCCCCCAGATTCTGATAAAGGGCGTTTAACTAGTTTTGAGATACGGAGGTTATATTGTGCGTTAAAGGCTAAATATGGTGCGCCCATTATTGCATGGTTTAATAGGCTAGATGATCTCTATTCGCAGATTCGCATTTCGGCGCAGTTACCAAATCGTGAATACTATTTTATGCTGTTATTTGCATGGCCAGAACAAAACGCTTTCAATAGGACTAAGTTTATCTGCAAAAACAATATCTTGCCAACCGTAGCGAGAATGCTATGTAATATCGGTATTGAGATTAGGGGGTACGAGTAATGTCGGATGCTAAGGGTGTACAAGAATATTATGCGGCAATTCGTAATCGCTTGTCTAACTATATTAAATCTGATTATCTTGCTAACAGCGAGACTCTGCTTCTTTACGCAGACGACTTGCTTGGAGAAATAGTTGATACAAACGCAAAAATTGCGCAAGAACCTTATATTGAAACAGCTGCTTCTTATGAAAAAATTACAGATGGGATAAAGAACCTTGCGCACCTTGATGCAGGAGTAAAAAGCACTCTACTCAAACTTGTAAAAGCTAAGTTAGGTATCTTTTCAACGCCGTTCAAGCATCAAGTAGATTCTTTAGAAAACTTTGCACAGGGAAAAGATTTATTTGTATCGACCGGTACGGGCTCAGGTAAAACAGAATGTTTTCTTTGGCCTATCATTGCAAAATGTATTGATGAAGCTCGGAATCGTCCCGCATTTTTCAAGAAAAATGCGGTCAGGACTCTCATTATTTATCCAATGAATGCTTTGGTTTCTGATCAACTGGCCAGATTTCGCAATATCATGGGCCGAGAGGAATTTTTGAAAATATTCACCCAGGATACTTATGCTACACGAATCCCTCATTTTGGAATGTACACCGGGCGCACATCATATGCTGGCCTACCCAAACCTAGTAAGAACAAAGAACTTGCAGAGGCTTATAGGAGACGTTACTTGGTGGATGAGAGCGCCCCGGAAGAAAAAAAGATTCAGCAGAAGAAGAGGATCGAAGGTTTCAAGAGAATCAATAAATATCCTGCGCGCTATGGCGAAAACGGGATGGAAATATTCATTGATCACTTGGAACAGAATATTCATATGCCATCTCCGTATGACGCTGAACTGATTACAAGATTTGAGCTGCGAGAATGTCCACCAGATATTCTTGTGACCAATTACTCCATGCTTGAATATATGCTGATGCGAAAATTGGAATCTAAGATCTGGGATAGCACCAAGGAGTGGTTACAAGAGTCGGAAGACAATAGGCTTCTAATTGTTCTTGATGAAGCACATATGTATCGTGGTTCTGCTGGCGGTGAAATAGCTCTTTTGCTTGACCGCTTATTTGATCGTCTTGAAATAACTGCTGATGATACTCAGTTTATTTTAACTACGGCAAGTATGCCAGATGATAAAAAGGCACGCAATGACTTCTATGAGGGGCTTACAGGAAAGAATGCACAAAAGTGCAAATTCCTAACTGGCACCAGAGAAAAACTGCCTGAATATGAACTTGTTCCAACTAATGCTGATCAACTGGAACATATTGGAACAACGCAAGTATATGGAAGAGAAGCCATTCAAAGAATAAAAGACTTTGCATCTGCAATTTTCAATGAGCAACTCCCGGATTCTATTGATTTAAGCGAGGCTAAAACATGGCTCTATGATAATCTCCCTCGCTATCAAGGCTTTATTGATTTATATCGAGTCTGTCGAGAGGGTGCAGAATCGTATAGCAAAATTAAGTTTCACGTGTTTGGAAGCGATAATGCAGATAATGCATTGGATTCGTTGCTAGTCATTGTTTCTATGGCTGAAAAGGACGGCAATTTACTGTTTCCTATCCGCCTGCATATGTTTGTAAGAGGATTGCAGGGTATTTATGCTTGCTCAAATCCTCATTGTCCTCATGCAAAATATTCGGAAAAAGAAAAATTACCTCTTGGCAAGATCATTTCTACGCCAAAAGATCAATGTAACTGTGGTGGTAAGATTTATGAACTAGTTAATCATACAAAGTGCGGTGCTCTGTATTTCAAAGTCTATGTGAAGCAAACCGCAGGGCAGGCGTTTTGGTATGTATTCCCGCGCAAGGGTATTAGTGGGAGCGGTGATGATCTCAAAGAAATGTTGCTTTACATCGTGCCGGAAGAATACATTCTTGAAAAAGGCGACAAAATGGGGGCATTAGATCCGTTTACCGGGAAACTCTTCACAACACCGAAGGATAGTTCAACTCTGCTCAAAGTGCTATACACTGAAAAAACTACAAAGAAGGGAACATCTTTTGTCTTCGGGAAATGCCCGAAATGCCGCAAAGTTATGCCGATAAAAAAGCCAACTGATTTTGCCACAAAAGGGAATATTCCATTTTATAATCTAACAAAAGCACAATTCGAGCTGCAACCGGCAAAATCGGACTTTGTGAATCAAGGGAAAAAAGTTCTGCTATTCTCTGATTCGCGGCAGAACGCCGCAAAACTGGCCCTGGACTTGTCTGACTCATCAGATGCTGACACTTTTCGGCAGGCAGTTATATTGGCGGGCATAAGACTAGGCAAATTTGGACTGTCTATGAGAGAGTTATATCCCGCTTTCCTAGAGGTGTGTATCAATCAGAAGTTATCATTCTTTGCAGGAAAAAGCAAGCGGAAATTTGACACCGACAAAGACACCTTTGCGAGAAAAAACAGGCATGGGAGAAAGGTTGACTACACGAAATTAGCCACAGATTACTTCTCTTCCCCACCAGAAGATTATGGAAAACATCTACTTAAATTTTTTACTGAAAGCCCTCGATCTTTCAAAGATATTGGGCTTGGTTTTTTAGCGCCCATGAAAAATTCTATAGATAGCGTACTTTATGAGTTGGAGGATGATGATATAGCAGTTAATGAAGATTTGCTATATCAGATTCTGGTCTTGCTTTTCTGGGATGTCATGGACACCAATGCCGCATTAGATAGCCACATTTCAGATGATATTAGACGATCCCTCCCAGGAAGGAGCAAAAATGACAGGGATAGGTTTGGAGTCGGTGCTGATTTCTATCAAGAACTGGATCATGATTTGATTCGTGAAGCGCAAGTAATATTGTCTCTCAATGAAACCGAAATGAACAAATTGCTGGAATCTGTAAAAACAGAATTCTTTGAGGCATCCAGTGAGGGAAAATACTACATCAAGCTGTCATCGGTTCAGATTTGCATTGCTGACAAAAATTTCATTTGGTATCGCTGTGGACGTTGTGGAAAGATATCCCCATTTAAATTGGGCAGCCTTTGCGGTGTGTGCTTCAAGGCTAAAAATGTTCATGCTATCAATTATGAAGAGTTATCGAGATTCGATTTTTGGCGTACCCCCATCTTAAATACGGTAGGTATTAAAGACAATATCCATAAAATAAATACTGAGGAGCATACGGCACAGCTGTCTCATAAAGATGCCCAAGGGGATATCATCAGCCGAACCGAAGACTATGAGATAAGGTTCCAGGATATTGATGCTGGCGAGCACGGTGAAAATGCAATTGATGTGTTAAGCTGCACAACAACTATGGAAGTCGGGATTGATATTGGCTCCCTTACTGCTGTTGGGCTTAGAAATATTCCACCTATGCGAGAAAACTACCAACAGCGCGCAGGGCGTGCTGGGCGAAAAAATGCAGGAATCTCAACTATTGTCACATACGCATTCGGTGGTGTACATGATAGCTATTATTTTAAGAATCCACATGAGATGATCTCAGGCGAACCTCGTCGTCCTTGGATCGATAGGGACAATCCTAAAATTGAGCAACGCCATTTGAACATGAAAGCACTAAACGCTTTTATGTTCAGCGATCTAATGAGTGGCTATGACAGCATAACAGAGATTGGAATTGTAGATTTCTGTGAAAGCTACGGTGTCGCGTTCCTTGAATGTTTAGATTGTTTAAGTTTGCCAACTGAACAGACCAGAGAAATGTTCCTAAAAATAAAGGACAAGGTGCTCGATGAGAAGAAACGCAAGGAATACATACATGACGACAAACAGACCTCAGCCTTTGATGTGTTCTATTCAGAAGGCTTTATCCCATCGTACTCGTTCCCCAAAAATGTTATTAGATTTTTCGTGGAAGAGGAATCTCCGTATGGGAAAAAGTATCCCCGTGTGGTGAAATACGCTCCCGAACGAGACATTGCCGTTGCCATCAGCGAGTACGCCCCAGGGCGCTTTGTAACAATTGATAAGAAAATCTACAAGAGTGGCGGCATTTATGCAAATCCGAAGCCTCACGGATACAATACAAACCAAGCTGAGTTTTACTTTAGCAATGGCGACTATTTCAGTGAAATTTTGGTTTGTAGTGAGTGTAATTGGTTTGGACACAAAGAGGAAGGGGTTGATACTTGCCCATATTGCCATGCTCCAGTTGAAACGAAGAAAATGCTTAGACCTTGGGGATTTGCTCCTGAGCGTGGTGATGATGTAAAGTTTGAAGACGAGGATGAAGATAAAACATACGCTGAAGCTCCATATTATTCCCATGTTCCGGAAGATTCACAGATGATTCCCTATAAAGGGCAAATTCGTTTTGCCAACTTGGAAAATCGACAAGTTCTAACTATTAATATGGGAAAATCAAAACATGGCTTCAATATTTGCCGCTGTTGTGGTGGTGCAGAAGTAGCTGGTTCTAAAAATACAGGCAAACCTAAGATAACACAACCATTCCATAATAATGCACCAATATGTCGGCATGGTGTGGTGGAATCGGAAGTCTATCTGGGGTATGAGTTTTTGACTGATATGTTCATGCTTGATATCAGGTATGATACTACAAAGCTGGTAAGCAATAAATCTACACAGGAGAAAATACTTCTCAGAATCGCAGCTACAACCTTGCAAGAGGCAATTAAGAAAGCTGTATCGTTGGAACTAGATATTGATTATAACGAGATCAACGGTGGTTGGATGTCCAGAATTGATGATGAGAACATGCTCCACCTGGAACTGTTCTTTTACGATAACCTTACAAGTGGAGCAGGTTATTCATCATTGATAGGGGGTGTTTTGGAAAAAGTCTTACAACGCACAAGGAATATTCTATCCACTTGCAACTGCTCTCGTACATGTAAAAATTGTTTGGATAATTTCTATAACCAGCGAAATCACGAATTATTTGATCGGCATCTTGGATTACAGCTTTTAGATTACGCTGAAACCGGAATTCTTCCAGAGGACTATGAACGTTCAGAGCAACTGGGCTATTTAATTCCTTTAAAACACTTGATAATCGAGGAAACAGGTGTTTCCGAGGAGCAGATAGCAATGGACTTTGAGGTTCTCCCGGCTTTGTATAAGAAACCTAGAAATACTGAGAAAAAGATGTATCTGAATCCATACGATTTGATTGACTGGCTACCGAATACATTTGTGGATTATATAGCTTTATCGAAAAGAAGGTGATTAACTAATGGGTGTGACTCGTTCGCCACTTCGATATCCGGGAGGGAAATCCAAAATTTATAATAATATCCGGAATCTCATAGTAACGAATGAGTATACTGGCAGAACATATGTAGAGCCCTTTGCCGGGGGATTCGGTGTTGGTATCGCACTCTTGGAAGACAATATAATCGAACAGGCAATAATGAATGATTTAGACATTCATCTCTATCATTTTTGGGATGCTGTATTACATCAAACAGAGGCTTTAATCAATCTTGTTCGTGAAACACCCATTACCCTTGACGAGCGTATGAGGCAGAAGCAAATTTATTCAAATGAGGAATCTCCTCCTCTATTAGATGGGTTCTCTACACTCTTTTTAAATCGAGTAAATTATTCTGGGGTTCTATTTGCAGGGCCGCTTGGAGGAAGAAACCAGAACAGCGCATATCCACTAGGATGCCGATTCAATAAAAACAATATTATCGAAAGAATACAAACTGTTGCACGCTTTAGAGATCAAATTTTCCTCCATCACCGGGATGCCTGCGAATTGATAATAGAATTGCTTGCAGAAGAGAACAATGATTTATTCTTCAACATTGACCCTCCATATGTAATCAAAGGGAAATCATTGTATAGTGAATACTATACTGAGGAGGACCATCGAAATCTTGGAGATATTATTCATGAGCATCTACAAAACGTTCCTTGGATTATGACATATGACAGTTGTGATTTAATAAGGGAGATATACCAAGACAACTTAATTTTAGAATATGGGATGTTTCATAGTGCGCATAACCGCGCGCAGGGACGTGAACTTGTTATTACAAACCTTCCTGAAGATCAATTTACTTGGGGATAAGCATACTCATAACGATAACCGAGTATCAATTCATTTCCTCTATGTCCAGAAGAACTTCTTGCGTCTTAAATAAAGTCCCGTTTCACTTTGTTTTGCGGTGCGAGATGGTGAATTTACCCTTGACAAATTGCTTCTCAAAAGCTGATTTTACAGAAATATGCTGACGAACACCACTTTTTCAACACGCGCTTTTTCGTAGACGACGGATTTTCCGGCGTGAGCTTTGAGCGTGAGGGGCTTCAAGCCATGCTGCATGAGGTTGAAGCCGGGAACGTGGCGACCGTCATAACAAAAGACCTCTCCCGTCTGGGACGTAATTATCTGAAAACCGGCGAACTGATAGAGATTGTTTTCCCCGAATACGAAGTGCGCTACATTGCCATTAACGACGGCGTAGACACAGCGAGGGAAGATAACGAGTTTACCCCTCTGCGGAACTGGTTCAACGAGTTTTACGCCCGCGACACCTCAAAGAAAATCCGGGCTGTCAAACAGGCAAAGGCGCAGAAAGGCGAGCGCGTCAACGGCGAAGCTCCTTACGGCTACCTTATCGACCCGGATAACCGCAATCATCTGATACCCGACCCGGAAACGGCACACGTCGTAAAACAGATTTTTGCAATGTATGTACGGGGCGACCGTATGTGTGAAATCCAGAACTGGCTACGGGACAACGAAATACTGACGACCGTCGGGGAACTGCGCTACCGCAGAACAGGAAGCAACCGCCACCCCCGCCCACAGCTCAACGCATGGTACAACTGGCCGGATAAGACGCTGTACGACATTCTGACAAGGAAAGAGTATTTAGGGCATACCATAACCGGGAAAACCTACAAGGTATCTTATAAGTCGAAAAAGACGAAAAAGAACCCGGAGGAAAAAAGGTATTTCTTCCCCAACACGCACGAGCCTTTGATTGATGAAGAAACCTTTGAACTTGCACAGAAGCGGATTGCCACCCGGCACCGCCCGACAAAGGTTGATGAAATTGACCTGTTTTCCGGGCTTCTCTTTTGCGCTGACTGCGGCTACAAAATGTATGCGGTACGCGGAGCCGGGACGCTTGAACGGAAACACGCCTACACTTGCGGCAACTACCGCAACCGGGCAAGAAATGATATGCTCTGCACTACGCATTATATCCGCAAAAGCGTACTGAAAGAACTTGTCCTTGCAGACTTGCAGCGCGTAACATCTTATGTGAAAGAGCATGAACAGGAGTTTATCGAAACAGCCAACGAGTGCAGCGCAAAGGCAGTACAAAAGACGCTGACACAGCAGCGGAAAGAGCTTGACAAGGCGCAGAACCGTATGAACGAGCTGAACATCTTATTCCGCAAGCTCTACGAGGACAACGCTTTAGGGAAACTTTCAGATGAACAATTTGCTTTTCTGACTTCCGGCTATGATGAAGAAAAAAAGACGCTGACCCGGAGGATTGCGGAGCTGTCACAGGAAATCGACAACGCCACCGAGCGCAGCGCGGACGTGAAAAGGTTTGTCGCACTGGTACGCAAGTACACCGCCATTACCGAACTGACCTACGAAAACGTCCATGAATTTATTGACCGTATTCTTATTCACGAACTGGATAAGGAAACGAACACCCGCAAAATCGAAATCTTTTATAGCTTTGTCGGCAGAGTTGATACAGGCGACAAGCCTACCGAAAGTATCTCCTATTTCAGACAGATAGGAGCCGACGTAAAGAGTTATGCTATCTAACATACATCAAAAAGAGGTAAGATAACACCCTCTGCAAAAAAGGTATCGTTATCTTACCTCAACAAAATTTGTCCCCGAATAACCGTCGTCCTCGTCGTAGTGCCGAATGGCGGTATAGCCATGGTCGCGGCAATACTTCTCCAAAATCTTCTTTTGAGAGCCGATTTGTCAAGGATAAATTCGCCAGAAAACATGACCTTCTGTCCCGAGCAGTTTACTTGCCACAAGAACATGGTTACATGTCCTAAAAAAGATGTAAATACTTGCAATATGAACGAAATTGGAATATACTAATAACAGATAGATTGTATGTGGAATGTACACTGAAAAAGGGGGGGGGGCGTGCGTAATGTCACTTGGAAAATGAATATTACCATCTTCTCGTGGTGGCGGAACAATAGCGTTAAGCCATTAGCAATAAATGTCTTGACTATGGTCGCCCCCACCAAAAATGCAAAAGGAGATAAAAAACATGAAAAAATGGGTTTATATTAGCGCAGACTACGATGAGAATAGTGGTGATCAGGATGTTATCAAGCAACTCAAAAAATGGTCTGATGACGACCGTTTCAAGGTCACTTTCACCGATACTGCACAGGTCGCTTCTGGAAGCGTGTCCAAAGATTCTGACTGCCGTGCCTGCGACTTGAAGGAGGAGTTCAACAAGCAGATCAACGCATCGTCTTCCGTCATCATCATTATTGGGGATAGAACACGGTTCCGCACTGCTGGCGACATCTGCCCACGGACAACCAATGGTCAGTCAACTAGCGAGTGTACACCATATAAAGGATACACACGCAAGTTATGTAAAATATCTGTGCGCCCATCCTCGGATGGTGATGACATAAGTAAAGTTAACACTTACTCCTATATTCGGCATGAATTTGAACAGGCAAAGAAGCGTGGGAAAAATATTGTCGTTATTTATAACTCCTTGAACAATATGTCTTCGTGGCTCCCCTCCTATATGAATGATTACAAAGATGTTGCCCATCCATTCTGGAAAAAGAATGATAAGGGCGAGAAAGTAGGGGACTATGAATTTATCAAGAAAGCGTTAGGGTTCGATGATTAAATTTCTAAGAAAATGTTTCTTTTGGGCATTGGATGTAGCCGCTATAGTTTTTACTATCGTTCCGGAGTCTGTTTTCGGCGAATACAAGTTGATTGAGAAATGTTCTGACAATAAAAACATCATTGTAAACCGCATCTTACTTATTGGGGTAATTTTTGTAGCGGTTATTATCTTATATACAATAGCCAGATTTTTGCGGTGCCGAAAAACTATCAAAAACGGCAATTATAGCATTTGCATTGAGTACGGAGATTTATTCAAGAAAAAGGGAAAGAAAGTAATTGCCTTCGATGAATGCTTTACAACAGAGATAGGTGAAACAGCTCCGTGCATAAAATCGAATTCTGTGTGCGGGCAATTTCTCCAAAAGTATTCTGCGGACGATGTTCAACAAAAGATTGAAAATGCACACTTACGACAGGCTGCGGGACGATCGCATTTTCAAAATAAGATTAGTTATGAAATCGGCCAGATAGTTCCATACAATGAGGAGTTTTTACTTACGCCATTTGCAAAGCTAGATGAATCTGGTTTGGGCTATATGCCAACCAAAGAAGACTACCTAAATTTCCTTGCATTATTATGGAAGGAAATTGATGAAAACTACGGGACATCAAATGTATATGTAACAATTTTCGGTTCGGGACGTACCCGTATGTTTGATGGACTATTAACACTACAGGATTTGCTTGACATGATGATTTGCTCATATAGACTTAGTGATCATAAAATAAAATCACCTTATAGGCTCTGCATCGTGTGCAGAAGAAAAGACGGTGTCTCATTAAATAAGATATCAACATAACCATGACAGAACGTAATTTGAGCGTAAGGACAGATTAATACGCCTGACCAATATAGGACGACCAACTTTTCTGTTGGTTGTCCTTGGTTTTGTTTGTCAATAAGTTGTAAAGGGGCAACAACTCATCCAACCGAACAATAATACATGCTGAAGGTAAACAGGCAACGAGGTTTAGTGATAAACACTTTGTTGGCTTGAATTTCCTACAATTTGGCGTTATTGATTGAATCCACCATCGATGGCTATAGTTTCAAGACAGGTCTGTTCCGATAATATCCCTTATGAGAAAGTGGGGGATGCCGTCACGCCACTAGAGGTTCCGTTCGAAATTCCGGAGAGCTGGGAATGGGTGAGGATTCGCTCATTAGGTGAGATTATTCGAGGTAGCGGAATCAAACGGACAGAAACAACACCAACTGGAATGCCTTGCGTCCGATATGGAGAACTGTATACAACATACCAGACTTCATTTACAGAAACAGTTTCCTTTATTCCTGAGAGTCTTTATGATACTTGTAAGCGTTTTTCATATGGGGATATTCTAATGACGCTCACAGGAGAAAATAAACCGGATATTGCAAAAGCGGTAGCATATATGGGCAACAAGCCTGTTGCTGCTGGCGGAGATTTGGCCTTTTGGACACGACATGGTATGAATCCGCTGTTTCTCTCATATCTTATGACCTCGCCCCATGTCATCAATCGTAAAGTTGCACTTGCGACTGGCGATATAATTGTGCATATCTCAGGAGACAAATTGGGAAGTATTTTGATTCCCATTCCGCCATTGAAGGAACAGGATCGAATAGTTGAACAGATACTTAAGACTGAGACAGCAATTAAAGAATACTCTGTTAGAGAGGCTGAATTGCAATCCTTGAAGGAAGCCTTTCCCGACTTCCTCAAGAAGTCCATCCTCCAACAAGCTGTCCAGGGTAAACTGGTTCCCCAAGACCCGGAAGACGAACCGGCGGAGGTCCTGCTGGAGCGCATCTGGGGGGAGAAGCAGCGGCTTGTCCGGGAGGGCAAAATTAAGAAGGACAAGCACGAGTCCATCATTTTCAGACGGGATAATTCCCATTATGAGTTGGTGGGTGGCGTGGAGCGGTGCATTGACGAGGAATTGCCCTTTGAGATTCCGGAAAGTTGGGAGTACATAAGACTTAATGATATTGGCGAGTACCGAAAGGGTCCATTTGGCAGTAGTTTGACCAAAAATATGTTTGTGCCAAAAGGAGCAAATACAGTTAAGGTATATGAGCAGAAAAATGCGATACAAAAGGACTATGCGCTTGGAACATATTACATTAGACAAGATTATTATGAAGCAAAAATGAAAGGGTTCACTGTATGCCCAGGAGACATTATTGTAAGTTGTGCCGGAACTATAGGCGAAACTTATGTTATGCCGAAAAACATTGAACTTGGAATAATTAATCAAGCCCTCATGCGGATGCGCATTTTTGCGCCCATAAATATTGAGTATTTTTTGCTATACTTTGATTATGTCATTAAACAACAGGCTCGTAAGAACAGCAAAGGGTCTGCGATAAAAAACATACCACCATTTGAAGTATTTAAGCAAATTTTACTTCCACTGCCACCCATAAGCGAGCAAAAACGTATAGTCGCAAGAGTTCATGAACTATTCTCAATCTGCAATCAGCTATAAAACCGGGGCATACGCCGGACATGGCATATGCCCCCGAACTTTACCAATCAACAACGGTGTCCACAATCTCCCGCTGCTCTGTGGCGGTTTTGCGGAGGTAGATGCGGGTCGTTTCAATGCTCTCATGTCCCATTAAGTCGGCAAGAAAAGCAATGTCGTTGCACTTTTCCAAGAAGTTCTTTGCGAACCGATGCCGGAACGAGTGCGGATAAACAACGGCACTATCAATGCCATAGCGTTCTGCCAGCTTTTTCAGCTGGCCGGAGATGCCCCGCGTTGTGATTCGCTCGCCGAAGCGGTTCAAAAAAATGAAGCCGCTTTCCTTCTGCCTGTCGTTGAGCCAGGAAAGGGCCTCACCTCGCAATGACTTGGAGATGTAAATTCGCCGCAGCTTGCCGCCCTTGGAATAGAGGTCAAGATGACCCAGCCGGACATGTTCCGCTTTGATCTGGATCAATTCGCTGACCCTCGCGCCGGTGGCCGCAAGGAAGCGGATCACAAAATACCAGAACAGCTCATCATCCCGCTTCAGACAGAATTTGAAGTATTCGTAATCGGCTTCGCTGATGACGTTTTCCAGAAACGATTTCTGCTGCACCCGGACAAAGGGTTGCTTCCACTTTTCCTTGCCGATGCTCTCCAGATAGCAGTTGATGGCCCGGAGGCGCAGGTTCACCGTCTGCGGCTTGTAGCTGTCGATCAGCCACGCTTTGTAGGCTCGAAGGTTCTTTTGTGTAACGGAACTGTACTGGACATCAAATTGCCTGGCAGCGAAAAGATAGGCTGAGATGGTGTTTTCCGAGAGGTTGGAACCTCTCAAGTGTCTTTCAAAGTTTTCGTAGTCAATCATGGTGAAAGACCTCCTTTCACCATGATTATACTTATATTGACTGGATTAGCAGTAGGAGTTCTTTGATTTTTGCAACGATGCGGTACTGTTCATTCAAAGGGGGAATAGGCGTCCAGTATGCCTTAATTGTTGCCGTTGCCAATTCTTTCTGCTTAGTAGTTCCGTCAGCCTGTTCTTCAATCATGTTTTGAACGGTTGGGTTGGAAAAATAGAAATACAAATACTCTGGCAGAACAAACTGTTTGAACGGGCGAATTACAGTGACATGGCTATCTGCAACAGCCAAGCCATAAGGATTGGCTGTTGCCTTATAAATTGCCATCCGCCCTAAAGTCCCAAGACCAGTAGAGTTCCACATCAAATCGTTTTCTTGCAGTATGCGATCGGGGCCGTAGGATGCCAACGAATCAGGGTCAATAAATTGTGCTTTCTCAATGGAAAAACCGCTCCATTGGTTGCATTTTTGAGCTATGACAGGATATTTTTTTATTGTTGAATATTTTGGCGACTTTCCCCGTTGAATATATTCACACACATCCATCAACCGTGTCCAGTACCAACTCTCCGGAATCTCAAACGGCAATTCCTCATCAATACACCGCTCCACGCCGTCCACCAACTCATAATGGGAATTATCCCGTCTGAAAATGATGGACTCGTGCTTGTCCTTCTTAATTTTGCCCTCCCGGACAAGCCGCTGCTTCTCCCCCCAGATGCGCTCCAGCAGGACCTCCGCCGGTTCGTCTTCCGGGTCTTGGGGAACCAGTTTACCCTGGACAGCTTGTTGGAGGATGGACTTCTTAAGGCGATCTGGAAAGACTTCTTGCACAGCAGCAGACTCTCCATGTACTTCGCCGTAGCTCTGCACCACGGGAAGCACCTCGGATAATTTTGCTAAAATTCGGCGTTGTTCTTCCAATGGAGGAATAGGAGTTAGGTATGCCTTAATTGTTACTGTTGCCAATTCTTTTTGCTTAGTTGTTCCATCCGCTTGATCTTCAATTACACTCTGAACCGTTGGGTTGGCAAAATAAAAGTACAAGTATTCTGGAAGGACAAATTCCTTGAACGGACGAATTATAGTAACATGACTATCTGCAACAGCCAATCCGTATGGATTAGCTTCGGTCTCATAAATTGCCATCCGTCCCAAAGTTCCAAGGCCAGTGGAGTTCCACATCAAATCATTGTCTTGCAGTATGCGCTCAAGGCCATAGGATGCCAATGAATCAGGTTCAATAAATTGTGCTTTCTCAATGGAAAAGCCAGTCCATTGATTACATTTTTGAGCAATTACAGGATACTTTTTTATTGGTGAGTATTTGGGAGACTTACCGCGCTGGATGTACTCGCAAACATCAATAAGCCTCACCCATTCCCAGCTCTCCGGAATTTCGAACGGAACCTCTAGTGGCGTGACGGCATCCCCCACTTTCTCATAAGGGATATTATCGGATCCCCGGAAGATGATGGAAGGATTCTTTTCCCGCTTGATTTTCTTCTCCCGAATCAGCCGCTCCTTCTCGGCGCGGATGCGTTCCAGCAGTACGCTGGCAGGCTCATCGTTTGGGTCCTGGGGAACCAGCTTGCCCTGCACAGCCATTTGCAGAATAGAATTTTTCAATTGCTGCGCGGTCATAGTATGTCCTCCCGTTCCTCGTACTTACGGCGCTCGTTTTCAATATATCGTTCCAATTCCTCCGCCGTTGGGAGCGTCAACTGATACTTGGAGGCAAAAAGCTGTTTCCCATCGTTCAAAACAGAATATTTTGCAATCGCCTCATTTTTCTCGGAACACAGAATGATACCGATTGTGGGATTATCATCCTCACCCTTTTGCAGTTCGTCAAAAATGCGGATATAGCTGTCCATCTGCCCAATATCCTGATGGGTCAGCTTACCCGTTTTCAGATCGATCAGCACGAAGCATTTCAGGATATAATTGTAAAAGACCAAGTCGATATAAAAATGCTCCCCGTCCAGATCAATGTGCTTTTGTCTAGCAACGAATGAAAAGCCGCGGCCAAGTTCAAGCAGAAAGTTCTGAAGTTCTCCAATCAGTGCGCTTTCTAAATCTTTTTCATAGAAATCCGCATTTTGCTTCATGCCCAAAAACTCAAGGACATATGGGTCGTGGATCACATCTTCCGGCTTTTTGGCGGGTTCCAATGAGTGGATTTCTCTGCCCACCGCTTCCTTATCCTGTGACGAGAGAAGCCGCTCGTAGAAAAAGCTGTCGATCTGCCGCTCCAGCTGACGGGTACTCCAGTTTGCTTTTTCACATTCTTCCAGATAAAAATTACGTGCTTTCTCATTTTCAACACGCATCAGCATACGGTAATGCGTCCAGCTTAAATTGCTACGCAGCGCGTAGCAATTCGGAAACGTCAAATAGAACTGGCGCATATTCCGCAGATTCGAGGCCGTAAAGCCTTTGCCGAAATCATGGGTCAATTGCTTTGAAAGTTCCTGCAACAGCTGCCTGCCATATTCCGCACGTTCCGATTTTCCCTGTTGCTCAACGATGCTTTTTCCGATGCTCCAGTAAGCCTGTACCATTGCGGAATTGGCCGCAGAATACGCCTGATTTCGGGCGGTTTCCAGTATCGACCTTATTTGCTCATAAAACCGGGTATCCATCAATTCATTCATCCGTCATCCTCCGTCAAATCGATTCCAAGTATCCCTGTGATCTGAGCAAGAATCCGGTCAATGTCCGCATTCAGGCTGGCCCGCTTTTCTTGATACTGTTGAATCAGTTCCTTTGGCGGAAGGATTTCTTCCTCTTCATGAGGATAACCGCAGAGATCGATGTTATAATTCCTCGCTTGCAGTTCGTCCGCCGTGTATTTTTTTGCCTTATCAAAACCGTCAACGGTAATCTCTTCGCGATGGCTCCACCAATCCACCGCTGGGGCAAAGTGTTCCAGTTTCATGGGCTTGGTCTTGGAGAAGTTCTTGTATCCTTCCGGCATATCCAGCCGGTAGAACCATGTTTCTTTGGTAGAGCCTGTGCGGTCAAAAAACAGAATGTTGGTCGTGATGGATGTATAGGGGGAAAACACGCTATGCGGCATACGAATCACTGTATGGAGATTGAATTCTGACAGCAGTTTTTTCTTGATCGCCACTTTCGCATTATCTGTTCCAAACAGAAAGCCATCCGGCAGGATCACCGCCGCCCGGCCGTTTTTCTTCAGCCTGTACATGATAACTAACATAAAGAGGTCGGCAGTCTCGCTGCTGGCAAGGTCAGCCGGGAAGTGATTTTTCACATCCGCTTTCTCGTTCCCACCGTAAGGAGGATTCATCAGTACCACATCAAACTGGTCGGATTCCACATAGTCCAGGATGTTCCGCAAAAGGGAGTTCCCATGATACACCTGCGGCACATCCAAGTCATGAAGCAACATATTCGTGATGCAGAGGATGTAGGGGAACTGCTTTTTCTCGATCCCGTAAACTGAATTGCTGTAGGCGGTTCGGTCATCCGTTGTCCTGACCTGCGTTTCCAACTCCTTGAGCCAGCTAGTAAGGAACCCGCCGGTACCGCAGGCAAAATCAGCCATCTGTTCCCCGATTTTCGGCTGAATAATCCGAGCCATAAAATCAGTGACGGCACGAGGAGTATAGTATTCTCCGGCGGAGCCGGCGCTTTGCAGCTCCCTCAAAATAGATTCATAGATTTCACCAAAGGCGTGAATTTCATCGTAATCGCCGAGATCTAAATCATCAATCACATTGATGCACTGGCGGAGGAGAACGCCGTCCTTCATATAGTTATTGGCATCGGCAAAGGCGGTTTGAACGATAGCTTTTTTGATTGGAGTGTCAGCGGTCACGCGAACGCCCTCAATCTTGACTGTACCATCCTCACCCTTGATATCTGTTCCTTTCAGAACCGGAAAGAGGGTATTGTTGACAAAGTTCAGCAGAGTATCTCCCGTCATGACCGAACCGGACTTATCATCGTGAGCCCAATTAGACCAGCAACAGGGCGCAGGGATAATAGAGCGATAATCACTATCGTCCATTTCCCAGTCCTGTTCCTTGGCGTTATATACCTTCAAAAACAGCATCCACGCAATCTGCTCAATACGCTGGGCATCGCCGTTAATGCCAGCATCGTTCCGCATAATATCTCGTAGCCGTTTTACAAATCCTGATAAATTTCCCATGTTTATCAACCCGCCCTATAGAGTTCTTCTTCCAGTTCCTTTACTGCCCGGAGGTACCCCGCCTTGCCACCAAAGTAGGAGGCAATCTTAGACGGCTTCCCAAATTTTTTGAAGGGGGCAATTTGAAGAATTTCCGTCTTTTCAATTTCATAAATGCCAGTGTTCATATATTTCTCCAGCAAGGCTTCCAGCACCTCTCTTGCCGCCCCGCTATATTTGCTCAGAAAATCACGTTTCTTTACATTATTGGCCCGCTCCCAGCGGGTCAATGGCTTTTTGTCAAAGGCAACGTGACAAATAAAGTCAAAATCATCCACGTCGCTCATAGCTTGCTCTGCTTTCATCTGTTCCAAATCGATTCCCTGTCTATGCAGCAATTCGCGAATCGCGGTCTTCTTTTCCTCGGCGGTCCAGCGCAAAACGAAATTATCAAGAGAAGCGTATTGCCCCAAAATATTTGATTTTGTGTAGTCCACAATGCTTTCCTGCCGCAGAAGTTTCCCATCAACATCATATACAGAAACGATTTTCCCAAGAATCTGTACTCGGCATCCGCTCTCGTCAACAATGCACTTCCCAACGGCGGGCGGAGGTGGATCCGCCGGCGGAGCATCGCCCGTACCCTTTGACCCTGTGGGATGCTCCGGATCATATCCATCATCAATCTCAATCGGTCCATCCCAGTCTGGATCGGCAAACAGACGGGTCACATTGCGGAAATCCATAACAGTGAAATGTGTTTTTCCATCTCTCTCGCGCAGACGGGTGCCGCGGCCAATAATCTGCTTGAACTCGGTCATGGAACCAATCATCTCGTCCAGAACGATCAGTTTTGTCATCTTACAGTCGGCCCCGGTTGATAAAAGCTTGGAGGTTGTGGCGATTACCGGGTAGGGGGCGGAAACAGAAATAAAGTAATCCAGCTTGCTCTTTCCGTAGATGTCAGAGCCGGTAATCCTCACCACATAGTCCGGGTTCACCCGGCACATATCGGCGTTTAAGTTTGTCAGGGCTGTCCTCATGCGCTCGGCATGATCTTCATTGGCACAAAAAACTATCGTCTTCTGCATCCGGTCAGTGCTTTTCAGATATTCCGTAATTTCCCGCGCAACCTCATAAACCCGGTCTTCCAAAATAATCGTATAGTCAAAATCGCTGTTGGTGTATATCCTGTCTTCAATAGGCTGTCCAAATTTATCAAGTTGCCCTTTACAGGGGCGCCAGCCTTCTCCAATATTCGTTTTCACATTGATGACCTTAAACGGAGCCAGAAAGCCGTCATCAATCCCTTCGCGCAGGCTGTATGTGTAAATTGATTCACCGAAGTAGTCAATGTTGGAGATATACTTCGTTTCCTTTGGCGTTGCCGTCATGCCGATCTGTGTTGCGGAAGAAAAGTAGTCCAGGATTTTGCGCCAGTTGCTGTCCTTTTTGGCTGACCCCCTGTGGCACTCGTCAACAATAATAAGGTCAAAAAAGTTTGGCTGAAACAGTTCCGCTAACCGGGATACCGCTTCATCATCCGATTCAGAGTCACCGCTGTCATCCGAAGAACCGGCAAGCTGCTGGTATAGCGAGAAATACACCTCGTAGGAAGTGATAGTAGTGGGATTGTCCTTGGAGAAGTTGACCTTATGAATCGTTTTCTCCAATGGCTTAAAGTCCTGGTCAATGGACTGATCCACCAAATTGTTGCGGTCTGCAAGATACAGGACTTTTCGTTTCAACCCGCTTTTCAAAAGGCGGTAAACAATCTGGAATGCGGTATAAGTTTTGCCTGTTCCGGTGGCCATTACCAGCAAAATCCGCTCCTCACCTCTTGCAACCGCTTCGACCGTTCGGTTGACGGCATTTTGCTGATAGTAGCGGGGCGGATAAGTGCTTTGGCTGGAATAATAAGGCTGATGAATGACCTTCTTTTCATTAACAGATACGCCGTTGCCATTGTTCGTTCCGTTTTCCCATCGGGCTGTCAGTTCTTCGGGGGAAGGAAATCCGTCCAAGGGCAGTGTGCGCTCCTCCCCGGTTAAAAAATCATATTCTTGAAAACCATCGCCATTGGAGCTGTAGGCAAAAGGGATATCCATCATGATAGCGTAAGTTTTTGCCTGCTGCAATCCGTAAGAAACAGAGTGGTTATTGTCCTTTGCCTCAATGATTGCGATGGGCTTATTGGGCGCGAGATATAAAACATAATCCGCTTTCTTGGGTGTCCCGCGAGCGACAAGGTTTCCTCTCAAATTGATGCGCCCATCTGTAATCCTTGTCTCCATTGTAATACGTTCTAATCCCCAGGAGGCTTGAATGGCTGGGGTAATGTAGTGAAGCTTAATATCTTCTTCTGTCATTTGTTTCTTATCCAGGATGGTATTCATATTCACCCTCCTTGGTTCTTGTAATCCAAAATTATCGGAAGTTAGTGGGCTTAAATAATGGTAGTCTCATTTAGGAAAGCCTACAAAAACCCACAATGATTATACCATAAGGTCTTTGGAAATGCAACAGCAGGCGATTTCCGCTTTTCATTTGAGATACAGTAGGGATACCCGTCCTTTTTGGGCTTTTACCAAAGTTGCAAGCAGTGCCTTTGTTCCCACAAAGACTCGAAACTGCGGCTCCCGGCGATGCCGGAAACCGCAGTTTCTGCTTGTTGGGACAGCGTCCCAAACCCTTTGAACAGCCCCGTGGCCGGGGCTGGCTGCGCGTTCGGTTCCCGAACGCTGTTGTCCCTGGGTCGCAGGGACAGGCGGGGCCTACGCCCTTTGAAGAGTCGGAGAAATGGCAAGTCCGCTCTTTGCCGCCACCATCGAATAGCGGCAAGCCGGGCAAGGGACTGTCTGGTTAATTCCCAAATCTCGTCCAGGCGATTTTGTAAATTCTCAATCTCCGCCGCATAGACGCTCCCGGTTTCGTTTGCTTTCCTGGCGTATTGCTTCAGATTATTGCTGCATCTCCGGAGCAAGATGACAAGCTTGCGCACATCCGCTAAATCCATCCTGACGCAGATACCCTCCAGCGCCATCTTGCGGATATAGGCGCTCATGCTCATAATTCCGGCGTCCTCCATCTTGACTTTTATTCGCTCTATCTCTTCTGCGGAAATGCGAAATTTTAGTTTCTCATTCAGCCTGCCCATTGCTTTTTGGTTCCTCCCCTCGCAAATAAAATCGGTCGATTTTGATTTTCAGCATCGCACCGTAAATCAGATTTTCAAAAAACTGCCGGACACAGGAGTTCAATTCCCATGTTCGGCACATATTCCGTGTCTCTGTTACGGTTAGTGGTGGTGTCATATTTTGTCACCAGCAACAAGTGTAACACTTTTCTGCTTTTTGTTACGGTTACTGCCAGTGTTCAAATTGAACACTGGCTCTATCCGCAACGATTTTCCTGCATTCCGTTACGGCTGGGGCAAGTGTTCATTTTGAACACTTGCCTTATCCGTAACACTCTGACGATACGCCCGCTGACGGCAAGCGTTGCAGCAGTAGATCGCATCCGACCGCTTGGGGGTGAAGGTTTTTCCACAGCCCTTGCATATCCGATCTTGCCGCTTTTCCAGTCGCCTCTGTTTCAAATCCTTTTGATAACCCCGGTTCCCGCACAGGTGATAATAGCAATATTTCTTGCTGGCAATCTGCGTATAAAACACACGCCCGCAGCCCTTGCAGATGATTTTCCGTACAGCCGAGTCCGGCTCTACCCCGGAGATTTTTTCCTCACACCACTGTTTCAGCGTTTCCTGATTTTTGTACTCCCAATCACAGTTCCACATAGATTTTCCCCTCTTTCCATAGAACAGGACGGGCCAAAAGTATTTGACCCGTCCCATCCCGTGTTATATGGTTTCCGTTTCCTATTCCCCGGCCTGCTGCCGTTGATATCGCATTTTGCTGTGCGCTTTCCTCTGGCAAGCCCCACAGCAGTATTTCACATCGTTCCTGGTCGTGGTGAACGCTTTCCCGCAGTTTCCGCAGACACATTCACGCATCCTGCTTGTCGTCGCCTCCTGCCGGTAAAATTTTGCCCGGCAATTCGGAGAGCAAAACAGAGTGTTTGACCGCCTGGATTCAAATTCTTCTCCACAGCATTGATTTTACTGGGTTTTCTCATGTTTTCTTATGGCAACGCCCTTTGGTGCGGGCGCTTTTGATGGAGGGCAGGACCCCATAAACGGGATAAAAAAACAGGCCACGGCAACCCTAAAACGGCGCCAGAGCACACAAAAGGGCTGCTGTGGCCTGCCCCACGCAGGATACAGCTCTTTTAACGGGCCTGGGAAAGGTAGGCCAAAACCTCCGCCGCGTTGGTATCGGGCTTTACCTTGGGCATGACCTTTTCGATCGTCCCCTCCTCATCGATGACAAAGGTAGACCGCACCACGCCCATGCCCACCTTCCCGTAATTCTTCTTTTCCTGCCACACGCCGTAGGCCTGTATGGCGGCCAGCTCTGGGTCGGAGAGAAGGAGAAAGGGTAAGCCATGCTTTGCGGCGAATTTCTGATGGGACGCAACCGAGTCCTTGCTAACGCCGATGACCACCGCCCCGGCCTTCTGGAAATCCTCATAAGCCGCCCCAAAGGCGCAGGCCTGCCGGGTACAGCCGGGGGTGTTGTCCCGGGGATAGAAATATAGGACCACCCGTTTCCCTGCAAAATCGCACAGGGAGACTAGGTTGCCGTCCTTGTCTGGCAAGGTAAACCCAGGGGCTTTCGTTCCAACTTCCAACATATCAATCACCATGCGATACAGAATTCGCACAAAAAGCCGTAAAAACGCGGCGTTTTGTGCCCGGTATCGTTCCTTTCTGTGTATTTTTCACACTAACATCCTCCTTTTATGAATACGAACCGTTTCCCGTCTGATAACCCTGCCTCGAACCGGTATCCCAGGTCGGCAAAGGCGCGGATATCCTCACGCTTTTCAATGCGGTTCTCTGCCAGCCAGCGTACCATCTGCCCCCGGGCCATTTTGCACAAGGCGCCTTTTTCCACAACCTTTCCCCCTTCCCATTCGCCAAAGACGCAGGTAAGCCTGTCTACGGAATCTGGCAAATGGGGCGCTACGGCCCGGCTGTACTCCTTCGAGGACAGGTCCAATATAAAGCCGGTTTCCCTTGCCAGCTGGCTGGCCAACCGGCCGCCCCAAAAAGCGTATAAGTCTTTTGCCCCATCCACAGACAGCTTAGCCTGCATCTCCAGGCGGTAAGGCCTTATACCGTCAAAAGGCCGCAGGACGCCGTAAAAGCCGGATAGGATCCGCAAATGCTCTTGCAAGTAGGCCAGCTGCCCCGCTTCCATCACCCCGGGGGCCATATAGCGGTATTGCAGGCCTTCATAAGACAAGATGGCCGGGGTAAGGCCGTGCCGCAGGTCCATGGCCTGCAGGCGTTCCACATTCAGCCTGGCAATGGATTCGTTGCATTTCCAAAGCTTTTGCAGCCCTGCCGGGGGCATGGACCTAAGCGCCGCCAGCAAGCGCCCGGCCTGTGGCAGGAACAGGGGCAGGGAGGCTATAGGCAGGCTGTCTGTATCCACGTTCATTTTCTTGGCGGGCGAGATGACGATGCGCATGATACCTCCTGGCTATTTCTGCCCCTTCCTATTATAGCAGGTTTCGTGCGGAATAAAAAGGGTTTGTCTTTGGCGGCCCACCACTTTCGCCTTATCGCCCTTCTTCAAAACCGCTGGCCCCTTCGTCTGGCTGAAAAGGGGACAGCCGCCCGTTTTCCAGCTTATAAACCCTATCCATCCCTTCCAGGTTTTCATAGTGGTGGGTTATCATTACCACGGTTTTGTCCTGCATTTCGTGCAAAATAATATCATGCAGGTAGGCGTCGGATTCCACGTCAAAGCTCGAAGTCGCCTCATCTAAAATTACGATGGGCGCGTCTTTTAACAGAGCCCTTGCCACAGCCAGTTTCTGTTTTTCGCCGCCGGAAAGCTTGGCCCCATTCTTGCCAATCCGCGTCCGCCCGCCTTCTGGCATACGGGGTAGGTAAGACGCGACGCCGCTGGATTCCAGCGCCCTTTCCAACTGCTCTTTTGTGGCGGATCTTGCCAAGTCCACGTTCTCCAGGATATCCCCCAGGAACAAATATGGATCCTGGCTGACCACCGAAAACAGGCTGCGGTACTCCCCCAACCGCAGCGTTTCTACGTCTTCACCGTCCGCCAAAATATGCCCGGCCTTTGGCTGGTAAAACCGTAACAGAAGGTTTAAAACCGTAGATTTCCCGCTGCCGTTCTGGCCGATGATCGCCACCTTTTCCCCGGGCTCTACAACCAGGTCCACCCCCTGTAAAATGGGCCGGCCTTCCCCATAGGAGAACGCAACCTTTTTAAATTCCAACCGCGGCGGGCGGCGGGAAACCAGCGGCTTCCCGCCGCCCTTTTCTATGTCCGTATCCAGGAATTGGAAGAGCCTGCGGGCCGACGGCATGATACGCGCAAAGTACATTTTCAGGTTGATCAGCGCCGAAACCGGGCCGGTCACATAACCGGAATAACTGGCGAAAGCGAACACCGCGCCGATGGTTAGGCTGCCGGTGCAAATCAACCAGCCGCCCAGAAGGTACAAGGCGATGGATACGGACCAGCTTAAAAGCGTCTCCCAAAACATGTTCCAGCCGTCTATCATGGCGCCTTTTTTCTCCAATCGCAGCAGGTCTTTCTGCCGTTTTGCAAAAGATTCCTCCCGGCTTTGAAACAGGTTCCACAATTTGATCTCATCCACACCGTTAAGGTTATCCCCAAACCATCGGGAGAAATCCCGGCTGGATTCCAGCGTCTCGTCCATGGCTTTTTCCCGCCGTTTAGACAGCTTCCGGACAAGGAAAAACTTTACCGGCACCATGGCTAAAACGACTAAGGCCAATTTCCAGCTGATTACAAAAAGCCCCACCAGGCCGCTGAAAATCCGGAAGATATAGCTGGCGCTTATGACCATATAGCGGTCGGTGATGGACGAAACCTGGGACACGTCCATCTGCAAAAAGCTGAGGATTTCCGCGTTATTCTTATCTTCGAAATATGACCTTTCCAGGTGCAAAAGCTTCTGAAAAACCTGGCTGAAAATGGCGTAATACGACTTATTATGTACATCCGCGAAGATGCGTGTTTGCCACAGGTCGATGGCTTGGTTTACCAAAACCAACGCCGCTAAAACCACGGCGGAACGTACAATTACAGCCATGTTTTGCCGCACCATGCCCTGGTCGGTGATGGCCTGGATTACCAGCGGCTGGTAAAACCCCACCGCCGTAGAGGCCAGGAGCCCCAGGCCCACCAGCAAGAATTCCCGTTTGTAGGGCTTCAGGTAGGCGAACACCCGGCGCAGGTTTTTATCAATCTTATGCATATGCATACCAACCGCTTCCAAACAGCCGCCGGCTTCCCAAACGCCTGCAAAATGTATATCCCGCTATCATGATCGCACGCTCCCCTATATGTTTTATTCTACCCCATTGCCATCCGGGTACGCCTGGGCTGATGGCGCGCGGCCTTCCATACGGCCGCACAGGAGGCCGGCCAATTGAATAAACGCACCTATGGATCCTTTAAAGCCTATAGAAAACAATCCCCATCCTTTATTTTGATTGTACTACATATCCACTGGGTTTGCAAGGAAAAAGCAAAGGGCACAAAATGCCTTATACCCTTATGCTGCATGGTTTGTTGCCCTTTGTTTGAAGAATATGGGGCTGCGGAAAGGCGCAAGATAGGCTACAGCATGTCCTGTCAAAATAATCCCCAGAGCGATATGGCTTCTGGGGATTTCCTAACCTGTATGGTGAGCGGCGGGGGCATAGACGGCGTGTGGGCTTGGTGACGAAAGCGGATATACGCCCTACGGCCCCAATGGGGCATAAGCTGTGGAGGTCCCGGCCCGCCGGGCTGGGCGCTGCGGCCGCTGCTTTTGCCCCCTATTGCTTAAAGGCGAAAAACCGCTGGCCCAGATAGTTCAACCCTGTGAACAGGCACATGCCTGCCAGCATGGCTGCGTTTTCCTGCACATGCTTGGGCTGGCCGGACAGCAAGTATATAGCCAGCGGCTTTGCCGCCCCGTAGGCCAACAAGTAGCACAGCGCCACGTTTACTGCAAACCGTCCAGCCTGGGCCCAAGACCAGGCCTTTTGTTGGAAGGTAAAATACTTGTTTAAAAAGAAGCTGACCACGCTGCCCACCACATAGTTGGCGGCGGAGGAAGCCCAATAGGAACAGCCGGCCAGGTTATACAGCAGGAACATGACGCCCGCCCCCACCAGGCTGTTCACAACCCCCACCAGCAGGAATTTCCAGAAGGTCTTGTCCAATAGTTTTTTCATGCAGGGCCCCTTTCTGTTTTTTTACCCCCAGGCTTCAGCTCTTCCGCCACGCCGAAGGGGCGAAAAGGATGAGCATGGGGAAAATTTCCAGCCTGCCCACCAGCATGTCGAAGGAAAGCACCAGCTTGCTAAAGTCGGAGAAAGGGTAAAAGTTCCCCATGGGCCCCACCATGTCCAGGCCAGGGCCAATGTTGTTCAGGCAGGCCAGCACGGCGGTCACGTTGGTCTCCAGGGAAAAGCCGTCTAAGGAGATAAGCAGCATGGAAGCCATAACCACGGCGCAGTATACGAACAGGTAGCTGTATGCGTTTTGTATCATGTCCTCGCTGGCCAGCTGCCCGTCCACGTGCACCTGGCAGACAGACCGGGGCCGCAGCATCCGCCTGATGCCCCGGCGGCCCGCCTTACCCAGCAGCAGCACCCGGGCTACCTTTACGCCCCCGCCAGTAGACCCGGCGCAGGCCCCCAGCACCATCAGCGCCACCAAAAGGGTTTTGGAAAAGGCAGGCCATTGGTTGAAATCCACTGTGGCAAAGCCGGTGGTAGTCATGATGGAGGATACCTGGAAAGCCGCATGGTGCAGGGCCTCCCCCACATGGTTGGCAAACTGGGGCAGGATGTCCCAGGTGATCAGGGCTGTGGATGCCAGCATCACCCCCAGGTATGTCCACAGTTCTTGGTTGTGGAGCACCCTGGAAAACTGCCGCAGAAGCAACAGGTAGAAGACGCTGAAGTTGATCCCGAACAAGGCCATAAACACCGTGCACACAGTCTGCACGTAATGGCTGTACCCAGCCATGCTGTCCCCCTTGATGCCAAAGCCGCCTGTGCCCGCCGTACCGAAAGCTGTGGTCAGGCTGTCAAACAGCGGCATGCCGCCTAACAGCAACAGCCCCGCCTGCAGCACCGTAAGCGCCACGTAAATGCTGTACAGGATCTGGGCGCTGTTATGCAGCCGGGGCACCAGCTTGTCCACCTGGGGGCCAGGGCTTTCGGCGCGCATGACGTGCAGCAGCGAATTCTTCCCCTTGCCCATGGGCACCACTGCCAGCAAAAATACCAGCACCCCCATGCCGCCCAGCCAGTGCGTAAAGCTGCGCCAATACAGCAATCCCATGGGCATGGCCTCGATATCGTTTAGGATGCTGGCCCCCGTGGTGGTGAAGCCCGAGACAGTTTCGAACAGGCAGTCGACATAGTTGGGCACCGCGCCGCTGCAAAAAAAGGGCAGAGCCCCCAGGGCGGACACGGCTATCCAGCCCAGGGCCACCGTAAGGAAGCCCTCCTTCGCGCCAATCTCCCGGGTTTGGGGCCGGAAGAGGAAGGATGACAGGCTGAGAACAGCGGACAGGGCCATAGTAGCCACCAAGGCGGCAAAGGCCTCTTCCTCCCCCTGATACAGGGAGATGCCCGCGGCTGGGGCCAGGCACACCGCCTCTATCCGCAAAAGGTAGCAGATCAGGCGCAGTATCATTCTGTAATTCATGGCACAGACGCCAGGCGCGCGGGGCCCGGCAAGCTCCTTTCTCATAAAGAAAATAGGGACGGCGCCACCCGCAAAGGCAACAGGGCCGCGTCACGCCCCCTCTTCGATCCGCACGGAAAAGGTGGCCTGGTTATCCGCCACCCACAGGGAAACCTTTTGCAGCAGCTCCCGCATCAAGGGGGAGGGCCGCACATGGGTAAGCAGCACCACATGGGTCTTTTCCGGTGTGGCGCGGGGGCACTGGCGGCGGAAATCTGCCGTTTGGATGTATTTCAAGTAGGTCTCCACCTTGTCCAAAAGCAGCGTCTGCCCCTGGGGGGATTCGTCCAGCGGGCCATGGGAAACCAGCACCAGGTCCGCCCCGCCGTCCTTGCGTATGCCGAACAGGTCGATGTGTTGGGGGTTTTCTACCATTTCAATCGCCACGCGATACAGAATTCACACAAAGGGCCATGGAAAACGGCCTTTTGCGCCCGGTATCGTTCCTTTCTTTGTTTTTTCCACACTACCGTTCCTCTATAAAGATACCGCTCAGGTCGTCCAGGCCCCGCTGGGCCGGGGAGATGACCACCACCGTGTCGTCGGCTTCGATGGAGTCCCCGCCGCTGGGTATGATGACCTTGCCCCGGCGGGTGATGCTGGCCACCAGGGTGCCGGGCTTCAAGGCCACTTTGTGCAGGGGCTCCCCCAGGTGGGGGGTTTGGCGGGTGGCGGTAAATTCCAAAGCCTCCACCTGGTCTTCCGCCAGCCGGTGCAATGCCAGCACCGAGCCGCCCTTCCGGTTGCCCATCTCCCGCACATAACGGGCGATATCGTTGCAGCACAGGTCTTTCGGGCTTACCACGCAGTCGATGCCCTTTTCCCCTAAGATCTCATTATATTCCGTGCGGTTTATCTTGGTGATGACCTTATAGGTGCCCAGGAAGTTGGCGTACATGGAGATCATCAGGTTCTGCTCGTCGAAATCCGTCAGGGTCACCACGGCGTCTGTTTTTGCCAGGCCCTCGGAATCCAGCACATACCGGTCCGAGCCGTCCGCGTGGATGATAGTAGCCTTTGGCAGCAGCTCAGCCAGCTCCCCGCAGCGGGCCTCGTCTATTTCAACCAGCTTTACGGACACCCCGGCTTTCAGAAGGTCTTCCGCCAAGTAGAACGCGATGCGGCTGCCCCCGATGATCAGCACGTCCCGTACCTTCTTCTGGGAGATGCCCAGGTTGCGGATAAGCTTGGCCAGGTCGCTGGTAGAAGCGGTGACATACAGCCGGTCCCCTTCCTGGAGGACAAAGCTGCCGTCTGGGATAAATACCTGGCTGCCCCGCTTTACGGCGCACACCAGCACCTTTACCTTCACCAGCTTGTACAGGTCTAACAGCCGGGCCCCGGCCAGCAGGCTGTCCCCCTTCAATACCAACTCTACAATCTCCACCCGGCCTTTGGCAAAGGCCTCCCTCTTCAAGAAGGAGGGGAACTGCAGCAGCCGGAAGATCTCGTTGGCGGTGGCGCGCTCGGGGTTTATCACCATGTTCAGGCCCAATTCCCCTTGCAACAGGAACAGCTGCCCATAATAGTCCGGGTTGCGCACCCGGGCAATGGTGTGGGCGCAGCCCAGCTTCCGGGCCAGGAAGCAGCATAAGATGTTGATCTCGTCGGCAGAGGTGGCGGCAATCAACAGGTCGCTCACATCCACGTTGGCCTGCTTCTGGGTCTTGATAGAGGCGCCGTTGCCATACACCACGTTCACGTCCAAGGACTGCTCGGATTCCTGCAGGACCAGCTTGTTGCTGTCGATAATGACCACATCGTGGTCTTCCTTGGAAAGCTGCACCGCCAGGGCGGAGCCCACCTTCCCGTCCCCTACAATCACGATTTTCATAACGCTGTAACATCTTCCTTTTCAAAGTATCAAGGCAGGCGGGATGGGCCCGGCACGGCCCACCCCGCAATATCCCTGCCTATCCTACCACAAACGGCAAAAAGCTGCAATATCTTTTTTTGCGCCAAAGGCTATTGCCCCTCCAGCAGGGAGGTACAATGGGGGCAGCGGGTAGCGGCGGGGTCTATCTCGCTTTTGCAAAAAGGGCACACCCGCGCGGCCGGCGCCTCTTGCGCCTGCTCCTGCTTTTTCCGGAAGCGCAGCCGGTTGGCGGCCTTGATAAACAAAAACAGCGCCAGGGCGATGAGCAGAAAATTGACCACGGCCGCGATAAAAGCCCCATAGCCCAGCACATCCCCTTCCCCATCCCCCAAGCGGATGGACAGGGCCGAAAAATTCATGCCGCCGGTCAATAGGCCCAGCAACGGCATGAACATGTCGTTTACCAGGGAATTGACAATGCCTGTGAACGCCCCGCCAATGATGACGCCTACAGCCATATCCAGCACGCTTCCCCTGGAAATGAACTCTTTAAATTCCTGTATGATCTTCATGGTCCTAGTTCCTCCTTTAAAACACACCCTTTCGGGGATATGCCGCCTGTATTGTCGCACACAACGCCGGAAATTGCAAGGGGTCTCCCCCATTTTTCCCGCAAATTAGGCTTTGCCTGCCGCTTTATATGTAAAGGGCCCCGGGAAAAACCGGGGCCCGCGGGCCTCATGTGGCCAGGCCCGCTCCCGCTGCCAGGGCGGCGCACAGCTGTTGCTGCACGGCCCGGTATTCCCGGGCGATATCGGCGGGGGCGTCGTCTGTCAAGCTTTTTTGCCGCATAAACTCCAGGGCCAGATACTGGCTTTCCGCCTGGGGGGACAGGGCATACCCGCTGTTCTCCATAAGGCTCACCTCCTTCCTTGGCGTACCCGCCTATACGGCCGGTACGCGTGCAACGTTTTACCGCTTTTAGGGCATGCCCGCACAAAGCCGCATATACGGGTTTCGCAAAGGGCCTTCCATACGCAGAAGCACGCAGGAACACCCCGGAAGGACCCGTATGCTTACTTCGCTTTGTTTGGGGCACGCTGTAAGCGCGCTGGCTATAGTAGGATAGGCCATAGGCCAACGGCTTATACGGGGGTCTATAATGGGAAAAGGCGGCGGGCCTTTGCCCGCCGCCTTTTCCCATTATAGAGGTCACAGCTTCAGCTGTGTCCAACGCCCCTTTTTAAACCGCACGAAGCTCATGGCAAAGCGCACCAGCTGGTCGCAGAAAGTACCCAGCCACGCGCCTATCAGCCCCAGGCTTAAGGGATAGCACAGCAGCCAGCTGATGCCCGGGCGGATGCAGGTAACACTGATGAGGGAAACCATGGCCGTGAAGCGGGTGTCCCCCGCCCCCCGCAGGCAGCCGAACTGTACCACCTGCTCGATCTGGAAGAAGAGCATGATGCTGAGGATGCGCATGATGACGACGCCATAGTCCAAGATGACCGGTTCGTCTGTGAAAAGCTGGAAGAACCCTTTCCCAAAGACAAAATAGACGGCGGCCACCACAAAAGCGCAGATAAGGCCGATCTTCTGGGCCACGCTGCCGTATATCTTCGCCATGTCCGGCCGCTTCCGCCCCAGGCTTTGGCCGATGAGGGTAACGGAGGCCACAGACAGGCCGTCGCCAAAAGTGAAGGACATGTGCATCATGTTCATACCGATCTGGTGGGAGGCGAACTCGGTGGTGCCCAGGTTGGCCACAGTCATGGAAAAGAGCAGGAAGCCGACGCGCAGGCATATCTGCTCTATAAAGGCGCTGGAGCCCACGCTGAACAAGGAGCGGACGCTCATCCTGTCCGCCAGCCAGCCCTTCACAGCCCGCAGGTAGATAAAGCCGTCCCTATGTAAAACCGAACAGATGCTGAGCACACAGGCGCACACCGTGCCGATGACCGTGGCCAGGGCCGCGCCCCGCACCCCCAGGGCCGGGAAGCCGAATTTGCCGCCGATGAGCAAATAATTGAACAGCACGTTCACCGCGTTGGAGATCAGGTTCGTCACCATGGCAATGCGGGTGTTGCCCGCGCCCCGTTGGGCGGCGTTCAATACCAAAGAGACAGTGGAAAACACCTGCCCGCCCATGATGATACGCAGGTAATCCACGGCATGCTGATGGGTGTCCGGCTGCGAGCCCACCATGCGGACGATGGGGTCGGCAAAGGCCACGAACACCGCGCCGATAACCAGGGACAGCAGCACCGTACCCAGCAGCAGCATGCGCACTACCCGGTTGGCGCTTTCCCGGTCGTTCTCCCCTTTCCGGCGGGCCACGATGGCCGACACGGCCACGTTCAGGGAAAGGAACAAGGCCAGGCCTATGAACTTTGGCTGGGTGGTCAGGCCCACAGCCGCAATGGCATAGGCGCCCAGGGACCCCACCATGATAGAATCCACCATGCCGGCCAGCCCCACGAAAAAGGATTCCAGCACCGAGGGCCAGGCTACGTTCAGCACATCCCGTATGATGCGCCCCTCTGAGGGCACATCCCCCATTTCCATCCCCCTACATACGCGCTTGGCATTTACAAAATGCAACACTCTCACTCCGCTTTCCTGTTTTAGTTTGATTTGCAACTATTATACCATGCTTCCCGCCCCAATGCAAGGGGGCCGTTGCGCCGGGGCGGCCCCGCATCCCCCCCCGCCTGGGCGCTGTGCGGCTTGACATACCTGCCGCCCTGTGCTATAATAAATCAATTTTTTCAAAGGAGGTACGCGTCATGGAACAAAAACTTTATCCCACGCCCGGCCAGTTTTTAGCGGACAACCAGGCCTTCCTGCTGGAGAATGAAGCCCTGGTACAGCTGAACTTCGGCAACGCCAGCGCCCACCAGGCGGAAACCTGCCACCCCGGCATGCTTTTCGGCCGGTATCAGGAGGCAGGGGAGATGGCCCTGCTCTTCGGCAACACGCTGCCCTGGAATATCTGCCTGAACGCCCCGCGGGAGGATGCCCGTTCCATGCGGGCCGCGGCAGAACTGGCCCGGTATCTCCGGGAATCCAACACAGAGATAAAAGGCGTCACCGCCCGGGGGGATTTGTCCCAGGCCTTCCGGGAAGCCTACGGCGGTACGTTCCGCACGCGTACTGCCATGGACATTATGGTCCTGCGGCAGTTGCAAAGCCCCCCCGCCGTGCCCGGCCGGGTACGCAAAGCGGGAATGGCCGACCTGCCCTTGGTGCTGGATTGGCTGTGCGCGTTCTCCTGGGAGGTGCTTCACGAGGAAACCACGCTGGAAAAGCAGCGGGAAGTTTTTGGGCCCCGGGTTGAGAGCGGGAAAACATACCTTTTTGAAACGCCGGAGGGGGCGGTGGTTTCCATGGCGACGGTCTGCCGCGACCTGCCCCATGGGGCGTGCATCAACGCGGTGTACACCCCGCCCCAGCATCGGGGCAGGGGATATTGCCAGAACACGGTGGCGGCGGCCTGCCGGGAAAAACTGGCCCAGGGGAAGCAGTATTGCACCCTGTTTGTGGACAAAAAGAACCCCATATCCAACCGGGTGTACGAAAAGCTGGGCTTCCGGGTGGAAGAGGACTGCCTGGATTGCTTGCTGGCGGAGGAATGACCCGGGGAAAGGAGGGAACGCCTATATGATTGGTAATTGGGAAAGGCTGCAGGCAGACTGCATGGGCTGCCAAAACTGCGGCCTGTGCCAAACCCGCCGCCATGTGGTGTTTGGGGTGGGGAACCCTGCCGCCCAGGTGATGCTGGTGGGGGAAGGCCCCGGCGAGCATGAGGACGAGCAGGGCGAGCCCTTTGTGGGCCGGGGCGGGCTGCTGCTGGACAAATATCTGGCAGCGGTGGACCTGGACCGGCGGACAAACGTATACATCACCAACATCGTCAAATGCCGTCCGCCCAAAAACCGGGACCCCTTGCCAGAAGAACAGGAAGCCTGCATCGGCTGGCTGCGGAACCAGTTCGCTATCATCCGGCCCAAGATCCTTTTGTGTTTGGGCCGTGTGGCAGCCATGAAGCTGATGAAGCCGGACATCCGCATCACCAAAGAGCACGGGCAATTCCTGGAAAAGAACGGCGTGCTGATGATGGCCACCCTGCACCCCGCCGCCCTGCTGCGCAACCCCAGCCAAAAGCCCGCCGCTTTTGAAGACTTCCTAAAGCTGCGGGAGAAGATTGACCAGCTGGGCTGCGACATTGCCCAATGAGAAAAAGAAAAGGCCGTCCCCATCTGTGGGGACGGCCTTTTTGGCAATGCCTTACTGTATCCAACCGGCAGATATGCCCTGAAACCCGGGCCTACGCGGCGCCGCGCCCCTTATGTAACGGCAAACCAAACGGGAAAGGCCCACTTTACAAAGGCGGCGCCGCCCCGCGGCCTCCTATTCCATCTCCCGGCGGCGCTTCCGGCGCTTATAGAGGATAATGGCCACGTATACCCCCAGAAACCCCAGGATGATGGCCACCAGCACCGCCGATTCCCCCGGCCCCCCCATCTTCACTTCCGCCCACAGCCTGTCCACCAGGTCGCTTGTTTCTTGGGGCAAGTTCACAAAAATCTGCGTTTTGTCCAGCACCTCTTGGGCGGGGTAGAAGATGGGGCTTTCGGCCACCTGGGGGCTAAGGTACTCCCGGGCCGCCATTTCCGGGGTAGAGTAGCCTACATAGTCCATATTGGCCCCGGCTATCTCTGGGTCGCACAGGAAATTGATGTAGGCCTCCGCCTCCGCCTTGTGCCGGGAGGTGGCGGGCACGCACATGGCATCCACAAAAAAGTTGGTCCCCTCTTCCGGCACCACAAAGCCGATATCCTCGTTGTTGTCCACCAAAATGGCCGCGTCGCCGGCATAATAGGGGGCCAGCCAGGCTTCGCCGTTTTCCATCTTGTCAAATATCTGGTCCATCACATAGGCCTGCACCAGGGGCTTTTGCTGCTTAAGCAATTCCGCCGCCGCCTGCCAATCTTTTTCGTCCGTGGTATTCACGTCCTGCCCCAGGCGGAACTGGGCGATGGCGAAGGAATCCCGGGGGTTGTCGAACATAAGGATCTTCCCGGCATATCCGTCGTCCCACAGGGCTTCCCAACTGGCGGGGGCTTCTACAAACTGTTTGTTGTAAAACATGCCCACCACGCCCCAAGTATAGGGCACCGAGTACAGGTTCTCCGGGTCATAGCTGGGGTTTTGGAACTGCCGGTCGATATAGGCATAGTTGGGGATGTTCCCAAAATCCAGGGGGGCCAGGCGGCCCTCGTTTATCAGCCTGGACACCATATAGTCCGAGGGGATGATGACGTCATAATCCGCACCGCCGCCCGCCAGCTTGGAGTAGAGGGATTCGTTGCTGTCAAACGTGGTGTAGTTCACCTGTATGCCTGTACGCCGGGTAAACTCCGCGTTTACGTCCAGGCTGCCGTCGGTGCCATTGGCGATATACTCCCCCCAGTTATACACGTTCAGGGTAACGCCCTCCTGGGCGGAAGCGGCGGGAGAAAGGACTAGCAGGATCCACAACGCTACCAGCCACGCCGCTGCCAGCCTGCCGCCGTGGCTGGCCGTTTTTCCAAAACGGCCACGCCGCTTACGCGGCGCGGCCGCCCCAAAGGGGCGGCCGGCTACGGCGGCAGGCCAGGATCTCTGAGGCTGTCTCATGCGTCCCCCTCCTTCCCGGCCTTCTGGGCCTTGGCCTGGCGGGTGTTCACCACGATGAGCAGCCCCATCACCACCACGAACAGCACGGTAGAAAGGGCGTTGATCTCCGGGCTTACCCGCTTGCGGGTCATAGAATAGATATAGATGGGCAGGGTCTGGGTGGTGCCGCTGGTGAAATAACTGATGACAAAGTCATCGATGGACAAGGTGAACGCCATAATCATCCCTGTCACCACCCCGGGCAGGATCTCTGGCAACACGACCTTGAAAAAAGCCTGTACCGGCGGGCAGCCCAGGTCTTGGGCCGCTTCGTATAGGTTCGGGTCCATCTGCCGCAGCTTGGGCAGCACGGACAGGATCACATAGGGCAGGCAGAAGGTAATGTGCGCCGCTATCAGCGAGCCCATGCCCAGGCTGCGCCCCCCAAACAGGTTTACCGCGAAAACAAACAACAGCATCAGGGAAACGCCGGTGACGATTTCCGGGTTTACCATGGGGAAGTTGGTGATATTCATCATAATGCGCTTGGGCAGCCGCTTCATAGAATTGATCCCAATGGCCGCCACCGTGCCCAGCGCCGTAGAGGCCAATGCCGCGACCGCCGCGATCAACAGGGTGTTGCGCAGGGCCTCTAAGATCAGCCGGTCTTCAAAAAGCTTTTCGTACCACTTGAAAGAGAATCCGCTCCACACTGTGCGGCTGGCCGTCTCCGTATCATTGAAGGAAAACACGATGAGCACTAAAATCGGCGCGTACAGGAAGAGGAAAACCAGCGCGGTGTAGATGCGCGATATGGCCTTGCTCACAGCAGCATCCCCCCTTCCGTGGCGTCCCCGTCGTCAAACTGGTTCATGATGCCCATGCAGATGAGGATGATGACCATCAGCACCAGGGAGATGGCCGACCCCAGGTTGGGGTTATAGGCGCTGCCCAAAAACTGCATGTCGATCAGGTCTCCTATCAGCAGGTTGGCCCCGCCCCCCAGCATCTTGGAGATGATGAACGTGCTTACCGCCGGCACGAACACCATGGTTACACCGGAGATCACCCCTGGCATAGACATGGGCACCACCACTTTCAGGAACACCTGGCGGCTGTTCGCGCCCAGGTCCTGGGCCGCTTCAATAACGCTTTGGTCTATCTTTGTCAGCACGGAATACAAGGGCAAGATCATGTAAGGTATATAATTATACACCATGCCCAGCACTACCGCCCCCGCGGTGTTGATCATATGCGCCCGGGGCAGGCCTATGGCGGCCAGCGCCGCGTTGATCAGCCCGTTGTCCTCCAATAAGGTCATCCAGGCATAGGTGCGCAGAAGGAAATTCATCCACATGGGCAGCATCACCAGCATGACCATGATGTTTTGGCGCTTCCCGTTCATTTTGGAAATGACGTAGGCCAGGGGGTAGCCCATCAAAAGGGAAATTAAGGTAGCCACCGCCCCCAGCCAGATAGAGCGCAGGAACACATTGGAATACTGCCCCACGCTTAGGATATTCTCCAGCGTAAAGCGCCCTTCCCGGTCCGTCAGGGCAAACCAGGCCACCAAAACCATGGGCAGCACAATAAATACCGTCATCCACACCGTGTAAGGCGCCGAGAGCAGTTTCGACCTAGTCTTCATCTTCCACGCCCCCTTCCGCCTGCATATCCTGGTCCATCTCATCCGAAAAGGTGCTATAGTCCCCAAACATGCCGGAATATGGGGACTTTGCCATAACGTGGATATCATCCGGCGTCAGCGAAAGGCCGATGCGGTCGCCCACCTCCCGGCAATCTGTAGACTGTATCATCCACTTGAAGCCCGCCACGTCCACGATGATCTCGTAATGTACGCCCTTAAAGGTGACGTTTGTCACCTCGCCTGTAATGTGGGTGGAATCGGCCTGTACCACGTCAATATCCTCGGGCCGTATCACCACGTCCACCGGGGTGTTCTTCCCGAAGCCTTTGTCCAGGCACTGGAAGCTGTGCCCCGCGAATTTCACTTGGAAATCTTCCAGCATCATCCCGTCCAATATATTGGATTCCCCGATAAAATCCGCCACAAAGGCGTTCTTGGGTTCGTTATAGATGTCCGTAGGCGTGCCGATCTGCTGGATGTCGCCCCCGTCCATTACCACCACTGTGTCCGACATGGAAAGGGCCTCTTCCTGGTCGTGGGTGACGAACACGAAGGTAATGCCCGTTTGCTGCTGTATCTTCTTCAGCTCTACCTGCATATCCTTGCGCAGCTTCAGGTCCAGGGCGCCCAGGGGCTCGTCTAAAAGCAGGACCTTGGGCTCGTTGGCCAGGGCCCTGGCAATGGCCACCCGCTGCTGCTGCCCGCCGGAAAGCTGCCCGACGCCCCTGTGGGCATACCCTGAAAGGTTGACCATGTCCAGCATTTCATGCACGGTCTTCTTTACCTCTTTCTCGCTTTTCCCCTTGATACGCATGCCAAAGGCAATGTTGTCATATACGTTCAGGTGGGGGAACAGGGCGTATTTCTGGAAGATGGTGTTGACCTCCCGCTTGTGGGGGGGCAGGGCGGTGATGTTTTTCCCATAAAAAAAGACCCCGCCTGTGTCCGGCTGGATAAAGCCTCCGATGGTGCGCAAGACAGTAGTCTTCCCGCATCCCGATGGGCCCAGCAGCGTGACGAACTCCCCATCCCGTATGTCCAGGTGGAAGCCCCCCAGCACCTGCTCTCCGTCATAGGAAACAGCGACGTCCCGTAAGGAAATAATGGTGTTTTCCAATGTTCATGCATCCCCTTTGCGAAATAGTAGTTGCGTGTCTTTGTTATTCACACAATAACCCAGCCCTGTTTTAGAGCAGCCGTACATGGCTCTAAAGTGGATCGCCACCCGCAAAGGATATAAAACACGGATTCTCACCGCGGCGAAGACAGGGCCGCTTTTATGGGCGGGCCCCGCCTCCTTGGGGGCCTGCCATTTTTCAGATGCAAACGCAATGCCTTAACTATACGAAATATTGGGGATTTTGTCAATGCTTTTCCAGAATTTTCCTGTCATTGGGTTTTAAGGCCTTTATCCGCTATATAAAGAAAAAAGGCGGGCAAAAGCCCGCCCTAAAATCTCCTATGTACGGTTCAGGCCCGCCGGCGCACCGGGTATGCCCTTACGTCCCGTCTCCGGCGCTGCGGACCTTTGCGTGCATATTGCACCTGGGCCTCCCGCCCAACAGGCCGGGCCCTGTCCTTCCGCGGCTGGTAACATTGGGCCGCAGCCTGCCGGCCGCAGTTCTTACCCCGGGCTAAAACCAGCACGCCCACGCCTGCCACCGCTAGGATTGAGAGGAACCCACCCATGGCTTCTACCACGGAAACGGCGCTCTGCTCTTGGGCAGGGGCGAAAAACGCCTCTACCGGGGCAGGCTCACGCCGCACCTCCTGGGAATACCGGGCAACGGCGTCCGGCCCCGCCTTTGTCGAGGCGCTTAGAACCGCCACAACGCCTACTGTCAACAGCAGCACAAGCAAAAAGCTTAACAAGTTTTTTAAGATACCTCTGCCCATAGGGGACGCTCCTTCCCGCCGGGGTCCGGCATAAAAAGGGGTAGATACAGACATTCCTGCTATGCCCATGCGTGGGCTTTACAAACCCATGACAACCATTACAAATCGGTTACATTTTAACATACATCCCACAGCTTTTCAACACCCATCGCCCATTGTTAACAATTTATTCACAATTATAGCCTCCCCTTTTTGTACCCCCCCCCCACGGCTCCTTCCCATGGGGAAAGCTTGCCTTTGCCCCCTTTTTCCTTTATACTAAATAGGAAAAGATTTTGTCAAAAGGAGGCCCTTTTATGCGCCATTTCAAACGCTTGCCTTTTTCCTCCGCCCCCAACGCCCGCGACCTGGGGGGCGTCCCTTTGCCTGGCGGCGGGCAGACCCGCTGGGGCGTGTTCTACCGCAGCGCCGCCCCCACCGCTTTTACCCCGGAAGATCTGGCCCTGTGCAAATCCCAGGGCATTTCCCATGTGGTAGACCTCCGCGCCCCAGGCGGCTACAGCCCCTTCCGGGAGGCCCCCGGCATCGCCTATCACAATTTCCCTTTGACCGGCCCGGACCAGAACCCGCAGAACGATGAAGACGTGCCCCGTACCTACATGGCCATGGTGGACAAGCAGGAAACATTCCGGGGTATATTCCAGACCCTAAGCGCCGCGGAGGGGGCTTGCCTGTACCATTGCTTTGCCGGTAAGGACCGCACCGGGATGGTCAGCGCCCTGCTGCTGTTGCTGGCCGGCGCGGGGGATGCCGACATCCTGGCAGATTACGCTGCCAGCTATCCGTATGTTATAGCCCTGAACCGGGCCGAAGCGGAAAGGCGGGGGGAGGCTTGGCAGCCCTATGTGGAAAGCCTCTGCTGGGCGGCCTCCCGGCCGGAATTCCTGGAACATTTCCTGTGGGTTTTCCGGGAAAAATATGGCACAGCCGGGCGCTATTTATCCCGCATTGGCCTCACAGAGCCGGAAATCAGCCGCCTGCGGCAAAAGCTGCGGGAGGACCGGTAAAACCGCCTGGTTTGCAAAGCATAAAAAAGGCGCCATGCCCTTTGGCCTGGCGCCCTTTCCTTTTTTTATTTGCCCTGCTTCCGGATGTCCCCTTGCTTCCCCAGGGCTTCCAGCATCCCCCGCAAAACCTGGGGATAGGGTACCCCCAGTAGGCCCAGGTTCTCTAAGATAGATATCCCCTCGTTAGCGATGAAAAAACAGCATACTGCCGGCCGGATGCACCCGCCGCCCGTTACCTGGTCCAGCATGGCCCCTAAAAACACCAGCAGCAATATGGCCCCTTTCCGCACCAACCCCAGGAAGCCCGCCCGGCTTTCCAGCCCTCCCCCAGGCGTTTTGGATGAACGCTTCAGCGCACCCACCGCCAGCCCTGTGCCATAATCCGCCGCCATAAATGCCACCAGGGCCTGTAAGGTCATGTCCCATCCCCCCAGGCTATCGATTAGAAGGCCCCCAAGGGCTGCCAGCCCTGCCAGCACCCCGTTTTTGATCTGTATCCCCGTCTGCATATACCCTCCTTTTGGGCATCCCGCCCAAACCTGCCCAGGGGCCGCCGCCCCCGGGCCTTTCCAAAGCTTCCCCTTTCACCGCCGCACGGCCATCCCCCAAGCCTGGGCTGGCTGGGCTTCCAGCTGTTCCCGGCACTGGTACGCGATGGCCAATGCCATCACGCAGTCATCATGGGCGCCGGGCTGGGCCTCGGGCCGGCCCCGGCCGTTGCGTACAAAGGCCAGCATTTCCCGCAAAGTTTCCCGGTGGCATATCCATTCCGGGTGCTCCCGCACAACCTCCACCAGCCGGGCTATGATCACCGGCCGGCTGGCCGCTGTGGTGCGGAAGCCCGGCCGGTACTGGCCCCCGCTTTCCCGCATATACTGCCGGGGGTACCCCAGCCGCTCCAGCTCCCGGATGGGGTAGCTGGAAAAATTCACCTCCACTGCCAGCAAGGCTTGGTTGTACCACATCCCCAGGCAGAACAGCTGCCGGGCAAACACGTCCTCGTCCATGCGCCCCCGCAGGGCGCATACCTGCCGCCCGGTCTCCCCGTCCACCACCTGTGCCACGGAATAATCCGACCCATCCCCAGCGGTGTCCGCCCCCACCGCATACCGGCGCCCCGCTTGGGGGGGCGCGAACACCTCTACGGCCCCGCCGGGCCCCTGTGCCAGCCGGATACTATCTGGGTCCACCACCACCTGCTCCCGGCCCGGGTCATAGGCCGTCTCGAAGACGAACTCCCCTTGCAGCCGGGGTCCTGGCAGGGAAGCCAGCCTGTCCGCCACCACCTGGCTTCCAAAGACCGTATGCCCGGCCACGCCCCACTCCCCCAGGCAATACACTTGATAATAATAGGGGTCTGTCTCCCGGTAGCTTTCCAGGGTCTCCCGGTAGGCCCCGTCTAAAAACCGGTTGTCCCGGTAGGTAGATTTCCGCACCAGCGCCCGGGGGTCCTCCCGGTCGTAAAAGCGCCTTTTCAGCCAGTGGGCCGGGGAAACCGGGTTGAACGTCAGGGTGACCTGCTTGTTCGCCCCCTGGCCCCGCAGCCGCAAATCCAGCTGGTTGAAGTCCCGCTCTTGTACCTCGCTGGCCTCTTCTATCCACACGTCTGTCAGTTCCCCCTGGGGGAAGGTGACAGATTTCAGCTTTTCCGCATTGTCCAGCCCTTTGAAAATGGCGCTGTTGCCGTTTACGCAGGCGATACGCATGTCCGAGTCCGTCCGCCGGAACAGGCTTTCCAGCCCCCACTGCCGGATCAGCTGCCGGAACAGCGCGTAGGTAGAGTCCCGGTTAGAGGCGGCCACCGCCCGCACTACCAACAGGTTGCACAGCCTTTTTTCCATCAGCCGCACTAAAAGCCGCTGGGCTGCGAAGACGCTTTTCCCGCTGCCCGCCCCACCATATAAGACCAGATAGCGGAAACGTTCTTCCCGCAGCAGGGGCAGGTAACACGGGTTGAAGGCCCCCCGTGAGATTTCCACCTCCATGCCTCATTCCCCCTCCCCTCCGGTCAGGCGCACCTGGATCGCTTCGACGGCCTGGCCGGGCCCGGGCTTATCCGTATAGCCGAACCCGCTTTGTAAAATGAAGCGGGCGCTGGGGCCGGAATCCCGCTTATACGCCGCCTGTATGTTGGCCTCTTCCACCTGGGACAAGGCCCGGCGCAGCTGGGAAGCCACCCGCCCTTCCCCGGCGGAAAGGCCCTCCAACTGCTTGCGCCCCTCCAGGCCCAGCGCCAAGGCCAGCCCCGGCACAGTGGGCAGGGCCCCTTCTTCCTGGCACCGGGCAAAGTACTGCCGGCTTTGCCCCTCCAGTTCCCGCGCTTTAAGCACTGGCCGCTTCCTCCTGCCATCCGTCATGGGCCTTCCCCGCCTCCTTTCCCAGGCAGCGCCCCTGTGCCGCCGCCCCTTCCCGGGCCCGCGCCTGGGCGCGTCCTGCCAGGATGCCCGCCTGGCACCGCTGCTCTAGATACATAGCGTATAACATACTGTTCTCCTGCTTCCACCGCAGCTCTTCGTCCCGGTTCAAAGGCGGCTGCCGCTTGCGCTTTTCCAGCAGGCCGCGCAGGGTATCCCGTTCCCTGGCGGCCTCCCTGGCCATCCTGCCATAGTCAAAAGCTGCCCTGTATCCCATTCCAATTCCCCCTTACCTGTCAATCTTTTGATCTATTCGTAGGCGTATCGCCTATCTATATTTGGATTATAAAGACAAAACGACAATTTGTCAAGTCTTTTATGATTTTGGTTGACAATTCGACAACTTCAGCAGTATAATATCCATACAGGCTGCCAGGTAAAAGCAGAAGGACCGTCTAAAATCAAAAGGGGGCGCACCGCATGACCTTTGGCCAAAGATTGAAAGCTGCGCGCGTTGCCATGGGCTTCAGCCAGCAAGAGGCCGCCCAGGCCCTGGGCGTGGACAAGACCACCTATTCCGGCTATGAAACCGGCCGCCGCCAGCCAGACCTGGCCCGCCTGCGCCGCCTCTGCCAGCTTTTAGAGAGCAGCGCCGACCAGCTGCTGGGCCTGGCCCCGCCTGCGCCCGTCACCCTCCAAGAGCTTCAAAGCATACGGAAATACAGGACGCTGGACATACATGGCAAACGGGTGGTAGACGGGGCCCTGGAGCTGGAATATGACCGCATGACCCACGTGGTGGAACAGGAACAGAAGGGCGCTGTCACCTATATCAACTGTTACGACCTGGCCGTCAGCGCAGGGCCCGGCGAGCCCTGGGCCGACGACGCGGGCTATAAAACCCGCATCGAGATCCCCACCGAACAAGTGCCGGAGGACGCCCACTATTGCGCCCGGGTGAACGGGGACAGCATGGAACCCGCCTATAAGGACGGGGACATTGTCTTTGTAAAACGGCAGGACGAGATGGTGCGCGTGGGGGAAATCGGGATCTTTTCCCTAAACGGCGAAGGCTATATCAAGCGCATGGGCCAGGGCTGCCTGGAATCCCTCAACCCCCGGTATGGCCCTATCCCCCTGCACAGCTATGACGACCTGCGCTGCCAGGGCCGGGTGCTGGGCAAGCCCTCGCTTTAACCGGGACAGCTTTTAAGGCGTAAAAAAACCCCCTCTGCTGGATGGCAGAGGGGGTTTTTTGCTATACGTTGCATATCACCCAATGAGCATACGGGCTTCGGGCAGGATGGAAGGGGCGGGCTTGCGGCCGCGCATCAAAATGGAAAGCCCAAAGGACAGGGGCCCTACCCGGCCGATAAACATAGTGGCGCACAGCAGCAGCTGGGAGGCTGGGTCCAGCTGGGGGGTTACCCCGGCGGTAAGCCCCGCCGTGCCAAAGGCGGAGGCCGCCTCGTACAGCACGTCCAGGAAGGGGATGCGGGGGTTCAGGGCGCTGATGGCCCCGGCGTCCGCCAACACGATAAGCCCGCCCAGGGCCGCCACCGTCAGGGACTTGTATACCACGCCGGTGGTAAAGCGGTGCTTCAATACGGTTATCTCCTCCTTGCCTCGGATGGTCCCGCACACGGTGGCCGCCAGCACCACCAGGGTAGTGGCCTTCACCCCGCCCGCCGTCGAGCCGGGGCACCCCCCCACAAACATGAGGAAGATGGAAAGGGTCTTGCTCACATCCCGGGTCTGCTGGATATCCACAGAAGCAAAACCAGCCGTACGGGTATTCACAGACTGGAACAGGGCGCAGTTCCACTTCTCGAAAAAGCCCAGGCCCTTCATCGTGTTGTTGTATTCAAACAGGAAGAAAGCCACCGTGCCCGCCGCCAATAAAAACAGGGTAGCCCGCAGGCACACCTGCGAGTGGAAGTTCAGCTTCTCCCGGCTTTTCCCCCGGAAGGCAGGGGCCAGCTTGCACCGGTAGATATCCTGCACCACCACAAAGCCCAGCCCGCCGATGGCGATAAGGGCGCTGATGGTCAGGCACACCAGGGGGTCCCCGGCGAAAGCGGTCAGGCTGCTGTTCCCAGGGACGAAGCCCAGGATGTCGAAGCCCGCGTTGCAATAGGCCGATACCGCCACGAACACCGCAGGCCATATGCCCTTTGTGCCGTAGGCAGGCACAAAGCGCAGCATCAGCAGGCCCGCCCCCAGCAGCTCACAGGCAAAGGTAAAGCCCAGCATCAGCTTCAGCAAGGGGACGATCTCCCGGGTATCGCCGCCCGAACTCTCCCGGGCCAGCGCCAGCTCCCGTATGCCAAGCCGCTTGTGGATAAGCAGAGAGCACCCAATGGCAAAGGTGGAAAGCCCCAGCCCGCCGCACTGGATGAGCGCCAGCAGCACCGCCTGGCCGAAAACGCTCCAATGGGCGGTGGTGTCCACCACCGCAAGGCCTGTCACACAGGTACTGGAGGTGGCGGTGAACAGGGCGGCCAGGGGGCTTGTAAAGGTGTGCCCCTGGGAGGATATGGGCAGCGTAAGCAGCGCCGTGCCCACCAGGATAAGCAGCAAAAAGCTGCCCACAATCAGCCGCACGGCTGGAACCTGTTTTTTGGCCGCTTTCCGCCTGTTTTTTTTCAGTTCCATACTAAATGGACGCTCCTTCCTGTTTGGTTCGTCCCTTACCCCAGAACCCGCCCCAGGGCCTTGCTCTTTTCCAAGGCCAAAAGCAGGGGCAGGCCCAGCAGATAGCACATGCACAGCTGGCCGGCCCCTACGGAAAGGGCCCCCGCGCCAAAGGCCGCCCAGGAAAAATTCCCCCAGGCAAAGGCCCCGGCCCCAGACAGGCAGGAGACCTCCAGCCCCACAATGGCCGCGTTGCACAACACCGGCGGCAGGGGGGCCAGCACCGGCACGCCCTTTATACGGACGTTCCTCAAGGCCCGGGTGCCGATGGCCGCAAGCAAGGTGGCGCTGGTGCCAAACACCCAGTCCACCATGCCTAAGGGGCTGGCCAGGTTAGACAGGAAGCACCCCAGCGCCAGCCCGGGCACGGCCGCTGGGGACAGGACGGGCAGCACGGTCAGCGCCTCTGAGAAGCGGAACTGTACCGGGCCATAGGCCAGGTTCACGGCGGCGGCCGCGTAAGTAAGGGCAGCGTACAGGGCGGCAATGGCCGCCCCCTGGGCGAGGGTACGGGCTTTTTGGGACATTTTCATAAAACGGTCTTCCTTTCTTTCGGAGGGCTGCGGGCAAGGCCGCGCCCCCTAGTTTTGTTTTAGGTCAGGATTTCCCGACTGACCGCGGCCGCTGCTTTTTTTGCAGAAAATACCGTTCGCCAAAACAAAGGCCGCAATGGTTAGGATACACTCTTTCCGGGAAAAATGCAAGAGGGACGCCGCGGGGAAATGAGGGAACGCCCTGTTTTTGCCGTTTTTTGTGGATTTTCCCCACACCGGGGCCCGGCGCGGCAAGGATATTTCCCCGGAAATGGGTCTTGATTTCCGGCCGGAAGTCTGGTATAGTATTGCCATCGGGCCCCCGCAACTGACGGGCAAGACGCGTACGCCTTTGCTGGGTATAAGCGTCTGGTGGGAAAACCACCAGGGAACGGGGAACCGCCCATTTGCCGACCGTCTGGGCAGCGTCATTTCCGGCGCTGCCCTTTTCGTTATCCCACGGGGGCGGGAAGGGCAGGCCGCAAACCCAAATAGACCACGACCTGGGAAAGGAGCCGATCTATGGAGACAAAGGCTTGGCAGACATTTGCAGACGGCAGCTGGAAACGGGGGATAGACGTGCGGGATTTTATCCAGCGCAATTACGCCCCCTATGATGGGGACGGCTCTTTCCTCCAGGGGCCCACGGCCCGCACCGCCGCCCTGCGGGACCAGTTCCAGGGGCTGCTGCGGCAAGAACGGGAAAAGGGCGGGGCCCTGAAGGTAGATACGGAAACCGTCATCACCGCCACCTCCTTCGGCCCAGGGTATCTGGACAAGGAGAAAGAGCTGATTGTGGGCCTGCAGACCGACGAGCCCCTGAAGCGGGCCTGCAACCCCTTTGGCGGCATGCGTATGGTGGAAAGCGCCTGCCAGGCTTACGGCGCGCGGGTGTCCGATACCATCCGCCAGCAGTTCGCCCTGCACAAGACCCACAACGACGGCGTCTTCTCCGCCTATACCCCGGATATCAAGGCCGCCCGGCATTCGGGGCTGATTACCGGCCTGCCGGACGCCTACGGCCGTGGGCGCATCATTGGCGACTACCGCCGGGTGCCCCTGTACGGGGTGGATTTCCTCATAGAACAGAAGCGGAAGGACAAGGTGGCCCTGGGGGACTGCGTCATGAGCTCCCCTTCGGTGCGGGCGGCGGAAGAGCTTCACGACCAGATACGGGCCCTGGAAGAGATGCGGCACATGGCCGGCCAATATGGCTACGACATCTCCCGCCCAGCTGAAAACGCCCGTGAGGCGGTGCAGTGGCTGTATTTTGCCTACCTGGCCGCCATCAAGGAGCAGAACGGCGCGGCCATGAGCCTGGGCCGGGTGTCCACCTTCCTGGATATCTACTTCCAGCGGGACCTGAAGGCCGGGCTGCTGACGGAATCCCAGGCGCAGGAGCTGATCGACGATTTCGTTTTAAAGCTGCGCATGGCACGGCACCTGCGCACCCCCGATTATAACGAGCTTTTCGGCGGCGACCCCATGTGGATCACCGAAGCGGTGGGGGGCGTGGGCCGGGACGGCCGCCACATGGTTACCCGTACCTGTTACCGGATGCTTCACACCCTGTATAACCTGGACCCCGCCCCAGAACCCAACCTGACTATCCTTTGGTCTGAGAAGCTGCCGGAGAACTGGAAACGCTTTTTGGCCCAGGTAACCTGCGATACCAACGCCCTGCAATATGAGAACGACGATATCATGCGCCCCATCTATGGGGACGACTATGCCATTGCCTGCTGCGTGTCGGCCATGCGCATTGGCAAGGACATGCAGTTCTTCGGGGCCCGGGCCAACCTGGCCAAGCTGGTGCTGCTGGCCATAAACGGCGGCCGGGACGAGATTTCCGGCCAGCAAGTGGGGCCGGCCATGCCCGTGTGGGAAGAGGAGTACCTGGAATACGACAGGCTGATGGAGCGCGTCGATTTCTACCGCCCCTGGCTGGCCAAGACCTATGTCAACGCCATGAACATCATCCACTATATGCATGACAAGTATTCCTACGAAAAAAGCCAGATGGCCCTGCACGACAGCACTGTGCGCAGGCTGATGGCTTTCGGCATAGCGGGCATGAGCTGCATGGCCGATTCCCTTTCCGCTGTGAAATACGCCAAGGTGAAGTGCCTGCGGGACCCTGGCTCTGGCCTGGTGACCAGCTATGACACCCAGGGGGAGTACCCGGCCTTCGGCAACAACGACGACCGGGTAGACTCCATCGCCTGCGAACAGGCAGAGAAGTTCTACCACGCCCTGTGCCAATATTCCCTCTACCGGGGGGCCAAGCACACCCTGTCCATCCTCACCATCACCTCCAACGTGATGTACGGCAAAAAAACCGGCGACACCCCCGACGGCCGCAAGCGCGGCGAACCCCTGGCGGCCGGCGCCAACCCCATGTCCGGCCGGGACGTGAAAGGCGCGCTGGCCTCCCTGAACTCGGTGGCCAAGCTTTCTTACGACTACTGCCGGGACGGCATCTCCAACACCTTCTCTATTACGCCCCAGGCATTGGGCCGGGCAAGGGAAGACCGCGCCGGCAACCTGCTGGCTGTGCTTTCCGGTTATTTTGCCCAGGGGGCCCACCACCTGAACGTGAACGTCCTCAACCGGGAGACCCTGCAGGACGCCTATGAGCACCCGGAGAAATACCCCAACCTGACCATCCGGGTTTCCGGCTATGCGGTAAACTTCTACAAGCTCTCCCGCGAGCAGCAGCGGGAGGTCATTGCCCGGACCTTCCACGGGGGCCTGTGAAGGGGCGGGTACACGGGGTACAGTCTTTAGGCGCGGTAGACGGCCCCGGCCTGCGCTATGTGGTGTTCATGCAGGGCTGCCCCTTGCGCTGCGCCTATTGCCACAACCCAGACACCTGGGATTTTTCCGGCGGGTATGAGGTGGAACCGGAGGCGCTGGTGGAGGAGATTTTGCAGTATAAGCCTTATTTCGGCCAAAAGGGCGGCGTCACCCTTTCGGGGGGCGAGCCCCTTTGCCAGCCTGCCTTTGCGGAAGGGCTGTTCGCCCTTCTGCATGAAGGGGGCGTACACACGGCCCTGGATACCTCTGGCATAGGGGACCTGGAAGCGGCGGCCCGGGTGCTGGCCCACACGGACCTGGTGCTGGCCGATTTGAAATTCCCCAGCCCGCGGGCCTATCGGGACCTGGCCGGCGGCCCAATGGACGCGGTGTGCCGCTTCCTGGATCTAACCGAAAAGCTGGGCGTACCCCTGTGGGCCCGGCATGTGGTGGCCCCGGGGCTTAACGACAGCCTGGAAGACATGCGTTCCATACGGGACTGGGCCCGCCGCTACCAGAACCTGGAAAAGCTGGAATGGCTGCCCTTCCACAACCTGTGCCTGGAGAAATACCAGGGGCTGGGCCTCTGTTTCCCCATGGCTGGCACGCCGCCTATGGACGAAGGTGAACTGCGGCAGCTGGCCGCCCAGCTGGAAGCGTGACGCGGCGCCGCTTGGGCGCTATAATAAGCGTGCGGTTTATGGAACAGCAGCCGGCGAAGCCAGCGTTCAGCCAAAGGATACCGCCTTAGACCGGCTGCCCTCCCGCCCCCGCGGCTTATTGACGGGGGCGGTTTTATTTGCTATAATGGCTGGTATAGCCGCAAAGCCTGGGGGCCATGCCCAGGTTACAGGCGCTGCCCCCTATACCGGGGAAGCGCCCCACCTGCCCAGAACGGGCCGGGAATCGCTTTCCCAGCCCCTTTGGCTTATAGACAAAAACAGAAAGGGAGATCGTATCTTGGCAGACAAAAGGGATTATTATGAGGTACTGGGCGTGCAGAAGGGCGCGTCTGAAGACGAGATCAAAAAGGCTTACCGCAAGCTGGCAAAGCAGTACCATCCCGACCTGAACCCTGGGGACAAGAACGCCGAGGCCAAGTTTAAAGAGGCCAACGAGGCCTATGAGGTGCTTTCGGACAGCGGGAAGCGCGCCCGCTACGACCAGTTCGGCCATGCGGGCGTAGACCCCAACTTCGGCGGCGGCGCAGGGGGCGGCAGCCCATTCCAAGGGGGCGGCTTTGACTTTACGGACATATTCGACAGCTTTTTCGGCGGCTTTGGCGGGGGGCGCAGGCAGAACCCCAACGCCCCCCGCCAGGGCTCTGACGTGCAGGCCACTGTGGCCATCTCTTTCGAGGAGGCGGCCAAGGGCTGTAAAAAGACGGTGGAATACCAGCAGATCGAAACCTGCTCGGACTGCCACGGCACCGGGGCAGCGGCCGGCACCACCCCTAAAACCTGCCCCAGCTGCAACGGCTCTGGGCAGGTGCGCATCAACCAGCGCACACCTTTCGGCGTGGTGCAGTCTACCCAGACCTGCGACCGCTGCCGGGGTACGGGCAAGCTTATCGAGACCCCCTGCAAAACCTGCGACGGCAAGGGCCGGGTACGGCGGAAAAAATCGGTGGAGGTATCCATCCCCGCCGGCATTGACGATGAACAGGTGTTGAACGTGGGGGGGCGGGGCAACGCCGGGGCAAACGGCGGCCCCAACGGCGACCTGCATGTGTATGTATCCGTGCGGCCCCACCCCATCTTCCAGCGCCGCGGCACAGACGTCTGGTGCGAGATGCCCGTCACCTTCACCCAGGCAGCCCTGGGTGCCGACGTGGAAGTCCCCACCCTGGACGGCAAGGTCAGCTACCATATCCACGAGGGGACCCAGCCCGGCGACGTGTTCCGCCTGAAAGGCAAGGGCATACAAAGCCTGCATGGCCGCGGCCGCGGGGACCAGTATGTCCAGGTGACGGTGGAGGTGCCCAAAAACCTTTCTAAGCGCCAGAAAGAGATCCTCTCCGAGCTGGACAAAAACACGGACGACAAGAATTACCAAAAGCGGAAAAGCTTTTTCTCTAAGCTGAAGGATCTGTTCGACGACGCCACATAAGCGGCCCGGCTGCCAGCGATAAAACTAAAAACCCCCGGATATACCGGGGGTTTTTAGTTTTATGCCGGTTGGATGGGCGCGGCTATTTACATGTGCTGGCCCGTATAGCCTCCGCGATGAAACCGCCCAGCCCCGGGGCCGTCTTTTCAAAGGTAGCGGTAAAGCGGGGGTCCTGCTGGTACATCTGCCCCAAACCCTGTAAAACCTCATCCGAACAGGGATAAAAGTTCGCGGTGATAAAATCCCTCCACTCCTGTACCATGGCTTGGGCTTGGGGCGAGCCGGGCCCCTCCCCCATGCAGGCGGCAAACCGCCGGAAGATGTCGCCCATGCCCGCGTATACCTTGTCCCATTCCTCTTTGCCATAGGCGCCGGTACGCCACAGGTATTCCGCATATTCGGCGGTATTGCCCCAGCGGCTTTTTACCTCTTGGGCATACTGTTCTTTTGTCTGTTCGATTTCCGTGGCATCAAATGCGGTAAAATCCATAACCATTTCTCCTTGCAGCAATTTTTGTGTCAGACTGATGAGCTTCCCCAGCCGCCGACGCTTCAGTTCCAACAGCAAGGCCTGTTTTTCCAGTGCGTCCCGCAGGGCCGCCTGGCCGCAGTTTAACAGGCCGCGTATCTCCCCCAGGGGAAAACCCAGCTCTTTGTAAAGCAGGATCTGCTGCAGGCGTGCCAGCTCTTCCCCGCCATACAGCCTGTAACCTGCCTCTGTCACCTGGGCCGGGGGCAACAAGCCCAGCTTGTGGTAGTGATGGAGCGTGCGCACGCTCACACCGCTTATAGCCGCCATTTCCTTTACGGCCAACAGCTTATGTCCCATGGGATCACTCCTTTCCGGTACCGTGGCTATACTATACCCTATGACGTTAGGGGAGAGTCAAGGGGTTTGAAAAAATTCCCTCTTGAAGCCGCCCCGGGTTTTTGTGGGGTTGGCGGCGCCTGTTTCATGCTGCCAAGGGAATCCTTGTTATTCCCATTGCCGGCGCGGCCCTTTCTTCCTTGCACAATGGCATATCTGGCCCCCTATAATAAAAAACGGCGGTTTTGAATTTGACATTCCAAAACCGCCGCAAAGCTTTTTTCTGTTTATGGCCGCCTGTTTTCAGCTGTCAGAATGGCCGAAATAGGACATCGGGTCGTACAGCTCCCCGTCAAAGATAACCTCGAAATGCAGGTGGGGCCCGGTAGAATTGCCTGTGCTGCCTACATAGCCCACCACCTGGTTTTGCTCTAGGGCGTCCCCAGTCTCCACCGCCAACTCGCTCATATGGGCATAACGGGTCTCGTAGCCATTGCCATGGTCGATAAACACGCAATATCCATAGCTATCGTTCCAACCGGCGTACAGCACCGTGCCGCCGTCCGCCGCAACCACAGGCTTGCCATAGATATCGCCCCCGGCAATATCTATGCCCCGGTGGCCATCGTCCCCAAAGTTACAGGTCAGATACGTGTAGCCAGGCATGGGCCAGGCAAAGGACCCCGTGGGGCCCGCCGTACTGCCCATGCCGGTGATACGCCTGCCATACAGCTCTTCCTCCAGCTGGCCGATGGCTTCGTCGTTCTCCTGTATCTGTACCTCCAGCATATCCGCGATAGCCTGCACCCCCAGGGTCTGGTCCTGGGCGTTGGCAGCCAGCTTCTGGGCCTCCTGGTACAGCTCTACCAGCTGGGCGCTTTTTGCCTCCGCCTCTTTCCTCCAGGCGGCAATCTGCTGCTTATCCTGGTCGATGCGGGCCAGGTCCCCCTCGATAGCCTGGATCTGCCCGGTCAGGTTTTCAATCAGCTCCCGGTCCCGCCGGGTAACGGCTTTTAAAAGCTGCGCCTTCTGGGCGGCCTCAACCAGGCTGTGGCTGTTCAGGATGACCTCGACTGTGGCGGCGTCGCCCGTCACATACAGGGCCCGTATGCGGGCTTTCAGCAGCTCCATGTTCTGCTGGATCTGGGCCTTTTTCCCAGATATCCGGTTTTCCAGCCGGGCCACCTCTTGGTTCAGGCTGTCAATTTCCTGGCGCATCTCATCCAACTCGGCCTGGACCGCCTGCACCTGGGCGTTCACCTCATCCCGGTGGGCGGCTTTTTCCTCCGCGTCATCCTGCAGCTGTTCTAAACGCTGATCGTTTATCTCCTTCTGCACCTGCAAGCGTTCCTGCTTTTCCAGCAACTCTGCCAGGGCCGTTTCAGACGCAAAAGCCGCTGGCGCCCCACAGCATACCAACAGCGCGCACAACACCCCGCAAAGGTACCGGCGCTTTGAGGTTTGCTGCTCGATCATGTGCTTATACCGGGTCTTCTTTCTATACAATGGCGTTTTCCCCTTCCTTTTTCAGATATTTGCCTATGGAAATCAGGCCGCCCATCATGCCGAATAACATGCCCGCCAAGATAAACCCTGCGTATAGCATCCCCACATAGGGATGGATATCCACAATGGACAAAAACGGCACGAGGCCGTACACCACCTCTACGGCCTTGTCATAGGCGAAATACAGCACGGTGGCCGAAATGCCGCCCGAGAACACGCCAATGACCACGCCCTCGATGATGAACGGGATACGGACAAAACCATTGGTGGCCCCCACCGATTTCATGATGTTGATCTCCATACGGCGGGAGAACATGGTCACCTTCACAGTGTTGGAGATGATGAACAGGGACACCACGCCCAGCACAATGACAATGCCGATGCAGCAGTACCGCACCAGCCGGTCTAGGCTGCTCAGCTTTTGGGCCATATCCCGCAGGTCCGAGATGTGGTCCACCCCTTCTACGGCCCGCACGGCTTCGATGGTCTCATCATACCGGGCCAGGTCCGCCAAAGAGATGGTAAAAGCGTCGGGCAGGGGGTTCTCCAGGCCTTGCAGCCCTGTGAACAGGGTGCCGCCCTCCCCCTCCATGCTTTGCATGATGTTGGCCAAGGCGTCGTCCTTGGGGACAAACGTGCACTCCGCAATGTTGTCCATCTGCTTCAATTCCTCGCCAATCTTCACCGCCGTCAAAGAAGGCAGGCTTTCCCGCAGGAAGACCGTGACCACGTTATTGCCCTCTATGGAAGACATGGTTTCCGAAAGGTTTACGGAAAGCAGGCCGGCTATGCCCGTCATCAGCAGGCAGGAGATAAGCACGGCTACAGAGGCGATGCTCATGGTCCGGTTCTTCCACAGGCTTTTCAAGCCCTCTGACAAAAGATAGCCGATACTGTGCATCAGATCCCCTCCTCCCCGTCATACCGGTCCGTCTGCCGCCGGGCGGCTGCGGTGATGTCCTCATAATCGTCGTATTCGTCATAGTCATCCTCGTCGTAGGCCTCCGGCGTAACGGCCAGTGCCTCCCCCACGGTGCGTTCCGGCGGCTCGTACCGGCCATAGTCGTCGTCCTCGTAGGGCTGGGGCGTATCCGGCAGCACTTCCCCTGCCGTGGGTTCCAGCGCGGGCTCCTCATAAGAGGGCTCTTCGTTATCATATTCCGCATATTCCACGTCCGGCCCCGGGTCTTCCCGATGGGCCGGGGGCTCCGCGTGCTCTTGGGCAGCGGCGGTGTCCGCCACAATCTCCCCGCTGTGTATCTGGATGATACGCTTATGGAAGTGCTTGACCAAGGAATGCTCGTGGGTGACCATCAGCACCGTGGTGCCCCGGCGGTTGATCTCGCTTAACAGGTCCACGATCTCGAAAGACAAGGCGGGGTCTATGTTGCCGGTGGGCTCGTCCGCCACAATCATGGAGGGGTTGTTCACCAGCGCCCGGGCCAGGCCCACCCGCTGGCGTTCGCCGCCGGAAAGCTCGGTGGGGTAATGCTTTGCCTTGTGCTGCAGGCCCACCAGGCTGAGGATATAGGGCACGCGCTTACGGATCGTCCGGGGGGAAGCCCCCACCACGCGCATGGCAAAAGCCACGTTGTCATATACCGTCATGTGGTCGATCAGGCGGAAATCCTGGAAAACGATGCCCATCTTCCGGCGTATGTAGGGGATCTTCCTTTTGCGGATGCGGGAGACGTCTGTCCCGTCCACGATGATCTGCCCGGAATTGGGCCGTTCTTCGCACATCACCAGCTTCAGGAAAGTGCTTTTGCCCGCGCCGGAAGAGCCCACAATGAACACGAACTCCCCCTTCTCTACCTTCAGGTTGATGTTGTGCAGGGCCTCTGTACCGTTGTTATAGACTTTGGATACATTTCGGAATTCAATCATAGCTGGCCGTTTTCCTTTCCCCGTGGGCCCACGGCTGGTTCTTACGCAGAGGCACCCACCGGCATAGCTGTATTATACCAATGGGCGCGCATTTTTTAATGCTTATAAAGAATTATTTGTAATAAGTTTGTAACATTTATTACGCAAAATTTACAATTGCCGCCCCTTTTCAGAACTTCACCGGGTTGTTCGACAAGTATTTTTTCACCATCAGCGCCACCTTGAAGACGATAGCGTCTTCAAATTCCCGCAAATCCAGCCCGGTTATTTTCTTAATCTTCTCCAGCCGGTACACCAGGGTATTCCGGTGGACGAACAGCTTCCGTGAGGTTTCCGAGACGTTCAGGTTGTTTTCGAAAAACCGCTGGATCGTAAACAAGGTTTCGTGGTCCAGGGAATCGATAGAACCCCGCTTGAAGACTTCCTTCAGGAACATGTCGCACAGGGTGGTGGGCAGCTGGTAGATCAGCCGGGCGATGCCCAGGTTATTATAGCTGACAATGGTGGTCTCCGTGTCGAAAACCTTCCCCACCTCCAGGGCCACCTGGGCCTCCTTGAAGGAGCGGGCCAGGTCTTTTATACTGGCCACCACTGTGCCGATGCCTACCATGCAATGGGTATAAAACTCCCCCGACAAGGTGTCCACAATGGAATTGGCCAGCTTGTCGATGTCCTTCATGTCTATGTTCGGTTTAATCTCCTTGACCAAGGCGATGTCCGATTCGTTGATATTGATGATGAAATCCTTGTTCTTGTCCGGGAACAGGTTCTGCAGAACCTCGTAGGCGGAGATATCGTTTTTGTCGGTGATCTTGATGAGCATGCACACCCGGCTTACGTCCGAATCAAAGTGGAGCTCGTGGCTTTTTAAGTAGATATCCCCAGGCAGGATATTGTCCAGTATCACGTTTTTGATGAAATTGCCCCGGTCATATTTCTCATCGTAATACTGCTTGATGCTGTTTAGGGACACAGCCAGCAGCTTTACATACTTCCGGGCCTCCGGGTCTGCCCCCCCCACAAACACAGCGTATTCGGGGTGCGGGCGGCTGCCAAAGGACTTGAAGGTGAAATCCCCGGTCTGGAACACGTCGGAAGAAGCCAAAGCCTCGGCGGTCACCTCCTCGTTCACCTCGCCGATCTTCCCCAGGTCGCTGCAGGCGATGATGACAGACGACTCGTCTATCACGCCGATGGTACGGTCGATGGTGTCCCGCATTTGATGGATGATACCTTGGAATAATCTGTTAGACATGGCTCTTCCCCTTTCGTTAGCAACGGGCCCACCGCCCCCTGCTTTCTCTATGCAATGCATACATATCTACACACTATTATTCTACAGAAACATTTGGGAAAATTCAACCTTTTTTCAAAAAAAACTTTAGCTATTTCAGATAAAACCAGGCAAGCGGGCCATTTTTTGCAAAAAAACGCCAGGGGCGCCTGGCAAAGCGCCCCTGGTACGGGAAACCGGAAGTATACAGAAAAGGCTTCAGTTCAAGATGGTGACCTCTGTCTCCTTGTCAAAGATGTGGATTTTCTCCAGGTCAAAGGCAATCTGGCACTTGTCGCCAGACTTGGCGGTAGAGGTGGGCTCTACCCGGGCAGTCACGTCGCTGCCCTCGCATTTCAGGTACAGGTATGTCTCCGCGCCCATCAGCTCGGTCACTTCCACCGCGCATGTGACATGTGCCCCGCCGGCTTTCTCGATGAAATCCGCCTCGTCATGTACGTCTTCGGGCCGGATGCCGAAGACCACGTCTTTGCCCACATAAGGGGCCAAATCCGCGCCCGCGGCCTTCCCGGCTGGCACAGGGATGGTGCACTTGCCAAACGTAAGGGTATAGCCTTCCCCCGCCTTGCCCAGCTTGGCGTCGATGAAGTTCATCTGGGGAGAACCCATAAACCCAGCTACAAACTCGTTCACCGGCTTGTCATACAGGTTCTGGGGGGTGTCCACCTGCTGGATGAACCCGTCCTTCATGACCACGATGCGGTCGCCCATGGTCATGGCCTCAGTCTGGTCATGGGTAACGTAAATGAAGGTGGTGCCCAGCTTCTTATGCAGCTTGGCAATCTCCGTGCGCATCTGGGCCCTCAGCTTGGCGTCCAGGTTGGAGAGGGGCTCGTCTAACAGGAAAACCTTGGGGTTGCGGACGATGGCGCGGCCCAATGCCACGCGCTGCCGCTGGCCGCCGGAAAGGGCCTTGGGCTTGCGGTCCAGCAGGTGGGCGATATCCAGGCTCTTGGCGGCCGCCTCTACCCGGCGCTTGATCTCGTCCTTGGGGGTCTTGCGAAGCTTCAGGCCAAAAGCCATGTTGTCAAAAACAGACATATGGGGGTACAGGGCATAGCTTTGGAACACCATGGCGATATCCCGGTCCTTGGGGGCAACGTCGTTGGCCAGGGTGTCGCCGATGTGCAGCTCGCCTTTGCTGATCTCCTCCAGGCCGGCTATCATCCGCAGCGTGGTGGACTTGCCGCAGCCGGAAGGGCCTACCAAAATAATGAATTCCTTGTCGGCAATCTCCAGGTTGAAGTCTGTAACGGCTGTCACGCCGCCAGAGTAGATCTTGTACACGTTCTTCAATGTAACGCTTGCCATAAAACTGATTCCTCCTGTTATCCACGGGGCCCCGGCACGGCGGCCCCCTATCGCGCCGCGCCCACAAAGGCTGTTTGCGCGCGGCCTTCTCTGATTCCGTAACACAGTATACCAGAGAATCCCCGCCCCGTACAGGCTTGCGTTATCCAAAGAATATTACACACCTTTATACACTTTTGCAAATCCAGTATCATTCGTCCCAAAGTTTTTTTCATCCTTTTATAGATTCTTTCCAAATCACAAACCCCAAACCTGTTTTTCGTGCAAACTGCTATTGGAACACCTGGCCGGCCTCCTCTGGGGAAAGCGGGCGGCACGCCCCCAGGGGGAGTGTACTGTCTAACAAAAGGCCCCCTATCTTGCGCCTTTCCAGGGTAAGCACCTGGTTGCCCACCGCCTGGAACATCCGCTTTACCTGGTGGAATTTCCCTTCCCGGATCTCTACCCAGGCCGCGGCCTCCCCCGCCTCTGGGCAGGGCCATAGGCGGGCGGGGGCGTAGGCGTGCCCCCCGAAAGCCACGCCCGCCTGGAAGGCCGCGACGTCCCCTTCTGTAACGGGCCTTTGCAGCCCGGCCCGGTATAGCTTGTACACATGGCTTTTGGGGGCCAGCATCCGGTGGGCAAAGCCCCCGTCGTCGGTGATGAGCAGCAGGCCTGTGGCATCCTTATCCAGCCGCCCCGCTGGGAACAGGCCCCGCCGCCGCAGCTCTGGGGGCAGCAAGTCCAGCACGGTGGGGGCGTGTCTGTCCTCTGTGGCGGAAAGCACCCCGGCGGGCTTGTTCATCATAATATACAGGAATTCCTGGTAGGACACCTCCCGCCCCTCCACAGCCACCCGGTCTGCGCCGGGCTCCAGCTTCTGGGCGGGGCTTAGGGCAGGCGCGCCGTTTACGGCCACAGCCCCCCGGCGCACCAGCTGCGCCGCCTCTTTGCGGGTACAGACGTTTTGGGAAACCAGGAATTTGTCGAGACGCTCTGGCATAAGGCTCCTCCTTCTAAACAGCACGGCAACCACAAGCGGCGTGCCGCTTGTGGTTGGATGTGGGTACGGGCGTGACAGGCGCAATATGTACGGCCTTAATCGATGGGGAATACCTCCTCGGGCAGGGGCTCCCCGGCGGTAGACTCCACGGCGCTCTCCTCTGTGGGCTGGGTGTCCGCGTCCCCGGCGGGCTGGGACTCTGCGGCAGGCTCCGCGGGGGGCGCGCTTGCCTCCGCCTGGGACTGGGGCGCCTGGCTTTGAGGGGAGGCGTCCTTGGCGGCCGGCGTTTCCCCATAACGGGCGCTGTCTGGGGCAAAGCCGTGCATAAAGCCGTCTACCTCCGCGCAGGCCACGTCTCCGCCGATAACCAGGCGGCCATAGACCAGCAGCGTGGCGTAGACCTCCGTCTTATCCGGGTAATTGGTGATTTTGTATTTATATTGGGTGCACACCTGGCCCGCATAGGGGCGCAGGTCAAAGCCCTGGGCCTGCTGCATGGCGTTATAGGCGGTGTACACGTCGTTGAACTCGGCCGGGATCATGACCTCCCGGGTCTCGGCGGCCTGGGCCTCTGCCTGCCAGCCAAAGGATTGCAGGTATGCCAGGCGCTCCTCATTGGTCTCCCCAAAGACCTGCTGGGGCTCCTGGGCTTCCCCGTCCCCCCCCATCCGCAGGAACACGCATACCCCCACCACGACCGCGGCCAGCACCAGGAAGGCGACGATCCGCTTTTTGTTTGCTTTCAGCGATACAACCATGTTACACCGTTCCTCTCTGTTTAGTCCTGTGCAACAGGTATATGCGGGAACGCGTGCTTGTATGCATCTTTTTGGCCGCCGGGGGTTAGGCGCCGGGGATACCCAGCCCAAGCCTTTCCAATCCCACAGGGCAAAGGCGGAGGCGGAAGCCGGCGGGGCCGCATTGGGCAATGGAGTACCCCTGCCAAAAAGCCTGCCGGAACACCGCCCCGCCCCCTTCCAGCAGGGGCTCTGGCCCCAGCGTAAGGAACCCTATGCTGCCCGCCCCCTGGCGCAGGCCCAGGCCCGTATATTTCATATAGCTCTCCTTCAGCGTCCACAGGGCCGTATAGGCCGCGTCCGGGTCCGGCTGGGCATCGGCCAGGGCCCGCTCCCCCGTGGTGAACACCCGGCTTTTTACCGCCGGGGACAGCGCCCGCCGGTATTCCACGTCCGCACCGGTTTCCCAGTCCTCCACAGCGCACAGGGCCAGCCCCTTTGTATGGGAGACGCTGAAAAACGGCCCCCCCTCCAGGCAGGGCTTTCCCTGGGGCCCATAGGAAAGGGAACCTACCGAAAAAGGCCGCCGCCCCTCTTTCTCCAGGGCATAGGCAAGCAAGGCCCACGCCGCCCTATGCTCCAGCTCTTTGCGGCCCTTCCCCGCCGCGGGCAGGCGCACAAGATAGATCATGGGTTGTCAGGTTTTTGGGGGGCCTCTTGGAAAAGCCCTTCCCGGGTGATGTTTTTCAGCCATTTGCCGCTGCGGTAGTGCTTGAACACCCAGGGCCATTTCACGAATTCATCGGTGCACAGCAGGAAGTACACCCACACCACTGGCAGCGCCAGCACAAAGGCCGCCAAAAAGCCCAGGGGCACCGCGTATACCCACATGTCCAGGATGTCGCAGATAAGCCCAAAGCGGCTGTCGCCGCCAGCCCGGAACACCCCTACGATCAGGGTGGTGTTCACCGAGCCGCCCATGATATAATAGGCGTTTATCAGCAGCATGGCTTTCAGATACCCCATAGCCGTGGCGGAAAGGTCGGCGTATTGCAGCACCAGGGGGGTGATACATAAGATTACCAGCCCCCCCAGGGCCCCGCCCAGGATGGTCAGCTTCAGCACCCGTTTCGCGCCCGCCTTGGCCTCCTCCAGCTTGTTTTCACCTATCATCTGCCCCAGCAGGATGCCCCCGGCATTGGCCTGGCCAAAGCACAGCACAGAGCCGAAGTTCCGCACCACGATGGCAAAGGAATTTGCCGCTACGGCCTCGGCGCTGAGATGGCCCAAGATCACCGAATACATGGAAAAGCCCACGCCCCACACCACGTCGTTCAAAAGCGCGGGCAGGGAAAGGCGCACAAAGTCGGAAAACAACAGCTTGTTGCGCACAAAAAGGGCGGAGAATTTCAGCTTCACGTCCCGGCTGCGGCGGGACACTATAAAGCACAGCGCCAGCTCTACCACCCGGGAGACAGAGGTGGCTACCGCCACGCCTATTACCCCCAGCTTTGGCGCGCCCAACAGCCCAAAGATGAACACCGCGTTTAAAAGCACGTTCAGGCCTACGGCCACGGTATTCAGCGCCGTACCGATAGCCACCCGGCCCACGCTGCGCAGCACGGAAAGGTACACCTCGATGACGCCCCAGCACAGGTAGCTGGCGCTGAGGATGCGCAGGTATCCGGCGCCCAGGCGGATGAGCTCTGGGTCATTGGTAAAAACGCCCATCATGAATTCCGGCACAGCCAAGGCCATGGCCGCGAACAGCGCCGCAATGCTTATGGAAAACCGCAGGGCAATGCCCTGCACGGTTTCCACGGCGCGCATGTCCCCCTTGCCGAAATACTGGGCGCACAGCATGGTGGCCCCGGTACCCAGCCCATAAAACACCATGAACAGCACATTGGCGTACTGGGCTGCCAGGGAAACCGCCGCTATGGCCGATTCCCCTACAAAATTCAGCATCACCACGTCTACCGAGTTTACCGCGGCGTTCAGCAGGTTCTGCAGCATGATGGGTATCATCAGCTTGAAGATCTGCCGGTAAAACGGGTCTTCCCGCAGCCTTTGCAGCATGTCCAATCCCCTCTTCTTCCCTCAAATATCCAGATTGCCCTTCAGTATAGCAAATCTATCCGCTGGATGTCAATATGGAAAAGGGCCGGGGGGAAGCTTCAAGGGGCTGGGCCGGGGAAGGGGCGGCCCGCCGCTTCCCCCCTTTTCATTGCCACAAGGACCGGAAATCCCCTTGGCCCCCTTCCTGGGGCGCGCCCAGCAGCAAGGCTTCCAGGCTTCCAAAGGTATATCCCATTTCCTCCCATTTGGTAAGCAGCTCATCCATTATCTCCCCATTGGTGCGGGAGGTGCTGTGCAGCAGCACCACAGCGCCCGGGTGCGCCCGGGGCAGCAGCTTTTGGAAAGCCTCTTCATGGGTTGGCTGGTCGTTCTCATACCAGTCTACGTAGGCCAGGCTCCAAAATACCGTGCGGTAGCCCAGCCCCCGCGCCATTTGTAAGTTGCTCTCGCAGAATTTCCCTTGGGGCGGGCGGTACAGCTTTTTCATTTCCTGGCCTGTAATATCCCGGTACAGCTTTTCGTTCTTCTCCAATTCGTTTCGGAAGCTGACCTGGTCGGCGATAGCGGACATATCCGGATGGCTGTAGGTATGGTTGCCCACGGTGTGGCCCTCCTCTACCATGCGCTTCACTAAATCCGGCTGGGTTTCAAAATAATTCCCCACCAGGAAAAACGTGGCTTTTGCCCCATGCTTTTGCAGCGCGTCCAGGATGGCCCCGGTGTTGCCGTTCTCAAAGCCCGCGTCAAAGGTGACGTACAGCACCTTCTCTTCTGTGGGCGCCCGGTACAGGCTGCCATATTGTTCCAGGTATTCCGCCGTGGCGTTGCCCACCGGGGGCTGGCCCTCCTGCTGGAAGCTGAGCCCCCAATTGGTCGCCTCCCCGGACACGGCCGCAGAGGCGAACACTGCCCCCCCGTTTTTGTGGGCTGCCCACAGCACCAGGGCGCACACCGCCCCAACCACAGCAACGGCGGCGCACGGGGCCCACAGCTTTTTCAGCATGCTTCTGGATTGTATCATGGCGTTTCCCCCTTTGCTGTTCCTATGCCTATGCGGCGGGACGGGCGGATAGCACTGTCCCGGCCCCCGCGCGGCTAAGCGGTGCCATGCATCGCGCGCCGCGCGGGGGCCTTGCGCTTTAGGGGGAAATATTGTATGATTTTCGTAAGGAATCCGTACCCGGAAAGTAAGGTTTCGCGGGTAAAATCAAGGCAAGGATACGGAAAGGGGCGCTGGCGGAAATGGAGACGGCGGAAAACAAAAATATACTGGTTGTAGACGACGACTGGGAGATCGTGCGGGCGATAGCCCTGAACCTGGAAAGCGAAGGCTACACCGTCCTGAAAGCCTATAACGGCATGGACGCCCTGGACATCGCTATGACCCGGGAGGTGCATCTGATTATTATCGACGTGATGATGCCCAAGCTGGACGGCCTTTCAGCCATCATGAAGATACGGGAGCGGAAGAACCTGCCCATCATCGTGCTTTCAGCCAAAAGCGAGAACAGCGATAAGGTCATCGGCCTTTCCATGGGGGCCGACGACTATATCACCAAGCCCTTCAACCCCATGGAGCTGGTAGCCCGGGTGAAATCCCAGCTGCGCCGGTACACCAGCCTGGGAGACATCAACGCCAGCAGCGAGAACACCATCGTCAACGGGCGGCTGTGCTTTAACCTGGATGAACACGTCCTATACGCCGACGGCGACCCTATCAAGCTGACGGCCACAGAGACCAAGATCGTCGAGCTGCTGATGCGCAACCCAGGGCGCATTTTCCCAGCGGAGGAAATCTACAGTAAAATCTGGAACGAGTCCGCCTATTCGACAGAAAACACGGTAATGGTACACATCCGGCGTATCCGGGAGAAGATCGAGATCAACCCCAGCGAGCCGGAATATTTAAAGGTGGTGTGGGGCATTGGCTACAAAATCGAAAAACACTGACTTGTTCACTGGGCTGGTCTCCTGGCTGTGCCTGTGCGTACTGCTGTGCGCCATCCCCATAGCGGTCGTACTGCTTTTGGCGCTTATACTCAATGCGGACATGGTGGACGGCATCGCGCTGGCGTACCAAGAGGCTTTACGGAACCCCAGGTACGCCTATGAGATATACACCCCCCTTATCAGCGGTGTGGTGCTGACGGTGGCGGCGCTGGTGCCTGTGTTCGCGTTCCGCAAGGACCGGCTGGCTTTCCAGGCCCGGTTGGCCCAGGCTTTGGCCCGGCTGTGGCTGGAGGTGAAACTGGCGGCTGTGGCCGTGCTTTTCTTCCTGCTTATCGACACGGACCTGATCGTCCTGGCCCCCGGCATGGTTATACTGTTTTACCTGCTGTGCCTGGACATCAGCCACAACCGGCAGTTTTTCCGGCACAACATCATCCACTCCCTTTTAAAGGCCTTGGACAGCTATAAAAGCGCCGCCTCTTATGAAAAGCGGCTGCTGCGGCGCACTTTCTCCTGCATGGGGGTGGCGGCCGGGGTGCTGCTTATCTCCGCCTTTATCTGGGCGTGGGCCCCCCGGCACTATTGGCCAGGCCCCATGCTGGGCCTTATCATGATAGGGTCTTTCGCTTTCGCCGCCGCGGGGGTGGTGGGCGCCGTCGCCTGGTACGTGTTGTCTGTGAAGCGGGACCTGCGGGATTGGAACGCCCTGATGGCCCAGATAACTGAAATGTACGGGGGCAACCTGAACGCCGTGAACCGCGTGCCCCCAACCTCTAACCTGTATGACAGCGCCATGCAGCTGAATATGATCCGCACGGGCATTGAAAAGGCGGTGGAAGAGGGCACCAAAGCCGACCGCACCAAGGTGGAGCTGATTACCAATGTGTCCCACGACATCAAGACGCCCTTGACCTCTATCATCAGCTATATCGAGCTGCTGAAAAAAGAGCCGGATCTGCCAGACCACGTAATGGACTATATCCGCACCATCTCCAACAAAGCCGACCGTTTAAGCCATATCGTACAGGACGTGTTTGAAATCTCCAAGGCCGCCACCGGGAACATCAGCCTGAACCTGGAGGACCTGGACATCGGCAAGCTGCTGCAGCAGACCTTTGGGGAGATGGACGAGACGCTGCAGAACTCCCAGCTCATCTGGCGGATGGATATCCCCGAGGGGCCGGTGCTGGTCCATGCCGATGGCCAGCGGCTGTACCGGGTGTTCCAAAACCTGATACGCAACTGCGACCAATACGCCCTGGAGGGCTCCCGGGCGTATGTCTCCCTCAGCTCGCAGAACGGCCAAGCGGTGGTCAGCATCCGCAATGTTTCCAAAAACGAGATCACCATGGACGGCAGCGACCTGACCGCCCGGTTTGTCCGGGGGGACCAGAACCGCACCACCGAGGGCAGCGGGCTGGGGCTGTCCATCGCCAAAAGCTTTACCGAGGCCTGCGGGGGCAGGTTCCAGGTGCACACAGACGGGGATTTGTTTGTCGTGACGGTACAGTTCCCCCAGGTGTTCCGGGCCCCTGTCTTAGCCCCGCCGCCCTTAGAGCCGGAGGGGCCGCCCGCCGCCCCGGCCCCTCCTATGGAAGCATGAACACCCCCGCCGCCTGTCTTGGGCGGCGGGCTTGCTTTTTTGCATGCGCCTGCCTGCCCCCAGTGTTTTCCGCCTTCCCGCAGGCATGGACGCGCAAGGCAAACAGGCGGTTGCAAACCGGCCCGCGCCGTGCTATAATGGCGGAAAAGCCGCGTAGGACTTAGGGAGGGCACGTTTTATGAAAAAACCATATCTGGTAGGCATTGCCGGAGGGACTGCCAGCGGGAAATCTACGCTGGCCCGTTGGCTGGAAGAGGAGCTTTCTGACAAGAAAGTAAAGGCTTGCCATATGGACAGCTATTTCAAGCCCGACGGCGTAAGGCCCCGGGCAAAGGCCCATGTTTCTGGGGTGGAATATTACGACGACAACTGCCCAGAGACTATCTACGCTGGCAAGCTGCGGGAAGACCTGGCCCAGGCCATGGCGGAGGATTGGGACCTGGTGCTGGTAGAAGGGCTTTTCGCCCTGTGGTATGACTGGCTGTATAGCCAGCTGGATTTGAAGCTGTTCATCGACTGCCAGGCGGACGAGCGCGTCGTGCGCCGCCTGCGCCGGAACATGGCGGAGCGGGGCCTTTCCTTCGATGAGATCGCCGGGGTGTACCTGGACATGGTGCGCTACCGCCACCAGCAATACATCGAGCCCACCAAGTGGCGGGCAGACTTCATCTTGAACGGCTCGTCCCCTTCCTCCCTGGCCAACGGCCTGCTGCTGGGCTACCTGCGGCGCATGGCACAGGCATAGGACAGGGCCCCGCCCGCAAACCGCCGGAAGCCTTTTGCTTCCGGCGCGCCCCGCAAAGCGGGGCGGCCCGCCCCAGGCGGGCGTTTGCGGGCGGGATGTACCGGCCGGCAAATTACCTTTATGGAAAATAAGGAGGGCCTATGGGTGTACAATGGGCGCAGTTCTGGGACGCCTTGTGGGCATGGCTTGCCAGGTTTATAGGCAACCTGGCGCTGGCCGCGCTGATTGCCCTGTGCGGCTGGCAGCTGGCCCGGCTGGCTGGCCGGCTGACCAAAAAAGCCATGGCAAAAGGGCGTATGGACCCTTTGGTGGCCAGCTTCATCGGCTCTGTGGTGCGCACAGTGGTGGTGCTTATCACCGGCGTCAGCGCCGTCGCCCAACTACAGGTAAACATCACCTCTTTGGTGGCTGCCCTGGGGGCCGCTGGGCTGACCGCCAGCTTTGCCTTGCAAGGCAGCCTGTCCAACTTTGTCAGCGGCATGCAGATTATCTTCACCCACCCCTTCAAAATGGGGGATTATTTGGCTTTTGAGGGGTACGAGGGGACGGTCAAACGCATCGAGATGCTGTACACCGTGCTGGCCACCTTCGACAACAAAGAGGTGCTGGTACCCAATTCCAAAATGACCGGCAGCGTGGTAGTGAATTTCACCAGCAACGGCACCCGGCGGCTGGACCTGAGCTACGGGGTGTCTTACCAGGCAGACCTGGCCTTGGCCAAGTCCCTGCTGTCCGGCCTGGCCCAGGGGGACCCCCGGGTGCTGGCCGAACCCGCCCCTGTTGTTGCCGTGGGGGAATTAAAGGACAGCAGCGTTACCCTGGTAATGAAGCTGTGGTGCCGCCAGGAGGCATACTGGGACCTATATTACGCCATGCAGGAGGCCGTAAAAAACGCCTTTGACCAGGCCGGGGTTCAGATCCCGTACCCACAGGTAGACGTGCATTTGGACGCACCCCCTACCGCAGGGGCGTAAGCTGGGCGCCCGGGTAATAATGGGCCAGTATTTCTGTATAATCCGCCCCCTGTTCCGCCAGGAATACCGCCCCGGCCTGGCTCATCCCCACCCCATGGCCCCAGCCCCGGGTAGTGAAAACCAGCATGCCGTCCTGTACCTCCAGGGTGAAGCAGGCGCTGCGCAGGGAAAGGGCCTCCCGCAGGGCTGTGCCTGTAACGGCTTTCCCCCCCAGCACAGCTTCTCGCACCATGCCCGAAGGCGTATATACCAGGCCGGTCAGCCACCCTTCGCTAGAGCCCGAAAAGTCCGGTGGGTCGTCTGCGAAATAAGCGGCGCAGGCCGTTTGGAATTCTTCCTCTGTAAAGCTAAGGCTGGCCATATACCCGTCGCTAAACCGGTCGCCGGGGCTGGCCACCGCTTGGAGGTAAGGGAAGCTTTCCCCGGCGGAAGGATCCCACACGTTGGCGGCCGCTTCGGTGCTGCCAGGGGAGATGGCAAAATAGCTGGACAGGGCAAGTTCCCCTTCCCAAGTCAGGGCCTGCCCCTGTACCGCGTCCACCGCTTCCAGCAGCAGCGCCCAGTTTGACCCGTAAGATTCCCCCCAGCGGGCCTGCATCCCGCTTTCCGGCACGTATACCAGCCAGCTTCCACTGTCGCAGGCAAAATCCGCCCCCTGTACCTTCTCCCCTTTTTCCCGCTGGCGGCTGTAATAGGTGTAGGCTGCCACAGCCTGGGCCTTCAGGGCCTCCTGGGGGCTGGAAAGATCCATCTCGCAGGCTAAGGCCGAGGCCACAAACTCCCGGGCGGGCACGGAATACACCTCTTCTGTGGCCACGTCGTAGACGGTGAACACGTCTTCCCCTTCCCCGGCCTCTTCCTCTTGGGGCAGGGATTGCCCCTCCAAAAAACCAGGCGGCAGGGGGCTCCCCTCTGGCTGGGGGGAAGCTGGGGCCGTGGGGGCCGCCTCCGGCGTGGGGCCGGTTAATGCGGTCCCTTCCTCCCCGGCCATTTTGGCGGCCCCATATACGGCGGCGGGGCCCAGGGTAATAGCCAGGTACAGGGCCAGGAACAGCAGAGCCAGGGACAGGCCGGGCTTTTTCAGGGTTTTCACAGATAACACTCCTTCCTCTTCGCAGACGCTTGCCACCCGGCAAGCGTTTTACAGTTTTTAAATACAAATCCTTCAAAACAAGCCGATATTTACCGGTAAAATTTAGAGAATGCCATAAATTTGCATTTTTATCCGCTCCAAATTGCAAATCCAGTTGACTTCCCGGCCACTTCACGCTACAATATACGGTAATACGACAAGGGCGGAAGCGCCAAGACGGGAGGATGCTACCGAAACATGGGAAACATAGAGCAAAAAGCGGCCGGCGCCGCCATGGAAGAGCTTTGCAATGAATACCGCAAGAACAATACCATCTCCAAAGAGGAATATGCCCGGCATCGGGTGAAGCGCGGCCTGCGCAACGAGGACGGCACCGGCGTGATGGCCGGGCTGACCCATGTGTGCAATGTACACGGATACCTGATCGATGATGGGGACAAGGTGCCGGATAAAGGCCGGCTGACCTACCGGGGCATCAACGTAGAGGACATTGTGGCCGGGTGCGAAGCCGAAGGGCGCTTTGGCTTCGAGGAGGTGGCCTGGCTGCTTATCTTCGGGAAGCTGCCCACCAGGAAGCAATTCGACCGCATGTGCGGCCTGTTGTATGACAACCGGGAGCTGCCCGAGTATTTCCCCGAGGACATGATCATCAAGGCCCCCTCCCGGAATATCATGAACAAGCTGGCCCGCTCGGTACTGGCCCTGTACTCGTACGACGACAACCCGGACGACCAGTCTTTAGAAAACAACATGCGGCAAAGCATAGCCTTGATCGCCCGTATGCCCTCCATCATGTCCTATGCCTATCAGGTAAAACGCCGCCACTTTGACCGGGAAAGCATGTTTTTCCATCCGTATGAGCCTGGCCACTGTACCGCCGAGGCCATCCTGAACGCCCTGCGGCCAGACCGGCAGTTTACCCAAGAAGAGGCCCGGCTTTTAGACCTGCTGATGGTGCTGCATGCCGAGCATGGGGGCGGCAACAATTCCACCTTTACCACCCGGGTGCTCACCTCAGCCGGGACGGACATCTACTCCGCCATCGGCGCGGCGGTGGGCTCGTTGAAGGGCTTCCGCCACGGCGGCGCCAACCACCGGGTGCGCATGATGATGGAAGACATCATGGCAAATGTTGCGGACTGGCAGGATGAGGACGAGGTGGGCCTGTACCTGGAAAAGATCCTTCGGGGGGAGGCCGCCGATGGCAGCGGGCTGATTTACGGCATGGGCCACGCCATCTATACCTTGTCCGACCCCCGGGCTGTCATCCTGAAGGAAAAAGCCCGGGGTCTGGCTGTAGAAAAGGGCTTTGGCAAAAAGCTGGCCTTGTATGAGCTGGTGGAGAAGCTCTCCCCTGGCGTGTTCCACAAGGTCACCCATAACGAAAAGGCCCTTTGCGCCAACGTGGACTTCTACTCTGGCCTGGTATACGAGATGCTAGGCATCCCGGAAGACCTGTTCACCCCCATGTTCGCTGTGTCCCGCATTGCGGGCTGGTGTGCCCACCGCATCGAGGAGTTGACGACTGGAGGCCGCATCATGCGCCCAGCCTACCGGGCCCTTCCGGTCAAGCAGCCGTATGTACCCCTTGCCAGCCGCTGACAAGCCTTTCCCTTATAAAGCTATGCGCCGCCCCCTGGGGACATGCCCAGGGCAGGAATTTTTTCGGTAACGCCTGTATGGGGCGCGGGTCCAAGGGGCCTTCTTTGGATAAAAATGAAAAATCCCCTTGCCAAACGCGTCCCTTTATGGTATCATAAGTAAGTCTCATACTGGCCAGCTTTTAGTAAGGACCATTAGCGCAGTTGGTTAGAGCAACCGGCTCATAACCGGTCGGTCCGGGGTTCGAGTCCCTGATGGTCCACCAAAAGAGAGCCAGGCGAACCCCACACCGACGATCACAATGGTCGGCGGGGTGTTCGTCCTGGCTTGTCCATTGGAGTTTCTGATGGACAAATAAGGAAAAACCGCCGCATGGATATATCCCAGTGGCGGTTTTCTATTTTAATTTTATATCTGGATACGATATAATCTAACAAATCCATGAAATATGCCACAGTCTCTGGTAGAATCTACCGCAAAGGAGACTGGCTTGATGATTAAACGCTGTAAAACAGCGTTCGGTTTTACTGCCTACCCGGCTTGGTGAACTGAGGTGGACGCAGGCGGACCTCGCGCGTAAGACCGGCATACGCCCTAACACAATCAGTGACCTGTATCACGAGATTGCGGATCGCGTCAGCCTCGAGCAGCTGGACAAGATCTGTGAGGCGCTTAACTGTGACCTGACGGATCTCCTAGTGCGTATGCCCAATGAACCGGGAGCAGAGGAACCTCCCGGCCGCAGAAAATGAATACGCTGGAGGCCTCTCTCCTGAAGCCCTGAGCGGTATACGCTCAGGGCTTTTTCTAGGCTATAAAAAATTTGTAAGCCGTCCTTTATTATCCCGCCGGGAGGCAGTTTTGTCAAACCGGCAGGACGGCTAGACTTTTGGCCGGGACTTTGTGCGTCTTAGGCGCTTGCTTTCGTGTCCCTGACGTGGTACCATACAGATACAGCGAACTTGGCCAGGGAAGCCAAAAGCGCGGAACTTGTCGAAAAAACAGGCCCGCAGCCTACTTAGGGGGATGTTCTGCATGAGCGTAAAAGACGGTTATTCCTTTGATGAAGCCTATAGGCGCTACCTTTCCTGGTTCCAGGAAAAGGCGGTGTCAAGTGCCGTACCGAAAGACCAGGAAGCGGTCCTGGGCTTTCAACTGTGCCACGAGGATGTATTTGAAAATGATTCGATACTCTTAAACAGGATGTTCTTTGTCGTGCCGCTGCTGCCCTCAGAGAGCAAGAGCGGGCGGCTGGAGCTTTTTACGATTTCCGAGCTGAACCTGCTGCAGAAGGCTGGAGACGACGTGGAGGACATCATGCCTGTGGAATATACAGTCCAGATATTTTAAAATACACAGAAAATCAAAAAGGCCCCCAGCCCTCCCAGCCGAAACATCGGTCGGGAAAGCCGGGGGCTTCTCCTATCCTGCTACGCCGGGGCTGTTACGTCCCTTGGGCTTTCCCTTCCGCCTCTTCAATGCGTTGCTGTGCCATCTCAAAATAGCCAGGGTCAAGCTCCATGCCAATAAAAGAACAGCCCGTGTTGACACAAGCGACGCCGGTACTGCCGCTGCCCATGAACGGGTCCAGAACAGTGCCACCACTTTCGCAGATTGCAAGCAGCTTTTCCAGCAATTCAACTGGCTTTTCAGTTTGGTGATGCTTTAGCGCCCCGGATGCGCTCATCCAGCTGGGCCTCCTGCTCACGCGGCTTGGCGGTATGTTCGGTGGCTTTGGCCAGCTTTTGCTCCAGGCCCGAGGTGTCCCCGGTGCTCTTCGCAATCTGCTGCCGGAACAGCTCCTGCTGCCGGGTGCTGGTAGCAAGCCTCTCCTGCAGCGCGTCGTGCTGGCGCTTTAAGTTGGATAATTTTTGGGAAGTGCCCTCTATCGCCGCAGACTGCTTCTGGTAGGCGGCGATATTCCCCTGCACCCGGTTCAGGGCCTGTATCTCATGGCCCAGCCTGGCAAACTGCGCCTGGGCCTGGGAGAACGCCCCCTTGAAGCCGGAGTTCTGCTGGGCGTTCAGCTTGAAAAACATCTCATATTGCTTGCCGCCGGGCACTCCCCATCACCTCCTGAAACCGTATTTCCGCCCGCCCTGCGCCGCCCGGGCCGCTTCGTACTGCTGTTTTTCCTTTTCGATCACCCGGTTGTTGATCCGGATCCATTCCCCCAGCTCCCCCAGGGGCCGGGAGAGCCACTCGAACACGCTGGTGCTTTTGCTGTTCCCGGCCAGGATGAGGCACTGCTCCCGCAGCCAGCCGGGTTTGGGGCTCAGCCCTGCCGCAGTAAAAAATCGCGCGCTTTCATCAGGATCACCTTGTAATCCCGCAGGGGTAGGGCACGCAAAAAGGGCTCGTCGACAATCCGCTTGCCATTGCTGTCCCTGTCCGTACAGGCCATAACAGCCATGCCCACCAGGAATGTACCGGTAAACTCCGGCGTCACCAGCGTGCGGCCCCGGCGTATCATCCGGTCCTCAATGGCCGCGTAGTCCGCGCCGGTCAGGCCGTCCCAATCGAAAGCCAGGCTTTCCACGGTCTTGTCCTCCCAGGTGAAGGGCTTTTTGAATGTATGGACATACACCGGCTCTTCTTTCAGGGCCGCGGCTGCGGCTTCCGCCTGCTCCGCCTGCCGGACGTCTTCGTCCAGTTCGGCCTGTCGGGCGTCTTTGTTCCCCAAATCTATGATATCTTTTGACATAGTGTGCCTCCTTATAAAAATGGGCCGGGGCGGTATTCCGTCGCCCCAGCCGTATGTGTTTTATTTCCCCAGCGCCTTGCGGATACCGGCCATGTAATCCACGCCGTCAATCACGCACTTCATGTTGCGCTTGTCGATCTCCCACAGATTGATCCCCTGCCGGTAGGCGGCGTAATAATAGACCTCAAACTCGCCAGAAACGTCGGCGGCGGAGAAAGGCGCTACCTGACCGGGGCTCATGGACCGGGGCTGGCAGATCACCACGAACTTGTCCGCCCAAGTGCCCACCTCGGCCTGCTCCACGTTCCAGTTTTCCTCCGCCACCCGGATGTCCAGCTGATGCTTTTTCGGGGCAATCAGCTTTGTGGCCGCCTGGGTCATGGTGAGGAATTTCAGGGACATCTTCATGGAATTCACCATACCCATAAAGGGCACATCCATGCTCCCCATCATCCCCGCCCCTGTGATAGAGGCCGTCATGTACTCGATAGAGGGGAGCGTGACGTTGGCGATCCCCAGCAGGTTCACGCTGTCCTCGTATACCTCAAGGTTATAATGCCTTTGTCTCCGTTGTCAAAGTCAAATACCTGTTTGTTTGCCCTGGTACGGCCCGGCAGTTCTGCCACACCCGAGCCTGAGCGGTTCTGGCTTTCCGCGCTGCGCACACCCAGCACCACGCACCGGTTTTTCCCGCGCCCCTCCTTCAAAACTTGACAACACCACCTTTGGACTCTGGTAGGTATTAGGCATTTTTGTGGAATCAGCGCCCACATGGAGGCGGGTTGGCCCTTGTACCGGGGGTGCAGTATTTCACACTTGACGCCCTCCAGCTCCAGCCTGCGGAACACCTTTCACACATGGTACACAGTTTCCGGTGCGTCTGCGGTAGTCAAGCTGTGTATGACCTCAAAGGGCACCCCGGCCCTTTTACAAAGCTCTAAGCACGCCTCACTGTCCTTGCCGCCAGAGTAGGCCAGCAGCAGGGGCTTTTCATAGTAAAACTCACTATGTAGACGCGCTGAAAAAGTCAGGGAAATTCACCAAAGAGAACCAGGAGTGGGCGCTGCAGGTGGCTAAATCTGAGGCAATGCGCCTGCTGACCCAGGAGGCGAAAGACTTTATTGCAAATGCCTACGGGTCCCTAGAGCAGTATCTTGAGGGCCGAATCGAGGCCGAGGTGCGCAACCAGAAGATGGGTGTGGGCCCCTTGACGCTGAGCGCATAAAAATACTTTCCGATTTTCGGAAAGTATACGAAAGCCCCCGGTTTTCCCGGGCCGATGTTTCGGCGGGGAGGGCCGGGGTTTTTTTTATTGTGCCTTTGTTGCCAACTAAAATATATGGTAGCGGCTGTCGTTGTAGTGGGCGCTGCGGCGGTAATCAGCATTCTGACTTTTATACCACACATCGGACAGCGCCGCCATCGTGCTGGGCTTTTCCCGGTTAAGCTGTTCTAAGAAGCGGGGGTCAACCGTTTTGCAGTAGGTGCCCATCCGATGGTGGTCGAGATTCAGGGCGCTGGCCAGCAGGCCCTCGTGGCTGGCCATCAGGTTCGCCAGGTTCCGCAAGGTAGCAGCATCATGGCCATTGGCTCCGATATGGATGTGCACTCCGCAGCCGTGGGCCGGGTTGCTGACTGCTCCGGCGTGGCGGAGCTGGCGGGCGATTTCCTGCAGGTCCTCCAGGTCATCGTAGGTAAGGATGGGGGTGCCGAGTTCAGCTTTTTTTGTATCAGAACTGGCATGGATGCTCACATCCCGAGTGATTTTCCATACCCGGCCCTGCTGGTCTTGGCAGCTCCAGGAATCGTAACTGCCGCCGTCATGCCGTACAGTGCGCTCGGTGCCGAAATATTTCGCTACCACCTTAGCGGCCTGCTGGCGGGTGATCTCCGCCATTTCGATCTCCACGCCGATGGTTTGTTTCTTCATGTCCTCGACCATTTTAGCGAGTTTCGCGTTCATTTTGTTTACCTCCGTGGTTTGATTGTGTCTGTATATTACCATGCAAACGCCGTAATTACAAGAGGCTAAGGCGCACAAACTTTCGCCTTGATACCTGGTGCATATGCCGGCTTGACAAAACCACGCATTTGAGGGATAATAGAGTAAAATGGAGAAGGGGGCTCTCATGATGAGGCGTATGACATACAAAGAGGACATGACCCCGATGGACAAGTTCTGCATTGAAAAGGGCATCACCCGGCGGGAGCTGGCGCGGCAGAGCGGGGTGCCGATCCGCACCATAGAGGGCTGGGCTAAGAGGTCGCGCACCAGCCCAAATGTCTATCAGCTCTACAAGGTAGCGCAGGTGCTGGGATGCCAGATAGAGGACCTGTTGGAATTGGACAGGCTTGAACAGGAGGAAAGCGGCAGGGAATAAGTAAAGGGGAACCGTTTCCGGTTCCCCCTGTGTGTTTTTTAGGCTGTCATATAGTCGTACAGCTTGGCCTTAAGGATAACTAGCTGAGCCTCCGCCGCCTCGGCCCGAGCCTTATACCCGTCACGCTCTTCGGCCAACTGGCCAACCTGCACCGTGCGCTGGGCCAGTTGCTCTCCCAGATCCTGGGCCTGCTCCACCGGGTTCCCGGAGAAGTCGTTCTCAATGTTCTCCTCGGCAATGTCGAACACGCCGTGGAAAGCGGTGGCGATGTAGCTGTTCGGCCCCAGGTCGGCCACCATAGCTTTTATCTGCTGAAGGACTTCACGCTCTTGGTCTTTGGTGGCCATAGCGGCCTCCGCTGTGTTTTCGATGCACATTTTTGATTTACCTCCTTGATTTTTCCTTCCTGCTCTGTTAAAATCAAGGTAGCCGGGGGCAGGTTTCCCCGGCCCGCCTTGTTTGAGGCATCGGAGGATAGCGGGGTAACATTGGCGTGTGTACCGCTATCCTAGTTTTTTCACTCCTTCCCGCCTCGGGATTATATGCAAAAGAAAAAGCACCCGGTTTTTACCGAGTGCTTTTCTAATTGCCTCATTCAGTGGGCAACATCATAGCCAACACGAACGCCGGTCCTACAAAGTAGATTGTAGCGGGGTTCGTATGACTCTGGTATGTGAACGCACGACCAAAAAGATATTTTTGCTAAATTTGTGGAGGTATCTGAACCATCGGATTTAAGGTTGGGTCATTCGTTTTCCATTTCACAGAGTTTCTTTTAACTTGAATGCTTTTCCCTCAATTATCAATCTATAATCGGGGTTTTAAAAAGTTCACTGATAAACAACTGTTTTTTTCATAAGTTGTTAAATGGCTTGGAGAGGAGAATGACACTGTAAAATCCGACGAGAAAACTGTTCTCTCTTCAAACTCAATCAGATGATCAGCAATATATTCAACACTAATTTCTAGCTTGTCTGCATAATCTCCGAACAGGTCTCTTTCGAATCTCTTTAGAGCTTTTTCAGACTCTTCCAGGCTTTCCGCAGCCATATATGCTTTCCAACCACCCATCAAAACGTCATACCCTCGTTTCTTCAAGTAAATTGTGCCATCAGCTCCAAAGCTGATTATGGGGGGAAGTACCGGATTCATACCACCGGCCAGAGTCATCCATCTCCAGACGGGTCTAAAATATTCCACTGTCCGCTTGAAATCTGGATCGTTGATAATATCCTCATTCCCTCTATCTACCTGTCCGGGCGCTTGAAACTGAGTTTTTTGAGGTGTATTTTTTCTCCGATTACGGACAACTTCTTCTACAAATTCTTTGATTATGCTTAGAACCCCAAATAGCACATAGCCAATGACCCCGCCAACAATAAGAAGCACAACAATTATTCAAAGAAAATCCAAAGGGATTTTTGACTATCTCTTTATAAGTTCTTAAATGCCGCTAAGTCTTGATTTTTCAAGGGTTCGCGGCATTTTTGCTGTCGGGGGAAGCTCACATATACTCTCAAAAGTTTTTAGGTTTTTGCTCTCAAAGGTAGTACGAAAGTAGTAAAACCTCGTCCTGCCTATGCTGCCAGCCGTTCCATTTCAGCCCTTGCGGAAGCGTAGGTTGCGTGTGCATAATAGTTCAGCGTCATGGTAATGTTGGAGTGTCCCATGATGTACTGCAACGCTTTGGGGTTCATGCCCGCATTGGCTAAGTTGGTGCAGAACGTGTGCCGGAGCGTGTGCGGCGTCATTACCTTTGGCAAGGCTTCTTCATGGCACTTGTTGTACTTCTTCACAAGAAGCCGGAACATGGTGTCGTAGTTCGGTGCCGTTTTCGGATTGCCGTCCCGGTTAAGGAATAGGAAACCGCTGTAACCGTCCACGACTATATCCTTTGCTCCTTTGCGATTGGCAAGCACACGCTTCAATGCTTCATAGACTTTCTCGCTCATGGGGATTTGCCGGACACCGCTTCCCGTTTTAGGCTTCTCGATGTAGTAGCCCGTTTCCTTGCTCCTAAGAAGCTGGTGGTCTACATTGATTGTCCTGTCCTCAAAGTCAAGGTCGGCGTCGGTCAGCCCGCAAAGCTCGGAAATCCGCAGCCCCGTCCCCAGCAGTATCACGATCTCGTCATAGTATTTCTCATAGACGCTATCGCTCTCCACAAAGGCCAGTAGGCTTTCTTCCTGCGCTGGCGTGAGAGGTACCTTTGGCTCCGTCGTATCTTCCAGAACGGTATTCAACTGGAAGTCAAACGGATTCTTGCGTATGCAATCGTCCTGTATCGCTGTGTAAAAGGCAGCTTTCAGAGAACGCTTGTCGTTGCTGATTGTGCGGTAGGCTATGCCCCGATCTCTCATGCGTAAGGCCCATTCTTTCGCGTCGGACATTTTCACGCTCTCAATCGGACACGCGCCCAGCGGGTCGCTCTCCAATAGCTTCATCAGCCGTTCCCGGCTCTTTACGGTGTTGTGCCGCACATTCCCCCGGTGGCGGTTCTGCTTCGCGTAGAGCTGGCAGACAGTCATTTTTTTGCCGATAGGGTCTATCCCGTCGTCAAGGTCTTTCTGGATTTCCTTTTCCTTTTCCCGTAGGGATATGTCCTCCCGCTTTCCGGCTGGGGTCTTGTCCGTAGGCACTAACTTCCATGCGTAGACAAATTGCGGTTTTCCAAAGGTATCAACGTATTTGTAAGCATATCGCCCGTCTTTCCTCTGGCTCTCTCCTGAACGCAAAATACGGTTTTTGCTGTCCCGTCTTTTCTCTGACATAATGCGCTGCTCCTTTCCAAAGACGGAAAGAGCCTTGATATGCTACACTTATTATAGCATATTCAAGGCTCTTTTGCACGTTCTTTTTCTTAAATCACGTCCAGCGTGTCGATGATTTTTTCAAACTGCTTCCGCTTGATCTGAATACGGTTGCCGTTCATAATCACCCAGCCAGAAGCGGGATTTTCCTCTGCCAGCTTGCGCAGCTTGTTTTCCCCGATACGAAAATATTTTGACGCTTCTTCAATGGTAAGCGTGTACTTTTCCCAAATGGGAACATCGGTATTGCACATAGATAATCCCCTTTCAAAACTGTTAAAAGGTTGGAATCGAAAAAAGGGGCTATCATCGGACGGCTGTTAGCGGCAACCTCACGGGAGTTTCACCCCTCCGACGGTCTGCCGGAGCTGTACCCATTGCCTGCGACGCTTTCAACGCTCGGACTGTGGCTATACAGGAGTATCATTATGTATTCTGCGCGTCGTGGCCTACAAGCTGCTATGCCTGTTTTCCGGCGTCGGTGTTGGTCGCTCGGCTTTTTCCCATAGGGAAAAGCGTCATGGCGCACCCGCCGCGTGGCTCGGCGCAAAAGGAACGTATCCGATTTGCCCTATGCTGCGCCGCCGTTATCTTGCGCCGCTTTCTTTTTCAAGGTGCAGCAGCAAGGCCAGAGCTGGGAGCAGCGGAAAGGGGGACGCTGCTTTTCAAATCAGGCCTTGAATGACAGGACAGCCCGCATGAGCTTTGACCTCAAGCGGTCGCGTATGTCCTCGTCTATGCCGTAGTAGCTGTTACCGCGCTCGTCGCGGAGCTTCCGCATAGACAGGGACGCTATGTAGCTGTCGTAATGATGTACGACGATCTCCATAGCTTCCGGGTCGCCCTTTGTTGCGGCTATGATTACCGGGTAAGGCAACAAGCCGCGCTCGTCCTGTTCGGTGTTACCAGTCGCTTGTGTCATAGGCGCGTTCCTCCAAATAGCGTTTTAACAGTTCAAAAGAGCTTGTCCGCCGATACTGGACTGTGCTTCTCGGAACGTCGCGGAGCTTTCCGATCTCCACGTCGCTCATGTCAAAGAAGTAGTAGAGCAATACGGCGTCCCGCTTTTCTTCCGGCAAGCTGCGCAGGGCTTCGGCAAGCAGCTTCGCGGTAATCTCCTTTCCCGCCACGCAAAAGGACTTTTCAGCTTCATCATCTGCAAAGTAGGTATCATAGGTGTAAAGCTGTTTTTCCTCTTGCGGGGACAAGTCAGAAAAACTAACCTCGCGGAGCTGCTGACGCTTCGTGTCCCTGTGGGCGTTGATGGCTTCGTTTTTCAACGTCCGCTTGCAAAAGCCGTTAAAGGCGCAACGGATTTGCCATTGGGTACGAATAGGCTCGTTCATGGTTTCACCTCCTTTCGCAACCGCGAAAGCGGGTGATGACTTCCCCTTTCGTAAGCCCTCAACACCAAGCGTTTTGAATACGCCGGAAACAAAGGCCGGATTTCTCAAAATCTTTTCGGGAAAACACAAAAATGCCCTCGTCCGCAAAATGCAGACGAGGGCAAAGGAATTGTGCGCAGCATAGATGTAGTCTGACAGTTCACCCTTTGGGGTGTGCTGTCCCCTGGCGGTGGCCGGGCTTTTTTTGATAAGTCAAAGAACATTGTACCCCAGCGATATATGCTGCGCTTCATGGCGGCTACCTCCTTTAGCCGCCGTAGGTTTGATGGGGTGACGTTATACTTTGTATTCCGACAAGGTAAAAACGGCGGCTTTGATTTCTCAAAGCCGCCGCGTTTGGGTATGCGGATATGGCTGCTGTACGACGGCTTTTTTTCTTTTGCCGTCGTGCGGCAGATAACTTCATATTTGTTAGATAGATGATTGGTGTTTTCTTGTTATGGCAGTTCGGGCCGTTCCTCCGTATGGTCGAAATGGACGTGCTCTGCGCTTATGGTAATCACAATGTCGTCGGTGCTGTATTCAGCAGCCAAAGAATTAAGGCAGGAAATCACATCATCTTTCGTCATAGTGAGCAGATCATCAAGCGTTGTGTCATTCCAAAACTTCTCTACGGCGGTAATCATGCCGCCGATACAACGATCTCGCTCTCCAACCGTCAGCGTTTCCTGATTTGCTATGTGGTACAAGAAGCGATAGCCAAAGTCGCACCACATAGGGGCTTTTTCGTTGGACTTATCCACTTTCTGCGGCAAGCTCTCTTGATAGGCCGGGGCTACCATAGGGTCGCCTGTGTAATTGCTTTGCACAAACTCACCATTTTCAGTTCCAGACAGAAATACTGTCAGTCGAATAAACGCAAGTTCTTCTTCGCTGAAACTCACTTGAAAATCATTACATAGCATATCAGCGTCAATCCGTTCCATTCGGCTAAAATCCTCGTTAGCCCATGCCAGCAACTTTGCGTTGAAATCTGCAACGCTCATGCTGGCATAGTCTGGCGTTTTCAAAGCCAGCAGGGATTGGTAGTCCTCTTTTGTACCATATTCGGATTGTCGGGTTTCCGTATTGGGGGCTGGTGTGTCGTTGCCGTTCGGGGTCCCATCCGGCGGATTTTCGCAGCGAAAAACATACTCAATCGTAATTTCCAGTTTTTCGCTCCCCCACGATTTCGTAAGCGTTGCAATCTCATTCCCGATTGCCGTTTGCATTGCGGCCTCGTCTTGCAGCTCGGCGGCAGCTTTGCCGCTCAAAAAGGCTTGGAGCCCATCGGTAATTCCCTTTTGCGCGGCGTTATACTCGCGGATCGTGAGAGTATTTTCATCTGCAATCGTGAGCGTATAACCGTATTCCAAAATTGCGCTGGTATCGGCTTCCGTTATGGCAGCACCATTAAAAGCCTTTGTCTGCCAGTTTTCATCGGTAAGCGGCATCAATGTGTAGAAAAGGAACGCGGCGGCTTCATCGGTATCTTTCATGTCTTGGAGCGCGACGCTTTGGGAAAGCCGTTCAAAGAGAGAGGTATATTCCTTTGTGTCTGTTGTAGCGCCAACCCTGTCCCGAAACTCGGCTACGGTCATTTCCTCGTAACCGTCAAATCGGAGTGCCAGCAACTTTTCGTATTCCTCGCTGGTAAAGGAACCGTCAGCCGGGAGCGTTGCCTGTGCGCGAATGGGTGCGCTGGAATTGTCAGGGGCCTGGGTGTTTCCCTGTTCTCCACAGCCTGCCAGCACACCCACGATCAGCAGAGCAGCGAGAACGAGTGATAGGTATTTTTTCATTGATAAATGCTCCTTTCTGTTACCCTTTCCGGGTACAGCTTTATCATACCGACCCAGCTTGAATTGAGTTTGTATTGAATATGTTTTTTATGTGGAGATGGAAAAGGGCGGCAAGCCTTTCGCTCACCGCCCGTTGAGGTCTGATATTTCTAAAATTGTACTGATACCTTTACGCCCTGTGCTGTGTTTTCGATTTTGATTGCCGCTCCATGAAGATCAAGGATTGTCTTGACAATATATAGGCCCAAACCCGTGCCGCCTGTCTGTCGGTTTCTTGACTGATCTACACGATAAAACGCCTCAAACAATTTTGGAATATCCTCGTCAGGGATATGTACCCCTGTATTCTCAATCGTCAAATGCGCTTTTTCATCGGCCTGCCATACATTAACCATTATTCGTTCCCCCGCTGGGGAATATGCGGCGGCGTTCCCCAAAAGGTTGTCCACCACTTTTTGAAGAAGCTGCAAATCGCCTGAAATGCAGACCTCCGGGGATATATCTTTTTCAACCGTTAATTCCCGCTGCATAAACAAATCTTCATTTGCTATCAGACGGTCTTGGATTAGTTTGTCAAAATGAATGGGCGAGGGATTGAACGCATACCCCGGTGTGTCCAGACGGGATATTGTCAAAAGCTCCTGTACCATTTTCTCCAAGTTATCCGTTACTTCCAGAGATTGTGCAAGATAGGTTTCCCTGTCCTTATAGCGTCCCACCTGATAAAGCATACCTTGTAGCTGGCCTTTGATAATAGTAATAGGTGTTTTTAGTTCGTGGGAAGCCGCCGAAAAAAACTCTACCCGCTGGCGTTCAAGCTGCCGCTCCATATCAATATCCGCTTGCAGTTTTTGGTTGGCTTCCTGCAAATCCGAGAGCGCAGTGCCGAGCTTTTGGGAAAGTGTATTCAGACTGATCGACAGAACGCCTATTTCATCAGTACGGGTCGTGCTGCATAGGCCGCTAAAATCCATATCGGCCATTTGCTTTGATAGCCTACTTACTTTCTTGATTGGCGCTGTCATATACCATGAATAGAAAAAGGCAGCGATTACCGATACCACCAAGACAACAATTCCCAGTATGGGAAGTGACTTTTGGAGTGCTTCTACTACTTGACTTTCTTTGCCTGCGTTTTTAGCAATCAACAGGCTATATTCCTCTCCTCCATCGAGTAAAGAAACAGCGTATGGCTTGGATAGATCACCGCTCTTAAAATCTTCAACCTTTCTGCCTGTAATGGTATCAAGATGTGGTAAAGTCACTTCTTCGCCAGAGCTGTTGAAAATCCGAATGATAAATTCGCCGTCAAATCGGTCTGCAAGCATATCATCGTAGTTTGGAAGAAAAAACGGTACTTCATCTTGCGGAATATTGGACAGCTCCGTAGCAAATAATTCCGCTAATTCCTCTGCTTCGGCTAATTCGTGAGAGTACACATAGGGAGCAAAACGGGCGATACATAAGTAAGTTACGCTACAACAAGCAGCCACAAGTAGCAGAGTGATAAAAAACACCTTGACCGACAGCTTGCTTCTAATTTTCCTTATCAATTCTATATCCCACCCCTCTAATCGTTTCTATGTAGTCTGCGGCACCGAGTTTTTTTCGTAAGTTTTTGATATGCGTGTCAATAATCCGTTCTTCTCCGAAAAACTCATACTTCCAAAGTGTTTGCAAAAGGTTTTGCCGCGTCAAAATCCTGCCTTGGTGCATTATCAGCTCCCGCAGGATTTCAAACTCGCGGGGTGTGAGGTCGATGCTTTCCTGCTGGGTATTTACCCGATACCCCTCTAAATCCAAGGTGAGGTCTTTGTAAGTGATCGTCTGCGGTTCGCCAGACTGTTTTGCGGAGCGACGCAGGACAGCGGCGATTTTCCGCAGCAATATAGGCATTGAAAAAGGCTTTGTAATATAGTCGTCCGCCTGCATATCCAAACCTTTAATTTGGTTTTCTTCTCCGTCCAATGCCGTAAGCATGATAATAGGCACATCTGACTTTTGCCGGATAACCTCACAAACACCGTAACCGTCAATTTTGGGCAGCATAATGTCAAGCAGTATCAGGTCAAAGGATTGTTCAGAATACTTTGCAAGTGCTTCCACCCCATCAGACGCTAATGCGACGCTGTGGCCTGCTTCCTCTATGAAGTCGTGTAGTAATGCCTGTATGGATAAATCGTCCTCCACAATTAAGATTTTGCTCATAGCGCACCTCCTTATGGTGATTGTAGCAGCCTAATTTGAATCTATTGTGTAGATTTGCTTTTTTTTCGCTTATCTGCTGGCTTTTCTGCGTCCTTTGGTATCAACCACACAAAGCTAAACTTTGCCACGCCCGGTATGCGATTTTCCTCGCACAGCTTTTGTACCCGCCTTTCTGAAATGCCCCATTTGCCCGCAGCTTCAGCACAAGACATATGCCCGGTAACGGGCTTATGGTGGCGGTGGTGCTGGGCGACAAAGGCGTTGGCTTCCGCAAGGGAAACGGGGGTCAGGGTAAGCATTGGCTGTCCCTCCCGTCAATCCCAATTCATCAGACCGTAGCCGCGAATGACGCTGCTTCCCAGCGGATAGCTCTTGATTTTACAGGCGTCGCCGGAATTGCCCTCGACGGTGTAGACGCGCTCCCCGTCGGTGCCGATCACAATGCCTACATGGTCGGCGTCGCCGGAGTTGTCCCAGTCAAAGAAAATCGCGTCGCCGGGGGCAATGTTGGTATAGTTCCTGTCGCCCCATTGTCCATGAGAGGTAAACCACGCCATACCGCCGGACGTGCAGCCAGCAAAGCGCGGTTCGGATAAGCCCATCTGATTGTAGCACCACGAAACGAAACAGGCGCACCACTCGACACGCCCATTAAAGCCGTACCAGCTCCAATAGGGATAGCCGCCCACGTTCCCCACCTGTGACTTTGCAATGTCCACCACAGCCGTATTGCCGGGGCGCGTCCCATTGATGAAATGAACGCCGCTCAAATCCTCGGACGGGGTACTGTTCGCAGAACCGCCGCCAAAGATAAGGGGCTTGTTGCCGCTTGTTTCCAGATACACCCGGAACATATCAAGCTGCTCCGGCGTTAAAAGGCTGGGGGCCAGCGACGATATGGGCGTGTTCGTCAGGGACACATTGAGGATATAGTAGTTATAGGGTACTTGGACGGTATAGCTGTTGCCCTCGCTGTCCGTCCGGGTTTCTGTGCGGTAGCGCACTTCGACGGTGGGCGTCACAGTCAGGGTGTATTGCTTATCAAAGACGCGCTGCAATTCTGCCTGTGCGCTTGCGGGGGTATAGCTCTGCAAAAGGGCGGTCAGGTAGGAAGCCAGCTCGTGGGGATTGTGGAAAATGTCGTCAAGGTCATAGCGGTATTCGTCATAGCCCGGATAGGTGCTTTCGATGTTGTCTATCTGGCTTTGCAGCGCAGCTTCCTTTCCGGCATAACTGTTTTCCACCGCCACAAGGTCGCTGTCCTCCGACGTATAGGACGTACCCAGCACCCCGTTTATGGTGCCGGAGAAAATAGAGGAACAGGACGACAGGCCGGAGAAAATCATCACAGACAGCAGAAGCGCGGCGACGGCGATTATCACGCCTACCGGGTGCCGCGCCACAAAGGAAACGGTTTTTTTCGTTTCCTCTGCGGTCTTTTTCGCTGCCTTGCGGGTGTTCTCCGCTGCCTTTGCCGCCGCAGCCGCGCCGCCCTTTTTCATGGCCTTTGCATACTGCCGCTTGATACGCTGCTTCTGCATAAAGCGGGAAGCGGGGTTGGACGCGGCGATCTGCGGGTTATCCTGCAATGCCTTTTGGTACAGGTAGTTGACGTTGGCCTTTTCTGCCGCCCGTTCCGCTTTCGCCGCCGCCCGGTAGGGTTTGAGCTTGTGGCTGCGGTAGCCCTCCCTGACTTTCCGCGCCCCGTATTTCAAGCCCTTTTCCGCTGCTTCCTCGGATTTGTGCGCACCCTCCACGCCGGAATTGTCCTTTTCAACGGAATGTACCTTGTTGTGGACGAAAATACCCGCCTCCTGTGCGGGGCGGGAAAGAGGGCTGTGCTTGTCCTTAAAGCCGGGGGGCCTGTCGTGTTCCTCAAAGCGCAGGCGGGTCTTGCCCTTGCCTGTGGCTTCGTCAAAGGTACGCTCCCGCACCAGCTTCTTTTCTTTGGGGATAGCCGCCCTTGCAGCGTCCAGACGGTCGGCGGCTCTGTCGGATTTCTCAATATACTTGCCAAGCTCCGGCGTCGCCCGTTCTTCCTCGGTGAATTGCAGACGTGACGATCTCGCCCCCGCCGCGCCCTCCCGCTGGGCTTTCCGCACCGCCTTTTTAGACGCTTTCCGGGTCTGTGCGCCGCCGATATGCTCCATGACGCGCTCGGCGGTGGCGGCGTCCTCCTTTGCGGGGGTAACAGGCAGACGGGGCAGCGGGGCAGCGTCGGTGGCTGTGGGGTCAAGTTGCGCCGCCGCGTCCTGTGCGGCCTGCTGCTCCGGCGTTTTCTGAAAATCCGCGTCCTGCTCCCGCTGGCTGATACGCTGGGCTGTCTGCTGAGTTTCGTTGACTTCGATAGCCCCGTCGCGGGTCATTTTCTGCGTGATCTTATCGCGGGGTTTATACTGTTTTATGGTGCTTCACCTCCAATTCGCGCCCTTGCAAGGGCGCAGTATTCGCTGTTCAGCTCAATGCCGATATAATGGCGGTCAAGGGTCTTTGCCGCAAGCCCCGTCGTGCCGCTGCCGAAAAAGGGGTCAAGGACAACGCCGCCTTTGGGACAGCCTGCCAAGATACAGGTTTCCGCCAGCTTCGGCGGGAACGCGGCGAAATGCCCGCCCCTATACGGGACGGTGTTTATCAGCCACACGTCCCGCCTGTTGCGCATGGTGGGGATAAGGGCGGGGTCGTAGTAGCCGCCGCTCCTTGCCTTGTTCAAGCCCTGCACCTTGCCCTGTCCCGGTACCTCTGCGGCATATTTGCTGCTTGCGCTGCGGCTGGATTTGTACCTTGCCGCCGTTTTGGGGGCGGTCGGCTCCGCAACTGCGGCGGCGTCATAGTAATACTGCTTTGACTTCGTAAGCAGAAAGACGTGTTCATAGCAGCGGGTGGGGCGGTCTTTCACGCTCTCCGGCATGGGGTTGTCTTTCTGCCAGATAATATCGCTGCGCAGATACCAGCCGTCGGCGCGTAGGGAGAACGCCAGCAGCCAAGGAATCCCGATCATGTCCTTGTGCTTGCAGCCCGCCGCTGTACGGGCAAGGGAAAAGCTCTGTCCGTTGCGGCCTTTGGGGTATTTGGGGTCGGTGTAGCCGCCTTTGCTGCCTGTGCCGCAGTAGGTGTCCGAGATATTCAGCCAAAAGGTGCCGTCAGGACGCAGGACGCGCTTTAGCTCATGGAAAACCGCCGTCAGCCGTTCTATGTACTGCTCCGGCGTGTCCTCCCGCCCGATCTGCGCGTCAAGCCCATAGTCCCGCAAAGCGTAGTAGGGCGGCGACGTTACCGCGCAATGGACGCTTTCAGCAGGAAGCTCCCGCAAGGCGCACAGCGCGTCCCGGTTGATGATGGTGTCCGCTGTCATGCGCCGCTCACTTCCTCCGGCTTCGTCGTCATAACGCGGTACAGCTCCGTATCTTTCGGGAAGCGGTCTACAAAGGGCAGAATAACATTGCCGTAGAATAAAAGCCCCTCGCCCGCTTCGGTGTGGGTAACGTACTTCATCTGCTTGGGGGAGATATTGAGCTGCTTTGCAAGGATAGCCCGGTCGCCTGCCGCCTGATTGAGCATGAGGACAAAATCGCTGTTCTCAAAGATATTTTCCACTTCCCGGCTGCTCAAAAGGTCTTTCACGTTCTGCGTAATGGCGGTGGGAATCCCGCCCCATTTACGAAAACGCTTCCAGATTTCAACGCTGTAAGCGGCAGTCTGTTCCTCTTTCAGCAGCAAATGAAACTCGTCCATGTAGTAGCGGGTGGACTTCTGTTCGGCGCGGTTGACGGTGACGCGGTTCCATACCTGGTCTTGGACAATGAGCATACCCAGCTTTTTAAGCTGCTTGCCGAGCTGCTTAATGTCAAAGCAGACAAGGCGGTTATTTAGCTCCACGTTGGTACGGTGGTTAAAGACGTTAAGGCTCCCGGAAACATACAGCTCCAACGCCGCCGCGATACGCGCCGCTTCCGGCTCCGGCTGCTTCAAAAGCTCGTCGTACAGGTCGCCCAGAATCGGCATTTTCTCCGGGTCGGGGTCGGCAAGGAACGGGCGGTAGACGTTACGCACAGCCCGGTCAATGACAGTCTTTTCCACGGGCTGCAAGCCCTCCTTGCCGCCTACCACCAGCTCACACAGCGAAAGAATGAAGTCGGATTTCAGCGCAAGGGGGTTGTCGTCCTCGCTGTAATTGAGGTTTATATCCATCGGATTCACATACTGGCTGCTGGTGGGCGAAATGCGCACCACCTGTCCGTGAAGCCGCTGCACAAGGGGGTAATATTCCGCTTCCGGGTCGCAGATAATAATATCGTCGTCGGTAATGAGGAAAGCGTTTGCCATTTCCCGCTTTGCCGCAAAGCTCTTGCCGCTGCCGGGGGTGCCGAGGATTAGACCGTTTGGGTTTTTCAAACGCTTGCGGTCACACAGAATCATGTTGTTACTAAGGGCGTTTAAGCCGTAGTACAAGGCCGCGCCCGTCTGAAAAAGCTCCTGCGTGATAAAGGGGATAAAGATAGCGGTGCTGCTGGTGGTAAGCCCCCGCTGAATGGGGATAAGGTTCTCCCCGATGGGGACGCTTGCCATAAGGCCCGCTTCCTGCATATAGTCAAGGCGGGTCAGGGCGCAGTTGTATTTCTGCGCGATACCCGCCGCCGCGAACACGTCATTGTCCAGCTTCCGCTTCGTGTCTGCCATGTTCACCACAAGGAACGTCAGCAAAAACATTCTTTCATTCCTGCTCTGTAAATCCTGCAAAAGATTCTTCGCTTCGCTGCCGAATGTGGCGAGGTCGGACGGAATAATGTCCATGTCGTAGCCGCTGCGGACGGCCTTTTTCTGTTCCTCGATCTTCATCTTGTCAAGGTCGGTGATCTTGCGCTTGATGGTCTTGATGGCTTCGGTCTGGTCGATACTGCGGATATGCAGATTGACGATCACGCCCGTTTCAAGGTCGAGAATGTCCGCAAGCATACGGTCGTTCAGCTCCGGCGCAAGGATTTCAAGGAAGCTCACCGCCCCCAGCTTGCGCCCCATGCGGAAATAGCGTCCCTCGCCAAAGCGGAACGAGGACGGGGCGATAAAATCCTTTGTGGACAGCCCGGACGGGGCCAGCCAATCCCACGAAAAACGGAACGGTTCGCCCTCCGGGTGGAAAACGCCGTGTAGGGTCTGCAAGCGTTCATACCCCGTCTGCGGGCGGGCGGTCACGCCCAGCACCTTAAAATTGTTCAGCACATCGGTTTCAATGCGGGAAAGCCGCGCCTTTGCCGCCGCAAGGTTGTCCGCTTCGATGGAGAACGTGATATACTTCTGCTTCACAAGGCCGTTGTTGCCCTTTTCAAGCTGGTTTTTCAGCATATCCGCGTACTCGCTGCGGATAGAGTTGAAAGCGTCGTCCTGCGGGGGAATGTCGATAGCCCGCTGCGCCTTTTCCCGCTGCGCCCCCTGATTGATGAAAGAAAGCTGCACCGAAACGGAAGCGTCAAAGTAGTTGAGGAAGTCGCACCAGTTTTCAAAAATGGCGGTCTTGTCGTCGGCCTGTGCAAGCTGGTAGTTTATGTCCTCAAACGCGATACTCTTTGAATACCGCTTGTCCGAAACATGGCAGATACCGTCCGGGTACATTTGCAGATAGGGGATAGTCTGCTGGGCGGTGTGGGGCTTGCCGTCGCCCTTTGCCTTTTGGATAAGGGCGGCAATTTCTTTCTTCTCTGCGCGGGTCAGCTTCCTTTTAGCCCCTGCGGGGGCGGTTGCTGTGTTTTGTGCCTTTGGCAATCGCTGATACCTCCTTTTCAAGTTTCCGCTGCTTTTCCAAGACAGCGTACAGGTTTTCGATCTGATAGGGCCGCTCCTTTGGACGGATAAACTTTGTCTGCACAATGTTGCGGATTACCGTTTCAAGGGGCTGCCCGTGTTTTTCGTACATGGCAAAGAGGAAGCAGGGGAGCATGACGGCGCACATCAACGCCGCCGCAAGGCTCGTCCCGGCACTTCCTTTGAGCAAAAAGAAAAGCGGCAAGCCCATAGCGAGGGCCGCCGCAAAGCAAACGATCTGCCGCTTTGTCAAATTGAGGGCGACTTTCGTTTTTACTTTCGTCAGGTCTTTGGGTACGGGTACATACGCCAAGCGATAACCTCCTTTCCCGCCCTTAATGGGCGCTAAAGATGGATTTTGCCAACGCGCCGGATTTGAACAGGGAGAAGCAAAGGATAACGGTATAGGCCGCGAGGGAGAAGATCGCGCTGTGCAGATTGTCCGCTATTATCATGCTGTTTACCAAAACCGCGTAAATGCCGACGCATATCATAATCAGGAAGCCCTGAAATCCGAGGGCGATAAGGGATTTGAGGTAGTTGTTTCCAATCTGCCCCCACTCCCGGTTTGTCATTGTTGCGAATGGAATAGGCGCAACCGAGCAATACAGGTATATTTCTATCATTCTGCCGTACAGGATAACCGTTATCAGCACCGACATGATTTTCATGCACAGGCTGACAAGGCTTGTTTCCATGACAAGCAATAAGAGTTCGGGGATTTCCATAGCGTCAAGCCCGGCCTGCATGGACGATAGGGCGGCGTCCACGTCTATATTTGTGTTGCCGCCAATCACGCCCGCCGCGCCGGAAACGACGTGCTGCGCCATATCGAACACAGCCATAGTAATATCAAAGGTGTGGGTGACGAGATACACCGCCACCCACGCCTTGAAAATCCACTTGAAGAACATGAACGTATCAATGTCGTGCATATTGTTCTTTTCCGTTACCATGCTGATTAGCTCGTAGCACAGGACATAGGTAATGACAAGCCCCGCAATGGGGACTATGACACTCTCCGATAGCGTCCGTATCATGGAGAATATGCCAGCGTTCCACCCTTGCGGGGTCTGCCCTACCTCTGCGGCGATTGTGCCGACTTTTTCGTTTACGTCCCCGAACATAGTTGACAGATTACCGTTGATGGCTCCTATCAGGATTTCCTTTATCCATTCGTTAATCGCGTCAAGTATGCTCTGCATAGGTTCTTACCCTGCCGCTTAACCGAACAGGCCGGACAGCAGGGGTACGAGGGTGCCGCCGATCAGGGCGACACCGCCGCCCGCCATGAGCTGCTTCATGCCCTGGCTTTTTGCTCATGTGAGATAAAGAAGTAAAAGAAGTGTAAAAAATTTTGCCGTTCCCTGTCCGGCTGACTGCCGGACGGGTCGGGCTTTAGTCGGGCAACTCTACCTTGCCGACAAAAGAGTAATAGATTTCGATTTCCTGTCTGCGGAGCTTCCCCCGGCGTTTCCCGTCAAGGGCTTCCGATTCGTGGATTACGATTTTCTCCACAAACTCCCGTAACAGGGTAGGGGTAAGTTCCTCAAAGCTGGTGTACTTGCGTACCACTTTCATAAACTTTTCAGCGTTTGCCGTGGCTTCCAGCGTTTTAGAAAGCTCGCTCTGCAAAGCGGCGGCTTTCTCTTTCAGTTCCTTTTGCTCGGCTTCGTAGTCTGCCGAAAGTTCCGTGAAACGCTCGTCCGATATGCGCCCGGTCACACTGTCCTCATACAGCCGCTTGAAGATGGCGGAGAGTTCCGCAATCCGTTTTTCTGCCGCTTCCAGCTCTTTCTTCTTTGCGGCGTTCCGGCGTTTGCTCCCGTCCTCGGTCTGCTCGGTCAACAGCTTCATAAACCGGGCTTCGTGCTTGGCGGCGTAGCTGGTGACTTTCCGTAGGTTCTCGGTCACTCCGGCGGTCAAAAGGTCGGTGCGGATAAAGTGCGCCGTACAGTCTGCCGTGCGCTTCTTGTAGCTGCCGCATATGTAGCAGTCCTGTTTCCGTTTATCCGTCTGATACCTCTGCTGGTACATGACGCTGCCGCAATCCGCACAAAAGAGTATGCCGGAGAACAAGCCCACTTCATCATAGCGGTTAGGGCGTTTGCGCTGTTTGCGTAGCTCCTGCACACGCTCCCATGTGTCCTTGTCGATTATCTGCTCGTGGTGGTTCTCAAAGATTGCCTGTTTGTCCTCGCTGTTGTAGATAATCTTGCTGCACTTGTAGGATTGGGTGGTGGTCTTGAAGTTCACAAGGCAGCCCGTGTATTCCCGGTTTTCAAGGATATGTACCACGGTGTTCGCCGCCCACTTGCACTCATAGCCGGGGTGGTAGCGGCGGGTGCTTCCCGTCCTGCGGTATTCCAGCGTTCCCGGCGTGGGGATTTCCTGCTCCGTGAGCATACGGGCTATCTTGGTCGGACCGTTCCCGGCAAGGCATAGGCTGTAAATCTGCTTTACCACGGGGGCGGCTTCTTCGTCAATGATGAAATTTTCGTCCTCGTCCATGAGGTAGCCGTACACGGGCTTGCTTGTGACGGGCTTCCCACTCATGCCTTTTGAGCGTTTTACCGCCCGGATTTTCTTGCTCGTATCCCTCACCAGCCATTCGTTAAAAATGTTACGCAAAGGCGCAAAATCGTTGTCTCCCTGTGCGCTGTCTACGCCGTCATTGATGGCAATGAAGCGGACGCCGTTCTGTGGGAAAATCATTTCGGTGTACATTCCCACTTGAAGATAGTTTCGCCCTAACCGTGACATATCCTTTACAATGACTGTTCCCACAAGCCCCGCTTCAATGTCGGCAAGCATGGACTGGAAGCCGGGTCTTTGGAAATTTGCCCCGGAGAATCCGTCGTCCGTGTACCATTTGAGGTTGGAAAAGCCGTTCTGTTTTGCGTAGGCTTCAAGGATTCGCTTCTGGTTGCTTATGGAGTTGGATTCGCCTTGGAGCGTGTCCTCGTGCGACAATCTCGGATAAAGGGCGGTAATGAGTTTCTGGGTGGTCTGTCTTGGCATAATGTCCTCCGTTTCCGACAGCCAGCCCCACTATTCCGTAGGTCTATTATACCATAGGGCGGGGCTGGCTGTACAGTCCTTTTGCTACTTTATGTCGAAAAATATCACATTTTTTTATTAAGGTTTATCGCATTATATAGCGTGGGCGGTTCTTTCCCCGGTTGCGCTTTCCGCTTCCAGCACTTTCATCATCTTGTCGGCGGCAGTGGCGGTAGTGCCTTGTTTGAAATAGCCGGAAACCACAAGGACGGTGTTCCCTCTGCGTACCTCGGTCACGCAATCCGGGCGGCGGGCGGTGGTGGCGGTGCTTTTCTTGGGCGTGTCGGTCATAGGCAAATCTCCTTTCCGTTCAGCAGCGTTTTAAGCTGTTCCATTTTCTCCCGTGCTTTGGCTTTTCTGAAATTCTCCCCGGTAATGCGGACGGGGGTACACATTTCTGTAAGGCGGTCATAAATGCGGGCGTGGGCGGTGTCCTCCGGGTTCTGCAATTCTTCCAGCGTCAAATTTGTGGTGACAATCAGCGGCTTTTGGCTGCGGTATCGGCTGTCAATCACGTTGTAAACCTGTTCAAGCCCGTATTCTGTGCCACGCTCCATGCCGAAATCGTCAAGGATAAGCAGAGGGAAGCTGCAAAGGCGGGCTATGTACTCGTTACGGTCTTTGAAGCTGGCGGCAAGGTCATTGAGTATCAAGGCAAAGTTTGTCATGCACACGGAAATCTCTTTCTCCATGAGGGCGTTGGCGATACACCCGGCAAAATAGCTCTTGCCTGTGCCTACCATGCCCCATAACAGATAGCCGATATTCCCGGCTTTCATTTCCTCCCAACACTCCACATAGGTATAGGCTTTGTGCATTTGGGGGCATTTCCCGTTGTCGTTCTCAAACGTCCATTCCCGCATAGCCGGGTCGGTGAAGCCTGTCCGTTTCAGCCGTTCCACTTCCTCCCGGTGCTTGTATTCCCTATGGCTGGCTTCCAGCGTTTCCCGGCGTTTCCGCTGACAGTCACATTCTTTCGGGTGGCGGTCACGCCCGAAAAAGGTTTTGCCCTCCGGGAAGTAGGCTTCTTTGGGCTGGCGGCAGCTCCCGCAATATAAAAGCCCGTCCTCGCCCGTGTAGTCCTCCGGCTCTGCTTCCTGTGCCGTGGCAAGCCGGAAAATGGCGTTATCATAATCGCTCATAAAATCGTCCTCCTTGTTCATGGTCTTTTACGCCCTGTTTACGGGGCGTTGTATTTATGTGGTCAAAGGCTCTCGCCCTCTTTGTAGGAATAATCGGGGATTCCTTTCTTTCCTGTGCCTTTCCTGTCACGTCTTGCCCACATACGGACAGCGGCGGCATGGTTGGCGTACACTTTCCCATAGGCGGCTATGAACTCGCTCAATTCCTCAATGAACCGTTCCAGCCTGTCCGGGTATTCCCCTTTCAGCTCCGCATACTCGGATTCGGAGAGGAAAAGGTTTTTATATCTGCCAAAGGGTGCGGGCTGCTCCCCACTCACTCCTTTTCGTTGGTTCTCTTTTAGTTGGTTTATAGTAAGTTGGTTAGGGGCCGGTTTTCCGTCCAACGCAAAGGTCGGTTTTCCGACCTTATGAGGGTCGCTTTTCCGGCTATCAGAGGGTCGGTTTTCCGGCTGTATGGCAGTCATATGGTCGGAAAACTGTACCACTGGCATTTGCGGTATTTTCACATAAAGACGGTTCGGTGCGGAGAAGCCCCGGCGTTCCCTCACCAGAAGCCCGGCAGCGTCCAGCTCGTTCAGTGCGCTTTTTATGGCGGTGCTGCCTTTATCCAGCATTTCCGTTATCTCCGAAACGGGATAGACAATATACGTCCTGCCCTCGCTGTCCTGCCAGCCGTTCTTCTGTGAGAGGGTGGAACGGTCAAGAAGCAGCCCATAGAGCAGCCTTGCAGTATGCGACAAGTCCATTTTCAGCAGAAAATAGGGATAGGGCAGAAAACGGGGCAATATGGTGTCGGCTTTGATGTATTCGGTTATGGTTCTCACCTCCTGTCTGTGGCTTCTGTTACGCAGTTAAAACGGCATTTTCGGGGGTAAAGGATAAATGTATCGGCTACCCGTTGAGGGCGGTCAAAAAAGCCTTGATTTATGGGGGTCTGGAATATCCTAAAGCGTGACATTTATCCCTCTGTTTCCGCTTGCGCTGTGCGGCTTTGATTCTTTTCATGCGTCCGGCGCAGTTCGGGCAGTATTTCCCCCGGTTTGACTTGGGGAGAAAATACCCGCCGCACTCGGTACAGCGTTTCCTGTCTGCCCGGTGGAGTAGGGCGGCTTCCAGTTTCCCGTCCAATGGCAGCACGGCGGCAATGAACCAGCGGCATAAAAGGGAATAGCTGATACTCTGGACGCATACGCAAGGCTCGCCGTTATCCAGCAAGATACAGTTGCCGTTATCGTAGTTGCAGCACTCATGCACAAGGCGGCGGGCGGCTCTGTACTGTGGGTAGTCCATGTAGGGGCGTTTACCGTTCATTTTCCCGCCCCTTTCCCCGTTCCGGCTCACGGCGTAATATCTTGTCAAGATTGCTTTTCACGGTCTGCAATTCCCGGACGTTCGCTTTCTTCTCCCGGTACTCGTTGTAAAGGGCGTTTTTCTCTTTGGTAAGCTGCTCAATCTCCGCTTGTAGGGCTTTGGACGCTGGCAGTTTGGAGATTCCCTGTGCCTTGAAATACCGGGCGGCAGATTCGGAAATGATAAACTCGCTTTCGTGCTGCTCCCGGTAGGCTCTCCGGGCTTTCTCCGTTTTCTGCGCCCGCAATCCGTCACGGGCTGGTTTGGTCTTGATGTACGCCAATAGCTGTTTCTGCAAGTCCTTTTTCTCCCGTAAAGTGCTTTCCACGGCTTTCAGCTTCCCGGTCGCTTCATGCAGTCCGGCACTGGCGGCGGCAAGGGCGGCTTCCAGTTCCTCCGGGGAAGAAAAGCCGGATTCCTCGTAAACGCTCATGGTCGCCGCCATTTGCTTCAGATTGTGCAAAGTCGCCCACTTCTCATAGCCTTTCCCCTTGCCCTCGGCTCTCTTGGCAGCTATGTCTACCATGCGCTGTACTCCGTCATTCTTCGGGGAGTTTATGGCGGCTTTATTGCGCTGTAAGCGGTCTTTTATGCTGCGGGGGTATTTCTCTTTGGGTAGGGGCTTTTCGACGGCTCTGGCGGCGTTCTGTGCGTTTATGGTGAGTGCTTCCAGTACGGCGGCACGGTCAAAATCATCACCCAACTTCCGGGCGGTGATGGGCTTCGTCCTGTCCGGCGTGAGATAACTCAACCTCCCCCGGCTCTCCTTGACGGTCACGCCTTGCTGTAACAGTTTCCCGGAAAAGTCCTCAAAGGAAACGGCAGAGGACAGGGCTGCTCGGATTGTGCGCCTTAATTTCTCCTTGTCGGTTTCAAACTTGGTTTGTTTTGGCGGTTCGCCTGTGGCGGCAAGGGAAGCGTTCTCTTTATCCAGTGCGGCTTGTCCTTTCCGTTTCGCCCAATACTCACGCTCGGTAATGCGGTTCTTGCTCCCGTGGAGTAAATCAATCTGATAGAGGTTTTCCCTGTGGCACATCTCCATGACTTCCGCTTTGAAATATTCCATAGCTGCGTCCGTACAGCGGTGCTTGCAGCCCTCCCTTGTGTCGGCTGGTCTTTCCATGTAGGGCAATAGCGGCACTTCGGCAATCCGCAAAGAATTGATTACGATATGCACATGAATATTGCCGCTGTGGTTATGCCCGTCCGGGTGAGTACAAACAAGGGCTTGGTGTCCGGGAAAATGCTCTTTACAGAACTGCTCGCCCAACACTTGCGCCCGGTCTACGGTCAAGCCGTTGTCTGGTGCGTCACGGGGGTCAAAACTGATAATGTAATGGTGGCTCTTTACGTCCTCCCGTTTCTGGTTCTTGCCGTATCGGAGATTGGAACGCATACAGGCGATTGCAAAATCTTCATCACCGCAATTCAGAGAGGAAATACGGTAATCATCACGGAGAACAAGCCGCCCGTTTCCGTCCAGTGTGGGCTTCATGGTAAACTCGTCATGCTCAAAGGTTAGGTATTGCTCGGCAGCTCCATAGTCGGCATTTTTAGAGCTGATATGTTTGAATGTTGCCAACGGCTTCACCTACTTTCTGCAAGACTTCAAACTTCAAGGCGGCAAGCTCCGCTGTGGCGGCTCGTACCTCTTGGGAGAGGGCGTTATAGGGTGCGCCGTACTCGTTCAGACAGCGGGCAATCTGGTTCAAGTTGCTGCCGATTTTTCCGTACTCGGCTGTTAGCTTTCCAACGGCAGACAGCAGTTCATCATTAACCGGGGAAACAGTAATGACCGGGCGTATGCTTGACTTGATAAGGGCTTGCCGGATAAACTCGGCTTGGCTCATTTTGCAGAGGGTGACACGCTCGGAAAACTCGGCGTATTCTTCCTCGGTCAAGCGTGTCTTGATTACCCGGTGGCGGTGGGGCGTGTTGTATCTTTTCATGGCTTTCAGCTCCTTTCTTTTTATGGTTTGCCCTCTCACCAATAGGAGAAAAACAGGGGGCAAAGCGGAAGTGTTTTTTGAAAAATCCGAAAATATTTTTTCGGGGATTTTTCAAGCGGCGCAAGCCGCAAAAAGGCGGGCTTGGGGTGGCAACCCCAACAAGATTCCCATAGGACAAAATGAGCGATTAGCGAAATTTGGTACTGTGGTAGAATCTTGCTCTAAGAAAGTGGCGGCTTCCTCTGTGCTGGCTTCTCTCAATACATTTAGTGCCGCAAGCGGGGATTTTGCCAAAGTTGTGGCGATATTTCTCCCCTACTACCTACAACACCACGCAAGCCGGAATAGGCGGAAAAAGGGAACAAAAAACATATAAAAAAGCAGCAAATCTTTTTCAGACTTACTGCTTTTGATGACCAACATTAAGGGTATATTTAGTTTATTTTTGTAAGATAATGATTTCGCCCTCTCCACACGGCTCTTGGAAGCCTTCATAATGGTGTTCTAATATTTCATTAGTTACTATAAATGGAGAATTGGCATTTAAAAACAGGTTTCTTTTGTCTAACCTTTTTCGTAAAATTTCCTTGCTGGCTTTCATATAAACAAGTTCTACCGTACCGCCAGCTTTTTCTATCATAGCTTTGTAAAAATCACGATTTTCTTTACTCCAAAAGCTAAAATCAATCACTATGTTTTGTCCTTCTTTAATTAGCTTTAATAATCTTTCACGAAGTGTCAACTCGACTTTTTCTGATAGTTCCTCGTATTGGCTATCTGGGTAATCAATTCCTTTTTTTCCATAGATTTTCCACATTTCTTCATCTATCGAAAGTCGAATATATCCTTCTTTTTCTTTCTGCTTTGAGTAAGTGGTTTTCCCTGAACCGCATACTCCGCACATCATTATAACTTTACTCATATATAAACCTCTAAAGAAATCTCTTTGTATAGTCAACAGTCAAAGCGAAATTTGAATAGAGCAGCTACAAGTCGCTGTCTTATACTATCCTCGGTATCTATATTGATATGTCCGTTTTCAAGGGAAGCATATCTAATTCGTTTGTTGTAATGACGTAAAACCTCGTCCACGGCTTCCGGCTCTCCTTTAGTTGCTTTTATAATCGTTTCGTAAGGCACAAGATTAGGTTTATCCATTTGAAAACACCTCCATTTCTTTTTGTAAAATCTGCAAAGCACTGTGTATGTGATACCATATTGTACTTCGGCAACGTCCATATAATTCACTGATTTCTTGTTGCGTATAATGTCCGAAAAAATAAAGGAAGATAATTTCTCTCTTTTTCTCCGGTAAAGATTGCAGGGCAGTAGCAAGTTCTCCATTAGTGAAGATTACTGTATGATTGCATATAGTAACTGGGTATTCTTCATAAGGTGCTGTAAAATATCTATCTAACGTATTTAAGGGATAGAATTTTTCTTCTGTGAGGTATTCAAGGGATATTTCCTTTTTCTGCCTCCTGTTTCTTTCACGCCACGCATTGATAGCTGCATAGCGTATAACTACTTTACAAAAAGCATTAAAAGTATACATGATATGCTCCTTGTATGTTTCTGTACAAACCATAAAATATTCCCTCTTTTCCCACAAAGAGTGCTACATGATTTATAGTTACTTTTTGTAGACGGTACTACAATCTATTGTTTCCGTTTTACAGCTCTTGTATATCTATTTCTTCAATAGCTTTATCCAAAAATATCTCCCCGTCTAAATGCTCTAATTCGTGACAAAAACATTGTGCAAGTCCGTCCTCAGCAGTAATCATTATTTCTTCGCCGTATTCATTTTGCGCTTGGATTGTTACCTTTTGAGGACGAATTATTTTTACGCAACGATTAGGAAAACTAAGGCAGGCTTCGTTACATTCTTGGATACCACTATAACCTATGATTAACGGGTTTACCAGCTTTAGACAACACTCGTCATAATCAATCACAACAAGACGTTTTAATATTCCTACTTGATTTGCCGCTATAGCCGCACCATTTTCGGTCTGTTGAAGTGTATCCAACATATCATCAAGGATTTGTCGGATTTTATCGTTGATAACTTTTACTTCTTTGCACCTTTTTCGCAAAATTGGGTCATCATAATACCGAATGTTTCTTATTGCCATTATTATCCCTCCTGCTACTATCAGCCCTTGATTTTCTTGGACTTTCTTCAAACAAAAAAACATCTTCAATAGGGCAGCCGAATACCTTTGAAATGTCGTAAGCAAGCCAAATAGATGGTTCAAACTTTTCTGTTTCGATTGCGTTAATTGCCTGTCTTGATGTTCCCACCATTTCGCCTAATTGTTCTTGGGTCATTCCTTTTTCTTCTCTTAATTCTCTGATTCGATTTTTCATTAACAAACTCCTTTCTGTAAGGTTGACCTTACTACATAGTATATCACTTTTTTGTGTAATGTCAACCTTACAAAATATTTTTTAAGAATGTATGAATGTGTGAGATTTCGTAGTCATCGGCATTGTGGGAATGTGTATAACTGGCTATCTTATGGAATTGTGGGTAACTCTGTTTGCAGGACGTGGGAAAGCTGCACTTTAGCTTTTCCATGTGCTGTGAATAGAGTTATCCATGATTCCATAGCCTGTTATACACATTTCCATAATGCTTTTCTTTTGGTCTTTGGTTCGGAATAGTGTGGTGCTGGCGGTCTATCTCTTGTTTTCGGTTGCTTGCTTCTTTACCGTACATGAGCATTGGCACCGGGATTGTCGTTGCCGTAGCCCTCAAGCAGATTGATAACGCCCCAAATGCCGAGGCCCGCGCCCAGCGCGATAACAAGGGTCTGAAGAACACCAACCGCAGAATTGAAAAATGCCATAGAAAACTCCTTTCCTGCCGCGATTCGCGGCTGCCCCACAAAGGGGGCAAAGGGCGGTCTTGCCGCCAAAAAAGCCGCCATTGCTTCCGGCGGCTGCGTGGGTATGGAAAACCGCGCCCGGTGGGGGCACGTATCATGTAGCCGATGTTTACGTTTCTGATTGTGTTACCACCTCCTCAAAATCTGCCGGATATGGGAAAGGCGCAGACGGATTTAACCGCGCTGCGCCTGCTGTTGTTCATAGAGCCTTTCGCAAGCGGCGATAAACCGCCGCATATCAGCCTGCCGCTGGGCTTCCGTCAGGGGGAGAATCAGCGGCATACCAAGCGGATTGTCCTTGTCCAGCTCAACACGCACTCCGTACTTTGCGGAAAGCTCCTTGCAGCGTTTTTCACGCTCCGAAACCATTTCCTGATAGCAGAGGACAAGCCCGTTGACCGTCCTTGCCATTTCCCGGTTTTGCTGCTTCTTCCTGATACGCTTATTCATGGCCTGTGTCCTCCTGTAATTCGTCGGCGTCGATCTCGTAGTAGTCAAACACTTCATCGGGCTTGACGATGGCGGGGCGTCGTCTTAGGTGCTTCTCCATGTCAAAGGCGTTTTTCGGGTCAGCGTCGGACAGGTGCCTATACTGCGGGTGCTTCGTTATATCAAACTTATCCGAGAAGAACGGGCGCACCCCGCGCACCTGTAAAATGCACTTGCCGCCGTCCATGACAGCGATTTCGTCCTGTGTCATAAGCTCTTTCCCCAGCTTTTGATAGTTCAGCCCGTGGGACAGCTCCCGTCCCCGCGTTTCGGACGTGTTGAAGCTGTCAATCGTTTCCTTGCCGAGTATTTCCGAGATTTCCTTTAGCGTGGATTTCTCCTTGCCACCCAAGAAAAGGGTGGTGTCGCAGTTGCCGACTATGGTATCGGCGTTGTCCTTGTAAATGGCCTTTAGCTGCGACTGGCTTTGCAGGATAATCGACGCGGAGATTTCCCGGCTTCGGATAGTGGCAATGAGCTTTTCAAACTTCGGAATCTGCCCGATGTTCGCAAACTCGTCAAGCAAGCAGCGCACATGAACGGGAAGCCGTCCGCCGTACACATCATCGGCCTTGTCGCACAGGAGATTGAAAAGCTGTGTGTAGAGGATAGATACGACAAAGTTAAAAGTGTCGTCCGTGTCGCTGATAATGACGAAAAGGGCGGTTTTCCTATCCCCCAGCGTGTCCAGCTCCATTTCGTCGCTCTCCATCAGCTCGCGTAGCTCTCGAATGTCAAAGGGGGCCAGCCGCGCACCGCAGGAAATGAGGATAGAGCTTCGGGTCTTGCCAGCGGAAAGCAGAAACTTCTTGTACTGCCGGACGGCAAAATGCTCCGGGTCTTTTTCTTCCAGCCGTTCAAACATCAGGTCAACGGGGCTTTGAAACTCCGGGTCGTCCTCGCGGGCTTCGCTGGCGTTAATCATTTCAAGCAGCGTGGTAAAGTTCTTTTCGTCCTCCGGGGCTTCGTAGTGGATATAGCCAATCAGGGCGCAGTAAAAAAGCCGCTCTGACTTCACCCAAAAATCCTCGGTAGATTTCTCGCCGTCGCCTTTGGTGTTGGCGATTATGGTATTTACCAGCTTCAAAATATCTTTTTCACTCCGCAGATACGCAAAGGGATTGTACTTCATAGATTTTTTGAAGTTAATCGTATTCAGTACCTTGATACGGTACGGCTCATAAACGGGCTTCCCGTTCCGCATAATGGGTTTTCCGTCTTTTCCCAGCTTCGGCGCACCACGGGCAAGCAGCTTTCCACATTCGATTAAGACTGTGCCTTTCGGGTCTGTGACAACATAGCTGCTGTGCATTTGCATAAGCGACGGCTTGACGAAAAAGCGGGTCTTGCCGCTGCCGCTCCCGCCGATCACAAGGATATTTTTATTCCTCGCGTACTTCGGCTGCTTCGGGCGGCTGTTCATGGTGAGCCGTTCTGTCTGGGTTAAGGGGATATTGTTCTCAAATACGGAATCGACATAAGGGGCTATGTCTTTTGGCCCGCCCCAACGCGCCGAACCGTACTCCATGCCTTTCCTGTACTTCTTCGCGTTCTTGCCTTTTACATAGACGGCAAGCCGGATAAGGAGCGCACCTGCAATCCCGATTAAAAGGTCTGTCGGGTGGAAGCTGGGGGCTGCGCTGGAAAAGGCGGCGGTAAAGCCCTCGCCCATGTGCAGCAGCTTTTGGCTTGCGTCCGCACCGGGGGCAAGGCGCACCACTTCGCCCAGCTTGTCAAAAAGGTAGACAAAGAGCAGATAGGGGGCGTTTAGGATAAACAGCTTCTTGATCTCCGGCTTCATAGGGATTCCTCCTGCACCTTGTTCTTTGTCCTCTGATGGCTGGCGTTTAGCTGCTTCGCCTTGTCCCGGAACGCCGCCAACACCTTACGGATAGACGGCCTTTGCTCCTGCGTCAGCTTTCTTGCGGAAAATTCCTTGAAAGCGGCGGTCAGCACGTCGGCGTCCCGCCCCTTGAAAAACACAAGGTAGCGGGGCGGGGTTTCCGTGGCGTCCTTTTTCAGCGCGTAGTCAATGCCGTATTTCTTTGCCGTACTCTCAAAGGCTTTGATATTGCCGTCGGTGATCTCGATATTGGAAACGCCCGCGTTCTGCTTCATAAGCTGGCGCAAGGTCTGTTTTCCGTGGGGGATTGCCTGTTTATCAACCTCTTTTTTTACTTGTGAAAGTACCTCTTTCATGGCCTTTTGCAGCATTTCGGCGGTGAGCTTCGCCCCCTTGATGGACAGGGCCACTACTTTTTCGTTGACTTCATCTTGCAAATAACCACCTCGCTTTTAGGTGGGAATGGGGCAGGATTTATCTGCCACGTTCCCCGATGTCAGTCAAAATGTTCAGATTTTTTGATGTTCTGTGCCCTGTGGGGTACAGCTCGTCAAATCCGTACCCGCAGACCGCTCAAATCCTCGGCGCGGATTCCGACAAGATACCAGTTTGCGCCGTACTCAATGCGGGTGGGCTTCCACTTGCGGCCTGTGAACACTTCCAGCGCGTCGCCGCAATGCAGCCCGCCATAGTAGTCCCCCAGCCCAAAGCGAATATCGTAGCGGTCGGTTCGCTCGTCGAAAATCAAGGCTCCCTGTTTCATGTTGTACGCTCCTTTCAGATTTGTCCCGTCGCCATATCATGGGCGACAAGGGCGGTGTAGTAGCTTCCCATTGTGCTGGGGGCATTGAACAGCACCGCCAGCAGATATTTTTTGATATTGCGGATTTTCGTAGTGTTCTCCCGCATACAGTCCATGACAAACTCAATGTGACTGCTATTGAGTTTCAGCAGCTTGGACTTTACCAGCTCGGCGGGGTAGTCGTCCCCGGCCACCCGGATAGTTTTGCGGGCCGTGCAGACGGTTTCCACCAGCAGTTCCACAATGCCGTCCAATTCCACCGGGTCAATCTTGGAGTAGCGCAGGAGATGTTCGTACTCGATATTCTCCTTAATGATCTCCCGATAAAGCTCAACCGCGCTCTGTGTTACCGCTTCCTTTCGCTTCCGTTCCGGCGGCTCTGCCGCAGCGTCCCCGTAAGGTGAGGGGTCAGGGGAAAGGATAGGAATGGAATCGGTACTTGGTAAATCCGTAATTGATTGTTCTTTTTTTGGTAAGTCAGTTCTTGATATATCTTTATTTAATTGCGTTGGATTTTCCAACGTAGGTTTATCCAATGTAGGTTTTTCCTGCGTTGGATTATCCAATGTTGGATTTTCCAACGTAGGTAAATCTGATGTAGGCGGCTGCGGCTGTTCGTAGATCACATACTCCGCGCCCCGCAAGCGGCCTTTCGCGTCACGCTCCCTTGACCGCACGATATACCCGGCGCGTTCCAACTCCCGCACCGCTTCACGGATAGCGTCGATTTTCTCCCGGTTGATAAGGGACAGGCCAGCAAGGGTATAGTCCCAATCTTCGGGGAGTGAAAGCATTTGTGACAGCAGCCCCTTTGCCTTTAGGGACAGCTCTTTATTGCGCAGATGGTGGTTTGACATGACGGTGTAGCCACGGTTGCGCTCCACGCGGAAAACTGCCATAGCTCCGATACTCCTTTGCGGTAGATTTTGTTACGCAGTAGAAGCGCGATTTTGAGGGGTAAGGTATAAACACCCTGCTCCGCCAAAACCGCGCCCGAAAAGCCGCATGGCGCAAGGCTCCTTATGCCCCTACTGCGTAACAAAGGGCATAAAAAAGCGGCGTCCCTTTTCTCCCCGCGTGGGGAGTGAAGAAACGCCGTCATGGTCGGTATATGAAATTGTCATTGTAGGGGGTTATCTGTGTGCTGCCCCGTCCGGGCGGCTGGCTCTCGCGGTGCTGCGCATATCAAGGCTCTTTCCCCAAAAGTAGTAAATCGGTAGTAAATTCGGTTGCCCATATCCGCGAAAGTGCCTGTTTTTCAAGGCTTTGCAGAGATAATCAAGGTTGTTGCGATAACATCCAGTGTTGACATCTCAATCTCCTCTCTTTCTTAGAAGCCGTATTCATAAGCGTTTGTGTAAAGTGTGGAAATGAAAAATTTTGCCATGGCTTTAGCGGAAGAAACGGAAATTTATAATCTTTGCAAAGCTGTCTGGAATGATTGAGCCAGGATATGAAGGGGCTAGATACGAAGGAAACTTCATTTTGCGGCTACCCGTATCCAGCTCCCGAAATTCACATTGAGATGTGTAGTTCTTCCAGTTTCTTTTCTGCTTCAGCGAAACCGCCATTTGCTGCTGCTTTATACCAGATAATTGCCTTGCTTTTGCTTTTCTCAGTACCGTGGCCGTGAAGGAAACAGTCCCCTAGACGGTATTGAGCTGCAGGGGCTCCATTCTCCGCAGCCTTTCTGAACCAGTTGAATGCTTCTGTATGATCTATAGTGATTCCATTGAAGCCCGCATAGTAACATTCACCCAAGTAATACTGCGCCCCAACATGTTTTTGACTCGCAGCATCACGGAGTAGCTTAATGGCTTCAAATGTGCTTTTACGGACACCATTAGTGTAACACCACAATGTGGAGCGTGTATGGATTTTTTTGATTTTCACAAGGATTATAGCCGCAGGCGGGTAATAAATCAAGCGGCCAGATGTTAACAAAGAGATAAATGCTTATTGATTTTTCAAAGCGACCGAAGCCCCTGTCGGTATTTCAGCATTTCATCTTCATCCGTACCGTCGAGTATATCCTGCAATTCACCAATCACCTTTTCTCTCTCATATGGTAGATACGCCACGAAGGGAAAATAGTTGGACACTGAGTTTGCAAAAAGATGGGTGCGGATGTGCAAACTCTCAATCAGTGTTTGTAGTTCCTCAATACGCTCTTTCTCATCTGCGGGTGTAAATTTTCCTTGCTTTGCCATCCGGTACAACTGCGTATCCGGAAAGAGCGTCAATGAATCTACCGAGATAAAATAGGGGTTAAGCTGACTGAACACCTTTGCAGAATTGACAGCATTGCGCCGCCCATTTCCTTTTCCAGCCAGCCCGGTCATACAGACAAAATAATACTCGATCCCAGCCTCGTCCAGCTTGCGGCACTGCTCCAAAATATCAGCAGAAGTATAGCCTTTGTTTGCCAGCGCAAGGGTGGCGTCATCCCCACTCTCCGTGCCGATACTCAGCCCATTGATACCCATGGCTCGCAGTTTCTTTAGCTGCCAAACTTTCTTGTTCTTGATGTCCCGAATGTTGGCAAACATGGCGATGGACTGACACTTTATGAGATATTCACGAATGGTCAGGGCGCGCAGCTTGAGGTTCTCATAGCTCATGGCAAAAGGGCTTGCACCAGTAAGAAACACCCGCCGGGCATTGGGCTGAAAGCTCTTGATTTCCGCCAAATCCTCCTCAAATTCTTCCATGGGGGACATCCGAAACTTCTCGTCTTTGTAGAGGCTGCAAAAGGTACATTTGTTGTGGGTGCAGCCAGAGGTTGCCTGCAAAATAACAGACTGGGATTCATACGGCGGCCGCCAAGTTCTACCTGTGAAATGCACGAGCCCCCCCCTTTATAGGTGGCGAAGATTCTTGCGGTAATCCTGCAATTTTTCCTCGCCCACCGTGTCAATGATCTTGTCGATTGCCGTAATCAGCGCGGCCCTATCCTCCGGCAGAAAACCGTGAAGCTGGAACGCATTAGAGGCCCCCAGCGCGGCAAACTGCGTGGAAATATCAAGGTTTTCAATCAACGTGCGGATTTCACGGTACTTCTCCACTTCGCTTTCCTCCCGCCAGTTGCCCCGCTGAATCTCCTGATAAAGTTCGGAGTCTGGATAGATGGTCAGCATATTTGCGCCAATTAACTGGGGGTGCAGCTGATTGCAGACAGCGGCGGTAGCCTTCGCGCCAATCTTGCCCCGGCCCGCGCCGGAAATGCTCACCAGATAGAAGAAATTGTAACGTATACCCGCTCTGTCCAGCCGGGTACACTGCTCTACAATGTCAGCAGCGGCGTAGCCTTTGTTCATGAAGCGCAGGGCCTCGTCGTCGCCGGTTTCAATGCCGATAGTCAGGCTGTCATACCCGCCTTGGGCCAGCGCGGTCAGGTCACTGTCCGATTTTAGCGTTACGTCGGTAACCCGCGCAAAACAGCCTATGGTTTGCACCGTGGGTACATATTTACGGACAAGTTCAGCGATAGCCCGCAGGCGCTCGGTTTTAAGCACAAAGGGATTAGCCCCGGTGAGGAAGGCCCGGTCGAACTGAAAACCCTCCCACTGTTTCAGAGTGCTTGCAACTTCCTGCAAGTCGCACTCGATGTCCTCCATGGGTGACATTCTGAATTTGAACGGCAGGTCATTGTAGAGAGTGCAGAATTTGCACTTGTGGTGTGTGCAGCCCGCCGTGACTTCCAGCAGCAGCGAGGACGCTTCATAGGGCGGACGCCAGATAGTTCCGGTAAATTTCATGGTCAAGACCTCCTTCGTTTTCACCCATTATAACCCGATACGAGATAAATTCAAGTACGGTACTTTTTTGCAGTACCTTGATTCTTATTGTGCCGGGAGTTATAATGTTGACAAGGAGGTTTTGCCATATGCGAAAGACAGAACAAGCCGTAGAGCGCTGCAAAACTATGTCAACGCTGCAAAAGATACTGGGCGGCAAGTGGAAACTGGAGATCCTCTATTACATCGCTTTCCATGATATACGACGCTTCGGTGCGCTGCGGCGGCAGTTGGGCGAGATTACGGAATCCTCGCTGACCAAGCAGCTGCGGGAGTTAGAGGCGGACGGATTCCTTGTTCGCCATGACTTTCATGAGGTGCCGCCGCGGGTGGAATATACGCTGACGGAGTTGGGCGGGAGCTTTATGGATGTGATTGCTTACATGAAAACCTGGGGCGATACGAATTTACCGGAAAACAGGCATAGGAGCATATGATTGTGGAAGAGCGAAGATTCACAAAACAGGACTGGAAACTTTTCACGGAAAAATTACCCGGTTGGCAGGAAGCCTACATGGACAGGCTCAATCAAAAGTATATGGAGATATTGAACGGAGAAGGCAATCCGTCTGATAAGTTTTGGCATTTGGAAAAGCGCATAAAAGAGGACAAGCAGAGTCCGGGCGTCCAATTACGATTGACCCGGACTGATATGGTTTGGAATATTATTGCGCTGATAAATAATGAGATTATTTCCTTGGATGATCTGGAGGAGTTTAGTGATGCGCTCAAGGAAACCGTTGACCGCATTTTAGGTTAATCGTATGTGAATTTTTCTTTTCTGTAGTATACCATCTTCTATTGGGTAGTTCACTAGACTTATCATTATGACAGGTAGCACCTTCCACCGAGAGGGCATAGCCCCCTCTTGGCGGAGGCGGTTTATATAGCAACCCCCGGGTATTTGCCGTTGCACATCCAATTGTGGGGCTTGCAACCCTGTTTGCCGGGAACCGCGGAATTAGCAACCCCATTTTATCTTGCGCTCTTGAAAGCCTTGAATCCCTTGAAACGGCCGGCGTTGCCGGGCGTTGTGGCCCGGAGGTGGGGTGTATAGCAACCCCATCTCCTTTCTCCTGCTTAACTTTCGACCCAGTCGAAAGTTTCTTTTCTGACCTTGCCTATACCACCCATATTCGCTGGAAATTGGCACCTTTTCAAACCGGGCCAACAATGCCCCGACACGGCCCGCGCGGGAGTAGAGCCGAGTGTTTTCCCGACCCAGCCTTGCAAGCCCTGACACGGGGTCGCACAGGGGCTGTCAGGGGCCGACAGGCGGCGATGAATGGTAAAGAAAAAGTGCACCGCGATTTGCGATGCACTCAGGTCTGGCATTCATTTTTCCATCAAGCGTACCCGATATAGATTTCGTAACAATTCCCGCCGGTAGACTCATACAGAGCAAATCTTTGATTTGCTCTTATCCACAACATCGGTGATGTCCGGGTCGTTCGCGTACCGGTTCAGCCTACTGCTGATGTCCCTCTCCAGGCAAGTGCTGTGCGGCCCGGCCCCTAGGGGTTGTCCCAGCAATCTACCGCGCTGCTCTCCAGCCGCAGGCCAAGGCCCTGGGCATAGCTTTGCGCGTAGCCTATCCAGTAGCCGATGTCGAAGGAGGGCTCCTCTATGACCGGCTCCGGTATAGGCGTGGGGCCTACTACCTTTGACGGTTCGATGGGTTCTGCGCCTTGCATGTAGGGATTTTCTATACCGAAAATAGGCGCCTGTGAGCTTTCTTGTTTCGTATTGGTAGCATGGTTTTGCTTGTCGCTTTCATTTTTAGTAACGGTCTTTTTGAATATTGATACTACCGGTTTGAAATTTATTCCGGCGATGATCTGCTCAAGGGTGGCAGCTATATTGATAGCAGCTTGGTTAGATGCGGGGGTTGATTCAGCCTTTACCATGAGGGTCTGCTGTGCAGGCTCTGAGCCTGGAGGTACTGTCTGGCACCCGTTAACGCTCGCTAGGAGGGCTGTGGTCAGGAGGCCAGTTAGGATTTTCTTCATGGCTTTCATCCTTTCTTGGATTTTTTCTTGACCACAAGGATACCACAAGATTTTGAGAAGTCCAGACCAAACCTAAAGAAATACCCACTAAAGATGCTTTTGAATCTCTTGCCCCAATTGGGCAGAGCGCGGGCAGGGAACAGGCCATGCTTTACGGTTATCTTGATTATTATCAACATCTTACTCTTGAGAATGAAAAAGCCGGTCGCTTGTTTGTGAGGGCTAACCTCCAGCGTCCGGCTATGTATCTCTTGTCCTATTCTTTTGTTGTGAGGGTTCACTTCCTGCCGGAAAGCCAAAACGCCCATTTTACATCCACGTTTCGAGACTTTTGAATTCTAGCCCTTTGAGATGCAAAAAACCGCGTTTTTACAGTGAAGAATTCACCATGTTTCACAGCTTTCCATAAGCGTTCCGTGGAAGTGTAAAAAAGCGGCGAAATTCCTAGAAATTTCCTAACTGCCCGAATCATCCCGTCCCTTATCTTTTCATAGTGCTCCATAGTGTTCATGGAGGCTGATAAGGGACAATTCAAGGGACAGCAGAATTAAGTCCATATTCTGAAATATGCAGGTGGACTGCTGCGGTGGCATCCTGCTGGCCCTTGGAATCGTTAAGCACATCCCCAAAAGAGGAATCTGCCCAGGCGGCAGGTTCCTTTTTGCATCTCCCGATGCCAAGGTCGGCGGGAAGAGACGCTGGCCTGGGGCCAGTGAAAGGAGATGAAGCCATGTTCTATCAGAAAGTCAACCGCCGCAGCCGGGAGGCCATGACCGGCTTCCTGGCCCGCCACTACCGCTACAACACCATGAACTCCTGGAACCGGTCAACATCCTACGCCAACGACGTCAAGGTGCCGAACCTGGACATCCCGCAAGAGTTTCAAGACCTGGCCTATGACGTAGCCTGGGGCGAGGTGGAAGTCCCGGACTGGGACATTTTCTTTGCCCGTACTGTTTCGGACTTTTACCAGCGCGCCGGCTACCATATCGGCTTCAACGGCCGCAGCAGCGGCTACCTGGTGCTGTACGAGGCGGAGGCAAACGAGGACGGTACTTATTCATTTTATCCCGGCCGGCCCATCGACATGTACGAGGACTTTGCCGGCTGGGATATGCGGGACCTGCGCGGCCGGGTGGAGCTGGTCCAGGATTTTGACAAGACCTGCGACCGGCTGCGGGAGGGCTTTGTCTTCATGCTGGAACACTACGCCCCCGGCGAGTACACGGAAGTGAAGAAGATAAGGATTTAACGCACACATGGTAAACGTATCTACACCATAGTAACTGGAATCCATTATGTGCACATTATGGCACGTATTGAGCAGGTTTTCTCGGAAAGCATCCATCTCTCTTGAAAGGCCTCGCCGTGGCATCACTACACATTCTTCAGCTAAATCCGCAAGGGATAGCTTATCTTTATCTACTAGATGATGATTTTTTGAAACAGCACAACAAATAGATGTATCTGTCAGTTTATAGAAACCGCATTGATTATCCCATGCAGTACAATAGACACCCTCCATTAGATCAAACTTTTGCCCCAGCTGCGAAAAGCGGACATCACTATCCTGGCACTCTGCAATAGATGTGATTTCTAGCTTTAAATCTGGTTGTTCTTCGCTGATATGCGGCCAAACATCCAGCATCATACGGCACTTAGACAGAAGGGCTGTGCCAACTCGGACGGTATTTTCGCCAATACCCGTCAAGCGCTTTGCTCAAAGCGTCCTGTGAGAAGCGGATCAGCGTCTTTGCATCCTCATATAGTGACAGGCCCGCCGGGGTAAGTTCAACGCCGTGATTGGTTCGGACAAAAAGTTTAAACCCGCAATGTTCTTCCAGCAGATTCATCTGCTTAATGATGGCGGGAGAAGAAATGTACAGAATCTGAGCGGCTTTGCCAAAGCTTCCTTGTTCTGCCACTTTGATAAATGTATCCAGTTGATGGTTATACATAACCGCCTCCTGTAATAACCTAAAGGTTTATGGCACATTAACATATTTGAAATTCCATCACAGGAAAAATCCTGGTAAAATATGGTTAAAGCCGGGAATTATCCCAACAAGTGGAAATCACACAAAAGTTATGCCACATTTTCTTATAGAGTGTGGCGTAAGCCCCATTTATTGTAAAAATGGTGTGGAAAGGAATCATAGCAAGTGCTATTGTTTTTCTGGTAAATCTTCTCACACCAATTAAGAAAAGTGGAGGGACCATTTAATGAGAAAAAAGACCGTTTTCCTTTTGACAATTGTGTTGCCGCTTATCCTGTCTGCCTGCGGTGAACCAACTATGAGAAATGCATCCAGTTTATCCTCTAGCGCATTAGGATCGAATGCAGAATCAGCCAGCAGCATAATTCCCACTCAAACGTCAGCACCTCTAAAATCACCGGAAGATACTCTGACACCGGCTGAAACACCTGCTACGGAGAATCATTCCGAAAGAAACACTAATATCCTGGTGGCTGTCTTTTCTTTAGCTGGGGAGCAATATGGCGTTGGTGTAATCGAAGAAGGGAATACCAAGATCGTTGCTGATATGATCGCAGAACAAACTGGTGCAGATCGATTTGATATTACACCTGTCATTTCCTATCCAGAAACCATTGACGAGTTGCTGGATATCTCCCAGCAGGAAAAGAGCGGAAATGTCCGCCCCGAGATTGCGGAAAATGTAGACAACATGGAGAACTATGATGTTGTGTTTATCGGCTACCCCAACTGGTGGGGTGATATGCCTATGATTGTCTACAGTTTTTTAGAATACTACGACTTTTCTGGCAAGACCATAGTGCCTTTTTGTACTCACGGAGGTAGCGGTTTCTCATCTACAGAGAATACAATTGCAGAAATAACTGGAGCGAATATGTTAGCAGGATTAGCCGTTCGTGGGGAAACGGCCCAAAACCAGCGGGATGAAACGCAGGCGGATGTGATAGAGTGGCTGAGAGAAGGGGGATTTGTCGATTAAGCGTATTGCGCTATAAATATAAAGTGAAATGAGGCGATGGATGTAATAGTTAGGAAATCCAAATGGGTTATGTGTCCAAAATGTGGAAAGAACACCCATATAAAGATCAGAGAAGATACCGTGTTAGATTTTTTCCCTTTGTACTGTCCTAAGTGTAAGTGCGAAACTCTGATCAGCGCTAAAAGATTCAAGGTACATACGATAAGTGAACAGAGGGGATAAGAGCCAGTCGAAAAAAGAAACCATTCTTTTATGCGCAGAGCCAGTGACTTGATTTGTACATCAAGCACACTGGCTCTGTTTTTTTGTAAATAAAGCTATCTCTGTTTTCCACTTCGGAATGCTTCAATTTGTTGGCACAACGAAATATACGTTTCTATTTCTTCCTCGCTTTTACCAGCAAAGAAATCCACAACAGTTTTGGACAGCGAAATATCAGCAGAGGCAGGGTATAGCACCGCATCTATGCTTACGTTTAATCTCTTCGCCAACAACGCGACCGTTTCAAATTTAGGGTTGCTCGTCCCATTTTCCGCATTGATAACGGTGCGGTTGCTCATATGCAATTCATTTGCCAGTCCTTGCTGGGTAAGCTTTTGCTTTTTTCTAGCATATCGCAGGGCAATTCCAAGGGATTCTACTGGATTCGGCACTTTGTCTCACCTCATGACTATTGTAATATGTACTGCCAATCAAATAAATAGCCATGAGATTTAGGTTGTATGAATCACAACTCACTTTTTAGGGAAGGAGCGTGTTTATGCAAAAAGTGCAGCATGAAAGGAGGCTTTATCTACCTACTTTACCATTACCGACAGCCGAGCCTAGCTCGTTGTGTCGTGTAGATATGTAACATCTATGAGCCGCGCCCACCAGAGTGAGCTGCGGCTCACATTATATGTTCTCAAGCTCAGCAATAGACAAGTTCATCTTGATTTCAGTTCTGCAGTCTATACTGCAGAGGGTATCTACCAAAAGAGTCCGGTAAATACCCTGTGCAGTGTGGGCCTGTTTTTTCCAATAGGCTGCCGGGGTCCTCCCCAATCAATCGTTTTGCAAAACCAAAACAGATTGATTGGAGGAATCATGGTGAAATACACACCAAAGAGAGTGTTCGTCTTAGAAGGGAAAATTTACCTGGAACTCAGTTATGACCAGTTCAAACAGCAAGTAGATACATACCAAGGCAGGAGGTTCCTACCCCTGCACGGTATGCTGATGGAAGTATCCGAAGATGCGTACAAGGCATTTTACAAAGACAATCGCCGTCAAAAATATTTGAACGAGCGTTCAAGCGACAACGGCGACTTTTCCTATGATATGCTCACCACAGACGAGTTCAATGGCGAGGATATTCTGGTGGACGCCGTATCAGATACGGCTGGACAAGCAGAAAGGAATCTTCTGCTTGAGAAGCTCCGGCAGGCAGTTGCTTCGCTGGCAGAAGATGATCAGCAGCTTATCCGAGTGCTATATGTGGAGGGCATGACCGAACGCCAGTATGCTGAAAAAACAGGAGTGTATCACAATGCCATCCACTATCAAAAGAAAAGACTGCTGGCCAAACTTAAGATGCAATTGACACGCAAAGATTAAGCCACATCTGCGGCATAAACCTCTTTCTTTGTTGAAATGTGGTGTACTTTCCCGTTGCTGTCTGCTATAATTTTCCCATAGAATTTCCGGAAAACCAAATCAGGAGGGACTTATATGCAAAAATTTGGTTTCGGCCTTATGCGCCTGCCCACTGTGGATGGCCAGTACACGCAGGTAGACATCCCCGCGTTCCAAGAGATGGCCGACGCTTTCATTGCGGCGGGCGGTACATACTTTGACACCGCCTGGCCCTACCACGGCGGAAACTCCGAGCGGGCATTTAAGGAGGTTGTGGTTAAACGATATCCACGTGACAGCTTTACGATCACCGACAAGATGCCCATGTACGCGGTCAATACCGCGGACGATCTGCCCAAAATCTTTAATGAACAGTTGGAACGCTGCGGCGTGGAGTATTTCGACTACTACTGGCTCCATGCCCTGGGCAGCGGCAATTATGAGAAGGTACAAAAGACCAACGCTTTCGACTTTATCGCCCGGATGAAAGCGGAGGGTAAAATCAAGCACATTGGCTTCTCCTATCACGATGACGCCGCGCTGTTGGAACAGATTCTCACCGACCACCCCGAGGTAGAGTATGTGCAAATTCAGCTGAACTACCTGGACTGGGAGGATCCCACTGTCCAGTCTGGCAAGTGCTATGAGATTTGCAAAAACCACGGCAAGCCAGTGATGGTCATGGAACCAATCAAGGGCGGCAGTCTGGCTGACATTCCGGAGGAAGTGGACAAACTGCTGAAAGGACAGCGCCCGGAACTCTCTACCGCAAGCTGGGCCATCCGGTTTGCCGCCAGCCAGGAAAACGTGCAGGTAGTTCTCTCTGGCATGAGCAGCATGGCGCAGATGGATGATAATCTCAGCTACATGAAAGACTTCCAGCCGCTGGACGCCGCCGAAGCCGCAGCGCTTACAAAAGCTGCGGAAATCATCCGGGCCAGCATTGCCATACCTTGCACCGCCTGCCGGTATTGCGTCAGCGAGGCCAAGTGTCCCAAGAATATTGCCATCCCCGACGTGTTCGCCATCTACAATAACCTCAAGCGGTTCAGCGGCCCGCAGGGAATGGTGGCGGCTACCTATTACGCCAACCTTACCGAGAGCCACGGCAAGGCCGGTGACTGCATCGGATGCGGCCAGTGCGAGAAACACTGCCCCCAGCACCTGCCTATCCGTGACTATCTCAAGCAGGTATCGGCGGATTTAGATAGATAAACAGCACAGAAGAAAGCGCGAGGCCGAAAGGCCCCGCGCTTTTCGCGCTATCATTTTATCCCTTCCACCCCGTGGCACACCAGCTGGATAGCCAGTTCTATGATCTCTTCCAGCGGGATCTTCTTGCCGTCAGCCACCCACTGCTTATAAATCGCCAGGGTGCTTTGGGAGATAAAGGTCATAATGATGTCCTGCCGGAAGGGGTCGCCAGGGCTCTCTGTCCAGGTCTGTTTCATAATGTCGCTGGTGATGCGGCGGCTGACATAGTGGTAGCTGCCCGCACAAGTAATGCGCTCCCCTAGCTTGCCCAGACGTTCCTGAGAGAGAAAAAACTCCCGAGTGATCTTGTCCATGTCCCGGGGACGCACCATGCCCTCGGTGCGCTTGATAAAGTCCTGGGCCAGTTCGTTCTGAATCTCCCGCAGAAGGTCATCCAAAGAATCGTAGTGCAGATAAAAGGTCTTACGGTTAATCCTTGCCCGCTCCGTTAGTTCCTTGATGGACATATCCTCATAGTCCATCTCACAGATCATTTCCTCGAACACCCTGCGGATATTCTCCTTAGTGCGCTGAATGCGCAGGTCCACTTTTTTCTCTGCCATGGTCAGCCCTCCTTTCATATTATTTTACTATACACACGACCGATATGCAACATATGGCCCATATCTTTCCCCAAAAAGTTACGCCACATTTCAACAAAGAGTGTGGCGTAAACCCCATTCCCTGCTGAAATGGTGTGTACTTCCCCCACCGAAACCGATATACTGGACTCAAGAACGACAGGGGGGATTAACATGAGGACAAAAGCTATCGCTCCCATCCTTGCGGATAACTTGGCAGGCTGTGAGCGCTGCCAGAAATGCGCCGCTCAATGCCCTGGGCATATCAATATTCCGGCTATGCTGGCGATTTTCTGTCAGTGCCAAAATGGAGATAGGTCTGCGCTGCTGCCGATAAAAGATTTCAATAAACATGGCCTCCCCATCGATTGTATCGAGTGTGGGGCCTGCACCGCTCACTGCCCCAAGCATTTTGACATACGGGCAGCCATAAAAGAATTGGCCATGCAATCCATGCAAGAATAGAACGGAATCGAAAAAAACGGGAGTGAATGACAATGAAAACCAGAAACTGCGGCAATTTGAAAGTAAGTGAAATCGGCATGGGCTGCATGGGCTTCTCCCACGGCTATGGGCAGATACCCAGCGAGGAATACAGCATCGAGGCCATCCGCAAAGCTTTGGACTACGGCTGCGACTTCCTCGACACCTCCGAGGCCTACGGCCCCTATATGTCTGAAACCGGGCATAACGAGAAAATAGTAGGCAAAGCCATCCAGGGCCGCCGGGAAGATGTGGTGCTGGCAACCAAGCTGTTCATCGGCACCGGCGAGGCAAAGCGCTCTGCCTACGACGCTATACGCAGGCACCTGGAAGCGTCCCTCAAGCGCCTGCGGACTGATTACGTTGACCTGTACTACCTTCACCGAATCAACCCCGCCGTCCCGGTAGAGCGGGTAGCCGAGGGTATGGGCAGGCTCATTGACGAGGGGCTTATTCGCGGCTGGGGGCTGTCCATGGTGACGGTCGACTTTATCGAACGCGCCCATAAAGTCACGCCGGTAAGCGCGGTTCAGAATATCTACTCCATGATGGAACGGGACTATGAGAAAAAGGTCATCCCCTACTGCCAGGAGAATCATATTGGCTTCGTGGCCTTCTCGCCCATCGCCAGCGGGTATCTTTCCGGCAAAGTGACGGCAGATACCAGGTTTGTGGGGGACGACGTGCGTAGATGGGTACCTCAGCTCAGCCAGCAGAACCTGGAGGCGAACCAGCCGTTTATTGACTTGGTAGCGGGTATGGCAAAACGGAAGAATGCCACAAACGCGCAAATTTCCCTGGCGTGGATGCTCAAGAAATATCCCCATGTGGTGCCTATCCCCGGTTCGAAAAACCAGGAACGCATCCTGGAGAATCTGCGGGCGTCGGAAGTAGAACTGACCGACAGCGAGTTTCAGGAACTGGAAACTGCGCTGGCAGCTATACAGGTCTACGGCAGGCGTAAGGATGTCAACATGGGATCGGAATATATGGACTAATTTTTGACCGGCGCGAAGCGGGTAAAAGTTTCGTCGTCTCACCTGCCGGTTCGGTCGGCTCGGGACGATTGCCACCGGCAATCCTCGCCCTTTTCAAAGGTGGTGGGGGTGGAGGGGGCAAAGTCCCTTCCCCGCCGGAGGCCATTCATACTACAAAAATCAGGAGGATTATCATGGAAACCAGAATTTTAGGCAAGGATCTGAAAGTCAGCGCCATCGGCCTGGGCTGCATGGGCCTGTCCCACGCAAACGGCGCCCCCACCGAGGAGAACGAGGCCGTTCGGCCGCTGCGGGAGGCTGTGGAGGATGGCTACACCTTCTTCGACACCGCCGAGACCTACGGCTACAAGGAGGACCCCCACAACAACGAAAAGCTTCTGGGCAAAGCCTTTGCGGGGATGCGCGACAAGCTGGTGATCGCCACCAAGTTCGGCGTGTGGTTCGATTTCAGCCAAGACCCGGACCATCCCCAGCTGCATACCGATTCCCGCCCGGAAACCATCCGTAAGTCTGTAGAGGAAAGCCTGCGGCGGCTGAACACCGGCTATATCGACCTGTACTACCAGCACCGGGTAGACCCCAATGTGGAGCCGGAAACCGTGGCCGAGGTCATGGCGGAGCTGATCAAAGAGGGGAAAATCCGGCACTGGGGCGTGTCCATGGCCAGCGAGGAATACATCCGCCGCGCCCACGCTGTCTGCCCCTTGACGGCATCCCAGAATGTGTACTCGCTGATTGCCCCGGATGAATCTTTATTCAACACCTTCGAGGAGCTAAACATCGGCCTGGTGTCCTGCTGCCCCATTGCAAAGGGGCTGCTCACCGGAGCGTATAGCAAAGGCGAGCAGTTTGAGAATGGGGATATGCGCAAGGGCTCCGCATGGTTCAGTGATGAAACCATGGACAAGACCAAGCCCCTGATGGACTACCTGACCCAGCTGGGCGCGGAGAAGAACGCCACCCTGGGGCAGCTTTCCCTGGCGCCGCTTGAAAGAAAATGCCGGAGCGGGGGATATCCGGCTGACGGCGGAGGAAGTAGCGGGGATCGACGCCGCTATTGCCGCTATGAACGCATAAATATATAGAACAACGGCCCTGCCTTGTGGCGGGGCTTTTGTGTAAATAACGGTGATTATATGGAAAAACACATCGCCCATATCCAGGAGAATTTTGAGATTTTTGACTTTAAGCTCACAGACGAAGAAATGGCGCAGATGATAGCGGTGGATAGGAATGAGCGGCTGGCCGATTACCGAGCCTGCAAGACCATTTTCATAGCGGGGACTTCCCACACTTCCTCTCGTGGCGTAGCTGCAAAGAATCATGGAGCAACAATCGCTTGCGGACGGTCTTGTAAAAATGGCACAGCCACGGCTCATGCTTTTTAAGCATAGGCTGCCAACAAAATAAGCATTAGACACATCACGAGAACTGCTGTATACTGGTAGCAAGAACCACGAAAGGGCGCGATAATGTGTTCACAAACAAAGACCTGAAAAACCTGATCGTCCCGCTGTTTTTAGAGCAGCTCCTGGTAATGCTGGTAGGAATCGCCGACACCTTCATCGTCAGCTACGCCGGGGAGGCGGCGGTGTCCGGGGTGTCGCTGGTGAACTCCTTCAGCACCATTTTTATTTACCTGTTCACAGCCCTGGCCTCTGGCGGCGCGGTGGTGATAAGCCAGTACATCGGCCGGGGCGTGAAAGACGACGCGGGCGAGGCCGCCAGCCAGCTGCTTACAGCCTCCACTCTGTTCTCCCTAGTGATCTCCATCGTGATTTTGGCCCTGCACCGCCCTATGCTCAGCCTACTGTTCGGACAGGTGGAACCCGCCGTCATGGACGCCTGCGTGGTGTACCTGCAAATCTCGGTGTTCTCCTACCCGGCTCTCGCTGTCTACAACACGGGCGCGGCACTGTACCGCAGCCTGGGCAGGACCAGTGTCACCATGTACATCTCCATTGCGGCCAACGCGATTAACGTGGTGGGCAACCTGATTGGCGTGTTCGTGCTCCGCGCCGGGGTAGCGGGCGTAGCCTGGCCCACGCTCATCGCCCGGGTGTTCTCGGCGGCGGTGATTACCCTGCTGTGCTTCGGCAAGAGGGTAGACGTGCGCTACACCTGGCGGCAAATCTGCAAATGGAACGGGGAGCTGATGAAGCGCATCCTGCGTATAGCCGTACCCAACGGGGTAGAAAACGGCATCTTCCAACTGGTGAAGGTGGCGCTTAGCAGCGTGGTGGCCCTGTTCGGCACCTACCAGATCGCCGCCAACGGCATCGCCCAGAGCATCTGGAGCCTGGCGGCTCTGGCCGGGACGACCATGGGGCCGGTGTTCATCACAGTGATCGGCCAGTGCATGGGCGCGGAGGACACAGCCCAGGCAGAGCACTACTTCAAGAAGCTCTTGAAAATTACCTTGGCAATCTCATTGGTCTGGAACGGCTTAGTCTTCGCCATTACCCCGGTGATGATGAATTTCTATCAAATCTCCAACGAGGCTAAACATCTGGTAGTTATTCTGGTGCTGATACACAACATCTTTAATACCGTGGCCTTCCCCATGTCTGGGCCGCTGTCAAATGGCTTGCGAGCGGCGGGGGACATCAGGTTCACCATGATAGTCTCCATAGCCTCCACCATAGGCGGGCGGCTGCTGTTCTCCCTGTTGTTCGCCATCGTGTTCAACTGGGGCGTGGTCGGCATCGCGGCGGCTATGTGCCTGGACTGGGTGATACGGGCGGTAATCTTCGCCCTGCGGCTGAGATCCGGCAAGTGGAAAGCATGCAAAGTGATTTAAGAGGAGAAACCTATGGAACTTCGCGTACTGCGCTATTTTCTCATGGTGGCCAGGGAGGAAAACATCACCCGCACCGCGGAAAAACTCCACATTACTCAGCCCACCCTGTCCCGGCAGCTGATGCAGCTGGAGGAGGATTTGGGCGCCACCCTCTTCCGCCGGAGAAACCACCGCATTTTGCTCACCGAGGACGGAATGCTCCTGAAACGCCGGGCCCAGGAACTGCTGGAACTGGCGGAAAAGACCCGGCGGGAATTCCAGGGCCGTGAGGAGCTGACCGGCGAGATTGCCATCGGCTGCGGGGAAACCTGCAATATGGCCTACCTTTCCGACTGGATGATGTCCTTTCGCCGGGAACACCCGCTTGTCCAGTTCCGCATCCGGACGGCTACCGCTGACGACGTGAAGGAGCGCATCGAAAACGGGCTTTTGGACATGGGCCTGCTGGTGGAGCCGGCAGAAGCCACGGATTACGAGAGCGTGCGCATGCCCGGCAAGGAGCGCTGGGGGGCCCTGGTGCGGGCGGATTCCTCTTTGGCGGCGGAGGCCGTCGGTCCGAAGGACCTGCTGAGCCAGCCCCTGCTGCTGCCCACGCGGGAATCGGTGCATAGCCAGCTGATGGGGTGGTTTGGGGAGGACTATACAAAAATCCAGGTGGCGGCCCGGTTCGATTTCACCTTCAACGCCGCCATCATGGTCAAGCACCACATGGGGGTAGCCCTCTGCCATGACAAGGGCACCGCTTTTTTCCCCAGCCTGCGCATGGTGCCCTTGTCCCCCACGCTGGAGAGTGGCGCGGTGTTGGCTTGGAAGAAAGAGCAAGCCCGCTCCCGGGCGGTGGAACAATTTATAACGCACATCAGTGAATTATCCTGATGATATAGCAGTAGAAAGGAGACTGTGCACATGACAAAGCAAGAGGCGAGCCAGCGTTACGGCATCCCGGAAAAAATCTTGGACGAATACGAAAGCTGGGGGCTGTGTACGACGGTAAAGAAGGTGACGGGCGCCTGGCAGTATGATGAAACGGATATTGAGCGGCTGAGCCTGATCCTCACCTTGCACGATATCGGCTTTCAGCCCCCAGAGGTGGAAAACTATATGCGCCTGGTGCTGGAAGGAAACAGCACCGATGCCCAACGGCTGCTCGTGCTGGGCGAAAAGCGGCGGGGTATGCTGGACGAGATACACTTCCGTGAAAAGCAGCTGGACAGGCTGGACTACCTGCGGTATGAGATTCAGAAAAAGCAGGAAAGAAAATAATATTCTATGGAGGAATCAACATGAAATACACAAAATTAGGCAATTCGGATCTGAACGTCTCCCGCATCTGCATGGGCTGCATGGGCTTTGGAAACGCCCAGACCGGCCAGCACAGCTGGACCATTGACGAGGACCATTCCCGCGAGATCATCAAGCGCGGCCTTGAGTTGGGCGTCAACTTCTACGACACCGCCATTGGCTACCAGAACGGCACCAGCGAGCAGTATGTGGGCCGCGCCCTGCGGGACTTTGCCAAACGGGAGGACGTGGTGGTGGCCACGAAATTCGTACCCCGCAGCGCGGAGGAAATTGCGGCGGGCGTGACCGGCCAGCAGCACATCGCAAAGCTACTGGACACCAGCCTTCAGCACTTAGGCATGGATTACGTTGACCTGTACATCTACCATATGTGGGACTACAACACCCCTATCTACGACATTATGGAGGGGCTGAACAATGCTGTTAAGGCGGGCAAGGTGCGGTACATCGGCATTTCCAACTGCTACGCCTACCAGCTGGCAAAGGCCAACGCCATCGCCGAGCAGAACGGCTTTGCCAAGTTTGTGTCCATCCAGGGGCACTACAACCTGATTTTCCAGGAGGAAGAAAGGGAAATGGCAAGGCTCTGCGCCGAGGACAACATCGCTATGACCCCCTACAGCGCCCTGGCAGGCGGCAGGCTCTCCAAACGGCCCGGGGAGACCTCCAAGCGCTTGCAAGAGGACAGCTACGCTAAGGGCAAGTATGATGCTACGGCGGAACAGGACGGCAAAATCATTGCGCGGGTAGCAGAGCTGGCCGACAAGCACGGGGTGAGTATGACGGAAATCTCCCTCGCGTGGCTGCTGACAAAGGTTACATCCCCGGTGGTGGGCGCCACGAAGCTGCACCACATTGAGGGCGCGGCCAAGGCGGTTGACTTAGAACTGACGGCAGAGGAACTTGCCTATTTGGAAGAACCCTACGTCCCCCACAGGCTGGTGGGCGTGATGGCACAGAACACGGCGGCCACGGCAGGGCAGAAGCAGGTCTGGTCGCTGAATCAGAAATAAAGTTAGATTTTGGAGGTTGTACGGTATGGAAAATTTGCGTAAGACAGACCCGGAGTTTATGGAGCGTTTCGAGCATTTCGCCTTTGAGGAAGTCCCCCAAGAGGAGGGCCAGCAGCTGGACGAGGAAACCCGCTATATGGCGATTCTGGCCACCCTGCTGGGCTGCCAGGGCATGGATGCGTACCAGGTCATGCTGCCCAAGGCCCTGGACGCGGGGCTTTCCCCGGTGCAGGTGAAAGAGATCGTCTACCAGGCCTTCGACTATCTGGGCATGGGCCGGGTGTGGCCGTTCCTGGAGATCACCAACTGCATCCTTGAACAACGGGGCGTGGCGCTGCCCCTGCCCTCTCAAGCCACGACCACCATGGAAGACCGCCTGGAAAAAGGAGCGCAGGCCCAGGCGGAAATCTTTGGGGAACATATGAAAGAGGCGTGGAAGGCCGGGCACATCAACCGGTGGCTGGCGGCAAACTGCTTTGGCGACTACTACACCCGCAGCGGCTTGACTTTGGCCCAGCGGGAGATGATCACCTTCTGCTTTCTGGCGGCCCAGGGCGGGTGCGAGCCCCAGCTCACCGCCCACGCCAATGGCAACCTAAACATGGGCAATGATAAAGAATTCCTCCTTCGGGTGGTTTCCCAGTGCCTGCCCTATATCGGCTATCCGCGAAGTTTGAACGCCATCGCCTGTATCAATAAGGCGGCGGACGGTTGGGGCAGAGCCTGACAGCTATCACCAAACTTGCGCCGGACACCGCTTGGCATCTCTTGTTTTATTGAAATGGTCGGCGCTTGACGGCCCCCGCGCTTTAACCTGCTTGTCTTTTGACCGTTTTATCCTCCACAACCTTATGTATATTCTTTCGTTTTGATGTATACATCTCACACGGTTGAATTGTTTCAGATTTCTATTGACTTCTCCGACAAGCTATGCTACAATGACTATGCAAATTAATAGATATACTCTGCCACCGGGTAGAGAGCGAAAGCATTCGGTACACTTCGTTAGGTCTTTGAAGATGTGTACACGAGTGCTTATTTTCTTTGGAGGTGTTCTGTATGTTCCCCAAAATTTCAAAAGCCGGGAGTCGCTATTTCACTAGAAACGAGGTTATTCTGTGGTGCTTGTCTGCTGGTTTCATCGTTCTGTCCTTTTTCCTCTTTGATCGTGAAAATTATCTGACGCTTGCCGCCTCGCTTATCGGTGTGACCTCGCTGATTTTCAACGCGAAGGGGAATCCTTTTGGGCAGGCTCTGATGATAGTGTTTAGTGTCCTGTATGGCGTTATCTCCTATACCTTTACCTATTATGGTGAAATGGCCACCTACTTGGGCATGACTGCGCCCATGGCCGCAGTTGCCTTGGTTTCCTGGCTCAAGAACCTATACGAAAAGGGCAAGACGGAGGTCAAAGTGAACCGTCTGCCAAGAAAGGAAATATATCTCATGACATTTCTAACTATCGCGGTTACATTTGGGTTTTATCACCTTTTGGCTGCACTTAACACCGCGAATTTGACCCCCAGCACAGTGTCAGTTGCCACGAGTTTTTTGGCCGCATATCTCACGTTCCGGCGCAGTCCTTTTTTTGCCATAGCTTACGCCGCAAACGATGTGGTTCTTATTGTCCTGTGGGTATTGGCAGCGCTGTCTGATATATCCTACTTGTCGGTTATTATTTGCTTTGTTGTGTTTCTGGCTAATGATATTTATGGGTTCATCAATTGGTCTAAAATGTACAGGCGTCAGGAGATGCTTGGCAGCAGGTAAAAATCATTATGAAAGAGAGGAAAAATCATGTTCAGAGAAATGAGAAGGAAAAAACAACAGTTGAGCGAATCCGAATGCTCCGATATTTTTGCGCGGGGAACCTCCGGCGTACTGGCACTTCTGGGGGATGATGGTTATCCTTATGCCGTGCCACTTAGCTATGTCTATGATAATCATAAAATCTATTTCCATAGTGCAAAGACTGGGCACAAAATAGATGCCATCCGGTCCTGCAGCAAAGCTTCGTTCTGCGTAATCGATCAAGACCAGGTTGTGGCCGAGGAGTATACGACATATTTTAAGAGTGTGATCGCTTTCGGTAAAATTCAGTTGTTCGAGGATCCATCCGAAAAGAGAGGCGCCATAGAAAAGCTGGCAATAAAATACTATCCTGCCAACAACGAAACCAATCGCAATCACTCCATTGACAAGGAATGGAAACCTCTGTGCGTTTTTGTGTTATCTGTCGAGTGCATGACGGGAAAGGCAGCCATAGAGCTTGTGCGGAGAGGCATGTGAGGTTTTCTTTGTTTTGCGGCTCAAACTTTGAGCGATGCTAATGCCTTTGACACATCACTGTTTCTATGTTACTATCACGATCAATGATATATCTTGCCGCCCATATTGCTCTGCTGAATGGTCGTAAACCGCTCTGTTTTTCTCCTGAGAATTTTGAATATCATCAATAAAGCATCAAAAGCTGGCGGGGCGTGTGATTCGAGAAAACTTGGGCCTTAACGGCGCGGAAAACTGGCTGCTATATGCCCGTCCATGCCTTTTCCACATCCACTCCAAAACCAGCATGCAAGACGTTGACCTAGCGGTCAAGTCTCCGGGTTCGAATCCTTCTGCCCCTGCCTCGCCAGAAACTACGACACGGCTATCGCAACAGGTGTCGGAGAGAGAGTAGACACACTCTATGAAATTCACGTCAGCAGCGGAGCCTCCGGCCTCTCAATTCGCCTTTGCCGAGACTGCCTCTGCAAGCTGGTCGGTGAGGCTCACTTTGCCTGCAACCTCGCAGACAGAGCAAGGGAGGTGGAGATGACATGACACCAGATCGGCAGGCGGAACTTATCGCCGCAGCTTGTAGGCAGGTAGGGCTTGATAGCCATATCCGCCGGATTGAACGCCGGAAAGAGGCGCAGACTTGGGCGGAGAAGATTTCCGTCCAGTTCATGCAGGCCGGGCAGCAGTTCCCCGTGAAGAACAGCTATATTCACAACAGCAAACTCTGCATCCAATCGACCATTGCCCTGGGGTTCGCCCCCTCGGCCATCTTCGTGCTTTTCCGTATCGACCTTATGGAGTCTAATACCGGCCTTTTTGGGTTCATTCTCAGCGCCGGCACCGTTCTCGAAAATAGGATACAAAGCTCCATCCCTATAAGTCTTATCATCGCCTAACAGAGATGCCTTAATCTCAAAATGCTTATCTGGGAATGTCTTCTTATAGCTTTCATGTGTAGCCGTTTCGCGAATGAAATAATGACCGGCAACAAGACCTTTACCGCCATCATTAAAGCCGCCTCTAAGTTCGTCTGGAAGCTCATAAATATTACTATTGCCTTTTCGCTTCAATTCACACATACGGCCGCCCTTGTTGACTTTCTTATTATGAAATATTGTCACCCTGAGTACATGGCCAAAAGTTTCCCACACCAGTTTGCCGGTAAATTTTCCAATCATCCCATTCAACACGACGGTCCTGATATTGGTCAATAATGAAACTTTGCCAGGGGCCATGCGTAAACTTAAATGCATCATCTGACTTTGATGTAAAGCTAAACGCAAAACTCTGTCTTTGGAAGGGCAAACGCTTGTGCTTGCTCCGCATGAAGGCATCATTCCGTCTGATATTTGGCTGGCAGCCCGCAAGAAATGCCTCAACAACAAGAATGTCGGCATACCCTCAAAGGCGAAGAACTCCTGGCTGATTGGTAAAGCTAAGTGCGGCAAATGCGGCCATGCGTTAAGTATCCGATATTCCAAAAAGAACAGTGTGCGCTACTTCATGTGCGGCTATCGTCTGAACGCCCGAGGATGCGACGGGTTCGGTACTCTGCGTGCGCCAGAGCTTGAAAGTTTCGTTTTGAACGCGATGCGGGAAAGGCTGAAGGCCTTTGAAACTCTTTCTTCTTCTACAGAGGCAAGGGCGAACCCCAAATTGAATGAACTCCGGATTAAAGAACACCAATTGAGCGAAGAGATGGATACGCTTTTGGAGAAGGTCATGCAGGCTGATGGTGCGCTTATGGCGCTCATAAATCAAAGGGCATCTATTCTGGATGCGCAGCTTAAAGAAGTCCGGAAAGAAATCCGTGAAATTACGGCGGCTACGCCATCCACGGATATTAAGACTCTCACGGGCTACTTCTCGAAGTGGGAGGAACTTTCGGTTGATGACAAAAGAAGCGTGGTTGACCTGCTGATTGCTCAAGTCAAGGCTACGAAGGAAAGCGTTGAGATTGTGTGGAAGATTTGACTACTTCATAGTGATTGTATTGCTTTTCCGTTAGTCAAAAACTTTTTCTGAGCCATCTGTCAGCCCTCCTTTCGTCAACAACACAACATACCACACCTTGTTGCGAAAGTCCACTGACATTTTTCTTACTTTTTCTACTCTGCTGAAAAGCTCTTTCTTTGTTTATGCGGCGCAATTTTTGGGCTAACAACTCTCTTGCTTTCTTGAAAACGAAAAGCAGTCGCAAACCCTCCGCAACACCTTTTTTGACCCCTAAAAACTCCCTGAAACACCGCCATTTTTGAGCCAAGAAACCCTACTTTTTCCGCAAATTTTGATTAGCAACCCTTATCGTGATTTTGCACTAGAAAGCCCAAAATCCCTTGAAACGACCGGCATTGCCGGGCGTTGTGAATCGGCGGAGAGGTGCATCGCAACCCACCCGCCTTTCTCCTGCTTGAAAATCGACACTCTGGATTCTATAGGCGAGTTGTGCAATACGGCAGTACCTTTACGGTGTATAATCCCTTAAAGCCAGTCTCAAAATCCAGGTCAGATACGCCGCAACATTCCCCTGAATATTCCCGCCCTCATAAATCGTCACAAATGCCCCACAAAGGCGTTTATCTCGCTCTGTCCTGGTGTATCTTTACTCCTGTCACAAAACCGCTAACACCGCCCTCACATATCCTTGCGGATCAGGTCTACGGTCTGCGTTTCCGGGTCCCACTCAAACAAGAGAGGGCCTTTGCCATCTTTTGCGCGAACTTCCATATGTTCCGCCCCTCCTTTCTTCCATTCTCATAGGCATCACCTCCTTGGGTTGTATTGCAATTTAGCGGTTTCGCTGAATTGCGTACTCGTAGAGCAAAAAAATACAAAATAAGGATAGCGGGAACGGGAGATTACAAAATCCCCAGTTCCTGCATCCGTATACCTGCTGACTGCTTCGATACTTGAAAGAATTCAGCAAGTTTGTTTTTGAGCGTGTAACTCAAAACATAGGGGCTGTCGATTTCAGACAATTCCTCACGAAAATCCTCTGCCGCCTGGATGAACATCTCTTTCGGCAAATGGCGTTTGCCCCGGCGAAAGGAAAACCAGCACACCGCTGATTACCGCGCCCCGGCCCGCAGATACCAGGAAGGACACGGTGGGCTTCATCCGTGATACGCGCCACCTTCCTGTACCGTTTTACTTAAAAGATAGGCTCGCTTCAATAATTGTTTTTAGATAAAGCACAATTTTTTCTTTATCTTTGGTGTGCTTTTCTTTGGCCTAATCAACTAAGGTTTGGGCAAGTGGAAAAAGATGATATCCCCATGCAAAGGCAGTATTGCCCAGACTTTATTGACAGTCACCCCGATTGGATGCTGGCAAATGAGTTTTACGAAAAGGGCATTTCCGGCTTTAAGGTTTCCGCAAAAGAGCGTGACGCTATCCAGGAAATGCAGCGGGACGCGGTACAAGGAAAGTTTGACATACTGCTTGTCTATATGTTTGACCGCTTGGGCCGAAAGGACGATGAAACGCCCAATGCACCTTTGAAGCCCGGAAAATGATTGTCTCACAGTTTGTGAAGTCCGTGTACGTTTACAAAGACTACACGCTGGAAGTTGAATTTAACGTGGCTTTTGAAGATTCCCAGAACCTTGTAGCCAAGTGTAGCAGACTTCGGCAGACAGAACCGGACATCTATGGAGCGGAATCAATGTCCGCATATTTCAGGGAAACACATTCCATCATCCTTTTTCTGAGGACATTCTTATCATAATCGAGGTGTCCAACATCCGGGCAATCTCGTTTTCAGTTTTGCGAACCTGCACACTTGGATCATGGGCTGGCTCTACAGGAATCTGTACTATTTCAGGATTGACAATCACCCGGTTTAGCAGTACAGTTATATCATCCAGCAGTGCGCTGTCGGCCTTTTGAATCGCTGTGCGGCACTCGACGTTGGAACATATCCACCTTTGCGGGCAGTTCTTGAACCGGCTGTCGTGCCGACGGCTCATTTCAGAACCGCATACTGGGCAAATTATCGGTACATCTATATGGAAAATTTCGTAGTTGCGGTTAGTGGCGCTTTGCGTGTTCTTATTGGCTTTCATTTCAACCATGGCCCGTTGATCTTCTTCGTCAATAACAGATGGAAAACCGTCCTTGCCGGTGTAGCGTTCATCTTCTATCAGGCGCATGATGCGGGACTTGTTCCAGCCGGTAACGCCAGGCTGATACTCGATATTTTCATCATTCAGCCAGTCGGAAATATCCAACAGTGACATACCGTTTTGATACTCGTTGAAAATGCGATTCAGCACCATAACCTCTTGCGGATGGGTGATTATCACACCATTCTGATACTGGTATCCGAATGGGATATTTCTCTTTTTCATACCGTGCGGCACCTCACATTCTCAGGAATTTGCTCCGTGAAGGCCAGCCCGCCGACGAGATGGAAAGTCAGCCGCGTATTGTCTACAACTGTGATGCTTTAGATAATTTCATTAAATAACTCTTGACTAAATTTCGCACCCGGCAAATATCCCGCCAGGGTGTCATCCAGCGATTTCAGCGTGTATATCAGCTCATCCTTTCTGTCAGCCGGTCTACTGCTTCACCCATAGTAAGCCCTGTTTCCTTTGCGATCTCGCGCAAATCCCTTGCCGTCTTTTTCATGACGGTTATTTGAATATCTTCCAAGTTTGATTTACCCATGGGCTGTGCTCTCTTTCATTATCCGGTATGCCTTAACCACGCTTTTTTCTTCCGGGGTAAGCTCCCCGAACCGCTGGGGGTCTGGCAAAGGGTGTCTCTGTACCTTGCTTTTGAGGCGGCACACGTCCATGCCAGCATATTTTTCCGGGAACATGAACACAACGGCGGAGATGCCGTAAAATTCTGCCAATATGCGGAGGGCCTGCACGTCTGGGGTGGTCTTGCCATTTTCATAGTAGGTATAGGTGGCGCGGTTTACCTGTAAAACCCTGGCCACCTCATCTTGGCTGAAGCCACAGGCCAGCCTAACGTTGCGGAGCGTTTTCTTTAAGTTGTCCTTAAAACCCTTTGCATACAGGTTATCCATTTTCTTTCCCCGTCTTTCCTTAATAGTTTTTTCACGCATGAGGGTATCTACATCTCCAACGCCTGACAAGCTCAATTCTGTCTTGGCTAAAAATTTAAAAAAAATTAACTATGTATAGTTAATCAGAGGCTTTTTTACTGCTATCATGGATACACTATAAGAAAGAATAAGGTTAACCATGATAGCAGAAGGGCACTTATGAACTCTGATTATTCGAAAATTATTTTGAATAGGATACTCTTTTTGTGTGAAAAACGAGGCATTACGATTAACAAACTTGCAGACATGAGTGGAGTCCGTCAATCTACCATCCACAATTTAGTGTGTGGTGCATCCGTAAACCCCAAAATCCGCACGCTACACAAAATTGCTATTGCCTTTAATATGACATTAGCTGAATTTCTTGATTATGAAGAATTAAATGATTATTCCTTTGATAATGAAGTCGAGGAATAAATTAGTGTATAGATAATTACAGATAGTAAGACTATGGTGCCCCTCTTGCGCTTTTGGTGCGGGAGGGGGTTTAGCTTTCGGGTAGTTTCTCATGTATACAATAAAATATACATCAAAAAATAGTTTTAGTCAAGTTTTTTGATATAAGCTATTTTGAAAAAAGGAAAAAGACTTGTATAGTTAGGTTGCCAACCTTGTGTAGGGGAGGGTAAACACTTGGATTATACATTATTGGGTGCGGCTATCCGGAAAAAACGTAATGAACGCGGGTGGAAAATTGCAGTTTTAGCGGATAAAGTAGGCGTATCGGATGACTTTATTGGTAAAATTGAAAGAGCAACCGATATACCAAGTTTGCAAACAGTTGTGGCGATTGCAAACGCTTTGGAGGTTAGTGTTGATTCTTTACTGAGTGATAATTTGTTTGTTGTTGATGCGGCTCTTTGCGATGAAGTAAACTGTATGATAGAAAATATGAATCCAAGACAAAAGAAATTGTTTTTGCAGTTTTTGAGAAATAATGTGGATTTTTTCAATAAGATAGATTGTGAAGCTGATGACTGAAAAGCAGCAATTTGTGGTGAACCTATTGGAATCTATGATACAGGCAGTGCGGGAGTGAAACATTTCCCTTTTTGAATTAACTTGAGGATGGCCGGGCAATTTTCCCGGCCATCCTCTTTTTCTGTCCGCCGAAGTGGGAAGAACAAAAACAAAAAATGATATGTTTTTCTTGCATTTTTCTGTTTTTGTGATAGAATTGAGAAAAATCATTTCCAAAAGATGGGAAGTGCTTTATTTGAAAACGGACTCAGGTCAAAAAAGCTACCTTGTCTGCGAACAGAAAATGGTCTATACCCTTTTAATGGCCAGCGCCGGGATGATGGGGGCTTACACCTACATCCTGCGGGGCGGGGTATTCTGCAACGCCCAGACGGCTAATGTCCTGGTCATGGCCATGTCCTTTGGCAAAGGCGATTGGGCAGGCGGGCTGTACTACCTCATCCCCTTCTCCGCCTATCTCTTAGGCGCGTTTGTATCGGAGATCCTGCCGTCCCCTGTCAAAAGGCTGGGCTTCCTGCGATGGGATACATACCTGATCCTTTTTGAAACGGCGGTTCTGTTCCTCCTGGGTTTCGTCCCGCTGAGTGTGCCGCACCAAATTGTGCAGGTGGCGGTCAACTTTTTAGCATCCATGCAGTACAACACCTTCCGCCAGGCAGAGGGCATCCCCATGGCCACTACCTTCTGCACCAACCATATCCGGCAGGTGGGGGTGGGGTTTGCCAAGGCTGTCCGGAAACGGGACAGCGCCGCCCTGCGCCGGGGCCTTATCCACCTGGGGATGGTAGCCAGCTTCTTTGTGGGCGCGGCCCTCTTGACAGCCCTTTGCGGCCCCTTGGCAGAGAGGTCTATTTGGCTCACACTGGTCCCCATGGGGATCGTGCTGGTAAGGCTTATCCGTGCCGACTTGGGTTCCGAGCATGAAGCCCTGGGCCGCAAGCCTTCTGGCCACTGAGTCTTTACATAGCCAGCCCAGCCATCTCAATCCCGCCCCCTGTCTGCACCATCTCCCTGCTGGCCTGCAATTCCTCATTCCAGTCCTTATAATCCGGGAAGTGGGCCGTGACTTCTACCTCCCACTCATCCAGCAGCTGCTTGGCGATGCGCCGCGCCGCGTCATGCCCGGCCTGGTCGTTGTCCAGGCACAGGGTGACTTCCTCCAGCTGCGGCACTTCCTCCAGAAAGCGTTCGATGGGGGAAATGCCTACCCCGCACAAAGCCACATAGGAGTTCCCCTGCCAGCCCTCCGGGTGGAGCGTGATATAGGACAGAAGGTCAATGGGCGCTTCAAACACAAAAAGCTGCCGCCCTTGCCCTACATAATTGAAACTGTGCGCTTTCTCGCTTCCGGCAAGCGTCTGCCGGAACCCGGAGCCAGTAAGCGTCCCCCGCATGTGGATGTGCCGGGGCTTGCCCTGCCCGTCCCGGCCCACAAAGACGGCGTTATGCTTGTCGGCGCTCTCGTATAGAAGATGGGCGTGGGCGAAGGCCGACGCCACCTCCGGGGCGATGCCCCTAGTCTGGCACAGGTATGCAAAAACCCGCCGCATATTGCTGTTTGCGGCGGGGCAACGCAAGCGTTGCATCTTTGTCGCGGAGCCGTTCGCTGCGCTCACTGGGTTGTGAAAACGGCCAGCTTTCTGCGCGCGTGGCTGGCCTGCATAATTGGCATCCAGATGCATCACCACCGCATCTTCCTCTGAATAGCCATAGAAATAATGCAAAAACTTCACAGCGTCGCCGCCCTCCTGGGTGTACTGGTCGAACCAGAGATGCCCCCGGACGGTGACACGTTCGTCGTGGTATTTCCGCTCCCACCGCTGCCGGATTTCTTCAGCGTCTCCCCACGGGAGCGTAGCCAGTATACCAGGTCGGTGCGGCCTGCTTGGTAGCGGTCTTTTGCGGTCATGCTGCAAACCACCTCACAAAAAAGCCCCCGCATGGAAAACGGGGGCAGGTAAAATAATCTTGTTTTCTGTCACTTTTTCTGCTATCATATAGATGCGCAGTCATGCGCGGGAGCTTGCCAAAAACGGTAGGCGGTTGGCCCTCTCCAGAGGGCCTGGAACCTCTGATTACATAGAAACCCATCGGGGATTTCGTGGAAAGGAGGGCATACTTATGAGTGCTTATGAGACGCTGTCCATTACGATGATGGTCCTTTCCATTGTCGTGATGCTGCTCATCGCTTATATCAACAGCACAAAAAAGTAACCGCCCCGGCCAAGGTTGCGGTTACTTTTTTGTAAAGTAACATGATCTGGGCCAACCGTCTATCGGCAGGCTCTCTTTCTGTTTTTATTATACCCTCTTTTTCCCTGGCTGTCAACTCCCATCAGCCGGCAAGCTTACCCCAATTTCTGCCCCTGCGCCAGCTTTTTCTCCGCGATCTTACTCAGCAGCTTGCGGTCTGTATGAGCTATCTGCGGGGCGTAGTATTCTTTTAAATGGCGCACCATTTCCGGGCTGAATGTCAGCTTCCATCTGCCGCTCCTGTAAATCTCCATCGCTTCCGCCCATACTTGGTTCAGATAGGCTCTGGAAGCGGCTTCATCCTCTAAGATGTGTTTTTCCGCCTGTTCCGGGCATACTTGTATGGGGATGAATCGGCGGTTTCCGGAGCGGTCAAGGGGCAGGAAGTCAAGGACGTTGGATGTCCCGCCGAACACGCACTGCCTTGGGCGGTCTGCCGGGTGGGTTTCGTAAGGTACCACAAACAAAGTTTTTCCATTTTGCAAGAGGATTTGAACATCTCCATATCCCGGAATGGATTCTAAAACAATTTCTGCTCTTTGTCCTTTTATGAAATACCTACCTTGCCAACGGTCAGAATTTCCATCTATTTTTGCGCAATTTTTTTCTCTCAAAAATCCTACAATGTCAAAATGCAATACTTTTCCAGTTTTGATATGTGCGCCATCAATGGAAACTTTAACATTCTGTTCAGTGAGCTGGTTTTTAAGGTCTGCTGGACAGACTGGATATCGCCAGCCACTGCTGAAGGATTTTCTCGTTCGCCCATCCCTGATATTTCCAATGCTCCGGGTTCTGGACGTTTTCCAGCTCTGTCAAAAGGGACGGCAAATCATTTCCTGTGACAATGAAGTTTTTGATATGGTACTCAACCGGATCGTAGTTCTCACCGATATAATCATAGACGACCAATTCACCGGTCTGATAATAGTCGTAGAGACACTCTGCAACCAGAAGTGCCGCATTGATAAAGTCGTGCATAAGCGTTTCGCTGATATAGAAATCCGTGATCTTCGACGGCGGCTTCTGCTTGTATTGCTCGATTTCCTCTTGAATGGTTTGGTTCAGAAGTGTAATGGCCTCCGACACATTGAAAACAGTAAAATTTACGTTTCTCAATTGTTCTGCCACAATAGTGTCCAGCAGGTCTAGGCCATCGTCACTTTGCCTTACGGTGATGCCCCAGGCTCCCATTTCAACCTCCTTCGTGGTCTGAAAAATTTGTCCTTTAAGTGCGGCCTTGGTTTTTCACCCCCTCCCGCAGGCCCCATTTGAGGGCCGTTTTTAGTGGAAAAAGAATAAGGACAAACCGCCAACCCGTTGCAACGCAAGGGTTTTCCGATTTGTCTATATTTTTCTTGTTTATTTCTTCAACACGACTAAGATCTACAAAAATAGCAATAACCGATCCGATGACAATGATAATTCCAATTCCAAAGCCCCAATTAAATAAATCTCAGCATATAAAGTTATAAATAAATTTACAGAAAACCGATATTACAATCCCAAACATAATCATATATATATTGTCACCTGTGCTTATAGAATTAGCATGGTATGGTGTATGCTTTTGAACTGGATGACCCAACTTTGATATTTTATCATCGATATATCTTAAATCCGTCGCCATTTTCTGTATAGAAAACTCAAGTGTTTGCACTTGGCGTAAATAAATCACTAAAACATCGCGATTAAATATATTCATCTTTTCAGCGGTTACACTTTTAAAATCAGAACCTCTACTATGAATATAGCTTATATTGAATTGCATGAGGGATACCGAATAGTGTTTCCAGAGAACAATTTTCAATTAAATGTTCTTGAGAAGATGTATCTAATGAAGGAAAATCACCTAATTCCAGCAAAACCCCTTTTTCAAAACTAAAAGAGATTTCTACCTGTTTTTTATCTTTCAACATGATTTCGATCTCTTCTTCCGTCCTTGAGCCATATTTGTCTGTAGGTGTCCCAAATCGTGTCCACAGTATCGCAACAGGAGCGTCACAATTTTTTATAAATTGTTCATTTAACAAGGTCTGTGGCTTTCCTCCTAATTGTGGATAAGAACTTTTATACCAGTATTTTGGATGGAAATTCCAAGTATGCTAGAATATCTTTCATTAAAGTCAGCCACAACTTTTTCAACCAATTCAACTTCGTTTTGAATGTCTCCAGGGCAAGAAATTAATAAATCATATTCCTTTATATTCCTTGACATATTCAACCTCCCTTACTATTCTCAACTACTTCTCTTTATAGCATTTACAAAGTATACAAGTCTCCTTTTGCTCAATCTGCTCCCTGAAGGCTTTTTTCAAGAAAAACCTGTTTTTGTTGTGTTTCAGCAAAAAAGTACAGAGCTGAAATTTTCCCTTTTGCTCTATCTCGATTTATTTCTAAATCCCCGGAGATATTCCATCTGCATTGTCAATTAAAAAAATGCAGACGTCAGAATCTTCTAGCGCAAGAGCATAGTGATTTCCTGCACTTAATGTAGAAACCCCCTTCACTTTCAAACGTATGAACATCTGCCAGTCCAGTTTGTTCAATGATTCGTTTGAGTTCTGCCCGGATAGGATTTTATTTGGGAGGAACGCCCGCAACATCATACTTCGAGCTGATGAACACTTTGATTTTATATCTATTCAAATTTCTGCTCATTTTACTTTCTCCTTATTCCAGCAAGATTGTTTTGCTGATAAATTGTTAGAGAGTGGGATAATCTTCTGTTAATGAGAATGTGAAAGAAATTTTTCAATTATTCTATATCGAAATGCAACGTCATTCCACATCTCAAAATCACAAGCTATGAAGGGATGGGCCGTAGTGCCACCGTTTTTTCCCCGCCTGGAGATAATCCCAACAGCATTTACCCTTTCGATCCATCTGGCAGGAGTCAAGGTATAAGAAGGGGAACGAACATCACCAAGTAATTGCTGAAATGCCTACTCGTCAAAGTTGGGATTGTTTTCTCTTTCCCACTGGCCCAGAAACGCGATCGTATTCCTGCTGCGCAGCCAGCTTTGGATCACATAGCTTGGGTTCTCTGGGTTAAAGCGCTTTGCGATATCTGTCAGTGAAATATAATCATCTGTGGGATACAAATACTTTTCTACAACTGCTTGAAGTTGTTGCTTCTCTTTCGAATCGTGAATTTTGGCCTCTCCACGGTTGATAAGTTCAAAGATACGGTCTCGTATAAACTCCAGGTCTTCCGCTTTGAGCAGGGATTTTTCACTTAGCCTCTTGGCATACTCATCCCTCGTTATCGCGTAGGCCCATAGTAGCTCAGATTGACTTGCTCGTTCCATTCTTCATCGTCCTCAATATTCCGATTGGGATTTCTACATCGACTAGATTTCATTTCCTCCACAGCAAAGTATGTGGCGTGGTCAATAATGCCAAACGTGTACTTATAATTGTTTAGAAACTTCTTCAAGACATCACGGCTCCACACCGTTCTACCAGATGGAGAAGGAATACCTTACTTGCGCAAATGTTCTTGAATTTTCTACAAACTGTTTCCTGACAGGCATAAGCAAAATATCTCCCGCACGATTTCGGCCTCCTGCTCAACTGTTTCTACTCTCTTGTTCTTGTCGCGTCGAAAGCCATAGCATGCTTTGCCAAAGATTTTTGATTTCAACGGGGGCAACTTCACGCGAATCTTCCTTTCTTACATTATAGTGGGTTGCTTGAGCGTTTTCAAGTAGAACCTACAAATTAGTGGTATTTATTTCTCTTTTTCCCTCCACTAAACATGATTATTTGTGACTTATTAGGTGTTTCCTATAGACTAAAGAACAAAAAAGGCGTGGATTATGATGTTATCCCACGCTTTTTGCTTCATCAATAGAATTTTAAAGTATAAAAAAAGAGAAAAAAGCCTCTAAAATGCTTTTGTCTCCTTTTGGCAGGGGCAGAAGGATTCGAACCCTCGGCACGCGGTTTTGGAGTGGATGTGGAAAAAGCATGAACGGACATATAACGGCCAGTTTTCCGCACAGTTGAGCCGTCTGTATTTCCACAACACACGCCCCCAAAATTTTTGATGATTTATTGATGATATTTGTAATTCTCAGCCCCAAAGCTCAAGAAATCAACGGTTTTTGGTACGTCGATGCTACAATAATCACAGTCCTGTGTTAAGCCTCTCACTCTCTCAAATTTTGAGCCGCTAAACAAAGAGTAGGCAGAAGAGCTGTTTGAACAGGATGCTTTCCATCCCATTCGTATCTTACAACGTGCTTGCCACCTCGTAAGCGTCCCAGATGGCATACATGATATTGCTCACATTGTTGGCGTCGCCAATCAACCGCACCTCGGACAGCCTGTTCTTACAGGCATCGTACAGGCTCTTCTCGGCCCGATAGCCCACGCAGAGGATGACGGAATCCGCGTCCACCGCGCACTCGCCGTCCTCGCTGCTGAGAATGGCCTTGCCCTGCTCCACCGCCTTGACTGTGGTATTGCACCGAACCTCAATGCCGTTGAAGGGGATGAGGGCCTCCAACATTTCACTGTTTGCATGGCAGAGGGGGCCGTTCACCGCAAGCAGCTTGCCCAGAGCCTCCACGATGGTGACCTTCACGCCCTTCTTCGCCAACCAAAGAGCGGTCTCACAGCCCACCAGCCCGCCGCCGATAATGACTGTGGCCTTGCCCGGGTCCGCCTTGTCTAACAGCATATCCTCGGCGGGATAGATGTTACCGCCCTCCATGGGCAGGGTCTTGGGCCGGGAGCCGGTGGCGAAGATGACGGCGTCGGCGTTTTCATTATCGATAAGTTTCTCATCGGCGCGGGTGTTCAGCCGCACGTCCACCCCCAACTCATCCAGCTCGTGGGCATACCACCGGGCCAAAGCCAGGTCGTCCTCCTTGAACTCCGGCGCGCCGCCAGGCAGCAGGTTGCCTCCCAGCTGGGCGTTGGCCTCTATCAGCACCGGCTTGTGGCCCCGCAGAGCCAGAACCCTTGCCGCCTCGCACCCGGCGGGACCTCCGCCAATGACCAGCACCTTCTTCGGCCGGAGGGCGGGAACCAGCCGTGCCGCACGTTCCCGGCAGCAGGCGGGATTCACGGCGCAGTTCAGCGCGGAATACTCCTGGATGCGGCCCATACAGCCCTCCTGGCAGCTGAGGCAGGGCCGGATGGAGTCCGCTTTACCGGCCCGCAGCTTGCTCACGTAGTCCGGGTCGGCCAGCAGGGGGCGGCCCAGAGAGACTATATCGCATGCGCCATCTTCCACAGCCTTTACGGCTAGGTTGGGGTCGTCCATGCGTCCGGCGCAAATTACCGGTACGGAGACGTTTTCCTTTACCAGCTTGGCGTAGGGGATGTACAGCCCCTTTTTCTGGTACATAGGCGGGTGGCTCCACCACCAAGCATCGTAGCTGCCTACGTCCACATCCAGGCAGTCGTAGCCATATTCTACCAGCAGCTTGGCGGCCTCCACACCCTCTTCCAGGTCACGGCCCTTCTCCTCAAACTCCTCACCGGGCAGTGCGCCCACGCGGTAGTCCTTGATAAAGCTCTTGGGGCTGTACCGCAGGGCCACCACGAAGTCCCGGCCGCATTTCTCATGAATCTCCTCCACAATCTCCCGGGCGAAGCGCAGACGGTTCTCCAGGGGGCCGCCATATTCGTCGGTACGATGGTTGAAGAAGGAGATAGCAAACTGGTCGATAAGGTACCCCTCGTGGACGGCATGAATTTCCACTCCGTCAAATCCAGCCCGCTTGGCGTTATATGCGCCCTCGCCGAAACGCTTGACAATGGTATGTATCTCCTCCACCGTCAGCTCCCGGCAGACCTTATCAAGCCAGCGATGCATGATGGGCGACGGCGCCACCGGCGGGTACTCGCCCAGGTTGGTGGGGATGGTCACCCGGCCAAAGCCGCCGGACATTTGCAGCCAGATTTTGCTGCCGTAGGCGTGGATGCGCTCGGTCATCTCCCGGCTGGTGCGCACGAACTGCACGGGGTTGTAGGTGGGGCTGGGGACGTTGGGCATACCATGCTCCTCCACCTCGTTATCTACAAAGGTAACCCCGGTAATAATCAGCCCGGTGCCGCCCTTGGCCCGCTCGGTGTAGTAGTCGATGCCCCGCTGGTTCCAGCCGCCGTCCGCGTCCCCCAGGCCCAGGGGGCCCATGGGGGCCATGGCGAAACGGTTGGGCAGGGTCAGCCTGCCGATTTGGACTTCGTCAAACAGGGGTTGATGTTTTGCATTCATGGTATACGCTCCTTTCCTTTTCCTATGCGAAACAGCGCTGCATAAACTGGTCCACGATATCCAGAATCTGCTCTGTCCAGAATTCCGTGCCGCCGTGGTCGGCCCCCTTCAGAAGATAGAGGGCCACATCCTTGCCCGCCGCTTTCATGGCGTTATACAGAAGCACGCTCTCTTTGGTGTTGACGATCCGATCCTTGGTGCCGTGAAAGATAAGTGTAGGAGCGACTGGGGTGCTTTCGTCGATGTTCTCTTCCACGGAAAGCTGGCGGCACAGGTCAGGACGGTTCCGCAGGTCCACGCCCCCCATCTCCATGCCCTCGGGGCTGTCAGGCTGATGGTGGTTCAGGGTGGAGGGGTTCCCGTCCTCCAGCATAACGCTGACCGAGCCGTAATAATTGACAATGCCCTTCACCTCGGCGGAAACGCCAGGGAACAGATTCTCTTCCGTATCATCGTTATGGCGCAGGCCGGCCCACATAGCCGTGTGCCCTCCGGAGGAATCTCCCGCAACGATCATACGGTCAGGGTCTATACCGTACTTTTTAGCATTTACCCGCAGAAAACGGATGGCATTGCGTGTGTCTATCGCCTGGGCCGGAAAAGGGGCCTGGCCCGAGTGGCGGTACTGCACGATGGCGCATACATAGCCCCGGGCGGCCAGTCTGGCCATGTGGCACACGTTCATATAGACGTACTGCTCCATCCAGGCCGAGCCCTGCACAAACACAAAGCAGGGCCGTGCCATAGCCTGCTCCCCGCCAAATGCGTTGTAGGGATGGTTGCGGCTGGTGGGGGCCACGATCTGTAGATGCAGCGGGACGCCGTCCATGTTGGCGTATTCCACGTCATGCAGGTAACAGGTCCCGGGCTCGTCGCCGGTGGTTTCCAGCACCTGCGCCCCTTCCACCTCCTCTGTAAATTCCGGGAATTCTTCATAGGTCCATGCTTTGATTTCCATCTGTGCTCCTCCTAACAAAAATATTTTGAAAGCGATTTCCGCATGGTTGTGCGGTGACCGTTCATACTCTTTTTCCTACTTCGTAGGCCTGGGCCAGGGCCTGGTGGCCTTGAACGGCTCCTCTCTCTAAAACGCCCCCAGCGAATACCACCTGGGCTAGCTGTACCCCTTTAAAGCAGCGCGTCCAGCCTAATAGTCCATTTGCGGCACCCTGCACTGTGCTTTCCAGCAACTCTCCTGCGGTGGACAGCAGATAGACATTCTTGAAACGCACGTCGCTGCCGTAAAGCGGGAATGTCCTGTCCAAAAGGCTTTTCATGCTCCCGCACATCCCATAGAAATAGATGGGCGTTGCAAAAGCGACTGCATCGGCGTTTTTCATGATTGGCAAGATATCCTTGACATCATCTTGCAACACACATTTTCCAGACTTCTGGCAGGCGAGGCACCCTCGGCAGCCTTCCAGGCGCTTATTCGCCAGGCGGATTAGTATTGCCTCATGCCCAGCATCCTCAGCGCCCTTTGCAAAAGCCTGAGCCAGACAGTCGGAGTTCCCGCCTTGACGTAGCCCGGTAGACAGAATCAATACGCTTTTTTTCACTATATGCTCTCCCCTAAAGTTATCCGTGCGCAGAGTCTCTACGAATATAATAACACAAAAAATGCCGCTGTCTAATCAGCAGAACAGCGGCAGGTATCAACAAAGAGTTGATACTTAAAACATTTCCTGTATCATCTGCAGAGTCCTTTCCTCCATGCGGTCCCGGCGGATCAGCAGGCTGACTTTCCAGGGGAGGGCGTCGGCCAAGGGGATGCGGCGGATTTCCGACAGGCTGACCTCGTCCTGGTGGATATCCACATCAATGCCGATTCCCAGCCCCTGCCGGCAAAAGCGGTAGATGAGCTGAATCTCCATCGTCTTTATCACAATTTGCGGTGTAAAGCCAAAATCTCTGCAGCGTTGGATAAAACTGTTACAGCAGTCAAACTTTTCGGTCAGCGTAATAAAGCGTTCCTCCCGTAGCTGGCCGATGGAAAGGGAGTCCCGGCCATAGAGCGGATGCCCTTGGCAGACGATGGCGTTTAGGGTTGCGCGGTAAAGTTCCTTTGACCACAGTTCCGGGTCGGCCGCCTGCCCGGTGATAAATCCCGCGTCACAGTCTCCGTTTAGCACCAACCGGATAATTTCCTCCCGGTCCCGCTCGTCCCAGCGGATCGGCACACCTAAATGCTCTTGGAGTAGGTCCAGCTTGTGTAAGGGGAACACATTGAGTACCCCGCAGGAGAACCCCAGGCGGAGCTGCCGGTCCTGTTCCTGTATGCGGCGTATGCCCGCCTCGATCTCATCGAATTTTCGGAGAAACGCCGGGCAGTTTTTGTACAGGTATGTGCCGCACGCAGTAGGGGCCATGCCTTTTTGGGTGCGGTCGAACAGCGGCGCTCCCAGCTCTTCCTCCAGCCTTTGTATGACACGGCTCAAGCCCTGGGGGGAGATAAACAGCTGCTTTGCCGCGCGGTTAATGCTGCCTTCTTCATAAACCCGCCAGAAACAGCGGATATCTTTGGTATCTATTGGGAATCCCCCCCCTTCTGCTTTCCTCCGGCCAAATTCTCTTGCCACCTTTTTATCCATTTTAGCATACTGCCGCAGGATTGACAATGAGAAAAAATTCTCCCGCCCCTTGACAAAGTACGGAAACAGACTATAATGGTGTATAGTCTGTATACGGACCAAAGGAGCGTGCGCTATGGAAACTGACGTACAAAAACAGATCATCCAGTTCAACCTCATGTTCAAGAGCTACGATGACATATACCGCAGTGCGGCAAGAAAGTTTGATATGCCTGAGCTTACCCTATGGGTGCTGTATGCCCTGCGGGAAAGGCCGGACTGCACCCAAAAGGACCTGGTAGACCTGCTGCTGCAGCCCAAGCAGTCCATCCACACGGCGTTGCAGGCCCTGATACGGGATGGGTATGTGGTGTTGGAACACACGGCGGGCGACCGCAGGAGCAAGCATATACGCCTTACAGAAAGCGGGATAAAGCTGGCGGAGAAGACAGCCGACAAAATTGTCAGCGCCGAGAAAAGGGCTTTCCTAACCCTTTCTGACAGGTCGCGGGACAATCTGCTGCAGCTGTTCGAGCGGCTGATTTATGCCACCCAAGCCGAGATGCAAAAGCTTGAATAATTTTTTGAGAGGAGATTTTCATGGACTTATTGAAAACTGATGTGAAGGCGCTGTATAGGCAATATCTGGTGCCGTCGCTTTCGGCGGCTGTTGTGACCTCTGTGTATAGTTTTGTGGACATGATTGCCATAGGCCGGGGCGTGGGGCCAGCCGGGGCAGCGGCTTTGTCTATCGTCACGCCCATTTTCGGCGTTGTCTCCTTTCTGGGCCTGCTCTGCGGCGTGGGCGGCAGCGTATATGTAGGCATAGCGCGAGGCGAGGGAAACATGGAAAAATCCAGCGCCCATTTCACAGCGTCCCTCTCTATGTCCCTGTTTTTGACAGTGTTAGCGTGGTCCGCTTTTTTGATGTTTTCTGAGCCGATTTATCGACTGTTTGGAGCCAATGAGGCCCTAATGCCTTTTGTAAAGGAATATACGGACCTAATCGTATGGACCATGCCCTTCTTCATTCTGTCCCCCTACCTCACCTGCATGGTGCGCAGCGATGGGGCGCCAAACTTGGTCATGGGGGCAGTGGTGATTGGCGGAATGTTCAATGTGTTTGGAGACTGGTTCTTTGTTTTTCCCATGAAATGGGGGATGTTCGGCACGGCTCTGGCCACTGTCATGGGGACGGTGATGCAGTTCATTGTGTTGTGCAGCCATTTCTTCTCAAAAAGATGCCGTTTGAAATTTGTAAAGCCCCTCTGCTTTAGCCGGGCGCTGCGGAATGTTGCCGTGGCGGGATTCAGCGCGGGACTGATTGACATTACAAACTATGCCAACCTGACAAAGAGCTTCGGCGCGGCAAAGGACTGCATTGCCTGCGGCCAATGTGAGGAGATGTGCCCCCAGCATTTCCCTGCTATCTGGAAAGTCACGCAGAATTATCTTGATGAGCTGTTTCTGATTCCAAGTGGCGGGAGCAAACTTTTTGGTGTCATCTATTTTCTCGACACCATCGCGGGTAGCAATATACTTTGCATAACCACCACGCCCATGACGAGCGCCCGGTTTCAAATACTTAAACTTCGTAACTAGCTTTGCCACTCCACCGCATCCTCAAAGCTGAAATTACCGTTGAGCCGTTTGACTTCCTGGATGCACTCACCACGCAGATGAGCCAGGGATATTTCGTCGATCTCATTGCTTGCGGCAACCACATTCATGAGCATGGCCAGCTCCACTGCCAATTTGAAAATCATTTTGCTCTGGCGGTTATCGCTCTCAGCAACGATACTTTTCATGTTAGAGAGGAGCGCATTGGGCAAGTACGAAGTATCCTCATCCGCTGTGACGTGACCAACGTAATAGCAGATTGCCCGATCAATAAATTCCGACTGGCTTTTACTCTTGTCTTTGCGATAGTTGTTTTTAACGAGCTCCAGCGTACTTGGATACGCCCATAGTAGGAACTTTTTCTTTCCCTTTGGCGCAGGCATGATTTCACTTCCTTTCTATCCATAGACGTGGGGCGCTTTGCGTTCAGCTCGTCCAGGAACCGGATGTCGGCCTTGGCACAGTAATGCTCCCGGTTGACGTTTACCTTGAGGGTCTTGTAAAGTAAATCTTCTTTCGCCGCCATGATGTTAACAATATTGCGGAGCGTTTTCACGTCATGGGGTGAGGCGTCAATGTGAACATGAATTCCACAAGAGGCGTTGACCTTGGCCCCAGCGGAGCGCAGTTTGCGAATCAATTCTTGAATGGTTTCGATGTCCTCGTACTTGCAGATAGGAGACACAAACTCTACGGCGTAGGCGCTATTTCGGGATTCACCGCGCCTGGATTCTCTGCGAATAGAAGCATCACTGACCACTTTCCATTGCCGGTTATCATTGTCGCGCACCGTATAGGTGTCGTAACTGCCGCCCACATGGATGGCGCTGGTGCCAAAATGACCGGCGATCACCTGGGCGGCTGCGGCCCTTGTGATGCCGGTCATCTCAATTTCAATACCGAATTTCTGCGTTCTCAAAAGCTATCACGGCTTTCCGTGACGGACTCAGGTGCAGGCTCTTGCGGCGCGGAGGGCCGGGCCGTTTGCGCCGCTCCATAGGCTTCATCTCCATGCCAGAACGTAAATCCAGGAACTCACGCACATTGCCGGGGACAGCCTTGGCGTAGAGTGTGTCCACAGCAGAGACCATTTCCTGCTCAACAGACTGGCCCTTCTGCCCCAAATAGAGGCGGAGCGCCGCCAACTTTTCCTCATCGTAGGGGACAGTGATAGAATCTTTCTTCATGGTGAATCATCAGCTTGAGCACCGAGGACATGGCTGCTATCCAGAAGCTGGACGAGGGCGAGAGCCTGTTCTTCTCCCACTACGACCCGGCTACAGTTGAGATGATCACCGGGCTGCACCGCTAGACAAAAAGTGACGCTTATGAAAACAGCTTGCTTTGCCGAAGGATTTGTTGATTTTTCCATGCCGCCATGCTATAATATAAAAAACAGATAAACATAAAGAATGCCCGCACATATTCCTAAATCAAAATTGTTTAACAATCAAGTCCCAGCAACGAGGGGGAGTAAGTTGCAAGTAGTTTGCAATTGAGATAAAAAATATCTGGTGGCAGGGAAAATCCTTTCCACCAGATATTTTTTAAGATATTTGTGCAAGTATGGCATATCCCATTGAAAGCAGGAAATTTTACAATAATTATTTTGTAAATACGTAGTTGTGTCTGTATCAAAAATATGGAGGAGATAAATAAGTGACCGATGTAAAAAATATTACAAATAGGTTTGCTACCAAGGAGGTTTATAGTATTTTTCTGCAAGCATGTATTTGCCTATACGGGAAAATTTCTGCGATAAAACCTTGGGATTTCTTAGTGACAAGTCAGTTCACATATTCGGCTATACGGAAAACGATTGTATTCTCGGAATATGTGTCGTTAAGTGCAAAGAAGAAGGAACAGCAGAGGTCAAAGGTATTGCGGTAGATTTATTGAGCCGTAATCAAGGAATCGGGCAAAACTTATTCAGCACATTTACAAGAAACTTCAAATCAAATGTTTAACGACTGAAACTGACGATGATACAGTTGGTTTTTACAGGAAATGTGGGTTTGATGTAGTAAAAAAATGACACGAAACTATAAAGTTATTAATTATATGCGGTATGTTTGTACACTATGTAGCGAAACTGAAAGCTGAGTAGTTAACGTAACTATTCCTGTTATCAACAGAGATAACAAAATGATAACATCAGCTCATATAGGCAGGATAATATAGATAATTCAAACAATCAAAAGATGCACAGATAAGTCAGATAAATAATTTTTTTAGATATAGAAACTGAATATCGGCGAGGTTTTTCTATTTGTCCGCTTGGAATTCATTTTACTGTGCAAGGGAAGGAACAGTAGGTTTGATGTGACAATGCGCGACGGTGTTTTGGGAAGTAGGGCCTATCTTAAAAATAACGTCCCATCGATACATTGTGTCACGGGCCCTTCTGCGAGGTTGTAGGCGGAGGCCGTCCCCCCTACCGCCCGGATGAGTTTGTGGGCTCTGACGAGCCCACGGTACTTTCCAGCCTGAAGGGATAAATTTTAGAAGGAGGTGCTGGGTAAGCCTTTGACCTAAAGACAATCAAAAACTATTGGAGGGTATGGATGTGAAAAAAGCACTTAGTATTATGCTCGTGATGCTCTTGACGATAGGTGTACTGCCAACTTATAGTCTTCCGGCACTAGGCGCAGAAAATGATACAGGCATTTCTGTCCATGTTGAGGACGGAATTCAAGCAAAAGAAGATGCACAAGCGGCTCAAAACGATTTGGATACTGTGGAAGGCCGGATAGAGGACATAGAATCTTCTGAAATTGTGCCTGAAGATGAAGTTGGATCATCAGCTACGGCAATGGCTGCGAGAAACTACATAACCGGGGATAATGTTACCAAAGCACAATGGCTTCACAACATGGTTACCCTGTTTGGTATGGAGGTAGTCCCAGAAGAATACCCGGATTTATATTTCCCTGACGTGTCTGAACAGACTGAATACTATTCAGATATAATGACAGCGACTAAGTATGGCTTAATTGAAGTTGAAGCCGGAGACGCCCTTAACCCCACGGAACCACTGACCCGCGGATTTGCTGTGCAGACGCTGAATTTCATGCTGGGCGTGCAATTGGCAGAAGATGAGGGCTACTCCTTCAACGATACAATGGGCTACGAGCACTGTGATGATGCCCAAGCAATATTGGACCAAGGATGGCTTTCTCTGGTAAACGGACAGTTTGATGCGGGCAGACAAATTACCTCAACCGAATTGAATGCTATGTTGGACGGTGCGGAGAAAATCATCTATGCCAGGGAATCCAGTAAAGATGTCGCTGACTTCACATTTGCGGATTACGTGCAAGTTATACCAGAAAGCGTTCCAGTTGAATATTATGACGGTGGGCTTGTCCTGACTGGGTATGACGGGGAGATAAGCGTTGGAGACACATTTGCTGTTTACTATCAAAATCTGGCCTACACGTATATCGCAGAGTCTGTTGAACGCGTGGATGGGGACTTATATATTGATACAGAAAGAGCCCCAGACAGTGCCATTGTCAGCGGCGAATTTTCTGGGGAGATACAGCCTGAACTGATTGCGGTTGAGGCCAGCGAAGCGCAAGCACTGCGGCTCAACGATGGTAGGACTGCGGTTTTCAGCCCAACGCGGTCGGTAAGCTACAAGGACGGGACCGTTTCATTTAATCAGTCCATTCGTGTAGGGGACTCCATAAGCGGAAATGTGAATGGGAAAATTAAGGATATCAAGGTTACTCCCGAAAAAGTTGGAGGTCAGCGATCGTTTATCATGACTGGCGCTTTAGAAGTGTCTGCATCAGCTACTGTGGATGCGCTTAGCGGCGAAAGCCACAGTATTTTCCTCGGCGGCGCCAGCTTGGGGCCGCTTGGCAGCGTAGGCATTACTCTGGACTACAAATTCCAAGCGTCCCTCAATTACACCTTATCGTCAAAATTCACGATTGTAGTAGAGTATCGGAATGGGAAATTCAACACGGTCAGTAATTTTTCCAACCCAGATTCCTGTTTGTCCGCAGAGGGGCAAGTTTCCGCTACCCTTCAGGCAGAAGCAAAATTGGATCTCGGCTTCATTGGCGAGGCCACCGCTAGTTTCGGGGCAGGTCCCCGGATATATGCGGGTATGAAGCAGTATAGTACAGGGACGCCCACCCAGTGTATTTCCATATCTGGATATCTCTATCTTGGCGGCAGGGTGCACGCAAAATTTCTGGGGATAAAATCTTACAGCAAAGACTTCGCCGTTTTTAATGAAAAAAATAGCCCTGTCCGGGTATATGAGCATATAGAGGATGGGGCCAATGTTTCATCCTGTACCCGTGGAAAAGATACGGGTACAACATCTGGTACATATCGTCCCGCAAAATATGTTACGCCAGCTACATCCAGGTACTATAGCAGTCGGCGGACAGACGCCAGCAGCACCGGCTACGGCGGGTATAACCATACACAGCCTATTGTGATCTGGGACACGGAGCCCAACGATGACGGCACCGTTACCGTTACCGGCTGGCACGGCGGGGCAAGCATCCTCAATATCCCGGAGACTATCGACGGCAAGACCGTGACTATTATCGGAAGTGAGGCATTCGAATACAGCCGAGCTATCCGGTGTGTTAGCATTCCAGATACAGTAACCGAAATTGGAGATGGGGCGTTTGAGAACTGCTCAAACTTACAATCAGTTAACTTTGGAAAAGGCCTGAAAAAGATTGGTTGGGGGGCCTTTGATAGATGCACTTCTCTTGTGGAAGCAATGCTGCCGGAGGGCCTGACTGCATTTGATTCTTATGGCGGTTTTGCAAACTGTACATCGCTGGAGAAAGTGTATATCCCAAGCACATTAAATGAGATATATTCCATTTCAGGCGGTGTGTTTGAAAACTGCCCGAACCTACATGAGGTCACTTTCGGGGAGGGTATCGCTTCTATCCCCTGCAACCTGTTCAGAAACTGTTCCGGTTTAACTCATATTGAGATACCTGATACAGTAACCGAAATTGGAGATGGGGCGTTTGAGAACTGCTCAAACTTACAATCAGTTAACTTTGGAAAAGGCCTGAAAAAGATTGGTTGGGGGGCCTTTGATAGATGCACTTCTCTTGTGGAAGCAATGCTGCCGGAGGGCCTGACTGCATTTGATTCTTATGGCGGTTTTGCAAACTGTACATCGCTGGAGAAAGTGTATATCCCAAGCACATTAAATGAGATATATTCCATTTCAGGCGGTGTGTTTGAAAACTGCCCGAACCTACATGAGGTCACTTTCGGGGAGGGTATCGCTTCTATCCCCTGCAACCTGTTCAAAAACTGTTCCGGTTTAACTCATATTGAGATACCCGGCACGGTGACAGAGATAGAGAGCAATGCCTTTAGTGGATGCGAAAACCTGCAAAGCGTCTCTTTTGGCAAGTGGGTGGACACTATTGGCTACAGTGCTTTTATCAACTGCGCCGCCTTGGCAGACGTGTACTATGGCGGCAGCGAGGTGCAGTGGGGAGAGATGGAGATAGGCTCGTCAAACGAACCTTTGACTTCCGCCAATATCCACTATAACGCGGATATCCCTGATACGCCAGATGTGAAGCCGGAGCCAACACCTACGCCAACACCTACACCAACCCCCACTCCGACACCTACTCCCACTCCGACACCTACGCCAACTCCTACACCTACTCCCACTCCTGGCCCCAGCTTTACGGATGTGCCCGATGGCGCTTGGTATAAAAAAGCGGTAGACTGGGCTGTAGCAAAAAAAATAACCAGCGGAACCGGGGACGGCACCACGTTCTCGCCTGACGCCAACTGCACACGTGGGCAGATCGTCACGTTCCTGTGGAACGCGGCTGGCAAGCCCAGGGCGGAAGCTGGCAAGTCTTTTAAAGATGTGCCTGAGGACGCTTGGTATGCGAACGCAGTTAACTGGGCCGTTGCCAATAAAATTACCAGCGGCACGGGAGATGGCTCTACATTCAGCCCGGATGCGGTTTGTACCCGCTCCCAGGCGGTGATGTTCCTATGGAACGCGGCGGGTAAGCCTGCTGTAACCGGGGGAAATTCTTTCACCGACGTGCCCGCTAACATCTGGTACGGCAGCGCTGTGAACTGGGCCGTGGCCAATAAGATTACCAGCGGTACGGGGGACGGCACCACGTTCTCGCCTGACGCCAACTGCACACGTTCGCAGATCGTGTCTTTCCTGTACCGAGCTAATAGCTGATTGACAGTTCTAAACAGATTGAATTAGTGGAATTGAGAGGAATAGCTTGCTATGACAAGCTGTTCCTCTTTATTATATCTGTCCTTATACAATACCCGCAATGCAGCCATAAAATGGACCTGCATGGGTGAGTTTAAGGCGCTGCAGATGCCCAGCAAGGAGCCGATGTGTGTCATTTGAAGATACAATGTATGATATTCAAAAAATTGGATTGCATCTTATGGCTAAGGAATTAAGAAACAGCCGGAATCCATTCCCCAAAACCTAGATAAAAGGAAAGCAAAGCTATCTACAGGTTTTTGATGCTTCTATATATAAATATTGGGAAATAAGTTGATAAATTTATTGTTTTGTTGTATAATAAGGCTGAAAAAGCAAGATGGATTGCACAAAAAGGGATGTATCGTGAATGAGATGTCCGTGCGGGGAGGTATAAAATGTACTTCCGATAGGCGGTAGAAAGGAAGGAATCAATATCAGATGCGGCTTGCACCAGCTTATCCGCAGCATCCGGGAGCGGGAAGCTTGCCCATTTTTTGAAGAGCACGGCGCACAGGGAAGTATATAGCTATATCCCATATTTTGACGGTGGAAATATAAAAGACGCATAACATACCCGGCTCCATGAGGGCTTGAAAAATCTGAAACCAGATACACAGAGGATGGTGCTGGAATTAGCTAGACAGTTAAACAAACCCTAGGGCTCAAACCAAAATTATAAAACTATATACTGAAACAAGACGGATGGTGATGAAATGAGTTATATAAAACGCGCATTCTACAGCCTGCGCCACCGCTGGTGGCAGAACCTGCTGCTTATCCTGCTGTTTGCGGCGCTGTTTGCCGTGGCGGTGGGCAGCCTGACGCTCTACGGCACCACCAAGTCCCAGACCGGCCATCTGCAAAAGGCCTTGGGCAACGCCGTGACGCTCAAGGGCGTCACCTTCTCTTACCGCGACGGCGTAGGGGGGCGTATGCTGGGGACTATGATCGACGAACAGATCGTAGAGGATTTTGTAAGCGGCAGCCAGGTTGAGGGATACAATTTTGCTGATTTTACATACCTGAATTATCCCCACGCGGAAGGCGTTTACCAGGAGTTGTGGGCGGAAAACGGCGCGCTGGCCTTCTTTGAGGATTATGCTTCATTGGCCTATGCCTGCGCGGATTCTTCCTTAGACCAGGCATTCACGGTCTATGGGTTCCAGCTTATCGAAGGGGAGCACCTCTCCCCGGCGGTGCTGTATGAGCCTGTCTGTCTGGTTTCCCAGCCCTTTGCACAGCGCAATGGCCTGCATGTAGGGGATGACCTGGAGGTGGCCTCGGTGTACGCGGAGGAGGGGGAGCCCTTGACATCCCTGAAGATACTGGGCATATTCTCCGCGCCGGACAGCGGGTACCGCAAGGGCTGGGGCCGCAGGCCCGAGGAAATGATGTTTGTCTCCCCCCAGGCGTGCTATGTGGCGGACGGCAAGGCTGCAAGGGATCAGGAGCGGGGCGTGCAGCGGGACGCGGCGTTTTCTACTGGCAGGTCCAGGTTTGTGACAGTCTACCTACAGTCTGCGGAGGACATAGACGCGTTTGTCGAAGAAGCGACGCGGAAGCTGCCCATCCGCCATGTGTTGGACAGCCACTTTGAGCGGCCTACTGTGGAACCCATCCCGGAGGAACTGGCGGATATGGAGGGAATGGAAGCGTTGGAATATTTAGAGCAGCACCCAGTGTATGACCTGGTGCTGGACAGGGAGTGGTACGGCATGGTGGGCGCGCCCTTAGAGCGGGTGCGGGATCTGTCCGGCGCCATCGCGGTGTTGCTGCTGGCGGCAATCCTGCTGGTGCTGGTGCTCACCACGATTTTGATGCTGACAGGCCGCAGGCGGGAGACCGGCGTACTGCTCTCCATGGGGGAAAACAAGGGGAAGATTGCCTGCCAGATGGCTATAGAGGCATTTGTGCCCTTGTTCATAGCTGCCGTGATAGGCTTGGGCATAGGCGTGACAGCCGGGAGCAGCTTAGTGGAAAACCTGTGTAACGGCGTTTACCAGCAAAGCGCCGCCAACAGCCAGGGAGAAAACGATGTGGCTATGCACGCGCAGACCGCCCAGAACAAGACCTCCCTGGAGGTGCAGATGGGCAGCTATGCCGATAACCTGTTGGAGCGGGATGGGGAGCGCATCATGGTCTATCCCCAGGCTCGGGCGCAGCTGGAAGGCTGGTCATTGACGGCTTACCTGCTGGCGGCAGCCGGGGCAGTGCTTTTGGCTGTATGTATGCAGGCGGCCAGCGTGTTCCGTGCCCGGCCTGCCCACATCCTGACGGGAAAGGGGTAAGCATATGAATTTTATAAAACGCGCGTTTTTCAGCTTAGTCTACCATAAAAAGAACACCCTGCTGCTCTTTGCCGTGTTTTTCGTGCTGGCAATCCTGGTGCTTACGGCCTTCTCCATGTTGGAAGCCTGCAAGCTGGAGGAAAAAGAGCTGCGGGAAAATATAGGCGCAACGGTTACGGTAAACGATTACGCTGTACAGGACGGGGACATGTACCGGGCCTCCTGCCTCATATCCCAAGGCAGCCTGGATGCCATGCGGAGACATGCGCAGGTGGAAAGCAGCAACCCTTACTATTTTTCTATGGCGATAGGCTCTTCCACCATTTCCCCCGTGGTGATGGAAGAACAGGGGGACAAATTCCCATCCTACTCTAACTTGATGCGGATAGAGGGGACATTGGATCTGGACACAGCAGCGGAGTTCATTTCCGGCCAGCATGGGATGCTGCGGGGCCGCGGCTTTGAAAGCGGGGACAGCTTTGCGGCTGTTATCAGCGAAGATGTGGCCTTGCAAAACGGCATTGCGGTGGGCGACACAGTCACCCTGGGGGGCTACTATAGCCAGTTTGGCGGGGTGGATACGGAGGTTGAAGTGGTGGGCACCTACGCCGTCCGGGAATACCTGCCCCACACCAACGCACCTTACTTTAACAGCGAAAACCTGGTCTATGTGACCCCGGACGCCGCCATGCAGCTAAACGGCCCGGAAGCCGGGGCGTACAGCGCCCGGTTCTTCATCCGCGACCCGGAACAGGCCGCCGCCTTTGTGGAGGACGTGCAGGCAATGGACCTGCCCGAAAGCGCCGACCTACGGTTTACCATCGATGATTTGCAGTACCGGGCCATGCAGGGCACCATCAGCAGCTTGACAAGCATTGCCATAGCTATGCTCGTTGCGTCCAGCGTTATCGGCGCGATTACCCTGGTGCTGCTGCTCCTTATCGCCCTGAAAAACCGGGATTTCGAGCTGGGGGTTCTGCTCTCTATGGGCGAGGCCCGGGCAAAAATCCTCTCCCAGTTGGTGCTGGAATCGCTGTTCCCGGTATTGGCTTCCACCACAGGGGCGGTGTTTGCCGCACCTTACACCCAGCAGGCCGTGAATCTACTTTTCAGCGGCGCGCTGGCTCACCCAGTCACTGCCACGGTAGGATCCATTGCGGCGGTGTATGGCAGCGGCGTTATGCTGACTTTGATGGCTTCGAGCGTTACGGCGTTCAAGCTATGGCGGTACCAACCCAAAAAAGTGCTGATAGCGGCGGGATGAGATGGTGCTTTTCTTTGTTTAGCGGCGCAGGCTTTGAGGGGTGTAGATACCTTGGCAAATCTCTATTTTTATGTTACTATTACAAAACAGTTTGACCCATTAGTCGGGACAGCTTTTGCTGTCCCGCCGTTTCGTATAGCGAAGATATTGCTTGCCGGACGGATTGAAGATACTTATAAGCACATGTCCGCAGTTCCCACACTTGATTTTTCCCGCCAGCCATGTATGAGTGGCTTTCCGGGCAGACTGGATTTTCATGTTGTTCATCAGCTTCTTACGGCAGGCCAGCCATATATCCGCCGGGACAATGCCCCCAAGGGGAGCTAGAACCAGCATTTGGTCTTTCAAGTCGTTTTTCTTGCTGGGTTCCCTCCGCCCCGGCCTCGATAGAGATAGAACCCGTTCATGCCTGTGAAGTCGGCGGCGTCATTGACAAGCGCCCTCCCCTGACTTTTGAAAAAGTCGTACACATCCAAATTTACCCGCACAATGGGGCTACCCATTTTATTCGGGCCTACTTCTTGTATGTAGGCAGTAACCGCCCCGCAACCTACAACCAGCAGAAAAGCCAAAAATAAAGCCACTATTCTTTTTTGTATTCCCTCATTTTCATCACGGTGGTGCACAGGGTAATAGAGTTAATGCCGCATGAATACCATCTGTCCCCTTTCTGGCTTGAAGCCAGCGGGAATTTGTGTTGACATTTCTGTCAGCATTTGGGCTGTATTTTTGGATAATCCTCTACGACATCTTAATATATCACATTACTTCAATTAAAATTGTAATTACTAGGTCAAGTTTGTCTGGAAAATAAAAGGCTTCTGTGTGGAGAAAATAACTTGGATTTAAAATGGTCTTGGCCATACTGTCGCTTGGCGCACAATCGACCGGCAGCACGGAACTGCTGATGGGAGCACGAAACGGACTGGAAGCCTACGTAAAAGAGCATGGCTTTGAAACCGTTGGGGCTTCCAGCGATATAGCAAGCGGCCTCACCATGTAACGCCCTGAAACCCCGGCAGGACGGGAACCTCCGATGATGCCGCCGTCCGCTACCACGACACTGACAACTTGCCCGCTCAACCTCCCGCGGGTATCTACTTCCACTATGGCCTCGTTGATGATTTCATGCGGGAATGGCTCTCGCACCAGCAGGAGCTACACGCCGGGGAGATTACCAGGGAAGAATACTTTGAATGGAAAATCAACTGGCCGCTTACTTGTGATGACAGCAAACAGTTTGGCTACTATGTTCCTTGGAGAAAAGAAAAATAGGACACGCAAACCAGTATCACAAGGCAAAGTGACAGGTCAAAAACCTTGTATGCATACAGGGTTGCGCTGTTTTGACGGTCATTTCCACTCGTTGCAGGAACTCTGATCTTAAACAATTTTTTTGGATAATATTGTTCCTGATGTTCTGTTTATTTTAATTTTTCATATTAACGTGGCTATACGATGGTCATCTTATAGAATTACCATCAGAGATAGTTTTATAGTCTACCCATATCAGCGGCAAATTCATTCAGGCGTTGAACTTTGTTATAGAAGTGGAAGCCCCAAATTCGATACTTGTTATCATCGACAAACACCTTTGTTGCAACAGCTTTATCTTCAATTTCCAACAGGAATTTTTCTTTCCAACTATCTTTTTCAAGAAGATGTGTTCCTTTTGGCTCTATTCTCGCTTTTGAAGATCTCATTGATGCGCTTAGCGTTAAATGTTGTTGTACCCTCATACACAATTTCAATGGCAGAAACGCTATCAGCAACATTGCCAAGTACATTTAGGCAGGCAGCATAAAAAATTGACGGTGTTGGATTTTCACATTTTGAAATAATTTCAAATTTAATACTGCCTAAATATTTTTTGTTAATAATAAATTCCTTTGTTGACTTCAAGTTTGGAAAGTAGTTCTGCAAGGTATTAAAGGGGAGCTTTTCCGTTAGTCAACAACTTCTTCTGAGCCATTTGTCAGCCCTCCTTTCTCAGCACACCACGATACCACACCTCGCTGGGAAAGTCCACTGACATTTTTCTTACGTTTTCTGTCTTTCCGAAAAATCTCCTTTCTTTGTTTTGCAACGCAAATTTTGAGCCAGGTGCCTTGCCCTTACAAAAGTGGGTCCGGGCTACTGCCCGGTAACCGTGCCGTCCGACAACGTCGGACACAACTATCCGCAGGATAGTTTGCGCTCATGCTTGCCCTCCATCAAAGGGGAGGATTTTTGTAGGACATCCACACTTCATTTGCAGCCCCTGGAACTTCCTCGCAGCCTCGCCGTTTTTCGCGATAGCAACCCCACCTTTCACTCCAAATTGTCATTAGCAACCCTTATCGTGATTTTGCACTAGAAAGCCCGCAAGCCCTTGAAACGGCCGGCGTTGCCGGGCGGTGTAAATCGAGCAGGGGCTACGCCGCGCCCCCTCCTCCTTCTCCTACTTTTTATCCGATGGTGCAAAACCAGCCTCATTTATGGGAGAATGCGGCCGTACACGTCCTATTCTACCCACAGTTGAACCTGCCCCCTGAATTCGCAAATGAAGTTATACCCTTATTCCCTCTTTTATGCTATACTGGCCTTGAAAGGAGCGGATGTTATGGGCAATCAGGTTGGCAGGAACATACATACCCTGCGTAAGCAGCAAGGGTTGACCCAGGAGCAACTGGCAGACTCAGTAAAGGTGTCTTTCCAGGCTGTCTCTAAGTGGGAGAATGGCAACTCCTTGCCGGACATTTCCACGCTTCCCCTATTGGCCAATGTCCTGCACTGCAGCATTGACCAGCTGATGGGCTACGCCGCCGTGCAGAAACGCATTACCGACTATGAAGAACGCTATAAGGCCAATGGCTACTATTGGGGTGTGCAGCCCTCCCCTATGTGCTATGAGGTAATGAAGCTTTGCCCTCCCATAAAGCCTCTGCGCCTGCTGGATGTGGCTTGCGGCGAAGGGAAAAACGCGGTGTTTTTTGCCCGCAATGGGTACAGCGTCACCGCTTTTGACGCGGCGCGCCTGGGGTTGGACAAGGCAGAACGCCTTGCCGAAAAGGTTGGGGTTGATATCAATTTCTTCCAGGCTGACCTGCGTGATTTCCGGCTGGACAGTGCTTTTGACATTGTGTTCTGCTCTGGCTCCCTGCATTACATTTCTCAAGAACTGCGGCGGGAGATATTGGAAAATTACCAGGCGCACACAACAGATGCCGGGCTTCATGCCCTGAACGTATTTGTGAGGAAGCCTTTCCTCATTACGGAATCCGATCAGCGGGAGGGGCGCTACAAGTGGGTGTCTGGCGAGCTTTTCGCTTATTACGCCGACTGGCTCATCGCCCACTGTGAGGAGAAAATTTTCGACTGCATGAGCGGCGGCACGCTCCACAAGCATTGTATGGACACCCTGTACGCCATCAAGCGGACCGCCGCGATATGAGTATTCGTAAAGGGATGAGCATATGAAAAAAATTATTTCCGGCAAAGTAAGAGAAGTCTACGAAGTGGGAGAGAACCGGCTGGCTATCGTGGCTACGGACAGGATCTCGGCATTCGATGTCATCCTGAACTCCGTTATAAAAGACAAAGGGGTGGCACTTACGCAGATCAGCAATTTCTGGTTTGATTATACCCGCGCTATTGTGCCAAACCACATCCTTTCAGCTAACCCTGCCGGGCTGCCTCAGCCCTACCAAAAGCGCACGGTCTTGGTTAAGAAACTGGACATGCTGCCCTACGAATTCATCGTGCGGGGCTATATGTTTGGCAGCTTGTGGAAGGAGTATCAGGCGGCTGGGAGCTATAATGGAAATAAGTATCAGCTGGCGGAAAAACTGCCGGAACCTGTCCTGACGCCCGCGGCAAAGAACAGCGCGGGGCACGATGAAAATATATCAATGGAAAAGCTACGGCGGGAGCTGGGCCCGGATGAGACAGAAAAAATCTGTAAAATCTGCTTTGCTCTCTACGAAACCTGCGCGGCGCACGCTTTACAAAAGGGCATCATCCTTGTGGACGCGAAATTTGAGTTTGGGTATGATCGTGACGGCATTCTCACCCTGGGCGATGAAATTTGTACGCCGGATTCCAGCCGGTTTTGGGCAGTGGAGGACTACCGGACAGGCGTATCGCCAAAGTGCTTTGACAAGCAGTTCGTGCGGGATTGGCTTATAGACCACGGGTTGGACGGCGTAGAGCCCGGGCCCATGCTGCCGGAGGATATCGTGCGCACTACGGAGGGGCTTTATAAGGAATGTTTCCGGCGGCTTACAGGCAAGGATGAGTATTAGCGGATAGCAATGTGGGATAGCTTTGATTGAAGTAAACCATCTGAAAAAATTCAAGATGCCTGTACAGAAAAGGGGGAAATCCTCTGCTGCGTGGATTTTGTTTTGCTGCTAAAATCTTGAGCAATGCTGCCTCTTGACAATAGGCTATTTGTATGGTGCTATCATGTCAATGATTTGGCCGTTTTCTTGAAAGGCAGACAAAGAAAAAAGCTCTTTCGGGGGCTGAGAAATTTCGATATCATCAAAATATTTCCTGCGTATGTTCTGGAAATGCAAGCGGCTCAACCGTGCGGAAAACCGGCTGCTATATGCCCGCTGATGCTTTTTCAAACATTCGCGTGCGAATGTTTGTCCACCATCCAAAACCGCGTGCCGAGGGGCGAAGATTGCCAGTGGCAATCGTTCTCAGCCGACCGAGCCGGCAGGCGAGGCCAAGCCCTTCTGCCCCTGCCAAAGACGTTGCCTCCGGCAAGTCTGACATGGCCCGGAATTCCTTGGAATTCCGGGCTTTTTTTGTGTTTTGAGGTGGTGGGATGCGGTCTACAATGTCGCTACCTATGGCGTGTATTTTGCTCTTTTTTCGCATCCGGCGCCATCCGTTCCTAACCTTTCCGTCTGGCACATCATCAATAAATCATCAAAACCCGGGGTGATCTCCTCTGTTCTGGCTTGTTCTCGCTAAAAATTGAACCCGTCTGTAATCCTTTGCAGGCGGGTCGTATCTTTCTTGACGTAGTACATTTCCGTGATCTGCGAGGTGCTGTGTCCCAGGAGGTCGGCTACCTGCCTGGGCGAGAGTGCCATAAGCGTTCCATCGGGCTGGCGGATGCCGTTCACCAGTGAGCTAGCAAATGTGTGCCCTTACGGTATAATAAGGACAAATCGAAAAACCCAGTGATATCAAGGGTTTTCAGGTTTGTCCTTATTCTTTTTCCAGTAAAAAAAGGGCAGAAAACAGCTCTCAAAAGAGGGGTGGAAAACAGCGGCGTTACATGAACGACAAACTTTCAACAGTCAAAAAGAGGGATAAAAATATGTGCAAAACAACAAAAATTGTTGCCGTCTGCAACCAAAAGGGCGGCGTGGGCAAAACCGTCACCACAGTAAACCTGGGCATCGGCTTAGCCCGCCAAGGCAAACGCGTCCTGCTGGTGGACGTTGACCCACAAGGGTGAGCGAGCGCCGGTGGCGCTCTGGTGCGAACTGACCGAGCCGGCAGGCGAGACCGCTTACCGCCAGCCTTGGCTTCCACCAGCCAGACCGGATCGAGAAAACGCTTTCTACTGTGCTGGGTGAGATTGTCCAGCAAAAGCCCTTTGACCCAGCCGGGTACATCCTGCACCAGGACGAAGGGGTTGACCTGCTGCCCGCCAACATCGACCTTGCTATGGTGGAAATGAACCTGGTGGGCGTCATGGGCCGGGAAACGGTTTTGCGGGAGCTTCTGGAAGCCGTGCGCGGCCAGTACGATTACATCCTGTTGGACTGCTGCCCGTCCTTGGGCACCCTCACCGCCAACGCCTTAACAGCGGCGGACGAAGTGATTATCCCCATACTGGCCCACTATCTGTCCATTAAGGGCCTGGAGCAGCTTCTAGCCACCATCGGGCTGGTGCGGCGCAAATTCAATCCCAGCCTGCAAATCTCCGGCATCCTTATCACTATGGCGAATATGCGCACCGCTTATTCCCGGGACATTGTAGCCCTGCTGCGGGATAATTACGGGGACAAGCTGCGCATCTTCAACACCATTATTCCTGAATCCATCCGGGCCGCGGAAACCAGCGCGGAGGGCAAGAGTATATATTTGCACGACTCTATAGGCAAGGTTTCCGCCGCCTACAGCGCGTTTACATTGGAGGTAGCGTCATGAGGGGCAGCGCGGGGAAAATCCAGCTTGCCAGCCTGGAGGATTTCTTTGGCGCGCCCCCGCCTGGTGGTGAAGCCTTCCAGGAAATCCCACTAGCCGCCCTGCACCCTTTTAAGGGCCATCCCTTCCACGTCACAGACGATGAAAAGATGCGGGAGATGGCGGAGAGCGTGACCCAGCATGGTATTTTGGTGCCGGGCATCGTGCGGCCCAGGCCAGGAGGCGGCTATGAGCTGGTTTCCGGGCACAGGCGCAAACGGGCCTGCGAGCTGGCGGGGCTTGATACCATGCCCGTGTTTGTGCGGGATTTAGACAACGATGAAGCCGTGCTTATTATGGTGGACAGCAATTTGCAGCGGGAGAGGGTTTTGCCCAGTGAAAAGGCGTTTGCGTACAGGATGAAATTGGATGCTATGAAGCGCCAAGGGAAACGGAGTGATTTAACTTGTGTGCCAGTGGCACACAAGTTAAATGGCAAAAAATCACGGGACATTCTGGCTGAACAAGTGGGAGAGAGCCAAGACCAGATACGCCGCTATATCCGCCTAACCTACGTTTCGGACTTCTGCCAGCCGGTATATGAAATGTGGCTTTCAGAAGCCGTAGCCCTGGGGCGCGTAAAGGCCCCGGGGTTTTTCTCTGACCCACTGCGCCGGGCGGCGTGGTGCAATGCCCGGTGGATTGGCCCCGTACAGGGCAGCCTGGATCCGCTCAAGGAGGCAAAGGCGGCAGTGCTGCTGATTCAGAACGGCCTCAAGACCCACAACCAGGCGGCCCGTGAGATGGGCGGCGGCGACTGGGATGAGTATGGCTACACTAAATTTTTTTGACATTTACGTTCTGCTGGCTATCGCCGAGGAGATCGTACCCCAGCAGACCTTTTTCCGCGACCGCTACTTCCCCACCGGCGACGGGGACATCTTCGCCGCCGATAAGGTGCTGACGGAGTATCGCAAGGGCGACCGGAAGATGGCGGCGTTTGTTTCTCCCCGTGCCGGGGATATCCCCATGGACCGCACGGGCTATGAGATCCATGAGTACCAGCCGGCCTATATCGCCCCATCCCGTTCTCTCACCACAGACGAACTGAAGAAGCGCGGCTTCGGCGAGGCGCTGTACCCTGGTATGCAGCCCGCCCAGCGCGCCGCCAAGCTTCTCCAGGAGGATATGGGGGACATGGATAAGCGCATTGAACGCCGGGAAGAGTGGATGTGCGCCCAGGTCATGACTGCCAATGCCTGCGAGATGCAGGAATATATCGACGGCAAGACCATGGGTGAGAAGAAATACGTCAAGTTTTTTGACAGCGCCAGTGAGCACACGTTTACCACTGCCGGCAAATGGAACGGCGCCGGCGGGGATTTCTTCGGCGATGTGCGGGCAATGGCAAAACTGCTGACCCGCCGGGGATTGCCTGCCGCCGACCTGGTGCTGGGGCTGGACGCCGCCGACGCTATTCTGGAGCTGGAGAAGGTTCAGCGCCTGTTGGACAAGAACAGCGGTATTCTTATCGGCCAGATCGAACAGGAACTGAGCCCCTATCATGGAGTGGTCTACATGGGCACTTTGAATTTTGGCGGGCACAAGCTCAATCTGATTAGTGTCGATGAAACCTATGTGGACGATAACGACCAGGAGCAAAACTATTTCCCGTCCACCGGCGCTATGGTGACCGCCCCTGGCTGCGGCCACCTCATGTATGGGCAGATCACCCAGATTGACTACGGCAGCACAGAGTTTGCGGACCACACTGGCCGGCGTATTCCCAAATTCATCTTGGATCAGGAGCATGACATGCGCAAACTGCGCCTGGGCGCCCGGCCTTTGGCGGCCCCTAAAAACTACTGCCCCTATATTTTCGCGGCTAACGTGGTGGGTTAGGCGTCCATGTAAAGGAACAGGCCACGGCGGTGAGCATCCCCGTGGTGGCAGGCAGCGGCGTCCCCTATTTCGTGGGGACCGCACCCGTCCATACGGCGGCAAAGCCCGCCAAACCCAACACCCCCGTCCTGTGCGCCAGCTGGGACGAGGCGGTGGAAAAGCTGGGCTTTAGCTATGACTGGAAGAAATACACCCTGTGCGAAGCCATGTACCGCCATCTTAAGCTGTACGGCTGTCAGCCCGCCATTTTCTGCAACGTGCTGGATCCCGCTGACAGCGACATGAAAAAGGCCGCCGCCAGTGAAAGCCACCATGTAGTAAACTACCAGGCCGTCCTGCCCTTTGAGACGCTCCGGGAGGGGCTCAAGGTCACCAGCGGCGAGAGCGAGGGGGCCAAAGAACTGGTGGAGGACGAGGACTACACCCTTTTCTACGATGAGGAAAAGGGCTGCGTCCTGGAGTTTTTGGAAGGGGGCACGGCCTACGACGCCACCTCCCTGACTGTGGAATCCGCCCAGCTGAACCCCGCCGCCGTCACCAATGCGGATATCATCATGGGGCTGAACCAGGTGGACGCCTGCATGACGGCGGCGGGGCAGGTCCCCGATCTACTGTTAGCCCCGGGCTTCTCCCACGACCCGGTAGTGGCCGCCGTCATGGCCACAAAGGCCGCGGGCATCAACGGCCTGTTCGGGGCCAAGGCCCTCATCGACGCGGACTGTTCCGCTGGGGGCGTGACGGAATACAGCCAGCTGGCCGCCTACAAGAATACGAACAACCTGGTGGACGTAAACCAGATCGTCTGCTGGCCCCAGGTGAAGCTGGGCGGGTACCAGTTCCACCTTTCCACCCAGCTTGCGGGGCTTATGGCCCAGGTGGATACGGAAAACGGCGGGTGCCCCTGTGAATCCCCCAGCAACAAGGGTCTGAAGATCGACGGCTGCTGCCTGGAGGACGGCAGTGAAGTCAACCTGACCTGGGAGCAGGTGAACCTGATCGCGGGCAGCTGGGGCGTGGTGACGGCCATCAACTTCATGGGCATGGGCTGGACGGCAAAGGGCAACTACACCGCCTGCTATCCCGCAAACACGGATATAAAGGATCAGTTTATCCCCGTTTCCCGCATGTTCGATTGGGTGGGCGGCGCGCTCATCCGTTCCTACTGGGCGCGGCTGGACAGGCCCATGCGCCGCCGGGTTATCGACAACATTTTGGACAGCGCCAACCTTTGGCTGAACGGCCTGGTATCCAGCGTGAAGCTGCTGGGGGGCCGGGTGGAATACAGCGCGGCGGAAAACCCCCTGACAGACCTGATCGAGGGCGTGGTGAAATTCCACATCTGCCTGGCCCCGCCCACGCCTATGCAGGAGATCCTGTTCACATTGGAATTCGATACAGATTATTTGTCCGCCGCGCTGGCGGGATGAGGAAGGAGCGTGGAAACATATGGAACAGCCTGCGGGGTATTTGCAGATTGCGCTGTACGAAAACGGGGAGGATGAAGACCTGGGCGTGGCCAAGGTGCAGCTGCCGGATATCAACTTCCCTACGGTGAATGTCTCCGGTTCGGGGATGATGGGCAGCATGGAGGTGCCGCTTATCGGCATGGTGGACAACATGACCACGACCATCGACTTCCTGTCCCCCACCCACAGCGCCGTGCGGCTGATGAGCCCGAAAAAGCACACTTTGGACCTGCGTGTGGTGGAGGAATATTGGGATACCGTGGCGGCCGAGGAAAACACCTGGGCGGACAAGTATTCCATGCTGGTGCGCCCTAAGGCCATCAAGGGCGGCACGGTAGCGCCCATGTCCAACCCGGACGCTTCCGGGGAATATGTGGTGTATTACTACGCCGCCTACCGCAACGGCAAACAGCTGTGGGAGATCGACAAGCGCAACATGAAGTGCGTGATTGACGGCGTGGACTACATGGAGAAGGTACGCAAGGCGCTGGGGAAATAAGGGCTGAAAGCAAGGGCGCCCCCGGAAACACTCCGGGGGCAGGCCTTTGTCAGGTGAGGTGCAGGCGTTCTTTCAGGGCGTCTTGTAAAATTTGAGAGAAATTGACGCCAGCCTCTTCGGCACGGGTGTTAAGCCAGTTTGGGATAGAAAGGGTCTTTTTCACAGCGCGGCTGTCATTCTTTTTGCGCCAAGCATAGGTATCGGCCCTGACAAAGTTCACAAACTCCGGGACTTCTACCTGCGGCGCGGGGCCTGGAGCGGGGATGGGCTGGCCTGTATCCTCCGCATGGGCCAGCCACATTTCCATAGCGTCTTGGGCCATAAATAAGGCTTCGCCCATATCATTGCCTTCAGTCATGCAGCCAGGCAAGTCTGGGAAAGAGACGAAGAACCCTCCTTCTTCCGCATCTGGATGGAAAACAGCGGGATAAACATATTGAGCCATTGCGATACCTCCTGATAGTAGGGTGCCCGAAAGGGCTGGGCTATTCCAGCCCAGCGGCCTTTAGGATGGATCTTGCAAGAATTTCTTTCACTTCCGTGTGCCTTGGAAGTATGAGCGTGATTCCAGGCTTATTCGGATGGACAGCCTTATCATGGTTCCCTCCGTGAGATATCTGCCATCCAGCCTTTTTCAGCGCCCGGTCCATGTCTTTACGTTTCATTCCCCTCACCTCTCAAACACATTATACACGTATTGTTACGTATTGTCAAGGGCATTAAACGTATTTTTACGTATTTTTTAAAAGGAGCTATCTCTATGCAAAAAGAAAATACCAAAGATTTTAAGGATGGAACTACCCAGGCCGGCCTGGATGAAGACGCCCTGCAGGCGGAGGAGGAAATAGCGAAAGCCAACGCCCAGCCGGAGGAAAGCGTGTACACCCACCAGCTGGGAAAGCCCTTCACCTGGGAGGGCAAGACCGTGGAAAGCCTGGCTTTCGATTGGGACGGCCTGACCGGGGCGGACTACGCGGCCATTGAGGACAGGATGATACGCCGGGGGCGCACGCTGGTGACGCCGGAGTTTACCGGTACATTCCTGGCGGGCATGGCCGTGCGGGCCTGCACAGCCCGGGACAAAGCCGGGAAGAAGATTGTGGACGAGCCCTTTTTGCGGGCCCTGCCCATACGGGATTACAAGGAGGTTTTAGAGAAAGCCCGGGGTTTTTTATTGCGGCAGGCCTGACCCCCAAGCCCGGCTGGCTGCGGGAGCAGTGCTATATCCTGGCCGGGAACAGCAAAAGCACCAGCGTGTTCGAGTGGCTCTCCCGGCCCCTGCGGGAGCTGGTGGAATGGATCCGGATCAACAACCGGGTGATCGAAAAGGAAAAACAGCAGTACGAAGCGGCCCGGGCGGCGCAGGGCGGGCGGAAATACGGTTTCAGGAGGTGATGGGGAGTGCCCGGCGGCAAGCAATATGAGATGCTTTTCAAGCTAAACGCCCAGCAGAACTCCGGTTTCAAGGGGGCTTTCACCCAGGCCCAGGCGCAGTTTGCCAGGCTGGGCCATGAGATACAGGCCCTGAACCGGGTGCAGGGGGATATCGCCGCCTACCAGAAGCAGCAGGCGGCCATCAGCCGTACCGAGGCGAAAATCCAAAACCTCACCAAACAGCACGCGCTTTTAAACCAGCAAATGGAGGAAGAAACCGGCAGCACGGCCCGCCTGGAGCAGGAAAAACTGAAGCTGGAACAGCGCATGGCCAGCGCCCAGGGCGCCCTGGAAAACCAGCAGGGCAGGCTTGCCGCCACCACCAAACGGCTGGACGAGGCCGGGGTGAGCACGAATGACCTGTCCAGTGAAAGCGCCCGGCTGGCCGATAAAATCCAAGAACTGAACCAGCAGCAGGAGGAAGCCGCCCAGGCGGCGGAAAAATACGGGGAATCGGCTGTCAGCGCCTTTGACGCGGCGGCAAGCGCCCTGGCCGCGGCGGGCCTTGTGGCCGGGCTCAAGCAAATCGGAGAGGCTTACATAGGCACGGTGCGGGCGGCCGGGGAATTCGGCTCCGCCATGTCCAATGTGGAGGCCCTTTCCGGGGCCAGCACCGCTGAAATGGCGGCGCTTACCGCCCAGGCCAAAGAGCTGGGGGCCACTACGAAGTTCACCGCCCTGGAGTCCGGCGAGGCCATGGGCTATATGGGGATGGCGGGCTGGGACGCCCAGCAGATGCTTTCCGGCATGCCCGGCGTGCTGGACCTGGCAGCGGCTTCCGGGGAAGACCTGGCGGGCGTGGCGGACATCGTCACGGACAGCCTGACGGGCTTCAAGCTGACCGCCGCCGACACCGGCGAATTCGTGGATGTGCTGGCCGCCGCTGCCACGAAGTCCAACACCAACGTGTCCATGCTGGGTGAGTCGTTCAAATATGTGGCCCCCCTTGCGGGCACGTTGGGCTACTCCGTACAGGACACGGCTGTCATGCTGGGCCTGATGGCAAACAGCACGATTCCTGCCGGGTCAGCTATACGGACCCGGCCACGGGGAAAGTGGTAGAGGGCACGGCGAAGTCGGAGGATTACGACGAGGAAGCCAAAAACCACAAGCAGCTGGAAATCACCGCCAAAACGGCCAGCCCCGGTGAGGCCAAGGCCCTGGCGGAAAACCACCTGCGGATGCACAACAAATTCGCCCGCACCGCTTCCTTCACCCTGCCCGGCGACCCGCTTTTGCTGGCGGGGCAGACGGTGCGGGTGGCGGGCTGGGCGTCTTTTGACGGGAAATACCTGGTGAGCCGGGCGGTGCACACGCTGGGTACGGGCGGCTACACCACGGATGTGGAATTACAGAAAGTGCTGGGGGTGTGAGGCCTTGACGTGCCCCGGCATTTGTGCTATCGTTATAATAGTAAATTATAGAAAGGGGGCCTGTACTATGGGCCAGACGGACAAGCAGTTCAACGCGTTTTTGCGCATGCTCATCCGGGACTTGAGAGAAGCCAACGCAGAGACAGACCCGGAAAAAGTCAAGGAAAAACTCCAGGAATTGTTGAGCGACCTGCAAGCCTCGTTAGAAGATTAAAAACAGATGGGGGCCACCCTTTTGCGGGGTGGCTTTCCTTATGCGGTTTGGGGGTGTGGATATGGAAACCATAGGCCGATTGATTTTGGCAGGCACGGTGATGGGTTTGGACGAAGGGAACCACCGGGTGCGGGTGATTTACCAGGATGAGAAAGACCAGTCCGGGTGGCTGTACGTGCTGCAGCACCCCGGGGCTAAGGTTGACGTGGAAACGGCGGACAGCCATACCCACAGGGCATGCCTGGGAGGCTGGATGCCCAAAATCAACGACCAGGTGCTGGCGCTGTACCTGCCTGTGCTGGACGGGGACGGCTTCGTTTTGGGGAAAATCGGCTAAGGGGGCGGGCGCGTGGCGATGGTGGGATGCTTTGGCGAGGTGGTCTTCCGGGTGGAAGAGGACGAGGTGGAGACCTTCGACAATGTGGAGTGGTCCGGGGAAGCCCGGTACGCGGTGCACCAGCGGCACCTGCAGAACGCCCTCACGGAGTTCACCGGGGTGGAGCCGGACAAGATCGCCTTTGAGGTGACGCTGTCGGAAGCCCTGGGGATCAACGTGATGGGGGAGCTTGTAAAGCTGTGGGCCTACGAGCGGGAGGGTACCGCCCTGCCCCTGGTGCTGGGCACACGGCCCATGGGCAAGTACCGCTGGAACCTTATAAAGCACACGATCCAGTATAAAAATTATGACGCCGACGGCAATGTGGTCCACGCCGTGGCGTCGCTGGAATTGCAGGAATACCTGCGGAATTGGGAGTAGAATATGAGTTACCTGGTGGAGGCGGCGGACGCGGAAACTTTGGATTTGCGGCCCGCTACAACAGCGGAAGAAGTGCTGCGCAACGTGGCAATCATCCTGGCAACAGCCAAGGGCAGCGTGCCCCTGTACCGGGATTTCGGCTTGTCCCAGGAGTACCTGGACAAGCCCCTGCCCGTGGCAAAGGCGATGCTGGTTTCCAGCGTGAAGGAGGCGGTGGAGGACTACGAGTCCCGGGCGTCCGTCCAGGATATACGGTTTACAGGCGACGCGGCGGAGCCGTCGCGGCTGGTTCCGGTGGTGGAAATCCAGGTCAAAGAGGGATGAGAAAAGCCGGGCTATTGCCCGGCCTGCTCCTTACAAAAATCGTCAATAAATTGATTGATAACGCCGTAAATGCTTTTCCCTTGCGCTTTTACCGCTGCTTCAAAACGCTGGTATTTCTCTAATTCCACCCATACCCGCAGTTGTTTGCGGTTGGTGAAATACTTCTTTTGTTGTTCATAACTATTCTGTTCTGGCATTTCCCTTTCCGGGCCTGAAGCGACCGCCAATACCGGGCCGGAAGAACCCAGCGGGAATTGACAAAACCCGACAGCCTGGTATAATAAAAAGTGCCCGGTACAATACCGGGCAAGAGGACGTTGCTGCATAATTCAAAGCGGTTAGCCAGCCTCCGAAAGGGGGTGGTACACTTTCCCTACTTTCAAGAAGGAGGGAGGTGGCGCGATATGGGACAAAAGCTGCTGCGTTTCGCAGTGTGCTTAGTGCTGGCGGCTCTGCTGCTGGCTTACTTAGCCCCAAAAGCGTGTTAGCCGCTCGGCTGCAACCCGAACGGCTAACTAATTCTTAGCTATCATTTGGGCTGACCGCCATGTGGCAGCGCCCTCTCTATATTTATTATAGCATACGCTCCGGCAATGTCAAGCCGGGCGTTTTATTTTTGCGCGAAAGGAGGGGGGATCATGAACGACGCTGTCCTTGTGGCGCTGATCGGGTTGCTGGCGTCTTCCCGATTGACCCAATACAGGCTGGAACAGCTGGAAAAGAAAGTACAGGCACACAACAACCTGGTCGAGCGCACCTACCAGCTGGAGGAACGCACGGAGCTGCAGGAGGAAAAAATCCGGGTAGTCAACCACCGGATCCATGATCTGGAAGATTTTCATAAGGGAGGAAAATAGTATGCGTAAGAATTGGTGGAAAGCGGCGGGCGTCCGGGCCGTGAAAACGGTGGCCCAGGCGGCTGTGGCCGCTATCGGCACCACGGCTATGGTCAGCGAGGTGGACTGGCTGGTGGTGGGCAGCACGGCCCTTATGGCCGGGGTATTGTCCCTTTTAACCAGCGTGGCAGGTTTGCCGGAGGTGGACCATGAATAACAGTAATCTCAGGCCGCGGGGACGTAACAGCCCCGGCGTAGCAGGATAGGAGAAGCCCCCGGCTTTCCCACTTGGGAGGGCCGGGGGCTTTTTTTGTTTTCTCTGTTTTTAAAATAGCTGGACTGTATATTCCACAGGCATGATGTCCTCCACGTCGTCTCCAGCCTTCTGCAGCAGGTTCAGCTCGGAAATCGTAAAAAGCTCCAATTGCCCGCTCTTGCTCTCTGAGGGCAGCAGCGGCACGACAAAGAACATCCTGTTTAAGAGTATCGAATCATTCTCAAATACATCCTCCTGACACAGTTGAAAGCCTAGGACCGCTTCCTGGTCTTTCGGTACGGCACTTGACACCGCCTTTTCCTGGAACCAGGAAAGGTAGCGCCTATAGGCTTCATCAAAGGAATAACCGTCTTTTACGCTCATGCAGAACATCCCCCTAAGTAGGCTGCGGGCCTGTTTTTTCGACAAGTTCCGCGCTTTTTGCTCCCCTGGCCAAGTTCGCTGTATCTGTATGGTACCACGTCAGGGGCATGAAAGCAAGCGCCTAAGACGCACAAAGTCCCGGCCAAAAGTCTAGCCGTCCTGCCGGTTTGACAAAACTGCTTC
>CAJTCS010000005.1 GCA_910574995.1 Oscillospiraceae bacterium
CTCTTCGGCAACGTCGGTGTCGCGGATGGTGGACTCGGCGTCCTGGATGTTCTCGGCCATGACGCTCAGGTTGTTGGCGGTGTGCTCCAAACGGTTCTGGGTTGCGCCCAGGTCGCCGCGCACGCCGGAAACATAGTTGATAGCGTCTTTAATGGTCTGGATAGCGGCGGAAGCACCGGAGGGGTTGCTAATGTCCACGCTGTCAATGCCCAGCGCGCTGGTGTGCATATCGCCGATGACCACAGACAGCTGGTTGTAGCTGTCGCTGGTGTCGCCAATCTGCAGGGTCAGGCCGCCGCTGCTGCCCAGGCTGCCGTTCTTGCCCCAGGTGACAAACGTGGTGGCGTCTTCACCGTCGGCATTCCAATCAGCGTCCTGAGCGGCGGAAGTGCCAACCATGTTGTTCTTGTAAGGCCGGGCTTTGCCGTCAGCGCCGAACTTTTCGGTCAGATGGATGGTGCCATCATTGTTCTGCGTGGTCACCTTGAACCAGCTGTTGTTTGCGGCAGCCTTGGACAGGGCGCGGCCAGCTTCCTTAACCAAGTCAGCGTCGCCGTCTTTCATATGTTTCAGGTCGATCACATTGCCGCCCTTGTACTTGCTGTCCGCTCCCACAGCAAAGGTGTAGACGTCATTGCCGATCTTAATCTGGTTGCCGTCCTTTACCATCTCGTCTGTCAGGGTAAAGGTTGCGGAAGCAAACTTCGAGTCTTCCTTGGCAATAGCGGCCTGTTCCACTTTGACAGCGCCGGAAACCGCGTTGTTTTCTGTGGCGTTTGCGCCTGTTTTGTTAACTGTAACGGACATGTTCTCGTCGAACTTGGTGGTGGGCACGCTCTTCATGGACAAAGTGATCTTGCCGTCGCCCTTTGTGACCTCGAACTTCACACCACCGATAGAGACAGTCGCGGCAGCAATGGAGAACTTCGCTCCAGCCGCCACACCGTTGGCAGAAACGTTGGCCGTTGCAACGGTCACGTTGCCAATTACAATAGAGAAGCTAGCCGCAGCAGAGCCCGCGCTGCCAGACCACTTGGAAATATCAACGCTGTAAACGCCCTTTTGGCCTTCGCCGTTGCCGTTCACAGCGTCTGTATCCGCCGTCAGCGTAACAGCAGTGCCCGCGGTGGTAGTGGAGGCGCCCTGGGTGCCGTCCAGCAGCTTGATACCGTTGAAGTTGGCGGAGTCGGCAATACGGTTGATTTCAGACTTAAGCTGGTCCACTTCCTTCTGGAGGTTCAGGCGGTCCACTTCGTTGTCATAGGTGCCGTTGGCGGACTGGGTGGCCAGGTAGTCCATGCGGTTGAGCATGTCCTGGATCTCCTGCATGGCGCCTTCAGCGGTCTTTACCAGAGAAATGCCGTCCTTAACGTTCTTCTGGGCGGCGTTCAGGCCGGTGATCTGGGCGCGCATCTTCTCAGAAATAGCCAGGCCGGCGGCGTCGTCGCCGGCGCGGTTGATCTTGTAGCCAGAGGACAGCTTCTCCAGGTTCTTCGCCAAAGCGGAGGTGTTGGTGTTGTAGTTGCGATAAGCGTTCATCGCCAGGATGTTGTGTTGGATACGCATAATTTTTTCTCCTTAAAATTATTTTTTGCGTTTCGGAATGTAACCCACGTTCATCGTGGGGTTTGCGCTGATTGGTCAAACTGGCCAAGTTTTCCCGCCCAGCACTGTATATTTCAACTGATTCCGGAATCAGCAGAAATCAAATTTATCGTTTTGTGTTGCGCCGCAGTTCCGACGCGCGTTTATAGTTTTCATCGTGCAGCACATCCGGGCGGCTCCCCGTCTGCTCAAACAGCTTGCCCCGCAGGATGGGCAAATCCCGCGGCGCGTCTATGGCGACCTCGATGGAGTTGCCCCGGTCTTGAAAGACCTGCACCGTGATGTCTTTGCCGATGGTGAAATATTCACCAGGTTTTAATCGTAAAGATAACATGTTGGGCTCCTTCCCCATTTCATTTAATCGCGAACCTCCGCGCTTTCCACCCGCCGTACCGCATCATAAAAGGTAGACGCCGCCATACCGCAGCGTTCCGCCGCTTCTTTCATTTTCAGCTTGTGGCTTCTCCACAGCAGGCGGGATTCCTCAAAATTGGCTGGCAAAGGCTTTCGGTGGCATATACTGGTAGGATCCCCCATCCGCCTCACCGCATCGTAAAAAGTCGTTTCCGGCATGCCGCATAGCTTTGCGGCGTCTTTCAATTTCAGTTCGCGGCTAAGCCATAATTGCCGCGCCTCTTCAAAATTGTCAGGCAAGGGTTTCGATTTCCTTCCAAAACTCACGCCCTTTGCCCTCGCCTTGGCAATGCCCTCTGCCTGCTTTTTCCGGCGCTCTTCCTGGATCGCCTGTTTTGTAGCAGAGAGGAAAAGCTCTGAAACAAACGCGCTCAGCAGTTCCTGGCTGTTGGCAGGGGCATGCTCGTTTAAGCCGCTTACAATTTCCGCAGCCAGGTCATGAAGGCGCCGCCGAAGCTTCTCCTCCATCTCCTCTTCCGGAACCGGACGGCTTCCCATGCCTCCAAACAAGTCTACAGTAAGATTAGACAAGCGCCATCCCCCCCTGGAATACGCAAATTTACGGGTTTGCGAAGCAAAGATTTTTTCGGGTTTGACCTTATCTTTTTTGCAAACGAACCGATATCTAGTGTGTAAGGCTCAAAACAAGACACAAAAGCAGCACATCGGTTATCCGTAGGTTTCCGAAGTGCTCTTTTTATTTTTCCGGGCCGCCCTCCCCCGTCTCCTGCCTTCTCACAATGCCATAGAAAGTGGTGTCCGGCATCCCGCAGGCTTGGGCGGCCTGGTGGAGCGTGAGTTCCTTCTTTTTCCAGGCTTGGCGTATGGACAAAAAATTTTCTGGCAGAGGGCGGGGCGGCCTGCCGAAACGGACGCCCCGGGCCTTGGCGGCGGCAATGCCCTCCGCCTGCCGCTGGCGGATATTGGCCCGCTCGTTCTCCGCGACAAACGACAGGATTTGCAGCACCAGGTCGGCAATAAAGGCCCCCATCAGGTCTTTTGCAGTCCGGGTGTCCAGCAGCGGCATGTCAATTACGCAGATGTCGACCCCTTTTTCTTTGGTGAGGATACGCCATTGCTCCTGTACTTCTTTGTAATTGCGCCCCAGGCGGTCGATGCTTTTTATGTACAGCAGATCATCCCGGCGCAGTTTCTTCACCATTTTTACATAATTGGGCCGTACAAAATCTTTGCCAGACTGCTTGTCCATAAAAATGTTTTTCCGGGGTATAGACAGGTTGTCCATTGCGACCATCTGCCTGTCTTCGTTCTGTTCCGCACTGGACACCCGCACATATCCGTATACTTTCAAAATGACCCACTCCTTCCTTTTGTAATGATATTTTACATCATGAACAAAAAGCGGATGGATTAAAAAAAGCCAGCTTCCGGATTTTTTTACATAATCCGATAGCTGACATTATAAGAAGATGAACGGGCCATAATTCAGCGGATTTCGTAGATAAGGTGGCAAAACTGAAAACAGGGTTTCCTCTGCTGATATGAATGGAGGGATTCCCGTAGGGCAAAAGGACTTACAAAAAACCGCATGGAGGGTTACAGGCACAGAAGGGCCGCGCTTTTTGGAATCCATATAAAAACACCGCTTCGGCTTTTAAAGGAAGCGGTGTTTTTATATTTGGTTGTTGTTCCACTGCTGTATACCCCTTTAGTAAGCATCCCACCCCCTCCGGCCTTTACAGGGCCATACCCTCTTTGCCTTATTTATGCATGGAAGCCTACGCCCAACATTTCGGGCCCCGTAACTTTTTAAAACCCCGGAGAAAACCCGGATAAGCAAAAGGATATCTGTTATAGTTAACGCGGTTCAAAAGAGGTATACTGCTTTTGAACCGGGCGGCAAAGCCGCCCAGCGTGGAAATCGGCAGATACCGATTTCCACGTGCGTTTACCATAGTACCCCCGGGGGAAGGCAAGGCCAACCGCCTTTTCTGCTTTTATAACTCTGGCAGCAGCTGCTGGTAGGTGGGCCAAAGGCCGATCCGGTCGGGGGTATGCTCTGGCTGCTGCCAGAAGTCGTAGCCGGGGTAATCGTTCCCCTCTACGATGGCTGGGCCCTGCGGCGTGATGCACACATCCCAGCCTAAGTAGCGCATGCGGGGCTCTACCAGGGCGGCCTTCTTGCACAGCTGAATGGCCTCCTGCACGTAGGGGATCTGGTAGCCCACCAATTCTATGCCTGTATCCGGATGATGGGTAAGGGTGGAAAGGTCGGCCCGGTGGGCTACGCCGCAAATGCGCCCGGTGCGCCTGTCCAGGGGGCAGAACAGCCCGCCGTTCTCCAGGTTATCCACCACCTTGCCCCCGGCCCCCATTTTGACCACCGCGTACACACAGTGGGCTTTCCAGGCCCCAGGCCCGCCTATCAGTAAGGTGACGATGCGCAGGGTGTTGGCGCTGTGGGGATATAGGCGCTTCATGTCCGGGTGCTGGGTAAGTTCCCCCTCCACCACGCCCAGGCGTTTTTTCTGCAGGTATAACAGCAGGTCTGCTGGGCCGGAAAAATCGGAGACCCGCAGGCGCTCGACCCCCTTGCCGCTCTCCCCTACGTCCGGCTTGGCGAAAACCGTGGCCTTGCCTTGCAGGAACCGGCCCAGCTTTTCCCTGTCGGTCTGGGATACGATCTGGAAATCCCGGCCCAAGTACTTCTGGAACAGAGGGTAAAACAAGGTTTTCCTGTCAAAAAGATCCGCAGCGCGGGGGTCGTTCACCAAGGTGACCAGGCGCTTGTTTTTCAGGCGGGTGACATAGGTGCCCCGCTGGGCCTTGCCCAGCTCGTAAAAATGGAACATGACATAATCATGGTAGCCGGCCCCATAACGGGCAGCGCACCACAGCATATCCAAAAATAACCGGGGCCTGCTCCAATCGCAGTGCTGCCGGGCGATGTCGATAGAGCTTTTCAAAGCCCTTGGCCGCACGCCGGAGAGCACCCGGGCAACGTACGAAAGCTTTACTTTCACGCTGCGTCCTCCTTCTTAAAATAAAATCTATGGGAAACCGCCAGGACGGCCGCCGCCAGGGTAGCTTTTCTGGTGTTTGCCGAAGCGACAGCAGTACCAGCGCCTTACTAGCTAGCAAGTCAAGTGGGTTTTTGTCTTCTTACATTAGACACCACTTTAACGGGAAAGGCAACGGCATGGGGCGATTTGTAAGAAACCTGTAAGAAAACCATGAACGGATTCCAGAAAAAGGCAAAAATTGTCATTGTACGGCGCACATTCCACGGGAAAAGGGCAAAGCCCCAAAGAAACAGCAAAACGCCCGGGCCCCTGAAGAGGGGGCCGGGCGTTCCTGTGCGACCAGGCCTGTAAGCCGGGTTCTGTCTTAGGCAGTCATCTATCTTGGCCTGCCGTTGCCGGCAGGCTCACGCCACCTCCATGGGACGCGCGGGGCTGCGCCGCAGCTTTTGCTGCTGTCCCTCCACGGTGTTGCTTCGGATAGGGTTTACAGGGCCGTGCGGTCTCCCGCACGCCGGTGAGCTCTTACCTCGCCTTTCCACCCTTACCGGGGAGACCCCGGCGGTATATCTCTGTTGCACTTTCCCTGGGGTCGCCCCCGGCGGCCGTTAGCCGTTATCCTTGCCCCTTGAAGCCCGGACTTTCCTCAGACGGGGGCTTTCGCCCCGCGCCCGCAACTGCCCGGCCTGGTCACATATCCCAAATTGTACCGGAAGCGCGTTTTTTTGTCAAGGCGCTTCAGTAAGACTTCTCCGACAGCAGGCGGTTCTTTTCCTCCCACAAGGGCTGGGACAGGTCTACATAATAGGTATGGGGGTTCTCAAAACGGGTAACCTCCTCCCACAGGGTGTCCACCTGTGCCAGGCAATAGGCCTTGATGGCCTTCAAGGCCCGGGGGGTATAGGTGCACTGGCCGCCCTTGAAGACCTGGGTCATCAAAGAGACGGCGTAGAAGCTGTCCAAGGTTTTGCGTTTCCAGGTATGGTTGGGGTCGAAGATGGTATAGGGCTTCGTGTCGTCGATGATCTCGTCGTGGAGGGTAACCACGTCGGCAATGGCCTTGTCGGTCTCCTTGTCGAAAAGGCGCCATACATTTTTGAAACAGGGCGTGGTGATCTTGGCCACGTTCTCGCTGATCTTGATCTTAGGGGTGACAGACCCATCCGGGTTCTCCACAGCCACCAGTTTGTACACACCGCCGAAGACGGGTTCGGAGGAGGAGGTGATCAGGCGCTCGCCCACGCCAAAGGAATCTACCCGGGCGCCCTGCATCAGCATATCCCGGATGATATATTCATCCAAGGAGTTAGAGGCGCAGATGGGGCAATCCTCAAAGCCGGCGTCATCCAGAAGCTTGCGGGCCTTGCGGGAAAGGTAGGTAATGTCGCCGCTGTCGATACGGATGCCCGCCGGGCGGAAGCCCTGGGGGACCAGCACCTCGTTAAAGACCTTGATAGCGTTGGGCACGCCGGATTTCAGCACGTTGTAGGTATCCACCAGGAGGACGCAATTCTGGGGATAAGCCTGGGCGTAAGCCTTGAATGCCTCATATTCGCTGTCGAACAGCTGCACCCAGCTGTGCGCCATGGTGCCCAGGGCAGGCACGCCGAACATCTGGTCGCTAATCGTACAGGCCGTGCCGGCACAGCCGCCAATAAAAGCGGCCCTGGCCCCGTATACCGCGCCGTCGAAGCCTTGGGCCCGGCGTGAGCCGAACTCCATCACAGCCCGGCCCTGGGCCGCCCGCACGATGCGGTTGGTCTTGGTGGCGATGAGGCTTTGGTGGTTGATGCACAAAAGCACCATGGTCTCTACAAACTGGGCCTGGATGGCCGGGCCCCGCACGGTAACGATGGGCTCGCCGGGGAAGATAGGGGTGCCCTCGGGCACAGCCCACACGTCGCATTGGAAGCGGAAGCCCTTTAGGTAGTCTAAAAACTCTTGGCAGAAGATGTGCTTCCCGGCCAGATAGTCGATATCCTCCTGGGAGAAGCTGAGGTTTTTCAGGTAATCCACCAGCTGCTCGACCCCGGCCATGATGGCAAAGCCGCCGTTGTCGGGGACCTTGCGGAAGAACATATCGAAGTAACAAACGGTATCCTCGAAGCCGTTCTGGAAATAGCCGTTTGCCATGGTCAGCTCGTAGAAATCGGTCAACATGGTCAGGTTGCATTCTTTATCATAAAACGTTTTGCTCATGGCGGGATAGCGCCTTCCTTTCCTGGGCTGGCGGGCGTTTGCCAAACGTGCTGGCCCGTCAGCCGCACAACAGAGCTCCAGCGCCTGCGCTGGCTTTCAAGGCTATTATACCAGCTTTTATGGAAAAGTACAGAAGATTTTTCGTTTCTATGTAAGTCTGTAAAAAGTTACGGGCAGGGGAGGAAACAAACTGTACAACATGAAAATTTTTCCTCCATTATTCTTTAAAGTAGATTGATTTCCCCTCCCCCGCCCACTATAATAGTGGTAGCAACTCCATTTTTTGAGAAAGAGGGTATAGCTATGAGATTGCGCAGCCAGCCCTTGGGCTCGAAAAACCTGGTAGGCGCCAGGGTAGAGTCTGCCAGGAAAAGCCAAGGCATGAAGCAAAAAGAGCTTCTCGCCCAGCTGCAGGTACGCGGCGTAGACATGAACGCTTCCGGTTTATCCAAGCTGGAAGGGCAGCTGCGTTTCGTCACCGATGTGGAACTGCTGGCCCTTTCCGAGATCTTGAACGTCTCGGTGGACTGGCTGCTGACCGGCAGGGAAGGGTAGCAGCCTTGTCAAACGCAAACCAAACACGCAACTATGGAATGCCCCGGGCCCTGTGGCTTGGGGCATTTTTTCCTGCCCGCAGGGCATACTCTACCCTATACGGGAGGTGGGACGTTATGCTGGAAAAAGGGGAGCTGAAGCGCCTGAAGCCCTTGCTGGTGTTCTTTTGCGTGTATACCGTTGTATTCATCCTGTGGGTGAAAACATTTTTCTACACGCTGCCCTTCTTGCTGGGGCTGCTGATAGCCGCGGCCATCCAGCCAGCGGTGGGGTTTTTACAGCGCCGGTTCCGGTGGAACCGGGCGGCAGCTTCCGCCACGGTGGCCGCCCTGGCGCTGGCGACCGCGGCGGCCGGGATTACGCTGCTGGCTGTATATGGCGTCCGAGAGGCCGTATCCTTCCTGGTAAAAGCCTCTTCCGGGGGATTCCCGGAATTTACGCCGCCGGTAAAGGCATTTTTTGCCCGGGCTGGGGAATTCCTTGGCGGGCTGGACATGGACTTCCTGCGGCGGAACCAGGAAGAGCTGATGAAGCTGCTGCAGAACAGCATGGACCTGGTGCTCACCTTCCTGCGCGCCTTGCTGGGCGTGGTAACGTCTTTGCCCACCGTGCTGGCCATGGCCTTAACGCTGGTGTTCGCCACCTTAAGCTTTTCCCGGGGCTTCCCGGGGCTGAAGGCCTGGGCCCGTCATGTCCTCAGCGACACGGCGGTCTTCCATGTGAAAAGCGGCATCGAGAGCTCCTCTGGCACAGGGCGGAAATACATGCTGTCGTACCTGCTGCTATATTTCATCACCTTTTGCGAGACCTGTGTGATCATGGCTGTGCTGGGGGCCCCCTACCCCTTGACCATCGGACTAATCACAGCGGCGGCAGACCTGCTGCCTGTGCTGGGGCCTGGCGCTGTGTTCACGCCCCTCATCCTTTACCAGGTGCTTATTGGCCAGTATGCCCGGGCGCTGGGGATGTTTGTCGGCTGGCTGCTGATTACCTGCATACGGCAGGTGGTAGAACCCAAGCTGGTAGCCTCTACAGCAAAAGTACACCCTCTGGCCATGCTGGCGGCGGTGTACTTCTCGCTGGTAAGCGGCAGCCTTTGGCTGCTGTTCTATGTGATGGGCTTTTGCCTGTTATACGCGGTATTTAAAGAAACCGGGGCCCTGCCCCCCCTGCTGCCAGAGGACACGGGGAAAGAGGGGGAGCGCGTTACGTGACGGCGTTTTTGCCTCTGCCCCTTGAAACCCCGCGGCCTTTGAAAGGGCCGGCGGGGCTTCATACCGTTTCGCCGCCCAAAAGGTAATGGAACACCTGTTCTGGGTTGTCCAGGAAATCCTTTGTCAAGCGGAAATGCTCCGTCTCCCGGTAATCCACCGGGCGCATCCCCGCTTTGTCCAGCAAGTACACCCTTGCGCCGGGGAAGGCCATGAGGATGGGGGAATGGGTAGAGAGGATCAACTGCGAGCCCAGGCGGACCAGCCGGTCCATCTCCACCATCAGGGTAAGCAGCCGGCTGGGCGACAGGGCCGCTTCCGGTTCATCCAGAAGGTACAGCCCATCCCTGCCAAAGCGGTTCTGCACAAGGGCCAGGAAGCTTTCCCCGTGGGACATGCTGTGCAAGGAGCGGCCGCCGTAGCCGGCCAGGGCGTCCGGGTCGTCCTCCCCCAAGCGGTCCAGGTAAGAGGCGGCGTTGTAGAAGCTTTCGGCCCGCAGGAAAAAGCCGTCCTTACAGAAAGCCCGCCTGACCGGGGCCAGGTATCCCCCCAGAGGCGAATGGGTATCCTGGGTGGAAAAGCGGAAATTCCGGGAGCCGCCCTCTGGGTTGAAACCGCAGCAGACGGCTATGCCTTCCAGCAGCGTGGATTTCCCCACCCCGTTCTCCCCCACCAGGAAGGTGACGGGCCGGTCGAACCGCAGACGCCCGCCGCTTTCCAGGCGCCGCACCGGGGCCAGGCCATGGAGGTAAGAACCCCGGGGGATGGGCCTGCGGAGCTCTATACCGGTAAGGAATCCAGGCCCGGCCGGGGAAGCCGCGCCGCCGGTCACGCCCGGTCTTCCAGCAGCTTTTCAGAGGCCGCCAGCTTCACGCAGATGCACAGCAGGTGCATCGCCTGGGAAAGCTCCTCCTCTGGGGGGAAGGAAGGGGCGATGCGGATGTTGCTGTCGTTGGGGTCCGCGCCGTAGGGGAAGGTGGCGCCCGCGCCCGTGAGGGCGACGCCCCCCTCTTTGCACAGCTCTACCACCCGCTTGGCGCAGCCGTTCATCACGTCCAGGTTGACGAAGTAGCCGCCATGGGGGTCGCTCCACCGGGCAATGCCCATGTCCCCCAGCTCCTGCTGGAGGGTCTCCCGCACAATGCGGAACTTGGGGGCCAGAATCTCCCGGTGGCCCTTCATCAGGGTGTGCACGCCGTTGATATCGTGCAAAAACAAAATGTGCCGCAGCTGGTTCAGCTTATCCGGCCCGATGGTCTGGGTGGTGATACGCTTCTGGAACTCGGCAATATTTTTCGGGCTGGAGGCCAGGGCGGCCACCCCCGCCCCAGGGAAGGAGATCTTGGAGGTGGAGGCAAAGTGCAGCACCTGGTCCTCCGTACCCTGCCCCACGCATTCCTCATACAGGTTCAGCAGCCGGTCGGGGGTATCGGTCAGGTCGTGGACGCAGTAGGCGTTGTCCCACATGATGCGGAAATCCTTGGCCGCGGGCCGCAGGGCCGCAAAGCGCCGCACGGTTTCGTCGGAATAGGTGACGCCGGTGGGATTGGAGTATTTGGGCACGCACCAGCAGCCCTTTATGCTGGCGTCGTCCTTTACCAGGCGCTCGATGATGTCCATGTCCGGGCCGGTTTTCAGCATGGGCACGGGGATCATCTCTATACCGAAATATTCGGTCACGGCAAAATGCCGGTCGTACCCTGGGGAGGGGCAGAGGAACTTCACCCTGCCCTGCCTGCCCCAGGGCTCATACCCGCCAAACCCCTTCACATAGCCCTGGCAAACCGCGTCGAACATCATTTGCAGGCTGGAATTGTTGCCCAGGACAATCTGCCCGGCAGGCACGCCCAGCATGTCGCTGAAAATGGCCCGCATCTCCGGCAGGCCGTTCCAGACGCCGTAATTACGGCAATCGTCGCCGTTGGAATTGGCGAACTCGCTGCGGGCATGCAGGGCCTCCAGCACGCCCAAAGCCAGGTCCAGCTGCCTGGCGCTGGGAACGCCCCGGGCCATATTCAGGCTCATGCCCAAGGACTTGAAATCTTCATACTGCCCGGCGGCCTCCCGGTTTACCCGCCGCAGCTGGGCGTTGTCCATCGCTGCCAGTTTCATGGGGAACATCTCCTAGTTCTAAAAATTTATTTTTGCATGTTTTTGAATGGCAAGATTACACAGTCTTCATTTTTAAAGGCTAAACTTTAAACAGTGTAATATATTACAGCAAAAAATGCAAGCCGTTTTTAGGTTTCCTGCATTTTTTATGTTTTGCACCCATTCCCCCTCCGTCAAAGGGCCTTTTCTGTGCAACCCTATAAAAAAGGCGGATTTGGGGCCTGGGGCGGGGGTTTTTTGGAAAAGGAAATTGTAGTTCTGGGGGAAATGTGGTAAAATCAAAGGGGAAGGCGGCCTGGGGCGGGGCCGCAAGCAGACAAAAGGCATAGCCAGGCGGCCCGGGCGGCCTGGGAAAGAAAGGAACGTGTGACCTTATGGGTGGATTTTTTGGCGTAGCGGCAAAGGAAGACTGCATGTTCGATCTGTTTTTCGGGACAGACTACCATTCGCACCTGGGCACCCGCCGGGCCGGCATGGCAGTGTACGACGCGGAAAAGGGATTCGACCGGGCCATACACAACATTGAGAATTCGCCGTTCCGCACCAAGTTCGACAAGGATGTTTCGGAAATGCGGGGCAGGCTGGGCATCGGCTCTATCTCGGACTACGAGCCCCAGCCGCTGATCGTGCGGTCCCACCATGGCACCTACGCCATCGTGACAGTGGGGAAGATCAACAATACAAGGGCTATTGTGGACAGCCTGTTCGCCTCGGGGCATTCCCACTTCCTGGAGATGAGCGGCGGCGAGGTGAACGCCACCGAGCTGGTGGCCGCCGTGATCAACCAGAAGCAGAACCTGATCGAAGGGGTGCGGTATGCCCAGGAGACCATAGACGGCTCGATGACCATGCTGATCCTGACGCCCAAGGGCATCCTGGCAGCCCGGGACAGGCTGGGGCGCACGCCGGTCTCGGTAGGCATAAAGGACGGGGCCTGCTGCGTATCCTTCGAAGGGTTCGCCTATCTGAACCTGGGCTATACCCAGCTGCGGGAGCTGGGGCCTGGGGAAATTGCCATGGTCACCCCGGAGGGGGCCCAGACCCTGGCCGCCCCCGGCAAGGAAATGCGCATCTGTACCTTCCTGTGGGTATATTATGGCTACCCCTCTTCCTCTTATGAAGGCATCAGCGTGGAGGAGATGCGTTACCGCTGCGGGGCCATGCTGGCAAAACGCGACGACGCCAAGCCTGACACCGTGGCCGGGGTGCCCGATTCCGGCACGGCCCACGCCGTGGGCTATGCCAACGCCTCGGGCATCCCCTTTTCCCGGCCCTTCATCAAGTATACGCCCACCTGGCCCCGTTCTTTCATGCCCACCATGCAAAGCCAGCGGGACCTGATTGCCCGGATGAAGCTGATTCCGGTGCATGAGCTGATTAAGGGCCGCAGCCTGCTGCTAATCGACGATTCCATCGTGCGCGGGACCCAGCTGCGGGAAACCACCGATTTCCTGTACCAAAGCGGCGCGCGGGAGGTGCACGTGCGCCCGGCCTGCCCCCCGCCCCTGTACAGCTGCCAATATTTGAACTTCTCCCGCTCCACTTCCCAGGACGACCTGATTACCCGGCGGGTGATACGCGAGCTGGAAGGGAGCAGCGCGCCGGGCAATATAGACCGCTACGCAGACCCGGAATCCCCCCAATATGCGGCCATGCTGGAATATATCTGCAAAAAGCTGAATTTCACCTCTTTGCGGTACCACAGGCTGGACGACATGGTGGCCTCTGTGGGGCTGCCCAAATGCAGGCTGTGCACCTATTGCTGGGACGGGCGGAAGTAAGGCGCGGCCCGGGAAAAGCGGTTTTTTCAAAAAACCATCGGAAAGCCCTTCTTTTCCGTCTTTTTTTGTAGTATAATCGTTACTAGTGATCTTTGTGAGGAAGAGGAGTGGTATGGATGGAAGCTGGGAAGCAAGAGGCCCAGGGGCGCAGCCTGCTGGCACGGGAGGTATACTGCGTGTGCTTCCCCCTGCGGGACGGGCTGGAAACGCTGCAGGGGGAACTGGCAGCAGCCCGGCGGAAATTTTTCCAGGGCGGGAAAAAGACGGTGAAGGTTGGCCGGCACGAGGTGGTGAAGGGCTTTGACGGGGACCTGCGGGGAAAGCTTTCCCACTGGACCTTTTACTGGAAGAAATGCGCCAAGAACGTAGCGGACGGGAAACGGCTGGCACTGGAGGAAGCCTACGACCAGAAGGGCGGCTACGTCCTGGTGATACGGGACTTCCAAGGGGTGATTGTAAGCCGGGTGTTCTTTGACAAAGGGCACGCCTGGCAGAAATCGGAATATTACGAGCCCTGGGATTCCGGCACCGCCCGGGTGCTGTTCAAGCCCGACCCCCTGGAGGACGCCGTCGAGCGGTTTGACTGGGATGGGGAAAAGCAGCTGTACCGTTCGGTTTTGCTGCGCCCCACCCCCTACCGTCCCGGTACGGCAGAGCAAGCCTTGGTGAACGCCCGGCTGGGGGAGCCCCAGCTGCTGGTATCGGTGGAAGAAGGCTGCCTGTGCTATTGCACGCCGGAGGAGGCGGAAGCACGGGAGAAAGCCTATGACGAGATACAGGGGGGCACCATGGTGCTGATGCCGGCCTGGGAAGTGAAGGAGGGCGCCTATGCCAAAGAGCCGCCCCCCGTCACCTTCCCCGGCCTGGACGCTTATGCCCATATAGACGCGCCGGAGGAAGAACGGCAAGAGCCCCCCTCCGCCTTGCCGCCACAGGCGCCAGGGGAAGAGGAAGAGCCTGACAGCGGGATGAGCCTGGAGCTGATTCTAGCGGACGCCGGGCAGGCGTCCCCCGCTTTGGAGGAGGAACAAGAGGCCCCCCCAACAAAGGAAGCGCCGCCTGCGCCGCCCCGGGACGAAGGGTTGATTTTGCGCGCGGCCCGGCGGGCCTTTGGGTGGACTGCCAAGGGCCGTCCAGCCCCCGGGGCCGCAGGGGAAGGCCTGCCAGGACAGGCCCCTGCGCCGGAAGCCCTGCCCCCGGCGGAACAGGACGACGTCCTAGAGGCGGCCCGGCGGGCTGCAGAGCCGCCTGAAGGCAGCCACGCTGGGGATATGGGCCAGCCATCCCCCACGCCCCGGCACACCGAAGGGCGCGGGCAGCCGGAAGAGGAACCCCCACCGCAGCCGGGCCCGGCCCAAGAGCCCCCGCAAATCCGGGTCTCCCCGCCTCCCGCCGCCATACGGATTACGCCGGAAGATGGCCCCGGGCCCCAGCACACGGGCCGCGGGCGGTCTGTACAGGAAAATGGGCTGACCGCTTATGAAGGGGATTACCAAGATGGGAAACGCCAGGGCTTTGGCAGCCACTATTACAAAAGCGGCGACCTGAGTTACGCGGGCTTCTGGCAGGAAGGGAAAAAGGACGGCCTGGGCGCGTCCTTCCGGGAGGGCGACCATGCCCTGCACGTGTCCCGGTGGACAGACGGGCGGCCCGGCAAGGTGGTCTCCCTGTTCGACAAGGGGGGCAGCCTGCGGTTTGGCGGGCGCATTGAAAACGGGAAAAAGCACGGGGCTGGGGTAAGCATCAGCGCCGTGGACGGGTCGGTGCTGGTAAGCAAATGGGACCAGGGGGAAAACACGGGCTTGGCTTCGGCCTTTGACCCAGAGGGGAACCTGCTGTATTATGGCAGCTGGAAAGACGGCAAACGCCATGGCCACGGCACGGAATTCGACCGCAGCGGCGGCATCGTTTTCGACGGCGAATGGCGGGACGACCAATATTTCAATGGGATCCTGTACCAAAGGCCCGATGCGGAACCGCCGGAAACGGAAGCGGAAGCCTTGGGCCCGGACTGGGAGCTGTAGCCCCCAGCTTTCTATGTACGAAGCGGGCCCGCAGGGCGTCCTGCACAAGCCCGGAAGGGGGCCCGCAAGGGCCCCCGTTTTTGTTTTCCCCGCCATGCCGCCGCGCGTCAGCGCAGCATCTTTTCCACGTCGCCGATCAGGTTCCCCACGGTATGGATGGCTTTCCCGGCGCTTTTCTTCATGTGGGCGGCTTTCCGGTGGGAACCGCCCATGGCCTTGGCGCTGATGGCCGCCACCGCCGTGCCTGCCAGCAAGCCCATGCCTATCCCTTTTGCCACGTTCATCGTCTGCTTGTACATAGCATCAAACCTCCATAATATGATGATCCACCTCAGCAGCCGCAACGCTGCCTTCAAGCTTATCATGCCCTTGCCTCCTCCCTATTATTCGCGGGAATCCTTTCCCCCGCGCCTATGGTTTAAGAGCATCCGCCAAAAGGGGCCCCAGCCGCTTGCCAGCCTGTCCCGGCCGGCGGGGGCTGGCAGACACAAAGGGCAAAGCCACGGCTTGCTCCAAACGGGAATCCCCGCAAAAAATTGTTGAAAAAAGCAGAAAGGCGGCGCCGCGTTATGGCATCCTTACATATCGTATTGGTAGAACCGGAGATCCCGCAAAACACCGGGAACATCGCCCGCACCTGCGCCGTTACCGGCGCGCAGCTGCACCTGGTAGGGCCCATGGGCTTCCAGCTGGACGACAGGAAGCTGCGGCATGCCGGCCTGGACTATTGGCCATATCTGACTGTCTCTTATTACGATAGTCTGGACGGTTTTTTCGCAAAAAACACTGGCAATTTTTTCTTTTTCTCTACAAAGGCCCAAAACCGCCATTCGGACGCAGCCTATCCCGACGGGTGCTACCTATTTTTTGGGAAAGAGTCGGCCGGGCTGCCGGAAAGCCTATTGGCGCGCCATCCAGAAAGCTGTGTGCGCATCCCCATGCTGGAGGGCGCCCGCAGCCTGAACCTGGCCAATTCCGTGGCCATTGGGGCCTTCGAAGTGCTGCGGCAATGGGATTACCCGGAATTGGCCTGTAAGGGCGAACTGCGGGATTATGACTGGGCAAAGGCAAAGAAGGGCTTGCCAGGGTCGGCGTACCTGTGACGGCCGGCGGCTTGGGCGCCCCCCAGCGCCTGGACCCGGAGGCTTCCGTATTGGTAAAGAATTGTTCATATTTATGTGAAACTGCCTTCACACATCTTGTCTATATTTTATGTATGTCATTTTGCAAAAAAGGAACAGCAGGAGGAGAGCGGCATGCCCCATTTCATTGAATTTGAGGACGTGTGCAAGTTTTATACCATGGGCGGCAATACCATCGCCGCGGCGGACCATATCAGCTTTTTTGTAGAGCGGGGGGAGTTCTGCGTCATCGTGGGGCCTTCAGGCGCTGGAAAGACCACGGTATTGAACATGCTGGGAGGCATGGACACCTGTGACGAAGGGCGCATCACCCTGGACGGCAACGACATAAGCGGCTATGACGCGAAAAGGCTGACCGCCTACCGCAGGCACGACGTGGGGTTCGTGTTCCAGTTTTATAACCTGGTGCAGAACCTGACGGCCCTGGAGAACGTGGAACTGGCCAGCGAGATCTGTAAAGACCCCCTGGACGCGGCCCAAACCCTGCGGGACGTGGGCCTGGGGGACCGTATGCGGAACTTCCCGGCGCAGCTTTCCGGGGGCGAGCAGCAGCGGGTGGCCATTGCCCGGGCGCTGGCCAAAAACCCCAAGCTATTGCTGTGCGACGAGCCCACCGGCGCGCTGGATTACAACACGGGCAAGGCGGTGCTGGGGCTTTTGCAGGACACCTGCCGCCGCACCGGCCGCACGGTGCTGATCATCACCCACAATGGGGCCCTGACAGCCATGGCCGACCGGGTGATACGCATCAAAAGCGGGAAAGCCATCTCGAACCAAGTAAACCCCACCCCTGTGCCGGTGGAGGAGATCGAATGGTAAGGGGGCGCGGGGACAGATGAAAAAGGCATACATCAAATCCGTGGCGCGCACCGTACGCAGTACCCTTTCCCGGTTTTTGGCCATTTTTGCCATTGTGGCCCTGGGCGTGGGTTTCCTGGCCGGGCTGCTTTCCTCCCCAGACGACATGCGCCTTTCCGCGGAGGATTATTATGACAGCACCGATATGTACGACCTGCGGGCCGTATCCACCCTGGGGCTGACCCAGGAGGACGCAGAGCGGGTGCGGGGCATGCCCGGCGTGGAAGCCGTGATGCCCGTACGGGATATGGACCTGGTGCTGGTGTCAGAGGAGGGGGACGCCCTGACCACCCGGATGCTCACGCTGCCAGAGGAAGGGGACCCCAACCTGAACGCCCCGGTCCTGCTTTCGGGCAGGCTGCCGGAAAAACCCGGGGAATGCGCCGTCCTGCTGAATAAGTCCTTGGGGGCGGGCCGGGAGTGGGTTGGCGAGAAGCTGGCGCTGGAAGCCGGCCAGGACCTGGGCGACGGCGTGCCGGAGACCTTTACCGTGGTGGGTACAGCCAAAACCTCTTCCTATTTCTCCATGGAGCAAGAGCATACCACCGCAGGAAGCGGCGTGGTGCGCCTGCTGGCGGTGACGGTGCCGGAATCGTTTGACATAGACTATTATACCGGGCTGTACCTGACCCTGGAGGGGGCTGAGGAACTGCCTTCTTATGGCGGGGCATACGAAAGGCTGCGGGACGAAGCGGGGGCCCGGCTGGAAGACCTGGGCGAAGAACGGGCCCAGGCCCGGTATGAAGAGATCGTGGGGGAAGCCCAGGCCGAGCTGGACGACGCCAAGGGGGAATATGAGGACGGCAAGGCCGAAGCGGAACAAGAGCTGGCCGAGGCCCGGCAAAAGCTGGAGGACGGGCGCAAGGAGATTGAAGAGAACGAGAAGAAGCTGGCGGACGCCAAACAGCAGATAGCGGAAGGGCGGGCAGAACTGGCAGACGGGCGGGCCTCTTTCGAAGCGGAGACCGCCTCTGCCCGGCAACAGATCGACAATGGCTATGGGCAGGTCAACACCTACCAGGCCCAGCTGGACGCAGGCCGGAAGCAGATCGAAGACGCCCAGAAACAGATTACGGACGGGCGCAAGCAGCTAGACGCCGCCGACCAGGAGTTGGCCCAAGCAAAGGCCCAGCTGGACGCACAGGAAGCCAGCCTGGCCGCGCTGGAAAACGGCAAGGCCATGCTGTGGCAGGCGGCCCAGCAGCTGGGCCTGCCTGTAGAGGACACCTCGGACGCGGGGGCGCTGGCGCTGATTGGGCAGATCGCCCAGGCCTCCCCGGAAGCGGGGCAACAGTTCGCGCCCCTGCAGGCGGGGCTGCAGGCCTTGGCCGCCCAGGGCACGGATACCGCCGGGGCCCGGCTGGCCTTGGAAGCCGGGAAAACGGAATATCAGCAAGGCCTGGCGAAAGCCCAGGACAGCCGGGCGGAACTGGACAAGAACCAGCGGCAGCTGAGTGCCCAACTTACCACCCTGCTGGAGCAGCAGGACACCCTGAACGCCCAGAAGTCCCAGCTGGATAACAGCCAGGCGGCTTTGCAGGCGGGCATTTGGGAGGCGGAAAACCAGTTTGCCTCGGCGGAGGCCGAATTGGCAGACGCCCAGGCCCAATATGAGGAGGGCCTGGAACAGCTGGAAGAGGGCAAGAAAGAGCTGGCGGAGGGCCAGGCCGAATATGAAAAGGGCAAGGCTGAAGCTGACGAGGAACTGGCCGACGCCTGGGAACAGATACAGGATGCGCAAGCCCAGATCCGGGAAATCGAAGAGGGCCAGTGGTATATATTCGACCGGGATGACAACACCAGCTACAGCAGCTACGCGGGCAACGCGGACAAGATCGCGGCCATTGCGGCGGTATTCCCGGTGTTCTTTTTCCTGGTGGCGGCGCTGGTGGCCCTGACCACCATGACCCGCATGGTGGAGGAAGACCGGCAGCAGATCGGCACTTTGAAAGCCCTGGGGTATTCCAACGGGCACATTGCGGCGAAGTATTTGCTGTATGCCGCCGCGGCCAGCCTGGCCGGGTGCGCGGTGGGCCTGGCGGTGGGGTCGTGGCTGTTCCCGTCCATCATTATCAGGGCATACAACATCATGTACGACGTACCCCGTGTGTTGACGCCTTTTAACCTGCTGTATTCCGGCATAGCTTCCGGCGCGGCGGTGCTGTGTACCCTGTCGGCCACGCTGAACGCCTGCTGGGGGGCTTTGCGGGAATCCCCGGCGCGGCTGATGCTGCCCAAAGCGCCCAAGGCGGGCAAACGCATCCTGCTGGAATACGTTACCCCTTTGTGGAGCCGGATGAAGTTTACACAGAAGGTGACCGCCCGGAACCTGATCCGCTATAAAAAACGGTTCTTCATGACCATAACGGGCATAGCCGGGTGCACGGCCCTGCTGTTGACCGGCTTTGGGGTGAAGGATTCCATCTCAGACATTGTGGCCAAACAGTTTGACCAGCTGACCCAGTATGAGTTGACGGTGGGATTGCAGGACGAGAGCGCCCTGGAGGGCCGGGACCTGCAGGCCATCCTGGAAGACGGGGACCGGGTGGCCTCTTTCCTGCCGGTGATGCAGGACGAGGGGAAGGTCCTGCCGGAAGACGGCAAGCCCCAGGACAGCCTTACCATCTTCACCCCCTCCGACGTACCGGCCATGGGGGCGTATTTCACGTTCCGGCACCGGACGGACGGGGAGGCCGTAGCGTTTACAGAGGATTCGGTGATCATTACCGAGAAGCTTTCCAAGCGGCAAGGGCTGCAGATAGGCGACAGCATCACCCTGGAAAACCACGGGGGCGAACAAGCCGTGCTGACCATAACGGATATCTGTGAAAATTATGTATACCATTATATATACCTCTCCCCCGCCGCCTATGAAGAAGCTTTCGGCGTGCCCGCCAAAATGAATTCCGTGCTGTGCATGCTGCCAGAGGACGGCCCCCAGGGAGGGGAGGACGCCCTGACCACAGCCCTGCTGCAATGCCGGGACGTGGCCATGACCAGCTTCAGCACGGAGATCTCCCGCAGCTTTGAAAATACCATACAAGCCCTGAACCTGATCGTCATCGTGCTTATCGTATCGGCGGGGGCGCTGGCCTTCGTGGTGCTGTATAACCTGACTAATATCAACATCACCGAGCGGGAAAAGGAGCTGGCCACCATCAAGGTGCTGGGGTTCTATGACCGGGAAGTGTCGGCCTATGTATACCGGGAGACGGCTGTGCTGACAGTCATCGGGACTTTGGCAGGCCTGGGGCTGGGGGTGGCACTGCACCAGTTCGTCATCTGCACGGCCGAGGTGGACATGGTGATGTTTGGGCGGAGCGTATACCCCTTAAGCTACCTGTGGTCCGCCCTGTTGACGTTCCTGTTCAGCCTGCTGGTAAACCTGGTGATGAACCGGAAGCTGAAAAATATCAGCATGGTGGAAAGCATGAAAGCCCCGGAATAGGCCTGTGGGGCTGCGCCCCACACCCCGCTATAGTATCTATTTGTTGGAGGGCTTCGCCCCAAACCCCCACCAGGGTTTTCATCCCTGGACCCGGCCAAAGGGACCTGTCCCTTTGGAAACCCTTTATGCTTGCCGGTTTACCTTACCTTGCCTATCTTGCTTTCGTGAAAGGAGCGCCTATGACAAAGCATATCATCATCTCTGGTGTGCCCCGGGCTGGGAAAAGCACGGTTTCCCGGATGATTGCCAAACGGTACGGGTATCAGCACATCAGCATGGATTCCATCGTATCGGGATTCGAGGCATGCTTCCCGGAGACAGGGGTGGGTTCCTATGTTAAGCCCACCCCGGAGGGCAGTATGCGGGCCGTAAGCCGGAAGCTGGCCCCCTTTTTGCGGGCCATGATGGACAGCGGCGAATATGACGAGCTGGACTATGGCATGGTCATCGACATGTACCGGCTGCTGCCGGAGGATTACGTCCAGTATATCGACCCGGCAAAGTGCGCCGCCTATTATTTCGTTACAGCGGAGGTGACCGTGGAAGAGCGGCTTCAGACGCTGAAGCAGTATGATACGCCCAACGACTACACCTTTTTTGACACAGAGGAAAAAAGACGGGCCCGGTGCGAGGAGATTGTGGCGCACAGCCGGCTTTTGCAGGAGCAGTGCAAACGGTTTTGCCTGCCCTGCTATGAGACCAGCCGGGAGCGGGCACGGGTGCTGGAGGCTTTTGTGGCGGGGCTGGGGCAGGGGTAAAAAAACGCTACCGGTTGTGCCACATGGAAAAAAATATTCAAAAATGTGGCGGGTTTCCTAAATTTTGGCTTGAAAAGAGCCGCGCTGTGTACTATAATTTTATGTGGTGATTTGTGCATACCCATCCACCATTTCCAAATATAAAGGAGTGTACTGAACATGAACTATCTCAACAAGAAAACCGTCGAGGACATCGACGTCAGCGGCAAGCGGGTGCTGGTGCGCTGCGACTTCAACGTGCCCATGAAAGACGGCGCCATCACCGACACCAAGCGTATCGTGGGCGCGCTGCCCACCGTGAAGTATCTGGCCGACCACGGCGCAAGGGTTATCCTTTGCTCCCATATGGGCCGCCCCCACAACATTTTCAACGAGACCGTGAAGCTGGACAAGAAAGAGAAGAAGAAGATCGACGCCATGCCCGAGGCCGAGCAAGCCGAGGCCACCGCCAAGGCCCTGGAGGCAGCCAAGGGCGACGTGCAGAAGTTCTCCCTGGCCCCCGTGGCCGCCGAGCTGGGCAAGCTGCTGGGCAAAGAGGTTGTCATGGCCAAGGACGTGATTGGCCCCGACGCAAAGGCCAAGGCCGCCGCCCTGCAGGACGGCGATGTGATGATCATTGAGAATATCCGTTTCCACGCCGAGGAGACCAAAAACGACCCCGAATTTGCCAAGGAGTTGGCCTCTATGGCTGAAATTTATGTAAACGACGCGTTCGGCACCGCCCACCGGGCCCATGCCTCTACCGAGGGCGTTTCCCATTACCTGCCCGCCGTGTGCGGCTACCTGATCCAGAAGGAGATTACCGTGATGGGCGGCGCCTTGACCGAGCCCAAGCGCCCCTTTGTGGCCATCCTGGGCGGGGCCAAGGTCTCCGACAAGATCGGCGTTATCGACAACCTGCTGGGCAAGGTGGACACCCTGATCATCGGCGGCGGCATGGCCTATACCTTCTTCAAGGCCCAGGGCTATGATATCGGCACTTCCCTGTGCGAGGAGGACAAGATCGACCTGGCCAAGGGCACCCTGGAGAAAGCCGAAAAGGCCGGCGTGAAGTTCCTGCTGCCTATCGACACCAAGGTTGGCAAGGCTTTCGAGCCCGACACCGAAAGCCAGGTGGTGGATTCCACCGCTATCCCCGAAGGCTGGATGGGCCTGGACATTGGCCCCAAGACCATCGAACTGTTCTCGGAAGCAGTGAAGGACGCGGGCACCGTGGTATGGAACGGCCCCATGGGCGTTTCCGAGTGGGAGAACTTTGCGGCCGGCACCATCGGCGTGGCCAAGGCTGTGGCTGAAAGCGGCGCTATCTCCATCATCGGCGGCGGCGACTCTGCGGCGGCTGTGGAGAAGCTGGGCTTTGCCGAGAAGATGACCCACATCTCCACCGGCGGCGGCGCTTCCCTGGAGTTCCTGGAGGGCAAGGAGCTGCCCGGCATCGCCTGCCTGAACGAGAAATAAGCATCTTTAAGGAGGGCGGGGGTTTCTCCGCCCTCCTTTTAACCCCCGGCGGCTTAGGGACCTGCCCTAAGAACCCGCCAGAAACCAAATGTTTCTGGACTCCGCCCTGTTTGTCAACCCATCCAAACCGACGGGGATTGGCAAACAGATGGGATTCTTAAGGGCCCTCGGCCCTTAAGCGGGGTCCAGGGGCGGAGCCCCCGGTGGGGTTTGGGGGCGCTGGTCTCCTGTGGAGACCGTCCAGCGCCGACCGAACCGGCAGGTGAGACTGATCCCCAATAGCGCAACGAAGTGAGCAAATCGTAAAAAAGAAAGGATGTATTACCATGAATAAATCTGTGCGCAAGGCTGTTATCGCTGGCAACTGGAAAATGAACAAGAACCCCGAGGAGGCTAAGGAACTCATCTCCGCCATCGCGCCGCTGGTAAAGGACGCTGGCTGCGACGTAGTGGCCTGCACCCCCTATGTGGACCTGTGGGCCGCCCAGGAGGCCGCCAAGGGCACCAATATCCAAATTGGCGCGGAGAACTGCCACTGGGCCAAGTCCGGCGCCTTTACCGGCGAGATCGCCGCCGACATGCTGGCCTCTATGGGCGTGAATATCGTCATCATCGGCCACAGCGAACGCCGCCAGTACTTTGGCGAGACCGACGTGACCGTGCACGACCGCACCCGCGCCGCCCTGGACGCCGGGCTGACCGTCATCCTGTGCGTGGGCGAGACCCTGGAGCAGCGGGAGCAGGGCATTACCAGCGAACTGGTGGCCATGCAGACGAAAATCGCCCTGGGCGGCGTAAGCGCCGAAGAGCTTAAGCGCGTCATCATCGCTTACGAACCCGTATGGGCCATTGGCACCGGCAAAACCGCCACTGCGGAACAGGCCAACGAGGTGTGCGCTGTCATCCGCAAGACCATCAAAGAGCTCTATGACTGCGCTGCGGGCGAGGGCATCACCATCCAGTACGGCGGCTCTATGAACGCTGCTAACGCCGCTGAGCTGCTGGCCCAGCCCGACGTAGACGGCGGGCTTATTGGCGGCGCTTCCCTGAAGCCCGCTGACTTTGCGGCTATTGTTGAAGCGGCTACGAAAGGCTGATTGGGGTTCCACCCCAAACCCCGCTCAGGGGATTTTTTGAAAAAAGTCCCCTGGGAACCCTTAAAAACTTTCCCTGCGCCTGCGGCGCGGGTACAATGTTTCTGAAATTATAGCCCATTACGTGGGCGGCGTGGATGCAACGGCACGTTGCCGCCTGTGGCACGGGACGAGGTATGCGTTATGGTATCCGTTCGAGATAACTGCCCGGTGCGGGTTTTGCCTGACAGCCGCGCCGGGCGCAGGGCCCGTCAGGCAGCCTGCACCGTTTTTAGAGGATGAATCATCTAAAAAAAGGAGCGGGATCATATGGACGGGATTTTTTATCAGGTTTGGAAAGCAGAAGAGGCGGCCGCCCGCATACATGGGTGGGATTTTTCCCACATACGGGGGCACTATGAGGAAGAGGGCGGCCTGCCCTGGGATTTCCGGGAGGCCATTGGGGAATACCTGAAGCCGGAACACCGTTTGCTGGACATGGACACCGGCGGCGGGGAATTTTTGCTGGGGCTGGGCCATCCCCATTGCCTGACAAGCTGCACAGAGGGCTATCCGCCCAATGTGGCGCTGTGTAGGCAGGCCCTCTCCCCTCTTGGCATCGACTTCCGGGAAGCCGGCAACCCCGCGGCGCTGCCCTTTGCGGACGGCATGTTTGACGTTGTCACCAACCGCCACGGGGACTTTGACCCAGTAGAATTATACCGGGTTTTAAAGCCCGGCGGGATATTCCTTACCCAGCAGGTAGGCGAGGATAACGACCGGGAACTGGTGGAGCTGCTGCTGCCCGGCACGTCCAAGCCTTTTCCGGGGCTGAACCTGCCACAGCAGGGCAGGCGTTTTCAAAAGGCTGGCTTTGCCCTTTTGCGGGGGGAAGAGTTCCGGGGGCCTATCCGGTTTTTTGATGTGGGGGCGCTGGTATGGTTTGCCCGGGTCATCCCGTGGGAGTTCCCTGGGTTTTCCGTGGATGGGTGCCTGCCCCGGCTGGAACAGGCCCAGGCCATTTTAGAAGGAATGGGCTGGGTAGAGGGCACGATCCACCGGTATCTCATTGTGGCGCAAAAGCCCGCGTTCTTGAAAAAAGGATGCGAAAATCAGCATTTCCCTATGCAAAATTCCAAGTAAGGTGGTATTCACTTGAAAAAACCTTTAGTATTGATGATTTTAGACGGCTTCGGCATTGCCGGGAAAGAGGGCAACGCCATTGTGGCCGCCAACACGCCGGAACTTGACAAGATTTTGAAGGAGAACCCCGTAACGAAAATCGGGGCCTCTGGCATGGACGTGGGCCTGCCCGACGGCCAGATGGGCAATTCTGAGGTAGGCCACACCAACATTGGCGCGGGCCGGGTGGTCTATCAGGAGTTGACCCGCATCACCAAGTCGGCCCAGGAAGGGGACATGGACAAGAACCCCGCTTTGGTAAAGGCCATGGAATCTGCCAAAGCAAACGGCAAGGCCCTGCACTTCATGGGGCTGCTGTCCGATGGCGGCGTACACAGCCACAACACCCATTTGTATGCCCTGCTGGGCATGGCCAAGCGCATGGGCCTTGAGAAGGTATTTGTACACTGCTTTTTGGACGGCCGGGACGTGCCCCCCAGCAGCGGCAAGGACTATGTAGCCGAATTGATGGAAAAGCTCTCTGAGATTGGCGTGGGCAAGGTGGCCACGGTAATGGGCCGCTATTACGCCATGGACCGGGACAACCGCTGGGAGCGGGTGGAAAAAGCCTATGCCGCCATGGTGTACGGCGAGGGTGAAAAAGCTGAGTGCCCCGTGTGCGCGGTACAGAACTCTTATGGCAAAGAAGTGACGGACGAATTTGTGGCGCCCACCGTGTGCGACGGCGCCGAGCCCATCGAGGCGGGGGATTCGGTAATTTTCTACAACTTCCGGCCCGACCGGGCCAGGGAGATCACCCGCACGCTGGTAGACCCGGACTTTGCCGGGTTTGAGCGGAAAAAGGGTTTCTTCCCCCTGACCTATGTGTGCATGACCCAGTATGACGCCACTATGCCCAACGTAGAGGTGGCCTACAAGCCGGAGTCTTTGGAGAACACCTTTGGGGAATACATCTCCCAGAAGGGCCTGACCCAGCTGCGCATTGCCGAAACAGAAAAATATGCCCATGTGACATTCTTCTTCAACGGCGGCGTGGAGAAGCAGTACCCCGGCGAAGACCGCATTTTGGTGAAGTCCCCTGCCGTGGCTACCTATGACCTGCAGCCCGAGATGAGCGCCTATGAGGTCACGGACAAGATGGTGGAGGCTGTGAAGTCCGGCAAGTACGACGCGCTGATACTCAACTATGCCAACTGCGACATGGTGGGCCACACCGGCGTATTCGAGGCCGCCGTGAAGGCTGTGGAGGCCGTGGACACCTGTGTGGGCCGCGTGGTGGAAGCTGTGAAAGAGATGGGCGGCTGCGTGCTGCTGACAGCCGACCACGGCAATGCGGACAAGATGGTGGAGGACGACGGGGTCTCCCCCTTTACCGCCCACACCACCAACCCGGTGCCCTTCTGCGTCATCAACCACCCCTGCACCCTGCGTCAGGGCGGCCGCTTGGCAGACATTGCCCCCACCATGCTGAAGGTGCTGGGCCTGCCCCAGCCCGCCGAGATGACCGGGGAGAGCATCATCCAATAAGCACCGTACCAGGGAGGTCTTGCGGCTATGGAGTCAGAAGAACTGTTCGGTTTGATTGTGTTCGGCCTGGTCAGCCTGGGCCTGGTCGGCCTGTCTATCCCCCTGATGCTGGGCAAGTGCACGGGGCTTATCGCCGGGTACAACACCATGACCCCAGAGAAGAAGGCGCGGTACAATGGCCCGGCGCTGGCCCGGTTTACCGGGAAGATCCTGCTGGTTATCGGGCTGGCCACAGCCCTGTATGACGTGGGGCTTTTCTGCTTTGCCCTGAAATGGCTGACTTGGGCCTACCTGGCCCTGGTAACCGGCCTGGGCGCTTTCGCGGTAATCTGGTGCAACACCGGCGGGCGGTTCAAACAATAAGCGGGGAAAACCTGCGCACAGGGAAGGCCCGGGTGCTGATACACCCGGGCCTTTTGCCGTGCTGTTTTATCCCGCGTTGGAGGCGGCCCGCTGGGCGCTCTCCGCTTCTACATTGGGCTGGCTGGCGGCGCTGTCCTGCCCCGCTCCGCCGCCGTACACCGCGCCGTCCTTTTCAATGGTTATTTCTTTGTCCATGTCCATCTCTTCGGTGATGATGTTGCCGTTCTTATCTCTGTAGGTGATATAGCTTTTCCGGCCGTCACCGGTATCCCTAACCGTGAACACCATGCCGTCTTCCGTGATAGCCCCCAGGTCCGCCGTCACTTCTATCTCCATTTCCCCATCCACTGTGGTGGTAACGAAAGTGACGACATGGTTAAAGAATTCACCATTGGTGGCGGCGTTGGCCCCCATGGCCAGGGCCGCGGCCAGGGCCAGCACCAGGGCGGCCACCACCAGCCTGCGTACAATAAACCTTTTGGGCTTTCTCTGTTCTGTCATACGGATTACCTCCTGATACATTTTGGGAGATGCCTTTACTTTGGAAAACGTTTTTTGGAACAGTTCCCTGTCCAATCCGCCCACATTGCGTCCCATAGTCACCTCTCCTTTTCATCGGTCAGTTTCTTTTTCAACCTCTCCCGCGCCCTTTGCAGGCGGGTCTGCATGGTAGAAACCTTTATGCCGCACAGGGCGGCCGCCTCTTTGGCCGGGTATCCCTCGTAGTAATACAGGTAGATGGGCACCCGGTATTTTTTGGGCAGTTCCATCACCGCCAGGAACAGGGCGCTTTCCTCTGGGGTGGAAAACTCCAGGCTTTCAGCGTACTCCTCCAGGGGCACGCTGCGGCGGAACCAGGCCGAGCACACCAGCTTTTTCGACTCGTTCACCGCCACCCGGATCACCCACCGGCGCAGGTGTTCCTCGCTTTCAAACTCCTTATCCGCGCGGTAGAGCTTTAGAAGCACGTTCTGCACGATATCCTCCGCGTCCGCCGCGTTTTTGCAGGTATGGAACGCTATGCGGTAGATGGTATCGGCAAACTGCTGCGCGCGCGCCGCGAACTCACCGTCCCCCACAGGCCCCACCCCCTTCTGAAAAGCTTTTCATCCATAATACCATTTTCTGCGGCGGAAAATCTCAGGGTTGAAAAAAATTTTTTCCCAATCCGCAGGGAACACCCCAGATGTTCCCCAGGGGGCCTGGCAGGGGATCATTCCTCTATGCTTTGCGGCTGGACGCTGGCCTTACCCAGAAACAGCCTGCCGAACCGCCCCGCGTCAGCCAGACTACCTATCCCCCCTATGGAAGCGGCGCCTTGGACATCCCCAGCCTTTCGCTGGTAAAACCGGCCCGTTTCTATAAAACCAGCGTAGACTGCCCGCTGGGCCTAACCAACGGCAAATCCCAAATAAAAGGCGGGGAAATGCCAGCAGTATCTGGCAAGGGATCAAAAAATTTGAAAAAAGCCTTGCATTTTGGGGCTGTCCCTGCTATAATTCTATATGTTGCACGATTATGTGTTTTCTTGTGTTACCCCCAGGGTATTGCAAAACGGTAAGACATATCGATCTTTTGGCCTGAAGGAGGTGCAGATATATGGCAAAATGTGACTTCTGTGGCAAGGGCGTTTCCTTTGGCATCAAGGTGTCCCATTCACACAGACGCTCGAACCGGACCTGGAAGCCCAATATCAGGCGTGTGAAAGCGATTGTCGATGGTACCCCAAAGCGTGTTTACGCCTGCACCCGTTGCTTGCGTTCCGGCAAGGTGACCCGCGCAGTCTAAAAAATGGCGCACATAAGTTTCCAGCAGATGGCAGGCGGCCTGTTTTAGGGCGGCCTGTTTGCTTTGTTGTGCCGGACGCTTCAATCCCCCTGTGTGTGTGACGGCCTTCTGTGAGGGCCCATGGCAAAAACCCCGCCAACAGCTTCTGTCACGGCGGCATGGAAGCGCGGGCCCCGTAAATAAGCCGAAGAAAGCCGCGGCCCTATACAAGGGGCCGCGGCTTTCTTCCCGCCCATAACAGGGCCTGGGGATCCTAATAAACCGGCGCTTGGAAACCGGATAGGCCGCAAGGGCCACAGCCGTACAATTTGGCAAATCTTCAGGCATACAAGGGGTATTTCTGGCAGATTGCGTCCACCATGCCCTGTATCTTCCCCTTCCCCTCTTCAAAACCATCCTCCATGCACAGGGAAATGCAGGCGGCGACCTGATCCATATCAGCCTCCGTAAGGCCCCGCGTGGTGACGGCCGGGGTGCCCAGCCGCACGCCGCTGGTGACAAAGGGGCTGCGCTGCTCACCAGGGACGGTGTTCTTATTGGCGGTGATAAACACCTCGTCCAGGCGGCGTTCCAGTTCTTTCCCGGTCAGTTCCAAACCGGTCAGGTCAATCAGCATCAGGTGGTTGTCCGTGCCGCCCGAGACCAGCTTTATCCCCCGGCCGAGAAGCCCCTGGGCCAGGGCGGCGGCGTTTTTCACCACCTGTTCCCCATAGGCTTTAAAAGCGGGCTGCAGGGCCTCGCCCAAACACACGGCTTTGGCGGCGATGACGTGCATCAGGGGGCCGCCCTGGGTGCCGGGGAAAATAGCCTTGTCAATGGCCTTGGCATATTGCTCTTTACAAAGGATCAGCCCGCCCCGGGGGCCCCGCAGGGTTTTGTGGGTGGTAGTGGTCACTACATCGGCATAGGGGACGGGGTTCTGGTGCACGCCCGCGGCTACCAGGCCGGCAATGTGGGCCATATCCACCATCAGCATCGCGCCGCAGGCGTCGGAAATCTCCCGGAACTTGGCAAAATCGATGGCCCGGGGATAGGCGCTGGCCCCTGCCACGATGAGCTTGGGCTTTACCTCCATGGCCTGGTCCATCAGTTTGTCATAGTCGATGCGCCCGGTCCCCGGGTCTACGCCGTATGGCACAAAGTTGTACAGCGCGCCGGACATGTTTACCGGCGAGCCATGGGTCAGGTGGCCGCCCTCGGCCAGGTTCATACCCAGCACTGTGTCGCCGGGCTGCAGCAGGGCAAAGTAAACGGCCAGGTTGGCCTGGGCGCCCGAATGCGGCTGTACGTTGGCGTGGTCAGCAGAGAAAAGCTGGCAGGCCCGGTCACGGGCAATGTCTTCCACGATATCCACCCGCTGGCAGCCGCCGTAATACCGCTTGCCAGGGTATCCCTCGGCATATTTGTTGGTCAGCACCGAACCCATGGCCGCCATGACGGCAGGCGAGACAATGTTTTCAGAGGCGATCAGTTCCAGGTTCCTCCGCTGGCGGGCAAGCTCTTGGCCCATGGCCTCCCCTACCGCAGGGTCTGCGGCCGTGACAAAGCCGATGGTATCCATCAGGTCGTTGAACATAGGGTATCCCCTTTCCAAAATTGATATAGTGTAAAACTGGCAGCCCGCTGTGCGCGGCCCTATTGATAAGTATACCACGCAGGCGCTGTTTGTACAAGTACGGCCTGCCCGGGTGCATGGCAAAAAATGCGGGCCGCCGAATCTCCGGGGAACCATTTTGGAAAAGGGCGGGCCGCATGGGCGCAAGGGCAAAGCCGGCGCGCGCCAAAATCTTCTGGGCATATTGCAATGTGTATGGGTCTTATGCTATAATAATATGCCGCAAAAAGTTCTCCCACACACCGCGCCCGTTAGGAGCGGTTTACCGGCCAGCGCCGTGCGGCGGATGGAAGGAAACGCCCATATCCCCCAGCCAATTGGTGCGGAAATAAAAGCAGAACGTCGAAAATCCAGTCATAGCAAGGAGTCGTGAACATATATGAAATTAGGCATAGTCGGCCTGCCCAACGTGGGCAAAAGCACGCTGTTCAATGCCATTACCGACGCGGGGGCCCAGTCGGCCAATTACCCCTTCTGCACCATCGAGCCCAACGTGGGCGTGGTGGCCGTGCCGGACAAGCGCCTGGACAAGCTGGCGGAAATGTACCAGCCGGAAAAATTCACCCCGGCTACCATCGAGTTTGTAGACATCGCGGGCCTTGTGAAGGGGGCCTCCCAGGGGGAGGGCCTGGGGAACAAGTTCCTCTCCAACATCCGGGAGGTAGACGCGGTGGTACACGTGGTGCGCTGCTTTGAAAACGACGACATCATCCATGTAGAGGGCAGCGTGGATCCCCGCCGGGACATCGAGACCATCGACCTGGAATTGGTCTTGGCAGACATCGAGGTGCTGGACCGGCGCATCGACAAAACCCGCAAGCTGCTGAAAGCAGACAAGAAATACCAGGCCGAGCTGGACTTCTTCCTGCGGGTGCGGGAAGCCCTGGAGGCGGGGCGTTCGGCCCGCAGCGTAGAATGCGGCGAAGAAGAGAAAGAGCTGCTGGCCAGCGTCTCCCTGTTGACCAACAAGCCCATTATCTTCGCGGCCAACATGAGCGAGGAGGACTTCCAGAACGGTGTGGAAAACAGCCCGCATTTCCAGGCGGTACAGGCCCTTGCCGCCCAGGAACACGCCGCTGTGCTGCCCATCTGCGCCCAGACCGAGGCGGAGATCTCCGGCCTGGACCCGGAGGAGAAGCAGCTGTTTTTAAGCGACATGGGTCTTACAGAGTCTGGCCTGGACCGGCTGATCACCGCCTGCTACTCCCTTTTGGGGCTCATCTCATACCTGACGGCGGGCAAGCCCGAGGTACGGGCCTGGACCATCCAAAAGGGCACCAAAGCCCCCCAGGCGGCCGGGAAAATCCACACCGATTTTGAGCGGGGATTCATCCGGGCCGAAGTGGTGGCTTTCGACGACCTGATGGCCTGCGGCACGATGGCCGCCGCCAAGGAAAAAGGGCTGGTGCGCTCGGAGGGCAAGGAGTATGTCATGCAGGACGGGGACATCGTCCTGTTCCGGTTTAATGTATAACGGCTTTTGGGCTTGTTTGAAACTAGGGGAGTGCCGGATTTCTGTCTCGGACGAGGCGGCTTCAAGGCGGGAACCGCAAGAAAGGCTGTCTCCTTTCGAGGATTCCCAACACAGAAACCCGCCCGGGTTGGGCAAAAGACGGTGTCCGCGTTTTTTCAAACATGCCCCAGAGGTCTGCCCACACAGAATCGCCCCAAATTGCCCGGGAAAATGCGTATAGATGTTTTGTGTGGACAATCCCCAGCAAAAAGGGGGGTTGCCGCGGCTGCGCGGCGCCCCCCTTTTTTAATCCTTAAAGGGCTTTTGGCATGGCCCATCGCCGAGACCCGCCTATACCCCTTCAGGGGGGGATAGGGAACGCGGCCCACAAGAGGGAATCCCCTTATGGGCTGCGTAATGGTAACGCCTTATTCTGTCCGCAAAGCAGCCACCGGGTCTTTCCGTGCGGCGCTTTTGGCCGGGATCAGCCCGGCGACCACCGTGATGCCCACACTCAATAGGACAAGCAGCACAGCCGCAGGTATAGGCAGGGAGGCGGACAGCTCTGCCGCCCCCAACAGGCTTTGCAGCAAGGAGTTGATGGGGATGGCCAGCAGTTCCGTAACCCCCACGCCAAGGACGCCCGCAAACAGCCCGATGATCACGGTCTCCGCATTGAACACATGGGAGACGTTGCGCTTGGACGCGCCCATGGCCCGGAGGATCCCGATCTCTTTGGTGCGCTCCAGTACAGAGATATGGGTGATGATGCCGATCATGATGCTGGAAACCACCAGCGACACGGCCACGAACGCAATCAGCACATAGGAGATCACATCCACGATGGTGGTGATAGAGCCGGTCAGGATGGCAACATAGTCGGTATAGGTGATCTGCTCCTCTTGGGGCCTGCCTTCGTTGTACCGCTCGATGCAGGCGGAAACAGCCTCTTTGCCCTCAAAGCTGTCGGTATACAGGCTGATAGAACTGGGCGCGTCGTAGCTCGCCTTACCAAAGGCTTTCATATTATCGGCATAGCTGCCCCCGGCGATATACTGCCCATAGACAGATAAAAGCAGGTCTTGGTCCGGCGACCCGGCCAGCCATTGGTCCAGCATGGCTGCCATGGCCGCCTCGTCCATTTGGCCGCCGGGGGCCATGCCCTGCGCGGCCTGCTGCTGGCCGGGGGCCTGGGGCGCTTCCTGGCCGGTCGGGCCCTCTTGGGCCTGGAAATACAGCACCAGGCTATAAAAGCCCGCCTTATCCGATACCCCCAGCCCGGAAAGGTACTCTGCCGCTATAGCGGCCTTCTCCTCATCCGTTACCGCTTCAAAGGGCATGCCGTTCAGGACGTTTACAGCCCCGTCCCGCTCTTGTGCCAACACCACGGGGCTTTGGCTGGTCTCTTGTATGATATAGTCCGTCAACAGGGAGGTATACCCCACCGTTCCAGCCAGGTTGGCGTTGGCGGCGTCCTCTTTCGGGCGGATGATGCCGGTGACCTTCAGCTCCAGCGCATCCTCCAACAGGCCTTCCACCTGCATCGGGTCGCCGCCCATATAGGCGAAAGTGCCGTCCTCGCCCTCCACATAGTGGGCGCTGGCGGGAAGCACATAGAAGGTATGGCCGGTTACTTCTTCATAATCCCAGCCCAGCTCTTCCACCTCTTGGCCTTCCCCCACCCGCTGGGTCATGTCCCGGTACGCGCTTCCGGCGACGAACCCCAACTGGTACAGCGTATCCACTGGGATGGCATTGCCCTCGTCCAGCACCAGAACCACTTCGTCGTACTTTTCCGGCCACGCGCCATACAAAACGTCATAGCTGCCTGTCAGGATGGGGCTGACCACCTCCCCCGCGCCGGGCATCAGCTCTACAAAATTCTCCGCCCCAGAGGAGCCCCCGTTCAGTAGCGCGCCCATGCGCTCCATGTTGGCCATGGGCATGCCCATGGCCTGGACGCTCTCGCTGGAAAGGGACGGGTCTGTAACCTCTTCCGTGTCCGCATCCGAGGCGACCAGCTCCCCGTCCGGGCCATACGAGTATGCCTGGAAGCTGACCCCATAGCTGTACACCACGCCGTTCTCCCCCAGGTATTGATGTATCTCGCTGCCCGGGTCGTCCAGGTACCGCTTGAACGCCGTCAGGTCGTTCTCCTTGAAGCTGCCCGCCATGGCCCTGGCCGCCTCCAGCATGCGGTAATCCGCAAAAATACCCGTGCGCCCCTCCTGCTTCTCCCTGCCCGCGCGCACCCCGCCATGCATGCCCGCTACGGCCTCCATGTCCAAAGCCTGGCCACTGAGGGTGATGGGGTACGAGGTCATGGCCTCCCGTTGGATGCCCGCGATATACGCGTCTACCCCGCTGGACAAGGCCAGGATCAGCGCGATTCCAATGATGCCGATGGACCCGGCAAAGGCTGTCAGGACAGTGCGGCCCTTCTTAGTACGCAGGTTATGGAAGCTTAGCGAGAGGGATGTGGAAAAGGACATTTTCGCCTTGCCCGCAGGCCTCCCCTCTGGGGCCTGGGCCGCGCCCTCCGGCTGGAAGGGGGCGCTGTCGTCCACCACCCTCCCGTCCCGCAGCTTCACGATGCGGGTAGAATACCGCTCGGCCAGCTCTGGGTTGTGGGTGACCATCACCACCAGCCGGTCCTTGGCAACCTGTTTCAGCAGTTCCATCACCTGGATGCTGGTCTCGCTGTCCAGGGCTCCGGTGGGCTCGTCGGCCAGCAAAATATCCGGGCCGTTCACCAGCGCCCGGGCAATGGCAACCCGCTGCATCTGCCCGCCAGAAAGCTGGTTGGGCCTTTTATGCAGCTGTTCGCCCAGCCCCACTTCAGCCAGGGCCTTTGCCGCCCGCTCCCGGCGCTCGCCGCGGGAGACGCCGCCAATGGTCAGCGCCAGCTCTACGTTGGCCAGGATGGACTGGTGTGGGATGAGGTTGTAGCTTTGGAACACGAACCCAATGCTGTGGTTGCGGTAGGCGTCCCAATCCCGGTCCTTGTACTGTTTGGTAGAGGTGCCGTTGATGACCAGGTCCCCGCTGTCGTAACGGTCCAGCCCGCCGATGATGTTCAACAGCGTGGTCTTGCCAGAGCCGCTGGGCCCCAAAACCGAAACGAATTCGTTGTCCCGCAGGCACAGGCTCACCCCGTCCAGCGCCCGCTGCACCAGTTCCCCGGTACGGAATTCTTTTTGGATGTTTTTAATCTGCAGCATACTGTCAGGTTCCTTTCTCACAAGATACCCATAGCTTAATGCCAAAACCTCAACCCAATCTCAACAACGGCCTGTTTCACAAATAATTCACAATTGGGCGGGCGCCCCAATCCCAGCGCGGCCCTTGCGGCAGGCCCCAGTTTGCGGTATACTCTATAGCAAGAATGCAAAGGAGGGGAACGCCGCATGTTCCAGATCGCAGTAGTGGAAGACGACCAGGAGCTGCGCGAGCTGTTTTGCGCGGTGCTGGCCGAGAACGGCTATCGGGTGCTGCCAGCGGCAGACGGCCTGGAGGCTTTTGACGTGCTGGAGAAGAATGCCGTCGACCTGGTTGTCTCCGATGTGATGATGCCCCGGATGGACGGCTTCGAGATGACCCAGGCCCTGCGCCGGGCGGGGTATACCCTGCCTGTTTTGCTTGTCACCGCCAAAGAAAGCGCCGCCGACAAGCGGGAGGGCTTCCGCGCCGGGACGGACGACTACATGGTAAAGCCTATCGACGTCAACGAGATGGTGTGGCGGGTAGAGGCGCTGCTGCGGCGCAGCCAGCTAGTCAGCCAGCGCCGGGCCAGGCTGGGCCAGACAGAGCTGGACTGCGACGCCTTGTCTGTGCGCGCCGGGGGCGGGACCGTGGAACTGCCGCAAAAGGAATTCTACCTGCTTTATAAGCTGGCGGCCTCGCCTGGCCGCATTTTTACCCGCCGCCAGCTTATGGACGACATATGGGGCCCGGATAGCGAAGCCGGCCCGCACACGCTGGACGTACACATCAGCCGGCTGCGGGAACGCTTCCGGGAAAACGCGGATTTTGAGATTGTCACAGTACGGGGCCTGGGCTATAAGGTGGTGGAACGGCATGGTTAAAATGGGCAAGGGGCGGGCCCGCCGCAAACGCCTGCCCGTGATGTTCTCCCTGCTGATTTTCTTCACATTGGTGCTGACCATACTCCTCTCCGGCCTGTTGGCGTTCCTGCTGTCAAGGTCCGGGTTCCTGGTGGAGCACAACTGGTGGGCCGTGCTGGGCGGCGTGGCCCTTGCCAGCGGCCTGATGGGCACGGCCCTTTCCCGGTTTGTGGGGCGCCACCCTTTAAGCACCATTGCCGATATCAGCCAAGCCACAAAGGCCATGGCAAAGGGCGACTTCCAGGTGCGCATCCGTGAAGACATTGCCATCGACGAGCTGCGGGAAATGGCCCGCTCCTTCAACCGCATGGCAGGGGAACTGGCCAGCACCGAGCTGCTGCGCAACGACTTTATTGAGAACGTCTCCCACGAATTCAAAACGCCCCTTTCGGCTATCGAGGGGTATGCCGCCCTGCTGCAAAAGCCCGGCCTTACCGAAGAAAAACGCCGGGAATACACGCGGAAGATCCTGCACAATACCCGCAGGCTGTCTGCCCTGACCGGCAATATCCTACTGTTGTCCCGGCTGGAAAGCCAAGGCCTAAACGTATCTACCGGGTGGTTTTGCTTAGACGAGCAGCTTCGGGAGGCCATCCTCTCCCTGGAAGAGGGATGGACGGCCAAGGAATTAGACCTGGACATCCAGCTGGACAGCGCGGACTGCTGGGGGAACAAGGACCTGCTGGCCCATGTGTGGCAGAACCTTTTAAGCAACGCTGTCAAATTTGCGCCGCAAAAAGGCGCCGTACGGGTGCTGCTGCGCCGGGATGAAGGCGGGCTGGCCGTCGCTATAGAAGACAACGGCCCCGGCATGACCCAGGAGGTCCAGTGCCGGGTATTCGAAAAATTCTACCAGGGCGACACGACCCGCTCGACCGAGGGCAACGGCCTGGGCCTGGCCCTGGCAAAGCGGATCGTAGACCTACACAAGGGCGGGATCACGGTAGACAGCAAAGCGGGGCACGGGGCGCGCTTTACAGTCCGGCTGCCAGCAGACGGCGGGTGCTGAGCCACCCCTCCCCTGCCCGCATGCAGGCGCTGTATCCCCGCCAGCTTAGAAACCTTGGTGGGGCAACGCGGCAAAAAGGCCCGCAGTACCTAAAGTACCGCGGGCCTTCCTCCTCTTATTACAAAACAACCCCTTATCCCTTCAAAGGAAAGCTTGCATAAGAACACTTTGAAAAGAACTGGTGATTCCGATACAAATGTACCCCCTTGCCGCATAGGGGGTGCAGATTTTCTGTTGTTCGAGACAAGGTAGCGAGGGGTGTGCAAGCCTATAAAGCGGGATAGTCAAAGCAACAAATTTACTTTCGCTTACACTTGAATGGATAATCCAAACCACAAATTGGACATTTTAGGTTTATTCGTATATCAGTCCCAACATCAAGATGATCTGTAGCGTTATGTGTATCTTTCCCAGTAAAGGTAATGCGTCCAGGAACATCTTCTATTTTGTAGCACCATGTGAACATACCACATTTTGGGCACTTATAACTTCCTTCATAAATTGGCATGAAATACTCTCCTTTATGCTACGCTTTCGATAATCTGTTTCTGCAAACGAAGGTACTGTTTAAGACTAAGAAGGTTTCCGCCGCTATTATGGGTAGGAGCAGAAAGGCTCTCCGCATTTACGGAGGTAGCTGCTGCCAGCTTATTTGTGTATTCATAAATCTGCATGAGCAGAGTGGTCAGTTCCTCAGTGGAAAAGTCTATTGTGACTGTCCCGTTTTGAGTAGCTTCTAATTCGTCAAGCGTCTCAAGTAGACTGTTGATAGTATCAACATTGAGATTGCCTTTTTTTGCCTCTTTCAAATATGTACGAAACAGGTCCTGAAACCGAATAACACTCTCAGGTATCTCCACATCAGATTTTTCGTTGGCTTTCTTCACTATGATGGTAATCAACCCACCGACAACGATTACAGCGGCGGTAAGGCCAACGGCAAGACGAACTTTTTTATTGCTGAGTAACTGCACAGCCTCATTCTTGACAGCAGGCAACAAATCAATATGTTTTTGAATTTTTCCGTCCCTTTGCGGCGCGAACAACGGCCTTAGTGATTACCAAGGAACCATCTAAAAAACCGTCAACATATTCTGTTGGAATGTCCAGTTGAACTGGAACCAGCATAGTCATCCCTCCTCGTAAAGCGCATACTGGCATTATATCATTAGCTTAAGGTGAGCTTGCCCTAACTCCACAGGGAAAGGCAAATAGGCCAAAAAGGATCGCTATGTGAACTCATGCTATACAATAGTTTCTCGAACTAAATTCACTACATCCAAGTTTTTGCTCTGAATATCAGAATCCTTTTCCATATCAGAAATTGTCATCCAGCAATACTGCTTGCCATCAATGTTGAACTGACGTCTTTTTAACTTATCAGTAAATGGAATTGTCACATAATATACCTTGTGTTCGTAGCATTTAAAGACTTGATCGCTCACAGAAAACTTACGTTGGATTCTTTCTGTTACATATTTTACAGCAATTTGATTCGCAGGTATTTTCAATTCATTTGATAACCTGTTGCAAATATTCTGCTCGTTATCGGCACCAGTGCCGGTACTTGTTCGATAGTTAATGAAAAGCCGACATTTCCATCGGTTATCATAATATAATAAAAAACGATTAGGGTATTGCTGAAAGGAATCTTTAATCACGATGATAGAAAAAGGATGGTTGATTTTATTAATGTTTCCAATATCCTCTAATAACATGGTGTGACCGTATTTTCTTTTCCGGCTCTTTACTATCATATAAATCCCCCTCAAAGAAAATACGAATCCCAAAATAAAGCAAATAACTTTGATGCTCCATTCAGACAAAACACCTTTTTTATCATAACTTGCAAATATCGTTGAGATTAAAAATGTAATTCCAGAAAACAGTGTATCGATACCTTCGATGCTGTTGTGCCCAATTCGGTCTTTATTCTTCTCAAGTAACAACTCTAATTGATTGTGGTCAATGAGCAAGTTCACAATAATATCCTCCCAGCTACACGTTTCCTTTTTTTCACATATTTGGGAGAATATTGAAACTTCTGCACGATTTAATAACATATTATACCACTGAAATTCCAGAAAGTAAAGTAGGCAAGTTGCTATCATCCAAGTCATCCAAGTAAAACACAATGCACCTCGCCAGCCATCTCGTATTCAGCGTCCCCCGGCTTGAGGTCTTTCCGGGGGTTATAGTCGGCGGGGAGAAGCTCCGCCGTGTGTTTCCTCTCGATTACCATGCTGGACTTTCTTCTCAAATCTTGCCCTTCCGGGCTTGGAGCAGCCGCTCCATGACATCGTCCTGGGGCGTAGCTCCGCCGTACTCCCCGGTGCAGTTCTCCTTGACGATTTGGTAAATCTCCATCCACAGCCGGTTAGTCTGGGACATGAAATTCTGGCTCATAGCCACATAGGGGCTTTGAATGGCGTTGCCAGTGGTGGGGTGCTTGGCGCGGAAGCCGTACTCGGTGATGGCCTCCTCGCACTGAATCCACCGGGCCACGCTCATGGCGTACCGCTCCAGTAGCTGCGGGGACACCAGCGAGGCACACTTCCGCTGGGCCAGCCAGTTCCAGGTGGCCTCATAGATTTCGGCGGCGATGAGCGGTTTGCCGTCCTTCTGGGTGGCGGAGGGCTTGGACATGGGCTGGCCCTCCAAATCGGCAGTGGTGTCGAAGTCGGTGACGGTCAGCCGCCTCCTGCCGGGATTGCCCTCGGCGATCTTGTCCGCCAGGGGCTTTTTCTTGGCCCCCGCGCCCACACGAGCGCCGTCCCGGTTGGTGCCGTCCTTCGCCATGGATTCACCTCCGTTCTGGTGTGGGGTATATACCTCGTTTGAAACCGCGATTTTGCGCAAATGACCCCGCGCCGTTCCCCACGGGGTAGGGCTGTAGAGATTTGACCCGCCCCTTGGGTCAGTAGGTGTACTCCTTGTTCTGCGGCCAGCGGTCGCCCATCTCCACCGTAATGCGGGAGTGGCATGGTTTGCATAGCACCATGAGATTGTCCTCCGCATGGGTGCCGCCGTGGGACAGCGGAACGATGTGGTGGATTTCCTCGGTAGGGGTGAGGACGCCGCGCTTATAGCACTCCTCGCAGAAGGGATGGGCGGCGGCGTATCGGTCACGGATGCGCTGCCACGCTCTGCCGTATCTCCGCTTGGTAGCGGGGTCCCGCTGGTAGCGTTCGTAGCGGCGGTTCTCCTGTTTGGCGTGTGCCTCGCAGAACCGCCCATCGGTCAGGTTGGGACAGCCGGGGAAACCGCAGGGGCGCTTTGGCATCTTTGGCATGGTGTTCACCTCCATCTGGGCAAAAGAAAAGCCACCGCAGGATCACTCCCACGATGGCTGTCCTTCATTTTGTTCCAAGTCTAATGATAGCAGAATCCCCTACTGTATTTCTCTCTATTTTACTGTAAAGTTTCCGGGATGTCCGTCTTTTTCAGGGCTTTGCTGTGCAGCCGGTAGATGTTGTCGATGCCGGTACACAAGCGTCACCCGGCAGAGCGGTGTTCTCTCCATCGGAGGCAAGGTGTATCCGTACACCTACAATTACGCCTACGCCGAGGTGTCCCAGAACACGCTGGTCATCGAGAGCGACAGCTACGAGGACAGCCCCTGCAAGGTCACCATCTTCGGCCCCTGCCTCAACCCGGTCTGGAAGCACTATGTGGACAATGAACTGTTCGAGACGGGCCGGTACGAGGGGCTTATCATGGCGGACCACAAGCTGGTGGTGGACGCCACCGGCATCCCGTACAGCATCACCGAGCGCGGGGCGGCGGACGATATCGTGGCGGACCGCTACCAGCTCTGCGACTTTACCACGGAGCGGTTCTTCCATTTGAAACATGGCTCAAACCGCCTCTCTGTTTCCCACGATGGGCTGAACACGGTCAAGATGATGGTAGAAGGGAAGATTTCGTATGAAACCGTATAGCGTAGAGATTTTCCGGCCTGACTTCACCATGGTGGGCAGCACCAATGTCAACGAGGTCACCTACAAGGAGGACTACCTTTCATCGGACGAGAACACCGTCACGGTGCTGGCCCTCCCCGGAATCGAAAAGCAGGACTTCATCCGCATCATCCGGGGCAACGAAGAGTACGCCGGGGTGGTCACCGAGATCGGCTACGGCACCGACCACTCCAAGCGGCTCCAGACCATCTCCTACAAACCGCTGGTGAAACTGCTCAGTACGAGCATTTTATTTGATGTGGATTTGCAGAATACTGGCACCCTGGAGGAGTTCATCTGTGACCGGGTGCGTGAGACCTTCATTGAAAACCCGGACACGCTCCAGAACATCCACGGCCTGTCCGTGGTTCACACCAGCGCCACCGCCGACTGGAGCCTGCACATCACCCCGGCGGAGAGCGGAGGCCATTACAACATCGTCAACCTGATGGACTCGGTCATCGTCCCCGCCATGCAGAAATACGGCATTCTGGTAAAGGCCGCGCTGGACATCCAGAACCGGGAGATACACCTCACGGTGGGCCGGGCCAGTGACAGCATCCTTACCATCGAGGCAGACCTTCCGAACATCATCAAGAAAAGCGTCACCATCAAGCAGGTCAGCGCCGATGTGAACAAGCTGGTGCTGTACGACTCCGCCGACTATGCTACCACACGCATCTACTACCTCCACCCGGATTTGGGCTACGACACCTACGACCGGGACCGCATCACCCCGGTGGTCTGCGAACTGCAAGCGGTGCAGCATGAGGAGGGCAGCTCTTTTGAGTTCGCCGCCATCCGCGCCGCCCATGACAAGTTCTCAGGGCTGGCCTACTCCAACCTCATCGAGCTGACCATGGCGAACGATGATGGGCTGGTGAAGCCGGGGCGGATGGAGTTCGGACAGGAGGTGGAGATCATTTCAGACGGGGTGGCTTATCGGAGCATCCTCACCGGGCGGGAGCGCGGGAAGAACACCAAGCTGGTGTTCGGCACCGTTCGGCTGGACCTCACAAAAATACTCAGGAGGAGCGGCAATGGCTAACAACATCGTTTTGAAAACCTTTCGCGGCGGCAGCGTGACCCCGCTGGACGATGCCATCATCCAGCAGACAGTCATCAGCACCAATGGCATCTTCAAGGGCTGCAACGTCACCTACGCCAGAGGCAATGTCCTCCATGTGTCCCAGGGCTTCGGTATGATCAAGGGGCGGTTCTTCGAGGTGTACGACTGCGAGGTGGGTGTCATCCTCAACAGCGGCTCCGGCACCCTCCAGGGGCGGCTCTACATCAGTATGGACATTTCCGAGCGCCGCAATTTTCTCCACGGCAGCGACTTCGGCCCCGCCCAGCGCCAGGGGACGGTCAAGCGCACCTCTGTCTCCAGCATGGAGATTTGGTGTGAGTGCTTTGGCAAAGACCGCTCCAACCTGCGCCGCTCCGACAGCAACGAGATCACCGGCATCCTCAAGCGGATTGGCTGGCAGCGGGCGGAGAGCAAGGTGCGCATTCCCCTCTACGGGCCGCAGTACATTTTTGTTCCGAAGGGGTGTTCCGAATGAAAAGACCAATTTGTGCCGGACACAGGAACAAGTTCCCAGGGAGATGTTTACAGCGGATGTTTTCGCCGGGAAACCTGGGAGGAATACATCCAGAGAAAGGAGCTGATTTTTTGAGCAGTGATTTACAGACAATGGACAAGCAGAATCAGAAGGTGGATAGTTCGGAGCAGTACGCCATTAACGTGATGGGCGAGCGGGCCTTGCAGTCGGCTGATTATGTGATAAAAAAGAGTAAGGAGGCCGTGAAAAGGACGTTTACAGGGAAATCCACGGCCCAGCAGTTCAAAAGAGGGCGGCAGGGAGCCTTTTCCCCTGCGCCACAACAGGGGGGCAATGGAGCGGGCCAGAAACGCCTCCCCTTTTACATACCCCGGAGCATGGGGACAATCCTCCCAAAAGCGCGGGTACGCAAATCCAGGTCGAGCCTCCCCGCCAGCCTACCGCTGACAGTCCAGACAGGGAAGCCGCTGGGCTATGTGAGGACTACACAAAACCGGCCCCGGCTATCTCCGGGCATGAATCCTCTGTTGAGCTGCCCAGATTTTCCTTGGAAGAACATCCCATTTTCCTGCACAGTCCGACTGCAAATCCCAGCCCTAGCGCTGCCCCGGCATCCGCACAAATGCAGGGCCGCAATTCCCAGCCCAAACATACCAGCCAGCAAAATGGCCCTAAGAATTTACAACTTGCACAAGCAGCCCCCCATTCAGAGCCAGAAGAACCTCCCCATATGCGGACCATCGATAACAATTTGTCATTGCGTGAGGAACATTCCCTTAACGCTTGGCAAAACAATCCGGTCACGAACAGCTTGCGGAACCAGGGTGCGGCAATCCATACCGCTGAAACTTCCGGCGCGGCCTTGCAGACCTTCCAGGCTGCGGGACAGTCGGCTGGCAGTGCCGGGGCCTCTGCCGCTGCCAATGCCGCCGCTCCGGGGGTGGGGGCCGCGATTCAGGCCACAGAGAAAGCAGTGGAAAAAATCAAGGACACCATAGAAAACATAGCCGCCAGCGTTCCCCGCAGTTCATCGTCCTGGGGAGCACTGGCGGCACTTTTTCTTATGCCCTTGCTGGTGATCGCCGTCATTGCCGGAGCGTTCCGGGGCGGCGGCTCCGCTAAAAACGTAAATCTTTCGGCAGACGTGATTGCTCTCATGCCCCAAATCAGCGCGGCTTGTCAGACACACGGCATCCCAGAGTATGCCCCTCTCGTTGCGGCTGTTATGATGCAGGAATCCGGGGGCCGGGTGGACGATGTGGGCGGGGACGTGATGCAGTGCGCGGAGGGGATGGGCTTGCCTGTAGGTACGCCGGTAAGCGTGGAGGAATCCATAAACTTCGGTACAGGGATTATCGCCAGGAATCTGCGGGAGGCCGGGGCCGCTGGGCCTACGGATATTCCAGCAATCGGTCTGGCCTTGCAGGGCTATAACTTCGGAAACGGCTACATATCCTGGGCGCTGGCGCGGGGCGGTTACTCCAAAGAAAACGCAAGGGAGTTTTCTGAATGGCAGGCCGGTTTGCACGGCTGGAGCGGCTACGGCGATATTGACTATGTAGACCATGTGCTGAGATATTATCAGGTATCGGTGGGCAGTATGGGCGATGCCAGCGCCATCGCAGATGGGCGGTTTGCCTATCCGCTCCCCGGCCACGCCTGGGATACATACCCTGGGCACAATGGGATTGACATTTCTTTTCCTAACTGTTATGGGGAGCCGGTCTATGCGGTAGCTGCTGGAACCGTGCGATACACCCAGGATGGATGGACGCCTGCTCACGGTGTTGGTGGTATGTGGTCATTTGGCAACAGCGTTTTCATTGAGCATGGGGACGGTTGGATTTCCGCTTATGGACACCTTTCCGCACTAGCAGTAGCAAGTGGGGAAACTGTCACCCAGGGACAGCTTATTGGGTATATTGGCAGTACTGGTAACTCTACCGGGCCGCATCTGCATTTGGCTCTCTATCACAATGGGGACGCTGGGATTGGTGGGCAGAATTTTGCGGAGCTGGCTTGGCCGCAACTTAGTATGTAATCTGAATTTTTGATGTATCCGTTAAATGCTCTATATATGAAAAGGCGCTTGCAGCATCATGCGGCAAGCACCCTTTATAACTACGGAAATGAACCTTATTTTAAACGCTACATATCACTGGAAAAAGAAACGCTGTGCTCACTCGCAAACTTTGCGTGTAATTCTGCCAAGAATTGTTTGGATATTCCCGGCAATATCATCTTCGTCATGCAGGCGGAGATGACTGTCCAATAACTCGAACAGGTCATCCAGATCCTCTGCTTGAAAAAGCGGGCAATCTCTCATATAAAGGTTCCAGTCCCCCAGCTTTCTTGCGGTGTCGGTTGGCCCGCAGGATATGATCAGTGCGTTTTCGTCAAGAGTGAAAAGAGAAAGTTTGCACAAACCCAAAGTGTCCATCATTTGGTCTTCGGAAATCATCCCCATTTCCCTCATGGTGTCAACCGCTTCAATCCGTTGGAATATGGAAAGGTCGCCGGAGAAATTCTCTTTCAGATATGCAAGATTTTCCTCTGTGACCCCCTGGGAATCCGGTAATTCCCGTGCCGGTTGCTGTGCTTTCCATTCCTTGTAGTCGCTCCAAATTTGAAACTTAGGCACATTGGCATTTTCCGTACTTCCAATGGAAGATTGCAGAAGCTGTTCATACGATATTTCCTGCACATTGCCGGTCTGGTTCTTTGTGTAGTATTGATACACGTTTTCCGTAAATGACATATTACCTATTCGCATAAGTTTCCTCCGGCAATATAATCAGGCATCCCAGTTGAAGTATGTGGTAGCGTGTACTCCCTGACTAAGGTCCTTATGCGCTTTTATATTGTAGTACCAAAAGCCACCCGAAAGAGCAATATTATATCTTCCTGTGGTGGAAGAGGGGATTGAAAACACAGATGTCAAGATATAGTCCTGATCTACGACTGTACGGTCAAGGTCATATCTTACTTTCCCGTTAGATTGCGCCTCGGGAAGTATGATATTCCCATCGGGAGTAAACTCAAAGTATTTGCCATAGGAACCCCACCGGTCATTGATAACATTGAACCTCGTCTGCATCAACCACATCGTAGGAGCTACACCTGTGCCGTTACGGAATATGTTGATCATTTCCTGTGTTCTGGCTGAGGAAACGCGAAGGGTCCCTCCAGACGTGTTGCCGACAAATGAGGTCATTTCGTATAATTCTGGAGCGTATCTGATTTTGCCATCAATGTACGCTGCGGGATACACCACAGTATTGATAATAAAAGCATTTGCGCCTTCATAGACGGTAATCTGAGGGTCAATCCCATCTTCTGCTGATGTGACAGACATCTCAGTGTTGCTCGAAGCAAGACCTATATCCTCAGCGGAGATCGTCTCCAGCTTTATGGGCTGAACATCCTCTGCAGAGGCAGAAGGAATGCAGACGACTAGCGTCATGCAGATGGCCAGCAAAAGGCTAAACATTTTTTCATTTCAATCTTTCCTTTCTTGTTACGCGAGGCAAAAAGCCTTGCCGGGTTATAAAGTTAATGCACTTGGATAGAATCAAACTAATTCTTTCCGAGCAGCATCACCGCTAACCTAAGATTCAGTTCTGCAGAATCTTAGTGCATTTACTATATCTCACTTAAAATGGGGCTGACACGCTTTTGATCAGTGGACTTTGTGAGTTACCTTATCCAAAACTGCTTGGATTCTTCCGGCTACATCAACTTCTCCATCAAATCGCAACTGAGAGTCCAGCAATTCAAACAGAGCATCTAGATCACACGCCTTCATAAGCGGTGCGCCAGAAAAGAAAAGATTCCAAGAATGAAGATATTGGTCATTTCCAGGAGCTCCGGTGCAGATGACAGGGTTATCCATATCCACAGTGTAGAGGCTGTACTTTCCAAATCCAAGGGATTTCATCATTTGATCTTCCGTGATGATACCCATCTCTCGCATAGTGTCTACCGCTTCAATACGCTGGAACATGGAAAGCTCTCCAGCATAATTTTCACGTAAATATGCCATATTCTCATCTGTTGCCCCATGAGAAGCAGGCAATTTTCGCGCTGGCTGCTGGCCTTTCCACTCCTGATAGTCAATCCAAATCTGAAGTTTTGGCTCCTGCGCATTTTGGACATCGCCTACTGCGTTTTGCAGCAAGTCTTGGTATGTTGTCTCTTGCGGCGTACCAGATTGATTTTTCTGGTAGAGGTGATATACATTTTCGGTGAAAGAAGCACCAATCCTCATACTTTATTATTCACCCTCCCATGCCTTAGAGGGTTGAATTCAAGTAAGCAGATGCATGGGCGGCGTGATTAAGTGTTTTGTTTGCCTTAATGTTGTAATACCAGAAACCGCCACTCAGACCGATCTCATATTCCCCCGTTGCATTTTGGGGAATAGTATACGCAGAAATAAGGCTGTAGCCGGTATCAACATTCGTTTTCTTTAGGTCATATCTCACTTTTCCGGTTGAGGTTTTTTCTGGAAATACCAGATTTCCCTCGGGAGAAAATTCAAAGTACTTGCCATATGAACCCCACCGGTCGTTAATAACATCATAATGTACTTCCATCAGCCACAACTCTGCAGGACGGCCGACACCATTTTGAAACTGGTTGAGCCTATCATTTGTTACAGCAGGAGAGGCACGCAGGGTTCCACCAGTCCAATTGCCCGGGAATGTTTGCGTAATTGCAAGGCTTGATGCAAACTTAATTTCTCCTGCATCAACTATTGCAGGGTACACCGAGATTCGTGTGATAAAGGCATTGGTTCCTTCTGAAACAACGATTTGGGGGGCAATCCCGTTTTCCACGGACTCAGTGGACAGTGTGCTACTTTCCTCAGTTAAACCCATATCAGCGATAGAAACGCTATCCAACTCAATATGCTGGGGCTCTGTGGCAAAAGCCGAAGGTACACAGATAACCATCGTCATGCAGATGGCCAAAATAAGACTAATCACTTTTTTCATTTTGTTCGTTCCTTTCTACTTATCACGCAAGGCCCAAAAGCCTTACTACGGTTTATCCCATTTCATAATGGGGCCTACACAGTTATAAATTGAAAAAACACCCCTTTATACTATACTCCACGCGCAAAAAAATTTTTGTGCGTACTATACTGCTCTGCACAATCGAACGAGCAGGCACATAAAGAAACCGTAATTTCTGGGAACGTTCACAATGCTTAATGGAGACACTATGTGACATGTCTCATTAAACTAAACAGTTTCTTTATAAAAATAGTTTAGCACACATTCCAGATGAAATCAGGAGTTTTGCGTAAACTGTTGATTTTGCTGCGTGAATTGCTTGTTGAAAGTGTATGTCCAAGAGGGTAAAAGGGAAATATATTATCAAATAATAAAAAAGGAAGAATAGCGCAATCCCTTTGCACTATTCTTCCTTTTTTTCGCCCATTTTCAATTCGATACAGAAAGATCGTCAATTCAGACAAAGTTAAACAAAAAAATAAAAAACATGCTATAATAGAGGTATCCATAAATCAAGCTCATAAGGAGGATAGACTGCAGCTAAGGTGAACACTAAAATAGCAAAAATCATGTAGAATCGCTATCATTCCCTGTAAACTCCATTATTCCATGTGCCATATACAGAAGAAGCCGCTGTTGGTCCAAGGACATCCGTTTCATTGCCTGCACAACTTCCTCAACAATCACGTTTTCTGGTAACATGACATCTGGAGTTACAAAAAAACTGTTTTCATCTATTTGCAATGTAGCCGCCAGTAACACCCGATGTTTTCGTATGGGTGTTGATCGATTGCTTTCCCATCGAGAGACTGTAGAAATGGAAACGTTACAGCTTTCCGCCACTTGCTCTTGCGTCAGTTCTCTCATTGTTCTCAATTCTTTTATCCTATCGCCCAAAGCCATCTTTGTTAGGCACCTCCTTTCCCCTACCTTAATATTTTACCAAGGAATAGGGAACCATTCCATTACCCAAAGTGCTTACTATATTGCATTTTGCGCAAAACAAGCTTATAATACACATGTTAGGCAATATTATAGACGCGCGGCTGAGAAAGGAATAGTGATATAATGAATTATATGCTTCGGTGCACATCGAAAAGCACGATTGAAGAACTTGTAAAGAGCCTATCCAGTGAAAATCACAGCTTGTTACTGGAGACTTTCCAAATTCTTTGCAAATCTGGAGTGGATTACTATGATATCCTCGCTCTATATTCAACACTTAGTCACTATTCCGAGAATGACCTTAAAGAAATTCTATCGTACGCTCCAAATTCTATGTCTGCTTTATCATTGTCAAGGAACAATATCCGTAAAGTTATTCCAAGGTGGACTGCCTCGAGGTATCACTCCGCTACAATTGAGTCAGTTATTGGTGATATCCATGAGAAGATATTATCCGAGACCTTGGGGATTTTTTGTTACAACAGCAACTTGAATCCCAAAAGCCAAAGAAGTCTGAATGATTTATATATACTCATAATTGTCGGTAACGAGACCCGCTGGTTTGATATAAACAGGAAATGCACCTATCGATTTTTACAGGGAGGAATGTAGAATGCTAAAGTTTGCTATTGTCGATGACGACCAGAAGACATTAAAGCGTGTGGAAGACTTTGCACGAGCTTATATGCAGAATGCAGACGATTCGTTCCAAATTAAAAGCTTTACAAAGTCCATCAATCTGATCTCATCCATACTTGACGGCGACCGCTTTGACCTCTACCTGCTGGACGTAGAGATGCCCGGTTCCAGCGGGATTGAGACAGCGGAAGTCATCCGCAAGCTTCAACCTGTAGCGGTGATTATCTTTCTCACCTCCTACCTGCAATACGCTCCCAAGGGATATCCGGTCCATGCGCTGCGGTACATCCTGAAGGAGAAGATGGATGAAGAACTGCCGGAAGCCCTTGGGAAAGCGCTAGAGAACCTGGCGGAGATGGACCACTCCTGCCTGATGGTCACCCACTACGGAAACGTGACCCGGGTCCGGCATAAGGACATCATCTATGTACGCAAGGATTTCCGTAGTGTGTGCATTGTTACCACGGAACAGGGCTCCCTCCAGGACAAACGGGGAATTAAGGTGCTTTTTGAGGAACTGAATGACATCCGGTTTACATTTACGGACCGGAGCTGCTTTATTAACTTAAATTTTGCATTGGGGATTGAAGGCAACTGGATGGTCATGAAGAATGGAGAGCGCCTGCCTATCAGCCGACCTATGATGCCGAAAGTAAAAGATGCCATTATGCAGCTTTGGGGAGGATGAAATATGGAGCTTCTTTGTTCAGCCATCGAGATATTGGCAAGCTTCACAGAGGGTATTTTAATTCTCAGCACAATTATTACCGCCGCAGGGCCTAAATACGGAAAAGTAAAAACGTATTGGCTCACATTCTTTTGTGCGGTTTTAACAACGGGATACCTTATCGTTATGAATGCGTGGTCAGCTTTTTCCTTTATTACTCCAATTGGCGGTATTCTTTTCTATATCTTTTTTGCTGGAAAGTGGCTCTCGAAGGGAAAGCTTGCGTTGCGAGCTATTTCCTGCGTTCTAGCTTTCTTTGTGGTACAAACCATCGACTATATACTCATTATAGGGGAAGCGTTGCTATATGGAAACCCTCAAAACTTCTTCTACCACTGCCTACAGCCTGGCTGGCCAAGAATAGGCTATTTATTTCTTGATAAAGGCTGTGACATAGTTTTCTTTTACCTGTTGCGGAAGCATCTAACAAAGTTATCTATCTTACGGAATAACACGATGATACGGTTATGTGTTTGTACTGCGCTTTCCTATGGAGCAATGCAATATTTATTTGCGATGGTTTTATATGGTGATTTCATTCAGTTGCAGGGTGCCGCAATGATTTCCTTCTTCATTTTGTTGTGCTTCCTCTTTATTTTGGTGTTTTCCATGATTACCTTAACGGCCTCTGAAAAGGAAAAAGCCACCAACCTGATGCTGGGAAAGCTGAATCAGATGATGGAGGAGAACTATTATATGCTGAATCAGACCATTCTGGACCACGCAAAGGTTGTCCATGATTTCCATCATCATCTTTCCGCTATCAGCACGCTGTCCCAAAATGGGGAGTGCGCCCAAATTCCGGAGTACATCCACTCCCTGCTGAGTACCTCCTTCATTCCCGCCAAGCTCTGCCGCAGCGGGAGCAGTATTGTGGATGCCGTAATCAACTCCAAGCTGAGCGAGGCCGGGCAGAAGGAGATACAGGCTGAGTATGAAATTCATATAAATGACCTCTCCTCATTTGAGTCAGCCGATATCTGCGCGATTCTGTCAAACCAGATTGAAAACGCCTTTGAAGCCTGCGAAAAGCTGGAACAGGGCCGCAAGGTTCAAATCGACATCCGGCAGCAGGGGAACTTTGTGCTGTTCCGAGTGGTAAACCCCGTGGCCCAGGACCCCTTCATCGCCAACAAGGGCCTTGCCTCCACGAAAAGCGACACCTCAAGGATGCACGGGATGGGGCTGAAAAATTTGCAGGACATCTCGGGCAAATATAACGGCTCCTTGAAGAACGAATATGCGAATGGACGCTTTATTTCGACGGTTTTGCTCTGTGTTGATACAGTTAAATACATAAAAACCTACAATTCGCGCAAAAAGCCTGCTTTTTTGATTTTTCTGCTGTAGAATATAAACATCAGCCAGAGAATTTAGATAGGGAGGCGGCTGCCATGCTGGAAAAACCTCGATTGCATTAACAGAGTTCTTTTGCCGCAAAGGGGCCATTGATGCCTCAAAAAAGCCAATCTTTATTTACGGCTTCCAACTGGCGTTATCAACATTGTGTTCTCTTATCTCTATTTCTATTCTTTCTGTCTGCTTGGGCACGCCCTTGTCTGCCCTTATGTTTTTCCTTGTCTTCTTTTGCACGAGGCTCTTTTCCGGCGGCTATCATGCCAGTTCTTACCACAGGTGTTTCCTTCTGACGAATACGGTATATCTTGCAATCGTATTGTTTGCAGGGCTTTTTGCTCGAACATCATCTTTCCTTTTTCACATATTTATTCAAGCAATTGCTGGTGTTGTTATCTTAGTGTTGGCACCAATCCGGCACCCTAATCACCCCTTATCTGAAACTATATACCAGAGAAACCAGAAAACTGCCAGGTGGATGGTAGTTCTATTTGAGCTGTCGTTTCCGCTCCTATACTATTTGAGTGGAAACTTGTATTTGATGTCTCTTTTTTCCGCATCACTTATGGCTGTAGCCATATTGATGATAATTCCCAAATATCAGGAAAGGAGAGGTCACCATGAGTAGTATATGGGCTGCAATCGCTTCTATCATTGAGGCCTTTGCAAATCTGGGTGCTGGACTCACCTCGTTTGGTACGGGGTATGAGCCAAAATTGCCCAAAGAGCTCCAGAAGTAAGCTCTAAAGAAATAGCTGGTCAGGAGACACACCTGGCCGGCTTTTCTTTTTAGATGAGCCCCTATGTATCATAACGCTGCCTCTTTCACAGCAAAATCCACTCCGGTCAGCGTAGAGGTATGCCCAAAAATAGTTTACCGTGAAAAGAGATATGATTTTTTCATATCTCTTTTATTTTTTTGCTTTTTTCGCCTGTAAAAGCACTAAAGAACACTTTTAGACAGGCTCATTGGCCTTTGGGCCCACGCGCCCCACCTCCAGGATTTGATTTTCAACAAATTCAAATCCTGGAGGAATCAAAATGAACAAACAGAAAAAGTGGTACATATCCAAGGTGTTCCCTTTCTTGGGAGTGCGCTTTATTGCCGTAAACGATGGAATTGACAGCATCCGGCCCAGCGACATTGACAGTCTGGACACCTCATTCAAGGCGCTGCTTTATGACCTCTACAGCCGTGACTTGTCCCGCAAAACGCGCAGTGCCAGACGGTTCCGGGCGCAGAAAGGCGAGTACCTGGGGGCGCGTCCTCTGTACGGATATGTGAAAGACCCGGAGCGGAAGAATCACTTGATTATTGACCCGCCCGCCGCTGAAATCGTTCGACATATCTTCTCCATGGTAGGCGGCGGGATGTCCATAGCACAAACTGCAAAGACGCTAAATCAGCAGCAAATTCCCACCCCTATGCAATACAAAATCTCCGCAGGGACTTTCGTTAATTGGCACTGCGTTTCAAAAGAGAATTTCTGGACGGAGGCGGCGGTTCTGCGGGTTGTCCGCGATGAGCAGTATACCGGTTCGACTGTGTACGGCAGACGGTACTATGACATTATAGGCCAAAAACACAGCGTGAAGGTCAGCAAAAAGGACTGGATCGTTGTGCCGGATGTCCATGAACCTATCGTTTCCCGAGAGGAATATGACCAGGCGCAGGCCGCTTTGAAAGAGTATAAGGAGCGGGATGTGGTAGCCGGGACGAAAACAAAAATCCGGTGTGGGGGTTGCGGCCATGCCATGGAGCGGCACAACACAAAACAGCCCTACTATGACTGCCGGACCCTGCGGGTAACAGATATGGATATGGTCCGGGCACACTTCTGCTTCTATGATTTTGACCTTCTTCCACTCACACAGTGTTCGCAAAATTTCTCCTATCTCTCTCCTCTTTTCTCCATAGAAGACTTTTCTGCGATATTTCGGCGCAAATACTATGTGATATTTGCAATTCCATTTCGTGTGTGATAAACTATTTACGTCATTCACTTTGGATGACCTCCCTTTGCTTATTTGGTGCAGCTGCCAGACCGCACCTGTATTCTATTGCAAAGGGAGGTTTTTTGTCTTCATCATCGCCATTAGGCTTTTTTTGAACCACTCGCCTTGCGAGTGGTTTTCTGATTACAATAAAACGCCCGGCTTGACATTGCCGGAGCGTATGCTATAATAAATATAAAGAGGGCGTTGCTACATGGCGGTCAGCCCCTAACTAACACAAATGTCTATGTTAGCCGTTCGGGTACCAGCCGAGCGGCTAACACGCTTTTATGGGTGCTATGTAGGCTAGCAGCAAAGCTACTATTGCCAACACCAGCACGAACCGCAGGGCTTTCGCCCAACGAGAACTTCCCATCAGCGTCACCTCCCTCCTTGTTGAAAGTAGGGAAAGTGTATCACCTCCTCTCTATGAGGAAGTGAGCTAACCGCCTTTTATGCAGCAACGTCCTCTTGCCTGGCACATTGTGCCGGGCACTTTTTATTATAGCAGGCTGTCGGTTTTTGTCAATTCCTTTAAGACTCTTCCTGCACGGAGCCGTCCGGCGTTTCGGACTTGGAAAGGGAAAGGCTTATTTGCTTGTCGCCGGTGGGCAGCAGGCGCTGGGAAAGGAAGTTTATTTTACTGTACCCGGCGGCCTCCAGGCAGGGCTTTTCGCCCAGCAGCACCTGGATGTTGTCCAGCGCGCCCTCTTCCTGTAAAAGCCCCAGGTACCAGGCCAGAGGGTGGGCCGCGGGCGTGGCTTCCATCCGCAGGGTCAGGCCCAGGGAATCCAGGCCGTAGACCTCCTCCACGGCGGTGGCGGTAAACGTCTTGCAGGTAGCTAATTTCACTGTAAACATTTAAAATTCCTCCAATCGTTTCAGGTTCTGCCATTCTTCTTTTGGGATGATTTCCAGCGCCCATTCCTCCGGGACGTGGATGGTAAAGCGCTTGCCCATCCCCCGGGCCCTGTAAAACCTATTCCAATAATAAGCATTGGCCAGGGCACGGGCCTTGTGCATTACGCAGATAAAAGTGGCCCGCTTATTTACGTGTACGCCGAGATTAGGCATGCATCAACGCCTCCTTGCTGGCTTTGCTCTGGTCCTCCAGCAGTTCTTTTTGCAGCTTCTGGTAATGGACGTCGCCATCGCCGCCCCGCACAAAGTGGTTGATATTCTTGGTATAGCGCAGGAAGTCGCCCGAGACAATACGGTGGGCTTGTTTGTTTTGATCCATTGCCTTACAGGATAGGCAAAGAAAAAAGATCCGCAGCCTACGTAAAAGCTTCGGATCTTTTCATCCTTTATGGCTTTGTTATCTATGCGCATTTGCGCCACATGGCGTCCAACAGGCCGCCTTACTGCGCCTCTACCTGCTCTGGGACATGGAAAAAAGAAACGGCCGCATCATCTTTCCTCATGAATAATAGGCCGAAGGAACCTGGCCCACAGTTGCTTGCGATGGCCGAAGAGGCTTTTTGCAGATAGACCCGGTCAAACCGGCAGTACTGCTGCACCAGGCTTTGGATATATTGCAGCTTCTTTTCATCCATCCCCGAGTAAGTGATGAACAGGATGCGCCGGTCAATATTCCGGGTGTCCATCAGCGCCTGCCTGACATAGCTTTTTGCCATGCGGTAAAAATTACCCATCTTCATGCCCTGGACGACCATCTTGCTTCTTTTCAGCACAAGCACTGGATGCAGCAGAAGCGAATCACAGAGGATCTGTACTTTCTTTGAAATCCGCCCAGCCTGACGGAGCATGCTGGTATCGTTGATAATAAAAGCAGAGGAGATAAACCGTTTCATCCGCTTTACCGTCTCTACAATCTCCTCCTTGCCGGCATGGCGCTCTGCCATATAGGCCGCGCACAGCACAATCAGCCCCATGCTGCTGGACAGGTGGCCGGAATCGACCACGGTAACATTTTCAAAGGATTTTGCCGCCTCGCAGGCATTTTCATACCCCATGCTGACATGCTTCGCCATTGTGATGTGGATTACATTCTGGGCCTCTGTCAGCTTCTCCGCAAAAAACCGTTCATAATCTTCCACCTCTGGCGCCTGGGAATACCCCTTCCGGCCCTCGGCGATATGCATCAGCAGTTCATCCGGCTTCAGCTCCTGCTCATCCAAGAAGCGCCCGTCGTCTGTACAGACATAGTAAGGGCATACGGGGATGCCGAATTTCTTCCGAAGGGACCCTGGCAGGTCGCACACGCTGTCTGTTGTGACCAGGATGGAGCGCCGTTTTTCTTGTTCGAAAATCAATATATCCTTTTCGATGTCCGCCTGGCTTACCTCCTCGTTCAGCTGTACCAGCTCTTTTGGCAAGACGCTGAGCACGGCTGCCTCCAGCAGCGCCCCGCTGACCGGCTTGGCCAGATACCCACTGAACCCTTCCTTCCGGTATAAGAGTTGGTTGTCGCTGCCCGCATTGGCTGTCAAGGCCACCACAGGCACGTTCTGGCACAAGCCCACCGGCTGCGCCCGCAGGGCATGCAGGCACTCTATCCCGTCCATCTCTGGCATCATGTGGTCCATAAGGATGCAGTCATACTGGTGGTTCTGGGTCAGCTTCAGGCATTCCGCGCCGCTTTTGGCCGTATCAATCTGGATTTTCGTCCCAGAAAGCAGCTTGCTTACCACCATCAGGTTCATATCGTTGTCGTCCACGACAAGGATGTGGGCGTCCGGCGCCTCAAAGCTTTGCCGGTACGCCTCCCCCGCGTGGCTTTTGGCCCGGGAAGCCAGCGTAAAGGTTCCCAAATCCTTCTCGTCCACGATGTCCTGTTCCAGCATGACAATAAAGGTAGACCCCTTTGTATACACGCTGTTTACGCTGATCTCCCCTCCCATCATTTCCACCAGCTGCTGGACAATGCTTAGCCCCAGCCCGGTGCCCTCGATATAGCGGTTCTTTTCCTCGTCTACCCGCCGGAAGGCATTGAAAATATAGGGGATGTTCTCCTTCTTCACCCCCTGCCCGGTGTCCTCTACAGAATACCACACCCGCACCCGGTTGAGTGACAGGCGTTCGCACCGCACCGAAAGTGTGACCGACCCCTCGCTGGTATACTTCACCGCGTTGTTCAGCAGGTTTATCAGGATCTGCTTGATGCGCACCTCGTCCCCGCAAAGCATGCTGGGGATAGAGGGGTCTACATGGAGCTTGAACTCCAGGCCCTTTTCCCTGGCCTTTATCCATATCATATTGACGATCTCTGAAAAGAGCGCCCCTGTTTCATACGAGACATTGACGATCTCCATCTTCCCCGATTTGATCTTGGACAGGTCCAGCGTATCGTTGATCAGCGTAAGCAGCAGCTTGCTGGCGCCCTGGATGTTCCGGGCGTTCTCCGCCACATCCTCTGGGACCTCCCCCCGCAGGATGATCTCATTAAGCCCGATGATGGTGTTAATGGGCGTGCGTATCTCATGGCTCATGCTGGAAAAAAAGTGGTTTTCCGCGCGGTTCAGCTCTTCAATCTCTTTCTTCTGCTGCTGGGAAAGCTTATTCTCCTCTTCATACATCTTGTTCAAAAACATCAACAGGATACTGACCAACAGCCCCACCATAATCACGGAAAAGGCCGAGTCAAAAAAAGAGGACTGCTGGGTGCTGCGCGCGGCAAGCTCGGGAAAGTAAAAGGCGGCGCCATAGCAAAGCAGCGTCTCCAGCATGCAAAGCCCGAAAAACACAATCATGCGCCTGCCCCGCAGGGTGATGCAGACATAGATGAAACAAAAGATGAACCACTCTGGCACCCCGCTGTAAAACCCGCCCGCTGTAAAAAAGCTGATGGGGAACAGTAAAAGCAGCAGCAGGGAAATGGCCGTGGCCCCGGTCTGGATACGCTCTTTTTTGATGCTGACCCGCACAATCATCCCTATGGCTACAAGGCTTACCGCCAGCGCCAGGATATTCCAAATACTCCTGCCCATGGGCATAATCAACAGCAGCGCCGCCATGCAGATGACCGTTACGATACGGAACATGCGGTCATGCAGGCTGATTCTGTGGTCGTTGATAAGTGCAAACCATTTTTTTATCACGTGCTCTTCCATCCTTCCAACACGGTAATTCAACAGAGGGCGCCGGCGTTACACACCGGCAAGCTGCCCGCACAGCTCTTCGTGGGCGTGCAGCAGGGCCGCGTGGTGTTCGCGGATAAAATCCCCGTCGCCCGCTTTCCCCGCCAGCTCCAGCGCCTTTGCCTGGGCGGAAAACCCTTCCGCCCCGATCGTCAGGGAAGTGCTTTTCAACGCGTGGACCTTCACCGCGTATTCCGCCCAGTCTCCGCTTTCATATAGGGAAACGATCTCGTCCCGCTTCCCCTGGCCCTGGTCCCGGAACATCCGCAGCATTTCCCGGTAAAAATCCTGGTCCCCCGCGCAATAGTCCAGCCCCAGGTCCACATTGAAACCAGCCTGGGCCAGCGCCTCGAAGGGGGCCGCCCCACCCTCGGCTTCCGGCTGGGCTTCCGCCCCAGCCGCCGCGTTGGCTTTTACATCCCCCGCCTCTTCCGGCGCCGCCTCAACCGGGGAGAGCTCTTCTGCCTCTGCAGGGGCGCCCTTCCCCCCAGGCTTTGCGCTGTATTGGATGCGGCTTTTGGGCAGCACCTTCCGCAGCACACGTTCCAAGACGGTGCGTTCAATGGGCTTCGGGACAAATTCCGTAAAGCCTTCGCTGCGGAACATCTCCCTCGCGCCGCTTAACGTGTTGGCCGTCAGCGCGATCATCGGCAGGTTTTTATACTTGCCCCCCCGCAGCCCGCGGATCCGTTTCAGGGTTTCCACACCGTCAAAGCCTGGCATCATGTGGTCAAGAAAAACAATGTCATACACCGTGCTTTCACACCGGGCTATGGCCTCCCGGCCGCTTAGGCAGGTGTCCACCTCAATCCCATAGCTGCCCAGCACACCCTTGGCTACCACCAGGTTCATCTCTTCATCGTCCACCGTCAAAGCCCGCACGCCTACGCAGGTAAAGGGCTTGCGGCCCGCGGCCTGGTCCTCTGCAAAGCCCCGCTCGCCCAGTTCCCCGTTAAGCAGGTTTGCCACAGAAAGGGCGGAAAAGGGCTTATGTATCACCAGCAGCTTACTTCCGCTGTCCAAAACAAACTCCCGCTCTGCTATTACGATGACCCGCAGGGTCCCCGCCAGCTCTTCATAATAGGCGGGGTTCTCTTCATATTCCGGCTGGGCGATAAACACATGGGTTAAGGGCTGGCTACGCTGCAGCCGCAGCAGGCCCTCGAAATTATGGGCCTGATATCCCCGTATCGTAAACCCTTCCATCAGCCTCAAGATCAGCCCGTCGTAATAGTCCCGCACCTCGTCCCGCGTATATTTTTCCGGCTTAAAATAGCAAGCGATGCATAGGTTCTCCGGATGGGCCAGCACGATGCAGGGGCGCGGATCTGCCACGCCCTGCGGGATCACAATGTGGGCATGCAGGCCCTCCTTGTCCTTGCTGTCAAAATGGATAAAACCGCCCATGGCAATCAAAAGCCCCCGGGCAATGGGAAGCCCCAGGCCCAGGCCGCCCGCAAAGCGGTTGCTCCCGCTGTCGGCCTGGTAGAAATCGTCGTACATTTTGACCAGCTGGGCGTCTGTCATGCCAATGCCCGTATCACGGATATCTATGACCAGGTTGATGCCGTAGCCTTCCTGCCGGTACCCGATACGGATATTTACGCCGCCCTCTTCTGTAAACTTGACAGAGTTTTCCACCAAAATCTTAAGCACATGGGAAATTTTCTCCGCATCCCCAATGAGCACGGCCGGCGTCTTGGGGTCAATGTCAAACACCAACTCTAAATGCTGCCGGTTGGTCTGCAGGGCAGTGGACGTGATCACGTCGTTGAGCACGGAGGTGATCATGTACTCTTCCCGCGCCGGGGTCAGCGTGCCGGCCACAATCTCCGTATAGTCCATCATGTTGCTGATCTGGCTGGAAAGGCGCTTCCCCGCTATTCGAATGGAGTTCATATCCGCGCGCACATCCGCGGGAAGGGATTTCCCCAGCGCCACGTCGCTGATGCCGATGACCATATTGATAGGGGTGCGCAGCTCGTGGGAGACATTGGACAAAAAGACGGCATTCTGTTTCCCCACCGTCTGCAGCTCTTCGAATAAGCGTTCATACCACTGCCGCTGGAGGTTGCGCTTGTTGATCCAATACCGGGCCAGCACCGTCCCCCAAAAGACCACCGTTGCGCCAAGCCCCAGGCGCAGCAGTTCCTGGGCCGTCATAGCAGGGGTAATCGTGCGCAGGACCAGGACGTGGTACAGCAGCGCCACTATATATAGGGAAACCATCACATACAAAATCCATTTCTTATTCAGCGTGAACAGGGAGAAGACCAAGATCCCTGCCATGGCGGGGATATCGAAAAGGCTGGTCTCATGCACGCAATAGAAAAAGAATTCCAGCAGCAGCAGCCCGGCGCACAGGCTTTCGTACAGCGTGGCCGGGCCAATCCTGGCAATGTGCAGGACCCACACGCCAAGGCACCCCGCCACCACCAACGGGAGGATCCATAGCTCCCAGGCCATAATTATAGTAACCAAGGCCAGCATGCTGCTGAAAATCGTGGTGATGACAGCCAGCAGCAAATGTTTGCCTGTTTGCTCCTCCACCCTCATTGCTTTGCAAGCTCCTGCGCAACCCGCCTTAACAATTCTTGCGGCAGGAAAGGCTTTTTCAGGTAATTGACCGCGCCCAGCTTGATGGCGCTGACCACATCGTCTTCCAGCCCCGAGGCCGTTAAAAAAATAACCGGTATCTCACCGACCAATTCCTTCATCCGCCTAAAGGTCACAAAGCCGTTCATCTTGGGCATTTCGATATCAAGCAAAACCAAATCTACCTTCTCTTGGTTCAGTACGTGCAGCGCCTCCATCCCGGAATTTGCCAGAAGGACGTCATAATCCTTCTTCAGGATGATCCTTGACCTTGTCAAGTTCATTTCGTCGTCATCTACCACTAGTATGCGTTTCTGCATGCTATTTGCCTCCTTATTCTCGTTGCCGGGTAAACCCCAGTCCATACATATGTTTATTATAATATAAGAAGCGTAAAAAAATCAAGCCTGTATTTGCGCTGGGAAGGGCTGGTTTGCACATTTCCCCGCCCTTGTCTGTAAATTTTCTTTTGCCATGTGCAGGGCCATCCTGTAACCGGCGTTATGGGGCGTGGCGCAAAAGGGGCACAAAAAGAAAAAGGCCCCAAAAGGGGCCCTTCATATGGGTCTTCCGGTTTATTCGGCGGCTGCGGAGGAAGCCGGGGCGGAGGCCGCGCCCCCTGTGGAAGAGGCCGGGGCGCTGGAGGGCTTCTCCTCCTGGCTGCAAGCGGCCATCGTCAGGGCCATTAACAGGGCACAAACAGCTAATACGATTTTTTTCATTTTCGTTGTCCTCTTTTCTTTCAAAGTTTGTTTTGGGCCTGTAGCCAGGCTCCCTTATCCATACGCAGTATAACCCCCGGATATTACCAAAACCTGGAGGAGTCCCTCACAGATTCCTTAAAAAACCTTACAGGAATATGACGCGCCTTTCTAATTTATTACATCCCCTTGCTGGGATGATTTTTTTGTGGGAGATCCCTTGACAAAGCCCGGACTTGATATTATAATGATATCAACATGAAATCTGAAAGGGGAATGTTTCGTATGGATGGGAAAGAGAGCATCGTAAACCGCTATAGGGAAAAGGAGGCCAAATGCCACAGCGGCTTTGGCGCGCTGGTGTTTATCCTGGCGGCGTTCGCGGCCTGCGTGCTGGCCATCGTCTTTGGCGGCATCTGCATCGAGTCTTATAATGTGGCCCTGGGCGTGGCGTTGCTGGTGGCGGGCGTCCTGGCCCTTGTGGCGGACTGTATCTGTATCGCAGGCTTCAAGGTGCTGAACCCCAACGAAGCCGCCGTGCTGACCCTGTTCGGCAAGTATTACGGCACCATCAAGAAGGACGGGTTCTACTGGGTAAACCCCTTCTGCGCCTGCATCAACCCCGGCAGCGGCCGCACTGTGGCCACCAATTCCAACGGCGGCATCACCGTAAGCGGCGGCGGAGGCGGGAAAATCAGCCTGAAAACCATGACCCTGAACAACGAAAAGCAGACCGTCAACGACGAGCGGGGCAACCCCATCGTCATCGATACCGTGGTCATCTGGAGGGTGGTGGACACCACCAAGGCTGTGTTCAACGTGCAGAACTACCGCACGTTCCTGTCCATCCAGTGCGATTCCGCTACGCGGAACATTGCCCGCAAATACCCCTATGACCTGATGGAAGACAACGATGTGGCGGAAAAGACCCTGCGGGGCAGCAGCCAGGAGATTGCGGACATGATGCGCACCGACCTGCAAGAGCGGGTGCGGGACGCGGGCCTGGAGATTTTAGAGGTGCGCATACGCCAGTTAAGCTACGCCCCAGAGATTGCGGCGGCCATGTTGCAAAGGCAGCAAGCCGAGGCTGTGGTGGCGGCCCGGAAGAAGATTGTCGAAGGGGCTGTGGGCATGGTGGAAATGGCGCTGGAGCAGCTGAAGGAAGACGGCGTGGTAAGCCTGGACGAAGAGCGCAAGGCTGCCATGGTCTCCAACCTGCTGGTGGTGCTGTGTGGCAGCAAAGACGCCCAGCCCATCGTCAACAGCGGCTCCATCTATTAAACCTATTACCATGGCCCGCCCCATATGCCCTCTATAAAAACCGCTTGTGGATAGATGCCCATGATGGTTCCCCTGCAAGGGGAACCATCGGGCAGGCTATCTCTATTAAGATAGCCTGCCTTTTGGCAAGCCTGGCAACCCCGCAAAACTTTGACAAGGCTGGTGATGGTTTGGCAGAAAAGGACAAAAAGCAGATTTTGCTGCGCATCTCCGCTTCCCTGTGGAAAGACCTGGCCGCCTGGGCTGAAGACGATTTCCGCTCTATCAACGGGCAGATCGAATACCTATTGACGGAAGCTGTGCGCAAGCGTAAAAAAGCACCGCCCCCAGGCAAAGGGGACGGCGGCGAAACGCATTGACAAGCTATAAGGGGTGGCGCTTTGCCGCCCCTTTTTTTGCATGGGCCCATAACACACGTTCCCCATGCAGATTGTCCGGGGAAAGGCCCGCGCAGCACCCAGGCTTGCCCTGAAACAAGGCCCCTGGCAGGGGTTCCAGGGCAAGCCATACACGCCCTATAGGCTGGGGGATTCCGGGTCTACCCGGCACACCAGCACAAAAGGCCGGGGGCTTTCCAGCATTTCCCGGGCCAAAGCGGCCGCCTGGGCGTTATTGCCCGCCAGGGCGGCGGGGATGCCATAGGCCTGGCACAGCATCACAAAATCCGGGTTGCCGCCCATATGGGTGGCGCTATGGCGGCCCCCATAGTGCAAGTTCTGCTGTTCCCGCACCATGCCCAGGCGGCGGTTGTCCATCACCACCATTTTCAAAGGGACGTTACAGGCGCACACCGTTGCCAGCTCGCACAGGCTCATCTGGAAAGCCCCGTCCCCGCAAACCGATACCACCTGCCGGCGGGGCTTGGCCAATTTCGCCCCCAGGGCGGCGGGCAGGGCATACCCCATGGTGCCTAAGCCCCCGCTGGTCAGGAACCGGCCTTCTTTCTGCGTAAAATGGCTGGCCGCCCAAATCTGGCTTTGCCCGGGGTCGGCTGCTAAAATGGCGTCCTCTTCCATCATGGCGGAAAGGGCCCGGATGAACGAACGGGGCTCTACAAAATCCTCCCGGTCCAGGCCCCGGGGCACGTGCGCCTGCTTATATCCCAACACCCGGCTGGCCCAGGCGCCGCACCCAGCGGCCTGGGCTTGCTCTGTAAGGCTGGCCAGCACCTGGCGGACATCCCCTACAATGGGGATATCTACCCGCATGTTTTTGCCAATCTCCGCCGGGTCGATATCAATGTGGACAATCCGGGCCTGCTCCGCAATCTGATGGGGCGCGGCAATGGCCCTGTCCCCCACCCGGGCCCCGCACAGCAGAACAAGGTCGGCCTCCACCATGGCCCGGTTGGCATAGGGGCGGCCAAATTTGCCGATCATCCCTAGATAGACAGGGCTGCCCATGGGCATAGCCCCCAGGCCCATCATGGTGGAAACCACCGGGATGCCGGTTTTCTGGGCAAAGGCAGACAGCTCCTCCCGTGCGCCGGCCAATACCACGCCCCCGCCGCAGCAAAGGACGGGGCGGCGGGCCTGGGCGATGGCTTGGGCCGCTTTTTTGATCTGCATGGGATGCCCGGCTGTATTGGGCTTATAGCCAGGTATCTCCGCTTTCTCAGGATAGGCGAAGCCCTCTGCCGCTTGCTCCTGCACGTCCTGTGGCACGTCGATGAGCACAGGGCCGGGCCTGCCGGTGGTGGCAATGTGGAAGGCCTCTTTGAAGATACGGGGCAGGTCTTTGGCGTTGGAAACCAGGTAGCTGTGCTTGGTAAAGGATTCGCATGCGCCGGTCACATCCGCCTCCTGGAATACGTCCCGGCCCAGCTGCTCCAAATGCACCTGCCCGGTAATGGCCACTATGGGTATAGAGTCCATATAGGCGGTGGCAATGCCGGTAATCAGGTTCGTGGCCCCCGGGCCAGAGGTGGCCACGCATACCCCCGGCCTGCCAGAGGCCCGGGCATAGCCGCTGGCCATATGGGCGGCGTTCTGCTCTGAGCGCACCAGCACATGCCGCAAGGGCGAATCGTACAGGGCGTCGTAAAAAGGGCAGATGGCCGCGCCGGGATAGCCAAAAAGCATCTCCACGCCTTCGGCCTCCAGGCATTTCACCATGATCTGCGCGCCTGTATACACGCTGCCACCTCCTTTTTCGTTGAAAGCCCGCCCCCGCGAACGTCCCGTTTGGCCGCCGCGGCATGGTAAAGCGTCACACCGCCTTGCCCACCAGAAGGAACCGGTGGGCAAAACCATATCCCTTCTCTTGATAGTGCTGGTTTTGGTACTGGATGCGGAAGCCAGCCTTTTGGAACAAGGGGGCCTGGTTCTCCAGGTTGTAATGGGGAGGCAGGCTCTGGGCGCCGCTATCCCGCGCCCCCAGCTGCTCTGTCAGGCAGAAGCCGCCCGGCCGCAATACCCGGCGGACCTCCCCATATGGGCAAGGCCCATACCTATGCAGCACCAGGCCAAAGCTGCCGTCTGCAAAAGGCAGGGCGCCTTCCTGCCAGGGCGCCGCCTGGCCGCCCAATGATCCCAGCGCCCGCTGCCAGGTAGGAAGTGTTTCCGGCCCCAATGCCAAACAAAGCAGCGGGAACGGATGGCCGGAAGACAGCAGCCATTCCGGGTCCCCCTGCCCTAGGTAGAGCGCCCGCACCCCTGGGCGAAGGAACGCCTTTGCCCGCTGGCGGAAATCCCAGGTCATGTGTTTTTGTCCACCTGGTGGAAGGTTTTCAGGTTGCCTTGCTTTTCACTGCGCTTTGCCAACTCTGCCCGCACCTGGTCCAGGGTGATGCCCTGGCACGCCATCAGCACGGTAAGATGATACAGCAAGTCGCTGATCTCCCCTACCGTGTCCTGGTTGTCCCCGTTTTTGGCGGCGATGACCACCTCGGTACACTCTTCGCCGCACTTTTTCAAGATCTTGTCCAGCCCCTGCTGGAACAGGTAGCAAGTGTAAGAGCCTTCGATACGGGCCTCTTTCCGGGCCAGCACCGTTTCATATAGTTCCTGTAGGGCGTCCATTTGGAATTGCCTCCTCGTCGATAGGTTTTGGGGGCTGCCCGCAAGGGGTAAGCTGCTTGAAAAAGCAGCTGCGCTTCCCCGTGTGGCAGGCCGGGCCCGTCTGCTTCACCCGGATCAGCAGCGTGTCGTCGTCACAGTCAGCGTGGATGCTGAGGACCTGCTGGGTGTGGCCGGAAGTCTCCCCTTTGTTCCACAGGGCCTGGCGGCTGCGGCTGTAAAACCAGGTGTACCCGGTCTCCAGGGTCTTTATAAGGGATTCCCGGTTCATATAGGCCAGCATCAGCACCTCCCCTGTGCTGCCATCTTGCACAATGGCCGGGGTCAGCTCCCCTTTCCAGAAGTACCGCTCTGCCTCGTCCTCCAAAGCCCGGCGGGTCTTGGGAGGGACGGCGGGAAGCTGCTGGCAAGCGGTTATGGCCTCGGCCAGGTCCAAGGCGCCGGCGTACAGGGCTTTGCCCGCAATGGCCCCATACAGGCCCAGGGCGCGCAGTGCCAGGATATCCTGCAGGCTGCTTACACCGCCGCTGGCAATGATATTGCACCCCACCGCCCGGTTCAGCTTGTCCAGCATGTCCAGGTTGGGCCCGGCCAGGGTGCCGTCCTGCTGGATGTCGGTGCAGATGATGAACTCCACCCCCAGCTGCTCCATCTCTTTGGCCAGTTCTATATAATCTACCTGGCTGCGCTCCGTCCAGCCTTGGGCCGCGGCCTTGCCGCCCAAGGCGTCGATCCCTACGGCGACCTGCCCGCCGTAGCGGCCCACAGCCTCCTTAACAAAAGCGGGGTTTTGCAGGGCGGCCGAGCCCAGGATTACACGGCTGACCCCTTGCTCTAGATAGTGCTCGACCGTGGCCATGTCCCGTATGCCGCCGCCTACCTCCACATGGATGCCCACCTGCCGCGCCACCTGGCAGACAATCCCCGCGTTTTGGGGCATACCCGCCTTGGCCCCGTCCAAATCTACCATGTGCATCCAGCGGGCGCCTTGCCCCTGGAAGCCGGCGGCCGTATCCAGCGGGCTGTCCGCCACCTTGTGGGCCGTGGCATAGTCGCCCCGCAGCAGCCGCACGCATTGCCCCTGGTGCAGGTCTATGGCTGGTAAAAGTATCATGCTGTCCCCTCCCAGTCTGAAATGTATACGCCGCTACAGCACGCCCTTAGAGGACAGCACCCCGCCCCCCGAAAGGGCGCAGGCGTCCCGCGTGGCATGGGCCCAGGCCTTGAACAGGGCTTCTATCATATGATGGGTATTCTTGCCATAAGGGCAGCCCACATGGAGTGTCACGCCCCCATGTACGGCGAAAGCCCGGAAAAACTCCTCTGCCATGCAGGCGTCAAACCCACCGGCCCGGGCCTGGGGGAACTCCGCCTGGAACACCAGGAAAGGCCGGCCGCTGATGTCCAGGGCGCAAAACCCCAGGGCCTCGTCCATGGGGATATAGGCATGGCCATACCGGCAAATGCCCCCCTTATCCCCCAGGGCCTGGCTAAAAGCCTGCCCCAGCACGATACCTGTGTCCTCTACAGTGTGGTGGCAGTCCACCTCCAGGTCGCCCTTTGCGTCAATTTGCAAGCCAAAACCGCTGTGCACCCCAAAGGCCGTCAGCATATGGTCAAAAAAACCGATACCTGTGGAGACCTCTACCGGCCCCCCCTCCAGGCACAAATCCACACGGATATCCGTCTCCCTTGTCTTACGGCTGGCCGTTGCTTCCCGTCCCATGTCCGCCCTCCTTGCGCTGCTGTGGAATGATCTTGTCTATTATAGCAAATTCCGGCCATCCCGTCAAATTTTTTGCAATGCCCATTGCAGCCGTTGCCTGGCTGTGATAGAATAAGGAAAACCAAGACGGCCTGGGCAAGGCGTACTGCCAGCGAGAACGGGAACGACCATCCAGCCGGAAGCCCTCCGGCGGCGATTCCCCTATCTACGGCGGACGCCCACCCCGGGCAACATAGCCAACATAGATGCCCGTTATTGTATACTTCAAAAATAAAGGCCGAAGGGACGCGGGAACGCCCCTTCGACAGCAAACGCCCAGCCTAAATGCCGGGCTGGGCACCTGGCGTTTCCGCCCCCTCCGCCTGGAGAAGGGAAGATATTTGTGGAAAACAAAGAGAAAAAGATGGGCAGGCAGACACTAAAAGCGTACTGCCGCCTCTATTTCGTGGATGCCATGAGCGCCATGGCCCAGGGGTTGTTTGCCTCGTTGCTTATGGGTACCATCATTTCTACCATTGGCGCCCAATTCGGCGTACCGGTCCTGGAGGAGACCGGGAATTTTGCCAAATCCATGGCCGGGCCTGCCATGGCAGTGGCCATCGGTTATGCCCTGCAGGCCCCGCCGTTGGTGCTCTTTTCCTTGACCGCCGTAGGCGCCGCCTCCAACAGCCTGGGCGGGGAAGGCGGGCCTTTGGCAGTGTTGCTCATCGCCATTGCGGCTGCCGAGCTGGGAAAGCTGGTCAGCAAAAAGACGCCGGTAGATATCCTGGTGACGCCTTCGGTTACCATCTTGTCCGGCGCGCTTTTGGCCTATTTGTGCGCCCCGGCCATTGGGTCAGCCGCTGCCAGTGTAGGCAGCTTAATCATGTGGGCCACAGACCTGCAGCCCTTTTTTATGGGCATTTTCGTTTCCGTCCTGGTGGGCATGGCCCTTACCTTACCAATCAGCAGCGCAGCCATTTGCGCGGCTTTGGGCCTTACTGGCCTGGCAGGCGGCGCGGCAGTGGCTGGCTGTTGTGCACAGATGGTGGGCTTTGCCGCTATCAGCTTCCGGGAAAACCGCTGGGGTGGGCTGGTAGCCCAGGGCCTGGGTACGTCTATGCTTCAAGTGCCCAACATCGTAAAAAATCCCCGCATTTGGCTGGCCCCCACGCTGGCTTCCGCCATTACCGGGCCGCTGGCTACTTGCCTGTTCCGGCTGGAAATGAACGGCGCGCCCATCTCCAGCGGCATGGGCACTTGTGGTTTGGTAGGGCAGATCGGCATTTATTCCGGCTGGGTCAACGATATTTCTACGGGGGTCAAAACAGGTATTACCCCTATGGATTGGACCGGATTAGTGCTCCTTTGTTTTGTATTGCCAGCCCTGCTCTCCTTAGCCTTTAACCTTGCTTTCCGTAAGCTAGGCTGGGTAAAAGCCGGTGACATGGAGCTAAAACTGTAAATTTCCCTTTAGGGCAAGACACATAACGGCAAGCGAAAGGCCCCGTCCATTTGGACGGGGCCTTTCGCGCCTTTGTGATATTATGAAAGGAATCCTTGTACGCAAATATCAAGTATGCTGGGGATAGGCTTGCCTATATCTACACAAACCACCCAAAGCCAACCATGCGCGAGGATCAAACGGTGGACAAATCCCACTCGCCATAAATTTTCGGCACGTCGCTGATCAAACGCTTGGTATATGCCGCCTGGGGATGGATGATCACATCCTCCGCAGGGCCGGACTCCACAAACTTACCATGCTCCATGATATAGACCGAATCGGATACATAATAGGCCAGGCCAATGTCATGGGTGATAAAAATGATAGTCATGTTGATTTCATCCCGCAGCTTCAGCAGCATATCCAAAATAGTCGCACGGGAACAAGCGTCTACCATGGAGGTAGGTTCGTCGGCGATTAGGATCTTTGGCTTCAACAGGAACACGCGGGCAATCATCAAACGCTGCATCTGGCCGCCAGAAAGCTCGAAAGGATACTTGTTGGTCAGCTCCGCATACTTCAAGTTCACAAAGGAGCATGCCTCTGTCATCATATCGAACTTTTCTTTGTCAGACTTGTGTTTGCCGCCAGTCATATTGATACAGTCCAGCAACAGGTCATCAATCTTATTGAAAATATTGAAAGAAGAAAAGGGATCCTGGAATACAGCCTGTATATTTTTCCAATATTCCTTCTTTTTTCTGCCATTGGAAATATCCCGGGGCTGGCCATTGAAAAGAAGCGTACCCTCTGTGATACCGATCAGGCCCAGGATCATACGGGCAATGGTAGTCTTGCCAGAGCCGGACTCGCCCACGATGGAGATAACCTCGCCTTCATGGAAATCGAAGTTCACCTGCTTCACAGCCTCGGTGCGGGTCTTGCCATAGCCGAATACCTTGGTGATGTTCTCACCCTTCAGTACAGATTTTCCCAACTCTTTAGCCATTTCTGCCGTACACCTCCTTCAAGTAGTCCACATCGTAGATGCAGCGGTACATCCGGCCGTCCTCAAAGTCTTTCTCTGGGACCTCATACACCTTGCACTCGGGTTTGGCATACTTGCACCGGGCCGCAAAACGACAGCCATCCGGCGGATGCTTCAAGTTGGGAGGCGTGCCAGGAATCGCTTCCAGCTGCACGTCGCGGGTACCCTCTTCTGGCACGATGATAGAACCCATCAGGCCTTTGGAATAGGGATGCACCGGGTCAAACACCATTTCTTTGGCCGTGCCTTTTTCTACAATTTGCCCAGCATACATGACCACAATGTCGTCGGTCACGTTATACAACAGGGGCAGTTCGTGGGTGATAAAAATCATAGACTTAATGAAGCCCTTTTCCATCAGCTCACGCATCATTTTGATAACCATCTTCTGGCTGGTAACGTCCAGGGCAGAAGACGGCTCGTCAGCGATCAATACTTTCGGGGACAAGATGGTAGAAATCGCGATAACGGTACGCTGCTTCATGCCGCCAGACAGTTCTACCGCATGCTTCTGCAGCACTTCGGGAGGCAGGCCCAGGATACGGAAACGCTCTACAGCCATGTCATAAATGTCCTTTTTAGACATGCCCTTGTCATGTACGTGGATAACGTCCTCCACAAAGCGGATAATTTTCTGGGTAGGGTTCAAGGCGTTCATGGCGGCCTGGGGGATATAAGCAATCTCTGTACCCAGGATCTTCCGGCGCACATCGTCCGGCTTCATGCCAGAGATATTGTTGCCGTCAATAATAATGTCGCCGCTGATATAATGCAGTGGGGCAAAATAGTACCCCATCAAGCTAAGGGCCAAGGTAGACTTTCCGCAACCAGATTCACCGGCCACGCCTAAGGACTTCCCCTCCTCAATCTTCAGCGAAACGCCGTCTACAGCAAAAACATCTTCTTTGAAGCGCGTTACATATTTTGTTTTTAATTCTTTAACTTCCAGCATTACTTTTCCCATGATGTTCCCTCCTTAGTCTTCACGCAGCTGCGGATTGAATATCTGGTCCAGGCCGGTATTCATCAGGTTCAGAGAGAACGAAATGATCGCCACAGACAGGATAACGGGAATGAATGCCCACCATGCGCCGCTTAGGTGCGCCGTATACTGCTGAGCCCAGTTCATCATCATACCCAAAGTGGTAGTCGTGGTAGTGGAGGGCCCAAGGCCCAGCATGGACAGCTGCGCCTCTGCCAAAATGCCAGAGGAAACCTGCAGGATCAGCGCCATGACTACATAGGATGCGACATAGGGCAAAATGTCGTTCAGGATAATATGGGGCAGGCTGTGGCCAGAAAGCTTGGACAGATTCACGTGGTCGCGGTTACGAAGGGAAATAACCTGGGAGCGCACCGAACGGGCTGTCCAGGGCCATGCGGTAACACCGATGATCATAGCAACCACAAAGGGGCCGCGGCCTGCTTGACCAACAGAGTTCGCAATCAAAATCAGGATAACAAAGCTGGGGATGACCGTAAAGATATTGGTCAAGAAAGTAAGGATGTTATCCACCAGGCCACCCAGGAAACCAGCCAGCAGGCCGATAGTCAAGCCAATAAGGGTAGCGATAAGGCCGGCCACCAAACCGATCTGCAAAGATACACGGATAGAATTGGTCAGCTTGGTCAACATATCCGCACCAAAGTTGTCCGCGCCTAAAGGCAGGGTGACCGTATTGGCCACGTCATTTACGCGCACATAGTCCCGGTCGGATATAATTAAGGACTCTTCCATCTCACCGTCGGAATTCTCCGTATAGAGGGCAGTCTTTATGCCAGTCTTGGCCTTTGCCAGGCTCTTATCCAAACGGGAATAGGACTTCTTTTCAGAACTCAGAAGGCCTTCCTGCGGATTATCAGAAGAGTAATGCGCATCCCACAAATCCACAAGGGCTACCGTATCCTCAATATCAATGTCAGCTTCATTTACACCGCCAAACCGCACCAGCCAATTCTTCATTTTTTCCCGGTTTTCGGGGCTCAGCGCAGCTTTCAAGTGGGCCTCGGAAGGGTCAATGTTAAATCCATTATATGTCGCCTGTACCGTGTCGGAAACAGAAACGTAAGTCCCAGGGGGATAGAAAATGCTGCCGACCATTTCCATAGGGTCAAATGGGGAGAAGATCGGATAGAATATTGCCAGCAGCAGCATGATCGAGAACAGCACAAAGCCCAAAACAAACTTGGATGAGCTAAATGCTTGTTTCAGTTGATGTTTCATTAGGCTACCTCCTTGATGATATCCATATGCCGCTCATATCGCTCAATTCTCAGACTCTTGCTGGGCGGCCTTGACGCGAGGATCGATGATACCGTAAAGGATCTCCACTACCAAGTTGGCAATCAAGACCATGATGGTGATCATCAGCGTACAACCGGAGAGCAGGGGGTAATCGCGGGCGCCAATGGCGCTGAACATGGTATTGCCGATACCGGGATAGTTGAAGATCATCTCCGCAACCAGGTTGCCGCCTACCATAGTGCCAAGGGACATGGCCAAACCAGTAATCTGGGGCAGCATGGCATTACGGAACACATACACAATGATCTTACGGTCTTTGATACCCAAGAAACGGCTGTACTTCACGTAGTCCGCGTTGAGCTCGTAAATGGACATGGAACGCATGCCAATTGCCTGGCCGCCAATGGTGGTAAGTACCATGGTAAAGAACGGCAGGGCAAAGTGGGAGATAAGGGAGCCAATGAATTCCAAAGAGAAATTGGGGAACATATCCGGGGCATAAGCACCGCCAGAGGGGGCAATCTTCAGCTGCAAAGAGAACACAAACAGCATGACGATAGCCAGACCGAAAGCGGGTATGTTGCTGATGAACATAAAGATGGGCAACACCACTTTATCCACGCCTTTGCGGATGTATGCGGCGATAGCACCCAGGAAGTTACCTAAAATCCAGCCTACAATGATAGCAGGCAGCTGCAAGGCCAAAGTCCAGCCTACAGAACTGCTAATAATATCGCCTACAGAACGGGGGAACTGGGAAAAGGAAATGCCCAAATCACCCTGCAGAAGTTTGCCAACATAGATAATGAACTGCTCGGGGATAGACTTATCCAAGCCGAACTGCTCGGTGTACTGCTGCATAATCTTCTCTGCCGCAGTCGCATTGGTAGAGCTGCCCATCATCTCGGAAACCAACGTTTGCACGGGGTTGCCGGGCATCAGCCGGGGCAGCAAAAAGTTCAGGAAAATTGCAATGACAAGCGTAATCAGGTACCAGCCTATCCGTTTGCCATAATATTTTGCAAATCCTTTCAAAACCATCACCTCATAAAAAGTAAAAACCGGCGGCCTATGATTTTTTTTAGGGAAAACCAAGGCCGCCGATCTTTTCTCAAGAAATCAGCTCACAATGAGCACTGATCTAAAGAACTATTCAATTCGATTAGCCTTCAACCAGTTCGATCTCATACAGCATCTTGATGCCGTAGCCATAAATGCCGCACATGGGAGGCGTATCGTCGCCTTCGGTGGGCCAGCCAGTCCAAACGCCTTCATAAGCGATGTGGAACATAGCGGGACGATACATCAAGCCGAAAGAGGGAACCTCTGTCAGATACAGCTCGTTAAGCTCCTGATAGTACTCCTTGACCTTATTCTCGTCAGCCTCAGCAGGGATGAGGGACAACAACTCGTCAGCACGCTCGTTATACCAGCGGCTGTAAGAGAAGGTGACGCGCTCCGGGAAGCTGCCGCCAAAGCCATACATGGTCTGATAGGCACGCAGCCAGGGGCTGGAAATGTCAGCGCCAGCAACGGTGTTCATGGCAATTTCGTAGTTCCCAGTCTGCATATCGTCTGTCCACACAGCAGCCTCGGGGAAATAGGTCTCGATGCTGATACCGATTTCCTTACCAGCAGCAGCTACGATCTCCAAAGAAGAGTTCCAGTCGGTCCAGCCCTTGGGGCACTCGGCCTTAAAGGACAGGTTGTTGCCGGCAGGATATTCGCGGATACCGTCGCCGTCTGTATCAACGATGTTAGCCTCGTCCAGCAGCTTCTTGGCGCCTTCAATATCCTTGCCAGTGAACTGCAAGGGCTTCAGGGCCTCGGGGTCAGCAATCAGGCTCTGCTCGCCCTCAGTGGGGTTGAACAGGGAACGGGGCACCTCGGTGAAGGTGGGGGACTGCTTGGTCATAGCGGAAGCGTTGATCTGGTCGTAGTCAGCGGCCATGGCGATAGCCTTACGCACAGCAGCCTGATCCAAGCCTTCCTTGGTGGTGTTATACCACGCGGTGGGGATGGAAACGGCGATGTGATAGGGAGGCTCGTCATAGAAAGTGGTGACAGGCAGATCCTGGTCTTCCCAAGTGGTCTGTACATTGGCCATGAACTGCTGGTTCATGTCAATCTCTTCGTTCATGAAAGCGGTAGCGGTAGCGTCGTTGCCGGAGTAAATGTTGTGCACCAGATACTTCGGAACAGGCAGCTTGCCCCACATAGAGGCATCCTGGCCCCAGTAGTTGTCGTCACGTTCCCAAACGCACTTCTGCTCGGAATCGTACAGGGCGGGCAGATAAGGGCCGGTAACGGGGGCGTCGAAGAACTCAGCGTTGCGCATCTCGTTGGCCAGGTCGTCGCCGGAGAACTCGGCGCTCTTCTCAGCCTCTACCTTCTCCAGGTAGGCAGCCTGCATAATGTAGTAGTTGCAGGCCACGGTCTGCAGCTTCAACATGTTGACAGCGCCGTTGACAGGCTTACCGGTGATTTCCACAGTGTGGTCGTCAATAGCCTTTACGCTCTCAACGTATGTCTCCAGGTCAATGCCGGAAGAAGTCTGATACTTGAAGTGGAAAGCCCAGGTGGTCTCCACGTCCTTGGCGGTAAAGGGGGTGCCGTCGCTCCAATGGGCAGCTTCCTTCAGCTTGATGGTCATCACGGTGTTGTCGGCGTTCCAGGTCCAGTCGCCGTCAGCCAGCAGGGGATATGCCTTGCCGTCCACCATGTTGAAAGCGTACAGGGTCTCCCATGTGCTGATACGGGGGCAGCCGCCCTGTGCGATAACCATGTAGTTGGCGTTAGAGCTCATGGGGTTGTTGTTCACGGGCTTGCCATACTGCATGCCGCCCAGGTAAACGGTCTCGTTTCTGGGAGTGGACATTTCGTCAGTAGCAGGCTCGTCAGCAGGCTCGCTGGCGTCGTCGGCGGGCTCGGAAGCGGGCTTGCTTTCGGGCGTGGACTCAGGTGTGCTGGCGGGCTCGCTGGCCGGCTTGCTCTCGGGGGCGGGCGTGGAAGAACCACTGTCGCCGCCGCAGGCAGCCATGGAGACTACCAGGGCAAGAGCAAGCACAAGGGCTGCTACTTTGCGCCAATTTTTCATAGCGTACATCCTCCTTAAATTTTGCGCAGTGCTTCTCGACTGCGGGGTTTTGGTATTGGGCGCGGCCCCGGGTGGGGAATTTGCACAAAGCCAACCCGTTGCTTGCCCATTTAGTACGTTATGAATATAGCACAAAAAAAAAAAAAAGCAATAGGTTTTTGAACAAAATGTAAACCGAAACCGATTACAATCGGTAACAAGGCGTATACTATGTTATATTTCGCTATTTTATTCTAAAAACGCATCGCAATTTTACCGCATATACGACGAATTTCAGCCATTTTTCACTTGTAGAAGCATTTGGAAAAACCGGTTGTGCACATTTGACAATCAGCGTATGGAAGCGCGGTTATTTGTGGTACCGCGCCCCCCGCAGGATCTGGAAACCCCGGTACAGCTGCTCGCAAAGCATCACGCGGGCCAGCTGGTGCGGGAACGTCATCGGGGACATGGAAAGGCATCTCCCTTTACGTTTTACCTCTTGGCTAAGCCCAAAGGAGCTTCCTATTATAAAGGAAACGGCCCCCGGGCGCTCCATGGCCCCCTCTAACAGGCGGGCTATGCCAGGGGAGTCTGTCTGTTCGCCCTCGATACACAGCGGGTAGGCTGTCCCGGCAATTTTCCCCAGGATCTGCCCCCCCTCCCGCTCTAAAGCCTGGCGCACCTGCCCGGGCGTAGGGTCTTGGGGCAAGCGGGCCTCGGGCAGTTCGGCCAGCTCGAACCGGCACAGGCCCCCCAAACGTTTTTCATACTCCGCCACAGCCTGCCGCCAATAGGCCTCCTTCAGCTTGCCCACGCATATAAGCCGCACCAGCAACATGTGTCCGCCCCCTCCCCTATATATGCCTACACAATGATAGACTTCCCGGCACGGTTCTCCACCGGCGCAGCCTGTAAAAGGAAATCCACATCCGGCTGGTAGCCTGCCCGCACCAACGCCCCCAGGGCCGTGTTTAAAGCCAGTTCCGGCGTGTTGTTGGTACGGCTGAGATGGCCTAATACAAAGCGCCGGGTGCCGCTTTGCAGCAATTCCGGCAAAAAGGCCGCGCACACCGCGTTGGAAAGGTGCCCCCGGTCTGAAAGCACCCGCTGCTTTAAAGGGTATGGGTAAGGCCCGGCCCGCAGCATGTCCACATCGTGGTTCGACTCCAGCACCACCAGGTCTGCCCCCCATAACCCCTGCTTCACCTCTTCCGAAAGGAAGCCCAGGTCTGTGGCCAACGCCATGGTGCGTCCATCCCCGGTTTGGATACGGTAGCCTACAGGCTGGGCACAGTCGTGGGACACAGGGAAACACGTAATTGCCATATCCCCTAAGGCCAATTCCCCAGGCAAAGGCCGCACCTCGAACTCGGCGGCGGCTGTGCCCAAGGCCCGCAAGGTCCCTGGCGTGCAAAACACCGGCACCCCATATTTTTTCGCAAACACCCGCAGCCCGGAAATGTGGTCGGTGTGCTCGTGGGTGACCAAAATGCCGTGTACGGCCAATGGGTCAATGCCGCACAGCTTCAGCATCCCCTCCAGCTGCCGGGCGCTACGCCCCGCGTCGACAAGCACCCCGGCGGTGTGGGTGCCTATGTAATAGCTGTTCCCTGTGCTGCCAGAAAACAGCGGGCAAAGCCTTGCCACTTCCCATCCCCCCTGTCCATGATAAAACCCACCGGGACATGCGCCCCGGCGGGCCTGGTTCTTTCCCTGTTTGATTTTCCTTTGGCTGGGGCCCCACAGCATCCCCTGGCTTAAACAGGGGGGCTAAATGGCCCCTGCCATTTCCCGGGAGGGCTCGTGTTTGTAATAGATATCGGCCCCCAGCTTGGCCAGCTTGTCCACAATGGTTTCATAGCCCCGCTCGATATATTGGATATTCTCCACCTGGGTGGTACCCTGGGCAATCAGCCCGGCAATGACCATGGCCGCCCCAGCCCGCAGGTCCAATGCCTTTACAGGCGCCCCCTTCAGGTGGCTGACGCCCTGGACAATGGCCATTTTCCCGTCCACTGTGATGTCCGCGCCCATGCGGCGCAGCTCGTCCACATACTTGAAACGGGTATCCCAAATGCTTTCCATCACCATGCTGGTGCCGCTGACCACCGACAGCAGGGTGGTAATCTGCGGCTGCATGTCCGTGGGGAAGCCGGGGTGGGGCATGGTCTTTACCGTGCACCGGCGCAGGGGGCCCTTGTGGAACACCCGCACCGTGTCGTCCCCTTCCTCAATGGCCGCGCCCATTTCCGCCAGCTTCGCGGAGATGGATTCCAGGTGCTTGGGGGTCACGTTCCGCATCGTCACATCCCCCCCGGTGGCGGCGGCGGCCACCATATAGGTGCCGGCTTCAATCTGGTCCGGGATAATGGAATAATCCGCGCCCCGCAGCTTCTGCACCCCGTGAATCTTGATGGTGTCTGTGCCAGCCCCCAAAATATCCGCGCCCATCGTGTTCAGGAAGTTGGCCAGGTCCACCACATGGGGCTCCCGGGCAGCGTTTTCAATAATTGTAAGGCCTCTGGCCTTTACAGTTGCCAGCATAACGTTGATGGTCGCCCCCACGGAAGAGACGTCCATATAAATATTAGCGCCATGCAGCCCCTCCTCTGCCGAAACAGAGATCATGCCGCCGCTGTCCAGGCTGTGGGTACAGCCCAAGGCCTCAAACCCCTTTAAATGCTGGTCGATAGGCCTTACGCCGAAATTGCACCCCCCCGGCAGGGGTACCACCGCTTTCTGGCAGCGGCCCAGCAGCGCGCCGATGAGGTAATACGAGGCGCGGATGCTGCGGGCTTCGTCGACGCAGACGCCGCTGGTGGCAATGGGCCGGGGGTCAATCTCCACCGTATGGCGGTCCAGGTACCGCACCTGGGCCCCCATTTCCGAGAGGATATAGTTTAAAGTCTTCACGTCGGAGATATCCGGCAGGTTCTCAATGCGGCAAGGGGAATCCGCCAAAAGGACTGCGGGGAGGATGGCCACAGCCGCGTTCTTCGCGCCGCTGATATCCACGGCGCCCTCCAGGCGTTTACCGCCATGAATCACATATTTATCCAATGCTTTAACACTTCCTAACGGCTTCCAGAGCCCTTCCTGAAAATATGGGGATCTGCTCTTGTATCCAGCCAATATGAAAGGATCAATTTACATAACCTAGTATGGATGCTGAACACTATAATAATACATCGTGGCAAAAAAGTCAATATCCACCAGCCGGAAAGGCCGGCATAAAACCAACGCTGGAAACAATCCCTTTGCATTTTTTGTCGGTTTTGCTCGGATATCCTCTATATATCACTCAAAAACCGTCACAATCTCTAAATGCTCCGGCAAATCTGGAAAACATTCCTGTAGGCACACTGGATAAAGGCGAGCCCCCCGCACTTCCTCTGGCGCCAGCCAATAATAAAGGTGCGGCGTGCCGTCGCTGTCGGGCTGCTCCCACCTGTCAGAGGCCGGAAGCTCCTCCCAGGGCAGGTCTACCAAATAGTACAGGCATAGCTCGTGGAATTTCTCATTTTTCCCTTCCAGTACAAAAAAGCTTTCCACCAGCCACTGGGGCCGCTTTATCTTTACCGGAAGGCACAGCTCTTCCACAAGCTCCCGCTTAAGGGCTGCTTCGGCGCTCTCGTTCAGCTTCACCCGCCCGCCAGGCAGGTAGTAGTGGGAGATGCCCTCCTCTTTCATTGCCAGCAGCCGGCCGTTATGGGAGGCAACGCCCGCTACCCGGTAGTTGAAATTCCCCTCTGGGGTTTTAAACGTACAGTCCATTTTAGAACACCCTTCCCGTTTTACCGTCTTATTTCTTGCCGAAAGCGATGGGCTTCTCCTCGCCCCGGCGCAGGCGGCCGATATTAGAGCGGTGCTTTACCAGCACCAGCAGGCCCAAAAACAGGGATGCGCCCGTGATAAAAAGCAGGTAGCCTAAAGAGCGCCCGGCGCCCCTATAGTCGAGGAAAAAGACCACAAGGAACGTATAAACTGGGTATGACGCCGCACAGACGATGGAAGCCAGGGAAATAATGCGCTTCCAGATAAATATGAGGAGGAATGTGGCAATGACCAGCAAGAATACCCGCCAGTCCACCAGGAGGATCATAGCGGCGGCAGAGGCCACGCCCTTCCCCCCGCGGAAGCCGTAATACAATGGGAAAATATGGCCGATCACACAGAACACCCCGGCCGTGTACTTGCCCGCCTGGGCCAGCCCCGGGCTGTCACTGCCCGCCAGGAGCGCATGGAGGATCAGGTGCATCACCAGCCAGCCCAAAAGGACTGCGCACACATTTTTCAAAAAATCGCCCAGGAACGTAAGCAAGGCGGGCAGCTTGCCCACAGATCGCAGCACGTTGGTCATGCCCGCGTTGCCGCTGCCATAGTCCCGGATATCCGCCTTGTGTTTGAAAAACCAGGTAACGATGATGGCCGTGTTGACGCTGCCCAGCAAGTAGCCTATGGCCGCGCAGGCCAGCAAGCCCAGCAAGACGACGCCCCCTATCGCGTTTTCATGTACCATATCCACGCATCCTTTCCTTATTTCTGTTCGCCGCGCTCCCGTACCACCATGCGGATGGGCGTCCCCTCCAGCCCAAAGGTCTCCCGGATGCGGTTTTCCAAATACCGCTGGTAAGAAAAGTGGAAGAGCTCGTGGTCGTTGACAAAGCATACAAAGGTGGGCGGCTTTGTACTGGCCTGGGTCATATAATAAATTTTCAGGCGCTTGCCTTTGTCCGTGGGGGGCTGTACCCGGGCGGTGGCCTGGGCCAGGATGTCGTTTAGCATGCCCGTTGTAACGCGCATGGCATGGTTGGCCGCCGTAGACTGGATAAGCCCGAACAGCTTATCCAGCCGTTGGCCGGTCTTGGCAGAGATGAACAGGATAGGCGCGTAAGACATAAAGGAGAAGTCCTGGTCCAGCTGCTTACGCATCTCCTGCATCGTGCGGCCATCCTTTTCCACCGCGTCCCACTTGTTCACGCAGACGATGCAGGCCTTGCCGGCCTCGTGGGCAATGCCCGCCACCTTAGAGTCCTGCTCGGTAAAGCCCACGGTCCCATCAATGAGCACCAGGCACACGTCCGCCCGTTCCACAGCCATCTCGGCCCGCAGGTTGCTGTAATATTCCACGGAATCCTCCACCTTGGATTTCCGGCGCAGCCCGGCGGTATCGATAAAGGTAAACACGCCAAACTCGTTTTCAATGGTGGTATCCACCGCGTCCCGGGTGGTGCCCGCCATGTCGGAGACAATGCACCGGTTTTCGCCGGAAACCCGGTTTACCAAAGAGGATTTGCCTACATTGGGCTTGCCGATGACCGCCACCTTAATAACGTCCCCCTCTTCCTCCCCGGCCTGCTGCTGGGGCAGGTTCTCGCACACCCGGTCCAACAGGTCGCCAGTGCCGTGGCCGTGGACAGAGGAGACCATCACCGGATCCCCCAGGCCCAGGTTATAGAACTCGTAAAACTCGGCGGGGGGCGCGCCGATGCTGTCGCACTTGTTCACGCACAGCACCACAGGCAGGCCGCTTTTTTGCAGCATAGCCCCCACCTCCGCGTCGGTGGCCGTCACCCCGCTGCGTATATCTGTGACGAAGATAATGGCCGAGGCCGCGTCTATGGCCAGCTGGGCCTGCTCCCGCATCTGGGTCAGCAGCACATCTTTCGAGGCCGGCTCGATGCCGCCGGTATCCACCAGGGAAAAGGCCTTGCCGCACCACTCCCCGTCGCCGAACACCCGGTCGCGGGTAACCCCCGGCGTGTCCTCTACAATGGAAAGCCTCTTCCCCACTATTTTGTTGAACAGCGTGGACTTCCCCACATTGGGCCGGCCCACAATTGCCACGATCGGCTTTGCCATACTCTCACCCTGCCTTTCTTTTTTTGAGGGCTCCCGCCCTCAAGCTCCCGGCTCAAGGGCCTTTTTTTGAGGAAAAAGGCCCTTGAGAATCCCCCAAAAACCTTCCCGGCCCGCCGCACGCGGCGCGGCCCTTTTTCTCGTACTCTTCTTTCGGGAACCACATGGCCGATACGCCACGTACGATCAGCCCGCCCTCTTCAAGTCCGCCCCCGCATATCGGGCATTTCACGCCGCACACCTCCTTACAAACCCGCCCCCTCATAGGGGTTCTGCCCGTCATCCGCAAATAGGTTTTTCCCCAAAATAGCCGCGGCCAAAGCCTCGCCGGTATTGGGCACCCGCCGGGCAGGCACGCCCAAGGCCCGGGAGAGTTCCTCCAGCGTCACGTCATCCAGGAAGACATCCTCGCCGCTTTTTAACATATTCCCGGCAATCAACACCTCGTCCCCCAGCTTGCGGCCTTGCAGGGCCTTGATGATATCCTGCCCCGTGAGCAGCCCGGTCACGTCCACGCTGCCGCCGAAAAAATCGTTGTGAACAGGGAAAAGGTCTATAGTTAAATTATGGCATTTCCCGCGTAAAACGTCAAGCATGGAATTGAGAAAACCGAAAGCCGCCTCCCCGGTGGGGATGGTGACCGCCCGGGGCCGGGCTAACGGCCCCGCGCCTTCGACGGCATACAAAAAGCCGTCCTCCAAGTCCCGCAGCATGCCCACCCCGTTTTCGATCTGGGGAAAGTCCTCGTAGAATTCCAAAGGGGGCAGGGGCCTTTGGGCAATCAGGTACAATTCGTCGGAGGGGTACACGGTACGGGACCCCCGGGCTTGTAAAAATTTTTCACCATACGCTTCCAATATATACAGGGCGTCCCGGGCCGAATCCCTTGCGAAAGGCCGCAAGGGGTACAGCCCCTCCCGATAGCGGGTCAACCCTACAGGCACGCAGGCCACGCTGAGCAGGCTCTTCCCCAGGCCGAAAAGCTTATCCAGGGTGAACCGCAAATGCTCCCCGTCGTTGACGCCAGGGCAAAGCACGATCTGGCAGTTCAGCTGTACGCCCCCCTCGGCCAGCCGGTACAGGTGCCCCAAGGAATCCCCCGCAAAGCGGTTGCCCATCATTTCGCAACGGAGGGCTGGGTCCATGGTGTGTACCGAGACATTGATGGGGCTGATGCGCATCTGGATAATGCGCTCCACTTCCCGGGCGTCCAGGTTCGTCAGGGTGATGTAGTTTCCGAACAGGAAGGAAAGGCGGTCGTCGTCGTCTTTGAAGTAAAGCGTATCCCGCATGCCTGGTGGCAGCTGGTCGATAAAGCAAAAGATGCACCTGTTCCGGCAGCTGTGCTGCTTATCCATTAAATAGGTTTCGAAAGCAAGGCCGATCCCCGCGTACTGGGGCTTTACCAGCTCTACCGTATAGGGCCGCCCTTCCCGCAATAACTCCAAACGCAATTCCCGCTCCGTCTCGAAAAAGCGGTAGTCCAGCACGTCCGTTATGGCGTGCCCGTTGATGGATACCAGCACGTCCCCTGGCAAGACCCCCAGCCGCTGGGCCCGGCCGCCAGGCTCTACCCCGTCTATCTTTACTGCCACGTCTGTCCCTCCCTTTAGCGGGTCCGCCCGCGCCTGCGGTATTTCATAGACGCCCTGGAAGGCTTCCCCACCCGCTTGTCAAAAAAAGAGAGGGATCGCTGCCGCGTTCCCTCTCTAAGCCTTGCAAAACAAATGCTTATGCGTCCTTCTTCACCACGACCCTGCCGTTGTAATAGCCGCAGTTGCCGCATACTCTGTGAGGTGTCTTGTAATCTCCGCACTGGGGGCATTTCATCAAAGCGGGAGCTTTCAGCTTCCACACGTTGGAACGCCGCTTGTTCTGCCTTGCACTGGATACTTTACCCTTGGGTACTGCCATGAGGTGCACCTCCTTATACTGTAATGGGACGGACACGCCCGCCCTTTTCCACTTTTCTTTTTAGATATGCGCCCTACAGAAGCTCTTGCAGCACCGCCAGCCGTGGGTCTATCTCCCGGCCCGAACAGCCGCAGGGGCCTTCGTTCCGGTTTTTCCCGCAGGTGGGGCACAGGCCCTCACAGTCCGGGCGGCACAAGAATTTGCTGGGCAGGTCCAACAGGATATCCTCCTGCAGCAGCCTGTCCAAATCCAACCGCTCGTCCTCCACCAGGACGTAATCGCCGTCCTCCCCGCCAGAGTGCAGCTGCCGTACCAAAGTGTGTGCGAAAGTGGAAGAAAAATGGCGCGTCACTTCTTCGAAGCACCGGTCGCAGGGCATCGTAAGGGTATACCCCACTTCTGCCCGCAGTTCTACCGAGCCCCCAAAGCCTGTCAGCCGCACATGGGCACATACCGGCGCACAAAACGGCTTGACACCGCCCAATTCCATACCGGATAGGTCCAGCCTGCATTCCAGGGCTTCCGAAAGCCCATCTGACAGGAAAAAGCTTTTTAAATCGATGACCACGCTGCGGCCCTTCCCTTTCCCAGGTTCGCCTGTCGTTTGCATACCATACCTGTATATTATAATTGCCCCGGCCCTGTTTGTCAAGGGGATTCTTGGGAAAAGCCTCCCCCTGTCCACGCCCCCAGGGCGGGCCATCCCCGTTAAGAGCCAGTGGACTTATACCGGCGCACGCCCAGCCGCCACACCAGCCAGCAGGGGACGACGAACCAGCAGGACACCAGGGGCAGGAAAACAAACCACAGGTTGTCGCTGCGCCCCAGCAGGAACAGCAGGGGGTAATACTGGAACAGGGCATATGGCACCGCAAAAGTACAGAATGTAAGCATACCCTTGCCATAGATACCTAGGGGATACTTGCCGTGCTCGGAAGCGCCATAGCTAAACACGTTCATAAACTCCAGGCCCTCCAGGGTGAAGAAAGCGAAAGCCCCGTCCAGCAAAAAGATGGCGGAGAACACCACGGCGCCGCCTATCACCATAAAACATAAGGTAAGGATGCGCAAAGCCGTCCATTCCACCTGGGCCTGTGTGACGCCGTATACGAACATGACCGCCCCTTGGAGCATCCCCCCCAGGCGCACAAAGTCGATGCGGCTGGCCAGCACCTGGAATATCTCGTTGCGGGGCCGGGTGAGGATGCGGTCGAACTGGCCGTTGGCGATCATAGAGTCAAAAACCTTGAAGCCCGAGGCGAACATCTGGCTTATCTGGAACCCTAAAAGCAAAATGCCGTAACAGAGGACGACCTCCTGGAAGGAAAAGTCCTTCACCCGGCGGAAACGCTGGAACATAAAAAGCAGCCCCAGGAACACCGAAAACTGTGTGAGGAAGTTGCCGGTCATGGTGATGAAAAAAGAAGCCTTGTACTGCATCACGCTTTTTAAGTGGATGGAAAAATATTTTTTGTAGAGTCTCAGCATGGTTTCAACCTCCTTGCACCACAACGCGCTTCAACGCTTTCCGCTCTAACACCTTGCCGATAAGCACAAGGGCGAATACCCAGAATATTTGAAGCAGGATGGCCCGCACCATCTCTGGGCCCGCCAGGTCCCCGCTGTAGACACGGAGGGGCACGTTCTCCATACAGGAGAAGGGCAGAAGCTCGGCAAACTGGCGGAAGCCATCCGGGAAAAAGGGCAGGGGCACAACGGCGCCCATAAGGAAGTCGCTGAGGGCCACAGAGACAAGCCGCACGCCCCGGTCGGAAATGGTGAAGAAAGTCACATTGTAGACGACCAGCGTGAAAGCCGCCACCACCCACAGCGCCAACATCAGGGAGAGGACGAACAGCAGGCCGGTGGCTATATCCGGCGGGGCCATAAGGCCAAAGGGCGCGGGCAGCAGGGAAGCCACTACCACCACGGGGATCAGCCGCAGCAGGGCCCGGGCCAGGCGGTTTGCCAGGTTGTTGGCAAACCACATGGAATAGATGCTGACCGGCCGGCACAGCTCATATACGATATTGCCGTTCTGGATGGATTCGAACACCTTGGCGTCTATCCCCCCATAAACGGCCAGCATGGCCAAAAGCCCCTGTTGCAGCCAGATATAGCTGGCTGTGGCCTGGAAATCCATGGGGAAGGCAGAAGGGTCTGTCTCATAAAAGGCATGGAAGGCCAGGATGGCCATGGCCCCCCAGAAGAACTGGCACACCACGCCCGCCAGCGCCGCCACCCGGTACTGCAGGCTCATGGCGAAGCGCAGCCGGAAAAAAGATAGGTATTTTTTCATGCGCGCGCCCTCATATGTCGTACTTCTTGTACAGGTGGGCGATGGTCTCGTCAATCTGCTCGCCCCCCCGGCGGATGTCGTCCAGGGTGCCGTCCAGGAGGATCTTCCCCTTGCCGATCAAAATGACCCGGCTGGCCAGGGCCTCGATATCCTGCATGTCGTGGGTGGTAAGGATGACGGTGGTCTTGCGCTCTTGGTTGATGCGCTTGACAAAATCCCGGACAGCCAGCTTGGATACGGCGTCCAGGCCGATGGTAGGCTCGTCCAGGAACAGGATTTTCGGGCTGTGCAGCAAGGAAGCGGCTATCTCGCACCGCATGCGCTGGCCCAGGGACAGCTGCCGGGTGGGCGTGCGCAGCAGCTCTTTCAGGTCCAGCAGCTGGGTAAGCTCGTCCACGTTTTGGCGGTAGGTGGCGTTGGGGATGCGGTAGATATCCTTTAAAAGCTCGAAGGAATCGACCACCGGCACATCCCACCACAGCTGGCTGCGCTGGCCAAACACTACGCCGATCTGGGCCACGTGCTTCACCCGCTGCTTCCAGGGCACCCGGCCGTCTACCCGGCATTCACCGCCGTCCGGGGTAAGCACGCCGCTTAAAACCTTGATGGTGCTGCTTTTCCCCGCTCCGTTGGGCCCTATGTAGCCCACCATCTCCCCCTCCTTAATGGAAAAGGAAAGGTCGTTCAAGGCGTGGACCTCTTCGTATTCCCGGCGGAACAGGGCTTTCACAGCGTTCCCGAAGCCCGGGTCCCGGCGGGCAACCCGGAAGGTCTTGCGCAGATGGGACACTTCGATCATGGCAAAAAACACTCCTCTCTGATGCAGGGCCGGTTTGAAAAGCGTGGGCGCCGCCGCGGCCGAGACACAGAGCCGCGTGGACAGCTGGGCCCCTCCCTTTCACCTGGCCCCCATAAAATCCCGTGCGCCGCTACAAGCGCAACGTACACCCATGGCGGCATGTTCCAAAAAATCTATATTCCCTCCAAAATTCGCGGTGGGTTTTTCATTATATTCTCTTTGTTGTACAAAGTCAATCCTTTTTTCATTTTCTACGCAATGCACAACCTGCCCCACACAAACTTGTGCAGAAAGGCAAAACCCCTGGCAGGTTTCTACCTACCAGGGGATCATTACAAAATTTTTTCTATTGTGGTCCGGGCGTCCCTGCCTATCCTTCTATCCCCACAGGGGCGAGGGATACTTGCCCTGGGCGGTCATCCCAGCCACCGCGTCCACTACGGCCTGACGGTCTTGCTGGTAGGTCACGCCATACCACTTGTCCTGGGAGGACAGTACCCGCACCTGGGCCCTGCCGGCCTCTAACAGGGAATTGACTACAAAAGGCAGGAAAAATTCCGCCTTTTCCGGATTCCCCGGCACATCCTCCCGGAAGAATCGCTCAAAGTCCGCTTCCAGCGCCGGGGTAAAGCCCGGGGTAAACCCGAACAATGTCATGGACACCACCGTTTCCGGGGGCAAGGGGCGCCAGGTCTCCCCATCCTCGGTAAAGGCGATGCCTCCCCCAGGGCGTTTCTCAATATGCGTGCGCTCTACGATGCTTTGCAAAAGGCCGCCTTCCACCTGGCACACGCCCCGGGATACAAAGCCATTGTCCGTCACCGTGTTGCCCAGCTGGTAGCCCACCATGGCCAGGTCCAGCTTTTCCCCGTCCCGGGCCGCTTTCAGGAAATCATAGATCCTTTGGAACGCCTCCCGGCCCAAAAAGTCGTCGGCATTTACCACGGCAAAGGGCGCGTCCCCCAAGGCCCGGGCAGCTGTTAGGGCCGCATGGCCGGTACCCCAAGGCTTTACCCGGCCTTCAGGCACCGAACACCCTGCCGGGACGTCTTCCAGTTTCTGGAAAACCGGCTGGATCTCCATATATTTTTCTACCTTAGAAAAGACCTCCCGCTGGAAGTCCTCCAACAGTTCCTCCTTGATGACGAACACAGCCTTCTGAAAACCTGCCCGTTTGGCGTCGTACAGGGAATAATCGATGATCTTCTCCCCGGCCGCCCCAACCTGGGCCATAGGCTTCAGGCCGCCATACCGGCTGCCCATGCCCGCTGCCATCACTACCAATACAGGTTCGCGCATGTCGCTACCATTCCTTTCACTGTGGCTTTTTCACCAGCTGTAGGGGGAATCCTCCTCATACAGGAAGCGGCTGATGTGCTGGGCCGCCGCCTCTGTATCGTACATATATACCCACACGCCGTCGTCGTTTATGTCCCCATAGGCCCCCTCTTCCTCCCCAGGGATAGTCAGGCTCTCCATAGAGAAGCTGCCCATGGCAAAGGGCGCCAGGCCCAGCATCCCGCCAAAGTCCAAAGAGGTCTCGCATAAGGGTAAAACCTGTGCCAACAGGCCCGGGTATGCCAATTTGCTTTTGCCCTTCAACTGCCGCACCAGCCCTTGCAGCACCTGCTGCTGCCGCCCAGCCCGTACGTCGTCGCCCCCTTCCAGGTGGCGGATGCGGGCGTAGGCTACAGCCTGGTTGCCGCTTAGCAGCACCTCCCCGGTCTCGTGCAGGTAGTCCGATTCATCTATGTCCGCGTCGGCGGATTCCAGCATCAGCATGGTCATGTTTTCGTTGATCTCTACCATTTCGTCCAGGCTGACTGTCACCCGGACGCCGCCGAACGCGTCTACAATCCGGGCCATCTCCACAAAATTCACCGTCACATAATCAGCTATGTCCAGGTTATAATTCTGGTTCAGTGCCTTAATGGCCAGCTCTGGCCCGCCGTAGGCATAGGCGTGGGTAATCTTGTCATATCCGTAGCCTTCGATATAGACCTGCGAATCCCGCAGGATCGAGGTCAGCTTCAGCTTGTGGCGCTTGCCATCCACAGTCAGCACCAACAGTGCGTCCGACCGGCCCACGTTCTCATCCTCCCGGGCGTCCAGGCCAAACAGGGCAATGTTCTTTACATCCGGGTCGCTGTAAGCTTCTGGCCCAATGCCCAAAGATTCCTTGTCCTTCGGGATGCTGGTCATAGTCAGGCCAGAGAAGATAGAGCCGAACAGGTACAGCCCTCCAGCCACCACCAGGATTACCAGCACCAGCGCCACACTGAGGACCGTCTTCTTCAGGCTGCCCCGCCTTTTTGCCGGATAGGCGCGCCCCTGGCGGGCGCTGGGCCTGGCGTTTCCCGCAGGCTTCTTCCGGGAAACGGGCCGCTTGCTTACGTCCCGGCGCTTGCGGCCGGGGGAACAGCTGGAGATATCCTCAAACTCCCGGGGCTGGCTGGAACGGCCCCGGGGGGGCTCTTCATAATAATAATTGTCCCGCAGGGGCTGCCGCCGGGAAACAGGGGCCCCGCGCCCGCCTTCCCTATGCCTGCCCCCTGCCGGTGGTCTGCCGTTTTGGCTCATGCCAAACCTTCCCTTTCTTCCACGCTGGGCTCCCACAGCCCATTATTGTTGCGGGCGCCGGGTCACTTTGCCCCGCCGGAGGTATTGCCGTATTGACCCCAATAGGGGGAATCCTCTTCATAGATAAAGGCGCTGATGCGCTCGGCCGCGCCGGTCACATCATAAATCAGGTAATACACATTGTCCTCCGCCGGCCCATCGAACAGGTCCGTCTCATATTGGACATCCGGTACGGTAATGGATTGGATATCAAAAGAACTGGTCAGGATGGGCGCCATAGCCACAATATCCTCCAAAGACAGGTTCGTCTCGCAATAAGGCATCAGCTGGCGGATCAGGCCGGGATAGTCGGTGACGCCAAGGTTTTTCAACTGCTGTACCAGCCCGGTAAGCACTTTCTGCTGGCGTTCCACCCGGCCATAGTCATTGCCTACATACCGGATGCGCCCATAGGCTACGGCCTGGTTGCCATTTAAATGGAAAGAGCCCCCCTGGAAAGTCCCATTCTGCATGTCCACCTTGCCGTTCAAGTCTGGGATGTAGTCGCTTTCCTCTACCACGGCGTAGTTCCGGTCGTTAAACACGCCGTCCGCCATGTCCATCTCCTTTTGCTCCTCCACCTCCTGGCTCAGGTTCCACAGGTTCCGGTTGATCTCCAATACCTCCTCACCAGAAACGTACATGTCCACCCCGCCGAAAGCATCTACAATGGCAGCCATGTTGACGAAGTTGATGGTGACATAGCCGGTGATGTCCAGGCCGAAATGGCGGTTCAAGGTGCGGATGGCCAGCTGTGGCCCGCCCTCGTAGTAGGCTGTATTGATCTTGGTGTCCCAGTTGTCCAGATACCCCCCGGAAAGCGTCTCCCCTTCAATGGGCACCCGGGTATCCCGCATGACAGAGGTCATTTTGATGGAATGGTGGCGGTTGTCCACCGTGAGGATCATGATCACGTCAGACAGGCCGGTAAAAGAGTCGTTGCGGGAATCCACCCCGAACAGGGCAATGTTCTTGATGCTGTCATCTAAAATAGCGTCTTCCCGTATGCCCAGGGCAGCGGGGTCTTTGGTGATGGTGGTGGTGGTCAGGTCCCCAATGAGGCTGGTGGATATGTACATCAACCCCGCGCCAAACAAAATAAGCAATACGCACAGCGCCCCCACAATGCTTTTTACCACTGTGCGGCCCCGGCGGTTCTTTTTACGCTTTTTATATTCTTTAGAAGAAGAATAACTGGACATATCCTCGAACGCCTGACCCCTCGTACGCTTTGCCATACACGCCTCCTTGTCCCCAGGGCGACAGTCTTTCCTAAAAGGAGTATGCCCCGTTCCGTACTGTTTCAAAATCTAGTATACCGCAATTTGTCAGGAATTTCAAGTTTTTTAGTCTGCGGCGGTGATATCTGGCCTGCTAAAACAAAAAAAGCCCCGCCAAAAGGCGGGGCAGGCTCAATTTTCCTGCCCCAGTACCAAACGGCGCAGGCCCCGATAGGGCTCTTTGCGGCAAAAAAATTCGTACACCGAACAAAGCTTATCCATCAAGGATACCACTGCCCCCTCCCGGAAGCGGGGCGGCTGTAGTGTCAAAGGGAACATGTGGCAGCGGATGACGTCAGCCTCTATGCCAGAGAGCCACTGCTCTTTCTGGGCATTTTCCAAGGCGATCTGAGGATGGCGGGTCCAATGGCCTTTGTGGGCCGGGTCGCCGTCTTGTGCGTCATAGAAAAAATAATCGTGGAACAAGGCGCCCCGCACCATTTCCCGCATATGGAAACTGAGCGGCGCGGCCGCAGCCAGCCGGTAGCTATAATAGGCCACCGCAACGCTGTGCAGCAGCCGGGAGGTGCTGCCATGCTGGGGATAATGTGCCATTTCCCCCAAGCCAGAGGTATGGGACAACTCTTGAAAATAGTGGCAAAAAAGGGTAACGTCGAAAGGCTGGCGTGTTCTGTACATGGGCGGCAAAGCCCCTTTCTATAACTATATTTTCTTTATATTGTACCACAAGAAGGCCTGAATCGCAAGCGGGGAAATATGGAAAAAAAGCATCAAAAAGGGACTTTCAAGTACACCTTGAAAGTCCCCTTTCTTACGAGAGATTTCCGTATGAGTGAACAGCCGCACAAACCAATCTATGGTAGTATCTTTGCATAATCCGGCTTGGTTTCTCATGCGATATCCATATAACACATAGCTTCTACAACTTTACCTGCAACCAATCTTTATAAAACTGTGCTACGGCTTGTTTCCACCAGCATTATAGGTTTGCCAAGCAAGAAATGTCTTTACAGTATGACATATGTACCAGCATTTCTGTGTACATGGGCGTAAGCCTCTTCTTTTCCAGCACATCTTTGCCGCTTTTCCTGCCCCGCCATTTTTACTGTTTTTTAGTTTTCGCTTTTAAGAAGCGTACGAACTTGGCGGCATCCAGCGGTCCCGTGCTATGTTTGGCCTTTGGTCTGTTGAGAATGCATCGGTTCTTTTAACCTTCTTTCTGCCTTCTCTCTCCCGAGTTTTATTTAGTATCTGCAAGCTATGAGCCCGCAGGTACAAGGATGGTGCTGGCTTTCAAGACTGTCCATTGGACTCACCCGCCTTTCCCGCATGATTCCGCTTCGCTTCATTTGCCGGATCCCTTTACCAGGAACTCCTTCGCCGCCTTTTTGCGGTTACTTTCCCGGTTCCCCCCTGTTTTTCAGCACTTTGGTTGCAAAAAACTTTCTTTAAACTTTAAACATCAGGGTATATCCAGCATTCAACCTCTCCCCACCGTTTTCATGCGTTCCGCCTTTTTAGGCCTGTGGCCTTGTCTTAACTTATGCTTCCCGCTTACTTCCGGTATCCACGAAGCCTTGCTTTTGTGTGAGACATCTCTTATTGGGTTTTTTCCTCTTCCCTTGTCTCTGGCTATAGTATACCGCATGAGAAGCAGCTTGTCAATAGGTTTTTTAAACTTTTTTGAAAAAATTCTGGTATTTTTGCCAACGCCGGCACATATGCTTTCCGTGGGGTATCTTCCGGGCCGGGCTGGGCAGGATAAACAGGCGGGAAACCCTTCCGGGACCGCCGCTTTACAACTTTGACGGCCGCCGTTTCATCTTTCTCTTGACTTCTGGCCCGGTTTTATGTACAATGTGTTTCAGGGAAAGCGCAAGGGCGCTTTCAGAAAGGAGCGCGCCGCTTATGGATACTGGTTTCGAGGCCGACCTGATTACCTTGGTGGACGACGAAGGGCAGGAGCACGAATTTGAGATCATCGACGAGCTGGACAACGACGACGGGCATTTCATGGCCCTGGTGCCCACCCAGCAGGACCCAGAGGAGTTTTCCGCCGACGCGGAAACTTACTATATCTTCGAGGTCATAGAGGAAGACGGCGAAGAGCAGCTGCAGGAAGTGGAGGACGACGAGCTGCTGGATAAGCTGGCGGACATTTTTGAGACACGTTTCAACGAAGCCTATTACGACGAGCCCGAAAACTGATTGGCATGGAAGCAAAGGGGCGGGTAAGCGGAAAGAGCCCCTTGCCAGCCTGCCCGATACGCGGACTGTGCACATATAACCCTACACTCCTCAAATTGGGAGCCCTTCTCCGCCTGCGGATTGCAGACCTCCCGGCCCGGCTTAGACCGATGCTGGACGAAGGGAGCGTGAACCATGCGGGAGAGCACCCACCTGCTTTTTCTGTAGCAGGTTATTGAGATGCACATTACGGTCGGGCGGGCTGCTTTTTAAAAACCCGCGCCCCTGGCAGAACGCTGGAAGAAGCGTCCCGCCAGGGGCGTTTTCTTTCCCCCGCTGGCCAAAGTTATGAAGGCTGGGCGCTTTCCTGTACCAGTGGGGCCAGGTTCGTCACCGGCAACCCTTGTTTCCGGGCGTAACCTACCGTGTAGGCCGTGCCGCCCCGGGCCTGATTCCGCAGGTAGCACAGGCAATAGGCGCTGTGGTCCACCAGGAAACGGTTGCGGCGGAACATACAGCCTTTCGCGTAGGCTTCCCCGGTATATACTACCTGCCCTGCCTGCCGCAGCAGCCCCCGGTATACAGCGGCGTCCCGCTGGCTCCACTGGGATTCTTGCCCCAGGCAGGGCAGCACCAGCACCAATTGCATCCAAGGGACATATTCGGCCTGCACCCGCAGGACCTCCTGGGCGGCAATGGTGTCGAACCCCAGCGCGCCCCCTGCCAGGAACGTGGTGAACCCCTCCCCTGCCAGGCGGAGCAGCTCTTCCCGCAGGCGGCGGCGTACCCACAGGGCCTCTTGCCCTGGGATGCGCCTGTGCCCTGTAAAGCAGCAGCTTTCTTCCCGGACCCATTCCATAGCCTGTATGCCTCCCATCCTCCCCCCTGCCTTTGGGCAAGGAGGAAGCCAAAAATATGGCGGCCCATGGACGAAACCCCATGGGCCGCTTGCTTTCCCCCGCCCTGCGGCAAGGGCACCGGCTATTTCCCGTCCATCAGTCCGGCTTAAAACGGCGCTCCCCATGCTTCGGCCCTTCCGGCGCGGGCTTTGGGGTGCGGCGCAAGCTATATTTGCGGAACGTTACCAGGAACGTGAGGATAAACAAGGACACGCTTAAGCTGGAAAGCTGGAACATGGGCGGGATCTCCCCAGAATAGCTTTTCCCCAGCAGCAAGAGCACCAGGTTGGAAAAGGAATAGGTCACATCCAGCACCACAGCCAGCCCCCCGGCGACAAACACCCGCTTGGCCGCGCCCTCTTCGTCTACCCCGGCAAACAGCTTGCACAGATAGAACAGGCACAGCAGCTGGGCCGCCCCACCGACCACAGAGAAGAAATTCTCTACAAAGGAGGAGGACCTGGCATAAAACACATATACCATAATCAGGTTGCAAATGCCCCACAACACCCCGGCCAGGTACAGCAAGGGGAGCTTCTGCAAATTCCGCCTGCCCGCGAAGAAGCCCGCCGACATATACAGCTGTACAGCCCCAAACAACAGGCTGGCACATAGGAAAGCCAGGTGGATCGCCTGCTGCTGGGCCGAATGGTACGCCGAAGCACCGCCTTGCAGGTACCCCGCGTAACCCGCGCCCTGCAAGGCAGCCGACACCAGCAGCACCAGCCCGGAAAATACGGCCGCGCCCCCGGCCAACACGTTGCGGCGAGGCACATAGGGGCCAAAATACCGCCGGGACTTGAAGCACATCGCCGCCGCCAGCAAAGCCGCCGCCAGGGGCAGGCCCAGGCTAAGCCAGGCCGCCAGGCCGCCGTCTGTATAGAAGCCAGTGTTATAGTCGTAAAAATACAGCATCTGGACTACCCGGGCCAGCACGCCGGCCCCAAAGCCCACACAAAGGATCTTCAATGCGTTGCCTACATTCATAAAGAAAAACCTGTTCCCTTTCTTGCAGCAGAAATCTACGCTTACCCATACAGTATACCACAGGCGGCCCCAGGTTGCAAAGGCTTTTTCAAAAAGAGGGGCCCCCCACCCGCTTAGGGGCGGTCCTCAGACCCACCGCTGCAGGAAGCGCAGCCCGACAAGTACGGCCAGGTGGGCGGGGTAAAATATGTAAAAGAAGTACCGGGGAGGCCGCCTGCCCCGCCGGCCGTTATAACACAGCAAGGGTACCGCCGCCAACACCGCCCACACCTGGAATAGGCTTTCGTGGTACCAGCAATACAGGGCCGTACAGGCGCAAAGGCACACCATGCCCAGCCAACGCCTTTCCTGGGTCAAATAAAACAGCACTACAATGGCCACGCCATAAGCCCCATAGCTGAAGCCCCCCGCCTGGGCCGCCGCCCCAGCCGCAGCCGCCCCCAGCAGCCACAGGCCGCCTTGCCTTGCGCACCACAGGGCCCCCAAGGACAGCAGCAGCGCGAACAGGATATTCCGGACCGGCGGGCCTGGGACCAGCCTGCCATAAATCATCAGCTGGTAGGGCGCCTCGGCAACCACCGCGAAAGCGGCCAGCCGGGCGGCATATTTTTTCAGGTCTCTGGTATGGGTGAACCCCTCGGCCAACAGGAAAGCAAAAATGGGGAACGAGATCCTGCCCACAGCCCGCAGCAAGGGCACGCCGGGGAAAAAGACGTAGCCCACATGGTCCACCACCATGGTGGCAAGGGCCACCCATTGCAGGACAGCAGAAGACACAGCGCCACCTCCTGAAAGAATCTAGTATAAAACTATTATGCCATAGGGCTCCCGCCTTGTCAACGGGGGGCTTTTGTTGTAAAATAAGAATGGGGAAACCCATCCACGCAAAAAATGGGAAAGGGATGATCGATCGATGACAACAAAGGAACGGGCCCTTTTGGCAGTGGCGGCCCTGAAACAGGAATATCCCGGGGCCGTGTGCTCCCTTACCTATCAAGACCCACTACAGCTGCTTATCGCCACCCGGCTGTCCGCCCAATGTACAGACGCCCGGGTAAACCTGATCACCCCGGCCCTGTTCGCCCGCTTCCCTACCCTGGAAGCCTTCTGCCAAGGGACGGAAGAGGAGATCGGCGGGCTTATCCGCTCTTGCGGGTTTTACAAGATCAAATCCAAAGACATCCTGGCCGCCTGCCGGATGATCCGGGACGAGTTCGGCGGGGAAGTCCCCGACAACATAGACGACCTGACCCGCCTGCCCGGCGTAGGCCGCAAGACTGCCAACCTGGTGGTGGGGGACATCTACCATAAGCCCGCCGTAGTGACGGACACCCACTGTATCCGCATCAGCGGGCGGCTGGGGCTGACCCGGAACACCGCCCCCCAGAAGGTAGAGGACGACCTGCGGGCCATCCTCCCCCCAGAGGATTCCAACGACTTCTGCCACCGGCTAGTCCTCCACGGCCGGGCGGTGTGCACCGCCCGCAAGGCCCTGTGCGGAAACTGCTGCATGCAGGGCTTCTGCGAAAAGGCGGGCGTGGGCCCCAACGGCGAAAAGCTGGCCCCCCAAAAGCGGCCTTAACGGCCCGCCCCCTCCGCGCCGCCCCTGGTTTTTCTTCCCTGCCATGTTGACAAACGGCGGGAAAAAAGGGATAATATTTTTGTCGAAAACAGGGGCGCGCCCCTATCCTGGAGGTATTGTTGTTATGAAATACGATTTTGAAACGCTCATCGACCGCAGCGCACATGGCTCTGGCAAATGGAACGACATGCGTGTGAAGAACCCGGACACCGCAAAGGGCGTGGTGCCTTTTTCCGTGGCGGACATGGAATTCAAGAACGCCCCGGAGATCGGGGAGGGCCTGAAAGCCTATATGGATACCCACATCCTGGGCTATACCGGCCCCACCCAGGAATACCTGGACACGGTGTGCCAGTGGATGCGGGACCAGCACAGCTGGGAAGTGAAGCCAGAATCCATCGTTTGCACCTGCGGCGTGGTTTCCGCCCTGTTCGTCATGGTGAAAGCCTTCTGCCAGCCTGGCAACGGGGTCATCGTCATGCCGCCCGTGTATTACCCCTTCTATATGGCCGCGGAGAACGGCGGCTGCGAGATTGTCCGCTGCCCCTTGGTCTACCAGGACAACGCCTATTCCATCGACTTTGACCTGCTGGAAAAGGTGGCTGCCGACGCAAACAACAAGCTGCTCATCTTCTGCAGCCCCCACAACCCTGTGGGCCGGGTGTGGACCCCCGAAGAACTGCGCAGGGTAGGCGAAATCTGCCTGCAAAACGGGGTGAAGATCATCAGCGACGAGATCCATTTCGACCTGGTCATGCCCGGCCACAAGCACACGGTCTTCCCCAACGCCGGGGACTTCGGCGGCCAGGTCATCGTCTGCACCGCCCCCAGCAAGACCTTCAACCTGGCGGCCATGCAAACCTCTAACATCATCATCCCTAATGAAGCGGACCGGGAAAAGTTTAAAAAGGAACTGGGCCACGGAGGCCCCGGGGCCCTGGGCCTGGAGGCCTGCCGCATCGCCTACACCCAGTGCAAGCCTTGGATGGCGGAGATGCTGGAGACTATCTACAGCAACTACCAGTTTGCCGTTGGGTTCCTGCGGGAACGCCTGCCAGAGGTCAAGCCCATTGAAATGCAGGGTACCTACCTTTTGTGGCTGGACTGCACCGCCTTTGGCAAGACCGCCCAGGAACTGGAAGAGATTATGGTACATAAGGCCCAGCTGTTCTTCGACGAGGGTTATGTCTTCGGGCCCGAGGGCGCGGGCTTCGAGCGGGTCAACCTGGCCGTGCCCCAATGGGTCCTGCAAGAGGGCTTGGAGCGCATGGAGAAGGCCCTCCGCGCATAAGGAGGGGCCGTATCGCCGGGCAAGCCGCAAACGGTCCCAACCGGGCCCCTGGGCACTTACGCCATGTTAACTGCCACGCGATACAGGCTCTTCGCAAGGGCCATGCAAAATACGGGCAGGATACCGCTGGGCGGTATCCTGCGGCCTGCAAAATAGTATTTTACAAGCCCTATGGTTATGCCAGCCTGTACTAAAAAAGCCAGCGCCCTCCGGCGCTGGCTTTTTTACATTTAGTAAAAACACATCTTCATATGCCCAGCATCAGCTTGGCAACATTGAAATAGATCACCAGGGACACCGCGTCTACAATGGTGGTAATCAGCGGGCTGGCCATCACGGTAGGGTCAAAGCCCAGGCGCTTTGCCAAAATAGGCAGGGTGCTGCCCACAATATTCGCTACCAGCACCACCACCGCCAGCGTAGCGCACACCACCCCCGCCACCAGCAGCGGGACACGGTCTACCAGCATCAGCTTGACAAAATTCGCCGCGGCCAGCGTACTGCCGCACAGCAGTGCCACGCTGCTTTCCTTCAGCAAAATGCGGGGCACGTCCCCATAACGGATCTCCCCCAAAGAAAGCCCGCGGATGATGGTGATGGAAGACTGGCTTCCCGAGTTGCCCCCCGTGTCCATCAGCATGGGGATAAACCCGGTCAACACCACGCTGGCTGCCAGGGCGTCTTCAAAGGAGTTGATAATGCCGCTGGTAAACGTGGCAGAGATCATCAGAAACAGCAGCCAGGGCACCCGCTTTTTCCAGGTATCCCACACGCTGGTCTTCATATAGGGCTTGTCCGAGGGGGCCATGGCCGCCATCTTCTCCATGTCCTCGGTGGCCTCTTCCTGGATAACGTCGATGGCGTCGTCTACGGTAACGATGCCCACCAGGCGCTCTTCCCCGTCCACCACGGGCAGTGCCAGGAAGTCATACTTGCTAAGGGCGCGGGCCGCCTCTTCCTGGTCGGTATGGGTGGAGACAAACTTGATGTTCGTCTCCATGATGTCCCGGATGGCCCTGTCCTTGGGGGCCAGCAGCATGTCTTTCACTGTCACGATGCCCTCCAGCTTCCGGCGGCTGTCTGTGACATAACAGGTGTACACGGTCTCCTTTTCCACGCCTGTGCGGCGGATACGCTCGAAAGCCTGTTCTACGGTCATGCTGCGCTTTAAATCCACATATTCCATTGTCATGATGCTCCCGGCGCTGTCTTTGGGGTAGTTCAGCACCTGGTTGATCATCTTCCGTGTGCCCGCGTCTACATGGCGCAGCACCCGCTTGATCACATTGGCGGGCATCTCCTCCAGCATGTCCACCGTGTCGTCCAAGAAAAGCTGCTCCATCACCTCTTCCAATTCCCTGTCGGAAAAGCCCTGCACCAGTATCTCCTGGGATTCCGGGGACATATAGGCAAAGGTGTCCGCTGCCAGCTCCTTGGGCAGCAGCCGGAAAGCTACCGGCATTTTGGGTTCGGGCAGCAGCTCCAGCACCTGGGCCGCGTCGGCTGGGTTCATGTCCTTCAGCAGGGCGGCGGCCTCTGAAAAGCGGCGCGCCTCTAAAAGCCCTAAAACCTTTTCTTCCATGGTTCGTACCTCCTGTTCGTAACTGGAGGACGGCATAATACCGGGCGCGGCCGCCCCGCCCGGCCTGGGCACAGGCCCAGTCAGGTAAGGGGACAGGAGCCGCGCTCCCCCGTATAGCACGATCGGCCCGGTATTACGCCGTCCTTACTTCGCGGAACGCTCACGCCTGTCTCACCTCTTTCACGCATCGTTTTCCTGCGGGCATCGAAAGCCCCGCTCCCTTATACAGGGTATCCTGTTTTGCCCGGTTTGTCAAGGCCTTTCTCCCTTTGGCGCATGCAAAAAAGAGAAAGGCGTGCCCCTGGCCGGCTTCATCCGCCCTCTTCCAGGGGCACGCTGGCCCGGTCGATATTCACCACTGCCCGGTACTCGGCCCCCAGGCTTTCCACCTGGCGGGCCAACAGGGCCTGCAGCTCGCTGTCTGTCTTTTTCAGGGAGAAGGGCACCGCCGCGTCGAACACTACATTGGAATGGGTGACCCCCCACACCACCCGGAAATCATGGATAGAGGCCTCTGGGCATGCCTGGGCCACGCTTTCCCGTACCTGGGCTTTCAAGGCGTCGGTGCGGGCGTCCCCTATCACTACCGGGTCCAGGTGGATGACCAGGTGGATGTTCTCCTGTTCTAAAAAGTCCCGCTCGATGTTGTCGATCACGTCGTGGCTGACCAGGATATCCGTTTCGGCCGGCACCTCGCAGTGCACAGAGGCAAAGCATTGCCCCGCCCCATAGCTGTGCACCGTCAGGTCATGCAGGCCAATGACCCCCTTGTAGGATAAGATCCGCTGGCAGATGGACCGCACCAGCCCTGGGTCTGGGGCTGTGCCCAGCAACGGCCCGCCTGTCTCTAAAATCAGCCGCACGCCGGAAACAGCAATAAACACCGCCACGCACAGCCCCAAAAAGCCATCCAGGTTATAGCCGGTCAGGCGGGTGATGGCCGCCCCAAGCAGCACTACGCCGGTCGACAATACGTCGTTGCGGCTGTCCTCCCCTGTGGCCAGCAGCGCCTCTGACCCCAGCTTCTTCCCCACCGTCCTGTAAAACAGGCACTGCCACAGCTTTACCAAAATGGAAAACACCAGTATCCCCAATGTCAGCCAGGAAAACTGTGCCTCCTCCGGTTCCCGTATCTTCCCCACCGAGCTTATGCCCAGCTGCAGGCCCAAAAACAGCACGATGAACGACACCGTTACCCCGCAAAGGTATTCCAGCCGGGCGTGGCCGAAGGGATGCTTTTCGTCAGCGGGCTTCCCAGCCAGGCGGAACCCCACCAGCATGATGATGGACGACCCGGAATCCGTCAGGTTATTCACCGCGTCTGCCAGCACGCCCAGGCTGTGGGACAGGAGCCCCGCCACCAGCTTCACGGCAAACAGCAATAGGTTCGTACAGATCCCCACAGCCCCGGCGGCGCTTCCAGCCCGCTCCCGCACCTTCGGGTCTTCCATGTGGCCGTACCCCTTCACCAGCAGTTTTAGGATACCGTCCAATACCTCCACCCCTTTCCCCAGGTCATACTAGGATGCTCCCCCCGGTACAGTCTATGCCCACCAGCAAAGGGAAATCCCGCAGCACCAGCTTTTTTACCGATTCACAACCCAGGTCCTCAAAAGCAATGACCTCCGCGCTCTCAATACACCGGGCCGCCAAGGCCCCCGCCCCTCCCAAGGCGCACAGGTATACCGCCCCGTTGCGCTGGATGGCCTCCGCCACCTCTGGGCTGCGCTTCCCCTTGCCGATCATACATTTCAGGCCTAGGTCCAGCAGACGGGGGGTATAGGGGTCCATGCGGCCACTGGTGGTGGGGCCGCAAGAACCGATGGCCAGCCCAGCCGGCGCAGGGGTGGGCCCCGCATAATAAATGGCCGCCCCTTTTAAAGGGTACGGCGGCTCTTCCCCCCGGTCCAGCAGCCCCATGATGCGCTTGTGGGCCGCGTCCCGGCTGGTATAGGCCACGCCTGAAAGCAGCACCCGCTGCCCGGCCCGCAATGTACATGCCTTTTCTGCCATTTCGCTGGTATCCAGACGTATCTCTTCCATAGGTTATCTCCCCCGGTGCTTTTGTTTCTTTTTTTGTTGTCTGCGCGCAAACTGCCTTTCTTGTTCCGCCTGCTTTTGCGCCCGGCTTTCCTTTCGGCTCTCTGCTTTCCGTCCTTCCCGCAGCAGCTGCAGCGCCTGCTGGGATTTCGTCCCCACGCCTTTCCCCTGCATCTGCCTGCCCGCTTCCCGCCGCGCCCTTTTTGGGTTTGCCGGCTTTTCCCTGCCAGCGGCCTCTACCCCAGGGCCGAACCGCAGGGACCCGTACTTTTCCAGGACGAATCCCCACACTTCCGCATCTTTGGGCTCGGCCCCAAATACGACCCGGCAGGCGGAAAGCTTGCCAGCCTCCAGCCTCTCGAAAATGCCCACCCAAAAGGGGCCCTCGAAAAACACGGTCAATTTCCCCGTTACCTTGTCCATACCTGACCCTCCTTGTCAATATGAACAAAGAACGGACAACCCGGAGGGGCAGGTTACTTACCCCGCAGAAGCGGGACGGCCGGGCTACCTACCGGCTCTTAGGCAGGGCGGCGGGGCGTTTGCCGCGTTATCCTGCCCGTTGCGTTTTTATCTTTGCTGTATCTTTCTTTACTTTTGCCCGGCCATGCTGTCACATATCCCCCATAAGGGGCCGCTTCCCATGGGACGCGATATAGCCTGTTACAATTTGCCGGGAAAAAACCTTTTCCACCACATCCCGCGGGTATCCCCGCAGGCACGCCGCCAAAGGCCTTTTGGTGGCGGCGGCAAGCTGCTGCAAAAGCCGGGCATCCCGGCTTTTCCGCTCGGCCTCTTGGGGCGGGTACCCCACGCCGAAGCCCCCGTCGAAAAGCTTCTCCAGGGTATATTGCAGGTTCAGCTCTCCCAGCCAGCCAAAGCCCAGCCCCAGCGGGAAAGAGGCCGCGTTGCCGCCGTTAATCCGCCCAAACAAGAAAGCGTCTTGGGGCGTGGGCACGTACCCGCACAGCACCCCTGGCAGGCTGTTGCAGGCCAGCATCATCCCCTGGCCCGAAGAGCATCCGGTCACCACAAAATCTACCGCCTGGCTTTCCAGCAGCAGGCTGATAGAAAGCGCCGTCTCCACATAGGACCAGCTTGCTTCCTCCTCTGGGAACGCCCCAAAATTCACCGCCTGGTGGCCCCAGGGCGCCGCGGCTTTCCGGGTGCAATCGTACAAAAGCTGGTTCTTCCCCTTCTGGGAGGACGCCTGTATCACACCGATCCGCATGCCTTCCATCTCCCCTATAAAAAAGCGGTCCCGTGCTGCAAGGCTGCGGGACCGCCACTTTCAGATATTCTACATAACAAACCGGGCCTTGGGTTTACGGCTTTTCCCAGAAGAATTCAACCTCTTCCCCTGTGGGCCCCACACAGAACGCCACGCGGATGGCCTGTCCCCCCAGGTCAGCGTCCTTGGGCTCTACCGTAACCTGATAGCCGGACTGGCGCACCTTCTCAATCAGCTCGTCCACCTTGTCCGTGGCAAAGGCGATATGGGCCAAAGGCCCCCCAGCCGGTATCTCGCTGTCGCTTCCCAGTATCTCCATGCAGGTGTTGTCCCCGCAGGAAACCATCATGCAGGGCCGCTCCGGGCCGCCCCATGTCTGCTTAACCTCCATGCCCAGAAGTTGTGTATAAAAAGCCACCGTCTTTTCATACTGCTGGGCCGTGGGCTTTACGGCAATGTGGTGCACGCCGCTGATCATCCCCATAAAAAAGCCTCCTTTTGCAAAATCATATACAGGTATGCCCCGTTTTTACTTCCGGTTGAAAATAGACATGATGTCCGTAAAGGTGTCGTCGTCGTCAATCACCGCCGGATCCACCCGGGGCTCCGCCGCCGAACGCATGGGCATGCTGCGGGTAGGCGAGGAAGGGGCCGCGCTGGGCGAAGGGGAAGGGCTTCCCCCCAGGAAATCCTCGTCCAGGTCCAGATCCAAGGTAGGCTTAGGCCTCTCGCCGTTCATGCCGTCAAAGCCCGTAGCGATGACGGTCACGTTCATCTCGTCATCCATGTTCTCATCGAAGGTAGCGCCCCAGATGATGTTGGCGTCCTCGTGGGCCCTCTCGGTGACGATCTGGGAGGCTGTGTCGATCTCGTCCAAAGCAATATCCGGGGAAGACGTGATATTGATGATAACGCCCTTCGCGCCGGAAATCTTGGTCTCCAGCAGCGGGCTGGAGATAGCGGCCATAGCCGCCTGGGCAGCCTTGTCCTTGCCGCCTGCGTGGCCTGTGCCCATATGGGCGTAGCCCGCGTCCTGCATAACCGACTTCACGTCCTCGAAATCCAGGTTCACGATGCCGGGCAGCTGGATCAGGTCTGAGATGCTCTGCACGCCCTGGCGCAGCACATCGTCCGCAATGACAAAGGCGTTTGCCAGGGTGATGCGCTCTTCGCTCACCAGCTTCAGCCTCTCGTTGGGGATGACCACCAAAGAGTCTACGTGCTCCCGCAAGGCGGCAATGCCTTTTTCCGCCTGCTCCATGCGCCTGCGGCCCTCAAAGGCGAAGGGCTTTGTCACGATGCCCACCGTCAGGGCCCCCAGCTCCCGGGCGATACGCGCCACAATAGGGGCCGCGCCTGTGCCCGTGCCCCCGCCCATGCCAGCGGTGATGAAAACCATGTCCGCGTCCTTTAAAACGTTCGTAATCAGCTCCCGGCTCTCCTCGGCAGCCTTTTCGCCCACCTCGGGTTTCGAGCCCGCGCCCCGGCCGCTGGTCAGCTTCTCGCCCAGCTGTACCTTTATAGAAGCCTGGGAACGCTGCAAGGCTTGCTTGTCCGTATTCATGCAAACCAGTTCTACACTGCGCACGCCTGCGCTGGCAATGCGGTTCACAGCGTTGCCGCCGCCGCCGCCCACACCCACCACCTTGATGATCTGCGGGGTCTCGTCAAGCAAGTTGTCAACTTCAAAAGGCATTTCATTTCCTCCTCGGCTTTTCTAATCCAAAACTATATTCGCGCAACCAAAAGCAGGCAGTGCCATTCTTGTTAAAAGCCATTACCCTTTTTTTCTCTTGGTATAAATTTATCACTTTCAGGGCGAAATTTCAAGGAATTTCTGAAAAAAGTCCCGCCCTCCCAGGTAAAACCAGAAGCCGGCACCATATGTTGTGGTCATATGCCGCCCATACCTACCAAAGCGGCCATGCCGGTTGGGCAGAAAGCCAAAGTTGCCTGGAAGTACTTACAGTTTAGTATAGCATCTTTTCCCCGCCCCTGCAAGCTATTCCGCCAACTTTAACGGAAACTTTGCAATTTTTCTCCCCCGGCTTGCGCTGCCCCACCACTGCAAACAGGGAGGGGCGGCATAAGCCTCCCCTCCCTGTTTGCCGGCTTGAGGCAAAAGCGCCCTTCCGGTCCACAGCTTCCCGCGCGTGCGGGGCCCGCGTTTTACGCCCTACCCTTGAATGCCGCTAAATCCACCGTTTCCCCGCCCCGCAGCCGGGATTCCTCCGCCGCCAAGGCGATGAAGTGGCTCTCCATGGAGTTCTCCAGCGTGGTGGTGCGTTCCGTGGCCTCCGCGTCATGCAGAAGCATGTCCAAAAAGTCCCCGATTATGCCGCTGTCGCCGCCGCCGTGGCCCTTCAGGTCCGCCTCCATGGCCCCGATGTCGAAGACCTCTTCCGGCTGGCCGAACACCCGCAGGCGGATGACGTTGGACTTCATGTCCGCCTCGATTTCCCCCTGGGTGCCCATAGCCTTAAAATACCGGTAGCAGTCCTCGGTAAAGGCGCACATGGTAAAGCTGACAGTAGACCCATCCTCCATCAGCAGATTCGTCTGCTGATGGTCTACCACGTTGTTGTCGCACATATAGACGCACCGGCCGTAGGGGCCCTCCCGCAGGGCCCGGTACGTGCTTTCCAACGTGTTTTCCACGCTAAGGATGGATGTGGCCCACCCTTTGCCTGTTTGTATGCCTGTTTTGGGGCTGGTAACATAGATCTTCTCCGCGTCAAAAACACACCCCTCCTTGGCCTTGCAGCCACCCAGGCACATGGGCGTGGCCCCTTCGGGGGCACGCTCTTTTTTAAACAGCTGGATGCCCCCTATCGAGGATACAGACGTACACTTCTTGCCGGTCAGCCACGTCAGGATGTCCATATCATGGCAGGATTTCTGTAAAATCATGGGGCTGGTCTCTTCAGAATTCCGCCAGTTCCCCCGCACAAAGCTGTGCGCCTGGTGCCAATAGGCTACGTTTTCGTTGGCGCATATGCTCACCACATCGCCAATTTTCCCGCCCGCTATCAACCCCTTCAAGGTGTTGTAAAAAGCGGTGTACCGCAGCACATGGCATACGATCACCTTGCTGCCGGGGCAGCCCTTGGCCGTCTCCAAAAGCTCCCGGCACTTGTCCAGTTCTGGCGAAATAGGCTTTTCTAAAAGGATATGGTAGCCCTTTTTCAGCCCAGGTATGGCATGGCCTACATGCTGCCTGTCCATGGTGGATACTACCAGCACGTCGGCCAGCCGGTCCTTCTCCAGCATCTCCTCGGCGCTTGCAAAGCAGCTTTCCTCTGGGATGCCATACAGCTGCCGGGCTTTCTTCACTTTGCCCGGGTCCAGGTCCGCCACAGCCACTACCTTCATTTTCCCCGGGAACAGCTTCTCCATAGAGGCATAGGTGCTGCCACGGTCGCCAAAGCCCGCTATCGCAAATGTTATAGGCGCTTTCATGTTCATTCCTCCTTTGTTTGGGGGCTTATCCCCAAACCTTGCTTAACGGTACTCCAGGGAAAAGCCCTTCAAGCGTATTCCAAAGCTTTCCCTTTTCCCGCGTTTGCCTGCTGCCCCGTACTCACGCCGTGACAATGGAATCAGCCTTTTCCAGCTGCAGCCGGGCTACGGCGTCCTCCCGCATCTTATACTTCAAGATTTTCCCCGCCGCGTTCATGGGGAACTCCTCCACAAACTGTACATACCGGGGCACCTTGTGCTTGGCCATGTGGGCCAGCACAAACTCTTTAATTTCTTCTTGAGAGCTCTGCTCCCCCTCTTTCAGCACCACACAGGCCATAATCTCTTCGCCATACTGCTCGTCCGGCACGCCGATGACCTGTACGTCCTTGACTTTCGGGTGGGTGTAGATGAAGTCCTCGATCTCCTTGGGGTAAATGTTCTCGCCGCCCCGGATGATCATGTCCTTGATACGCCCGGTTATCTTGTAATTGCCCTCTGGGGTGCGCCGGGCCAGGTCGCCGGTATGCAGCCAGCCGTCCTTGTCGATGGCCGCCGCCGTAGCCTCGGGCATCTTATAGTAGCCCTTCATGATGTTGTACCCCTTGGCCACAAATTCGCCGTCCACGTCGTCCGGCAAGTCTTCCCCTGTCTCCGGGTCTACGATCTTGCACTGTACGCCGAACATATCGCCCCCCACGGTGTTCACCCGGGTCTCCAAGGAGTCGGTGGTCTTGCTCATGGTGCAGCCGGGGGAAGCCTCGGTCTGGCCGTAGGTGATGCAGATTTCCGTCATGTGCATCTTTTCCACCACGTCCTGCATCACCTTCACCGGGCAGGGGGAACCGGCCATGATGCCCGTGCGCATATGGGAGAAGTCGGTCTTTTCAAAGTCCGGGTGCTCCAGCATGGCGATAAACATGGTGGGCACCCCGTGGAAAGCGGTGATCTTCTCCTGGTTGATACAATGCAGGCCCTTGCGGGGGGAGAAGGCCGTGATGGGGCTCATAGTCGTCCCGTGGGTCATAGAGGCCGTCATGGCCAGCACCATGCCAAAGCAGTGGAACATGGGCACCTGGATCATCATGCGGTCCGCCGTGGAAAGATCCATACAGTCTCCAATGGCCTTGCCGTTGTTCACCACGTTGTAATGCGTCAGCATAACGCCCTTCGGGAACCCGGTGGTGCCGCTGGTGTACTGCATGTTGCACACGTCGTCCTTATGGATACGCCGGCGGCGCACCTCCACCTCGGTGGGGGGGATGGAATCCCCCAGGCCAATGGCATGCTGCCAGGTATAGCAGCCAGGCTGCCGGCTGTCCACAGTGATGATGTTGCGCAGCATGGGCAGCTTTTTGCTGTGGAGCTTGCCGGGCAGGCAGTGTTTCAGTTCGGGGCACAGCTCTTGCATGATACCCACATAGTCGGAATCCTTAAAGCCGTCGATCATCACCAGGGTGTGCGTGTCCGACTGGCGCAGCAGGTACTCGGCTTCATGTATTTTATAAGCGGTGTTGACCGTCACCAGCACCGCGCCGATTTTGGTGGCGGCCCAGAAGGTGATGTACCACTGGGGCACGTTGGTGGCCCAAATGGCCACATGGTCCCCTTTTTTCACGCCCATGGCAATAAGGGAGCGGGCGAACTGGTCCACGTCGTCCCGGAACTGGGAATAGGTGCGGGTATAGTCCAGCTCCGTATAGCGGAAAGCGTACTGGTCCGGGAACTCCTGTACCATACGGTCCAGCACGTCTGGGAAGGTCTCGTCGATAAGGGTCTCCTTTGGCCAGACATATTGGCCTGTGCGGGCATGGTTCTGCTGCAGCTCCCCCCGCTTGCGGGAGAGGGTGGAGAAATAGTCGTGCATATAATTGGCAAACTGGGGGAACACCACGCCTGCGTCGGAAAGGCCCTGGGTCCACCGCTTTACCCACTCTAAGGAGACGTACCCGTCATAGCCGGCCTCATGCAGGGCGTCGAACATCTCCGTTAGGGGCAGGTCGCCCTCGCCCAGCATACGGTACTGCACCTGGCCGCCGGCCTCCACACTGTCCTTCACATGCACATATTTGATGTACTGCCCCAGGTTGTCCACCGTTTCCCGGGGGGATTCCCCCATGTACCGGTATGGGTGGTGCATGTCCCACAGGGCCTGCACAGAGGGCATGCCCACTGTGTCCAGCAGCGCCCGCAGCCTTTTGGTATCCGCGTACACGCCGTTGGTCTCTACCAGCAGCGTCACCCCGAAGCCCTGGGCGATAGTGCCCAAAAGCCGCAGGCAGGAGGCCACGAAAGCGTCGTCCACTTCATCCTCGGCCTCTGGGTGCAGGTCGCCTAAAACCCGGATGTACGGGGTGCCCAGCTTTTTGGCCAGCACCACATACTGTGTGATCTCAGAAATATTCCGGTCATAATCCTTTTTATATTTCAGGCTGCAGCCAGAAGCCAAGCAAGGCACCTCCAGCCCCAACGAGCGCAATTTCTCCACGGTCCTGGGCAGGCGCGCGTCCGTAAAGGGGCGGGCGTTCACCGCAAAAATATCCTCCCCCAGGCCCCGCACTTCGATGCCGTCAAAGCCCAGGTCTTTGGCCATAGAATAGATGTCTGTCCAAGAGAAATCTGGGCAGGCAAGCGTCGAAAAGCTAATCTTCATGCTGCGTTCCTCCAATTCGCAAGTTTTTCCATATCCTATCTATACGTATACCGCCGGGGCCGTCCCCCAGCGGGCCCTTTTGCGCCCCCTTTGGGGAACCCGGGGGCCGGGCCGCGCAGCCTCTCCCCCCTAGTAGGGTCAGCTTAATTTCCTGCGGCCAATGTCCTTCCGGTACATAGCGCCTTCAAAGGAGATACTGCCCACCGCGCCGTACGCTTTCTCCAGGGCTTCCTCCAGGGTATCCCCCAGGGCCGTGACCCCCAGCACCCGGCCGCCATTGGTACAGAACTTCCCATCTACCAGCTTGGTGCCCGCATGGAAGACCGTTGCCTCGGGCATGCCCGAAACCTGCCCATCCTCATCCAGCCCAGCAATCTCCAAACCCTTGGGATAGCTGCCCGGGTAGCCGCCGCTGGCCATCACCACACAGGCGCAGGCCTTTTCGCTCCATTGGATGTGGATGCCGGACAGGCGCTCTTCCGCCACCGCTGTGATGATGTCCACCAGGTCCGTCTCCAGCCGGGGCAGCACCACCTGGGTCTCCGGGTCGCCAAACCGGCAGTTGTATTCGATGACCTTGGGGCCGTCGGGCGTGAGCATCAGCCCAAAATACAGGCAGCCCTTGAACCTCCTCCCCTCGGCGTTCATGGCCGCCATGGTGGGCATGAAGATCTCCTCCATGCAGCGCCTGGCCATGTCCTCCGTGTACGCAGGGTTGGGGCTGACGGTCCCCATGCCGCCTGTATTGGGGCCCTTGTCCCCGTCATACGCCTGCTTGTGGTCCATAGAAGACGCCATAGGATACAGGGCCTTGCCGTCGGTAAAGGCCAAAACAGTGGCTTCCGGCCCGGTAAGGAACTCCTCCACCACCACCTGGCTGCCAGACTCGCCGAATATCCTGTCTTCCATCATAGACTTCAAAGCGGCGGCGGCTTCCGCCTCATCCTGGGCGATGACGACGCCCTTACCCAAGGCCAGGCCGTCGGCCTTGATGACCACCGGATATTTCCCCTGCTGTTTTATGTATCCCAGGGCCGCGCCCGGCTGGGTAAACACCTGGTAGTCCGCGGTGGGTATGCCATATTTTTTCATCAGATTCTTCGAAAACACCTTGCTGCTTTCAATCTCGGCCGCCTTGGCGTTTGGCCCAAAGCAAGGCAGGCCCGCCCCCTCCAGGAAGTCCACCATGCCCGCGCCCAGGGGGTCGTCTGGGGCCACGAACACAAAGTCTACCCGGCGCTCTTTGGCAAAGGCCAGCACGCCCTCCTTATCCATGGCCCCCACTGGGGCGCATACCGCATCCCGGCTGATGCCCCCGTTGCCTGGCAGGCAATACAGCTTGCCAACTTTGGGGCTCTCTCGCAGCTTCCGCACAATGGCATGCTCGCGCCCTCCGCCGCCAATTACCAGAATATCCATCCGTTACCGCTCCTTCCTTGTAAAGCCGCAGGGCTTTGGTCTTGCCTGCCAAGCCCGGCCGGCGCTGAACGGCCCCTACTGGAGACCGTTCAGCGCCTTTAAAACCGCGCTATAGCAGCCTGGGTATTTCATCCAGGCCCCGCACCGTATAGTCCGCGCCGCTGTGGGGCGTGCCCGGCTTTGTAATGTGTATGGCCTTCCACCCGGCCCCTTTCGCGCCCTGTATGTCGGCGATGGGGTTGTCCCCCACCATCCATATCTGCGCGGGGAACTTCGCCGCCGCCTCCGCTTTGCGGAAAATGCTGGGGTCGGGCTTGCTGACGCCCGCCACACCTGATACCACCACCCCCAAGAAATACCGCCGCAGGCCCAGCCTAACACACACGCTCTCTTCCCATTCGGGGAAATTATTGGTCAGTATATAGTTCTTATACCCTTTATACGCGCAAGCCATCAAGGCCCCCGGCGCTTCCTTGCGCACCGTGTACAGCTTTTCGTCCTGTACGACCAGCCGCACCCGCCGGGCGGCTTCCGCGGCCAAAGGGCCAGGCACGCCCTGGGCTTCATAAGCCTGCATGAATTTCGCCGTCAAGCACGCCCAGAACGCTTCCCCTGTCAAGGTCTGGTCGCCGTCTGGGTGCCAGGGGAATCCGCTTTTCAAAAAGGGCCGCAGCACGTCTTCCGTCACGCCATATTCCTGGGCCGCTTCCCCCAGCGCCAGCACCATGCATCTGCGCCAAGTGGGCTGGCCATCGGTCAGCGTCCCGTCAAAATCCCAAAAAATGGCCTTGCGCATAAGTAGCCCCCCTTTCCCCTCCTGGCCTGCCCGCCGGGGCTGGGCGTTCCTGTGGAACGCCCACGCCGCAAAGCGGCGCAAAACCGGCAGAGCCGGTTTTGGCCCCGGCGGGCAGGCCAGCGTCTCAGTGATGGAACAGGCGGATGCCTGTAAAGGCCATAGCGATACCGTACTTGTCGCAGGTGGCGATGACGTTATCGTCCCGGATGGACCCGCCGGGCTGGGCGATAAACGCCACCCCAGACTTCCGGGCCCGTTCGATGTTGTCGCCAAAGGGGAAGAACGCGTCGCTTCCCAGGGCCACGCCGGACATGGTATCCAGCCAGGCGCGGCGCTCCTCACGGGTAAAGGCTTCCGGCTTTTCGGTGAAGAATTGCTCCCACTGGCCGTCTGCCAGCACGTCCATGTATTCGTCGCCGATGTACACGTCGATGGTATTGTCCCGGTCGGCCCGGCGGATGCCCTCTTTAAAGGGCAGGTTCAAAACCTTGGGGCACTGGCGCAGATACCAGTTGTCCGCTTTGTTGCCGGCCAAACGGGTGCAGTGCACCCGGCTCTGCTGGCCGGCGCCCACGCCGATGGCCTGCCCGTTTTTCACATAGCACACCGAATTGGACTGGGTATATTTCAGCGTGATAAGGGATACGATCAGGTCACGCTTGGCCTCTTCCGTAAGGGTTTTGTTGGCCGTAGGCAGGTTTTCCAGAAGGCCCGCGTCTATCTTCAATTCGTTGCGCCCCTGCTCGAAAGTCACGCCAAACACATCCTTGTGCTCGGTAGGGGCAGGCACATAACCCGGGTCTATCTGCACCACATTATACCCGCCCTTGCGCTTTTTCCGCAAAATCTCCAGGGCCTCCTCTGTGTATCCGGGGGCGATCACCCCGTCAGAAACTTCCCGGGCCAACAGCCTGGCCGTAGCGGCGTCGCAAGTATCGGACAGCGCGGCCCAGTCCCCGTACGAGGACATACGGTCCGCGCCCCGGGCGGCGGCATAGGCGCTGGCCATAGGGGTCAGCTCCAGGTCGTCCACAAAATAGATTTTTCGCAGGGTATCGCTCAGCGGCACATATACCGCCGCGCCCGCCGGGCTGACATGCTTGAAAGAAGCGGCCGCAGGCAGGCCGGTGGCCGCCTGCAGTTCCTTGACCAGCTGCCAGCTGTTGAAAGCGTCCAGGAAGTTGATGTAGCCGGGCTTGCCGTTAAGCACCCGCACGGGCAGTTCGCCGCCGTCTTTCATAAAGATGCGGGAGGGCTTCTGGTTGGGGTTGCAGCCGTATTTCAAAGTCATTTCGTTCGCCATTGTCCACACTTCCCTTTCTTTTTTCCTTTGTGATTATGCCCGCTTCGCCCTCTGGGCTCTCTTTTGCTTGCCGGTTTCCCCATGACGGGAAAGTCTCTTTACGCAGGGGTTTGGGGGGCGAAGCCCTGCGTAAAACGGTCCCTATTGGTTCTTGTTAACAATGCGCGTCTCCGCTTCCCCGCTTTCCAGGTCGATGTACCGCACGAACAGCGACACCTTGTTGCTTTCGTCCAGGCTCTCCCATAGGCCCTGGGTGAAATTATCGATATCATCCGGGATCCCCACCGGGACGGGCTCCCCCTCAAAGGAAGGCACCGGGTCGCCGTCGCATGTATAGGTATGGAGGAAGTGCCCCAGCCCAGCCTTGGGCTCGTAAGAAAAGAACTGCCGCTGGGCCGCTTCCGGGTCCCCATCGGTGCTCTTCAAAATGGACAGCCAGTAGGCCCCGCCATTTTGCAGGTCGACGATGCCGGAAACGCGGGGGGTATACAGGGGCGGGTCCGGTTCGAAGGTACGGGTCAACAGGGCCCGCACAAAATAGCCCGGCGCCACGCAGTCCGGGTGGGACTGGATCATATCATAAATGGTATCGGTCTGGTCGCCGTTGGTGACAATCATCCCGCCCTGGAACATGCGTACCGGGAAATAGATTACCAAAGACGGGTCGGACAGCAGCGCCGGGTCGAAGGCCTGGGTGCGCATGTCCTGGCCCTCCTCCACAAAGATCCGGTTGCGGCTGTTCACGCTGCGGCCCATGATGAAATAGGCGGCCACAGCCTTTTTCCCATCCGGGCTTTTGCCTATGACGATCCCCCGACCGGGATAGCGGTTCCCCCGCAGCTCTTCATAGATATCCAATGGTTTCATAATGCCAAGCCTCCCATGTAGTCTGCAAATTTGCCAATTTTTTCTCCACCCTTGCCCATTACCGCCCCTTGTCCAGGATTTTTACCACCCCGCCCTCTATACGCAGCCGGCCCTGGCAGAACAGGCTGACCGCCTGGGGCAGCAGCACCCACTCGGCCTGTTCCATCACCCGGCGCTGCAGCGTCTCGGGGGCGTCATCTTCCCGCACCTCCACGGCCTTTTGCAGGATAATAGGCCCGCCGTCGCACACCTCGTTTACAAAGTGTACCGTGGCCCCGGTAACCTTGCACCCACGGGCCAGCACGGCCTCATGGACATGCAGCCCATAAAACCCCTTGCCTCCAAACGCGGGCAGCAGGGCCGGGTGCACGTTCAGGATACGGTTGGGGAAAGCCCGCACAAAGCTTCCGCTGGTGATGGTCAGGAACCCTGCCAGCACCACCAGGTCTACCTGCCGCTGCCGCAACGCGTCCAGCAAAGCCTGGCTGTAGGCCTCTACATCCGGGTACCCCTTCCGCGCCAGGGTAACGGCCTCGATCCCCGCTTTCTGGGCGCGCTCTAGGGCGAATACCCCGGGCCTGCTGGAAATAACCACCCGCAGCCTGCCATTTTCGATCTTCCCCGCTTGCTGGGCGTCGATGAGCGTTTGCAGGTTGGTGCCCCCGCCGGACACCAGCACGCCTATGTTCAGCACAGTATAACGCCCTCTTCCCCGGCTGTCACCTGGCCGATGACGTCCGCCCGCTCCCCGGCGGCGCGCAGGGCGTCCAGGGCCTTTTGGGCTGTGCCTTCCGAGACAGCCAGGCATAGCCCCACGCCCATATTGAAGGTATTATACATGTCGTGCTCTGGGATGTCCCCTGCCTTTTGCAGCAGATCGAAAATGGGCATGGAAGGCAGGGCGGCCTTTTCCACCTTTGCCGTAAGCCCGGGCTTGAGCATACGGGGGATATTCTCATAAAACCCGCCCCCGGTGATGTGGGAGACAGCCTTTACCTGGGCCGCCCCTATGGCCGCCAACAGGGGCTTTACATAGATGCGGGTGGGGGTGAGCAGTGCCTCGCCCAGGGTGCATCCCAGCCCGTCATACCGCTTGTCCAGCACGGCGCGGTCCTCTTCGATGCCGAAAACCTTGCGTATCAGGGAGAATCCATTGGAATGCACCCCGGAGGAATGCACCCCGATAAGCGCGTCCCCCGCCTGCAGCCCGCTGCCGTCTATCACTTTGGGCTTATCCACAACCCCCACAGTGAAGCCGGCCAGGTCGTAATCCTGGGGCTCCATCATGCCCGGGTGCTCGGCGGTCTCCCCACCGATAAGGGCGCAGCCCGCCTGCACACAGCCCTCGGCCACCCCGGCCACGATCTGGGCGGTCTTCTCCGGGTAATTCTTCCCGCAGGCAATATAATCCAGGAAGAACAGGGGCCTGGCCCCGCAGCACACCACGTCGTTGACGCACATGGCCACCGCGTCGACGCCGATGGTGTCATGCTTGTCCAGCAGCATGGCGACCTTCAGCTTGGTGCCCACGCCGTCTGTGCCGGAGACCAAGATGGGTTCTGCCATCCCGGAAAGGTCTGGGGCAAACAGCCCGCCAAAGCCCCCGATGCCTGACACCACCCCTGGTATCACCGTACGTGCCACATGCTTTTTCATCCGTTCTACCGATTCGTACCCCGCGGTCACGTCCACGCCCGCGGCCTTATAACTGTCGCTGTAGCTTTTCATGGCATTGCCTCCTTTGTCGCCTTTGGCGGCCGGGTTTTTGCCCCGGTCCCTCCCAAAAAACTTCCTATACGGGTCCTCTTAGGGGTATTATACCAAATGTGGTGTGCCCCGTCAATTGGCAGCCTATACGGAAAGCGCCCCTAGCCGCCGCCCCTGGGGCCGCAAACACGGGGGCGCTTCAGGGGACGCCCCCGTCCGCGCCCCGCGCGGCGCCGGTTTCCTGGAAACCGGCGGTTTGCGGCCCGGCCGGCCGGTACACATAGGCCCGGCCCCTTTTCCCTGCCAGCCCGGCGGCCCCCACCGACCGCAGTACGTTCACCGCCGCACGGGCCTTCCCTAGGGGCAGCCGCGCCGCCTTGCCATACTCTGCCGCTGTGAATTCCGCAAGCCCTTCCGGTATCAGCTGCTGGTAATCCTCTGCGCAGCCCAGCCACAGGGAATCCAGCAGCCGTACGGGCATGCGCTCGTAACAGGCGGTGCGCTTGCGCCCCACCTTCCTTTCCGGCCTTTGCAGGCGGTATTCCTCCACCTCCAGCAGCATCACGCAGACGGCCAGCCCTTCCCGGCCTAATAAGGGCTTGATCCGGTACAGCTCTGGCAGCACCTCCCATGGGCCGGGGCGTTTGGGGCTTTTCCGGCGGGGCCCCGCCGCCCCATCCTCCTCTATAGGAACCAGCCATTTTACCGCCGGCACCGGGTACACCACGGTCACCGGGGCGGCCTGCAGGAAAAAGGCCAGCTTGTCCCGCAGCCGTTCAAACCCCCGGGTCTGTACCTCCACGATCCCTTCCGGCCCGAACACATCCGCCACATAAGGGCCTACGCGCACCTCCCGGCTGTCCGGCCCGGGCCCAAAGAACCGCTTCAATACGGCGTGCTGGGTTTTCTCCCCCAACGTCCCAATGCCCTCCTGACGGCACCCCTCTTCCATCACCTCCCGGCAAGCTTGCAGGAAATCCTGCCCATCCAGGTCCCAGGGCTCTCTTCGGTACAACGCGCCTCACCCCCCCGTCCCGCTACCGCCCAGCCTTTTAAAAGCGGGCCTGCCCGTCAGCCTTCCAGCCCGAATAGCCTGGCAAAATTCCCATACAGCATGGCCCGGTTCTCTTCCTCCCCGAATCCCAGCGCAAAAAACCGTTCCAGCTCTTCACAGGGCGTCCACATGGGGAAATCCGTCCCGAACATGGTGTGGCTAACGCCAAAATGGGCAATGCTCTCCTGGGCCTGCCCCGGCGTTACCATAAACAAAGAGCTGGAGGTGTCAATATATACGTTTGTCCCACGCAGCTCTTCCCGGGCTGTGTCCCACTCCGTATATCCCCCCAAATGGGCCGCGATACAGGTAAAGTCCGGCAGCTTTTCCAGCACGCGCATCAGCCTGCGGGGGGAGGAGAAATCCATGCGGCTGTCCCCTGTGTGGAACAGTACCGGCAGGCCCCGGCGGCTGGCCTCCGCGTACATGGGAAGCATTTGGGGGTCATCAATCTGGAACCGCTGGAAGTCTGGGTGGAGCTTGACCCCCCGCAGCCCCCGGCGCTGGATATCGTCCATTTCGGCGGCAACGTCCTCCACATCCTGGTGCCAGGCCGCCAGCCCCACGAACTGGGGGTATTCCTGGCATTTCCTCTGGATAAATTCGTTGATAGACCGTACCTGCTCTACCTTCGTGGCCACCGAGCACACCAAAAACCGGTCGATGCCCGCTTCCTCCCCCCGCTGTGCCAGGACGTGGGGCAGGCCCACGTTCCGCATGGGGATATCATAAAACGTCCCCACCGAAGCCGTAGCTTTCTCCGCAATCTTCCCTGGGTATATATGGGCGTGGGCGTCCGCCGCCCGGTAGCTTACCCCGTTATGCCGTACCATACCGCATCCTTCCCTTCCGTTTCCTTTTTCTTCCCGTTCCATCCCCACCGGTTTACCCTTCAGACGGCCCTTCTGGCCTTTTGCCCTTGGAGTATACACAGCCGCAGTAGCCCTGCCTGTACAGGCCGTATTGCCGGGAACGCAGGACAGACCGCTTATACCCGTCCTTCTTCTTAAAGTCCGCCGGCAGGTGCCGCACCCCATAGGCCGCCGCCAGCTCTTCCCCAATCTGGTTGAGGGCCCGGGCATCCTTCAGCGGGCTGATGGACAAGGTGGTGGTAAAAAAATCGAAGCCCTGGGCCGCCGCCAGCTTTGCCGTCTCCTCCAGCCGCAGCCGGTAGCATTTCATGCAGCGGGCCCCGCCCTCCGGCTCCCCCTCCAGGCCCTTGGCCATGGCCTGGAACGCCTCACCGCCGTACCCGCAGGGCAACAGCGACGGGGCCCCTTCCAGGGGCATTTCAGCCAGCAGGCGCTCTAACTCTGCCCGCCGCTTTTCATACTCCTCAAAAGGGGCGATATTGGGGTTGTAATACAGCAGCGTCACAGCAAAATGACGGCATAAATACTCCAGCGTGCCGCTGGCACAGGGGGCGCAGCAGGCGTGCAGCAGCAACCGGGGGCGGTCCCCCTCTTGGAAGCCCGCCACAAGCCGCTCCATTTCCTTTGCGTAATTCTGTACCGGTACCGGCATGTCCCTCTTCCCCCTCCAGACGAACTTTTTATGAATCTTTTTATAGTACGGCAGGGGCTGGGTTTTCACAATCCCCCCCGCCCTGCCAAACCTGTCTGTACCGCATATCTCCCTGCCATTTTAGCACAGGCAGGGCCGGATTGCAAGCCGGGATGTCGTAACGGGCGCGGCCCGGGGTTTGGCGCTCCCCTTCCTTGGGAATACGCCGCTTTTCCCCAAATTTTATTTGACAGGCCCCCGGAAAAAGTGTACCATATTGTGTAGGCAGAAATATCCCACACACTACAGGGCCTGGCCTGCGCAGGGACGGGAGGGAAGCCCCTTCCCCCGCGGGCAAGCCCCGGTTAGGCGGTACCCTATGAACCTATCTTTCCTCCTCTCCAACCCCCTCATCAACGTCAGCGTCATCGCCTGGGCCAGCGCCCAGCTGTTGAAGACTTTGATAGACACCATCAAGCACAAGCAGTTTGACCGCCACCGCCTGGCTGGGGCCGGGGGCATGCCCAGCTCCCACTCGGCTGTTACCTGTTCGGTACTGCTGACCTCCTATTACCTCTATGGATTCAACCACCCGGTGTTCGCCCTGGCCTTTGTACTGGCCCTAATCGTCATGTATGACGCTACCGGCGTGCGCTGGGCCGCCGGGCTGCACGCCCGGGCCATCAACCACATTGTAGAATACTTGGAACAAAGCGACAGCGAGGACACCCGCCGGGCCCTGCACGAGCTGATACCCCGTCTGAACGAATCCTTGGGGCACCGGGTACGGGAGGTCATATGCGGCGCGGCCTTGGGTTTTGCCATAGCGGTGGTGGCCCACCTGTTGCGGGCCACCGGCTGAACTACCGCTGTATCATGGCGGCAAAACCAAGCGGCCCCGCCCTATCCAGACGGCTGAGAGCTGTCAGCCAGGATAGGGCGGGGCCGCTTTATCATCTTTTCGGCAATCCTTAGGTATCCCCCTGTGCCTGTCAGCCACAGGGGCGCAGCTGGGGATGCAGCTTCCACAGGGCCAGCACAGCCACCGGCAGCGCCGCCAGCTGCAGGATGATCCCCGGCAGGGGCGTAAGGAAGCACCCTTGCAGCCAGTCCCACAGGGTATACCCGTTGCGGAAGAAGCAAAAATACAACAGCCCCTCCAGGCACCTTCCCAGCGCCATGGCCGCCAGCAACGCCCCGTACACGTTTATCCAGCCCCACCCGCTGTGGAGCAGGCAAACCAGCAGCCCCGCCAGGAATCCGTACAGCCCCAGGACCACGATGCGCTCTGGCAAAGAGGCCAGCCCTGGGACGCCGAAAACCAGGTGGGAAACCACCGGGCACAGCACCCCGCAAGAGAGGCCATAGCCCGGGCCGCACAGCAGCCCGCACAGTACGGCTGCCAGCTGCATGGGCAGCAAAACGTCCTCCCAGCCGGGGCGGGGCCGCAAAAGGGCCGCCAGCCCAACGCCCAGGCCTACGCACAGGAAAGCGTACATCGCCTCCCACAGTACCCGCCGCGCCCCCATCACGCCGCCCCCTTCCTTTTCTTTCCCCGGTTGCCCTTACCCTTTACAGGCAATCACAGTCACATCCGGATGGAGCTGCAGGACCGACGCCGGCACCTGGGGCGTGATGGGCCCGGACAGGGCCGTTTCCAAAATGCCGGCCTTGTCCGCCCCGGCAATCAACAAGATCTTCCTGGCTTTCATGATGGTGCCGATACCCATGGTTACCGCTTGGGTAGGCACGTCCTCGATCCGTTGGAACAACCGGGAGTTGGCCTGGATGGTGCTTTCCGTCAGCTGCACCCGGTGCACGCGCCTGGGGAAATCGGGGGCGGGCTCGTTAAAGCCAATGTGCCCATTATGGCCGATGCCCAGCAGCTGCATGTCCACCCCGCCCAGGGAATCGATCAGGTCCTCATACCGCTGGCTTTCCGCCTGGATGTCCTCCGCCAGCCCGTTGGGCAGGTGCGTGTTCCCCTGGGGGATGTTTACCCGGCTGAACAGGTGCTTGTCCATAAAATACCGGTAGCTTTGGGGGTCGTCTGGCTGCAGCCCGCAATATTCGTCCAGGTTCACAGTGCGTACCTGGGAGAAATCCAGCCGGCCCTCCCCACATTCTGCCGCCAGCCTGTCATAGGCGCCAACAGGCGAGCTGCCAGTTGCCAGCCCCAGCACGCAGCCGGGCTTCAACAGGACTTGGGCCCCCAACAGCCCCGCCGCCAGGACGCTCATTTCCTCATAGTTTTTGGTTTGGATGATCCGCATACCGCTGTCCTTTCCGCCCCGCCCGGGGCACGTTTTCTTAAAATGAAGGCTTGGTTGGAAAATAGGGAAAGTGCCGGGTCCTTCGTCTAAAATGGAACGGCAAGGGGCACTATTGGGCCCCGGCCCCCTTGGCGCGGGGGGGCAGCTGTGCCAGGATGACCGCTGTAAACACCAGGCCGCACCCCACCAATTCCCGGGGGGAAAGGGGCTCGCCCAACAGGACCCACCCGGAAACCGCCGCGAACACGGACTCCAGGCTCATCAGCAAGGAGGCAACCGTGGGGTTTGTGCCCTTCTGGCCCACAATCTGCAGGGTATAGGCCACGCCGCTGGAAAGCACCCCTGTGTACAGCAGCGGCCCCCAGGCCGCCAACAGGGCGCGCCAATCCAGGCCTTCGAATACCAGTGCCAGCGCCAGGGAGATCAGGCCCGTTACAAAAAATTGTACGCAAGAAAGCTGGATGCCGTCCACCTGGGGGGAGAAGTGGTCGATGACCAAAATATGCAGGGAGAAAAACACCGCGCTGCAAATTACCAGCAGGTCCCCCGCGGCCATGGAAAAGCCCTCCCCTTCCCCGCCGCTGAGGCAATACGCCCCTGCCAGCGCCACCAGCACGCCCAGCCACACCTGCAGCCCAGGCCTGCGGCCCAAGAAAACCCCCAGCACCGGCACCAGGACAATGTACAGGGAAGTGAGGAAGCCGGCTTTCCCGGCCGTGGTAGAGGTCAGGCCCATCTGCTGCAGCAGGCTGCCCCCGGCCAGCATCACGCCGCAGGCGCAGCCCCCGGCCAGCAGCGCCTTGTTTTGCAGCCAGCACTTGGCTTTCCCCAGGTTTGCCTGGCCCCCCCGCCGCCGGGAAGTGAACCAGGCCACCGGCAACAGCGCCAGGCTGCCCACAAAGCTGCGGGCCGCGTTGAACAGGCAGGGGCCCACGTGGTCCATACCCATGCTTTGGGCCACAAAGGCCGTGCCCCAGATGAACGCCGCCAGCACCAGCAACAGGCTGCGCGCGCTGCTTTTTTCTTTATTCTGTCCCATCCGCCAACCCTTCCTTACTGTCCCTTGTCAGGTTTTTCATCCAGTTGTACCGGTTGATTTTCACCACAGCCACAAAACACTTCAAAATCTGGTCGCACTTCAGGCAGGCGAACACCACCCAAGGGGGCGCGCTCAGCCACATGGAGATGAGGGCCGAGGGGATTACCACCAGGAACACAAAGACGGTGTCGTTCTTGAACACGAAAGAGATGTCCCCCCCGGACTTTACCAGGCCAAACAAACAGGCCGCCTGGTAACAGGTGCCGATGATGGTGACGGAGATCACGTTCATGAACTGGCGGGAATAGGCCTGGGCTTCGGGGCTGGCGTTATACAGGGTGATGAACCCATCCCGGAACAGCAGCACCAGCCCGCCGGAAATAAGCCCCACGAAAAGGAAAATCATCTGCACGGTTTTGGCATATTCCTTCATCTTGTCGTACAGCCCGGCCCCCACGGTTTTGCCGGTGATGATGCCCACCGCCGAGGAAAGCCCGTTCATCCACACATAGATCAAGTTATGCAGCATGCCGGTGATGCTGGCCGCAGCCATTACGCCGGCGGAATAGAACCCCAGTATCTTGGTGTTGGCCAGCATGTTGATGGACCACACCACCTGCCCGCCGATTACCGGCAAGCCATAGCGCACGAAGTCCTTCAAAAGCTGCCGGTCTGTATGCAGCAGGTCCTTTAAGCCCAGCCGCAGCTTCTTGTCCGCAAAGAACACATACCCGGCGCTGACGCACATCTCTAAAATACGGGAGACCAGCGTGGCCACCGCCGCGCCCCGCACCCCCATGGCTGGCAGGCCCAGCTTGCCAAAGATGAGGATATAGTTGAGGGAAACGTTTACCACCAAGGCCATGATGGAAATGTACAGGCCGATCTTAGCCGTTTCCACGCTGCGCATAGAGGCGATCATCACCTGGGAAATAGCAAAGAACAAATATGTAAAGCCCACCACCTGCAGGTATACGGCGCCCTCTTGGATGACGCCGGGCTCTTGTGTAAACAGCCGGATGATGGGGGCTGGGAACAGCACCGCCGCCAGCGTGGCCGCAAGGCCCACCCCCAGGGCGAACTTGACCCCAATAGACACCACTTTCCGGATGCTGGCGGTGTCCTTCCTGCCCCAGTATTGGGCTGCCAGGATGAGGATGGCCCCTTCGATCCCCGCCACGAACATCTGCACCACAGACTGCATCTGGTTGCCCACATACACGCCGGAGATGGCATTGTCCCCCAGAGAGCCGATCATCAGGTTGTCCGCAAAATTCACCGCGAAAGTAATCAGGTTTTGCAGAGAGATGGGGACCGCCAAGGTGATCAGCGTCTTATAAAAGGACCTGTCTTTTGTGAAAACTGCCATGATACAGCCTCCTCATTTCCCGAAAATACCATACCATCCGATTATACACTACCTTCCCTGGGAAGTAAAGCCCATTTTTGCGGGAAAAAGCAGGCGCCCTCCCCCTGTAAAAGCCCGCGCGCTATCTATATGGGGGGATACCCCAGCCTTATAGAATGGGATCCCTTGGGAAGGGGCCTTGGCCATGGCTGAACCCGCGTAGCAGGGGGGAACGGCCGCCGCCCCAGGCGTTGGGAATCCGCTTTGGGAAAGAGGCATTGCCTGGCAGGAAGTTCTGGAAACCGCGCCGGCGGAGGTTGACACGGGGCCGGCATACCATTATAATGGTATGTAATGATAGGCAAGAAAACCTGGGCTTATAGGGGACTGAGCAAACTGAGTATGCCGGGAAGTCCACCATGGTGAAACGGCTGGCGGAAAAATATGGCGGCACTGCCTGCGGGGAAAATTACCACGAGCCACTGCTGCCAGGGCTGGACAGCGGCGAATTCCCCTGCCTGACCTGTACAAGGGATTTACAGGACTGGCACGACTTTATCCGGCGGACGCCGGACGAGTATGAGGGCTTTCTCCATTCTGGATTCCGGGTCATCCTCCGGGATGACAACAGGACGGTTGAGGAAACCCTTGCGCTGGTTGAACAGGGCTTTGGACTGCAAAAATAAGGAGGTTTTTTATGGCAAACCACGCGCGCATCCTCTTATTCCATGTAGAGCCCCTCAAGGCCGCGCACATCGAAAGCCTGTGCGAAGCTTTCAACATCCGCGTTTCCCGGATAAAGCCTGCCGAATACTCCCAAAAGCTGGGGTATCTCGCGGGGATGCCCGGTTTCCTTAAGGATAGCCCCGCCTATACCGGGCCGGAATTCCCATCGGAAATGATGGTGTTTTCCAGTATGGACGAGACCCTCGACCAATTCCTAAGCCAGTACAGGGAGGCAGGCATCCCATCCATCGGGTTGAAAGCGGTCATTACGCCGCACAATATATCCTGGAGCGCGGCGGATTTGTACAAGGAGCTTTTCATAGAACACCAATCCTTCCAGAAAAAATAGCCGTTTTATTCCATGCCCGGGAGGTTTTTTGAAGCCCCTCCCGGCTATTTTTATGGGGAGGCGAGGCTGAAAAACACACCCTGCCTTCCACCGGGGACCTTTCCAGGGGCCCCACGCCGCAGGTACTGGGCGCAGGGCCGTGCGATATCCGCAACATATTACCATACCTATTGTGCAAAACCCATAATACCATCTGCCAACAGACGATATCCCACAGGGCCCCGCCGCCCGCCCCCTGGCCTTGGCTTCTGGCAGGCCCTATACATTTCATCACAACCGCTCCTATAATTTTTGCCCTTATGCCGGACCCGTATATATTTCCTACATCAGCTGAAACAAAAAAAGCATCCCAGCAAGCTTTCACCTGCTGGGATGCTTTTTTTGTTTCAGTTCAATCCATGTGCTTAAAGCGCAAATTACTTGCTCTTAATAGCCGCCTGTGTGGAACGGTACTCCGGCAGGACTGCATGGACGACCGCGCCATATTCGGCCAACTGTCTGGCCTATGAGCCGGAGGATTCTTTTCCGCCGTTCATGACGCTTCACATCGGGCATGAGCAGGCTAACGAGTATCGGAAGGCCATTGGGCGGTATGTCCGCAAGGTGCAGTGGACAGATTTGACGGTGGATGTGTATCTCTGATAGATATTATAGGGAAGGCCGCTTGGGATGTCAGGCAGCTTTCTATTTGTCAGAAAGTTTTTACGGATTTCAAGCAAAAACTATTGACCTAACAAAACTTTTTGGATATACTACTAAGGAAGGAGGCGGTAACATGATTCTCAGGCCCTACTACCTGGAAGCCCTTAAAAAATACCGGGATGTCCCGCTGGTCAAAATCCTGGCAGGCGTCCGCCGCTGCGGTAAATCTACCATTCTGGAAATGCTGGCAAATGACCTCGCGCAGAACGGTATCCCAGCCGACCACATCATCACAATGCGCTACACCTCAGAAAATTTTGACGATGACATGACCGATAAGGATATGTACAACAGCATTAAAGCGAAAATGACAGACAGTGAGAGGTACTATCTGCTACTGGACGAAGTACAGGAAGTTGCTGGATGGGAAAAGGCTGTCAACAGCCTGCTGGAAAACGCTAACACTGACATCTATGTTACCGGATCCAATTCCAAGCTGATGTCCAGTGAAATCTCCACCTATCTGAGCGGCCGATACGTTCAGATTCCTGTCTATACCCTGTCCTTTGCTGAGTATATTGAGTTTAAGGGCGGCGGGCGCTCACCAAGAGAACTGCTGAATGAGTATATTCGCATGGGCGGCTTCCCTATCGTTGCCCTGAGCGATTTTGATGAGGGTGCGGCCTATCAAATTGTAGAGGGCATTTATCACTCTGTTATCACCAACGATATCACCCGGCGACATAACATAACGAACTATGACCTGTTCAACCGAGTTGTGCGGTTTGTAGTAGAAAATGTGGGCAAGACCTTTTCTGCCAACGCCATTGTGAAGTTTCTGAAAGGTCAGGGCCGCTCCCTGTCAGTAGAAGCTGTCTATAACTATCTGGATTGGCTGGAGAAAGCTTTTGTTATTTGTCGCTGCCAGAGGTATGACTTGCAAGGTAAGTCTGTACTGAAAACCCAGGAGAAGTTTTATCTTGCGGACGCCTCGCTCAAATATTGCATGATGGGCTTTAACCCAAAATCTGTTGCCGCTATGCTGGAAAACATAGTTTACTTTGAGCTGCGCAGAAAAGGCTACGCGGTCTATATCGGCAAAAATGAAACGAAAGAAATCGATTTTGTGGCGGTACGGCGCGATGAACGTATCTACGTCCAGGTCTGCCGCAATCTGCCGGAGGAATCTGACCGAGAAGTGGCTAACCTATTGGAACTCAAAGACCACTATCCAAAGTATGTGGTGACGATGGATGAATTGGCTTCGGGGAATATCAACGGGGTAAAAATCGTGTATTTGGCAGATTTTTTGCTGACCAAGGATTACTAAAATAGTGTCTTTCTCAAGACAATGGTGTGAAAGGAGAGAAGAGGCTATGCCAATTATAGCTGAACATCCGAATGGGACAAATCCCTTTGCAATTTCTCTTATATCTACCGACTGTATGACCGCAAATGGTATAGAGCATAGAGCTATAGAAGAGAATGGACATCGTGATGTTTTTCTTGAATATATGGAAAATGCGTTACCTCTCTCAGTATCCAACGCTATGCTTGATGATATTGATAAGTTCAAAACACTCGCCATATCTTTTATGCTATCTACCGACATAGAAGAGCAGATTAACCAAACAAATAATATAGTTTGTGAGATTGAGATTTGGAGCAATGCTAAAGCCGCTAATCTGATGGAATCAATTCCTGATCAACAGATACTTGACCATATTCGTCGTAACTGGATAAGCGGATTACCGCTTTCTGATATTGTAAAAACTGAGCCGGAAGCAAGTAAGATTACAAAGGAATATTATGGTTTTGCATTACCGTGGATTATACACGCAATTTCTCAGATGTTTGCCTCAGAATCAGAAAAGGCTTTTGCTCAAACCTACACTTCAATTGCGATGTTTGTCGAACTCGGATTACCAAATGTTACAAGTGCAAACATATATATGGCGGGTGTGCGTTCACGAAGTGCTGCTTTAGAACTATCCACTTTTGATGTTTTCAAAGATAGGCGTCTCACAGAGATCAAACAAATTCTTGCAGATTTCACAATTCAGGACTGCAACCTATCGGACAGCTCAGAAGTATGGATTGAATTACTTTCCAAGTCAGCAAAAGCTCAAAGGCCTAGGAAAGTATCCTTTCCAACGTTTACATGGGAAGGAAGTAATCTTCCTAATAAGTTGTATCTACGAGAAACTAACGGTGAATGCTTTCTATTTTCAAGTGATGACTATTTTTATGAAAAAGTAGAATCAACGGATAATCTACCTTTCTTGGAAATCGCAAATATCATGGGATTGTATTTTGAAAAAAGAAATAATATTTGGCATTTGCAATCCTATGATCCTAGAATCACGATAGAATAAATAACTAACATATATAGTCGAGAGGTTTTTTACATAGATCCCCTCGACTATTCCTATCTAAAGCCTTGTTGAAATCAGGAAAATTATAAGCCGCTCTCTTGAGGCAGCCATACACCCTTACACAAAAGCGCATACGGGTACGGTCTTCGAAGGAGAAGTAACACTATTCATACAAATTCATATATTGCGACAACCGCTCCTTTACATATTCAGCAACCATCTGAACCATAACTCCCGGGTTATCATCCCGATAGTAGCTGTCAAAGACTTCATAATACCGTCTGCGGTCTGCGAACTTCACGCTGATAGGTGGATAACCGTTCTGCATAAGGAACAGATTGAGTATCAAACGGCCCGTGCGCCCATTTCCATCCACAAAGGGATGGATACCCTCGAATTTCAGATGAAACAGAGCTGCGCTCTCAACAGGGTGCAGCTTTTCATTTCAAAACTCTTCGACAAGTTTCTCCATCTGCTCCGGCACCAGATAAGGCTCCGGTGGCGTGTGGTATGCGCCCATGATTCTGACTGGAATCCGGCGGTAAATCCCGCGATCTTCGGGCCTGTCCATCAAGACCAACGTGTGTATCTGTTTGATAATGCTTTCAGAAAACGGAACCTGTTCCTCAACCAATTTCTCAACGTAGTGAAATGCGTCCCTGTGCCCTACCGCTTCTAAATGGTCTTTCAAGGGCTTGCGGTCAATGGTGATACCCTCCAGCACAAGAGCGGTTTCCTGCAAAGTCAGAGTGTTCCCCTCAATGGCATTAGAGTTGTATGTGTACTCGACTAGGAACTCGTCTTTCAGCCGCTGCACTTCTCCGGGAGTGAGTGGGCGGTGCTTATCCAATTCAGCTTTCAGATCGTCTATATGGGAAAACATAGGATGAGCCTCCTACATAGCTTTTTCTTGCTTACAAGTGTACCATATCCCCAGGGCAATAGCAAGAGATAATCACTACATAGCCGTCTGTTTCGCTGCGGGCGGCTAATTTACTGGAAAGATTAACTATTAAATGTCAACCCCAAAAATGAAGGATGGAGGGAAAAGACAGACGGTCGAAAAAGGGTATAGCAAAGCAGAGGTCCAGAAGGACCCCGGCTAGCTATTGAGGGGAATCAAATCACTGGGCAATAAGGCTGTCTGGATTTCTCCAGAGCGAAGATGAGCCGTACCAGCTTCTTGGCAGCATGGGATAAGGCTACGTTGTAATGCTTCCCTTCAGCCCGTTTCTTGGCAAGGTAAGCGGCAAAGGCAGGGTCCCAGTGGCAGACGTATTTGGCCGCGTTGTAAAGGGCGTAGCGTAAGTACCGTGAGCCTCGTTTCTCCATGTGGGGATAGCAGTTTTTAAGCTGCCCGGACTGGTAGGTAGAGGGGGACATCCCGGCATAGGCCAGCAGTTTGTCGGGGGAGTCAAACCGGGAGAAGTCACCGACCTCGGCCAGGATCATGGCGCCCATGCGGTATCCGATTCCGGGAATCGTGGTAATGGGAGAGTGCAGTTTATCCATGATCGTCTGGATCGCGGTTTCGATTTCTTCGATTTCAGCATCCAGTTCCCGGATGAGGCGGATTGTGTGCTGCAATTCCAAGGACTTGGCAGGCATCCTGGAGCCAATGGAGTGTCTGGCGGCATCGCGGATCTCCACAGCCATATCCCTCCCATAGCGGCCCTTGGAGGCATCTGCCAGCATGAACTTCAACCGGGTAAGATTGGCCGCTGCAATCTGTTCTGCCCCAGGAAACTCCTCCAAAAGGGCATATACAGAGGCTGCGTGGAGGGAGGATATCAGCTTCTCCAGCTCCGGGAACAGGATACACACCAGTCTGGAAACGGACGTTTTCAATTTAGCCCGTTCTTTTACCCTGTCAAAACGGTATCTGGTCAGTGACTATAGCTTCAAGCAGGGTGTATTGCTGTCCCTCGGTGAGATAAGAGATTTCCACCGCAGGGCGAAACGCTATCTGGCGTTCATCTACCATTTGCAGGATTTCGGGTACAAGCTCGGTTAGGCGGATATAGCGGCGTATCTGGTCTTGGCTTTCCCCGACAAGCTCACCTAATTTCTCACGGGAAGTTTTGTTTTCCGACTTCTGTGCCACTGGCACAGAAGTTAAATCGCTCCTTTGTCCCTGCCTGTTCATTGCTTCAAGCCGCATCTTATACGCAAAGGCTTTCTCACTCGGCAGAATGGCAGAGCGTTGGAGATTGCTTTCCACCATGACGATAATCGCTTCGTCACGGGTCAATTCCTTAACCTCGCATTTCAGCGTTTCAAGCCCTGCAAGCTCGCAAGCCTTTTTCCGCCTGTGACCGCTGATAAGCTCATACCGCCCGTCCTCTTTGAGCCGAACGGTAGCAGGTGTCATTACACCGCTTCGCTTGATGCTATCGACAAGCTGCTCCATGTCCTCGTCCATTAAGACCTTGAACGGGTGGTCTGGGAACTCGTCAATCTCCGCAATGGGAATGTCCCGTATCTTGCTTAGTGCCGCTTCTTCACGGCTCTGGTCTGTTTCAAACAGGTCATCGTATGCGGTCAGCTCGATTTTGGTTTCTCTGCTTCTCGCCAAGCTCTGCCACCTCCTTTCCGAACTGCTCATAAGCTGCGGCTACCTTGCCGCCTTTGTCGTAGGCAAAAATGCTCTTTCCCTCTGCGGTGGCTTCTACTGCACGGATGGAATGGGGTATCTGGGTATCAAACACCTTGATTTTCTGTCCGTAGGCACTCCTTACCGTAGCGGTGATTTCCTTGGAGATATTCGTGTGGGGCATTACCATCGTCATAAGGATGCCGTCAATCCGCAAAGGGGGATTGATTTGCCGTCTGACTTTCGACAGGTCGCGAAGCAAACAGCTCAAGAGTTCGTTTACAAAACGAACTCTTCGCCTTCTGGCAGAAAGATAGTGGGGCTGCGTAGGGATAACCACGCTGTCAGCCGCCGTCAGTGCGTTGATTGTCAGCATACCCAAACTCGGCATACAGTCCACGAGAACATAGTCATAATTCTTTTTGACCTCGTTCACGCATGGTTTTAATAGTTGGCAGTTGCCAACTATTGCACACATTTCACGGCTTATGGCGTTAATCAGCCTTACTTCCAAGCCCGACTGCTCAATGTTGGACGGTAACAGGTCAACGCCCTCGCCGTGGTGCAGGATGCCTTGCGTTACATCAACGGATTTATCGTCTATGATGTCCTGCATGATGGTAGAGAGCGTGACGGATAAATCGTCTGGTCTGTTATAGCCGAGGGACATGGTTAGATTTGCCTGTGCATCAGCGTCAATGAGCAGGACTTTCTTGCCCTGTTGTGCCAGACTTACGCCCAGATTGACCGCCGTGGTGGTTTTGCCGACACCGCCTTTCTGATTGGTCAGAGCGATTACTTTGCAATTTGACATGGGTGCGTCCTCCTTTCGCATAAATTTAGCCGCTTTGTCAAGGCGGCTATGTAACTGTGCCAGAGGACGCAGGACGCAAAAAAGCCGCTTACTCTTAAAATCCATAAGAATAAGCGGCTTCATAAAGATGTGCCTTAGACATATTCAATTTTTACTCTCTTGACGGAGGCATTGGCTACCTTGAAGATAAGCTCGTCAACGCAGTCCCATATTTGCCCTGCTGTATGAGCTGATTTTTCAACTCCACAAGGCTATGTAAAAGTAATGATTTTTCCCTGCTGTCTACATATAAGTGTGTTTTCTTTTCCCTCATACCGTCCACCATCCTTTCTTGGCTTCATTATAATTAAAGACGGCTTGATATTCAAAGATGCAAACGAGTGAAAAAAATAAGCGTACCACTATTTCTAATGATACGCTTATCCTAATTCAGTTCTTAATCAAGGTCGATATATACCGTTACGGTAGTTTCTCTCCATTGATTTTTCCTTACATACTGTCCGTTAGCCTTTCGGTAAGCTGCCGCCTGCTCGAAAGATAGCGGTAATTCAAAGGAAAGAGAACTCCTACCTACTTTTGATAGCCGCCTGTGCAGCAGCCAAACGTGCAATCGGCACACGGTAGGGAGAGCAAGAAACGTAAGTCAGGCCCACATTATGGCAGAATTCGATAGTGGTGGGGTCGCCGCCATGCTCGCCACAGATGCCCAGGACGATATCCTTGCGCACAGACTTGCCCTTCTCGGCAGCCAGCTTCACCAGCTGGCCCACGCCCTCCTGGTCCAAACGGGCAAAGGGGTCGTTCTCATAGATCTTGTTCTCATAGTAAGAGGTCAAGAACTTGCCCGCGTCGTCGCGGCTGAAGCCGAAAGTCATCTGGGTCAGGTCGTTGGTGCCAAAGCTGAAGAACTCGGCCTCTTCAGCAATCTTGTCGGCGGTCAAAGCCGCGCGGGGGATCTCGATCATGGTGCCTACCTTATACTGCAGGTCAGCGCCAGCCTCGGCAATAATGCGGTCGGCGGTCTCCACCACGGTCTTCTTCACGAACTTGAGCTCCTTAACCTCGCCAACCAGCGGGATCATGATCTCAGGCACAATGTGCCAATCGGGATGGGCCTTGTTCACGTTGATAGCAGCCTTGATAACAGCCTCGGTCTGCATCTCGGCGATTTCAGGATAGGTGACGGCCAGGCGGCAGCCACGGTGGCCCATCATGGGGTTGAACTCGTGCAGGCCGGAGATAATGGCCTTGATGTCCTCCACACTCTTGCCCTGGGTCTGCGCCAGCAGCTCGATGTCCTTTTCCTCCGTGGGGACGAACTCGTGCAGCGGGGGATCCAGGAAGCGGATGTTTACATGCTTGCCCTCAAGAGCCTCGTACAGCTTCTCAAAGTCGCCCTGCTGCATAGGCTCCAGCTTGGCCAAAGCGGCCTTGCGCTGCTCTACAGTATCCGAGCAGATCATCTCACGGATAGCCGCGATACGGTCCGGCTCGAAGAACATATGCTCGGTACGGCACAGGCCAATGCCCTCGGCGCCAAAGGCCACAGCCTGTTTAGCGTCGGCGGGGGTATCGGCGTTGGTGCGCACCTGCAGGGTGCGGTACTTGTCAGAGAGCTCCATAATACGGCCAAAGTAGCCGCCCTCGGTAGAAGCGGGCACAGTGGGGATGGCCTCCCCGTAAATGTTGCCGGTGGTGCCGTCCAGGGAGATATAGTCGCCCTCTACATAGGTGCGGCCATTAAGCTCAAACTTCTTGTTGGCCTCGTCCATCTTGATAGCGCCGCAGCCGGATACGCAGCAAGTGCCCATGCCGCGGGCCACAACAGCGGCGTGGCTGGTCATACCGCCGCGCACAGTGAGGATGCCCTGGGAATAATGCATGCCCTCGATATCCTCGGGGGAGGTCTCCAGGCGCACCAGAACCACTTTTTCGCCGGCCTTGCCCTGCTCCACAGCGTCCTCCGCCGTGAAAACGATCTTGCCGCAAGCAGCGCCAGGGGAAGCGGCCAAAGCGGAAGCCACAGGGGTGGCAGCCTTCAAAGCGGCGGCGTCAAACTGGGGATGCAGCAAAGCGTCCAGCTGCTTAGCTTCCAGCATCAGCAGTGCCTCTTCCTCGGTCTTCATGCCCTCGTCGATCAGGTCGCAGGCAATCTTGATGGCAGCGGCGGCGGTACGCTTGCCGTTACGGGTCTGCAGCATGAACAGCTTCTCATGCTCAACGGTAAACTCCATGTCCTGCATGTCATGGTAATGGTCTTCCAGGGTCTTGCAAACCTCCTGGAACTGTTTGAACGCGGCGGGGAACTTCTCCTCCATCTGGGCAATGGGCATGGGAGTACGCACGCCGGCCACCACGTCTTCGCCCTGGGCATTGGTCAGGAACTCGCCCATCAGCTTTTTCTCGCCGGTAGCGGGGTCGCGGGTAAAGGCCACGCCGGTGCCGCAGTCGTCGCCCATGTTGCCGAAAGCCATCATCTGCACGTTGACAGCGGTGCCCCAAGAGTAGGGGATCTCGTTCTGCATACGGTAGTAGTTGGCGCGGGGGTTGTCCCAAGAGCGGAACACGGCTTTCACTGCGCCCATCAGCTGTTCCTTGGGGTCGGTGGGGAAGTCGGAGCCGATCTTCTGCTTGTACTCAGCCTTGAACTGCTCGGCCAACTCTTTCAGGTCGTCCGCAGTCAGTTCGGTGTCCTGGGTAACGCCCTTCTTTTCCTTCATCTGGTCGATGAGCTCTTCGAAGTACTTCTTGCCCACTTCCATAACCACGTCGGAATACATCTGGATGAAACGGCGGTAGCAGTCATAGGCCCAGCGGGGATTGCCGGAAGCTTTGGCCATATACTCCACAACTTCCTCGTTGATGCCCAGGTTCAGGATGGTGTCCATCATGCCGGGCATGGAAGCGCGGGCGCCGGAACGGACAGAAACCAGCAGGGGGTTCTCCTTGTCGCCGAACTTCTTGCCGGTGATCTCCTCCATCTTGCCTACATACTCCATAATCTCGGCCTGGATGCCCTCATTGATGCTCCGGCCGTCCTCATAATACTGGGTGCAGGCTTCCGTGCTGATGGTGAAGCCCTGGGGCACGGGCAGGCCCAGCTTTGTCATTTCCGCCAGGTTTGCGCCCTTGCCGCCAAGGAGCTCCCGCATGGAGCCGTCGCCTTCGCTGAACAGATACACATACTTGTGGCTCATTGGTATCAACCTCCAAAATAATGTTCAACCGGACGTAAACCTCCGGGTGACAGCGATGCTGACCGTACAGGCAGGCAAAAAAAGCCTGTCCACACGGGCTGCTACCAGAATTATACCAAATAAATACGGAAAATACCAGTGCAATTGGCAAGAATTTGAAAAAAATTTGTACGGCAAACGGCGGCATGACCGAAGCCATGCCGCCGCATCCTGTCTTCCTTATAGCTTTTTTTAGAAGTTGCCGTTGGTCAGGTCCTCCACCACCAGGGTGCGGGGAGAGTTGTCCGCCGGGGCGGCGGGCTTTGCCGCAGCCGGGGCGGCCGCAGGGGCCGGGGCTGCCTCCCGCTTCTCGGGATGGTCGCGCCAATCCAAGAACTTGCTGGCAACCTGTTGGAACAGGGCGTAGCTAAGCACGTCCTCCTCACAGTGGCCGATGCCCTTTTCCTTGCATTCGGCCCGCAGCTTATCCATTTCAGGCTCCAGCTGGTCGGCAGGGCGGCAGGTGATAATCTCCGCGTCGCCAATGGCCTTTTTACGCACTTCCTCATTCACAGGGGCGGGCAGCTGGCCATATTCGCCCCGCAGCAGGCCCTTGGACTCCTTTGTGACCATTTTATAACGTTCGCCGGAAAGCACGTTCAAAACGGCCTGAGAACCCACGATCTGGCTGGTGGGCGTTACCAGCGGGGGATAACCAAAGTCCTCGCGGACGCGGGGCACCTCAGCCAGCACGTCGTAATACTTGTTCTCGGCGTTGGCCTGCTTCAGCTGGGAGATCAGGTTGCTAAGCATACCGCCGGGAACCTGGTACAGCAGCGTATTCACGTCCACCTTCAGCACCTTGGGGTTGATGTCCAGCTTCTCGGCCACGCCCCGGAAATGAGCGGCTGCCTCGGACAGCTTCTCCATATCCAGGCCAGTGTCACGGCTGGTCCCCCGCAGGGTGGCCACCATAGCTTCTGTGGCGGGCTGAGAGGTGCCGTTTGCCAGGGGGGACAGGGCGCAGTCTACAATATCTACGCCGGCCTGGGCGGCCATCAGGTTGGTCATGTCGCCAGTGCCGGTGGTGTTGTGGGTGTGCAGGTGGATGGGCACGCCTACGTTCTCCTTCAGCTTCTTTACCAGGGAGTATGCGTCATATGGCAGCAGCAAGTTTGCCATGTCCTTGATGCAGATGGTGTCGGCGCCCATCTTCTCCAGCTGCATGGAGAGCTTCACAAAATACTCTTCGTTGTGCACGGGGCTCTTGGTATAGCTAATGGCAACCTCGGCCAGGCCGCCGTACTCTTTTACATACTTCACAGCCGCCTGTACGTTCCGGGGGTCGTTCAGCGCGTCAAAAATACGCACCACATCAATGCCGTTTTCGATAGACTTCTTCACAAAGGCCTCTACCACGTCGTCGGCATAGTGCCGGTAGCCCAACAGGTTCTGGCCGCGCAGCAGCATTTGCAGCTTGGTATGGGGCAGGCCCTTTTTCAGGGTGCGCAAACGCTCCCAGGGGTCTTCGTTCAAAAAGCGCATGCACACGTCGAAGGTGGCGCCGCCCCAGCACTCTAGGGACCAAAAGCCAATGCTGTCCAACAGGGGCAGAACAGGCTCCATGTCTTCAATGCGCATGCGGGTAGCCGCCTGGGACTGGTGGGCGTCGCGCAGGATGGTATCCATGATCTTCAGGGGATTCTTAGCCATAGTGCTATTCATCGCCTTCCTTTCTCATGATTACAGCGCCTTGCGGCTGGGGGCCTCCCCTGGCCGCAAAGCACCGGTTCTATAGCAGATGGTAAGCGCAGCGCAGGGCTACGCGGCTTAGGTCTAGCAGCACGCTGGCTTAACCGAACAGCGCCAGCAGTACGCCCGCCGCCACGGCAGAGCCGATAACGCCAGACACATTGGGGCCCATGGCGTGCATCAGCAGGAAGTTAGAGGGGTCTTCCTTCTGCCCAACCACCTGGGACACGCGGGCAGCCATAGGTACGGCGGATACGCCGGCGGAACCGATCAGGGGGTTGACCTTCTCCTTTGCGAACACGTTCATCAGCTTGGCCAGCAGCACGCCGCCAGCGGTGCCCATGCCAAAGGCCACCACGCCCATCAGCAAAATGCCCAGGGTGCTCAGGTTCAAGAAGTTGGCGGCGGTAGCCGTTGCGCCAACGGAGATGCCCAGGAAGATGGTAACGATGTTCATCAGCTCGTTCTGCACGGTCTTGCTCAGGCGGTCTACCACGCCGCTCTCACGCATCAGGTTGCCCAGCATCAGGCAGCCCACCAGCGGGGCGGCACTGGGCAGCATGAAGGAAACAAAGATGGTGACGATGATGGGGAACAGGATCTTTTCGGTCTTGGAAACGGGGCGCAGCTGCTTCATCTTGATGCGCCGCTCTTCTTTGGTGGTCAGGGCCTTCATGATGGGAGGCTGGATGACCGGCACCAAAGCCATGTAAGAGTATGCCGCCACGGCGATGGGCCCAAGGAGATGGGGCGCCAGCTGGCTGGTGGTGTAGATGGCGGTGGGGCCGTCCGCGCCGCCGATAATGCCGATGGAGGCGGACTCTGGCCCAGTGAAGCCCATCAAGTGCGCGCCGATGTAAGTGATGAAGATGCCCAGCTGGGCCGCAGCGCCCAGCAGCAGGCTTTTGGGGTTGGCAATCAGCGGGCCAAAGTCAGTCATGGCGCCTACGCCCACAAAGATCAGGCAGGGGTAGATGCCCAGCTTCACGCCCAGGTACAGGTAATCGATAAGACCGCCGTGGCCAGTACCCAGCTCGGCCCAGTTGATCACGCCGTCTGCAAAATACTCGGCGTGGTACATGCCTGCGCCGGGCAGGTTGGTCAGCAACATGCCGAAAGCAATGGGCAGCAGCAGCAGGGGCTCGAATTTCTTGACGATGGCCAAGTACAGCAGCACACAGGCAACCACCAGCATCACCAGGTTCAGGGGGTTCTCCCCCACAATGGCGAAGCCTGTGCTCTGCAAGAAGTTCATAATAGCTTCCATGGATTACACTCCTTATTTTTTGATTTCAGGCGCAGGGCCTTACGCGATGGTGCACAGGAGTGTGCCGCTCTCCACAGCAGCGCCCTTGGAAACGGAAACAGCCGTGACGGTGCCGTCCTTAGGCGCCATGATCTCGTTCTCCATCTTCATGGCTTCCAGCACCATCAGCACCTGGCCGGACTTCACGGCCTGGCCGGCGGAAACCTTCACGTCCAGGATAGTGCCAGGCATGGGGGCCGTTACCTGTTCGCCAGCGCCCGCAGGGGCCGGGGCGGGAGCGGGGGCCGCCGCAGGGGCCGGGGCCGCCACAGGGGCGGGAGCCGCGCCGCCCTTTACCTCTTCTACCGTGACTTCATAAGCAGTACCATTTACATTTACATGATAGTTTCTCATAACGCCAATTACCTCTCAATCAAATTAAACTTCTTGCGGGTCGGTTTACAGCTTCCGGATGGAATGGATCTTGATATGTCCTACGTCCGCACCCATGTCTTCCGCAATGGCAGCCGCGATAGCGGCCACTACCTGCTGCTTGTTAGACGGGGCGGCGGACACAGGGGCGGCGGGGGCCGCCGCAGGGGCCGCGGCAGGCTGGGGGGCAGAGTTGCCCGTGAACTTCTGCATCACCGCGCCCATGATCTTAATGATGATGATCAGGCAGATCAAAACCACGAAAACTGTGGCAAGACCCATTGCGATGACCTGGACAAAACTGGGTTCGCTCATACGAAACAGACCTCCTTTCGCCATGGAATTATAGAAAAGTACATAAAAAAGCAGTGTGTTTTGATAAAATGCCCTTCTTCCGCATTTTATCAAAAATCAAGATGATGATACCACACATCCGGTTTTTTTACAAGGGCTGAAGGGGGAATTTGTTAAATTTTTTTCAAAGAGGCAGTTACGACAAGCTAACCCCTTTTAAAAAAAGCAGGCCCCTGCCCGGGGCCCGCTTTCCTACGCCCGGACCAATAAAGCGGCCCGCTCCCGCGCCTCTTCATACTCATGGTTCAGCACCAGGTAGGGCTTAGTGGGCTTTGCCGCCCCTGGGTCATGGGGGGCCAGCTGGTAGCGGGCCAGCAGGACCTGGCGGCGTGCCTCCTGCTCCTCCCCCACTGCCTGGAAGCCCATGGCCTGGAAAAAGCCCAAGACCCCCTCCCCTGGCAGGCCAACGCGCGCCAATACCTCCCGGCGGTTCCCCATCTCCATGATGTCCCGCATTAAAGACCACAGGGCCCGGCCTACGCCGATGCGCTGGAACGCAGGCTTTACATACAGCTGGAACTCTACTGAGAATAGGTTTTCCGGGTCCGCCCGGTTCTCCGTCAAATGGCAGAAGCCCGCTGGGGTAGAATCGATCTCACACAGCAGCCAGCCCAGCCCGTATGTGTACCGGTCGATGCGCTGTATATATGCCTGCAGCTCTGGCAGGGCCTCCTCGGGCGCCGCTGCCGTGCCTACATAAGGGGCGTATATTTTCAACATAGAGGGCCCGTCCCATTCGTTTATCCGCCGTACCGCAACCTTTGCCATTGCCACACATCTCCTTTTCCCTTTTGTGCCAGTATACCACACCCGCGGGCAGCGCGCAAGATGGAAACCGCAGGGGCCCCTTCCCTGCAAAACCAGAAAGGGCCTGCCCAGTTGCCCGGGCAGGCCCTTTGTTATGCTATACAGCTGTTGCGGGGGATCACTCTGCCATCTTCTTCAGCTTGGCATACTTCTCCTCCGCAAACTTCTCAGCGTCGGCGAACAGCTTCTCGGCACGCTCTGGGAAGGAACGGGTCAGGCTGTTATAGCGCACTTCGCCCATGATGAAGTCGCGGTAAGAGGCAGAAGGCTCCTTGCTGTCCAGCTGGAAGGGGTTCTCCCCGGCGTCGGCCCGGCGGGGGTCGAAGCGGAAGTTATGCCAATAGCCAGCGGCCACAGCCTTCTTCTCTTCTACCATGGAGACACCCATGCCGCCCTTGATGCCGTGGTTGATGCAGGGGGCGTAAGCCAGGATGATGGAGGGGCCGTTATAGCTTTCGGCCTCGGAGAAAGCCTTGATGCACTGGTTCATGTCGGCGCCCATTGCCACCTGGGCCACATAGACGTAGCCATAGCTCATGGCGATAGCGGCCAGGTCTTTCTTCTTGGTAGACTTGCCGGTAGCCGCGAACTGGGCCACAGAGCCGCAGGGGGTAGACTTGGAGGCCTGTCCGCCGGTGTTGGAGTACACCTCGGTGTCGAACACCAGGATGTTGATGTTCTCGCCGGAAGCCAAGGCATGGTCCACGCCGCCGAAGCCGATGTCATAGGCCCAGCCGTCGCCGCCCAGGATCCACATGGACTTCTTAGCCAGGTAATCCTTGTCCTTCAAAATCTCCAAAGCCAAGGTGCAGGCTTCGCAGTCACAGTACTTCTCGCCGGCGGCCTTGCGGGCCTCGGCGTGGGCCAGGAACTCGGGGGCCTTGTCGCCAAAGACTTCCTTAGCCTTGGGGGAGCTGGCAAAGGCGATGTTCTCGTCCACGGTCATCACGCCGTTCTCCAGGGCTGCAATATATGCCTCGGCGGCGGGGCCGTTGGACTTGCTGTCCCACATGGTGTCCATCCAAGCCTTAGCGGCCTCCTTGATCTCGGGCACGCAGTACTCGATGGCGCACAGCTTCTCGGTCAGCTCCTTCAGGCGGCCGCGCACAGCGTTCTGCGCCAAGGTCATGCCCAGGCCGAACTCGGCGTTGTCCTCGAACAGGGAGTTTTCCCAAGCGGGGCCATGGCCCTTCTTGTTGACCGTGTAGGGCGTAGCGGGAGCGGAACCGCCCCAGATGGAAGAGCAGCCGGTGGCGTTGGCGATGAACATCTTGTCGCCGAACAGCTGGGTGGCAAGCTTCGCGTAGGGGGTTTCACCGCAGCCGCCGCAAGCGCCGGAGAACTCCAACAGGGGCTGCTTGAACTGGCTGCCCTTAACAGAGGTCTCCTTGAACTTCTCAGCCACAGCCTCCTTAGCGGGCAGGTCGATGGCATAGTTGAACACAGCCTGCTGGGGGCGCTGGGAATCGATGGGGGCCATCTGCAGGGCCTTGGTCTTGGCGGGGCAGGTGGTCACGCAGCTGCCGCAGCCGGTGCAGTCCAGGGTGGAGATGACCATGGCAAAGTGCATGCCAGGCACGCCGGTCATGGGCTTGGACAGGGTGCCCTCGGGGGCGTTTGCCAGCTCTTCATCCGTCATGGCAATGGGGCGGATGACCGCATGGGGGCATACATAAGAGCACTGGTTGCACTGGATGCAGTTTTCGGGAATCCACTGGGGCACGTCCACGGCCACGCCGCGCTTCTCATAGGCAGCGGTGCCCTGGGGGCTGGTGCCGTCGGCATACTTCTCGAAGGTGGAAACGGGCAGGTCCTTGCCATGGAAGGAGTTCACCGGGAACACCACGTTGTTCACGTAGTCCACCAGGTCCTGGCGGCTGCCAGTGGCAACCTTCTTCTGGCTGTCGTCAACGCAGTCTTTCCAGGCGGCGGGCACGTCCACCTTGGTATAGCCGGTAGCGCCGGCGTCGATGGCGTCGTGGTTCATCTTGACCACAGCCTCGCCCTTGCGGCCGTAAGACTTCTGGGCGGCGTCCTTCATATACTGGATAGCGTCGGCCTCGGGGATGATCTTGGCAATGGAGAAGAAAGCAGACTGCAGCACCGTGTTGATGCGGGTGCCCAGGCCAATCTCCTTGCCGATCTTGAAGCCGTCGATGGTGTAGAAATTGATCTCATTGTCGGCGATGAACTTCTTCACCTTGCCGGGCAGGCGCTCGTTAAGCTCCTCGGCGTTCCAGGCGCAGTTGAGCAGGAAGCTGCCGCCCTTCTTCAGGTCCTGTACCATGTCATAGGTCTCCAGGTACGCGGGGTTGGAACAGGCCACAAAGTCCGCCTTGGAAATATAATAGGTGGACTTGATGGGGGTATGGCCGAAGCGCAGGTGGGAGATGGTCAGGCCGCCGGACTTTTTAGAGTCGTAGTCAAAGTAGCCCTGGGCGTACATATCTGTGTGGTCGCCGATGATCTTGATGGAGTTCTTGTTGGCGCCAACGGTGCCGTCAGAGCCCAGGCCCCAGAACTTGCAGCTGGTGGTGCCGGCCGGGGCGGTGTCGGGGTCTTCCTTGACCTCCAGGGACAGGTGGGTCACGTCGTCCACGATGCCGATGGTGAAACGCTTCTTGGGCTCGCTGCTCTCCATGTTGCGGTATACGGCGATGACGTCGCTGGGCTTGGTGTCCTTGCTGCCCAGGCCATAACGGCCAGAGAGCACAGGGCACGCGCCAAAGCTGGTGCCGTTGATAGCGGCCAGCACGTCCAGGTACAGGGGCTCGCCGATGGAGCCGGGCTCCTTGGTGCGGTCCAAAACAGAGATGGTCTTTACCGTCTCAGGCAGCACGTCCAGCAAGTACTTGGCCACGAAGGGGCGGTACAGGCGGACCTTCACCAGGCCCACCTTCTCGCCGGCGGCGGTCAAGTAGTCGATGACCTCCTCAATGGTCTCGCAGGCGGAACCCATGGCAATGATGACCTTGTCGGCGTCGGGCGCGCCATAATAGTTGAAGGGCTTGTAGTCGGTGCCGATCTTTTCGTTGACCTTGTCCATATAGTCTACAACGACCTGGGGCACCGCGTCATAATACTTGTTGCAGGCCTCGCGCGCCTGGAAGAAGATATCGCCGTTCTGGGCCTGGCCGCGCAGCACGGGGTGCTCGGGGTTCAGGGCGTTGCGGCGGAAAGCGTTCACCGCGTCCCAGTCCAGCATTTCGCCCAGGTCCTCATAGTCCCAGGCCTCAATCTTCTGCACCTCGTGGGAGGTACGGAAGCCGTCGAAGAAGTGGAGGAAGGGCACCTTGCCCTTGATAGCGGACAGGTGGGCCACAGCGCCCAGGTCCATGACCTCCTGGGGGGAGTTGGCGCACAGCATGGCGTAGCCGGTCTGGCGGCAGGCGTACACGTCCGAGTGGTCGCCGAAGATGTTCAGGGCGTGGGTGGCCACCGTGCGGGCGGAAACGTGGATGACGCTGGGCAGCAGCTCGCCGGCGATCTTGTACATGTTGGGGATCATCAGCAGCAGGCCCTGGCTTGCGGTATAGGTGGTGGTCAGGGCGCCGGCGGCCAGAGAGCCGTGCACAGCGCCGGCAGCGCCGGCCTCAGACTGCATCTCAGTCACCCGCACCTCGCGGCCGAACAGGTTCTTCCGCCCGGCGGCGGCATACTTGTCGGTCTCGTCGGCCATCACGGAAGAGGGCGTGATGGGGTAGATGGCGGCAACGTCGGTAAACGCATAGGAAACATGCGCGGCGGCGTTGTTGCCATCCATGGTTTTCATTTTTCTTGCCATAGGACTATCTTCCTCCTTTTAGGATGATCGGTACTGCAACGACGGGCAAAGGCGCGCAGAAACAGGGCTTTGCCCCGCACAGCTGCCCGTGTTGTTTTATTCTACCATTTTTTTCGGGCGCTGTAAAGGCAAAAAAGGATTTCTGTGAAAATTTTGCACGTTTTGACTACCATCCATTAAGAAGAGGGCCCGCCCTTCCCGCGCTACCCCTTCTTTTCCAGTTCTTTCAAAACCCTGCGGCCCATGTCCTGCAAAACAATATCCGGCAAAGCCGCCACAAACAGGCATCCGCCAAGGCCGCACAAGGCGCACAGCGCCAGGCCGATGACCCTGACCTTCCCGCGCCCATAGCCCTTGTCTTCCATAGCCTGGGCCATAAGTATCGCGCTGAGGATATGCACCGCCAGGCCCATGGCAAAAAATAATAACGCGGCTGGAAATCCCATGTTCCCCCTCCTTCCCTCTTGCTGTTGATACATGCTATTTTTTGATTTTACGACATTTCATGGTAAAAGTCAATACCACGTTTTGTTGTGCGCATACTATTTGTGTTTCTATTTTTACATAAAAAGGAGCGCCTCTCATGTACCAACGGATAAGAGACCTACGGGAAGATAGGGATTTAACACAGCAAAACCTGGCGGACTATCTGCACTGCACCCAGACCTGTTACTCCAACTATGAATTAGGCTACCACGATATTCCTACAGAAGTGCTTATCAAGCTCAGCCAGTTCTACAACACCAGCACCGACTACCTTCTAGGCCTTACCGACCAGCCCAAGCCCTATCCCCGGAAAGCCCCCAAGAAAAGCTGGCTGCCGTGAAGACAGGCCCCAGCATGCCGGGGGAAGGAATTGACAAGCCCGCCGCTTTCCTGTACAATATGGGTGCGCTTAAAATTTTTGCTTTTTCTATTTAATGAAAGGAGCCCCATCCCCATGCCTCCCGAACCTGACGGTACGATACCCCTTTCCACCCTGCTGACGCTGCTGTGTTTGCTGCTGGCGGCCCTGTATGCCGCCGGCGAATCCGCCGTGGGGCAGCTCTCCCCTTCCCAGGTCAAAAAAGACGCCGACGCCGGCGACCCCAAAGCCAAGGCCCTTTTCAAAACCCTTCAGGCCCAGAACAGCGCGGTGTCCCCCTTACAGCTGGGGCTGCTGTTCTGCGGGCTGCTGGGGCTGGGCCTGTGCATGGGCGGTTATTGGCGCCCCTTATACCGGGCCCTGGCGGGGCTGTGGCCCCCAGGGGCGGCTTCGCTGCTCTCCTGCCTGGCGGTGTCCTTCTGTTATATGCTGGCGTTCTTCCTGTTTGCCGACCTGCTCCCCAAAAAAGGCGCGCGCCACAGCGCGGAAGCCTTTTCCCGCCGGTGGGCCGGGCTGATATGGGGCCTTTCCTGCGGGGCGCGGCCCCTGCTGGCGCTGTCCTCGGCCATTGCCAACGGCGTGCTGCGGCTGTTCCACATCGACCCCCACGCCCTGGAGGACGCCCTTACCGAGGAAGAGATCCTGCAGATGGTGGGCAAGGGCGAGGAGACGGGGGTGATTGAAGAGACGGAAAAGGACATGATCGCCAATATCCTGGACTTTAACGACACCACCGCCGGGGAAACCATGACCCACCGCACAGACGTGGTGGCCGTGGAGGACTGCGCCCCTGTCAGCGAGCTTGTGGCGGCCTCGGTAGAGAACGGGTGCTCCCGCGTCCCGGTGTACCACGAGGACATCGATTCCGTGGTGGGCATCTGCTATGTGAAAGACCTGCTGCCCTATGTGGGCCGGGAAGTGCCCGGGGGCCTTTCCTTGACTGATTTCATGCGGCCGGCCTATTTCATCCCCGAAACGAAAAAATGCAGCCAGCTCTTCACCGAGATGACCGAACGCAAGGTGCAGATCGCCATCGTGGTGGATGAATATGGCGGCACGGCGGGGCTGATTACCCTGGAGGACCTGATGGAATCCATCGTGGGGAACATCCAGGACGAGTACGACCACGAGGAGGACGAGGTCTTCCGGTTAAGCGAACGGGCCTTTACGGTAGACGGCGCCACGCCCATTGACGAGGTTGCGGGCCTGGCCGGCGTAGAGCTGCCCGAAGGGGACTATGATACCATTGCCGGGCTGGTGACAGAGCTGCTGGGGCGCATCCCCAAAGAGGGGGAGCGGCCCCAGGTGCAGGTAGCCGGGCTGACGGTGACCGTTTTGCAGATCGAAGACCAGCGGCTTTCCCGGCTGCTCATCGTGCAAGACCCGCCCGCCCAGCCGCTATAAAAACAAGGGAAGGGCAGACTATCCCAGTCTGTCCTTCTCTTTTCCATGCCTATAGCCGCCCCATGGGGCTTTCACCCTTCTGGCCGCGCCCAGTGGCCCAGCTTTGGCAGCTGCGCCTCTAGGTAGGCCCGGGCCTGCTCCGGCGGGAAAGCCTCGTTCGACATATGCCCCACCAGGAAATCCGTCAATTCCTCCAGGCTGGCATAAACAAAGGCCCCGTCCGCATAGCACCATTTGCAGTATTCCTCGTTAAAAGCGCCGTCCTTCTCCCGGCTGACGGCAGAGTCGTCCAGGGGCATGCCGCAGCACTGGCACACCAGCTTCCGGGGGGAGCCCAGGAGCGTATTAATGGAAACGTCGAACAGCTTCGACAGCAGTTTCAGCGTTTCGGTGTTGGGCACAGTTTCCCCATTTTCCCAGCGGGACACCGCCTGCCGGGTGACATATGCTTTCTGTGCCAGCGCGTCTTGGGACAAACCGTTTTTGGTCCGCAGCTCCAGGATAACCTGCTTGGTTTCCATATGTATCACCTCGGTAGACATCATACCACAGGCGCCGCCCGCAGGCAAGCAACCCGCTGTTGCGGCGGCCTTTATCCGTAGGACACCAGCGGGTTCATCTTGCCGTGGCTGCGGCTGTCCATCTTGTCTATATATTTGATTGCCCGGCCCGCGCCCAGTACCACGCAGTTCTCTGGCTGCTCGAAGGTGACCACTGGGATCTTGGTCTTTTTCGACAGCAGCGTAGACATGCCGTACAGGTTGGCCGAGCCCCCGGTGAGGTAGATGCCGTCGGTAAAGATGTCTGCCAGCAGCTCCGGGGGGGTCTCCTCCAGGGTGGCCTGTACCGTGCGCACAATGGAGATGGCCGGGTCTATCAGGGCCTCGATCATCTCGTCCGAATTCATGATGGTGGTCTCTGGCAAGCCGTTCATCGCGTTGCGCCCTTTTAAGACGAAGGTTTCCAACGTCTTTTTAGGATACGCGCACCCAATGGCCTTTTTTGCCTCCTCGGCCATGCGGTCGCCTATGACCAGGTTGAACTTCCGGCGTACATATTTCACGATGGCGTCGTTGAAATCGCACCCGGCTATGTTGGTGGAATTGGCGATGGCAATGCCATTGAGGGAGATGACGGCCATGTCGGTGGCCCCTTCCCCTATGTCCACAATCATGGTGCCGTGGGGCACGGCGATATCGACCCCGGCCCCGATGGCCGCGGCCACAGGCTCTTCAATCAGGCACACCTTGCGCACGCCCGCCGCGCTGATGGCCTCTACCACGGCGCGTTTCTCCACCTCTGTGATGCCGCAGGGGACGCTGACCACCACCCGGGGCATGAACAGACGGCTGGTGCCAATCTCCCGCAGGTAATGGGTAATCAGGTGCTCGGCCAGGGAGAAGTCGGAGATGACGCCGTTGCTTAAGGGGCGCGCCACCGTGATACGCTCGGAGGTGCGGCCCAGCATCTTATAGGCCTCGGTGCCGATGGCGATGACCTCGTCGGTCAGGTTGTCCACAGCGATGATAGACGGCTCGCTGAGGACGATGCCCTTGCCGTCCAGGTACACCTTGAATTTTGCCGTACCTAAGTCTATGGCGATATCGATTCCAATCATGACTTCCCTCATCCTAAAAGTTATTCCACAGGCCGCAGGCGCATAGGGCGCGGCTACACTTATTGTCCAGTATACTACACCGCGCGCTTTTTTTCAACTCGAATCTTTTCCCAGCGCAGAGGGCCGCGCACCCATACCCCATATAGCGGGGGAAATAGGAACGGAAAATTTCAAAAAAAGCGATTCTTCCCTTGCAAAATCCTTTGGCCTGTGGTATGATATTTTATGCTATTTTGCGGCTTTTGCAAAAAACCTGACGGCCCGGCGCGGGGATACCTTGCGCCGCCTGGCGCAGGGGTATGTATGGAATTATCAACCTGACCAAAGGGGGGACTGACATGAGCGTATTAGAAATCATCTTCGGCGTCATCCTGCTGGCGTTTTCCATCGCCATCATCCTGGTGGTGCTGCTGCAGGAGGGCAGCCAGAAGAACGTGGGCGTGGTGACAGGCGCGGCGGATACCTTTCTGTCTAAAAACAAGGCCCGGTCGGTAGACGCGTTTTTGTCCCGGTGGACAAAGGTGATCGCCATCGGCTTTTTCCTGTTTGTCATCGTGGTAAACGTTGTCATGTATTTTACTGGGAAGTAACTGGCAGGACCCGCGGCGCCCCCTCTTTACCGGGGAGGGGCACGGAAGAGAAGCGACTGCCCCGCGGCCATGCGGGGCTTTTTCTATGGGGAGCGAGGTGCCACAGGCGTGATACGGTTTGTTGAAAAAGACGTGGATAAGCGCAGGCTGCTGCTATTGTGCGAAGAGACGGCCTTTGGCTGTAAGATGTCCGCCCTTGTCAAATCCTATGGCTTTGACAAAGGCGTCGCCTGCTTTTGGCTGGAGGATGGGTCGGACTGCGCTTATTGCCTGGTAGACGGCCAGATGCTGGTTTCTGGCAGCGTAAAAGCCCCAGAGGAAGCCCGGGCTTTTTTGCGGGCCGTGGGGCCCCATTCCCTGCTGTGTACAGAAGCCGCTGCCAGAAGCCTGGGGGCGGCCCCCTCCGCTGTGGGCCCGCTGCTGCAAAAGACGTTGCCCCAAAAGGAACCGCCGCCGGCCCCAGCCGGGGAGGTGAACATCCGGGACATATACGGCCTTTTGGATGAGGCCGGCATGGCAGGGGAATTCGAGCCCTTTTACTTAGACCTATCCTTGAAGCTGCGCCGGGGCACAGCCCTGGCTTTCACGGAATACCGGGGCGAAAGCTTGATCGGCTGCGGGGTGGTGTCCTCCATCAGCCAGCGGGGGGCGGTCCTGTCCGCCCTGGCTGTGCGGGAAGACTGCCGCAGGCAAGGGGTGGGCAGCGCCCTCTTGGCCCGGGCGGAGGCCTGCCTGCCTGGGCGGGAGTTGTACATATTCCGGGAGGCAGGCAAGAACGAATCCTTCTACCGCAGGCTGGGGTACGCCCAGGCGGACACCTGGGCTTTTTCACGGCTGCAGCCTGGCAAGCAGAAAGGGGACGGCTATGGTACCGTATTTTAGAATAGACGAAAGGCTGTTGGCCCTGTCAGACCAGGCGGAAAGGCAGGCCCAGGGCGCTTTCGGGCAGATTGAAGATATCCAGCGGTATAACCAACAGAAAATGCTGGCCGCCTTTAACCGGGCCGGGGTCAGCGAGCGGCACCTGGGGGGCAGCACCGGCTATGGGTATGGAGACCCGGGCCGGGATGTATTGGACCAGGTGTACGCCTATGCCCTGGGTGCGGAGGACGCCCTGGTGCGGTGGAATTTTGTCAGCGGCACCCACACCCTCGCTGTGGCCCTGTTTGGTTTGCTGCGGCCCGGCGATACGATGCTATGCATAACCGGCACGCCCTATGACACCATACAGGGGGTCATAGGCCTGCCGGGCCGGGAGGAGCCCGGCTGCATGAAGGAATACGGCATCGCCTATGAGCAGCTGGACCTGTTGCCAGACGGGTCGCCGGACTACGCCGGGATGGAGGGGCGTATCAGCCCGCGCTATAAAATGGTATATATCCAGCGTTCCCGGGGATACAGCCTACGGCCCTCTTTTTCCGTGGAGGAAATCGGCCGCATGGCTGAAATTGCCAAGAAAAAGGCCCCGGGCTGCATGGTTATGGTGGACAACTGCTATGGGGAGTTTGTGGAAAAAATTGAGCCCGTTGCTCTGGGCGCAGACATAATAGCCGGGTCGCTGATCAAGAACCCTGGCGGGGGCGTCGCCCCCACAGGGGGATATATTGCCGGGCGGCGGGACCTGGTAGAGCTGTGCGCCTACCGGCTGACCACCCCAGGCACCGGGCGGGAAATCGGCTGCACCCTGGGCCACAACCGCGAGCTGTTCTTAGGGGCTTTCCACGCGCCCCATGTGGCGGGGGAAGCCCTGAAGACCGCTGTGTTCGCTTCCGCCCTGTTTTCCTCCTTAGGATTCCCCGTCACCCCTACGCCCCTGGAGCCCCGGGCCGACATCATCCAAGTGGTAGAGCTGGGCAGCCCCCAGGCGTTGGCCGCTTTCTGCCGGGGGGTGCAGAAAGGCGCGCCGGTCGATTCCTTCGTTACCCCCGAACCCAGCCCCATGCCTGGCTATGACAGCCAGGTGATCATGGCGGCGGGGGCTTTCACCTTGGGCTCTTCCATCGAACTTTCCGCCGACGGCCCCCTGCGCCCACCCTACGCCGCGTGGATGCAAGGCGGGCTGAACTACCACAGCGGCCAGCTGGGCATGTTGTTGGCCGCGCAAGAGATGCTGGACGCGGGGCTGGCGTCCCTATAAGCAAAAAATGCCTGCCGCTGCAGAGCCCATTCTGTAGCGGCTTTTTTAAAGGAAGGGGAGGTTTTGCCAATGGATATGGAAAAAATACGCCGGGCAGTGGCGGACATTTTAGAGGCTGTGGGGGAAGACCCAAGCCGGGAGGGCCTGCGGGAAACCCCAGACCGGGTGGCCCGCATGTATGCGGAGATTTTCTCGGGCCTGGGGGCCGACCCCCAGGAACACCTGAAGCTTTTCCAAGAGGAGGGCCGCCACGACGAGCTGGTGCTGGTAAAGGATATCCCCCTATATTCCGTGTGCGAACACCACCTGCTGCCCTTCATCGGCAAGGCCCACATCGCCTATATCCCCCAAAACGGGCGCATCATCGGCCTTTCCAAGTTCTCCCGCATTGTAGACTGCTTTGCCCGCCGCCCCCAGGTACAGGAACGCCTGACTGGGGAGATCGCGGATTTCCTGTACCAGCACATCAACCCCCTGGGTGTGGCGGTGTTTATCGAAGCCGAACACCTGTGTATGACTATGCGGGGCGCCAGGGCCGCGGGCTCTAGCACCCAGACCTCCGCCCTGCGGGGCTGTATGCGCAGCGACGCCAAAACCCGGGCCGAGGTGATGTCCTTGTTAGGCGGGCGGTAAAGGGTACAGCTTACCGGATACCGCCTATAAAATGCAAAGCAGAAAGGACGGAGGCCCCCATGCAAAACCCTGATGCTTCCCCTGGGACGTTCAACGCCCGGGGCCACACGTTCCCCCTCAGCCGTACGTATGTCATGGGCATCCTCAATGTGACCCCCGACTCGTTCTCAGACGGGGGGGAATACTTTTCACCCCAGGCCGCCATTGCCCGGGCCAAGGAAATGGCGGCCCAGGGGGCTGATATCCTGGATGTGGGCGGGCAGTCTACCCGGCCGGGGCATACGCCGGTCACACAAGAGGAAGAGTGGGAACGCCTGAAAAACGTCCTGCCCGCCCTGGTAAGCGAGACGGGCCTGGCCGTCTCTGTGGATACCTTTTACCCCTGGGTGGCCAGGAAGGCTTTGCTGGCTGGGGCCCACATTATCAACGACGTTTCCGGCTTCCCTGACGCCATGTTGGCCGCTGCGGCTGAGTCCGGCTGCGGCTGCATCGTTATGTACCCGGTGGGCGGCGGGGCAGCCCAGGCCCGGGCCTTTTTCCAGGGCCGCCTGGAAGCCGCCAGGCGGTTCGGCATAGGAAAAGAACGTCTCTGCTTTGACCCAGGCATTGGCTTTGGCAAAACCCGCGAGGAAGACCTGGGGCTTATCGCACAGGTGGGCGCATACCGTATACCCGGCGTATGCCTGTTGATGGCCGCCTCACGCAAACGGGTGACTGGCTTCCTCTGTGGCAACCCGCCTTTTGAAAAGCGCCTGCCAGCCACCATCGCCTGCCATACCGCAGCCATATTGGCTGGGGCGGATATGGTCCGCGTCCACGATGTGGCCGAGGGGGTACAGGCGGCAAAGATGGCGGACGGCCTGCGGTACAGCCTGTGTGGCAAGCCCTAGCGGGGGGAGCTGCCTGCCAAGAAAGGAGAAGCCTATGGATGACGCCCTTTTAGCCCAGGTGCCCTTGCCCCTGCTGGACTGGTACGCCCACAACGCCCGCAGCCTCCCCTGGCGGGACAATCCCACGCCTTACCGTGTGTGGGTGTCGGAAATCATGCTGCAGCAAACCCGGGTGGAAGCTGTGAAGCCCTATTTCCAACGGTTTATGGAGGCGCTGCCTACCATAGCGGAACTGGCCGCCGCGCCGGAAGAACAGGTGCTGAAGCTGTGGGAAGGCCTGGGGTATTACAGCCGGGCCCGGAACCTGCAACGGGCAGCCCAAAAGGCTGCGGCCCGGTTTGGCGGGGAATTGCCCGGCACTGTGCCGGAATTGCTCTCCCTGCCAGGGATCGGCCCGTATACGGCCGGGGCAATAGCCTCCATCGCTTTCGGGGCCCAGGCCCCAGCTGTAGACGGCAATGTGTTGCGTGTGGTTTCCCGGCTGCTGTGCCGGGAGGAGGACGTCCTCTCCCCAGCCGTAAAAAAGCGGACCGAGCGCCAGCTGGCAGCCATTTTGCCCCCAGGCCGGGCTGGGGATTTCAACCAGGCTATGATGGAACTGGGAGCCCTCGTCTGCCTGCCAGGGGCCGCGGCCAAGTGTGCCCAATGCCCCTTAGCCGCCCTTTGCGAAGCACACCGTTTGGGGGTCGAGGCCAGCCTGCCGGTGAAGTCCCCCAAAAGGCCCCGGAAGATAGAAGACCGCACGGTTTTTGTGTTGACCTGCCAAGGCCAGGCGGCTTTGCGCATGCGCCCGGCAAAGGGGCTGCTGGCCGGGCTGTGGGAGCTGCCCGGCAAAGAAGGTTTCTTCAACGAGGCGGAGGCCCAGGTCCTGCTGGGAAGCTGGGGGCTGCGCCCCGGCCGCTTAGAGCCCCTAGGCGAGGCCCGGCATGTTTTCTCCCATATCGAATGGCACATGACAGCCTGGGCGGCCAGTGTGGAGGGGCCCGCGCCGGGCTTTTTCTGGGCTACAGAGGGGCAGCTGCGCCAGGAGGTGGCTTTGCCCTCCGCTTTCAAGGCGTACCGGGAGGCATTGGAAGCGCGGTTGCGGGCCTCTATGCCCGGGGCTTCTGAAGCGCGCCAAAATGGTATATGACGGGCCGGTTCCTGTGCAAGGATCTCTTATATCCCCGCCGCCGTATAAATAAGCTTGAGGAATGGATGGGGCCGGACGCTGCGCAGCGCCCGGCCCCATCCATTCCTGCCATGCCCCCCGTTTGCTGGGAGGCCCTTTCCCTTCATCGCCTATAAATTCCCGGTTTTAATGCATTACCGGGCGGCTAAACGTTTTGCCATTACGTCATAATTCACACAATACACCAAGGCGGTCTCTTTGGTGATCTTCCCCTGTCGGAATAGCTTCAACAGGCTGCCGTCCATGGTGCACATGCCTTCCTCCGCCCCGGACATCATCACAGAATCCAGCTGGTGCAGCTTGTCTTCCCGGATCATATTCTGGATGGCATTGTTGGTCTTCATAATCTCGAATACCGGCAATAGCGTCCCATCTGTCCCAGGTACCAGCTGCTGGCAGACCACACCCTTTAGAAGCTGGGAAAGCTGGATCTTCACCTGGTGCTGCTGGTTGGCTGGGAAAACGTCTATGATGCGCGTAATGGTATTGGCGGCGCTGCTGGTATGCAAGGTGCTGAACAGCAGCAAGCCCGTCTCGGTGGCAGTGATGGCCGCTGAAATGGTGTCATAGTCCCGCATTTCCCCCAAAAGGATCACGTCTGGGCTCTCACGCAGGGCCGAACGCAGGGCGGCCGTGTAGCCGGGGGTATCGATGGATATTTCCCGCTGGGTGACGATGGCCTTTTCATGGCGGTATACATATTCGATGGGGTCTTCCATGGTAATGATGTGGCAGTCGCGGCTTTGGTTGATACGCTGAATCATGCAGGCCAACGTGGTAGACTTCCCTGTCCCCACCGCGCCGGTAACCAGGATGAGCCCCTTCTGGTTTTCCGCCAAAGCCAGCACCTCTTCCGGGATGCCCAACTCCTGGGGGTCTGGCAGGCCGAACTGGATAAGGCGGATTACTGCGGCCAAAGAGCCCCGCTGGCGGAAAATATTCACCCGGAAGCGCCCCAGCCCCCGCATGGCGAAGGAGAAGTCATCGTCTGCGCCTTTGGCCAGGCGGGTTTGCTCACGTCCGCTAAGCTGGTAGATCTGCCCAATAAGCGCCTGGGTGCGCTCTGGCATAAGCACGCCCTCGCCCAGGCGGAGCTGACGGCCCTCCTGCTTCAGGGTAACGGGCAGGCCCGCCACCAAAAACACATCGGACGCATCCTTTTCCACGGCCTGTGCCAGGATCTCCTGTATCTCCATTGCGTTCTTTCCCCTTTCTTATTCCCCGGGCCATAACCCGCCTAGCTCTTCCTGGGGTTCCCAATCCTGGCTGAACTGCCAGCTGACCACCTGGAAGCCGTCTTCCTGGGGCTGCAGCCCAATGCGCAGGCTAGCCCCCGCTTGCTGGAAAGTCTGCCAGCAAGCGCCGTTGCCGTCCCGCTCTAGGGCGGCCAGAGCCGCCGGGTCCTCTTCCAAACCCTGTAGGAAAGCCTGCCCCTGGGCCTCCAGGCTGTACCGCGCCTGCACCGAGGCCGCATGCCGTTCCGCCATAGCCAGGTCGCCCCGGGCAGTGGTAAAGGTAAGCAGCCCCAACACCGTCACACAGATGGCTACCACAGCCAGCAGCAGCGCCAAAGGGCCCAGCCGTACCGGTATCCGATTCATCCGCCCGCCTCCCCGCGATAAACTGCTGTTTCAAGCTGGTACACCGGCTGGGGGCCGTCCTGCCAGTATACCCGCACCAAAGCTTCCCCCAGGCCGCCCTGCCAGGCCCACTGCACATCCACCTGGAAAGGGCCCGCCGGGTCTGGCGCCATGCGGCTGTCATATCGGGCGCAAACCAAATCCCCTTCCGCCCAGGCTGCCCCGCCTTCCTCTAACAGGGCCAAAAGCCCTTCCCCGCTGCCTGCGGCCGCGGCCAGCTCGGCCGCGTTTTCCGCCAGGCATACGGCGTCCGTCAACACCCTGGCCCGGGTACTTTGCCCTTTAGCCGCCACAAACACCTGGGAAAGCACCAAAATCATACCAGTGAACACGGCCACCAATACCAGCATCTCCATATAAAAGGCTGTGATATGTTTACCCCGCATGGATCGTCCCCGCTTTCAGGCAAAATACGGCTTTCCCCTCGTCTGTTGTCACCACAAAGGCCCCCGGGCCCAGGGCTTCCACCTGGAAAGCCTCGGTCTCGCCAATAACCGTGGCGGCGCTTGGCGCAAGGGGGGCGCGGTTTTCCCCGTAATCCTCCACCAGGTGGCCCTGGTGCTGGTAAACCCGCACCGCGTAGCTACTACCCGGGTCTGCAAAGCTAAGCACAGGCCGCCCCTCTTCCCGGTACAGCTCTACCCCGCCCAGAGCGTCGCTGTTTTTGGCCCGGGTAGAGAAATAACTGAGCAGCGCCCGGGTACAGCTGTTCCCAGCCTGTCCCTCCACAGTTTCCCGATAGGTGCTGGCGCCGAAAACCACCAACAGGAAAAACCCAGCCAAAAACAGGCCTTCTACAGCCAAAGTAAACGCCGCCGGCGACAGTATCCACCGCTTCATGTACGCCACCTCCCTGATAGGCTCACTGCTTGCGCACCACCGTCACTTCAGGCGGTAGGTTGGACGCAAAGGCCCTGTACACCACATAATAATCCTGCCGGTTGACGCGCAGGCCATAGCTTTCCTCCAAATAGGCCAAGCTAGGCGGGTATACGCCCTCTACCACATAACACTGTATAGAGGCGCTGTGGATGGCTGCCCGCAGCGCCTGGGCCCCTTCTTCCTTCACGGCCTGCCCAGGGCCCCGCACAGCCAGCCAGGCTGCCAGCGCCACCAACACCACGGCCGCCACCCCCAAGAGCCAGGGCCAGCGCCTGGGTTTTCTATCCGTATACATAGGCCCGCCCCTCTAACCGATAGAATTCATGATGCCCAGCAGTGGGAGCATGACGCTGAGCAGGGACACGCCGACAGTCACCAGCAAAATGCCGGAAAGCAAGGGGTCTACAATGCCCACCAGCCGGTCTGTCTGGCTGGCGCACCGCTCCTCCAGCAAGCCGGACAACTTTTTCAGCACCCCATCCAGGCTGCCGCTGCGCTCGCCGGCCAGCAGCATCCGGCCATAGACAGGTTCGAAAAGCTTTTGCTCATAGGCAGACTGGGCAAAACCATGGCCCTCTTCCAGCTGGGCCAGGCATTTGTCCAGCTGGGCCTCCACCGGTTTGCAGCCTGCCATCCGGATGCTGTCCGCCACAGCTATGTCCTGCACCTCGCCGCTGGCCAGGTATGTGGAAAAAGCAGCCAGGAAGCGGTACAGCCCCAGCCCCCGCAGGATATCCCCGCACAGGGGCAGCTTTTCCAAAAAGCCTTCCACCAAAGGGCGCTTTTTGCTCTTCCACAGGGCCAGCCCCACAAGCAGCGCCAGTGCCAGCAAAACCATCAGCCCCAGGGCCCCCCAACAGAAACCATAGGCCCAGCGGATGTATCCGTAAGAAGAGGCGGCCAGGCTGCCGGTAAGCCGGTCGTACACCTGGGTGAAAGCCGGCAATACCATAGACAGCATCAAGGCCAGCACCACGATGATAAGCACCAGCATGGCCGCTGGGTATGTAACCGCGCTGCGGAGCTTTTCCTCCATGGCCTTCTGGTCTGCGTAATATTTCCCCAGCTGGAACAGCACGTCCTCCAGCCGGCCAGCGGATTCCCCTGCCGCCACCATCTCCACCGCATAGGCCGGGAAAGCCCCGCAGTCCTCCATGGCGCCGGCCAGCCGGCGGCCCTCCTCCAGTTGGGGGAGCATCTGCTCTAAGCTCTCCTCCAGAAGGCCCTTTTCCCCGCCGTCCTGCCGCAACAGGGCCACAGCCTCGTCTGTCTGTATGCCAGACTGGAGCATCATGGCCATGCTTTCACAGAACGCGCTTACGCCCAAAGCATCCAACTGTCTTTTACGCATACCTCCTACACCACCTTCAGTAAAAATAGACGTCCGTATAATTGGTCCCATCCCCAATAAACTGGGAATCCGCCCCGTTTGCGGCAAAAGTCGCGTCCAGCCTTACCCAGCTGTTGGATTCCGCCTGGTATTCCGCCGCCACCCAGCCGTCCTCCTGGGTATAAAACATGTTCCAGGCGTGGTACAGGTCGTCCGGCTGCACATAGCCGAACACCATCTTCGTAGGGATGCCCTGGCTGCGCAGCATGGCCGCCGCCAGGCTGGCATAGTCGAAGCAGATGCCCTTGCCCGTGGCCAGGGTCTCGTCCGGGTCGGGCAGATAGCCGCCGGATACCTGGGAGGCCTTCTGCTTGTCATAGGTAACCTTTTCACAGATATAATCGAACACCGCATCCACCACGCCCAACGCGTCTGGCTGCTGCGCGGCCAGCCCGGCCGCCGCCTTCACGCAAGCGGACCCCTGGTTATAATTCACATATTGGCTGGGCCGCAGGAAGGGCTGGAATTCATCTTGCAGCGTTACCGGCACGGTTGCGGCGTACACCTCGGCAAACTTGGTGCCCGTGGTGTTTTCCAACGCCCGCAGGGTATATTCCCCGTCCCCGCTTTGCAGCGGGTAGACCACGGGCGTGCCGTCTGCGGGCAAATCATATGTATAGGGCTTCCCTTCCTTTTCCACCTGGAACTTCATCCGTACATCCCGCTGGGCGGAGACCGCTACATAGCCCTGGGACAAACCGGAAAGATCCAACAGCACGCCGTCCTCCCCTTGGGCGGCGCTTGCGTCAAAGCCAGACCCGGCAAAGGCCGGGGCCTGGTAGGGTGTAAAGTTCTCCTGGCCGGCCGCGCTGCTTTCCACAGCCGGGGCCTTGCCTGGGGGAGGGCCCTCCCCTTGGGAGGGGATATCGGTATGCGCTGTAGTACAGGCGCTAAGCTGCAGAAATACCAGCACCCCAAGCCACAGCTTTTTTTTTGCCGCCATGGACGCCATCCATCCTCCTCCTATCGTGTATCCACCTTTTCCAGTTTGCCATGAAGCACATAGCGCGCTTCGTCAAAGTCATAGGCGCAGGTAGACAGGGTCACATAATGCCCGTCCCTGTCCAAAGGCACCGCGGCGGAAAAATCCGACCGGGCCGCGCATTCGGCAAGATAGGCGTCAAAGGTTTTGCCAGGGCCCTGGAAAATCCGGTACGTGTCCGAATAAGCCGAGGTGGTATAGCCGCTGAACAACAGGACCTTATAGTCCGCCTCTGGGGTAAACAGCCACATCACCGGGTGTTGTTCGTAATAGGCCTGGTCCCGCCAGTTTTCCAGGCTGGCAAACATAGAGCCGTCGCTCATGTTATGGCCGTAGATGACGGCGTTGGAATCTGCAAAGCCAGGGGCGCAAGCAGCGTCTACAAAAATAGCGCCGCTGGTGTCTTCGACCTTGTCATAGCTGTGGTGCAGGTAGAAATCGTTGTCTGTCCCCTGTACCACCGGGTAGTTGATAATAGAATCCTCACAGTACAGCCACCCCACCACTTCTGGGTTCTCCTGCCGTAGCCGGGCAAAATCCACATAGACAGGGGGCTCGCCCTCTTGGGGCTGGGGCCCAGGGCTTCCCCCCTTCGGGGCGGCGTCCGCAGAAACCCCTGGGGACGCCTTTTGGGTAAATTCCTCAGCCGCCCTTGTGTAAGCCGCGCGGCTGGCGCGGTAGCGGTTCCCTATAACGAGCACTGCGCTGCCGGAGCCAATAAACACCAGCAGCGCCGCTATCAATATAAGCCATCTGATCTTCTTTCCCATGCTGGAGCCCTTTCTTAAACAGGATATATAAATAGGGGGTCAGGCCTCGTCCCGCTCCCTGGCGCGGTCCCGCAGCCGCCCCGCCAGGATATTCAGCATGGCCCCACAGGCAGCAAAACAGACAGCGTATACCTTGCCTGCGGTAGTAGTATACAACAGCATCAGTTCCCCAAGATAGGGTATATGGCGCACCACCCGGCCAATTAAGCCCTCATAGGGGACAGGCTCTAAATCCGCCTCCTGGTTGGCGTCGCCTTTGGTGACGAACTCACCCTGTACCTGGCGGTTCTCCAGAACCCGGTGGGTGACAACCGAATCGCCGCTTTGGAAAGCGATAATCTCCCCGTCCGCCACTGTTTCCGGTTGGGCTGTTTCCACGTACAAGAGGCTGCCCACCGGTATATGCGGCTCCATGCTGCCGCTGACCACACTATAAACCTGATAGCCCATCAGCCTGGGCACGGTCAGCAGCAGCGCAGAGCCAATAACGGCCAGCAGAATCAGCACGCCAAAGATATGGCACAGGGCTGGAAGCAGCTTCCCTTTCATTGCTCTTCCTTCCTTTTCCGGCGGAACAGGAACAGCCACAGGGCAAAGGCAAAAGCGCCCAGCATGGCCACGCCCCCCGCCAGCTTAGCGGGAAGGGGGATATTGTTCCACAACATCTTCCCATCCGCCATCAGGGACTTCGGCTCCTCATCCAGGCCGTCAAAACCCGCCAAAGGCACATCCCCGTCATCCAGGTCCCATTCCTCCCGGGGCGGCGAGGCGGCTGGTACTTCCCCATCTGGTATATCCTCTTCCTCCCCGCCCGGCACCGTGTCCTCGCCTCCAGGCGTGGCCCCGTCGCCTCCGGGGGTCCCAGCTGCTTCCTCATCCCCAGCCGGTGTGGTGGGGGTCTCTTCCGGCGGCACTACCACCGCGCCAGGGCCCTCCGGCTCGATAACGGTGATGGTCTCGGTCGTCGTACCCTCTGGCAGGCGGGAATAGACAAAGGCAAACACGTTCTCCGCCTCGTCTGCCGAAAGCGTTTTCGTCAAGTTATAGGCACGGGGCTGATAGCCCTCTACATACTGGTAAGCCACCACCGGCTTATCCCCCACGTTGCCATAATAGGTCTCGCTGGGCAACAGGTCATTACCCGCTTCATCGTGATACTGGATGGTGTAGGCCACCGGGTCTGTCAAGACGCCATAGGCAACCACATAGTCCTGATCCTTGGTTACCAGGAAAGAGGCGCTGCGCCCGCCCACGCCGCCGGTCTCAGAAATTTCCTCTGTTCCCTTGCCGCTTTGCCGGATGCCCTTGACATAATACTTGCTGTCGTCCGTCAAAGCCACCATGTTGTTATAAAAGCTGACACGCGCCCCATAGGGCAGGTCGTCCAGCACCAGCATTTCCCCCTGGGAGGAGACATTCCCCCCGCCGCTTACAATAGAGCCCTGCTGGCCGGCATACAGCCGTACCGTATACGTATACGGCTGCCCTTCGGCCGCCTTTGCGCCAACTGCGGAAAAAAGGATCGCAAAAGCAACCGTCATGCACAATAGCCGTCTTAGCAGCTTCATCTATTCATCCCCCTTTTTCCGTTTATCCTTCTTCAGGGCATAGACGCCTAATGCCAGCAGTACCAGGCCGCTGGCGGCCATAGCCGCGTAAAGGGGCAGCAATTCGGTTTCATCACCAGTCTTTACAACCTGCCGGTTTGTCGTGGTGGTTGTGTCCGTAAAGGTGGTGGCAAACTTGATCTTCAAATCCGCCAGGGTGTTCTGATAATCGTTGGTCTGGGTCTCGCCGTCCAACGCCACCTCCAATTGTACCGTGCCGGACTGCCCGGTAGCCAACGTATCCAGATAGAAATAATCTTTCAGGGCCGTCGTGGCGCCATGCAGGCCATCCTCACCCGAACCGGTGCTGTCGCCGCCCACCTTCTCGCTGTCAAAAAGGACGCGCTCCGTACCATTTTTGCCTGTATAGGTAAGGCGGTAGCTGTACGCGCCGTCCTTAGCCACATTGTTGCCATCCTCTAAAGAAGTGAGCACCTCGTTTAGCATATACCAGTCCGTCGTCTTGGCGTTCCGGTTCAGCAGCTTGATGGTGATAATAGCGTTATCCTGCGGCTGCAGGCCGCGGAGCACGTCGGTAATCTGGTTGTTCTGGAAATTCTCTTCGATTTTGTCTGTGAAGGTCACTTGCCAGTCCGAGCCGCCATAATAGGTTTCCGCGCTGGCAGACGGGCACATCCAAAGCAGCAGGGCTGCTGAAAGGGCGCACAGACACAGCCGTTTAATCAGTCGGGTCATGGTCATGCCTCCTTTACAACAGGCTCAGCGTGCCGTCAGAGGCAACGTTGACCTCGCGGCCCCAAGAGCTCCAGATGGCGTCTTTGGCGTTGTGGGTCTGCACCGCGTTGACCTCCACCTCCAGGCGGAACTCAACGTTGCCATATTCATAGTGGGTGGTGATAACGGTATACCCATCCTCACGTACTTCCTTCTCCTGCCAAACGTAATCCGCCTTTACCCCGCTGACCGCAATCGTATCGCTGAACAAGGGCGTGGTAGCCCCTGCGGGCAAAATGCTGTCATAATACAGAACCATACGCTCTTCCGTGGCCGATTCCTTGTCCTGGATCCAGTGGTCTGTGTTCACCAAATGCAAATCAATTAAGCTGGGGGATAGCTCCCGCTGCTTGACCTCGGTGCCATCCTCCTGTACCTCTACCCAATAGCGGTAAATGTTTACCCGTACATACTGGTCGATGGTACCGCTGTTCTGCACGGCAAGTTCTTCCGGATAAACTTTGCCCATTTGGAAGGTCTCACCCTTTGGCACCAGGTTTTGCAGCAACCGCTCCTCTACCGGCTTTTTGTTTTCGCTCCACACGCCGTCCGCCTTGTCGCTGTAATCACGCCACGCAATCAGCGCGCCGTTTTCCACCAGGCTGACGCCGATATTCAGCATCTGCACCCGGGATGTGTACGTCTCTGAAAAAAAGGTCAGGGCTGCCCGGGCGCTTCCAATACTGCTGTACAGCAACAACAGGCCTGCCATGGCAAACAGGGCCAAATTCCCCAGGGTCATCCCCTTGATCCTGCGCTTCTTCCCCATCAGGCGGCGCCCCCTTCCTCAGCCCGCAGCCTCTCATCCCAGTTGGCAAACGGGTTACCCGCTTCGTCATAGCTTACAGGCGTGCTTTCATAAACCACAACCACGTTAAATTGCTGGTCCTTTTCCGGGTCTTCCGGAAGATTGTGGATAGTCACAAGCAGTTCCGGGGTTTCCTCCCCAGGCTGCAGGATCGCATTGTAATAACAGAAGCCATCATCCCCTAACGTCCAGCTGTCCCCAGTCTCATAAGTCAAGCCATATTCGTCGCCCCCAAAGGCCTTTGCCCGGACATACACCGGGCCAGAGTCCTCCGCGTTGGAGATGACCACATGCTTCTGCCAATCGTACATCTCTTCCCGTATCTCCGTCTCGTTTTCCCAAGGGAGCAGTGGGACGCCCCCCTTTGCCTCGGTATAGGTGGAGAAATACCCCCAGGCGAGAGGCAGGTTCGCGGCCATAACCAGCACCGCCGCAACCACAGCCAATAGGATCGCACTCTTTTTCAAATCTCCCTCGCCTCCTTATGCTGCTGGGGCATGGTCTGGCTGGGCTTCCCAGTCCCAAGACTCCCCATTATATGTGAACTTGTTGGTAATGCTGCCGCCCTCGTTGCCATGATCCTCATAATCGTTGACAAATTCGACACGGGCGGGGTCCTCCGTCCCCAAGACCAGCGTTTGTGATCTGTCGCCTACGATGGTATAGTTGACGCCGGAATATACCTCCGTAACCGTCACCGTGGCGCCTACCGGCAAGCCCTCTACCAGCAGCACCCGCTGCCCTGGCGCGTCGAAGGTAATGGTGCGCACATCGCTGTGGCGCACCCCGTCCAGCTCCCACTCGATCTGGAAGACAAAGGTGGCCGGATCGGAATTCTCATAGGTAAGCAAGGTCTTTACAATCTCCAAGGGAATGGTCCGGCCATCCCGCTGGGGCTTCAAATTCACATCCAATTGGTACTGCCATTCCCCTGTGCCCAGGCTGCCATCCGCCGCCATCCGGTTGGGTATGGCAATCAATTCAGGGCCAAAGGAGTATGTGTACTTTTCCGTCTTTATCTGGGTCACAAGGCTTTCGGCCCCGTCCTCCCCAGCAATGGCCTGTACATAGCCCTCTTCCCCCTGCCCGTGGGCCGCCAGCAGGTACAGCCCCGGCTGGACCGTTACCGCCTGCCCCGCTTCCGCCGTATAATCCGGGTCCCGGGGCGTGGGCTGCAAGGCCGTGCCCGCAGCCGTTTGGGCCAGTTCTGCCCAAACCGTATTGTCGGGGTCGGCCGGGATCTCCAAATTGTAGGGCTGCAACGGGGTAAAGGTGTGGCTTCCTCCGTCTGGTGTGGGCGACAGCCCCGCCACACGGTACAGGTCTATCACCACCGTGGTGCCGGACGCAGCCAAGTCGTCGGCCATCTCCTTGTTCGCCTCAGGGTCGCAGGGGTTTACAAGAAGCTGGCACTCCCGGCCCGCCTCCAACTGCCGGCCAGCCGCGCCTGCCCACATCTGTGCGCCGATACACGCACATAGCAGCAATGCAGCCGCAACAGCCAGCCAACGCCGCGTTTTCATGGGGATTCCTCCTTTAAAAACTCATTTTTTCTTGAAAAATTCCCGCACATCCTCGGGCGTAACCTGAGGCCGCCGCCGGCGGAAGTAGATAAGCGCGAGCACCAGCAACAGGAAAAGGATGGGTATGCCCACGGCGGGGATGACGATATGGTTTGGTACACGTACCGCCTCAGAGGCGGCCATGATTGCGCCGTCCCTGTTGTCCACACGCCGGCCGCGCAGCAACAGGCGGTGGCTGTTGACGCCATAAGGGGTACAGGTCTGCAAGGTGCACAGGTCTTCGTCCTGGAAGAGGTTCATTTGGGAGGTGTCCTCGGGGACGACGGTGACAATCTGCTCGATTTGATACGTATAGACCTCGTTCAAAACGGAAATAGTAAAGATATCGCCCATCTTCAGCTGGTCCAGGTCGGTAAACAGCCGGGCGGAGGGCAGGCCCCTGTGGCCCGAGACAGCCGCATGGGTGCCAGGCCCGCCTACGGGCAAGGAGGTACCGGAAAGATGCCCGGTAGCAATCTGCAGCACAGATTCCTCGGTGCCGTGGTAGATGGGCAGGTTCACGCCGATGACGGGTATACTGATATACCCCATAATGCCCGTGCCGCTCACGTCCAACATGGAACGGTACTCGGCCTCCTCTTGTGGGGAGAGTATCCAGCGGTTGGATTTCTTCCACATGCGCTGGTTATACTCCCGGGCGGCGGAAAGGATCTTGTCAATCTCCTCCTGGGACATGGCGTCCACCGTCTCCACATAGGCGGCGATGGCCTGGGATTGGTGGAGGGAATTCCACCAGTCGGAAAAGGAAGGATACAGTATTAAGCAAAGCCCCGCAAGCACAACGACTGCCAAGAACAGGTTTATCCAGTTTTTTTTCAGCCATTTTGCCATAGACAGGGCTCTCCTTACTAATGTATCCCCCGAAGGGGATACCCGCCGCCGGGCAGCGGCGGGTATAGGCAGTGCTTTACGATATTGAGAAGCGCGGCAGGGGTTTAGCCCTTGCTGCCAATGCGCTTTTTGGTGAAGAGCAGTACGCCCGCGCCAACTACCAGCGCGCCGCCCACCACATAGAAGATGGTGGTGCCGATGCCGCCGGTGCTGGGCAGCAGGGAGCCCTTGTTGTTCACAACCTTGACCTGATTAGCATCAGTGACTTCACCATAGGTATAGATGCAGCCGCCGTGCGTCTCCTGTTCCACAATTGTAATCACCTGGTCGGGGCAAGTGTTGTAGCCAGCAGGTGTGGTGCTCTCATGCAGTGTATAGGTGCCAGGCTTCAAGCCATTGATTACGAAAGCGCCGTCCTTGTCAGAAACGATTTCATTGTTACCAACAGCAATAGTTGATTTCAGGACTTTCACGCCGTTCTCCATTACTTCTACCTTTTCGGGCAGTTCAGTGGTGCCCTGGGGCAGGGCAAACACGGGGCCATTCTCCTCCAAACGATAGAGGATAACCTGATTCTCAGTGGTATCGCCCCAGAACAGCTGGAAGCCAGCGCCCTCCAAAGGCTTATCATCGCCATCAACCTTGCCGCCGTTCAGATAGAAAGTGTATACGGGCACATCGTCATCGGGGGTCTCGCCAGTAGAGCCGTCGCCCTGATCATAAGGATCGTTAGAGAATTCCAGGTGGGCCTTGTTCACGGCGCTGGGATCGTCCAAAGTGCCATTGATCTTGGCATCCTCGGTCAAACGGGCGGTATAAGTCATGGTAATCACGACGTCATTAGCCACTTCATCAGTACCAATGATACCAAACAGGTTGGCAATCGTCATAGAGAAAGTAGAAACATACTTTTGGGTTTTGCCCTGTACTTTCTCAGCCGGGTCAAGAGCTGCAGTCGCAATTGCATATTGATTCTTCTCCAGAAGTTTACCACTAACCTGAACCTGAATGGAATCTTCGTTAAGGACAAGGCCCTCGGTCATTTTATCAACCAGCTTGGCAAAGTAGCTGTAACCGTTCTCAGGAGCAGGGGCATTCAGGAAACGGTTCAACTCTGCCGCCGGGATCTTGGCGGTAACTGTGAAGGGGACGTTGTCGCCAATGTTGTAAATGCCGTTTGCAGGCTTAATTTCTTCGACACCATCTGCAGCATTAATGCCCTCTTTCTTTTCAGAAGTGGGCTTGTCGGCCTTGGGGGTGATAGTAACATCACTTACAACCTCAACCATGTTAGCGGAACGGACTTCATCCCCTTCCAGGTTTTCAGTCACATCACGGACCAGGTAGTAACCAGCAGGGAGGTTCTCCCAAGTAATAGGAGTATTTTCCTCCCCGGTCTTAGCATCAGCTACAAAGGGAGTAAGGTTTTCTGTAGCCGCAACCTTCGTCTGGATGTATTCCTCCAACTCTTCGGAACTCATCTTAGCGATTTTCTCCGATTCCTCGGTTGCATCTTCGCCTGCAGTGCCCAAAATACCAGAATTACCAAACTTCACGTTTGAAAGTATCAACTTACCATCTTCGTCAGCTAAATCGCCAACAAAGAGCTGGTAAATCTGATACTGATGGCCTGCCTGGGGTGCGCTCATCGTTACAGTGTAAGTCGAAGGAGCCGCATCTGTGGCCAGAGCCGGCAGCGCGCACAGCGCGCACAAGGCCAGCGCCAATGCTACCGCCAAAAACTTTTTCAACGTTTTCATTCTCTCATACCCTTTCAAAAATATTTTTTTATTAGGCCCAACCTCAGCGTATTTTCCCAATGGCCGTAAGGGGCCACACCCGGAAGAAAAGCTTGCCGACGATCAGGTCTTGTGTCACCGCCCCCAACGCTGTGTTTCGGCTGTCTACAGAGGTGGTGCGGTTGTCACCCAGTACAAAAAACTCATCCCTTGGCACGGTTAAAGGGAAAACGACGTCGCAATCCCCCAGGGACTTTTCCACCACATAGGGCTCTTGCAGGCGCTTGCCGTTGACAAGCACTGTGCCGTCCTCTTCCATGCGCACCTCATCACCGCCCACGGCGATGATGCGTTTCACCAGCAAAGTGTTGTTATAATAGAACGCCACCACGTCCCCCGGCTGGTATTGGGCGGCCTTAGACGTCACCACGAAGTCGCCCGCTGTCAGCGTTTTCCCCATGGTCCCGCCTTTTATCTCCAGCACCGGGAACATCAGCACCGCAACAATTACCGCCGCCGCTGTTACCAGCAGCAGCACAAACACCGTGCTGCGTAAAATCCGGTTGTACTCTTTCTTGCTGTTCTCTTTTTTTAGTTCCGCCTCGATCTGCTCTACCGTGGGCAGCTCCAACTGCTTCCCCTTCATGGGTTCCTCCTGGGCCTGCCACTACTGGTACTTTGGCCGGACAACCTGGCCTTGCGACACAACCTTGCCATTTACAATCTTTACGGCCTGCAGCACTTGCGTGCCCCCAGTTGGGCCCATGGCAACGGGGCGGGCTTCTTCTTGCTGTTGCGGGAGGGCCGCTTCCCGCGGCACTTCATCATATGCGGGCGGCACGTATGTGTCTTCCCGCAGGGCTGGCGGCTCTTCTTCCTGGGTCTGGGCGGCGCTTTCCGCCCCAAGCTGCTCCGCGCGGCCATAGTGGCGGGGTTCTTGGGGCTCTCGCCTTTCCAGCGGCCAACCGGGCCCATCCCCCTGCGCCCCTTGTATGGGGTCCGCCCGGGTAGGCTGAAGCGCGGCCTCCGCATAAACATCCCCGGGCGGCGCGGGGCAGGCCTGCTCCTGCTGGACGGGCGGGGCGTAGTAGTCGTCTGGGACGTGGATGAACGGCGCCGCTTGGGCAGGGCCTCCCCGGTATCCACCCGGGGCCTCCTGCATGGCCTGCAGCGCAGAACGCAGTTTATGTATCTGCGCGTCTTTGTCGTCCAGCCGGCGCTTCAAACGCTCGTACCCAGCCTCAAGCTGGCCCAGCTTTTCCAGGGTTTCGGCCAGTTCCGCCTTGGCCCTTTCCGCTTCGCGGCCCTGCGCAAGCATCAGCTGCAGCAATTCCCTGCGGCCCAGCTTGTGCAGTTCCTTATCCGTCAATCGATCGCCCCCTTTCCCCTATAAGATTGTATTTCTATACTATCATAGGCTATAGGAAAAATCAAGTGCGTCAGTGCCTGGGCCTCCGCTTCCGGCCCAGCAAAAAGCCTGCCGAAACCATCAGCACCCCGCCCGCGCCCGCGAATACCAGCGGGCCGAAGCCCCCGGTCTCGGGCAGCTGGAAGGACTTGAAATTGTTGTTGAACACCAGGCTGACGTCCACGTTATCCTTCTGGATGGAGCCGCTGAAAGAATTGCCATTCTGCGCGATTTCCACGCCTTCCGGATTCACAGTGGCGGACACCTCATAATCATACTGGCCGGGTTTTGTCTTATAATAAACCACCTTGTTGCCGTTTGCATCCGTGCCATATTCAATCTTGTCAAACACGCCCAGCTCTTCAATAGTAAACTTAGCTCCAACTGGCAAATGGGCAATGTTGATGGTTTGGTTCTGCTTCAGGGTGAAATACGCGCCATTATGCAGCACATCGCCATACAGCAAGGTGGCATAGGGGTCGTCATTGTCATCCTTCGGCTTTTCTATGGGTTTGCCATCCGCGTCATAACGGGTATAATGATAGTCATCCTTAAGTGGGTCACCGCTAGAATCTGACAACGTGATTTTAAACAGGAACTCTTCCGCCGTATTAAAGGACTCGGTTTTCCCTTCACCCATCCCGTCTACCAGGGTGCGGCTGACTTCCTTTTTAAAGGAAAGCCCGCTGTAATCCTTTTCGGTAAGGCTGGTGGTGGCCGTGCGCACAGAGGGCAGCGTGTACTGCATCCAGCAGGAAGAACCGGAAGCGCCGCGCTCGGTATAGAAGAAGTCCAGGCGGTACTTGGCTATCTTGTGCTCTTCGTCGTCGCCCAAAGCCACAACATAGTCATCGTTATCAACGAAATCCTTTACATTGATATAATCCCACAGGTTTACATACTCACCTACCGAGGAATGCACACCGCCCAGGTCGCAGACCAGCTTAGTAGTTTTGGCATCGCCTGTCAGCGGGGTAAGGAACACCCACATGTCGTCGTCGCCGAAGAACAGGTACTCCAACGGCCCGGCATATTCGCTGGTCAGCTCAAAGTTTACCGAGAAATTCATGCCGAAGAAACTATTGTGGTCTTTCTCAAAGTCACTCTCAGGGAGGTTTGTTACTTGTTGCGCATACTTTTTTTGATAATAATTCCAGCCGTTAAAAGAATGCGGGTTGTCCTTCTCCCCGAAGAGCACATCACTTCGTTTGTCTTCCGGAACTTGATCCAAAGCCCAAAATTCATTGGAAATCATTTTCTTCCAACCTGAACCCCACGATATTTTCTTATCAAAAATTTGGAATTTATCCAGATTGTTTAAGGTTTGACTCCCATTTACTTTTGTAGCAGTTAAAGTATACGTATCACCTTCCCGGGTGAACGTAACATTGTTATCTGTACCTGCCGGATAGACAGTCTTTCCTTTCGCTTCATCTGATCCAAACAGATTTGGTCCAACAATCCCATCGGAAAAAACCACTGTACCATCCTGCATACCTTTCACAAGCCCAAAAGCACATCCCAAGAAAGAGTCACTCGAAATACTATCATGATAGGATTTAGTATTACCCATGTTAATAGCATTCACGTTTCCGTTTGAATCTCTCCATAGCTGCGTAGGCATACCAGTACCTGAGTTGGCGTTTCCAAAAGCATATCTTGCCGAGGTTGTATCACCACCATAGTTAGCCGGGTTATTGATACCCTTGGCGCCTTTTTCCAAATCCTCTTCCTGGCTTGATTTCGCGTCATTTGTCACCATAGGATCCGCATGATTCCCCTCACTGATATCATAATCATAGAAGTTGGAATCAATGTCCTTGGTGCCATCGGTAGGATTATAGATCAAGCGGACAATGTCATTGTCTGTAATTTGTACATAACGATGCCCATCCTGATTAAGGCTCCCGTCACCAGCCACCTCTTCACGGTTTGTAAAGTGTAAGTATTTAGTGATTTCATCAAACTCTTCCTCACCGTTTTGACCAAGCACAAAATTTGGAGTTATCTCCCCGAAACCCGTTTTACGCGTACCATAAACCGTCCAATACTCGTGTACCGCAGCGTTCCGGTCGGCATCCGAAGTAGCGGCGTCAAACGCCTTTTGGGCATCGTCGGCTAAGGCGTCGGGATCTTTGCCCTCTACCTTATTCAGCACCCAAACCTGCCGCAAGTTGTAGAATTCATCCGTGTTGCTTTGGGGCGCAAAATATTTCAGGTTGGGCCGCTGGATATAGGTGGAATCTACCTGAGTGTATACACGCTCTAGCTTATAGTCATTTTTCACAGTTCCATCGTCATTCAGGTGTATACGCTTAAAGCCATTGTCAGTAGGTGATCCTGTTCCCGTACCGTTTTGGGGCAACTTACCGCCGTTACCCATATTGTCTTTAGTAGACCCAGTATCTGTGTTAATAACGTCCAAAGTACCGCCTTCTGGGTCTAGCTTAATGCGGTTCATCCAGGCATAGTACTGCACCTTAAAGCTGGGGTTTGTGGGGCTGACAACCAGCATACCGAAGGAATCTTCCGGGGTTTGAGTAGATCCGTCAACATCCTCGGCCCCGCCGGCGGTATCCTCCGCAGAACCTTCGCCTGAAACGTCTTCCTCCTCGGCGTCCCCAGATCCCTCTTCAAACTCACCGCTTTCTTCGCCGGATTCTTCACTTTCTTCTAAAGCGTCTTCTTCCACAGCCGCCGTGCGCAAAACCATACGCACTGTAGCCTCGCCCTTGCGCAGCGGCGCGGCCGACCGGGCGCTTACCTGCGTATCCCCGGCTACGTTCTCGTTGATCATATCCAGCAGCTTTTCTTCCTCGTCCGCGGGCACAGCTGTGCCTTCCCCATCGCCAACAGGCATGACGTAGACGTTTTCCTCTTCCTCTGGCCGGGGTTCTTCCACAGCCGCCTCTACCGGCACAATAGCCGCCATGGTAACGCCCACGCCGTCGCTGGCAGACTCGGGGCCAGTACCTTGCTCCTCTTCCACCTCCGCGGCCTTTTGCACCAAATGATCCTTGGCCGTCACTTCCAGCGTCACGGTGCAGCGGGACAAATCCAACTGTACACCTTTATAATAGAGGGTATAGGCCATTACCTTCAGCCCAGGCAGCTGCCCGCCCGAGCTATCTTGCTGGGCATAAGCTTCATACAGCCCATATGTGGGGGTGCCCTCCTCCACCGGCTCTACCAGCAGGCACAAAGGCTGCTGGGGATCATCCAAAACATTGGCCGGTAATGTATCCCCTGCGACTGTGACCACAGTGGGGGCAATTGGCCCCGATGGGGTTGGCGCAGCCGAAGGCTGGGGCTCTTCCGTGGCGGTGGGCTCTTCCACCTGGCTGGGCGCGGAAACCCCTTCCTCCTCTGTGGGGGCCGCCTCTCCTTCCAGGCCGCTTTCCAACTCGCTTCCCGCTTCCACGGATTCCACAGGCTCTTCATCCCCCGCCTCTGGGGTGTTGTCTATAACAGGCTCTGAATCCTCCGGCAGGGCCTCTTCCTGGATAGCTTCCTCCCTTACCGGCATTGCCATGGGTTCCGGCTCTGGGGCTGCTACCTGCAATGCGGCCGCACCCTCTACGTGGAACAGCATATCGTAGTCCTCGTCCCCGTAGGCAAAGGACTGGTTAATCTGAAGGCGCACATTCTCCACAGGCCTTGGCGTGGCCGTTGCCTCCGGCTTTTCCGGCTGTGGCGAGCCCTCTGGCTCCTCGGGTTTTTCCGGCTCTTCCGGAATACCGCACAAGCCAATACCTATCACGCTTCCAGGGGCTATATGGCTTACTGCTTTCCCATCCCCGTCTTGGGATACTTCCACCAACGCGGCGGACGCTTCCCCATCCTGGCCGTCCCGCCAGACAGCCGCTGTCAAGGCGCCTTGGGGATCCCCCGTCAACTCAATGGTCAGTTCTACCGGCTCCGCCAAATCCGCAATCTCTTCCCCGTTCAGGCTGACCCGCAGCAGGGCTTTCAGCTGAAGGCCCTCATCCTGCAAAAGCTGGCCCATCTGCCGCTGCTTCTCCTGCAGGCGCTCCACTTCGTCCACCCGCTGGACGGACAGGCTGGCGTCCTCCGGGAAATCTTCCCCATGGTATACGGCGGTAGCTTTCAAAGTCCCATCCTGGTACACGGCGCTGCGCTGGCCGGGCAGGCCGACGCCGTCGCTGTTATCCTCCGCCTGGGAGGGCAGTTCGTCGTCCGGGCCCACAGCCTTAAAGCAGCTGTCCCCATGGACATGCCCTTCCGTCTGCAATTTATGGCATACAAATACCGGCCTGCCGTCCCGGTCTGTCAAACGGTTCTCTTCCGCCTGGGTATGTTCCCCAGCGGACAGGGAAAGCACCCCTGGGTCTATCCCCCCCTGTCGGCCAGCGGCGACCTGGTCCGCTTCGCTGACCTGGTCGCCGCTGTGAAGGTAACAGGCTTCCGTATGGGTATGGACCTCTACGGCCGGGTGGCCGCAAACCACCCTCTCAACCACTGTGTAACAGCCGTCCGTGTGGGCGTGGCCCCCTTCGCCTTCCTCCGCGCCGCAAAGCAGCACTTGCTCGAAGCACCCGTCGCCGTGGGCGTGGCCTTCCGCCTCTTCCAGCTCGCAAAGGAGGAACCCTTCCTCGTCGTAACATTCCTCCCCATGCGTATGGCCCTCCGCCTCCTCCAGCCCGCAAACAGGCAGGGCGGAAAGCCCGTAACAATCCTCGGTATGCTGGTGGCCCGGGGTTTCCTCCAAGGCGCAGGCCAGCTCTTGCTCTTGCACATAGCAATCCGCAGTGTGTATGTGCTCCTGTACCTCCGGCAAGGGGCAGGACAAAGCGCCGTCCTTGTCATAGCATGCCTCTGGGTCATGGGTATGCACGGCATAATCCGCCATGCCGCACACCTGCAACGGCTGTCCCCCTCCCTGCTGGGGCGTGAAATAACACGCCGCCGTGTGCTGGTGGGCAACCGTGTGCGTCAGGGCGCAGTCCAAGACGGTGTTGTTTTTCGCCCGGCCGTTCACGCGCAAGGCCACCGCTGTGGCCACCACGACTACAGCTGCCATGCACAGGAAAACCGCCATCCGCTTCCTGCGCTTCTTTTGCTCCTGCAAGAGGTCCATTGCCTGCCTGTTGGGAGATTCCATAATGCTGCCTCCTTCATCCCAAGCTGGTGCGTACTATATATATTATACTCTATACGATACTGTGTTGTCCAGGGGACGGCCGCTTTTTTACGAGCCATCGCCCAACAGGCCAATCCGGTCCAGCGGCCAGATGCGTAAAGTCACGCGGCCTAACACCATATCCGCCCCCACGCAGCCCACAGCGGCATGGCGGCTGTCTATACTGGCCGAACGGTGGTCCCCCAGCACAAAAAACTGATCAATCGGCACTTGATAGGGCAAGGGGATATCACAGCTTCCCTTGGCCTTTTCCGTCAGGTACGGCTCTTCCAGGGGCTCGTCGTTGACGTACACCACGCCCTCGCTGTCTATGTTGATGGTATCCCCGCCCACGGCAACCACCCGCTTGACGAAAATCGTGTTGTTGTGGTAAAACGCCACCATGTCCCCATAGGAGATCTGCGTCCCGCTGACAGACACCAAGATATCCCCGTCCCGCAGGGTGGGGGCCATGGAAGTCCCCTCTAACTGCACCACAGGAAACAGGAATACCACCAAAATTACTACCGCCGCCGACACCACCGAAAGGAAAAACAACGTGTTGCGGGTAACGCGCATCCACAGGTGCTTCGTCTGCTCCAGCTTCAGCTCCCGTTCCAGCTGCTCCAGCGTGGGCCGGTCCTGGGCGGGGGGAGGGCTTTCCCCTTGCGTTTGGCGCGGCTCTGTCATCGGCGCCACCCGCGCTTCCCAGAGGGGCCGCCCGGGAACGCAGGCCGCCTAAAAGGCTTCCCCTTCATCTGCGCTGACCACTCCCCTGCCGTGAATTCTTTAAGACAGGCCGCGATATTATAATCAACATCGTCCTATCACATCCCGTCATTGCAATATATGATAACACACTCCTCTTTAAAATGCAAGGAGCTGGAGACAATCTGGAAAAATTTAGCATGTTGCACAGTAACCATTGTCACCCCCCCCCCCCCTGATTTTGTGCCCTATGTCAAACTGCCATCTATATATTGCGCTTTCGAAAAAAAGTTGCACAAACCCGCCTTCCCAGCCCCTTCCAGCCGCGCCGCAGCCCGCGGGATCCTGGCGCTTGGTTTTACCCCTTGTATAACCCCCCTCCCAAAATACACCCTTTTCCAACAGTTTCACCCATAAAATGGCCGATTGACAGGGGAGGGAAAAAATGCTAAGATGGTATCTGGAAAAAAGAGGAAAACAAGGAGGTATCCACGTGGCTTTGCTGGAAGAGTGGCGGCAACATGCCGAAAAAGGGCAGCAAGAGCAGGGCGCAAGGTTCTGGCAGGAATATTTCAAGCGGGAAACAGAGTTTTACAAGCGCATCCTGGAAAGCAAGCCCCGCCGCAACACGGTGCAAGGCTATGCCAAAAAATATGGCGTAGACCTGTTGGACATGGTCGGCTTTTTAGACGGCATCAACGACAGCCTGAAGGAGAAGAACAACCTGGAGGAGCTGGGCGCGGAGTCGGAGGTCAACCTGAACTATGATAAAGAACGGCTGTATAAAAACATGGTAGAGGCGAAAGCCGAATGGCTTTACACCCTTCCCCAATGGGACAAGCACTTGACGCAAGAGCGCCGCAAGGAGCTGTATAAAGAGCAGAAACGGTCGAAAACCGTAGTAAAGGGCGAGAAAGTCGGCCGCAACGACCCTTGCCCCTGTGGCAGCGGCAAAAAATATAAGAAGTGCTGCGGGCGCGACCTGTAAAAAAGCCCACAGAAAAGGGGCGTCTCCCAAACTGGAGCCGCCCCTTTTTACATCCCCAAAAGGTCCTTGTTTTCAGCGCCCTTCCTACCGCCTCTTCAGCCGGTAGCTGACAAAGGCCAGCTTTTTCCCACAGGGGGACCAGCTGTTCACGTTCAGCGTCCCCTGCCCGCCGAAAAGCTGGCACAGCACCCGGTAAGGGCCGCCCTGTGCGCTCATCAGGCGGATCTCCACATTTTTAAAAGGCGGATGCGCCCCGGGGTCTACGTCCCCTTTCTTATAGGCGATGTAGGCCACCTGTGAGCCGTCTGGGGACAAGTGGGGGAACCAGCTGTTGCTGTCCCCGTCCAGGGTCATCTGCGTCTGGCACGAGCCGTCCGCCTCCATGCGCCAAACCTGCATCAGCCCGGTGCGCACGGAATTGAACCAAATATGCCGCCCGTCTGGGGCGTACTCGGGGCCGTCGTCCAGGCCCGGGGTGCTGGTCAGGCGCACCTCTTCCCCGCCTTCCGCCGGGATGGTGTAAATGTCGTGCCCGGTTTCCCGGAAAGCGCAGTAGGCCAGGGCCTTGCCGTCTGGCGACCAGCCGTGGAGGAAGCTGGGGCAGTTCACCGTGACCTGCCGGGGCGCGCCCCCGGCCGCAGGCACTATGTATATCTGGGAATCCTGCCCGCCGCTGGTCAAGCCCACCCAGGCGCCGTCCGGGGACAGGACATGGTCGTTGTTGCACCGGTTGCAGGCGCCGGTGTCCAGCTTTTCGCTTGTTTTCGAGGCCATGTCGAAAAGCCACAGGCTCCCTTGGGAGTTGTACAGCAGGCGCTGGCCGTCGGGCATCCAGTTGGGGGCCTCGACTATATAATCGAATTCCTGCAGCACCGTGCGCGCCCCTGTGGCTACGTCTACTGTCTCCAGCACCGAAACCGCCTCTTGGGCGGGGTTCTTTTCAGGCATAGGGATCTTCCTTTCCTTATATATCTGCAATAAAGGCCGCCCATCTGGAAACGTTCCCACATGGCGACGTTACCATGATACCACATCCCGCCGGTCTTGTCAAGGGAGTACCGCCCCCCACCGGCAGGCTGCGGCCCAGCTGGGGCAAGGGAAAGCGGGGGCCGCAACGGGCCCCCGCTTTCCCCCTGCCAGCATGCCTGGCACAATGCCTTTACCGCCCGGCAGAATGCTCTAGCTCCTGGATCTCCAGGCGGTACAAGCGGATATACAGGAAGATGGAAACAACCAAGGAAACACATTCGGCAATGGGGAACGCCCACCAAACCGCGTTCACCTCGCCGAACACGCGGGCCAGCAGCCAAGCCGCCGGGACCAAAATCACCAGCTGGCGCAGCAGGGACTGTACCAGGCTGTACACGCCCCGGCCCACTGCCTGGAACAGGGTAGAGGCCATGATGCCCAAGGCCGCGAACAGGAAGCAGGAGCAGATGGTGCGCAGGGCAGGGATGCCGATGGCCAGAAGCTCGTCCGAGGCGCTGAAAATGCCCAGCAGCCAGCCTGGGGCCAGCAGGAACAGCAACGTCCCCAATGCCATGATGGCCAAGGCAATAGCACAGCCGTTATACAGGGCGGAAAGCAGGCGCTTTTTATCCTTTGCGCCGTAATTGTAGCCCATGATGGGCAGAAGGCCCTGGGTCAGGCCGAAAACAGGCATGAACACAAAGGACTGTAGCTTGAAATACAGGCCGAACACCGTGTATGCCGCCGTGGAGAACCCAGAGAGGATGCCGTTAAGGGCCATGGTCATGGCTGTGCCGATGGACTGCATGACGATGGCCGGCAGGCCCACGGCGTAAATATCCTTAATAGTGGAGAAATCCAGGCGGAATCCCTTAAAGGTGATATGTACCTGGTGCTCCCGGGTGGCCACCACAATGGCTGCCACCACCATAGAGAGGATCTGCCCGGCCACCGTGGCGATGGCCGCGCCCGTCACGCCCATGGCCGGCAGGCCGAACATGCCGAAGATCAAGACCGGGTCCAGCAGGATATTGGTGATGGCGCCGATCAGCTGGAAGACCATGGGCCATATCATGTTCCCCGTTGCCTGCAGGATCTTTTCCAGGGCCACCACGATGAAGCTGCCAAAGGAGAAGATGCAGCAGATGGAGATGTACTGGTCGCCCATATGGACAATCTCCGGGTCAGACTCGAACATCTGGAAAAAAGGCGTGGTAAAGAAAGCCCCGTAAACGGCGAACGCCAGGGACGTGGCCAGGCCCAGCAGGATGCCATGGGAGGCGGCCGAGTCAGCCGCCTCTTGCCTGCCTTGCCCCAGCCGCCGGGAAATCAGCGAGGTGATACCCACCGAAGTGCCCACCGCGAAAGAGATGAGCAGGTTCTGGATGGGGAATGCCAGGGAGACGGCGGCCAGCCCCTTCTCGCTGACCTGGGAGACGTAATAACTATCTACAATATTGTACAATGCCTGCACCAGCATGGAGAACATGGCGGGCAGGGCCATGGAGAAGATCAAGGGCAGCATAGGCGCGCTGCCCATCCGGTTTTGCTTCTGCGCGGTATTTTCCATTTTCAAAAAGCCATCCTTTCCTTTTGCTATTTTCCGCTTTTTATCCATAACGGCTGTATTATACCAAAAATGGCAGGGGTTTGCAAGTGCCCCCCGCCCTTGTGGCGGGCTTCCCAGGCTGGGCTGGGAACGCGGGAAGCGGCGGGGCAGCCCGCCGCTTCCTGTGTCAATTCTTTACAAAAAACTGGTCGTACCAGACAATGAACGTATAGAAAGACCATATCTTCTGCATATGCAGGGCCTTGCCCGCCTTGTGCTCATCTAAAAGCTTCACCAGCTCTTTGGTTACGAAAAACTTCTCGGCAATATCGCTTTGGAACGCTTCCTTCACCTTGTTGTAATATTTATCCTGGCGCAGCCAGTCGGACAGGGGCACCGGGAAGCCCAGCTTTTTCTTGTTGGCGGTGCGCTCGGGCAGCTGCTTGAGGGCGGCGGAGCGCAGGGCCTTTTTGGTGGTCTCCGTGGCGCAGTCGGCCCGGAAGCGGGCGGGGATGCGGGTGGAAAGCTCCAGCATCTTCTTGTCTAGGAAAGGGACCCGCAGCTCTAGGGAATTGGCCATGCTCATGCGGTCGGCCTTCAGCAGGATATCATAAATCATCCAGGTGTGCATGTCCACATATTGCAGCTGGGTGGGCTCGTCCAGCCCGGGGACCTCGTCGAAGTACCGCTTGCTGTAGGTTTCCGGCAGGTCTGTGGCGATGGGGCGCTTCAGGAACTTCTGGCGCTCGCTACTTTGGAAGACATAATTGGCCCGCATAAACCGCTGCCAGGGCTCCATGCCGCCCCGCACCAGAAAACGTTTGCCCTTGAAAGAGGGCATGCGGCTGGCCGCGGCCTTTGCCATTTTTCGCAGGGGGCGGGGGACTTTTTGGGTATAATCCTGGAAATGGCCCCCCTGCAGGTACATGGGGTAGCCGCCAAACAGTTCGTCGGCGCCCTCGCCGGAAAGCACCACCTTTACATATTTCCGGGCGTTTTGGGCCAGGAAATACAGGGGGATCTCCGAGGGGTTGGGCAGGGGCTCGTCCATAAAGTATTGTATTGCGGGCATGGCTTCGAAAAACTCGTCCGCCGACACTTTGTTGGAGATGTTGGGCACGCCCACCACCGAGGAGAAGTCCTGGGCATAGGGAAGCTCGCTGTACTTTTCCTCGTCGAACCCTACAGAAAAGGTCTTCACCTTTTTGGTGCCCTTGGAAATCTCCTTGACCACATAACTGGAATCCACGCCCGAGGAAAGGAAGCAACCCACCTCTACGTCGCTGACCTGATGCATGGCCACAGATTCGGTGAATTCCCTGGTGATCTCCCGTTCCCAATATTCCAGGCTTTTGTCCTCCTCCACGTTATAGCGGATACGGTAATACCGCTCTATATGCAATTGCCCGTCCTGGTAGGTAAAGCAGTGGGCCCCCGGCAGCTTCCAGACGTTTTGGAAGATGGTGCGCTCGTCGGGGATATACTCATAGGACAAATAGAGGGGGATCATATCCTCGTCCAATTCCTTTTCAAAGCAAGGGTGCGGGAGGAAGCCCTTGATCTCAGACCCAAACAGGAACTGGCCGTTTTTGTGGTAATAATAAAAGGGCTTGATGCCAAAAATGTCCCTTGCGCCAAAAAGCTTTTTTTCTTTTTTATCCCAAATCACAAAAGCGAACATCCCCCGCAGCTTCTGTAAGATCCCCGCGCCGTATTCCTCGTACCCATGAAGGATGGTCTCCGAGTCGGACCTGGTGGCGAAGGTATGCCCCTTCCCCAGCAGGTCCTCCCGCAGGGCCTGGTAGTTGTATATCTCCCCGTTGAAAACCAGCACTTTACTGCCGTCCTCGTTGAGGATGGGCTGGCGGCCCCCCTCCAGGTCGATGATGGAGAGGCGGCGGAAGCCCAAGGCCACGCCCTCGTCTTCATAATAATGGGCGTCATCCGGGCCCCGGTGGACGATCCGGTCCGCCATGGCCCGGATGACCGGGCCGGGGGCCGGCGCCTGGGGGGAATTCATAAAGCCAACAAAGCCGCACATAAACCGTCAGTCCTTTCCCGGCAGCCGGCGCCCGCCGCTGCCTTGCAGATATTTTTTACAATATGCCCCGCAAACCGCAGGCGGCGCGGTCAAGCCAACAGGCTCTCATAGGCCGGCTTCAGCCTGCCCCCGCAGGCCTGCACGCAGCGTTTTGAAAGCACCTCCAGGGCGTCCAGATAACCCGGGCCTAGGGGCGCGGCCCTTTTGATAAGGGACAATTCCGTGCACCCCAGCACAATGCTGTCGCAGCCTTGGGCCCGCAGCAGCCCCTCTACCCGCCAAAGCTTCTCCAGGTCTGGGGGCAGTCCCGCCTTGATCTCATCGTAGATAAGGGACATCACCAGGGCCTGGCCCTCTGGCGGGGGCAAAACGGCTGCCAGCCCCACCTGGTTAAGGGCCGACTGGAACAGCCCTGTGCGCACCGTGCCCGAAGTGGCCATAATCCCCACAGACCTCTTCCCCTCCGCTTGCAGCTCCGCGGCGGTTTCGGCCAGCATGTTGAGGAAGGGGACGGACACGCACCCGGCCAAATCCCCATAAAAATAGTGGGAGGTGACGCACGGCGCGCACAAGCACCCGGCCCCCAGGCCTTCCAGGGCGTGGGCGGCGGCCTGGATTACCGGCAGGGGCGAAGGCCTTGTGCGGTCCAAAATATAGGCGGTGCGGTCCGGCACCTGGGGCCTGTTAAAGACAATCACGTCCAGGTGTTCCTGGTCGGTTTTGGCGTCGGTCATTTCGATGATAAGCTGCAAAAGGTATGCCGTGGCCATGGGCCCCATGCCGCCGATGATACCCAGGGTCTTCCTCTCTTCCATGTCAATCGCCATACGATACAGAATCCGCACAAAAAGCCGTGAAAACGCGGCGTTTTGTGCCCGGTATCGTTCCTTTCTGCGTATTTTTCACACTACCCTCCCTTGGCAGGGGCCGGCCCCCCGCTTATAAGAATCTTCAAAAACCTTCATTCGCATCAGGATCATGCAAAGACAGCCGCGCTTTTGGCCCGGAAGCAGACGGGCCTGGGCCATTCGCCTTGCCCACAGCGCCGCCTGTCTCCGCAAGTGGGGCCCAACGCCCCGTTGGCTAGTCGCGAAGGGCCTTGTTGTTGAAGTACCGCTTGTACTTTTCAAAGTAGTGGAACTGGTTCTTCTGGTAGTTCACCCACCGCTTTAGGGAACGGTCCCCCCGGTAATAGTATGAATGGCACACCTTACCCGCTTTCAGCAGGGCCTGGGCCTCCGCCTTGGCGCTTTCCGAGCGGACATACTGGAAGATGATCTTCGGGGGGATGATGGTCCACAGCACCCGGTCCTTCACCACCGTACAGCCCAACTCCTTGCGGTCAATCACATCCTCAACCAGCCACTTTGCCAGGTTGCCCCCGGCGGCCGTCACATAAAAGCTGCTGCGGCCCTGGCGCAGGTTCATCTCAAAAAGCTTATAGGCGCCGTCGCGGGGGTCCAGCTTCATGTCAAAGTTGGCAAAGCCCACATAGCCAATGCCCTCCAAAAACTCCGTCATCCGCTGGTTCAGCTGGGGGTCATAGCCGTTGATGATAGCCGCGTAGCTGCCAATGCCCTCGGGGGAGTGCTCCTCTAAAAGGGCGTTGCCCAGGGCAATAAGCTTCACCTTTTTGTCCCGGCCGCAATAACAGTTCATAACCCGCATGTTGCTGTCGTCGCCGGGGATGTACTCCTGCAAGATGAGATGGTCTTTGTAGCTGGAGGAGTATATGGCCTTTACAATGGCGTCGAATTCCTCCTTCGTCTGCGCCACGAATACCTTCTTCTTGTGGGGGAACGAGCAGTTCCAGTAGGCCACAGAGTTGGAGGGCTTGATGATCACGGGGAAATCGAAGGGAAGCTGTATATTTTCGTGCTCTTCAAAAGAACAAGAGGCGGTTTTGGGGAAAGAGAAGCCATACTGGGTGCACACCTCATAAAAGCTTTCTTTGATGGAAAGGCGCATCAGCAGCTCTTCGTCGATACATTCGAAGCAGTATAAGTCCCGCAGCCTGTGCTGGTTGCGCACCAGCATCTTGATATAATTGTCGCCGCAAGGCACCAGCAGCAGCTTTTTGCCGCTGCCCTCCCACTCTTCGGCGTAGTCCCGCAGGGTCTCCACAAAAACCCAGTCGTCCTCCAGCCGGGGCTCTACGATCTCTACCCGCACGATTTTACTGGCGGTGCAGGGCCCTAAAATCCCCTTGCCAATGGCCACGCTGCGCACGCCGTAGGCCTCGTAGAAAGAGCGTGCCATACCGTATACGTTGATGTCGCTGCCCAGCAGCACCGGCTGGAAATCATTCCGCTTTTGCATAATCCGCCTCCGTAAAGAACTGCCGGTACCACACCAGGAACGTGTATACGGTCCAGATGCGGCGGCTGTTGTCCGCCTTGCCGGCCTTGTGCCGGTCCAGCAGCTTGATAAGCTTGTCCGTGTGGAAAAACCGCCCGGCCGCCGGGCTTTGGAATTCCTGTTTTACGATATCGTAATATTTATCTTCTTTCAGCCATACCCGGGTGGGCACCGGGAAACCCAGCTTCTTTTTCCCGGCCCATTTTTCAGGCATCCGGCGCAGGGCGGCCTTGCGCATGGCAAGCTTGGTGCTTTCACCGTTGACCCGGTACCTCGTGGGGATGCGCGCCGCCAGCGCCATTACCTCCTTGTCCAAAAAAGGCACCCGCAGCTCTAGGGAGTTGGCCATGCTCATTTTATCCGCCTTTAAAAGGATGTCCCCCACCATCCACATGTTCAGGTCTACCAGCTGCATCTTGGTCACGTCGTCCTTCCCCGCCGCCATGTCGTAATAGGGCTTTACCATGGCCGCGGGCGAAGGGGCGCCCACGGGGTTCTGCAGCAGGGCCCGGCGCTCTTTCTCGGTGAACATATAGGCGTTGCCAATGAAACGGTCTTCCAGCCGCTTGCCCCGGCGCACCAGGAAGTTCAGACCCCGGCGGGCGGGCAGCAGCCCAGCCAAAGCCCCGACAGCCCTGCGGATGGGGAAGGGGACCTTGTCGTACCAGGGGGCCGCCAAAGGCTCTTGATAGATGTTATAGCCGCCGAAGACCTCGTCTGCCCCTTCGCCGGAAAGCACCACCTTCAGGTGCTGGGCGGCGGTGTTGCACACAAAGTATAGCGCCACGGCAGAGGGGTCTGCCAAGGGCTCGTCCATGTGGTACTGTATCTTGGGGAAGTTCCCCCAGAATTCCTCTGGGGTGATGACCTTGCTCACATTCTTCACGGGGATCAGCTTGGAAAGCTCTTGGGCATAGCTGGTCTCGTTGTACCGCTGGCCGTTGTCAAAGCCCACGGTAAAGGTCTTGTCCACATGGGCCGAACAGGCCACATAGCTGGAATCCACCCCCGAGGACAGGAACGACCCCACCTCCACGTCGCTGACCTTGTGGGCCTCCACGCTGTTGTCAAAGGCCTTCTCAATCTCGTCTACCCAATACTCCAGGGGCCGGTCCTCTTCGGCATGGAACTCTGGCCGCCAATAACGGGTAACGGCCATTTTGCCGCCTTTATAGGTAAAATAGTGGGCGGGGGGCAGCTTATAGACGTTTTCAAAGAAAGTTTCCGGGCCGGGGGAATACTGGAAGGAAAGGTAATGCTCCAACGCCCGGGGGTTCAGTTCCTTTTGAAACCCCGGGTGCCGCAAAAAGCCCTTGATCTCCGACCCGAACAGGAACAGGCCGCCCATCTGGGCGTAATAAAGGGGCTTTATGCCGAAAAAGTCCCGTGCGCCAAAAAGTTCCCGCTTTTCCTTGTCCCAGATGACAAAGGCGAACATGCCCCGCAGCTTCAAAAGCACCTCTGGCCCATATTCCTCATAGCCGTGCAGCAGCACCTCGCCGTCGCCCTTGGTAGAGAAAGCGTGGCCCTTTTGTATCAGTTCCTCCCGCAGGGGCTGGAAGTTGTAAATCTCGCCGTTGAAAACCAGCACCTTTCCGCCGTCCTCGTTGCAAAGGGGCTGGCGCGCGCCCTCCAGGTCGATGATGGACAGCCGCCTAAAGCCCAGGGAAACGTCCCCGTCTGTATAATAGCCGGCGTCGTCCGGGCCCCGGTGGGCAATGGCGTCTGCCATGCTTTGCAAAACGCCCGGGTCCCGCTGGGTGTCGCCGCCGCCAGTAAAGCCAATAAATCCGCACATACGCACACGAATCCTTTCCCCGCCCGGTGCGCCCAGGCAGGCATATTTTCTCAACTAAGTTGCCGCGGCCGCCCGCCCCCATCCCCGCAGGGCAATGGCACGGCGGCCGGGACAGGCGCTTTCTGGGGTTTGGGGCAGCCGCCCCAAGGCCTTGCCGCAAGGCGCAAAAAGGCCCGCCATTTCCTAGTATACCACAATCTTCCGGGAAATGACAGGCTTTTTTCAATATTCCGGCGTCAAGGCGTAGGCGGGGCGAACAGCTCGTCCACCCGGCCCTCTTCCTCAAAGGCATGGTTGTATTGGAGGATGCTGTAATCCAGCAGCAGGCTGTCATAGGGCGTGGCGTCGCCGTTCTTATAGACGTTCCCCTCCCGGTCCATAATCCCCACGGCGGTCACCACTGGCAGCGTTTGGCGCAGCCCCTCCAGGAACTTGGTATAAGGGGAGCCCTCCAGCCCGGCGGCCCGCAGCAGCAGGCCGGAAAGGTAGTTCAGGCTGACCGCTTCCACCTCCTCCCCCTCCAGGGGGTAATTGGCCCAGATGAAGAAGGGCACCTGGTATTTCCGCATGGTATCCCCAATGCCCATCTCGTCCTCGGTGGCGCCCAGCAAACCGTTTAGGAAGCCCTCCTCCAGGTTGGGCCAGTGGTCGCCAAAAAACAGCACCACCACCGGGTCCTCTTGGCGCTGGAAATAGTCCAGCAAAAACTGCACCGCCTTGTCCGATTCCTTCGTCAGGCTTAAATACTGTTCGGCCTGGGGGAACTGGCCCGGCTTGTCCGCCAGCCGCACGGTCGACTCGTAGTTCTCGTCCTCATAGCCCCCGTGGTTCTGGATGGTCACGTTAAACAGGAACAGGGGCTGGTCCCCCCGGTTCTCATACTCATATACGATCTGGTCATAGCAGGAACGGTCGCTGGTCAGGCCGTGGGCATAGCGCCGGGGCACGTCAAAGCCGCTGCCATCGATAAACTCGTCGAAGCCCAGATAAGGGTACGCCTCGTCCCGCTGCCAGGCGGTCCGCCTGCCCGGGTGCAGCGCCACGCAGCGGTACCCGTAGCTTTTCAAAATAGCGGGCAGGCCTTGCTGCTCATGGTCTATGTACTGCTGGTAGGGCTTGCTGCTGACAGGCAGGAAAGCCGTGGTATTGCCGGTTAAAAACTCATACTCGCTGTTGCAGGTGTTGCCCCCATAAACCGATGAATAGGCCGTGCCCCAAACCATCCTGCCCGAGTTTTCCCAGGCGTGGATATGGGGCAGGTTGTCCCCTGTCAGCTGCAAATCCCCCACGCGGCCCAGGTCTGTCATCGACTCGTTCATAATGGCCACAATGGTGGGCGTTTTCCTGGGCTTGCCCAGCAGGGGCGGGTCTTCCCGCCCCTGGACCTCCTCCCCCAAAGCCCGCACGGCCTGCAGGGAATACCCCTCGGGTTTTTCCACCATCACGAACTGGATATTGGCAAAAAAGCCCGCCGCAATGCCCGTCAGCTCCGAGCTGACCTTCTGGTTCCAGGCCCACACGGAAATGCCCAGGCTGGAAAGGATGTTGGCCGGGAACAAGAGGAAAAACAGGCCCAATGACAGGCACAGGGCCGCCAGCCGCTCCGCCATGCGGAAATGCCGGCCGGCGCTCCCTTTCCCGGCTGGGCCCGCTTTTACACTGAGGACCACGGCGCACAGGTAGGCCAGCACCGCCACAGCCATCTGTTGGGTAGGGGCGTATTCATACCCCCCGGAAACCGCCATGGCCGTGCCCACAGACTGGAAGTCCCAGGGCAGGATGGGCTGGCCCCGGAACTGGACCACAAAATAGTTGGCGATGCCGAAAGTAAGGAAAATGGCCCCCCCAGAAAGCACCGTCACCCACACACGGCGGCTGATGGCATACAGCAGGGCAAAGACCATCAAATAGCACAAATAGTTGGCAAAGGCCTTTTTCCATGGGAACGTGAGGATCCTTGTGCCGTTGATCATATCAACGGCATAGAAGGCCCCCATGGGGGCCAGCAGCACCATGCCCCAGCCAAAGGCCCGCCGGGCCCGCTGGGGGATCTCCAGCCGCACCAGGCACAAGAGGGCGCCTATGGCAACCAGCAGCCCGCATTGGGCCACATACCATCCGTATATGGGGAAAAAGCCAGTAGGGGATTCCTCCCACACCAGGAACCTTTCCAGCAGGAAAAACGCCGCCGTTATCCCCAGCAGCCCTCCCGCCGCCAAAAGCCCCCCGCGGCTGGGCTCCAGCTTCAGCCCCCATCCGTCCGGCGTGGCGTCCCCCCCTTGCCGCCCCTGCCGCGGCGGCATGCTTATTGCGTCCTTGTGTCCTTTCAGCACCATAGCTCCCCTGTCCTTTCCCCAATTTTCCGGCTTTTAGCCCTCCCCGCCGGGGCGCGCCTTATACCAGGCCGCAATAGCGTCCGCAATCCGCCGGCTGGCCTGCCCGTCCCCATAGGGGTTGCGGGCTTTGGACATCCTGGCATATTCCGCCGGGTCTGTCAGCAGTTGGCGCACCATGGCATAAATGGCTTCCTCTTCCGTGCCCGCCAGCTTCAGCGTGCCCGCCGCCACGCCCTCGGGCCGCTCGGTGGTGTCCCGCAGCACAATCACCGGCTTGCCCAAAGAGGGGGCTTCCTCCTGGATGCCGCCGCTGTCTGTCAAAATCAGCGTGGAACGGGCCAGCAGGTTATGGAACTCCAGCACCTCCTGCGGCGGGACCAGCCGCACCCGATCGCACCCGCCCAGTTCTTCCTCCGCCGCCTGCCGCACCAATGGGTTCAGGTGCACCGGGTACACCGTCTTCACATCCGTGAATTCCTCTACGATGCGCCGGATGGCCCGGAACATCCGGTGCATGGGCGCCCCCAGGTTCTCCCGGCGGTGGGCCGTCAGCACCAGTAGCCGCGAACCCTCTGCCCAGCCCAGTAGCTCGTTGGAAAAATCCTCCCGCACGGTGGTCTGCAGGGCGTCGATAGCCGTATTCCCCGTCACCACAATGGTTTCCGGGCGCTTGCCCTCCCGCAGCAGGTTTTCCTTGCTCAATTCCGTGGGCGCAAAATGCAGGTCTGCCATGCACCCCACGAACTGGCGGTTCAGCTCCTCTGGGAAGGGGGAATACTTGTCCCCTGTGCGCAGCCCCGCCTCTACGTGACCTATGGCCGTTTGGGCATAATAGGCAGCCAGCGCCCCGGCAAAGGTCGTGGTGGTGTCGCCATGTACCAGCACCATGTGGGGCTTCACCTGCCGCAGCACCCCTTCCAGGCCCTGCAGCACCCGGGCCGTAACGTCCGACAGGCTTTGCCCCTGCCGCATCACGTCCAGGTCATAGTCCGGCTTGATGGCAAAGGCCCGCAGCACCTGGTCCAGCATCTCCCGGTGCTGGGCCGTTACGCACACGATGCTTTCAAATTCCTCCCGCGCCTCCAGCTCCCGCACCAGCGGCGCCATTTTGATGGTCTCCGGCCGGGTGCCAAACACGCTCATGACTTTTATCTTTCCCATTGCTTTCCCTCCAGCTTCCCTTGCATATAGTATATGCCCGCTTTCTCAATTTCTTGCCGACATATCCTTTACATTTTTCTTAAAAGCGCCCGGCTTTTGGCGGGCAAAGTGAAAAAAAGCCCCTGCGCCGGGGGCTTTATGGCTTTAGGGCCGTTTTGGCTTCTTTGCGCACCCGGCCCAGGAACCTTACGTTAGACCGGTAAAACCGGCCCAGGCGGGAGGGCTCCCGCAGGATGCGGTACAGCCACTCGGTGTTGGTCTTGATGAAAAAGGACGGGGCCCGGCGCTTCATGCCGCTTAACACGTCGAAAGAGCCCCCCACCCCCATCAGCACCCCTTTCTGGAACTTTTCCAGGTGCCGGTACAACAAGATATCCTGGGCGGGCACGCCCAGCCCCACCAGCACCAGGTCTGGGGCCAGGGCGGCCGCCTCCCCCATCAGCTGGTCCTTGTCCCCGTCATAGCCGTTGTGCCACCGCAGCTTCATCCCAGGGTATTGGGCGCGCAGCTTTTCCGCCAGGGCCGATACCACTTCCTCCTTGGCCCCCAGCAGGTAGACCGATTTCCCATGCGCCCCGGCGCTTTGCAGCAATTTGTCCGCCAGGTCCACCCCGGTGATGCGCTCTGCCGCTGGCATGTGGAAAAAGCCCATGGCTTTCACAAGGCTTACCCCGTCGGGTATGACCTCTGTCTTTCCCGAAAGCAGCAGCTCCCGGGCCGTCCCGTCCCGCTCGGCGGCCATAATGATCTCCGGGTTGGCCGTTACCACAAAAAGCCGGCGGCCTGCAAGCATGGCTTCCTCCGCCCGCCTGAAATACTCCTCCGCCGTGCCGGGGAACACCCGCCGCAAATATTCCGCTACCGCCATGGCTTACCCCTCCCCGTCTTCCGGCCCGTCGCCGTCAAAGTCGAACAACACCTGCGCGCCAAAGGCCTCCGTGCTTTCCGAGGCTTTCAAAAACACCGTGATGGTTTGGAAAATCAGCTTCAAGTCCTGCCAAATGCTGTAATTCTCGATATACATCAAATCCATCACCAGCTTGTCCTTGGGGGAGGTGTTATACTTGCCGGATATCTGCGCCAGCCCCGTCAGCCCCGCTTTCATGCGCAGCCGGTACGAGAACTCTGGCAGTTCTTCCGTATATTTTTCCACGTTCTCCAGCATCTCCGGCCGGGGGCCCACCACGGTCATGTCGCCGTTTAGGATGTTCAGCATCTGGGGCAGCTCGTCGATACGGAACTTGCGCAGCACGCGCCCCACCCGGGTGATGCGGTCGTCGTTCTCCGTGACAGACCGGTGGACCGAGTTCTCTTCCTTCATGGTGCGGAACTTGTACACCTGGAACACCCGGCCATACTTGGTCAGGCGCTTCTGCTTATAAAAGACCTTGCCCCCGTCCTCCAGCTTGATGGCAACGGCGCAGGCCAGCATGATAGGGCTGGCCGCCACCAGCGCCAGCACAGACACCGCAATGTCCATCAGCCGCTTTACGATGCGCTGCTCCATGGTCAGGTCTTTGGCCGTGTGCATGACCAGGGACTTGTCGTCCAGGGAGATATACTTAGCCCCCTGGCTGACCACGTCGGTCATCTCGAAATTATAGTAGATGTTCTTCTGGGTCTGATAGCAGAAGTCGATCAGGCTGGTGCGCTCTTTAGAGGGCACGTCGTACAGGAACACCGTGTCGTTACGGGAGATGGCGTCCAGCACGCCCTTCGCGTCGTACCGCACCACCTCTTTGATGTCGTATTGTTTCTGGAAACGCTGTATTTTCGGTATGATCCGCCCCAGGCTTTCCCGGGAGGAGGAGATGACGCAGCACTTCTCCGGGGGTTCGAGGGAGAAGTAGAGGAAATTCCCCAAATAGGCGAAAAGGACGATGGCCAGCACCTGCAGCACCATCACCAGCACAAGCAGATGGGGCGTTTCATACACAAAATGGTCGTTGTTGAACTGGCTGGTGTTCATGATGGACAGCTGCAAATGGGTCACCAGGTCGGTTATAATGGTGGCCAGGGCCATCGAGTGGACGATGGGCTTGCTTTTCTGGGTGCCCACCGCATAGCCCCCGTATACGGACATCAACGCCACGCCCAGCACGGCAAACGTCACCATGGTGACGCCCGTGGTACGCGACAGGTTCCACAACCACGGGTTATGGATGCCAAAGATCCCGAAAAAGATCCCGAACAGCGACGCGAACAGCGCCATCTTCAACACGAACACCATCGTGCGCTTCATCTTTTTTATCGTATGCATGGCAAAACACTCCAATGCGTCTTCACGGCTTCGTCCGGCCGGGGCCCCGCCCCAACCGCGTTGCGGCTATTATACCAGAAAAGGGGCGAAAAAGCAAAAATTTCCCGGGTGTTCTTGCCGAATCCCCCACTGGTTGTGGCAAAAAGGCGCGTATATACTATATATCAGCCAGCCGGGCCATCATGGAAGAGCTTGCGGTTGTGCACAATGACCACGACGCGGAACAGCAGGATGGCAAACTCGGTCACGCTGGCCAGCACGCTAAGGCTGACAAGCCCCACGCCCACAGTGAAATGCGCGGCGGCAATGCCCAGCAGGTACACCCCCGTGCCAAAAGCCACCGAGAGGTTGGCATATTTCATCAGCCCCATGGCCCCCAGGGTGGGATGCCCCAGCACATAGCTGGGGAACGTGAACGCCGCCGCCGGGATCATCAACCGCAAAGGCAGGGCCACGTCTTTCCCTTCGGGCCCCAGCCAGACGACCAGCAGGGGCTCTGCAAACGCGAACACCACCGCGCATCCCAGCAGGATGACCGGGTATATAAACAGCAGGGCTTTTTTGATGATGGAGAAGTTCCGGTGCTTCATCATGTGGGGGTACAGGCTGTCCGCAATGGGCGACATGCCCGCCCGGGCCACGCCGATGACCTTGTCCGCGTTGGTGTAAACGCCTGTGGCGGCGTCACCGGCCACAGCCCGCAGCAGCACGCCGCTAAGGCTGGTGTTGATGGAGCCGGCCACCTTGGACAGGAAGAACTGGGAGGAATCCTTGATCTCCCGGAAGACTTCCCCCAGGGAAACCCGGGCAAAGCCCACGCCTATCCTGGTGAACAGGTGCCAATATACAAACGCCAGGGCCCCGCAGTTGCCCAGGGCCGTAAACAGGGGGACCATGTAATAATCGCCGGGCTGCTTGATGAACACAAAAATCATGATAGTGGCAAAGATCTTGATGCCCACCGCCCGCACGGTGATGGTGGCCATCTGCTCCAGGCCCCGGTACATAAAGTCTGGCAGCAAGGAACCCATGCACACGGAGAGCAGGTAGAACAGGTATGTTAAAAACTCCCCTTCCCCGGTAAGGCCAGGCGCCAGGAACAAAAGCAGGATGCCCAGGGAAAGCGCCATAAACAGCGCCTTTGCCGCCACCACCCGGGAAAGTATCCGGGAAAGCAGCGCCTTGTCGTCCCGGTGCAGGGATATCTTTGCCGTGGCCGAGAGGATAAATCCGAAATCGATAAGCATCTGGAAAAAATTGGTGGCATAGGCCGCCGCGCCCAGTACGCCGATCTTGTCCATGCCCAGCACCCGGGTCTGGTAGCCCTGGGTAAAAAAGCTGAGCAGCATGGTGGAAAACTGCAGAATGTACAGCATAACGGTGTTTTCCACCAGGCTGTGGCGGGTGCGGCCCCGCCATTTTTCCCGCAAACCCATACGCGCCCCTCCTCAGCCCTTCAGCTTGAACAGCAGGGCGATGAGCCCGTACCGCTTCTTTTCCAGCAGCCGCCACAGCAGCCGCTGCTTCCGGCTTAGCCTGCCCAGGTACCTGTTTTTACGATAATCCGGGAATTCGCGCTGTATATAGGCGGCAAACCGGCCCAGAAGCGGGCTTTTGCTGTCCAGGCGCGCCACCCGCACCGAGGCCGTGAAATAAACATGGTATAGGGTCAGGTAGCACAGCTCGTCCCGGTAGGCCTCCAACAGGCCTTTTCCCCGGAAATAACCCAGCAGGTCGTCAAAGGCCTCTAGGATCTCCAGGTTCCGCTCCAGGTTGATGCTGGACATAATGGACCCTGCCCGTTGTAAATAGTTATACCCCACATAGCCCAGAAAAACCAGCCGCTGGCTGGCCGCCATCAGTTTTGGGCTTGTGCGCACGTCCTCGTACCACACCCGGGGCGGGTAAAGCACGCCCGTATCCCGGAAAAGCCTAGCCTTATACAGCTTGTTCCAGGCGCAGGGGGCCGTCAGCAGCACATCCCGGCGGGCCTCTGGGGAAAGGGGCTCGTCCAGGGGCACGTCCTCTAAGAAGCGTCCCAGCGTGTTCCCCTCCTCGTCCACCGTTTGGAAAGCGAACATAACCATGTCGGCCCGCTGGGCTTTGGCCGCCGACAGGGCCTTTTCCAGCGCCTGGGGCTCCAGCCAGTCGTCGCTGTCCACCAGCAGCAGCCATTCCCCCGCCGCCGCCTGGATCCCCGTGTTCCGGGCCCCGCCCAGGCCCTGGTTTTCCTGGTGTATCACCCGCAGGCGGCCCTCTTCCCCGGCCAGCCGGTCGCAGATCTCCCCGCTGCCGTCGGTAGAACCGTCGTCTACAGCCAGCACCTCAAAGTCGGGAAAGGTCTGGGCAAAAATGGAACGCAGGCATTTTTCCACGTACCCTTCCACATTGTACACTGGCACCACCACGCTGATCTCTGGCATGATACCGTCCCCCCATGGGCCCCAAGGGCCGTTTTTTCCAGGCGCGCCCCGCGCCTTTTCCCTATTATACACGCCCGCCGGGCTTTTTGCAAACCCTTTGGAAAGCGGCGCGCCGGGCGGCAGGGGGCCTTTTCAAATTTTCTGCAAAAAAAGCAAAAAAATTTGCAAAAACATCTTGCTTTTTCCAAAACAATAGGCTATAATAGTCTACGTTGTCCGGGTGTGGCGCAGTTGGTAGCGCGCTTGACTGGGGGTCAAGAGGCCGTGAGTTCAAGTCTCGCCACTCGGACCATGAATGGCATACAAAAAAGATGCCACCTCTGAAAAACCGCGCTGTGGCGCGGTTTTTTGGCGTTCAAGAGGCCAAAAAACGACCGTCACGGGATGACGTGTTTTGGGAGTGATGCCAAAACGAAAGCAAGCTTTCGTTCCCCCGATTTTTAGGACTTGAACTGGCGTAGTACAGAAAAAAACACAGCGGCAAGAAAAAACTAAAGAAATCTTTTGAGAGGCTCACAGGAAAACCCTGTGGGCCTTTTTGTATTTCTGGAAAGCTTTTATAAGGAGGAATGGCAAGGTGTCAGGCTTTACAAACAACGATCGGGCATAGTCATACGAGAACTTTGATGAAGACGATGTTCATCTCGCCGTTGGCTCGATGAAATTGGATCCCAGGCTTCCACCGGGAGCCTGCCGAGGCTAAGGTCATCCAGAAGGACATAGAAAAGAAAAAACAGAAAGGGCGTGGGAAGCATGATCTTCCGAAATGACGCACACGGCGTGCTGTTTGAAAAGGAAATAAGGCTTCACAAGGGATCTGCGCATTCGTTGGCTACGCCAACGAAGAAAATTACCGCGGCCCTTTTTTATTGACAGCGGACTACCGGCTCTGGCAGCAGGTGGAGCCGTTTGTGGGCACGAAAAGCATGGATATCGAATCGGCCCGGCCCCGGCACTTGAACGGGTTGACCTATGTCTGTTTCGAACTGGCCAGGGACATCCTGACTGGCAGCCAGACAGTGGTGCTGGGGGAACTGGCCGACCCCAGCCTGCTCTCCCCCCGGAACTTTATGGTAGTGTCGCTGGCCATGTTCATCCGGGCTTACGGGCTCAGTGCCGCGAATCAGATAACTATGAGGCCCCGCCATGCGGAAGGAGGTAGCGAAGATGAATTTTGACAGACACAAGGTTGAAAGAGTGGGGGAACAGTACCCGGCAGGCACTCGCATCCAGCTGCAAGGGCTGTGCAATGACGAGCCGGGGATATACCCTGGCCTATGCGGGACAGTGGTGGGGGTAGATGACCAACCTTCCCTCCTCATGAAGTGGGACAACGGGCGGTCGCTTTCGCTCTTCCCAGACTTGGATTCTTTTTCGGTAATCGAGCAGGAGCAGTCCCAGGACACCGGCCCTACCATGCAGTTATGAACAATAGACGGTGGTGGCGAAGGCCCCGCTTAGTTGAAAATGGAAGGAGCGCAAATGAACAGGATGGGATCAGACCCCCAGAGGATAAAGTACGCGGGCCAGCCCACAGCCCAGGGGGTGTGCGAGGAAGTGCGGTACTATCTGGATCGGATGGAAGATCTTCCAATAGTAGATCCGCAAATCGCCGGGGACTGGGAAAATGGCCGGGAAGTCCCCAAGGGCGCCAGAATTTTCAGCGCCATAGGGTACAATGTGCAGGGAGACCTGTGTGTAGAAGTGTCCCTTCGCTGGCTGGACGAGGAAGAGAAAACATATAAGGACGATTTTTTCCTTGAGGATATTACCGTCAAAGAAAATGACCTGGGCGCGGCGGCCCGGATCTCCGCTGCCATCATCAAGGTTTTTAACCATGACAGCCACATCTATCAACCCCTGCCCCCAATAGCAGCCGAACTGGAAGATGCAAACAGCACTATGACCCCTGCGGAGCTGCTTTGCAATGGGGTTGGCATCCCCGGTGAAGCGGGCTACAGGATGACCGTCATGACGCTGGGAAAATATCCCGCCTTCCCACTGGAACCCTATCGAACAGCCTTCCGCAGAGCCGTGGACACAGCTGACCCCGAAAAGGTCATGTTCCTGATAGAACAGGCCCAGAGCCATGTGGAAGACCTGCCGGGTCATTTTTTCGGTGATATCGCGGTGTACGCCTATGACGATTACCCCCACATGGCCAGGAAAATCATAGGCCGCTGCACCCCGCAGCAGGCAGCGGCCGTCCCTGCCAGACTGCTTTTACAGGCTGTAGGCTACGAGGATATAGAGTTCGCCTGTGGGCTTGTAAAAAGGGCGTCCGTGCAGGAGACCTTGCAGAGTGCATCATAGATTCCTGTTACCAGAATACCCTGGAATCGCTGCCCTCCGAACTGCTGCGGCTGGGGATGCAGGTAAGCCCGGAGGACTACGGCGCGATGCATTCTTGCCTGGTCTACAACTTCACAGACATTGGCCTTACCCCTGGCAAAGAGTACAATATCAAGGGCGTTTTGATGGACAAATCGACGGGGGAAAAGTTTCTGGTAGACGGCAAGGAAGTTAACGCAGAAGCTACCTTTATAGCTTCCAAAACCGAAGGTAGCATCGACATCCCCTTTACCTTCGATGCTTCCGGTCTGGCTGGGAAATCGGTTGTGGTGTTTGAAAGCTTGTATAGGGACGGCCTGGAGCTGGCTGCTCACACCGACATTGACGATGAAGGGCAGACCATTGATTTTGGCAAGCCGGACATCCAGACCACAGCCACCATCGACGGCAATAAGATTACCGACCCGCTGGGCGAAGTGACCATCGTGGACACTGTGGAGTACACCGGCCTTACTATCGGCAAAACCTACAATGTCAAGGGCGTTTTGATGGACAAGTCTACCAATGAAAAACTGCTGGTGGACGGGAAGGAAATCACTTCCTCTGCTGAGTTTACGGCAGAAAAGGAAAATGGAACGGTTGAAGTCACCTTTACCTTTGACTGCTCTGGACTGGCGGGCATAAGTATATCCAGAAAAAGAACGGGAAAATGCGTCCTCTGGGTATCCCCTCTGCCAATGACAAGCTGGTGCAGGAGGTTGTCCGTATGCTGCTGGAAAGTATCTATGAGCCAAACTTTTCTCCCAACTCCCATGGGTTTCGGCCCAAACGGGGCTGCCATACCGCGCTCAAGCACATAGACATCAACTTTAAGGGCGCAAACTGGTTCATCGAGGGTGACATCAAAGCCTGCTTTGACAGCTTTGACCACCACGTCATGATAAGTATCCTGCGGGAGCGCATCCAGGACGAATACTTCATCGGCCTGATATGGAAGTTCCTCCGCACGGGGTATATGGAACAGTGGCAGCGCCATCAGACCTTTTCGGGAACGCCCCAAGGAAGCGGGATAAGCCCTATCCTGGCAAACATCTATCTAGATAAGCTGGACAGCTTTATGGAGCGCTGCAAGATGGAATTCGACGTTGGTACACCCAAAAGCCGCAAAATAGATAGCGGCTACGTGAAGGCCCGGGAGCACTACCATGCGCTGTTGGTCATATTGCTCCTCCAGGGCCGCATAATACGCCTTTGCAGCCTGTTCCTTTTGCTTCATTAATTCCAAGGACAAATAGCGTTTAGAGTGTATTCAGCCCGTGAACGATGAGGGGCCTTCAGAAGACGAAGTAGAGCAGAGCGATAGCGGGATGCAGATGGGCTGATTCCACATTCCCCTCGACTTCCCCACCCGGATGTGGTATACTAAAGATACTACAAAGCAAGATAATCCATGCAAAATATAGCCGTCAGAGACAGGAGGTGCCCGGCGTGGAATTTGAAACAAATGTGATAACCGGAAGCGCACTTTTGGAATTTGCAAAAGGCGTGGATGGCTGGGAAAAACGCGACTGCTATGCCAAGCTGGAGCAATACCTGTACGGCGGGGGAAGGGACAGGGTGTGCCTCCTTTATGGGCTGCGCCGGACGGGGAAAACCACCCTGCTCCGCCAGGCGATCCTAAACATGACAGAGGAACAGCGGCAAAAGGCTGCTTATATCAAAGCAAAGCGCACGGATACCATGGCTTCTGTCAACCGGGACATCAAGGCCCTCCAGGAACAAGGCTTTCTTTATGTTTTTCTGGATGAAGCCACCCTCATGAAAGATTTTGTAGATTCCGCCGCCCTCTTCTCCGATGTATATGCAAGTTCTGGCATGAAGCTGGTGCTTTCCGGTACAGATTCCCTGGGGTTCTGGCTAGCGGAGCGGGAAGAATTATACGACCGCGCCGTGACGCTCCATACCACCTTCATCCCCTACCGGGAATTTTGCCGGCTCCTGCACCGGGACAGCGTCGATGAATATATCCGCTACGGAGGGACATTGCGGGCCGGGGAGCTGGATTTTTCCACCAGGGGCCTCGATGCGGAGGAAGCGTCCTTCCGGGATGACGAAAGCACGCGCAAGTATATCGACACCGCCATCTGCCGGAATATCCAGCACTCCCTCTCCTGCTATGAGGATGGCGGGCATTTCCGTCATCTTAGAGAGCTTTATGACGCGGGGGAGCTGACCAGCGCCATCAACCGTGTCATAGAGGACATGAACCACCGCTTCGTGCTGGACGTGCTGACAAGCCCCTTCAAATCCCACGACTTGGGCTTGGCGGCGCAAAACCTCCGCAGGGAGCGCGACCCGGAAAAGCGTACAGACATTCTGGACTCCATTGACGTTTCCTCCGTGACAGAGCGGCTCAAGGGGATATTAGAAATCCGCAATCAGGAAGAACAGCGCATTGGGCTCACAGAAGCCCATGTGCAGGAGATCAAAGAGTACCTGCAAGCCCTCGACCTCATTGTCAACTGTCCCATAGAGACTACCACCGGCAGCGCCCCGCTGGAGCATATCCTCATTACCCAGCCGGGGCTGCGGTACTGCCAGGCACAGGCGCTGGTTTACTCGCTTGTGCAGGACAGGACATTCCAAACCTTCAGCGAACGGGAGAAGGAGCTGGCAGCACAGCGCATCCTGCAGAAAGTGCGGGGGCGTATGCTGGAGGATATCGTCCTGCTGGAAACCATGAAAGTCGCAGGCCCGGAGCAAAATGTGTTTAAGCTGCAATTTGCCGCGGGCGAGTTTGACATGGTGGTCTATGACAAGCGGAAAAATTACTGCGCCGTGTTTGAAGTCAAGCACAGCGAAAAAAATATCCCCGAGCAGCGCAGGCATCTGATAAATGAAGAAAATCTGTTGCTGACTGAAAAACGGTTCGGGGAAATTGTCCGCCGCTGTGTGCTATATCAGGGACAATCGCTCGTCACGGCGGAGGGTGTGGAATATGCAAATGTGGGGGATTATCTCGAGGGACTAGGGCATGGGATGTCTTTGAAACAGGAGCAATGCCCTAGCCCTTCTTTGGAAAATGACCTTGAAGATTTGCGGGAAGGCCCAACCCTGACAATGTGATATTTGCGGAAGGGTGTGCAGAGCTATTGGATAACCGTAGAGGGGAGAAAATCATGTTTCATATTTTGTTCGTCTGCCACGGCAGTACACATCCTGCCCTTGAAAATGGTTGATATATCTGGACTTTCAGCAGATACCCCCGCAAATATACTACCTGTTTACTACTTTTGAGGTCAGAACGATAACACCCGCCTCGGCACGATATGGACGATAAAGGGCAAGGCGCAAATAGACGTGCCTTGCCCTTTTTGCCGTTGTTGGCATTTCCGTTGTCGGATAATCCGACAACGGAAAACCGACGTCGGAAAATCCAACGCAATAAAATAAAGATATAAGTAACTAAAGACAAAATCAAGTAAAGATTTATCAATTACCCATTCCTTTCCTATCCTTTCCCCTACCCTTCCCGTTGAGGAACGGGCGGCAAAGCCGCCAGAAGGGAATGGAACGGAAGGGAGAAGCAGAGAGGTCAAATATCAGCAGGGGTTATCATGGCTGTTATCTGACCCGCAGAAACCGTACAGACGCGAAGCGGGTGTACGGTTTCTGCGGGTGCCGCAAGAGGGCCGCAGGGCCTCTTGCGTGACAGCACAGTTTCACAATTCAACAGAAGCCAAGACAGGAGCGCCGGAGTATCGGCCTCCCGCCCTGACTTTTTTGCGCCCATCTCTACGCATTTAGAACCTCGTTTTTGAGGGTGCAGGTCAAATCGTATTGCCCTCTGTGTGACCGCCGCTTGGAAGCCTTGAAAATAGGGCGCTGAATAAGCCCTAAATGCGTAGGCTAGTGGGCTGATTTGAGAGGTATCTATATAGAAATGGCTTCCCTATTTTCGAGAGGAATAGGTATCAGTGACAAAACTGCAGAACCGATACAAAATTTTGGAATTACTTTACTTTTTTGTCAAAGCAGAGTATAATAACTATAAAATTAAGGGGGGCAATCGTTATGCGGCCTGCATTTTCAAATGCCTTATATTATCCAACTATTGACATTCAGAATACAGATTGGTTAAAAACTGCGATTCTTTTTTGGGACTCTATTTCAACTATTGTCCCGGAATCCCTTCGTAATCCATATAAAGTGCGCGATACGCAATACCTTTCTGACATTGGGTTTTTGCGTCCTCTTTATGTCAATTCCGATGACAAATCTGTGATTGGAATTGAAAAAGATATATTGGATTTATTGCATTCTCCAGAGTTTGCAGAAGTAATCTATTCGCCACAGGCTACTAGATTTGGCGGCATTTGGAGCAGTAAAATGTCACACAGGGTTAGGAATTATTTAGAACATACTACTATGAATGGCATATATCGAGATAAAATATCTTGGCTAATCCGAAATGAAATACGGGAATTTGGACAACATCTTGGCGATCACGAAGTTTACTATTTTGAACAAGAATTTGCCTATATTTATATGATTGTTTTGGCTAATAAGTTATGTGAAGATCATTCCTTGGGCATGGTTACTGATGATATTCCGTGCTTTAATATAGGGAATACTGTGAAATATGGTAACCAAACAATAATCCAGTCAAATGATTATTTTCGTCATAGGCGGCCAAGAGATCATCAGTTAGAGCAAGGTATGTTGCTTAACTTTATCATAAGTGGACTATCAATTTCTCCAGATACTACTTTAACAGATATAGTTTCTTTTAAGGAACATCACGCAGATGAATTAGGGCGATTCCGAACGCAACTTGCTAAACTTACACAAAATTTTGCTGTGGATAAGCCTATTGCTATATTACAACAAGAGATAAGAGATTTGTACAATAATGAATTTTTGCCTGCGCTGAATGACTTTAAGGCGGCCCTCAAAGGTTCAAGGATTAAGTGGTTTACAGAAACTTGTCTTAAAGTGTCCCTGCTCTCGGCCAGTGCAACAGGCGTACCAATGGCCCTTTTAGGACTTCCTGTAGAGCAAGCTCTTTTTGCTGGAATGGGGGTATCTGTTATAGCATCTGCTGTTTCATATAATGTAGATAAAGAGCGTTTTTTGCGAGAAAATCCATACTCGTACCTGTTATCCATAAATCGTGAATGGGCATAAAAATAGCCCAGGTCGAAAGCAATCGGGGCGCAGGGGGCATGATATAGCTCCTTGCGTTCCTATTGTTTTGCCTATATTGTATATTTCTTAAAATGCAACCTTGATAAGGACGTGATGTTCCAAGATCAACTGCTCTTGTATTAGCATTGCTCACCATGTATTACTTCCGTTCTGCATAAGGGTTTGGGACTATCCCAACAAGCAAAACGGACACGGCCCGACAGGGGCCGGGTTTGGCCGTTTTTCGGGAGTGTGGCCACACTCCCTATGCTTGCTACGATAGCGTTCCCTCCATACCGTAAACCCTAAAACTCAAAAATTTACTGTCATTTCATACCCATTCCACATTCCGGTGCTATACTACCCTGAAAAGGGGGAACTACGATGGCAACGCTACTGATTGTTGAGGATGACCGCAAGACCAACGATGCGATTTGTGAATACCTAAAGCCCGCAGGCCACAAAGTTATCCCGGCTTATGACGGCGGGGAGGCGTTACAGCTTTTACGTGAGAACAGCATCGACCTTGTTGTGCTGGACATTATGCTGCCCCATATCAGCGGCCTGTCCATTCTGCATGAGATACGCCGGACAAGCACAACGCCCGTTTTGATGCTTACGGCCATTGAGGACGAGTATACCCAAGTCATGAGTTTTGACGAGCAGGCCGACGATTATATGACAAAGCCCTTCTCCATGGTGCTGCTGGGGAAACGGATCACTGCCCTCCTTCGGCGGAGCGGGCAGGCCCCGTTACCTCAAACTATAACCTTTGGCGACGTGACCGTTGATTTCTCCGGCTACACCGCCAGCGACAGCGCCGGGAAAATTGACATCATGCCCAAAGAAATTGATCTGCTCCGGCTGCTGGTGGAGCATAGGGGGCTGGTACTGACCCGTTCGCAGATTTTGGACGAACTGTGGGGCGCTGACTATCCGATCATCGACCGAACCGTGGACACTTATATCAAAAATCTGCGGAAGAAACTGCGGCTTGACTGTATCGTAACAGTCAAGGGTATCGGCTATAAATATGAGGTGCAGCCATGAAACGCTTAAAATTGTTTCCGAAGATATTTCTCTATACCATGAGCATCATGTTATTTGTCGTTGTTGTCACGCATGGGCTGATCTATCTGCTTGCCCCACAGATGCAGCTTGCATTGAGTACCCAAGATGATGTTGTTGTCAGCATCCGGCAGGAGCAGTTTGTGACCGAGGCAGTAGAAAAAGCCCTGCCTATCTCGTTAATCTGTTCCCTGCTGATTTCCGTTGTCTGTTCCCTCCTGTTTTCCAAAGCGATTGCCGACCCTATCAAGAAGATTTCTGCGTCAACCGAGCAGATGATGAAATTAGACCACGGAGCAAACTGCTTTATTCATACCAAGGATGAAATTGGTACACTGGCGCAGAACGTCAATGATCTGTACTCTAATCTGCTGTCTACCATTGAACATTTAGAACGGGAAAAAGACGCTGTGCGTGATATGGAGCGGGCCAAGGTGGACTTCCTGCGGGCGGCGTCCCATGAACTGAAAACACCTGTGACCGCATTGAACGCCACACTGGAAAACATGATTTTAGGCGTGGGAAAATATCAGGACTATGCTACCTATCTCCCGGAGTGCAAAGAAATGGTCGAGCAGCTTTCCGGGATGATACATGAGATTTTGGAAACCTCCAAACTGAATTTGGCCACTGAACCGCCAAAGCAGATTGATGTGTCTGAACTGCTGGCGGAACTATGTGAACCCTACCAACTGATTGCGGCGGCACATCAAATTACATTCTCTCTTGACTTGCCGGAGCAGTTTTCCGCTGTGCTGCCTGTTGGCCCGTTCAGTAAAGCGGTGTCTAATATCCTCGCAAATGCTGTCGCTTATACAGAGGCCGGGAAAAATGTTTCCGTCTATATGGAGGGGCGCAGCCTTGTGGTCGAAAACGAGTGCAAGCCTATCCTTGACGATGAAATCCGCCGTCTGTTTGAACCGTTCTATCGTCCAGACTTCTCACGGAGCCGTGAAAGCGGGGGCAACGGTCTGGGCCTCTATATCGTGGATACACTTTTGACCTCTATGGACATTCCCTATTCTTTTAAGCCGATGAAGTCCCCGACTGGGATGTGTTTCACAATTCATTTATAAATGCGAAAAACTCCCCGACTGGGGAGTTTTTCATTTCTACCATAATTCCATATACGTTTCATATCCATTCCACATTGGGGTGCTATTCTACGGGTGCGTTCAGAAGAACAGCACAACGATATGGAGGTATCGACTATGAGCATTTTCAAAAGGGCGTTTCTATACGTCACGCGAAAACGGGGGAAAACACTTCTCCTGTTCGCCATCCTGCTGATTATGGCAACCTTTGTCCTGACGTGCCTCTCCATCTGGAAAGCGTCGGAAGCCGCGCAGCTTGACCTGCGGCAGAGCTTGGGCGGCAAATTTGACGTTTTCGTGGATTGGAGCAACAGCCCCTATGTAGTGAAAGAACCCGTCAAAGATGAAGTGGACGAGGAAACCGGCAAAACATCAAGCAGCTTCCTCATGTATTCTACCGTACAATTTACCCCGGAGAACATTGCCGCCATCAAAGGCGTTCCCGGCGTAAAGTATTGCAGCGCAAGGCAGGACAATCTTTTGCCGTTTGATGGGCTTTCCCTGTTTCCCGGGACAATCTCAACCGACGCAAAATATCAGGGATATACAAAGGCCCTGGGCGTCTGCAACACGAAAGATGATGAACTTTTCACCACCAGCACACTGACGATGGCAGAGGGGCGGCATATCTCCACCGATGATACCCATGTAGCGATCATCAGCCAGGACTTGGCGGAGCGGAACGAGCTGAAAATCGGTGACTACCTCATCGCCCACAGTTACAGCGTGGAAGATCAGGGCTTTACCGGGCCGGAAATCAGGGTACAAATTATTGGACTGTTTACCCCGAACGCGGTGGAGCAATTTGGGGAAACTGTCACTACCTACGATAAAATCCAGAACCGGGTATTTGTGGATTTGCAGACCTCAAAGGAATTGGACGGCGGAGAGATCAACTACGGCTTTTCCGCTCTCCATGTCACCATAGCCGACCCGCAGGATATGGCGCGGGTGGTGGCCGATGTCAAGGCCCTGCCGGGTATCGACTGGAAAGCCTTCACTGTGGAAGTGGACAATGAAACTTATGAAAACGCCGCCGCTCCGCTGGCTACGCTGAATGAATTGGTCGTGACCCTGCTGGTGGTGATCATCGTTGTCAGTGCCATCATTTTGGCCCTGATTTTGACCCTCTGGACAAAGACCCGCATCCATGAGATCGGCGTGTTCCTGTCCGTAGGCATCAGAAAATCAGCCATCATCGGTCAATACCTGATAGAAGTGCTGCTGATTGCCGTCCTCGCATTTGGCCTGTCCTACTTCACCAGCAACGCCATAGCAGGGCAGATAGGCAACCACCTGTTGGAGCAGAGTATGCAGACCGAGCCAGAGGACGATAACGACGTTGTATCTGCCGCCGCTGCGGTTGATGTGGGTGCGGATAATCTGCTTCAAAAGCCCCTGCCTACGGAGAACGGCATTCAGGTGTCCGTTGGGCTGGATAATTTGGCCCAGCTTTATCTGATCGGCCTTGCCATCGTCATTGTGGCGGTCAGCGCATCGTCCATCACGGTCATGCGGCTGAAACCCCGTGAAATCCTGTCAAAAATGAGCTGAAGGAGGGACTATCATGCCTATACTGGAATTGAAAAATGTTTCTTACGCCTACGAAAAGGGCAAGGCGGTTTTACAGAACGTCAGCGCAGAACTGGAAACCGGGAAAATGTACGCCATCCTCGGCCCGTCCGGGTCGGGTAAGACCACGCTGCTGTCCCTGCTGGGCGGGCTGGATGTGCCGACGCAGGGCGGCGTCCTGTTTGACGGCGAGGATATTACGGAAAAAGGTCTGGAACACCACCGCAGGAACCATATCTCGCTGATTTTCCAAAGCTATAATCTGATCGACTACATGACGCCCGTTGAAAATGTGCGGCTTACTGCCAAGCTGGACGCCACCCCTATTTTGGAGCGGTTGGGGCTGGAGCAGGACGAGATCACCCGAAATGTGCTGAAACTGTCCGGCGGACAGCAGCAGCGGGTGGCGATTGCGCGGGCGCTGGCCTCCGATGCCCCGGTCATTCTGGCGGACGAGCCGACCGGGAACCTGGACGCCGACACCGCCGAGGAAATCACGGCAATTTTGAAAGAGAGCGCCCATGCGTTCGGGAAGTGCGTGGTGGTCGTGACCCACTCTGGCGAGGTGGCAAAGCAGGCGGATGTGGTGCTGGAAATCAAACGGGGACATTTGAAAGAGAGGGAAATGTAATGAAAAAAATTATGATGATTTTGGCCTGTGTTCTGGTCTGCTTCTCGCTGTTCACCGGCTGTACTAATCAGAAAGGCAACGACGAGCAGGACACGAATTTAGGGAACTCCGTGGAAATTGATGATGCAGATATTGAGATTGACACCGAACTGGGATTGGACACTGAGGACAACTCCGACGATGTAACTTTACCTGACGGCTTTACCTACAGTTTCCGCGACCCGGACAATGCGGACGGCATTGTAGTCACACCGAGGGAGTAAAAAAATTCCCGTTTCACACAGGCTCCACATTGGCTTTATATAGGTTCCACATGGCGGCGGTACTTTGGTAAAAAGTGCCGCCGCTGTGATTTTGGCGGCTTTAGGAGGCAGCCGCTATGTGGGTATTTCACTATAGACAGTCAGGAGCGCAGTTGTCAAAAAAATCCCGGCCTCCACCGTGGATTATTGCGGTCACGAGTATGTACTATACAGTGTGGGTTCTATACATTATTGTTTATCTTTTGCCCGGCGGGTTTCTGACCTGCCGGGCGATTTTTGTCGTTTTCTGCGGCCCGAAAATTTTTCTTCACTTTTATCTCTGCGGAAAGCGGTTTTGCGCGCAAAACCTGTGCCGCTGAACGCTCTGTTAGCGGAAAGGGAAAGTACCACCGCCATCCCCAACGGAAAGGGGGTGAGAAGATGGAAACCAACCCCCGCGACTATGGCGAACGGTGCAGGTTTGACGCCTTTTGCAAGACCGTTTTGAAGCATGAGGCAATCGACTACATCCGGGAAATGAAGCGGCGGGCTAACCGGGAAATGTCCTTGGAGCGTCTGCCCCAAACGGCGATGGACAAGCTGTGTTCGGCGGACGATTACCCCAGCGACAGCTATGTATTCTCGTACTGCGGCTATGACCTGCCGATCAGCAATGAACGGGTGGCCGACGCCTTTGCCAGTCTGCCGGAGCAGGAGCAAAGTATTTTGATTTTGCGCTTGGTTCTGGATTTGACGGACAGCGAGATCGGCGAGGCCCTTGGCTTGTCCCGGAGTGCCGTCCAGCGGCGCAGAACAAAATCGCTGAATGTCCTGCGGACGAAACTGACAGCGAGGAAAGGAGGTTAGCGCCATGAAGCACCGTAATTACAAAGGCCGTGAACTGCTGCCGCTGGCGGTGAGCGATGCGGCCCGCGCCGGGGATGCCGATGCCGTGGAACAGGTCTTACGCTACTACGAGGGCTACATAAACAAGCTCTGTACCCGGACGGTCTACGACGAAAACGGCTGTCCCCACGCCTGCCTGGACGAGTACATGAAAAGCCGTCTGGAAAACAAACTCATCCGCGCCATTCTCGGCATGAACTGATAACCGGCCCCGGTTGGGGGGGCAGCTTACCCTTTCCCTGTTCCTCCCGCCTGTGGACCTGGGCATTTCAAAGAAAGGCTGGTGAACTATGGCCGAGGAAATCGGCATTTCGGTAAAGGACAAATTCTGCCTCACCATTGAGGAAGCCTCCCGCTATTTCGGAATTGGAGAAAAGAAACTGCGAAAGCTGGTAAACAGCAACCTGGACGCCGGCTTTGTCATTCAGAACGGCGTAAAAATCCTAATCAAACGCCAGCGGTTTGAGCAGTTTTTGGATAAGCTGTCGTCGATTTAAGCACCGCACCTTGCGGAAAGTTTTAAGAAAGCGGTCGGATTGATATGGAAAATGAGCCTCGGCTATGGTATAATATGACCATATCGTGCCGAGGCTCTTTTCACAGAAAGGAGCATAGACGTGAGCGAAAAGCGACGTGACAGCAAGAACCGCATTCTTCGCAGCGGAGAGAGCCAACGCAAAGACGGACGATATGCGTACAAATACATTGATGCCACCGGCAAGCCACAATTTGTTTACAGTTGGAAGCTGGAAGCCACGGACAGCACACCCCAGGGCAAACGTGACGGGCTTTCCCTGCGGGAAAAGGAGAAGCAAATCCGGCGGGACATTGAAGATGCAATTATTCCCCGCGGCGGAGAAATGACCGTTCTGGATTTGGTAAAAAAGTACCTCTCACAGAAAACCGGCGTCCGGCACAACACCGAGGCCAATTATAACTTTGTCCTCAATATCATCAAGAAAGAGGACTTCGGCAGACAGCGCATTGACCGGGTGAAGCTGTCCGACGCCAAGTGCTGGCTTATCAAGTTACAGCAGGACGGCAGAGGGTACAGTTCCATCCACTCCATTCGGGGCGTTGTCCGACCCGCGTTTCAGATGGCCGTGGACGATGATTTGATACGCAAAAATCCGTTTGAGTTTCAGCTTGCCACCGTCGTTGTTAACGACAGTGTGACAAGGGAAGCGATTACAAGAAAACAGGAACGGGCATTTCTGGAATTTGTAAAGGGTGACAAGCACTTTTCCCGGTACTATGACGGCATCTATATTCTGTTCAAGACGGGACTTCGTATCTCGGAGTTTGTAGGCCTGACGCTGGCTGACCTGGATATGAAGAACCGAAAAATCAGTGTCAACCACCAGCTTCAGCGGAAGCGGAACATGGAGTATATCATCGAGGACACGAAAACCTCCAGCGGGACGCGGGAAATCCCCATGACAGACGATGTGTACCAGTGCTTCCAGCGTATCATTGCTAACCGGCCAAGGCCCAAGGCCGAGCCGATGATCGATGGCAGGTGTGGTTTTCTGTATCTGGACAAGGACGGCAAGCCGATGGTGGCGCTTCATTGGGAGCATTACTTCAAGCACATCTGCCAGAAGTACAACAGCATCTATAAGGTGCAGATGCCCAAAGTCACCCCGCACGTTTGCAGGCACACATTTTGTTCCAACATGGCAAAGAGCGGTATGAACCCCAAGACGTTGCAATATCTCATGGGCCACTCGGATATTGGCGTCACGCTGAACACCTACACCCATTTGGGCTTTGAGGACGCACAGGAGGAACTGAAACGGGTCGCAAACAGCGAGTAGTAAAACGAAATGAATACCTCTGATTTACTACTTCCTGTACTACTTTTGGGGTCAAAGCTGTGCCGTATTATGCCGAGATATGCCAAGAGAATGAGCAGAAGAAACTGCCGCAAAACACCTGCAAGGCCCGGAATATCAATACTTTCAAGAGGTTTCAGGATATGACAAGAATTTTGTTCGTCTGCCACGGCAACATCTGCCGCAGCCCCATGGCCGAATTTGTCATGAAAGACCTGGTGAAAAAAGCCGGGCTGGAAAGCGAATTCCACATCGAGTCCGCCGCCGCCAGCACGGAGGAAATCGGCAACCCGGTCTATCCACCGGCCCGGCGCAAGCTGAAGGAGCACGGCATAGATTGCTCCGGCAAAACAGCCCGGCAGCTCACCCGCGTTGACTATGACAGATACGACTTGCTCGTCGGCATGGACAGCGCAAACCTGCGGAATATGCGCAGCATCTGCGGCGGGGACGGGTCGAGGAAAATCCGATTCCTTTTAGACTTCACTAACCGCCCCGGCAGTGTGGCCGACCCTTGGTATACAGGCGATTTCGAGGCCACTTGGCGGGATGTGCTGGAAGGTTGCCGAGGACTTTTGGATGTGACATCTGCGGTGGCAGGCCCGGTTTCAGTCTTACAGAACGCCAAATGCTGGCATGGGGAACAACGCTGCGAAAAAAGCGGCATTCTACGATAACCGGCTATAATTGAGAAAGAAAGCGGGAATTTTGAGGTGCAAGAACATGAAACAGTTTGCAAGAAAGAACCCGTTGTTTTCGCTGTGCGGACTGAATTGCGGGTTATGCACCATGCGTCTCGGCGGGCACTGCGGGGGCTGTGGATTCGGGAACCAGACCTGCCCTTTGGCAAGGTGTTCCATAGAACACGGAGCCATAGAATATTGCTTCCAATGCGGCGAATACCCATGTGAAAAATATGACCGCCTGGACGCGTATGATTCTTTCATCACACATCAACGGCGAAAAATGGATCTACAAAAAGCGCAGCAGATCGGCATAGAAAAATACACGGCGGAGCAGGTTGAGAAAGGTAAAATACTCACCGATCTGCTGGACCGCTACAACGATGGCCGGAAGAAAACCCGGTTTTGCCTCGCGGTCAACCTTTTGGAGCTCGACGAATTGAACGAAATCATCCGGCAGGCAGATACAGAAACCCAGGGAATGCCCCTTAAAGAAAAGGCTACATTCCTGTCGTCCTCGCTTCAATCGTGTGCGGAAAAGAAGGGCATTGCGTTAAAGCTAAAAAAGAAAAAGCCCTAAATTTTTTGAAATTCATGCAAAATCGGTACAAAAACGCGAAGGGACGGGACGTGATACTATGTGGGTTTGTCCGAAGTGCGGCAGGAGCTTTCAGAGGCAGAATCAGGGGCATTACTGCGGGATGGCCCCGGAGAGTGTGGATGCTTATGTGAAAGAGCAGGATGAAGCGCATCAAAAACGGCTGGAAGAACTCGTGGGCCTGGTGCGCTCCGTGGCACCGGATTCTGAGGGAACAATCAAGTGGAGTATGCCCTCTTTCCAGAGCCGTACAGGTTCCCTGCAATTTTCCGCCTGCAAACAGTGGATCAGCCTGTATGTCGGCGCGGATGTGATTGAAAGGTTTCGTGATGATCTGGAAGGGCTGCGGCATAAGAAAGACGCGCTGTACCTGCCCTATGAGCAGCCCGTGCCGTGGGAAACAATCCGTCAAATGATTAAGGAGGCATTACGGGAGGAGTCGTGATGGAAAATAACCGCGTGTATGCCATGAAGCTAACCAAAATATATCCTATGCTGGTGGCCAAGGCAGAGAAAAAAGGGCGGACAAAACAGGAAGTGGATGCGCTGGCAAAGGGGAAGCCTATGGAAAAGATCCTTCGGCAGTGGGCCAGCCCATCGTACCGTTATGATACCCGCGCCTGTAACAAAAGAATATTATGCATTGGCTTTGAGTGAGCCGCTCAAAAAGAGGCATCTTTTTTGCAATACTTTTGTTTTGGGTTTTTCGAGGTGCCCCAAACCCGCATAAAACCTGGCTTTTTTGAGGGGATACAGGCTACAGGCATCTTTTTTGTGAATCACCTATCCACTTCTGAACCCCCAGGGTTTGGACAACGATAGGTGGTTTTCATTTTACCAGGTTTTATGCGGGTTTAGAGGTGTCCGCTTTAGCACTGTAAATTGGACATACACATCAAAAAAAGCCGAAATCCAAGACGAAAAACCTAAAAAACGTCACTTCTGAACCCCTATGTCTTATTTGTTGTATCTTCCAAGCCCGCTTGTTTGCTGTAAAAATCAAGCTCTTTCTTTGCGGGTGTCTTGTATCCGTTCTTTACATGAGGCCGTTGTTCGTTATAAAAAGTCATATATTTGTCTACTGCCGTCCTGAATTCGTTTTCAGAGCGGTATTTTGTTCGGTAAAGTTCCTCACGCTTTAGATTTGAGAAGAATGATTCCATCACAGAATTATCATAAGGTACATGGGCTCTTGAAAAAGATTGAGTGATGTCCAGAAATTTCAAATGGTCACAAAAAGTTTTTGATGTGAAATTAGCACCACGGTCTGTGTGGAACGTCAAAGACTGCGTCGGTCGGCGGCTTTCATATGCCGCATGGAATGTGCTCTTCACCAGTTGCGTACTGTTGGATTTTCCGAGCCGATACCCAATGACCCTGCGGGCAAACAAATCAAGAACAGCACATATGTAGAATTTTTTGCCGTTGAGGTGGAAATAAGTGACGTCGCTTACCCACACTTCATTCGGCCTTGTGGTGTCGAACTGCTGGTTCAAGTAGTTTTTGAATCTCCGTTTCTCTTTATCGTACATATCTTTTGCGTCCTGACGGATGCTGATCAGCCCCATGTCCCGCATGATTTCCCGGACAGTTTCTGGCGAGATTTTGTAGTCCTGTTCCTTCATAACAGCGGCGATTTTTGCGGAACCCAAAATTTGACGGCTGTCATCGTATATTCGTTGAATGACTTCGCGGAATTCCTCTCGGCGCTTAGCGTACCAGGTGTGGGTGCGCTTGTTGCGCAGGATGTGGTTATAGAAGGTGCCACGGGGTACGTCCAGAGCCACGCAGAGCATGTGGACGCTGTACTGGCCGTGCATAGATTCAAGTGCGTCTAACTTGACTTCTAAAGGGTCACTGGGAGTGCATCCAGCTTTTTTGAGAATCTCTATGATGCCCTCCAGGCGTTTGACTCTATTTTTCAAGTTATGAAATTCTTTCACTGTAGGCAACTAGCCATCTGACTGTTCTCTCCTCTTCTTCATCCAGGCATAGATGGTGCTTCGGGGAATGCCAGTTCCACGTGCAATCTCAGCAACAGATTTACCATTGTTCAAAAAATCTAATACTGTTTGGATCTCTTGCGGTGTATATTTGTGATTCATGAAATCAGCCCCTCTCTAAATCCAAGTATACACCTTTCTAAAATTCATGAGGCTTTCCCTATCTTGCCTTGAAAATTTTACTGAAATCTGTTATATTTGAGGAAAAACAGGCTGGAATGGTGGGAGCAAGAGATATTTATGATTAAGGTTATAAAAAATATACTAAAAAGCTCAAAGTCATTTTGCAATAGTGTTATAAAAGGATACAAAATAAGAAGCCCGTATTCGGATTTATTGCCTGTAGACAGCATTCAAAATGACGCAGAGTATATCCGCGCTTTGAGTTGGGCTTTCAAAAATAAAAGAATTAAAAATATAGCATTAACAGGCCCCTATGGTGCAGGTAAAAGCAGTATTATTGAATCTTTCTTAAAAAGCAATTGGAGGGTCAGACGAAAGGCGCTGCGAATCTCTATGGCCAGCTTTGAAGAAAATAATAGTGAAAATGGTACACAAACGACAAATAGAAAAATACCTATTAGGAAAGAAGAAATTGAGCATGGAATTTTAAAACAGCTTTTCTATAAAGTTGGATATTCAAAAATCCCGCAAAGTCGTTATAGAAAACTTCACAAGGTAAGCTTGCTTCGCACATGGTTTACGTTGGTTCTGATAGCCATAGTTGCGATAAGCTTTACATATATCTTTTTCGATGACTTTTTTTCATGGACAAAAGAAAAAGTCGTTCAGGCCGGGGATACTGTCTGTTTATCTGAAGCGAGTTCGATTATCTTATTTAGCGTCATAATATTAATCCTCTTATTGAGCGTTTCGTATGCTTATAAACTGATATTGTCTCGATACAGAGTTAAAAAGGTAACACTCCCCATAGATGCTACTGTAGAAGAAGACAGGAAAACAGATGAACCCGTTTTTAATAAATATATAGATGAAATACTTTATTTCTTTGAAGTAACGAAATACCGCATTATCTGCTTTGAAGATTTAGACCGATTAGATGATGCGTCTATTTTCATTCATCTTCGGGAATTAAACACGCTCCTCAATAATTATGATAAAATACGCAGTCCAATTGTATTTATTTATGCTGTTAAGGATAACATATTTTCTGAGAAAGACAGGACCAAATTTTTTGACTTTATCATTCCTGTTGTCCCAATTATAAATTCCACTAACTCCGACGAAGCTTTTACTATCCGATTAGAAAATTATTTAGAAGAAGGATTTTCACATAATATATCGGAAAGCTTTGTTTTAGATGTTTCACCTTTCATTACAGATATGCGCGTTTTGCAGAACATTTATAACGAATTTATCGTCTATAAGAAAACGATTCAAACTGGCCAGGAGCTAAAACTATCTGATGAGAAAATGATGGCCCTCATTGTTTTTAAGAACCTATATCCATCTGATTTTGCTGAGTTACAGACGGAAAAAGGGATAGTTAAGAAGGCTTTTGGAGATAAATCTTCTTTCATTAAAAGGGAATGTGATGAGATTCAAGATGAGATCGACAGACTATCTGAGCTTGTACGGGAGGCAGAAAACGAATACATCCTGAGCGTTAAAGAGTTAAAAGCCGTGTTTTTATGTGAGATAACGGGATGGACTGGCTCAGCTTATTATATAGAGGGTTTTAGTGGATCCACTATTATGCAAGATGATTTTGATTTCAATCAACTTGCTAGTATGCATAGGATTACGATTTCTTACAACAATTATGGGGGAAGAAAATTTTTCGAAAACTATACAAAACTTCTCAACGTTTTATTAGCCCTTTGTTAAGAGGGTTCATCGAATTCAAATGAAGGAGGCAAAAGAGAGGCACGATTTGAAAAATCAAATTGAGGCATTGGAACAGCAACGCCAAAATATAGCATGCAAATCACTTAGAAATCTTTTGCAAGAATATGGTTCTGACGAAGTACTTTCTGAAAGTGTCCGGAAAAACAAGTTTTTGGTTTTCCTATTACGCCGAGGGTATATAGACGAAAACTATGCCAACTTTATCAATTATTTTAAGGGTACCAGCATTACAAAAGATGACATGGATTTTGTTCTGGCGGTTAAAAATATGGAGCCGCTACCCTTTGAGTATCCCTTGACTAAGCTTCCACAAATCGTTCAAAGACTTCAGCCCTATGAATTCCAAGAAAGGGCAATCTACAATTTCTCTTTGCTAGACTACCTTTTGGGTTCTCAGGAATTTAAAGAAAAGCGTACCCTGTTTATCAAACAGTTGGCTGATGAAGACGAAAGAAGTTGGCAATTCATTGATGGATTTATCCGTAGAGCAAAAAAGCTAGAAACCTTTATTCCTTTGCTCACAGGAAGTTGGATTGGGATGTGGACATATATCTACAACCACAATATAATGCCCTATGAGCGCAAAGCTTACTATCTCTCGCTTCTCATAACATATGTCGATATTGATTTGTTAATTGAAATGGATTCCCAGAAGAATAATATAGGTACCTTTTTTGAGACAAATAAAACTATTTTGCAATCCTTAGCTTCAGTAGACGGAGATAGAATTTGTACGGTAATTGAATCTTTCGGTATTAACTTTTATGATGTCTTCCTAGAAAATGTTCCAGCAGAAATAGTAGAATATATAATAAGCACAAACCGATATGAAATTAACCCAACTATGCTTGAGCGGGTTGTACAATATGAAAACATCATATTATCGGAGGACATGAATATAAAGCCATACTCTATTCTTATCGAACTGGCGAATGAATTCGTTCTTGATTATATCAAGAGTAATATAGTTGTATTTGTGGAACAAGTTCTCACGCAAGGTGATTTTCTTGATTCTGAAGCCGATGTAATAGATTTACTCGAACAAACCCTTGATGATGTTAAATTGTTTTCACAGGTTCTTTCTCACGAAAGAATATGTTTTGAGGATATTTTGTCTTGCTGTGGGCGGCTTGTTTCTCAGAAGAAGAAAGAAATAAATAGGCTCTGGGATTATATTTTCCAAAATGAACGAATAAAGCTTAATTGGAAAAATATTTATCGCTATTGGGAACAATTTGGGTTTTCAAATCAATTACTTGAGTACATTAGAACTCATGTGGTGGAACTAGTGGATACTAATACTGATTTTCTTGATGATGACTTTATCGGAGAATTTCTACAGTCGGATATCGAAGAACATGCATTTGAAAAATTGATACCGCTGGTTCGAATGGATGAATTTACTGTACCACTAGAATCGCTATCTGAGAGTCGAGTTTATACGCTCATACAATGCAACTATTTCAATTTTTCTGTACCTCTATACGAAAAAATCAAGAAAGCTTTTCCGGAATTATGCGTATCATTTATTCTGTTCAATCAACAAGAATTTGCAAAAGCCTTAGAAGAGATTCCTATTACACAAGAAACCTTTGAAAGCCTTTTGTTGAGTGATAGATTGGAGCATGGAATTGGGCAGCAACTTCTCAGTCTGTATGGAGTGAAATTCATGACTGAGAAAATTGCAAAACATATAGCTACAACAAAGTACGAATTAACGACACCTATGTTCAATGCGGCATGGGAATTAATAGACGATCTAAAAAAGGAAGAATTGATGTTCGCATATTTGCACCTTCTTGATGATGACAACATATATAATTGTTTTTCGTGTTTAGGGGGTCTCTACTCAGAATTCTTAGATAGGAGCAAAAGGCACAGTGTGACGATAGAATATACGGTGGAAAATAGGAGATTGGCAAAACGTTTGGAGGAGGTGAAATATATAACCAGTTTTAAAGAAGTTGAGATCCAAGGTAGGTCGGAGAAAACTAAGAGGGGGAAGCGTAAGGGAATACAGTGTTGGATTAAAGCGGAATCGTAGATTTATGTGCATGCAGTAATGACCTATATGTGTTGCGACCTGAGTACATGCATCTTTTTTGCAATACTTTTGTTTCGACTTTTTCAAGGTGCTGCAAGCCCGCATAAAACCTGGCTTTTTGCGGTCAAACAGGCCGCGGGCATCTTTTTTGTATGGTAAACACATGAATGGCATACAAAAAAGATGCCACCCCTGAAAAACCGCGCTGTGGCGCGGTTTTTCGGCGTTCAATGGAGGCAAAGCAACGCCTGCTGTGCAGGCTTATGCTCAAACAACGCGCTGCGCGCTTATGTTGCGAACGACCGTCACGGGATGACGTGTTTTGGGAGTGATGCCAAAACGAAAGCAAGCTTTCGTTCCCCCAATTTTTAGGACTTGAACTGGCGTAGTACAGAAAGAACACAGCGGCAAGAAAAAACTAAAGAAATATTTTGAGAGGCTCACAGGAAAACCCTGTGGGCCTTTTTGCATTTCTGGAAAGCTTTTATAAGGAGGAATGGCAAGGTGTCAGGCTTTACAAACAGCGTCATAGATCGGGCATACGAGAACTTTGATGAAGACGATGTTCATCTCGCCGCCGGCTCGATGAAATCGGCTCCCAGGCTTCCACCGGGAGCCTGCCGAGGCTAAGGTCATCCAGAAGGACATAGAAAAGAAAAAACAGAAAGGGCGTGGGAAGCATGATCTTCCGAAATGACGCACACGGCGTGCTGTTTGAAAAGGAAATAAGGCTTCACAAGGGATCTGCGCATTCGTTGACTACGCCAACGAAGAAAATTACCGCGGCCCTTTTTTTATTGACGGCTGATTACAGGCTCTGGCAGCAGGTGGAGCCGTTTGTGGGCACAAAAAGCATGGATATCGAATCGGCCCGGCCCCGGCACTTGAACGGGTTGACCTATGTCTGTTTCGAACTGGCCAAGGACATCCTGACTGGCAGCCAGACAGTGGTGCTGGGGGAGCTGGCCGACCCCAGCCTGCTCTCCCCCCGGAACTTTATGGTAGTGTCGCTGGCCATGTTCATCCGGGCTTACGGGCTTAGTGCCGCGAATCAGATATGCTCTACGACCACGGGAAGAAGAACCTGTTTACAGAGGGGACCCTGCAGGAGCTGTGCCTGGGGCTGCACTCCATGTGCCAGGGGGCCGAGGCCCGGTACTTTAACGGCCACACCAATATAAAGGATGACAAATTCCTCTGCTTTGGCGTCAAAGGGATCATGCAGTTAAATAAAAGGTTAAAGGACGCGCTGCTGTTCTCCATCCTTTCTTACATGACCAACTCCCTGCTGGGGGCCGGGAATTGCGCGGCGTCCATAGACGAATTGTACCTGTTCCTGACAAACCTGACGGCCATCGAGTACATCCGCAATTTGATGAAGCGGGTGAGAAAACGGGATTCCGCCGTGGTCATCGCCAGCCAGAATATCGAGGATTTTCTCATGGAGGGGGTGCGGGAGCTGACAAAGCCGCTGTTTTCCATCCCTACCCACCAGTTTTTGTTCAACGCTGGCAACACCGACCCACGGGTCTACATCGACACCATGCAGTTGGAGGAAGCCGAGTTTGAGCTGATACGCTACCCAGAGCGGGGCACTTGCCTGTACCGCTGCGGCAACGAACGGTATCTTTTGCAGGTGTCCTTCCCGCCGTTTAAGGAAGCCATGTTCGGCACGTCGGGAGGGAAATGCCAGACACCGTCTGGCAAATTGGCGTGGTCCCATTACTGCGAGCTTTTGACGATCTCCGATGAGAGTAAACGCAGCTTTTATGAAAAAGAGGCTGTCAATTCCGGCTGGTCGGTACGGGAGCTGAAACGGCAGATTAAAAGCTCTTTGTATGAACGCCTCTTATTATCCAGTAGCGACGCCAACAAAGAAAAGGTTCTCTCGCTGGCTCAAAAGGGAATTGAAATCGCACAGCCAGCCGATATTATCCGCGATCCCTATGTATTCGAGTTTTTAGGGATTCCCGAAAACAAACCTTACCTGGAAAGCGATCTGGAACAGGCGCTTGTGATGCAGATTGAAAAATTCCTGCTGGAACTTGGCCGGGGATTCATGTTTGTGGGAACCCAGCAGCGGATCACCTTAAACAATACCCACTACCATGTGGATATTGTTTTTTACAACAAAATCCTGCGGGCCTATGTGCTGATTGAACTAAAAACAAAAAAGCTGACGCCGGAGGCTGCCGGACAGCTGAATATGTACCTTAACTACTATGCGGCGGAAGTCAATGACCATGATGATAACCCGCCTATCGGCATTATCCTCTGTACCGACAAAGACGGTGTTGCGGCGGAGTATGCGCTGGGCGGTCTGTCCAACAATATCTTTGCATCCCGCTATGTCCTTTATATGCCAGACAAGGAGCAGCTGGTCGCGCAGGTAGAAGCAGTCCTGAAAAAATGGCATGACAAAAACGATGGGAACCAGTAATAAAGTCTGCCCCGGCTGCGGCAGAAAAATGAAACAGCAATTCATCGGCTTACAGCATTGTAAATGCGGGATAAGCTGGAAAAAGGACATCGGATTTTTTGAGCGTACCAGCGATATGGTCTTTGCGTTAGAACGCCGGACCATTGGAAAAAAGTTCAAACAGATTCCGGTTATCCGATATAAAAATGGAGAATAAAAGAAACAAGCGGTCTGCGTATGCAGGCCGTTTTGTTATGAAGGGAGGATTCCATCATGGCAACCACACGCATCATGCCGCTGCACATCGGCAAGGGCCGCACCGAAAGTCAAGCGGTCAGTGACATTATCGACTATGTATCCAACCCACAAAAGACAGACAATGGCAGGCTTGTTACCGGCTTTGCGTGTGACAGCCGGGTAGCCGACGCCGAGTTTCTGCTGGCAAAACGGGAGTACATTTCCACTACCGGACGGGTACGGGGCGCGGACGATGTGCTGGCCTACCATGTCCGGCAGAAGCCGTACAGCGCATAGAGCAGAAACCTCTCCCACTGGGTCTTGGTGCAGAGGTCCAGCGCCGCCAGAATTTCGTCCAGCGTTTCCCGCTGGCAAACCAGTTCCTCCGGGGTGGCGCAGTAAGGCAAAATGCCCTGGGCGGCGATTATGTACTCGTCACATTCGCGTCCGTCCCAATGCCGCCGCTGTTCCCGGTTAAGGCTCCGTTCGGTGCGTTTGACCAGTTCCCAAAACTCGTCAAGGGTGGCGGCGTCCTCATAGGTCATTTTGCGGCTGTATCTCTTGATGGTAATTTCCATCGTGTTATCCTCCTGTTCAGATTTGGGGAAATGCGAAATCTGAACAGGAAGGGCGGACCGCGACACCGGGGCCGGATGGGACAGCCCTCCGAAAAAGCAAAAATGCCCGAACAGCACAAGGCTGTTCGGGCGTTGGGGTTGGCGATATGGGTAGATAAGAAACGACTATTTTCGCAAACCTGGGTAGGGGATGCCGCTGTGAAGATTAGGCTTTTTTTGACAAGTACCTATCTATTCGTAATCGCATGGCGGCATCCTCCTGTTGCCGCCAAAACGCAAAAGAGCGGCGGCTCTGACTTCTCAAAGCCGCCGCTCTGGGCGTGATTATACTCCTGCTTGTACGACGGCTTTTTTTCTTTTGCCGTCGTGCGGCAAGTTATTTCAATATTCAGAAAGGTTATTGTGAGCTTTCACTACTTTCACGTTGCTCCTGCTCCTGTTTTAACCGGGCTTTTGCATCCTCCACGGTTTCGCCGTCTCTGGTGAGATAGCGATCAACAAAAGCGTCCTCCACTTTTGTATATCCTCCAACGACAGCTTCCTCAATCTTCTCAAATGTGTCTACCACTTTCTTGGCGATTTCCTCATTTGCCTTTACAAATTTAGACTGTGCCATGTGTGTTCTTTCTTTCTTGGCCGCTTGTCAAAATTGTAAAAATCCCCAGCAGCAATATAAACAAGCATACTGATATTCCTGTTAGGCTGTTCATAAGGGCAATATCTTCATTGTCCATTGAACCGAATGATATGAGCATAGAGCGTTGTAGCTCAGAAGTGATGCAGCTACTTCCGCATATCCGATTGTACGGATAACAACGAGTAACGGGACTGTATTTTTGCGCTGTTTTATGGCCCGTATGACCGCAACTGTGATTTTATAAAACGTGTACGTTGCAATCGTAATCATAACAATTTCGCGGTGTTTGACTGCGACGTTTTGGGAGAGGCTGATATAGACAATGCCACCCAAAATGAAACTCAAAAGAACCAGTAAACCACCGCATAGTTTCGCCACAAAATATTCTGTATCCTCAGAAGCCAAAGACTTGCATTTCCACTCACATAGGACAGCAGAAAAACGCATGGAGCTTAAAATTATATAATATGCAAACACTGTTACGAACCACAGGGATTGATTGACTACGCCCAGTGCCCCATGGTAAATGGCATACATGATGTTGGCCAGCAGGCCCACAGCGGCAGAGAAAACTGCCCGGAACCGTTGTTCTTGAATAAACCGCCTTCCTAAGTTGGTCCTCTTGATTTTTTGGATGGCAGCTTGTTTTGCGTTCATCCCTTCAAGCCCTTAGTCAAAGGAACCAGGCAGAGCAGGATAACAATACCAGCCAGCCCAATGATGATACCGACCACCATTTTGCCCCAGACCATGCAGAAGCACATACCAACCCCCAGCGCCAACGCGCCAATCACACCGACCACGGCTGCAAGAATTGTCTTTGCAGAAAAGTGGATGGGGGCCTTGTGCTCCATTTTCCGCCAGATCATTACCGTGACCAACCCCAGCAGAAGCCCTACACAGCCGAACACAATCCCCGGCTGGAACGCGCCCCACTCCGGGATGAGCGCCATGCACATTCCCAGCGCAAACAGCACTCCGCTCACCGTTCCCATAAGCATCGCAACAAAACTACTTTTCTTCATTTGAGTACCTCCTTTAAGGCAACAGTTGATTGTTTATTGCAAGAATAGTATAATGGAACCGAAAATCAAAAGCAATCAACAATGTTTGCACAGATGTTGGATTAAAGGAGATTTCCATGAATACAAAAAATAATCGGCGTAAACGAGCCTCTATGCAGAAAATTGAACAGGTTTTAGTGGAGCTTCTGCAAACGAAAGAACTAAATCAAATCAGCGTGTCTGATATATGCAAAAGAGCTGGCCTAAACCGCAGTACCTTTTACGCAAACTATGTGGATATATACGGGCTGGCTGACGCAATACGGGAGAAGCTGGAGGCCCAGGTTGCGGAGCTATACAAGGATGAGGTTGAACAAGGATTTAACTCCAATAATTACTTGATATTATTCCAGCACATAGCACAAAACCAGATTTTTTATCGCACGTACTTTAAGCTGGGATATGATGAAAAGCATGAGATTTTGGCCTATGACCATAATCTCGCAAAGAAACACCTTGATAACCGTTTTATTGAATACCACATGGAATTTTTTAAGAGCGGACTTACAAAAATTATTAAGCTGTGGCTACAAAACGGCTGCAAGGAAACTCCCGAAGAAATGTTTGAAATTGTAAAAAGCGAATACCGGGGACGGGAAGAAATTTTTGCGGAATAGTTTACAAAAGGAACAGGGGACATACAGCGATGTCCCCTGTTCACAAGGAATAATTGTCAGCAGCTCCGCTTAAATTTTTGTGGGCTTGTCCATCTCAGTGACGTCATTTTCCCCTCCCTAGGATGCCGGTTCGTATCGGTTCTGGACTGCCTGGACAGCGAGGGGGACAACACCGATATGCTGCACTTCCGCAGTCTGATGAATGACTACCATCTCAAGGACCTGTCCAGCAAGGTCAAGTCGGTGCTTCATGCCAAGAAGAAAAGCGGCCAGTATCTTGCCGCCTACGCTCCCTACGGATACCGCAAGAGCGAGGAGGACAGACACAAGCTGGTCATTGACGGGGAATCCGCCGCTGTTGTGCGGCAGATATTCCAGATGCGTCAGTCCGGCATGGCCTATGGGAAAATCGCTGCTGCTTTGAATGAGAAAGGGATTCTCCCTCCCCGCTGGTACTGGGCGGTCCATTACGGAAATGGCAGCTGCAAGTATTCCCGGCTGTGGGCTTACGCAACCGTCCGAAGCCTTCTGAACGATGATGTTTATGCCGGTACGCTCACACAGAACTGCACCGGTTCCCGTTCCTATAAGGATAAGACCATGATAAGGAAACCGGAATCGGAATGGATTTCCCATGAGGGCGCGCACGAGGCGATTATCGGGCCGGAGCTGTGGGAGGCTGTCCAGAAAATCAATCAGGCGGCGAAACAGATTTCCGCTAACAATACGCCGCCCCAAGCATCTCTGTTTACCGGAAAGCTGGTCTGCGCGGACTGCGGGCATCCTCTGGTTGCCGCCCGCGAAACACAGCGCCGGAAAAATGGCACTGTCAAGCACTATACTTCTTATTTCTGCTCCCGGTTTGCCACTACCGGACACAGCATCTGCTCCTGGCACCGGATTTTTGAGATCAGCTTGAAAAACCTGGTGCTGAGTGAAATCCGGGCGCATGGAAAAGCGGTTGCAGCCGATGAAGCCGCTGTACTGGATAAGCTGAAACAGCACATCCAATCCGCAAGCGCCGCGCAACAAGAGGACTGCCGACAGGAAATCAGCCGTTTGCGGCGGCGTTTGGAGGAACTGGAACAGATCACCGCAAAACTTTATGAAGATATGTATTCCAAAACAGCTTGCAGGCAATGGGAGCCGCAGTTTCCGCTTTGATCATCAACATCAGCAGGCAGGGATTGATTTACATTCCATTGCTGTATGTTATGAATAGCATATTAGGGTGAATGGACTCCTTTGGGCACAGCCCGTTGCGGATGTTCTTTCATTAATCCTAGCAGTCATTCTGTATTATGTTACTTATGGAAGAAAAGTTCGTCAGACGAAAGGAATTGTTGAGAATACCGCTAAATTGCCAAACGCATAAGGTGATACAACAAAAAGGATTTGTCAGTGTATCTTCTCAAATATAGGAGATATTTGATACATCAATAAATAGCCGACACAATACGGCTGAGGAAAGGAGCAAGCAATATGAAAAGTAGTTTAAGTAGAAGTGTGTCAATCGTAGGGGTGGGCTGTACCCGTATGGGAACACTCACAGAATCCCCCTGGCTTGCAGGGCTGACAGAGAACGAGTTGTTTGCATGGGCTTCTCTTGAGGCAATGAAGGATGCAGGGGTGGAGGGAAAAGACATCGACATTCTGTTTCATGGGCAGATTGGAAATGTTTCTTTTTCACGCCTGCTGAATCCTGCAACGGCCTATCAGGATTGGGTAGGAATGCATGGAAAACCTTGCATCCACCACGAGGAAGCCTGTGGTACAGGGTATGTAGGATTTAATATGGCAGTGATGGCAGTAGCGTCTGGAGCCTGCGACATTGCTTTGACCGGTGGGGTGGAAGTTCTTTCCACCGTAGCAGATGCAAAAAAACCAAATCATATCCGTGAGGAAGCATCTCATACGTTTAAAATCGGTGCGATTGCAGATATTTTAGCTGACCCGGCATATTCCAGATTTCCATCTAATATTACCCATAACTCTTTGTTTGAGTACCCGCCTACAGATATATGGAGCGTTATGGAATTACCCTGGAACAATTTGATGATATGTGCAACGCTTTGGCGGTTCAGGCAAGACGGGCGTCATCCAGACATCCTTTAGCATTTTATCAGACAAAATTTGAAGCAATGGCAAAGGAAGCAGGATACAGTGATGTTATGGATTATTTAAGACAGGACACATATAACAAAAAAGATCTAAGTATTATCGAAATCATCACAGCTTTGTAACCACAGACGGTGCAGCGGCAGTCATTATATGCACAACAGAAATTGCGAAAACATTGAAGCAGCAGCCTATTGAAGTATTGGGAATTAGCGGATCGTCTATGGATACACGCCATCCAAGAAACGAAGAAAAGATAACCGCACTGTCAATTCAGAAAGTATATGAGAAAACCGGTGTAAAACCATGTGAAATTGATCTGTTCCAAACACAAGATTTGGAAATATTCGATCAAATCGACAGTGCTGAAATTGCCGGATACTTGCCAAAAGGCGAGGGTTGGCGGGCTGCACTGGATGGAAGAACTGGTTTTGATGGTGACCGGCCAATCAATACAAATGGGGGACGTAGCGGATTCGGCCACGCCTATGCAGCTTCTGGTCTGGCGGATGTTGGAGAAGTCGTACAGCAAATGTAACGTTTCAGTACCTGATCAGCGAATTTTACAGCCGTGACCTCTCCATCAAGTACAAAACCGCCAAGTATGTGAAATTCCGGCGGGGAGAATACCAGAGTGTGTTATGTCCCTACGGCTACCAGAAAGGCGCGGACGGGCGTATGGAGCCGGATGAGGAAACAGCCCCCAATGTCCGGCTTATCTTTGAACTGGCAGGGCGCGGCTGTACTTCCAGCGAAATCATTCAGGAACTGTACGAGCGCAAAATCCCCACACCAGGCGAATACAAAGCATCCAAGGGAAGAAAGATTCACGATATTTCCAGAACCCATCAGATTTGGCAGAGATCGACCATTCGGAACATCTTGCTGGATGAACGCTACATTGGCACTTATGTCATGGGCAGGAAACAGGTGGTCGAGGTGGGGAGCAGCCGGGTACGGAACCGTAATGAAAGCGAATGGTTCAGGATTCCCGACCACCATCCGGCCATCATCAGCAAAGAGCTGTTCCAGCGGGTGCAGGAATTAAAGCCGAAGAAACGCTGCATAAAGAAAAACGTCCATCTGTACCCCCTGCGCGGCAAGGTCTTTTGCGGCTGCTGCGGACACGCAATGCCGCGCAATCCAAGTAAAAGCCATTTCTTTGTCTGCAAGCATACAGAGGTGGATCAGTCTGCTGCCTGCCACGGCCTGCGGATTGCTGAAAAGGACTTAGAAGCAATCCTCTATGAGATTATTTCCAAGCAGGCGCAGGTGATTTTGAACGTGGAGAACCTTTCAAATGCCAGCCTGCTGGATGCTAAGATTGCAACGCATACGGAATACAGCCAGCGCGTAGAAAGCTGCCTTGACCGGAAACGGGTGCTATATGAGCAAGGTTTTACTGAAAGAGATTACCCTGGGGGACTACAAGGCGCAGAAAGCCGATGTGGATGCGGAACTGGAACGGCTGCGGCAAGTCCAGGGCGCACTCTCCGCTGAAATCGCCCAAGCGAAAATGGACGCAAAAACAAAAAACGCAAGACTGGAACTGGCGCAGGAAATTTCAGCCGCCAGCGAATTAAATACCGCCCTGGCTGACGCACTGATTGAACGTGTGGATATTCACCCCGGAAATCAGGTTGATATTGTCTGGAAAATGAAAGACTTCTGTACAGAGGGAATGTGATGGGGCGCAAAATCGGCCTTAAAAACTCTGGAATTTCTTAAAAAACTTTTTGTCTTGTGCTTGACATACGGGTGACGCAACATATGCGCCCTCACCTCGCAGGGGGCCTCTCGCCTGACGATATCCCACATCCGCCGAAAGCCGCTCTGGGTCATGGGTTCGCCTGACGCGCGGGTGACAACATAGAGCCCGAGGTGCGGTGTCTCACTGAGGATTGCTTGAAGCGGCTGGGGGATGGGTACCGTGCGGTGGGAGGATTTGTTTTTGAGCTCCTGGGAGGCGTCCACCAATGTGCCCACAAAGGCCATTGAGCGGTTCACCGTCAGCTTATCCCCCTGGATGTCACTCCATTGCAGGCCCAGAGCCTCCTCCCGGCGCAGGCCGCAGTACAGGCACAACCCCACAAAGCACCGGGCCCGCGGGTCGCTGAGGCTTTCCATAAGGGCCTCCTGCTCCTCCAGAGTGAGGTGTGTCTTTTTCTGGGGTTTGGCGTGGGGTGTGGTCTTGATACCCTCGGTAGGGTCAGAGATAATCAAGCCGTTCTGTCGGGCCGTGGTGAACAGCTGCCGCATGGTGAGTAATACCTTGTGCTGCATGGAGTCAGACAGCGCGGCCACCCCTTTCATCACCTGCTGGATATACATCGGGCGCACGTCCCGGAGCTTCTGAGTGGCGAGATACGGCAGGATGTGTACATTAATAGGCGTTGCGGTACATTGCCTGGGTGTTGGCTCGGAGGTCGCTCTTGTAGGTGGCAAACCACGTCTTCGCCCACTTGTCCACCGTGGTGGCGTCCCCCACCACCAGCCCCTGCCGATCCTGATCCCGGAGGGCGTCGGCGGCCTGGTTCACCTCGGCAATGGTGCGGCTATATACCAGCTTCTGCCGTCCGTCCAATAGAGTAACTTTTTTCTGATAGCGTCCGTCCTTTCGTTTTTTCATAAAATAAAAAACCGTCCTTTCCGCAAGAGAAAATACGTTCCCTCTTGCTTTTCAGGGCGGGATGGGGTACAATATCATTGTGGAAAGTTGGATTTGCAACACAAATTCAATCTTTTTGTGATGATGTGCCCTACCCGGCCTCATTGTTTGCCGCCCCCCTGTGTGTTCAGGCGTTCGCCCCAATGAACGCCCGCACCGGGGGCGGCTTTTATTTTTCCAAAGCATCAAGTGCTCTGGCAAGTAGTTCTGACATACTGATGCTTTCTTTTTCTTTATAGGCTTGTATGCGTTCGGCAAGTTCTGGTTTTACTTGTACCGTTATTGCTTTATAAGCTTTTTGATTGTATCGGCGCTTTACAGCCGTGCTGGTATGTGTCTTCCGTTTTGCTTCCATAGCTTCCCTCCAGGTGCGAAAAAGGCGGCGGCAAGTGCCGCCCTTTTCCTACTGCTGTTCTTTTGTTTCGCTTTCTTCTTTAAGCCCTGCGGAATGTTTGCGGATTTCTTCGTTCATTTTCCTGACTTCTTCCATGTTGCTACATTTGTCAGTAGCGGTAGTGATGAGCCACGCGATAAACTGCATTTGCTTGTCTGTCATATTTGTTACCATTTCCTTTCCTCCTGCTTGTCTAGGTCTTGCCCCCTTGACTGTCATTATTATACCATACTCCTTGTAGTATGTCAACCTCTTTTCTCAAACTATTTTTCAAAACAGTCCCCACCACCAGTCCCTGCCGATCCTGATCCCGGAGGGCGTCGGCGGCCTGGTTCACCTCGGCAATGGTGCGGCTATATACCATCCTCTGTCGGCCATCTGGCAGCGTGACTTTTTTCTGATAGCGTCCGTCCTTTCGTTTTTTCATAAAATAAAAACCGTCCTTTCTGCAAGGGAAAATACGTTCCCTTTTGCTTTTCAGGGCGGGATGGGGTACAATATCGTTGTTGGTATTACGGTCAGTTAAGATGTTAGTGCGCATATCAAATTCACTGCACTGCTTAAGTGATGATGCGCCCTACCCGGCCTCATTGCATGCCGCTCTCGTGTGTTCAGGCGTTCGGCACAACGAACGCCTGAACCGGGGGCGGCTTTTATTTTTCCATATCTGCCCGGATAAGGCCTTTGATATATCCAGCCTTATTGGGGACGCTGGCAAGTTTTTGGATGATATCCTGCTCAGTGTTTTTCATCAGGCGGATATTAACATTGACAGTATGTGCCTTATGGTATCTTTCCTGAGGCGTTTCTTTCTTTTCCGACATTTCATCAACTCCAGTGATTCTATACGCAGAATAAGGGGCGGTTTTTCCGCCCCCTGGCTATTTTTGGTCTTTTGCCATTGCGATTTTGTCCAGCAGTTCTACGATTTCTTCAATGGAGTATTCTTGCTTTTCTCCATTCGTAAAAAGTAGCCGTAACTCATACAGTGTAGCCATCTTTGTGTCTTGCCGTTCTTTCTCTGTCATAGTAGGAGCCCCTTTCTTTATAGGATATCTATATTATAGCGTGTGTGCCGCACTATATCAATACCTTTTCTCAAATTCTTCCTCAAAACAGCTCTCATCACCCCCCCGCCCCTTGCGGGTGGTGGCTTTTTATTTTTCGTGCGCTGACCGCTCCAAATCTTCACAAATCAGCATTTTTATATATCCCTGCTTACTGGGAACCTCTTGCAAACGTTTCAAAATATCTGCATCGGTATTATGGTTCAAGTCCATTACAATTCTTGTTGTATGAGACATTCTCCACGCTTTTTTTGCGGCTGAATCGGCCATCTGCATACCTCTCAAATGTATCAGCGAAAGGGACGACTTTCGCCGTCCCCGCTGGGTTACTGCTGTTGGTCTTTTGCCATCGCAATCTTGTCCAGCAGTTCGACTATTTCCTGTGTGGTGTAGGTGTCTTTATCACCGTTTGTGAAAATCAGCCGAAGGTCGTAAAGCTGAACTTTTTGAGCCATTTTGACTTCCTGCTCGGTCATTATCATTTCTCCTTTCCTTTAAGTTGATTCTATTACGCCATAGACGTACATCTATGCCAATACCTTTTCTCAAATTATTCTTCAAAACAGTTCTCATCACCCACCCCTTGCGCCTTGCGGCCAGGGGTATTTTTTTATTTTTGCGAGATCTGCACGGATAAGGCTTTTGATATACCCAGCCTTGTTGGGCACGCTTGCCAATTTTTGGATGATATCTTGTTCTGTGTTTTTCATCAAGCGGATATTAACATTGACAGTATGTGATTTATTATAACGCTCTTGGGGTGTTTCCTTTTTATCTTGCATGACGCAACTCCTTTATCACGGAAATCAGGGCGGGGAACCCCGCCCTGATTTACTGCTGTGCCCCGATGATGTAAGCATCGATTAAACTTTTGATTTCGTCCGCGGTATAGGTCTTATCCGGCTCCTTGTCTATGATTTTCGTCAAATCGTAGGCCATAGATTTGAGGACGTCCAATCTTTCCTTTTCAGTAGGCATTGATTTCACCCCTTTCCTTTAATGTATCTATATTATACCGTATATGCCGCAGTACGTCAACCCTTTTTCTCAAATTATTCTTCAAAACAGCTCTCATCACCCACCCCCTGCGCCTTGCAGCCAGGGGGCTTTTTTTGTTTGGACAATGAAACCATCCTTTCCAGCTATTCCGCTATCGCCTTAAATCCGTTTGAACAACGGTTGTAGCCGTACTGCGCAAGAAACTCCGTCACTTCATCATCGGGAAAGAAACAATACTCATTTTTTCCTGGACTGTTTATAAAAATATCCATAAGGCCATTGGAGAACACTGCACCTGAGGGGTGCCTTACATGGTACAATTTACCGTTGCAGGTGTAAGAAAAGGTATCTGAATCGTATTTCCTACGCAAATATGTCAAGACTTGAAACATTACCTTTTGATGGAAAAGTGCGTATATATAAAGCCTTTTTGGAAAATGTTCCTTAATGTTTGGAACATTTCTCTTACACCAGTCTATCAGTTTTGATTTGTTATCGCGAAGATTTAAGCTTTCATCAGGTTAGACGCTAAGGGCATCAAGAATTTTGAATGTTTCATCTATAGATAGTGTTTCCAATGAAACTGGGATAATGTCAAGATATGGGTTATCCGTAAGACAATCTAAAGGAAAGCATGATGCATCAAACGTGTTCCAGGAAGTTCTTGTAATGCTTTTGCCATCATGCTCGACCCAAAATGTACCATAGTTGGTAGGGTGTAAGTTTTCAAGAGACCTGCAAAACCCAGGACGGGCCTACTTTTCAACATGAAAAAATGTGGAAAACTCCGGGAAACGGCTTAAATACTAGGTTTTTTCGCGGAAAACCGCTTGCATTTTGGTGGAAATTTTGCAATCTCGCAAAATGGGATTGCAAAATTTTTTTGCCCGTTTTCGGCTCCGAAACGGCCTGCGCCGCCCCAGCCTGCGAACCGTAAAAAAGCACCTTTTCAGACCGTTTAATTTTTGCGCAAAACCTTTTAAGAAACCGCACAAACCTAGTATTGGCGCGGTTTAAGCGGTTTTTAAGAAAATAACAGCAGCCCTTTAAGCGAACGCATACAAACGCCGCTTAAAGGGCTTGTTTTTTGCTTTTAAGCGAAAACAGCCCCGACAAAATCTGTCGGGGCTAAGAAAACGTGTCGGCGCTTAGAAAATACTAGGTTTTCAGGCATTTTTGTCCGAGCAGAGTTTTTTCAGAATGTCGGGGCTGATTCTAATTATCACTTGAAAAGTTAGGGCCCTTAAAAGGTGTCCCAAAGCCTTACATTATTCGTAAGAACATGACGAAATACGTCAGAATCTTACAAAACGCTTACAAGGGATAAAGTCTGTGGTATAGTATCGGCATCAAGTTACAAGTGTATCTATTTAGCCAAAAAAATATCTCCTTTGGAAAGAGCCTGCACCATCTGCGTCTTTACAACACTCTTTGCATGATTTATCCGGCCAGCGGGGTCGGTATCGCGCTGGCAGTTTTCGCAGGTGTCCAAAAAGAATACTGTAGTAGCAACCATATCTTGAAGAATAGACAGGGCTGCGTTACGCTGAGTTGGGTCTTCCATCTTAAGGACATGGGCCAATTCAGCTACAAGATGATAAGCCACTTCCACCTCGGCATCCTTGCCATTTCCTAATAAAGCAGATAACTCCTGTAGCTTTTTAGGTAGTTGCTCCCGCACAATTTCTAAAGACATGGTGTCTTTGATTATTGGCTCTACTTCCTTGATGTCAGTTTCTCCGCACAGATAGGCGCGGTCTACTCCGAAAAACTGAGACATCAGGCTAATAATGCCCGCCACAGGGAATCGCTGACCATTTTCATAGTGTATAACAGAAGGGAGGCTCACTCCCAAGTTTTCAGCTAGTTGCTTTTGCGTTATGCCTTTTGCTTTACGAAGTTCTTTCAGTCTTATGGGAAACAAATCTTTATTCATGCTGTAAATACCTCCATTGCCAAGAATTATAGTATAGCAGACAAATTGTCCAATGTAAAACGAAAAAAAGAAATTACGCTTGACATTATCCGTTGGATGAGCTATAATTGCAAATAGTTGTAATCCAATGGATAATTAGAAAGGAGCCTATAATGTTGAAACCCAAGGTAGAGGAAATCAAGCGCCGCCGTTTGGAGATGGGACTGAACCGCCAACAGCTATCGATTAAAGCAGGACTACCCAAGAATGCCTTTTTTCGTATTGAGCGGGGGGAATCCCGCTACACCTACCCCATTCGGGCGCAGGCCATAGCGAAAGCACTACACTGTAAGCTTACGGACATCTTTGACGATGTACCGGGCAAATAAGCAGCAGGAGGTTCAAATCATGAACGCAATGCAAGACGCACAAAAAGGGGAGGTTGTGCCCCTTGACGAATTGCATAAACTCCAAAGGATAGATAAACTGCACAAAGATACATATCTGGGAGTGGTTTATGCAGTAGAGTATGGGGGAAATTTGAAAATTGCCTCTACTAAGCACCCGTATTCGGCAATAAAAGCACTGATACGCCAAATTAAGACGAGTGGCGGTGATGTTAACGATTTTGGGAAAATATATGTTAGCATTTCTCACACAAATTATCGCGAAAATGAGTCTTTACTTCAAAAGGCATTTTCGGAAAGTTGTGTAGGATTAGGCAAACTCTATTCGATAACAATGCAGGAGTTTGTCGCCCATATTCAAAACTGCAATATCGAATACCGAGATGAAACAAAGGAAATCGAAGAACGCAGTCAAGAGTGTGCAGACTTTTTCAAAAAAATGCTTTTTGGGAGGTAAAACATGAACGCGATGCAGGTATTCAACTACGAGGGCAACAAAGTACGCACGGTTATGAAAGACGGCGAGCCGTGGTGGGTGTTAAGAGATGCTTGTCAGGCGCTGGGTATTGCCAAACACCGAGATATGGCCGCCAGACTGGATGCAGATGAAAGGGCGTCCACGAAAATGGACACCCCTGGAGGAGCCCAAAACATTACCATTATCAACGAATCTGGACTATATCATCTCATTTTCCATTCGAACAAGCCTGACGCTAATAGATTTAGACGCTGGGTGACCCATGAGGTATTGCCTGCCATCCGCAAGACCGGCAGCTATGGTCAGCCCGACCTGACGGCAATCATCATGCAGACGGCCACGGCGGTATGCGCTGAAATGGTCAAGCAGCTGACCCCGCTTTTCCAGAGCCTGATCCACCCAACTCCTGCAAGGCGGGTAGCGTGGGGGCGGGATTGGAACAGCAACTCCAATCCGGGGCCGCGAAAGGACATTGTAACCCGTCCTCCTACCGCCAAAGGCACCTTGCGCATTGAAACCTTCCCACCTGATATTGTGTGTGCGGTGGATAGCATGATGGAGCAGATGATGGAGGAGCAGGCTCTGAATTTCAGTGAGATCGCGCGGTACTGCACGGGCCAGGGCTACATGATTTCCAGCCCGTCCGTGCGGCGGTACTATGACAAACATTTCAACCGACACTAAGCCGAAACTGCCCCACGGGGCAGTCCGCAGGGGATGACCGCCCTGCGCTGACGATGGCAGGTCACGAAAGACGGTGATAAAGTGGAGCCCATGCTAACTACAAAGGAAGCTGCCAAGCTGGAAAATGTTGACGAGCGTACCGTTCGCCGCTGGGCAAAAAGCAAAAAAATCGAGGCTGAATGTATTTGTAATGAATTTAACTCACCGGTTTACCTAATTCCAGTCAGTGAATTGACTGACGGCGCTCAAAAGAAATACTTTCACCAGGTAAAAGCTAGTTTGCCGACAGCGGCACCCGCTGCAGTTAAAAAAGGCAAGCCCCTTGACCACTACACAGATGATGAACGTCAAGAAATCATGTGGTGGGAAAAGACGCTCAAGGAGTGGAAAGCCTACCGCGACCGCTACCCAGGCAGCAAGGCCGAGGCCGATGATAAATTTATCGCCCTTTGTGCCAAAACAGACCCAGAAAACACCTTCTCGGTAGATACATTATACCGCAAAGAGCGCAATTTGCGCAAGCTGGGCCTGGACGGCCTGCTGGATAAGCGCGGCAAGGGCCGCAAGGGCAAAAGTAAGATCACCGAGGAAATGCGGCAGACGTTTTTAAGCTACTACCTGGACGAAGCCCAGCACCCCATCCAAAAGTGCTATGAATATACCCGGCTATACTTCCAGGAAACGGCCCCGGAACTGGTGGCGGATATCCCCACCTATTCCACATTCTGGCGCATGGTGCAGAACGATATACCTGAGCCCATGGAAGTGCTGGGGCGGCAAGGGCAAAAGGCTTTCCGCGACCGTTGCACCCCCTACATACACCGTCTGTATGAGAAAATGGCCAGCAACGAGTGGTGGGTGGCAGACAACCACACCTTTGACGTTATCACTCAGGGCGAGAACGGCCAGCGCCACCGGCTGTACCTTACGGCTTTCTTTGACGCCCGGTCGGGTATCTTCACCGGGTGCCACGTCACCACGGCCCCCAGCAGCCAGTCAACGCTTATTGCGCTGCGCAAGGGCATCTTGAAATACGGCATCCCGGAAAATATCTATGTGGACAATGGCCGCGAGTTCCTGACCCACGATATAGGCGGCCTGGGCCACCGAAAGAAAAAGCCCAAGGACGGCGAGGAACGCTTTGAAGTGCCCCCGGTATTTGAGCGGCTGGGCATCAAGATGACAAACGCCATCGTCCGCAACGCCAAGGCGAAAATCATAGAGCGGCGCTTCCGGGATGTGAAAGACCATCTTTCCCGCCTGTTTGAAACCTACACGGGCGGCAACGTGGTGGAAAAGCCGGAAAAGCTCAAGGGAGTGCTGAAAAACGGGGAAATCCCCTTGGACGCCACTTTCACCGATACGGTGGAGACCCTGCTGGACTGGTATTTCAACCAGCAGCCCTATGGTGGCGAGGTGGCCGCAGACCGTGGCAAGCCCCGGCAACAGGTCTACAATGAGAACCTGCACACCAAGCGGGTGGCTGGGGCCGAGGACTTGAACCTCATGCTCATGCGCAGCGCCAGGGTGCAGACAGTAGGCAGGCGCGGGGTGCATCTGGACATCGCAGGCCAGCGACTGGACTACTGGAACGATGATTTTACCTTTCACTATATGGGCAAAAAGGTGTATTTCCGCTATGACCCGGAAGATTTAAGCGCCGTGCGGGTGTATGACCTGCAAGATCGTTTCATCATGGAGGTGCCGGTGGATAACACAGCGGTGCTCACCTACGGGGCCAGCAAGGAAGAAGTCAAGCAGGCCATGGGCAAGGTGCGGCGGCTGGAGCGCATTACCAAGGAGGCGCTGGAAGCCAGCACAGTACAGGCTTTTGGCAGGCGTACCGCCCTGGAGCTGGTGATGGAGCAGGCCCACGAGAGCAAAATAGCCCGGATCATCCCGGAACCCCAGCCCAAGGTGCTGGAGCTGCAAAGGCCCAACGAGGAGCCGCTGCTTAAAGCGGTGGGCGGGCCTGACCTGGATGTTATGAATAGAAACGCACTCAGAAAACAAGGAGGAACCGATGATGAGTAAGGTTTACAACAGCGCATTGCAGGCAAGGGTGGGGCAGTTTTTGCAGGACAAGCAGATCAGCCAAGCCAAGGCCGCGCCCCTTATGGGCATCAGCCAGACGGCCCTTTCCCAATACCGCCGCAGTATATACGACAACGGCGATATTTCAGCCCTGGAAAGCAAGCTGGAGGAGTTTTTCAAGGCCCAGGACGAACAGGACGCCAGCACCGAAAAGGCCCTACCCTATAAGCCCATCCAGGACTACATCCCCACCTCCATTTCCGAGGACGTGTACAAGCTGATCCGCTATTGCCAGCTGGAAAAGGGCATGGTCATTATCCACGGGGATGCAGGCATCGGCAAGACCAAGGGCGCGGAAAAGTTTGTAAGGGACAACCCCACCAGCAGCGTGTACATACAGGCCACCCCCAGCATCGGCACCCTGGGCAACCTCTTGAAGATGCTGGCGCGGGCGCTGCGGGTGCCGGAAAGCCGCAGCAAGCTGGAGCTGGCCCTTTCCATCCGGGAGAAGCTGGAGGGCACTAACCGGGTGATTATCATTGACGAAGCCCAGCACCTGCAGCTGCGGGCCTTGGAAGAGATACGCACATGGACAGATCCCAACCCCATCACCGGGCAGCAGGGCGTGGGCATCGCGCTGATCTGCAACACCGAGACATACACCCGCATGGTGGGCAAGCAGGAGGCCCGGTTCGCGCAGCTGTTCTCCCGTATCCGCATGAACCGCTTTTATAGCACCCATAAAGTCACAGCCGAAGACGTAAAAGCCCTTTTTCCAAAGCTCTGCGAGGCGGGCCAGAAAAAGGAGGCCGCTTTCCTACATGGCATCTGTCAAAGCAAGTGGGGCGTCCGGGGCGCGGTGAACGTCTATAACAACGCCGTAAACAACGAGGACATTTATAATGCCAATAAGGGGGTGATCGGCAGCAACCCCAACTTAATAAGGGCGGGGCAGGTTTTTACAATCCCGTAAGAAAGGAGGCGGCGGTATGATTGACTGGTATATAGGCGGCGCTACCAAGTACAAGAAGCTGGTAGTCAATAACCGCGACCTGTCCCAGCTGGTGGGCACGGTGACCTGGAGCGGGGACAGCAAGCAGGTGGCCCGCAAGCTTACATTTACAGTGGCCTCCCGGGCAAGCGACCGCTTCCTGCCCAAGGTGCCCATCCGCGAGGGGGATCAGGTAGTTTTCTCCTACAAGGACAAAAGCGCCCCGGAAAGGGTGCTTTTTGGCGGGCCTGTCCTGGACATTGACAAGGCGGCTTCCGGGAACAGCATCACATACACGGCCCTAGACCTGCTGTTCTATATCAATGGCAGCGACATCAGCCATGTGTTTGACGATACCCCGGAGGCCATTACCGCCTGGGTGTGTTCCCACCTGGGGGTGCCCTTTGGCTCGGCTGCGCCCACGGGCGTCCGGGTATATATGCCGTGCCTTGGCAAGAGGGCCTATGAGGCCATCATGGCGGCCTACACAGCCGCCAGCCGCCAGAACGGCAAAAAGTATATGCCCATGATGCGGGACGTCAACAAGGTATGCGTCATAGAAAAGGGCGTCTTGTGCGGGGCCGTCCTGGAGGGCGGCTATAACCTGACCGAGGCCAGCTACAAAACCAGCCTGCAGAACATGGTCAACCGGGTGGTGATTACCAATAAGGAGGGCACTGAGGTGGGCGCGGTGGAGGATGGGGACGCCCGGAAAAAATACGGCACCATCCAGCGGGTATACCAGCAGCAGGACGGCAAAAATGATGCAACCGAGGCCAAGGCCCTGCTGCAGGCTATAGAGCAGTCTGGCGCGGTGACAGCTATGAGCGCGATGTGCGGGCCATATCCGGCTATGCCATCATCGTGCAGGAACCTGTCACCGGGCTTTACAGTAAATTCTACATTGAAAGCGACACACACACCTTTTCGGACGGCAAGGACGAAATGCAGCTGACCCTGGCTTTCTCCAACATGATGGACGAAAAGGAAATAGACAAGGAAACAAAAGCGTAAGGGAGGCGGTAAAGTGGCGGAGCATTGGGCGGCGGCAATGGCCAGCGCCATGCAGGGCCTTGCAGGCAGGAAAGGCAGCGGCCAGGGGCTGCTGTTTGCCCGGATAAACAGCGCCAGCCCCCTAATTATCCAGATAAACGGGCAGGCCATTTCCCGACACCTGTATCGAAATTACGGCTATATCCCCCAGGCAGGGGATCAGGTGCTGGCCCTGCGGTGGGGGGACGCCTTTTATATTTTGATGAAGGTGGTGCCCGCATGAGCGTTTTTCCTTTTATCGACCTGGACGTCCTGCAGCAGGAGGAAAGCACAGAGCTGCCCCTCTTCCGGGAGTATGCTTATGATTTTGAAAACAACCGCCTGCTGCTGAAAAACGGGCAGACCTACCTGGTGGAGGGTAACGAGGCGCTGCGGATATGGATATATAAGGCCCTTGCCACCGAGCGCTTCCGGTATACGGCCTACGACTCCGATTTTGGCAGCGAGATAGATTCCCTGATAGGCAGCCCCCTCCATGGGGATATCGCAAAGTCCGAGCTAAAACGCTTTATCGTGGAGGCTTTGATGGTAAACCCTTACATAGAGGAGCTGGGCAATTTCCAGATCAGCCAGACCGGCAGCGGGGTGAGGGCAGAGTTTGACTGCACCACCATCTACGGGCCGGACAAAATCTCATGGGAAGTTAAGGGGGTGAAAGTGTAGTGAGTGAGCTTGATTTCAGCGCCAGCGCGGTGCTGCAGCGGATGCGGGGGAGCCTTAAGAATGATGCCAACCGTATGGAGGGCGGCTTCTGCATGGACAACCTGCAGGCGGTGGCAGAGGAAATATCAAGGCTTGACACCATGGAAGTCATGCCCATCCCGGACAGGGTGCTGCTGGACACAGCTGAGGGGGAGTTTTTAGACCGCAAGGCCCTGGACTATAACGAAACCAGGAACCCTGCCACAGCAGCCACGGGCACCCTGCTTTTTACCGGGGACGTGGGCGCGGCCATCCCCCAGGGCACCGGGGCGCTGTACGGCGCTTTGGTATATGGGACAACCGCCCCGGCACGGATCGGCGCGGACGGCACCTGCGAAGTAGGGGCTGCCTGCCAGGCCACCGGGCCAGCTGGCAACGCCCCTGCAGGGGCTATAGCAGCCCTGCAGGCATCGGTGGACGGGGCCAAGTGCCTGGGCGCGGAAGTCTGCGGGGCGGGCAAGGTGAAAGTCATTGTTTTGTCCGACCAATACAAGGCCCCGGACAGGGTGGTGCTGGAAAACGTGAAAGCCCATATCGAGGAGGAACGGCAGATCGGCGCGGATGTGACGGTGGCGGGGGCAGACCCCAAAGCCGCCCATATCGTGGTGGAGGTGCAGGCGGCCCCTGGCTACAACATAGCCGACATACGGCAGAACGCCATAGCGGTGCTGCAGGCATATGTTACGCAGTAGAAGTGCGGTTTCGGGGGATAAGGTATAAATCCCTTCCCGCGCCGGATACGCGCCCGGAAAACCGCTTGTAGCAAGGCTTTTTCTGCCCCTACTGCGTAACAAAGGGCATGAAAAAAGCGGCGTTCCTGTTCTCCCGTATAGAGAGTAAGAAACGCCGCCTGTGCGGGTCATTATTCTTTTTCGTCTGCGATTATGTCCTGCATGACTTCCCCAAAGTCTGCCGTAAAGGAAAAAATGAAGTATTCCAAAACGGCGGGGTCTGCGTTCATAGGCTCGGCTTCCCCAGAAAAGGGCAAGCCCATAAGCCCGTAGAGCATTTTGATGATTTTGAACAGCTTCCCCCGGTCGGCGGAAGTGTTCATGGTAACAAGAATATCTGTCAAGCGGTTTATGGTTTCCATGTCGCCGCCCGTCGTTACCCATACCATTTCTGCGAATGGCTGCGTGATTGCCCCGGCTACAAGGTTTATCTTATCCTTGCCGATTTCGCCGGACGGGAGCATAATACCCTTGTCTAAAAGCTCGTTTTTCATGTCGTCCTCCTGTTCATGCGCCTAAATTTTTGACGCTATTTTGCCGCCCTTGCTCCAAAAGTGGGCTTGTAAAGAGATACGACGTGATATAAGCAGAAACGGCAAGAACCTTGAAAAATCAATGGTTTTTGCCGTTTTCTATAAAGGCTTGTAAGAAGTTGTAAGACGATTTCCGTCTATAAAATCAATAAAAAATAATAAAATCCATATTTTTAAGGAAAACAGCCGAAATCCATAAATATATATATTTATAATGCAAGCACAGCTTGACAAGCGCAACACGAAACTAAGCCTACCAGAAGTAAGCCATAAAAATAGATAAAAGAACAATTCCAATTCTATCTTATCTGTTTTTATAAGCAGTGTCAAGTAAAACTTGAAAAAGGAGGTGCCATATGGGTTTTAAAGAAGCCAGGGAACGGGCGGGCTTGTCGCCGGTGCAGGCAGCAGAACGGCTGAAAGTATCCCTTGCCACGGTCTACTACTGGGAGTCTGGCGCATACCGGCCTACTGGCAAGCGGCTGCTGGAAATTGCGGCGCTTTACCAATGTTCCGTTGACGAACTGCTGGGGATTTGGCCCGTGCAGAAAAATCAGCGCGACCGCCCAGCCTAAAGCGGCGGGCAGGAAAGGGGGTGAGAGCGTGAAAAAACAAGCGAAAAAAGCAATCAGGGAGTTTGAAGCGGCAATCTCCAAACTCCCCAATGTGCCAGGCTCTTTCGCATATGTTGACCTTTGGCATACAGCACAGCAGCTTTTCTGCCAGAAAGACTATATTTTGGCATATATCATATGCTCAGAAGCGATCGCCTGTATCAATCGCCAAGCTTGACGCTACCATCCAGCTTGAAAGAACCGTCAAGCTTTGCTGGCTTCATAGGCGTACCACAAACTGGGCAAAGTTTTACTTCTGTATCACTTAAAAAACTCACCCCCTCTCTGCCGCGGCAAGCGGCGGACGGGCAGATAAGACCACCTCCCTCCTACCGCTAAAATTATACCATAGGGCGGCAGGAGGGGCAACGGAAAGGAGGCCCCCATGCGCCAAAACCTTAAGCAAGCCCGCAAAGCCGCTGGTCTTACCCAGCAGCAGATAATCGCGTCCGAGATGAAACAGTGCCCTGATTCTTCAATGAACCAGAGCATCTGTGTGAGCTTTATTGCTGCTGATAAAGAGCGGTCAGAGAATCTTGAAGCACTTGTGAGAAGTTAATGTGATTGTTCTCGGCAAAGGTATTGAGCCATGCAGGGATCGTAAGATTTTTTCTTACTGCCTTTTCACCGTGCTTTTCGACATAGGCGTCCATATCCAGGGCCAGCATACTGACAAAACCGCCAGGCTCGGGGATAATGCTTTCCAATGGGCTTGCCTTGGGTGCGGGTTTTCCGTCCTCCAACTCATCAAGAACCCAGCCGGAGGCGGCGTCTGTGCCCATAAGGATAGCCTCTGCCAGCGTATCACCTCCACTGACACATCCAGGTAAATCCGGGACAACTACGGCATAGGCTCCTTTTTGCTCGGCATCAGGATAGAAACAAGCAGGATACGTTAATTTCATAGAAGAAGCCTCCCTCTTAAGATGTTGCAGTACCGAGCTTTATAGCCCGGCCTGCCTGAAAATCAATTTGACAATTTGTGGGGCGATGTCTCCGGGATGTTTTGGGATTGTAACCTTACCCGGCTTTGTTGGATGTGTGTACTGGCAATGAGATCCTTTTGTGTTCTTGTACCGCCAGCCATCCGCTAAGACGATTTTTTCAACTTCCCGGAATCTCATGTTGTAACCTCCTTACAGGTATATTATACGCATAATGCGCATAAACGTCAAGAGGTTTTTGAAATTTTTCGGAAGGAATTTTGGATATGAGAGAGAACTTGAAAAACGCCCGCAAAGCCGCTGGCCTTACCCAGCAGCAGTTGGCGGACAAGCTGGGACTGACGCTTGGGCATTATCAAAAAATTGAATATGCCTATCTTAACGGCTCTTTTGAGGTATGGGATGCCTTGGAGGACCTTCTGGGGGTACATCAACGGATACTCCGAGAGAACGTAAATAATCATCACGCCCTAAGAGAAAGTCCGTAGGAACATTAAGCAGGTCAGCCATTTGTGCCAGCATGAACAAAGTCGGCTCTCGTGTTCCAGCCTCATAATTTTGAAGTGTCCGCAGAGAAATATTCAGTAAATCAGCTTCTTTTTGAAGTGTATAGCCTCTAAAAATCCTGGCAGACCGGAGACGATCGTTAAACATTTTGTAGTCCTCCTAAATTTTTCTCTTGATATATACCCAAATTGTACGTTATAATGCAAGAGAATTATATACCCAATTTGGGTATAAATGGAGGAAAAAGCAATGTCAAACAGGTCTAAAAGCAAGAATGCCATCCTCAAACTGCCTGCCCAGACCGTGTGGGTGGATGAGGACGAAGAAGTTTGCCTGAACTGTAAGTATTTCAGGCAGTATTACCGTGCGGGGGAAATACCGGGAGAGTGCATCCCCTTAAATAAGGGGTGGTGCCTGTTTCACCGCAGTGTACAAGTGCAACACCCCCTTATTCCTTATTCGCAAAATTGTTAATGCCGACATCCTTATTATACATTCGCATGGTTGTTAATGTCAAGAGTTTATTTCGCAATTTTGTTAATTTTCTTCTTGCATATTTCGCTTATTTGCGCTATACTATTTTCAAAGGCGGTGGAACATATGACAGTAGGAGAAAAAATCAAGAAAATCCGCACATTTCGGGGTATGACGCAAAAGGAATTGGGGCTGGCTATCGGCTTTGAGGAAAAGGGAGCGGATAACCGTATTGCCCAGTACGAAACGAACTACCGTGTGCCCAAGAGGGAGCTGCTGGACAAGATTGCCCAGGCCCTGCGGGTAGACCGTCAGAACTTCTATACGGTTCAACCTGGCTGTGCCGAGGACTTCATGCGGACGTTTTTCTGGCTGGACGAGGACAGCCCCGGCTCCATCCGCTTGTTTCAGCTTGTCCGCAACCCCGGCAAGATAGGGGCCTCCGATGATACTGCCGTCCGCTACAACGACACGGACGACTGGCCCGCTCAACCTCCCGTGGGTATCTACTTCAACTACGGCCTTGTGGACGAGTTTATGAGAGAATGGCTCTTGCGCCAGCAGGAGCTACACGCCGGGGAGATTACCAGGGAAGAATACTTTGAATGGAAAATCAACTGGCAACTTACTTGTGATGACAGCAAACGGTTTGACAACTATGTTCCTTGGAGAAAAGAAAAATAGGGCAAGCAAAACCGCCCTGCTGAATTTGTCGTTCAGCAGGGCGGTTTGCTTGCCCTTTGCAATCACTCTCTTGTGTGACCGGGTTGAAACGAATAGTATCAAACCAGTATCACAAGGCAAAGTGACAGGTCAAAAACCCTGTATTCATGCGGGTTTGCAACCTTTTGACGGTCATTCCCACTCAATGGTAGCCGGGGGTTTACTGGTCACGTCGTAAACCACGCGGTTGACGCCGGGCACTTCGTTGATGATGCGGTTAGAGACCTTGCCCAGCAAGTCGTAGGGCAGCTTGGCCCAATCGGCGGTCATGAAATCGGTGGTGGTCACAGCGCGCAGGGCCACAGTCACCCCATAGGTGCGGCCGTCGCCCATAACGCCTACGCTGCGGTTGGCGGTCAACACGGCAAAATACTGGTTTACCTCCCGTTCTAGCCCAAAGCTTGCCACCTCTTCCCGGAAAATCGCGTCCGCCTCCTGCAGCAACGCAACCTTCTCCTGGGTGACCTCCCCCATAATGCGCACAGCCAAGCCGGGCCCTGGGAAGGGCTGCCGCCATACCAGCTGGCTGGGGATGCCCAGCTCTAGCCCAACACGGCGCACCTCGTCCTTAAACAGATCCCGCAGGGGCTCTACCAGGCCCGCAAACTCCATATCTTCGGGCAGGCCCCCCACGTTGTGATGGCTTTTAATGACAGCGGCCTCGCCGGTGCCGCTCTCCACTACGTCGGGGTAAATGGTGCCTTGGCAGAGGAAGTCCATTTGTCCCAGCTTGCGGGACTCCTCCTCAAAAACCCGGATAAATTCCTCGCCGATAATTTTCCGCTTCCGCTCTGGCTCCGTCACCCCGGCCAGCTTGGAGAGGAATCTCTCCCCGGCATTCACGCGGATGATGTTCATGTCGAATTCCTTTTGGAAAACCTCTTCCACCAGGTCGCCCTCGCCCTTGCGCAACAGGCCGTGGTCTACAAAAATGCAGGTCAGGTTTTTGCCAATAGCTTTATGCACTAACATAGCGGCCACCGAGGAATCTACGCCGCCGGAAAGGCCGCACAGCACCTTCCTCCCGCCAATGCGAGACCGCAGGGCCTCTACGGTCTCCTGGGCGAACGAGGCCATCTCCCAGTCGCCCTGGCAACCGCACACCCCATAGAGGAAATTTTCAAAAATCTGGTTGCCAAACTCTGTGTGCTCCACCTCTGGGTGGAATTGCACCCCGTACAGCCGCCGGCCAGGGTCCTCCATGGCGGCCACAGGGCAGTGGCCGCTGTGCCCGGCGCTTATAAACCCCTCTGGCATTTGGAGGATGTAATCGTTGTGGCTCATCCAGCACACGCTTTCCGGCACGCCCCGGAAAAGGGGCGAACTGCCCAAAAAGGCGGTCTGGGTCTTGCCGAACTCATGTACCGGGCTGGGCCCTACCTTGCCCCCCAACAGCTGGGCCATCACCTGGGCCCCATAGCAGATGCCCAGCACCGGCACCCCCAGCTTGAACACCTCTGGGCTGCACAAGGGCGCGCCCTCGCCGTACACGCTGCCTGGCCCGCCGGTAAACAGGATACCCTTATAGCCCCGCAGTTCCTCCGGATCGGTCTTATAAGAGCGTATCTCGCAATATACCCGTAAATCCCGCACCCGCCGGGCAATCAGCTGGGCATACTGCCCGCCGAAATCCAGCACTACTACCTTTTCATGCGCGCTTGCCATCTTTTCCCTTCCTTCCTCGTTAGATCGGGCTGCCGCCCGAACCCGCTTTAAGAAACTTTTTTGAGGAAAAAGTTTCTTAAAAATCTTCAAAAACCTTCCCGCAGGCTTCTCAATATCCCATGTCATGCCGGACAATGCCGGCTTTTTCAGGCCCTATAAGCTTTTCCAGCAGCGCAAACGCCACGTCCGCTGCCGTCTCCGGGCAATAGGAGGTGATAATGTTCCCGTCCAGCACAACCCGCTGGTTTACCACATCTGCGCCAGATTCCGCCAGCTGCCTCAGCCTGTGCCCGCCCCGCAGATGGTACGTGGTGGCTTTCCGGCCCTGCAATATCCCGCTTTCTCCCAAAGCCAGGGCTGCCACACAGACAGAGGCGATGGGCTTACTTTGCCGGTTGAACTCCCGGATAAGGCCCTGGAACTTTTCATGACAAGCTTCCTGGAAGAACCCGAACTCCTCAAATCCCCCAGGGACAGCCAGCGCATCGTATGTATCGGCAGAAACCTCGTCCAGCAGTTTGTCCACCAGGACCTGAACGCCGAAAGCGCTGGTCACGGTTTTGCTGCATCCACAGGTTTCCACCTGCACGTCATAGCCGTAATCATGCCTTGCCCAGCCCAACACATCTATAAACGGGCTGAATTCCATGGTTTCAAACCCCTTGGCACAAAACAGCAATACTTTCATATCGAACCTCCGTTTTTCTTGTATCCTCCAGGGCAAGGGGCATGGACAGCCGGATGGGAGGAGAGGATGCTCTCCGGGCCTTTGCCCTCCTTATACAAGGGCAACAGGCTTTTTGGCCGGTCATTTCACCTGGTTCCACGGGTATGGAGATTTCCCCAGTTCGGTAGGGATATCCACCACGCTCTGCTCCCGGTACAGTATAGCGGGCCTGTCCTCGTGGGTGTCGATGATCCACGCTTCTACCGGCATGCCCCGGAACGCGAAAACCTTATCCTTCTGGTCCCCGTTTATATAGCCGATCTGCTCGCCCCGTCCGCCGCTGCCCGGGCTCCAGGGCACATACTCCCGCCCTTCCCAAAGGATGGCGGCATAGTCGCCCCGGTCCACCCTCTCCATATCCGCCAGGGTGTCATCAGGGCGCGCAAAAATCACCAGCAGCGCAACCGCTGCCGAGATGCCTAAGAAAAAAACCAGCAACACAATCCAGGATTTATCCCGCTTCTTTTTGTACGCGTTCATCTTGCCATCCTCCTTTACAGGGGGCCCCTATGCCCAGCCAAAGCGCACCGTTTAAAACGGCCCTTCCCGCATGCCGCTGTGCATACAAGGCCCTTGGTGTTTTGATGCGTGCTTTCGTGCGTGCTTTCGACGGGTATTTTCGATGCGTATCCTTGCCGCGTATTTTCCGGCGCGTGTTTTTGAACGGGTATTTCCAGTGTGTGCCCCGGCGAAAAGGGAAGCCCTATTCCACCGTTACCGATTTGGCCAGGTTCCGGGGCTTGTCGATATCGCAGCCTTTCATGGAAGCCACATAATAGGCGAACAGCTGCAAAGGGATGATGGACAGCGACGGGAGCATAAAGTCGGTTATTTTGGGGATGCAGAACTGGTAGTCCGTCTCCTGTTTCAGGCTTTCCTCCCGGTCTCGGGTGGTGATGCCCAGCACCACGGCACCACGGGCCTTCACCTCCCGCACGTTTGACATCATCTTGTCAAACAGCCTGCCATAGGTACAGGCCGCCACCACCAGCGTACCGTCCTCCAACAGGGAGATAGGGCCGTGCTTCAGCTCGCCGCCGGTGTAGGCCTCGGAATGGATATAGGAGATCTCCTTTAGTTTCAAAGAGGCCTCTAAGGAGGCGGCATAGTCCACGTTGCGGCCAATAAAATAGATGTCCTTGGCATTGAAGTACTTAGAGGCGAAATACTGGATGGTCTCCTTATCCGCCAGGCTGGCAGAGGCCAGGTCTGGCAGGCGCTGGAGGTCCTCGATATAGGCGGCCATTTCCGCCGGGGGCGTATGGCCCAGCTCTTGGGCCATATACAGCGCCACCAGGTAGATGACGGCCAGCTGGGTGCTGTAGGCTTTGGTAGAAGCCACCGCGATCTCCGGCCCGGCCCAGGTGTACAGCACATCGTCCGATTCGCTGGCAATCGTGCTGCCCACCACGTTCACAATGGAGAGCACCCGGGCCCCCCGCTTTTTGGCCTCCCGCAAGGCGGCCAAGGTGTCGGCGGTCTCGCCAGACTGGCTGATGATGATAACCAGGGTGTCCTCGTCCAAAATCGGGTCCCGGTAGCGGAACTCCGAAGCCACATCCACCTCCATGGGCACCCGCAGCAGCTTCTCGAAAGCATATTTGGCCACCACGCCCACATGGTACGAGGTGCCGCAGGCCACGATAAACACCTTGCTTATGCGGCGGACCTGCTCGGCCGTCAGCTCCACGTCGTCCAGCACGATCCTCCCGTCCCGTATCCGGGGGGAGATGGTTTTGCGCAGGGCCTCTGGCTGCTCGCAGATCTCCTTCATCATAAAGTGCTCGAAGCCGCCCTTTTCCGCCGCGGAGATATCCCACTGCACCCGCTCGGGCTCTTTTTCGATAGGCTCCCGGTCTGCGTTGAAAAAGCGCGCCGTATCTTTCTCCAGCACGGCAATCTCCCGGTCCCGCAGGCGGCAGATGTCCCGGGTTTTAGACAAAATAGCGGGGATATCCGAGGCAATGAAGTTCTCCCCATGGCCCAGGCCGACAATCAGCGGGCTGTCCTTGCGCACGGCGAATACCTTTTCCGGGCAGTCCGCGCAGATGATGCCCAGGGCATAGCTGCCCTCCACCCGGTCTGTTACCTGGCCAATGGCCTCCAGCACGTCGCCTTTATAGTAATATTCCAGCATCTGGGCCACCACTTCTGTGTCCGTGTCCGAGACGAACTCTACGCCCCGGCGCAGCAGGTGGTTTTTCAGCTGGAGGTAATTCTCGATGATGCCGTTGTGCACCACGGCGAACATGCCCCCGTCGCTTACCTGGGGATGGGAGTTCACGTCAGAGGGTGCGCCGTGGGTGGCCCACCGGGTGTGGCCGATGCCCACCACGCCAGGCAGCGCGCGCCCCCCCTGAAGGATGCCGTCCAGCACGCTAAGCCTGCCCTTTGACTTCACTACATGGAGGCCCGTGCCGTTATACACCGCCACCCCGGCCGAGTCATAGCCCCGGTATTCCAGCTTCTGCAGGCCGCCCAGCAAAAATGGCGCCGCCTGTTCCTCCCCGATATAGCCTACAATCCCACACATGCCTGTTCTCTCCTTCCGTGTCGGCTTGCCGCCGCCAAATGGCCATGGCCCGCGCGTACCGCCGGCTGTAAGCCGGCGCGCTTGGAGCGGCCGGTTACTTGGCGCGGTAGAGGATATCCTCCCGGCTGGGGCCGTTGGACACCATGGTAAAGGGCACGCCGATGCGCTCCTCGGCGAATTCCACGTACCGCCGGGCGTTCTCTGGCAGGTCTTCATATTTCTTGACGCCCCGGATGTCGCAGTGCCAGCCGGGCAGCACCTCTAAAACGGGCTTGCACTTTTTCAGCTGGGCCGTGGGCGGGAAATAGTCGATGCGCTTGCCGTCCAGCTCGTAGGCTACGCACACCGGTATCTCCTCCAGATACCCCAAAGCGTCTAAAACGGTAAAGGCCACGTCGGTAGCACCCTGTACCATGCAGCCGTACCGGGCCGCCACCAGGTCCAGCCAGCCCACCTGCCGGGGCCTGCCTGTGGTGGCGCCATACTCGCCTTTGTCGCCGCCATGCCTGCGCAGCTCCTCGGCCTCCTCGCCAAAGATCTCCGCCACGAATTCCCCCGCGCCCACCGCGCTGGAGTAAGCCTTCACCACGGTGTACACCTTTTCGATGGCATAAGGCGGGATGCCCCCCGCGCCCACCGCGCCGTACCCGGCCAGGGGGGAAGAGGAGGTGGTCATGGGGTAGATGCCCATGTCCGGGTCGCGCAAAGAGCCCAGCTGCCCTTCCAGCAAAATGGTCTTGCCCGCTTTCACCGCCTCGTGCAGCAGCGTCACCGTGTCCGCCACATAGGGGGCCAGGGTCTCCTTATACTCCATCAACTTGCGGTAGATCTCGTCCCGGTCAAGGGGCTTTTGGCGGTACAGCTGGGTGTACAAAACGTTTTTCAGGCCCAGCACATGGTCGATGCGCTCGTACAGGGCTTCCTTGCTGTCATACAGGTCGCTGATCTGGAAGCCTATTTTGGCGAATTTGTCCGAATAGAACGGCGCGATCCCCGATTTGGTAGACCCAAAAGCCTTGTCTGCCAGCCGGGCCTCCTCCAGGCTGTCCAGCTCTTTGTGGTAGGGCATCAAAATCTGGCAGCGGTCTGAAATGACGATCTTAGGCTCGGGCACGCCCCCCTCCCGGATATATTGCAGCTCGCTCATAAAGTTCTCTACGGAAAGGGCCACGCCGTTGCCGATGATGTTGGTGATATTCTGCCGGAACACCCCGGAGGGCAACTGGTGCAGGGCAAAGCGGCCATACTCGTTGATGATGGTATGCCCAGCGTTAGACCCGCCCTGGAACCGGATGACGATATCCGAATTTTCTGCCAGCATGTCGGTAATCTTCCCCTTGCCCTCGTCGCCCCAACAGGCGCCCACGATCGCTTTAACCATGTCTCTTGTTCCTTTCTGTTCCCCGTCCGGCCAGGGCCTCCGGCGTCCCAGGGGGCTGCGCCCCTTCAGAAACCCGTCCCCGCCCGCTGGCGGGACTGCCGCCGGCCGGGCCTGCAATAATAAGTATGTGTGTGCGGTTTTGTCTTATTCCCGTTATGATGGCTGTTATCGTTGCCTCCCAGCGGGAATGGGGGGAAACCGGGGAGGCCCCCTCCAGGGCCCCGGCGGCTTTAAGGCAACGCCCTTACACCGTGATCTCCACGGCCCCGTCCGGCACATCGCGGTATTTTTCCAGCGCCGGGGCCACAGCCTCCCGCAGGAAATCCTCCGTCTGCTGGGGGGCCCGGCCTACATATTTGGCGGGCTGCAAAATATCCCCCAGCTCTTCCAATGTCACGCCGAAAAGCGGGTCTTTTGCAATGCGCTCCAACAGGTCGTTCTCCCCGCCTTCTTCCTTGATGACCTTGGCCGCCGCCATAGAGTGCACCCGGATGGCCTCGTGCAGCTGCTGGCGGTCGCCGCCCCGCTTCACCGCGTCCATCATGATGTTCTCGGTGGCCATAAAGGGCAGCTCCTTCATCAGCCGCTGTTCAATCACCTTGGGGTACACCACAAGCCCGTCGGCCACATTGGCATACAGGTCCAAAATGCCGTCCACCGCCAAAAACGCCTCGGGTATGCTGACGCGCTTGTTGGCCGAATCGTCCAGGGTGCGCTCGAACCACTGGGCCGCCATGGTCATGGCCGGGTTCAGCGCGTCGGCGACCACATACCGGGCCAAAGAGGCGATGCGCTCGCTGCGCATGGGGTTGCGCTTATAGGCCATGGCGCTAGAGCCGATCTGCCCCTTCTCAAAGGGCTCCTCCACCTCCTTCAGGTGCTGCAGAAGGCGGATGTCGTTAGAGAACTTGGCGGCGCTTTGGGCAATGCCGCTTAATATGGATAACATCTGGCTGTCCAGCTTCCGGGAATACGTCTGGCCAGAAACGGCAAAGCACGCCTTATAGCCCAGCTTTCCCGCGATTTTCCGGTCCAGCTCCTTCACCTTTTCGTGGTCGCCCTCGAAAAGTTCTAAAAAGCTGGCCTGGGTGCCGGTGGTGCCCTTGCTGCCCAGCAGCTTGGCCTTCCCCAGCTGGTATTCCACGTCTTCCAGGTCCATCAAAAGGTCCTGCATCCACAGGGTGGCCCGCTTGCCCACGGTGGTGGGCTGGGCCGGCTGGAAGTGGGTGAAAGCCAGGGTGGGCAGGCTTTTATATTCTTCCGCGAATTTTGCCAGCACCCGCAGCACCCGCACCAGCTTGTCCCGTATAAGGGCTAGGGCCTGGGTCATCACGATGACGTCCGTGTTGTCCCCCACATAACAGGAGGTGGCCCCCAGGTGGATGATGCCCGCGGCCTTGGGGCACTGCTGCCCATAGGCGTACACATGGCTCATCACGTCATGGCGCACCGCCTTTTCCCGCTCTTGGGCCACCTCATAGTTGATATCCTCCGCGTGGGCCTTCAGCTCGTCTATCTGCTCCTGGGTAACAGGCAGGCCCAGCTCCATTTCCGCCTCGGCCAGGGCGATCCACAGCCTGCGCCAGGTGCGGAACTTCATGTCCGGCGAAAACAGGTATTGCATTTCCCTGCCCGCGTACCGTGCGGACAGGGGCGACTCATATACATCTCTGGCCATTTTTATCAAATCCTTTCCCTTGTAAGCCTGCGAGGGCCTCTAAGACCTTGGGGGGGCGCCGCCCCCAAGCCCCCGCGACTTTCTTGGAAGAAAGCCGATTAAGAACTTCACTGTAATTCCGGCAGGCAGGCCCCAAAAGGGCCTGCTGTCCGGAATTACCATAAAGTTTTTGGTCAACCTTTTTTCAAAAAGGTTACAGAGGTGTGGAGACGGGGTCTCCACGGCCTTACCGACCCTGTGGGCTTATAAGCCCAGGCGCTTCATCATTTCGGCGTAGGCTTCCTCCACGCCGCCCATATCCCGGCGGAAGCGGTCTTTGTCCAGCTTTTCGCCGGTGTCCGCGTCCCAAAAGCGGCAAGTGTCCGGGGAGATCTCGTCGGCCAGGATGATCTGCCCGTCCTGGGTCTTGCCGAACTCCAATTTAAAGTCGATAAGGTCCACGTTGACGCTTTTGAAAAAGTCCAGCATCAGCTGGTTGATCTGCAGGCTCATCTGGGCAATGCGGTCGATCTCCTCCCGGGTGGCCAGGCCCATGGCCAGGATGTGGTAATCGTTCACCATAGGGTCCCCCAGGTCGTCGTTTTTATAGCTGAATTCCAATACAGTCTCCCCCATAGGGGTGCCCTCGGCCAGGCCCAGGCGCTTGGAAAGGCTGCCGGCGGCCTTGTTGCGGACGATGACCTCCAGGGGCACGATGTCCACCCGCTTCACGGCGGTCTCCCGGTCGTTCAGCTCCTCTACGTAATGGGTGGGGATGCCCTTCTTCTCCAACAGGCGGAACATGAAGTTGGACATCTGGTTGTTTACCACGCCCTTGCCCACGATGGTGCCCTTCTTCAGGCCGTTAAAGGCGGTGGCGTCGTCCTTGTAGGACACGATATACACCTGGGGGTCCTCTGTCTGGTAGACTTTTTTGGCCTTCCCCTCGTACAGCAAATCTTTTTTCTGCATGGTTCTGCCCCTTTCCTTGCGTAAAACGGTTTCCTGTTTCCCAGCCTGCCATAAAAAAAGCTGGCAAACCTTCCCCATCTATTGTAGTACACGCCCCGGCCCCCTGTCAATCTTTTCCCCCACTTTTCTACGGGTTTTCCAAAATAACCCAGCCCTGCCCGCGCGCCAAAAAGGGGCCCCTGCCGGTGTGCAAGGGCCCCTGCCGCGGGGCTGGCTTTTGCGGCCTGGCCGCGGGGGACAGGCTGGTTTCCCTATCGCGCCCTGGGTTTAAATCACGCCCTGGGCCAGCATGGCGTCGGCCACCTTTACAAAGCCCGCGATGTTCGCGCCCACCACGTAATCCTTGGGGTGGCCATACTTTTCAGCGGCGGCGTCAGCGTTAGCGAAGATGTTCTCCATAATGCCCTTCAGCTTCGCGTCCACTTCCTCGAAGGTCCAGGAAAGGCGCTGGCTGTTCTGGCTCATTTCCAAAGCGGAGGTGGCCACGCCGCCGGCGTTGGCCGCTTTGCCGGGGGCGAACAGCACGCCGGCTTTCTGGAGGATCTCGGTGGCCTCCAGGGTGGTGGGCATGTTGGCGCCCTCGGCCACGGCGATGCAGCCGTTTGCCACCAGGGCCTTGGCGTCATCCTCCAGCAGCTCGTTCTGGGTGGCGCAGGGCAAGGCGACGTCGCACTTGACAGACCACACGCCCCGGCCCTCGTGGTACTCGGCGTTGGGGCGGTAGTTCCTGTACTCGGCCAGGCGCTGGCGCTTGACCTCCTTGATCTCCTTGACGGCCTTCAGGTCGATGCCTTCCGGGTCGTAGACCCAGCCGGTGGAATCGGACATGGTGACCACCTTCGCACCCAGCTGCGTAGCCTTTTCGCAGGCATAGATGGCCACGTTGCCCGCGCCGGAAATGGCGATGGTCTTGCCCGCGATGTCGTGGCCGTTCTTCTGCAGCATGGCGTTGGTGAAGTACAGCAAGCCATAGCCGGTGGCCTCGGTCCGGGCCAGGGAACCGCCGTAGGTCAGGCCCTTGCCGGTCAGCACGCCCTCGAAGGCGTTGCGCAGGCGCTTATACTGGCCGAACATGAAGCCGATCTCCCGGGCGCCGGTGCCGATATCCCCGGCGGGCACATCGGTGTCGGGGCCGATGTGCCGGAACAGCTCTGTCATGAAGCTTTGGCAAAAGGCCATGATCTCCCGGTCCGATTTGCCCTTGGGGTCAAAGTCCGAGCCGCCCTTGCCGCCGCCAATGGGCAGGCCGGTGAGGGAGTTTTTGAAGATCTGCTCGAAGCCCAGGAACTTGATGATGCCCAGGTTCACAGAGGGATGCAGCCGCAGGCCGCCCTTATAGGGGCCGATGGCGGAGTTGAACTGCACCCGGAAGCCCCGGTTTACCCGCACTTTGCCCTGGTCGTCCACCCAGGGGACCCGGAAAAGGATCTGGCGCTCGGGCTCGGTAATGCGCTCTAAGATGCCCGCAGCCTCGTATTGGGGATTCTGCTGGATGACGGGCTCTAGGGAGGCGAGGACCTCCGTGGCGGCCTGGATGAACTCGGGCTCGCCCGCGTTCTTTTTCTTCAAGATTTCCAGTTGTTCATGGACATAAGACATACACTGATCCCTCCAAAATGCAAGCTGATATTATAAATCCTGCAAAAATATGGGTATATCTTACCACATGCCGGGGAAATTTACAAGAAAAAAATTGTAAAATTTCGTTTCGCCCGATAAAAACCGGGGCTTTGTACAAAAAAAGCCCCGCTTCCCTATATCCCCTTGTGAAAGCCATGGCCAGCACGCCAGCCGCGCCAAGGGCGGCGCCCACATTGGCTGCCCGCTTTTTTGCGGAAAAATACATTTCCCACTTGACGGGCCCGCCCGGATGGTTTATAATAGGCTGTACAACCCGCTACTGTGGCTCAGGGGTAGAGCAGCTCACTCGTAATGAGCAGGTCGTCAGTTCGAATCTGACCAGTAGCTCCACACGCACCACCTATCCGGTTCTGGACCTTCCCGGTCTGGACGGCGGTAGGTGGTTTTTGTTTTCCCGTTGGGACGTAAAGGGCGCATACCGCCAGCCGCCTTCCCCCTGGGAAGATACGGAGGTTTTGGCAGAAAAAGGCGGCGCTGCGAAAGCGCCGCCCCAGCCCTGGGGTATTTTGCCCCAGGATATTGCCGTTATACCTGTATGTCCACGCCTTGCCGGTAGCCGCCCAAAATGCTGACGTCAAAAGGCTTGCCCCAGTCCCAGCTGGGGTCTTGCCGGTGGACGTACCCGCCCAGCCGGGCGGCCTCGTTGTGGAAGATCTCGTTCAAAGTCCAAGAGGCGCTAAGCCGCTGCCCCGGCGCCAGCGACAAGGTGTAGTCTCGTATAACCTTGCTGACGTCCTCGCCGTCGCTGACCCCATAACCGTCCCGCATATGTTCGAAAGCGAGCTGCCTGACCCGCTGCGCCACACCCTTGTCCACAGGGACAGTTTTCCGGTAATGGCCGGCGCTATTTAAACTCATGCCCGGCGTGCCATAGGGATTGGTATGAGGCTTGCCCGCTGTTTTTTGCGAGACCTGGCCAGCCCGCTGCCGCTGCTGGCTTTGCACTATCTGCGCGACCGTCATAGATATGACCCCCTACCTCCTACCCGTTTTGGGTGGTTTCTCATCCTCTTAGAAGCTGTACCGATAAGAAGGGTGCGGGGATTTTCAACACAGAAAGCCCGCGGAATCCGCCGAAAAGATTTGTGCCTTGTCCGATTGGTATGGCTTCTTAAAATATACATCGGCATTTTCACAGTAAAAAGTAAGGGCCTGCGGATGGGGCGTCCCAAAAAAACGAAAGCTGCGGGAGTTTTTAAAAACTCCCGCAGCCTCCACCTTTGGGGCAAGCCCAAGCTTATGGCACGCCAGAAGGGATTCGAACCCCCGACCTTTTGGTTCGTAGCCTTTGTCGGACTGTACACCTTTGTACAAAAACCTGCATAAAACCTAACTTTTTCGACTTCCCTGGCACGGGCGGGAATGGGGATTTTCAATCGCCGGGTAGTCAAAAAGTAGTCAGAAAAAAGGATAGCAGGGGCTGCTGGAAAACCCGGCAGTCCCTATTATTATCCCGCCGGGAAACGCTTTTGTCAAACCGGCAGGACGGCTAGACTTTTGTCCGAAACTTTGTGCGTCTTAGGCGCTTGTTTTCCTACCCCTGACGTGGTACCATACAGATACAGCAAACTTGGCCAGGGGAGCGGGAAGCGCGGAACTTGTCGGAAAAACAGGCCGCGCAGTCTACTTTAAGGGGATGTTCTGCATGAGTGTAAAAGACGGTTATTCCTTTGATGAAGCCTATGGGCGCTACCTTTCCTGGTTTCAGGAAAAGGCGGCGGCAAACGCCGTACCGAAAGACAAGGAAGCGATCCTGGGCTTCCAACTGTGCCACGAGGATGTATTTGAGGATGATTCCATACTCTTAAACAGGATGTTTTTTATCGTGCCGCTGCTGCCATCAGAGAGTAAGAGCGGGCTGCTGGAGCTTTTTGCGGTTTCCGAGCTGAATCTGATGCAAAAAGCTGGTGACGATGCGGAAGACGTCACACCTTTGGAGTATACAGTCCAGATATTTTAAAATGCACAGAAAACAAAAAGCCCCGGCCCTCCCAAGTGGGAAAGCCGGGGCTTCCGTTATCCTGCTATGCTGGGGCTGTTACGCCCCTGCGGCCTCTGTACCGCCTGCGTCCTGGGACTTCTCCACGGCCCGCTTGACAATGACAGCCATCTTGGCTTCGGTCATGGTCAGGCCCAGCTTGCCGCCGCCAGTGCCGGCAATAATGCCCTTGTCCACCAGTTCCTTGATGTCAGCCCGCCAGTAGGAGGGAACATCCTCCAGCTTGTTGTAAACCGGGTTCTGCCGGTTCAGGACTTCCTTTACGATCTTCTCCACTTGCTTGCCATCCATGATAGAATCCTCCTTTGCCGCCGGGTCTTTCGCCGACGCAATTTTGTTGATGTAATCGAGGCACACCCAGCCCTCGCCGGTGTAGCCCCAGCCGAAATCTTCCTTTGTGATGGTCACCACTGTGCCGTCAGAGTAAACCTTAAGCACCTGGCCGCTGACCGGGGCCGTACGGCAGTTCAGGCCGTCCGTGGCGTTCACCTGGCCCTGATACGCCTTGAATGGCGCAGCAGGTCCGTCCAGCTTCTGGTTGACCTCTTTGGCGATCTGCCCCAGGCGGCCGTAGATGTAATCGCCGGGGCAGGACTTATTGTCGTAGTCCCGATGGACGGTCAGATTGCAGCCGTTCAAGTGGTTGACCCGTGTGTTTTTATCCGTACTCCACACCAGCTTCCGGATGCCGCTGCGCTTGCAGATGTCGGCGCACAGGTTGATGAGCGACTTCCAAACATTGGCGTTGATAGCATAGGGATAGAACGCGTCGCTGGCGCACTCAATGGTAATGGCCCGATGGTCGTTCTCCCAGTCAGATGTACACCAGGAGCGGTCACACTCATCCACAATGGTGCAGATGCGCCCGTCCGGGCCGATGCCGTAGTTACAACTGGCGCCCAAATTGGGGTTGCTGAAATGGGAACACAGGCTTTCCACGCTCATCTGCCCCACTACGCAGTGGATGGTGATGGTGTCGATCTTGTGGTTCCTGGGGCTGTTCCGGTTGGGGCTGATTACCCGCATACAGCTGAGATTACTGTTGCTCATGGTTCACCTCCGGCAAGCCTGCCACGCTGGTTAAGAGGGACAATACTCCCGCCAAAAGGGCGGTGCTGCCCACCACCAGCCAGTCCACCTCGCTTACCATAGCAGTGGTGCCAATGGACGCCACCGCTGCCTGGGCCACCGTTTTCACGGCCCGGACCCCTGCTGCTTTCCACCAAGTCTTACTCATGTTATTTTCCTCCCTTATGAAAATCTTCCAGATCATTGATCCGGTGGTTGACTACCCGGATTTTTTCCTCCTGCAGCTCCGTGCGTTCCTCCAGCTGGTAGGTACGCTCGACCAGATTGTTGTGGGCCTGCACTTTCTTTTCCAACTGCTCCAGCCTGTATTGGGTCAGCCGTGAAGATGCCAGCACGCCGCACAACGACCCGATGCCGGAGCCCAGCAGACCGATCAGCGCCACAAGGACAGCGTCGTTCATATGGCCCCTCCTTTCACGCAAAAATGAAAGCGCCCTGCCTTGACATTGGCAGAACGCATGGTATAATAAATGCGGTCAACACGCTTTTATGGGTGCTATGTAGGCCAGCAACAAAGCTGCTATTGCCAACACCAGCACGAACCGCAGGGCTTTCGCCCAACGAGAACTTCCTATCAGCGTCACCTCCCTCCTTGTTAAAAGTAGGGAAAGTGTACGTCTCGCCTGCCGGCTCGGTCGGCTCGCAGCTTGTGTGCCACTGGCACACGCTCACCCCCCTCTCTATGAGGAAGTGAGCTAACCGCCTTTTATGTGAACAACGTCCTCTTGCCCGGTATTGCACCGGGCACTTTTTATTATACAGTCGGAGCACTTGAAAAAAGGTGTTTTTTCAAGTGGCAGGCTTGCAAAGGGCACGCAAGCCTGCTGTGTGTTTTCCTTTGGAAAACACAACGACTCGTTTATCCACCACACTTGAAAACATATACTTGTTTTCAAATGTGGTGACTATAGCAGGCTGTCGGTTTTTGTCAATTCCCCTGCGGCTTTTCCCGCCTGGTGGCGGTTCAAGCGCTGGCCGGTTTCATCAGGTCCACCGCGGTGTTGTAGCTGCTTTCACCGCCGTAGAGCTTACGGATGGAATCGACCTGGGTGTATCCCGCAATAGCCTTAGCGTCCTCACCCTCGCCCACAGTGATGCTCTCCAGCGCTTCCAGGGTGAATGTGTCTTTCAGCGTTTCGATGTCTTCATCGCTGTTCAGGCGGATGCTGAGCACAACGCCTTGCATGTTCCGAGGGTAGTAAGATTCCTCCACGTTCACCGCTTCCAAAATCGTTCCGTTTTTCAGTGTCAATTTCATATTCAATCACTCCCATTAAAATAATTTTTATGTCAAGCCGCCAAATGGATCAACAGCTTGTAATACCTCCGGTTATGGCCTTTTCCCCATACACATGGAACATGTGCTGCTCTCCAACAGGCGGCTTCTGGAACACCTGATATTCCGGCAAAATCTCCACGGTTCCATCGCTGTGAAGCCTGCGGATAATAGTGTATTCCACGCTGTCCCGAATGGGTTTTGTCAAGCGAAAATCCACATGTTCAATGCCTCGTTTTCGCAAATCTTCGGGCATCAGATTTTCGCCATTTACGCACACCTGATAGTTTTCCGGCCACTCCATTTCCCACTGTAGAGGCTGTACAAAAGACAGCTTTGCACGAGCCGCCCGATAGAGCGGCACAAACGCCTCTCCGCCTTCCAACGTTTCCAGATAATCCAGCAAAACCAGGGCGTTTTTCTTCTCGGAATCATCCAGATACGGCATCTTCAGCAGGGTGGAAATCCAGCCAAAAATCATCTGCCGCATCTCATCGTCCAAAGTTTCTCCGACGATTTTATCGAACAATTCCAGCGTCAATTTATTCATGACTTCACCCCCTTAACCCGCTCTACCGCCTGCAAGGTTTCCTTTGCGGCCTCATAGCGGGCATTGGCGGGAGAGAGGTTTCTCAAAACGTCCCACACGCCGATTTTTTCATATTTGTCGATGAGAAAATCAATCTTCCCCTTGAACAGGCAGCAGACGCTTTCAATAGGCATGAACGGATCCTTTTCCACCTCCCGCTGCGCTCCGTAACAGCCCCGCAGACAGAAGTAGCTGTAGGGGCAGCGGTCGCAGCCAGGAGAGCATAAAATGCTGTCCTGCAAAAGAATTCGGGAAGCAATTTGCGGATTATGCTCTTCAATGCCAACTATTTTCCCGTTTTCTACCTGGAATTTGCCATACAACAATTCATCATAGGCCGTGCGGTGACAGGGCGGGATCGCCAAATCTCCCAGCCGTACCGTAAGCATATCGCTGACGGTACAGCCCTGGAAAGCGTCTGATTTTGTCAAGCCAAAGTTGATATATCCGCTGCCGCCGGGGGTGAAAATATCCGTCAAAAACAGGTGGTTTGCCAGCTTTTTCACGTCCCCGCCGCAACGTTCTGTCAGGAATTTGTCGATGAGAAAATCAAGGAAATCCGTGTAATCCCGGATGTTTTCATCCGTCCAGCCGTCGTTTCGCACCTCCAGCATCATCACGTCCCGGAAGACGTCATAGCCGTATTTTTCACATCGATCTTCCCACCACTGGAAATTTTCTTTCCAGTATTTCACGTTTTCAGCCGACACCATAGGATGGAACAGAAAGCCGAACTGCCGCCAGAATGAGAAAAACCGGTCATAGAAATCGCCGCTGTTCTTTTCCAGTGTCTGGCGGGCATCGTTTCCCTGACGTGTAAGCCCGTCTGAAAACCCGCCATCGATGGAGCCGGAAAACTGCAAACAGCATCCTGCGTTCCCGTAGTCCTCGATCCGGTTCATAATCTCAACCGTGGCACGGTCTGAAAGGGCGAAGCTGGCGTTGGTGGGGATCATGACGGATTTCACCCGCAGCCCCCGCCGGATGTACGAGAGTAAAATGTCCAGGATTTCCCAGCCAAATTCGTAATGCCAAATCTCGCCGGAAAATAAGTCTATCTTGTTAAAGGAAAATCCTTGCCCCAGGCACCAGTCCAAGAATATTTTCATATTCTTTTTGATAGTTTCCGGCTCCATCGCCTCCCTGGGGTACAGCTCCTTGTGCCGCACCAGATAGCAGTATTCGCACTTCTGGTTGCAGGCGGCGGTCACATATAGTTCCAGGTTGCTGTCCGGCCACAAGCTGGCGGGGTCGTCCGTTTCGCCCTCCCGCCAGGGCGCGAAAAATCGCTTCTCTAAAATCGTTTCAAGAACAGACATTTTCTCCCTCCTTTTCAAAGTCCTGCATGATGTATTCCACCGCACCGTTGAGCAATAATTTGATCATGCCCTCCGGCTGCAAACAGGTGGATCCGGTCACCATGTAGTTGTCCCGCAGGCAGTTGCAGGTGCAGGACTGGTACAACTCCGCTCCCCGGAACGCGCCCTCTTCCGTGGCGTACTTTTCCTCAATCTCCCCGGCCAGGGCTAACGTACGGATAAAGCCTGCCAGACACCCCATGCGGCACAGGGAACCCTCCGCATTGTAGTGGGCGATTTGCCGTTCGTAGGCGGCATAGTCGGCCTCTGTGTGGGTGAACTTGTTATGGGTGGGCTGGAACAGCTTGCTGTCTATGCTGGATTCCGGGTTTGCCAAGAAATTGGCTTCATAATCTTCCAGCACGTCCACGAAACCGTTGTGGCAGGAAGAAAGCAGGCGGTTCGGCAGGAAGCCCACATGGCTGCTGCCCGTCCCGCAGTTGAAGCAGGGATAGTTATAGGTGTCCTCATTTTTGGGACGCACATTTGTGGCAAAGGGGGTGATTTCCTGATAAAACCGGAAATATCCTTTTTCTTCGTTCTCCCGCTCCAATTCCCGGCAGTTTTTTACCAGCTTTGCGAAAAACTCCCCGTCAGCCTTTCCCGCCGGGGCGGGCACGCCCATGTTGGGGACTGGGAAATTTACGTGCAGGTTTTCTTTGCCCAACGCCGTCACTTTTCCTATCAGCCTTTCAAAAAATTGATAATATTCCACGATTTTCTCTTTCGTGTCCAGCTGGTACATGGTGTCCACCGACAGGGTGGGCTTGAATGCCAAGAACACGTCCACATTTTCCGGGATCTCATCCGCCCGGGCCAGTAGCCGGGAGAAATTCTCCAGGCACTTTTCCGTCACGCCGTCCCCGCGGGTGCGGTCGGTGATTTCAGCCGGGCCGTCCAAGGACAGCTGGAGCGTCGCGTTAAATCGCCGGGGAGCATACCGGGCAAACTGTCCCAGAAGCCCGAAAACCTTGTCCGTCCATTCCGGGTAGGAGAAGTTGGTGGATGCAAAAAAGTCCCGAAAAAAGGGATAGTGGCCGATGAGCTTGTGCAGCGTGGGGTGTACCCGCTCCATGTGGAGGAAGGTTTCCGCGCCCCAGACCTCCAGCGTTTGCAAGTCCCCACGGTTGGGAAAATAGTCCCGGATGAAATTGAAATAATAATCCGGGTCCGCGAAGCTTTCCGCCAGCACCTGGTCGATAGCGGAAAGGCCCTTGTTTTTGTTAATGTAGCAGTATGTACAGTTCAAATTACACACCGCCGTGGAATATAAAATGGCTTTCGTGCGTCTCATAAGCCCCTCCTAATTATTGTGGGAACCGTTGGAATTGCCCACATCCACCTCGCTGCCGTCGGTGTTTTTTCCATTTGATTTGGCGCCATTGGAACGGGTGCCGTAAGAGTCGGCGCCGTTGGTGTTGGTGCCATTGGATTTTGTGCCTTGGGTATTGCTGCCATTCGAATTGGCTCCGTTAGTGTTGGAGACATTAGCATGGCTATCCTTGGAATTCGTTCCATCGGTATTGCTGCCATTGGAATTGGTACCGTTTGAACAGGATCCGTTAGATTTAGTACCATAAGTGAATGTTCCATTCGAACAGGTTCCGTTGGATTTTTTACTGTTGGAATTTGTACCATAGGAATGGAGCCCGTTAGAATCTTTACCATTGACTTTATAGCCTTGGGTATTGCTGCCGTTCGAATTAGTACCGTTAGAGAATGACTGATTAGTTTTATAGCTGTTAGAACAAGTGCCATTAGAACAAGTGCCGTTAGAGTTGGTACCTTGAGAATAGGTTCCGTCAGAGTTTGTCCCATTAGAACAGGTACCGTAGGATTTCGTCACATTCGATTTTGTCCCTTTAGAACAGGTTCCATTGGCTTTTGTCCCATTCGATTTGGTTCCATTGGTGCAGGCGCCATTAGAACAGGTTCCAATGGAGTTGCTCCCGTTGGAATTGCTCCCGTTGGAGTTGGTTCCGTTGGAGTTGGTTCCGTTGGAGTTTTTCCCGTACGCGCAAGTCCCATAAGAATTTACCGCCGTATTCCGACAGACAATCGTAGCCTCCACGCTGGAAAGCGTGGCCTCCACCCCCAAAGGGGTTTGCTCCCGCATGATAGCCCCTTTGACCACCTGGCCCCAGTCGGAGTAGGTGGCGAGCTTATAGTACGTGTCTGTCTTCATGCTGTCCAGCTTGTCTGTCAGCGGCGACACCTGCGCCGCCCTGGCCGTCCCAGATATTTCTGGTACCGCTATGCCGGACAGCCCGTGCTTAGTAAGGATAGTGTTCAGCCGGTCATACCAGCCGTTCGCATCCTGCCCTTTGATTTGCCTCATAAAGTCACCCCTCCCCGCTATGACCAGACTGCGCCCACAGGCTTCCAGGCGCTGGAAGCCGGGTCGTAAAATTTGAGGACATTCCCGTTTGCCGTGTCGATCCACAGCAGGTTTTTATTTTCCGGCGGTTCCGCCTGGGCCGTGTGCCCGCCCAGCGCGGGCAGATATGTTTCCGGGACTTTCCCGTTTTCATCCAGGGGGGCCCGGTTTTGGTACAAGTAATCCACACTTTCCAGCATGGACGCAACCAGCGGGTTGAAGGCCTGCGTGGCGCTGGCCGGGTCGCTGTCCCGCAACTTGCGGATTTGCCGGGCCCGGTATTCCGGGTTTTCCGGTATCGCGTATTTTTCGTCCGGCATAGCCCCACCCCCTAAAATTCGTCGTCGAACTGGAAGGTGAACTTCACGTCTTCATCCTTGCCCTTGGGCAGGAAATTCTTTACCGCCGCCACCACGCCCTCCCCGTCGATAAGCGCCATCTCGCTGATGCTGACCCCGTTCAGGTCCGTTTCCGGGATGGTCACGGTGTAGCGGTTGGTGGTCTCCACGCCGTCCGGGTTCTCCACGCTGGCGATCTCATACCGCCCCACCTCGTGATGGAGCGCCTGCTGGTCCTCCGTGGGGGTCAAGGGCTGGCCCCCGCTGTCCACGCCCTGGTCGCCGAAAGCCATATGGGTGATTTTCGGGATAGTTTCCACCGCGCCGCAGGTGATTTTTGCCAGGTTCACGCGGCGTGCTTTGGTGATGATACTGTTTGCGCTGTTTGCCATTTACAATTCGCCCCTTTCCAATTCAACGTCCCGCCCCGCCTCCAGGATGGATAAAAATGCCGCCGCCCCTTGGGGGCCGCGGGCCCCC
>CAJTCS010000006.1 GCA_910574995.1 Oscillospiraceae bacterium
TGCCCGAAACAGCAATGCAGTTGGCAGACCTTTTCGGGACCCCTTTAGGGGTTTTGTCCGTATTATGCCCTTCTAGGGCTATTCATGCCTCCGGCTTTGCCGGAGGTTTTGACTAACAACTAAGTTAAGGAGATTTTGAGCATGGAAGATTTGAAAATCCTATTGACGTATTTCAAGGAACACAAAAAAGGTGTCGTTGTTATTCTCATTGCGACTGTCATAGGGGCCGCATGGGGGTGACCGCTTTTTATAACGGCTGGCTTGGCTGAACATGGACCGTAGAAAAATTTATGAAATTCCATTGGGGAAAAGCGGGAAAAGCAAAAGGGACTTTGATATAAGTCATTTCAATCTTACACCTGGAGGAAAAGGTAAAATGACGGACATAGCAAATAAAGTAAAAATCTTGTTATGGGTATGTGTCGTATATATTTTGTCATCTATTTGCTATATCCCCACGATGCTGCAGCAGCATGGAATCTCTGTTCCCAAAGGAGCTATGGGGTGACGTACATTGAGAAAGAAATCCTTAATAATTCTGGCAGGTATCGTACTGGTTGGAATTGTAAGTATTTGGGCCCTGACACAAAATAGGCCAGTCGAACGAATTGTCGTTGATAACTTAAACAAGGCAATATCGAATTATACGGATCTGAACGTTAAGGACGATAAGACATATACCCTTAAAGTTTCTGATGTGCAGATGCTTGTAACGACATATATGCCTGAATATACCCTCTTGGGGGTTTCTTCAGATGAATATACTGCGCGGCCCATTCAGATCAATGAAACATTGACTGCGGAAAATGAGCAGGATTTTCCGATTTGCGATTATAAATATATACTGCTCTATGACGAAAAAACGGACAAGTTTTATTGTGTCAGGTTTGAGGCAAATGACGGGCCAGTAATACCGGATTTTATTGAGGCGAGAGAGTTAAGTGGAGCCGTTTACCAGCTTGAATTGCCAATCGTGGGGAAAGTAGAAAATATTATGCTCAAAAAAGATTCCGACCCTGCAATTACGATCAGCAGCAGGGATGATGTAGAAAATATTTTGCATGCGTTAAAGAATACAAAGCCCACCACAGTGAGCGGAGAAATAGGCACGCCCGTTCGCGTTGAAACCATTATCAATGTAGACTTTAACAGCAAGGGGGATGTTATCGCCAGATTATTTTTATATGAAGATAAAGGAAAATACTTTATTGAGCAGACAGGCAACGGAGTATATCCGATTTCCAAGGAAGATTACGGTTCGATAGAAAAATATTTGCCGATGGTTATAGACGAGCAAACCGGATAGGTGACGAATATGAGAAATAAGAAACGGCTGCTGTATTTGATTTGCACAGAGGCAATGTTGATACTCTGCATCGCATTGGCGAACCTTAATCCGACGCCAATCCCCTATTTTGTTTTCTATAATTTCCTATATGGGCTGGTGTAGTAGGTGACATCAGCGCCGTAGACATCAAGGAAGTGCTGAACCATTGGATGGGTGAGAGTTACGCATACACCACGGTCAAGAAGATGTACATCGTCCTCAATGAATACTTCCGCTACCTGACCCAGCAGGAAATCCTGGCAAAGAATCCCATGAACAGCGTCCCCATGATAAAGAAGTCCAACTTCATGGCAGCGCAGAACAAAGAAGACCTACCCACACAGGAAACGGTCACGGTGTTCACACCAGAGGAAATCGAGAAATTCAAAGCCGAGGCGTTTAGCAGATTTTCTAATGGCAAGCTAAAATACCGAGCCATCATAAGGTTAGCAGGCCAAGTAAGGAAAATTGTTTTCCAGTGGCACACAATTTGAGTGGGCAAAAATCACGGAATATTGGCTCAACAAGCCCTAAGAACGGTGAGGGGGATAATCCAACCATGAAACTGTAAACTTCCTCTTGCCCATGTAGAACCTTAGGGCTGTATAATCAGGCATCTGACGCTCCGTGTCAGGCCAGCCCTTAATACCCTTTGCCTTTGAACAGCCATACAAGCCTCCGGGCCGCTTCTTCTGTGTCCTGGGGATTGCCAAAGGTAGAGAAGCGGAAAAACCCTTTTCCGCAGGCCCCGAAACCCTCACCGGGGGTGCCAACCACCTGGATTTCTTTTAATAGGTAATCAAAAAGCTGCCAACCCGTCATGCCGCCAGGGCATTTTAACCAAATATAAGGGGCATTTTTCCCGCCGCAGTACCATAGGCCCAGTTCATTAGCCGCACGCATAAAAACCTTGGCATTGTTTTTATATATCTGCAGGTTTTGCCGGATCTGCCGTTGGCCTTCCTCTGTAAAGACCGCCGCGCCGCCTTTTTGCAGGATGTAAGATACGCCATTGGTCTTAGTGGTGCGGTTGCGCACCCACATGGCGTGCAAACCCATACCGCCGCGCTGGAGGTCTTTCGGCAAAATGGTATAGCCTAATCTTGTGCCCGTAAAGCCTGCCGTCTTGCTTAAGGAACATATCTCAATGGCACAGGTGCGGGCGCCTTCCAGCTCAAAAATGCTGTGGGGTAGGGCGGGGTCCTCAATGAAGGCCTCATAGGCTGCGTCAAAAAGGATGAGGGCCTCTTTTTCATTGGCATAATCTACCCAGGCTTGCAGCTGCTCTTTAGAAAAAACCGCGCCAGTGGGATTGTTCGGCGAACAGATGTAGAGGATATCCCCTTCCAGACGGTCGTCTGGCCGCGGTAAAAATCCGTTTTCCTCCCCCGCCGCCAGACGCACGATTTTGCGTCCGGCCATAAGATTGGCGTCCACATAGGCGGGGTAAGCCGGTTCCATAACCAAAGCCGTGCTGCTGCGGTCAAACAGATCAAGGATGTCGCCTAATTCATCGCTGGCCCCGCTGCTGACAAAAACCTCGTCTGCTTCCAACGAAACGCCGCGTTTTTGATAATGGGCTGCAATAGCCTCCCGCAGAAAGGGGGCGCCGCACTCGGGCATGTAACCGTGGAAGCGTTCTTTCACCCCTTGATCCGCCACCCCCTGATGCAGGGCTTTGACCACGGCGCCGCAAAGCGGCAGGGAAACGTCCCCAATGCCCATCCGGTACAGCTTTGCGTCTGGGTGGGCTTCCAAATAGGCTTGGATTTTCTGGGCAATATTATAAAACAGGTAAGAGTCTTGTAAATCCCCATAACATTTGTTTGGCTTCAGCATAGTTCCACTTCCCCCTCATATACCGTCACCGCCGGGCCGGTCATGACCACAGCGCCCTTTTCGTCTATCTCAATTTGCAGCGTACCCCCATCCAACTCCACAAGGACTGGACGGCCTTTAGGGCAATAGCCCATGGCGGCGGCAGCTGCCACACAAGCGCAAGCCCCAGTGCCGCAGGCCAGGGTAATCCCGCTGCCCCGTTCCCAGACGCGCATGCGCAGCCGGCCAGGCCCCACCACCTGTACGAATTCTACGTTGACCCCGCCGGGGAAAGCCGGATGGCGTTCGATCTGGGGGCCGAGGGCAGACAGGGGGGCAGCGGCCATGTCTTCTACAAAGAGCACCGCATGGGGGTTCCCCATATCCACAGGCGTACAGGTAATAAGCGCGCCATCCAGGGAAAGGGACACGGCATCCCCCACCTGGGCCGTACCCATATCCACCGCCGCGCCGACAGCCTTCCCATTTTCGATTTGCAGGGCCAGGGTGCGCAGGCCCGCCAGCGTCTCAATGGTCAAGCGCGTCTTGGGGGTGAGGCCCTTGTCGTATACATATTTGCCCACACAGCGGATCCCATTGCCGCACATATTGGCCTCGCTGCCGTCGGCGTTGAAGATGCGCATTTTGAAATCAGCCGCCTTAGAGGGGCTGATCCAAATCATCCCATCGGCCCCGGCGCCGAAGTGGCGGTCGGAAAGCTTCCGGGAGAGGGCCTGCGGGTTTTGCGGCTCGCCGTAGACATAGAGGTAATCATTGCCTAAACCGTGCATTTTTGTAAAATGGAGCATGTTCATCCCCTCTTCTTCTGGTTCTCCAACGCGGCCCGTACAAACCCGGTAAAAAGCGGGTGGGGCCTGTTGGGGCGGCTCTTAAACTCTGGGTGGTACTGTACGCCCACAAAAAAATCCTGGCCAGGCAGTTCGACAGCTTCTACCAGGGCGCCGTCTGGGGAAAGGCCGCTGAAGACCATACCGGCTTCTTCCAGGGCGGCCCGGTATTCGTTGTTGAATTCGTACCGGTGCCGGTGGCGCTCGGAGATAGAGAGCCTGCCATAGCAGCGGGCCAGTGTGGTATGGGGACGGATCTCACAGGGGTACGCCCCCAGGCGCAGGGTGCCGCCTTTATCGGTTTCCTGGCTCTGACCAGGCATGAAACTGATGACTTTGTAAGGGCAGCCGCTGTCAAATTCCCCTGAATTAGCGCCGGGGAAGCCCCCGGCATGCCGGGCAAATTCTATGACGGCGATCTGCATCCCTAAACATATGCCGAAATAGGGCACATGTTTCGCCCGGGCAAACCGTGCGGCTTCGATCATGCCCTCTATGCCCCGCCTGCCAAACCCACCCGGTACCAGGATGCCGTCTATGCCGCCTAAAATTTCCCCGATGGATTCCGGGGCGATCCTCTCGGAATCGATCCACTCTATCTCTACATGGGCGCCCAGGATAAACCCGCTGTGGCGCAGGGCTTCGGCTACAGAGAGGTAAGCATCGTGCATCTGCACATATTTGCCCACTATGCCGACCCGTACCGTTTTGTCAGCCGATTCCATACGCTGCACCATTGTTTCCCACCCCGAGAGATCGGGCGCCGGGGCACGCAGGGCCAGCCGCCGGCAGACCACCCCGGAAAACCCGGAACGCTCCAGCATCAAAGGGACCGCGTAGAGGTTAGGGATGGTGCGGTTCTCAATGACGCAGTCGGGTTTTACATTGCAGAACAGGGAGATTTTCTGGAAGATAGAGGGTTCCAGCGGCTCATCGCAGCGCAGGACGATCAGGTCGGGGCTGATGCCCATGCCCTGCAATTCCTTCACGGAATGCTGGGTGGGTTTTGATTTGTGCTCGCCTGACCCCCCCAGGAAGGGAACCAAGGTCACATGGATGAAGAGGCTGTTTTCCCGGCCTACCTCCAAGGAGACCTGGCGTGCGGCCTCTAAAAAGGGCTGGCTTTCTATGTCGCCGATGGTGCCTCCAATCTCCGTGATGATCACATCGGCGCGGGCCGTTTTCCCTACGCTGTAGATGAAGCCTTTGATCTCATTGGTGATATGCGGGATCACTTGTACCGTTGACCCTAAATATTCCCCCCGGCGTTCCTTGTTAAGCACGTTCCAGTAGACTTTTCCAGTGGTGAGGTTTGAAAATTTGTTCAGGTCCTCATCAATGAAACGCTCATAATGCCCCAGGTCTAAATCGGCTTCTGCGCTGTCCTCTGTGACGTAGACCTCGCCGTGTTGATAGGGGCTCATGGTACCAGGGTCCACATTGATGTAAGGGTCCAGTTTTTGGGCCGCTACCTTGAGGCCCCTGGCCTTCAGGAGCTGCCCCAAAGAGGCCGCTGTGATCCCCTTGCCCAGCCCGGAAACCACGCCCCCTGTAACGAAGATGTACTTTTTATCCATCCGTATCATCCTGCCTTTCCGCCGCGCTGCAGGGCGACGCTAATGCCCGCTTTCGCCATAATTCCCCAGCACCCGGGCCGAAGGGTCGTTTACGCCGCAGCCTTCCCAATCCCGGTTTGGCATCCAAAATTCCTGTATCATCTCACCCTGTCCAGGATAATATTTTTCAAAAAGCTCCCGGTACAACAGGCTCTCCTTTGTAAAGGGCATGCCATGCCGGTATGCCCGCCGCCTTTCTTCCCATTCCCTGTCTGTATAGCGCCCTTCGGCGTATTCCTTTAAGTCTTCTACCATGCTATGCCCCACCGCGTCGGAAAACGCGGCTTTCTGCCGCCAAAGGATGTTTTCCGGCAATAACCCCTCCCCTTCAAAGGCTTTGCGCAGCAGGTACTTCCCTATGCCGTAGGTGTTTATTTTCAGATTAGGGTCGATGCCCATTACATACCGTACAAAGGCCAGGTCCCCAAAGGGCACCCGTGCTTCCAGGGAGTTGACGGAGATACAGCGGTCAGCCCGCAAAACATCGTACATATACAGCTCCCGTACGCGTTTTTCCGCTTCTTTCTGGAAGGCTTCCGCGCTGGGGGCATAGTCTGTATATTTGTAGCCAAAAAGCTCATCACTGATCTCCCCGGTCAGCAGCACCCGCAGGTCGGTTGTCTCGTGGATGGCCTTGCAGCATAAATACATCCCTATGCTGGCCCGGATGGTAGTAATATCCCAAGTGCCCAGCAACGCAACGACCTCCTCAAGGGAGCTTACCACCTGTTCCCTTGTCATGATAACCTCGGTATGGTCCGCACCGATGAAATCAGCCGCCTGCCGGGCGTATTGCAAATCGATGGCATCGGAATCCATCCCAATGGCAAAGGTACGGATGGGCTTCTTCATAAGCTTGGCCGCTATGGCGCACACTAAACTGCTGTCCAGCCCGCCGGAGAGAAGGAAACCTATAGGCGCGTCTGCATCCAGCCGCTTTTCCACAGCCTTTATCAAGCGGTCGTGTATACCCTGGCAGATTTCCTCCACAGGCCCCATATGGCAGACAGGAGCGGAAGCCGGGTCGGCGTACCGCACAAACTCGCCCTGGGCGTAGTAATGCCCCGGCGGGAAAGGCTTGATCTTCCCGCACAGGCCCAGCAAGTCCTTTGCCTCGCTGGCAAAAGCCATAGAACCGTCTGGTAAAGCCCCGTAAAATAAGGGCCGGATGCCAATGGGATCCCTGGCGCAGATGAAATCGCCCTTTTCACCATCGTATAAAATCATAGCAAACTCCGCGTCCAGCCTGGCAAACATATCTAAGCCATACTCGCGGTAAAGGGGCAGCAGCAGCTCGCAATCCGAACCGCTTTGAAAGCGGTAGCCTTTTCCCTCCAGCATGGCCTTGGCCTCCCGGAACCCGTACAGTTCCCCGTTGCATACGCAGGCCGTTTCGCCCAGGTAAAAGGGCTGCATGCCGCTTTCCTCCAGCCCCATAACAGCCAAGCGCTGGAACCCCAGGTAGCCTGGCCCCACCTCCCGCACCCGTTCCCTGTCCGGCCCCCTGGAGCGGGTGCGGGAAAAGCATTCCTGTATAGTTTCTTTGCTTATCCCCCGGCGGGTAACCCCTATGATTGCACACATATCCTTTCCTCCTTATCCTTTGATTTTCCCCTCGAACCGCGCCTTTTCTCCGTGGGCCGGGATAGCCGTCGGATAGCCGCCGCCAAAACACGCCAAACACACCTTGCCGTCTGCGGCATAAGCTTTAGTGTGCTCTAAGCTTAAATAGCCTAAACTGTCCGCGCCTATCTGCTTTCCAATTTCCTTGACGCTGAACTGGCTGGCAATAAGCGCGCCCGGGCTGTCGACGTTTGTGCCGTACCAACAGGGCGACACAAAAGGCGGGGCGCTCACCCGCATATGGATCTCTTGGGCCCCGGCCTGGCGCAGCAGGGTGATAATGCGCCGGCAGGTGGTGCCCCGCACGATGCTGTCGTCAATGAGCACTACCCTTTTTCCCGCTACAGCCGAACGTATGGGGTTGAGCTTTAAGTTGACCGCGGCTTCCCGCAGGGCTTGGTTCGGCGCAATGAAAGTCCGGGCAATGTATTTGTTTTTTGTGAACCCCATAGCATAGGGGATACCGCTTTCCCGCGCATAGCCAATGGCAGCGTCCAGCCCGGAATCCGGCACGCCAATAACCACATCCGCATCCACGGGATGTTCCTGGGCCAGCCGGGCCCCGGCTTTTTGGCGGGCCAGGCTGACGCTTACACCGTCCAGTACGGAATCGGGGCGGGAAAAATAAATATATTCAAAGGCGCATAAGGTCTTGGGGGATTTGTTGCAGTGCCGCTTATCGCCGCGGACGCCTTCCTTGCTTACCGTCACCACTTCGCCCGGCAAAAGATCCCGGACATAAACCGCCCCAGCGGCGTCCAGGGCGCAGGTCTCCGATGCGAACAACAGGGCGCCGTCGGGGCGCTTGCCCATGCACAGGGGCCTAAAGCCGTTGGGGTCACGGGCTGCCATAAGCTTGCGGGACGAACAGATTACCAGCGAGTAGGCCCCCACCAGATGCTCCATAGCCCGGCACACGGCCTCTTCGATGCTGCCACAGCGGAGACGCTCCCGCACAATAAGATGGGCGATCACCTCTGAATCTGTAGTTGTGTGGAAAATGGAACCCTGTTCTTCTAAAAACGTGCGTAATTCATAGGCATTGACCAAGTTGCCGTTATGGCACAGGGCCATACGCCCCTTATGGTGGTTAACGAGCAGAGGCTGCGCGTTGCGCTTGCTGTCAGCCCCAGTGGTGGCGTACCGTACATGGCCCACTGCCATGCTGCCCTGCCCCAATCCTGCCAACCGCGCCGGCGTGAAAATCTCGCTGACCAACCCCGTTTCCCGGCAGGCGGTAAAGCAGCCTTGGTCATTGAGGACAATGCCCGCGCTTTCCTGCCCTCGGTGCTGCAGGGCAAACAGCCCGTAGTAACACAGGGCTGCCAGGTCCGTCTTAACGTGGGCGTAGGCCCCGAACACGCCGCATTCTTCATGCAGGGCATCCTGCTTTGATTCCATCTTGATCCCCTCCCGCCAAAAGCCAAAGCGGGGGCAGCCGCAAAACCGCCCCGCAGGCTTGTGGTCGATATGCTTTTATCCCTTATCCTGCAAGGCTGCAAAGCCTTCCTCTCCGGTTCGGACTTTGACGACATTCTCCACATCATATATAAAAATTTTCCCATCGCCGATGTGGCCGGTATACAGGATTTTTTTTGCTGTCGCAATCACGTCCTGGACAGGGACAGCGCTGACCACGATACTCACCTGTACCTTAGGCAAAAGGCTTGTCTCCACCGCCACGCCGCGGTAATATTCAGGCTTGCCCTTCTGAACGCCGCATCCCATGACATGAGAGACTGTCATGCCGGTAATGCCCAGCTTGGACATAGCTTCCTTGAGGGCATAAAGGCGTTCCTCTTTACAAACAATATCAACTTTGGTGAATTTCCCCTCTGTGGGGCTTCCCAAAGCGGGTGCCCGATCTGCGGACGGAACCTCTGCGGGTGGTGTGGCGCCGGCCGCCGCAAAGCCATCCTCCAAGGCAAAACCGCTGTAGCTGTCCACTGCCGGGGCGAAATCCGCATAGGCGCTGGGCAGGCCGTGCTCGCTTGCGTCCAAACCGCGGAGCTCCTCTTCCATGCTGGCCCGCAGGCCTACCGTCTTTTTCATGATTTGGAAAGTGAGCACCATAGCAGCTGCCGCATAAGCCGACACGCTGGCAACACCTATAAGCTGTATGCCCAATAAGGAAGCGCTGCCAGTATATAGCAGCCCGGAAAGCCCTGCCGGGGCTGACGGCGCGGCCAGCAGCCCCACCGCCAGTGTGCCCCAGATACCGTTTGCCATGTGCACCCCTACCGCGCCTACCGGGTCGTCAATATGCAGCTTTAGGTCAAGCACCTCAACGGTTACTACCACCAGGATGCCCGAAACAACCCCTACGATTGCCGCGCCAACCGCGTCCAGGGCGTCGCATCCGGCTGTGATGCCCACCAGGCCCGCCAGGGATGCGTTTAAGCACATGGAAACGTCCGGCTTGCCGTTTTTAACCCATGTATAAACCATCGTGGTACAGGTTGCCACAGAAGGGGCAATGGTGGTGGTGAGGAAAATAGCGGACAGTTCTGTGGCCGTGGTGGCCGCCGCGCCGTTAAAGCCGTACCAGCCCAGCCACAGGATAAACACCCCCAAAGCCCCTAATGGGATCGAATGCCCGGGGATAGCGTTGACCTTCACCACTTTCCCACTTGCGTCTTTAACATATTTGCCGGTACGCGGCCCTAAAATCACAGCGCCTACTAAAGCCGCGATGCCGCCCACCATATGGATGGCGCAGGAGCCGGCGTAATCATGGAAGCCTATTTGGGAAAGCCAGCCGCCGCCCCAAATCCAGTGGGCCTCAATGGGGTATACCAGCAGGGAGATGACGCCGGAATAAACGCAATAGGAAGAAAACTTTGTGCGCTCGGCCATGGCGCCGGAAACAATGGTAGCGGTGGTAGCGCAGAATACTAGATTGAATACGAAATAGGAGGCGTCTGTAAATCCTTCTTGGGGCGCGGCGATAAAATCGCCAAAGTGGATGAATAAATCCAAATTAGGCAGGCCGATAAGGCCAAACAGAGCGTCTTCCCCCATCATCAATGTGTACCCCAGCAATGAAAACACAACGGTGCCGATACAAAAATCCATCAGGTTCTTCATGATGATATTCCCGGCGTTCTTCGCACGGGTAAATCCTGTCTCTACCATAGCAAACCCCGCCTGCATCCAGAACACAAGGGCCGCACCGATCAAAAACCAAAATTCTATTGTCATTTTCTTTCACCTCTCAAGCGTTTTTCACACCCCGAACAATAAATCCCCATATGTCGGGAACGGCCAGTCTTTTTGGCCAACCATAGACTCGGCTTTGTCGCAGGGCTTCCGCAGGGCCTCCATGGCCGGGATGACCTCCCCCTTTACCAGGATCGCCTGGGCGGTCACATCCACAGCCCTATCCAGTGCGGTAAGCTTTTCCGCAAGGGCATCCGCTGCCTGGTCGATCTCATCCAGAAGCCCGGAGATCGCGGCGCTGGCTTTCTTCTCATAGCCGCTTACAAGGGCTGGGTCAACTTTGGCCTTGTCGGCCATAGCCGCTGCCAAGCTTCCGGCGTACCGCTGCACAGCGGGCAAAATCTCCCGCCTGGCCATGTCCTCCATGGTCAGGGCCTCAATCTTGACTGTGCGGGTGTAGTTTTCCAGCTGGATCTCATAGCGGGAACGCAGTTCGCCCTCTGTAAAGACCCCGTTCTTCAGCAGCATTTCCATATTCCCCTTGTCCAGCAGGTGCGCCATGGCGTCGGGCGTTGTGGGCAGGTTTAAAAGGCCGCGCTTTTCCACAGCTTCCTCTATCCATTGGCCATCGTAGCCGTTCCCATTAAAGAGGATGCGCTTGTGGGAGATAATGGTTTCTTTTATCAATCCATGCAGGATGGCGTCAAAATCGCCGGCCCCTTCCAGGATGTCGGCGAACTGCCGGAGGGCTTCAGCCACTGCCGCGTTGAGCATGATGTTGGCACAGGCGATAGAATCCCCTGACCCTACCATGCGGAACTCGAACTTATTGCCTGTAAAAGCAAAGGGGCTGGTACGGTTGCGGTCGGTAGTGTCCTGGGTGATGCGGGGCAAGGCGTCCACACCCAGCTTCATCTTTTTCTGGGCTGTCCCCTCATAGGGGCTGTCCATCTCGATAGCTTCCAGGATGGCCGAAAGCTCGTCACCCAGGAAGATGGAAACCACGGCGGGGGGCGCTTCGTTTGCCCCCAGGCGGTGGTCGTTGCCCGCGGTGGCCACGCTTAAACGCAGCAGGCTCTGATATTCGTCTACCGCCTTGATGACCGCCACCAGGAACAGCAGGAACTGGGCGTTCTCATAAGGGGTCTCGCCGGGAGAGAGAAGGTTTACCCCGGTGTCTGTTGCCATAGACCAGTTGTTGTGTTTGCCGCTGCCGTTTACCCCGGCAAAGGGCTTTTCGTGCAGCAGGCACACCAGGCCATGCCTGCGGGCCACCTTCTTCATAATCTCCATAGTCAGCTGGTTGTGGTCGGTAGCCACGTTGGTACTGGCGTAAATGGGCGCCAGCTCGTGCTGGGCGGGGGCAACCTCGTTATGCTCGGTTTTGGCCAGGATGCCCAGCTTCCACAGCTCTTCATTGAGGTCATCCATATACGCCTGCACCCGGGGCTTGATGGAGCCAAAATAGTGGTCCTCCAGCTCTTGGCCTTTGGGCGGGTTCGCCCCAAACAGCGTGCGGCCTGTATAAATCAAATCCTTGCGCTTAAGGTACATGTCCCGGTCTACCAGGAAGTATTCCTGCTCTGGGCCCACATGGGTGATGACGCGGCTGGCCGCTGTGTTGCCGAACAGCCGCAGGATACGCAGGGCCTGTTTATTCAGGGCCTCCATACTGCGCAGGAGAGGCGTTTTTTTATCTAAGGCTTCCCCGCTGTAGGAACAGAACGCGGTGGGGATGCACAGCGTCTTATCTTTAATAAAAGCAAAGCTGGTGGGGTCCCATGCGGTGTAGCCCCGGGCCTCGAAGGTGGCCCGCAGGCCGCCGGAAGGGAAGGAGGAGGCATCCGGTTCACCGCGGATGAGTTCTTTCCCGGAAAACTCCATAATAACCCGGCCGCCGGGAGCGGGGGTGATGAAAGAGTCATGCTTCTCCGCGGTGATGCCTGTCAACGGCTGGAACCAGTGGGTAAAATGGGTGGCCCCATTCTCTACAGCCCAAGTACACATAGCGGCGGCCACGGCGTTTGCCAAGGATAAATCCAGCCGGGCGCCCCGCCGGATAGTCTGCTTTAAAGAACGGTATACTTCTGGGGTCAGGCGGGCACGCATGGCCTGTTCATCGAAAACTTTGCTGGCGAAAAAATCCGGCACATGATAGGGGGTCTGCATAGCTCATCTCTCCTTTTAGGTTTTCTAAAAAACGAAGAGAGGCAACGGCGTCTGCGGGAGGCTTTCCCATAGACGCCGTTGTCTCTCAACGCCGACTAGCATACACTCATTTTTGCAAGTTGTCAAGCTGTTTGTTGCATTTTTGTTTATATAAACAATTTTTAAGGCATAATTTTAAAAAACCTTACTGCTATATGCAGGGTTGACAAGTGAAAATTGCATATCGTATAATAAGAGGCAAGGACAAAGGCGTTCGTGGAATACGTCTTTATGTCCTTTTTTTATTTTGGGAGGGACTTATCTATGATACGACCGGAACTTTTTGAAGGGCAAGTCCGCATCCCTTCCGGCTGCGCTATTTCAGCGGTGATCTCACGGGAGGGGCGGCTTATCAGCGGCCAGACCATTGTGGACAGTATGCGCCCCATGCATGAGCGGTCAAACGGGCTGGGGGGCGGATTCGCGGGGTACGGCATTTATCCCGAATATAAAGATTTCTTTGCCCTGCACATCTTCTATGATACGGATGAGGCCCGCGCCGCCGTTGAATCCCACCTGCGCGCTGTGCTGGAGATTGTCCGGGCAGAGAACATCCCCACCCGCAAGCACCCGGCCATCACAGCCGAGCCTTTTATCTGGCGCTATTTCGTGGCCCCCCTGCGGTCGGTGCTGCATAGCCGCCAGCAGGATGAGGAGGAATTCATTGCCCAGCTGGCCATGCGCGTCAATACAAGCTATCCGGGGGCATACGTGTTCTCCAGCGGGAAAAATATGGGCGTATTCAAGGCTGTGGGCTACCCCGAAGACGTAGGCGTATTCTACCGGCTGGAAGAATACAGCGGCTACTGCTGGACCGCCCATGGCCGCTACCCCACGAACACCCCCGGCTGGTGGGGCGGGGCGCACCCTTTTGCGCTGCTGGACAGGACCATTGTCCATAACGGCGAGATTTCTTCTTACGACTGCAACCGCCGCACCATCGAGATGTACGGCTACAAATGCACCCTGCAAACGGATACAGAGGTCATCACCTATATTGCTGATTTTTTACAGCGCAAGCAGGGCCTCACATTGGAAGAAATGGCCTCGGTAATCGCCGCGCCCTTCTGGTCTACTATAGAGCGGCAGCCGAAAGGCAAAAGCCGGGAGTTGGCGTATCTGCGTACAGTCTACTCCAGTTTGCTGATAACCGGGCCGTTCTCCATTATTTTGGGCTTTCGCGGCGGGCTGATGGCCCTGAACGACCGCCTGAAATTACGCAGCATGGTGGTGGGCGAAAAAGACGACAAGGTTTACATAGCCAGTGAAGAAGCGGCTATCCGCGCAGTGGAGCCAAGCGCAGAAAACATCTGGGCCCCGGCGGGGGGCCAGCCCGTGGTAGTGCGGGTGCGGGAGGGGGCATATTAAAAATGGGGCAATGGGAAGTTTATCCGGAATTTGAAGTGGTGCGCAGCAGCGCCCGCTGTACAAAATGTTTGGGCTGTGTGGCCCAATGCGCTAACGGGGCGCATCAATATGATGGGGCACAACTGACCTGTGACAGCGCCAAGTGCGTGGGTTGCCACCGCTGTGTAGCTATGTGCCCCACCCGGGCTCTGAAAATCGTAAAGGCGGACTGTGCCCTGCGTGAAAACGGCAACTGGGACAGCCAGACTATCAAAGAGATCTTTAAGCAGGCCCAAAGCGGCGGCGTTCTTTTAAGCAGCATGGGCACGCCAAAGCCCTATCCAGTCTATTGGGACAAGCTGCTGCTCAATGCCAGCCAGGTGACCAACCCCTCCATTGACCCCTTGCGGGAGCCCATGGAAACCCGCGTCTGTCTGGGCAAGAAACCGGGCAGGCCCCAGCGCGGGCCGGACGGCCGCTTTACCTGTGAACTGCCGCCCCAGCTGAAGCTTACTATGCCCATGCTGTTTTCAGCCATGAGTTACGGCTCTGTCAGTTATAACGTCCACGAGGCCCTGGCCCGGGCGGCAGAGGAACTGGGCGTCTACTATAATACCGGCGAAGGCGGCCTGCATGAAGATTTTTATACATACAGCCCTAATACCATTGTGCAGGTGGCGTCAGGACGGTTCGGGGTGCACGAAGGGTACTTAAACGCCGGGGCGGCCATTGAAATCAAGATGGGGCAGGGGGCCAAGCCGGGCATTGGCGGGCATCTGCCCGGGACCAAGGTAGGGGCCGATATATCCCGTACCCGCATGATCCCCGAGGGCAGCGATGCTATCTCCCCGGCCCCCCATCATGATATTTATTCCATTGAAGACCTGCGCCAGCTGGTGTATTCCTTAAAGCAGTCCACCCACCACAAAAAGCCAGTCATCGTGAAGGTGGCGGCCGTGCACAACATTGCGGCTATCGCCAGCGGCATTGCCCGCAGCGGCGCGGACATTATCGCCATAGACGGCTTCCGGGGCGGTACAGGCGCCGCCCCCACCCGAATCCGGGACAATGTGGGCATCCCCATTGAGCTGGCCCTGGCGGCGGTAGACCAACGCCTGCGTGACGAGGGGATACGGAACCAGGTAGGCATCATCGCCGGAGGGAGCATACGCTCCTCGGCAGATGTGGCTAAAGCTATCGCCCTGGGCGCAGATGCGGTTTATATTGCAACGGCGGCGCTGCTGGCGCTGGGCTGCCATCTGTGCCGTACCTGCCAGACCGGTATGTGCAACTGGGGCATTGCCACCCAAAGGCCGGAACTGGTGGCCCGTTTAGACCCCAAAGAGGGGGCAAAACGCCTGGTAAACCTAATGACCGCCTGGAACCACGAGATTATGGAAATGCTGGGCGGCATGGGCATCAATTCTATAGAGGCCCTGCGGGGCAACCGTTTGATGCTGCGGGGCATTGGGCTAACGGCAAAGGAACTGGAGATTTTGGGCGTAGCCCACGCGGGGGAATGACCCCTGTGCAAAGTAAAGGAGGCGCGGTATAATGGCCTATAAAATAATGGCCCAAGGCTTAGACGCGGCCGGGCTGGGCAGGCAGATCCAAGCGCACCCCGGCCCGGTAGAGGTCGTGGGATGCCTGGGGCAGCGGTTTATCGGGGCGGGGATGCAAAAAAAGAAAATTCGTGTTACCGGCATACCAGGGAACGCCCTGGGGGCCTACCTCAACGGCGGTGAGATAGAAGTGTGCGCAAACGCCCAAGACGCTGTAGGCGACACCATGAATGCCGGCACCATTGTAATCCACGGGGATGTGGGCGACACGGTAGGGTACGCCATGCGGGGCGGGGAAATCTATGTGGAAGGCTCGGCGGGCTACCGGGCTGGGGTGCATATGAAGGAGTACCAGGACAAGGTGCCGGTAATGGTCATCGGCGGCCGGGCCGGCAGCTTCCTGGGGGAGTACCAGGCAGGCGGGGTGATCCTGGTGCTGGGGCTGACGGGTTCGGGCCCCATTGCCGGGAACTTCCCCTGTACAGGAATGCATGGCGGCAAGGTGCTGCTGCGGTGCCGCCCGGAAGAACTCCTTTTCCCCGGCCAGGTGACGGCTCTCCCGGCATCTCCCCAAGACCTGGATGCCGTGCGGCCATATTTAGAAGAATTCTGCCGCCGCTTCGGCAAAGACCTGTCGGCTGTTTTAAACGCCCCCTTTACCCTGGCGGTCCCGGACAGCCGGAATCCGTACCGGCAGATGTATGTAGCCAATTAACAGGAGGATACTTATGGAATTTACCCAAGACGATGTATTGCGCTATGTAAAAAGCGAAGATGTGAAATTCATCCGTTTGGCGTTCTGTGATACCGAAGGGCGCCAGAAGAACCTGGCCATCATGCCGGAGACGCTTCCCCGGGCGTTCTCCCAGGGTATTCCAGTAGATGGCCAGGCATTACCGGGTTTTGGAACCGAGCCTGTGCTTTTGCGCCCAGACCCCAAGACTTTGCTGCAAATGCCCTGGCGGCCCCAGCACGGGCGGGTGGTGCACATGTTCTGCGATCTGGTGACCTTGGACGGTACGCCCCACCCCCAGGACGTCCGGTGGCAGCTGAAAGAACTCACACAGCAGATGGAGTGTACTGTAGCGGCAGAGATGCTTTTTGCCCTGTACAAACTGGATGAGCAGGGCCGCCCCACAACTGAGCCCCAGGACGAAGCGGGGTATCTGGACATAGCCCCCACAGACCGCGGGGAGAATGTGCGCCGGGCCATCTGCCTAACCCTGGAGCAGATGGGCATCCAGCCGGAAAGCTCCCACCACGGGGCGGGGCCGGGCAGGAACCTGATCCGCTACCAGGGCGCGGGCCCTTTAAAGGCTGCGGACAACATGGTAACGTTTCAGGCGGTGGTACGCACAATAGCGGACCAAAACGGGCTTTTTTCAGAATTCCCCCATCCTCCCCGGCTCTTTATAACCCAGGGGGCTAACGTGCGGGAAGCCATACCCCAAAAGGACTGGCAAAACCCGTACCGGCTCATGGCAGCTCTGGCAGGAGGGCAGGTGTAAGCATATGGTATTCGAACCGGAGCCTTATAGTGTACTTATTGTTTCCCCAGGCGACCGTTTCCGGGAAAGCCTGTCCCCCCTCTTGCCGCCAGGTTCCTTTAACCCGGTTTGTGTTGCCCACAGCTGTGCCGAAGCAAGGCGGAAGCTGCTGGAGCGGGGGTTTGACCTGGTTCTCATCAATTCCCCCTTGCCCGATGGCCCAGGCCTGCCTTTAGCGGAGGATCTGTGCGCCGAAACAGAAGCCGGGGTGCTGCTGTTGGTTCCGGCGGGGGCCTACGAGGAAACCGCTGCCCAGGCCCAGCAGAGCGGGGCAATCACACTGCATAAACCCAGCGGCCGGCTGCTGGCTTCACACAGCCTGCAAGCCCTCTGCGCTATGCGGGAACGGCTGCGGGCACGGAGCCGCAGGCAGGTTACGGTAGAAGAGAAGATCCAAGAGCTGCAGCTGATTGACCGGGCCAAGTGGGTACTGATAGAAAAGAAAGGTTTTACAGAGCCAGAAGCCCACCGGGCTTTAGAACGCATGGCGATGGAACAACGCATAACCAAGACGCAGGCCGCTCAGCGGATAGTGGGGGGAATATCGATTTGAAAAGGCAGATTTTGAGGTGGGGCGCATTTTGCGTCCCACCTCAAAATCTGCGCTGCTTAACAAAGAAACGTAATTTTGATACGATTTTCAATGAGGCGTCTCTTGATTTGAAATCCGAACACGTCTTTTCGGATTATTCCCATCCTTCCTCTCAACACCCCACAAAACCACAAGAGCCATCATGAGCATCCCACCGCTGGCCAGCGGCAGAACAAACGCAGGCCACACCTCCGACAGCCCGCCTGCAAGGACAAGCGACAGCGGGATCAGCACATAAGAAATGGCCGTAGATATGCCCAGCACCCTGCCCAGGAAGGCTGGATTGACAAAAAGCTGGAGGGTGGTTTTCGTTTGTATGTTGATGTCTACCGACAGCCACCCGACGGCAAACATAATGGCACAAAGCGCTGTCACAGACCAAGATTGATGGCCAGTCAGGCACGCTGACAGGGAGAGAAGCAGCGTGCAGCCCCCAAGGAACCCCATTTTCCCGAAAGGGTACTGTAAGCGGCTGGTGCCGGGGGATTTCGTCCGCCACACCGCGCACAGCACCGACCCTGCCGCTGTGCTGCTGGAAATTACCCCGTAGCCGCCGGAGGAGATGCCCAGGGCCGTGGTGACGATCAAGGGTAAAGCCACATTGATGCCAGCGGTAACAAAGAAGTTCCCCAGGCTGTCCGCGAGGAAGAAGGCGCGCAGCTTCCCTGACCCGAACATGTAGGCAAGCACCGCCCGGCTGTCGGCCTTATCCGGCAAAGGCTGACTTGCCTGCCGGGGACGGTATTTCAGCCACAATTCCCCAAACGCGGACAGTAAAAAAGACGCCATGTTGATGGCCGCGAACATCTGCACTGGCAATACTTGGATTAGCAAACCGCCCAAAGAGGGGGCGATGATATTAGCGCCCGAGGTAATGGACTGCACAGCAGAGGCCAGCCTTTTCAAGCTTTCGGGGTTGTCCACGCCCTCCAGGTGGACGAGGTGCGCGTCCATAACATTATTGAAAACAGCGGAGATAGCAGACAGAAGGAAAATCGTGACGTAAATGCTTATTAGGCTCAAATGAACCAGCGGCAGGCAGCAGACCACCGCGCTGGCCGCGTCGCACAAAACCAGCAGGCGGTTGGGATGGCGGGCCTTGCCGCTGATATGCCCCGCAAGGAGGGAGAGGAGGATCTGCGGCAGGTAGTTGACCAGGAGGGACAGGCTGAAGTCCATGCCAGAACCGGATTCGGATAAAATGTACCAGCTCAGGGCAAAGGTGAACAGGCGTGTGCCGATGTGGGACGCGCCTTTGCTGAATAAGAATAATACCCTATTTTTCATCGCGTACCCCGTTCCACAGTGCCGTAAGCGTTTCATTTTGAAACGCCGCCACCCGGCGACAGATCTTTCGAGAATATACCGGGTTTAATATATTTTTCCCTGAAATGGGAAATCACACCGGAATGTTTCTTATAATCAACGCCTTCCAACGCAAGAACAGCCCTCATACTATGGAATATCGTGTAATAGGAGCGATTAACGCAGTCCTTGTACCGAGCATTTTCGTAAAGGAGTCGGGCAGTTTTCAGGGTCTCTTTAGCCGCCTCAATTCTATAGTTGGAAAACTTCTCGCCATTTGGTATCAGGCATATAACTGCACCCCTTCGTTGTGGATGTTCCAATAATATGGCAGCACATTTTGATAATTCTGAAAATCTGCAAAAGGAATAGCGGTAGGCGAAACGGTGATCCCATAGGTTAGGCTCAGTTCAGAAGAAATCTCGCCCAATCGTGCAAAGGCTTTGTGGAGTGTTTCCCGGGAACAGTCTACAAGTGCGGCGACATCCACATCAGATTCTTCGTCAGGGTTTCCCCGAGCGTAGGAACCGTATAAAATGACCTGCCGAAGGGAATCGCCAAATAACCTGCGATACTCTGAAACCAAATCGGCGGTTAATCCATTTAGCTGCTCAACGGTACACATACACGCTCCCTCCTCAACTTTTGTTAAATTTAGTATAGCATAGATTATGAAAATGCTCAAGTAGGGTATTTGCAGGGCTTACATGTCATCAACTCTACCCTCAGTTGAGTTTTCCTCCCAAAAAACAAAAAATCCGTTATTGTAGCGCAAACACGATTTGCTTATAATAGTATTTAAGGTAGCAAGAGGAGGAACACAATATGCTTGACAGCCAAAAAATATCCAATTTTATAGCCGTGAAACGGAAAGAATTGCGGCTGACCCAGGCCGAGATTGCGGAAAAGCTCAAGGTTTCCTATCAGGCGGTATCCAGGTGGGAAAATGGTACGATTCCCAATGTGGAAATTCTGGTGGAACTGGCCCGGCTATTGAACGTGTCGGTAGATACATTGCTCAGTGGTGGGGATAGGATCACTTATGAGCAGGCCAACATGGATTTAGCCCATTTCTCCGCGCTGAAAGAAAAAATTGTTCGCCATCTTACCACAGATGACAGTCGCATCCTAAAAGGGCCTGTGGCACATACGATGTTTTATGACTTCCAGTTTCCCGACATAGAATCGCCAGTGCTAGTCACAAGCTCTGGATGGTCTATGTCAAAATGCAAACTGGCGGCACAGTATGGATACGGCGAATTAGTGGGCTGCGATATTGTGAATGACTTGGTAAGTAATATAATCGCAGCAAGAGCAAAACCACTCTTTGTTACAGACTGCCTTGCAATTGGAAATGACAGCGATGATGTTTTGATGTCTATCATAAAGGGGATTTCTGACGCCTGTAAGGAAAGCGGTTGTTCTTTGGTAGGCGGCGGTACCTATATTCAATCACCGTCATTGCTAAAAGACACATATACTATATCCGCCAACATTTCAGGCGTTGTATCAAAGAAATGTCTTATGGATGGGCACTTGATCTGTGATGGTGACATAATACTTGCAATAGCGTCTAATGGGCCGCACAGCGCAGGTTACACGCTGATCAATGTACTTATAGATAAGAACCCGCTGATTAAAAAACAATTGGTGGCTGGAGAACCTTTCCTTAAACAGGTAATGAAGCCTCATGCGTCCTACTATAAGGCGCTCAGCCCTCTGGTTGGCAGATCGGATGTCCATGGGATAGTCCACCACAGCCGGGGGCGCGACCATTTACGGCGACTCCTTCCGGAGGGTCTGTGCGCCGAAATTTATCTAAATCAGGTGCGTCCGCTGCCCATATTCAGTTACATCAAAAAGATGGGAAATATCCCGGAAAGGGAAATGCTTGCATCCTATAATTGCGGCATGGGAATGTGGATAGTCGTCGCTAAAGAGAGTGCAAGTGAAATTGCGGATATAGTGGGCAAGCATTACGACTGCTACCCGATAGGAAAAATCACGGCCGGGCACGATATATCCGAAAAAGTGATGTACAAAGGGGCTGTAAATTGGTAGGCTTAGCGCATGATCAAAATAGATAGGGAGGAGTATTTTTGAAAAAATATCTCACGGTTTTCATTAAGTCGCTAAAATCAGAACTAATCTACCGCTGGGCGGCACTATGGGGTATGGTTGGTGCCGTGCTGGGTTTTCTGATACAGATATTCTTGTGGCAGGCGCTGTTAAGCACCGGGGTGCGCAATGACACCAGCTTTCCGGACATGCTGCTGTATGTGCTGATAAACTCTTTCATGCTCCAACTTACCCGTACCGATGTGGCTAGCATAATAGAGAACACCATGATAGACGGCGCCATATCCATGGAGCTGCTGCGGCCCATCTCTTACAAAGGCTATATGCTGGCCCAGACCCTGGGCAAAAATATCTATGGCTCTTTGACGGCTACTGTACCGCTGCTCTTATTAAGCCTGTTTTTCCTTTCTGGGGCTGCGTTTCCGAACGTGGCACATATTTTGCTGTTTACCCTGTCGGCGCTGCTGGGAATCGCGCTGATGTTTGAAGTGACATATTTGGTGGGGCTGACAGCCTTTTGGCTGCAGCGCTGCTGGTTTATCCGCTTTTATCTGAACGGTCTGCGCAGCATATTTGGTGGCACGATGGTGCCCCTTTGGTTCTACCCGGAGTTTTTAATAACTCTCAGCTATTGGCTACCGTTCCGCTACATGACCTTTGAGCCAATCAACATATTCTTAATGAAAACCCCGCTGGAACAGGCATGGATACCCATATTGGCAGCACTCATGTGGCTGGTTGGACTAAGCATAGCGGATAATCTGATATGGCGGGCGGCCACAAAAAAGCTGGCCGTCAACGGCGGCTGAAAGGAGGCGCAGTATGAAAGATTTTTGGAAACTTTTCAGCAGCTTTTTCACAGTTGCCCTGCGCAGGCAAATGGCCTATCGGGGCACATATTTTGCAGGGATTATAGGCCAGTGGATCAGCAACGGTGCGACTTTCCTAGGTATTTACATCATGGTTTCCAGTTTTGACCTTTTGGGTGGATGGAATGGTTCAGAGGTGCTGATGCTCTTTGGTTTGTCCGTCATGTCATACGCCATTGGAGCGTCATTTTTCTTCAATTTTGCCACAGGCCTTGCAGGGCGCATCCGCTCAGGAGAGTTTGACGCGTCTCTCACTAAACCGGTTCACCCATTTTTGCACGAGGTGTTTTCTGCCGGGTATAATGTGGGTTATATTAGCCATTTCACGCTGTCTCTGTTCATTGTGATCGTGGCGTTATCCAGTGTATCTTATACACCAGATGCACAAGGAGTGCTATTCCTAATTACAGCGGTGTTTGGGGCAGCACTAATCCAAGCGGCGGCCTTGATTGCATCCTCCGTGTTGAGTTTTTTCTCCGTGGGCAGGAATCCCATTATAGACTTTTTGCTGGTAGACATGAAGGAATTTACAAATTATCCTATAACAATTTTCCCAAGAGGAATACAGTTTGTGCTGACGTTCATCTTGCCCTTCGCGTTTATGAATTTCTACCCGGCAGCCGCTCTACTTGGAAAGGCCATCCCGGAGGGATATCCGGCCATACTACCATATCTCAGCCCATTGGCAGGGGCGGTGGTATTTGCGCTGAGTATCCTGTTGTGGAACTGGGGACTAAAAAATTACAAGAGTACAGGCTCTTGAGAGCTGGTCATAAGGAGGCCAATATGAGTTTTATTGAAGTAACAGGCTTGTGTAAGGATTACCGCATCGCCAAACAGGAAAAGGGGATAACAGGCGCGGTCAAGTCGCTGTTTCACCGGGAATATACCGTCAAAGAGGCGGTACGGAACGTATCCTTCTCGCTGGAAAAGGGTGAGGTCGTGGGCTATATCGGCCCCAACGGCGCGGGGAAATCTACCACCATCAAAATGCTTTCCGGGGTGCTGCTGCCCACCAGCGGCGTGGCAAAAACAGGGGATATCATCCCATATGAGAACCGCAAGGAGAACGCCAAGCGCATTGGGGTGGTATTCGGTCAGCGCTCCCAGCTTTACTGGGACCTGCCCATATCAGACACTTTTGACCTATACGAGAGCCTATACTCCGTGCCACGGGAGCGGTTCCGCCAAAACTGCAACTTCTTCACGGAATTGCTGGATATGGGGGATTTTTTGCACCAGCCTGTGCGCCAGCTGAGCCTGGGCCAGAAAATGAAGGCCAACATCGCCATTGCCCTGCTCCACGATCCGGAGGTGCTGTACTTGGACGAGCCCACCATCGGACTGGACGTGACCAGCAAGAAGGTGCTGCGGGACGCATTGAAAAATATCAACACCCAGCGGAACACCACCATTATTCTGACCACGCACGATATGGACGATATCGAGGCGGTGTGCCAGCGGCTTATTATGATTGACCAGGGGCAAAAGCTGTTTGACGGTACACTGGGGGATTTCCGCTCCAAATATAACGATGGGTTTACTGTGAAATTGGAGTTTGATACTGTGCCGCCGCCCTGGCAGGAGAACGGAGAGTATGAGCTTTTGGAGGGGGACGAGCGCCATTGGCTTATCAAATCCAAGACAGAAATGACCGCCAAGACCGCTATGATCGACTTGATTGGGATATACGACCCCATGAACCTTTATGTGCAGGAGGAGAGGATCGAGGATATTGTACGAAGGGCGTACGCGGTGGATGAGGTGGTATAAATAGTGTTGTGGCCCCACCTACATGAGGAGCGTGTCAGGCGCTTTAGAGCAACAGTCGAGGAAGTTGACGGGCACTGGCAAAGAACGCCATGTGAAAGCATTCAATTTGTGAAAGCCGTGTTTGTTGAGAGGAATAACGTGGCCAAAGTATATCTCCTACGGGGATATCCACAAGGGCGTCCATATGCGCATCAACCGCATTGCCAGAGTAGATGAAGAACTGGTGGAGCAGTACGAGTCCATCGCGCCCCAGCTTCTCACCATCTCCCGGCAGCTCCAGCGGAGCATCACGAAGGAACTGAAGGAGCACCGGCGCGGCGGCAAGCAGACCGGCCTTGTGATGGGCCGCAGGCTCGACACCCACACCCTGTGCCGTAACGACGGCAAGGTGTTCTACAAAAACGCCCTCCCCAACGAGAGTCCCGAACTGGCCGTGGGCCTGCTGGTGGATGAATCCGGTTCCATGTACTGTGCAGACCGCGCCACCTACGCCCGGGCCGCAGCCATCATCCTCCACGACTTCTGCGAGGGGCTGGAAATCCCCGTGATGGTTTATGGTCATTCTACAGGCCGCAGCAGCCATGGAAACACGGTAGAAATGTACTCCTATGCCGAGTTTGTGGGCTTTGACCGGGACGACAAGTACCGGCTGATGGACATCAGCGCCCGGGATGGCAACCGGGACGGCGCGGCCCTGCGGTATGTGGCGGAAAGGCTTTCCACCCGCCCCGAGGCCGTCAAGCTGCTGATTTTGGTGTCAGACGGCCAGCCCGCTGATATGGACTATAGCGGTACAGCCGCAGAAGAAGACCTGCGGGGCATCAAACAGGAGTACCAGCGCAAGGGCGTGATGTTTGTTGCCGCCGCCATTGGCGAGGACAAGCCTAGCATCCAGCGGATATGCGGGGACTCGTTCCTGGATATCACGGATTTGGAGAAATTGCCGGGGAAGCTGACGGCAGTGGTGAAAAAACATATACGGATATAGGCAGTTGCATTTTGTACATAATAATGATATAATTATGTGCAGAAAAGGAGGGAGCGATATGCCTCAAATCAGACCCATCACGGATCTCAGGAATACAACAGAAATTTCGGATATCTGCCATGCCAAACACGAGCCTGTGTTCATTACAAAAAACGGTTACGGTGACCTGGTAGTCATGAGTATCGAAACTTATGAAGAAATGCTTGAGGCCCAGGCGGCGGATAGGGCCATCGCAGAAGCGGAAGCGGAGTATGCCTCTACAAGTCAGCTGCACGATGCAAAAGAGGCGCTTTCCGGTTTGCGGAGGAAACACTTTGGGTGAGTATAGTGTAAAAATCATGAACCGGGCTTTGCAGGATTTAGACGGCATCTACACCTACATCGCCAATCGACTGCTGGAACCTGATGTAGCATTGAAGTTGATTGACACGATTGAAGAGAAGATTTTATCTTTGGAGTACATGCCACATCGCTGCCCGGAACGAAGGATGGGAGCTTATGGAGGGAAAGGCTATCGGCAGTTACAGGTTAAGAATTATACGGTAATTTTTCGTATCAATGAAACGACCAAGATGGTCATTGTAGTAACAGTCAGGTACTCCTCCAGTCAATTTTGATAAGCGCCTCCCAGGGGAAGGGCACCGGGTTCGCCGGTGCCCTTCTTGGGTTTTCACTATGGTACTTACGTCTGGGATCCCCGGTATAAGGGGTTGGATGATTTCATCTGGACAAAACTGAAAACAGAACTGGAAAAATGAAGCAGTTGGAAAAGAGCGGTTCAGGCCGCTCTTTTCTCTGACCTCGACCGCACGAAGGTTATATTGACAACTACTATTGAATAGGGTATACTTGAATGGAAAGCGGGGAAGGGAATGATACGTGAACTTGTTATGACCGCCGAATTTGACAGGCAGTGGAAGGCTATGGAATTAACGGATGCGGATCTTGCCAGACTTCAGCAAATGATATTGGCTGACCCAGGAATCGGGCCGGTAATAAGGGAAACGGGCGGGCTGCGGAAAGTACGGTTCCCTTTTGAGGGAAGAGGAAAAAGGGGCAGCGCCCGCGTGGCCTATATCGATTTCTTATTTTGTGAGAGAATTTATCTCATCAGTGCATATTCTAAAAAAGAGAAGGAAAATCTCACAAAGGCAGAGCGTAATGAAATTAAAAAGATGATCATGGCGATTGAAAAGACTCTGAAAAATGGAGGCACAGTATGAGTATTTATGAAGGCATCATGAAAGGGCTGGGGGAAGCCCTTGAGCATGCGGAAGGGAAGCGTACGCTTCGGACTGTTCGTGTTTCATCGAAGGAGATCGCGCCGCTTTCGGCTTATACGCCGGAGACGATCAAAGAGATCCGTTCCGAACAGGAAATGACGCAGGTTACCTTTGCCAAATTCCTGGGGGTTTCCCCCAAGACCGTAGAGGCGTGGGAAGTCGGCAGGAATCAGCCCAATGGGCCGGCATGCAGGATATTATCTATGCTCCAGCAAGACCCAGAACTTCCTGAAAAATATGGATTCATAAAGACAAGATGATACAAGGCGAAGAATGAGAGCGGCCATGCCGCTCTTTTCTTTTGCAAATTTTGCGTATTCCCGTTGTAAATGCGCACTATAAAGCGTGTAATCCCAACAAATAATCCGTTGGAGGTTTTTCCCATGTTAATAGCCATCGACCACGGCAACTATGCCATCAAAACGCCCCGGTTCTCCTTTGTTTCCGGCCTGGCCGAGCACACGGTGAGGCCGCCCATGTCCGAAGAAATCCTGGAGTACGGGGGCAAATTCTGGACGCTCACTACCCGCCGCCTGCCCTACATGCGGGACAAGACCCAGGATGACCGCTACTTTATCCTGACCCTCTTTGCCATCGCCCGAGAGTTAGAGCGCAAAGGCCAGTATTCCCCCACCGAGCGCATCCAACTGGCCGTGGGCCTGCCGCCGGAGCATTACGGCAGCCTGAAGGAGAAATTCGCCGCCTATTTCAAACGCAGCGGCCCGGTAAAATTTACCTATAAAGACCGTGCCTACACCATTTTCATCGACCAGGTGATGGTATTCCCCCAAGCCTTCGCCGCCGTAGTACCCCGCAGCAGCGTGGTGGTCAAGACCTTGCGGCTGTTCATCATCGACATTGGCGGCTACACCACAGACGTTCTTCTCCTGCAAAACGGCAAGCCTGACCTGCAATTCTGCCGTTCGCTGGAAACCGGTGTAATCACCATGAACAATGAAGTCATCCGCAAGGTCAGCACCAAATTCGATATGCGTATTGAAGACGACCATATTTCGGCTGTCCTCCAAAACCGGGAAACCTACCTCCCGGATGAGGTGAAGGAGGAGATTTTCAAAGCCGCCCAACTCCACGCCAACGATATCCTTCATCAGCTCCGGGAGCTGCAAGTGGATTTGCGTGCTAATCCAGCCGTGTTCATCGGTGGGGGCAGCATCCTGCTGCAGCCCTATCTAAGCGAATCGCCCCTGGTGGGCAAGGCCGAGTTTATGGACTCTCCCAACGCCAATGCTTTGGGCTATGAGATGTTGGGAGAAAGCCAGCTTGCCCGTATGGGGAGGTAGCCTATGCGTAAAAATGGGAAATACCGTTTCACCCTGCAATTCCCGGCTGAGACGGACGAACAGATCCAGGCCGGCGAGCTGCTGGAACGGCTGGGCAACCGCAAAAGCGCCGTGCTGGTGGCGGCCCTGTATGAGTATTTGCAGGCCCACCCGGCTCTCCAGAACCCGGAGTGCAAAATTGAACTCACGGCTACCCACAGCTACCCGCCAGAGGCTATCGCCCAACTGGTGCGGGAAATGGTAGGAGAGCAGTTGGCCCAGGCAGGGGGCACGGCGCCACGGGAAACACCCAGCAGCCCACAGCCAGGGCCTGATGTAACAGAGATGCTGGATAACTTGGACATGTTCCTGTAAACGAGGAAAAAATTCACACAAAGTAAGATTTTAGCATTTAGAGAACGTCTATGGCTTACTTTTCCCCTTGAAGGTCTTACAGTATAATATGTAAACGAAGGGAAAATAAGTAGATTAAACGATTTTAAGATTTACTGTAGCAAATACGGTTTAGAAGCCGGTTTGCCGCATGGCAAGGGGCGGCTCCACTAGAAAAAGTGGGCTGTCCCTTTTGCGCCTTTTAATAAGGGTACTTGAAAGAAAATCCAGGCCAAAAATTTTTGAGTCCAGGCATACCATCAAGGTATGTCTGGGCTTCTTCGTTCCCTGTCCTCTGGTGGTGTGCTTTGGCAGAAAGGAGCACACCATGTACGAGCAAAGCACAGACCGGGACGAGTTGAGGGCAAGGTTTACCAAGTGGATGGAGGTGACAGTCTATAGGGCGCGGCTCAACTATTTGAAAGCACAGAGCCGGCATATAGACGCAATTCCATTGGAAGAAGTGGAAGAACAACTGCGCAGCCCCGAAGATGAGGGACGATGGATTCAGGAAATAGGCTTGTCGGATTCGTTTGATTTTGAAGAAGAAGCACTTGTGACCGCCTTTTCCCATCTGCCTGCCATGAAAAAGAAAGTCATTACGATGCTATTTCTACTGAATATGACGCCGCATGAGATTGCGGAAGAATTAGGCTGCGCCACGCAATACGTCTATAAACAGAGGTCGCTGGCACTAAAAAGACTCCGGGGAGCTTTGAAAGGCGGTGATGTACTGTGACTGCCGACAAGTTCCGCAGAACGCTTACAGAAGCGATAGAAGGCTGCACTGAAGCCCTGGCAGATATTATCGAGCTGTATATGCCCCTCATAAACAGACACAGCCAGGTAGACGGCAAGCTGGATGAAGATCTGCGCCAATACATATTGCTACACATTTTCAATAAAATTTCAAATTTTTCTATCTGAAGGGGTAGATTCCCCATTTTTCGGTTGTTCTTATAGATTGAAAGGCAATCCCCATGCCCTGCACCTTGACAATTTCACAGTCTGACCCGGTACATTCCCTGTGGGCGAGCGGCTATCCCCAGTCTGGCAAACTGGCCATGAGCACTCATATGCTGGTAGCACCAGCATAACGCGGCGACCTCACAGCGAGACAATGATACTTCCGTAATTCGCGGCCCGGCCATGAGGAAGGCGGGGAGGTTGAGATACCTATGGCCCGTTAGCTGCGGGCGCCGGGAAAGATTTTTTATATTTTAAGTTGCAACGAACGGCTGCAACGCGTGTAATTCCAATAGAAACTGTGCTTGGTAACTCGATTACGCAAGGAAGAACCAGACCATACTAACTTTTGAGGTGATATCATGAATATGACGGTAGTACGCTATATCAACAACCAGCCTTATCGTGGTGAAGAGCTTCCAGCTATAGAAGTGGATAATCCAGGTGTTATCATGGTTCTGAAGGACTTACAACGACGCCTTATCTGTACAGGGGAAAAAGAAACCAAAAGCGTAGAAAATGGAAAATTCGTCCATTGATTTTATGTACGGTAGATGTTATACTGGAATTGCCTTGCAGAGGACAATTTCCGGAAAGGAGACAAAGTGGCAGCAAAGCCATGCAAAGAGTTAGAAACCAGGTTCCGCGTTCTGTATATCCGCGTATCAACAGAAGCGCAGGCGGAAGAAGGTTATTCCATCGGTGCCCAGCAGGAAAGGTTAGAGTCATACTGCCGCGCCATGGGGTGGACTAACTATCAAACTTATATTGACCCGGGATTTTCCGGGAGCAACCTGAACCGCCCCCAAATGCAGCAGCTGATTACAGATGTGCAGGCGGGGAAAGTATGCGCGGTGGTAGTCTACAAGCTGGATCGTCTATCCCGTAGCCAAAAAGATACTTTGTATTTGATTGAGGACATTTTCATTCCCCATGATGTCGCGTTTGTATCCTTAAACGAGAACATCGACACAGGTACACCCTATGGGCGGGCCATGATCGGCATCCTCTCGGCATTTGCCCAATTAGAGCGCGAAAACATATACCAGCGCACACGCATGGGTATGTTGGAGAGGGTCAAGCAAGGCTACTGGATGGGTGGCGGCGGCATCCCCTTTGGATATGACTATGACCGCAATAAAGGGATCCTTGTGCCCAATGAGCGGCAGGCAGAGCAGGTTCGCAAGATGTATGACTTGTACCTGAAAGGGTACTCAGCACAGAAGATTGCCAACATGTTGGGCTTGCGCTATGATCGAATCGTTACACAAATACTGACCCGAAAGAGCAATACAGGCGTGATATGCTATAAAGGGGAGGAGTATCCTGGTTTACACGAAGCAATTATTTCGGAAGAAATCTTTAATCTAACCCAAATAAAAATGCGTGAACGCTCTGAAAGAAGCAGAGTCCCCACAAAAGGGACTCATCTGTTGGCAGGTTTGGTCTATTGCGGTGAGTGCGGCGCTCGAATGCGGTATGTGAAGTGGGGAAAGAACGGTTTCAAGTTATACTGCTATTCAAAGGATAATTCCAAACCACATATGAAGCGAGTTGATTCCTGTGAATCGGAGCCCTGTTGGGCTGACCAGATAGAGGATTTGGTGATGCAGGATCTGTTTAACATTTCGGCCAACTTAGAGCAATCTGTGACGGAGAAAAACGGTTCGGTTGTTAATCCTCTCCACGAGTTGGAAAGCCAGATTGCCCAAACGGAGGTAAAAGTTAAACGGTTGTACAACCTCTACGCTGTTGACGGAAATGATATACTGCTTAACACCATTGAAGAAAACAAGCGCCAGCTAGCGCTCCTTCGGGAACAGCTTACTATGGAGGAAGAGACTTGCACCCGAGCAAAGCATATGGATCTCGTGAGGGAACAAGTGGTCAGCATCCGGTCAGCCTGGAATATGCTCAGCACTCAGGAAAAACAAACTGTACTACGGGACTGTATCGAACGAATTATCATTTACAAAAATAAGGTGGAGATATTCTATACCTTCTTGAAAGGCAAGGAGAAAGCAGGAACGCCCCAATATGTTGCGTAAAAGCTGTTCGATGCCTCAAAATATTGCTTTTCCCCAAGGTACACTCATGGGCACGCCGTAGGTGGAGAACTGGACGCCCTGGTTTACGTCGAAGTGGTCGATGGCCTTCATCAGGCCAATGCAGCCCACCTGGAACAGGTCGTCCGGGTTCTCCCCCCTGTTGCTGAAACGCTGGATCACGCTGAGCACCAGCCGCAGGTTCCCGGCGATGAGCTTCTCCCTGGCGTCCCGGTCGCCTTCGTGGCTTTTGATCAGCAGTTCCCGCATCTCGTCGCTTTTCAGCACCTTCAGCCGCGAGGTGTTCACCCCGCATATCTCCACTTTTCCCTGCATCTGACTACCTCCAAAAGTTTTCTTCCGTTGGTAGTCTTTGCTTTTTCAGGGCCATTTAATCCTGGCTGGCCCGGCTTTTCCCATGGGCTTTTTTGGCCTTCTAAGGCCCGCCTGAAAGCCCTGGGGAACGGCTTGCTGCGTTTCTTCATATGAAAAACCCCCGAATGGGCCGCCCATATTTTACAAGCGCGCGTATTTTAATGGGGGTTCCCCCCGCGCCCGCCCCGCCCCCAAAACCTGGCGCTTCCCCTATGGCCGGGCAGCCCCGGAAGGAGCCTCCTTCCGCCCCCTTCCGGCGGGGCGTTTGTAAAAAAAAGCCCCTCCCACATGTGCGGGAGGGGCCGTGGCGGTCCTCGAAGGTATGAAAAAAATCCAGCGCCCTTTTTTCATCCTTCCCGGGACCCCGCTTTAGCCTAGGGCTCGTTCGAAAAATCGCAAACACCGTCTTTTTGCCCAAAACGGGCGTTTCCTGTGTTGGAAATCCTCGAAAACCGAAAGGTTTTCTTGCGGTTTCCGCCTTGAAACCGCTCCGTTTTGAACAAAAATTCCGGCGCTTTCTCTATTTTCAAACAAGCCCTGGTTTAGTCTAAGATCATCAGGTCGCGGATGTATTTGATGGTGTACTTCACGCCCAGCTCGCCCTTTTCGCCGCGCCAGGTGGGGCTGTGGGGCTCGATGGCCAGGTAGCCGTCATACCCGTACTTGTACAGGATGGCGAAGAACGCCCGCCAGTTGATCACGTCGATGCCGGCCGGTGGGTTGTCGTACCAGTCGTTGTCCATGTGGCTGATGGCGGAGCCGAACTCTTCCTTCAGCTGGGGGAACTTCTCGCACAGGGCGCGCTTGGCCCACATGTCGGGTTCGCGGGAATCGCCCCGCTGGATGACGCCCTTGACATGGCAGTATTTGAAGTGGCCGCCCCACTCCAGGCCTTCCTCCAGGTACGCGCCGTACTGGCCGCCGTGGACGAAGCTGTGGGAAGGGTCATACTTGATGCCAAGGCCCGGCACCTCGCTGAGGATGAGCTTCCACTGCTCGGGGGTGCGGATGTAGTTGTCGCCCATGATGCAGTTGACGATGGCGGTCTCCATGCCCTTTTCCTTGGCGTAGGCCACAATGTCGTTGAGCACCTTGATGGCGCAGGTGATGTTCTGGTAGTAAGAGATCTCCTTCACATAGGCGCAGCTGCACAGGTAATACTTAGCGCCCAGGTACGCGCCGAAATCGATGACGCCCTTGACGGCCTCCCACTCCTCGGGGATGACCTGGCCCTTTTCGTCCAGGATGCGGCTGGCCCAGCGGCCCACCGCGCCCACCTCCACGCCGGTGCGCTGGATGGCGGCTTTCAGCTCTTCCTGCACGGCGTGGAGCTCTTCCACGGGCCTGCCAAAGAAAGCGGTGGGGTTGCAGTCGAATTCCACGAAATCCAGGCCAAGCTCTTTGGCGTGGTCGAAGCTTTGGGCTTCGGGCGCGGAAATGATGCCCAATTTCATAGTGTATCGTCCTCCAGATAAATATTGAAACATAAGCCGTGCGCGCGGGGAAGCCCCCGACATTTACAGCTCTGCTTCCAACGTGATGGACCGGGCGGCAAAGCCCAGCCTTTCATAAAAAGCCAGGGCCCCTTGGTTGAAGGGCCATACCAGCAGGGTGAGGCGCTGGGCCCCTTTTTCCCTGCCCAGGCGCCGGGCGGCTTCCAGCAGCGCCCGGCCCACGCCCCTGCGGCGGTACCCCTCCTCCACGAACAGGTCGCCAATGTGCAGGGCCTTGGCCGGGTGTAGGAAGGGGCGGTCCGGGGGCTGCGCAAGCCTTGCCGCGCAGATGCCCGCCGGCGCGCCCCCGGCCTCTGCGATGAGCAGGATCTGCCTCGGGTCGCCCAGCATGCTTTCAAATTCCTCCCGGGTGAACAGGTGCCGGCAGGGGGCGAACAGGTCGGGCCGGGCCTGCTGGTGCAGGGCGTGCAGGGCGGCGTCGAACCGGTCGAAAGCGGGGAAATCCCCCGAAACCATGGGGCGGACGCAAAGGTTTTCCATGGGCGCTCCTTTCAAAAGAGGGGCTGGATTTAATACAATCTTACCATACAAGGGCCAAATTTGCAACGGAAAACGTGGAAAATATCAAAAAATTTGGGGAAACCTGCCAGGGGGAGGGGGCGCGGCGGGAAAATTTTTGCCAAGGGCATCTTAGTTCCAAATTGGAATAATAAACCCGATAAACCGGCATATGATAAAAGGAAAAAGAAAAGGAGGCTTTTTCCATGGACGTGTATGTATGCGAGGCCTGCGGCTACCGCTATGACCCCGAGGTGGGCGACCCGGACAACGGCATTGCCCCGGGCACCAAGTTTGAGGACATCCCCGAAGACTGGGTGTGCCCCCTGTGCGGCCTGGGCAAGGACGAGTTTGCAAAGGAATAAAAAAGGGAGGCGGCCCGCGGCGGTGCGGGCCGTTTTTTTGCCCGGGCTCGTCCAACTTTTAACAAATTAGCCATTGATTCTTTGCCCGGGCTGTGATAGAATGAGGCTGGGTAACAAGTGCCCCCTTTGTCACATATTTTTGCCCTGGCGGCGAAAGGAGATAACCAAACATGACCAACAATCAGTCCGTTTTAAGCTGGATCGAAGAGATGAAGGCTTTGGTCACCCCCGACCAGCTGGTGTGGATCGACGGCTCTGAGGAGCAGATCGAGGCCCTGCGCAAGGAGGCCTGCACCACCGGCGAGATGATCAAGCTTAACGAGGAGAAGCTTCCCGGGTGCTACTACCACCGCACGGCCGTGAACGACGTGGCCCGCGTGGAGGACCGCACTTTCATCTGCGCCAAGAAGGAAGAGGACGCGGGCCCCACCAACCATTGGATGGAGCCGGAGAAGGCCTATAAGATGCTGTTCGACATTGCCCGGGGCAGCTATAAGGGCCGCACCATGTACGTCATCCCCTATTCCATGGGCCCTGTGGGCTCCCCCCTGGCTAAGATCGGCGTGGAGCTGACCGATTCTATCTATGTTGTGCTGAACATGTGCATCATGACCCGCGTGGGCAACAAGGTATGGGAGGCCCTGGGCGACGGCACCGACTGGGTGAAGGGCCTGCACTGCAAGTGCGACATCGACGCGGAGAAGCGGTACATCTGCCACTTCCCCGAGGACAACTATATCATCAGCGTCAACTCCGGCTACGGCGGCAACGTGCTGCTGGGCAAGAAGTGCTTTGCCCTGCGCATCGCCTCTTACCAGGCCAAGAACGAAGGCTGGATGGCCGAGCACATGCTGATTCTGGGCATTGAGAACCCCAAGGGCGAGATCAAATATGTCTGCGCCGCGTTCCCCTCTGCCTGCGGCAAGACCAACCTGGCCATGATGATCCCCCCCGAGGGCTACAAGCAGAACGGCTATAAGGTATGGACCGTAGGCGACGACATTGCCTGGATGCGCCCGGGCGCCGACGGCCGCCTGTACGCCATCAACCCGGAGAACGGCTTCTTCGGCGTGGCCCCCGGCACCAACATGAAGTCCAACCCCAACGCCCTCATCTCTACCCAGAAGGGCACCATCTTCACCAACGTGGGCCGCAACCTGGACGAGAATACCGTCTGGTGGGAGAGCCTGGACAAGAACCCCCCTGTCAACGCGCAGGAGTGGAAGGGCGCCGAGGTCAACGGCCCCGAATATACTGCCGAGGGCAACAAGCTGGCCCATCCCAACAGCCGCTTCACCGCCCCCGCCCAGAACTGCCCCTGCCTGTCCAGCGAGTTTGAGAACACCCAGGGCGTGCCTGTTTCCGCCATCATCTTCGGCGGCCGCCGCCCCGACACCGTGCCCCTGGTTTACCAGTCCCGCAGCTGGAACAACGGCGTGTTCATCGGCTCCATCACCGGCTCTGAGACCACCGCCGCCGCCGCCGGCGCCGTAGGCGTAGTCCGCCGCGACCCCATGGCCATGCTGCCCTTCTGCGGCTACCACATGGGCGACTACTTCCAACACTGGATCGAGATGGGCGAGAAGCTGGGGGACAAGGCCCCCAAGATCTTCAACGTCAACTGGTTCCGGGTAGACGGGGAAGGCCACTTCATTTGGCCCGGCTTTGGCGATAACCTGCGCGTGCTGGAGTGGATCATCAAGCGTTGCGAGAACCAGGTGGACGCTGTGGAGACCCCCATCGGCTTTGTACCCAAGCCCGAGGATATCAACCTGGAGGGCCTGGAGGACTTCTCCATCGAGACCCTGAAGGGCATCCTGGAGATCGACAAGGAGAAGTGGGCCAAAGAGGCCGCCGGCGTAGAGGAATTCTACACCAAGTTTGGCGACAAGCTGCCCGCCGCCCTGCGCCAGGAGCTGGAGACCCTGAAAGCCAACTGCCAGTAAACACAGGCGCGGCTGACGCGCTTGCACAAAGCATTGCATAAAAGCGGACAAGAGGGCGGGCCCTGTTAAGGGGCCCGCCCTTTCTTTTTGCCCGGCTTCCGGGGCTTGTTCGCAAAACCGCAAGGGCCCCGGGAAAAATACCCTTGCATTTTCGGGGAAAAGGTGGTATACTACGTCATGTTTGGGTACGGCATCAAAAAAGAAGAGGTGAAACGAGAATGAAGCAGAATATACATCCCGACTACCAGGAGACCACCATCACCTGCGCCTGCGGCAATGTGATTAAGACGCGGTCTACCAAGAAGGACATCAAGGTCGAAATATGTTCAAAATGCCATCCGTTTTTCACGGGCAAGCAGAAGCTGGTGGATACCAGCGGCCGTGTGGATATGTTCAAGAAGCGTTACGGCCTGAAATAAGGGCAGTGCGCGGGAAAGCGATGACAGCCTATAGGCGGTGCAGCAGTGCGCCGCCTGTTTTCTGTTCCCGGTTTTCAGAAAGGGGGCGGGCCTGTGGAGTACATCACGGTGGCGGGGCAGGGCCAGGCCGAATTTGTGGAAAAGAAATCACGGTTCATTGGCAGCTGCTGCCCTGTGCAGACGGAGGAAGAGGCCCTGGCGTTTATAGAAGAGAAAAAGAAACAGTATTGGGACGCCTCGCACAACGTATACGCCTATGTGCTGCGGGAGGGGGGCGTGCAGCGGTTTTCTGACGACGGCGAGCCCCAGGGCAAGGCGGGCATACCGGTAATCGATTCCCTGAAAAAATCCGGGGTGACAGACGCGGTGGTGGTAGCCACCCGGTACTTCGGGGGCACCCTGCTGGGGGGCGGCGGGCTGATACGGGCCTATTCCCATACGGCTACCGTCGGCGTCCAGGCGGCGGGGAAGGTGCTGATGCGGGAATGCCTGCTGTTGCGCGTAGAGTGCGACTATGCCCTGTACGGCAAGGTACAGGGCATTATACCGGAAAGCGGCGGGAGCGTGGACGGGACGGAATTTTTAGAGAAGGTGGCCATGCGGTTCCACCTGGCGCCGGAGGGGCTGCCCGCCCTGCAGAAGCGCCTGGCGGACGCGACCGGCGGGAAGGCCGCCGCCCAGGAGGAGGGGCGGCGCTTCTTCCCCTTCCCTTGCGTATAGGGGCCAGGCCGGGTATAGCGGGAAAAAATTTCCCGGGGAACAAGCATTTTCATTATCCCCTGCGTATATATTAGGCAAACGCCCCTGCTGTGGGCAGATGGAGGGAGATGGACAGGCCATGACAGTACGGGAAGAGATACAGCGGCGGGAAAGGGAAGACCTGGCCCCCTGGGCGGCCAGGTCGGCCGAGACGAAGGGGCGCAAGCGCCCAGAGGCGGAATGCCCCTTGCGCACGCCTTACCAGCGCGACCGGGACCGGGTGATACACTGCAAGTCTTTCCGCCGGCTGAAGCATAAGACACAGGTGTTCCTCTCCCCAGAGGGGGACCATTACCGCACCCGGCTGACCCACACCCTGGAGGTTTCCCAGATTGCCCGCACCATCGCCAGGGCGCTGCGGCTGAACGAGGACCTGACCGAGGCGGTGGCCTTGGCCCACGACCTGGGCCACACGCCCTTTGGCCATGCGGGCGAGCGGGCCCTGAACGCCCTGCTGCCCAACGGCTTCCGGCACTATGAGCAGAGCGTGCGGGTGATTGGCCGCCTGGAAAAGGACGGCCGGGGGCTGAACCTGACTTATGAGGTGGCCAACGGCGTGCTGTGCCATACAGACGGCCTGGAAGCGGAGACCGCCGAAGGGCGCGTTGTGCGGTGGGCGGACCGGATCGCCTACATAAACCATGACATTGACGACGCCATACGGGCCGGGGTGCTGCGGGAGGAGGACATCCCCCGGGACATCACGGACAAGCTGGGGCACAACAAGACCCAGCGGCTGACCACGCTGATCGCCTCGGTGGTTGAGAACAGCGCGGAGGGCAGGATCGGCATGGACCCGGAGACAAAGGAACGGTATGAGGCCCTGCAGGCCTTTATGCACGAGGCGGTGTACCGGAACGAATATGCCAAAAAGGAAGAGAAAAAGGTGCCGCATATTATCCACAGCCTTTTTACCTATTTCCTCCAGCACCCGCAGGCCCTGCCAGGCTATATGCAGGCCATCGCCCGGGAGGAAGGCCCCCAGCGGGCGGCCTGCGACTATGTGGCGGGCATGACGGACCACTTTGCCGTGGCCAAGTACCAAGAACTGTTCATCCCCAAGGCCTGGAACCTGGGGCTGTGACGCGGCTGTGTACCCGGGCCCGTCCCGCTGCCAAAGCGGCGGAAGGCGTAGGCAGCCTGTAGAGCCGGGAAGCGGTAAAGCGGCGGGACGCCCAATGGACACAGACGGGAAAATTTTTGCAGGGCCTTGACAGGAAGGGGGGAGGGGGAGCGTGGCGTTCCCACCGGAGTTTTTACAAGAGCTGGAGGCCCGCAGCCCCCTGGAGGAGATTGCGGCAAGCTATGTGGAGCTGAAGCGCCGGGGCCGGAACCTGGTGGGGCTGTGCCCCTTCCACAACGAGAAGACCCCCTCCTTCAACATATACCCGGACAACAATTCCTATTACTGCTTCGGCTGCCAGAACGGCGGCGGCGTGGTGAATTTTGTCATGAACATCGAACGGCTGGACTTCCCCGAGGCTGTGCGCTGGCTGGCCCAGCGGGCAGGCATGCCCCTGCCCGAGGACAGCGTGGACGACAGCCTTTCCAAGCTGCGGGTGCGCATTTTGGAGATCAACCGGGAGGCGGGGCGCTTCTTTTATAAGACGCTCTCTACGCCAGAGGGGCGGGAGGGCCTGGAGTACCTGCGCCGCCGGGGCCTGGACGGGGCTGCCATCCGGCATTTCGGGCTGGGGTTCTCCCCGGCGGGGGGCTTTGCTTTGGTAAACCATCTGCGGGGGAAGGGCTACTCTACAGAGGAGATGGTGCAGGCGGACGTGGCGCGCATGTCTAAAAACGGCAACCCTTACGACCGGTACCGGGGCCGGGTGATGTTCCCCATCTTCGACCTGCGGGGCAACGTGGTGGCCTTTGGGGGGCGCATCCTTACCGACGAGAAGCCCAAATACATCAACACCGCCGACACCCTGGTGTACCACAAAAGCAGCGGCCTTTTCGCCATGAATTTTGCCAAGAACCACGGCTCGCGCACCTTGATCCTGGCAGAGGGCTATATGGACGTAATCGCCCTCCACCGGGCGGGCTTTACAAACGCCATCGCCTCGTTGGGCACCTCGCTGACAGAGGAGCAGGCCCGCGTCATCAAGCGGTATGCCGACGAGGCCGTGATCTGTTACGATTCCGACGAAGCCGGCCGCCGGGCTACCCAGCGGGCCATCCCCATCCTGCGGGGGGCCGGCCTGCGGGTGCGGGTGGTTACGGTGCCTGGCGGCAAGGACCCGGACGAGTTTATGAAGCTGCATGGGGAAGACGGCCCCCTGCGCTTTAAGCAGCTGCTGGAAAAGGGCGGCACGGACACGGAGTACCGCCTGGGGGCTATCCGGGACAAGTATGACCTTTCCGTGGACGAGGGGAAGTACCGCTATATGCAAGAGGCGGTGGAGCAGGTGCTGTGCAGGCTGCAAAACCCCATGGAGCGGGAGGTGTACGCCAACCGCCTTTCCGGGGAGACGGGGGTGGGCGCGGCCAGCATTTTGGAGACCTGCAGGCGGCTGGCGGCGCGGGGGGCGAAAAAAGAAGAAAAAAAACGCATACAGGCCCAGCAGGAGGTTACGGCGGCCCGCAGCGTGGCCAACCCGGAGAAGAAACGGCACCTGCGGGCGGCGCTGGCAGAGGAGGGGGCCATCGCGTTCCTGTTCCGCAACCAGGGCAAGGCCCAGGAGCTGGAAAAGCTGATACCGCCGGAAATCTTCGTGACCGCCTGGAACCAAAGAGTATATAAGCTTTTGCTGGGTAAAATACGGTATGCGGACGTGTCTTTGGCAGAATTTTCCCAGGGGCTGACCGGGGAGGAGACGGCCGAGCTGACGCGCATCCTGGCGGAAAGCCAGGCCGCGCCCCCCACCTGGAAGGACATGGAGGCGTACGCCAAGCTTATACAGGGGGAGAAGGGCTTTTCAGACCCAGAGTGGGTGAAAGGGGCCAGCCCCGACGACATACAGCGGCAGCTGCAGGCGCTGCGGGACCGGAAAGCGTGAAGGCCCCCTTTGGCAAGGGGGCTGGCGGGAGAGCGACGGGAATCATAGAAAGGAATGGTAGCAAGCATGGGCGCACAGCCGGACAAGAAAACGATCATCAAGGACCTGGTGGAGCTGGGCAAGGGCAAAGGCCAGCTGAGCACAAAGGAGATATTGGACGCGCTGGGGGAGATGGACTTTGACCCGGAGCACATAGAAAAGTTTTACGATACCCTGGAGAGCCACGGGGTCGAGATCGTGGAGGACTTCGACGACATCCAGCTGGACGACGCGGAACTGGCCAAGGTGGACGGGGGGGACGCCCTGGAGCCGGGCGTGGGCGCGGACGGGGTCTCCATTGACGACCCGGTGAAGGTATACCTGAAAGAGATCGGCCGGGTGCCCCTTTTGACCCCGGACGAGGAGAAGGATTTGGCCGTGCGCATCTCCGCCGGGGATGAAAGCGCCAAAAAGCGGCTTTCAGAGGCCAACCTGCGCCTGGTGGTCAGCATTGCCAAGCGGTACCTGGGCCGCGGCATGCAGTTTTTAGACCTGATACAGGAGGGGAACCTGGGCCTTATCAAGGCGGTGGAGAAGTTCGACTATACGAAGGGCTTCAAGTTTTCCACGTATGCCACCTGGTGGATCCGCCAGGCCATCACCCGGGCCATAGCCGACCAGGCCCGCACCATCCGCATCCCGGTGCATATGGTGGAGACCATCAACAAGGTGAAAAAGGTCTCCAGCCAGCTGCTGCATGCCAACGGCCGGGAGCCCAGCGCCGAAGAGGTGGCCGAAGAGCTGGAGATGCCCGTGGACAAGGTGCGGGAGATCATGCGGGTGGCGCAAGAGCCCGTTTCCTTGGAAACGCCCATTGGCGAGGAGGAGGACAGCCACCTGGGGGATTTCATCCCGGACGACGACGCGCCGGCCCCCGCGGACGCGGCCAGCCATACCCTTTTGAAGGAGACCCTGGGCAGCGTGCTGGATTCCCTGACCACCCGGGAGGCCAAGGTGCTGTGCCTGCGCTTCGGCCTGGAGGACGGGCGTTCCCGCACGTTGGAAGAGGTGGGCAAGGAGTTCAACGTGACCCGCGAGCGCATCCGGCAGATAGAAGCCAAAGCCCTGCGGAAGCTGCGGCACCCCAGCCGCAGCAAGAAGCTGAAGGACTTTTTGGACTAGGGCCCTTCGGGCGGGGGCCGACATATAGGATAAGGGGCGGTAGAACAGGGATGGTCATGACACTGGAAGCGGACTACGCCGTGCGAATCGTAGAATACTTGACGAAGCATCCCTGCCGGTGCGATGCGAAGACCATTTCAGAGCAGATGCAGGTGCCCCTGCGGTTCTCGCTGAAAATTTTGCGGAAGCTGGTGGCCGAGGGGATGGTATGCTCGTATAAAGGCGCCAAAGGGGGGTATACCCTGGCAAAGCCCGCCGGGGAGATCACGCTGCTGGCGGTGATCGAATCGGTGGAAGGGGAGTATATGCTTAGCCGCTGCCAGAAGGAGGAGTACAGCTGCGGCCGGGCCCATTGCCGCCTGCACGCCATCTATGAGAAGGTCTCCCAGGACGTGCGCAAGGAACTGGGAAGCTACACCTTCGATGTGATCTGCGCGGAAAGCAAGGAGGGGTGCCGCGATGGTGCCGTTGGTGCTGATAAAGCGGGCCCGGATATTGGATAAGCTGAAAAAGGCCGGGGCTGTCAGCCCCCAGGCGGCCATAACCCTGGAAGAAGCCGGGGTTGCAAAGGGCGACCGGGGATACCCGGGGCTTGTAAAGATGATGCTGCGTGAGAAGGACATAGCGGAGGCCGGGCCCGGGCTATTTTATGTACGGGAAGAATAGGCAGTAAAAATAAAGCCGCGCCTGGATGGGCGCGGCCTGCTTGTGTTTTGCATTTTTGTTATATTTTATTCCGTTGCCCGGGGCATCGGTGTGACTTGCGGGCCGGGGGTAGGGTCGTCCGGGGGGCCGTTGTATGTCTTGATATCCTCTGGGGCGGGGGATATCACCTGGTCTTCCAAAAATTCGCTCAGGCCGCCGTCGTCCGGGATATGGACGGCGGTGAACTTGCCCTCTTCATTGAACCAAGCCGCGCCTTGGATGGTGAAAGTGGTTTCCGTACCGTCCTTTTCCGTAAGGGTGACGGGGGCGGTGAACTGCCAAAAGCCGTCTTCCAGGTACTCGCTTACTACAGAGGCGCAGGCTAAAGTGGAGCCATCCGCCCAACCCAGCATCTTTTCCAGGCCCACAGGGAAGTCGGGGTTTATGCCGTAGCGGGAATACCGGGGGCCGATAATACCAAGGGCGGCTACATAGCTGTTGGCATAGCTGTCGGAAAGGGTGGTAAGCTCCTCCAGCACACCGGGGGCGAAATCGTCCGGGTGGAAGCGGGAGCGGTCGTGGGCTTCCCAGGCCCGCAGGGCTTCGGGGAAGCTTTCTGTTTCATGGTTCCAGAAGAGGGCCTTGCGGTTTTCCTCGTCTTGGTGGTATTCGTCCGGTAAGGTGTAAAGGGCGGCGGCCAGCGAAAAAATGCGGTCCTCCGGCGTGCCGCAGCTGCACAAAGGGGCGGGTTCCGCGCTTTTGGCGGAACAACCCGCCAGGCAGAGCAGGAGGGCAGCCAGGCAAAGGGCAAAGGCTTTTTTCATAGGGCAAGCGCCGCCTTTCAGGGGGAAGGCCCATAAAATAAGGAAAAACCGCCCAAAGGCGGGAAAAAGTGCAAAGAAACGCTTGACAAGCCCGGGGAAATGCGGTACACTAACATAATGTATCACCATGGGGTTGGAAGGCCTGCCCAGTACTACAACACAGTATAGCATAAAGGGCAAAAATAATCAAGAGTTTTGCCGAAAAAAGTGCAAACTGTGCCGGGTGCTTCTGTCCCGCGCCGCATTTTGGAAGATTTTTGGGAACGACAGACGACAAAAAAAGATTGGAGAGTGGCTGAGCCAATGGTGAATGTGAAACCGGTTCAACTGGGCAAAAATACCCGCATGAGCTTTTCCAAGATCGAGGAAGTTTTGCAGATGCCGAACCTCATCGAGATCCAGAAGAACTCGTACGAATGGTTCCTGACGCAGGGCCTGAAGGAGGTTTTCCACGACGTTTCGGGCATTACGGACTTCAACAACAACCTGGTATTGGACTTTGTAGACTATAAGCTGGACGATAAGCCCAACTACAGCGTGCCGGAGTGCAAGGAGCGGGACGCCACCTATGCCGCCGCCCTGCGGGTGACGGCGCGGCTGCTGAACAAGGAGACCGGGGAGATCAAGGAGTCGGAGGTGTTCATGGGGGACTTCCCTTTGATGACCCAAAGCGGCACGTTTGTGATAAACGGCGCCGAGCGCGTCATCGTCTCCCAGCTGGTGCGCTCTCCCGGCGTGTATTTCAAGATGGACTACGACCGCTCTGGCAAAGAGCTGTTCTCCTCCACCATCATCCCCAACCGGGGGGCGTGGCTGGAGTATGAAAACGACATAAACGACGTGTTCTACGTGCGCATCGACAAAAACCGGAAGATCCCCATCACGGTGTTCATCCGGTGCCTGGGGCTGGGCACAGACCAGGAGATCCTGGATATGTTCGGCGACGACGACCGCATCCGGGCCACCATTGAGAAGGATACCTGCAAGACGGTGGAAGAGGCCCTGTTCGAGATCTACCGCAAGCTGCGCCCCAGCGAGCCCCCCACCATCGAAAGCGCCCAGGCCCATATCAACGGCCTGTTCTTCGACCCCCGCCGGTATGACCTTTCCCGGGTGGGGCGCTACAAATATAATAAGAAGCTGCGGCTGGAGGGGCGCCTGACGGGGCAGACCCTGGCCCGGCCCGTCGCCCACCCGGGCACCGGGGAGGTGCTGGCGGAAGCCGGGGCCACCGTTACCCGGGAACTGGCCGAGGAGCTGGACGACGCGGGCGTAATGGAGGCCGTGGTACTGCTGGAGGAGAAGGAGGTCAAGATCCTCTCTAACGGCATGGTGGACATCCAGAAGTATGTGGATTTCGACGCCAAGGCCCAGTGCGGCATCAACGAGCGCGTGTGCTATAAGGTGCTTGCGGAGATATTGGAAAGCGCCGGGGGGGACGCGCAGGCCCTGAAGGCCGCCCTGCGGGCCCGCCGGGGGGAGCTGATCCCCAATTTCATCACCGTCGAGGATATTTTCGCCTCGATCAACTATATGAACTGCCTGGCCGTGGGCCTGGGCGTGACGGACGACATCGACCACCTGGGCAACCGGCGCATCCGCTCTGTGGGCGAACTGCTGCAGAACCAGTTCCGCATCGGCTTCTCCCGCCTGGAGAGGGTCATCCGGGAACGCATGACCCTGCAGGCCCAGGACCTGGAGGCCCTGACCCCCCACAGCCTGATCAACATCCGGCCGGTGGTGGCGGCCATCAAGGAATTCTTCGGCTCTTCGCCCCTTTCGCAGTTCATGGACCAGACCAACCCCCTTTCCGAGCTGACCCACAAGCGCCGCCTTTCGGCCCTGGGCCCCGGCGGCCTTTCCCGGGACCGGGCCAGCTTCGAGGTGCGCGACGTGCACTATACCCATTATGGCCGCATGTGCCCCATCGAGACGCCGGAAGGCCCCAACATCGGCCTGATCTCGTACCTGGCCACCTTTGCCCGCATCAACGAGTACGGGTTTATCGAGGCCCCCTTCCGCAAGGTTGACAAGGAGGCCGGCCGGGTGACCAACGAGGTGGACTATATGACCGCCGACGTGGAGGATGAGTTCATCGTGGCCCAGGCCAACGAGCCCCTGGACAGCGAAGGGCACTTTGTCAACAGCAAGGTGGTGGGCCGCTACCGCAGCGAGTTCGTAGAGGTGGAGGCCAACCAGGCCGACTATATGGACATCACCCCCCGGATGGTGGTGTCTGTGGCCACGGCGATGATCCCCTTCCTGGAAAACGACGACGCCAACCGGGCGCTGATGGGCTCGAACATGCAGAAGCAGGCCGTGCCGCTGATCCGCTCGGAAAGCCCTATTGTGGGCACGGGCATGGAGTATAAGGCCGGGGTCGACTCGGGCGTGTGCGTGCTGGCGCGGCGGGGCGGCGTGGTGAAATCCGTCAGCGCCAACCGGGTGCGCGTGACGGCGGACAACGGCGATATCGACGAGTATGAGATCATCAAGTTCATGCGCTCGAACCAAAGCACCTGCATCAACCAGGTGCCGGTGGTGTCTGTAGGCGACCGGGTGGAAAAGGACGACGTGATTGCCGACGGCCCCGCCATCAAGAACGGGGAGATCGCCCTGGGCAAGAACGCCCTCATCGGCTTTATGACCTGGGAGGGCTATAACTACGAGGACGCGGTCCTCTTGAACGAGAAGATCGTGCGGGACGACGTGTACACCTCCATCCACATCGAGGAGTACGAGATGGAGGCCCGGGACACCAAGCTGGGCCCAGAGGAGATTACCCGGGACATCCCCAACGTCAACGAGGAACTTTTGCGGGACCTGGACGACCGGGGCATCATCCGCGTGGGCGCGGACGTGCGCGCCGGGGATATTTTGGTGGGCAAGGTGACGCCCAAGGGCGAGACCGAGCTGACCGCGGAAGAGCGCCTTCTGCGGGCCATCTTCGGCGAAAAGGCCCGGGAGGTACGGGACACCTCCCTGCGGGTGCCCCACGGCGAATACGGCGTGGTGGTGGACGTGAAGGTGTTCACCCGGGAGAACAGCCACGACGAGCTTTCCCCAGGGGTGAATAAAGTGGTGCGATGCTACATTGCCCAGAAGCGGAAGATCTCGGTGGGCGACAAGATGGCCGGCCGCCATGGCAACAAGGGCGTTGTTTCCCGCATCCTGCCCGAGGAGGAGATGCCCTTCCTGCCCGACGGCACCCCCCTGGACATCGTGCTGAACCCCCTGGGCGTGCCCAGCCGCATGAACATCGGCCAGGTGCTGGAGGTGCACCTGGGCATGGCCGCCAAGACGTTGGGGTGGAAGATTATGACCCCGGTGTTCGACGGCGCCCACGAGGCGGACATCCGGGAGGCTTTCCGCATAGGCGGCCTGCACGAGGACGGCAAGTTCCTGCTGCGGGACGGCCGCACCGGCGAATATTTCGACAACCCGGTCACCGTTGGCTATATGTACTACCTGAAGCTGCACCACCTGGTGGACGACAAGATACACGCCCGCAGCACCGGCCCCTACTCTTTGGTAACCCAGCAGCCCCTGGGCGGCAAGGCCCAGTTTGGCGGGCAGCGGTTCGGCGAGATGGAGGTGTGGGCCCTGGAGGCCTACGGCGCGGCCTATACCCTGCAGGAGATCCTGACGGTAAAGTCGGACGACGTGGTGGGCCGTGTGAAGACCTACGAAGCCATTGTAAAGGGCCAGAACATCCCCACGCCGGGCATCCCAGAGAGCTTCAAGGTGCTGATCAAAGAGCTGCAGTCCCTGGGCCTGGACGTGAAGGTGCTGGACAAGGACAACCAGGAGATCGACCTGAAGCAGAACTTCGACGACGACGATATGGGCCTGTCCCGGGGCGACCCCATGTTCGACGAGGAGAACGTGGCCGACGACCTGGACGGCTATTCCATGGAGGACGAGAACGGAGACCCCCTCTTCGACGAGGAGGAGGAAGAGGAGACCGGCTTTACCGAAGAGGACTTCGACCTGGATGACGACGATTTAATGTAGGGAGAAAGGATGGGAGCGCAATTATGGAGTTTAACACCTTTGAGTCTATCAAGATTGGCCTGGCTTCTCCCGAACAGATACGGGAATGGTCCCACGGCGAGGTAAAAAAACCGGAGACCATCAACTACCGCACCCTGAAGCCCGAGCGGGACGGCCTGTTCTGCGAACGCATCTTCGGGCCGACCAAGGACTGGGAGTGCCACTGCGGCAAATACAAGCGCATCCGCTATAAGGGCAAGGTGTGCGACCGTTGCGGCGTGGAGGTGACCCGGGCCAAGGTAAGGCGGGAGCGCATGGGCCACATCGAGCTGGCTGCCCCGGTGTCCCACATCTGGTATTTCAAGGGCATCCCTTCCCGCATGGGGCTGATTTTGGACATCTCCCCCCGGGTGCTGGAAAAGGTGCTGTATTTTGCCATGTACATCGTTACCGACCCAGGCGGCGTGCGGGAGCTTTCGAAGATGCAGACCCTGACGGAAAAGGAATATCGGGACCTGCGGGAGAAATATGAGGACGATTTCGAGGCCGGCATGGGCGCCGAGGCCATCCAGCGGCTGCTTTCGGAGATCGACGTGGAGAAGACCTCGGAAGAGCTGAAGGCAGAGCTGGAAACTGCCAGCGGCCAGAAGCGGGTGCGCCTTTTAAAGCGGCTGGAGGTGGTAGAGTCCTTCCGCCTTTCGGGCAACCGCCCCGAGTGGATGGTTTTGGACGCGGTGCCGGTGATCCCCCCGGACATCCGGCCCATGGTGCAGCTGGACGGCGGGCGCTTTGCCACCAGCGACTTAAACGACCTGTACCGCCGGGTCATCAACCGGAACAACCGCCTGAAGCGGCTGTTGGAGCTGGGGGCCCCGGACATCATTGTGCGCAACGAGAAGCGCATGCTGCAAGAGGCCGTGGACGCGCTGATTGACAACGGCCGCCGGGGCAGGCCCGTTACCGGCCCCAACAACCGGCCCTTGAAGTCCCTGTCCGACATGCTCAAGGGCAAGCAAGGGCGCTTCCGGCAGAACCTGCTGGGCAAGCGCGTGGACTATTCGGGCCGTTCCGTCATCGTGGTGGGGCCCGAGCTGAAGATGTACCAGTGCGGCCTGCCCAAGGAGATGGCCCTGGAGTTGTTCAAGCCCTTTGTGATGAAGCGCCTGGTGGAGACCGGCGCGGTGGGGAACATCAAGGCGGCCCGGAAATCCGTGGAAAGGGCCAAAAGCGAGGTGTGGGACGCCCTGGAGGTGGTCATCAAGAACCACCCGGTCCTGCTTAACCGCGCCCCCACCCTGCACCGCCTGGGCATCCAGGCCTTCGAGCCCGTGCTGGTGGAAGGCCGCGCTTTAAAGCTGCACCCCCTGGTGTGCACCGCCTATAACGCGGACTTCGACGGGGACCAGATGGCCGTGCACGTACCCCTGTCCGCCGAGGCCCAGGCCGAGGCCCGCTTTTTGATGCTGGCGGCCAACAACCTGCTGAAGCCCTCGGACGGGCGGCCTGTGGCCGTGCCCTCTCAGGATATGGTGCTGGGGTCTTATTACCTGACCCTGGACAAGGACGGCGAGTTGGGCGAAGGCAAGGTGTTCCGCAACATGGACGAGGCCATGATGGCCTACGACGCGAAGGTCATCAGCCTGCACGCCAAGATCCGGGTGCGGCGCACGGCGGAGTATAACGGCCAGCCCGTTACCGGCATGGTGGAGACCACCATGGGCCGGATGATCTTCAACCAGCCCATCCCCCAGGACCTGGGCTATGTAGACCGCAGCCTGCCGGAGAACGCCCTGAAATTCGAGGTGGACTTTTTGGTGGGGAAGAAGCAGCTGGGGCAGATCATCGACCGCTGCATACGGGTCCATGGCACCGAGCGCACCGCCGAGGTGCTGGACAACATGAAGGCCCAGGGCTATAAATATTCCACCATCAGCGGCATCACCGTGGCCGTGTGCGACGCCACCATCCCAGAGGAGAAGAAGCGGCTGCTGGCCGAGGCCGACGCGGAGGTGGACGAGATCCGGGGCGAGTACAACGAGGGCCTCCTGTCGGAGACCGAGCGGTACCAGGGGGTGCTGAAGGTTTGGGACAAGTGCACCCGGGACGTGGCCACCGCCCTGCAGAAGGGCCTGGACCGGTATAACCCCATCTTCATGATGGCAGACTCCGGCGCCCGCGGCAGTATCTCGAACCTGAACCAGCTGGCCGGCATGCGGGGCAACATCTCCAATACCTCTGGCAAGACCATTGAGATCCCCATCCGGGCCAACTACCGGGAGGGCCTGACCATACTGGAATACTTCATCTCCTCCCGGGGCGCCCGCAAGGGCCTGGCCGACACCGCCCTGCGCACGGCGGACTCGGGCTATCTGACCCGCCGCCTGGTGGACGTTTCCCAGGAGGTCATCATCCGGGAGGACGACTGCGGCACCACCGAGGGCATCGAGGTGTTCGAGATCACCGCCGGGCCCGAGTCTATCGAGCCTTTGCACGAGCGCCTCATCGGCCGCTACCTGGTGGAGGACTTCTGCGACGAGGAGGGCAACGTGCTGGTCTCCAAGGATAAGCTGATGGACGACGGCGACGCGGACGTCATCACCGGGCGCGGGGTAGAGCGCATCAAGATCCGCTCGGTATTGAACTGCCGGGCCCGCAACGGCGTGTGCAAAAAGTGCTATGGCGCGTCCCTGGCCAACGGCAAGCCCGTGCAGGTGGGCGAGGCCGTGGGCATCATCGCGGCCCAGTCCATTGGCGAACCCGGCACCCAGCTGACCATGCGTACCTTCCACACCGGCGGCGTGGCCAGCGCCGACGATATCACCCAGGGCCTGCCCCGCATCGACGAGCTGTTCGAAGGGCGCAAGCCCAAGCACGTGGCCATTATCAACGAGATTGACGGCAAGGTGGCCTTTGAGGAGATCAAGAAGAACCGCCATGTGGTGGTGACCAACGGCGAGACCGGGGACACCCGCTCGTACCTGATCCCCTTTGGCAGCCGCCTGACCGTGAAGGAAGGGGAATATATCAAGCGGGGCAAGCGCATTACGGAAGGCAGCGTGAACCCCCACGACGTGCTGGCCATCAGCGGCACCCAGGAGGTGCAGAATTACCTGATCCAAGAGGTGCAGCAGGTATACCGCATGCAGGGCGTGGACATCAACGACAAGCACATCGAGATCATCGTTCGGCAGATGCTGCGCAAGGTGCGGGTAGACGACGCGGGTGACACGGGGCTGCTGGTCAGCGCCCTGGCGGACAAGAACGAGGTCCTCTTCGCCAACGAGGAGATCCGCCGCCGCCTTGCAAACGGCGAGGCCGGCCTGCGGGAGGCCACTTTCACCCCCATGCTGCTGGGCATTACCAAGGCCTCTTTGGCCACCGATTCCTTCCTTTCCGCCGCCTCCTTCCAGGAGACCACCCGTGTGCTGACCGACGCGGCCATAAAAGGCAAGGTGGACACCCTTATCGGCCTGAAGGAGAACGTGATCATCGGCAAGCTGGTGCCCGCGGGCACGGGCATGAAGTGTTACGGCGAGGTGGAGATTGAGCCCGATTTCATCCCCGAGCCAGAGCCTGCCCCCCCGGCGGAGCCTGCCCCAGAGCCCGCGCCCGACATGGAGGAGGATGACGAGGACGACGAGGAAGGCCTGTTGGACCTGGAGGAGGACGGCCTTCTGGCCGGCGCGCCGGCCGAGGGGCCCCAGGTAGCCAGCGGGGCGCTGGTGTAAAAAAACGCCCGCAAAAAAGCGGGAAAAGGCTTGACACATATAGACGCGTGATGCTATAATGCCAAATTGAGGGCTTTTGGGGCGGTTTTGCGCCCCAAAAGCCGCGAAAGCCGCAAGGCGATGCCCCGGCGGGGCCCCAGTGGGGCGGCCGCCTGCGCATAGATATCCCATACCAAGGAGGTGCAAAGTATGCCAACCTTTAACCAGCTTATCCACAACGGACGTTCCATTGCGGAGAAGAAGAGCAAGGCCCCCGCCCTGTTGAAAGGGTGGAACTCGAAAAAGCGCACTGCCATCGACCAGGATTCCCCCCAGAAGCGCGGCGTGTGTACCACGGTGAAGACCCAGACCCCCAAGAAGCCCAACTCTGCCCTGCGTAAGATCGCCCGTGTGCGGCTTTCCAACGGGATCGAGGTCACCGCGTACATCCCGGGCGTAGGCCACAACCTGCAGGAGCACAGCGTGGTGATGATCCGCGGCGGCCGTGTGCGCGACCTGCCCGGCGTGCGGTACCACATCATCCGCGGCACCTTGGACGCCCAGGGCGTAGCCAAGCGCATGCAGGCCCGCTCTAAGTACGGCGCAAAGCGGCCCAAGGCCGGCAAGAAGTAAGACCGCGCTTGCTTTTTACCTTTTCGTAAAGACAAAGAATACCTAACGGCCGCCGCAAGCAGCGGCATGGCCTTTACTATAGATCGGGCGGCGGCGGGGACACCCCGCGCGGGGCCGCCCGGGTCAGGTAAGGCGCCTGGAAGGCACATGTGCCTTTGGCCTAGCGGGAGTATTTGCTTTCGAGTACCGATGAGTTCATTATATGAAGGAGGGAAGATCATGCCAAGAAGAGGCAATGTGGCAAAGCGCGACGTTTTGCCCGATCCACTGTATAATTCCAAGCTGGTGACACGCCTGATCAACAGCGTGATGCTGGACGGCAAGAAGGGCGTAGCCCAGAAGATCGTGTACGGCGCGTTCGAGATCGTACAGGAAAAGACAGGCAAGGAGCCCCTGGAGGTTTTCGAGCAGGCGATGGAGAACGTGATGCCAAGCCTGGAGTGTAAGTCCCGCCGTGTGGGCGGCTCTACCTACCAGGTGCCCATGGAGGTGCGGCCCGAGCGCCGCCAGACCCTGGGCTTGCGGTGGCTCACCGCGTTTTCCCGCACGCGCAGCGAGCGCACCATGCGGGAGAGGCTGGCCGGAGAGATCCTTGACGCGATAAACGGCGCCGGCGGCGCCGCCAAGAAGCGCGACGATACCCACAGGATGGCAGAGGCCAACCGTGCCTTTGCGCATTACAGATGGTAGCAGCGTGAAGCTGCGTCCACGACGCGGGGGCGTGCGCTGCGCGCGCTCTGTCTGCGGGGAGGGGAAGCACGCATATTGCGGGCGGGCCGCCAGGCCTGCCAGGCTTTTTCCCGCACACGGATATGACAGGCAGGAAACACGCCCCGGTGGGCTGTATTAAAAGGAGGAAATTATGGCCAGACAGGTACCACTAGAATTGACCAGGAATATCGGCATCATGGCCCACATCGACGCCGGCAAAACCACGACGACAGAACGTATCCTGTTCTATACAGGCGTCAACTATAAGATAGGCGAGACCCACGAAGGCGCGGCCACCATGGACTGGATGGCGCAGGAGCAAGAGCGCGGCATTACGATCACGTCCGCTGCCACCACCTGTTTCTGGCCGGACCGCAACGGCAAGCAGAACCGTATCAACATCATCGACACCCCCGGCCACGTGGACTTCACCGTAGAGGTGCAGCGGTCCCTGCGCGTGCTGGACGGCTCTGTGACTGTGTTCTGCGCCAAGGGCGGCGTAGAGCCCCAGTCTGAGACCGTGTGGCGCCAGGCGGACGAGTACCAGGTGCCCCGCATGGCGTATGTCAACAAGATGGACATCATGGGCGCGGACTTCTACCGGGTGGTGCAGATGATGAAGGACCGCCTGAAGTGCAACGCGGTGCCCATCCAGCTGCCCATTGGGGCCGAGGAGACCTTTAAGGGGATCATCGACCTGGTGGAGATGAAGGCCTATGTCTATTATGACGACCTGGGCAAGGACATCCGCTGCGAGGATATCCCCGCGGACATGCTGGAGAAGGCCCAGCAGTACCGGGCCGAGATGGTGGAGCATGTGGCCGAGCTGGACGACGCCCTGATGGAGAAATACCTGGCGGAGGAAGAGATCACCGTAGAGGAGATTAAGGACTGCATCCGCAAGTCCACCATCGCCAACCATATGGTGCCCGTTACCTGCGGCACTTCTTATAAGAACAAGGGCGTACAGAAGCTTCTGGACGCTATCGTGGATTATATGCCCGCCCCCACGGACGTGCCCGCTATCAAGGGCGTGAACCCGGACACCGAGGAGGAAGTGGTGCGCAATTCTTCCGACGAAGAGCCCTTCTCCGCTTTGGCCTTTAAGATTGCCACAGACCCCTATGTGGGCAAGCTGTGCTTCTTCCGGGTATATTCCGGTTCCATCGAGGCCGGGTCTACCGTGTACAATTCCGTAAAGGACAACAACGAGCGCATGGGGCGCATCGTGCAGATGCACGCCAACGACCGTAAGGACATCGACCGTGTGTACGCGGGCGACATCGCCGCCGCCGTGGGCCTGAAGAACACCACCACCGGCGACACCCTTTGCGACGAGAAGCACCCGGTCATCCTGGAGTCTATGGAGTTCCCAGACCCCGTTATCCGCGTGGCCATCGAGCCCAAGACCAAGGCCGGCCAGGAGAAGATGGGCATCGCCCTTTCCAAGCTGGCTGAGGAAGACCCCACCTTCAAGGCGTATACCGACGAGGAGACGGGCCAGACCATCATCGCCGGCATGGGCGAGCTGCACCTGGAGATCATCGTAGACCGCCTGTTGCGGGAATTCAAGGTAGAGGCGAACGTGGGCAAGCCCCAGGTTGCCTATAAGGAGACCATCCGCAAGAACGCCGAGGCCGACACCAAATACGCCCGGCAGTCCGGCGGTAAGGGCCAGTACGGCCACGTCAAGATCCGTATCGAACCCAACCCGGGCCAGGGCTACGAGTTCAGTAACGACATTGTGGGCGGCTCGATCCCCAAGGAGTATATCCCCGCGGTAGACCAGGGCATCCAGGGCGCTATGTTGGCCGGCGTGCTGGCCGGGTACAACGTGGTGGACGTGAAGGTAAGCCTGTACGACGGCTCGTACCACGAGGTGGACTCTTCTGAGATGGCCTTTAAGATCGCCGGTTCTATGGCTTTCAAGGAGGCCATGCGCAAGGCGGATCCCGTGCTGATGGAGCCCATCATGAAGGTGACGGTCATCACGCCCGAGGAGTATATGGGCGACGTGATTGGCGACCTGAACTCCCGCCGGGGCATGATTTTGGGCATGGACGCCCTGCCCGGCGCCCAGCAGGTAAATTCGGAAGTCCCCCTGTCCGAGATGTTCGGGTATGCTACCGACATGCGCTCGAAGACACAGGGCCGCGGCCAGTATACCATGGAGCCCGCCCATTACGCCGAGGTGCCCAAGAACATTTCGGAGAAGATCATGACCGAGCGGGGCAAAAAGTCCGAATAAAGGAAAATATCTCTTGATTTTTCCGTGCATTGTTGGTACAATGAACCATAAGAGCAAGGAAAGCATTTCGTTTCAATAAAAGGAGGCACATCCCAATGGCAAAGGCAAAATTTGAAAGAAATAAACCCCATGTCAACATTGGCACCATCGGCCACGTTGACCACGGCAAGACCACCCTGACAGCCGCCATCACCAAGGTGCTGGCCATGAAGGGCGACGCGGACTTTATGGATTACGCCAACATTGACAAGGCCCCCGAGGAGCGGGAGCGCGGCATCACCATCAATACCGCCCACGTGGAATATCAGACCGACGAGCGCCACTATGCCCACGTAGACTGCCCCGGCCACGCCGACTATGTCAAGAACATGATTACCGGCGCTGCCCAGATGGACGGCGGCATCCTGGTGGTTTCCGCCGCCGACGGCCCCATGCCCCAGACCCGTGAGCATATCCTGCTGGCCCGTCAGGTGGGCGTGCCCAGCATTGTGGTTTTCATGAACAAGGTTGACCAGGTGGACGACGAGGAGCTGCTGGAGCTGGTGGAAATGGAAATCCGCGACCTCTTGAGCGAGTATGAATTCCCCGGCGACGACACCCCCATCATCAAGGGCTCTGCCCTGAAGGCCCTGGAGTGCGGCAGCAACGATCCTTCCGACCCTGCTTACGCCCCTATCCTGGAGCTGATGAAGGCGGTTGACAGCTATATCCCCACCCCCGAGCGCAAGGCTGACCTGCCCTTCCTGATGCCTGTGGAAGACGTGTTCACCATCACTGGCCGCGGCACTGTGGCCACTGGCCGTGTGGAGCGTGGCCAGCTGAAGATGTCTGAGGAAGTGGAGATTGTAGGCCTGAACGAGGAGACCCGCAAGTCTGTTGTTACCGGCATTGAGATGTTCCGCAAGCTGCTGGATTACGCCGAGGCTGGCGATAACATCGGCGTTCTGCTGCGCGGCATCCAGCGTACCGATATCGAGCGCGGCCAGGTGTTGGCCAAGCCCGGCTCTATCAACCCCCACACCAAGTTCAAGGGCCAGGTGTACGTGCTGACCAAGGATGAAGGCGGCCGTCACACCCCCTTCTTCAACAACTACCGTCCCCAGTTCTATTTCCGTACCACCGACGTGACCGGCGTTATCTCCCTGCCCGAGGGCACTGAGATGTGCATGCCCGGCGACAACGTTGTGATGGACGTAGAGTTGATTACCCCCATCGCCATTGAAGAGGGCCTGCGCTTCGCTATCCGCGAGGGTGGCCGCACGGTTGGCTCTGGCGTTGTTACCGCTATCAACTCCTAATTTGACGGCGGTTACTTTCTAAAAGAATTGGCGCGGCCTTGTTGAGGGGCCGCGCTTTTCTATGTTATATGTATGAAACAAAGGCACTTTAGCCCCTGGGGGACTTTTTTAAGCATGTGAACGAAGAATATCCAAGAGCGGGGCAAAATAGTCGTCATTTGCCGAATATGCCCAGCGGCTGTAATCGAAGTGCCCGTCCACAATTTTGCTTTTGGAAATCGTTGCGCCATAGTCAAAAATTTCCAGACAGGCCAATTCTTTGTGGAGGCGGTCGTAGATATACACCTGGTTTTCTCCCGCGCAGCCCATCATGTCGGTTACATCCTTCCGGAAATCAAAATGGAAGCTATTAAAGCAGTGCATGAAAGCGTCAATCGATTCCCGGTCCGTGTAGGTTACGTCTTTCCGGCCTATCAGGGAGGCCGTGATGCTGCCTACGTCCCCGCTGTTTATCTGTAGGGCATCCGCAAAAGAGCCTCCAATGGACAGCTTCGCGCCGATGAAAAGCATAATTGCCAAGAAAAAGGAAAACAGGGTAGCTGTTATGCGGCGTTTCCAATCTCTTTTAGTGGTATTTGTCATAAAAAGCCCTCCTTTAGGTAAATATACCATATTTGTAATGGGAAGTAAAGAAAAGATAAGGTGATTTCCTGAAAAAAATCCGGGGCTTGCAAATGGGATGGGAAAATGGTATGATTACTTTAATAAAGTAGAGAGGTGAAGCAAATATGATCTCGATCTTGGACTATGGCGCGGGGAACCTGCAAAGCGTGGAAAAGGCCCTGCGCCATATTGGCTGCCAGTGCCAGGTAACGGCCGACCCGGCCGCCTTGCTGGCCGCGCAAGCCGCTGTGCTCCCTGGGGTGGGTGCCTTTGGCGATGCCATGCAAAGCCTGCGGGCCCGGGGCCTGGAAGCCCCCATACAGGAATATGTGGCTTCTGGCCGTCCCTTTTTGGGCATTTGCCTGGGGCTGCAGGTGTTGTTTGAAAGCAGCGAGGAAGCCCCAGGGGCAAAAGGGCTGGGCCTGTTGAAAGGGAAGGTGGTGCGGCTGCCAGAAGGGGCCGGGCTGAAGGTGCCCCACATTGGCTGGAATTCCCTGGACATACGCAGGCCTGGCGGGCTGTTTGCCGGGCAGCCCCTTCAGCCCTATGTCTACTTTGTCCATTCGTACTATTTACAGGCGGAGGAGGACGTGGTTACGGCCACGGCCCAGTATGGGGCCACCATACACGCCGCCGTGCAGAAGGGGAACCTGTGGGCCTGCCAGTTCCACCCGGAGAAGAGCGGGCAGGCGGGCCTTGCCATGCTGGAAAGCTTTGCCCGGTCGGCCGGGGAACTGTGAGGGGAAAATATAGGAGGATGTGAGGGTATGTACGCAAAACGCATCATCCCATGCCTGGACGTAAAGGACGGCAGGGTGGTAAAAGGTACGGGCTTTGTCAATATCCGGGACGCGGGGGACCCAGTGGAATGCGCCGTGGAGTATGACCGTCAGGGCGCGGACGAACTGGTGTTGCTGGACATCACCGCCTCTTCGGATGCCCGGGAAATTATTACGGACATAGTGGCCCAGGTGGCGGAAAACGTGTTCATCCCCTTTACCGTGGGGGGCGGCATCCGCACGGTGGAGGACTTTACGGGCATCCTGCGGGCCGGGGCCGACAAGGTGGCGGTAAACTCGGCGGCGCTGCGCAACCCGGGGCTGGTCAGCCAGGCGGCGGAGAAATTCGGCAGCCAATGCGTGGTGGTAGCCATGGACGCCAAGCGCAGGCCCACAGGGGGCTGGACGCTGTACCTGAACGGCGGGCGCGTGGACACGGGCATAGACGCGGTGGAATGGGCGGACAAGGTGCAGCGGCTGGGCGCTGGGGAGATCTTACTGACCAGCATGGACCAGGACGGCGTAAAAACGGGCTATGACCTGGAGCTGACCCGGGCCGTGTCCCAGGCGGTGTCCATCCCGGTCATAGCCTCGGGCGGGGCGGGGGCCATGGAGCACTTTTACGACGCCTTTACCCAAGGGCAGGCGGACGCGGTGCTGGCGGCGTCCCTGTTCCACTACAAGGAGACCACCGTCCCCCAGGTAAAACGCTGGCTTGCCGCCAGGGGCATACCGGTGCGGCCCCCGGCGGCTTAGGGGGATTTCTTTGCGGGAAAGCCCCAAAAGCCTTTCCCTGGCGGGCCGGACGGCGGGCTTTTGGCAAAAGGGGCGGTTATCCAAAATTTACACAAAGGCCCCGGGCGGCACTTGAGAAAGCGGGCCGGTTGTGGTATAATAGTCCAATATGCATGGCAGGCGCCCAGCCCCAGGCATTGGCCCGCCGGGACGTTTTTTGCGGATCCTTAAGGCAGGTTTTGGCGCGGCCCCATTAAAAAAGGAGGGATCCCAGTGGAGGACACACAGAAGACGCGGCTGTTTGAAAGCACGCCGGTGCCAAAGGCCGTGATGACCTTGGCCATCCCCACGGTGCTCAGTTCCTTGGTCATGGTGCTGTACAACCTGGCGGATACATACTTTGTGGGCATTTTGAACGACCCCGTCCAGACGGCGGCCGTCACCCTGGCGGGCCCGGTGCTGCTGGCCTTCAACGCCGTAAACAACCTGTTTGGCGTCGGGTCCTCCAGCATGATGAGCCGGGCCTTGGGCTCGAAGGACTTTGAAACCGTAAAGCGCAGTTCCGCCTTTGGGTTTTACCTGGCCCTGTTTTCCGGCGTCCTGTTCTCTGTGCTGTGCACAGTGTTCCAGGGGCCGCTGCTAAGGCTTCTGGGCACCAACACGGAGACAAACGCCGCCACCGGCGCCTATATGCTGTGGACCGTTACCTGCGGGGCGGCCCCGGCCATTGTCAATGTGGTGATGGCCTACCTGGTGCGCAGCGAGGGCGCGGCCCTTCATGCCAGCATCGGCACCATGAGCGGCTGTGTGTTGAACATCATCCTGGACCCGGTGTTTATTTTGCCTTGGGGCCTGGATATGGGCGCGGCTGGGGCGGGCCTGGCCACCTTCCTCTCCAACTGCGTGGCCTGCCTGTATTTTTTCGTGCTGCTGTTCTGCAGGCGGGGCAAGACCTACGTCTGCGTCAGCCCCCGGATGCTCTGCTTCCGCCGCTCCATTGTGCTGGGGGTATGCGGGGTGGGGGTGCCGGCCTCCATCCAGAACCTGCTGAACGTGACGGGCATGACCATCCTGAACAACTTTGCCTCCGCCTACGGCTCGGACGCGGTGGCGGCCATGGGCATCTCCCACAAGGTGCAGATGATACCCATGCAGGTTTCCATGGGTATTTCCCAGGGCATAATGCCCTTAATCAGCTATAACTATGCCAGCGGCAACACCCCCCGCATGAAGAAGACCCTTTTCTTTACCATGCGGATTTCCTTAAGCTTCATCACCCTGGCCACCGCCGGCTTCTGCGTATTTTCTGGGCCCATTACCGCCCTGTTTATGGAAAAGCCCGAGATCGTGGCCTACGGCGGGCAGTTCCTGCGGGCCATGTCCTTGGCGCTGCCATTCCTGTGCATGGATTTCCTGGCGGTGGGGGTGTTCCAGGCCTGCGGCATGGGTTCGAAGTCTTTGCTGTTTGCCATTTTGCGCAAGATCGTCTTAGAAATACCCGCCCTGTTCGTTTTAGACTGGCTCTTCCCCCTATACGGCCTGGCCTGGGCCCAAACGGTGGCGGAGTTCATCCTGGCGGTGGCGGCGGTGGTTGTGCTGATGCGCCTGTTCCGGCGGCTGGAGAAGCGGGACCGCCTGCGGGCGGAAAAAGGATGATCGCAGACCGGCCGGGGTATCCGGTTAAAGGGTAGGTGCGGAAGAAAGGGAGCGGCGCGCTTTGCGGTAGTTTTGCCGGGCTGGCCCGGGATTTTTACACAACAGGAGATGGGGACATGAAAGAATATCCATATAAATATGAAATGCACTGCCACACCAACTGGTGCAGCGCCTGCGCCCACAACGGGCCGGAGGAGATGGCGGAGGCCTATTACAAGGCCGGGTATGCGGGGATGGTCATAACCGACCATTTCCTGCGGGGCAACACGGCTGTAGACCGGTCTTTGCCCTGGGAAGAGAAGATGCGCTGTTATTGGCGCTCGTATGAAGCGGCCAAGGCCTGGGCAAAGGGGAAGGGGTTCCAGGTGCTGTTTGGCATAGAGCACTATTATGGGGACGGCAAAGAGGTGCTGACCTACGGCATTGGGCTGGATTTCCTGCTGGCCCACCCAGACCTGCACATGTACACGCTGGCCGACTACAGCAAGGCCGTGCATGAAGCGGGGGGGTTCCTCTCACAGGCGCACCCTTACCGCCACGCGTCCAACATCGACCCGGATGTGGCGCCCCAGCCCCAATACCTGGACGCGGCGGAGGTGTTCAACGCCTGCAATACCCTGGAGGAGAACCGCATGGCGGCACAGATGGCCCGTGAAAACGGGCTGCTTGTCACGGCCGGCGGGGATGTCCATTCGGTACGGGAGGGGTTCCTGGGCAAGGCCGGGCTGGCTTTTGCCACGCCCCCCCAAGATGTACAGGAACTGGTGAGGCTGCTGCGGGCCGGGGACTACAAGCTGGTCATAGAAGGGGAACTGCAGGATAAGGGCTGGGGGCTTGCGTAAAGGGCCGGCCCCAGAAGGCGCGCCGTGCGGGTTTTGCACGGTGGTCCGCCGCATATCGGCTGTGCCTGCCAGGCGGGCCGTGCCGTTTGGGGGCGGGCGGCCGCTTTCGCCGGCGCAAAAGGAGCTTTTCCGCCAGAAAATCCCCCTTGCAATGGGGCCGCGCTTCGTATATAATAGGGTATATAGAGAAACGGGGATGTAAAGGTTTCGACGGGGAAGGAGAGCCCTGGTAAGCGAGCAGCGGCGCGGACCGCTATAAAACCGCAAACCTTACAAGTAAACGACAACAATTCTGTTGCTGTTGCTGCTTAACTAAGCAGCCGTTCTTGCCTGGAATACCGCGGCCAGGACAAGAGCGTCGATGAGCGGTGAACGTGAACGAGGGCGCCGCCTTTCGCCCCCGTCATGATTTAAAAGGCTACTGACCTCCAAAGCCTGCTTTTGGGCGTTGGACAGAGGGAATGCAAAACCAAAAGCTACGCTCGTAGAAAGCCTTGGTAATCTTTTTTCGGACGCGGGTTCGATTCCCGCCATCTCCACCATCTTTACAAAGCAAAAAAGATGCCACCCCCGAAAAACCGCGCCACAGCGCGGTTTTTCGGCGTTCAAGAGGCCAAAAAACGACCGTCACGGGATGACGTGTTTTGGGAGATGCCACCCCGATTTTTGGGATCTGAACCGTCACACAGACCAAAACCAAGCCCAACGGAGACAGCAAAAGAAAAAATTTTTGAGAAGGCTCACAGGAAAAAACCTGTGGGCCTTTTCGCATTTCTGGACAAATTTTCAAGGAGGTATGACAGGGTGCCGCGCTTTACAAATAACGTGATTGATCAGGCATACGAAAACTTCATGAAGCAGATTCCTGGTTTCCACCGGGAGCCTGACGAAGCCAGGACGATCCAGAAGGACATGGAGAGGGATAAGAAGAAGGGAGGGCGTTCTCATGATCTTCCGAAATGACACGCATGGCGTGCTGTTTGAAAAGGAAATACGGCTTCATAAGGGCTGCGGTAAAAAGATAACCGCAGCCCTTTTTTTATTGACGGCGGACTATAGGCTGTGGGCGCAGGTGGAGCCTTTCGTGGGCAGAAGGAGCATCGAAATCGAATCAGCCCGGCCCCGGCACTTGAACGGGCTGTCTTATGTGTGCTTTGTGCTGGCCAAGGATATCCTGACCGGCAGCCGGACAGTAGCTCTGGGGGAGCTGGCCGACCCCAGCCTGCTCTCACCCCGGAACTTTATGATGGTGTCACTGGCCATGTTCATCCGGGCTTACGGGTTGAGTGCCGCAAATCAAGTGGTTATGATTCCAAAATGTGAAGGAGGCAGCGAGGATGAACTTTGATAGAAGCAAGGTTGAAAGGGTGAAAGCGCGGTATCCCGTGGGCACTCGTATCGAACTGAAAGGGCTATGCAATGACGAGCCGGGGATGCCCCCCGGCCTGTGCGGGACGGTGATCGGGGTGGATGACCAGCCTGCTCTGCTCATGAAGTGGGATAATGGCCGGGGGTTGAGTCTTTTGCCTTATGAGGATTCCTTCTCTGTAATCGAGCAGGAACAGGAGCAGGCCCAGGAGTCCGGCCTCACCATGCAGCTATGAGCAACGGACACTGGCAGCGGGGGCCTCCCCCGAAACATAAATTTCAAAAGATTGGACGGTGATTTTTATACTGGCAATGTTACCCTGGGTCGGCGGCAAGCAGGCCCTGTTTAAGACGATTATCAAGCGGTTCCCCTCGGACTACCGCAGGAGGACGTATGTGGAGGTTTTCGGCGGCGGGGGCACCATGCTGCTGAACAAAGACCGCTCTGTGAAAGAAATTTTCAATGACGCCAACGGTAACCTGGTAAACCTGTACCGGGTGGTGCGTCAGCAGCCGGAGGAACTCATGCGGCGGCTTACTTACGTCCTCAACTCCAAGGCGGATTTCCTTCTCACGAAAGAGCAGATCAAACTGGGACAGTACCGCGACCCTGTCCAGTGGGCGGCGGATTACTACCAGCTTATCAAACAGAGCTATGCGGGCAAGGGTTCTACCTTTGGTGGGAATGGCAGGAGTATGTGGGCGGCGTTCCCGCTCATCGACGCCATCTGCGCCCGGCTCCAGTATGTGGTCATCGAGAACGCGGATTTCGGGAAGGTCATCCCGGCGAACGACTCTTCCAATACCATTTTCTATCTTGACCCGCCGTACTACTTCACGGAGGACTACTATCCCGGCCAGATCTTCACGGAGGCAGACCACTACAGGCTGTTTGAAACGGTCATGGGCATCAAGGGGCTGTGGCTGTTGTCTTACAATTTCTGCCCGGAAACGGTTGACCTTTACAGCAAGCCGGGGCTGTACATCGAAAAGCTGGAGCGGCCCAACAACATGGCCCAGAAGTACGATCCTGGCTCCATGTATGAGGAAATTTTGGTGTCTAACTTTGACACCTCAAAGCCGCGGCCGCTGCAAATGAGTTTATCCGGCGATGCGCCGGAGGAAAGGGAATTTATATGGAAACCATGAGGATGCTCAGGATTCTGGGCAAGAGGGGCCGCGTCACGGTGCCCCAGGAGGTGCGGGATGAGATAGGATTGGAGCGGGGCGACGTGGTGAGTTTTAACCTGGTGGACGAGGACAGCGTCCTCGTGAAGCGGGAAAAACTGTGCGATAACTGCGTCACCCAGACGAACCAGACAGACATGATGGAGCTGCTGTTGCAGGCGATGCGGTTCGCCCATCCGGGGGAATCGGCGCAGGACGCCTTCGAGTTTTTGACTGATTTGACCCCGCGCCAGCGCTTTGAGTGCATAGCAAGAATAATCGCAGATTGGGCTGAGAAAATCCATGAGAAATAAGGTGGCAATATGGCAAAGAGAAAAACGAAACAGGATATGGATATCGCGGTGGATGAAGCTGTGCAGCCTCCTGCCGCTGAACCGGTCTCTGCGGGCCAGCCGGAACCGCCGATGGAAAAGGCGATCCCGGAGCTGACGGTGCGCATCTTCCCTGTGAAGAACGCAAGAAGCAAGCTGCGGGCTACCGCTAACGTCAATATTGCGGGGGCCTTTGCCGTCCAGGGCTTCCGCATTTTTGACTCGAAAAACGGGTTGTTCGTGAAGGAGCCGGAGCGGCAGTATGTGAAGGACGGTACACAACTGTCGCAGTCGGTATTCTTCCCCATCACCAGGGAGGCGCGGGAGAAGCTGTACGGTCAGATTTTACACTCTTATGAAATGGTGATGGATCAGCAGCAGGCCCAGGGCCAGGAAGTGGATATCCCCTTTTTGACAGACGAGGACGCACCGCCAGCGCCGGAAGAGATCAGCCCCGATGACGATCTGCCCTTTGGGGTCATGCAGATGTAACAGGCCCGGCATGGAAAAATATTTTTAAAGATTTTTTCAAAAAATAGTAGACATATACCCAGCATTCCCGGTATACTGGAAGCAGCGGATAAAACCGCAAAATCCAATGTGGGGAGTGTAAAAAATGAGCAAGCTGTTCCGAAGGTTCATGGCCGCCAGCGCGGCGGCCCTCATGCTGGCAGCGCCCATGACAGCCCATGCCGCCGCCGAAAAATTCACCGACGTAAAGCCCGGCGCGTGGTATTATGACGCGGTGGACTACGCCGCCAGTGAGGGGCTGTTCAACGGCACCGGCCCCTCCACCTTCGACCCGGAGGGCGGCATGACCCGTGGGATGTTCGTGACGGTGCTGGCCAACAAGACGGACGGGTTCGTGGCCGGGCGGTATAAGGAATCCACGTTTGCTGACGTGGCGGCGGGCCAGTGGTACGCCCCGCCAGTGGGCTGGGCCAGCCAGAACAAGCTGGTGGGCGGCGTCGGGAACGGCAGGTTCGCCCCCAACGACAGCGTAACGCGGGAACAGATTGCTAAAATCCTCTATGACTACGCCCAGCAGACAGGGAATGACACCAGCGCGGACGAGTCCAGCCTGCAGGGGTTCGGGGATGCGGGGAAGGTTTCAAGCTGGGCCAGGCAGGCCATGGCCTGGGCCACCACCCACAGGGTCATCAAGGGGGACGGCGGCAGGCTGGACCCCCAGGGCACGGCAACCAGGGCGCAGGTGGCGCAGATCTTCTACAACAGCCGGGGCCTGCTCACCAGCAGCACCATCCTCTCCCCCGTAGCCACCTGGGTGGTGGACGTGCCGGGGCACTATGAGACTGTGACGCGACTGGAACTACAGGAAGTGACAGTAGGCGAAGTCGGGCATTGGGAAGATATGTGGTATACAGAATGGGTATATCGATGCAATAAATGTGGTTTTACTGCAGACACGGTCGAAGGAATCAACGCGCACTTAGACAGTACCATAGATTGGGATACCATGACAGGCCATGGAACTTATACAATGGTGTCAGGTGACCCGATTTACACGGGAGAAAAAATTTGGGTGGTGGATGTGCCCGGCCACACCGAACTCAAAATGGTAGAAGTCAAGGAAGAAGTATGGGTAGAGGAAGCAGGCCATTGGGAGTACAACTGAACAAGGCATAACGGCTGGAAAAGCCCTCTGAGACATCAGAGGGCTTTTGTCATGCCCATTTTTCATTGGAAGGGGTGCTGCGGGGCTCTCCGCCTGCCCAGCAAGGGAAGAAAATCAACAACAGACGGGAAAGGAAGGTTCAATGAAACAAATATATAACAGGACGTTAGCTTTTTTGTTGGCTGTGGTGCTGTGCTTTAGCATGGTGCCTATGGCGGCATTTGCCACAGAAGCAGAACTGGACACAGACAGCGGGATTTCCTCCGAAGTGCCCGTAGAAGATGTGGATTCTTCTGTGCCGGAAGAACCCCCTGCGGAGGAAACACCGCCCCAGGAAGATACTTCCAGCATGGCGGACAATATGCAGACAGCGGAAATGCCCACCCTGCGCGCCCGTGACCCCATCTCCAAGGTGCAGGCTGACTTGGGGAACGGCACAAGCTATCTTGCCAACTACGGGGTAATACGGAAAGCCATTGTGGATGAACTAAGCGCCCATGAGCATGACAGCTATTACCTGGGCACCCCCTACGCTGGTGGTGATGTGCAGTCCCCCAACGGCGACACCTCCTATAACGGTTCCGCTGGCATGAACTGCGGCGGGTTTGTGGGGTATGTGCTGCGCAAGGTGGGCTTAGACAGCACCCAAGCGGTAAACCTTATTAAGAGTACCGGGGATGCCTTATACTTCGGTTCCGGCAAGCCCTACGACCTGCTGGCTGGCGCGTCCAACTATTATCAGTTAGCAAAGGCCGCTGGCCTTACCTGCTACATCTATAACACCAAGGCTGAGATGCTTGCCGATGGCAAACTGGAAAAGGGCGATATTATCCTCATGTACTGGAGCTTGTCCCCCTTTGAGGACGGGGTAGACAACCATATAGGCTTTTATTGGGGCGAATCTTCCGGGGATGATATCCTATGGCACAGCAGCCCGGATGGGAGCGGCGGCAACCAGATCGGCTCTATTGTCCCCAAGGCAACAAACTGCATTTACATTGTGATTAAGCTGGAGCCTATGGGCTTTAATGTAACGCTGAACAAGACCTCCGCAGACGCTACCGTCACCAATGGCAATAGCTGTTATAGCCTGGCAGGGGCTACCTATGGCGTGTATACTACATCTGACGCTACAGGCACCCCCATAGCTACTTTTACTACCGATGCCAATGGCCATGCGGAACTGGAAAAGCCCCTTGCAAATGGTAAATATACTGTAAAGGAGACAAAAGCGCCTAAAGGTTATAAGCTGGATGAGAAGATTTATACTTTTACCATATCAGGTTCTGATACCAACATAGACGTACAGGATGACCCAGGGCGGGTAGCCTTACGCCTAATTAAGAAGGATAGCAGCATAGGCCAAGCAGCACAGGGCGATGCCCACTTGGCGGGTGCTGTGTATCAAGTGACATATCAGAAAGGGGGACAGACTGTTACGGTTGAGGGTACATCAAACGCACAGGGGATTATTGAGCCAGTGTTCAAAGATATCCCTTTTGGAACCGTAACTGTCAAAGAGATTAAAGCACCCGAAGGATATAAGTTGGACACTCGCACTCATACTTATCAGATAAACAGTCCCGACCTTGTAGGCGACGTATACGAGCTGGAGCCAGAGGACTTGACCGAGGAAGTCATCCGGGGCGGCGTTACCATTGAAAAGCGGGATGCTGTCACCGGGAAAAGGCCCCAGGGCGACGCCAGCTTTGCAGGGATAAAGTTTGACATTGTGAACGACAGCGAGAACCCGGTCGTGGTGAACGGCAAGACCTGCGACCCCGACTCGGTTGCCATGACTATCACCACGGACGCCAAAGGCATGGCTACCACCGGCCCCAACGCTTTGCCCTACGGCGACTACATTATAAAAGAATCTGCCACAAACAATTCGATGCAGAAAACCTTTGATGAGGAAATCCCGGTTACCATCAGCGGGGACGGGGAGATGCACACCCTTACCGCTGAAAACGAGGTTGTCCGGGGCGGCGTTGCCATCAAGAAGCTGGACAGCCAGACCGGGGCCACTCCCCAGGGCAACGCCGACTTCTCCGGCATCATTTTTGAAATCGTCAACCGCAGCGCCAACCCTGTTGAGGTGGACGGGCAGACCTACGCCACCGGCGCGGTGGTGGCCACCTTGACCACCGATGCAGAGGGCCGGGCCAGCACAGCGGACGACGCCCTCCCCTTTGGCCGCTATGAGGTGCGGGAATCTGCTACAAATGAATCCATGCTGCTCACCTTCCAACCCCAGACCGTCACCATCAGCGAAAACAAAAAGGTGTACCCCGCGACTGCCGAGGATGACGTGGTACGGGGCGGCTTATCTGTGGAAAAGCGGGACACCATCACAGGCGCAACCCCACAGGGCGACGCGGATTTTTCCGGCATCAAGTTTGAAATCATCAACGACAGCAGGAATCCCGTAATCGTCAACGACAAGAGCATCGATCCTGGCGAGGTGGTATTGACCCTCACCACCGACAGCGAGGGCAAGGCCAGCACCGCGCCGGACGCTCTGCCATATGGGGCCTATATCCTCCACGAGAGCGCAACGAACCAGTCCATGCTGAACACTGCCCCCGACCAGCCTGTAGAGGTTGTGGAGAACGGTGAGGTATATCCATTCTATATGGATAACGAGGTTGTGCGCGGCGGGGTTCTTATTGAGAAGCGCGACCTGGAATCTCTGCTCATGACCCCATTGGGAATGGCTAGTTTGGACGGCACCCTGTTTGAAATCACAAACAAGAGCCGGAACGCCGTATATGTGGGCGGCGCTCTGTATCAGCCGGACGAGGTGTGCCTGACCATCGAGGTCAAGGACGGCGTAGCGCAGTCCGATGTGCGGGCGCTGCCTTATGGCTCCTATGAGTTGGCTGAGAGCAAACCCGGCACCGGTTATCTCTGGACCGACAAGACCATCCGGCCCTTTGAGGTGCTGATTGACGGTTCCGTTAAAGAGTACCGGGAGGGCGATGCGGCCTACAACCAGGTCAAGCGCGGCGACTTGCGCTTTGTGAAGGTGGGCGAGGATAATATGCACCGCTTTGCCAATGTGCTGTTCAAGCTTACCAGCCAGACCACCGGCGAGAGCCACATCCTCCTTACAGATGAGAACGGAGAAGTGCGCACGGAAACCAAGTGGAACCCCCACAGCCAGAACACCAACGGAAACGATGATACCGAAGATTACGATAATCTGGCGGGTACTTGGTTTGGCCTCACCACCGAGGGTTGGATGGTGGAAACCCAGGACGGGCTTTGCGCCCTGCCCTTTGACCACTACTGCCTGGAGGAACTGCGCTGCCCTGGCAACGAGGGGTATGAGCTGGTGACGGTTCCCGACATCAGCATTACCCGCGACAGCACCGTAATCGAGCTGGGCACCATTGACGATAAGTTTGAGGGCAAGCCGGAAATCGGCACTACCGCCACAGTAGACGGCGAGAAGCTGGCTGACCCGCTGGGCGAGGTGACGCTGGTGGACACCGTGTCTTACTCCGGCCTTACCATTGGCAAGACTTACAAATTATCCGGCATCCTTATGGACAAATCGACAGGCGAACCGCTGGAAACCGGCGGGCAGCAGGTGACAGCAGAAAAAGAGTTTATCCCGAAATCCGATTCCGGCACGGTTGGCCTGGAATACACCTTCGATGCCAGCTCCCTGGCAGGCCGGGCTGTGGTGGTGTTCGAGACGCTGTATCAGGGCGGCAACGAGGTTGCCAGCCATGCCGACATAGAGGATGAGGGCCAAACCGTCATTTTCCGCAACCCGAAAATCGGAACGACGGCTGCTGTCGATGGCGAGAAAACCGCTGATCCCCTGGGCAAAATCACCATCATAGATACTGTGACATACATTGGCCTAACCCCTGGCAAAGAGTACAATATCAAGGGTGTGCTTATGGACAAATCGACGGGGGAAAAGCTGCTGGTAGACGGCAAGGAAGTTACCGCAGAAGCTACCTTTACCGCGCCCAAGGCCGAAGGCAGCATCGACATCCCCTTTACCTTTGATGCTTCCGGGCTGGCTGGGAAGTTGGTTGTGGTGTTTGAAAGCTTGTATAGGGCCGGCCTGGAGCTGGCTGCTCACACCGACATTGACGATGAAGGGCAGACCGTTGACTTTGGCAAGCCGGACATCAAGACCACCGCCACCATCAACGGCAATAAGGTCACCGACCCCATCGGGGAAGTGACCATCGTGGACACTGTAGAATACACCGGCCTTACTATCGGCAAAACCTACAATGTCAAAGGCGTTCTCATGGACAAATCCACAGGGGAAAAACTGCTGGTGGATGGGAAAGAAATTACGTCCTCTGCAGAGTTTACGGCAGAAAAAGAAAACGGAACCGTTGAGGTTTCTTTCACTTTTGACTGCTCTGGACTGGCTGGGAAGTCCATCGTGGTCTTTGAAACGCTCTATCAGGATGGGCTTGGGCTTGCCGTCCATGCAGACATTGAGGATGAAGCCCAGACTGTCACTGTGAACCCCAAAGGTGGGCTTATTATTAAAAAGACCGCAGAGGACAATTTTGTGGAAGGTATCTCTTTCCTGGTGACGGGCAAGGACTATGCCGAAACCTTCAAGACAGACGCGCAGGGGGAAATCTACATCCAAGACCTGCTGCCCGGCGAATATCTGGTGACGGAGCTGGAAAACGAAGTAACGGCCCGGTACGAAATTGAGGCGGGTAAGACCGTCACCGTGGAAGCTGGCGAGGATGCCGCCACCGTGGAATTCCACAACAAGCTGCACAGGGGCAACATCCTGGGCCGCAAGACCAACGAGGCCAAGAAGCCGCTTACCGGCGTAGTGTTCGGCCTGTTCCCGGAGGGGGCAACGGAGTTCCCTATGAAGGACGCTATCGCCACCGCGCAGACCAGCCATGACGGCAGCTTCCTTTTCGGCAATGTGCCCTATGGCAAGTACCTGCTGGTGGAGCTGGAATCGCTGCCCGGTTATGTGTTGCTGCAGGAGCCGGTTCCCGTGGAGGTGGACGCCGACGAGGTACGCCTCAGTGACATCATAAATGAAAAGGGCAGGATCAGCATCACCAAGGTGGACGCGGACACTGGCAAGCCCCTGGCCGGGGCCAAGCTGCAAATCCTTGACAAAGACGGCAAGGTGGTCGTGGAATGGACTTCTGATGACAAGGCCCATGTGATCGGCCTGCTGCCTGTTGGGGATTATGTACTCCATGAGGAATCCGCGCCCAAGGGCTATGCCAAGGCTGAGGACATCAAATTCACGGTCGAAGAGGACACCACCACGCTGGAGCTGGTGATGAAGGATAAGCCCACCGGCACTACGACCACTACTGTGCCCAACACCGGCGATTTCGGCTGGGTGGCTGTGCTGGCCGTCCTGGGCCTGAGCCTGCTGGGCGCTGGCCTGGCTGTGTTTTTTGGCCGCAAAAAGTGAGTTTAAACGCAAGAAAACGAAGAAAACTTGAGTTTTGAGGGAAGCGCCCTGGCAAACCGTAAACGTGTTTACTGTTGAACCAGGGCGCTTTTCTTATATTATGGAGGTTCAATATGAAGGTAAGAAAATTATTATGCCTGCTGGGCGCTGTGCTTCTCTTCTGCACCATGTTCGCCCTCCCCGCAGCCGCCACCGGCGATGTGGCCGGGGCCGTACAGTCCACCTGGACGACGGCCAGAGGGCAAATCAAGACCGTGGTAAACAATGTGGTGTTCCCCGTTATCGACATGATATTGGCGGTGCTTTTCTTTGTTAAAGTGGGGACAAGCTACTTTGAATACAGAAAACATGGACAATTTGAGTTCGCCGGGCCAGCGATTTTGTTTGCCTGCCTGGTTTTCACCCTGACCGCTCCCCTGTACATCTGGGGCGTGGTGGGTCTCTGAGCGGGGGTGGGTTTCCATGTTTGACTGGATAGGCGGCCTGCTGGGCGGTATGGGCGGGCTCATCGGCAGCTTTTTTGGCGGGGTCGGCGAGGAAGTGGTCAACGCCATCTGGGACGGCCTTATAAAATGGATGCTTCAAAACTTTTATGACACCCTGGCCGACGTGTTCACCCAGATTGGGGCCATGGGCGCGGAGATTTTCGACCTCACCTGGATCTCATCTTCCGTGCGGCTGTTCACCATGCTGGGCTGGACGCTGTTCGGGGTGGGCATGATCGTGGCGGCGTTCGACCTGGCCTTGGAGTACCAGACCGGGCGGGCCAATATCAAGTCCACCGCCATCAACGTGCTGAAGGGCTTTTTTGCGGCGAATTTGGTGACCGTGGTGCCCGTGGAGTTGTACAAGTTCTGCATAAGTTTGCAAAACATTTTCCTCAAGGACATCGCCGCCAGCTTTGTGGGGACGACGGATTTCAACCTGGGGGACGTGGCTCTGAAAGTGCTGGTGCAGGTTTTTGGCGGGCCGGCGGGGGCTGTGGCAAACGGTATTTTCCCCCTTTGTATGCTTATTGGGATGTCCTACTCGGTTTTGAAGGTGTTTTTTGCCAACATCAAAAGAGGGGGCATCCTCCTGATCCAGATGGCTGTGGGGAGCCTTTACCTGTTCTCTGTGCCGCGGGGCTACACGGACGGTTTTAACCAATGGTGCAAGCAGATCATTGCCCTGTGCCTGACGGCGTTTTTGCAGACAACCCTGCTTTTCCTGGGGCTGCTGACGTTTAATGACAACATGCTCCTGGGCTTGGGCGTCATGCTGGCAGCGGGAGAAGTGCCGAGAATTGCACAACAGTTTGGGCTGGATTCCAGCGTGAAAGTCAACATGATGAGCGTGGTTCATGCTACCAGCACGGCGGTGAATATGACCCGGAGCATTGCGCGGGCGTTGTAAGGAGGTACACATGGAATATCCTGAAGCCGGCCTGCCCGGTTATTTACAACATGATTTGGATGCTTACAAGGAGGGGCTGGAAAACGGCTCCTCCTTTTTAGATTGCCTGTGGGGCGAGCTTTACTCCAGCATCAACGCGGCCCAGATCGACGATGGGGCCATCACCCCGGAGCACGCGGACTACCTGCGGAAGAAGTACCTTTTTCCGGGGGTGGACGAACCGGAGGAAGAAGAACACCCAGGTATGACAGAGGTGGTGCCGTGAAGCAGAACAACGAGATTGAACGAGCAGATATCGTAATCGATCGGGACATGGACGTGGATAGTGACACCGGGCATGAGATAACGGCCTACATCGAAACCTGGTTTGATGTAGACAAAAAGTTTGGGATCCACACCCGCGCGGACGATGGAACCTGGCTCAATATGTACGCCAAGTTTGACCCTTTCGAGGATATTCTGCATATCGAGTGTGAAATCAGCCGGGACAGCGGCTCTACCTATTTTGAATATGAACCGACCTCCGCTGAATCCCGGCTCATCAAGGACATGATTACGGAAAAAATCCAGGAAGAATATGGCCAGACACCCCAGGCTTTCTGCCGGGGCACCGAAAATAGCGATTTAGAATGGGGAGGCATTTCATGACCGTGTATATTTACCCGCAAAACCTGAAAGCAACGGCAAACCTCTGGCTCTGGCGCCTGCGGGATTTTGCCATCATCTGCGTGGGGCTGCTGGTGTCCGTGCTGGCCTTGACGCAACTGCGGCTTCTGCTGCCCCTGGCGCTGACGGCAGCGTATGCGTTCCTCTCCATCCGCGTGGAGGAAGCCACGGTGCTGGACTACTTGCGCTACGCGGGGCGGTTTTTGCTGTTCAGCCAGCAGGAGTACCATTGGAGGTGCGGTGTATGAGCTGGAAAAAGAAAAATTCCACCCGCGGCCTTTTAGGGCTGCAGGGGTTCACAAATTACGGCGTCAAGACCACCAGTGGCGAGCTGGTGGCCTTTCTCGTGCAGCCCACCAATATTTCCGTGCTGTCCCACGCCAATGTAGAGGTGAAGATCCGGCACCTGCTGACCGTCCTCTCCACCCACCCCAGCCTGGAAATATCCTGCCTGGATTCCTGCGAACGCTTCGACGATAACAAACGGTTCATCCAGCGGCGGATGCAGGAGGAAGAAAACGAGAGCGTGCGCCGGGCGCTGAAGCAGGATATGGCTTTCCTGGACGGCATCCAATTGGAGATGTCCACAGCCCGGCAGTTCCTGTTTTTGGTGCGCTTTTCCAAGAATGAGAAGCCGGAGCTGGTGTTCCACGACATCAACCTCATAGAGAAAAACATCACGGACAGGGGCTTCGAGGTGCGCCGCATGGGCAAGGAGGACATCAAGCGGGTGCTGGGCATTTACTTCGAGTCCTCCATGTCCGGGGAACAGGTAGAGGATGTGGACGGCATGAAAAATTTTGACATGGAAAAGGCGGCAAGTTGAAAATGAATTTTCAACAAGGGAGTTTTGCTTCTTCGGCTGCGCCTTGATTTTGCTGACGCAAAACCGCAAAACTCAGAAAGGATGTTTGAAATAGAATATGAGGAAAACCATCTGTACCCTGCTGGCCTTTGCGTTTTTGGTGGCGGCTATGGGGGCGGGGTTTTGGTTCACCCGGCAGTTCATCGAGTCCAAGGAGAAACAGGACAGCTTTCATGAGCTGGCGGAATCTGTGTTACTGACCACCCCTGCGCCAAAGCCCACGCCGACACCTGCGCCAGATAGTACGCCGCCCCCTTACAATGACCCGGAAGCCCCTACCCCCACCTTGGAGCCTGTCCATGACATTGCGGCTCTGCGGGAGATGAACCCGGATTGCATCGGCTGGATCACCGTGCCGGGCACAGCCATCGACTACCCGGTCATGCACACGCCGGATGACCCGGAGCACTACCTTCGCACGGCCTTTGACGGAACATATTCTTCCTACGGAGTGCCGTTCATGGACGCAAGGTGCAGTCTGGACAGCGGCAACCTGATCCTGTACAGCCACAACAAGTTTGACGGCTCCATGTTCACGGCGCTGATCCACTACGGGGATTTGGGTTATTTTGAGGGACACCGCACCATCATTTTTGAAACAACCAATGGCGTCCGGCAATATAACATTTTCGCCGTATGCCGGACCAATGCCTACGGTTCAGGGATCTACCAGTCTATAGATTTTACAGATAAATTGGATTTTCTGGACGCGGTGCAGGCTGACAGCCAATACAACGTGGGGCCGCGGGGATCCAGTAAAAAATTTATTACCCTCTCCACCTGCGACATCTCCCGTCAGGACGGGCGATGGGTCGTGGTGGGAGAGCTGATAGAATGATGAGGTGTTACAATGTTTAAGAAAAGGAAGATAAGCCCGGAAAGGGCCGCTGAAATCGAGGTGAAGGATTTCCTCGACATGATCCTGCCCGGCGTGGTGAAATTCATGAACGACCACTACATCTGCGGCGACAGCTACCGCTGCGTGTGGGTCGTGCGGGAGTACCCGCCCAGCACGGAGCAGCAGGCGATTCTGTCGCAGCTGGCAGACAGGACGAACGTCACCCTGCGGGTTTACAACCGGCTGGTAGACAGCATGGAGCAGCGGAAGATTATCCAGAACGCCACCCGCCGCAACAAGCTGTTGTCCGGGGGCACGGATGTGCAGGAGACTTTGGATGCTGAAAACAACCTCAAGGACGTGGTTCAGCTTTTGATTGATTTGCGTAAAAACAGAGAACCTCTCTTGCATTGCGCTGTGTTTATTGAGCTAAAGGCCGCGAACCTCCAGAAGCTGAAAGAGCTGCAGTCTGACGTTTTGATGGAACTGACCCGCTCCAAGATAACAGTAGAGCGGCTGAACCTACGGCAGAAGGAGGGGTTTTTGTCTGTCATGCCCTTCGGCTCCAACCAGTTTGGGGCAGAGTTTGAACGGGTATTGCCCGCCTCGGCTGTGGCCAACCTGTACCCCTTCAACTACTCCGGCAAGACCGACCCGGAGGGGTTCTATCTGGGCCGGGATAAATTCGGCACCAACATTCTCGCTGACTTTGACCGCCGGGCTGATGATAAAACCAACGCTAACATTTTGATTTTGGGCAACTCCGGGCAGGGCAAATCGCACCTTTTGAAAGGCATTATTGCGAACCTCCGGGAGAGCGGCAAATCGCTGATTTTGCTGGATGCGGAAGCCGAGTACATGGAACTGACAGAAGCCATGGGCGGCTGCTATCTGGATTATTTGTCCGGGAAGTATGTGATAAACCCCTTGCAGCCCATGGCCTGGGATGACCAGCACGAGAAGGAATTGGACGAAGAAAACACGCCTGAAACCTTCAGACAGACCAGCGTCCTGTCCCGCCACATTTCCTATCTGAAAGACTTTTTCCGGGCCTACAAGGATTTTTCCGATAACCAGCTTGACACCCTGGAACTGATGCTTCAGAAGTTGTACCGGCGTTTCGACATGGACGACCATACCGATTTTTCCCTTCTCCCTGCCAGCGCGTACCCTACTATGTCCGATTTCTACGAGCTGCTGGAGGATGAATTCATGCTCTACGACCACAAGAAAAAGAACCTGTACACCGAGGATACCCTGCAGGAACTGTGCCTGGGCCTTAACTCCATGTGCCAGGGGGCCGAGGCCCGGTACTTTAACGGGCACACCAATATCAAGGATGATAAATTCATCTGTTTCGGCGTCAAGGGGATCATGCAGTTAAACAAAAGGTTAAAGGACGCACTGCTGTTCTCCATCCTCTCCTACATGACCAACTCCCTGCTGGGGGTCGGGAACTGTGCTGCGTCCATAGACGAATTATATTTATTCCTTACGAATTTAACAGCCATTGAGTACATCCGCAACCTCATGAAGCGGGTGAGAAAACGGGATTCCGCCGTGGTCATTGCCAGCCAGAACATAGAGGATTTCTTGATGGAAGGGGTGCGGGAGCTGACAAAGCCGCTGTTCTCCATCCCTACCCACCAATTCCTGTTTAACGCCGGCAACACAGACCCACGGGTCTACATCGACACCATGCAGCTGGAGGAAGCGGAATTTGAGCTGATCCGCTACCCGGAGCGGGGCACCTGCCTGTACCGCTGCGGCAATGAGCGGTATCTTTTGCAGGTGTCTTTCCCTCCTTTTAAGGAGAAAATGTTCGGCGCTTCGGGGGGGAAATGATGCTGACGCTTGGGAGTTTATTTGACGGCATCGGCGGCTTCCCCCTGGCCGCGCAGCGGGTGGGCATCAAGCCCGTTTGGGCCAGCGAGATCGAGAAATTCCCCATCCAGGTGACGAAAGAGCATTTCCCGGAGATGATCCATATGGGGGACATCACGAAATTAAACGGCGCAGAACTGCCCCCTGTCGATATCATCACAGGAGGCAGCCCGTGTCAGGATTTGTCCGTGGCACAGGGGCGCAGGGACGGCCTTGCAGGCAGCAGGAGCGGGCTTTTTTACGAGATGGTGCGGGTGGTAAAGGAGATGAGGGATGCAGAAAAAAGACGGGGGCGGGCAGCTCAGTCTGTTCGCCCAAGATGGATATGCTGGGAGAATGTGCCTGGAAGTTTTTCAAGCGGGGAGCCGCCGGGCGAGGATTTCCGTATCGTCCTGCAGGAGTTTACAAGCATTGGCTGCGGTGCCGTTCCTATCCCTCGACCTGAGTCCGGGAAGTGGAAACCTGCTGGGCGAATTTTATTGGGAGACACTTTCTCCCTGGCTTGGCGGTGCCTTAACGCACAATACTGGGGTGTCCCCCAGAGAAGGACGCGCATCCTTCTTGTGGCAGATTTTACAGGCACAAGCGCCCCCCAAATATTATTTGAGTAAAAAGGCTTGCCTGGGCATCCTGCGCCGGTCCAAAGAGCGGGGCAAACCCTTGCCGCCACAGCTGGAGCTGGCGCTGAAGATACAAGGGGGCCTGCTCTCCGCTGAAGAACTGCCGAAGCCGCCCCTGGCGTTCCACATCAACCAGAGGGAGGAAGTTATCGACTTGGGCGAGACAGCCAGAGCCTTGATGGCCACCATATACGGGGTCCCCGCGCAAGCCCGGCGAAGCGGGTTGCGTGGGGAAAGGAGGAGCAGCGGAATGAATGAGCTTTCGCCTTTAGGCGGAAGCGAGAGATGTGGAGCTTGTGACGACGCGCAGACCTTTGTGTCCCAGGCCCAGCCCTTTGCGGCGGGCTTCTGCGCGGGGGCGGGGGCCTCCGCCAATGGTATAGGATATTCAGAGGAAGTGGCCCCCACCCTCAAGGCCAGCCAGAGCGGCAACATGATGCCATCGGTTTTGTGCCTCAATGACCAGGGAGGCAGGGCCATGGATGTAAGCACAGACTACGCCGGTACGCTGCGGGCGCAGGAACATGGGCACCAGCCGCTGGTGTTTGAGAACCACAACCTGGATGCCCGGTATGAGGGGCCGCTGGAGGTAGCGCCCACGCTCTGCACCAGGGCAGGCACAGGCGGCAATAATCTGCCCCTTGTGGCTGGCACGCTGGCCGCGCGGGACTGCAAAGGCGCGGACAATATCTACGCCGAGCAGGACAAGCTGATAGTAGAGCCGCCCCACCTCATCCGCAGGCTTACGCCGGGGGAGTGTGAGTTGCTTCAAGGCTATCCCCTTGGGTGGACAGACCTGCCCGGCGCGTCGGACAGTGCCAGGTACCGGGCTTTGGGGAATTCGGTTGCGATACCGTGTGTGCAGTATGTGCTGGGCGGCATAGCGAAATTTGCGGGAGTGTGATCATAATGGCGAAACGAACGCAGGAAGATCCCCTGGCGGAACTGGAAAAAGCCTACACCCATTGGCAGGATCTCTACGACCACGGCGGCAGCGACCCCACCTGGCCGGACGGGGTAAACCTGAACCTGGTGCGCAACCACATCATTTATTATAAGCGGCAGATTGAGGAAACCTGCCCCCTTTACATGGGCGACAAATTGTACCAGCGCGATTTGCCCCCAGAGGTAGATAACAACTACATGGCGCGGCCCGACGAGATACGGGAGCATGCGCGGCAGTCCTTACAGACATATCTGGCAGACCCGGACTACCGATATCTGCTCCGGCACAAGGACAGCCTTCCGCCGAAAGCACAGAAAGAGCTGTGCCTGTATGCTGTACTAAACTATGCAAATGGCCTGCGCCTTGCCATAGAGCGGGACGATCTGGTGTCTATGCGCCGCCATGAGCGGCCCGGACTTTACCTGGATTCCTTCAAAAGCTGTGCGGATAAGGTACGGGCGGTGCTGGAGGATGAGGTGCCGAATTTGTTTGAACCGGCGGAGGAGGACGGAGAGGACATGGGCATGGTGATGCAGTAAAGGAGGTGACAGCCTCTGGACTTACGGGAACAGCGTTTCGGCGTAGAAATCGAGATGACAGGCATCACCCGCGAAAAAGCATCCAAGGTGGCGGCGGGCTTTCTAGGCGGTGAGTCACGGTACATTGGCACATACTACAAGACCTTCACAGCTTCAGACCGCCAGGGCCGCGTCTGGAAATTCACCTCTGACAGCAGCATCGAGGCCCAAAAGAAAGAGAATGGCCGGAAGGTGTCTGCGGAGGGCAAGTACAAGACAGAGATGGTCACGCCCATCTGCCAATACGGGGACATCTCGGTCATACAGGAGCTGGTGCGCAGGCTGCGGCGGGAGGGGGCCTTTTCCAACCCCTCCTGCGGCATCCACGTACATGTAGATGCGCTGCCCTTCGACGCCCGCACCCTGCGGAACCTGACCAACATCATGTACAGCAAGGAGGACATCTTATACCGGGCTTTGCAGGTGCAGGTGGCGCGAGAAAACCAATACTGTAAAAAAACAGACCAGCGGTTCCTGGATGAGCTCAACCGCCGCAAGCCGCAGAATATGGATGAACTTCGCCGTGTCTGGTACGGGGATAGGGACAGCCATACGGGCCATTACGATGAGTCGCGGTATCACTGCGTGAATCTGCACAGCGTGTTCCAGACCGGGACTGTGGAATTCCGGTTATTCAACTCCACCGTGGAACACGCGGGGAAGATCAAGGCGTACATACAACTCTGCTTCGCCATCACGGCCCAGGCGCTGAACCAGCGGAGCGCCAGCCGCATCAAGACCCAGACAACCAATGAAGCCTACACCTTCCGCACCTGGCTTCTGCGGATGGAGATGATCGGTGATGAATTCAAGACCGCCCGCAAGCACCTGCTGGAGCATCTGGAGGGCGGCATCGCCTGGCGTGACCCCGCCCAGGCCCAGCGCCAGCGGGAACGCTTGCAGGGCCAGCGGGAACAGACCCAGGAGCCTGCCCCCTTCGAGTCTGCGGGCCATAATAAAAGCAAAGATTGTTTTTATTTGGAAGAAGTGCTATAATTAGAAAAACAATGATTCAGCTTGAGAAATCGGATTTGAACACATAACACGAAAGAAGGAATAGAGCAAATGCGGGTTAGGACATATGAAGAAATGTTCCTGGATGTGGACAGGGAGGGACAGTTTATTCCGGGGGTTGCACCGCTGAAAGAGGACAGTAAGACTTTTCGACAGATATTTGAGGCAAGCATCACACAAGGGCTCAAGGAGCTGACAAAGGTCTCATATCATTCCTATGAACAAAGCATTCTGGGGATAACAAAGGATATTATCCAAGGGCGGGACAGCCAGTTGGAGCAGCATTTCTTTGACAGACTGTGCGATATCGTCTGGCACGGTGTTTCCCTGGTAATGTACCATTTGTCTGCCAAAACGCTTCCGGCCGATGGCAGAGTATGCTATGTTGGAGAATTCCCCCGGTTCTACTATGAGAATGCCGCCTATACAAAAACAGACGAGGCGGGGCGCCGTTATTCTTCTGCAATGGATGTGTTTTACATGCTGGCTTTAGAGGTATCTGAGAAGAATGTATGGAGCACGGATTCCGGGTACATAAAGAAACAAATCTCTGAGAAACAAGAAAGCCTAAAAGCAGATAAGCCCGGGCTTCTTGCAGGCAAAAAGAAGCGGGAGCACTATGAACAGCAGAAGCTAAGGATGGAGCAGGAAATACAGGATTTGAAAAAGGAATATATTTCCCACGGCTTCGGCATCGACTCCGACCTGTTTGAACTCCGGCTGATCCGTTTGTGGGTGCTCCATGAAGGCCGTGCCGACAAAAAGGAGGATCGTAAAATACGGAAAAAGCTTTTGGATTGGCTGGATCTCCACGAAAAGCGCCTACTTAATGCAGTGGATCGCATCACGGCGGTAGAACGGGAGCTTGGTATTGAAAATAATGGCTTTCGCCCCATCGAGACAGAAAAGCCAAAAGAAAGCGCTTGGACAGACGATGATGAAAATGTGTGATATTGCCATGCGGAACTCCATCGGATGAGTCCATTAAAATGGAATAAACGCTTACGGAGAAGCCGGGCCAAGCGCCCGGCTTTTCTTTTGCGGATGGGAGGCCAATATGAAAAAGCAAATTACGATTTCTGTGCCGGACGACCAGGCAGAAGCCCTGGCCTGTTTTCTGTACAAGAAGGATACCACCATCGAGCAGGAGATGGAATATGCCATGACACGGCTATATGAGAAGCACGTCCCTCCTACCGTGCGTGATTTTCTGGAGACAAAGGCCGAGCTGGAGGGCCAGCCGCCGCCCGCCCAGGGGTAGGCCCGTGTCGGCCCCCGTGCGGCCCGTGTAGGCGGGTCGGGGGCCGGGGTGGGGTAGCGGGACGGGCGGGGTGGATTCCCCGCCTTTTTGGGGCCTTTTGGGGCCGGTTTCGGACAGCCGCTAGCCGGAGTGGGGTGTCGGATAAAAAAGCAGGAGAAAGGGCAGGGGTTGCGCAAGCGCCTCCTGCCCCCCCCCCACATCGCCCGGCAACGCCGGTCGCACAAGGGCTTTCGGGATTTCAAGGGCGAAAAATCCCAAGGGGTTGCGGGTGGGCGATTTTAGGGCCTCAAGGGGTTGCAAACCAGAAAAATGGCCCTGTAGAGCCATTTTTATAGGGGTTGCGGCAGAAAGGGAGGGATTCGCATGGGCTTGCCCAAGGACAAGAAGAAATTTGCACTGTGGGTTTACCCGGAGACTCTGAGTCAAGTGGATCACTGGTATAGGCTCATGGAATGCCAGAGCAAATCGGAATTTATCGAGAACTCTATCAAATTTTATGTGGGCTTTCTCATGGCCGACGACGGCGGCACTTATCTGCCAAACGCTTTTCTGTCCAATATGAAAAGCATTGTGGCGGAGGGCACCCATCAGATCGGCAAGATGCTTTTCAAGCAGTCTGTGGAGCTGGCTATGCTTATGAACATTGTAGCCGCTACCCAGGACATCGACAGGGATACCCTCTCCCGCTTGCGGGGCGAGTGCGTCAAAGAGGTGAAACGGCTCAATGGGGGGTTACGTTTTGAGGATGCCGTTGAATGGCAGAAGGGGTGATGGGCCGTGGCGAACCTGGTAACAAAATTCGGCTACCTGAAGCCCGGCGCCCGCCAGGGCCGGGGCGGCTACGTCAAGTACATTGCCACCCGCGACGGTGTGGAGAAGCTGGATGACTCCCAGCGCCTGGCCCCGGCCACAGCAAAGCAACGGCAATTCATCGAAGAGCTGCTGCGGGACTTCCCTGACTGCAAGGAGATGCTGGAGTATGAGGACTACGCCTCCAAGCAGACCATCGGCGCGGCTTCGGACTTCATTTCACGAGCTGTGGAGGATAACGCCCACAAAATTCTGGATTCCAAGACCTATGCGGACTACATCGCCACCCGCCCCCGCGCGGAACGCTTCGGCAGCCATGGGCTGTTCACGGACAGCGGTGTGCAGGTGGACTTGCAGAGGGTATCGGATGATTTGAACCAGCACAAGGGGAACGTGTGGACAATCATAATTTCCTTGCGGCGCGAGGACGCCGTGCGCCTGGGCTTCGACCACGGCTCCCGCTGGCGTGATATGCTGCGCACACAGACCCAGGCGCTGTCGGAGAACCTCAAGATACCCCTGGAGCATCTCAAGTGGTTCGCGGCTTTTCACGATGAATCTCATCACCCGCATATACACCTCATCGCCTACTCCGAGCTGGAGAACGAGGGCTACCTTTCCAAGCAAGGCGTGATGAAGCTGCGCTCGGCCTTTGGCCGGGATATCTTCGCCCAAGACCTGCTGTGCGTCTATGACCAACAGACCGCCTATCGGGACGATTTGCGGCAGGTAAGCCGGGAGAAGGTGGAGGAACTTGTGGGGCAGATCAGGGCCGGGCAGTACGATGGCGTGGGCTTGGAAATGCAACTGGCAACACTGGCCCGGCGGCTGGCGCGGACGAAAGGCAAGAAGGTTTACGGGTATCTCCCAGCAGGCACAAAAAAGCTGGTGGATGCTATCGTGGACGATCTGGCGACAGACAGCCGCATCGCGGAACTCTATGACCTGTGGTATCAGCAGCGGGAGCGGATTATCCAGACCTACTCCAGCCACCTGCCGGAACGAGTACCCCTCTCCCATAATGAGGATTTCAAAGCTGTGCGCAATGCCGTGGTCAAGGCAGCGGTGGGGCTGATGGAGATGGAAAGGGGTAGGCAAAATCCCTGTGAGGAAGATACACCTCTATCCCCTGCTGACGGGCCGTTGGAATTTGAACCTTCCTCCCCCGGCCAGAGCCGAGGAAAAAAGAAAAGCTGGTGGACCGACACATACACGCGGGCCCGGCAGTATCTCTACGGGACAGACGATACGCCCCGCGATCTGGAAAAGGCCGCTGCCCTCTTGACCGCTGAAGCGCAGAAAGGCAACGGCTTTGCCATGTACGATTTGGGCAAAATCCATCTGGACAAAGAACAGGGGGGCGCGGCGCAGGAATGGTTCCGTAAGGCACACAGGGCTTTTCTGACAAAAGAATCCCATGCGAGAAAGCCCGGCTATTTGCGGTACCGCATCGGCAAACTGTATGCCCTGGGGCATGGCGTAGAGCAGGATTTTTCCGCAGCCGCCCGCTGGTATGGGAAAGCGTTGCGGGAGGAAAACCCCTTTGCGGCTTACGCCCTGGGGTGCTTGTATCTCCGGGGCCAGGGGGTGGAGCAGAACGATGCGCAGGCATTTGACTTGTTCTATCAGGCGGCAAACCATGAAGAAAAGCCCAATGCCTATGCCGCATATGAACTTGGAAAAATGTACGAACGGGGCATAGGCATACAGGCGGACGAACCCGCAGCCCATGAGTGGTACCGGCAGGCTTACGCAGGCTTCCTGTCTATAGAGAAACAGTTTGCGGAGGACAAATTGTATTACCGGCTGGGGCACATGAACCTTACCGGGAAGGGGACGCCAGTGGACATTCCCCAGGCTGCCCGCTACTTTGAGAAAGCGGCAAGGCTGGGAAATGTAGATGCCCAATACACCCTGGGCAGACTGCTCCTGCGGGGAGAAGGATTGCAGAAGGATGCACCCGCTGGTGTGTTCTGGCTGGGGCAGGCGGCGAAGAAAGGGCATTTACTAGCACCATATCTGCTGGGCAAAACCCTGTTACTGGGCGCTGACGTGCCGCGTGACGCAGACAGGGCGTTAATACTGTTAGAAAAGGCCATTGAGCAGGGCCATATCCGTGCGGCAGCTTTTCTTGGCAAGGCGTATATGCAGGGGGAACTGCTGCCGCGTGATGTCGAAAAAGGGCTGACCCTGTTGGAGTCCGCAGCCCAGGCCGGGGACGCTAACGCCGAATATCAGTTGGGAAAACTGTTCCTGTATGGTAAGGTGGTGGCACAGGATCAGGCGCGGGCTATCGCCTATCTGACATCGGCGGCAGAGCATGGTAATGCCTACGCGGCGCAGCTTTTGCAGAGGTTCTATGAGAAGAATAATTGGGCTGTGACTGCCAGCGTCATGTCCCTTTTACAGCAGGCAGCACGCATTTTTGAAGGTAAGCTGCAGGAATACTACACCCCGCAGATGGGCCGGACTGACCGCAAACTGCTCAGTAAGATTGCGGAAAAGAAGCTGGCCCAGGGGCAGAAATTGGGAGGGTAAATGCCATCATTCCTCACCGTCTCTTTTTGCGTTTCTTCCATACGCCAGCCAGGATATCTTTCAGCACCAGCATGGAATCCAATTCATTATAACCATATTGTTTTTCTAAATTTTCCATCAGCCCACACAGTGCCGCTGCATAGGGCCGCACATCGACCTCGCCCTGGTAGGTGGCCAGGATGGGGTATTTCTTGCTCCACGCCTTTGTCCAATCGACTTTTTCGGTGACAGAATCAGGTACCCGGTCAATGGCCTCTTGGATATCTATGAGATCAAGGTCAAAATCAACCAGTTCATCTAATGTCATCCCATACAGGCTTGCCAGCCTTTTAGACTGGCGTATATCGGGCAGCGTTTCATCTAACTCCCACTTAGAAATGGTCTGCCGGCTCACACCTAATTTTTCCGCAACTTCTTCCTGGGACAGCCCGCGTTTTTTCCGGGCCTGAAATAAGCTGTTACCTAAATTCATCCTCTTATCCCCTTTGCTTTTTCTTCATTATAAGCGATGGAAGGATAAAAATCCACCAGCGGATGTTGGCAATTCCGCCCTTACATTTAACATACGGAGGGATCATCATGACCGCAAAAGACCGCTATCAGGCAGGTCGTACCGATCTGGTGTACTGGCTGCGTTCCCATGGTGAGGCGCTGAAGAAATCAGGCAGCGAGTGGGAATGGAAATACCATGACGAGCGCGTTACCATCCGGGGGCACCTCTGGTTCGACCAGTACACCCAGGTGGGCGGCGATGCCGTGAAGTTTTTGCAATACTTTTATGGATACTCCGAGGAAGATGCTGTTGCCTCCCATCTGGGCTGTGCCGTCAGCGAACTGGCAAAGGGCCAGCCCCACAGTTATACCAAAAGTATAACCGCCCCGCCGCGGGAAACTAAAATCGAATTGCAGCCGCCTGCCGCAAACAAGAGTATGCGGCGGGTTTTTGCTTACCTGTGCCAGACCAGAGGCATTTCTTCGGAAGTGGTATCTGCTTTCGCCCACGCCCATCTGCTCTATGAGAGTGCCGATAAGCACAACGCCGTATTCGTGGGCCGGGACGGGCAGGGAAAACCCCGGCACATCCATATGCGGGGGACGCTGACAGGCTCCGGGTTCCGGCAGACGCTGGCGGGGAGTGAGAAAGCCTACAGTTTCAATTATGCGGGGACGGGGCGGCTACTTTATGTGTTTGAAGCGCCCATAGACCTTCTGTCTTATATCTCGCTGCACCCAGAGGGCTGGCAGGAGAATTCCTATGTGGCGCTGTGCGGTGTGGGGATTTCCCCCATCGAGCGGCTTCTGGATGAGGTGACGCAGTTGGAGGAAGTCACCCTGTGCCTGGACAACGACCAAGCCGGGCATGACGCGGCGGTGAGGATCGCCAAGCAATTGCTGGATGGGTGGGAGGTAACAGTCACGGCCCACTTCCCGGGTTATAAGGACTGGAACGAAGAACTGCAGGCCAGCAGAGGGATGATACAGGAAGAAGAAAATGGCATACAGATGGCCGGGCTGGCCATGTAAAATTTCAGTGACCGGAGGGTTTGCGGTTTAGGGCTTCGTGCTCGGAACCCAGGTCGGCGCGGATGAGTTTGACAAGCACAATACCCATGGGAACCAGGGTGATCCAGATGGCCTTTTCCGCCATGACAGCGCAGAGGGAAGTCAGCAGGGCTGCGCCCACAAAGAAGCAGGCTGCCATCCCCAGATGAATAAGCCCACGGCGAAGGGCTGTGCTGTCTTTTTTGCGCAGCGCCTTGGCAAAGCCCACCCCCACCTGCCGGATATGGTTGGTACAGAAAGTGGTGGCCATGGGGATGCCTTCGGCCTGACGGAAGGTGTTGTACTGCATGGACGCTAGAAAATTTATAATGACCTGGACGATCTGATGGGGCGCAGTCAGCGGGACAAAGCCCAGAAGGAACAGCACCGCTGTCTCTACTATTATAAGATATGTATCCCAGCGGAGGAAGCCCAGCTTTTTAACCGGCGACGGCAGGATCTCCGATACAAACGCCCCCAGCAGGTAAGCGGCAAAAGGGATCAGATAGTACAGCCCGCCTGCCCAATCGCCTTTGCCAAAGGACATGCCCATGACGAGGATATTGGCCGTCTGGGCGTTGCAGAACACCCCGCCCCGCAGGAGGTAGGTGTAGGCCCCCATCATCCCGGCGCTGGCCATGAGCAGGGCGTAAACCATCTTTTGTTCGCAGACAAGATACCCGTTCGGCTTTTGATTTTTTCCCAAATGGAACACGCCCCGTCCTTTGATTTCCTTTCCATTATAAAAGGTTTTGAAAAGAAAGACAAGCAGAGAAAGGTGTGGATACAATGCCGCAAAATGTAGGAACATTGATTTTAACCGCCGGGCTTATGTTCGGAATCCTGGCCGGGATCACTGCTCTGGCCAACCACTACTCGCTGAACATTAAAGCAAAAACCGTGGGCAACGGCCAACACGGCACGGCCCGATGGGCCACCCAGAGTGAGATTGCCCGCACTTATGTCAAGGTAGATTTCACCCCGCAGCTCTGGCGAAAGGGGAAGAATCTGCCCACAGAGCAGGGCATCGTGGTGGGGTGCAAGTCGGGCAAAACAGGCACAACGGCGCTGGTGGATACGGGCGACGTCCACGCTGTTATGATTGGCGCCGCAGGCGTGGGAAAGACTGCCTTTTGGCTGTACCCATGCATTGAATATGCCCTGGCGACAGGGATATCCTTTCTAAATAGCGACACCAAGGGGGACGTTTTTCGGAATTACGCTGGCATTGCCAAGGAGAAATATGGGTACCAGGTTTCCGTCCTGGACTTGCGAAACCCCACCAGAAGCGATGGCTTCAACCTGCTGCACTTAGTGAATAAATACACAGACTTATTCAAAGAAACAAAAACCCTGGCCCATAAAGCCAAGGCGGAAAAATATGCCAAAATCATTGCCAAGACCATCATCATGGCCGGGGAGGGGAATGCGAATTTCGGGCAGAATCAGTTTTTTTACGACGCGGCAGAAGGGCTGCTCACCTCTGTGATCCTGTTGTCCGCTGAGTTCTGCAGGCCGGAAGAAAGGCACATTGTCTCCATCTTCAAGCTGATCCAGGAACTGCTGGCCCCCAGCAAGGTCAAAGGAAAAACACTGTTCCACATCCTCATGGACGCCCTGCCGCCAGAGCACAAAGCCAGGTGGTTTGCGGGGGCTGCGCTGTCGACCGGCGAGCAGTCCATGTCATCCGTTATGTCAACCGCCCTCTCAAAGCTAAACGCGTTTTTAGACTCCGAATTGGAGCAGCTTCTGTGCTTTGGGACAGCTATAGACGCGGAAATTTTCTGTAAGGAGAAGTCCGCCATCTTCCTGGTCATGCCAGAGGAAGATCCTAATAAATTCTTCATGGTATCCCTGGTGATCCAACAATTGTACCGGGAGATCCTCTCCGTGGCGGATGAGAACGGAGGGAAATTGCATAACAGAACTATATTTTTCGCAGACGAGTTTGGCACTTTGCCTAAAATTGAATCCGCAGAAATGATGTTTTCTGCCTCCCGCTCCCGCCGCCTGAGCATCGTGCCTATCATCCAATCCCTGGCCCAGCTTGAAAAAAATTACGGCAAGGAGGGCGCGGAAATTATCGTAGATAATACACAGTTAACAATTTTTGGAGGCTTTGCCCCCAACAGCGAGACAGCCCAGGCCATGAGCAAATCCCTGGGGAGCCGCACTGTGCTGTCTGGTTCTGTAAATCGCGGGAAGAACGACCCCAGCCAGTCCCTGCAGATGATGGAGCGTCCTCTCATGACACCAGACGAGCTGAAGTCCATGCCCAAGGGCGAGTTTATCGTCATGAAAACGGGAGCCTATCCCATGAAGGTCAAACTAAAATTGTTCTTCAAGTGGGGCATCACCTTCGGGGAGCCGTACCAGGTGCCGGAGCATGGGGATCGGCAGGTGCGGTATGCCAGCCGGGAGAAGCTGATGCAGGCCATCCGGGGGAAATATCCGCCGCCCAAACGGGAAACTGCGGCAGAGCAGGAACCGCCAGCGCAGGCGAAGATAAAGCTGGAATGGGACGATGGGAAGGCGGGAGATCATGGGAAAGCTTGAATACTTGTACAGAAGCGGGCTACCCAGCCGAGCTATTACCGTTTACCTTTATTTGGCGGACCGGGCCGGGCAGGAGGATTCCTGTTTTCCCTCTGTGCCGACAATAGCCCGCCACACGGGCCTCTCGGAGAGGACGGTGCAGCGGGCTATCCTGGATTTGAAAAAGGGCGGCTTCCTTCACGTCAGGGGGCGGCAGCGGAGGAACGGTGCGGATTCCTCTAATCTGTATACCTTAACAAATGTGGAAACAGAATGGTGACATTTTCAAAAACCACTCACAAGGGGCTACTCTCGCCATTCCCTGTCACCGGGATGGTGTCATGGTGACGGGGGAATGTGAACCTCCCAGGTTAATATGAGCAGAGAAGAAAAAATCCTACATGGTGGGATAAGTTTTCAACATTGGGCGGTGGGCGCTTTTTTCTTTTCTGCTTTAAGTGGATAAACAGAAGCTCTCACTCCTGCACTGCTTGTATCATAGATTCCAACAGATTCAGTACAAACCTCTGCTTTTCAGGCGGCAGTGCGGCAATCTGGCTCTGGAGCATACTGGCTTTTTGTGGTGCGGCGAAATCCAAATTGTCCATAAAGGCTGTGTCGGCAGACATGCCGAGGGCGTTTAATATCTTTAGGCACGTCTCCAGCTTTGGTATCTTCCCGCCATTTTCAATCAGCCCTAAATAGGCAGAGGTCACGCCTACACGTTTTGCAAGTGCTGGGCGCTCCATGCCCTGCGCTTCCCGAAACTGCCTGACCCGCTGGCCAAATCTTTTAAGCTGCAAAGAGTCTTTCTGTGCCGGGACTGTTTCATAGGAAGTACGACCCACAAGGAAATCAATCGTCACCCCAAAGAAATCAGCAAGCAGGGCAAGGGTTTCGATATCCGGTTCCGTCGATTCCTGTTCATAGGAGAAAACCCGCCTTGCAGTCAGCCCGGTTAAGGACGCCAGTTTTTCCTGGGAAAGCTTCTGGCTTTCCCGCAGCATCCGCAAATTTTTCACCATAGAATATCCGCCATCCCGTCACCAGAATCTTACTATTTCAGTATAGCAGTTGGAGAAGAAAAGAAAAACAACAAAATTTGTGTAAAAAATGCTATTGACACTACTCTATTAGTGGTTTATTATTATAACCATAGAGCCTTATTTTTCCTCCTGCCGGATTTCTCGAAGCAAGGCAAGAATCGCCTCCCTGGCTCTGGAATTACGCAGGCAGGAAAGTTCTGATACCATCCTATCTCCAGCCTTATCCCATGGCTCCCGGACATTCGTGCGTCCTATGAGATAATCAACAGAGACATCAAAATAATCCGCAATCCGTATCAGTGTAGAGAACTTAGGTTCATTGATTCCTGCTTCGTATTGCTGGTAGGTAGACTGCGGAATGCCTAATTCGCCCGCCATCTCAAGCTGGCTGAAGCCTTTTTCATGTCTGAGATGTTTGAGGTTTTGCACATTTACCCCTCCTGTACGATGCTATCTATACGATATGTATTGTACAGATATTTTAAGCGGTTTTCAAACTGAAATAAAGGATATAACCTTATTTAAGGATATTGACAAAAATAATGCAGAGAGGGGATGTGGTAGGGCATGACGATGGATGAGATTTGTTGTTATGAATTGGCCTATCAGATTCGCCTTTACCTTGATATATGCAGAATAAGTGAATCGCAATTTGCCGAAGCTGTCTCCATCCCTTGCAAAGATATCACCCATTTTTTGATACATCAACAACCGGATCTGTCTATAGCTCAGATTTCCCAAATCTGCGATATGTTACACATTTCTTTGGATTCATTGGTTAGAGGGCCTGTTGAAGAAAGAAATTTCAGCATTCTTTTAAAGAAATGCGCTTTGGTGGGAAAGTGGAAAGGTACAGTTTTTTATGATGCCTGCCTTTTCTTTCTGAAACGGTGGCAGAGAAAAAACATCTCTTCTGCCTGTTTGGATCGCTATACACAGTGGTTCATCTATTTCTGCTCAACAGATGAAACCTCCGTATATAGCAATGAGTGTGCCTTCCGGGCTGTCCCATCCACTGTCTGCTTCACCAGAAAAATTTCAGAAAAGAAAGCGGAAAAGCTAAAACAGATCATAGAGGATTCCAAGAAAAAATGACCGTCACGATCCATTCCATCCTTAACAGCGCGCTGTGGGGCCTGTTGCTTTCCTTGGCCTTGTCGCTGTTGAGCCGAAACAAACACTTCCTCTGCCGGTTGGGGACGGCGCCTCTCACCATTCTGGCTATCGTCTGCCTGGTTCGCTGCTGTATACCTGTGGAGTTCCACGCTACCCAGGAAGTGGGGACAGCGGCACTCAATCGTCTGCACCAGCTTATCGGCGGGGCGGCGGGCTCGCTTCTCCCGGAACCATGGCTTTTTAGGCTATGGTCTGTTGGAGCCATCGCGGGGGCTGTTCTGTGGGTGCCCGGGTACACATACAGGCTTCTTGCAGCCCACAAGCTGCCAGGCTCACAAGATAACCGCATAGAAAAATTCCGTTTTCAGCACAATATCCCCAGCCTGCGTGTATCCATATCAACAAATGTATCTACTCCCTGTGTTATAGGGATTTGGCGGGGGACTATCCTGCTCCCCGACACTACCTACACGGCAAAACAGCTAGAATTGATTTTACAGCACGAATACTCCCATATCCGGCACCATGACGGCCTGCGGGATCTCCTGCTCCGGGTGCTCTGCACCATCTTCTGGTGGAATCCGGGTGTCCACATCTGCCGGGTTGTTATCACGCGTCTCTGCGACCACCGCTGTGACAGGGAGGTTTTGGACGTAGCCCGCCCCAGCGCCAAACGCTATTATTGCAGGACACTCCTGGCTTTCGCCAGCAGCCGGCCCGGCTCCTCCGGACAGCTTGCCGCGTCCTCCTTGAAAAGCCGGTTTTATTTGATTTTATACAGCACAGGCAAACAAAGAAGGGCCTGGGCGGCTCTGGTTATTCTGTTGGTTGTCACACTGTGGCTGCTCAGTTACCTGGTAATTTTCCAGCCCGCCTATCAGCCTGAAAGCCTCGACTATACAGATTTCGCACTTGAAAGCGGCACCATTACCCTGCGCAATGACGGGCGTTATGTCCTCGAAGCCGAACAGGGGGAAGTGCAGCTTACTCGTGAAACCGCACAAGCCATGCTTGCGGACGGGTTCCGCATGGAAATAAATCAAATGATGGAGGTGCCATATCAATGAAAAATTGGAGGAAAGTGGTTGCCGGTACTTGCGCCAGCCTTTTGATGGCTGCCGCCTTATGTACGGCAGCCCAGGCCGCAGATACGCCGCAGCAGCGCACGGAAACTATCCGGGTGGCCGACAGCGGTATCCAGCCCTATGCTGACGTGATCGTAACCAAATACCGCATGTATGAGGGGAAGCTTCAAAAGCGCCGCTGGAATGAGACGCGGGGCTATTGGGTCGATCCGTATTGGATCACCATTGGGACTACATCCTGAAAAGACTGCTCAGGATATGGAAAGGCGGCTTTGCATTTGGGAAGCCCAGAGCAAAGCCGCTTTTTTATAAGTTAACCAGTGAAAATATTTGACCATAAGTTTCTCAAAAAATCACCACAACGATGGAGGGACAGAGAATGAAGAACCTGTATTCCGAGGGTTTTCAGGACAGTTTACAGAAAACCCTCCGCAACGTCAGGCTGGCCTGCGGTTTCAGCCAGAATGAGGTTGCGGAAGTATTAAAGGTAAGCCGCTCTACTTACACATACTATGAAAATGGCAAGATCATCCCAGATGTGCAGGCCCTCCGCATATTGGCAGAATTTTACGGCATCTCCGCCGTTGTGTTCATGTTCCCGGAAAAATATGCCGGCATGGACGTGTGCCGCCTTAAAAGCAAGATACAGAAACACCCTTTGCCAGATCCCCAGCGGTTCGGGGAGCTTACCCCGGAAGAAAAAAGCGTGGTAAAGGCATACCGGATAATGAAAGAGAGCACAGCCCATGGGTAAATCAAACTTGGAAAATATTCAAATAACTGTCATGAAAAAGACGGCAAGGGATTTGCGTAAGATCGCAAAGGAAACAGGGCTTACTATGGGTGAAGCAGTAGACCGGCTGACAGAAAGGATGACTACTACAGACCCGGAAATTGCCAAAATTCTCATACAGGAGGACTTGGTCATCATACCTGTAAAATTGAGCCGGGAACAGCGCGAGGATGTGTTTAAAGAGATTGCAAAGAGCCTCTTAATGACGTTTGACCCCGACACCATGGTCGATCTGGTAGAGCAGGCAAAGGTAGAACAGCAAGAGCAATTGGATGAACTGTCGTCCATGTCCGATGGAGATCTTTTCCAAATGCTAGATAGCTATCGTGAGATGACAGAGTTCGACAACTGATCACGCATCCCATACACAATCCGTCAGAAAGGGGGCCACTGTGGAAATCTACACATCAGCAGAGGGACAAAAACCCCTTGGGAGCATACAGGATGTTGAGGCCGCACTCAGCCAGTTTTCCATCAAAAAGAACTACAGAGGGTATCCCTATTTAGTCGAAGCCGTCAGCCGGGCCGCAGGGGCCTTCCCCCAGCGGCTGTCACTGGAAGAACTTTGCGCCCAGATCGCTGAAGCGAGGGGGGCGCCCCCAAAAACAGTCAGCCAGGACTTAAGGCGCATGGCCAAAAGCGTCTGGGACAGAAGCGCCAATTTTACCGTATATGAGCGCATCACAGGGTACAAGTTGCTGACGCGGCCTGAGCCGCTGGAATTCATATACAGTATGGCGGAGCATCTGCAGGTCACGAAAAACCACAGGATAGGGGTAAAACACATGCTGCAATTTGTAGACGGCAGGTTCCACGCACACGGCGTTTCCTTCACCCTGCCAAACGGGTTCTACCTTCACGATGAGATATTCCACCCGTTCAGCCTGTGCTGCCTTTCCCCCAATCAGAGGGTATACATTACGGTTGAGATCGCCCCAGACGGCAGGGAAGTTTTGTCGGCCCTGCAAGCCCTTTTTGAAGAGAACCCCAGCCTGCATCCTACTTCCGTTGTACAGCCGATTACAGTAAATGAGACAAGGGGATATGATGTCCTCTACGATTGCGACAATATCAGCTACTACCAGGCCCGGCTCCGGTTCGCCAGGGGGCAGATCGTCACCTGCATCGCCCAATGTGAACAGGGTTCCCAAGGAAACCTCAAGAAGAACCCCTCTGTACAGGCCCTGCTGCAGACGATCCGGGCAGAATAAAAAAGAGCGCCACAGGGACGCTCACAAACAGTTTTAGTTATTACCTTGTGCGGACGCAGTATCCATATTGGCCAAAGCATATTCTATCATTTGATTTATCAACTCATTCCTGCTGATACCAAACGCGGCCGCTTTTTGGTCAACTTCCAGTAAGGTATCAACCGATATGCGCATAGAGATAACTTCCTTTTCCGGCTTCTTCGGAACAAATTTCGGCATGATACCCACTCCTCCCTTGACAAAATTATATCCTATTTGCTATAGTATGGATATATTCTAAAATAGATATGTAAAATAGAATACATACCAAGTGAGGGAGAAAAATGCGGGAAAAGACCTGCTGCTTCACCGGCCACCGCAACATACCGCCAGAAGAAGTAGAGGGCATCCGGCAAAAGCTGGAAGCGACCATCCTGGAACTGTACAGCCAGGGCGTCATTTATTACGGGGCCGGGGGCGCGCTGGGCTTCGATACCCTTGCAGCCGAAGCAGTCCTGCACTTACGGGATAATGGCTGTCCCAACCTGCGGCTGATTTTAGTGCTGCCCTGCCCGGATCAGACCAGGGGCTGGAAAGCAGAAAACATAGCGCGGTATGAGGAAATTAAGGGAAGGGCAGACAAAATCGTGTACACCAGCCAAGCCTATACCCCCGGCTGTATGCACAAGCGCAACCGCCACCTGGTGGACAACAGCAGCGTGTGCGTCTGCTACCTGACCCAGAACCGGGGCGGCACGGCCTATACAGCAGGTTACGCAGAAGAACACAGGCTCCATGTGATAAACATCGCAAAGATGTAGAAAGAGGGGGCGTATGTTACAATTTAAAGACGGCAAGTTCCATGCTTATGGCCTATCCTTTGCCCTGCCGGATGGGTTCTATTTAGATAGTGATCCTGACACGCCCTATGAATACGGGCTGTGCTGCTGCTCACCTGACGAAACAATATATTATGGCATCTATGTGGACTGTGAGCATGAGGATCTCCGGGAGGGAATAGAGTTGCTTTTTGAGCCGGGAAGCGGTATGTACCAGACATCCGAAATAAGACCTGTTGTGTTAAACGGGCTGGCTGGCTTCGAGGTTACTTCCTATGACAGGGAATGCGATTACTATGAAACCCACCTTCAGGCATCGGAAGGCCCTGTGCTTATCTTTCATGCCCACTGTGAAAAGGGCCGGCTCGCGGACATAAAACATCACCCGGATACGCAAGCTGTCCTGCAGGCCATATCGGCGGATTGATGTGCCAGCACAGATCAGCATTGCAAATCTACTGCAAAAATATTATACTGAAAGCCAGGAATGCAAGCTAGAACCGTATTTCTGGCTTTCAGTATATCCCGAAAGGGTGGGAGTCCCGTGAAAATCGTAAGCTGGAACGTCAACGGTCTGCTGGCCTGCATGGAGAAAGGCGGCTTTTTCCCCATTGCCCGTATGCAGCCGGACATCGTGTGCTGCCAGGAGGTTAAGACCCACCAGCAGCCGGAGGTGCTGCCCGGATATCACCACTACTGGAACCCCAGCCAGCGCCACGGCTACGCCGGAATGCTTACCATGTGCCAGCAGGAACCGCTCTCTGTCCGCAGGGGGCTGGGCGTCCCTGAGTTGGACATGGAGGGGCGGCTTCTAACTTTGGAATTCCCCTCCTTTTTCCTCCTGAACGCCTACTTCCCCAATTCACAGGACGGGCCGCACCGCCGCGCATACCGGGGCGCGTGGGATGCGGCCTTTTTTGATTTTGTGCGGAGGCTGGAACAGGAAAAACCCGTGGTGATCTGCGGCGATTTCAACGTGACCCGTTCGACAATAGACGTTTTCCCCGGCAATACCCGGCTTATGGAAGCAGAAGCCGGGTACATGTCAGAGGAACGGGCGGCGCTGGAAAAGCTGCTGGCAAGCGGGTTTGTGGACGTTTACCGGCATATAAACCCGGAACAGGCCGGGGCTTACACCTGGTGGAGCCACCGCTTCCACAAGCGGGACAGGGACGACGGCTGGCGGCTGGATTACTTCCTGGTATCCCGGAAAATCAGCCGGAAAATCGGCGCTGTTGCCCATCACGCGGAAATCCTGGGGTCCGATCATTGCCCTGTGGGGCTGGACATACACCTTTCCTGGCAAAGCACACTGCCATATCAAAAGGGGCAGGTACGGCAGAAGCGCCCGAAAATTGACTTCCCGGACGAGTACCTGGCCGAGCTATGGGAGCAAACGGATTGGGACGCCGCAGAGGAAGCCCTGGCAAACCTTCAGCGGGAACTGGCCCAGGCCGCTTCCCACAGGGACATGGAGAAAATCACGGCGCTGCAAAAACGGCTGGTACGGCTGCCCGTATGCAAATTCCTGGCTGTGCGCAGGGTGTGCGCCGGAAACTCCGGGCCGGGGCTGGACGGGGTAAAGTGGAAAACCGCCGCCGACAAGGCACGGGCCGCGCTTCTGCTCAATTCCGATGGCTACCGGGCACAGCCCCTGCGGAATATCAAGGTACATTCAAAGTCTACAGGCCGCGACCGCATGATGGGCCTGCCCACCTTTTTCGACCGGGCCATGCAGGTACTCTACGGCTTCTCCCTCCTCCCTGTGCTGGAAGCCTGGGCAGAGAAAAAGTCCTTTGCGTTCCGGGAGGGGCGTTCCATGCAGGACTGCCATGCCTATATCCTGCAAGCCCTGCAAGGCCGGGACGCGCCGGGGCTGGTGCTGCTGGCAGATGTGCAGGCGTACTATTCCCACATCCAGCACGGCTGGCTGCTGGAAAATGTGCCCATGGACAAGAAGGTGCTGGGGGAATTCCTGCGGGCCGGGTATGTGTTCGCCGGGGAACTGTTCCCGGAAGAAGAAGCGGGGTTGTCCCTGGGTTCCAATATCTCTCCAGCCCTTGGGAACTTTGTGCTGGATGGTTTACAATCCTATATTTATAAACAGCTCTATGGCACAGGGCCGATAGACTATCCAAACGGTTCCCTCGTCCGCTTTGCCGATGACCTCCTGATAACCGTCCGGACAGGGCAGGACGCAAAGGACATCCAGGCCATCGTCGAAGATTTCCTCCGGCAGCGCGGGCTTATGCTCTCTGGGAAGAAAACAAAGGTTGTTCCCGTGTATGACGGCTTTACTTTCATGTCCCACCACTACCAAAAGAGGGACGGTTGGGTTTACACCGCCCCGTCCCGTTCTGCCATTGACCGATGCAAGCAGGGGCTTCATGAGCTGATAACCACCCACAAGCGTTCCCAAAGGGAATTGATAGAATCCGTCAACCGCAAGCTCACCGGCTGGGCCACCCACCACCGCTACACAGACGCACAGGCGGCGTTTGTGGAAATAGATGGGTATGTGGACAAGCTGCTGCACCAGTCGGCCTACTCCAAGCACCCCCGCATGGCCCCCAAAAAGGTAGACAGCCGGTATTGGTTCCAGACCCCGGCAGGGGCCAGCTATTATGCCCTGCCAAACAGCCGCCACATCCATGTGAAGCACCTGTCCGACGTGCCTATAGTAGAAGCCTATGAAAAGCTGGATATGCGCAAAAACCCCTATGTGGACAGGGAATACTTCCGGCAGCGCCATGACAGGCAGGCCATCGAAAAAATGACAGGGAAATACCGCACGGTCTGGAAGCGCCAGGAAGGGCGGTGCTATTACTGCGGCAGGCCCATCCTGCCCGGCCAGCCCCGGCCAGTGGTGCCGGTTGACTTGGAACAAGGGCCGCTGGTTTCCAACCTCGCGTACATCCATACCGCTTGTAAAGCCAACGAATTGCAGGTACGGGATGTGCTGGGGGACGTAACCGTATACAGCCCCAGGGAGCTGCTGGAAGCTGTGCCGGAAGTTGAAACGGCTGGCTTGCCGGAACCAAGCCGTAAAACAAAAGGCCCCATTGGCGCGGGCTGGATACATATGCCGCTAAAGCAATGGTTTGCAAAACAGACGGCGGCATCTATCACATTGACCTTTGCGGAACTGGAAAAAATCGACCATCGACCCCTGGCCCCCTCTGCCCGGAACAGCCGGGCCAACTGGTACACCCGGCCCGACAAGAACGCCATGGCCGAGGCATGGGTGACAGAGGGGTATAAGATTTTCCGGTTGAGCCTGGAAAAAGAAAAGGTGACGTTCCATCGTGTCCTGGAGGGGGCGTCCCATGTGAAGCTGCCAGGGTGGCTTAAAGAAGGAAAGATACCGGATGGAGCTGCGGCAGAGATAGAAGGGTTTTTGGCGTATATCAAGGGGAAATACGGGCTTTGAATCTGGGTGGATTTCTGCATTACTATATTTCTATATAGTAATGCGGTTTAAAAGCCGTTACATGTATTCCCCATACAATATAAGCCGGTTCTTATATGTAGGAATTTCACAAAACAGAGAGAGCGTTCCCGTTGGTATTTTGGCTGGATTGGATATGGATACCCCGCCGAAATCTTGGTAATATGTAGAGAGCAAAGGATAAAGAAAGGGGGAGCCTCACTGGATACATTTACAAACATGATCTCAAACGAACCCGGCACGCCCGCTTATTCCGGCTTCAAAAGCCGTTCCACCTATCAGATCGTGTCCATCACCGCCTACCTGCTGGGGGTTGGGAAGGGCATCTTTGAAAACGAAAACGAGCCGCCCCAAATGGAAGTATACCGGCAGCTGGATCAGGACAAAAACGCCCGGATCGTCCGGAACCTCTGCCGCCTGCGCACAGCCATAGAGCGGCGGTATAAAACGATTTTAGACAAGATGCGGTATGAATACAAATCCCTCATGACAATAGAGGAGATCCCGCAGGACGCCATCCAGCAGCTGTCTGAGGATGGGGTCAGCCTTGTCAAGGCCAGATATACGCTGATAGATTATGTGGTGCAGATCAACAAGCTGCTGTCGGACAGGGTGAACAACTGCCGTGCCTTGTTCCCCATTTGGGTAAACTGGGACTATATCCGGGCAGTTTTCATCATGCCCGGCGGGCTTACGGAGGACGGCATCAAATCCGAAGCCGCCGTCTACTGTGGGAACCTGGGGGCCTACCCCTACCAGGTGTACTTGAACTGGCCGCCCTCGGAACAGGGGAATATCCTCTACAACGACCGGAAATTCCTCCAGCTGCTTTATGAGTGGAACGAGGATGAATTTACCGACTTAAGCAAGGTGTCGGATGCCGCCGTCACCACGAAGAACCACATCTACGGCTTTTTGGAGAAGAGCCAGCGGGCCGTCATGGTGGTAGACTGCGAGAATTCAGACCCCTACAAGCTGTGCGCTGTGCTCAAGGCGATGCCCATGGAATCCACGCAGAAAATTGCAAAAATCATCCTTTACAGCGACCCCCATGCCGCCACGGCCTGGGAGATCCTCCATTCCTACACGGACGTGCCCACGGAATACAGGCTCATTGACCGGATCAAGGAGAACAAGTCACTGGTAGACGCCAAGCTGATCGCCGGCACCTGCAAGGAACACTATGAGAACCAGGCCGATTCCTTCGTACTGGTCTCCAGCGATTCAGACTATTGGGGCCTGATATCCACGCTGGAAAGGGCTAATTTCCTGGTCATGGTGGAGTCGGACAAATGCGGCCCGGATATCAAGCGGGCGCTGATGCAGCATAATATTTTTTATTGCTATATCGACGACTTCTATTCCGGCAACAGCAGCTATGACATCAAAGTGACCGCCCTTGTCCGGGCCGCCCGGAAATACCTCGCGGAAAGGGTGCGGCTGAATGTCAACGATATGCTGCGGTCTATCTACTACTCCACCCGTGCCGATATGACGGAGGCGGAGCAGAAACAATTTTACAATAAATTCATTAAGCCCATGCATCTCAAAATCGAGGATAACGGAGATGTGACCATTTTACTGCGGGACTAGGAACATCCATATAGAAAAGAGCTGTGCAGACGCACAGCTCTTTTTGTTTCCCCAAATCGAGGTTTTTCTCGCAATCTGTGAATCCCCCGTATGTCCACAGCTTTTGCAGGCCGGGGATTTCGGTTACAATCAGGCAAAGAAAGGAGCAATGCAAATGAAAACCTACGGCTATATCCGCGTATCCAGCACAGACCAGAACGAGGGCAGGCAGCTTGTGGCGATGAACGCCAAGAAGGTGCCCCGGCAGAACCTCTATATGGACAAGCAGTCCGGCAAGGATTTCCAGCGCCCGCAATATAAACGGCTGGTAAAAAAATTAAGGCCCGGCGACCTGCTCTACATACTGAGCATCGACCGCCTGGGCCGCAACTATAAAGATATACAAGAGCAATGGCGGGTATTAACAAAGGAGAAAGGCATTGACATCTGCGTGTTGGACATGCCGCTGCTGGACACCCGCAACGGCAAGGATTTGATGGGCGCCTTTATTGCCGATTTAGTCTTGCAAATCCTCTCCTTCGTGGCCGAGAACGAGCGGGCTAACATCCGCAGCCGGCAGGCCCAGGGCATTGCGGCGGCAAAAGCCCGGGGGGTACATTTTGGGCGGCGGGAAATAGAAATGCCCGATAATTTTGAGCAAATCGTGAAAGCGTGGGAGTCCGGAAAAATCACCATCCAGGAAGCGCTGGGCCAGTGCGGCGTGGCTGAAGCCACGTTTTACCGCCGGGTGCGGGACTACAGGCTGATACAGAAAAAAGGTTAGTGGCTATCAAAAGGTGTACTTTTTGATAGCCACTTTTTCATCTGTAGAATACCACATTTTCCCTGAAAATGCAAGAGCTGGAGTATGATTGATGAACTATTTCACAAAAAATTTTTGCCGTTACGGCAAAGGCAGGGCTGAATCAAAAAGTACACAACTTGATAGCCACCCGGATGAAGGAGGTGTTGGCTGTGGCGGAGGCTGCGCAGCGCATGGATTTACTTGCAGAATATGAGGAGCTTTTGCGCTATTGCCCTATGCTCACCACAGACCCGGAAACCGTGCAGGGGCTGGATTTTTACACGCTGCAAGTGCTGTCCACCGCTGCCCGGGGAAACTGCCGCCAGCGCAAGGAGCTGCAGAAAAAGGGCATCGCCCAGGCCAAGGCCCAGGGAGTGCAGTTTGGCAGGCCCAAGGCCGCTGTGCCAAAGAATTTCAAGAGAATAGTCGAGGCTTGGCACATGGGCGAGATTTCCCGCCTGGAGGCTATCCGACAGAGCGGCTTGACCTCCGCCACCTTTTACCGCTATTTGAAAAAGCTGCGGGAACAAGGCTAGTGCTTATGCGCGGGACGTAAAGGCCATGCGCTTTACATAAGCAAATTCGAGAGGAAGGAGACAGATAACTGAACGTTTACAACCGAGACCGACCAATTCATTTTAGGAGGTATGAAATCAAATGAGCAAGAAAATTTTAGCGGCCCTGCTTGCTGTTATGATGGTGCTGTCTTTGGTGCCCATGACGGCTTTGGCGGCAGAGGAACCGGATGTTATCCGTGCGCCTTTGGGAGATACCACCAATAAATATCCGTCGAATTTACTTAATATTGACGGATATGAAGTTGCGTATGAGGAAGACTCAACCATTACCGAAGAAGATGTTACGGCCTATAAGGTTGCCGTGACACACCCCGCCCTGCTGAAACATTCCAATAATGCAAACCCGCAGGTTTCTGGCCTTTGGGTAGGCATTGGTGTCAAAATCACTACGCCAGGTGAGGGCGAAGGAAAAGACGGGACTGGAAGCTCGTATTTTGCCTTTGTGACCGACAAGACAGACTTTTCTGAAATTGCAGGAGTATTCAAAGAAAAGGACTGGGCAGGTCAAGGCGTTGCGGGCTATTCCGAGTATGGCTGGCGTGCACATGAGAATGGCTATGTATTCCAGTGGTATAACCTTGCCGATACAACAAAATATGAAGGCAAGACCCCCTATCTGGTGGAGCGCAACCCCCAGGAAAACGGCGGCTATACCTACAAAGCATACAAGCTTGATTTCGATGTGACAGAGGGCCATCTCGTAAAATATGAGGCCCCCCTTACTGGCAGCCTGTCTGTTGAGGCCAATGGTCAAAAAGTTAGCGCTGCGGGCACTCCCGTTGCAAAGGGCACAGAATTGACCATCACCGCAACACCGGAAGAGTATTTTAAGATCAAAGCGGTCAAGGCCGGAGAGACGGAGTTGGAAGCGGCGGCTGACGGCACTTATAAGACTACCGTGAACGCGGACGTAACCATTTCCGTTGAGTTCGAGACAGACTCAGAAGCCACCGGTATGGTTGGCGCCCCGGCAGTACAGGATGTGCCTGATACCATTACGGGTGACAACGCTACTTTGGCTAATAGTGTAAAAACGGAACTGGCAAAATCGGACGCTGTAACTTTTGACAACACTGTTATGCAGGCCGCCGCCGCTAAAGAGGCTGCAAAGTCTAAGGAGACCGGCGCAACAGGCCTGACTGCGCTGCAAGCCAGCGGCATTACAAACAGCGAAGTGACGAATGTCGATACTGCAGAGGGTGTAAACATTGCGGTACTCACTTACATGGATATTTCTATCACGGATGCAGTCAGTGAGAATGGAACTACCGGTTCTGTTACGCTGGATATCCAGCCGAGGGCTAAAACAATTGCAACTGTGAAGAACCTTGAATCCGAAGCAAATAGCATTGTCATACTGGACGAAGAGAAAACCAATGTTGCCACAGCTAACACTGTTGAACTCAGCGATGAGGAAATCACCATCGATAGCCCTACGGATGTGAGTTTAACATTGCCTGCCGGGTTCCTGAGTAATGGAACCTATACGGTAGAACACAAAAAGACTACGGGCCAGAATTACTACTATGATGGCACAGTGACCAGTAACATGCTTTCTTTCACAAGCCAGCACGGGTTCAGCGAATTCACTATACCTTCTGCCACGACCCCGGTTGCCGAAGTAAACGGCACAAAGTTTGCAACCCTTGAAGATGCCATTGCCAATGTCAACGGCGGGACTATTGTATTGTTGGCGGACAATTTGCCCGCCACTGTCAATACTGCTATGACATTTACTGTCAAGAGCAAGGACGGGGAAACCTTTACAGCTGCTATTACTGCTGGTTCTTCTGTAAAAATGTCAACTGTAGACAATGGAGATGGCAGTATAACATACACCTTTACTTCCAAGGGTAGCGGCTCCACTGGCGGTTCCAGCGGCGGCTCCTCCGGCACCAGCGGCAACATTACGGTCACCAAGCCCGCTAACGGCACCGTGACCACCACCCCCAGCAGCGCCAAAGAAGGCGACAAGGTAACTGTGACCGTCAAGACCGACGCGCCCTACTACATCGTGACCGGCATCACCGTCAAGGGCGAAAACGGCAACGTTGTTGCCACCAAGAACGCCGACGGCACCTACAGCTTCACCATGCCCAAGGGCAGCGTGAGCGTGAGCGCCACAATCAGCCATATTTACAACCTGTTCAAAGACGTACCCACCGACATTGCCGAGTACGGCACAGCCATCAAGTGGGCTGTAGAAAAGGGCATCACCCTGGGCACCGACACAGTTGCCTACAGCACCTTCAGCCCCTACAACCCCTGCACCCGCGCCCAGATGGTCGTGTTCCTCTACCGCGCGGCGGGCAGCCCCACTGTGACCGGCACAAACGCCTTTACCGACGTTCCCAACGATGCCGAGATCCAGAAGGCTGTCCAGTGGGCCGTAAGCAAGGGCATCACCAAGGGCACCAGCGACACGACCTTTGACCCCTACGCCCCCTGCACCCGCGGCCAGATGGTGACCTTCCTGCACCGCAACCACAGCGAGCCTGCGGCCACCGGCAGCAACAATTTTGCCGATGTGCCCGCCGACGCTTTCTACAAGACTGCTGTGCAGTGGGCAGTAAACGAGGGCATCACCAACGGCACCGGTGATACTACCTTTGCCCCCAACGATGCCTGCACCCGCGTGCAGATGGTGACTTTCCTGTATCGGGATATGGGGAAGTAAGCCAAATTTGACATGAGTACAAGAAATCACATATCTATCTAAAAGAGGAAGGGCAGCGCATAAGCGCTACCCTTCCTTCATGTCCTCATCAGCACAAACCACCGGCCGCTGTCCTCAAATAAATGCGTTTCCTTGCCTTTTACCACAACCGTGTACTGCTTGGCGATTTCATGGGTAGTATGGTCTTTTGTCAGCCCCACCCGCTTCACTTCCTCTATGTCGAACTCACCTACCAGGGGGATGTGGATCGTCCGGGGCCGCACTTCCCCGTCCACATAATGGGTGGCTAAAACCTCAACGTATTGTTTCCGTCTGCTCTCCGTTAGCATGGCTGAAATCCCCCTGCAAATCGTAAATGTCCGTAAAAGGGATGAACGTGCCCGACAGCACCAGGGCCTGGGCCAGCTCGTCCACTTCCTCTACTATGTCCGTTTCCGTCACATACTCGCCTATCTCATAGTCCCCGATGGCTTTCCGCAGGCAGAAGTAGGTGACTGTCACCCTGTCCCCCGCGCTGATCTGGCACAGCCTGCGTTCCAAGACCTCCTGCATATCCTCCGACAGCCACGCCCTCTCTATGAGGGCGTTTTCTTTTTCCTTTGTCAGAACGGCGATATCGAAACCTCTCAATGCTGATTATCCGCAAAAAAAGTTATCATGAAACCCGCAGAATGGCATAGAAAACCTATCTCCTCCAGTTAAGATTTTCTGATAACATAATCAAACTTTTTCTAGGTAGTTTACCAGAGACGAATTTATCAGTTATATTTTTAGACTCTCTAAACCTATTGCAAAATCGTATAATTCATGATATATTGGTAAAAAGGTAAATGGAGGGGTCTATTTTGTTATATTCTTTTGAAGAAATCATGGCGTACCATCCGGATAACATAAATGTATATAATGAAATCAAGCGGTCTTTATCCAAGCTGGTTCCCTTTGTCGGGGCCGGGCTGACCCAGTTTGCTTACTGTTCATGGTCTAAGGCACTTAAGGCTCTTGCCCAAAAACTGACAAATACGAAGAATAAGCAGGAAGTAGATGCACTGATTAAGGAAGAACACTATATGGACGCAGCCCAAAAGCTGGAGGAGCTGCGGACGCCGGCAAACCTTGCCCATGACATAGTCGGCCTCTTTTCAGGGGACAAGCTGGACGCCAAACGGGAGCAGCTCCGAAAAGAGCCAATCGCCCTGTTACCCTTTCTGTTTCCTGGACTTGTGTTGACCACAAATTTTGATGAAACGTTGGAAACCATATACAGGGAATGCGGGCATCCCTTTGACTGTCCTCTTTTCCCAGGCCACCCGGAACTGCTCAGTGGACTGCTTCGCGAAGATGGAACCAGTGGCCTGCTGAAGCTTCATGGCTCCATAACTGGCGGGCTAGTTGAATACAGCAAAATTGTGTTTACAAAAGAACAGTATGACAGGCACTATGGAATAGGTAGCCCTTTAGTAGAAGAATTAAAATTCTGCTTTAAAAATAGGATGATGCTCTTCTTAGGGTGTAGCCTCAAGGATGACCGCACCATGGAACTGCTGCAGGAGATAATCAAACCTGGCTGCTATTACTACACGATTATCAACTGTAAAAGGGCCGAGCGGGATGAAAAAATTAAGCAGTTAGGTGAGAGGCACATCCGGGCTATCGTATATGAAAACAACCGCCATGAAGCAGTCCGAGTGATACTGGAACACCTGCTGGAAGAAACCAACCCTGACGCTTATCATGCGCTCCCGGTTCATGTAGGAGCGTTAAAGTCCATCAATATGTCGGAACGATTCTCCTACAAAGCGGAAATCATCCCCTTTACAGGCCGAAAACGGGAACTGGAAGAACTCCAGGCGTTTCTGGGGGAGCCGGATATTGCGTTCCGATGGTGGGCGGTTACAGGGCCGGGCGGGGCAGGAAAAAGCCGGCTGGCCTATGAGCTTAAAAAGCAAGCTTCTTTAGACTGGGACGTGCGGTATCTGGGAACGGAGGATTATGAGGACTTGCCCCGGCTGACGGAAAACCTTTCAGGGAAAACACTGCTGGTTGCGGACTACGTGCAGGAACACGCAAGGGCTATTGGAAAATGGATGGCCCTTCTCAGGGAATATCCCCGCAGCCTTCCTATCCGGGTTCTGCTAGTGGAGCGGAACACGGGGGAGAAGCTAGACGGGTTTGGATGGACGGAGCAGCTATATGAGGACGTCCGCCACACAAAAGAATTGCGGGATGCCTGCTTTCGTGAATCATTCCTGGCACTGCAGTCCCTGCCGGACGAAGATCTGTTGGATGTCATGGGAGATTACGCTCTGGCTGTCAGACCGGGCACCAGCCTGCCTGACAGCCAGAAACAGGCCCTGCTCCAAAAGCTTAAAACCATAGACCCGGAACTGTGCCGCCCGCTGTATGCCCTGTTTTTGACGGATGCGTATATAAATGGGCAGAATCCGGAGCGGTGGGATAGGAATGACGTTTTGAATTACATAAAGGAGCGGGAGGAAAGACGGCTGAAATTCAATATAAAGCAGGTGCTGGGGGGAATAGATAAGAAGCTTTGGAATGCCTGCCTGTGGCTACAGTACACGGCAACCGTGCTTCAGAATGCTTCCTTACAGGATTTGAAGCTGCTTTGCCCCGAAGCCTGGGTGGTTATTGAAATGAAAGAGGAAACCGTAGGTTCTGCTGATTCCCCAGAGGATATGCTGGAGCAGATAGGGCTTGCGGCAAATGGGCAGGTGCCGGCCCTGCGCCCGGATTTGATAGGGGAATACGCAGTGTACACCTGGTTGCTGGAGCACCCGGAGAAAAGCCAGGACTTCCTTACGGCTGTATGGGAAAAGCCTTTACCTGCGACTGTGTTTTTTGAGATGCTAATTAGTGACTATGGCTATTTATTAAACGAAAGCCCAAAACACTGGGAACTTCTTCTGTCAGAGTATGTTCCCATATCAGAGGAAGCAGCATTATGGTATGCATGCCTTTTGGCAAATTCTACAGCTTTTTGCAGCATAGTGGAGGAAAGTAAACGGCAGACAGAAATACTGGAAGCGATTGCGCATAACTACCCTAAAAATATGGCTATTGTGGAGGCTCTTGCCAGGGGCCTAGTCAATTTGAGTTGTGATCAGGATGAACAGAGGGCTTTGGAAACTGTAAAACGTCTGGAACGCCTTACAGATAAATATCCCGGCGTACAGGATATTGCGACAGAGTTCGCCACGGGCCTGTTCAATTTGAGTTGTGATCAGGATGAACAGAGGGCTTTGGAAACTGTAAAACGTCTGGAACGCCTTACAGATGAATATCCCAGCGTACAGGATATTGCGACAGAGTTCGCCAAGGGTCTGGTCAATTTGAGTTGTGATCAGGATGAACAGAGGGCTTTGGAAGCTGTAAAACGTCTGGAACGCCTTACAGATGAATATCCCGGCGTACAGGATATTGCGACAGAATTCGCCAATGGTCTGGTCAATTTGAGTTGTGATCAGGATGAACAGGGAGTTTTGGAAACTGTAAACCGTCTGGAACGCCTTACAGATGAATATCCCGGTGTGCAGGATATTGCGATAGAGTTCGCCAAGGGCCTGTTCAATTTGAGCTGTATTCAGGATGGAGAGGGGGTTTCTGAAACTGTAAAACGTTTGGAACGCCTTACAGATGAATATCCCGGCGTGCTGGATATCGCGATTGAGTTCGCCAAGGGCCTGTTCAATTTGAGCAGGAAACAGGATAAGCAAGGGGTCTCTGAAACTGTAAAACACTTGGAATGCCTTATAAAAAGGCATCCTGGCGTGCAGGATATTGCGATAGCGTTTGCCAAGGGCCTGGCCAATTTGAGCTGTATTCAGGATGAACAGGGAGCCTCTGAAGCTGTAAACCGTCTGGAACGCCTTACAGGTGAATATCCCGGCGTGCAGGGTATTGCGATAGCGTTCGCCAGGGGCCTGTTCAATTTGAGCTGTATTCAGGATGAACAGGGAACCTCTGAAACTGTAAACCGTCTGGAACGCCTTACAGGTGAATATCCCGGCGTGCAGGATATTGCGATAGAGTTCACCAGGGGCCTGTTCAATTTGAGCTGTATTCAAGATGAACAGGGGGCTTCTGAAACTGTAAAACGTTTGGAACGCCTTGCAGATGAATACTCGGGTGTGCAGGACATTGCGACAGCGTTCGCCAGGGGCCTGTTCAATTTGAGCGCTAAGCAGGATAAACAGAAAGCTCTAAGTACTATCAATCAGATAAAAGCCCTTGCAGCCAAGTATCCCGATAATGATGAAATTGCGTATTGTCTGAATTATGCCCAAAACGTATTTGATTCCAAATACGGGAAACAGTAATCTTTATATGTTGAAAGTAAAGACAAAACAGAAGGCTCACATTTGTCACGGGCCTTTTACGTTATTCTTGCTCCCTTCATCGATATTCCCGAGTCTATTCTGAGTGGTACCCACAACTCCGCCATGAAATCTGTTATTTTGTAGACATACTGGCTCTCTACTTTTCGATTAGGGAAAAACATCCTGACGCTTTTCAAAAAAAGAGCCTTCCTTTATAATAGATTCACAGATTTAGTATATGAAACTATTATAGGAGGCCCATTATGGAAAAAGTTACGGTTGCTGAGAGTGTGCAGGAGATTTTAAAGGTTTTAGACACCAGAGGGTACAAGGACAATTCCTTGTACTTCAAGCAAGTATGTTTCAATTATATTGAAAGATGGTTTCGAAGCCATGGTGCGACTTGCTATGACTCCGAGTTAGCAAAGGAATATGAACTCGAGATCACTCATCGACACATAAGTGGTAGAATGGGGCGAGGAAGGATGATAGCTTTCCTCAATGCGATGGCTTATATAAAGGAATACGCCGAGCAAGGTACGGTTTCACCTGGGAAACGCTTGTGCCCTATCCTTTTGTCCGGGTACTATCAAAAAATCCTGGAGCGTCTCAAGCACAACACGGCTTGGACTGAGGGAGTGAGGCGAAATGTTATCTATGCCACGCATACCTATTTTCGCTGGCTCCACGAAAACGGGATTGAAACTCTGTCTCTTTTGGATGAGAATGTTGTAAGAAGATATATCCTCTGTTGCGCCGACCGGATGCTGCCCAGCAGTTTGAATACGATACGGCGTAATTTGAAGCATCTGCATTTGTTTTTGTACAAAGAGGGGCTTTTGAACAGCGATTATACCGACATTCTTTCTTTTACCACACCACCTATGCACCGCATTCAAAAGCCGGTTCCCAATGATGAAATCGCTGCAGTTTTATCCAGTATTGACAGAAATACCGCTACAGGGAAGAGAAATTACGCCATGATTCTCTTGGCTGCTGTGACCGGCCTACGGGGTATCGACATTCAGAAGCTTACGTTTTCAGATATTGACTGGGTGAATGGGGAGATCCATGTCCGGCAAAGCAAAACAGAAAATATGCTGGCTTTGCCACTAACTACTGACGTAGGACAAGCCATCCAAGACTACATTTTGCATGGGAGGCCAGATTCTGCGCTTCCCAATATTTTCTTAACTGCCAAATCACCCCACGTTGCATTTACAAGCAGAGGTCTATATAGTGCTTTTAACGCTACTCGTAAAAAGATAGGATTGCCACCTTGTCCCTCTCATGGCCTCCGCCGTGCGGTGGGAACAAATCTGGTTATTGCCGGTATCCCGGTTTCAACGGTTGCGCAAGTTCTTGGCCATTCCGACCTTTCCGCAACCAAACAGTACATATCTTTGGACAGTGCCCACTTGAAACAGTGTGCGCTTGATTTTTCCAAACTCCCGAAAAGGAGGGATGGGGAATGAAGGGTTTTCAAAGCCAGTTCAAAGATAAACTGCATGAGTATGTCGCTTTCCGGGAATCCCTGGGGTTTTCATACTCCCATCATCGCTGTCTGCTGCTGTTTGACGAATACTGCCACACTTTCTACCCGAATGAGGTAGATTTGACACGGCAATTAGTGCATGGATGGCTTAAATCCGAAATCAAGTCTGGGGGAAAAGCTATAAGCAATAAGCAAGCTGCTATTCGAGGTTTTGCGAAATATCTTGGTGGCGGCGCATATATCCTTGCAGAAAGCTTTTGTAAGGATGTACGTTCTTTTCAGCCCAATCTACTTACTGACAGCGAACTGGCCGCATTCTTCACTGCGGCAGACTATCTGGAAAAGCCAAGAGACCCTTTCTTCGCAGAAACAGCAGGCATGCTCCTTCGCCTATTGTACACTTGTGGGTTAAGACCTACTGAAGTACGGAACCTCAAACGCTCCCACATTGATTTTGACACTGGAGAGATATTCATATCCAAATCCAAGCTCAGCAAAGACCGAATTGTTATGGCGTCAAATGATATGCTTACCCTTCTTAAGGAGTACGATGGCAGGCGGAACCCGCTTTGTAGAACAACGGAAGAATTCTTTATCCATACTAACGGCAACCCCATTACCAAAGAGCAACTGGTGGATCTGGTCTGTAAATGCTGGAAAGATGCCAACCCTGATGTAGAACCGTCTTTGCTGCCCCGGTTAAGACCATATGACCTCCGCCATCAGTTTGCATCGACTGTTTTGCATAACTGGCTGGATGAAGGCAAAAACCTCTATGCACAGCTGCCGTATCTGCGGGCGTATATGGGACATGAGGATTTCCGCGATACGTTGTACTATGTACACATCCTGCCGGAAAGGCTGCTTGCCTCTGCTAACGTCAACTGGGAACAAATCGAATCTGCCAGATTAGGGGAGGAAGTATGGAACCGATGAATGACTTCTTCTCTATGGTGCATGATTTCCTTCTTATCTCATTACCCAAAGAACAAAAATGCAGCCCAAATACGACCCGTTCTTACAGGAAAGCTTTGGAATTGTTTCTAGACTATCTTGAGATGGCAAAGGGAATCCCGTTTAATGAAATCACCTTTGATGACATAGACAGAGGTGCGCTTTCTGCCTTTTTGCTTTATCTGGAGGAAGAACGCCATTGCAGTGTTTCGACAAGGAATCACCGGCTTCACTGCATACGCGCATTTTTCCGCTATGCAGCCAGAGAGGACATAGCAAATGTAAAGCACTTTAATGAAGTGCAGAAGGTCAAGTCGGCCAGACAGACAAAACCATTGGTGGAGCATATGAGTGAAACAGCAGTTAATGCCATTTTACAACAGCCGGACACGTCCACTCTTATGGGTAAAAGGAATGCATTTTTGATGCTGCTTTTATACCGGACAGGTGTTCGTGTACAGGAACTGATAGATATCAAGCTTTGTGACCTGATTGTATCGTCGACCTCTAGTTTGACAGTATGCGGAAAGGGCTCCAAAGTGCGTGCCATCCCATTGCGCGATGATACGGCAAAACATCTAAAATACTATTTGGATATGTTCCACTATGACCGCGTCCCCTATTCACGCGAATATCTTTTCTATACTATCCAAAATGGGCGCAGAAAACAGATGACAGCGGACAACGTCCGGTACTTATTGCGCAAATACGGAAACCAGGCGCGAGAGGGCTGCCTTGAGGTTCCGGAAAATGTGCATCCACATCTCTTTCGTCATTCCCTTGCTATGTCGCTATACAGAAATGGTGTGGATCTATCTCTGATTTCTCAATGGCTGGGACATGCCAATATAGAGACCACCTTAATCTATGCCCATGCGGACACGGAAATTAAGAGACGAGCCATTGAGCAGGCTGTTCCCGCCGATTCACCACTTAAATCCCATCTGGAGGCAACACGATATACGGTCAATGACAAACTGCTGCTCAAACAGCTTTGCGGGCTTAAATAGCAGAAATTGTTATCATGAAATCTCAATTGAAAGCGACAGGCTTTCTACGGTATTTTGGGTATTTCATGATAACTTTTTTTGCGGATAATCGGCTTTATCATGAATTCCTGATAAAGCCGAGAACGGCGCAAATTGTTTGGCCCGATTCGTCAAATCCATCTTCGGATGCTTGGAGACGGGCCGCTCCATATGCAAAATATCATCATATTTACCCATTTGCTTTGTGTCCCCCGATCTGCTCGTTCCGCTCCAAAGTTGTGGCCCCATCCAGCAAATCATAGCACTTGAAAACCGCGCTTTTGCCGAACCGGTCCTGCACCCGAAGCATGGCTTTGACCAGCGCAATTTCCCTGTCCTCTGCCGAGGTATCCACGAAGAAGCCAAGCTGGGGCGGCACGTCTGCCCGGTTGGACAGCCGGATGGCCGTGACATACAACTTGCGGGAGGACAGCTTCGGTTCGATGATTTTCTCAAAAAGCTCCATGGTGGCCTTCATAATGTGCGACGGGCAGGCAGTCGGCCCCCCCAGCTTGGTGGTGCCCCGCGCCGAAACGGGCGCTTTCTTGCCATAATAATTGACCTGCGTTGGCCCGGAGTAGGTGCCGTCCGCCGTACATCTCCAATCGTAGCTGATATGCAGGTGGATGCCCTCGGCCACCATGTCCGTGGCAATCAGGCGGCGGATGACCTCCTCTGTCATTTCCTTAATCACAAGTTTCGTCTTTTCATAGTCATACCCGCACTTGAGGGCCTGCCCGCTAGTGAAGGATTTTGTGTCGCTTTTATATGCCTTGATATGCTCCATCCGGCAAGGCTCAAGGCCCCATGCGTGATCCACAAGTATTTCCGCGTCCACGCCAAACTCATGGAAAAGCAGATCCTCATGGGTAAGGCTCAGTTTGGCAAGATCGCCCATGGTGTGTACGCCGAATTTCTCCAGCCGTTTTGTGGTGCCCTCCGCTATCATCCAGAAGTCTGTAAGGGGCTTATGCCCCCACAGCTTTTTTCGGAAAGACATCTCGTCCAATTCCGCGATACGCACACCATCCTTGTCGGCGGGGACGTGCTTCGCCTCTATATCCATGGCAATTTTTGCCAAGTACAAATTGGTGCCGATGCCTGCCGTGGCCGTTATGCCGGTGGTGGCCAGAATATCCCGGATGATGGTCATGGCCAGGTCGTGGGCGGTCATTTCATATAATGATAGGTATTCTGTTACATCAATAAAAATTTCATCTATCGAGTAGACATGGCAGCTTTCCGGCGCAACATATTTCAAATACACCCCGTAAATATCAGTAGACACGTCTAAATACCGCTGCATCCGGGGCGGCGCGATAATATACTGGATTTCTTTGCCTGTACTCTCCTTAATGCCCTGCACCCTTTGTTTGACCTCAAACAACCGCGCCCGCCCGGAGATGCCGTAGGCTTTCAGCGAAGGTGACACAGCTAGGCAGATGGTCCCGTCTGTGCGGGATTCGTCCGCCACGACCAAGTTTGTGGTGAGGGGGTCTAGGCCCCTATCCACACACTCTACGCTGGCGTAGAAACTATTTCAGGTCAATGCAGATGTATTGACCCATGAGTACCGCCCCCTTAGTCGAACGCAAGTTCTTATTCACTTTAATTATAGAACGGTTGTTCCCAAAAGTCAACCGGAAGTTACTTCCAAAACCAAACCGGAGCAGACGCCTTGATCTGCATCTGCCCCGGCTTATTTTTATTATGGGAACAATATTAAGGTATGGAATGTTTGCGTGCTTTCCTCAAAATACTGCTGCATCTGCCCGTTGTACTTTTTTATGACAGCCTGCACGCTTTTCAGCCCCAGGCCGTGCTTCCCTTTGTCGGCTTTTTGCGTCAGCATCCCGCCCGCTTTATCCATGGCAGGCGGCGCGGTGCAGGAATTGACCAGGGAGATCCGCAGGGAATGGCTGGCCCGTGAATCTACCAGCAGCTCTATGCAGGGCAGTCCCTGCCCCATCGCTGCCTCTACCGCGTTTTCCAAAAGGTTGCCGAACAAAGCCGTGATATCGCTGGGCGCCATTTTCCCTACCCCCTGGCACCTTGCGTCCAGGGAGAACCCGATCCCCTTTGCCTGGCAGACTTCACGGTACCGGCACAAAATCACATCAAGCGTAGGGTTCCCGCAGATGCGTACACGGTTTTGCAGGGCAGGGGACCGCTTCAGATCTGACACATACTCGCTCACCACCTGGTAGGGCTCCCCCTTGGCCAGCCCCAGGATGGCCTCCAGATGATGGCGGATGTCGTGGATCAGGATGCGCTGCTGTTCATACTGTTCCTCCAAAGCGGAAAAGTATGCCTCCTCGGCCCGCTCCTTTTGCAGCATAAGCTGTAAGGAAAGGTTTTGCTGGTTGATCCGCTGGCTATAGTGGTGGGCGGCAAATACCAGGAGGTTGGAAAAAAGCAGCAGGAACGCCCCGATCAAAATGGAAGCCTCCAGTTCCAAAGGCAGCTCCACCAGCGTGGCTGTGTAAATCAACACCAGCAGGATAAAGACGCTTACAGCAGAGAAGCTTCCCAACAGCAGGGCTGTGGCGCCGATAGGGGGGCCGCCTGTACCCTTGCCCCTGACGAAAAGCAAGCACAGCTTTGTCAGGATGAAATATAACAGTTTACTGAACACAGACAGTACAGAGAAAACAAGGAAGCTGGTCTGATATTTCTCAAAGCCGCCCAGCAGCGCGCCCAAGGGAATTTCCACAATGAGTTCTGATACGACCATCAGGCACGTGAGCACCGCAGAATGGAATAGCGCGGCTTTCCAAGGGCAGGAAAAGAAAAGGCATAGGGGCAGGAGGTTTGCCAGTGCAAAAAGCAATGTGTTCGACCACATGCGTGAGGGGGCAAACAGCATCCAGGCCAGCCCATATGCCGCCGCCAGCCCCAAGGCGGCTTGCCAGGCTTTCCCCTTTAAAGGGAACTGCGGGGAGAAATACTGCCATGCGGTCAGGGCTTCTACTATGTAAACACCGAGGGATACCAGTTGGCCTGCCATTACCACATCGCCTCCACATACAGCATATAGGCGTTCTTAAAATCTGTGTACCTGCGTCGGGATAGGTAGGCGGTATGGCTGCCGCCATCGGGGACACGAAGGGTAATGGAACCGGAAGAAAAGCTGTGTACATATTTCATGTTTACAATGAAACCGCGATGGGTCTGATAGAAGCTGCCGGCCTCCAGCAGCTTCTGCCAATGCTTCATAGGCTGTAGGGAACGATAGGCGGCCCCAACGGTATGGACACGGCTCCCCTTCCCGGCACTTTCCACCATCACGATGTCATCCGCATACCGCGTAACTACCTCCCCAGCGGTCTCAATAAGGACGGGCTTCGCGTCCAGGCCAAGCTGGAACAGGGCGTCCTTCATGTTCCGAAAAATCCGGGCCTTGTCCAAGGGCTTTGTAAGGTACCGGAACACATGGAATTTCATAGCCTCGTCCAAATAATCCCCATAAGAGGTGACGATAAAAACTTTAATATGGGGGTTACGCTTCTGCAGCCTGGCCCCTGTGTGGATACCACTGAGGCCGGGCATCTCTACGTCCAGGAAAGCGATGTCCACCTTCTTTTCGTGTTCCAGCAGGGCTTCACCGGTGGTATAGGAGGAATATTCCGGCTGCTCCAAGTGCCCTGCCCGAAAAAATTCCCGCAGGATGCCCTCTAATTGCGCCACGATCCGGGGATCATCGTCACAGAATACGATACGCAACCACGCCGCCTCCTCATCCAAATTTACAATTGTTAATGAAAAGGGAGGGAAGCCCTCAAGGCTGTCCCTCCTCATAATTTGCCAAAAACCGGGTAATAGCCGCAATCAACGCTACATTCTTTTCACTGCAAAGACGCAGGTGCCCCATGATGCTTTGAGGGACATTGTTGGAATGCATGGTACCCTCCAGCAGATAATCCGGCGTCACATCCAGTTCTGTACATATGCGGATAAATACCTCCAGGCTGGGGGAGGTTTTTCCCAGTTCGATGCCGGACAAGTGGTTGTTGCTGACACCCAGCTTCTCCGCAAGTTCCTTTTGTTTAAGCTGGAAAGACTTGCGCCTTTGGGCGATCCGCCTCCCCATTTCAACAGCGTCCAGCTCCATGATCCGCCACCTCCCGACCGACTGTTACATGCTATCATGAGTTGGGATAATAGTAAACAAAATAAAACCGAATAATTCTTTATCAATTGTAATTCGGTGAAGAAATTTTGAAATAAGAGCGAATTATTCTGTAAAAATTGTCATTTCAGAATAAAAAAGGCTGTTTTTGACCATTTAACCCGGTTTTAATACCGTTTGCATCCAAAGGGTAGAAAAGGGGTAAAAAATATTGTAGACTAGATAAAACTGATATATTAAAGGAGGTTTCTAAATGTCCAAACTCAACTTCTATACTTCAAAAATCCTTTCCTACGCTGCGGCTTTCCTGACAGCCGTACTATTCGTGGGGGCAAACTCCGCCTCGTCCTGCATGGTCTACCAGCCAAAAGCCCCTGCCAGCCTGTCCCGGTTCAGCAAGATCAAATGATCCGGCGGATATCCATGAAAACAGCGGAATGGCTCCTGCGTGCAGGGGCCATTCCTGCCCAAGACAGGGAATTATATGAATATGGGGTTTACAGTGTGCTTTTCAGCATGGCGCCTATGGCCTTGGTACTTGTCGTCGGCGGCATCCTCCATATGTCTGCGGAGGGTTTCCTGCTGATCTTCCCTTTCATGCTGATTCGGAAATTCTGCGGGGGATTCCATTTCCGATCCCCAGGGCTGTGCCTCCTGACGTCCACCGCCTTACTCACGGCTTTCCTGTTGTGGGTACGCGCGGTCCTGCGCACCGGGGAGTATGGCTGGTTTACGGCTGCCCTTTTAGTATCCTTCGCTATGGTTGTAAAATTCAGCCCGATTGATTCAGAGGGCCGCAGGCTGACACAGGCAGAAAAGAAAGTGTTCAAAAAAATCGCGGCTGCATTGGCAGGGGCCACCGTAGCGGTGTGCGGCCTGCTGGCCTGCCTGGACTGCCCGCAGATAGCTGTCCCGGTAGGGGCCGGGCTGATCCTGGCTGCGGCCTTGCAATTCCCCTGCCTTTTTGTCCATAAGCCGCAAAAGGAATAAGGGGATGGCCGCCATGCAGACACTGAGGCGGGCTTTCCCGCAACATGGCCCCATCCCGCATGATGCACCCCAAAAGCTGGCAGCAGGCGGCAAACAAAATTGAACAGGGGAGCCTGGTTTGCCGCAAGGGGGTAATCTGCGGAATTGCAAAGAGTAAAAAAAGAATATACCTTTTAATAAGCCAAAGAGCTTGCTTGTATTATCCGGATACAACCGGATATTGCATGCAGGCTCTTTCTTTATTGCCATGCATTCTATGTTTTGGCTGTGGCGGCAGGGCTATGCCCCGCTGCCGAGGCCCGCCCTCTGATCTGATTTTGACTACCTAACACCAAAATCAGATTGGAGGTATCCCCTTATGGGATTCAATTACCGTCAAGAACGGAAAAAGTTTGAAGAAAGAATGCAGGAAAACGAAAAGAAATACCGTGCCGCTGGGATGAGCGATGAGCAGATCACCGCGATGCGCGAGTATGAGGAAGAACAATTCCGGCGCGAAAGGATATACAAGATACATATCGTTCTGGAGCAGTCCAAGGAGTATCCAGGCTTGATCGAGTGGGCCGGTACCACTGACAGCTATTTTCAAGATTTGGATTCTGTCTTGGATGATTTATCTCCGGGAATGTCCCAACGGCTCACAGAACGGGATAGGGAAGTGCTTGTTCTTCTTTTCGCAGATATGAATCACCGAGAGGCGGCTGAGTTTTTGGGCATTGCACAGCAGGTTCTATCCCGTCATGTGAAAAAAGTTCGAAAATTTTTGAAAAGGGGGGTGTGAAAACGCCCTTCCCACTGCCAATAGAGGTGAAGGGGAAAATAAGCCTCTTTACCGCACATTGACAACCAAATACACAGTGTACCAGGTACATCACCCCCTGACTTCGAGCCAGCAGGCCGCAGGGCCGCACCGATGGGCAGCACCCAACGGGGCCAGGACAAGCAGGGGGCAGAGAACTTCCGTCCAGCCACAGACATCGCAATGGGGACGGTCGGGCGAGAACCGCGCGGGGTTGAGATTACCATGAGGGCGTTACGCTGACGTCCGCCTGATACACTCCCAGGGCTGAAAGGCCCTCGCCGGGGGCGCGTGGCAAATACGGCAGAAAGTCAAAATCAGGTCTATTTCATGATAGACGCTACGGGGACAGCCCGCAAGGACTGCCCCTGTATGTGTGTTATGAAAATGAAAATCACTTTATGGAGGGGGATATACCATGGCAAATCGGGCATGGCTCTACTGCCGCATCGATAGCGGTCATGAGCATGAAGCAAAGAAGTTGTTGGACAACCAGGAGCAGCGGTTGCTGGACTACTGCGCCCAGCAGGGCCTGCAAGTCACAGGCTGCACAAAGACTGTGGGCAGCAGCAAAGGCGAACTGGAGAAGCTGGCCGCTCTGGGACTGGAGCAGGATGGCTTTGACTTCCTGGTCACGGTTTCCGCGTCACGGCTCAGCCGGGATACGATGCACCTGCTCACTCACGCCCAGAAGCTGGCAGATAACGGCATCGGTATTTGCACGGTGAACGAGGGCATCTGCACCCTGCCCATTCAAGAGCATGAAGAGCACAGCAGCATGGAGATGGGAGGGCTGGCACAATGAACGTCAAGAATAATATCAAGTTTTATTATTTATCCAGGGCTCTCCGGTTCCTGCTGGAGCAGGGGGCCATCAGCCAGGAGGAATACGAGACGGTATGTAGGTACAACGCCGAAATTATCCAACCAGACGGCGGGTACATTCGGGCACATCCGTGATAGGCTTTTGAGCCGGAATGTGATATGGTAGAGGCAAAGGGAGTGTGGCCAAGTTGAAAATAAATTTTCAACTACAGAGTTTTGCTTCTGCGGCTCCGCCTTGATTTGCTAACGCAAACCACAAAACTCAAAAAAGGAGGACATCGGAATGGCCCAGGTACAGCGCATAGACCCTGTGATATTACCAGGAAAAGAAACCGTGGCCGCTTACTGCCGAGTCTCCACGGACTCGAAAGATCAGATAAACTCTTACCAGGCCCAGATCGCCTATTATACGCAGCTCATCGCCGAGAACCCAGAGTGGGAGCTGGTGGACATCTACGCCGACGCCGGAATCACGGGCACCAGCATAGAGAAGCGGGACGAATTCAAGCGGCTGCTGGCGGACTGCCGGGCCGGGATAATCAAGCGGGTGCTGGTGAAATCGGTATCGCGATTCGCCCGGAACACACTGGAACTTTTAGAAACCACGCGGGAGCTTCGCGAGCTCGGCGTGGTCGTTGTTTTTGAGGAACAGGGCATCGATACGTCCCAGATGCTTGGGGAAATGCAGCTTACCATGTTCGCCTTAGCCGCACAGGAGGAAAGCACGTCTATTTCCCAAAATATGCGGCGCAGTTATCAGATGCGGATGGAGACTGGGCAATTTGTGGGGTGCAAGGCACCTTTTGGATTTGATTTAAAGGACGGTAAGCTAATCCCCAACTCCGATGCGAAAACAGTTAATAGGATATTCGACTTATATAGTTCTGGGATAGGTATGCAACAAATTGCCACACTATTAAATAGCCAAGATAGCAGCAAGAAATGGGGACGCTCATCTGTTTCCTGTATTCTTCAAAACGAACGGTATGTGGGTAATGCCCTTCTGCAAAAGAGATTCACTACTTCTTCGATACCCTTTAGGCAAGTAGTCAACCATGGCGATATGCCACAATATTATGTAGAACATAGCCATCAGTCTATTGTCCCTTCATCAAGATATGATCATTGCCTTCTTCTTCGAAAAGAACGGAATCAAACAGTCAGACATAATGGACCGCACCTTTTCACACACAGAATCGGTTGTCCTGATTGTGGTCGATTTTTCCGTCACGTGAATAGCAGCGGAAAATCATATTGGATATGAGACTTGAAATCGTCCCCATGACGTTAAAAAAAGCAAACGCTTTTGTGGCAGAGCACCACCGCCACCACGGCCCGGTAACGGGCCACAAATTCTCCATCGGCTGTTCGGATGGGGAGAAGATCGTGGGGGTAGCCATTGTGGGCAGGCCGGTTTCCCGTTATCTGGACGACGGCTGGACGCTGGAAGTTAACAGGCTCTGTACAGATGGCGCCCGCAACGCCTGCTCCATGTTGTACGCCTCTGCGTGGCGGGCGGCGCGTGCCCTGGGTTACAAGCGGCTGGTCACCTATATATATGGAAAGCGAAAGCGGGGCCAGCCTCCGGGCCGCTGGCTGGAGATGCGTAGGGCAGGCTGGCGGCTTGCAGTGGACAGGCAAGCGCAGGCCGGAGGTAGACTTGTACCCACGGCAGATGAAGCTGCGGTTCGAGCAGAAAAGGGAATAAAGACGGGCATCGTTCTCTGACGGCCTATAGCATGGCCTCAGCAGCACAGGCCACCAGCGAGAAATGGAGCAGCAACTTTGACAATACAAGAAAAAATCCTATTTACAGACCTAGCCGCTACTTACGAGGAACAGTTTGCTGTTCCCGAAAGTCAGCGGCTTACCTATTATTTCGGAGACTATGGCCAGGACTTCCTGCGCCCCGGCGTGACCGATGAGCAGCTTCGCAGCCTGTGCCAGGAAGCCCTGGCAGCCCTGGGGCTAACGGAGGAAGAATTCCTGGCCCGGTCGGACGAATTTACATATAGAAAAAACATTGAAATGGCTATGATAGGAGGCATGATATGAACCTGAAAATCTATCAGATCAACCAGGAGCGGGATGTTAAGGGCGGCAAATTCATGAACTCGGATTGGATCGTCCGGCACACGGGATCCCCCGCGATTGACCCCAGTATCTACGACGAAGTGTTCAGCGACCAGGTAGACTGCAAGGATTTGGAGGAAGTGTTCGCCAAATTCAACACGGAGGGCCACCCGCTCCACCGGGGGCACTCCCTCTCTGTGTCGGATGTAGTAGTCACAGACGAGGGCGCGTTCTTCTGCGAAAGCATCGGCTTTTTGGAAATTGGGTTTGACGAATCCGAGACACAAAAACGTGACGATTTGCTGAAAATCGTCTATGTAGAGCCAGGGAGGGCACCTTTCGTCAGCGAGGTGGGCGATGATTTCAAATCCATACAAAAGGCCGTGGACGGCCATTTTCAGCCGGTCTACATGGGCGACGGTACGGTCCTCGTCTGCAACGAAGAAGCCAAACTCAGGGACATGGCAGGCAACCGCCATGTGGGCGATTCCATCATCGCCGGGCCGTTTTTCATGGTGGGCGATGACGGTGAGGGTTTCAGCTCCCTGACGGACGCGGAGACAGAAAAATGCATGACGCAGTTTGCCCAGCCGGAAGAAATCACCCAGGCAGAGGTGCGGGGCGATATGGGCTACACGATGTATTTTTGGTAAAAGGAGGGCGTATGGAAGAAAACATTTCCGTTGAAATCAGCGAGGAACTGTACAGCAAAATCGCTTCCCACATCGAAAAACAGGGATTGACTATGGAAGAATTCATCCTGGGCGCTGTGCGCAGGATGCTGAAAAAATAGGCGGTCAGGGCGGCTTATAGGCCGCTTTTATTATACTTTCAATCAGGGAGGTTTGCAATGCCAACATCACAAACCAAAGGCATCACAGTGAAGATCGACGCCGCGCTCCATGCCGAGATAAAGGCGTATCTGGAGCAAAACGAAATGACTATGAGCGAATTCATCGCCCTGGCTGTGCAGGATGAGCTGCACCCCAAAATTCAAGAAACGGAGGTACGCAGTATGGAAAATATGCGCACACTGGCTTTCCAGGTACCGGAGAGCCTTTTTCAGCGGATCAAGGACTATCTCAAGCGCAACGGTATGACGCAAAAGGCGTTTGTCCTCGGCTTGATTGAGGAAGAACTGGACAGGGACGAGGAACTGCTGCAGCAGCAGGAACAGGGGCAGGAGGATGCAGAGGAAGAACAGGATGACAGCCCCGTAGAGGCCCCCACGCCCGATTTCGCCCCCCAGGACAGCCGGCCCGAGTATGACCCCCAGCAGGAGGAAGGGCAGGCTGTGGGCAGCTTTGGGGACGGTTCCGACGGCCCCGATGAGGAACAGGAGGAAGGCCCTTTGGAGGATGAGATGCCCGATTTCGTCCTCGAGGACAGCCCCCAGCAGGAGGAAGAACAGGCTGTGGGCGGTTTTGAGGATGAGTATGACAGCCAGGCCAGGGAACCGGACGACGGCCCCATGGAGGAAGAATCCCCTGATTTCACCCCCGAGGACACCCCCCTGCAGGAAGAAGAACAGGCTGTGGCCGATTTTGAGGACGGTTATGACGGCCCGACTGAGGAACCGGACGACGGCCCCGTGGAGGAAGAATCCCCTGATTCCGTCCTCGAGGACAGCCCCCAGCAGGAGGAAGAACAGGCTGCAGGCGGTTTTGAGGATGGGTATGACAGCCAGGCCGGGGAACCGGATGCGTATTTCTCCGCTGAAGATGGGCAGGAGGAATATGACCCCGGCCTGAACGAAGAAGAAACCGAAGAAGAATACATGGGCATGAGTATGTAAAGGGGGGATTTTCATAAGCGCGACCATAGGCGCGGCGCTGAAGAAGCTGGCCGTGGCGCTGGCTTTGGATAGACGGAATTGGGATAAAATCGTGTGCCTGCTGCTGGTCATTTTCATTTTCGTCCTAGCCCCTGGAGCCGGGGCCGCAGCGGTTTTCGAGCACGCGGAAACCGACTTTGATACCGCCGCCATGACCGCTGCTGTCATGGCAAATTTGTCCGCAGAGGACGTGGCAACCCTCCAGTTTATGGAGGATACAGGCCAGGCCCTCCATGAGAAGATCACGGCGGCAGGCGGCACCCCGGAGCAGTGCAAGGCTGCGGAGGTGCTGTTCGTGCTGGCGCTGTTTGAGAAAGCCCATGAACCGGATTTTGTGGACAAGCTGGCGGGCTGTTTTGCAGCGAATCAAACAGACGAGCAGCTTATCGCGGCGGTCAACGCGGCATTCGGTACCACGCTGACCGCCGAGGAATTTAGTGCCATCATGACCTTCATGAACAACCAGATCGTGGAGATTGCCAAGTCTCAGCTTGGCAACGTGGGCGGTCAGCCCTACTGGAGCTGGTACGGCTTCGGGAGCCGGGTGGAGTGGTGTGCCTGTTTTGTAAGCTGGTGTGCCGATAAATGCGGCTACATAGACAGCGGGGCCTGCCCCAAGTTTGCCGGGTGTACCCAGGGCGCACAATGGTTCAGGAACAAGGGGCAGTGGCTGGCAGGCTCTGCCACGCCTTCCTCGGGAATGATAATCTTTTTTGATTGGGACTTGAGCGGCGACTTTGACCATGTGGGCATCGTGGAAAAGGTGGAGAACGGCAGGGTTTATACCATAGAAGGGAACTCCGGCGATGCCGTCCGCAGCGGCAGCTACCCTGTGGGGTATAGCCAGATTGCCGGGTACGGGGTACTGGCCCTATGACGGGCTTTTTCGACCGTTCCCATTGCGACCGGGCCTGCAAGGATTACACTTACCAGGTGCTTGTGCTGGCACCTTGGGTTCTGCGTCAGAGGGGCCTCCTGCCCGATGACCAACTGTTCTTTGCGGAAGCTGGATGCGGCTGCTCCCCAGCCTGCCATGGGCATAAGGTATTTGGGCAATTTCTGAAATCCGGAGAGAGCACCCAATTCCAGCGGGAGGACTTTCTGGGTGTCTTGAAAGCAAAGTACCTGCCCCATTGGACTGTCAGCCGGATTGCGGATATCGAAAAACAAGATAATATTTTAATAATAGCATGATTTCTGGAAGGAGCGATAGCTTTATGGAAAAAACAAGGATAATGGCATTGGCCCAGCGGCAGAAATCCCGTGTTGCCCCCATGTACCACGAGAAAATCGACCGCCTGCTGGATACATACGCCCGGAAGTTGGCGGACAATATGAACGAGGGTTTCGCCATCGATGCCCGCGTCCCTTCCATTCTGATTGCCGGCGGCAGTAATTTCCCTGTCCAGCAAAAGGAAAAGCAGAACGCCGCCCGTGACCGAAATATGGCGGAATGGCGTGACATCCAGGGCCTGCTGGAAAAGATCCGCAGCACAGGCATGGGAGGCATCAGCGCCGACAATCCCCAGGCCATTGCCAAGCTGGAAAGCAAGCTGGTTGGCCTGGAGCAAGCCCAGGAGAGAATGAAAGGAGTAAACGCCTACTACCGCAAGCACAAGACTTTGGACGGGTGTCCCTTGCTGACACAGGAGCAGGCCGAGCAGTGAAATCAGATATGAACAATGGCTGGCACCTGAAGGACAAGCCCTATCCCACCTGGGCGCTGTCCAACAACAGTGCGGAGATACGCCGGGTCAAGGGGCGAATTGCTTCCATTTCGGCTCACAAAACCGCCCACTATGAGGGCTGGGCGTTCGAGGGCGGGCGTGTGAAGGCCAATACCGAAGATAACCGTTTGCAGGTTTTCTTTGATGAGAAGCCTGATGCGGATACCCGCACTGCGCTGAAGAACAACGGCTTTCTGTGGTCTCCTAACGCGGGGGCTTGGCAGCGGCAGTTAAACAATAACGCCCTCTATGCGGCAAAGCATCTGGAGTGCCTGCAGCCCGTCAGCGATGATGGCATTTCCGAAGGTGGGCCGGACGTGTTGGAACAGGAGGGCGGCATGCAGATGCTCTGACTATATCCCCCTGAAAACAGTTGCACTTCTCCCCTATTTCGGGTATAATAAAGACAAAGAGGTGGTTCACATGAGCATAGATATTTCTGATATCAGTTTGGCCAATGACCTGGTTTTTGGCGAGGTCATGCGCCAGCCTGAGAATGTCAAACCGCTTCTGGAGGCTGTGCTGGAAAAGGAAATCGCCGAGATCGTCTTCATCGAAAAGCAGCAGGATATCAAAGACGGGCTTTACCTGCACGGCATTCGGCTGGACATTTCTCTGGCCGATGCGGACGGTACCCAATACTGCGTGGAGATGCAGGTGGGCCGGGCGTATGATTTGGAAAAGCGCATCCGCTTTTACCAGAGCAGCATCGACCGCCGAACGCTGGAGGCGGCGGAGACTTATCGTAAGCTTCATGAAAGTTATGTGATTTTTATCTGCACAGGCGATTACTATAAACGGGGGCTGGCGCTCTACAAGCGCAAGAGCATCATCGAAGGTGCGGAGGACTTGTTGTACGAGGACGGCTCTCACGCCTATATTTTGAACGCAAACTTTAAAATCCCCAACATGAGCGAACCGGCGTTGGATTTCCTTCGTTACATCCACGCGCGGCATCGCAAATTATCCGTAGATGTTTCGGATTCAGACTATCTGACGAAGATCGACCAGGCTGTGAAGGACTTAAAATCCGACAAAGGAAGGGTGGAGAGGCTTATGACGCTGGCTGCAAAGTTGCAGGATGAACGCTGGATTGGACGGCAGGAGGGACTGGAAGAAGGCATCGAAAAGGGTGCCTATGATACTAAAGTTGCCACGGCCAAGCGACTTTTGGAACGAAAAATGTCCCTGGAGGATATTGCCGATATTTCCGGACTGACTATTTCTGAAGTTAAAAAGCTGGCGGAAGATGAGTAGACTCCCAAGCATTCGGGGCATTATCACGTTTAATGAATTAATTAGCACTTGCTTTTTTGATCACTTAGATGCTATAATAAAGCCACGATGAGCGGCATCTTTTTTGCAATACTTTTGTTTCGGGACTTTAAAAGTGCCGTAAACCCGCATAAAACCTGGCTTTTTGGGAGCCAGATAGGACGCAGGCATCTTTTTTGTATGGTAAAGACAAAAGAGAGCCAGGCGAACCCCACACCGACAATCACAATGGTCGGCGGGGTGTTCGTATTGGCTTGTCCATTGGAGTTTCTGATGGACAAATAAGGAAAAACCGCCGCATGGATATATCCCAGTGGCGGTTTTCTATTTTAATTTTATATCTGGATACGATATAATCTAACAAATCCATGAAATATGCCACAGTCTCTGGTAGAATCTACCACAAAGGAGATTGGCTTGATGATTAAACGCTGTAAAACAGCGTTCGGTTTTACTGCCTATCCGGCTTGGTGAACTGAGGTGGACGCAGGCAGACCTCGCGCGTAAGACCGGCATACGCCCTAACACAATCAGTGACCTGTATCACGAGATTGCGGATCGCGTCAGCCTTGAACAGCTGGACAAGATCTGTGAGGCGCTTAACTGCGACCTGACGGATCTTCTAGTGCGTATGCCCAATGAACCGGGAACAAAGGAACCTCCCGGCCGCAGAAAATGAATACGCTGGAGGCCTCTCTCCTGAAGTCCTGAGCGGTATACGCTCAGGGCTTTTTCTAGGCTATAAAAAATTTGTAAGCCGTCCTTTATTATCCCGCCGGGAAGCAGTTTTGTCAAACCGGCAGGACGGCTAGACTTTTGGCCGGGACTTTGTGCGTCTTAGGCGCTTGCTTTCGTGTCCCTGACGTGGTACCATACAGATACAGCGAACTTGGCCAGGGAAGCCAAAAGCGCGGAACTTGTCGAAAAAACAGGCCGCGCAGCCTACTTAGGGGGATGTTCTGCATGAACATAAAAGACGGTTATTCCTTTGATGAAGCCTATAGGCGCTACCTTTCCTGGTTCCAGGAAAAGGCGGTGTCAAGTGCCGTACCGAAAGACCAGGAAGCGGTCCTAGGCTTTCAACTGTGTCAGGAGGATGTATTTGAGAATGATTCGATACTCTTAAACAGGATGTTCTTTGTCGTGCCGCTGCTGCCCTCAGAGAGCAAGAGCGGGCAATTGGAGCTTTTTACGATTTCCGAGCTGAACCTGCTGCAGAAGGCTGGAGACGACGTGGAGGACATCATGCCTGTGGAATATACAGTCCAGCTATTTTAAAAACAGAGAAAACAAAAAAAGCCCCGGCCCTCCCAAGTGGGAAAGCCGGGGGCTTCTCCTATCCTGCTATGCTGGGGCTGTTACGTCCCCGCAGCCTGAGATTACTGTTATTCATGGTCCACCTCCGGCAAACCTGCCACGCTGGTTAAAAGGGACAATACCCCGGCCATAAGGGCCGTGCTGCCCACCACCAGCCAGTCCACCTCGCTGACCATAGCCGTGGTGCCGATAGCGGCCACAGCCGCCTGGGCCACCGTTTTCACGGCCCGGACGCCCGCCGCTTTCCACCAATTCTTACGCATACTATTTTCCTCCCTTATGAAAATCTTCCAGATCATGGATCCGGTGGTTGACTACCCGGATTTTTTCTTCCTGCAACTCCGTGCGTTCCTCCAGCTGGTAGGTGCGCTCGACCAGGTTGTTGTGTGCCTGTACTTTCTTTTCCGGCTGTTCCAGCCTGTATTGGGTCAATCGGGAAGACGCCAGCACGCCGCACAGCGACCCAATGCCAGAGCCCAGCAACCTGATCAGCGCCACAAGGACAGCGTCGTTCATGATCCCCCTCCTTTCGCGCAAAAATAAAACGCCCGGCTTGACATTGCCGGAGCGTATGCTATAATAAATATAAAGAGGGCGTTGCTACATGGCGGTCAGCCCAAATGATAGCTAAGAATTAGTTAGCCGTTCGGGTTGCAGCCGAGCGGCTAACACGCTTTTGGGGCTAAGTAAGCCAGCAGCAGAGCCGCCAGCACTAAGCACACTGCGAAACGCAGCAGCTTTTGTCCCATATCGCGCCACCTCCCTCCTTCTTGAAAGTAGGGAAAGTGTACCACCCCCTTTCGGAGGCTGGCTAACCGCTTTGAATTATGCAGCAACGTCCTCTTGCCTGGCGCATGGCGCCGGGCACTTTTTATTATACCAGGCTGTCGGGTTTTGTCAATCCGAAGAGGAGGCGTTGGCCCGCTTTGTCAGATCCACCGCCGTGTTATACTCGGTATCCCCGCCGTAAAGCTTACGGATGGAATCCACCCGCGTGTAGCCCGCAAGGGTCTTAGCGCCCTCGCCCACTTTGATCGTCTCCAAGGCCGCAGGCGAAAAGGTTTCTTTCAGCGTTTCGATATCCTCGTCGCTGTCCAGGCGGATGCTGAGCACAACACCCTGGGTGTTCCGGGGATAGTAGGATTCCTCTACGCTCACAGCTTCCAAGGCCTTCCCATTTTTTAGCGTCAGTTTCATGTTCAACCTCTCCTTTTATAATAATTTTTCATGGCAAACCGCCGACAGGGTTCAAAGGTATGTAATACCTCCGGTCACAGCCTTTTCCCCGTACACGTGGAACAAGTGCCGCTCCCCCACCGGCGGCTTCTGGAACACCTGATATGCAGGCAAAATTTCTACCGTGCCGTCGCTGTGCAGGCGGCGGGCAACGGTGTATTCCACACTGTCCCGTATGGGCTTGGTCAGGCGGAAGTCCACATGCCTGATGCCCCGCCGGCGCAAATCCTCCGGCGTCAGGTTTTCGCCGTTTACCAGCACCTGGTAGTTCTCCGGCCACTCCATTTCCCATCGGGGAGGCTGCTGGAAAGACAGCTTTGCACGGGCCGTCTGATAGAGTGCCCCAAACATTTCCTCACCCTCCAGCGTTTCCAGATAATCCAGCAAAACCAGGGCGTTTGCTCTTTCCCCGGCATCCAGATACGGCATCTTCAGCAAGGCCGAAAGCCAGCTGAAAACCATCTGCCGTTTCCCTTCGTCCGCCTCCGCCCCCACAAGGGTGTCAAACAGCTCCAGGGTCAATTCATTCATGCCCTCGCCTCCTTAATCCGCTCCACCGCCCGCAAGGTTTCCTGGGCGGCCTCGTACCGGGCGTTGGCCGGGGACAAGTCCCTCAAAACGTCCCACACGCCAAGCTTTTAAAAGAAAATTATGGGTGAATTTAGATTATCTCTTTAGAAATTCTTATATGTCGGAATAGCCTGTATTTCCGGGCTTTTCCGGCAGTTTAGATATGGGGAGAAGTTCACATATACCCTCATAAACCTTTAGTTTTTCCCTCTGAGCAGTAGTAAAAAAGTAGTAAATTCCGTCCGTACCTATGTGGCAATTAGCCTTTCCATTTCAGCCTTTGCGGAAGCAAATGTTGCGTGTGCGTAATAGTTCAGCGTCATGGTGATGTTTGAGTGTCCCATGATATACTGTAACGCTTTCGGGTTTATTCCGGCATTGGCTAAATTGGTGCAGAATGTATGCCCTTACGGTATAATAAGGACAAATCGGAAAACCCATTATTACCAAGGTTGCTCAGGTGTTGTAAAGCGCGCATATAACACTAAATACAGAAACAAAGAACGTATATAATACTATATATTGTTGTTTTCTGAAAACAAAGAAATCCATGAGCAATCTTAATCAGAGAGGATTTTCGGATTTGCCACCATTCTTTTTCCATTACAATACGCCCTTTGGTGGGGGCAGACTGGGAGGTGATAAGGAACCATTTCACATAAAGGACAAACGGGCAGCAACCCGGTAATACCGATTTTAATTCATATCAGCCGCACAGTAACTGACGGATGTTCAGCTACTGCGCGGCTTTTTTTGTTATAGATAACTCTGCCCTGGTGACGTAAATCACCGGGGCTTTTTTCATTTAGACAGGAGGCTTTCAAAATGCCGGAAACTTTGAATCTGAATTACTACTACGGGAATGAAGCCGACCAGTACAGCTTCTACCGCATCCCGAAAATCCTTTTGACCGACCGCCGCTACAAAGGCGTGTCGCTGGAAGCAAAGGTGCTGTACGGCCTGCTGCTTGACCGCATGGGGCTGTCTGCACGCAACGGCTGGCTGGACGATAACGGGCGCGTGTTCCTCTACTTCACCCAGGAGGAAGCTATGGCCAAGTTGTACTTTGATTGGGGTATCCAGTTCGATAAGCAGTACGCCGTCCCGGAAAACGGCAACCGCAAGGTGGCCTATGCGGAGAAGAACGAACTACTCCAGGCCATCATCCTGACTGGCTGAAGGAAGATGATACACCGCCCGAGGATGCGCCTGCTGGTGGGCCGGAACAGGGCGCTCCAACTCAGAAGAAGAAGCGACCGCCGCAGAAGAAAAGGCCAGGCAGTGGCAATGGTAAGCCTTTCAAAGCGGTGGCTCCCCACAACAGGGAACCAGAGGTAACGCAGGATGGGTCGGCTTGATTTCCTCTACAAAATGGACTTGCAGCATAGGGCCGTGGCTGTGTATATCTATCTGGCTGACCGGGCCAATAAAGACGGCGAGTGCTGGCCTGCCATCCCCACCATTGCCAGAGAGTTGAAACTGTCGCAGTCTACTGTTCGTAGGGCTTTGCAAGATTTAAGGAAAGCAGAACTGCTGGAAACACATCAGCGCTACCGTACCAAGGGTGGCAAGAGCAGCTTGCTTTTTCGCCTCAAGAATATGTAAAAGCAAAGCATCTGCCGCCAAGGAGCCATTGTGCGCTCTCGGTGGCAGGTTCCTCCTGTCATGGTGGAGGGTGTATGAACATTTCAAGTTAAAAATGACACAGCAGAAAGAAAGAGTTATAGCTCAAGCGGATCACAGTTATTATTCTTACAGTCTTAGCCAAGCCTCGTACCCCTCGCGAATGCCCATGTAACCATTTTTTACACCATTCGCATCCCCCACCTTGATCACCGAACAGTCTACACTCTCTAACTGCTCCAGGAAAGTGGAGTCTGTGCGAACACCAACAGCAATAACGATATAGTCCACATTATTTATTGTAAAAGGTTCTCTCCCATGTTTCGCTATGACTGAATGATTTCCAATTTCCAACAATCTGGTAGAGGTATATATATTTACTCCAAATTCTTGGAACCGCTGTTTCATATAGAAAGCTGGCGAGTATTCACCATCCCGCATAATCTGGGGCAGCATTTCCACAATGCTCACCTTACAGGCCCGGCATATGGTATCTGCTGTTTCAGATCCTACTAACCCACCGCCAATTATCACGACATTGCCGGACACCTCAACTTTGCCGTTTAAAACATCGTGGGCATGAACCACATATTCTTTGTCTGCCCCTTTAATGAAACCTGGAATAAACGGCTTACTGCCAGTAGCAGCAATAACTGTATCAGGAGCATACCGCTCTATAAGTGCCTTGTCGGCTTCTGTGTTCAGCAGCACCTGCACTCCCAACTTTTTCAGCATAGCTTTCTGCCAGATAATCAAGGAAGTAAATTCGCTCTTTCCCGGAGGGACTGCAGTCGGAATCCACTGACCACCCAACTGTCCAGCCTTTTCCACTAGCGTGACCTTATGTCCTTTCTGTGCGGCTGAAATTGCCGCCTCACATCCGGACACGCCGCCTACTACCAATACTTGCTTCGGCTCTGCAGTGGGACTGAGATCATATTCATCTTCCATGCCGGTCAATGGATTCACCAAGCAGCGAACACAATTTCCCTTACCGTTCTCGCCAGCACAGCCCTGTAGACAACCAATGCATCGAATGATTTCGTTCTCCCGGCCTTCCAAAACTTTGTTGGGCATATCAGGATCAGCTAAAGACGCCCTGGCCATCGTTACCAGATCCGCTTTTCCTGACAACAGGACGCTTTCCGCAACTTCAATATCATTGATCCTCCCGACTGCGATGACAGGAATATTTACAACACTTTTTATCTCTGCGGCATTGTTGACATATGCAGCACGGGGTACAATGGCAGGCGGTATGATGGTCTGAGTGGAGGAATACACGCCCTGTGAACAGTGGATGCAGTCCGCGCCAGCCTCTTCTATAAGCCTTGCCAAAACCTTCGACTCCTCTATTTCCAGTCCACCCTGCACGTATTCTACTGTAGATATCCGGTATATCACAGGATAGTCTTTCCCACATTTCTGTTTGATGTCCCTGATGATTTCCATTGCGAAACGGGCACGGTTGCGAATTGTTCCTCCATACTCATCGCTTCGTTTATTCGCAAAAGGGGATGCAAACGCCCCCACCAAATAGCCATGAGCGCCATGGAGCTCTACTGCATCAAATCCAGCTTTTTTTGCACGAAGGGCGCAATCTCCGAATTGGCAGACAACGTCATGAATTTCTTGTACCGTTAGTGCCCTGGGAGTTTCTGGCATAGAGGGCTCTCTTATTGCGGATGGCCCCACCGGTTGCTGCCCGGTAACAAAACTGCTGGTCTCTCGGCCCGCATGGTAGATTTGCGCGGCAATCTTGCCCCCGGCGGCATGGACGCGCTCTGTCAAGGCTCGATGGATTTTAATTTGTTCGTCTTCCCAGAGCCCGGGCAGTCGAACAAAGCCACCTGCTTTGGGCGCAATGGCATAGTCCTCTGTAATAATCAGTCCCCAGCCGCCTTTAGCTTTATGCTCGTGATAAGCAATGAATTTTTCAGTGGCCGAGCCATCCGGCTCACAATAGTTTGTTACCATTGCGGAAACCACCAGCCGGTTTTTCAGTTCTAAAGTTCCAATGTGAAAATGCTCAAACACTTTCATTTCCATGCAGTCCCCTCTTTCTGAATTTAGAAATACCTGTCCTCATTTTACACAGTAAGAGCCGGACTTTCTCCCTCATATGAGGGAATATCGAAAAAACTATGCATTGCTTCTAACACCCAGACTGCAGTGGGCAAGAAGCTTTTCTCTGCTTAATATGACAATCCGCTTGCGTGAGGTCAATAGTATTTTTTCCTTTTTTAAGAATTGCAGGGATCGTTCCAGTTGTGCCTGCGAGGTTCCGGCAATTTTGGCAACTTCTGTCTGCGAGAGAGGAATTATGCTCTCTGACGGTTTTACTTCTGTCAGGTATAAGTAGAGGATATCGCAAATTCGGGCCAGACAAGGCTCAAAAGTGAGATTTATGGTGTCAAAGAAGATATAGCCGATGAAGTCACAGTTCTGTCTCAGCAGTTCGCCTGCAAAGGCGCCGTTTTCTACAACAATTTTTTTCAGCGTGGGGTAAGACATACTGTATACGACCAAATCGGAAAATGCCTGCAAGATCATTTCACAAGCAATCCAAGAGTTGCGCCTCTCGACACCTATGGGAAAAACCGTACCAGGCCCAAAAAGATTCAAGGACTTCTCACCGTGGTCATGCCTTAACGCCAATTGTACGATTCCCTTTTTGATAAAGTGAGCTGTATTATTTACCACTCCGTGCTGTGTCAAGAGTCCACCTTTCTTTATCTCCTGGCGATGTACATTATATTGACATATCAGCGGTTCAAAATCGTTCAGATAATTCGCCAAATAGATTTCAGGTATCAGATATCCCGCACACTGCGCAGGGCCTCTCCCACCAGTTCCTCATTGTAGGAAGTCGTGCCGTCCGCGTTGATACCGGTGTAGCACTCGGCGGTATCGAAGAAATTGTAGCCCATATCATAGGCTTTCTGAATCATCTCAATGGCGGCGTTCTTTTCGGTAGGCTCGCCATAGGCGCGGGAGAATCCCATGCAGCCCAGGCCCACCGGGGCCACCATAAATCCTGACTTGCCTAATCTTCTTTTTTCCATGTTGACTCCTCCTTAAAATCCCACCACATTGTGGGCGGTGTAGGGTTCTTCCAAATATTTGATTTCATCTTCCGTCAGTTTTACATCATCCAGGCCGATGATTGCTTCCTCAAAATGGTGCAGCTTGGTGGCCCCCAAAATCGGCGCGGTGACGGCGGGCTTTGACAGCAGCCAGGCCAAGGAAATCTGAATCATGGGTACGCCGCGCTTTTCAGCAACTTCCTCCACCCGGCGGATGATTTCCAAATCGGACTGGTCCTCCAGAGGGAAGAAACGCTTGCCAACCGCCTCGTTATCATACCGCTGGGTGACGGTGCCGGGCTTTCTCGCCAGCCTGCCCTTGGCGTTGGGCGACCAGGGGGTCAGGCCCACGCCCATGTCCTCACACAGAGGAATCATGTCCCGCTCCTCCTCGCGATAAATCAAATTGTAGAGGTTCTGCATGGTGCCAAATTTCGTCCAACCGTGTTTCTCTGCCACATACTGGGCCTTTTGGAACTGCCACGCCGCCATACTGGACGCACCGATGTACAGCACCTTGCCAGACTTCACCACGTCATTGAGGGCATCCATGGTTTCCTCAATGGGGGTGTTGGGGTCCCAGCGGTGGATAGTGTACAGGTCGATGTAGTCCATGCCCAGGCGCTTGAGGCTCTGGTCTACCTCGTACATGATCTCCTTGCGGGACAGCCCCCGGCAGTTTTTGCCCTCTCCCATAGGGAAGTGGACTTTGGTGGCCAGCACGATTTCATTGCGCCTGGTCATATCCTTCAGCGCCCGGCCTACGAATTCCTCGCTGGTGCCAGCCGAATAGACGTTGGCGGTATCGAAGTAGTTAATGCCCAAATCCAGCGCCCGCTTGATGATCTCCCGGCTCTGCTGCTCGTCAATGGCCCAGCCCTTGCCGGTCATACCCACGCTGCTGTCGCCAAAACTCATGCAGCCCAAACAGATGCGGGAAACCTCCGCGCCAGTGTTGCCTAATCTTGTGTATTCCATATTGCAAAACTCCTCTCTTCTCTATTTATATTTATATGTGAATGTGCGGACTTCCCGCATTTTCCATTGACCGTTGATTTTTGTCAGGTCGATATCCATTTGCAGCGGCCAGGTGTTGCTGCCCCCTGCGGTGACAGCCTCCGCTATAGTCTGTCCGACCATAGCGGATGAGCCCGTGCCTGCGGCTGTTTTTCCCATAAGAGTTGCTCCCTCCTGTGATTTCCGCTTGGGTTTCTTTCTGGTTCCATTATATCGAAAATCAAGGATGGGAGCAATTCGGATTTCGGGGATATCTGATAAGAAAAACTTATGTATCACACGATGAAGATGACGGAATGTGGCAATTTCTATGCGGGGAAACACATGAAACAGATGAAGCAAAGTTAGTATCTTTAAAATGGGTTTTTGATTTAGATAACTCTGTCAGTACCTTAAAGGATATGCCTTGCGGTTACTATGCAGAAAGGAAAACTCAAGATGACGATTGGATTATCAGAAAGCGATAACTTCCCATTTGTCAGGAAGTTGCAGAGAGCGAAAAATCGGTGTTTGGAGGAAAAGAATGTCAAGAAAAATTATAGAGATACAACATCATCTTTCAAGTGGATGTTGTATGTGTAGTGGGATTGAAGATTTATATGCAACAAGAACAAACCAATCTATTCCAGAGGGTTTTCTTCTCGCATTAGGAAGTTTTGGAGAAACTGTTTTTATTAAAATGAACAATAGTGAAAAACCATATATGTTTAGCGCAAATGACGCAAGACAAAAAACAGTATATGAAAACTTAAAAGATGAATTAGGGTTAGAATATAAAATTACTGGTGAACAACTGTAGAATATGCAAAAAAAGTCTATTAAAAAAGAAATTGATGCAGGTTATCCTGTTATCTTAGGTCCGTTGGATATGTTCTATTTGCCCTATTTGAAAATGTACCATACTGAACATATACCTATACATTATGTTATGATGATTGGATATGAAGAAGAAAAGAATTGTGTTTTGATATATGATTGCGACCGAGAAGATATGATAGAGCTTGCCGTTAGTGATTTAGAACTGGCTTGGAATATTGAGAAAAATGGGGTGGGCGATAAAAACGGATTTATTAAAATTCGATTGGGTGAAAATCTGCCAGATAAATATGCACTTACTTATAATTGCCTGTTGACAAAAGCAGAAAGACAGTTTAGAGAAAAACCGTACATTCTTGGAATTTCTGCCTACGAAAAAATTGCAAGAGAACTTCCTAAATGGAAAAAAATTTTTCAGAAGAAGATTATAGGAAAGCTCTTATTTCTATTACTGAATATATGGGAAAAGTACCTAAAATACCAAATCAGATTATGGGAATTAAAGAAACCGATATACCATATCGTGCAAATTATGATAGACTTGCAAGGATTATCCATGAATTAGGGCAGGAATATAAGCAGGATAATTGGATAAACTCTGCGAAATTGTTTGATAAATGCGGGAAAAATATCGAAACTATTGTTTCATATGTTGTACAGTATTGTTGTAATGATGTGACAGAATAGATGAACTTCCCAACTTGTTTCTTGAAAATGCTGATTATGCAAAAGAAGCTTATTGGTTAATTCAAAACACAAAATAAATTCCAGATTTGTAGAGTAAGCGATAAATTTTGATTTATAAGTGAGAAAAGAGTTCCTGATACAAATTTTCGGAGGTAATTTTATGTTTTTTTCAGTAATATTAATCTTGTTGATTGCCATTGTATTCAGAAAACAGAAAATGGCCGAAGCAGGACAACAGAAATCTGATGAAATAGAATATTTGTCTAAAAATAGAAAAGAACTCATCCTCGGCTTAGCATGGTATATATTCTATTTTATGCTATCTTACATAAGCTGTGCCTTTCAGGTCGATATAATAAGCGAATTATCAAACTGGCTGTTTCTGGTACTCTTTCCCCTCCTGATTATTGCTGTTTTCAGAAAAGGGAAAGTGATACAAACCCTGAAAGAAACAGGCTAAAACATTTTGACAGAAAAACAGTACTAAGGATACTGTTAATTTGTGCTGTATACCAAGATGTTATTATCCTTGTCTTTGGTTTATGGGAATTTTATTTTAGTATAATGAATATTCTCCAAATATTAGTAAAACTTCCAGTATTCTTTTCTCTGATGATATTTACAGCAGCGTTTACGGAAGAATTTTTCTTCAGGGGCATTCTGCAAAGAACCATGATGGATTCACTGAAAAAGCCGTGCCTTGCCATACTGCTTACTGGTATTCTGTTTGGACTGTACCATTTCCCGTTTGCATATTATTTGTCGGACGATACTGCCGGAAACATAATGAATTCACTCAGAATGGTTATGACGGAACATGTCCTTACTGGCTGCGCTTTTGGATTTATCTACTATAAATCCAATAAAAACCTCTGGAGCTGTATCATTTTACATGCTTTCACCAATGCGGTTATTATGGCTCTCGGCACTGTATTTTCGGCATAAACAGAGTATCCAGAACTTATGACAAGGATTTTAACAGCGCAGACAAATCAAAATCAGAATTGTTTAGGTAGGCGAAAAAATGGAGAGGGCTTTTGAAAGATAAGCCTGTGAATTACTGGATTCGGGCTAAAATTGAAGAAATAATAAAGGAGAAATCAGTCGACAGAGAACGGTTTTATGAATATTCAAAGACAGGCTATCAAAAGATAATAATGGGAATGTATGCTCGCAAAAATAAAAGAACGGTTATCGTATTGATGTACTGAATGAAGTTGATGGATTGTTGGAGGATTTTTATATTGTTACTCCGCAATTTGATAAATTTGCAGCATATACGGATGACGGTCAGTGCTTATGTTTTTATGAAAAATAACACGGTTGATATTTCCTCTGCACAAAAAGCGATAATCCGGTAATTATAGGTCCACAGATCTTCCGTTCGACAACTTCAAATCCGGCGGTAAATGAAAATGCACGGATGATTAGTGGCAGACACGCCTTGTCGGGTAGTAAAGTAAGTCATTTCCCGCTTTGTGTCCTGTTTTTTATCAGGCAGTTTTGATAGGATTTTGCTGAAAGGAGGAAAATAATGAATCAAGAAAAAATCGGAACATTCTTAAAAGAACTCCGTAAGCAAAAAGGACTTACCCAAGAACAGATTGCAGAAAAATTTAATGTATCAAACAGAACAATATCCCGTTGGGAGAATGGCCACAATATGCCGGACTTAGATATCTTGATTGAAATATCAGATTATTATGAAGTTGACCTGCGGGAAATCCTAAATGGAGAAAGGAAAAGTGGGAATATGGATAAAGAAATGAAAGAAACTGTATTGCAGGCAGCAGATTATACAAATACAGAAGCGGAACGCTACAATAAGCGTGTACGCATATGTAATGGAATCGCATTACTTTTAGTATTAGCCTATATTTTTATTAAAGACACAAGCCTTTATGATAATCCAACAGTTATGACAGGGCTGGATATTGTACAGGGGTTTGCAGTTGGAATGCTTTTAGTGGGTTTGCTATATTCAAGCCGTTATGGCGCAAGGATTAGAGCATTCAAGCATCGGCTGATAAAAAGGCGGGGACAATTTCCCAATATTATCGAAAGAGCCAGAAGCACAGACGCAGAGCCGACAGACTTGTGCGAAATCACAGTTTGTCGGCTCTCTTTATAGTCAAGAAAGCAATTTCTATAAAGTCAGCAGATTATATGTTCAGCTGACAGAGGGAATTCTGATTTTCGTCATCACGCTAAAAATTTGATTTTCACAAACCGATTTAAGGATTCTTTAATAACTTCTATGCTACAATCAAATCACAAAGCGAAAGGAGCAGCGGAAATGTATTTACAAATACTGAAAAAAGACCTTAAACGCAAAAAGGCGATGAACGTGATACTGCTGGTATTTATTATACTCGCGTCGATGTTCATGTCCTCCGGCGTAAGCAACATCATCACGGTGACGACTGCGCTGGACAGCTATTTTGAAATGGCGGACGTACCCGATTATTTCGCGCTTTGCGAAAACAAATCTGACCACCAGGGCATTGGCGGGACGCTTGAAAACGCCTCCGCGATAGACGAGTTCCGTATTGAGGAGCTTGTCCGTATGTCCCAGTCCAATATTACGCGGGCCGGCGAGCCGCTTGACGATTCCAACGTCAATCAGATATTAGTATTACAGAGCGACAGAGATATGGGGATGAATTATTTTCTGGACGATGAAAGTATTCTTAAAAGCGTACCAAAAGGGGAAATTTACGTTGCCCGTTACATAGAGGAAAACATGGGACTTAAGGTCGGCGACAAAATTACTGTCGAAATAGAGGGCGTAAGTCGTGAGTTTACCTTTGCGGGCAGTTTCAGGGACGCTGTCTGCGGTACGGAATTGATAGGCATTAAAAGGTTTATCATGAACGGCGAGGAATTTGACGAATATACGTCCGACGAGACGATAAAAAATGTGTATGGCGGAAAATGCTTATACATACACACCGCCAATCTTGACAAGGCCCTGTCCCAGATAGCGGATATATCCGACAGTTTTACCTTTGCGGGTGACACGGATATGCTGGGGCAAGCCTATATTTTTGATATGATAATCACGGGTCTTATCCTTGTGGTGAGCCTTATTCTTATAATCATATCCTTTGCGGTGCTGCGATTCACCATATCTTTTACTCTCTCCGAGGAATTCCGTGAGATAGGCGTTATGAAAGCAATAGGTATACGGAACATAAAAATCCGAGGGCTGTACCTTACAAAATACTTCGCTATTTCTGTTGTTGGCGCGGCGATTGGTTTAGTGTTCAGCTATCCGTTTGGCAAAATGCTTATGAGTTTGTCAACAAATTCGATTATTATCAATGAAGGAAATACCGTTTTTGTCAACGTTATCTGCGCAGTTCTGGTAGCGGCTGTCATTCTCCTGTTCTGTCTCGGCTGCACGGGCAGGGTGAGCAAAATGTCCCCTATCGACGCTGTAAGAAACGGGCAGACGGGGGAACGCTTCCGCAAAAAGGGCGTTATGAGCCTTGGAAAATCGCGGCTTGGCACAACGGCTTTCCTTGCCGCAAACGATATTGTAAGCAGTCCCAAACGCTACGCCGTCATTATCTTTACGTTTTTTCTGTGTATGTCTCTGCTGATAATACTCTCCAATGCCACAGCGTCTCTTAAAAGCGGAGAACTGCTGAAATATTTTGGAGAGGCGGACTGCCACGCCGTTACGGACATCGGCGATGAAACTATGAAGTTTATGACCGAGGACGGACATGAAAAGGTTGAAAAATATCTTGAGGACATGGAGCAGACCCTTACGGAAAACGGTATGCCCGCGGAATGTATGACGGAATATTATATTTATACGAAGATAAGCTACGGCGAATATGAAAGCAAGACAGCTATACTTCAGGGTACGGGAACAACAATGGATATGTACGAATATTTAGAGGGCACTCCTCCCCAAAACAGTGGCGAAATCGCTGTGACAACCCTTTTGGCAAAAAAGCTGGATGCAGATATAGGCGATACCGTTATTGTGTCCTACCCGACGGGTGAAACGACGGAGTTCATCATAACCGCTCTGTATCAGTCAATGGTCAATCAGGGTATTTCCGTAAGGGTTCATACCGACTGCGATATAAACTATACCGCAGCAAGCGGCTCCCCCGGTACGCAGATAAAATTTACCGACGCCCCTGACGATAAAGAAGTATTAAGGAGAATTGAAAAGATTAAGGAACTTTATCCTAAGTTCTCAAGCGTTAAAACAGCGGGCGAAACAGTAAGTGACACCACCGGGGTTGGCGGCGCCATAGATGCTGTGAAAAAGATGTCCGCTCTGCTTACGGTAATTTTAGTCGCGCTTATCACCGTGCTTATGGAGCGTTCCTTTATCGCAAAGGAGCAGGCGGAAATCGCCCTCATGAAAGCCATAGGCATGAGGAATGCCAAAATATACGGACAGCACACGTTGAGATTTTTCATTTCGGCAGCGGCGGCTGTACTTCTTGCGGAGCTTTTGGGTATGCCCCTTACAAAGCTTTGCTTCGACCCGATTTTCGGGTCAATGGGTCTTGAAATGGGTGTGGAATATACGCAAACTCCCATGGAGATATACGCGGTATTCCCCTTTATCGTCCTTACCGCCACAGCCATAAGCGCGTTTTTGACCTCTCTGTACACAAGAAAAATCAAATCCTCCGATACGGCAAGCATTGAATAATGAAAGGAAGAATCAATTATGAAAATTCTCGAAGTAAAAGACCTCTGCAAAACGTATATCGTAAACAAGCGGCAGAATAATGTACTGAAAAATGTAAATTTCAAAATTGGCGAGGGAGAAATGGTCGCCGTTATGGGGCCGTCTGGTTCCGGCAAATCCACGCTGCTGTACGCAGTTTCGGGCATGGATGATCTTACCGCAGGGGAGGTGAGCTTCTGCGGTAAGAATATCGCCCAAATGGGCGAAAGAGAACTTGCAGACCTGCGTCTTGACGAAATGGGGTTTATTTTTCAGCAGATGTATATGCTGAAAAACCTCACCATATTGGACAATATCATACTCCCCGCAACGCAATCCAAAAAGCTCCATGAATCCCGCAAGGAAACGGCGCGGCGCGGTCAGGATTTCATGCGCAGGCTCGGCATTATCGACATTGCCGACAACGACATCAACGAGGTTTCGGGCGGTCAGCTCCAGCGGGCGTGCATTTGCCGCAGTATGATAAACGACCCGAAAATGATTTTTGCCGATGAGCCGACAGGGGCTTTGAACCGCACTTCCTCCGACGAGGTAATGGATGAGCTTGTAAAATTAAATTCTGAGGGAACAACGATTATGCTCGTTACCCACGATGTTAAGGTTGCGGCAAAATGTACAAGGGTCATGTACATTGTTGATGGAAACATAAAGGGGGAGTATGACCTAAGCAACGCTTCTACGCAGATGAGAGATCGGGAGCGGGCGCTGAATAACTGGCTTTTGGAATTAGGTTGGTAGTATGGATATTCTTATTGTTGAGGACAATAAGGAGCTTGCTGATTTGCTGTGTGACTTTCTCCGAGCGGAGAATTATACAGTATCAGCGGTTCAAACAGCCGAAAAAGCCTTGCTGCTGTATGAAAAATACGGCGCAAGGCTTGTCGTGCTTGATATTATGCTGCCCGGTAAGGATGGATTTTATGTTCTGGAAACAATCCGCAGGTCAAGCAACACGCCCGTATTGATTGTAAGCGCGAAAACGGAAAAGGAGGACAAGCTGAACGGACTGAATCTCGGCGCAGACGATTATATAGAAAAGCCGTATGATATTGATATTATGCTCGCAAAAATAAGCGGGATTTTTAAGCGACGATACGCTCTTGACGAAATTACTGACGGCAATATACGCATAAATAAGGCGAGCCATGCCGTTTACAAAAACGAAAAAGAACTCGAAATGACCGCGAAGGAATTTGAGTTGCTTCTGCTTTTGATGGAGAATAAGGGTAGGGCTTTAAGCAAGGAATACATTTTCGGACAGGTCTGGGGCAGCGACAGCTTTTCAGAACAACAGACACTGACGGTACACATAAAATGGCTGCGGCAGAAAATAGAGGACGCCCCCAAAAATCCTAAAAAAATAGTTACTGTATGGGGGGTGGGTTATAAATATGAAAGCGTTTAACAGGATTCTCTTGGCAGCTACGGCTGCCGTGATCCTATTGTTTGCTGTCGTGAATATGATCCTTGCTGCCGACAAGACCGACGGTGGCAGACTGTACCGCGTAGAGATAAGCCGTCTTGCTCTGGAAATAGAAGCGAACGGTTCTGCTGACATTTCCGAATGTGAGTATGTAACAAATATTGAACGATACGGAGAAAGATTTTACAGCACGGACAGCGACTATGTTATCCGTGAAATAAACGGAGAACTTTATCGCTTCGATTACCGTGCAAATGGTTATTCCAACAAAGCACATCTTGTAGGAATTGTAAACGCAGTTCTCGGTACTATGGCGATTTTGTTTATCGCAGTTATGCTTTACATAAAATTTGCAATTCTTGCGCCCTTTGAACGTCTGAGTGGTCTACCTTACGAGCTTTCAAAAGGGAATCTCAATGCGCCGATAGAGGAAACGAAAAACCGCTTTTTCGGAAAATTTCTTTGGGGAATCGATATTCTCCGTGAAAATATCGAACAGCAAAAGCAGCGCGAACGGGAAATGCAAAAAGAAAAGAAAACACTGCTGCTATCGCTCTCGCACGATATTAAAACGCCACTTTCCGCTATAAAATTGTACTCGGCAGCACTGTCGAAAAATTTGTATTCGGACGCGGAAAAGCAGCACAAAATCGCTGAAAACATCAATGAAAAAGCGGACGAAATCGAGGGTTATGTTTCACAGATTATAACAGCTTCAAGAGAAGATTTCTTCAGCCTTGAAGTAAATATGGGCGAGTTTTATCTTTCGGAACTCGTTGAAAAAATTGCGGGATATTACAGGGAAAAACTGGCGCTTATCAAAACAGATTTTATTATCGGGAAATATAAAAACTGCCTTCTATCGGGAGATTTGAGCAGGAGTGTTGAAGTGCTGCAAAATGTTATGGAAAACGCCCTCAAATACGGCGATGGCAAATGCGTCGAATTGATTTTCCCTGGGGACGATGAATGCGTCCAAATTGCAATCAGAAACAGTGGCTGTACGCTCGGCAAGGACAATTTACCGCATATTTTCGAGAGCTTTTGGCGCGGAGCAAATGCAGGAAACATTGGTGGCAACGGGCTGGGACTCTATATTTGCAGACAGCTTATGCACAGGATGAACGGCGAAATTTTTGCTGAGATCAACGATGACATTATCACAGTCGCCGCAGTTTTCGCAAGAGCGTGAATGATTTAGAGATGCGTATTGATAAAAATACACATGATTGGTGGTGATGAAAATAAAAAAACGGATATTAGTTATAGGTGACGATCTGACATTTTTCCAATCGGCAAAAGACTTTATGGCAAATAGCAGCACGGAGGTCAGCTATGCGATATCCGTAAAGGAAGCCTTAAATTATCTTTTATCAAGTGAATATTGCATTGTTATTATATGTATTTCACTATCTGTAGACAGCAACATAGAGTTTCTTCGCCTTGTACGGGAAACGTATCTTATGCTAATTTTAGTGATTACACCTAAACTCAGAGTATCAGAAAAAGTTGCGCTTTTTCATGCTGGGGCAAATGCCTGTCTGGAGCGGCCAGTGGATGCCACACTCTGCGTAGCTCAAGCACGCTCTTTAGTACAGCTATACTCGGATGCTAAACTGACAGATAAAAAAGTCCACCCGCTTGTATTTGGCTCAGAGCTGATTATCAATCCAGTCTATCGTCATGTAATTATTGACGGCGAACCATTAGAACTGACGCGCACGGAATTTGACCTGCTGTATTATATGGCAGAACATCCAAACCAAATTTTTAGCCGCCAACAGCTATATCAGCAAGTATGGGGTGATGATTTGGGCATCAGTGGAGAAAACACTGTTTGCTCACATATTGGAAATATCTACAAAAAGCGGGCGGATGTCGATAAGCATTACATCCAAAACACCAGAGGGATTGGCTATAAATTTATTCCTCCTGCTGGTGAAGAATAAAAACGGAAGTGCCAGAGCATTTTGCTTTGGCACTTCTATTTTGTCGAACTATGGCGAAAATCTTGCCGCAATCTTGCTCTAATCTTGCCGGTAAATTGCTTTTTCTCCTGTATGCTATACATTGCCTAATCTTTTGGGCGTAACGGGGGTATGGCTTGCAGTACCGATAGCAGAACTAATCACTATGATTTTAGCACTGGTTTTTCTTCATCAGAACAGAGAGAAGTATCACTACGCATAAAATGAAAATTTTCATGCCGTCCGGCGGTTAATAAAAAAACCGTTGTGTGGCGGCAAAATCATCATGCGCCAAAACAGAATACAAGCGGCTAAACGGCGGTTTTGAAATAACAATCAAAGCCGCCGTTTTTATGTGGCAGAATGACTTTCATAGATATGGCGGTATTGTGAGGTACTGCTATGTCTGTTTTTTATTTCATGGGTAGTTTTTGTTATGGTAAATTGTCAAAAAAATCCTGTCTTGTGGAACGGGATATTCTGCCTATGAGTATGAACACACATATCATTTACTATGTCTCGATAACTCGTATTACCCAAATGCCTATGCCGCTTTATGCTGTATAGGCGTTTGTTGTAATAGCCCTCTACTGGGAAGAAAGGGGGTGAGAGAAAATGAGATATTCTGAACAATTCATGGAACATATCGAATATGCGTTTCATGCGTTCTGCAAGGTTGTCCTGCGTCATGAAGCCATAAACGCATGGCGGGATTTGAAGCGGAAAATGGAACGGGAAATATCCCTTGACTATCTGATGTCAGAACGATATTTTGAACCGTCTGCTATGGACAGCTACTTTGAAAAGCAGGACAAGCCGACCGTAATTCTTGTGTTGGGAAAGGAAGTTATCGTTGATGATGAACGGTTAGCGACGGCATTATCAAAATTGCCGGAGTTAAGGCAAGAAGTTTTGTTGCTATATTACTTCATCGGTTATCGTGATGAAGCAATCGGCAGACTGTACGGGCGTTGTAGAAGTACGATAAACCACAGAAGAAATGTTGCGCTGAAACAGTTGCGGAAAGAATGGGAGAGATTGGAACATGAGGAACAAAAAGCTGATACCTTTTGAAGTAATCGAAAAAGCCGTTGCCGGAGAGCCGGAAGCGGTAGACGCAGTATTGCGGCACTACACCGCACACATCAAATACCTGTCTATGTATAAAGGGCATATCAATGACGATACACAGGACAGATTAAAGGCGAAACTGGTTGAAGCCATATTGAAATTCCGCTTCGACCGATAGGAAGTAGCAAAGACAGAAAAAGCTGTCAAGGGTAGGAGGGACAAGCCGCCGGAGCAGCTTGTCCCTTCCGGTGATAGGGCGGTTGCCCCTCACCTTGTAGCCATCATGCCGGGGTGATCGTCAGGGCGGTCAGCGGAAAATTTTGAAAAACTTTTTCCGAACACCCTCGATGCTTTCATGGACTGCGGCCTTGGAGCAGCCGCACAGTTGCCCAATTTCCGCATAGCTGTAATCGTACAGCGCATAGAGCAGAAACCGCTCCCGCTGGGTCTTGGTGCAGAGGGCCAGCACCGTCATAATTTCATCCAGCGTCTCCCGCTGGCAAACCAGTTCCTCCGGGGTGGCGCAGTAGGGCAGAACGCCCTGGGCGGCGATTATGTACTCATCACATTCGCGTCCGTCCCAATGCCGCCGCTGTTCCCGGTTAAGGCTCCGTTCGGTGCGTTTGACCAGTTCCCAAAACTCGTCAAGGGTGGCGGCGTCCTCATAGGTCATTTTGCGGCTGTATCTCTTGATGGTAATTTCCATCGTGTTATCCTCCTGTTCAGATTTGGGGAAATGCGAAATCTGAACAGGAAGGGCGGACCGCGACACCGGGGCCGGATGGGACAGCCCTCCGAAAAAGCAAAAATGCCCGAACAGCACAAGGCTGTTCGGGCGTTGGGGTTGGCGATATGGGTAGATAAGAAACGACTATTTTCGCAAACCTGGGTAGGGGATGCCGCTGTGAAGATTAGGCTTTTTTTGACAAGTACCTATCTATTCGTAATCGCATGGCGGCATCCACCTGTTGCCGCCAAAACGCAAAAGAGCGGCGGCTCTGACTTCTCAAAGCCGCCGCTCCGGGCGTGATTATACTCCTGCTTGTACGACGGCTTTTTTTCTTTTGCCGTCGTGCGGCAAGGTAATCTTTTATATTGGTTTATCGCAGTAAAGCCATATTACCGGTCAGCTTATTGACCTTTTTCTTCGGGCCACAGATGGCAACGCCAAAATATTGCAGGGTACTTTCTGGAACATGGCCCATCTTCTCAATAAATTCGTCATACGTCTTGCAGCCCTGGGCCAGATCGGAGAAGTCCACCACCGTCAAATCTTGAAAATCAGGCTGGTAGAGCTTTTCCCGTATCTGCTTGATAATTTCCGGCGAACCCCGCAGGATCGGCACAGGAAATTCGATGATACCAAGATGCTCGTTGCCACTTTGGTCGGTAACGTCAGCCCCTACCACCTCCGGCATTTTCTTTCCCAGGGTGATCCCCATGATTGCCGCCGTATTTGCGATAATACCCAGCGGTAGGCTCTCGTCAATGACCATGACGCACTTTTCGTTTTGCCAGTCCATTTTGCTTTGCCTCTTTTCTCAAAAATAGTTTGCTCTCCGACAGGAACAGACCCACCAACGTCAGAACTGTCCCGACAGCGGCCAGGGCGGTGATTTTCTCATGGAGAATTGCCACGGAAGTCACTACCGTAATCACGGGAACCATGTAGATATAAACGCTCGTCTCGACCGCTCCCAGTGTCTTGACAGCAAAATTCCAGGTGACAAAGCACAGGGCCGATGCGCCCAATCCTAAAAAGAGAATGTTGAACAGATATACAGGATTTGCAAACCTTGTCAATTCCAGCTTGAAATCGAACAGGAATAGTGTCGGGAGCATGAACAGGATACCGTAGCAAAACACCCGCCGGGTGGTGAGAATGGTGTGGTAGCCGTAACCGCTGATTTTCTTTGTCAGCACAGAATAACAGGCCCAAATTAGTGCGGCCAGCAGCGCCAGCAAGTCCCCGGCGGGGTTCAGCTCCAGCTTGGAGCCGTTGAAGCTGATTAAAGCGATCCCGGTCATAGCCACTACAAAGCCAATGAAAAAGCTGGTATGAGGCTTTTCCTCTTTCAAAAACAGATGGGATAGAATGGCCGTGAAAAACGGGGCTACGGAGATAATCACCCCGACATTGGAGGCCATTGTGTAGGTGAGTGCAATATTTTCCAGCAAGTAGTAAAGGCATATCCCACACAGCCCCGCTGCGGCAAAGGTCAATTCCTGTTGCCGGTTCGTTCCTCTCAAACAGCGGGGATAGACAACAAACAAGGCCAGCAATCCCATGACGAAGCGGAAGAACAGTATCTCTACCGGCTGGAAGTCGGTCAGCAGAATTTTGGTGGAGATAAAAGTCGTTCCCCAAATGATGATGGTCAGCAGGGCGGCGAGATGGCCCGCTGTTCCGTTACCCTTCATGTGGCATCCCCTCCGTGTCCCTGAATATGTCCCGATAAATACCGGGAGCCAGACCAATAAAGCGGTTGAAATAATTGGTGAAATGGCTCTGATCGGAAAAGCCGGTTTGTAGCGCCGCCTCAACGGGGGGAACACCTTGCTCCAGCAGCTTTTTGGCCTTGCCGATACGAATATTTTCCAGGTAGCTGTACGGTGTGACGCCCTTTGAGCAGGCAAAGGCCCGGAGCAGGGCGGATTTGCTCAATCCGGCACAACGGCAGATCTGATCCAGATAGATTCGCTCGGCATAATGCTGTTCCATAAAGGCACAGGCTTTCTCAATTTCCTCCCGGCACTCCGGGATGCAGTTCTCAAAAGGCTGGCCGTATTGCTGTATCAGCAGAGAGATCAGGAGCAGCAGAGTTTCCTCTTTCCCAAATTCACTGGAGCCTTTCATCACCAGCTCATGAAGGGGGCGCAGATAGCAGGTGACTTCTTCATCAGAGATTACATTGCGAGAAAATCCGGGCAGTTCCCGCTTGCCGGTAACTTCCTCCGCTAAATCCAACATAACCTCCTTGGTGATGTTGAAGCCCCGATAATCCAGCGTACCGCCGTCATTCTGAACACAGGCGTGGTTGTCTCCTGGATTGAACAGAAGAACATCACCCTTTGTGATGGTATACTCCTGATTTTTGCAGGACAAGACACGTTCTCCGTCCTCCATGAAGCCAATCACATAGTATTCATGGAAATGGTTCGGAAAAGGCTGTACGATGCCCTCGAAACGGTAAGCCTCAATGTGTAGCTCGTCATCGTAGACCACCGTTCGCACTTCTTTTTTCATGCGGTTTTCCTCCTTGGTGATGCCTATTATACCAGATAAAATTTTTGCTGGCTTGTAAAATATCTTCATTTTCTTCCTGATGCTAAAATGATAAAAGTGCGCCACAGGAAATGTTTTCCCTGGCGCACTTTTGATTTGTCAGCAACTCCGCATGGTTTTGTGGTCTTGTCCATATCAGTGAAAAGGTTTTCCCTCTCTATGGGGTACGGTTTATCTCCCTCAATGACGATTTTGACACTCCCTGAGCGTTTTGCGGGATTCATCGGACTCCTGCAACTCTTCCTTGAACGCTGCAACGTAGTCGGTCATTTTCTTGGTAACTTCCGCTTTAGTGGTACCTGAGAATGATTTGCGCTTACGCTCTCCTTTTTCGTCCATGTACCAGACGGTGCCGCCCCAACGGTCGTCTGTACGCTTAAAAGCTTTAGCAACCCCTATCGCGATTTTGCACTAGAAAGCCCGAAATTCCTTGAAACGACCGGCATTGCCGGACGTTGTAAACCGGCGGAGGGGTGCACCGCAACCCCTCCGCCTTTCTCCTGCTTGAAAATCGGACGGCTGGGAATCTTCAAGGGTTGTGCAATATAGTGGCGCTCCTTGCGGTGTATCTTCTCTCAAAACCAGTCTTGAAATCCAAGTGAGATGCGGCGCAACATCCCGCTTGGCTATTCCCTCACAAATCGCCACAAATGCCGCACAATGGTGTTTATCGTGCTTTGCCCTGTTCACGCATGACCACTGCCATAAAACTGCCGACAGCGCCTTCACACGGCTCGACAGCCTGCTATCTGTATGGAGGGCCCGCGCTTTAGCCTGCTTTTTGCAAAATCAGCCTTATTTATGGGAGTATTAGGCCGTATACTCCTATTCTACTCCCGGTTGAATCCTTACCCCAGTTCAAAAAACAAGTTATACATGGCTCGCCCCTTTTGGGTTATACTTATCCCGAAAGGGGCGGATTTTATAGGCAATCAAATCGGCAAAAACATACACGCTCTCTGTAAACACCAGGGGTTGACCCAAGAGAAACTAGCTGAACAGATAAGGGTATCCTTTCAAGCTGTTTCCAAGTGGGAAAATGGAAGTTCTATGCCGGATATTTCTGTTTTGCCGCTGCTGGCCTATGTCCTGCACTGCAGCATTGATCAACTGATGGGCTATGTGGCAGTGCAGAAACGCCTTACCGACAAGGATGATTTCATCGTAAACAGAGGCATCCAGCACCTCTGGCACATAGCCAGCGCCAATGCCCTGTATCTTGTGCGCCCCGGCCCGTCCCCCACTGAGAGTAGTGGAGTCCCTGGGCTCCACCGCCACAATTTGCACCGCCTGGTTTTGTTCCTTCAGGTATTGGCTCACACCTATAATGGTACCGCCAGTGCCTACGCCCACCACAAAGATGTTCACTTTCCCCTCTGTATCTATCCAGATTTCCGGGCCAGTGGAGGTCCTGCGGGCGGCTGTGGTTGGCGGGGGGTAACAAACTGGCCGGGGATGAAGCTGCCCGAGATTTCCATTGTCAGTTCCTCTGCCCTGGCAATGGCGCCCTTCGTCCCCTTGCCCCCTTCAGTCAGCACCAGCTCTGCGCCGTAAACTTTCATCAACTGGCGGCGCTCCACGCTCATGCTTTCCGGCATGGTGATGATGATGCGGTATCCCCTGGCCACCACCACGGAGGCCAAGCCGATCCCGGTATTGCCGGAGGTGGGTTCAATAATGGTGGAGTCCGCCTGTAGCCTGCCACTGGCCTCGGTTTCGTCAATCATTGCCTTAGCAATACAGTCTTTCGCAGAACCGGCGGGGTTAAGCCTTCAGCCCTTCTGATTCCTCTATATGTGTCAGCTCCAGCAAGGGCGTTTTCCCTATTATTTGGTTAGCGGATGTATAGATCATAATAAAACCACTTCTGATTATTTCTGCGCCGCAGCGGCAAAGCCCTTCTCCAGATCAGCTAGGATATCGTCAATATGCTCCGTACCGATGGACAAGCGAATAGTGTTGGGCTTGATGCCCTGGTCCAGCAATTCTTCCGGGGAAAGCTGGGAGTGGGTGGTGGTAGCCGGGTGAATGACCAGGGACTTCACATCCGCCACGTTGGCCAGTAGGGAGAAGATCTCCAGGTTGTCGATGAACCTGTGGGCTTCCGCCTGGCCGCCCTTGATCTCAAACGTAAAGATGGACGCGCCGCCGTTTGGGAAGTATTTTTCATATAGGACATGGTCCGGGTGGCCGGGCAGGGACGGATGGTTGACTTTCTCCACAAGCGGATGAGAGGCGAGATATTCCACCACTTTTTTGGTGTTTTCGGCATGGCGCTCCAAACGCAAGGACAAGGTCTCTACGCCCTGAAGGAGCAGGAACGCGTTGAACGGGGAGATGGTGGCCCCGGTGTCCCGGAGCAGGATGGCCCGGATATAGGTGGCAAAAGCGGCGGGGCCGACAGCGTCTACAAAGCTGATACCATGGTAGCTGGGGTTCGGCTCCGCAATGGGCGCGTATTTCCCGGAGGCTTTCCAGTCAAATTTGCCGCTGTCTACGATGATGCCGCCCAAGGTCGTCCCATGGCCCCCGATGAATTTCGTAGCGGAGTGGACAACGATGTCGGCCCCATGCTCAATAGGACGGATGAGGAAGGGCGTGCCAAAGGTGTTGTCGATGACCAGCGGCAGGCCGTGGGAATGGGCGATTTCCGCAACGGCGTCGATGTCAGGGATGTCGCTGTTGGGGTTGCCCAGGGTTTCCAGATAGACGGCCTTTGTATTGGTCTGGATTGCCGAGGCCACTGCGCTCAGGTCGTGTGCATCCACAAAGGTGGTCTTGATGCCGTACTGAGGCAGGGTGTGGGCCAGCAGGTTGTAGCTGCCGCCATAAATGGTTTTCTGGGCCACGATATGGTCCCTCGCCTGGGCCAGCGCCTGGATGGTGTAGGTGATAGCGGCCGCGCCGGAGGCCGTAGCCAGCGCCGCCACACCGCCCTCCAAAGCCGCAAGGCGCTTCTCCAGCACATCCTGGGTGGAGTTGGTCAAACGGCCATAGATGTTTCCGGCATCAGCCAGCCCGAATCGGGCAGCTGCGTGGGCTGAATCCCGGAAGACATAGGACGTGGTCTGGTATATAGGCACAGCCCTGGCATCCGTAGCAGGATCGGGCTCCTCCTGCCCAACATGCAGCTGTAGGGTTTCAAATTTATAATTCATAAAGCAACCTTCCTTTCTATTCCCATTCGATGAAGTGCTTCCATTATATACCTATTAACCTAGTTTGTCAATGGATATATTGCGCATCTTGAAACCCTATTTACCTTGTGGTATAATAGGAAAAAGAAAGGAGGATTTGGGATGGTTTCTACAAAAGGAAGGTATGCGCTGCGGTTTCTACTGGACCTTGCGGAACACCAGGCGGAGGGGTATGTGCCGTTGAAGGATGTAGCCGGGCGCCAGGAAATTTCGGAAAAATATCTGGAAATCGTGGTGAAGGAACTGGTCAAAGGCGGTTTCCTTGCCGTCATGCGGGGAAAAGGAGGCGGCTACCGACTGAACCGCCCTTTGGAAGAATACAGCGTGAAGTCTATCCTTGCGCTTATGGAGGAGACGCTGGTGCCGGTTGCCTGCCTGAAGCCGGGACAGGCGCCTTGCCCCCGGAAAGACCGGTGCCGGACGCTGCCTCTTTGGCAGGGGTTGGACCAGGTGATTTCGGATTATCTTGAGCCGATTACGCTGGCGGACCTAATCGTCGGAAAGTGAGTTATCTCATGGCGCTGTCATATAGAGTCAGTACCGTTCTCGTTTGCAAGGGTCCCCTTTTCTTTAGTTTTGCGGCGCAGATTTTGGTGGGTAAAAGTTGCTTGGCTTATCTCAAATTTTATGTTACCTTCACAGAGTTGGCTGCCCTTATCACTCAAAAACTCGCTGCCTGTGGAGGCGAAACCGTCTGTTTCTTGGCTCCAAAAATTTGGATATCATCAATAAATCATCAAAATTCTTTGGTGTGTCTGTTGTGTAAATACAAACGGCTCAACCGCGCGGAAAACTGGCTGATATATTTCTGCTGATGCCATTTCCACATCCACTCCAAAACCGCGTGCCGAGGGGCGAAGATTGCCAGTGGCAATCGTTCTGAGCCGACCGAGCCGGCAGGCGAGACCAAGTCCTTCTGCCCCTGCCAAACGCTAGGTATACGAACACCACGTCAAAGATTGGTTTGGCGGTGTATCGTAACGTGTTCGCCCTTATAGTCGAGATAGACGGCTATGAGGGCGAAACGCGTTTACAGACAAAACGCGCCACCTACAAGGACATCCAGACATGGGTCAAGGAGCGTTACGGCATCCATGTCAGCAATCTTGCCATATCCCAAACCAAGGAACTCTGCGGCCTTGCCAAGAGCGAGTATAAGGGCTATGGAGATGCCGGCAGGCGCTGTGCTCCCAAGCTGGCCGCAAAGAAAGAGGCGGCTATCCGCGAGGCGTTCATTTGGTTCGGCTTGATAGAAAAGGAATAGTGGAAAGAGGCCATCCCGGACTTGCTGCCGGGATGGCTTTTTTGCATCTCCCGATGCTAAGGGGGCCGGTTAAGCGGCTGATGGGCGAATAGCCTTTGCCCCTGCCAAAGCTTTCCGCCCATGCAAAAGCGCCATAAGCGGTTTTCCAGCTTATGGCGCTTCTTTTTTTGAGGGGGCGGCCTGCGTCTACAAAACGGTAAGCCTGCCCCCATTGTCCCTACAACCGTTTTTCATATCCCCAGCGGCCTTGGAAGCAGATGGGGGGGAGGGTCCGTTTCAAAGGGGGCGGCTTGCAAACAAGGCCCTGGGCCATGCTGTGGGGTTATTCTTATAAATTTGCCAAAGATTCCATCTGCTTTTGCAGTTCGCCCACGATTTCCCCGTTAGTCGACATCCCTTCCGTAATCCCGGCCATATCCGCCACCAGGTCTTGGGTGCGCCCCGCCGCGCCGTTTACGCCCTCCGCCGCGCCGCCGATAGCGCCGGAAATATTGGCGATAGAGGCCGCCACCTCGTCCATAGCGGCCCGCAGGCGTTCTACCCGGCTGTTAAAGGCTTCAATGCTGCTCTCTACATAGATCGCGTCGTCACGGTACTGCTTGCCAGAAGCCGCCGAACGCTGGAATTGCTCCAGCACGGCATGGCCCAAATAATCTACCAGCTCTTGGGCGCTGCCAGAAAGGTAGTCCACAGCCCCGGTAACTATGCCGCTTACCCGCTGGATGCGCCCGGCCGTCTCGGCGCAGGAATCGGCCAGGCTGCGTATCTCCTGGGCCACCATGGAAAAGCCCTTGCCGGCGGCCCCAGCCCGGGCCGCTTCAATAGAGGCGTTTACGGCAATCAGGTCGGTAGAGGAGGAAATGGACAGGATGTCCTTTGTCAGGCTGCCAATTTCCCCCACGCTTTTGCTCTTCTCAATGGCTGTGCTCAGCTGGGATACGATTTCCCCGGTCCGCGCGCGGACCGATTCCATGTTCTTGCGGGCCGTTTCCTCAATCTCCTCGGCCCGCCCCCGCATCTTTGCGGAATAGGCGGTAATGGCGGCGCACTCCTGGGCCATATCCTGGGCGTCGGCCCGGGTCCCGGCGGCGCTGGCGCTGATGTCCCCGGCGCTGCTGGAAACCTCCTCCAGCGCGGCGGAAAGCTGGGAGGTCAGGCTGGAAAGGGCCTGTACGCTGTTGCTGGAGCTATGGATGCGCCCGCGCACCTGCCCCACCACGCCGCCCAAACGCTGGGAGCTGTCCTGCAGCGTGCCCACAGCCTGGCGGATGGGGGCGACAACGTATTTTTGTATGATGCGGAACGCCGCCGCCACCAGGGCAACCCCCGCGGCCAGGGTGCAGGCGCTGATAATCAGAGAAGTCAGGTATACGATAAACAGCCTGTCCTGGGCGGCGCCCGCCTGGGCGCTGGCAGAGGCGTACAGCGCGTCGATCCGGCCTTCCGCCGAGCTGCCGTAAGAAGCCACGTCCCCATTGGCCATGGTGTAGGCCTCTTGGGTTTTGCTGTCCGCGCTGGCGCACACCAGCTTTACCAGGGCGTGCTTGAAAGCGGCGTAATCCTCTAAAAGCGCCTGATACGTCCCCGCCTCTTCCTCTGGGACAAAGCTTTCATAGGCGGCCAGCTGCCCGTCCAGTGCCTTTTCCTCTTCCTTGATTTCCTGCACCAGCCGGATCATGGTGCTGTGGTCTGCCGCGACAATGTGGGACAAGGCCAGCCGGTGTATGCCCATCATAGACCGCCGGATCTCCTCCAGCTTGGTCTCGCTTGCCATATAGGTGTCAACGATAGTACCGGCGTTGGCGTTGACGTTGTTGACGCCAAACACGGCCAATATGTTGGAAAGCAGCGTCACAAGGCCCAATAGGACGATGGGCAGGATCAGGCGCTGCTGCAGGGTCAGCTTGCCTTTCATGGAATCCCCTCCGAGAAATATTTTTAAAATCCCAATAGCCGCCGGGCGAAAACGCCCTACCGGGCCGTTACCCCCTCTACCAGCTTATCCAGCTGCGCCTGCAAAGGGGCGCCGCCCGGGTTGCCCAGCGCCATATTCCCGGCAAACTCGGAAACCGGGTCCCAGAATTTCCCGCCTACCCGCTGCAGCTGTGAAAACTCCGACTGGGCCAGCAGGGCCGCGATAGCCGGGGAACCCTGTACCTGGGAAGAGTTGGCCGCGCGTATGTTGGAAGGCCCCTGCCCCCGCTGCGCGAAACGGAGGGCCTGCCCGTTCTCGTTGGTAATCCATTCGGCCAGCCGGGCCGCCCATTGTGCCTCAGGCGAATAGGCGTTGACCCCGATCAGCTTGCACCCGGAGAAAGAGGCCATCTGTATTTGCCGCCCGGCGCAGTCGAAGGTGGGCAGCTTGGCGGCCCCGGTGTTTTCGCCCCATGCCTCTTCCACCGCCACCGCGTTCCACACGCCGCTGACCCCCGCCGCCACCGAGCCGTCCTGTACCCCGGCCAGGAAATCCGTGTCCAGCCGGCTGGCAAACCCCGGGCTGGCCGCAATGTCCAGCATGGCCTGGGCCACGTCCACCCCGCGCACGGGCCCCTCGGTGCTGTTCCAGGTGCAGGTGTTGGTGATGCCGTCGTCGTTTATCCGCACTTCCATGCCGGTGTTGCCGAAAAAGGCGTACACGTACCAGGCCGAGGACCAGTCCATCGTTACCACCCGCCCGGCTTCAGCCGCCGCTTCCACCAGGCGGTTAAAGCTTTGCACGTCCTCTTCTGTAAAATAAGCCTTATTATAATATAGGAAATAGCCGTTGTCCGCCGTCAGGGGATAGGCGTAAAGCTCGCCGTCTACGCTGGCCGCTTCCACGGCGGCGGGCAGGTTGGCGCTGCGCAGGCCCTCCGCGTCTTCCAGGGGGGCCAGGGCCCCGGCCGCCGCCAATGCCGCCAACTGGTCGTCCGCAAAGGCGAACACGTCTGGCCCGCCCTCCAGGTCGGCCAGCAGGGCATCCTTGCATCCCGATTCACTCTGGGCCTGATAGGTGATTTCAAAATCCGCCTGCCCCGCATACTGCTTTTGGAACGAAGCGAAAAGTTCCCCCAGCAGTTCTTCGTCCTCCTGGGCCCCCCACACGGTCAGGGCCACGGTCCGGGGCACCGGCTCGTCCTCCTGCGGCGCGGGTTCCCGGCTTGTACAGGCCGCCAGCAGAAGCAGTATGCCCGCCGCTGCCAACATGAAACTTTTTCGAACCATACATCATCATGCCTTTCCATAGCTTTTGCAAGCGGCGCCGGCGGGATTGTGCAAAGGGTGCGTCCCCCGCATATATCCAGCCTGCGCAAAGCGCAACTATATATATTATATCATAGCGCAGTTTCCCTGGCAACCCCTTTGGCGCTGTGAAAAATATAAACGGGAAACGGCGGCGGGCGTCCGTCCCCTGGGCTTATGGGCCTGCCCTTACAAGGCTTATGGGAAGTCAAAAGGGGGATAAGGGGAGCGGGGCCCCAGGGGGCATGTACAGTTTGACAAACGGGAAGCAAAGGGGTATAATTTATTATTAATTATAGTATGTAAGCGGGAGCGGGGATCTCCGCGGGGGCCGGCCCAGGCCCCGCGGCGTTTACCAGCCAGCTGGAATGAAGAGGAGCCGGTATGCCCATTAACAAAGCCATGCGCGCGGCGCTTAGCCTGCTGTCATACCCAGAGCTGGACGTGGAAAAAACGTACCTGGTAGAGCGGAAGCTGCAAAAGCTTACGGCCCGGCGTGCCAGGAAGCCCTGGCTTTACCGGGTGTGGGAGCACACGGTTTCCTCTGGCGGATACCGGGTCCCTATGCGGGTCTTCACCCCCAAGCAGCCGGCAATGGGCTGCGTGCTCCTCTTTTTTCACGGCGGCGGCTGGGTAACGGGGTCTATCGACTCTTACGACGGGATCTGTGGGGACATGGCCGCCCAAACCGGCTGCACGGTGGCCTCGGTAGATTACCGGCTTGCCCCAGAGCACCGTTTCCCCGCCGCCGCGGAGGATTGCTACGCGGCGGCCCGGGAAGTCTTCCTGCACAGCGGCCTGCTGGGGGTCCTCCCGGAGGACGTGGTGCTTATCGGGGACAGCGCCGGGGGCAATTTGGCTGCGGCGGTCTCCCTTATGGCGCGGGACCGCGGGGAGTTCCTCCCCCGGCGGCAGATCCTGATTTACCCTGCGGTGGGCAGCGACCACACAGAGGGCTCGCCCTTCCCCTCTGTGCGGGAGAACGGGACGGGCTACCTCCTTACGTCCAAGCGCGTGCGGGACTTTTTCGCCCTATACCGTGCCCAAGAGGCGGACCTGGAAAACCCCTATTTTGCGCCGCTGGCCGCGGGAACGTTTGCAAACCAGCCGGATACCCTGTTGATTACGGCGGAATTCTGTCCTTTGCGGGACGAGGGGGAAGCCTATGGGGAAAAGCTGCGGGAAGCGGGGAACTATGTGGAGGTCCACCGGATCCCCGACGCCCTGCACGGCTTCTTCTCCCTTCCCCCGCGGTTTAAACAAGTCCAAAAGACATATGCCCTGATGACCGCTTTTTTGGAGGGGGATTATGGACGATAGGAATTACCTGCCCTGGTGGAGGCTGGACAACGCCGCGAAGATATTCCCTTCTACAAGCTCGGCGCACGACTCGAAGGTGTTCCGCTTTTTCTGCGAGCTGGAGGAAGAGGTGGAGCCAGGGGCCTTACAGGCGGCCCTGGACAAAACCATGGGGCAGTTCCCCCTTTACCGCTGCGTGCTTAGGCGGGGCTGGTTCTGGTATTATTTGGAGGACAGCCCCCTTCCCGCCCTGGCGCGCCCAGAGGGGCTTCCCCCTTGCTTTCCCATCTACCCCTCCCCCCGGCGCAGCCTGCTGTTCCGCGTGCTTTACTACCGCAAAAGGGTCAGCCTGGAGGTGTACCACGTCCTGTCTGACGGGGCCGGGGCGCTTGACTTCCTGCGGGCCCTGGTCTGCGAATACCTCCGCCTGCGCCACCCAGAGGCGGGCCTTCCGGCTGGCGGCGCGCTGGCCCCAGGCGTGTCTGGGCGGCAAAAGGAAGCGGACAGCTTCCAGAAATATTACGAGAAGCCAGCCCGGCGGTTCGGCCTTCCCCCTTCCGCTTATCAAATCCGCGGGGACCGCCTGCCCAGGAACCAGCTGGCCATTTTAGAGGGCCGTATCCCTACCCGGGACCTGCTGGCCTGCGCCCGTTCCCGGGGCGCGACGATTACCGAGCTGCTGACAGCGGTCCTGCTGCGTTCCATCCACGACGGCATGCGGGTTCGGGACCAGCGGAAGCCGGTGGCCGTTACCGTCCCTGTAAACCTGCGGAATTATTTCCCCTCTTTCTCCTCGCGGAACTTTTTCGCTATTATCCATGTGGGATATGACTTTGGCAAAAACCCGGGCAGCCTGGAGGCCGTGCTGGCCTCGGTCAAGCAGGGCTTTCAAGAAAAGCTTACCGCAGAGCGGCTGAAAGAGCAGATGAACAGCCTGTGCGCGTTAGAGCACAATTTCCCCGCGCGGGTTGCGCCGCTGCCTGTAAAAGACATTGTTTTGCGGTGCGCCAACCGCATGGCCGGCCACGCCGCCACCGCCTCTTTCTCCAATGTGGGGAGGGTTTCCATGCCGGAAGGCGTGGAAAAGCATATCCGGCAGTTTGGCGTCCTTGCCTGCGCGGGGTGCCTGCAGGCCTGCGCCGTTTCCTTTGGGGACAGCTTTGTCATCACGTTTGCCAGCCCGTTCCGCTCCCGTGAGACAGAACGGGTGTTTTTTCAAGAGCTTTCCCAGCTTGGGCTGGGCGTTACGCTGACTACAAATGTGGAAGATGAGGTGGGGCAAAATGCGGTTCTGTAAACAGTGCCGGGTGCATGTAGAGGGGCCCCTGCGCCGCTGCCCCCTTTGCCAAAGCCCCCTCTCAGGCCAGCCGGGGGAAAACGCCTATCCGGCCCTTCCCCCGGCCAGGAAGCCCCTGCGGCTGCCCCTGCGCCTGGCCGCCCTGGCCACTGTCGCGGTGGCGGCGGCCTGCGCCGCCGTGAATTACAGCCTGCCCCAAACCGGCTGGTGGAGTCTTTTGGTTGTTGCCGCTTTGGCCAGCACCTGGCTGGTATTGGGGGTGACAGTCTACAAGCGCGGCAGCCCCATGAAGGCAATCGTCTGGCAGCTGGGCGTCATATCCTCCGTTACCCTTTCATGGGACCTGTGTACGGGGTTTGCGGGCTGGTCCCTGGATTTTGTCCTCCCCATCTTCATCCCCTGCGCCCAGCTGGCCGCTTTTATTGTGGCCATGGCCTTATGCCTGCGGCCCGCGGAATACCTGTTCTGTTTGACTGCCTGCATCCTTGCGGGCTTTGCCCCGCTGGTCCCGTTGCTGTGCGGCCTGCTGGGGGTTGTTTACCCCACTGTTATATGCGTGGGTATCAGCCTGGTGGCTTTGGCGGGGCTGCTTTTGTTCAAGGGGGCCGAGCTGAAGGACGACGCGGTGCGGCGGCTGCATCTGTAAGCCTTTGCCGTAAGGCTTCCCCCATGGGGAAGGCGCTTTCAGCACGCAGCCGCGAAAAATGGGCCGGCAACCCCCTTAAAAAGGCACATGGGCAACGGCGCGCGTGTAAGCCGCCCTCGCCCCTTCCCGCCGGATTGCGCCGGAAGGGATGCAATAATAAACGAAAAAGCCGCGCGGCATCTGCCACGCGGCTTTTCAGCCTTTTTATAGGGTACAGGCCAATACGCCCATACCCTAATGGGCCGTATCTACAAACACAATGCTGGAATCCCCTTTGCGCGCCTGTTCCAGCACAGCCTGGGCCAATATTTGGAACGACCCGTGGGAAGACGTGGCCCCCGTAATCGCGTCGATGCCGCCTTCGCCTTGCCCTTCCAGAAGCTGGTTCGCGTAATACCGGGTATACGCGTTGGGGTAGGTCCCGTTGGCATGCAGCATGGTACGCATATATGTGTTGTCCCAGCTTTTGATAAACCCGCTGGCATTCTCCGCGTTATACTCTACAGAGACGATATTGCCCCCTTTTACCAGTATGGTGATATATTCTTTCCAGCCGTGGCTGAATTCGGACGCTTGGGCGGTGTAATAGCCGTCCTGAAGCGCCTCTTGGCTTGCGCACGCTGTTAACAGCGACGCCGCCAGCAACAGGCCTAAGAGTATCGTAAAAACCCGTTTCATTGGCCCTGCTCCTCCTTTAAAACAAAGTTTTTTACCTGGGACTGGAGCGCCTCGGCTTCCTTTGCCAGCAAGCCGCTGGACTGCTCGGTTTCCCCCGCGTTTTGCAGGTTGCGGTCCGCGATGGCGGAGATCGTGGCAATCCGTTCCTCCATAGCGTTCAAGGCGAGCTCTTGCCCTTGCACCGCCGTTGCCAGCTGATCTGAAATGGTGCTGATCTGCGCGGAGACGTCGGAGATCGCGTGCAGCGAGCCGGCGGTATCCGCGGTCAGAAGCACGCCTGTCTGGATGATGGCTTTGGTGTTGTTCACCATTTCCGTAGCACTCTGCGCGGCCTCCGCGCTTTTGGCGGCCAGCTGCTTTACCTCGTTGGCCACAACCGCGAAGCCCTTCCCGGCGGACCCGGCGCGGGCCGCCTCTACAGAGGCGTTAAGGGACAGGATATTGGTTTGGAACGCAATGTCCTCAATGGCCTTTGCGGTTTTTGTAATCTGCTGCGCGTTGGCGCTGATGTCATCCATGGCAGAGGACAGGGCGGCCATCTGCTTGTTGGCCTTTTGCACGCGCTGGGTAATCTCTTCTGTCTGAGAGCGGGTTTGGCCGCTGTTTTTTGTAACGTCGGCCAGCCGGTCCTTCACGTTTCCCACCTCGCGGACCAGTTCCTCGGTAGACTGGTTCTGCTCTAAGGAGGCCTGGTGCAGCTGCGCGGACTGCCCGCTTAGCTGCTCTGCCATGGCGGTAAGCCGGTCTGCGGCGCAACGGAAGCCGAGGAGGGTTTCGTTCATGGAATCGGTGATCGTGCACAGGCTGCTGCGGATCAGCATAAAATCGCCCTTATAGCCCACCTGGGGCCCGGTGCGCAGGTCGCCGCCCGCAACATGGGTCAATACTTGCTGGATATCGGATATGTACCGGTTCAGGCTTTCCAGCGTGGCGTCCAGCGTCTGTGTCATGACCTCCAGCTCATCCCCGGTACTGACAGGGAGCACGTCCGTGTGCAGATCGCCGTTGGAGAGCGCCACCATCCGGTCTGTTACGCGCTTTACCGGCTGGGAGATGGAGCGGGCAAAGCGCCGGATCAGAAGCACAGAGGCCGCTAGGCCAGCCAGCGTGGCCAGGATCGATAGCAGCATGGCGCCATTGATAAAATGGCCGTAATCCGACTTGGGGATCTGGATGACCAGCGACCACTGGGTCCCCCGGATGGGGGAAAAGGCCACCAGCATCTTCTCCCCGCCAACGGGGAATTCCGCCGCCCCCGTTTCCCCGGTAGAGACGCGTTCCACCGCGTCGCTATTGCCGCCGCTAAGTTGGGCCAGGGAGCTTTGGCCAAGGGCCAGGGACTGGTCGGGGTGGCCGGTAATGACGCCTTCCCGGCTGACCATATAGGCTATGCCGTTCCTGCCCAGGTTGATGCTGCTGACCACGTCGTTAAGCAAGTCATATTTATATACGCACATCACATACAGGGCGGTCTCGCCGTCCTCTTGTATGGGCATGCCCATTGTAATGCCCAGCTTGCCCTGGAAGATGGTGGAGGGGTCGAGGGTTAAATTGTCCGTTTCCCGCAGCAGCGCCAAAAAACCGCTGTCCAGGTTTTCCGGCGCGCCGCCGGGCCCCTGTACCAGCCTGCCCTCTAGGTCATACAGGGCGATTGTGTAAAGCTCATAAACCTCTGCCGCTTCTTCCAGCACCGCCCCGCGGCTTGCGGAGAGGGCCGCCGCGTCCCCATCTGGAACGGCGGCCGCGCCCATCCGGGGGTCCGCCGCAATGGCCATCATGCGGTCGGCCAGCAGATGGATGTTGGCCTCCACCGTCTTGGCCGATTGCCGCGCCATGGGCTGAAGGCTGTCCAACAATATGTTGTTGGCCAGAGACTGTAGGGAAAGGGCCATGATCACACAGCATATGACCACTAAAATCAGGATATTAAGCGTAGTATTCCTCAATATCCGCCCGTTCAGGCTACGTTTTGCCCCCCGCCCGGCGGGGGATTCCGCTTGCTTTCCAGTCACGTTCCTGTCGCTCCTTTTCTGGATGATGTTGGGTCAATAAACAGAACAAAAGCCGCTCGCACCACCAGTTAAAAAAACGTGCGCCGCGCCAAACTGATGGGCGATAGACTTCCCCGGCTAGTATAGCACAAATTTCCTGATAAGGGAAGCGGCTTTTTTTTACACCGGCGGGCCTGCTGTTTTCCGCCGCTTATCGTTGACATGACTGGATGCATGTGGTATTATGACAAGGATTTTTGGGATTATACGGCGAAGCTATAGGGGCCGGGCCGGGTTATACCAGTACTTTGGGACGGGGCCCTCCGGTACGGGCCCCCATACGGGGATTTGCCGTGGTAACTATGGCCGGCAAGCGGCCAATGTGGAGGATGATATATGGACTATTCAAAAGGGCTTTCGGCACAGGCGGGGGAAGGGGCCCCGGCCGGTGGGGCCTATGAGCAGCACAGCGGCATGCGGAGCGTGCAGAATCTGGAGGCCGTCATCAACGAGGGCCTCCGCGTCGCCCTGTTGGAAGAAACCCCAGACCAATCGCTGGAGGTGCTGCTGGAGCATCTTGGGAAAGCGTTGAATGGGGAACGGACCTATATTTTTGAGCAAAACAGCTGCGGCGGCGACGACAATACCTACGAGTGGGCGGCCGAGGGCGTGGCGCCGGAAAAGGAGAACCTGCAAAATGTCCCTTCCGAGGTGTGCGCCAGCTGGTACCGGAAATTCGGCGTCGGCAGGCACATTGTCATCGAGCGCCTGGAGGATATCCGGGAGACAGACCCGCTTCAATATGAGAACCTGAAGCGGCAGGGGATCCATTCCCTTGTGGTGGTCCCCCTTTATGACGGCAAAAAGACCATCGGCTTTTACGGCGTGGACAACCCCCCGGTCAAATCGATAGGGTACGCGTCGAATATGCTGCAGACCGCGGCGTATTTTATCGTGTCCTCCCTGAAACGCCGCAACCTGTTCCGCGAGCTTCAAAAGCGCAGCTATAACGTGCTCCATGCCCTCAGCGTGGATTACCTGTGCATCTACCAGGTGAACTTCGACACGGGCGAATGCGAAATATACCGCAGCAGCGAACAGGTGGGCATGGACTGGGCCGCCCATTTTAAGGACGGCTACCAGGCGGCCATGGAGCGGTACATTTCCCAATACGTGGTCCCGCAAGACCAGGAACGGCTGCGCGCCATGATCAAAAAGGAATATGTGCTCAAACGGCTTATGGCAAAGCAGAAGTTTTCCGTCCGGTACCAGGTGCGTGACAACGTCTCGGGGCTTAAGTACTTGGAGATCCATTTTTCCACCATGGGGGATGCGGCAACGCAGAACTGCGCGATTTTCGCGCAGCGGGACGCCAATGCCCTTGTAGAGCAGGAGGAAAAATACAGGCTGCAGGCAAGGCAGAGCCTGGAGGACATTTTAGAGGGCGCCAGGACGGGCATCTGGACGATTGAGCTGGAAGAGGGCTGCCCGCCGAGGATGTACGCGGACCGGACTATGCGGATCCTCCTGGGCGTGCCGGAAGGGGTTGGGCCAGAGGAATGCTACCGGTGCTGGTTTGAACGCATTGAGCCGGACTACGTGGAGATGGTGGAGGAATCTGTACGGGAGATGCTGAAAACCGGGCGTTCCGAAGTGGTTTACCCCTGGAACCATCCGGAGCTGGGGAAGATTTATGTCCGCTGCGGCGGCGTGCCGGACAAGACCTTCCAAAAATCCGGCGCCAGCCTGAACGGGTACCATCAGGACATCACGGAGACCATGGTGACAAGGAAAAAGCAAGAGCAGTCCATCATGGAACTGCTGGAACGGGTGCGGCGCGCAAACTCGGCCAAAAGCGAGTTCCTTTCCCACATGTCCCACGACCTGCGCACGCCGATCAATGGGATATTGGGGATGCTGGCCATCTTGGAAAAAAGCCAGGGCGACCCCAAGCGGCAGGAAGAGTGCCAGAGGAAAATCCGTGTGTCGACAGAGCACCTGCTGTCCCTGGTGAACGACGTTCTGCAGGTCAGCAAGCTGGAAAGCGGAAGGCCGGCGGCCGTTGAGGAGCCATTTGACCTTAGCGCGGCTTTGGAGGACTGCGTTACGGTGCTGTCCCCCCAGGCGGAAGAACGGGGGATCCGCCTGGAGCTGGAGAAATCCGGCCTGCGGCATTGCCGGGTAATTGGGAACCCGCTGCACTTGAAGCAAATCCTGATGAACGTCATAGACAACGCGCTTAAGTATAACCGGCCCCACGGCTCTGTATTTGTCCAGGCGGAAGAGACCGCTTTCCAGGACGGGGCCGCAAGATACCGGTTTATCGTTGAGGATACGGGCATCGGCATTGGGGAGGACTTCAAAGACCACATTTTCGAGCCCTTTACCCAAGAGCGCCAAGACGCGAGGACCCACTACAGCGGCGTGGGGCTTGGCATGTCTATTGTAAAGAAGCTGGTAGACCAAATGAAGGGGACCGTAAAGGTAGATAGCCAGGCCGGCCAGGGGAGCGTGGTCCAAATCGTGCTGCCCATCCGGGTCGACGAGGCGTGGAAGGGGCCGGCAGAGGAGGAGGGCCGGGACGCGGCGGGCCATATCGCCGGGATGCGCATCCTTCTGGTAGAGGACAATGAGATCAACTGCGAAATTGTGGAGTATATCCTTACAGAAGCGGGGGCGCAGGTAGCTACGGCCAGCAACGGGAAAGATGCCATAGACGCTTTTACGGCGTCTGCCCCCGGGACGTTCGGCTGCGTGCTTATGGACCTGATGATGCCGGTTATGAGCGGGTACGAGGCGGCGCGGGTCATCCGCGGCCTAGACCGGCCGGACGCGAAAACCGTGCCCATCATCGCGCTGTCTGCAAACGCGTTCGAAGAGGATATCGCCCTGGCAAAGGACGCCGGGATGGACGAGCATCTGGCGAAGCCGGTGGACATCCGTAAAATGCTGCGGGCCATAAGCCGGCTGGGGGGCGGCCGGGAACGCAAACCCGATGACGCCCGGCAAGCGGGCCATTCCCATGTTTAAAACGGTGGAGATAAAAAAGTATGAGAAACAAGGCTTTACCACAATCTTTAAAAATCGGCACAGCCGTGGCCGTTTGTTTGACTGTTTTCGTGTTTTCCTTCCTTGGGATGTCCATTCACCATATGAGCGAAAACGCCATTGAGGATGTGGGCACCACATATATGGCGGGGATGAACGAGCAGGTGTCCTTACACTTTGAGACGATTATCGAGCTCCGCCTGACGATGGCGGAATCGATCGCGCACATTGCCCAGGGGGAAGAGGGCTCTGGTTACGGGTCGAAAGAAGAGATCGAATACGGCGCGAGGGCAAGGCATTTCCTGTGCGCCGGCCTGTATTCGCCCGATGGCGGGATTGAAATGATTTTCGGAGACCCTGTAGAGCTTAACCACCCCGGCCCGTTTTTAGAAAGCCTGCAAAAGGGGGAGCGCAAGGCGGCGTCGGCTGTTGACAGCCGCGGGGAAGGCGTAATTCTGTTCGGCGTCCCCTGCGAATACCCCATGGCTGACGGGAGCGGCAGCCTGGCCATGGTGGTGGGGCTTTCCACCCAATATATGGGGGAGGTCCTTTTCCTGGATTCAGACAGCTCGCTGATGTATTCCTTCGTCATACGCGAGGACGGCAGCTACGTTGTGGGCAACGAGGGCGACGCCCATGAGAATTATTTTGACAGGCTTTACAGCTTTTTTGACGAAGAAGAGGGGGATGTGGCCCCTTACATTGAACAGATGACGGCGGCCATCCACGCGGGCGAAGATTACTCGGTTATCCTGCAAAGCGGCGAATCGCGCCGCCACTTGTATTGCACCAGCCTTCCGTACTGCGACTGGTATCTGGTAACCATCCTTCCCTTTAACAGGCTGGACCACGCGATTTCAGACATGAGCGGCCGGTGGCTTGCCATTGTGTACGCCTCTTCTTTTGTGGTAATTGCCATGCTTTTTTACATATTCTTCCAATATTTGCGCGTGTTCAGGCGCCAGGTATCGGAATTGAAGCGTGTGAACACGGAAATGGACGGGGCGCGCAAGGCTGCTGAAAGGGCGCGGAGATCCGCTGAAGAAGCGCGGAAAGAGGCGGAACACGCCAACGCGGCCAAACAGGAATTCCTCTCCAGCATGAGCCATGATATACGCACCCCCATGAACGCTATAATCGGAATGACCTCGTTGGCCATAGACAACGCGCGCAATCCCGAACAGGTGCAGGACTATCTGCGTAAGATCGCGCTGTCCAGCAAGCACTTGCTGGGGCTTATCAACGACGTGCTGGATATATCGAAAATCGAAAGCGGCAAAATGACGCTGCATATAGAGCCGGCGTCGTTACGGGAGGTGATGGACAGCATCATCAATATCGTGCAGCCCCAGGTCAGGGCGAAAAACCAGAGGTTCCGCGCGGACGCCTATGGGATCCTTTCGGAAAATGTGCGCTGCGACAGCGTGCGGCTGAATCAGGTATTGATTAACCTACTGGGGAACGCCGTCAAATTTACGCCGGAGAAGGGCTCCGTCCAAGTGTCGGTGTATCAAGAGGCGCTGCCAGGGGACGCCTCCCGCGTGCGCACCCATTTCCTGGTAAGCGACACGGGCATCGGCATGTCAAAAGAATACCAAAAGGTGCTGTTCGAGTCTTTCAGCCGGGAGGACAACACCCGGGTACAAAAAACCGAAGGCTCTGGCCTGGGGATGGCCATTACCAAATGTATTGTAGACGCCATGGACGGCGCCATCTCTGTCCGCAGCGAACCGGGCAAAGGCAGCCAGTTCCACGTGGCGCTCGATTTGGAAAAGGCGGCGGAACAGGGGATGGACGCAGCCTTCCCAAACTGGGATATATTGGTGGTGGACGGCGACGAGCGGATGTGCGCCGACGCGGCGCGTTCTTTCGCGTCCATGGGCCTCTGTGCCGAATGGTGCCTGGAGGGAGAGCGGGCAATGGAACGGATTGCCGAACGCCGCCGCCAGGGCAAGGGCTATCAGCTGGTCCTTTTGGGATGGGAACTGCCGGACATGGGCGGGGTCGAGGCCGCCCGGGCAATCCGCCTGCAATGTGGGGAAGACAGCCCGGCCTTGCTGCTTTTGGCCTGCGATTGGGGCGGGATGGAAGAGGAGGCCCGGGAAGCGGGGGTTTCCGGCTTGGTCCCCAAGCCGCTGTTCAGGTCCACTTTGTATGACGCCCTGAAAGCCTTTGCCGGCGCCGCCGTTGAAGAAACCGCCGGCGCCCCTGAAGCGGCAGACCGGACGCTTCGCGGGAAACACATTTTATTGGCGGAAGATAACGAGCTTAACTGGGAAGTTGCGCGGGAGCTGCTCTCCTGCCTTGAAATGGAGCTGGATTGGGTAGAAAACGGGCAGGCTTGCGTTACAAAATTTGAGAAGTCCCCTGTGGGGTATTACGACGCGATTATTATGGACGTGCGGATGCCCATTATGGACGGTTACGAAGCGACTGGGGCAATCCGAAAGCTGGAACGCGGGGACGCGGATATCCCCATTATCGCTATGACCGCCGACGCGTTTTCAGAAGATATCCAGAAGTGTTTGGCGTGCGGCATGAACGACCATTTGGCAAAACCGATCGACATACAGGCGGTGGCCCGCAAATTGAAAAAATATATGAAATAAGGGGTTACAGGCAGGCAATGGAAAAGGATGGGGCGCGGGCGGCCGTTTACGACTGCCCGCGCCCCATCCCGCATGGTTCCCCACTCCCCTTAAAGCCCCGCCATACGGGCCTGGGGGCGGCCGTGCCGCGTAAGGGGTGGGTTTCCCGCCGTGCCTTTGGCAGATGAGATGCCTTAGGCTATAGCAGGCCCAGGAAGAATTCGAAAAGGGGCCGGCCGTCCACCGTGTCGGGGCGGGCGCGGGAGAGCATCATGCGCTCGGGGTGCCACTGTACGGCGTACAGGCCCTTTCCCGGGCAGGACAAAGCCTCGCATACTCCGTCTTCCGCCTGGGCGCATACCGAAAGCCCCGGGGCGATGGGCCCGGCCCCTTGGTGGTGGGCGCTGTTTACCGGGAACTCCTCCCCGTACAGGGCGTACAGGAAGCCCCCCGGATGGGCCCGCACCAGGTGCCGTTTGTCCCCGGTGGATTCCTCCCAGGCGTGGGCCCCGGCTGTAGGCAGGTCTTGGACAAGCCCGCCGCCCAGGGCAACGTTTAGCACCTGCAGGCCCCGGCATATGCCCAAAATGGGCTTGCCCGCCGCCAGGAACCTTTCTACCAGCCGGAATTCCGCCTCGTCCCGTTCCGGCTCGAAATTTTTGCTTCCCTGGTTTCCCTGGCCGTACCGCCCCGGCAGGATATCCCCGCCGCCGGCCAGCAGCAGCCCCCCGCACCCGTGCGCGTCTTCTATGTCCAGCGACGGCACCGGCACGGCGCCGCAGGCCTCTAGGGCCTGGCAATAGTTGGCCCGTTGGTCGCGGGCGCCATAGAGGAAAACCTTTGCCATATAGAACCATCTCCAATAAAAATTTTTTTGCCGGTCCGCCAACACCGCCCGTTCCCCAAAATCCGTGGCAGCTTTTTCCTATAATCATATTATGCCAAACGTGGGAAAATAGCTTTTAAGATAAAAAAACCGCGGGGAAAGGCGGGGGAGCCATGGGAAAAAGCAAGCAGTTGAAAACGACCGAGCCCTTGGCGGCGGGCATCATCCTGGGGGCGTTCCTGTTGTGCATGGCGCTTAGCGCCTTTGGGTATGGCAGGGCCCAGGCCGCCGCCCAAAGGGCCGCCCGCCAGGCTGTGGGGGCCGCCGCCCAGGTTGCGGACAGCAGCCGCCTGTTTGCCGGGTATACCCAGCTGGAGGACCCCCTTTTGGTCCTGGTGAACAACTGGGTCCCCTTGCCGGAGGGCTGGGAGGTGACGCCCCGCATGGTAGACGACGAGCTTGTAGACCTGCGCATGTACGAGGACTATACCGCCATGTGCAGGGCCGCCGCCCAGGAGGACGTATGGTTCTGGGTGGCCTCGGGCTACCGCAGCGTGGAAGAGCAGCGGGGCGTGCTGGGGCGCGCTATCGGGGAGGGGGAGCAGGCTGGCCTTACGGCGGAAGCCGCCCGGCAAGAGGCCCTGCGCACCATCGCCCGCCCTGGATACAGCGAGCACCACACGGGCCTGGCCATAGACCTGAACGACGTCAGCAGCGGATTCGAGGATACCCCCGCCTATGCCTGGCTGCAGCGGCGGGGGGCCGACTACGGCTTTATACAGCGGTATCAAGGGGACAAGTCCCACATCACCGGCATCGACAACGAAAGCTGGCACTACCGCTATGTGGGGAAAAAACACGCCAAAGAGATGCGCCGCCTGGACATGTGCCTGGAGGAATATGTGGTCTACCTGCAAAAACAGGGCGTGCGGTAAGGGGCGGGCCAGCCGTCCCGGCGGGGGGATGATTTTCCCGGGGCCAAAATGCGGTTCCCTGTTGCCAAAAGCGGGAATTTTTGCTATAGTTAATAGAATAGGGCGCAAGGGCGCCCGGGCCTTTGCGGCCGGCATATGACCACTATACCATAAATAAGGGGAAAATAGCAATGCAGACAGTGAGGACACGCTTCGCCCCCAGCCCCACGGGGTTCATGCATGTGGGGAACCTGCGCACGGCGCTGTATGCCTACCTGGTGGCAAAATCCCAGGGCGGCCAGTTCATTTTGCGTATCGAGGATACCGACCAAGGGCGCCTGGTAGAGGGCGCGGAGGATATGATCTATCAAACCCTCCGCCAGGTGGGCCTTGCCCACGACGAGGGCCCCGATGTGGGCGGGCCGTGCGGCCCGTATGTCCAAAGCGAACGCCTGGGCCTGTATAAGCCCTACGCAGAGCAGCTGGTACAAGCGGGCAAGGCCTATTACTGCTTCTGCACCAAAGAGCGGCTGGAAAGCCTGAAGGCCGGGGACGCCTTCGGTGGGTATGACCGGCACTGCCGCGACCTGCCCCAGGAGGAGGTACAGCGCCTTTTAGACGCGGGCACCCCCTATGTAATCCGGCAAAAAGCGCCCCTTACCGGCTCTACCACCTTCCAAGACGCGGTGTTTGGGGAGATTACCATTGAAAACAAAGAGATAGAGGACCAGGTGCTGCTGAAGGCCGACGGTTATCCCACCTACAACTTCGCCAACGTAGTCGACGACCACCTGATGGGTGTTACCCACGTGGTGCGGGGGTGCGAGTACCTTACCTCCACGCCCAAATATGACCTGTTGTACGAGGCCTTTGGCTGGGATATCCCCACCTATGTCCACCTGCCCCTCATTATGGGCCGCAACGAAGACGGCTCTGTTTCCAAGCTGGCCAAGCGCCATGGCTCTACCAGCTTTGCGGGGCTGCTGGAAGAGGGGTACCTGGCCCCTGTCATCACCAATTTTATCGCCCTTCTGGGCTGGGCCCCCAAGGATAACCGGGAGGTCTTCTCTTTACAGGAGCTGGTAGGCGCGTTCTCCATCGAGGGCGTCAGCAAGTCCCCGGCCGTGTTCGACTATGACAAGCTTACCTGGTTCAACGGGGAATACATCAAGGCCATGGGGGAAGAGGCGTTTTTGGCCCATGCCCTGCCCTATTATAAAGAGGTGTTCCCAGGGGACAAGCCCTGGCCTGTACTGCAAAGCATTTTGCAGGCGCGCATTTCAAAATTCAACGAGATACCCGGCCTGCTTCATTTTTTCAAGGAGCTGCCCGATTACCCCGTGGATTTCTTCGTAAACAAAAAGAGCAAGACGACCCTGGAAAACAGCCCCCACATGCTGCGGGCCGCCATCGGGGTACTGGAGGGGCTGCCCGCCTGGGAGCTGGACGCCATACACGAAGCGTTGATAAGCCTAGCCCAGGAGCTGGAAGTGAAAAACGGCGCCCTGTTGTGGCCGGTGCGCATTGCGGCGGCGGGTACGTTGGTAACGCCGGGCGGGGCCATGGAGATCCTAGCCCTGCTGGGCCGGGAAGAAGCCCTGCGCCGCCTGCGGCTGGGGCTTGCGAAGCTGCAAAGCGCCTGACAAATCCATCCGGGATGGAACAAAATGAAGGGGTCCAGGGGACTTGTTCCCTGATAGGGTTTGGGGGTGAGCGCGTCCCAGTGGGACGCTGCTGCGAACCGCCCGAGTCGGGAGACGAGACAGCCCCAAGACCTTGCCGTAGGGGGCGTTGCTTTGCCCCCGGAGGCTTTCCGCTACTCAAAAATAATTTTTGCAAGATGTATAATAAAAGAAAAATACCGGAGCGTGAATACAAAGAGGAAAAGAAAGGGAATCGGAATATGAGCGAGGAAAAAAACGTAAGCCAGGTGGCCTCCACCAACTTTATCGACGAATTCATCAAGGAGGACATGGGCCCCGGGGGCCGCACAGAGGGGATGCGGGTGCACACGCGCTTCCCCCCCGAGCCCAACGGCTACCTGCACATCGGCCACGCCAAGGCCATTTTTGTAGACTTCGGCACAGCCGAACGCTTCGGGGGCCTTTGCAACCTGCGCATGGACGACACCAACCCCACCAAAGAGGACGTGGAGTATGTCAACGCTATCCAGGAGGACATCCACTGGCTGGGGTACGACTGGGGCGGCCGCTTCTTTTACGGGTCCGACTTTTTTGAGGAGATGTATAAGGGCGCGGAGGAGCTCATCGAAAAGGGCTTGGCTTATGTGTGCGAGCTTTCCCAGGAGGAAATGCGGGAAATGCGCGGCGACCTGGCCACCCCTGCCAAAAGCCCCTACCGGGACCGGCCCAAGGAGGAAAGCCTGGACCTGTTCCGCCGGATGCGGGCGGGGGAATTTGAGGACGGCCGCATGACCCTGCGGGCCAAGATAGACCTTGGTTCCGGCAACTTCAACATGCGCGACCCGGTCATCTACCGCATCAACCACACCGCCCACCACCGCACCGGGGACAAATGGTGCATCTATCCCATGTACGACTACGCCCATCCCTTCGAGGACGCCATGGAGCATATCACCCACTCCCTGTGCAGCCTGGAGTTTGAAGACCACCGGCCCTTCTATAACTGGGTCATCGAGAACGTTACCCTGCCCTCCAAGCCCCGGCAGATCGAGTTTGCCCGGCTTGGCATCGACCATACCGTGATGAGCAAGCGCAAGCTGCGGGCCCTGGTAGAGGGCGGCCGCGTGGACGGCTGGGACGACCCCCGCATGCCCACCCTGTGCGGGCTGCGCCGCCGGGGCTATACCCCCGCCTCCATCCGGAATTTCAGCCAGCGCAACGGCGTTTCCAAGGTGAATTCCACGGTGGAGTACGCCTTTTTAGAGCATTGCCTGCGGGAGGACCTGAACCAGAACGCCCGCCGGGCCATGGCCGTGCTGGACCCGGTGAAGCTGGTCATCACCAATTACCCCGCCGGGCAGGGCGAGCAGCTTGTTGTGGAGAACAACCCCAACCGCCCCGAGGACGGGGAGAGGCAGGTCAGCTTTTCCCGGGAGCTGTGGATCGAGCGGGAGGACTTCTTGCCAGAGCCTGTGCCGAAGTACAAGCGGCTGTTCCCCGGCGGGCCAGAGTGCCGCCTGAAAGGCGCGTACCTGATTAAATGCGTGGGATATGAGACGGACGAAAACGGCAACGTCACCGAAATTGCCGCCGAGTATGACCCGGACAGCCGGGGCGGCGACCCCGCCGACGGCCGCAAGGTTAAAGGGGCGACCCTGCATTGGGTAGACGCCCAGAACGCCCTTACCGTCCAGGTCCGCCTGTACGACAACCTGTTTACCGCGGAAAACCCGGAGGAGGGGGACTTCCTAGAGCACCTGAACCCGGATTCTTTAAAGGTGCTGGAGGGCTGCAAGGCGGAGGCCGGCCTTGCGGGCGCAAAGCCCGGGGAAAGCTTCCAGTTTATGCGGCAGGGGTATTTCTGTGTGGATTCCAAAGACTCCCGCCCTGGCCGGCTGGTTTTCAACCGCTCTGTCAAGCTGAAGGACAGCTTCAAGCCCGGGAAATAGCCTGGGGCAAAGCCCCTTGGCCCTTCCCGGTTGTTTAATAGCCCTGCCCGCCTGGGCGGCCCACAGGGCCCGGCGGAAATTTCATAAAAGAAAGGCGGCGTCCTATGCCAGAAGAATATACCATACCCCTGTCCCGCATCTCGAAGGAGCTGGGCCTCCAGGAGATCTGGTCCCCAAAGCCCCAAGAGGAGATCCTCATCTGCTCACGGGATGTGGACAGGCCCGGGCTGGAGCTAAACGGCTTCTGCGACTATTTCGACCCCAACCGCATCGCTATACTGGGCCGCTCGGAACTTGCCATGCTGGATTCCCTGGAGCCGGTGCAGCGCATGGCCTCTATCGACCGCTACTTTGCCCTGCGCCCCCCGGTGGTGATCCTGGCCCGGGGCATCGCCTCCAGTGAGGAAATGCTGCATGCCGCCAGGGAATACGAGGTCCCGCTCCTGTCCTCCCAGGATGGCACGTCGGCGCTGATGGCGGCCTTAGTCGCTTTCCTTAATTTACAGCTGGCCCCCCGCATCACCCGCCACGGGGTGCTGGTGGAGGTCTACGGCGAGGGCATCCTGCTGGTGGGCGACAGCGGCGTGGGCAAAAGCGAGATCGCCATCGAGCTGATCAAGCGGGGCCACCGGCTTATCGCCGACGACGCGGTGGAGATCCGCCGGGTATCCAGGAAGGCGCTGGTGGGCCAGTCCCCCGAGAACATACGCCATTTTATCGAACTGCGGGGCGTGGGCGTGATAAACGCCCGGCGTATCTTCGGAATGGGCTCTGTCAAGCCCAGCCAGAAGATCGAGATGTGCATCAATATGGAGGTCTGGGACCCCGCCAAGGTATACGACCGTATGGGCATCGACAGCGAATATACCGAGATCTTAGGCATCAAGATCCCAGTCGTCACCATCCCGGTGAAGCCCGGCCGGAACCTGGCGGTCATTGTAGAGGTGGCAGCCATGAACAACCGCCAGAAGGAGATGGGCTATAATGCCGCCCGCGAGCTCCTCATCAGCTTGGGCATGGACCCCGACGACATGGAAAGCGGGGAAGTCCGGGTTGACCTGGACATTTAGGGCCTATGCCCCGCGTATAGTGCAGAGAGAGGGGTGGTTTCACCGTGGAAAAGAAGCTGGATTTCACGCCGCTGGACCGTGCGGCCCAGGCATTGGCCTGCCCATGCCTGGAAAACGAGCCCCTGGCCCCCTATACCACCTTTAAAATCGGCGGCCCGGTTGACCGGCTGCTTACGATTGAAACCCTGGCGCAGCTGCGCGGGGTGCTGGCGGCCCTGGGTCAGGGGGGCTTGCCTTGGCTGGTGCTGGGCAATGGTTCTGACTTGCTGGTGTCCGACCAGGGGGTAGAAGGGGCGGTGCTGCGTCTTGCCGGGGCGTTTAAGCGGCTGCGCCTGCTGCCAGACGGCAAAACCCTCCAGGCCGGGGCGGCGGTAGGCCTGGCCACAGCCTGCTCTTTTGCAAGGGATAGGGGGCTTTCCGGGCTGGAGTTTGCCTGGGGCATCCCGGGGTCGGTGGGCGGCGCGGCGTATATGAACGCCGGGGCCTATGGCGGCGAGATGCGGGATGTGGCCGTAAAGGTACGCCATTGCACGCCTGCGGGGGAGACGGGGGAGGCCGTTGGCCCTGCCTTGGGCTTTGCTTACCGCAAAAGCCGCTATACGGGCACAAGGGACGTCATCACCTTTGTCGAGTTTGCCCTGGCCCCCGGCAGCCCAGAGGCGGTTTCCGCCCGGATGGAGGAGCTGATGGCCCGCCGCAAGGAAAAGCAACCCTACGGCATGCCCAGCGCGGGCAGCGTGTTCAAGCGCCCCCAGAACGGCTACGCCGCCGCCCTGATCGACCAGTGCGGCCTGAAGGGCCGCCGGGTGGGGGGGGCCCAGGTCAGCGAGAAGCACGCGGGCTTTATTGTGAACACGGGCGGCGCTACTTGCCGGGATGTGCTGGCCTTGATTGGGATCATCCAGGAAACCGTGCTGGCCCAGACGGGCACCCGCCTGGAGTGCGAGGTCAAGCATATCGGCCGCTGACGCCCGTTTGGAGGGAAAAGGAAGGGATATAGGGGATGTGGATCGGGTTTGCTTTTGGCTCCGCGCTATTCGCGGGGCTTACGGCCGTATTGGCAAAATGCGGCGTCCGCCAGACGGATTCCACGGTGGCCACGGCCCTGCGCACCATCGTGGTGCTGGCTTTTTCGTGGGTGATGGTGTTTTGCACGGGCTCGCGGGGGCAGGTTGGCCAGATACCGCCAAAGACGCTGCTGTTCCTGGCGCTGTCAGGGGTGTCCACCGGGGCCTCTTGGCTGTGCTATTTCCGGGCGCTGCAGCTGGGGGATGTGAACAAGGTAACGCCTATCGATAAATCCAGCACGGCGCTGACGGTTTTGCTGGCCTGCCTGTTCCTGGGGGAGGGGCTCACCCTTCCCAAAGCGGCGGGGACGGCGATGATTGCCGCCGGCACCCTGCTGATGCTGGAGAAAAAAGACGCGGCCCCCCAGCACAAGGGCAAAAGCTGGCTTCTATACGCCCTGGGCTCGGCGGTATTCGCCAGCCTCACCTCCATCTTAGGCAAGGTGGGCATTGCCGGGGTCGAGTCTAACCTTGGCACAGCCATCCGTACAGGGGTGGTGCTCCTTATGGCCTGGGTGATGGTCCTGGTTACGGGCAAGGGCCGCCAGCTGGCCGCCGTGCCAAAAGGGGAGCTGGGGTTTATCGCCCTGTCGGGCGTGGCTACCGGGGCCTCTTGGCTGTGTTATTATAAAGCCCTGCAGGATGGCCCTGCCAGCGTGGTGGTCCCTATCGACAAATTGAGCATATTGGTGACGGTCGCGTTTTCCTACATAGCCTTTGGGGAGAAGCTGACGAAGAAATCGGCGCTGGGGCTGCTGGTTTTGGTGGCGGGCACCCTGACGATGCTTCTGCCATAGGGGGGCTGTGGGCCGGGAAGGCGGGGCGCCCTGTGAAAGAGGAAAGAAAGGAAAAGGGCGGTACGGGCGCGGGGGGGCTGTTTATAAGAGGGCCTTTGGTACGCGCCGTACCCCATGGTATATATGATGTTAGAAAAAATGGACGATTTTTTTGAAAACCGGCTGGAGGGTTACGACCAGCATATGCGTACCAATATCCACGGGGCGGGGGAGTTCTACCGTTTTACGGCAGAGCATCTGCCCATGCAGCCCGGCTGCCAGGTGCTGGACCTGGGCTGCGGCACGGGCCTGGAACTGGAGGAATACTTTGCCCTGAACCCCACGGCCCAGGTAACGGGCGTAGACCTGTCCGCCGCCATGCTGCGCGCTTTGGAAGGGAAGTTCCCCGGCAAGGCCCTGCGCCTGGTCCATGGCTCGTATTTCGACGTCCCCTTTGGCAAAGGGGAATATGCCGGGGCCGTGTCGGTCGAGTCGCTCCACCACTTCACACAAGAGCAGAAGCTGCCCCTGTACCAAAAGCTGTGCCAGGCCCTGGCCCCAGGGGGATGGTTTGTCCTTACCGATTATTTTGCCGAGTCCCCCCAGTTAGAGCGCCAGTACTTCCAAGACCTGGAAAGGCTGAAGGAAGAGCAGCGCATTACAGACGGCGGCTTTTACCATTACGATACCCCCCTGACCCTGGAGCATGAGGTCCAGGTGCTGGAACGGGCGGGCTTCTCCCGGGTGGACGTGCTGAAAAACTGGGAGGCGACCTATACCTTACAAGCTTTCCGATGACCCCCTGCCAAACAAAAAAGGCCCCTGCCATCCCGGCAGGGGCCTTTCGTTTTTTTATCTCCCGTTCAATTCCGCATATTGCAGCAGGTTGCGGCACAGGTACAGCACCAGCACAGAGACCGGTATGTTCACCACAACCATGCCCAGGAACAGCCCCGCCATGCCAAAGGACTCGGGCAGTACCGCCATCGCCGCCACGCCGGCGGCTATGCCGGGCACAGACAGGACCAGCAGCGCCAGGACGTAGAAGAACATCACCAACACCTTAGAGGACACCATGCCGAACACCCGCTCTACCAGCACGTTGCCCGCGGTGAACAGCAGGGCAAAGCTGATGCGCGCCGCTATGCACAGGGCCACATCCACCGGCCCAGCCCCTACGATGAAGCCCACCGGTATAAAGAGGGCCACCGCCTCTATACAGTCTGCCAGCAGCGTCTCCTGGATGGCATACAGCAGCTTTTTCAGGGGCGGTTCGGGCATCAGGTAGATATAGGGCTTTATCAGCTCCCGGTTGAACCGCCCCAGGGCCTCTGAAAAGATCTGCATGTAGGTCCCCATGGCAAAGGTGGCCGCCAGCGCCGCCCCCACGTCCCCGTCCATGCTGCGGCTCATCCCGAAGGATACAAGCAGGGTAATGGCCAGGAAAAGCAGCGACATGTTGGACAACAGGAACACCCCGGCCCGCCGGTTTTCAACCCGGTGTTTGTAATACAGGGCGCTGGCCCCCCAGCCCTTGCCCAGGCCGGTTTTGCCCACCTTCACGTTCTTGGGCACGATCTCCTGTACCTTGCCCTCTTTCTGGGCCGTTACGTTGGACTGGGCCACCTCGGCGGTTTCCAGCACATCCTCATAATAGTTGTTTTTCGAGGTGGCCACCAGCAGGGAAAGCGCCACGGCCAGCAACACGCACAGCCCCACGCCCCCCAGAAGCAGGGCCGTGTCCCCGGACAGCAGCCCGCCCACGATCCCGGCCGTCCAGCCGGACACCGGGAACAGCAGCCCCGGGAAGCTGGAGAAAAGCCTGGCCCCAGCCTCTACAGCGGGCATATAGTCCTTCCCCCCGGAAAGCAAAGGCAGGACTTGCTCGCGGCACATCCACAGGGCCCACAGCAGGTAGGCTACCGTTGCGGCGCATATGCACACGCGCAGGACCCCAGTGGCGTTCTCTTTGCCGCTAGAGCGCACATAGATAGCCATCGAGCAGAAAGCCGCCAGGAAAATGCAGATGGCAAACCCCAGGATGATCAGCGCCATGTCCTGCCAGGTGATGCCGAACAGCACTTGCAGCCACCCATATTGGAACACCAGCACCAGCGCCATGACCAAAGACAGGCCCAGCTGGCGCAGCAGCCCATATGCCAGCACCCGGTGGGGGTGTAGGGGGGCGGGGAACAGCATGGTTACGTCCGATAAGGTGAACATGGGCGTTTTGGCGGAATTGCCGCCAGTGGCCAGCACCAGTAAGAACATGAACGAGTAGAACAAGGCCAAAATGGCCGTAAGCATGTACATGGGCAGGGGCTCTTCCAATTCCTGGCCGCTGCGCCCCAGCACAGAGAATACCAGCAGCGCGGCCATTCCCACCACATAAACCAGCTTGGCCGGCGAGCGCAGCAGGTCTTTTATCTGGTTCTTCAGCTTCGTCAGCGTCAGGTATCCCAGGGCGCTTTTCATTTGGCGTCCCCCCCCTCGGTGATCTGGAAGAACAGGTCCTCCAGGTCCTGGCTGCCACTGCCGTCGTTTACCCGGGTGGCGGCAAACCGCCCGCCTATCATGATGTTGGCTACATCCCAATAGTCTTCCACGCTGTCCAGCATGTGCGTGCTGATGAGTACCGAGGCCCCGTCTTGCTTCAGCTCCCGGAAAATGGCCTTCAGCTCCTTGATGGCATGGGGGTCCAGGCCCACCAGGGGCTCGTCGAAGATGGCTACCCGGGGCCTGTGGCACAGGGCGCAGCAGATGGAAAGCTTTTGCTGCATGCCCTTCGAGAGCTCTTTGCCCAGCTTATCCTTTTTATCCCACAGCTCCAGCCGTTCCAGCAGCCGCCGGGTATAGGCCTCGTCCTCCACCTTGTAGGCCCGGCGGATGAACTCCAGGTGCTCCTCTACGGTCAGCAGGTCATACACAGCGGGCATTTCCGGTATGTACCCCAGCTGGCGCTTGGCCTCGCTGGAGGTGTTGACGGCGCCGTTTATCTCAATGCGCCCGGTAAAGCGCAGCAACCCTGTGATGCACTTGATGATGGTAGATTTGCCCGCGCCGTTGGGCCCCAGCAAAATGCCGATCTGCCCGTCGCCCACGGCAAAGCTGATGTTGTCGTTGGCCACAGTCTTGCGGTACTTTTTGGTTACGCCGCTAATGGATAACATGGTAAAACCCTCTCCCTTCTCCTGTCCAACAAGCTTTCTGTTTGATATTATTATAATATCAAACAGATATGGTGTCAAGGCCCGCTTAAAAAAAACCCATCCTATTGTACGCTAAACGCGCCTTCCCCACAAGCGGCCGGGGGCAATTGTAAGGGAAACGACAGCTTTTTTATAATTCTGTAAGAAAACCCCTATCGTTTTAAGGCGGGCTTTGGGGATACAAGCCCGGCTGGCCGGGCAGAATATCCATGTGCCATAACAGGGAGGTGATGCACGTGGAAACCAAGCTTCCTGGCCTGGACAGGGCCGCTCAAGCCTATTTCAACACCCTGCCGGTGCTCTTGCAAGAGCAGCTGGTGCAAAGCGGGGCCAAGCTGACCACAAAGGCGCAGCTAGAAAATTACTGCAAGAACAGCTTGACCCCTGCAGGCTGGCAAGACCTGCAGCGGGGCCAGCCCCAAGGCTGAAAGAGGGGAGGCGGGCCGCCCACCATGGGCAGCCCGCCTCCCTTTTGCTGGGGCAAAGCCCCCCCGGATCCTCCTAAAACGTGGCCCGCCCCTTTTACCCCTGGTGTACCAGCTCTAGGAACTCTTCAGCCCCAACCTGGGACCGGTACAGCGCCGTGCTGTCCTGGGAAAAATAGAAGTCCACATATTCCCCGTTCACGTCCACCACCGCGCTTTGCTTTCCCGCCCCCGGCATGTCGATCTCCAGTACATAGTCCGGGTAATAGCCAAAGAGGGAGGCGTCCTTGTCCAGGGGCTCCGCCTCTTCCAACACCCGGGCAAACGCCTGGATGCGCTGGAAGCTGGCCCCGCTGCTGGCGCTTAGGTGCAGCAGCTTCAGGCCGTCCCCATACCCCCGGGAAAGGTCCAGCCGCGAGGCGTCCCCGCAGCCGGAAAGCATGCAAACCACAGCAACCAGGCAAAGGCTGAAAAAAATCCGTTTCATGGGCGCGCCCCTTTCCGTAAAAAATAGGATATCTTATTGTACCCGTTTTCCCGGGAAAAGTCAAATATCTATATGGAAAAGCCGGCTGGCGTTTTTCCACGCCACTTGCTCCTTTTCCTTCTCCGTCAGCCCCGAAGCCTCCAGCAGACCCAGCTCGTCCGGGACAGTGCTCCAGGGGCAGTCTGTGGCAAACAGCACCTTGTCCGCCCCATGCGCCCGCACCAGGCTGGTAAACTGCCCGGCGTCTAAGAAGCGGGAGGCAAAAGCCATGTCGAAGTATACGTTGTCCCGCCCAGCCAGGTACCGGGCCGCCTCTTTTGGCTGGCCCATGCCCCCCATATGGGCGGCGATGATGGCCAGCCTTGGGAAACGCTCTGCCACCCGGGCCACAGCGGCGGGATGGCAGTGGATGATCTGGGGGGAATAGGGGTCCCACCCGGTATGGAAAGCCACCGGGAGCCCCAGCTGCTGGGCCTTGGCATACAAGGGCAGGGCGTGGGGGTCCTCGATGAAAAACCCCTGGTAGTCTGGGTGGAACTTGAACCCATGCAGCCCCATCCGCTTCACCCGCTCCATTTCCTCCAGGGCGTTGGGCGCGGTGGGGAAGACGCTGCCAAAGCAGAACACCTTGCCGCCCTGGCTGTCCTTGGCAAAGCGGTTCACCGCCTCCTGCTGGTGGGCGCTGGTGGCGATGTGGAACACCATCATCCCGGCAAACCTGTTCCGTCCGCCCTCCTGCCAGCCTTCCATTTTTTCCAAAGAGCCCGCCCGGGTGCCGTCGCTGTAATAGGGACAGCCGCATATGCCGGACAGCCGGGGCAGGGCCTTGCCTGCCAGTGCGTCTGGGAAAAAATGTGTATGCGCGTCGAAAAATTTCATGGCCTTGCGCCTCCTGATAGTTTTTTTAAGGTCCTTGGGGGATTGGGGGTGGCAGCCCAACAAGAAGAGCCCCAGCCAAAAAGGCGGGGGCTCGCATTTTGTCAGAATCAGTCGCTGGTATAGGGCAGCAGCGCCAGGTGGCGGGCGCGCTTAATTGCGACCGTAAGGGCCCGCTGATGGCGGGCACAGGTGCCGGTCACCCGGCGGGGCAGGATCTTCCCACGCTCGGAAATGAAGCGGCGCAGCTTGGCCACATCCTTATAATCGATGAACTCCGCACGGTCTACGCAAAAGCTGCACACCTTCCGGCGCCCTTTGCGCCCCCGGCGCACTTCTCTTTCAGGTCTATCTGCCATAGCCAAAAAGCCTCCTTTTCAATATGATGGTACGAAAGCGTCGCACAGGCCAAAAAAGCCCGCTGGAGCCCCTCAGAACGGCAGGTCATCGTCCGTCAGGATCTCCTCGAAATCTTCATGGCTCCCGCTGGAATAGGCGGGGGCCGGTTCGCTGAACACGGGGGCCTTCGGGGGCGGGGGCGCGCTGTCATACGGTCCGCCGCCGCTCTCCCGCTTAGACCCGGTAAAGCTCACGTCGCTGGCCACGATCTCCACAGCCGTGCGCTTGTTGCCTTGCCGGTCCTCGTAGTTCCTGGTCTGGATAGAGCCGTTCACGGCGATCATCTGCCCTTTGGTAAAATACCGGCAAACGAATTCCGCCGTCTGCCGCCAGGCCACCACGTCGATAAAGTCGGTCTGCCTCTCCGTGCCCTGCCGGGCATAGCTGCGGTCTACCGCCACCCGGAAGCTGGTCACGGCAACGTCGTTCTGGGTGTGTCTCAATTCCGGGTCGGCCACCAGCCGGCCCATGATAACGGCAACATTCAGCATAATCCTTTTGAAACTCGCTTTCCCTTTTTTCCGGCCGCTTTGCCGTAAAGCCCCGCCCTTTTTAGACAGACTCTACAGCTTCTACCGCGATGGCCTCTACGTCGATATGGGCTTCCTCGCCCTTGTGGGCTTTCTGGGGCTTCTTGGGGTTTACATGGCGGGGGTCGCGCTTGACGATGATCGTGCGCATAATCCCGTCTGTAATCTGGTACCGCCTGTCCAGCTCGGCGGTAAAGTCGGGCCCGCTTTCAAAGTGGATTAGGGTATAATAGCCCTCGGTCTGCTTCTGGATGGGATAGGCGAACCGCCGCTTCCCCCAGTCGTCAACACTCTGCACAGTCCCGTGCTCTTCAATCAGAGCCTTGAACCTTGCCACCAGCTCGGCGCTGCCCTCTTCACCCAGCTTCGCCGAAGTGACGATGACAGTCTCGTACAGGTTCTTTCCTTCTGCCATTTGTATTGCACCTCCTTTTGGTCTGTTGGCCCCGCGTGCGTTTTTGGGTGGTTTGCCGCGGAGCAAGGAAGTTTGAAACCTTGTCTCAAACAACATTTGCCATTATACCATGGAAGCGCCCCCAATGCAAGGGTTTTTCCCCGGTTTGCCTATATTTTTCCCCGCCCGGCGCTTTCGCCAGATTGTCACCTTGCGCGCGGAAGGGATGTTGACAATCCCCCGGCCCTTATGGTACGCTGTATGCAGTCGGTTTTTGTAAAGCAGGCCTGAAACCCCATGAAAAGGAGGCGTACCGAATGGAATTGACGGACAGCATCTTAGAACTGCTGCGGGAAAGCCCCGGCCCCCTCTCCGGCCAGCAGATGGCCCAACGCCTGGGCGTCACCCGGAACACCGTGTGGAAGGCGGTGGAAAAGCTGCGGGCGGCTGGGTATGAGATCTCGGCGGTGACCAACCAAGGATACCGCCTGCAAGCCGAAAGCAATGTCGTCAGCCCGGACAACATCCGCCGCTGGCTGGAGCCCCAGGCGGCGGGCGTGGCCATCCGCGTGCTGGAAAGCGTTACCTCTACCAACACGGTGCTGAAGGAACTGGCCGAGCAGGGGGGGCGCGAGGGCATGGTGGTCATCGCCCGGCAGCAAACCCAGGGGAAGGGGCGGCTGGGCCGCAGTTTTGTCTCCCCGCCGGGCAGCGGCCTGTATATGAGCATCCTGCTGCGCCCCCGCTTTTCGGCGGAGGAAGCCCTTTCCATCACCACGGCGGCCGCGGCGGCCGTGGCGCGGGCCATCGATGGGATAACAGGCCGCAGGGCCCTGATTAAATGGGTGAACGACGTATACTTCCGGGGCCGGAAGGTCTGCGGCATCCTGACGGAAGCCTCGGTAGACTTTGAAAACAGCGGCCTGCATTACGCGGTGCTGGGCATCGGGGTGAACCTGCAAGAGCCTCCCGGCGGCTTCCCGCCGGAGGTGGCCCCTGTGGCCGGGGCCTTGTTCCAGGAAGAGCCCCCCCAGGGGGCGGCCTCCCGCCTGGCCGCCGGGATCCTGAACTGCTTTTTCACCTATTACCAGGCCATGCCCGCCCGCGCCTATATGGAGGAGTACCAGGCCCGGTCTTTGCTTACCGGGATGGGCATCACCTTCCTGGAGGGGGGCGTCCGGCAGGAGGGCACGGTGCTGGGGGTAGACCAAGAGGCCAGGCTGCTGGTGCGCCTGCCAGATGGCAGTGAAAAACGCTTCGGCGCAGGGGAGGTGGAGATACAGAAGGGCTTCCTGGACAAGCTGCGGGAAGAGGAGGGGGTATAGCCCCATACCAAATAAATTTAGATATAAGGACGCGCGGCCCCTGCCAGGGCAGGACGTTCCGCAATTTTTTATAGAAAGAGGGAGAATCGTATGAAAACTGGATCGAAAGGCCGCACCCAGCGGCTGGTACTGACAGGCGTGTGCGCCGCCCTGCTGGCGGTGCTGTCCCAGGTCTCCATCCCCCTGCCCACCGGGGTGCCCATCACCCTGCAGACCTTTGCCGTGGCCTTGTGCGGCTACCTGTTGGGCCCAGCCTGGGGTACGCTTTCGGTGGCGGTATACCTGGCCATGGGCGCGGTGGGCATGCCGGTATTCGCCGGCTTTTCGGGAAGCGCGGCGTCTTTTGTGGGCATGACCGGCGGGTTCCTGTGGGGGTTCCTGCCCATGGCGTCCCTGTGCGGCCTGGGCACGAAGCTGGGCCGCCGGGCGCTGGCCATCGCCCTGGGGGCGGGGGGGCTGGCCGTGTGCCACTTGCTGGGGGCAGGGCAGTTTGCCCTGGTCATGTCCACCCCGCTGCCCCAGGCTTTCCTGGCTGTCTCTGTGCCCTACCTGGCCAAGGATGTGGTCTCGGTGGCGCTGGCCTACTTGGCGGCAATCGCGTTGTCGGCCAGCCTGAAGCGGGCCCGCCTGGCCGACCTGCCATGAAACGCGTACGGGGCCACCACCTGCTTTGCATGGCGCTGTTTGCGGGCCATGGCTACGACGACGCCTTTGCGGCGAACATGGCGGAGGTCATTGGCGCGCTGCGGGCGGGGGAAGGCTTCCAGCTGGTAGAGGGGCCGGACGACATATGCGGCAGCTGCCCCAACGCCCTGCCCGAGGGGGGCTGCGCCCTGGGCACGGGGGATGTGGCCCGCCGGGACAGGGCGGCGTTCCAGGCGCTGGGGCTCTCCCCAGGCCGGCGGCTGGGCTGGCAGCGGGCGGGGGGCCTGCTGCGGGCCCTGACGGAAGAGGGTTTTGCCGCCGTGTGCGGGGGATGCCGGTGGGCCCAGGCGGGGCTGTGTTCTTGGGCGCTTTTGCAGGGACGGGCAGGGGAAGCCGCCGCTTCCCAGTAAGGCCGCCTTATTAATTGGTATACGGGAGGGCGGCATATACCGGCGTTCATAAAATTGTAATGAAATAAAGGTTGACAAGCCGGGCTTTTGCAGGTATAATTAGCTTTGTTATATCACAGGTTTATGACCGGTAGACCCCTGCCGAGACGGCGGATGGGAGGGATATAGATGGCTGAGATCAGGCTGAAGGATAACGAATCTCTGGACAGCGCGCTGCGCCGTTTTAAAAAGCAGTGCGCCAGGGCTGGCGTCATCCAGGAAGTCCGCAAGAGAGAGGCGTACGAGAAGCCCTCTGTCAAGCGCAAGAAAAAGTCAGAAGCAGCTCGCAAGCGCAAGTATAAATAAGGCTGCTCCCATTACTTCCTGACAGAAAGCGGGCTTTGCTGCCCGCTTTTTTGTTTGGATAGATGGCAGGAAGGGAGGTTTCCCAGGATGGCAATTTTCCGCCCCACGGCCGTGAAAAGCCGGGTAACGGACCTGTCCCCGGCGTTTTTCCGGAAGCTGGGCGTAGAGGCCGTTCTGCTGGACGTGGACAACACCATCGCCACCTATACGGGCCACGCCCCCATCCCCGGGGCAGTGGAATGGGCCAGGGGCATGGTGGAAAGCGGCCTGCGGGTGCTGATTGTCTCGAACAATTATAAAAAACGGGTGGGGCCCTTTGCGGCCAGGTTCGGGCTGGATTTTATCAGCTTTGCCATGAAGCCCCTGCCCTTTGGGTATTGGAGGGCCCGGCGCAGGCTGGGGCTGCGGTGCAGGCAGTGCGCCATTGTCGGGGACCAGGTGTTTACCGACGTGGTGGGCGCCAACCTGTGCGGCATGCGCTCGGTGCTGCTAAGCCCCATCGAGCCGGAAACAGGCATAAGCTTCCGGGTGCGCAGGCACTTCGAGCGGGGCCTGCGGGCGCGGTTCCGGCAAAAGGGGCTGTAGGCCCCTTACACCATGTAATGAAAGGATGGTATCCATGAAGAACCCTGTAGAACGGCTGGCGGAAAGCCTGCTGAAGGGCGACAGCCAGAAGGCCGCCCTGGTGTTTTCCGAGCGCAACCGCCGGTATTTCACCCAGTTCCCCGCCTCGGACGGGGCGCTGTTCGTCACCCCAGAGGCGGCTTATCTGCTGATGGATTTCCGCTATGCGGAGGCCGCCCGGTATCAGGCGCGGTACTGCCAGGTGGTATGCTTTGAGGATTTGAACCGGTCTATCGGCGAGTTGATCGATAAGCACGGCGTAAAGGAGGTCTACCTGGAGACCGATAAGCTTTCCGTGGCCCAGTCCCGGAAGTTCCAAGAGGCTTTCCAGCGCCACGGGGCCGAAGGGGTTTTGGACAAGTCTTTGGACGACTGCATCCGGGACCAGCGGATGATCAAATCCCCAGAAGAGGTGGGGAAGATCGAGGCCTCCCAGGCCATCACCGACGCGGCTTTCCAGCATATCCTGCCCTATATCCAAGAGGGCGTTACCGAGAGGGAGCTGGCCCTGGAGATCGAGTTCTTCATGCGCAGGCAGGGGGCCGAGAACGTGGCTTTCGAGCTTATTGTGGCGGCGGGGAAGAACGGTTCCCAGTGCCACGCGGTGCCTGGGGGGAACCAGGTGCGCAAGGGCGACTTTATCACCATGGATACCGGCGCGTTGTTGGACGGCTACCATTCGGACATGACCCGCACCGTGGCCTTGGGGAAGGTGAGCGACGAACAGCGCGCGGTTTATGAAACGGTGCTGCGGGCCCACCTAGCGGTCATCGACCAGGTGAAGCCCGGCATGCCATGCTGCGATGTGGACAAGATTGCCCGGGATATCATTGAGAAGGACTACCCGGGCACTTTCGGCCACGGCCTGGGCCACGGGGTGGGCTTTGAGATACACGAGTGGCCCCGGTTCTCCCGGCTGGACAAGACCCCCTGCGCCCCCGGCATGGTCATCACCGACGAGCCCGGCATCTATGTGCCCGCCAAGTACGGCGTGCGCATTGAGGACATGCTGCTCATTACAGAGGACGGCTGCCGCAGCCTGACCCAATCCCCCAAAGAGCTCATCGAACTTTAAAATATGGCCCTGCGGGGAGGCGGCCGTCAGGGGGGCTTCCCCCGCCCCAATATTTTTCCTTGCAATTAAGCGCGGGATAAGGTAGAATAGTCTCAGAAATAAACGGGAGGTATTATAGAATATGATCACAGCAGGCGATTTCCGCAACGGCGCGACCTTTGAAATGGACGGGTCGGTCTATTCCATCATCGAGTTCCAGCATGTGAAGCCCGGCAAGGGCGCGGCCTTTGTGCGGGCCAAAATCCGCAACGTCATCACCGGCGCGGTGACCGAGCGCACCTTCAACCCCGATGAAAAGTACCCCACTGCCTTTGTGGAGAGGAAGGACATGCAGTACCTGTACAGCGACGGGGACTTGTACTATTTCATGGACAACGAGACCTACGAGCAGACCCCCATCAACGGCAGCATCCTGGGGGACAGCTTCAAGTTTGTGAAGGAGAACATGGAGTGCAAGGTCCTTTCCTATAAGGGCGACGTGTTCGGCGTAGAGCCTCCCAATTTTGTAGAGTTGGAGGTGACCCACACCGAGCCCGGCGTGAAGGGCAACACCGCCACCAACACCTTGAAGCCCGCCACCCTGGAAACCGGCGCCCAGGTGCGCGTGCCCCTGTTTATCAACGAGGGCGAGATGATCCGCATCGATACCCGCACCGGCGAATATATGGAGCGCGCCTAAAGCGCGATCCCCTAAGAGAAGGAGGAACCGTCATGACAAATTCTGAGCGCGCTTCGTACATCCGCGGCCTGATGGACGGCCTGGAACTGGACCCCAACGCCAAGGAGACCAAGGTTTTGAACGCCATGGTAGAACTGCTGGACGACCTGTGCCTGTCGGTTGAGGAGTTGGAGGACGGCTTCGGGGAATTGAGCGAGCAGGTGGACGAGATCGACGAGGACCTGGGCAACCTGGAAGAGGACTATTACGAGGCAGAGGGCGGCTGCTCCTGCCACCACCACGGGGATATCGACGACTTTGACGAGGCCGAGTTCGAGGTGACCTGCCCCAGCTGCGGGGATACCATCGAGCTGACCGACGACTTGTTGGAAGAGGGCGGCATTGTGTGCCCCGGCTGTGGGGAGACCCTGGAGTTCGAATTTGACGACGAAGACGGCTGTGACTGCGGCTGCCACGAGGACCCGGAGGGGGAGTGACGCACGCCCCGGCGGGGCGGAAGCCCCTTTGATAATTAGGGCCTGTTTGAAAAATCGCAAATACCGTCTTTTTGTCCAAAATGGGCGGTTTCTGTGTTGGAAATCCTCGACATGCGACAGCATGTCTTGCGGTTTCCGCCTTGAAATCGTCTCGTTTTGTCTCAAAAATTCGGCACTTCCTCTATTTTCAAACAAGCCCTAGCCATAAATAAAAAGAGCAGCCAGAAGGGGCGCTTCCCAATACCGGGGGCGCCCCTTCTGGCTGCTTTGCCGTGCCTTATGCCTCCACCTTAGGAAGCTTTGCCAGGCTTGCGGCCAGTTCCTCGTCGGTGGGGATATAATCGCTCATTTGGCCGTCGTTGAACTTCTGGTAAGCCGTCATGTCGAAGTAGCCTGTGCCGGTCAGGCCGAAGAGGATGGTCTTTTCCTCGCCGGCCTCCTTGCACCGCAGGGCCTCGTCGATGGCGGCCCGGATGGCATGGCTGCTCTCCGGCGCGGGCAGCGTGCCCTCTACCCGGGCGAACAGCTGGGCTGCCTCGAACACCTTGGTCTGCTCTACCGAGCGGGCTTCCATCAGGCCGTCGTGGTACAGCTGGGACAGTACGGAGCTCATGCCGTGGTACCGCAGGCCGCCCGCATGGTTGGCAGAGGGGATGAACCCAGAGCCAAGGGTGTACATCTTGGAAAGGGGGCACACCATGCCGGTATCGCAGAAATCGTAGGCATATTTGCCCCGGGTAAAGGAAGGGCAGGAGGCCGGCTCTACGGCAATGAAGCGGTAGTCGGCTTTGCCCTGGATCTTCTCGCCCATAAAGGGGGAGATCAGCCCGCCCAGGTTCGAGCCGCCCCCTGCGCACCCGATGATGATATCGGGCTGGACGCCGTATTTATCCAGGGCCGCCTTGGCCTCCAGGCCGATGATGGACTGGTGCAGCAGCACCTGGTTGAGGACAGAACCCAGCACATAACGGTAGCCCGGGGCGGAGGTGGCCGCTTCCACGGCCTCGCTGATGGCACAGCCCAGGCTGCCAGAGGTGCCGGGGTGTTCTTGCAGGATCTTCCGGCCAACGGCGGTCCCCTCGGAAGGGGAGGGGGTGACAGAGGCGCCGTACGTGCGCATAACCTCCCGCCGGAAGGGCTTCTGCTCGTACGAGACCTTCACCATGTACACCTGGCAGTCCAGGCCGAAATACGAACAGGCCATAGAAAGGGCCGTGCCCCACTGGCCCGCGCCGGTCTCTGTGGTCACACCCCGCAGGCCTTGTTTTTTGGCGTAATAGGCCTGGGCGACGGCGGAGTTCAGCTTGTGCGAGCCAGAGGTGTTGTTGCCCTCGAATTTGTAATAGATCTTGGCCGGGGTGCCCAGGGCCTTTTCCAGGAAGTATGCCCGGGTAAGGGGGGAGGGGCGGTACATCTTATAGAACTGCCGGATCTCCTCCGGGATCTCGAAGAAGCGGGTCGTGTCGTCCAGCTCTTGGCGGACTAAGTCCTCGCAGAACACAGGGGTCAATTCATCGAAGGTCATCGGCTGCAGGGTGCCCGGGTTCAGCAAAGGCGCGGGCTTGTTTTTCATGTCCGCCCGCAGGTTATACCATGCCTTTGGCAGCTCGCTTTCGTCTAAATAGATTTTATAAGGTACATTCTGTTCCATGGTCCCCATCCTTTCTGATAGCTGTTTTCCATATTCCTGCCTTCTACAGGCCCTTTGGAAAAGGCGGCGCCAAAGGTTTCCAAACAGCCCTAAGCCGGTATGCCAGGCGGGCGGGCCGCCACGGGTGCTTCCTGCCCCCTGCCCGGCCGTGGAAGAGGGCACAAAAAAAGCACATCCGTCCTAAAAACTACTTTTAGGACAAATGCGCTAGCATCTGCGGTACCACCTAAATTCGCCCCAATAGGGACGCGCCTCGTTCGCGTACATAAAGGGATTATACGCTAGCCCCTGTAACGGTGGGCGTCCGTCCTTCCTACCCCGCGCCCCTTTACCGGGACGCGTCTGGGTCGGCCCTCGCAGGTCCATTGGCGCTTATGTGGGCTGCCCCGCTTTCACCTGCCGGGGCTCTCTGTCAAGCACACTTCTAAAAGCGTTACTACTCCTGCTCATCGGTTTTAACCAGTATTCCAGCTTGCTGTTAAGCATAGCACATTTCCAGCCGGATGTCAAGCCCATTCCCGGAGGGGGGCCAGGCAGCGCGTTTTATGCCTCCGGCGGTTTAGGGGCTTCGCCCCTAAATACCCCACCACCTTTGAAAAGGTGGACGAAACTTTTGCGCTTCTTCATTTTTTAAATCCCCGCTTTGGACACTCCCCCGGAGGGGGCGTTTGTGCGCCCATTGCCAGCCAAAGCCTTTCTGTCCGCTATTTGTTTGTGCCCCCCGGCTTTTTCCTACAAAGTTTTGGAAATTATCCCTTGACAATCTGCAACAAGGGGAGTATAATAGCAAAGGCGATAGGGAAAAGTTCTGTTTCCTATCGGAGAGTATGTATGCGCCAGTAGCTCAGCCGGATAGAGTGTTTGGCTACGAACCAAAAGGTCGGGGGTTCGAATCCCTTCTGGCGTGCCAACGGAAAACCCAGGAAACAAGCCGTTTCCTGGGTTTTTTGTTTTCCACGGAAACCGCTATTTTCTCCCGCTGACTACTTTTTGACTACTTTTTGAAAAATCCGGCTCCCCAGAAAGATATTTCTCCAACTGGACAACCGAGGCCGCCGCATCCTCTTTCTCCATGTGGGTGTATATGTTGGCGGTCATCTGGATAGTGGAGTGGCCCAGCAGATACTGCGCGGTTTTCAAATCGATACCAGCTCGGTAGAGGTTCGTGGCGTAGCTGTGTCTGAGCATATGCGGCCTCACTTCACAGGGGGCCTCCCTCACCACCTTGTCCCATAGCCGCTTGAACGCAATCTGCGTCATGGGCCGCCCATCGGCGCAAGGAACAAGGTGCAAGCCCAGGCGGGGCACTTCATTCAGAATGACCTGAAGCGGCTGGGGAATCGGGATAACCCGATGGGAAGATTTTGTCTTCAGCTCCTGCACCGGGTCGGGCTGATTTCCCAAAAAGGTGATGGCCCGGTTCACCGTCAGCTTATCCCCCTGTATGTCACCCCACTGCAGCCCCAGCGCCTCCTCCCGGCGCAGGCCGCAGTAAAGGCACAGCCCCACAAAGCACCGGGCGCGGGGGTCGGTAACAGCGGCCATAAGCGCCTGCTGCTCGTCAAGGGTAAGGTATTCCTTTTTCTTGGGCCGGGCGTGGGGCGTGATCTTCACCCCAGCTGTGGGATCGCGTGACACAAGGCCATTCTGCTGGGCAGTGGAAAAGAGCTGCCGGAGCGTCTGAAGGACCTGCCGCTGGAGAGATTCTGACTTTCCAGCCACACCCTGCATCACAGACCGAATGTGTATAGGCTTTACCTCCTGCAAAGACATGACGCCAATACCGGCCAAAATGTGATTATTATAGGCGTTGCGGTACATGGTAATGGTTCCGGCGCGGAGGTCGCTCTTGTAGGTTTTAATCCAGAGCTTCGCCCATTCATCCACAGTGGTGGTGTCTCCAACTGCCACTCCCTGCCGGTCTTGGTCACGCAAGACATCGGCGGCCTGGTTCACTTCGGCGATGGTGCGGCCATAGACCATCCTCTGCCGTCCGTCTGACAGGGTAACTTTCTTTTGATAGCGTCCGTCCTTTCTTTTCTTCATAAAATAAAAACCGTCCTTTCTGCAAGAGAAAATACGTTCTCTCTTGCTTTTCAGGGCGGGATGGGGTACAATATCGTTGCTTATGTGATGATGTGCCCTACCCGGCCTCATTGCTTGCCGCTCCTGATGTCGACTTGGTGCCAGCCAAGTCATACGCACCAGGGGCGGCTTTTGTTATTTACACAGCATTCAAGATCATCTTGAGACTACCCCGCAGGATGTCCCACTCGGCCTCGCTAATCAGGACAGCATTTCCCGCACTTGACCTGATTATAACAAATTCATCATTTGTGATTGCACCAATCGTAAGTTTTTCTGTTTCAGCAATAAATTCAGACATAGTTCTTTCAAGCATGTGGCTTTATCTCCTTTCTTAGCGTTTCCGTATCGGGATAGTTGTTTATTATATTGAGAGTAAAAGCTAAAAGGGCAGATCATTCTCGGCAAGAATTTCTGCATCATTGCTTTGTGTCATTCTGCGCTCTTCCTCTATCACATCGGTCCATTTCGGCAATAGATCATATAAATTAAAAAATGTTTCACGTCCACAATAAGGACAAAATCTTGCATTTGCAGGCAGGTCTTTACTTTCTTCACAGCAAGAAACCGTTGCAGCAAACTCATCAAACTCATCAATATTATCATCTTCTGTAGGCACGACACAATGGTTAGTAAGGCGTTCTCCACAGACCTGACAGTATGATCCTTTGACAAAAGTTTCTTCATTTTGGCAAATCGGACAAACATAAGGTTTATTAAACTCATTGACTTTTACGCCAGGATAAATCACAGCTCTTTCCCCCTTATCATAAAAAAATCTGCTTTCCCCGCATATAGGGCAGTATACCCATGAATATCGGCTGACCACTTTATTTTTGCAGGTTTTGCATGTGAGATAATGGCTGAAAAGCCGTGCCATCTGTAAATCGTAAGAATCTGCAAATTTATGGGTCTTTCGTAAACCACTGGTATTGTACCATTGTTGATAACAAGCAATCCTCTGATACGCTGCTGGATTAGATATGCAACATTTCTGTCTTAGCCACTCTTGATTGATAAGTTGGCCTCTACTAAGAACAGCAACTGCACCATGCGGTACCAAAAGATATGCGGCAAATGTATCGGCTTCATCCTCAAGTTGATTGTAAAGCTCATCGCTCATCGTGCTTCGGAAAAGGCGACACTCTTCATACTTTATATGATGTTTCAACCAGAGATGGCCTATTTCATGAGCGATATTCCATCGATAGCGATTACTTTTAGTTTTATTAAGATCTAAATCATTATAGAAAATAAGAGCCCTCCCCGTATTTATGTCATAATCCGCGCAAGCATCATCGGTTTGCGTATACTCAATCATTTGTTTTCGAGTCAGTTGATAGCGTTTGCAGTGTACACTATATGGTATAACGCGACAACCTGGAATTGCTTTCGCCATTGCCTTTACGGGAACTGGCAGCCCTAGATTAACGCCACTCTTCTTGCAATGCTTAACAAAAGAGAGAACGGATTCTTTAATCTCAGCCTTACGTTGGCTATTCATCTGTATCCTCATCCACATAATCATCAGAAAAATAGTCAGGGAATGCATTTTCTAAAATAGTTAACATCCGTTCTTTATCCTGTTTAGGCATTTTTTTATGTGCACGGGCAATACGGCGGATATCGTGATTATTTATACTTGTAAGCTCGCCCTCCGGGGCGGGCGCTTTTTTTGTATCTATATATTCTCTCAACTCCTCAACGGTTGTAGTAAATGAAATCGGTTTATCGTTTGCAGGATCACTTAGGAGAAGATTGATAGGCACCTGGAAATAGGCAGAAATTTTTTCAAGAGTTGAACTATCTGGCGTAGCTTTTGTCTTTTTCCATTTTGTGGGCGTTGAATTACTTAGTCCTATCTCAGTTGCGGCACGGCTAATACTGATACCCCTTATTTTACAAAGAGCTTGGAACTTGTCATAAAACACAAAAAGTCAACTCCGTTCTTGTGGAAAACGCTAAATCTGAAATAAGTCAGATTCCGGACTTGACTTTCTGAAATAGGTCAGCTATAATGTACTCGTGTTCTGAATTAGTTCAGAAAACATTCCGGTTATACTAGCATTTTCAAAATTTATAGGTGGCACTATACATTTTAAATGATGGTCTAACCAAAGTCAACTATAAATATGAAGGAGGTTAGATTTTTGTATGCCTGCACAATGGACAGGCCGGTTAGTTGGTGAAATTCACAATGCCGGACTCACTATCAAACAGGTGGCCGCAGAGGCTGGGCTGAATGACAAGTACGTCAGCCAAGTGCTGAACGCCGACACCGAAAGCCCCAAAGCAGAGCAGAAACTGAGAGCAGCCCTTATCCGGCTGTGCGAAAAAGAAAAGGAGTAAACAAAATGAACGACATTATCACCATCAAAGGCGTCCGGGGTTACCTGGATACCAACGGCACAGCCCAACTCAACCTGGAGGACGTTTCTAGGGGGCTGGGGTTTACACAAACTGCGCATAGCGGCAACGAAGTTGTTCGCTGGGAAAGGGTGGACCGGTATCTGGAAGACTTTGGCGTCCCCACAAGTGGGGACGGTACAAAGAGGCCGGACTACATCCCCGAGAACATCTTCTACCGGCTGGCCATGAAGGCAAAAAATGAAGCGGCACAGATATTCCAGGCTCTGATAGCTGATGAAATTCTGCCCAGTATTCGCAAGACCGGTGGGTACATAGCTGGTCAGCAGGATATGACCCCGGAAGAGTTGATGGCGAAAGCGCTGCAGGTGGCGCAAAAGACTTTGGCTGATCGAGAAGCCCGGCTTTCTGCCATGACGGTTAAAAACCAGATTATGGCCCCCAAAGCGGAATACTTCGACGAGCTAGTAGAACGCAACACCCTGACCAATTTTAGGGAGACTGCCAACCAGCTGGGCATCCCGCAAAAGAAGTTCATTGACTTTCTGCTGGAACACAAATACCTCTATCGGGACAAGCGCGGCAAGCTGATGCCCTACGCCGACAAGAACGATGGCCTGTTTGAGATGAAAGAGTGCTTTAACGACAAGACCCAGTGGGCTGGCACTCAGACGCTGATCACGCCAAAAGGCCGTGAGACATTCCGGCTGCTCTACCTGGGCGGGGCAAGGAAAGAGGTATCGCATGAAAAACAGAAAAGCTGAGATCGAGCGCGAAAAGCACGTGGCCGGTGTGGCCAAGCTGGTAGACACACTCGGAAAAGTACTGCTGGACGCTGGCCAGCCTCCGAGAGTAATTGCATTGCAGGCACAAATGACTTGCAAGCAATATGGCGTGTCTTTGGAGGAAGTTGCCAACGCCCGGGTCATTCCCTGGACAATGAACGCTCCCTCTGCTATGGATGACCTACAGGAGCAAGACCCTCGACTTTATGCCTACTGCCTCCAAAATAATTATGAGGTACAGAAAACCGATCGAGGCTTGTTTGTAACCGATGGCCCTGACCCAGACGACCCTCTTGACTTTATGTCACTTGACCTTTTCAGGGCGATCAACTATGCGGTTTGGGAGGGGCGTGAGGGAACACTTAACGGCCCCTGGTTGTTTGAAAACTTAGAGAAGAAGCCCTTTGACGAATAAAAAGCGCCCCGGCAGGTGTTAACGGCACCCGCCGAGGCTTGCAGACCTATAACCATTAAGCTAACTAGGCCCGCAGGGATATAATAACATACCTCCTGCTGGCTTGCAAGGAGGAAAATGAAAATGTGTACTGACAACATGGAAATCACTAAAAACCAGGAGCGGGAAGCCCTACAGCAGATCAAGGCTCTGGTGGCAGACTTGGGGCCGGACAGCTACATCGCCACGGCGTTCAGGGGCGTATTCGACATTGCGGAGGAGAATATCGACAACGATTTCTCCGGGAACCCGGTTGACCATGCTCAGGAACTGGGGGAACAGCTGGCCCAGCGCACGGTGCAGGTCGGCCAGCTGACCGAGGAACGGGATGCATACAAAGCCCGGGCCGAGGCGGCAGAGGTCCAGTTGATTGCCTTGAAAGCCAAGCTGTACGACTATATGGCCGCCCTGGATGAAAGGGGGAATCAGCCGTGAGAGCCATATCCCGTGAGGAAGTCTGCCAGGCCGTAACGCAAGCCGTGATGCTTTGCCTGGAATATTTGGAGCAGCAGGGCGAACCCCAGCCCACCACTCGCCTGTACACCTACGACGACCTGGCGCAGATGCTGGGCAAGTCCAAGAGTACCGTGCGCCAATGGGTATGCGCCGGGGAGTTCGGGGAGCCAGTAACGGTAGGCAGTTCCACCCGGGTGACCCAGGCTGGGGTGGACAAGTTCATAGCCGACCACAGTGGCCCCGTGAAAAAGCAGCCCGGCAAGCCCCGGACACGCGCAAACAGAGTAGCGACGGCCCGCCAGGGCCTGCCGCTGGGGATTTGAAAGGAGAAAAAACATGCCAAAATTCTATTTTACCTACGGCACCAGCCCGGCCTACCCGTTTCAGGGCGGCTGGACGGAGGTTGAAGCACCGGACAGGCCCACGGCCTGCAAGCTGTTCCAGGTATACCACCCCACCCGCCCCGGCAGCGCCGGGCGGCTTAATTACGCAGACGTCTACTCGGATGAGGCATTTAAACAAACCGGGATGTACTCTGCGGGCAATTTCGGCTTCCGCTGCCAGGAGCGCATCGACCTCAGCCGGGAAGTGCTCCGTGCAGAAAACGGGGATGCTTCATCTGTGGACAAACTTGTCATAGTCTGCACGTCAAAGCGTGACTCCGGTGATTTTTATCCCAAACTGGACGTGGAAGCGAAAGGGTACATCAGCCCGGCGGCGATGGCAATCCTTATCACAAATATCATTGCGATAGGCCAAAACCAGTTCGGGTCAAGTTTTCTTAGCCTGCTTGATAAAGCGTTGAGCACCAGCGTGGAAAGCGGGGAAAGTTAAGTGCATATTTACGAGGATTGCATCCTGTTTTTACTGGCCCTCACCCTGTTCTTTTTTGCCCTGGGCCTGCTGGGTGCGGTAATCGAGTGGCGGGAGGACAGGAAAGCCAGGCGGCAGGAGCAGCAGTTTAAAGCCCTGAACCGCCGGGAGGACTTGCACCGCCGCCACCACAATTATCTGGCGCAGATGGACAGGGCCCTGACGGAAAGGGGGCGTGGGGTATGATACACATAATACTCGACCTGGCCTGCGGCATTTGCATCCTGCTGTTTATCCACCGGTTGTATAGGCTTATCCGGTGCCAGGAAGCGCAAATCCAGAAGTACCGTGAAGCCCTGGCGCTTACTGACGAAGCACTGACTCTTTACAAAGAAATCAGTAACAAGCAGGCAGAGCAGATCAAGCTTCTGAGAATCTATGCTGCCATACCCCAGTATGAAACAGACTGTGAGAAATAAAAAAATGCCCACCCGCGACTGCAATCGTGGATGGGCTGGAAAGGAACTTGTAAAAATACTCAATATTATTATAGCAGGAGGTGAAAGGCTTGTCAACTGCTCGAACTCACCTTGCCCCCCTCACCCCGTCAGAACAGGCCGTAGCTGACCAAAACGCCTACATGATACCCCGGTTCCTCGCGGCCAACCATCTCCCGGTGGACGATTGGTATGACGTTGTGGTATTCCGCTATCTGCTGACCGTGAAAAAATGGTTTGCCTGCCCGGGAGTGTACAAGTACGAATTCAGTACCCTGGCCTGGAATAACATGCGCTCCGCTGTAAACCATGAACGGGAAAAACAGCGCCGCCGCATTCAGACTGTTAGCCTGGATGAAGTAATACCCGGCACAGATGGGCTTACATACGCCGAGACGGTAACCGCGTCCAATCTGGATTACATCCCCTATACGGAGGTGCGGTGAGTGAAAACAAGCTATGATTTGGAGTATCTTCCGGAACGCAGGAAAAGCATCCATAAAGAAGCTCCGGAAATCACCGCTATTAAGGTCTTACTGGCCAGCCAGCGTAAGAACGCATGCTTTGAATACGACGATGAGCGGCAGGCGCGCAACCGGCTGAGGCTTATACAGCGCTTCCGCAATAGCAATGAATTGCGGGACGTGTTCGACTGTTACAGGTCAGATAAATGTGTGTATGTGGTACGCACAAAAAATGGAGGTAAAAAATGCAAATGAAGCTGGACGGCTCCACCCTCATCCTGACGGGGGTGGACACCGCACAATTTGTCATCATCAAGAGCTGGAATAAAATGTGCTGGAACGCCAAATTAAAGCGGCTGGAGGGCACCGCAGACCTGGAACTGCTGGACAAGCTGGCCGGGCTCTCCGGTTTGCAGCCCCCGGTGGCCGCCCGCCGCCGGGAACTGCGCCGGGTGCTGGAGGCGGTGGACCGGGAGCGGGTAAACCCAAACCCCAAGCCTTTTTACAAGTACCCGGTGAAGCTGCCGCTGTACGCCCACCAGGTGCGGGGGGCCAATATGGCGCTGCTGGAGTTCGGATGGGCGCCGCCGGAAAGGAGTGTACAGAAGTGAAATTCGCAGTTGTTGCTTATAGTGATAGCTTTGTACAGTGTCTCGGTGTTTTTGACTGCGCAGCTACGGCATATGGTGAGGCGGTTATTTATCTCAGCGGAATCGCAGATAAAGATCATTTCCTTTCACCGCTCATCGAACTGGAATGTGATACTGGCTACGCTTTGGAGTTGAGACGTCTGGGGAGGCCAACGATAGAAACCGTATATATCCTATTCGCCGAAAACGAAGAACCGCATGGATGTGCCCAGAGCCAGGAGGCGAAGCATGAAACTCCCAATGTCTGACGGCGAAATCGCAAGGCGCTACCGCAACGCCATAGATCCCCAAAAGAGCATCGGTATTTTGGCACAGCTGAACGCATGCGATAAAAAAGACATCTATGCCGCTTTAAGACGGGCCGGTATTGTGCTGGAAGCATCGAAAAAACCGCCGGTACTGCGGCGTAAGTTAGACCAGGAGCTGGCCTATTCCCTATACAAACGCGGTTTGTTGGACCGTGAGATTGCCAGCGTGATGAGGGTGCCCTATCATACCATCTACACCTGGCGCAGCCGGAAAGGCCTGCCAGCCAATGGCAGAGGCAAAAAAGGAGGTGATGCCACATGATATCTCAAAATAGCAACCCCGTGCAAGGCAAAGGCTTCGGTTTACTATTTGAGATGGGTGAACAGGCTGCGGGAAAACGCTGACAGCCATAGCTATCATGGGCGCGGGGTATAAAATGGGCCATCTGCGCCGGGTGCTGATTGTAGCGCCAACCTCCGTGTGCGCTGTCTGGCCCCAGGAGCTTGCTGCATATGCAGACTTCCAGTATACGGCCCGGACATTGTTGGGTGATAAGAAGCACCGTTTGAAAGAATTAGGAGACTTAGTAGCATTTCCGTTCCCGCACTTGAAAGTTGCCGTGATCAATGTGGAGGGTGTGTGGCGCGACGGTATATTTGAAGCCCTGCAGGCCTTTGACGCCGACCTCATCATCTGCGATGAGAGCCAGCGCATCAAGACCTTTGACGCCGCCCAGAGCAAGGCCATGCACCGCCTGGGCGACCAGGCCCGGTACAAGCTCATCCTCTCCGGCACCCCGGTGCAGAATGACGCAATGGACATATTCAGCCAATACCGCTTTTTAGACCCCACCATTTTCGGCAGGAATTACTACACTTTCCGCAGCCGCTACGCCGTAATGGGCGGCTTCAACAAAAAGCAGGTGGTGGGCTACCGGGACATGGACGAGCTGATCCGCAAGGAACACTCCATTGCATACAGAGTAACCAAAGAGGAAGCGGTGGATCTGCCGGAGCAGACCTTTGAAAACCGCATGGTCGCCCTGGGCAAAAAGGAGCGGGGCATCTATAACCAGCTCAAACGGGAAAGCGTGGCCCAACTGGAGGACGGCGGCCAAGTGACAGCCACCACGGTGCTGACCCGCCTGCTGCGGCTCCAGCAGTTCACCGGGGGCTTTTTGGTAGAGGACGACGCCACCAAGCCCCAGCTGGCGAGCCGGGGCAAGCTGGACGCACTCGCCGACATCCTACACGACTACGTGATAGAGGGCCGGAAAAAGCTGGTGGTGTTCGCCCGGTTCATCCCGGAGGTGATGGAGATCATCAAGCTGGCAAGCGCCATGTTGGGCAAGGCCGGGAAAAAGTGCGTGGCCATTTATGGGGACATTCCCAAAGAGCAGCGGGGCGATATCGTCAAGCAGTTCCAGACCGACCCGGACACGATGGTGTTCGCGGGGCAAATTGATACGGCAGGTACTGGGATTACCCTTACCGCCGCGGACACCTGCGTGTATTATTCCGTGAATTTCAACTACGCCACCTACAGCCAGAGTTTGAGCCGGATTCACCGAATTGGTCAGAAAAACCGGTGTACATACATTCACCTGGTAACAGAAAAAACCGTGGATGAAACCATCCTGCGGTCGCTGGCCAGGAAAGAGGATTTGGCGAAAACAGTGGTAGACGATTGGAGGCGGCTGTTTGACTGATGGGGCCGAAAGAAGTAATTGCAAATTTAAATAGGCGTGTCCGCTTGCCGGACGGGTATGAGGGCCGCTTTACCGGTGCCACCATCCGCAAGAGGGACAATGGCGAGGTATTCTATCAGGCCGAATTGCAGGATTTGACAGCGCTGCGCTCCGTCAGGATATGCAGGCTGGAGGATATCACGCCAGTGAAAAGAAAGGAGTAGGCCATGCCTGAAGACAGAAACATTATTCTCTGCAAAAAGTGCGGTCTCCCGGAATATTGGGGTGAAATGCGCTGGCTTTCCGGGAACTGTGTGTGCCGGGACTGTTATAGAAAGCAGTATGAGAAAGAGACCGGAAAACTCTACACATGGGATGACTTGGACGGCAAAAGGCCCAGCGTGGAAGAGTACAAACTACAGGCCGCTGGTGATCAGGCGCTTTGAGGAAATGCAGATATGATACATTTAGGCGACATTACCGCCATAGACGGCCGCACTGTGCCCCCGGTGGACGTGGTGATCGGAGGCTCACCCTGCCAGGATCTTAGCATAGCCGGGAAGCGGCAGGGCCTTTCAGGGGAACGCAGCGGGCTGTTTATGGAGCAGATCAGGATCATAAAGGAGATGAGGCAGGCAGATGCAGAGCGTGGGAACAGGGGCCGGTTCATCCGCCCCCGGTACATGGTGTGGGAGAACGTCCCCGGGGCCCTCAGCAGCAACAAAGGGGCCGACTTTAGGGCCGTCCTCGAGGAAACGATCAGGATCGCGGAACCAGATGCGCCCAGTATTCCACTGCCTGCAAAAGGAAAGTGGCCGCTGGCTGACTGCTGGTACGGGGACAACTGGTCCGTTGCCTACAGAGTTCTCGACGCTCAGTTTTGGGGAGTGCCCCAGCGTAGACGTAGAATCGCGCTTGTCGCAGATTTTGGAGGACAATCCGCATCAGAAATACTCTTTGTCCGCAAAAGCGTGTGCGGGGATATTGAACCGGGCGAAGCGCCGGGGCAAGCCCCTGCCCCCGGAGCTGGAGGCGGCGCTGGTACTGCAATCCACGATGGACTAACCGCCGGGGTGCAGGCCCACGGCGATGGGCGATGCCATATCACGCCGGAGCTTCACGCCACCTTGTGCGTGGAGGGCGGGCAGCCTGGACAGGGATACCCCTGTGTTTTGACCGACAAGCTGTCCCCTGCCATGCGGGAAAAAGTGTGGAGCCTGCAAGGCAACGCCGTGGATCGGGACGCGGGCATGAACGGATCCGGCATTTCAGACGGGCCTATGTACACACTGAACACGGTAGACCGCCATGCGGTGCTGTGCCTGAACGACCAGGGAGGCAGCTTGATGGACGTCAGCGCCGACAAGGCCGGTACCCTCCGGGCGGAAACGCATGGCCACCCGCCAGTAGTGTGCGCTGGATTCAAACCCTTTGCAGGGGCAAAGGCCGGGAGCATTGGCTATCAGCCGGAGCAGGCCCCTACCCTCACGGCAGAGCAGGAATGCGCTGTGTATGAGAACCACGGCCAGGACAGCCGCCTTTCTGGGCCGCTGGACGTAGCTCCCACGGTAGCCCGGCAGTATGGCACTGGCGGGAACAACACCCCGCTGGTTATGGCCACAGGGCAAGCCAATGCGGAAATCACAGTGGACGCCAGCCCCACCCTCAACTGCAACCATGAACAGCCCATCGTGGCCGCTGTGGACTGCCGCAACGGCAGAGAGAGTTCTGAGGTGAACGGCACTCTGCAGGCAAAGAGCACTGGCGGCCAGAGCCTCAATTTGAACAACGTGGTACGCCGCGCCCGCATCGTGCGCCGCCTGACGGAGCTGGAATGTGAGAGGCTCCAGGGCTTCCCGGATGGCTGGACAGATATCGGCCCCTGGGTAGACAGCAAAGGGCGCAAGCACAAGGAATGCACCGCCAGCGCCCGCTACACGGCCCTGGGCAATTCCATAGCCATACCGCCCTGGGCCTGGGTGCTCAAGCGCCTGTGCGCCTGCTACGAGCGCCCGGCCACGATGGCCAGCCTCTTTGACGGGATCGGCGGGTTCCCGCTGATCTGGGAGCGACTCAACGGCCCCGGCAGCTGCCTATGGGCCAGCGAGATAGATGAGTTTGCTATGGCGGTGACCAAGTTTAGATTTGGGGCGGGTGATTTCCATGAGTAAACTGTTCCCCCGCGACGGCCCTGATTCAGAAAGGTGATGCACATGGAACTGCTTGAAATGCTGAATAAGTATCAGTCTCTGCTGGAGAAAAAGGACGCCCTCGCCCAGCAGACCAAAGAAAATAACGCCGCCATCGATGCGGCAAAGGAGCAGATCGCCCAGCAGATGATCGACGACGACTGCCCAAAAATCAGCACCGGGGGCTACAGCTTCAGCCTCCAGGAGAAAACCATCTACAGTAAGCGCTCGGAAGCCGACATGGCCCAGGCGGGTGTGGATTTCTTTGACACCCTCCGGGAGGAGGGGTTAGGCGATATCATCAAGGAAACCGTGGCCGCCCAGACCCTGGGCTCCACCATGCGGGCCTATGTAGAAGAACACGGCGAGCTCTCCGAGGCGCTGGGGAAAGTCATCAACACCTATGAGACTTTCGATATTTATCGGAGGAAAGAAACCAGGAGAGGCGGTAGGTAGTGTGAAAAATACGAAAGAAAGGAGCGATACCGGGCACAAGACGCCGCTTCTTCATGGCTTTTTGTGCGAATTCTGTATCGCATGGCGATTATTATGAGCGAAAATATCACCACTATGACCGGGGAACAGCTGGAACAGGCAGCGGCAGAAGCAAAAAGGCTTATGGAGGAAAGCAGCGGCCAGATGGTCATCGACATGACCCTGGACAGTGAGCGCAGCATGAAAGAGAATTTGGATACCATTATCGACTTTCGGCTCCAAACCCTGCTGGGGGAATCTCCTCCGCCTTCTGATGTCCGTAACCGGCATGAGGCGTATGGCATCGCGGCGGAGAATTTCTATCAGGTAAATGCCAGCGTCAAGAAAATCCAAGGCGACATGAATAGGCTCTTGTCCACTTTGGGCGATTCCAACCTGCCCGCCCTGGAAGCGGTGGGCGCCTTGCTCAACAGCGCCACACTGGCCGCAATGGACGTAATCACGATGGCCGCCGATATGAAGCGTACCATGACCGACCTTTATGCCGCTGAACGCTGTGAGCCCACCCCACTGGAAGAATTGGCTGAAGGTGACGGCTTCGAGGAAGCGGAAGAACTGGAAGATATGGGCACAGATACTGATTTTGATGAGGAGGACGAATAATTATGGCAAAGAAAAACGAACTGGCGGTACTTGACACTTTCAAACTGGCAAACCCCTATGAGGGCATGGACCCGGAACTGCTGGCCGAGCTGGAGGACGAGCTGGCCGACCTGGACGATGAAAAGGGCATCACCTGTCGCCGAATCAAGATGCCCAGCGGTGGTGCCCTGGCCTTTGAGGTACAGGGGGAGGATGAAGAAGATGTAGAGTACGTCAAAGAGTTGCAAGGCGTAATTCTTTTCACGCATCGTGTAAACGGTTATTGGAGCAAGCCCCTGGGGGATGGTGAAGGAAACGCAGCGCCGGACTGCTCCAGCATGGACGGAAAAATGGGTATCAACACCACTACTGGTGAGTGTATCAACTGTGATACCTGTCCCCTTAACCAGTACGGCACCGACCCCAGAGGCGGCGATGGGAAAGCCTGCAAAAATATGCGGCGCCTGTATTTGATGATCAGCGGCGACCCCAACTGTTACTTGCTGACAGTGCCGCCCACCTCCATTCGGGACGTGAATAAGAAACTTCGGTCACTGCTTACCGGCGGCACCCCCTACATTGGTATGGTGGTAAGTATCAAACTGGCAAAGGAAACCAACAAGGGCGGCGTGGATTATGCCAAAATCGTGCTGAACAAGGCCGGTCTTTTGCCCGCGGGTGTGGTCGCCCAGGCCAAAGAGCTGCGCCGCCAGATGAAAGATAAGTTCAAAGAGATGTCCATCAATGCGGCTGAGTATAACCAGCCGCAGGGAAATCCGCTTGATATCAACCCTGTTGATGACCTTAATGAAATCTTCCCGGATCGGGCGGAGGAAGCGCCCCCGGCCCCGCAATTTGAGGAAGCACCGCCTCTGCCCGATGATGACAATCTGCCCTTCGCGTAAATAAGTTAGGCCGCAACAGGGAGCAGCTCAATACTAGAGTCTGCTCCCTTACGCGGCATTATATCAGGAAAGCGGGGTGGCCGCGTGACGGACCGAGAACCCATTGACATAGATAGATTGGTGGATTACAAAACAGAATATAGTCAGGTGGTAAAACACCCCAGAATCACCGGGGAGAGGATGATCGGGCGCTGTCCATTCCACGATGACCATGCCGACAGCTTCTCCGTGGATTTGAAAACCGGGAAATGGACGTGTTTCACGGAGGGGCTGAGCGGTAATTATCTGGATTTTTACGCCAAGCTCCACAATACGGACACCAAAACGGCCTATAAAGAAATCCTACGCCAGCACCATATCGACCCGCCTCAGCGGGAGCGCAGGCAGCGGCTGACTCAATACACACTGAAGCAGTACGCCTTTGAAAAACACCTGCCGGAGGAATGGCTCGAGGAGCGCTGCGGCCTCTCGGATGGCAGCGACTATGACCGCACTACCCATGAGAGCACAACCTACCTGAAGATTCCCTATTGGGACGAATCCGGCCAGCTTGCCACCTATCGCAAGCGCTTCGCCTATAAGGAATTCCGCTGGAAAAAGGGTAGTTCTACCATCCTTTACGGATTATGGCGATTGCCTGAGTTCAAAGAAAAACAGGCGGTCATCCTGGTAGAAGGGGAGAGCGACACCCAAACCCTGTGGTATCTGGGGCTTCCCGCGCTGGGTGTGGCTGGGGCCCAGAATTTCAAGCCGGAACAAGCTCCTGCTTTGGACGGCATGACCCTCTATCTCCACAAAGAGCCAGACGGAGGCGGCGATACCTTTATCACCAAGACCTGCCGCGGCTTGCGGGAGGGTAGCTTTTCTGGGACAGTGAAGGTGTGGAGCTGCAAACAGTTTGACGTCAAAGACCCATCGGAACTGTACATGAAGCGGGGGAAAGAGGAAGCGGCGCGGCTCATCCGTGAGGCATTGAAAGCGGCAGAGGAAATCGACTACCAGAAAGACCCAGAGCCGGAGGGGCTGGAGGGTGCGCCCATCGCCCTAAAGTGCCCAAGCGGCTGGGGTATGAGTGAGGGGGGCATCCGGGAATACAATGACAAAAAGGGCACCTCAGAACTTGTGTGCCGCACACCTATCCTGCTGACCAAGCGGATCCGCTCAATGGACAGCGGGGAGGAAAAGATTGAGATTGCTTTCCGCCGGGATGGCCGCTGGCTGACTTCGGCGTGGCCGCGCTCCACGGTGTTCTCCTCCCGGTCAGTGCTGGCCCTCTCGGAGCTGGGGTGTACGGTCACCAGCGAGAACGCAAAACAGGTGGTGAAGTTCCTGGGCGCGCTGGAGGGGGAAAACCTGGACAAGATTCCCTCGGTGCAGGCCACCGGGGTATTAGGTTGGAAGCCGGGCGGCAAATTCATGCCCGGCCACGATGATGGCCTGGTGCTGGACTGCGACCCCACCATGCAGGCGGCTGCGGCGGCTTACCATGAGAGCGGCACCCTGGAGGGCTGGCTCTCCGCCATGCGGCCCCACCGGGAACGGAATAAGTTCCGTTTCATTTTGGCCTCAGCCTTCGCGGCCCCGCTGCTGAAGCTCACCCGCCAGCGCAATTTCCTCACCTACAACTGGGGCGGCTCCCGAGGCGGCAAAACAGCGGCCCTCTATGCCGGGATGTCAGTCTGGGGAGAGCCGGAGAAGCTGACGGTGAGCTTCAACACCACTGCCGTGGGCCTGGAGCGCCGGGCGGGGCTGTGCTGCGACTTGCCGATGGGCATAGACGAGCGCCAACAGGCCGGGGACAAGCAGGGCCTTTTGGAGCAGCTGGTCTATATGCTGGCCAACGGCACCGGCAAGGTGCGGGGATCAAAGGGCGGCGGGCTGCAGTCGGTGTACCAGTGGCGCACGGTGGCCCTCTCTACCGGCGAGGAACCGCTGACCGTGGAAACCAGCAAGGGCGGTGTGAACACCCGCGCCCTGCAAATCTACGGCCCGCCCTTTGAGGATGAGCAGAGCGCCAGCACCATGTACGGCCAGGTGGCCGAGCATTACGGCACGGCGGGACCAGCGTTTATAAAGCGGCTGGTAGAGATGCCCCAGGAAGATGTGCAGGCCATGTTCGGGGAGATGCGGGACTATGTGCAAGGGCTCAGCGATGGGAAGAACGGCGCACATACGGCGGCAATCGCCTTAGTAGCCCTGGCCGACGCCATGATAGACACCTGGCTCTTTGAGGGCTTCGAGGGAGTGGCCATCTCCCCGGAGAGCTGGGCACGGGCAAAAGCGATGGCCGCTGACATCCTGGAACAGCAGCAGGCTGGCGGTTCCGGCGATGTGAACGAAAACGCTGTGCAATTCATTGTAGACTGGGTGCTGGCTAACAAGGCATTTTTTAACCCCCAGACCATAGGCACCTGCTACGGCATGATGAGCGGCGAGGGTGAGGTAGCCTACATATTCCCCTCCATTCTGAATCAGGCGCTGACAAAGGCTGGATTCTCGCCCCAAAAGACACTGCGGTATATGGCCGAGCAGGGGCTGATTGAACAGACACCGCAAAAGAAAGCAAACGGCAGTGTGGTGATGAGGAATGCTGTCCGGCGCCGTTTCGGAGGCAGACTTACCAGTTTTATATGCTTTAATATCGGGCGGATATCAGAAACAACTGATGAGATAGAAGCCCTGGCCGATGAATATGACCGCCTGGATGAAGATTCCCAATCCCAAACATCGATGGGGCAGTGGACAGAAGTTGCCGAAGATGGTGATTTGCCGTTCTGAGTGTTCACACTTTCCACAGCAATGTTGAAAGTGTGAACAGAGGTGTGAACAGCCGCGACACATCGTAACCCGAGCATTTTCGCGGGTTTCTAAAGCTCTGTTCACACCGTTCACACTGTTCACACCAAAATCATACCAATCTCCTAAAAACGCAAAAATGCAAAATCTACATAGAATTCATTGCAATTTTGCAAAAAATCAAAAAACGGAGGTATGTTTGCGAATTGGTGTGAACAGTCCGAATATAAGCCCTTAACCTTAGCACTATTAAGGAAAACGCTGTTCACACCAGCCCCAGAAATTGGTGTGAACATTCCAGAAAATCATTTTTGCAATCGGAGGAATCACAATGCTGAAAGACAATAACATACACCGCTTTGAAAGCAAATTAAAAAGAGTTGACCGCCCCGGCATGGACAATCTGATAGCTTACATTCGCAAGAGCGATTTTTACTCGGCCCCGGCCAGCACCCGCTATCACCTCTCCTGTGAGGGAGGGCTTCTGCAGCACAGCCTGAATGTGCTGGATGCCATGCGCGGACTGCTCCTCCCGGGCGATGGGAGAGTGTGGGAATATCACGTTGCCGGCCAAGTAGTATGTACTATTCCCGATGAGAGCGTGACCATCATGGCCCTGCTCCACGACCTGTGCAAGACCCATTACTACAAGACCAGCACCCGGAATGTCAAAAACGAGCAGACCGGCAAATGGGAAAAAGCGCCGTTCTACACGGTGGAGGACAAGATGCCCCTGGGACACGGTGCAAAAAGCGCTATGCTGGCCATGCAGTTCATCAAGCTGACCAATACCGAGCTTTATGCCATCTGGCACCACATGGGCTTCACCGATCAGGGCGCGGATTTCGGCACGGTGGGCCGGGCCATGGAGCTGCATCCGGCAGTGCTGGCCCTGCATACCGCAGACATGATGGCCAGCCGGTTCATGGAGGGCGAGAGCGGGAATAAGGAAGCCTTTGCGGATGCGCCCGCCGGGCGGGAAGCGGCTGGAGGAATTGCGATTCCTGCATCTATGCCGCCTATGATAAATGATATGGACGAGCCGCCTGTGTTCGAGGAAGCACCGCCATTGGAACCGGGGGCATGAGATAATGAAGTGCTGTTGCAATAATTGTAAAAATAAGGATTGCCCTGTCAATTCCAAAAACGCGCCGAAGGGAGAACACATTGAGTATGCCGCCCTTTGCGGAACAAAGGTATGCAAGGGTTATGAGAGGCCGTAGGAGGAAACTAAGCATGATAAACAGGAATGATATTCTCAACAAAAGCCGTGTGTTCTCGTTGGACGAAATGCACGCCTACCTGGAGGAATGCACAGGCCATGTCATCAACGCCGCCCAGACGTTGAAAGTGCTGCGGGACGCGCTGCCTAAAGAGTGCTATTTTCAGAGCGCCATTCTCTGCTGGCTGAAAGAGAATTACCCCGCCGCATTTGTCTGGAAAGTCCAGACTGGTCCCTATGCCCGCCAGGGGGTGCCCGACATCTGCGCAATTATTGACGGGCGGTTCTATGGGTTCGAGGTAAAGCGGCCTTACGTGGGCAGGCTGTCCCGGATCCAGCAGGCCACGATGGATGCCATCGAAAAGGCGGGGGGCAGGGCCGGGGTGGTCACCTGGCCGGAGGACGCGGAAAGGATGATAAAAGGGTAAAGAAAGAAGCCGCCCCAGTGTTGAAACGCTGGAAGCGGCAGGGGATGGGGGCTTTTGCGGGGCATCCATTCCAACCATTATTATAACAGAAACAGGCCGGTTGTGCAAGCTGTTTATGAATGGGAGGAATGCGCCATGACCCTGCAAACCCTGAATGCCTATTTTTATCTGCTGGAACGATTAAGCAAGGCCCGGGAACTTCTGGCTTCACTGGAAGCCGCGGCCTATCCCCAGTCCCCGAACCTGGACGGGATGCCCCACGCGCCGGGCTTCCGCGACAGCGTGGGCAGGCTGGCGGCGGAAATAGCCGATATGCGGGGGCGGGTGGCGTTCCTGGAGCAGGAAGCCGCCGCGCGGTATGGGGAGGTAGCCCGGTACATAGAGGGCATACCAGACGACCAGGCGCGGCTTATCTTCCGGCTGCGGTTCCTGCGCGGGCTCAGCTGGGGGGAGGTGGCGGATGTGATTGGCGGGGGGAATACAAAGGACAGTGTAAGGATGGTTTGTTACCGATACCTGGAAAAATAAAATCTGTTCTCTGATGTTCTCCCATGTTCCTTGCTGTTCTCTGTCCCTATGTGCTATGCTATACTTGTAAAAATTATGGACCTCCCGCACCTCTCTGCGATGTGTCCCAGCGGAGGACGCTGCCTGTGGCGACGCAGGTGTGGAAAAACCTAGCTGTTTTGGTTTTGGGGCAGAGCCAGCGCAAGGCTCTTTGCGATGCCTGTTTTTGAGACGGCCATATATGTGCGGTGGCGGAAAAGGTAGACGCTGACTGGCGCGGGGATTCACTCGGTGAAAGGCCGAGGGGACTGTCGGATAAGTCAAACACGCCGCGTGGAACCGACCTGTGAGGTGCAAATCCTCACCCGCACAATACATGCGGCCGCCCAGCGCAGGAGCTGGGGGCTGTACCAAATGTATGGGCTCATGACCGACCTCCCGCACCTCTCTACGATGTGTCCCAGCGGAGGACGCTGCCTGCGGCGACGCAGGCGGTATATGCCCTCAAGGTACAAGAGGGCAGGAACCTTGTGATTGCTGACTAAGCGCAAGGTGATGGCTTACACCGTCGGCCCAGGCCGCATCCTTCCCGGGCCGGTTTCAAGCACAGCTGTCCATGTGGCAGCTGTGCTGTTTTTATAGGCCCTATCCCCCCCCCGGTCGTAGGTACTACCGACACCCGGAGGCGGCTACGGGGCGGAAGAGGCCCGCGCGTCGTGTGCGTGAAAAATTTTTTAAAAGTGCCACTTCGCTTCGTTTGACACCGTTTTTCCCAGAAAGGAGGACCCACTATGGAAGATACCCCCAAGACGGCCGGGGCCGATATGCGGATGGAAGTCCGCCGCCTGGCTGACCTTATCCCCGCGGACTACAACCCCAGGGAACCCCTGGCCCCCGGCGACCCGGAGTATGAAGCCCTGAAGAAAAGCATCCAGGAGAACACCTACGTGGAGCCCATCGTGGTGAATTTCGATAACACCATCATTGGCGGGCATCAGCGCCGCAGGGTGATGATGGACCTGGGCTATACCGAGGCCAGCGTGGTCGTGGTGAACATCCGTGACAAAAATAAGGAGCGCATGGCCAACCTGGCCCTCAACAAAATCTCCGGGCGGTGGGATACCGAGAAGCTGAAAGAGATCCTTGTGGGCCTGGACTTGGAGGGCTACGACTTCACTGCAACCGGCTTCACCCGGAACGAGCTGGAAGATCTGATCCAGGCGCTGGACATCCCCGCCGAAGCCCAGGACGACGGCTTCGACCCGGACGCCGCGGCGGCTGAGATCGAAACGCCGGCCACCAACCGGGGGGACATCTGGCAGCTGGGCCGCCACCGGCTCATGTGCGGCGACGCCACAGAAAATGAGGACGTGGCCGCGCTCATGGCTGGGGCAGAGCTTGACTTACTGGTCACTGATCCGCCATATAATGTGAACTACGGTGACAAGGCCGTGTTCCTGGAAAGCTATCTGGGCCAGACCGGGCCCAGGGCTACCAGCGAGATAAAAAACGACAAAATGTCCTCCGCCGACTTTTATAAATTCCTCCGGGCGGCGTTCCGCTGCGCCTTTGACGTGATGAAAAAAGGCGCGGCGGCCTACATTTTCCACGCGGAGAGTACCGGGACCCAGTTCCGGGAGGCGTTCAGTGATGCCGGTTTCAAGCTCCGCCAATGTTTAATTTGGGAGAAGTCCAGCTTTGTGCTGGGCCGCCAGGACTACCAGTGGCGGCATGAACCCATCCTGTACGGCTGGAAAGAGGGCGCGGGCCATTATTTCATCCATGACCGCTCCCAGGACACCATCCTGCTGGAGGATGAGCCGGATTTCAAGAAAATGGGCAAACAGGAGCTGCTGGCCTTTGTGGAGGGATACGTCAAGCAATACCAGGACCTGACCACCGTCCTCTACGAGAAACGGCCCAGCAGGAACGATATGCACCCCACCATGAAGCCGGTTCCCCTGGTGGGCAGGCTGGTGAACAACTCCAGCAAGCCCGGGTGGCGTGTGGGGGACTTCTTCGCCGGCAGCGGATCCACGCTCATGGCCTGTGAACAGCTGGGACGCACGGCTTACCTCATGGAGCTGGATGAGCGCAACTGTGATGTCATCGTCCGGCGGTGGGAGGAATACACCGGGGAGAAAGCGGTGAGGTTATGAGCCATAAAAGACATAGTCTTCCCCTTGACACCCTGGAATTGATTCTGGAAGGAGTTGAACTGATTGTGAGCGCAGACGGGAAAGTCACCGGCGGATCCATGTACCGGTGCCATACGATTGCCCAGCTTTTCGGCGTGACAGACCGGCACATCCAGGAGCTGACAAAGAAAGGCGTGCTCCCGGCCACGGATGCCCCCGGCGGCAGGCAGTATGACCTGGTGCCCACCATCCAGGCTTACATCCAATATTTACGGGACGCCGCTCACGGCAAGACCGGTTCCGAGAAAGAGCGGGAATTAAAGCAGCAGAAGCTGGAGGCGGACTTGGCCCTCAAGGGCACCCAAAATGAGCTGCACCGCCTGAAACTGGATATCGCGGCGGGCAAGTACATCTCCGTGGAAGAAGTCACCCTGGATTACGCCCGGTTCTTCGTGGCCTTTAAGAAGTTCGCCCTAGCGCTGCCGGGGCGGCTGATCAGCCGGATCAGCGGGGCGGTGGAACCGCTTGAGGCCCGGCGCATAGAAAAAGAGTTGCAGGGGGACGTGACCCAGCTGCTACGGGCATTTGTGGTGGCGGGTGTATCAGATGGGGCTGATGTGACTTGACAAAACGCAAGCCCAGGCTTCGCAAGTACCCGGTCACGGCCTATCAGAAAAAGGCCCTCCAAAGCCTCATGCCCCCGGAGGATTTGACGGTTTCCGAATGGGCGGAGAAGTACCGTATGCTGGACAGCAAAACATCCGCTCTCCCCGGCCCCTGGCGCAATGAAATGACGCCGTACCTTGCAGGTGTGATGGACGCGCTGCTGGACTACGAGACGGAGGAAATCGTGCTGTGCAAGTCGGCCCAGCTGGGCGGCACCGAGGCGATCCTCAACGCTTTGGGCTACATCATCCAGCAAGACCCCTCCCCCACCCTTGTGGTGTACCCCTCGGACGTGCTGGCGGAGAGCGTCTCCAAGAACCGCATCCTGCCGATGGTGCAGGCTTCCCCCACTCTTCGGGAGCGGTACCAGCCTTTTGAAAGCAAGAAGCTGGAGCTGCAGTTTGATGGGATGTACTTGAGCTTGGTGGGCTCCAACTCACCCTCCAACCTGGCCAGCAAGGCCATCCGTTTCCTGTTTTTGGATGAGGTGGACAAGTACCCCGGGGCCGGTCCGAAAGAGTCCGACCCTATATCCCTGGCAAGGGAGCGCACCAAGACTTTCCAGAACCGCAAGATTTTTATCACCAGCACCCCCACCATCTCCACGGGCCACATCTGGAAAGCCCTGCAGGGCTGTGATGTGGAGAAACACTACTTTGTCCCCTGCCCCCACTGCGGGGAGCTGATAGAATTCAAGTGGGCAAACCTGAAGTTCCCCAATGATGAGGGCATGAGCTATGCCGACCGGGCCGAAATGGCCCACTACGTCTGCCCGGGATGCAAGGGCATCATCACAGACCAGCATAAATCGCAGATGCTCCGGCTTGGGGAGTGGCGCACGGTCAAGCGGAATACGGCCTACAGCCGCCGGGCGGGCTTCTGGATCAACACCCTGTACTCCCCTTTTGTGCGTTTTTCCGATGTGGCCCGGGAATTCCTCTCCAGCAAGGATGACCCGGAAAAGCTGCAGAACTTCGTCAACTCCTGGCTGGCAGAGCCCTGGGAGGACACGAAGCTGAAAACCAGCGCGGACATGGTCATGGAACGCCAGACAGAGCTGGGAGAGGGCATCGTCCCCAGCTGGGCGAAGCTGCTCACCGCTGGAGTGGACGTGCAGGAAAACTGTGTGTATTGGACTATCCGCGCCTGGGGAAATTATATCACCTCACAGAATATCGCTCATGGCCAGGCCGTCAGCCTGCGGGATTTGGAGCGGGTCATGAACCTCTCTTTCCCAAAGGAAGACAGCGGCGAGGCGATGGTGGTGAACCTGTGCCTTGTGGACAGCGGCTTTGAAGCGGATATGGTGTATGATTTCTGCGCGGCCAATTCGGAGTGGGCCCTGCCCAGCAAGGGCGCCAGCTCCCCCATGTACACCCACTACCGCATGAGCAAGGTGAACAAGCCCACCAGCCGGGCCTACGGCATGGACTTGGTGGTGGTGGACACCGGGAAGTATAAGGACATGATTGCCGGGCGTATGCGCAAGAAATTGGACGAAAAGGGCCGGTGGACGGTGTATGCCGGGTGCGACCGGGAGTACGCCGAACAGGTGACAGCCGAACACAAGGTGAACGTAAAAAAAGGCGGCCGCACCATCCAGGAGTGGGTGCAGAAGCATTCCCACGGCGACAACCACTATCTGGACTGCGAGGTATACGCAATGGCCGCGGCGGACATCCTGAACGTGCGCTTTTTGCAGCTGGAGGAGGAAGCCGAAAAGCCAGCTCCCGCGGATCCCGCCCCGGAGGAAGAATGGATAAAGGCCCATGAGAATTGGATTTAAGGAGGCAGTCATGAATTTAACTAATTATGAACACAAAGCGATGCGTGACGGGGACAACAAAACTGTTGTAGAATTCAAAATGAAAACTGAGTGCTGCTCCGAAAGCGAAATGAGGGCAGCACTCAGTTTTTTGGCTCAGGAAAGCCATAAGTTCCATCTGGAATCAGCAAAGAAAATCAAATGTACGCTTTGAAAAGTTCTGCTTTTCCATATATAGCGGTCATATCCTACCTGGCGGACAATAAAGCGCTCCAGACCATCTGTCGTTTGCAAGATGTTTCCTACCGATAACTATATATAAGGACGTGGGTATATGAAAATAGATCTGAAAATCCAGGGATTCATTCATGGAAATCGGATATTGAAAAAAATCAGTAAGATTATACGCTGGATTGAAAAAAAAGAACCCAAACTTCGCGTTACGTTTGAAGCGGAACGGTATACTTATCCCTTACCAACACCGCCGATGAAAACTCAGAAAGAACTTCGGGAAGAAACCTAAAATGGCTATAGGAGGAATTTGAAAATGAACGGAAGCCTGGAAATCCATGTAAATTTGACCGGGAGATCGCAATTAGAACACATCTGTGAATTTATCGACGGTTTGCTGGAGAAATATCCCGGCGCAAAGATTATTGTCGACTTAGCTCCGGGAGGTACGGGGAGGAATTCGTATGACAGAATGTAACGAACCCCCCGCCATCAACCTGGAAACGTTCTCCAACCGGGAGCTGCTTTCCCATGTGGATCTCGCCATCCAGAATATCCTGGTAGGCGGCCAGAGCTACCGGCTGGGCAACCGCAGCCTGACAAGGGCTGACCTTGCCATTTTGCGGCAGATGCGGGGCGAGCTGGCGGCACAGATTGCGGGAGAGAATGACAGCAGCCTGCTGCCGGGGACGGTGGCAGCGTTTTTCGAGGGGCGGTGATGCACATGAACATAATCGACAGGGTGATAGGTTGGGTGAGCCCCCAGCGGGGCTATACCCGGCTGGCCTGGCGGGACGCGCTGCGCCACTATGACGCGGGGGACGATTCCCGCCTGAACGCAAACTGGCGGGCCATCAACACCAGCGCCGAGCACACCGACCGCTACAGCCGGGACACAGTGCGCGCCCGTGCCCGCGACCTGGAGCGCAATTCGGATATGCTCAACGGCGCGATGGGTGCTTTCGTCCGCAACGTGGTGGGCGGGGGTTTCACTTTGCAGGCGGAAACCGGGGACACGGACCTGAACCAGCAGATTGAAAAGCTGTGGGCCCAGTGGTGCAAAAAGCGCAACTGCGACGTCACCGGCACCCAAAGCTTCAGCCAGATGCTGCGCATGGCTGTGCGCCGGAAAAAGGTGGACGGCGGCATGCTCTTTGTGAAGCGGTACACCGGGGGCGGTTTGCTGCCATTCAAGCTCCAGGCCATGGAGGTGGATGAGTTGGACGGCAGCACCATTGTGGCCCACGAGAAAGGCAACCGTGTGTGCGGCGGCATCGAGTACACCCCCTACAACAAGCCGGTAGGCTACTGGTTCCGGCAGTATTCCATTGACGGCATCACCGCCCCGGAGCCGGTGTATATCGATGCTAAGGACGTGATCTTCTATTTCAGCAAGCGCCGCCCCTCCCAGCTGCGGGAGATGAGCGACATGACGCAGACCCTCACCCGCATCCGGGACGCCAACGAATTCATGGTGGCAGAGGACACCAAGCAGCGGGTGCAGGCCAGCGTGGCCCTAGCAGTGAAGAAAGTGAACCCTACAGGGATAGGGCGAACCAACGGGAATTCGGACAAGACCTACTCCCGGCAGATGTTTACCCCGGGCATGGTCACCGAGTTAAATGCCGGGGATGAAATCCAGCTCATTAACCCCCAGGGGCAGGCCACGGACGCCGCCACTTACGTCAAGCTGCTGCAAAGACTGGTGGCCTCCGGCCAGGGGCTGAGCTATGAGGCCGTCGCAAGGGACATGAGCGGCAGCACCTACAGCTCCACCCGGCAGAACCTGATCGAGGATGGCATGACCTACGCCGACGAAGTAGAGCTGCTGGCAGAGGTGATAGACGAAATATACGAAAGCTTCCTGATTTCTGCGGTGCTGGCGGATAAGGTGCATATCCCTGACTTCTGGAACCAGAAAGATGTGTATTTCGCCCACAAATGGGTGAAGCCGCCCAAGCCCTGGATCGATCCGGCAAAGGAGGCTGCCGCCGTGCTGACCGCCCTGAAAAGCGGCCAGAAGACCTTTAAGCAGATCGCGGCGGAGAATGGCGCCGACTGGCGGGACCAGGTGGACGATATCGCAGAAGTGCTCGAATACGCGAAAGAGGTGCACGGTTTGGATTTAAGCAGTATGATTTTCGGCCAGCAGGGCGGTGAGCCTGGGCCGGTAGCGGGGGGAGGTGATGAGGATGGAAAAGTGGACGATGAAGCCTGGGATGATAGTCCCAATGGAAAGAACAGCGGAAAAGGAAAATAGTTTTCACCGGGATATGACCGTTTCGGACATCCGGGCAGAGGAAGGAGAGGGGCGCAGGGTGACCCTCTCCTTTTCCAGTGAGGAGCCCTACGAGCGGTTCTTCGGCCCGGAAATCCTGGACCACTCGGAGGGCGCGGTTGACCTCTCCCGGCTCAACTCCATCGGCTGTGTGCTGTATAACCACAACCGGGATAAGGTGATTGGCAAAATCACCCGTGCTTGGGTGGAAAATGGCCGGGGCCAGGCCGAGGTGGAGTTTGACGACGACCCGGAATCTGACACCATCTACAAAAAGGTGAAATCCGGTTCCCTCAAAGGCGTGTCCGTGGGCTACATGGTCAACATGAAAGAGTCGGAGGACGTTCGCGCGGGAAAGAAATCCGAGGACGGGCGCTTTACCGGGCCCTGCCGCGTCATGAAAAAGTGGCAGCCCCTTGAAATCAGTATCGTGAGCGTCCCCGCTGATTCCACCGTTGGTGTTGGCCGGGATTTAGGGACGGAAACTTGCCCCGCAGGGGCAACGTTTTGCCCCCATAATGGCGCTCCCCTTTCGGTGTATGAGCGGCAGCTGCAAATAAACAAAAATATCATAGTGAGGTAAAACGCAGGCCATGCGCGGCCTGCGTTAACGAGTTTTGCTGCGCAAAACATCGGCCTAAAAAACAAAGAAAAGAGGTATTTTATGAACAAAAAGCAGTTACGGGCGGCAAGGGTCCTGCGCCAGCAGCAGCTGGTAGACGCCGCCCATAAAGAGAACCGGGAGCTTACCGCAGAGGAACAGGCTCAGTTTGACGCTTGCCAGCGGGAGATTGACAGGCTGACCCGTGAAATCGAGGCAGAGGAAAAGGAGCAGGGCGGCGAAGCTGCGCCCCAGGAGAACACCCGCCAGATGGTGGAGGAAGCCCTTGCGGGCGAGCGCCAGCGCAGTGCGGAAATCACTACCCTGTGCCGGGAGTTTGGCATGGAGCCGGATAAGTTTATCGCCGAGGGCAAGACCCTGGACGAAACCCGGGCCGCCGTGCTGGAGCACTTGAAGAAGAACGGCGCTCCCCTGGGCGGCAGGATTACCGTGGGCGAGAGCGGCGAGGATGAGTTCAGGCGGGACGCCGCCGACGGCCTGGTCATGCGGGGCGGCCTGACCCCTGAGAAAGCCGGGGAGGGCGCAAGGCAGTTTTCTGCTATGAGCCTACGTGACCTTGCTATCGAGTGCCTGGAGCGGGCGGGGGAGGCTGGAGCCCGGCGCATGAGCTCCGATGATCTGTTTACGGCCATCATGCAGCGCCAGTACCTGAATTCCACGGCGGCGTTCCCGGCTATTTTGGACAATGCCATCGAAAAATCCTATGTGGAGGGCCACCGGAAAGCTCCGGTCACTTTTGACCGCTGGACGACCAAAGGCAGCCTGAAAGACTTCAAGGTTCATGACAACAACTACCTGGCCGGGCCTATCGGCGACTTTGAGGAAGTGCCCGAGGGCGGCGAGCTGAAGAACGACCGCCCCGTGGATGCCAAACTGCCCACCCGGCAGCTCAAGACCTGGGGCAAGCAGTTCACCCTCTCCCGGCAGGCGTTCATCAATGACGACATCGACCTGGTTACCCGGATGCCTGCCCGGTATGCCGCAGCGGCCCGGCGGACCATCAACCGGCATTGCTATCAGGAATTGCTGGGCCTGACCCGGGAGGGCAAGGCCGGACAGACTATCTATGACGGCAAGGCCCTGTTCTGCAGCGACCATAAGAACCAGCTGGCTAAGGGCACCGGCATCACCCGGGAGACGGTACAGGCCATGATTATGGCCATAGGCACCCAGAAAGACCAGTTCGGTCAGGCGGTTATCATCCGGCCCGCGGCTTTTGTTGTGCCTGTAGGCCTGAGCTTCGATATCTACAGCCTCTTCAACTCCCCCGCCGTCCAGACCACGGACAATACCCAGGCGGTGAACCCGCTCTACCAGTACCGGGGGCTGGAGGTTATCGAGGACGCTACCCTCAACCAGCTGGCCGGGGAGGGCAATCCGGTACCCTGGTTCCTCATGGGCGCCAGGAGCGATACCGCCTTTATTGAAGTGGATTATCTCAACGGCCAGGAGGTGCCCAGCATCCGCCGCAGTGAAACGGTAGGCCAGCTGGGCTTTGTGTGGGACATCTTCCTGGACTTCAATATCAACGTAATGGACTACCGCGGGGCTATCAAGAATCCCGGCGTAAAGCTGGCAAGCCCCCTCAACAACGCGTAAGGGAGGAACTGAACTATGGCAACCACAAATGTAACGGCAGAATACGTCCAGCGTGGCGAGGCCCTGGACTATAAGAACAGCGGCACTAAAACTATCCCCTGCGACACGGTGGTGGCCGTGGGCGGCAGGATCGGCGTCACCGGCGGCGAGATTAAGCCCGGGGAGATTGGATCCCTGCACATGGCAGGGGTGTTCAAAATCCCCAAGACCGGCACGGACGCTATCGAGATGGGCGCGGCGGTGTATTTTGACGGTGCGGGCATCACCGATGCTGAGAGCGACGGCGCGGAATCCAACCCCACGGCCTATACCCCGGCGGGCTACGCGGCGGCCCCGGCTCTGGCGGCGGACGATACAGTGCTGGTGAAGCTGCCGGGATGAAACCGCTGACATTCAAAGAGGCCGTGGCGAATGACGTGCATGGCGTGTTCCTCAACCTGGAGGAATTCGCTGACCGGCACACCATCAAGTATGACGGCCAGGTGTATAAGGACATCCCGGTAAGCGTCCAGGACGTGGAGCAGGCCGAGCGGCAGCAGATGAAAGACGACCACACCCAGGGGATTTTTCGGGTGCAGGCCGTCTTATTTTGCGCCCGTACAGACCTGGACCGCAAACTGCCGGAACCCGGTACCTGGCTGGAAATCAACAACGGGAAGAACCCGCGGTTTTTCCATAAATACCAGGTGGGCGGGGCCGGAGAAGAAATGGGCATGGTGCGCATAGAGCTGGGGAGGTTTGAACAGTGAGCCAGCATGATGCTGGACCCAAGACGCGACCGCCAGCCTGATAGGGCCGCTAAGCTGTTGCCCGCGGAGAAAAGTGGGAGGGAACATTAGAATGAGTACAGTACAAGTGCAGGTCATGGACCAGGGACAGCTTGACCGGGCGGAAAAGCTGCTGGTAGGCGTGCCGGGGGCCTTTGATAAGGCCGTCCGGTCGGCTATGTCCCGGGCTGTAAGCAAAATGAAGTCTGAAAGCACAAAAGCGCTGCGGGAGCGGTACGACATTTCCGCCGCCCGCGTGCGTTCCAACCAGGAAGTGCATGTGGAATACGACTTCCAAAACGGGGCCAGCGTTACCGTGCGGTTTTACGGTAAAAAATTCAGGCTGGCGCATTTCAACGGCTCTACCGTTTCACAGACCCACCTTTTGGACACCAGCCGGTGGATCCATGTCCAGCATTACCGGACGCGTAACTGGATAACCGTCCATCCATCGGTCTCCGCAAAAGGCCACCAGCTGACAGCCACCGCGCCGTTCCCGTTCGAGCACGCTTTCCCCATGCAGGTAGGCGGCCACATAGGCATCTTTGCAGACGATGGGGGCAAGCCCCGGGAGCTCATGGGCTCGTCCGTGCCCTCTATGCTGGGCCACGAAACCGTTGCCGAAAAGCTGGAGGGCCCTGTTATGGACACGTTCCTCGACCGTCTGGAGCACGAAATCACCTTACGGCTTAACGGGATTATATAGAGGGGCGCGGGATGACAAAGCAAAATTTTCTGGACGCCTTGTGTGATTTTTCCAGGGAAGCCCTTAAAGACCTCCTCCTGCCTGTACAGATGCAGGAGGACGACGAGACGCAGCCCCCGCCCCGCGCGCCGGAGGTATACATTATGGGCCTGGCAGACTTCACAGCCGCGAAGAAAAAAGCCCCCTATGTGTTCCACCAGGTCATTACCGCCAGGGATTGGTGGGAGCACAATCCCCGGCCCTGTATGCGCAGCCAGGCCACAGTGCGCTCGGTGGCAGCGGTATACCATGAAAACAGCCAGGAGGGCCCTCTGGCCCTTTTAGGGCTGTTTGAACGGCTGCGCATTGCCCTGCTGCGGCAGGTGCTGATAGGCAAACAGTTCAAGCTGGACGTTGAAGCCGGGATAGAATACCTGATCTATTCCGAAAACATCTATCCATTCTATGTTGGGGAGATGGTATCCACATGGACCCTCCCCCCGGTAGAAAGAGAGGTAACATATGGCAAACAAGGCTACTCAAACATCCAAGGCGGCCCCTGCGGCCGCTCGTAAAAGCGGTAAGATTTACTGCTACATCGGCCCCAACATCCGGGGGTACCTGCACAGCGGCCAGGTGTTCCGGGGGGAGCGGGACGCGGTACTCCAGGGGCTTGCCGGGGTGGCGGAGCAATACCCCCTGGTGAAAACGCTGCTGGTTTCCGGGGAAAACCTGCCGGTGGCAAGGCTCAAGGTCAAGGAGCCAGGCAACGCGTATTACGCAAACTTCCAGAAGCTTTCCCGGGCGCTCCTGGAAGAGGCCCAGAATAAAGCTGACAAGGAGGCGACGATGAATGCCTGATCTCGGCGTACATGTAAAAAAGCAGGCCACGGCGGTAAGCATCCCTGTGGTAGCTGACAGCGGCATCCCCTATTTCGTGGGTACCGCTCCTGTGCATACCGCCGCAAAGCCCGCTAAGCCCAACTACCCCGTCCTGTGCACCAGTTGGGACGAGGCCGTGGAGAAGCTGGGCTTTAGCTATGACTGGAAGAAATACACGCTCTGCGAGGCCGTATACAGCCATTTCCAGCTGTACGGCTGTCAGCCCGCCATTTTCTGCAATGTGCTGGACCCCGCCGACGCGGACATGAAAAAGGCCGCTGCCAGCCAGAGCTACACTGTATCCGGCCACGTGGTTGCCCTGCCCTTTGAGACGCTGTGGGAGGGGCTCAAGGCCACCAGCGGCGAGGGAGAAAGCGGCGTGGTGCTGCAGGAGGGTGAGGACTACACCCTGTTCTACGATGAGGAAAAGGGCTGTGTCCTGGAGCTTTTGGAGGGGGGCACGGCCTACGACGCCACTTCCCTCACGGTGGAATCCGCCCAGCTGGACCCCGCCGCCGTCACCAATACGGATATCGTCATGGGGCTGAACCAGGTGGATGCCTGCATGACGGCGGTGGGGCAGGTCCCCGACCTGCTGCTGGCCCCGGGCTTCTCCCACGACACGGTGGTAGCCGCCGTCATGGCCACGAAAGCGGCGGGCATCAACGGCCTGTTCGGGGCTAAGGCCCTCATCGACGCGGACTGCTCCACTGGGGGTGTGACGGAATACAGCCAGCTGACCGCCTACAAAAACAAGAATAACTTTGTAGACGTAAACCAGATCGTCTGCTGGCCCCAGGTAAAACTGGGTGAATATCAGTTCCACCTTTCCACCCAACTGGCCGGGCTTATGGCCTCCGTGGACAGCATCAACGGCGGGTGCCCCTATGAATCCCCCAGCAACAAGAACCTGAAAATCGACGGCTGCTGCCTGGAGAATGGCAGTGAAGTCAACCTGACCTGGGAGCAGGTGAACCTGATTGCGGGCAGCTGGGGCGTGGTGACGGCCATCAACTTTATGGGCATGGGCTGGACGGCAAAGGGCAACTACACCGCCTGCTACCCCGCGAACACGGACGTGAAAGACCAGTTTATCCCCATCTCCCGCATGTTCGACTGGGTGGGCAACACGTTTGTCCGCACGTTCTGGGCGCGGCTGGACAGGCCTATGGTCCCGCGGCTTGTGGACAACATCCTGGACACCTGTAACATCTGGCTCAACGGCCAGGTGGCGGCAGAACACCTGCTGGGGGCCCGTGCCGTGATGCTGGAATCGGAAAACAACCCCCTGGACCTGGCAGCGGGTATCATCCGCATCCACGTGTACATCACGCCGCCCAGCCCCATGCAGGAATGCGATTTCACGCTGGAGTACGATATAGGCTATTTGCAGTCCGCGTTTGCGGCGTAAGGAGGGGTGAAATATGGAACAGGCAGTAGGCTATTATAACCTTGAGGTATACGAGGACAGCGTGAACCTGCTGGGGATCGCCAACGTCACGCTCCCCTCTATCGAGTACATGACGGCCACCATCACGGGGGCGGGGATGATGGGGAACATGGACGTGCCCTTTATGGGCATGGTGAACTCCATGAAGATGTCCCTGAAATTCCTCACCATGACCCAGGCGGCCACAAAGCTGATCGCCCCGAAAAAGCATCAGCTGGACATCCGTGTGGCGGAGGAAAACTGGAACGTGGAGCAAGCCGAGGTGGGCACCTGGGCGGACAAGTTCGTGGTGATCTGCCAGCCCCGGTCCATGAGCCCCGGGCAGGTAGCGCCTTTCTCCGCCGCCGACGTTTCCGGCGAGTTTGAGGTGTACTACTATGCCGCCTACCGGCAGGGGGTCAATCTGTGGGAAATCGACAAGCGCAACATGAAGTGCGTGATTGACGGCGTGGACTACATGGCCGGTATCCGCAAGGCGCTGGGGAAATAAGCCCCGAACGCAAAGGTGCCCCCGGAAACACTCCGGGGGCAGGCCTTTGTCAGGTGAGGTGCAGGCGCTCTTTCAGGGCGTCCTGGAGAACGCGGGATAAACTGAGGCCAGCAGCAGACACTTGCTCATCCAACCACTTTGGCAGGGATACCGTGCGGCGCACGGCCCTGTCGTCCCGGACAACAGCCCGCACCAGGTTAACAAATTCACCCGGCTTGCAGGCTACATCCTCCAGACGGCTGGCAGGAGGAAGCTCTTCTCCTTCCGTCTCGCAAAAAGCGGCCCACTGGGTAAGCAGATCCTGGGCCATGTACAAGGCGTTGGACAAGTTCTTTCCCTCTGTCATACAACTGGGAAGGTCGGGGAAAGCAATGGTGTATGAGCCGTCGCTTTCGGGATGAAAAACGGCAGGATAGATATATTCGTTCATAGGCAGCTCCTTTCTGTGCCCCCAAAGGGGCGGGGCTTATTTTATCAGCCCCGCTTGCTTTAGTATGGCCTTGCTGAGATTTTCGTTGATCTCTCGGTGCCTGGGCACCGGGACTGGACGGCATCCGGCTTTCTTGTAGATCGTGTGATCGCCTATGTCCCGGGCTTTATGGTATCCAGCGGCTAACAACCTGTTTATGATCTCCCGCCGTTTCATTTCCTACCTCCTTCCTGATAAGCTTATTATACTACATAATTTACGTAATGTCAAGGACAAAATGCATAAATTATGCAATTCTTTAAAAAGGAGCTATCTCTATGCAAAAAGAAAATGCCATAAATTTTAATGATGGAGCTGCCCAGGCCGAACTGGACGAGGACGTCCGGCAGGCGGAGCAGGCGGAAGCCGCAGCCGCGGTCAAGAAAGAAGAGCCGGTGTATGTCCACACATTCAAAAAGCCTTTCACTTGGGAGGGCAAGACTGCGGAAAGCCTGACTTTCGATTGGGACAGCCTGACCGGCGCGGACTACGCGGCCATTGAGGACAGGATGATACGCCGGGGCCGCACGCTGGTGACGCCGGAGTTTACCGGGACATTCCTGGTGGGCATGGCTGTCATGGCCTGCACGGACAGGGACAGCAATGGCAGGCGGATTGTCGACGAGCCCTTTTTGCGTGCCCTCCCCCTGCGGGATTACAAGGTGATCCTGATGAAAGCGCGCGATTTTTTACTGCGGCAGGGCTGACCCCCAAGCCCGGCTGGCTGCGGGAACAGTGCCTCATCCTGGCCGGGAACAGCAAAAGCACCAGCGTGTTTGAATGGCTCTCCCGGCCCCTGCGGGAGCTGGGGGAATGGATCCGGATCAACAACCGGCTGATCGACAAAGAAAAACAGTTTTATGAGAACGCCCGGGCGACACGCGGCGGGCGGAAATTCGGTTTCAGGAGGTGATGGGAAGTGCCCGGCGGCAAGCAATATGAGATGCTTTTTAAGCTCAATGCCCAGGCCAATTCAGGCTTTAAGGGCACTTTCACCCAGGCCCAGGCGCAATTTGCCAAGCTGGGCAATGAGATTCAGGCCCTGAACCGGGTGCAGGGGGATATCGCCGCCTACCAGAAGCAGTCTGCGGCGATAGAGGGCACTTCCCAAAAATTATCCAACTTAAAGCGCCAGCACGACGCGCTGCAGGAGAGGCTTGCTGCCAGCACCCGGCAACAGGAGCTGTTCCGGGAGCAGATTGCGAAGAGCACCGGGGACACCTCGGGCCTGGAGCAGAAGCTGGCCAAAGCCACCGAACATACCGCCAAGCTGCGTGAGCAGGAGGCCCAGCTGGATGAGCGCGTCCGGGGCGCTAATGTGAGCCTGGATAACCAGAAAAACCGGCTTGACGCCACCACCAAACGGTTGGAGGAGGCCGGGGTCAGCATGGATGACTTGTCCGGGGAGAGCGCCCGGCTGGCCGATAAAATCCAGGAACTTTCCGCGCAGCAGGATACAGCCTCCCATGCGGCGTGGGTCGCGCAGAAAGAGATGGAGGAACTCAGCAGGCAGGAGGAAGAAGCCGCCCAGTCTGCGGAGGAATACGGCAAATCGGCTGCCAATGCTTTTGACGCTGCGGCCAGCGCCCTGGCTGCGGCGGGCCTTGTGGCCGGGCTCAAGCGGATTGGCGAAGCTTACATAGGCACGGTGCAGGCCGCCGGGGAATTCGGCGCTGTCATGTCCAACGTGGAGGCCCTTTCCGGGGCCAATACCCAACAGATGGCCGCCTTGAATGCCCAGGCCAAAGAGTTGGGGGCCACCACCAAGTTCACCGCCCTGGAATCCGGCGAAGCTATGGGCTACATGGGGATGGCTGGCTGGAACGCCCAGCAGATGCTTGCCGGCATGCCCGACGTGCTGGACCTGTCCGCTGCTTCCGGGGAAGACCTGGCGGGCGTGGCGGATATCGTCACGGACAGCCTGACCGGCTTCAAGCTGACTGCCGCCGACACTGGCGAATTTGTGGACGTGCTGGCGGAAGCGTCCAGAAAGTCCAACACCAATGTGTCCATGCTGGGGGAGTCGTTCAAGTACGTGGCTCCCCTTGCCGGTACGCTGGGTTATTCCGCCCAGGATACCGCCGTGGCCCTGGGCTTGATGGCCAATGCAGGCATCAAGAGTTCGCAGGCGGGCACTACCCTGCGTACAGCCCTCACGAACCTGGTTTCCCCCACCAAAGAGCAGGCCGCCGAGATGGACCGCCTGAAAATCAGCCTGACGGATTCTACTGGCCTGATGCTCCCCTTGTTAGATACGGTGGACAACCTGCGGGGCGCGTTTGACCGTATGAGCGAGGCGGAGCAGTCCGCCGCGGCAAGCACGCTATTTGGAAAAGAAGCCATGTCCGGGATGCTGGCCATCATCAATGCCAGCGAGGCGGACTATAACAATCTTACACAAAGCATCTATAATTCCGCCGGGGCGGCGGAGGCTATGGCAAAGATTAAGCTGGACAACCTCAGCGGCGACCTGACCCTTTTGCAGTCCGCGGCGGATGGCCTGTCCCTTACCCTGGGCGAGGTGTTCATGCCCCAGGTGCGGGGGTTGGTGCAGGCGGGCACGAATATACTGGGCGTGGCGGACAAGGTTGTCCAGGACAACCCGGCGTTGGTGAAAGCCCTCATGGCGGGGGCTGGGGCCGTGGGCCTGATGACTGCCGCTGTGACAGCCTTTGCGGCGGCGAAAAAGGCCGCTGCGGCTATCGACCTGGCTGCCATGTTCACCGGCCCTGTGGGCCCGATTATAGCCGTTGCTGGAGCCGTTGCCGTCGTGACGGCGGGCATTATAGGGGCCGTGGAGGAAGCCAATAAGGGCGTCCCGAAAGTGGAGGAATTGACCCAGGCCGCCCGGGATTCTGCCGCCGCTATGGGCGAGATTGCGGGCGGGTTTGCGGACAGCCAGGCGGATATCGCCGCCACGGCGGACGTGGCCGGCGTGTATATCGACCGTCTGGACGAGCTGGGCGCAAAAACCAGCCTGACCAAAGCGGAATCCCAGGAATACCACAATATTTTACAGCTTTTGTGTGATTCGGTGCCGGAGCTGGCGGCCTCCATCGACCTGGAGACGGATTCCATCTCGGGCGGCACGGAAGCGCTCCGGGCCCAGACGGAGGCCTGGAAAGAAAACGCCCAGGAGCAGGCCCGGCAGGAGGCCTTAAAAGAGCTGATGGCCGAGCAGGGCGACGTGCTGAAAGAACAGGCCAAAAACACCATTTTGCTGCAAGAGGCCGAAGCGAAGCTGAAAGTCCAGCAGAAACGCCGGGCAGAGATCATGGCCCAGCAAGCCGAAATGGAGCAGGAAGCCAGAGACAATGCGCATAACCTGACGGATGAATATTTCCAGTTAAGCGATGAAATGGGGCGGGTCAACGAAGACATCCGCATTAGCGAAGCAACTATAGAATCCTACAACCAGGCTTTGGTAGACAACCAGGCCGCGGCGAATGCTGCTAAACGGTATGTGCGGGATTTCGCCGGGGCCCTGATGAAAGTGCCCGACGCGGCGGGCGAAGCGGAGGAAGCCGTCAGCGAATTCAGCGCGGCAGAGCGCAAAATGGCAGAGCTCGCCAAAGACAGCGCGGATAAAACGGTGGCAAGCTTTGTTGGCATCGGTGGCTATTTGGCCGGCACTTTGGGGGAAGTCAACAACCACTACCATGAGATGTACAATGCTGCCTATGACAGCATTTCCGGGCAGATGGGCCTGTTTGAAAACATGTCCGGTGCGGTGTCCGAGTACGCAGAGAAAGCTGACCTCTCTCTGGAAAATATGAAAAATGCGCTGGACAGCCAGGCCCAGTACATGAATGATTATGCGGCAAATATGCAGAAAGCCGTGCAAATGGGCGTGGACGATGGCTTACTGGCGGAGCTGTCAGACGGCAGCGTGGAAAGCGCCGCCTACTTGCAGGAGATTGTCAACAGCTCGGACGAGAAAATCAAAGAGGTAAATGAAAGCTTTAAAAAGGTGGAGCAGGGCAAGGAGGACTTCGCCAGGACTATAGCTGAAGCCCGTGACCGCCACAAGAAGATCATGGATGAGGCTGTGCAGAATTCCCGGCAGGCCATACAGGAAATGGATATGCGCAAGCTTGCCGTGAGTGTGTCCGAATCCACATTCAGCGGACTTATTGCCGGGGCCATGGGCATGAAAGATGCGGTATATGCCGCCTATAACAGTGTGGCCCTCAGCGCTATGTCAGGCCTGAGCGCAGGCGTGTCGGCAGGAATTTCCATAACCCGTGGCTATGCCTCCGGCACGGAAAACGCTGCCCCGGGCTTTGCTTTGGTGGGCGAACGTGGCCCCGAGCTGGTGCTCTTTGGGGGCGGCGAGCAAGTCCTCAACGCACGGGAGACTGCGGCCCTGCAGGCCCGCCCGGCCTTGAGCGCCCAGCCTGCCTACAGCTACGGCGGGGAGCCGATGACCGTGCAGATCATCTTCCAGATCGAGGGGAACGCCACCCCGGAAACCGTAGACCGCCTGCGGTCATACGGCGGGGAGTTCGAGGCCCGGGTGCGCCGCGTTTTTGACGATTACATCCGGGACAAGGCAAGGAGGCGTATATGAAAACGTACACGACCGTACAAGGCGACCTTTGGGACAGCATCGCCTACAAAACGCTGGGCAGCGTCCACTATACGGATAAGCTGATGGCGGCAAACCGCAAGTACCTGCATCTTTATACATTCCCGGCGGGCATTACGCTGACACTGCCGGAAATCAAGCAGGATAATACCCTGGCGGGCCTGCCGCCCTGGAAGCAGGAGGGATGAACATGTCTTATGAAACACCAGCACGACGGACGGACTTTTCCATCGCCGTGGACGGGGTGAACGTCACCAAAAAGCTGCGGCCTTTTTTCCTGAATATGCAGTACACGGACGCGGCGGAAAGCGAGGCCGACGACCTGAAAATCACCCTGCAGGACCGGGACGGCATCTGGGTCGGTGGCTGGCTTGGGGATATGATTCAGGCTGCCGGCATCCGGGGAGTGAAAATCAAGGCGGCGCTGGTGCAGCGCGGCTGGGAAAAGGACTACGACCGCTGGCTGGACTGCGGCGTCTTCGAGCTGGACAGCGTGGAAGCCAGCGGCCCGTCCACGGCGGTGGTGCTGCAAGCCTCCGCCCTGCCCTATTCCGGGGCAGTCCGCCAGACGAAAAAGACCCGCTCTTGGGAGCATTACAGCCTGACGGGCATCGCCCAGGAGATTGCCGCCAACAACGGCATGAAATGCGGCCTCTACGCCGCCGCCAACCCTGTCTACGACCGGCTGGAACAGCGCAGGCAGACAGATACGGAATTCCTCTCACGCCTCTGTCAGGGCGCGGCGGTGAGCCTGAAAATCACCAACAACACGCTGGTTTTATTCGACCAGCGCTCCTTTGAAAAACAGCCGCCGGTACGCACCATCCGCAAGGGCGGCGGGTACGTCTCGTACCGGTTCATGGCCAGCACGGCAGGCACGCAGTACGATTCCTGCCGGGTCAGCTATACGGACCCGGCCACGGGGAAAGTGGTAGAGGGCACGGCAAAGTCGGAGGATTACGATGAGTCTTCCAAGAACCACAAGCAGCTGGAAATCACTGCCAAAACGGCCAGCCCCGGCGAGGCCAAAGCCCTGGCGGAAAACCACCTGCGGATGCACAACAAGTTCGCCCGCATAGCCACTTTCACGCTGCCCGGCGACCCGCTTTTGCTGGCTGGGCAGACCGTGCAGGTGGAGGGCTGGGCCGCCTTTGACGGGAAATATTTGATGAGCCGGGCAGTGCATACACTGGGCCCGGGCGGATACACCACGGATGTGGAACTGCAAAAAGTGCTGGGGGTGTGAGCGTGGAGAGTATCGACCGGCTGATTCTGGCAGGCACGGTGATGGACTTGGACGAAGCGCACCACCGGGTGCGGGTGATTTACCGGGACGAGGAAGACCAGTCCGGGTGGCTGTATGTTTTGCAGCATCCGGGAGGCAAGGTTGACGTGGAGATGGTCGACAGCCATACTCATAAGGCATATTGGGAAAGCTGGATGCCTAAAATCAACGACCAGGTGCTGGTGCTGTATTTGCCTGTGCTGGACGGGGACGGCTTTGTTTTGGGGAAAATCGGCTAGGGGGTGAGCGCATGGCGATGGTGGGATGCTTCGGCGAAGTGGTCTTCCGGGTGGAAGAAGACGATGTGGAGACTTTCGACAATGTGGAATGGTCAGGCGAAGCCCGGTATGCGGTACATCAGCGGCACCTGCAAAACGCCCTCACTGAGTTTACCGGGGTGGAGCCGGATAAAATCACCTTTGAGATCACCCTGCTGGAACCCCTGGGTATCAACGTAATGGGCGAGCTGGTGAAGTTGTGGACATACGAGCGGGCGGGCACCGCCCTGCCGCTGGTGCTGGGCACACGGCCCTATGGCAAGTACCGCTGGAACCTCATAAAGCACACGATCAAATATAAAAATTACGACGCCAAAGGCAATGTGATCCACGCCGTGGTGTCGCTGGAATTGCAGGAATACCTGCGGAATTGGGAGTAGAATATGAGTTACCTGGTGGAGGCGGCGGACGCGGAAACTTTGGATTTGCGGCCGACTACAACAGCAGAAGAAGTGCTGCGGAACGTGGCAATCATCCTGGCCACAGCAAAGGGCAGCGTGCCCCTGTACCGGGACTTCGGCGTGTCCCAGGAATACCTGGACAAGCCCATGCCCACGGCAGAGGCAATGCTGATTTCCAGCGTGAAAGAGGCGGTGGAAGATTACGAGCCCCGGGCCTCCATCCTGGATATCCGGTTTACAGGCAACGCGACGGAACCGGCAAAGCTGGTGCCGATAGTGGAAATCGAGGTCAAAGAGGGATGAGAAAAGCCGGGCTATTGCCCGGCCTGCTCTTTATAAAACTCGTCGAGGGATACGCCCATGGCCCTGCATAAGGTATAGGCGGTAGAAATGCGGCAGTCCCCTCTGGCCTCAATGTCCTCAATAGTCCGGCGGGATACCCCGCTTTTAGCGGACAGCGCCGCTACAGACAGCCCGGCTTGTTTCCGCAATTCTTTAAGCATCAGCATGGGGGCCATCCTTTCTGCTTTTCAGCCAGCAAAGGACATCCAGCACAGCTGCTGCGCTGGCCAGCCCTAAAGCCAGCCAACTGAGCCAGGTAAAACCATGTTTTAATGCATAGGCAAGGTTTGCCAGAGCCAAGAGGTACAATGAGGCATTTTGCAAAAATCTTTTCAGCATCTTGTTTTTCCCCTTTCTGTGGTGTAAAATCAAGATAGGGAGCATTGGGGGGCTTCCGCCCCCCGCCGCTGTTTCCTATCAGCCCTTGAGTATAGTGTGGAGTACCAAAGCAATGTTTGCTATCCCGGCTAGGATTTCTACGATTGTTTTGATTTTCTCCAGCTTGCTCTGGGGCTTCATGTGTTTCATGGGATTTTCCACCTCCTTTCTATGGTTTTATTATACCACGTAAATACGTGGAAGTCAACACTTTTTTACATAATTTTCAAATTTTTTTTGCGCGCCCACAGGATATGCGGGGCGCTTTTTTGCTGCCCAAAAACTATAAAAGGCAGGTGTTATATATGCCAAACGACGGCCTGCGGCTTGATGCCCAAGACCCTGAATACCAGTTCATTGACACCGGGACAGAGGCCCTGGCGGCCCAGATTACGGCGGAATATGAGTCCCTTACAGGCGCTGCCGTGCAGCCTGCCAGCCCCGAAAAGCTTCTAATCCAATGGCTTGCCAGCATCCTATCCCACGAACGGGTGTTGAATAACTATACAGGAAATCAGAACATCCCCAGCCGCGCTGAGGGGGAAAACCTGGACGCCCTGGCCCAGCTGTTCTATGCCCGGCAGAGGCCCCAGGCCCAGCCCGCTGTGTGTACCCAACGGTTTTATATCTCAGCGGCCCAGCAGACCGCTGTTCTGGTTCCCCAGGGCACCCGGGTAACGGGCGTGGGCGGGCTGGTATGGCAAACCGTGGCCGACGTGTATATCAGTATCGGCCAGACCTACGCGGATGTGCAGGCCCGCTGCCAGACGCCGGGCACGGTGGGCAACGGTTTGGCCCTGGGGCAGATCAACACCGCCATCGACTTATACGATTATTACAGCAAAACTGAAAACGTCACAGTCAGTGGCGGGGGCGCGGACGAAGCTACAGACGAGGAATTCTACCAGCTGATGCGCCAGAGTATGGACGCTTACAGCTGTGCCGGGGCCCGGGGCAGCTATGAATATTTCGCCAAACAGGTCAGCACCGAGATCGTAGACGTGGCGGCCAACTCCCCCACTCCCGGCGTGGTGAAGCTCTACGTCCTCATGGAGGGCGGGCAGCTGGCGGGCACGGAGGTCAAGGCCGCTGTGCTGGCGGCCTGCTCTGCCGATGAGGTGCGGCCCCTGACAGATCAAGTCTTTGTAGAGGACGCGGAAACCGTGACCTACAATATCAATTTTACCTACTACCTCCAGAATGGCCGCGCCAAAAGCGCGGCGGAGGTGGAAGCCGCCGTGCATAAGGCGGTGGAAGAATATGCAGCCTGGCAGTGCGGCCGTCTGGGCCGGGACGTCAACCCGGACGTGCTGCGGGAGTACCTGTACCACACCGGCGTAAAGCGGATCGTGCTCACGTCCCCTGTTTTCACGGCCCTGCGGGACGACGGCAAAACCGCGCCCCAGGTGGCGAAGCTGGGCGCAGTGGCCATCACCAGCGGGGGGTATGAAGATGAATGAGCAGCGTGACGCTGCACCCAAGACGCGGGGCCGCGCAAAGGCCACGCGCTGCTTTGGTTCCGTCCATCCGCCGCGTCACGCTGTGCCGCGCTTACGCTTCATCATGCGGCCACAACGCGCCTGCCGGCGTGGAGGTGAAAGAGTGTGAGAAAATATAACTTCACAGCCGGGAACGCGCGGGGTGCGGGGGCTGCTAAGCCCCCGCCGCCGGAGGCCCACGGCATAACTGCGGAAAACCTGCTGGGCGGCCTGCCCCCAGTACTGGCGGGGGCGCCCACACTCTATGCCCTGGCCCGGGCGGCGGCGGGTGTGCTGGCCCAGCGGCAGGAAGAGATAGGGCGGGTTTCAATTTATCCCCACATTGGCCGGCTGGAGGGGCCGCTGCTGGATATCCTAGCCCAGGACTTCAAGGTGGACTGGTGGGACCCTGACCTTACCCTGGAGGAAAAGCGCCGGACCCTCCAGGCCAGCTGGCAGGTCCATCGGACGCTGGGCAC
>CAJTCS010000007.1 GCA_910574995.1 Oscillospiraceae bacterium
TTTTAGTTAGGTTGGCAGACCTTAACTTTAATCTATCGGGGAGTTCCTTTTTTGTCCATAGCTAAAGCTTTTTTATCTCCACTGGCAGAGCCAGTGGTTGACTTTTTCAATTAAAAAGTCCTCAGTCGATTGTATCATCGACTGAGGACTTTCGTGGCAAAGGTGGCCTATTCTGATACAAATGCACCCCCTTGGGATAAGGGGGTGCATTTGCCATGGGGGTGTGCAGCCAATCATCCTCTACATTTATTAGGTTTGATCTAAGTAGAAAAAAATTACATTCGTCAATGCCTTACTCATAACTGAAATGGTACGATCAAAATTTTCTGGAATGGCACTTGAATCATTATGCGCTAAAATATTACGATAATATGTAATATCATCCTCATCAAAATTTTTCCCAGGTCGGCGAGTTTTATGAAAGCCGACCTTAGTAGGCACACTTGAAGTGTTAAACTGATTTTTGATAAAATCGGTGACATCTTTTTGCTTACGATTTTGAGAAATAAGTGACAGTAAGAATTCATACTGCATTAGATATCGAACAGCAATATTTTCAATTTTCATTATATTTCCGAAGATGGTGAATCGGTCCTTTTTTCGCAAGTCTATAGACGAATTCAAAAAAAGTCCTGCATATCGCTGAATAGGATATGAAACCGTCACAGAAAGAGTATCCACCATCAATATCATGTCATTAATAATGAGAGGACCATCTTTAGGCTGTTCATTTGGATTGTAAATATCCCCTGTTCGAACGGAAAATTCAGTAACAACTGCATCAAGGTGTCCAATGATATTTGTGATAAATAATTCTACAGACTGACGTGTAGAGTCTATTATTGAACTATCGATAGTTATATCTGGGGCAAAAAACACCTTTATGCCGACTATGCAAAGATCATCTTGAAGTATTTCGATAGAAGTAATATTTTCGTGCCGTTCAATTGAGAATGTGCGACATTCTCCGTTTACAGCAATTCCATCTATGCCAGAAACGTCAAAAATAATGAAAGGGTTCATGGCCATCTTCCTTTAGCTCAAAAATACTGTATTATTTAATTTTAGCACAAATCTCTTAAAAAATGAAGACCCTTTTCAATAATTCTCAAGTTCAGGTCAAAGATTCGGATACCAGCGCAGCAGATCACCGCGCCCTTCCTCCTCCAACTGCTCCACCGCATATCGGAGCCATTCCTCCGGGGTGGGAATGTCCCCGGCCCGTGGTATCCGCTCCCAAGATGCCCGCTTTACCGGGTCGGGGTCATTCATCCCCTGTTCTATGCGGGCCGAGATGATGGACCGCATTTCTTCCACAGAGATGCCCCGCTGACGGGCCAAGCGTTCAAATAAAGTTTTCGGTTTTTCCATACTGACCTCCTCGCAGTAATCAGTATTTCCCGGCAGAGAACCGGGCAAACCGTATTTCCCTTTAGGGGATGTCACTGTCTACCTATCGCGCCTATTATAACACCATTTCGGGAATTATAATAGTTACAGATGGGTGGTGATGGCTTGGATGCACAAAAGCAGATCAAAAAACTGATGGAAGAACGGGGCTGGACAGATTACCGGCTGGCGAAGGAGTCCGGCCTCTCCCACTCCACCGTTACGAATATGTTCAACAGGAACAATGCTCCCACGCTGCCGACCTTGGAGGCCGTGTGTAGGGCATTTGGCATCACATTGGCGCAGTTCTTTTCAGAGGGAAATCCGCTGGAGCTGACCGAGGAACAACAAACGCTATTTGCCCGATGGAGTTCTCTGACCGACCGCCAGAAAAACCTGCTCCTCGAATTGATGGACACAATGTAAATCCCCGCTGATTCCACTTGGAAGAATCAACGGGGGTTTTGCTTGTGTCAGCTCTCTATTTCGCTGCCATTCTGGAATCTGAACACCAGCCGCCCATCATGGTAGGCCGTGGCCTTCTCCACCACCGCCAGCCAGAGCCGTTCATCAAATTCGTTGATGGCATCGCCGCGCTCGGACAGTTCAAACATAAAGCCGCCGATAGCATCGGCCTTGGCCTGCCGCTGCTTTTTCTGCTCTTGGAGGGCATCCGCCCTGGCCTTGGCCTTTTCATACCTCGCCACATATCCGTTGTAGCGTTCGGTGTATTCCTCCTGGCTCTGCGCACTTTGGGCATTTTCCTGGATGCACCGCTGGGTCAGCTCGGTGACCACCTCGATTTCCTGGAGCAGCCCGTCCAGTTCCGCGTCAATGGCGGAGCAGTCAGTGAGGGCGGTCTGCATCAAGCGGCAGTCCTCCAGCAGAGCATCCTTGCTGCCCAGCAGTTTGTTGAATGCCGCCAGGAACCGGGCCTGGATGTCCTCCTCCCGCAGATGCGGAGTGGCGCACTTTTTCTCGCCACTGAACTTCTCATTGCACTGCCAGATAACGCGGCGGTACTTGCTGTTGGAGTGCCAGACCTTGGGGCCGTAAAATGCACCGCAGTCGGCGCAAACGATGCGGGAGGCAAAAATACTGCCGCCGCTGTAGCGATGGCCCAGCCCTTTGCGCCGCGCAAACTCGGCCTGTACCTTATCGAACTCCGCCGGGTCGATGATAGGCTGGTGGCTCTCCTCAATGTAATACTGCGGCACTTCTCCCTCGTTGACCTTCATCTTTTTCTCCAGAAAGTCAACTGTAAACTTCTTTTGAAGGAGCGCCGCTCCTTTGTACTTCTCATTCGTCAAAATCGAGGATATCGTGGTAGTTCCCCATTTTGTTTTGCCCGCAGGGGTAGGAATGCCATCCGCCGTGAGCATCTTGGCGATTTGGTAGGGTGTTTTGCCTGCCATGAACAGGGCAAAAATGCGGCGGACGATCTTGGCCTCGTCCTCTACCACCACGGGAATGTCATCTTCGCCCTTTTCATAGCCAAGAAACTGCTTGTAGGGGAGGCTGACCTTGCCGTCTGCGAACCGCTTTCTCTGGCCCCAGGTGACGTTCTCCGAAATGGAGCGGCTCTCCTCCTGGGCCAGCGAGGACATGATGGTGAGGAGCAATTCGCCCTTGCTGTCGAAAGTCCAAATGTTCTCCTTCTCAAAGTAGACCTCCACACCTTTTTCCTTGAGGGTGCGAATGGCGGTCAGACTGTCCACAGTGTTCCGGGCGAACCGGCTCACCGACTTGGTAACGATGAGGTCGATCTCCCCGGCGAGAGCATCCGCCACCATCTGATTGAAGCCTTGGCGGTGGCGGGTATTGGTTGCCGAAATGCCCTCGTCCGTGTAGACACGCACAAATTCCCACTCTGGGTTATTCTGGATGTACTTGGTGTAGTAGTCGATCTGCGCCTCATAGCTGGTGAACTGCTCATCACTGCCGGTAGAAACGCGGGCGTACCCCGCCGTCCGCCGTTTTCTCGCCGCCACCGAAGGGGTGCGGGTGAACAGGTCGAGGGTCGGCGGAATGACCGTTACTGAGGTACTGGCCGTTGTTGTCCTTCAGCTTGCGCAGCACCGCCAGCGTCTGGTCGTTGGTGAGGAAGGCGGCGTTCTTGCGGTAGGGCCGCTTGAGGGCGTAGACCAGGTCGATGACCTCGTCCGCCGCGATGGAGGCCCCGGCGGTGGTGACGGCGGTCTGCGCCCCGCCGGTTGCCGCCAGCAGGCCCAGGGGCTTGCCGGTGCCGTCCCCGTTGAGGAAGGCGTCCTCCTCGGCGTTGCCCAGGGCCTTGGCAAACTGAGCGATGATGTAGCTTTCCAGGCCGAAGGCGTTGTCGTAGAGCAGTTCCTCGGTGACCTTCACCGCCACATGGAGCTTGTGAGCATCCAGGGAAATCTGGGCGAAGGTGGCGTCCCCGAAGGTGAGCGCGCCGCCCTCATCGATCCACGCGGCGGCGGGCTTGGTGGCGGCGATGTTGATCTTGTGCTCCCCGCTGGTGGTGATGCGGTGGCCCAGCCTGCGCATGATGTTCTCCTCGTTCAGCCCATCGATGAGCCTGGAGTCGTACTCCTCCGGCACCAGGTAGCCGCCGTTGGCGTCGATGCCCTCTTGAAGAACGTTGCTCACCTGGCGGAAGTTGGTGCGCAGGGCGGTGAGCATGGCCTCCTTGTAGGCTTTGGAGGCCCGCCCAGTTTTAGGCTCGTCCGAATCAGTGCCGCCCAGGGGCTTGCCGGTCAAGGGGCTGGCGGTGGGCTTGGACAGCTCGGCATCCAGCGCCTCCTGCCGCTCCAGACGGGCGATCTCCCTGCCCAGATCGGTGATGTCCTGCTCCATCTTGGTGTAGGCGGCATCGTCCTCGGCGGACAGAACGCCCTTCTCGTTGCGGTGGCTGTCCAGGAAAGCCTTCGCAGCCTCCCAAGCCTTGGCCCGTTTTTCACGCAGTTCCAAAATAGTCATGGTCAGTTCCTCCTAAAATTTCATAAGATTAAGCCGCTCCATGAGCGTGTCAACGGAGCGGCCTGTGGGTGCAGGTGCGGGATCGGGTTTGACGATCCGGCTCTTGGCAGCGATCTTCCCCATGAGGGAATTGACCACCGCTACCGGAGAGTAGAGCATGGAGCCAGCGGGCGGGGCCTCGTCCTCCGCCGGGGCGCGGGACAGGATGCCGTCCGCAAAGCCCAGCTCCACCGCCTTGTTCGCGTCCATCCAAGTCTCGGCATCCATGAGGTGGGACAACTTGGCGCGGGATAGGCCGGACTTGATCTCGTAGGCGTTGATGATGGAGTCCTTCACGCTCTCCAGCATGGCGATGGCCTTCTCCATCTCGCCGGAATCACCCCAGGCAATCGTGGCCGGGTTGTGGATCATCATGGTGGACACCGGGGACATCAGCACCTTGGTGCCAGCCATAGCGATGACCGAGGCAGCACTGGCGGCGATACCGTCAATTTTCACGGTCACGTCATGGGGGTAGTCCATGAGCATATTGTAGATTTGCGCCGCCGCCACACAGTCACCGCCGGGGCTGTTGATCCAGACGGTGATGTTGCCGGAGCCGCCCATCAGCTCATCCTTGAAAAGCTGCGGGGTCACGTCATCGTCATACCAGCTATCCTCGGCGATGGTGCCGTTGAGGAACAGCGTCCGTTCCTCCGGGGCTGTCTCCGTCGCCGCCTTCACTTTCCAGTTCCAAAATTTTTTCATCGGAATCCTCCTCTCCTGTCGTAGTGGTATCTGCAAAAGCCCCAGCGTCCTTCAGCGGGAGCATATTGCCGTTGATGAGGTACAGGTCGCCGCCCTCCTCGGCGGGGATGCGGTCGAGGTTCTCCAGCTCCCGGATGTCGTTGGCGGACATCCAGCCGTTCTGACGGGCGGTGGCGTAACCGTTCATCCGGCTCTGGTAGTCGCCCCGGAGCAAGCCCTCCAAGTTGAACTTCACGAAGTAGCGAGCCTTTTCATTTGTGGATAGCAGGGTGCGCTGGATGGACTGCTCCCAGCGGGTCACCCAAGGCTCCAGTGTGTATTTCACAAACTCCAGCGACTGCTGCTCAATATTAGAAAAGCTCGACTTTTCCAGGTCGCCCACCATGTGAGGCGGCACTCGGAAAATTCGAGCGATCTCATTGATTTGGAATTTTCTCGTTTCGAGGAACTGCGCCTGCTCCGGCGAAATGCCGATGGGCGTGTATTTCATGCCCTCCTCCAGAACGGCGATCTTGTTGGCGTTGCCGCTGCCGCCGAAGGTGGACTGCCAGCTCTCCCGCACACGCTGGGGGTCTTTGATGGTGCCGGGATGTTCCAGGACGCCGCCAGGTGCCGCACCGTTGGCGAAGAACTTCGCGCCGTACTCCTCGCAGGCGATGGCCATGCCAATGGCGTTCTTCGCCATAGCGATGGGCGAGTAGCCCACCAATCCGTCAAAGCCTAAACCGGGGATGTGCAGCACGTCTGAGGGCCGGAGGATGACGGTCTGGTCTTTGGAGCGGACAGCCTCTATTCAGCGGCATCCGAATGGGGGTGCTGCAGCCACTTGATGATCTGGTTCCGGCTCTTGGCCTTGGCGGAGCCGCCCACCACCCGGCGGTGCGTTTCCCAGACCTCCGTCCAGAAAGCGATGTCCTCCTCGGTAGGCTCCGGCGTGTCAAGACCAGCACACCACCAGTCAGGGAACCCCTGGAGCCTGGCGCATTCGGTCGGGGGATGTTGATTTGCCGAAGCGTCAACAGCAGGTTCCCATCAGGCATTTTACACCACCCCTTCTTTTGCGGCTTTGTTTGGTTTACGACTGTTCGGCAGACAATTTTTACTGGCGCTACCGTCTATTATACTCATTTTCTCTTGATTGTTAATTCAAAAAATGTTATAACATATAAAGGACTTTTATCAATCAGTGGAGGGGACGGTTATGAACACCTTTCAACTCACTTGCTTTTTGACTGTGGCGGAAACTCTCAGCTTTGCGAAAGCCGCCAAGCTCCTCAATGTAACTCAGCCAGCGGTCACGCATCAAATCCATTCTTTGGAGGAGGAGTTGAACGCGCAGTTATTTAAGCGCACCACGCGGTCGGTAGAGATCACCCAGGAAGGGCTGATCTTTTTGAACGACGCAAAAAATGTACTGAATATCATTTCGCTGGCGAAAAAGCGGTTTGAGGAGCCTGTGGTGGATGACCGGCAGTTCTTCTCCATCGGCTGTCACAGCAACAATGAATTGCGCCTGTTGCCTGAGATACTGCGGCAAATGGCGGATTCCTGCCCTATGCTGTATCCTGTGTTTCAGGTCGTACCGTTCCAGCACTTGTACCAACTGCTGGACGAGGAAGCGGTCGATGTAATCATTGCATTTCAAGAAAAGAGTTCAAAGAAAATAGACGGCATTTACAAAGAGCTGACTCAGGTCCGTATCACCGGCGTTCTACCAGCCACCCATCCGCTGGCAGAAAAGGAGCTGCTGGATGAGGACGATCTCCGAACACAGCGGCTGCTCCTGCTTGACCCACAGATATGCCCCGACAACTTGAATGCCGTACAGCACGAATTGACAACGGGAAGGGCCGTATCTGAATTGCTCATGTGCGGGTCAGCCGATGCCTGCATCACGCTGGCCAAGGCCGGTTTTGGGCTTGCCGTCCAGCCTGATTTCCCGGCCCTGCGGGACCCCGCCTTGGCCTACATTCCAATCAAAGATGTGGAGCCCTTGTCCTATGGGGCATACTACAAGAGCGTAACAGGAAAGCCGATGCTGAAGCTCTTTCTGCAATTGTGTAAGGATAACTTTCCTGTCAGGCCGGAGTTATGAAGCAGCGGTTGACTTTGATAAGTGCCTGTGCTACAATAGTCTCGCTTGTCAGAGGACTTGCGATCAAAAATCGTTGAAGTGGGATAAGCCCGTATAGGGTTTGTCCCACTTCTTGTTTTGCCTGGAGGTATTTTTGTGAATGACAAACTGAAAAATCTTTGGCGATACATCTTCCCAGCTATGGGCGGGCTGTTCGTGACCTACCTCTACAATGTGGTAGACGGCATATTCGTGGGCCAGGGTGTGGGGGCGGCAGCTCTGGGTGCCGTAAACATTGGCGTTCCGTTCATTACTTTTTCCGTTGCTGTTGCGGCGATGTTTCCTATGGGCGGAGCAACGGTGGTCGCCATCCGAATGGGCCGAGGAGACAAGGAGGGAGCAAACCATGCCTTTATGACCTCGGTTGCACTGACGCTGCTGGTATCGCTCCTGCTCACGATGGCAGGGATGGTGTTCTGTGACCAAATTATCGACATGAGCGGCGGACGCACCCTCGGCAAAGCCATGCGGGATATGGCGGCAGATTATCTGTTCTATTACTGCGCTTTTTCTATCCCTATGCTGATGAGTACCTGCTTGTCTGCTTTTGTGCGGAATGACGGCTCCCCGACCCTGTCCTTTGCAGGGATGTGTGTGGGAGCAGGAGCAAATATCTTCCTGGACTGGCTGTTCATCTTTCCGCTGGACATGGGCTTGATCGGCGCGGCCATCGCCTCCGGGCTGGGTCAGGTGTTTTCTGTGGCTGTTCTCCTCTCCCATTTTGTGAGGAGACAGGGTAGCCTGCGTTTTCGGCGGTTCCATCTCAGCGGAGCATTGGCAATGAAAATCTGCAAGCGGGGTGTTCCGGAGGCCGTTTCCCAACTGACAACGCCAGTTACCGCTCTCTGCTACAACCTCATGCTGGCAAGGCTGGTGGGCGACATTGGGGTGTCTACATTCAGTGTTCTGAGTTTTATCTACTCACTGGCAAACGCCATTTTGTCGGGAGTGGCGCAGGGTTTACAGCCCCTTTGGGGGAACTGCTACGGAGAGCAGGATACAGATGGGATGAACGAGTATTTCCGTTGGGGAATCCGCATCAATGCCACACTATCCGTAGCCATCTACGGACTGCTGCTTTTCTTCACCGAACCAGTGATTCGCATTTTTAATCAGGACCTGGAGCTTGTTCAAAACGCCTCCGCAGCTTTGCCGTTGTTCAGCCTTTCCTTCATCCCGATGGCGTTAAATCTGATTTACACGGCGTTTCTATACTCCACCAAACGGACGCTCCAGGCCGATGCCATTTCCTTTAGTCGGGGTATTGTCTTAAAAGTGGCGGCTATTTTCTGTTTGCCCGCTCTTTTGGGCGGCGATACGATTTGGCTTGCCCCGCTTGCCGCAGAACTTCTGACACTGTTGCTGGCGCTGGTGCTTTCCAAAACAGCGAAACCTGTCAAGAGTATTGATAAATAAATCTTATAGGATATAAAGATTACTTCACAATAATTTAGCACTCTCGTATTGACAGTGCTAATCCAGACGGCTATACTATGAGCATAACCACAAACCAAGCGCGGTGCAAAAACCGCAAGTCTGAAAGGAGTAATTTTTATGTTGACCCCGTATCTGATGGCAAAGAATATGTTCGATGAGCTGGCCGAGTCCGCTTTCACCGCAAATACCCTGCGCGGCATGATGAACACAGACATCAAGGAGAGCGACGAGGGTTACGAGCTGGACATCGACCTGCCCGGCGTCCACAAGGAAAACCTCGCCGCCGAACTGAAGGACGGCTACCTCTGCATCAGCGCGACCGTGGAGCAGACGCACAACGACAATGTTCAGAACGAGCGATATCTGCGCCGGGAACGTTTCATCGGCTCCTGCCGCCGCAGCTTCTATGTGGGGGATAAGGTCAAGCAGGAGGACATCCACGCCAAGTTTGAGGACGGCATCCTGCGTCTGTTTATCCCCAAAGTGAGCCAGGTGGTTCAGGTGGAGCAGAAGAACTTGATTGCCATTGAGGGCTAAAAGCATCCCTGGTCTCGCGCTTTGTAGCGGGGCCAGGGATGTTTTCTGTGTATGAGGTTTAACGATAGCCCCAATAAAAGCACGATAACCAATAAATCCACGATAGCCCCCTCTCTAAAGCCCCAGAAATGCAAAAAGGCCCACCGCTGGTCTGGAAATTTATCCAGCCAGCGGTGGGCCTTTTCTCAAAAGTGTTAATAAAGCGGCTATTTTCGGCGGTTTAGGACAAAATCAAGGACGATTATCCCGATACCCATTGTATCAGAATAACCGTCCTTAGATGGTTGCGGGGGCAGGATTTGAACCTACGACCTTCGGGTTATGAGCTGTGGTGAGCCAGTTTTTCCAGCAGTTTTCAGGCATTTTTACTCCATTTTCCCGCAAAAACCCGAAGGTCTGCCCCTATCCGTTCCACTGAGTTTTTTCGGTTCTGGGTCAGAAAATGGGTCAAACACAGCGTGTGGAGGGGTAGGAGTGGGGGAGACTACATCAAAATTTGCGCCGCTAAACAAAGAAAAGCTCCATCCGGTCCTGAGATTCGATTACGGTAGCCTGCTCATTGAGTTTTCAGATCACTTCCAGGCAGACCTCGTCCTGCTCCAATTTTCCAAAAAATGCCTCCTGTCATTTGCACCGCTCAGTCATAATAGACAATATCGTCTGGTCCGTCTGCCGCATTCCCTGCTGAGCTAAAAGGCCCACATTCGCGATCGTATCATCCACGCCTTTGGTCACGATGCCGTCGCCGCTTTTGAATTCCTGGTGGTTTTTATACATAGAGTAGCCCAATATCCCCGCGTCTACACTGGCGGCAATCTTGGCGGCGCAGGAGGGCTTTGCCCCATCGCAGATGGTTCCGCTGATGATAGCCACTGCGTTGACGATGGTGTGCGCTATGGCCTCGTAGCCGCCGTCCAGCAGATAGGCGATCCCGGCTCCTGCCCCGACCCCTGCGCTGACCGCGCCACAGTAGGCCGAAAGACGGCCTATGCCGCTTTTCTGGTGGATGGTCACCAGGTCGCTGACCAGCAGCGCCCGGTACAGCTTTTCCTGGTTTGCCCCCAGGAACCTTGCGTACCGGACCACCGGCACGGAGGCGGTTATCCCCTGGTTGCCGGAGCCGGAGAGTATCACCACCGGCAGCTCGCACCCGCTCATCCGGGCGTCGCTCCCTGCGGCGGCCCAGGCTTTCGCCTCGGTCTTGATGTCCCCGGGGTACTCCACCAGCAGAACGGAGCCAATATTGGCGCCCCAGTTATTTTTCAGCCCTTCCGCCGCGATAGCCGTGTTGCAGTCGATCTGCCGCTGTAGTAGCGGTGCGATATCCCCAAGCTCCGCCGTGTTCGCAAACTCCAGAATATCCGCCACATTCAGCACGCTCTTGTCCGTCAGGCTGTCCTCGGCGGAATCTGTCACCGGCTTTTCCAACAGGACTTCGCCGTTCTTTTCTTCTCTGACGATATTGCTGTGGCTGTTGGCGATATGTACACAGGCGGAATGCTCCCCAGCCCAGCCGGTGAGCCGGATGTCCAGAATCCGGGGGGTGTCGGCACAGACTATCTCAATGGGGGTATCCTGACAATAGGCCGCGATTGCCCCATGCCGGTCCGACGGAACGGTGGAGATGACCTGCAGGATTTTCTCAGCGTCCCCCGCCGCTATTCCCGCCGCAATAGCCGCGGAGATGCCCTTTAGCCCTCCGGTGTTGGGGACGACCACGCTTTTCACATTTTTGATGATATTGCCGGAGACCTCTGCCCGTATCCTTTCCGGCCAGACTCCCAGGATATCCCGGAGCCGGGCAGCGGCATAGGCTAGGGCGATGGGCTCCGTACAGCCTGTGGCGGGGACCAGTTCTTCCCTTAAAATGGACAGGTACGCCTTTGTGGTTTCGGTAGTCAACATAAATTTTACCTCCTTTTATCGGGCAGGGATTTCGGGCGGCTCCACATAGACCCGTTCGCTGGAAAAGCCCTGCCCCCGAACCTCCTTGATCTGTGTGATGGTCAGGAACGCGTTAGGGTCAACGGATTGTATCAGCGACTGTGCGGCATAGAGCTTCCTGGGCGGGATCACGCACAGCACACCGCGCTGAGGTGACCTTGTCCTGCCGGTTTCGATTTGAACCATAGTGATACCGGCCTGCAGCTTTGTCAGGCATTTCTGCCGTATCTCCTCGTACCGGCTGGAAATCACAAAGAGCTGTATCTGTGACTGCCCTAAAAGCATCACCTTGTCCAGCACAATCGTCTCTACCACCAGCAACACAACGCCGTACAGGATTTGCTCCGGGTCAGAGAACACAGTCTGCGCGCCCATGATGACAATATCCGTCAGGTAAACCGCCACGGAGACCGGGATATGTGTCCACTTATGCAGTACCAGATTGACCACATCCGTGCCGCCGGTGGAGGAGCCCACCCGCATCACCAGCCCCACGGCTATCCCCACCAGCCCGCCGCCCAGCAGGGCCGACAGCAACGGGTCGGCAGTCAGTCCTTCGATACCCGGCACCCTCTGGGCCGCGCCCAGGAAGATGGGGTAGAGCAAGGAGCTGGCCACCGTAGCCAAAACGAACCTCCATCCCAGCACCGCCCAGCCCAGCGCCAGGGCCAGCAGGTTCACGCATAAAACAATCAGGGCGGTGTCCAGCGGGATGAACCTTGCCAGAACCACCCCAACGCCCGTGGCCCCGCCCATGATGACGCCGCTGGGCAGGATGAATGCCGCCACGGCGAACCCCAGCAGCATATTCCCGGCTATGATCGCAAAGCCAACCTCCGACGCTTTTTTCAAGCGCTTCCGATCAAGCCTTCTCATATCAGAGTACCACTATATTGTCCAGCCAACCGGCACAGGCGTCCACCTGCTGTCGGGAGCCGAGGACGCAGATGCTGCCCCGCGCTGTCAGGTCCTCCACGGGGCCGGCCAGAGCTTTCAGATCTTCCGGCACGGCGGCGAGCATCTCCCGGCGGACGCGGCACCGGTCCTCGTGGCTGATCTGCCGCCAGTAGAGAGCGTCTGCCATCCGGCCCTTCATGCGGGCTGTCAGAAGCGGGTCGGACTCCGCCGCCGCGCCGGTGATCATGCCGGTCAGGTCTATGTCAATGCCTCTCAGAAAGTCCGAGGAGGCACGGTAGCAGTCCAGCGTCCGGGCGGCGCTGGGGTCGCGGAAGGAGTAGAATCCAGCAAAGCCTGTGTCACGCAAAACCATTCCCGTGCCGTAGGCCCCGCCTTGGACCCGTACCGTGTTCCAAAGGTGGGCAAGGGAGACGGTACGTCCCATGACCTTCGCCGAGCCGCTTCCGGTTCCCTGGAAAACGCCGCCAAGAGCCGCGTATGATACGCCGGAGGGGATCACAAACCCCTCCCGACGGGGTTCCCAGGGCAGAACGGCCCCCGTGCAGGGCAGGGCAAAGCTGCCCTGCGGCAGGCTGGACGAAAGCAGTCGGGTGACAGTTTTGGCAGAAGCTTCATTCCCGGCAGTGACGCTGACCGTCATGCGTGCGCGGCAGAAAATGCGCTGGGCCAGAGATATAAGATCCTGCGCCAAAGCAGGAAAGCGGGCGGGGAAGTTCTGCTCCAGTTCCGTCAGCCACCGCAGGAAGGTGATGCCTGACGCCTGCTCCTGCGCGGCACCCTCGGCGGTGGAGCAGGCCAGGACCCTGGACATGGCGGCGCTGTGTCCTGCCGTGACCATCTGCTCCGCCATCGCCGCCCGCCGCTGGCGCAGGAAGGTGAGCGCCTGCTGGGAGTTCTCCCACTGCTGTCCAACTAAAAGCTCTGTCAGGAGGGACAGGGCTTTTTCCAGTTTCGCGTCCAGAATACTGCAGGAAACGCACAGGAACGTCCGGCAGCGGTCCGGAGCGTTTTTCTGCCCATACGCTTCTACTGTGAACCAGATATTCCCGAACAGGGAGCGCATCTCCCGGCTCAGGTCTGCCAGACTGTACTTAGCCGTATCCAGACAGCCGAACAACTGGGCCATAAAGGATGCCTTAACCAGTTCCTCTGGGGACAAGTCATCCAGCGCGAAATAGAGATTGCAATAGGTGATACCGTTGGTGGGCAGCCGATGGCGGAGGAGCGTCACGCAACCGGCGGATTCTTCCTCTATAGGCAGCTTTTCCGGCTCCGCCGGAATCTGGTCAAGGCGAAGCCTGGGGATGGACGCCAGCTGCTCCGGCGTGTCCGGCATGTTCTGCCAGGCGGCGATAGCTTCCTGGAAGCGATGGACGCCGGCGGCTTCCTCGGTTCCCCAGCTGGATCGGATGGCACTGAGCCGAGCTGTCTCCTGGGCCCGGCGCTCCTGGCCTATGGTGTGGGAGGGCAGTGCAAGGATCCGGCAGTGATGGGGGTTCTCTAAAATGAGCTGCTTTAGAAGCTCCTCAAAATAGCCTGTCCCGCACTTGTCCCGCAAGCCGTCAAAGAGCGTACCGACGCTGAGATTTGCCGCAGGGTCGCCGCCGTAGAGCCAGCTCTCCATCACCTGGAAGCAGAGCATAAGCCCCTGGGGCATCTGCCCATAGTCCCGTTGCCGGGCCTCAAACTCCAGATTGTCCAGCGCCGCCAGGACCCGCCGGTGATCCAGCCCCTCCCGGGACAGCCGCTCCAGCTCATCCCGAAGGGCGGAGGACACCTCCTCGGACTTGTCCTCGGCAATGTCCCTGGCCTCCAGCAGGAGCCAGGGCTGCTGTACGCCGTCGTGAAGCTCTAAGCGGACATCCTGAGCCAGGCCGCTTTCCAGAAGATGCCGCTTCAGGGGGGCCTGGTTGTCCCCACATAGTACATCCGATAAGGCTTGCAGCGCCATTAACGTCTCCCTGTTCCGGAAGGTGCAGACAGCGTACCCATCTGCCAGCCGGGCGCGTCCCTCCAAGGATTCCTGTGCGGACAGCTCATAGCGTATAGCGGACAGGCCCGCCTCAACGGGCTTTTGCAGAGGTATCCCTTCCGGCGCGGGACAGCGCTCGTATGCACAGAGGTATTCACTGTCCAAAATCTCAAGAACCTGCGCGATATCTACGTTGCCGTCCAGGAATATATAGGAATTTGATGGGTGGTAGAGACGGCTGTGGGCGGCAGCGAAGGCTTCGTAGGTCAGCTCCGGGATATGCGCTGGGTCACCCCCAAAAACATAGCGGTAGCAGGTATCCGGGAACAGGCGGCGGGCCGCCTCCCGCTCCAGAAGGGCGTCCGGCGAGGAGAAGGCCCCCTTCATCTCGTTATACACCACGCCCTTGACGGAGAGCGCGCTGTCTTCGCCCAGCTCGTAGTGCCAACCCTCCTGGCCGAAAATCTCCGGCTTGGAGTGGAGCAGCGGGTGCAGTACCGCGTCCATGTAGACCCGCAGGAGATTGATAAAATCCTGGCCGTTCCGGCTGGATACAGGGTAGACAGTTCTGTCAGGGAAGGTCATGGCGTTGAGGAAGGTGTTCATGGAGCTTTTCATCAGCTCCACAAAGGGCTCCTTCACCGGGAAGCGTTTTGAGCCGCACAGGACTGAGTGCTCCAGGATATGGAACACGCCTGTGTCGTCCCAGGGCTGGGTCTGGAAGGCGATGGCGAAGGTCTTGTTTTCCTCCGCCCGCTCCAGCCATACCAGCCGGGCGCCGGACTTTTGGTGCTCCATTTGCCAGAGGTCCGCCTCCAGCTCGTCAACACGTTGTTGATCTAGGACAATAAAACCTGAAAGGATACTGTTCTTTTCCATGATAGCCTCCTTGTAGTGAGTTCCTTTTTGTTCGATCCGGCTTAGGTGCCAATATTATAGGAGCTTTTCCCCTCTGGCGCAAGGTGCTATGCTTATTCTGTTCATTTTCCCGACCATTCTGTCCCATTCGTCAAAACTCCTTGCTTTTTCATACCGGCTTTGGACTGGGACAGAGCGTCCGCTATCTGTACAGAATAGACCGTTTCCGGGGCGGAATGAGCAAGTAGTATTGATTTTTTCGGAAAAAATGATATGGTTGCATCATAGAAAAATCTGGGAGGGGTATGTCAAATGTACGACCTGCTTATTATCGGCAGCGGGCCCGCCGGTGTTTCCGCCGCGCTGAGCGCAAAGGCGCGGGGCTTGGATTTCCTGTGGTTCGGCTCCAGACAGTTGAGCCCTAAAATTGCGAAAGCTGAGCGCGTTATGAACTATCCGGGGCTTCCGGCGGTCACCGGGCCAGAGATGCGGGAAGCCTTTTTACATCAAGTAGACAGCCTGGGCATTTCTGTTTTAGAGGAACGGGTCAATTCCATCTACGGCATGGGCGGCTATTATACCGCCGTGGTCAACGACAAGATGTATGACGGCAGGACTGTCATCCTGGCCCCGGGGGTATCTAACAGCCGTGAGATACCCGGCGAGAGCCGGTTGCTGGGGAAGGGGGTCAGCTATTGCGCCACCTGTGACGGGGAGCTGTATCGGGGCAAACGTATAGCGGTGGTCTGCACGGACCCGTCCTTGGAGGAAGAAGTGGAGTTTCTGGCCGGGCTGGCTTCGGACGTGTTCCTGTGTACCAGCTATAAGGATTGCGGCGTCCAGCGGGACAATGTGCGGCATACGGTGGGCTATCCCGCGGAAATTTTGGGTGAGGACAGGGCCTCCGGCCTGATCTGCGGCGGAGAGACAGTAGCGGCGGACGGAGTCTTCTGTCTGCGTTCCTGCGTGGCCCCCTCGGCGCTGCTGCCGGGACTGGCGGCAGAGTGCGGGCACATCCAGGTGGACCGGGGACAGCGGACCAACCTGCCGGGCTGTTTTGCCGCCGGGGACTGCACGGGACGGCCCTATCAGTACGCAAAAGCGGTGGGCGAGGGCAACGTGGCCCTGCACAGCGTGGTGGAATACCTGAAAGAAATGGAGGCGTGTGAATGAAATCAAGAATATTGAAGGTAAAGGACTACCGGGAGGTGGACGTGGAGCCTCTGCTCAGGCCCTTTGTGCCGGATGAGACAGCGCTGGAGGCGGAGCTGAGGCGGCTGACTAACCCATATATCCGCTGGGAACCCGGCGAGGAGGTTTCTGCCGGGGACCAGGTGGTGTGCCGGTTGCTTTCGGACTGCCCCCGGTACAATAAGGAGAAAGTTCGCTTCGTGGCAGGGAGCGGGATGTTTCAAAGGGAGCTGGAAAATCTCTCCATCGGCATGAGGGTGGGCGAGACCCGGGAGGCCGGCCTGCCGGAGGGGAAGGTGTCCCTTACGCTGGCGGGGGTGATGAACCGCGTGGCCCCGGAACCCAGTGATGAGATGGTGGAGAAGCTGGAGCTGGACGGCGTGCATACTGTGGCGGAATACCGGGCCTACCTGCTGGAGCAGCAGCGGGAGGCCGCCTTCGGACAAGACTCCTTTGAAGCGCTGAAGAAACTCACCCGGGAGGTGATAAGCGGCTCGGAGTTTATCCTATACAGGGAGGACTGGGCCGAAGCTATCAACCGGGAGCTGGACCGCTGCCGGACGCTGTGCCGCCAGGAGGGCATGGTCCTGGAGGAAATGACGCCGGAGCAGTTCCAGGGCCGCATCCCAGTGAAAAGCTACCATGAGCTGGTAGCCATGCTCCAATATGATGGTTGGGACAATCTCTGCCGCTATCTGCTGGGCCGCCGGTACGCCGAAACGGATAGTTTCCACTCCGGCGAGGCGGAGTACGAGGCGTTTATCGCGGACTATGCAAAAACCTGGCGCGTCTCAGAGGAAAGCGCCAAGGAGGCCAACCCGTTTGAGAACTTCATTTTTAACGAATACACCGGGCACGCCTATACAGTGCTGAAAAACTATATCAGAGAATTTTATTAAGGGAGGAACCCATCATGGCGATTCAAAACGCGGACAAGACCAATTTCAAAGAACTGATCAGAGAGGACTTTGTGATTGCTGACTTCTACGGCACAACCTGCGTCCCCTGCAAGCTGTTTTCCAAGATACTGGAGGACATTGAGGCGGAGATACCATTCCTGAACATCGTCAAGCTCAATACCACCGATAACCCGGAGCTGGCAGAGGAGTATGGGATAACAGCCGTGCCCACCGTCCACTTCTACAAGGACGGACAGCTGGTGGCAAGCCATGTGGGTGTCATGCAGCCCCAGGCGGTGAAGGAGGTTATTGCCCAGCATATGTATGCGTAAAACCGGACAGATTAAGCGGCTTTTCGGGCAAAATCGACATCTGCCCTTTTTTCGATAATCTCAATATGCTATAATCCATTCACCAATATAAGGAGGCTATGTCCCATGAAAAAGACTGTGAAACGCACCATCTGCTCTCTGCTTGCACTGCTTTTAGTATGCGGCCTCGCCGCCTGCGGCGGCACAAAGAGCGTGGACCCAAAAACATGTACATACGATGAGATGGTGGACTACCTTACCGCCAAGGGCTACATCTCCAAAGATGCCGTTCCGGTGGACATGCTAACTACCGAGGGATATCTCACGGACAACACCGGCGGTGATATCCCCTATGGGCCCTTTGCGGATAAGGCGCAGGACTACGACGGGCTTTGGCTGATGTGGTGGGACGCCGCCACCCCCTCTGAGGCGTACACCAACTGCTTCCAGAACCTTGCCATGAACGAGGGTACTATCGTCTACATGGGCGGCGCGGCTGTTCTGGAGACAGCTGCTTACAACGGCAGCTTTGCTATTGCCTTTGGGGAGGGCTACGCCCAAAAGGACGCCGTCACAGCGGACTTCCAGGCGCTTTCCCAGAAATAAGGACATAGAAACGCCCCTACCCTATCCTATATGGGATAGGGCGGGGGCGTTTCGTTGAAATGCACATAAGAGGAAGGAGAAAACCATGGAAACAAACGCGATTTTCCGAAAAAATTACGGCAACTTCCGCCGCTTCTTCTCCATGCTGGGCAAGGCGAACCTGCCATATCTGTGGATTGTAGGCTACCTTGCGGCAAGCGCCGTCATTGCCAATGTGGGCGTCAGCTCTACCGAATACAGCGCCGCCCTTTTTGCAGGAAACGTGGGACTGACTGCCGTGGTGCTGCCATACCTGTTTTACCAGATACTATCCCTGATTCTCAGTTCCGTCTCCGGTCTCATTAATAACCTCTGCACAGCCCGCATGGACAGGAATCTGCGGCGTATGGTCTGGCGCAAGACGGTAAATCTGCCACTGCGGTTCTATGAGAACAACAACCCCAAGGAACTGCTCAGCCGTATCACCACCGACATCTCCAGCATCAGCAATCTGGTCATGAAGGTTTTTCTCCCCATCTTCACCACGGCCTATGCCAGCTTTGTCATCCTCCAGAAGGTCTCCAGCTATGACGGGGCGCTGATGTGGTCTTTAGTGGCGGCGCTGCCGGTGAATATCCTCATCAGCTTTATTCTGGGCCGCCTGCAATTTGGCGTACAGGACCTTATCAACCGGCGCAACGCCCAGTTGACCGCCACCGTGGCGGAGCGCACAAACAACCTGATGCTCATCAAATCCATGGGCACAGAGGAAAAGGAGGCCGGTGTAGGTGGGGAACGAATGAAGGCCAGCTACCGGGCTGCCGGAATGAATATCTGGATTACCGGCATGGCTGTCCCTATCCGGGCCATTGCAAGCGTTCTGCAAACCATCGTTATCATCCTGGTAGGCAGGGGGTACTACGCTTCCGGCGCGCTTAGCCTGACGGAGTGGATCGCCTATTATGGCTTCGCCATCCAGCTTACCAATATCCTCAGCGCCTACTGCGGATACTGGACCTCCTTCAAAAGCGCCCAAGGCGCGGTGGAGCGGGTTAGCGAGATTATGGCTGAGCCCTCGGAGAACTTGAACGCCGGAAACATCATGGATTCCCCGACGGGGGGCATTCGGTTTGAGAAGGTGGATTTCTCCTTTGGGAGCGAGCCGCTTTTCCAGGGCTTAGACCTGGACATCCCCGCCGGGCGCATCACCGCCGTGGTAGGCCCCTCCGGGTCAGGGAAGACCACCCTTTTGAATCTGATTGACCGCCTTTACCCGCTCAACGGCGGGTCGATACAGATAGGAGGAAAGGATACCTCCGACTACTCCCTGTCCAGCTTCCGCCGCGCCTTGGGATATGTGACCCAGGAAAGCGTCATGTACGCCGGCACCATCCGGGACAACCTGCTCCACGGCCTGGGACGGGTGCCGTCGGACCAGGAACTGGACGAGGCCTGCGCCGCTGTGGGCATCCTTGACTATGTCCGCCGCCAGCCCCTGGGCTATGACGCCCCGGTGGGCGAAAGCGGGGCCAGCCTTTCCGGCGGGCAGAGACAGCGCTTCTCTGTGGCCCGGGCCCTGTTGAAAAAGCCGGACTGCCTGCTGCTGGACGAGGCCACCGCCGCCATGGACATAGGCGGCAAGGCGGGCGTGTGGGCCAGCATTCGGCAGGTAATGGCGGGGAAAACCGTGGTCTATGTGGCCCATGATGCCCAGACCATACGCAACGCGGACTACCTGATCGTCCTTAGGGACGGGCAGGTGGAAGCCGCCGGGGAGCGGGAGGACGTCATGGCCCGGAACCCCTACTGTCAGGAAATGATGGAAAACGGAGAGGAGGGCCGCTGATATGAAGCGCAACGGAAAAGACGGCAGTCAACAGCAAAAGCAGAAATTCTCTTTCCGTTCCTATATCTCGTTTTACACCCGGTTCCCCATTCCATGGTGGCTGTTTATCGCGTCCCTGGTCTTCGGCCTTGTCAATACCGAGGTGGTGCTGGCTATCTCCAAGTATGTGATCCAGATCAACAAGGGCGAGCTCTACAACGGCGTAATTATCGGCTACTCCCTGTTGACCGTGCTGAACGCCGTAATAGCCATGTTCAGCAACCTCTGTGGGGAGTATGGCATCCAGAAAGTCACACTTAGGGCCAGGATGCTGCTGTGGAACAAGATACTCCATCTGCCAATGCGGGAGGTGGAGCGCCGCCAGCCCTCGTCCCTCATTTCCGGCGTTGTGAACGATATCACACAGGCCAGCGCGGTGATACATATGATATTCTCTACGGTGGCCTCGATCTACGGCTTTATCCGCTGCTGCGTGGAGATGGCCTGGTTCAACGCGAAGCTTTCCGCCTATATGCTGCTGCTTGTCCCTCTGGCTGTTGGCGTGTTCGCCCTGGTGGGACAGCTGCAGTACCGTATGATGCTGCGGCGGTATGAGAGCCTGGGTGCCATGACGGAGTTCTTCTCCGAGCATATCTCTGCCGCCAAGCACGTGAAGGCCCAGGCCATGGAGGGGTTGGAAGCAGAGGAGGGCCTTCGGGCCATTGATGAGCGGTACAAAGCGGACATCTATTATGCCTTTATGGAGGTTCTGCAGGTGTTCTCCAATACGCTTTATACCTCCATCGGCAGCATTGCCATCGCCTTGTTCGGCTCTGACATGATCCGCAAGGGCCAGATGCCTGATACCGGCATCAATGACTTTACCACCTATAAGGGTCGGGTGGACCAGTACCAGGCTGAGGTGCTGACCCATTACCAGACCCTAAAGGGCACCCAGGGTGCCCTGCAGTATGTGGGCGTCCTCCTGGATGGGCCGGAGGAGGACCCGGACGCCGGGTACGACCTGCCGGAGGGCTGGGCGAAGGAGGACATCGTGCTGGAACGGGTGAGCTTTGGTTACGACCCACGCCAGCCGGTGCTCCACGACCTGAGCCTTACCATCCCCGCCGGGATAACCACTGCCATTATTGGTAACAACGGCTGCGGCAAGTCCACCCTGCTCAAGCTGCTCCAGGGCATATATCTGCCGGACAGCGGCCGGGTATGGCTGGGGGAGTCCGCGGTGGACAAGGTGAAGCTGTCCCAGCTGCGTCGGCGCTTTGGCTGTATCTTCCAGCATAACCCCTTGTTTTCCGGCTCCGTTCGTGATAACATAGCCTATTGGGAAACGGGCGAAGTGTCGGATGAGGCTGTGGCCGGGGCCGCAAGGCTTGCGGACGCGGACGGCTTTATCAGCCAGCTGCCAGAAGGGTATGACTCTGATGTGGGCATGGGCGGGGCACTGCTCTCCGGCGGGCAGCGCCAGCGGGTGGCAATCGCCAGGACGCTGCTGTCCGACCCGGAGTATCTCCTTATGGACGAGGCAGGGGCCAGTCTGGACCATAAGAGCGACATGACCATCTTCCGCGCTGTCAGGGAACATATGAAGGGTCGGACGATCGTGGTGGTGGCCCATGATATGCGCACGGTGATGGAGGCGGATCATATCATCGTCCTCAACAGCGGCTCCCTGGAGGCTGCTGGCACCCACGAGGAGCTGCTGAAAACCAGCCCGACTTACCGCAGTTATCTGGAGCTGCAGGGCTTTGCCCTGGCGGGAGAGGAGGCAGGACAATGAAACGCTTTACGATTTTATTTTCCGTTCTTCTGGTGCTGGGCTTTGGCGGTGTGCTGGCCTATGTGGCGGCGTCACCGGAGTTTGTCCCGCCAGCGGCACTGATAGGCGAAGGGGAAGACCCTGACGCTCCCATCTGGGACATGACCATGGACGAGGTCCTGGCTGAATTGGCAGCCCAGGGGCTCATTGACGACCCGGCCTCCGCCATCTCTCTGGCAAGCGACGGCCTATGTACCGACGCCCGCCAAGTCAGCGGCGCGGAATTTTACTGGTGGGACCTGGAAAACCTGAAGGAGGGCAGCCAAGAAGAGACTGCCTATAAGAGCCTGAAGTCAGACGGCGTCATCGATCTCTACGGCTCCGGGCACATTTTGAGTTATGTTCACAACGGCCCCTTTGCGATGTGGCTGGACCTCTATGAGGGCGACCCGGGCGCATTGGAGCAGGCGTTCAAGGATGTCGGGCAGGCAGAGTAAAAACAGGGAGGAAACGGCGATGGAGATGAAAGCTCTGCTGGTGGACAGCAACCAGCGTCTGTTGGGTGAGCTGACCGTTATGCTGCACGCGTTCCAGTGCTTCCGGGTGGTAGGGACGGCGCGGACATCAACGGAGGCCGTTGAATATGTCCAGTTCAATGATGTGGACGTGGTATTTGCCAGCCACCAGCCCGCTGATCCCCGCACTACCAGCGTGGGGGAGCATTTGTCCGCCGTTTTTGGGCAGAGCCATCCACATATCCAGGTGGTGGTCTATTCCGACTCGGAGGAGTGGGCTTTCAACGCTTTCCGCTGTCAGTGCGCCGGGTACCTGCTGACGCCTTTTGACCCCCTGGCGCTCCAATCGCTGGTCAACAGGCTGAGCTATGTGTTCGACCTGCAGCAGGCCAAGCGGGAGGTGGCGAATCGCAGTATCATGATCAAAACCCGAAACGGGTATCAGCTCACCCGCCTCAGTGATATTCTCTTCATCGAACGGAACAACCGCAAAAACAGCATCGTTACTACCGATGGGCAGGAAATAACGCTGCTGGGATACACCATGAACCAGCTGGAAGAAATGCTGGAGGGCTGCGGGTTTTACCGCTGCTATCAGTCTTTCATCGTCAACCTCTCCCAGGTGGCGGCTGTCCGGGCGGACAATGAGGCGAAAAATTATACCATTCGTTTCAAAGACTATGAGGGAGAGATTCTGCTCAGCCGGGAAAAATACGCGGAGCTGGTAACCCTTCTGAAGGGGCGGTACGCGAAGATCAATATCTGACGCCACGTCATAAATGTGGCACGAAAAGGGCTATGTGTACGCCGGTTTTGAAGTGATTTTTGCGCCGCTAAACAAAGAAAAAGTGTTTTACGATTCCGCCATCCACTTCTTAAATTCCTCAAAAGACATTTTACCCGTAGCGCACTCGTCCCGTTTACCCTTAGCCGTGGCACTCCAAGCGTAGAACGCACCAGGACTGATCCTCCCTGCCTTGATCCAGTTAAACCGCTTCTTGTACTCCCGCCGATACTCCTTGAACAGCTCGTCTGAATTTTTCTTCTCCGCCCAACGCTTTACCGCACCGATCTCTCTGCAAGTGTGCCCGTTCTCATCCACGGTCAGGTTACAGAACTCCGCCGTGTTGCGCCGGGGAATCGCAAAATATTTGCCGCAATAGGAGCAGATACGCATACGCTGTTCCCGCTTGACGCACTCGCGTAGGGAGAACTCGACAAGGTCAGAGAGGGAGGTGGGGTGGAGAACTTCGGCGAAACTGCCGTTGTTGGTTCGCTCATACATGGTGGAAATTGGCCTGAACTGGTAGGCATAGAGCGACTCTCTTTTTTCTTTATCCAGATACGCTTGCAACTTTTCATGAACAGGTTTCTTCTTGCCGTCGTCGATATCCAGCACATCTTCAAACAAACGCATAACTTGTTTTTGCAGAGTGTCCAGGTCGCTGGGGATGTGCCGCAGTTGCTTATGCGGGAGATGTTCGTACACGTCCTCGTCCGGGTGATGATCCATATAGCGGAAACGCGCCTGCCAGTCGAGACGTAGAAACTCGAAATAGATGTGTTTCTTCGCAAGCTCCTTCAGAATACTCATCACAGCAGCCTGCGAATCAAAGTCGCGTTCCCGATAGAAATTCAGTAGGGCTTTGTCCATTTCCTTAAACAGATCTTCCATTGGCCAGATGTCCAAGTAGGTAAACCGCAAGAGGCTTTCCATAAATGGGAAGTCCCTTTCTCTTGTGTGCGAGCGCTCCAACGTCAAATCCTTGTAGACGAAATACTCGCGGTTCTCTTCAAAGTAGGTGTAGAACAGGTAGTCAACCATTTTGATTGCGCCCCATTTCAGAAAGATAAAATTATTTTTGAAATTGTCCTTGACAAATAGAGTGGCATATGTTACCATAAGACAGCGGGATAAATCAAATCGTCTTTAAGAATAAGTCTACAACAGATGAGAAAGAAAGTCAAGATGTTTTTAAGGAGGTGCGGAGTGGTTCAATCAAAGTTCAAAAGCTACGACGAACTGCCACTGTTTCTCAACGCGAAAACAGTGGCAGAAGTCTTGGGGATCTCTATGGCAGGAACCTATGAGTTATTGCATCAGGATGGCTTTCCTGTGCTGAGAATCGGTTCGCGCTTGGTGGTTCTCAAGGAGAAATTCCTCGCCTGGGTCGAGGAGCAGACAGGAGGTAATGCGACATGAGTAATTTCTTGAAAGCATCATGCAGCGGAGCAAGGAACTTCTTTCCTCTGCCTAACGCTATTTTTAGTTTAGGATTGTCAGCAGGCGAACTGGCCGTCTACGCTTACCTCATGTATTGTGAGGACAGGAAGTCACATCAGTGCTGGCCAAGCTACAAAACTGTTGGCAGGGCAGTAGGCATGAGCGAAAATACGGTGAGGAAATATGTGCGGGAGCTTGAGTGCAAGACACTCATACTGACGGAGCCGACAACGTATGAGTGTGCCAGTGGGCAGGTTCGGAATGGCAACTTGGTTTTCACGATTCTTCCCATTTATGGGGCGGTCAAATACCGCAATGAGTGCCAAACAGCGAGGTAAGCGTTTGTGGCCCCTGTGAGGGCCGCGTTGGGCGGTTTGGGCCGGGGTCGAGGAAGTTAGCGGCAACCGGCCCAGAACGCCATTTTGGGGCATTTGTGGCGATTTTTGAGGGCGGCAGTCGGTAGAGCGGGAAAGGCGTGGATATGCAAGATTTTGAAAAAATATCCAGCCCAAAGGGATGCAGAAAACGGTCAAAAAGACAAGCAGGTTAAAGCGCGGGGTCTACCGCGCAAGTGACATCGTCCGGCAGAGCCGGTCGTTGGAGAAAAATCAGGGATTACCGGCCTTCAAAATCAGGGGTCGGTCGGAAAGGAGCGCTTTTGAGCGAGAAAAAGCAAAAATATGCGTACTGGATGCGGCCATCGATGGTCGCGGAGATTGAGGAAATGCTGTCGGAGGCAAACGCTACCTCCAAAGGGGACTTCGTTTGCAAGGCGGTTGAGTTCTACATTGGTTATCTCAGGCAGCAGAAAAACATCAATTTCTTGGCTCCGATGCTGGCAGGAGCAATTAAGAGCGAGGTGCGTTCCCTTGGCAAGGATGTGTGTGAAATGCTGTTCAAGATGGCGGTAGAAATTGGAATCACCAGCAATCTTACAGCGGCGGTCAACGGCATTTCTGATGAATCTCTGGACGCAGTGCGGCTCAATGTTGCACAAGAGGTAGCGAGGGTGAATGGTATTTTAACCTTTGAGGATGCCGACGAGTGGCAGAACGGGGGTGAGTGATTATGGCGAAAATTATTGTTACCAGCAGGTATATGCGGAACTCTCCGAAACGGTCGGCGACAAATCTTGTGAAATATATGGGTACTCGTGAGGGGGTGGAAAAGGTAGCTGAGGGCATTGACAACGCTCCTGCCACTGTTCGTCAGCAACGATTAGTGCAGGACATCCTCAAGTTTGACTCGTCTGCCAAGGACTATGGTGAGTACCATGACTACGAGAGTTCTCCCACCAGGAGCAACGCAAGCGAGTTCATCGATGCTTTTATTGAGCGCAACGCTGACCGCATTGGCGAACTGGACAAGCTGGTCAGCTATATGGCAGAGCGCCATGGGGTGGAAAAGCTTGGAAGTCATGGCCTTTTTAGTCAGACCGATGACAAAATAGATTTGGATTCGGTCGCCGAGGAAGTGGGCCAGCACAAGGGCATCATCTGGACACACGTTATCAGTTTGCACCGTGAGGACGCGGAGCGATTGGGCTATAACAAGGCTGAGGCATGGCGAGAATTGGTACGGCGCAACGTCACCGAACTGGCTGAGGCGCAGAAAATTAATCTCACAAACCTGCAATGGTATGGAGCATTTCACAATACCACACACCACCCTCATATGCACCTGCTGGTCTATTCCAAGGATATAAGGCAGGGTTGGCTGACGAAAAAGGGGATCGAGGAGTTGCGAAGTGCGCTGGGCAACGACATCTTTCGGCTGGAGCAGTACAAGCTGCTCACGATGGAAACAGACTTCCGTGACCGGCTGAAGAAGGAGAGCCGAGAGGAAATTGAAAGGCTGCTTGCTAAAATCCGTGAGTCATATGCGCCCACTTCTGAAGTGGAGGTGCTGTTTCTGAAGCTGGTTTCCCAGCTAAAGACCTGCAAGGGGCGCAAACAGTACGGCTATCTGCCGAAAGATATAAAGGACACCGTCAACAAAATCGTGGCGGAACTGGCAAAGGATGAGGGCATTGCAAAGCTGAACTCAGAGTGGAATAAGGTCAATAGAGAGAAATTATCACTATATTTTGAGAAGAAAGAGCCAGATGTTCCGCTGGAGGATAACCCAGAGTTCCGCAGTATTAAGAACGTGATTGTCAGGAGCGCGGCGTTAGCTATGAGGATTATGGAGGCGGAGCCCGCGCACAATTTTGATGCGGGCAGTTCAATCCGCTCGGTAGTTAGCGCGCTGTGCAAGATAATATCCAAGAGTTACGATAAGAAACTATCCCGGCTGAATACTCAGATTGACAGTAAGCTCAGGAGTAAAATCGAGCAGAAAAAGATGGCACATGGGTTGAAAATAGAGCGTAGACTTCAGCAGGATATGGATGATGACGAGAGTTATGGGATGAGGATGTAGGCCCTCAAAATTTGCGTTGCATAAACAAAGAAAAGGGTTTTGGGCGAAACCAGAAAAAGTAAGAAAAATGTCAGTGGACATAGGTAGGTACTATGTGGTAGTGTTGGTGGTCAGAGAGGGGGCCGAGATATGGCAAAACGCTGAGCAAATGGTGAAGGTAACATTCGCAAGCGCAAGGATGGTCGCTGGGAAGGGAGGTACACGGCGGGCCGTGACCCTGAGTCCGGCAAGGTGATTTATAGGAATGTGCTCGGCAAGACACAGGCTGAGGTCAAGGAAAAACTTGCCAGGGCAATCGAGGATAACAGGGGCTTGGATATCGTAAAGGCCGGTCAGTACACGGTGGGCCAATGGATGGACGTGTGGTTTGAGAACTACGCCAAAATCAAAGTGCGACCGTCCTCACACAAAACCTACAAGGGTTATATTGAAAATCACATCAAGCCGAGCATTGGTAAGATACCGCTCAGCAAGCTGACCACCCTGGAAGTGCAGGCCCTTTACAGAAAACTGTTGACCAGCGGAAGGGTAGAGCGTGCAGAATCCAAGCAACAGCCCAACGGTTTGAGCGCAAAAACAGTGCGGAACATAAATCAGGTGATTTCCTCAGCAATGAAACTTGCCAAAAGCCAGAAACTCATCTCCACCAATCCCACAGACGGTTGCGCTCTGCCAAAAGTAGAGTATCAGGAGATGAAAACGCTGACCGCTGACCAGTTGGCCGCTTTCTTCCGCGAGGCTAAGAACAGCGGCGTGTTCGAGATGTACTACCTGGAGCTGGCAACAGGCTTGCGCCGTGGCGAACTGCTGGGCCTGAAGTGGGACGATATCAACCTGGACATAGGTGTTATCCAAGTGAAACGGCAGGTAGCCAGGATCGATGGGGAAGTGGTGGAGGCTCCGTTGAAAACGAAAAATTCCTACCGCACGCTGTCCATCGGAGCAGACGCGATAGAAATTCTTAGAGAGCAGAGGAGCAAAGTGGCTGGCGAGTATGTGTTTCCCTCGCCCAACGGCGGGCCAATTTCGCCGGACAGTGTCCTGCATATGCTACACCGGGTACTGGATAGAGCCGGATTGCCACCCTTGCGTTTTCATGATTTGAGGCACACGTTTTCAACGCTGGCACTCCAAAATGGAGTAGACATCAAAACGGTGTCGGGTATGCTGGGCCACTACAGCGCAGGGTTCACCCTGGACACCTACGCCCACGTCACCACCGCCGCACAGAAAGAAGCGGCCCGCACGATGGACAACTTACTATCCGGCAGTGTTTAGAAGTACCCGGTCGTTTCCCCGTATGGGTCAGCGCATGGGTCAGGTAAGGGAAACAAAGGGAAAATGCAAAATGAAATCCCCGGAAACCCTAGTGTTTCCGGGGATTTTTGGTTGCGGGGGCAGGATTTGAACCTACGACCTTCGGGTTATGAGCCCGACGAGCTACCGAACTGCTCCACCCCGCGATATATACTGTACACAATCTCGAGTACTTTGTAAGTATACCACAGGGTTTGGGAAATTGCAAGCCCTTTTTAGGATTTTTTTCAAAATTTTTTTGCTATCATCCCCCGCGTGTTTCTCACTTGCAGAAAAATGCCACCGCCACAGCTCCGGGCCCCACATGGGTGCCGATGGTGCCGCCCACAGTGCAGACAGGGAGGGAGGCGGCGTGCCCCTGCCAAAGCTGGCGGCTGTCCTCAACGTACTTCTGCAGCAGCGCGTCGCTAAGGCCCGTATAGCCCAGGCGGTACGGACGGGAGAAATCCACCCCGGCGGTTTTTTGGATTTCCTGAACCAGCAGGCTGTTGCCGTTTTTAGAGCCCCGGGCCTTGCCCAATACCACCACCTCGCCCTCTTGTACGGCCACAACGGGCTTCACGGACAAAAGCCCGCCCACCAGGGCTGTGGCAGGGGAGATGCGCCCGCCCCGCTTCAGGTATTCCAGGGTATCCAGCAGGGCCACCAGCCGGACAGACTTTTTTTCTTTTTCCAGGCAATTTGCAATCCCCTGGGCATCCAACCCCTGGTCTAGAAGCTGTATGGCCCGCTCTACTAAAATCCATTCCCCAATGGTGGCGTTTTCGCTGTCCACCACGAACACCTGCCCGGGGAACTTCTGGGCGGCCAGGCAGGCGCTTTGCCAAGTGCCAGAAAGCTTGCTGGAAAGGGTGACAGCCACCACGGTTTCCCCTGCGGATACGGCGGCTTGGAAAGCGTCCTCAAACTGGGCTGGGCTTACCTGGCTGGTAACGGGCAGCGCGTCGCTTTCTATCAGCAGCTCGTAAAATTGCCGGTGGGTCAGGTCTACCCCGTCTTGATATGGCCGCCCGTCAAAGGCGACGGTCATGGGTAAAACGGTAATCTCCTGGCGGTGGGGCGGGACGACGTCGGACGCGGAATCGGTGACGATACGGATCGGCATAAAAATGCTCCTTTCACAGCCCCCGGACGCGCCCAGGGCTTTTTCTGTATTATAGCAAGTTTTTCCATCCCCGGCAAGGGTAAGCGCCGTTTCCGGCCCGGTGGACGGGGAAAATTCTGGCGGGCATAACTGTAGGGAGGCGGGGCAGGATAAAAGCGTAAAGCCATGGCTTTACGAATCTAAAACTATATAGAAACAGAGGTGCCCTATGAAAAACAGGTTAGAGTGCCAGGTGACTTCCTGCCAGCATTACGAAGATGGGCTGTGCTCTTTGCCCGGTATCAAGGTGGACGGGCCCGCCGCCCGTGTGTGCAGCCAGACTTGCTGCAGCTCATATCAAGAGCGCGGCAAGGGCGCGGGCACGGCCAGCATCTTTTCCAGCGGGAACGCCAGCCCGGATTCCTCCATTTCCTGCCAGGCCAAGAACTGCTCGTACAACCACGACTGTAAGTGCGAGGCGGGGTGTGTGCGCGTGGGCTGCTGCTGCAACGACGTAAACTCTAAAAGCGGCACCGAGTGCTGCACCTTCTCCTGCAAGTAACGCCACAGCCAGGACCGGGGGACAGCCGGCCGCCTTACCGGGCGGCGGGCTGTCCCCCTTTTGGGCCTCCGGCTTGCTTCCTTGGCTTTTTCCCGGCAACCCCTTTGCTTTTCCATGCAGGTGTGCTATACTGTGCCCAGATGGAAAAGGAGGGACCCGTATGGATATCAAGCTTATTGCCTTTGACCTGGACGGGACGGCCATCACCCAGCACCGTTACCTGTCCCCAGGAAACCGGGCCGCCTTGGCGGCGGCAGGGGAGAGGGGGGTGCACCTGGTGCCGGCTTCTGGCCGGATGCGGGACTTTTTGCCAGAAGAGGTGCTGCGCCTGCCAGGGGTACGGTATGCTGTTACAGCCAACGGGGCCGGCGTGTACGACCTGGGCACGGGCCAGGCGGTTTACCGGAAGACCATCCCTCCGGAAAAGGCCCGGCAAGTACAGGCCGTCCTGGACGGCTACGACGTCTACATAGAATATTATGAGGATGGCAGCGCCATCACGCAGGCAGGGTACCCGGAAAAAGCCCGCACATATTTTGGGCTCCCTCCCTCCAAATGGCATTTTGTAGACGGCAAGCGGTACCGTTTTACGCCCAGCCTCCGCCAGCTGGTGGAAGAAGGCATTTCCCCCGAGAAGATCAACCTGCCCTTTTTGACGGCCCAGGCCCGCGGGGATATCTGGAAGCGCCTGGAAGCCCTGGGGGGGCTGCAGCTCACTTCTTCTATCCCGGACAACCTGGAGATCAACGCCCAGGGCGCGGACAAAGGCAGCGCGGTGCTGGCGCTGGCCGGGCAGCTGGGCATTAGGGTGGAAAACGTGATGGCCCTGGGGGACAATGGCAACGATGTGGCTATGCTGCGGGCGGCGGGGCTTTCTGTGGCCGTGGCGGACGGCTCTCCCGAAGCCTTGGCCGCGGCGGGCTACCGTACCGCCCCCCACGACCAGGACGGCGTGGCGGCGGCTATCCGGCGGTTTGTGCTGCATAGCTGAACCAGGGGAAGGCAAACAGGCGGAAGGCTTTCGAAACCTTCCGCCTGCCCGCCTTTACAGCCTTACCCTGTGGGGTCAGGCAGACTCTTGGCTTTCCTTTTGGGCGATCCCCCTGGCTTGTTCCAGCATGGTTTGGGCAAAGATGCCATAGCCGGCCGTGGGGTCTTCCGTGAATACATGGGTCACGGCCCCGGCCAGTTTCCCGTTTTGCAGGATAGGCGCGCCGCTCATGCCCTGTACGATGCCGCCGGTAGTCCCCAGCAGGCGGGGGTCTGTCACCCGGACCACCAGGTTCTTGGTGGGCTGTTCTTGGTCGGCTATGCGCTCGATCTGGGCCTCATACAGCCGGGGGCCCTTTTCGTCGATGCTTGCCAGCAGCTTTACGGCCCCTTCCCGCACCTCTTCCCGGGGCAGAACCCCTACAGGCTGCCCTTGGGGCTCTTCGTCCAGAACGCCGTATACCCCGGTTTCGTTGTTGGCCAGCAGCCTGCCCATGGAATCGTCCGAGGCAAAATACCCCCGCAGCTGGCCGGGCGCGCCTTGTAGGCCCTTCTCAACCCCGCACAGGGTGATAGGGGCGGGTTCGCCGCTTTTCAGGGCCATCACACCTCCGGCGTCCATATCGCAGATGCCATGGCCCAGGCCCGCAAAGGCGCCGCTGGCCGGGTCGTAGAAGGTTAGGGTGCCAACGCCGGCGGCGCTGTCCCGCACCCAAACGCCGGTTTTAAAAGAGCCTTCCCCATACACAGGGGACACATCCGTCTCAAACTCTTCCCCGTCCCGTTTCACCAGGAAATGAATGGGCTTGCCCCCGCCGGCGCTGATATACTTGGCCAGGGCCGCGTTGCTCTGGATCTCCATGCCGTCTGCCTGGAGGAGATAATCCCCTGGCTTCAGCCCGGCGTCGGCGGCGGGGCAGCACACGCCGTTTTCGGTGTAGATGTCGGAAAGGGACGCCACGATCACCCCGTCGGTAAACAGCTTGATGCCAAAGGCTGTGCCCAGGGGGACGACCGCGTTTGGCATGTCCGTGGCCGTGGGGGCGGCGGCCTCCTGGGCTGCCGGGGGATAGCTTTTCCCGGCGTTGAAAGCGGAGGCCTCTAGGGCCGCTGTGTCTGCTGTGCCCGGCCCCAGCACGCCCAAGGTCCCCAGCATGCACAGGGCTGTCAGGCCCACGCTGAGGGTGAACATGCGCAGGGCACGGCAGAAGGACGCCGCGCCCCGTTTTATGGGTCTCATAGGCTTCATCTCCCTTTTGGGGCATAATATATTAAAAACTGCGACGGGCCGCGTAAAACCGGGGCCAGTCTTTGCCAAAAAACGGCCCGGCGTTTTTTGCCCCACTGTTACCATTCCACCGGGAAAGGGAATTATTTTGCCAATTCCCCGCTATTTCATGCAGCTTTCTTGCAAAAAAGGCAAAAAAAGCTAAAAACGCCCCTGCGCAGGCGCGCGGGGGCGGGATTTTTGGTCTGCCGCAACTATCGGGCGTGGCGCCCAGGCCGGCTGTTGCCAGCCCTTGCCCGATAGAAGGGACAGTAAGTAAAAAATATGGTGATGGTTTTTTAAGTTTCGGTTCTTTTATGCAGCGCCTTCCATGTCTCACGTCCTTTCCTTTATGTTGACAACAGTATATCCCAGAAATATGAAGATGGCTTCACCAGTATTTGAAGATTCCGTAAGGAATTTGTGAACGGCCTTTGAATGAATTGGACAGAACGACGAATTCCAGAAGATACCGGCGGTTTACCTGGATAAAGCGGGATTTTTTTGTTGAACCGGCGGTTTTTTTGTGCTATTATGTAACGGAGATCCTTTTAATATATTATTAAGAAAGGGGCCGCCTATGGGCAAACGCATTACCATCCTTTGCGGCCATTATGGCTGCGGCAAAACGAATCTTACCCTGAACCTGGCCCTACAGGCGGCGGGGCAGGGAGGCCCCGTTACGGTGGCGGACCTGGATATCGTGAACCCCTACTTCCGCTCTTCCGAATACCGGGCCATGCTGGAGGGGGCCGGCGTCCGGTTGATTGCCCCGGTGTTTGCGGGCACCACCCTGGACACGCCTACGCTTCCCCCAGAGATATCTTCCATTTTCGAAGAAAGCGCGGGCCGGGTGTTTATCGACGCGGGGGGGGATGACGCGGGCGTGACAGCCCTGGGCGGCCTACATGGCAGGCTGGAAGAGGCGGGCTATGACATGGCCTATGTGGTCAACCGCTACCGCGTGCTCTCCCAAACGGCACAAGAGGCCGCCCAGCTGCTGAAAGAGATCGAACAGGCGTCCCGCCTGAAAGCCACGGGGCTGGTGAACAACTCCCACTTGGGGCCGGAGACCACCCTGGAAGACCTGTTGGCGGCGCAGCCCTTCGCACAAGAGGCCGCCCGGCTGACCCGCCTGCCCCTGCTGTACTCTACCGCCCCAGACTTCGCCCTGCGGGGCCAGCCGCCCCCAAAGGGGTTCCGGCCCGTGCGGCGGCTGGTGAGGTTCGCCTGGGAGCAGCCCGCGGCCATATAGCAAAGCCACGAAACCATTCTTTTTTAACCTGCAAAGCAGCCTTTGGCTGTCATCCCATTCTAAAAGGTTTTTGAAGGCTCCTAAGCCAGGAAACTGAGGGAGGGAGCCCGCAACGCAAAGGAGAACGCAAAGGAGGGAAGGAATATGGCAAAGATCATTGTAGACGAAAAGGTATGCAAGGGATGCGGCATGTGCGTGCACGCCTGCCCGCTGAAGCTGATCGCCCTATGTAAGGATGTGCTTAACAGCAAGGGGTACCACCCGGCCAGGCTGTTGGGGCCGGAAAAGTGCGTGGGCTGCGCAGCCTGCGCCACCATGTGCCCTGACACCGCCATTACAGTGGAAAAGTAACGGGGCGGCGGGAAGGAGACCATACTATTTAGAAAGGACTGTGTTTTTCTATGAAGGTTTTGATGAAAGGCAACGAGGCCCTGGCGGAAGCCGCCATACGGGCAGGGTGCCGTCATTTCTTCGGCTATCCCATCACCCCCCAGACAGAGCTGGCCGCCTATATGTCCAAGCGCATGCCCAAGATAGGCGGTACATATTTGCAGGCGGAATCGGAGGTGGCCGCCATCAACATGGTGCTGGGGGCTTCTGCCGCCGGGGTGCGCGCCATGACCTCTTCTTCCTCCCCGGGCGTCAGCCTGAAAGGGGAAGGCATCTCTTATATGGCAGGGTCTGACCTGCCCGCGCTGATTATCAATGTACAGCGGGGCGGCCCGGGCCTGGGCGGCATCCAGCCCTCCCAGGCGGACTATTGGCAGGCCACCAAGGCCACCGGCCACGGGGATTTCCATATCCTGGTGCTGGCGCCCTCTACGGTGCAGGAGATGGTGGACCTGGTGTCAGACGCTTTCGACCTGGCCGACCAATACCGCATGCCCGCCATGATCCTGGCCGACGGCATGCTGGGCCAGATGATGGAGCCCGTTTCCCTGCCCGAAGAGGCGGGCAAGCCCCTGCCCGCAAAAGAGTGGGCGGCTTCCGGCCACCAGGGCGCGCGCCCCCACCACATCATCAACTCCCTGTACCTGACCCCGGATAAACTGGAGCAGCTGGTGCAAGACCGCTTTGCCCGGTATGAGCAGATCAAACAAAAAGAGCAGCGGGCGGAAGAGTACCTTACCGATGACGCCGACGTGGTGGTGGTGGCCTACGGCGCTTCCTCCCGTGTGGCCCGGGGCGCTGTGAACAAGGCGCGGGAGCAGGGCCTGAAGGTGGGCCTTGTGCGGCCTATCACCCTATGGCCGTTCCCGGTGGACGCCTTGCGGAAAGCGGCCTCCCACGCAAAGGCCATGCTGGTGGTAGAGATGAGCATGGGCCAGATGGTGGACGACGTGAAGCTGGCAGTGGAATGTAAGACCCCCGTCCATTTCTTCGGCCGCACCGGCGGCATGATCCCCACCCCGGCAGAGGTGCTTGAGCAGATTGAAAAGCTGGTATGACGGGCCCTGTGGAAAAGCTGTCCCTGCAGATAGACGGCGGCAGCCTGGACTGCGTGCGGTTTGGCACGGGGGAAAGGGCGCTGGTAATGCTTCCGGGTCTTACCCTGCGGGGCGTGCGGGAATCCGCCTATCCACTGGCTTGGATGTACCGGGCGTTTGCAAAGGCCTATACGGTATATGTGCTTGACAAGAAAGACCCCATCCCTCCCGGGTACACCATCCGGGACATGGCCGCAGACGCGGCCTGTGCCATGGGGCGGCTGGGCTTTCCCCAGGCGGACATGCTGGGTATTTCCCAAGGCGGGATGATAGCCCAGGAGCTGGCCATCCGGTATCCCGGCCTGGTGCGCCGGATGGTGCTGGGGGTTACGGCTTCCCGGCCCAATGCGGCCATGGAAGCCGCTGTTGCCGGCTGGATAGAAAAAGCGGAGCAGGGCCGCTGGGCGGACATGGCTTCCAGCATGCTGGAGCAGACGTATTCCCCCGCCTATGTTAAAAAGTACAGGCTGCTGCTGCCCCTCCTGTCCAGGCTGGGTAAACCCCAGAAAGCTGGGCGGTTTATCGCCATGGCCAAAGCCTGCCTGACCTGCGGTAGTTACCCAGAGCTGCATAAGATCGCCTGCCCCGTGCTGGTCATCGGCGCGAAGCAGGACCAAGTGGTAACGGGCCGGGCGTCAGAGGAAATAGCGGAAAGGCTGCCGTGTGAAATATATATGTACGAAGGGCTGGGCCACGCCGCTTATGACGAAGCCCAGGATTTCAACCAAAGAGTTTTGAGGTTTCTCCAGGCCGGCGGCTGACCGCCTTTGGCAAAAACTTAACAGTAGGGGGAAGCCTCATGCTGGAGCTTATCATCGATTGCATCGAGGACTTTATCCTCACCCGTATCGCGGACTTTTGCGCGGAAAAGACAGACCCGCTTATAAGCAAGCTGGTGAAAAGACTGAAAAGACGCAAAGAAAGGAAGAATTGATATATGGCGATCGTATTCCAAAAGCCGTCTACCCTGACGGACGCGCCGATGCATTACTGCCCCGGCTGCACCCATGGCATCGTCCACCGGCTGGTGGCCCAGGCCCTGGAAGAGCTGGGGGCGGAAGGCCGGGCCGTGGGCGTGGCCTCGGTAGGGTGCTCGGTTATGTGCTACGACTATTTCAGCTGCGACATGGTACAGGCGCCCCATGGCCGCGCCCAGGCTGTGGCCACCGGTTTGAAACGCGCCCGGCCTGAAAACGTGGTCTTCACCTACCAGGGCGACGGCGACCTGGCGGCCATCGGCACCGCCGAGACTGTACACGCCGCCACCCGGGGCGAAAATATCACTGTCATCTTCATCAATAACGCCATTTATGGTATGACCGGCGGGCAGATGGCGCCCACCTCCCTGCCCGGCCAGGTGACGCAGACCACGCCCTATGGCCGGGATACCAATACCGCCGGTTATCCTGTAAAGGTGTGCGAGATGCTCTCTACCCTGGACGGTGTGGCCCTGGCCCAGCGGGTGACGGTGAACAACGTGAAAAATGTGAACATTGCCCGGAAAGCCATTAAAAAGGCGTTCCAGAACCAGCTGGACGGCAAGGGCTATTCTATCGTCGAGGTCCTCTCCACCTGCCCCACCAACTGGGGCCTGTCCCCGGTAGAGGCCCTGCGGTGGTTAGAGGACAATATGCTGCCCTATTATCCCCTGGGCGTGTATAAGGATGTAGAGGGGGGCGTAAAGAAATGAAAGATCTAAACATCGTTTTTGCCGGATTCGGCGGCCAGGGCGTGCTGTTTGCTGGAAAAGTGACAGCGTATGCTGGGCTTATCGAAAACAAAGAGATCTCCTGGCTGCCCTCTTACGGCCCTGAGATGCGGGGTGGCACGGCGAACTGCAGCGTATGCATCTCCGACCAGCCCATCGGCTCGCCCCTGGTGACGAACCCCAATGTGCTGGTCGCCATGAACCTGCCCTCCCTGGATAAGTTCATCGACGCGGTAGAGCCTGGCGGCACGGTGATCTTGGATAGCTCCTTGATCCAGAAAAAGGTAGAGCGTACGGATGTGACAGTGCATTATGTGCCCTCCTCATCCCTGGCAGAGGAGAACGGCCTGAAGGGCCTTTCCAACATGGTCCTCATCGGCAAGCTGTTCCAGGAGGTGTGCTGCGCTGAGGGCGGTTATGGCTTTTGTACAAAAGAGACCTTGGATCAGGCCATCCAAAAGTGCGTTCCTGCCCGCAAAGCCGGTATGTTGGACCTAAACCGCAAGGCAGTGGAGACCGGAGCGGCCCAACCGTAGCCGGGGCTCCCACTTATATAACCCTACAAGCAAAAAGGAAACCAGTCCCAGCATGCGCCGGGATCGGTTTCCTTTTTGCTTGTATAGGCCGCCCCCCCTCGGGCCCGCCGGGGCGCCCGTTCTTTTAGAACGGGCCGCCGCTTCGCGGAGCAGCCTGCAGGCCAAAGGCCGCAGGCTGGCCCCGGCGGGCCGGCAGCCACCAGCAGCGGGGCTGGGCAGGGAAAAGTTTTGAAAGAGCCCAGAGAAAATTTTTACAAAAATTGTCTCTGGCAGGGTGCAGGGGCAGAGCCACTGCTATTTGTCAAGGCAGCCGCACAATGTTGGTCACAATGCCCTGCGGGGTGATATCCAACGTGCCATAGCTGGCCTGCCAGCCGCCAAGGGAACCAGGGTTCATAATATACAGCCCGTCGTCATAATCCGTAAGGGCTTTATGCGTATGGCCGAAAAGCAGCACCCGGGCGCCTTGCTCCCGGGCGGCGCATACCGCGTTATAAAGCCCTGCCTTTACCCCGTAGGCGTGGCCGTGGGTATAGAAAATAGCCGCGCCCTCTGCGGTATATAGGCCGGTTGCCGGCAGGGAAGAGCCCCAGTCACAGTTGCCGCGCACCTGCAAGAACATTCTTTCTGGAAAGGAAGGCCGCGCCCGCTCCATTTCCAGCTCGCCGTCGCCCAGATGGATGACCACCTCGGCTTTTGGCTGGGCCAAGATGGCCCGGCGCAGGGCGCTTTCATCCCCGTGTGTGTCGGATATTACCAAAATACGCATGTTTTCCTGTGCTTCCTTTCTGTCAAGAGGCGGAAAGGGTTCGCCGCCTGTTTCATCATTTTCCCAGCCGCTGCATAGTATGGGATGTCATACCATTTTGAGGAAGGGATGGATCTATTTATGGATACGGGAAACCAAGGGATAGGGAACGGCCAGTTGGAGGCGCTGTTGAAGATGACGGCCCAGCGTATGGGCACCACGCCAGAAGCCCTGAAAAGCGCCGCGCAAAGCGGGGACCTATCCCAAATGATAGGGGGCATGGGGGCGGGTGAATCGGCCGCCATGCAAAAAGTGCTTTCAGACCCGGAAGCTGCCAAAAAGCTGCTTTCCACACCCCAGGCCCAGAAGCTTCTAAACCTGCTGGGCGGGAAGAAATAGCCATAGAATATGCAGCCCGACGCCCTCTAGGGGAGCGCCTGGCTTCCCTAGAGGGCGGGGGGCGGCCTGCGGCGCCGTGATCTTCCCCCCCTGTGGAAAAGGAAGGAGGCAAAGCCCATGGACGATATCAGCCAGCAGATCAGCCAGATTTTATCCGACCCTAACAGCCTGCAGCAGCTGCAAAGCATGGCAAGCGCCCTGGGGCTGGGGAATCCCCCACAGGGCCCGCAGCCCCAGGCAAACCAGCAACCCCAAAGCCAGGGCCAGCCGGGCGCTGGGGCCCCAGACCTTTCCGCCCTGGCGGGGATGCTGGGGCCGCTGATGGGGAATCAACCCCAAAGCCAGCCGGCCCCTCAAACAAACGCCCTGGCTGGCCTGGGGGACAACGCCCAGATGTTGGGCCTGGCCGCCAAGCTGGCCCCGCTGCTGGGGCAGGTGAACCGGGAGGACGACTCCACCCGGCTGCTGCGGGCCCTGCGGCCGTTGTTAAGCGAAGCCAGGCGGAAAAAAGTGGACGAGGCCATGCGCATTTTACAGATGATGCGCCTGCTGCCCCTTTTAAAGGAAAGCGGCGTCTTTTCCGGGCTGCTGTCCGGGTTGCTGTAAAGGGCGGGCACATGCCGCCCCAAGGAGGTGGGAGAAATGCCAGGAGAATTCGATATGAGAAAAATGCAGGAGGAGGCCGCCCGCCGTGCCCGGGAGATGCAGTCCCGGGCGCGGATGCCGCAGCAGAGGCGGCCGGCCCCGCCCGCCAGCCAGAACACCCCGGCTGGGCAGGGCAAAGGCGCGGCGGCACAGCCGGCTCCGGATGCAGGCGGCCGGCCTAGCCAAGGCGCCGCAGGGCAGCAGACGCACCCAGCGGCCAGCCGGACGGCCCCCGTGCCCCCCAGCCCGGATGTTCCCCTTTCTACCAGCCCCGCCGCCCCTCCGGCAGGGCCGCCTGCCGGGGGCGTGCTGGAATCCCTTTTCCAGGACAAAGAGCGCACTATCATCCTGGCGCTGTTGATTTTGTTAAGCAGTGAAGAGGGCAACCAAGAGCTGCTGTTCGCTTTGCTGTTTTTGCTGTTGTAATGCACCCGGCTTTTACCGTACCTGCCCATCCCCCCGGATGAGGAACTTGCAAGAGGTAAGCTGCTCTAGCCCCATGGGCCCGCGCGCGTGGAGCTTCTGGGTAGAGATGCCGATCTCCGCCCCCAGGCCGAACTCGCCCCCGTCTGTAAAGCGGGTAGAAGCGTTTATATACACGGCGGCGCTGTCCACCTCCTGTAAAAAACGCTGGGCGTTGGCATAGCTTTCCGTTACGATGCATTCGCTGTGGCCGCTGGAATAAGCTGCGATGTGGCCTAAAGCCTCCTGCAGGGAGCCCACCACCTTTACCGCCAGGATGTAGTCCAGGTATTCGGTGGACCAATCTTCCTCTGTGGCGGGGACAATGCCTGGAAGGATTTGGCAGGCGCGGGGGCAGCCCCGCAGCTCCACCCGCTTTTCATCCAGCCGGGCCCGGATAGCGGGCAGGGCTTTTTCCGCGGCGGCCTGGTGTACCAGGACCGTCTCGATGGCGTTGCACACCGAGGGGCGGCTGGTTTTGGCGTTAAAAATAATGTCCGCCGCCATTTGGATGTTGGCGGACCCGTCTACATAAACGTGGCAGTTGCCCACGCCCGTCTCAATGACAGGCACCCTTGCCTGCCCTTTCACCGCCTGGATGAGCCCCGCCCCGCCCCGGGGGATGAGCACATCCAGGTATTTTGTCATGCCCATCAATTCCAGGGCGCTTTCCCGGCTGGGGTCCTCCACCAGCTGCAGGCATCCCAGGGGCAGCCCAGCGGCGGTTAGGGCGTCTGACAAGACCTTTACGATGGCCTTGTTCGAGCCCAGCGCCTCCTTGCCGCCCCGCAGGACCGCCGCGTTGCCAGATTTGATGCACAAAGCGCAGGCGTCGCTGGTCACGTTGGGCCTGGCTTCATAGATGATGCCCACCACGCCCAAGGGCACTGTGATTTTTTCGATGCGCAGGCCGTTGGGCCGCGTTTCGCCTGAAAGCAGCTTTCCCACCGGGTCGGCGGCTTTCGCCACCGTTTCCATGGCCGCAGCCATGCTTTCTACCCGCCCCGGGGTCAGCCGCAGGCGGTCCAGCAGCGCGGCGCTAAGGCCTCTTCCTTCCCCGGCGGCCAGGTCCTGCCTGTTGGCCTCCAAAACCTCTTCCTGGCGTTCCCGCAGGGCCTGGGCGGCTTCCAACAGGGCCCGCCCCTTTTCCGGCCCCAGCTGGGCCAGCTGCCGGGCCGCGGCCTTAGCCTGCGCGCCCATCCTTTCTATCTTTGTCATACACATGCCTCCTTCTCCCGGGCTACCTCCCGGAACCCGCCTGGGGTGGGCCGCGCCTATCCCAGGATGGGGGAAACGTCCAAACCTTGGGCATTTTCTGCAAAGAACGCCCGCAGGCGCTGCCGTATCTGCCCAACGCCCCCAGGGGTGTTGCTTTCGATGTTCAGGGGCAGGATAGGGTCATGGACGGACAGGCGCAACAAGAACCATCCGTCCCCCTGGCCTGCCGGGAAGGATACCCGCAGGCCCTCCCGGTTGTCTGGGGCAATGGCCCAGCCCTGGGCTTTGGCGTACCCCTCCAGGCGGCCGATAAGCCGCTGGCCACAGGCGCGGAAGTCCTCCGCCAAAATGGGCAGGCGTATCTCCTGGGCTTCGGCGGGCTCTTGCAAGGGGGCCAAAAGGGCGTCCAAGTCCCGTCCCTCCTTGCGCAGCGCCGCCATTTTTATGATGATTTTTGTCACCAGATAGGCCCCGTCGTCCAAAAAATAGTTCTCACGCATAGCGGCGTGGCCGCTGGTTTCAATGGCCAGTGGGCAGTCTATCCCCTGGGCGTTCAGGCGCAGCGCCTCGTTTATCACGTTTTTATACCCCCGCTGGAAACGGTGGTGCCTGCCTCCCAGGGTCCCCTCGATGTAGGCTTTCAGGCCGTCGGAGGTGATGGAATCGGTAACGATGGTGCCGCCGGGGGCCTTTTCCAAGGCAATGGCAGAGGCCAGGGCTACCAGGCGGTTGCGGCTGATCTCCCGGCCGGTGTGGTCCACCGCCGCGCCCCGGTCTACGTCCGTATCGAATATCACGCCCAGGTCGGCATGGGCTTCCACCACAGCCTTAGAAACGGCATGCATGGCTTCGGCGTCCTCCGGGTTGGGGATGTGGTGGGGGAACGTACCGTCTGGCTCTAGGAACTGGCTGCCGGAAACGTCCGCGCCCAAGGGGGCCAGCACATCGCCGGCATAGAAGCCCCCAGCCCCGTTGCCCGCGTCTACTACAATGTGGAAGCCCTTCAGCGGCGCGTCATAGTCCCCTGCGGCCACTTCTTGTTTGATAAGCTCCCGCAGGCCGCGGGCGTAGGTCTCCATGTGGGCGGTTGGCTCCCACACGCCGGGGCGTTCTTCCTGGGGGGCCAGCCCCTGTTGGGCGCCCAGAAGGATCTCTTCCACATCCGGCGCGTCCAGCCCGCCCTGGGGGGTGAAAAATTTCAGCCCGTTGCGGTGGGAAGGGTGGTGGCTGGCCGTTATCTGTACCGAGCCATGGCAGGGCAGGTTTTTTGTGGCCATAAACATGGAGGGGGTAGACGCCAGGCCGCAGTCCAGCCCATGCACGCCGAAACGGGTGAAGGCCCGGCGCAAGGCGTCCAAAATGCGGGGGCCGGAAATGCGGGAGTCCCTGCCTACGGCAATGCGCATAGCATGGGCTGGCAAGCCCATGTGCTTTTCACACCAGCAGAGGAACGAACAGGCGATAGCCTCTATAGCGGTATCGGTAAGGTCAACGGGCTGGCCTTGAGGCCCTTCGCTGGCCACGCCCCGGATATCCGTGCCGCTTTTCAGCTTTAAATAATCCATATCATACATGCCCCTTTCTGGGAAAAGACGGAATTTCCTTTATTATACCAAAAGCGTGGGGAGGAATCAACCCGGGTGCGGCCAGGCAACATACGCCCCCGCATAATGGGAGGGATTGTGCGGGATGCCGTGTTGGAACCCCCTTCATGATGCGAAAACGTTTTGCAAACGTTCAGCGTGCCTCGGGGTTTCCGATTCGCATCCCACGAAATTTATCCCTGCCGGTACGGCTTCTAAAAAGGGCAGGGAGGATTGCAAACCCTCCCTGCCCAGTCATATATGGATAGTTCGCTCCAGCCTGTCCAGGGCCCGGCGCAAGGGCCGGTACAGCGTCAGCGCCAGCAAAAAGTTCCCCCCCGCGTGGACGGCGTCAAAGGGCAGGCCCGCCAGGGCCCAGGCCAGCGCCATCTTGGGCCCGCCCATGGGCAGGTAAACCAGGGCGCACAAAGAACCGAACAGCAGCCCGAACAGCCCCGAAAGGGCCGCCCACTGCCAGCTGGTATCCATCCAACGGAAAAGCCAGGCCAAAAGGGCCAGCAGGGGCCAGACATACAGGTACATCAGCCACCATAGCCCAAAGCCATACAGCAGGCCCTCCAGCAGCAGGAAGACCGCCAGGGCCCCCGCCACCCAGCGGCGGAACACCAGGGTGAACAGGATGACGCACAGGCTTACCAGCTCGAAATTGGGCAGGAAAGCCAGCGCCTCTTTCGAGGCAGCCAGCACCACGCCCATCATGGCCGTCAGGCACAGGGGCCACAGCCTGCGCATCAGTAGCCCACGGTCAAGGTGAACTCAAAAACGTCGCCGTCGGCAATCTCTGTGGAGTCCACGCCGTTTGTCCACATTTCGCCGCCCTTTGTCAGGCACCACCATTCCTGGTTGGCGTCGTCCACGGTTTCACCGTCCACTGTCTTCACAAACAGGCCGAACTCTCCTTCATCGCCAGATATCAGGTTTTCCTGTTCCAGGGCTTCCCGCAGGTTCCCCTTGTCTGTCTCAACTTGGAAATCTTTGGTTGTCCCGTCGCCGTGCACCACCTGCAGGGTGATGGTCTTGTCCCCGCCGCTGCCGCCGGAGGAGGAGCAGCCGGTAAAAGCGGCCGCTGCCAACAGCAGGCAAAGCAGCAAGGCAAGGGCGTGTTTGACGTTTGTAGATGTTGACATAAAAAAGCCCTCTTTCCTTTTCAAGAGGGCAGAAGCTTTGCCCGCCCCCCAGAAAAAATATAGTATGGAGGGGCGGCGGCCCAAAACGGGCAAGAAAACAAAAGCCGGGATATCCCAGCCTGCCTCTTGTGCGGCGTACCAAGCACCCGTGGTATCCGCACGGCCATCCGGGCAAGTCTTCCGGCTTAGGCGTCAGGCGCGCACCCCTCCCCTTCCCAGGCCAACAGCCCAGTGGGTGCATGTTTCCATGCGCGAGGGGGCGCTCCGCCATCACGGCGACGGGTTCGCCGGGGAATTGCACCCCTGTTCCTATGTTCGGCTGCGGCAGGCGTATACCCTCCGCAAACACCCGGATTCCCAACGCACACCATCATACTACAGCCCGGCGGATTTGTCAAATGGGCTTTTTTCTCTTGCGCCTTGCAAGCCGTCCCCATCGCGTGGTATAATATTTTACAATCCCGGTTTACAGCGCCGGTGCAAATCCGCCGGGGGAGAGGGCACGGCGGCCTTTCCTTGCCATACCGGCGGTTACCATTTGAAAAATCTGCGAGGCTATTGCCATGAAAAAAATGTTTGCACTGTTCCCGGCCCTTGCCCTCTTGGCCGTCTGCCTTTCCGGCTGCTCCTTTGCGGGCTTTTCCGTCCAGAACCTTATGTCCCCCCCAAAAACCAACACAGACCAGCAGGCCATTTACAGGCTGCTCCAGGGCTCTCAGCCAGAGCTGACCTTTATCTACCCCCGCAGCGGGGCATACCGCTCGGCCATTATCATGGCGGATTTCACCGGGGACGGCGTGGAAGACGCCATCGGCTTCCACGTGCTGGAGGACAACACGGCCCAGGTGCAATTCCTGGTTAAGGAGGAGGGCGTGTGGAAAACAGCCGGCTCCTTTGCCAATATCGCCACCCAGGTAGACCGGGTGTGCTTTGGGGAATTTGGCGGGGAGGGCCCCGGGGTACTGATCGGCTGGGGCAGCACGGCTGGGGCCACAGGGCGCACCGCCGCGGTAAACGCTTATATCTATAAGAACAAAGAGATGCTAGAATACCCTTTAGGGATTTACGGCGAAATGGCCCTGACAGACTTTGACGGAGACGGCGTCAACGAGGTCTTCACAATCGACAAGTACCTGCCCGCCCAGGAGGAGGGAGCGGAGCCTTATCCTGCCATGGCCCGGGTATATGCGTTTACCGGCGGCGTCCCCCAAGAGGCGGCTTCGGCCCCGGGGGACAACGCCATCGCTTCTTATTCCTCTATGACCTTTGGGCGGCTGAACGGGGAGCAGCAGGGCGTAGTGGTGGATGGCGCCATGGCAGACGGCAGCATGACGACCCAAGTGTTTGTCATGGAGGAGGGGCGCCTGCGCAATTACCCGGAGGGGGTGAACGAAGAGGGCTATGCGAACCCCTATGCCCGGCCGGCCCCGGCGGCCTTCACCTCCCGTGATATCAACGGGGACGGGTATATCGAGCTGCCTGTGGCCAGCCGCCTGCACGGCCTGCCCGAGGACGCGCCTTTAGACTCTACCAGCTTTTTGGTGGAATGGAACGTGTTCCGCGCCGGCGGGGACAGGCGCACCGTGCTGTATTCGATGATGAACCTGCGGGAGGGGTATTGGTTCGAGGCACCCTATTTGCTGCGCAGCAGCGCGGCCGCCTCGAACGATACCGTCCGGCACACGGTCACGTATACCCAAGTGGTGGAAGACCAGGACGGCGCGCCGCTTCTGGGTTCGCCCCTTTTTTCCATCCGGGTGTTTACCCAGTCTTCCTGGGAAAGCCGGGGGGAGGGCAGCGGCTATGAGCTGTTGGCCACCCAGAACGATTCGGTATACGGTATACAGGTATTGACCAAGGACAGTTCCCAGCTTCGGGTAGCCCAACGGGTGAAGGACAGCTTCCATCTGCTTTCATAAAAGGCGGCAGCCCGGCGGGAAAATAAGGAAACAGGAAAAGGAGGGCCCCGGCATGAAGAAGATCCTGGTGGCGGAAGACGAACAGAATATACGTGAGTTTGTGGTGATCAACCTGGAAAGGGCGGGATACCAGGCCTTCGAGGCCGAGACCGGCGACCAGGCTTTAGAGCTGTATGACCAAGAGGGGGGCGCCTTTGACATTGCGGTGCTGGACATTATGATGCCTGGCAGCCATGACGGCCTGGCTGTGTGCAAAGAGCTCCGCCGCCGGAACAGCTCTATCGGTATCATCATGCTCAGCGCCAAAACCCAGGAGATGGACAAGGTCAGCGGTTTGATGATGGGGGCCGACGACTATGTGACAAAGCCCTTTTCCCCTTCCGAGCTGGTGGCCCGGGTAGACGCGGTGTACCGCCGGGTGGCCCAGGCAGCCGAAAGCAAGGAGGGGGCCATCCGGGACGAGCTGCGCTCGGGGGAGTTTTCCCTGAACCTGCGCAACCGATCCTTTTTAAAAAATGGGAAGCCCATTGAATTGACCCAGGTGGAATTCCAGATTATGGAATATTTCTTTTCCAATTCCGGTACGGCCCTGGCCCGCAGCGATATCCTGCGGCATGTGTGGGGCCCCAGCTATGTAGGGGAGGAAAAGATCGTGGATGTGAATATCCGCCGCCTGCGTATGAAGGTGGAGGACGAGCCTTCCAGCCCCAAGCACATCGTCACCGTGTGGGGCCTGGGGTACCGCTGGGACGTATGACGCGCCCTGGCCGCCGCGCCGCCGGGGCCTGTTCCAAGCCCGCGCCCCAGCGGGGAGGCCGCGCCCAGGACGGGCGCTATAGAAAGGAGAATGGAGCATGACCATTTGCATACTTAGCGACGTACACGGGAACCACCGGGCATTGGAGGCCTGCCTGGCCCATGCCCGGGAACGGGGCGCGCAGGCTTTTATTTTTCTGGGGGATTACATCTCGGATGGCGCGTGCCCGCAAAAGACCATGGAGCTGCTGTACGGCTGCGCCGCCCAACATGACTGCCGTTTTATCCGGGGCAACCGGGAAGAGTATATGCTGGACTACCGGGCGGGGAAGATTACGGGCTGGAAAGACGGCTCGTCCACCGGCTCCCTTCTGTACACCTACGAGAATTTGACCGGGAAAGACCTGGAGTGGTTTTCCACCCTGGACAACCAAGGGCGGGTAAGCTTCCCAGGCGCCCCTTCTTTATTTTACTGCCACGGCGCGCCCTGGAAAACCAACGGGTCATTGAAACAAGGGGATCCGGACACGGAAAAACAGCTGCGGCAATTGCCGGAAAGCTGCATTGTGTGCGGGCATACCCACCGGCTGGGCACATACTTTGTAGGGCTTTTTGCGTTAGGCCAAAAGGCAGTGGTAAAGGCCGGTTCCGTAGGCATCCCGTTGTCCACGCCGGGCAAGGCGCAAATGCTGTTCCTGCATAGTACGGGGGGCTCCATGCCCCGGTGGCAATGGGAGTACGCCTTGGTGCCCTATGACGTCCAGGGCGCGGTGCGGGAGCTGTACACCTCCGGCTTGATGGAGCGGGGCCGGGTGTGGACGGCCATGCAGGCCCATGCGCTTCTTACCGGGGAGAACATAGCCGGGCTGCTGCCGCCCTATGCCCAGTCCCTGTATGAAAAGGACGGCGGGCCAAGGGGCCCCTGGGCCCAGATACCGGAAGCCTATTGGCAGCGGGCCGCAGAAGCTTTCAGCCTGGAAACGGGGAAGTTTTAAAGGGGCGCCTAAAATAAAAAAGGAGGGAACGCGGATGAAAGTCACGTTCATTATGCACAGCTGCTACCATGTAGAGTTGGAAAACTGCTGTTTGCTGTTCGACTATTACCAGGGGGCGGTGCCGGGATCGGACAAGCCCCTGTACGTTTTTGCCAGCCACCACCACGAGGACCATTTTTCCCCCGCCGTGTTCGGCCTGGCAGAGGGGGGGCGGAAGGTGCACTTTTTCCTGTCAGATGACATTTTCAGCCGCCGGGTGCCCGAGCCCCTGCGGGAGCAGGTGACCTTCGTCTCCCCCCAGGGCTTTTATGAGGCGGACGGCCTGCGGGTGGCCACCCTGCGGTCTACCGACATGGGTGTGGCTTTCCTGGTGGAGTGCGGGGACAAGCTGCTGTACCATGCCGGCGACTTGAATTGCTGGGTGTGGGACGGCGCGCCCCGGTTTCAGAACGATATGATGGAGCGGCAATATAAAGAAGAGCTGAAACTGTTGGCGGGCAAGAAGATCGACGTGGCTTTCGTGCCCCTAGATCCCCGCCAGGAGGCGGACTTTGACCTGGGGATGCGTTATTTCTTCGAGGCTGTTGGGGCGGAGAAGGTTTTCCCGATGCATATGTGGGGGGATTTCTCTGTGGTGCCGCTTTTCAAGTCTACCCCGACTTACCGGGAATACGCGCCCCACGTAATGGACGTGAAAGAGGAGGGGCAGGTTTTCCAAGTGTAGCCGGGCAGTGCCAGGCAAGGCCTTAGGCCCGTTGGTTTTGGCAAGGCCAAAACCATACAAGGGGAGGGGCCCGCTGAAAAAGGCGGGCCCCTCCCCTTGTATGCGCCGCGAAGCGGCCAACGGGCCCGGGCAGCCCTTATTACCGCAGATGGTGCATGCGTTTTTGGATGCGGCGGGGCTTCCGGCGCATGTGCCGGGGCCGCGCTTTTTTTTTCACCTTCAGCATCCGGGCCAGGGTTTCCCCCTTGGGCAGCATCACGACGTCGTCATAGGTGACGGCCCGGAAAACCACGATGCAGACAGCGTATATGGCCACCGCCACTACGATGGCGGGCAATAGGGCCAGGCGGGGGCTGGCCACCAAGCACAGGGCCCAGTATACCCCATAAGACAGCGCCCCCATCACCCCAGAAGAGAGCAGGATGGGCAGGCATGTGCCGGCCACACTGTCCATGTTGGGCAGGCTGCCCCGTATGGCAATGAAATTTAACACCATAATGAGGAAATATGACGCCACCGTGCTGATGGCCGACCCCATGGCGTTGATTTCCGGGATGCCCGCCAGTACATAGGAGAGGGCGATTTTCAGCACGCCGCCCACCGCCATATTGACCACCGGGATCACAGGCCGGCCAAAGGACTGTAGGATGGCATTGCCCGTGTACAGGGTGGCGTTGAAAGCGATGGCCACGCTTAACATAGATAACAGCGGGGCCGTGTCAAGGGCCGCCGCCGGGTTGCCGGCCAGCAGCAGGGAGCAGATAGGCTCGGCAAAAACAGCCATGCCCACGCTGGCCGGGATGGAGATAAGCAGCGTCACCCGCATGGACACAGAGGAGATGTTGTCGACGGAACGCTGGTCCCGGGAGGCGATAGCGCCCGAGAGGGCCGGCAATAGGGAGTTTGCGATGGGGATGACGAAAGCCCCGGGCAGGTCGAAAAATTTCCGGGCGTGGCCCAGCACGGCCCGTAGGCTTTCCGAGGCTTCTTGGGAGAAGCCCGCCGCCGTCTGCAGCCGCTCCATGATAACGGCCGAGTCCACGGAATCCAATATGCTTAAAAAGCAGGAGCCCAGCGTGATGGGTACGGCAAACCGTACCAGCAGCGCCAGCAGCTCTTGGCGGGAGGGGGTGGGGGAACTGTCCTGGGACAAGCTGGCCCGGTCCCGCCGCTTTTGCCGCAGCTTGTAAAAAACCAGGTATAGCATCCCCAAAAAGGCGCTGACCGATACGCCCACAATGGCCCCCACAGACGCCCAGAAGTCCCCGGGGGAAACGCCGGTGACAGCGGCCACGCCTTCCAGAAGGAAAGAGTCGAAATATTGCAGGGTCAGCACAGCCAGGCCGATGCCCACGATAACCTTCGTAACGGCCTCGATGCTTTGGGAAACAGCGGTGGGCACCATGTTAGAGCGGCCCTGGAAATAGCCCCGCAGGGCGGACATGATGGACAGGAAGAACAAGGTGGGCGCCAAGGCGATGATTGCGTAATTGGCCCGTGGGTTGTTATAGAACCCCGCGATCTGGTCGGCGCAGAAGACCATCACCAGCGCGCCTGCCAGGCCGATGGTAAAAAACAGCCAGAACGCAACGGAGAACACCCGGTCCGCCTCTTTCCGCCGGCCCTGGGCATAGGCGGCGCCCACCATGCGGGAAACCGCCACGGGCAGGCCCGCTGTGGACAGCATGAGGAACACGGCGAAAATATCGTAGGCCGTATAGAAGTAAGACATGGCAGCCGTATCGATAAAGTTCGCCAGGGGGATGGAGAACAGCAGCCCCAATATTTTTACAAGCAACGTAGAGGCGGACAGGATAGCCGCCCCTTTCATAAAGCTTTGTTTCTTTTCCTGCGCCATATGCTCTCCCGATTCTCCATTTTCAAACGTGCTTGTTGATATTGTACCCCAAATATAGGGAAAGGTCAATCTTTCCCATGGCTTTTTATGGGTCCGGGAGATCCCCGCGGGCTTTTACCTTTGGGCTTCCTCCATGGCTGCAAGCACCTCGGCCAGCGCCTCAAGGGGCTCTCGGCCCTGCAGCTTCACGCTGAGGTATGGCCGGCTGCCGGCGCTTACCAGCACCCGGCCCTGCATCTGCTTCACCAGGGCCCCCACCTGCCCCATGTCCAGCTGGAGCACGTACAGCAGCAGCGCCTCCCCTTGCTGTTTGACCTCGCTGACGCCTAAGCGGCTGGCGGTGCCCCGCAGCAAGGCAATGTCGATAAGCCCCTTCACCGCGTCGGGCGGGTCGCCAAACCGGTCGATCAGCTCGTCGGTCACGTCCATGGCGTCCTCCTGGGTGACCACCTCGGCAATGCGCCGGTATACGTCCAGCCGCAGGTTGACGCTGCCGATGTAGCTTTCCGGGATGTGCGCCTGTACCTGCATGTCTACCACGCAGCCCTCGTCTACCGGGCGCTGGGGCTCTTCGCCTTTCATCAGGCCTACGGCCTCGTTCAGCAGCCGGATATACATGTCGTACCCCACGGCCTCCATGTGGCCGTGCTGCTCGCCGCCCAAAATATTCCCCGCGCCCCGGATCTCCAGGTCCCGCATGGCAATCTTGAAGCCAGAGCCGAACTCGGTGAACTCCCGGATGGCAGAGAGCCGCTTTTGGGCGATTTCCGTCAACGCCTTGTTGGGTGCGTAGGTCAGGTAGGCGTAGGCCCGCCTGCTGCTGCGGCCCACCCGGCCCCGCAGCTGATGCAGCTGGGAAAGCCCCATGCGGTCGGCGTTGTCGATGATGAGGGTGTTGGCGGTGGGCACGTCCACGCCGGTCTCGATGATGGTGGTGCACACCAAAATGTCGATCTCGTGGTCCAGAAGCTGCCGCCATACCTCGGAAAGCTCCTCTTCGTTCATCTTCCCGTGGCCGATGCCGATGCGGGCCTGGGGGATGTTCTGCTGGATGCGCGCCGCCACCCGCTGGATGGAAGCCACGTCGTTGTGTAGGAAATATACCTGGCCGCCCCTGCGCAGCTCCCGGCGGATAGCGTCGTTCAGGACGCCCTGGTCGTACTCCAGCACATAGGTCTGTACGGGGTGGCGGTCGTGGGGGGCCTCTTCGATCACGGACATATCCCGTATGCCGGAAAGGGCCATGTTCAGCGTCCGGGGGATGGGGGTGGCCGAAAGGGTAAGCACGTCGGCAGACTTGCACAGATCCTTCAGCTTTTCTTTCTGGGCTACGCCGAAGCGTTGTTCCTCGTCGATGATAACCAGGCCCAGGTCCTTGAAGCCCACGTCCTTGGAGACCAGCCGGTGGGTGCCCACCACGATGTCTACGCTGCCCCGTTTCACCCGGCGCAAGATCTCATCTTGCTGCTTGGGGCTGCGGAACCGGGAGAGCAGCTCGATGTCAACCGGGAAGCCCTCCATGCGTTTTAAGATGGTCTGGTAATGCTGCCAGGCCAAAATGGTGGTGGGCACCAGGATGGCGCATTGCTTGCCGGAGGTAACGCACTTGAAGGCTGCCCGCAGGGCTACCTCGGTTTTGCCAAAGCCCACGTCCCCGCACAGCAGCCGGTCCATAGGGGATTGGCGCTCCATATCGTCCTTAATTTCGTTGATGCACCGTAGCTGGTCCTCGGTCTCCTCGAACGCAAACCGGTTTTCAAAATCCCGCTGCCACTCCCCATCCTGGGGGAACGCAAAGCCCTTTTCCTGCATGCGCTGGGCGTACAGCTGGATCAGCTCTTTGGCTATGTCCTTCACAGCCGCCCGCACCCGGGCCTTCTGCTTTTGCCATTCCTGGCCGCCCAGGCGGTGCAGCTTTACCCCCGCGTCCTCCCGGGGGCCGATATACTTGGACACCATGTCCAGCTGGGTGACAGGCACATATAAGGTGTCGTTTTTGGCGTAGCGGACCTTGATGTAATCCTTGACAATGGCGTTCATTTCCAGCTTGTGTATGCCTTCGAACACACCGATGCCGTGGGCGGCATGCACCACATAGTCCCCGGGGGACAGCTCGGAAAGGGAGGAGATCTCCTTGCTGTTTTTGTCCCGTTTGGTTTTTTTGCGTTTCACAGGCTGAAGCCGCCCTTGGGTGATAAGGGCAAAGCCCGCGTCGGGCAGCTCGAACCCGGCGGACAGGGAACCCTCTGTCACGGTGACGGTGCCCCGCTGGCAGGTAGAGGGGGAGTCTATATAAGAGGCGGGCAGGCCCGCCTGCTTCAGGTCTTGGGCCAGCACTTCGCCCGCGCGTTTTGTACCGGAGAGCACCACGCAGGCCCGCTTTTGCGCAAGCAAAGCCTGCAAATCTTCTACAAGCAACTCTGTCCCGCCCCCCCAGGCCGGGAACTGCCGGGCCGTCATGTTTATAAGGGTGCGTATGGGCACCTCGTAGCTGCCCCGGGCAAAGACGTCCAAAAACAGGCTGGGGGCTTGTTCCGCATAGGAGAGGGCGTATTCCCAAGTTTCGCTGTACATGTCCAGCCCCTTGCACAGAAGGCCCTCCTCCAGGTAGGCTTTCAGGTCCTCCCCCCATTGCCACAGGGTGGTGCGCATGCGCTCTTTCAGCTTATTGCCCTCTGAAAAGAAAAGCAGGCTGTTTTCCGGTGGGAAATAATCGAACAGGGTGGAGGGCCTTTCATATACCAGGGAAACGAATTTGTCCATAGAGCCCAGGTGCAGGCCGTCCCGCAGCTTCTGGGCCTCGGCCTGTAAGACCTCCCGGGCCTTTGGGGCCCGCTTTCCCCGCAGGGAAGCCGCCAGCTTTTCAATCTTTTTGGCCAGCGCCAGGGGGTTCTCTGGCAGCACCTCTACGCAGGGCGCCAAAGCCACGGCCCCGGCGGGCTCGGTGCGGCGCTGGGTAGCTGGGTCGAAAAAGGAGACGGAGTCGATCTCATCCCCCCAGAATTCCACCCGGACAGGCTCTTTGGCGCTGGGGGAGAAGAAGTCTACGATACCGCCCCGGTGGGAGAACTGGCCCGGCCCCTCCAGCTGGTCCTCACGGGTATAGCCGCAGCGGACTAAAGCGGACAGTAGGCCCTCGGGGGCCATCTGCGCCCCGGGCTCAATGGTGGACAGCCGGGCGGCAAGCTCCCCTGGCCCCAAGGTATATTGCAGGGCCGCGTCGATGCAGGCAATGACACAGTTGCTTTCCCCATCCTGCAGCTGGGTAAGGGCGTGGATGCGCAGCTGTTCATACTCGTGGGAGGCCCCGGCCGTGTCCCGCAGGTTGAAGTCCCGGATGGGGTATTGCACTGGGCGCATCCCTAAAGCGGCCAGGTCTTGGCCAAAACGCTGGGCTTCAGCCTCGTCGGCCGCAACCACCAGGGCCGTGCGGCCTGTTTCCTGGCATAAGGCGGCAATGGCCGCGCACTTGTGGATGCCGGAGAGCCCAGCGACGGCCCCAGGCAGGGCCCCGGCCCCCACAGACTTGGAGAGGTTTGCGTATTCCGGCGAGTGCTTAAGCGCATGGAAGATAAAATGCATAATGTGCCTCCCTTTCAGGCCTCCATCATCTGGGACACCGCCCCAGGCCCGCTTACAGGGCTTTTTCCTTACAGCGGGCCACGCGGGGGGAACGGCGGTTCCAGCCCGGCCTAATTGTACAGGTTCATGGCCTTGTCCAGCTCCCCCTTGGCGATAAGTTCACAGGCAGCGCAGGTGTTCTCCAGGGCGGGGGAGAGGGCTTCCAGGTCTTTTTGTGTAAACGGAGACAGTACCCAGTCAGCCAGGTCGTATGCGGGATGGGGCTTTTGGCCCACGCCGATTTTCACCCGTGGGAACTGGTCAGAGCCGCTGAGGTACAGGATGTTTTTCATGCCGTTGTGGCCGCCGTCGCTGCCCTTGCGCCGTATACGCACCCGCCCCGGGGGCAGGTTGATGTCGTCAAAAAGGATGAGCACCCGTTCTGGTGGAAGCTTATAGAAAGCCATCGCTTCCCGCACAGATTGGCCGCTTAAGTTCATGAAGGTACCGGGCTTCAGCAGCAGCGTGCGCCTCCCACCCAGCAGGCATTCCCCGGTGACCCCCTTATATTTTATCCGTTTTATTTCCGTATGATGCTTTTGCGCCAGCAGGTCTATGGCCATGAATCCCACGTTGTGCCGGGTCCTTTCATACTGGCGGCCAGGGTTCCCCAGCCCCACCACCATACATTCTATGGGCCCGGGGGCCGGGCCGGGGTTTTTCTTGAGAAAGGGCAGCATGCCGCGCCCTCCTTCCCTTGTAGTTTTGCAACAGGCCTCCCTTGGAAAAATGAGGCGGCCTGTTGCAGACAAAAAAGCGCGCCCTCACACCAGTGAGAGCGCGGCGGAAAACCTGGTGCGCGAGACGGGACTTGAACCCGTACGTCGAAGACACACGCACCTCAAACGTGCCTGTCTGCCAGTTCCAGCACTCGCGCAAAATTTACAAGCTTTATTATAGCACCCAGCCTCCTGTTTGTCAACAGGGAATCGCAAAACTCCCCTTTTTTAAGAAATCTTGCCTGCCATAATGGGCTTTACCAAACCGGGGGTTGGCCCTATCATGAAAGGGTAGGGGCAAAGCCAGAAAAAGGCGGCCCGGTATTTGCCAGGGCCGCGCCTTTCCTAGGGCCTATTCACATAAGCTGTACTTGCGTATTTTGGCGAATATAGGGGGGAAACCCGCGGGGATTATGTTCACAGGGGATACCGGGGACCCGCCCAAAGATGTGCGTGGGCGCTCATACGGGCAAGGCCCAGTCTGGGATATTTGCCGGTGCTTATGCGGGTTAATAAAGGGCTTCTGTTCCCCACAAAGCTGCTTCCCCGTCCTGCGCGGGGGCTTCCTGGCCTTCCTCTGCGCCTGCCGGCTGGATAGGCCCGATGGGGTTGGCGTACAAGGATTCGTAGTACTTTACCGTGACCACGCAGGCTTCCGCGCGGGTGGCTGTGCCCATGGGGTTGAAGGAATTGGCGCCGGTGCCGTTGATAAACCCCGCGTCCCGGCAGGCATATACGGCGTTCTGCGCCCAGGCACTGATGGAACTGTGGTCGTCAAAGACCATCGACCCTTCTTGGGGCTGCAGCTGGCCGAAGCGGGCTATGAACACGCACATCTGCTCCCGGGTAATGGGGTCGGTAGGACGGAAAGCGTTCTCACCCACGCCGCTGGCAAAGCCGTTCTCTACGGCCCACTGGACGGCCCTGGCATAGTAGGCGGTGGGGGACACGTCTGTAAAGCCGGTGGCGCCGTCATAACTGGAAAGGTCCGCGCCGGAAAGGTTGGCCAGCACTACCACGAACTGCCCCCGCTGGATGTTGTCCATAGGGCCGAAGGTATAGTTGTCACTGCCGTTGAACAGGTGGTATGTCACGGCCTTGTCCACCCAGCCGGTAAACCAATCGCCATAGGCAAGGTCTGTGAACAGCTTCCCGCTGGAAAGCACGGTGGCTGTAGAGACGTCGCTGACAAGCCCGTTCTTTACGGCCACGGCCTTGTATGTGCAGCCGGTCTCAAACAGGAAGCCCGTATACAGCTCGCTGTCTGCTGTGGGCTCGGTGCCGTCGGTGGTAAAGCGTATCTCCACGCCTTCGTCGGCGCATTGGATAGTGGTGACGCCGTTTTCAACGGAGAAGGTGGGGGCTTGGGGCCGGGCGTCCGGGGTATTGTCCCGGTAAGTAGCAAACAGGCTGCATATGTACCCATCCTTGCCGCTGGCGGTGGTGACAGAATACCAGGTGGAGGTGGACTGCCCCCCGCTGGTAACCAGGTCCCCTTCCACGCTGCTGTGGATGGTGAGCAGGTCCCCCCGGTGTAGCACCGTTACAGAGGCGGAGGCAGTGCTGGCAGCGGCCCGCAGGTTGACCCCCGCGCCCGTGACGATGCCGTTGTAATTCTCTTCGTCCGGGCCAGAGCCGCCGTAAATAAGCTCGTAGGTGTTGTCATAGCCGCTGTATTTCCCGGCCAGATACCCCCGCACCGTAGAGGCGCTGGTGAAAGAGCTGCTGAGGATGGACTGGTCTACAGGCAGGTAGCCGCCGCCGGGCCCCACGGCAAAGCCCTCGTCATTGATAGCGATGCCGTCTATGGTGGTGTTCACGTCGTATTCGTAATTGCTGTAATGCACCATCTTCCCGTCGAAAGCATACCAGCCGCTTACGGGGTATTGCACGCCGTTGTCAAACAGGTGCCAGGCGTTCCAGTCCCGCCCGGGGGCATAGACGGACAGGCGGCGCATGTTATAGGTTGTGTCGCTGTTGTCCACGGCGGTGTCGTCGCCAATGTAGATGCCGATGTGGCCGTATATGCCGCTGCCTGGGTCATTATAATCGGGCATGGTCAGCACCAGGCCGTGGATGTTGGGGATGCCTTCGGTGCGGATGGTGCCGGAGAAGACGCAGTTGCGCTCTACCTGGCTGGTGGCCCCCCCCATGCAGCCCCCCACGCCGATATCGGAAAAGTAAGAGTAGATCAGGCCGGCGCAGTCTGAGACGCGTACGCCGTTTACCACCTGCCCCTTCCCGCCATATTGGTAAAGCCAGCCCTGGGCATGGGCCATGATGCCGTGTTCGGCCAGGCCAAAGCTGGTGGGGCGGCCTGCCGCCTGGGCGGTAGGGGCCAGGCAACAGGCCCACAGCGCCAACAGCAAGAGCAGTAAAGAAAGGGGCCTGCGGCCCCGCCGCTTATTATTGGTATACGGTACAGATTTTTTCATCAAAGGAATCCCTCACAATCCAGATAAATAGGACGCTGGCGCACAGCCGCCCAAAGGTAAGGGCGCCACCAACACAATGGTTACAAATCTGTTACATTGTATCACACCCAAAAGGTTTTTGCAAGGGAAACGGAAAGAATTTACACACAATTCATGGTTCGCCCCCGAAAATCCTGCCAGGCGCGGCCACATTCCCCATTGACTTTGGCCCGAAAATGCGGCATAATACATGTAGCATCCCAATCATATAAAAACCGTCTATGCCAGGTAGAAAGGCAGGGCGGGGAAGGAGTGTATCCTACATTGAAAAAGAAACGGATCCTGACGGCGCTGCTGGCGCTGCTGCTTTTTGCGGCCATGCCCTTCAGCGTATGGGCGCAAGACGCGCCTGCCCAGGAAAGCGCGGGCGCGTTTTTGGCGGAAGCCCTGCGGGCCCAGTACGAAGAAAGCGGCCTGGCAGAGGCCCTGGCGGAAGCCGAGCCCCTGCCCCAGGCAGATGAGCCCGAGACGGACGCGGATGGGGTTATCCGCGGCAGCGAAGACGGGCAGGCCCTCAACGAGAAGGTCAGCAAAGACGGGCTGGGCGGCGACGGCGGCGAGCTGGGCCTGAACGAGGCCCCCCAGTTCGGCGCGGCCCGTTCGCTGGATACAGACGGCACCATGTACAGCCAGCTGAACACCCGGCAGCGGGCTTGTTACGACGCCTTGATGGGCATCTCCTTGGACCGGATCCTCAGCGCCGCTGATTCCGGCGGCTACCGGCGCATCCAGGTGACCATCCCCGGCATCCAGGGCCTGCAGATGACAGGCACTTACGCGGGCAATAACTTTATCCCTTCTGGCAGCTCTGTGGCTATAGAGCGCAGCCTGTATACCGATATGTCCCTGGCCATCACCGCCGTCCGGTATGACCACCCCGAGCGCATCTGGGTGGGGGACATGCGGTACGGCTATGGCGGCGGCGGGTATGGCAACTCCCTTACTGTGGACAGCACCTCCTATTCCTTCCGGATTGCTTACAATGGCCTGGAGAAGCAGATGTACGAGCTGATCCAGGAAAACAGCAAGCTGATAGCCGACGAGGCCGCCAAGCTGGGGGACCGGTATTCCCAGGTGCAGCTGGTGCATGATTTCCTGGCCGAGATCAACTCTTATAACTATGCCGCCGCCAACGGGACGGCCCCGGCCTTGGAGGCCAGCCTTTCCCATACGGCTTTCAGCGGCCTTTTCTATGACGAGGCGGGCACATATCAGCCTGTGTGCGACGGCTATTCCAAAGCTTTCAAGGTGGTCATGGACCAAATGGGCATACCCTGCGCCCTCCCTTCCAGCGAGACCCACATGTGGAACAACGTGCGCATGGACGACGAGGAATGGTATAACCTGGACGTGACCTGGGACGACAGCGACGACAACAACATAAGCTACGACTATTTCCTCATTGGCTCCAAGACTGTGGTGGATGGGCAGCCCTTCAACCAGCAGGAAGACCACGTGGAAGAGAACCCCTTCTACTATCAGGACGAGGATTTGGACCGGGTCGTGCTGCGTTTCCCCACGAAAAACGGCAACGCTTACGAGTACATCGGCCAGGATTACCCACCCCTGCGCTTCCCGGACGTGAAACGCAGCGAGTGGTTCTATAAGGCTGTGGAGGAGGCCGCCCAGCTGGGGATCTTTGCGGGCAACAATGTGGGCAACTTCATGCCTTATAACAACCTGACCCGGGCGGAGTTCGCTGTGGCCATTTCCAATGTGCTGCCCGAAAAGGCGCCGGACAGCCTGAAGAACACCCAGCCCTTCGCGGACGTGGCCCCAGGGCAGTGGTACACCAAGGCCGCGGCCTGGATGAAGCAGACCGGCCTGATGAAAGGCTCTAACAACAAGTTCCGTCCTTTAGACAATATATCCCGCCAGGAGATGTGCGTGGTGCTGGTAAATCTGGCCAAGTACCAGGGGAAAGATACGACGCTTGGCACGGTAGACCGTTTCCCCGACCATAACAAGATTGCAGACTGGGCGCAGAACGCCGTATATACCTGCAAGACCATGGGCGTGGTTTCCGGCACAGGCAGCGGGACCTTTGACCCCCTGGGCAACACCCAGCGCAGCGCGGCCGCCTCTGTGTTGGTGCGCTATTGGAACCTGCCGGCGGGCTCTACGCCTACCCCGACGCCCACACCCACCCCTACCCCAACTCCAACCCCCACGCCGCCCCCCAGCGAGGACCGTGTCCAGCAGGTAGTGGATTATATCCAGCAGAACGGGAAGGCCGACAGCGGCGGGGACAAGTATGTAGAGTATGAGTACACCATGGATGGGTTGGACCATTACGGCGAGGTTGCCTATATCGCAGATAACCGCGCTTTGATGTTCTTCAATATGATCCCCTTAGAGGCGGGCAACGTATACATATCCATGTTCTATGAGCTAGATGAGGCGAACGATACCGTAGAGACCTATTTCGAGATCGAATATAAGGACGATACGACCGAATACACCATAGGGACCCACCTGGACCCCAGTACGTACCATGCGGGCGACCAGCTGGAGTATGTTTTGCTGGCAGGGCCGGATGGCTTTATAGAGGATGTACAGGAAGAGGCGGACGTAATAATTGGCGATTCCTTCCAGGCCTGGCAGCAGAAGCTGACCGAGATGGGATTCAGCCTGGCCGATTTCGGCTTCACCGCTTTTGAATCCAGCCCCACTCCTACGCCGACCCCTACCCCCACCCCCACCCCGGATGTTTCCCGGCCCCAGCAGCTGGCCCAATATATTGCGGAGAACGGGGAAACCGACAGCGACGGGGAAAAATATATTTCTTACGTCCAGGAGAGCGGCGATGGCCTTGACCATACGGGGAGGGTCACATACCGGGAAGCGGAGAAGCGGCTGATGTTTATGGATGTGGGCATCTATGAAAGCGGCACCACGGCTGTAGGGATGTATTATGACCTTAGCCAGTCTGCGGTTGACAACCCAGTGGTTTTCATCGTTACAATTGAAGATGTAGATTATGCTATGAGAGCGGACATCTCCCCTGAAACCTACACGCTGGATACAGAACTTGACTTTGTCAAAAACTCTGGTCCGGATGTGGATATTACGACTGCGAAAGAGCTGGCGAATGTTTCTACCAGGCTTGCCATCGTGTTATGGGATTCCAATCTTGGCAACATCGGCTTCAGCCTGGCTGACTTTGGCTTTGAAAACCTTTAACGTCCCCTTGCGCTCCTAAAAGAAGGGCTGAGATTTCTCAGCCCTTCTTTTCTTTTTGCCGCGGGATGTTTTTCTCCCTTGCAAGGCCGCCGGGAATATGGTATACTGTAAAAACTTGAGATATCATAAAAGAAAGAAGGCATTTTTGTGCGCCATTGATACCCCATCCTGCACAGGACCGCAATACCTCTATTTTTTTGGAAAGGATGGCTGCTATATGCCTGCTTATAAAGATGAGATCACCCGCCGCCGGACCTTTGCCATCATCTCCCACCCGGACGCGGGAAAAACCACCTTAACGGAGAAATTCCTGCTCTATGGCGGGGCCATCACCTTGGCCGGCATGGTAAAAGGCAAGCGCAATTCCCGCCATGCCGTGTCGGACTGGATGGAGATTGAAAAACAGAGGGGCATCTCGGTCACTTCCTCTGTCATGCAGTTCCAGTATGACGGCTACTGCATCAACATCCTGGATACCCCCGGCCACCAGGACTTTTCAGAAGACACTTACCGCACCCTTATGGCCGCCGACTCGGCGGTAATGGTCATCGACGCCAGCAAGGGCGTGGAGGCCCAGACCCGCAAGCTGTTCAAGGTGTGCGTTATGCGGGATATCCCCATTTTCACCTTCATCAACAAGATGGACCGGGATTCCCAGGACCCCTACGACTTGCTGGAGGAGATCGAGCAAGAGCTGGGCATCGGCACCTACCCCATGAACTGGCCCATCGGCTCCGGCGTGGATTTTAAAGGCGTGTACGACCGGGAACGGGGCCAGGTGCTGATGTTCCGGCCCGAAGGGGAGAACGCCGGGCGCCGGGAGGTGGAGGAGCAAGATTTCAGCCTGGAAGACCCGGAACTGGAGAAAAATGTGGGGGAGGCCCTGTACCAGACCCTGCGGGACGACGTGGAGCTTTTGGATGGGGCCGGTTACGAGTTCGATGTGGAAAAGGTGCGCCACGGGAAGCTCTCGCCGGTATTTTTCGGTTCCGCCCTGACCAACTTCGGCGTGGAACCCTTTTTAGAGGCATTCCTGCGGCTGACTACCCCGCCCCTGCCCCGGGCCACTGCCGCTGGCATCGCCGACCCCTTTGACAGCGGTTTCTCCGCTTTCGTGTTCAAGATACAGGCCAACATGAACAAGGCCCATCGGGACCGCATTGCGTTCATCCGCATTTGCAGCGGGAAATTTGAAAAGGGCATGGAAGTAGAACATGTCCAGGGCGGCCGCAGGGTGAAGCTTTCCCAGCCCCAGCAGCTGATGGCCCAAAGCAGGGAGATCATCGAAGAGGCCTATGCCGGGGACATTATCGGCGTGTTCGACCCGGGCATTTTCTCCATTGGCGACACCCTGTGCGCCCCGGGTAAAAAGGTGCGCTTCGAGGGTATCCCCACCTTTGCGCCAGAGCTGTTCAGCCTGGTGCGGCAAAAAGACACCATGAAGCGCAAGCAGTTTGTAAAGGGCGCCACCCAAATCGCCCAGGAGGGCGCTATCCAGATCTTCCAGGAAATCGGCGCCGGCATGGAGGAGGTCATCGTGGGGGTGGTGGGCACCCTGCAGTTCGATGTGTTCCAGTACCGCATGGAGAACGAGTATAACGTGGACGTCATCATGTCTTCCTTGCCCTATTCGTTCATCCGTTGGATAGACAACGAGGGCTTAGACGAGCTGGACCTGAAAAAGCTGAACCTGACCAGCGACACAAAAAAGGTGCAGGACATGCGGGGGCGCTTTTTGCTGCTGTTCGCTAACCGATGGAGCATAACCTGGGCCCTAGAGCACAACCAGGGCCTTCTGCTGTCGGAGTTCAGCCAGCAGTAAAGGCAGCCCGGCGCGTTTGTTGTCTATTTGGATATGCAAAAAATACCAGGAGGGCCTATTATGGAAAACCAGGAAGCCTTTGCCTTTTTAGACCAAGCCACAGACCAGCCCATGCCCCTTGCGGGGCTGGTGGACGCCTTTGAAGAGATGTGCCGCATCCCTGTGGGCAGCGAAGACGATACGCTGCTGTTTGAGACGGTTACGGATGATTTCACTGGTATCGAACTGTTCTTTTTTACGCTGGTGCGGCAGTACCCCAACCCCCAGGGCGGGTATTACCAGCTGCATTTAGATGTGATTTATGAGCCCAACGAGGCCAACCGGCACTTTACCGGCGTGCTGCGGCAGGGCAACGCGGGGGAAGGCTTCTTTGCGCAAGTGCGCTGCTCCCCGGCGTACCTCTCTGCCCAGAACGAGACGATCCTGAAGGTGAGCGTCTACCTGGACGAAGCATAAAAAAAGCAGGGCCCCCGCCGCCGCGGGGGCCCCTTTACGTGTCTGCCACATCTTCCAGCAGCTCCTCCATTTTGACGCCGAAAACCCTGGCCAGCGCCCGCAGCTCATAATCGGCCACAACGCGCTTCCCGCTTTCGATACGGCTGATGGCAACTTGTTCCAAAGGGACACCTTCCACCTGCATTTTGGCGGCAAGCTGGTTTTGGGTGATCCCTTTTTCTTGCCGCAGCTTATATATGGCCTGCCCGCAGGCATTGCACTTCCCATTGTATAAATAAATTTTCATGGATGGCACCCTTTTTACTTTATTTCAAAGATGAGTAAATATAGGTTGACAATACCATGAAATATGCGGTATACTATATTAAAGATATATAGATAAAAAACTTTATTGTTTTTGGGAGGCGACATATGGCGAATTTTAAAAGCGATTTGGCAAGAATGCTTCGAGAAGTGCGTCTCAGCCGGGGGTTCAGCCAGCAGGAAGTTGCCACATTGCTGCATGTAAGCCGCCCCACATACTCTTACTATGAGACGGCCAGGGTGCTTCCCGATATCGAGACGCTGAAAAAACTTGCGGGCATTTATTCTATTTCGCCAGAATTATTTTTTTACCCCGAAAGGTTTCCCGGCCAGGAAAAAGACTGGTAAAAAGCAAAAAAAGCCCCCGCCGCACTGGCAGGGGCTTCCCTTATGTAAAGGGCAAGTTTACAGGATGATTTCCCCATCCACCGTGCCGGGCAGGGCGGCGGCGTTGGATTCGTCCGTATCCACGTGCATGGCCAGGGCGTAGGCGGGGTTTACACGGCATACTACGTCGCCGAAAGTCAAGCTGCGGCCGTTATACTCCACCTTGACGGAGACGATCTGCTTGTCCACCACACCGGCTTCCTGGGCCTCGGCCGGGGCGAAATGGATGTGCCGTTTGGCGGCGATTACGCCCTTCTCAAGGGTGACTTCACCAGCGGGGCCTTTCAAGGTGCAGCCAGGGGTGCCCTCCAGGTCGCCAGATTCCCGGATGGGGGCGGTAACGCCCAGCTTGCGGGCGTCAGTCAGGGAAATCTCCACCTGGGTCTCCTTGCGGGTGGGGCCTAAAATCGACATGGACATAGAGCCTTTGGGCCCTACTACCTCTACCTTTTCCACGCAGGCAAACTGCCCGGGCTGGGAAAGGTCTTTTTTGTTGGTCAGGGCCGCGCCCTCGCCAAACAGGGTCTTTAGGTCTGCGTCGGAAACATGGACATGGTGGGCAGAGGTCTCTACCATAACTTTCATTGGAAACTCCTCCTTATATATGGGGTCTATATATTGTATTGTACTACGCCCTGCAAGGAATTTCAACAAGGAAATTTCCATGGCGGCACTGGAATTTTAGAAGGCAGGGGGTATCGTGGCACCGGCGGGGGCCTTTGCCTTCTATGCCCAGCTATCCCACGTTTACCCGTGGCAGGTGTGCCCGCAAGTATGCCCCCCTCCGCCGCACTGGGCGCCGTGGCCGTGGCCATGGTGGTCGCAGTTGGCCTCTCCAGAATATTGCAGGCTGCCCGCAAGCAGTTCTTGCACGGCCTGGCCGGCCTGGCCGCTTACGCCGCCATACAGTGTAATGCCTGCCTGGGCCAGGGCGTTTTTGGCGCCCATGCCGATGCCGCCGCAGATAAGCGCGTCTACGCCCAGGCCTTTCAGGAAACCGGCCAGGGCCCCATGGCCGCTGTCCCCGGCTGGGACAATCTCTTCCTTCACAACCTGCCCGTCCTGTACGTCAAAGATCTGGAACTGCTTGGTATGGCCAAAGTGCTGGAAAACCAGCCCATTGTCATACGTAACCGCTATACGCATCTTGCACCGCTCCTTTTGCAGAATTTGCCCCGCACAATGGGGGCTGGCTTTTATTGTACCGCAAACCGCCCCGCTTTACAAGCCGATGGGGAAAAGAAGGGGGATTCAAGCCTTTGCCAGCAAGCATACCGCCGAGGCCGCCATGCCTTCCCCCGCGCCCGTAAAGCCCATGCCCTCTTCGGTGGTGGCTTTCACGTTCACCTGCCCCACCTCCACCGAACAGGCGGCCGCCAGGTTTTCCCGCATCTGCCCGGTATATGGGGAGACCTTGGGCTTCTGGGCAATTAAGGTGCAATCGATATTCCCAATGGAGTACCCGGCCTCCCGCACCAGGCGGCACACCTCCCGCAGCAGGGCCAGGCTGTTTGCCCCGGAAAACTGGGGGTCGGTGTCCGGGAAATGCTGGCCGATATCCCCCAATGCCGCCGCGCCCAGCAAGGCGTCCGCTACGGCATGGGTCAATACGTCTGCGTCCGAGTGGCCCAGCAGCCCCATCTGGAAAGGCACCTCCACGCCCCCCAGCACCAGCCGCCTGCCAGTAGCCAGCCTGTGTACGTCATACCCATATCCAATGCGCATGGGATACCCCTCCTTTTGTCCTATGCCAAAGCCTAACAGCCCCTGCGCCGCTGCCACATCCTCCGGCGTGGTCAGCTTCAGGTTGCGGTAGCTGCCCTCTGCCAGCTTCACCTGGCCCCCCGCCCATTCGATCAGCTGGCAGTCGTCTGTACAAAACTGCCCTTCCTTTTGGGCCCGGCGCAGGGCGTACAGGTACATTTCCCGTTCAAAGGCCTGGGGGGTCTGCACGGCCCACAGCCGCTCCCGCGGGGGGGTAGAAGCCACGAAGCCGTCGTCCGCGGCCAGCTTGCAGGTGTCTTTCGACCGTACCGCCGCTGTGGCCGCACCATACCGCAGGGCCTCCCGGCATACGGCTTCCACGGCCTCTGTTGTAACCAGCGGCCGCGCCCCGTCATGTACCAGCAGATATCCCCAGCCCTCGTCCAGGGCCTGTACGCCGTTCCAAACGGAATCTTGCCGCTGCGGCCCCCCGGCCGCCACCTGCACGGGCTTGGTCAAGCCGCTGGCAGCCTTCCAGGCCATGTCCATGTCTTCCTCCCGGCAAACGACACATATCTCGCCTATCAGCGGGCAGGCGTCCAGCACTTCTAAAGACCAGCGCAGCACCGGCTTGCCACCTAAGATGGCAAAGACCTTCGAGCCTGCCCCGCCCATCCGGGTTGAATTCCCAGCGGCCACCACCACCGCTCCAAACTGTTCGTTCACAGAAGATCCCTCCTTGGCCAGCGGTTCTGTGTTTTCTTCCAGTATATAATATCGGTCCCGGGAAAGCAAGCCCCCATATAGCTGCGTAACATGCAAAACCACATTTTCCGGCTGGCGTCTTGCCGGCTGCCCCCTTACAGGAGGGAGGGCCAACATAGCGGCCCTCCCCCCATAAAGCCCCCAATTGGGTCAAACTGTACCGGCCATAGCATAAAATATAGAAAGCCGGTAGGGCTCTTGCCCTACCGGCCTCATTGTACAGCCAGGTCTTCTTATTTGACCTCGACTTCTGCGCCGGCCTCGGTCAGCTTGGCCTTCAGGGCCTCGGCGTCGTCCTTGGAGATGCCTTCCTTCACGGGCTTCGGGGCCTCGTCTACCAAAGCCTTGGCTTCCTTCAGGCCCAGGCCGGTAACTTCCTTCACGACCTTGATGACGTTGATCTTGTTGGCGCCAGCAGACTTCAGGATCACGTCAAACTCGGTCTTCTCCTCGGCGGCGGGGGCAGCGGCGGCAGGGGCGGCCACGGCAACGGCGGCGGGGGCAGCGGCGGATACGCCGAACTCCTCCTCCAGGGCCTTAACCAGCTCGGAGAGCTCCAGGACCGTGAGGGACTTTACTTCTTCAATCAGGTTGGTTACTTTCTCAGACATGGTAAATACCTCCAAAAGTTATAATGTTTGGTTTCGGTCCGCGCGTTTTACGCGCTCTGCTTTTCCGCGATAGCGTTCAGTGCGATGACCAGGCCGCGCATCACGCCGTTGCACACGTTGGCAAAGCCCTGGATGGGGCCGTTCAAGCCGCCCAATACCTGGGCCACCAATACCTCCTTGGGGGGAAGCTTGGCCAGGGCGTCTATGCTGGCAGCGTCCACGGCGCCGCCGTCAATGAAGCCGGCCTTTACCTGGAAATTATCATTGTCCTTGGCATAATCGGACAGGATCTTCGGGGCCTCGGTATAGCCGTTCTCGCTGAAAGCGATAGCGGTGGTGCCGGTCAACTGCTCGTCCAGGCCCTCGATGCCGGCCTCCTGAAAGGCACGGGAAAGCATGGTGTTCTTGACTACCTTGTATTGGCAGCCAGCCTCGCGCAGCTGCTTGCGCAGCTTGGTGTCCTTCTCCACAGTGATGCCGCTGTAGTTCACCAGCACGCCCACGTTGGCCTTTTTAAAAGCCTCGGTAAGGGCGGCCACCTGCTGCTGCTTCTGTTCCAGAATCTTCTCGCTGGGCAATTCGATTCACCTCCGATGAATGGGATCCAAAATTAAAAGTACAAAAAACGCCTTTCCCCGGAAAAGCCGCGGAAAGGCGCAAAACACGCAGAAAAAGACGCTATTATGGTATATAATCCAAAACAACGCTTATCGTTCCCTCGGCAGGCCGGACGCTCCGTTTACACAGCGCAGACGCTGTACCTGCTGTCTTTGGTCTGGACAGCTTCTACACTATACCACATCCGCCCCCGCTTGTCAACAGCCTTTTTGCAAAGGGGCATACGGCGCCGGGGATAACAGGCTATTGACAAGGCGGGGGGACGCCGTATAATAGACATATCGGCGCGTAAGAACGCCAAGGGGATGGGGCCCTTTGCATAGACGGGGGCCTGCGGTACCATGCTATAGGGTATAGGGCCATTATATATACTCCAAAAAGCAAAGGATGGGAAATTTTTATGCGATTTGAAAGCAAAACCGCCGCACTCCCCCCCGAAGAGGTCAAACGTGTAAAGGCGCTGGGCTTTTTTTGGGACAAGAATACCCCCGACCGTTTCAACGGGCGGGTCATCACCCGCTGTGGAAAGGTCTCTGCCGACGAGCTTGCCGCCATTGCCGAGGCGTCCCGCCGCTTTGGCAGTGGTGAGGTGGCCGCTACCACACGCCTGACTTTGGAAGTGCAGGGCGTGCCTTTTGAGGATATCCAGCCCATGCGGGATTTCCTGGGGAAAGCTGGGCTGGAGACAGGGGGCGCCGGGGCCCAGGTGCGGCCCATTGCCTGCTGCAAGGGGACTACCTGCCAATATGGGCTTATCGACGTATACGGGCTGGCCCAGGAGATGCAGCGGCTTTTTTTCTGGGGGGAGGACGGGGCCAAGCTGCCCCATAAATTCAAAATAGCTGTGGGAGGCTGCCCCAACAACTGCCTGAAGCCTGACCTGAACGACCTGGGCGTGGTGGGCCAGCGGGTACCGCTGCTGGACCTGGACAAATGCCGGGGGTGCAAGGTATGCCAGGTCCAAAAAAACTGCCCCATGCAGGCGCCGAGGCTGGAAAACGGCAAGGTCTCCATAGACGACGGCCAGTGCAGCCGCTGTGGGCGCTGCCTGGGTAAGTGCCCGTTCCATGCAGTCGAGGCTTATACAAGCGGATACCGGGTGTATATCGGCGGGCGGTGGGGTAAAAAGGCGGCCCGGGGCCGCCCGTTGGGCAGGCTGTTCCTTCAGGAGGGCCAGGTGCTGGAGGTCACGCGCAGGGCCCTGTGCCTGTTCCGCGGCCAGGGCCGGCCAGGGGAACGCTTTTCCGATACCATCGCCCGGCTGGGCTTCGAGGAAGTGGAGGGGCGGCTTTTGGAAGGCCTGGGCCCGGCATAGCGCGCCTTGTGCGGCGGCCCCAGCCCTTCCCGATTTTGTTATGAAAGAGGGCGTCTGTTTATGTATATCGCCGACCTACACATCCATTCCCGCTTTGCCCGTGCCACCAGCCGGGACTGCGACGCGCCCCATCTGGACCTTTGGGCCCGGAAAAAGGGCATCGGGCTTCTGGGCACGGGGGACTTCACGCACCCGGCCTGGCGCGCCGAGTTGGAAGAGCAGCTGGTCCCTGCCGAAGAGGGCCTTTTCACCCTGCGGCCCGGTTTGGGGTTAGAAGGGGGGCCGGGCGGCGGGGCGGTCCGGTTCGTGCTGTCCGGGGAGATCAGCTCTATCTATAAAAAGGACGGCAAGGTGCGCAAGGTGCACAACGTGATCCTTTTGCCAGATTTCGACGCGGCCCGCAGGCTTTCCGCCCGGCTGGAGGCCATTGGGAACCTCCATTCGGACGGCCGTCCTATTTTGGGCCTGGACTGCCGGGACTTGCTGGAAATCACCTTAGACGCCTGCCCCAGCGCCCTTTTCATCCCCGCCCACATCTGGACGCCCCACTTCTCCCTGTTTGGGGCTTTTTCCGGCTTTTCTACCGTGGAGGAGTGCTTTGGGGACATGGCCGGGGGGATACACGCCCTAGAAACCGGCCTTTCCTCAGACCCGCCTATGAACTGGCGGGTCTCCCAGCTGGACAAGTACACCCTGGTGTCCAATTCCGACGCCCACTCCCCCCAAAAACTGGGCCGGGAGGGGAATCTGCTGGAGGGACCCCTTTCCTATCCCAGCCTGAAACGGGCCATCGAGACAGGCGCGGGCTTTGCCGGTACGCTGGAATTTTTCCCGGAAGAGGGCAAATACCACCTGGACGGCCATCGGAACTGCGGCGTATGCCTGTCCCCCGGGGAGACGGAGGCGCTGGCCGGCCTGTGCCCCGTGTGCGGGAAAAAGCTGACCATTGGGGTGGAGCACCGGGTAGAAGACCTGGCCGACCGGGAAGAAGGCTTCCGACCAGCCGGGGCCAAGCCTTTTGAAAGCCTGGCCCCCCTGCCAGAGGTGATCGCCTCCTGTTGTGGGTATTCCGAATCCAGCAAAAAGGTGCAGGCCTGTTATGAGCATATGCTGCAAGAGCTGGGGCCAGAGTTCACTATTTTGCGGGAAGCCTCCCTAAAGGATATTGGGCGGGCGGCGGGCCCCGCCGTGGCCGAGGGCATTGCCCGGCTGCGCCGGGGCCAGGTGGAGCGCCGGGCCGGGTTTGACGGGCAGTTTGGATCGGTGGTTTTGCTTACCCCGGCGGAACAGGAGGCCCTGGAGGGCCAGACTTCCCTGTTTTCCCTGTATAAGCCCCAGGGGAAGCAGGCGGCCCGGAAAAGGCCCGCTGCTTCCCGGCGGGCGCGGGAAGCAGAAGACAAGGGGACGGCGTTCCCTCCCGACCCCCAGCAGCAGGACGCCGCCGGGGCCCCAGGGCCTGCCGTGGCCGTGATAGCCGGGCCGGGCGCCGGGAAGACCAAGACCCTTACCGACCGGGTAGAGTGGCTCATCACACAGCGGGGCGCCAAGCCCCGGGAGATCACCGCCGTCACCTTTACCAACCAGGCGGCCGGTGAACTGCGGCAGCGCCTATCCGCCCGGCTGGGGGCCCGGGCCGCCGGGGCCATGACCATCGGCACCTTCCACAGCATCTGCTGGCAGCAGGCCGGCAGGCCCGCCCTGGTTGGCGAGAGCGAAGCCCTGGCCCTGGCCCGGCAGTTGCTGGAAGGCCGCGGGCTGAAGGTATCCCCCCGGCGGTTCCTGCAGGAGGTTTCCCGGGCCAAGGGCGGCCAGCCGCCCCGGGATGCCTCTGTCACGCCAGAGCTGCGGGAAGCGTACCAGGCCCTTTTGGGCGGCCGGCTGGATTTTGACGACCTACTGCTGCAGGCCCTGGAAGCGGAACCGGCAGACCGCCGGCCTTTTACATACCTGTTGGTGGACGAGTTCCAAGACTGCAACCAGGCCCAGTACCAGCTGGCTCTCCATTGGGCAAAAGGCGGCAAGGGGCTTTTTGTCATCGGCGACCCGGACCAGTCCATTTACGGCTTCCGGGGTGCGGCAGGGGACTGCTTTCAACGTTTGGGGCAGGATATCCCCAGCCTGGAGACTGTGCGCCTAACCCGGAACTACCGCTCGACCCCCGAGATACTGGGCAGTGCCTTAGCGGCTGTTTCCCACAATCCCGGCGGGCCCCGGAAGCTTTTAGCCCAGCGCGCCCATGGGGCGAAAGTGCGGCTGCTGGCTGCCCAGGACGAATTTTCCGAGGCCGTGTTCATTGCCAAGGAGGTGGCTGCCATGGCCGGGGGCGTGGACATGCTGGGCGCCAGCCAGCGGGGCGGCTTCCGGGCCTTTTCGGACATAGCGGTATTGTGCCGTACCCGCCGCCAGCTGGAGCTTATTGAGAGGTGCCTGCGCCACGACGACATCCCCTGTATGGTAGCCGGGCGTGGGGATATGCTGGAAGGGGCCGCCGCGCGGGGCTGCCTGGCTTTTTTCCAGTTCTTGCTGGATTTTTCCAACGCCGCCGCGTTGGACAGCTGCCTTTCCCTTTTGTGGGGCTGCCCCGCGCCTTACCGGGCACAGGCAGCCGCTAGCTGCGGGGGGATCCCCCAAGGGGACCTGGAAGCCCTGGGGGGCCGGCTGGCGGGGATAGAGCCGCTGGGCCCGTTCCTGTCTACGGCCAGGGGTTATTTGCCCCGCCTGGGGGAGAGGCCGGAAAAGCTGCTGGAAAGCTGGGCCCAGCAGTGGCAAAACGCCCCTGGCCTGCGGGAGCTGAAGGGCATGGGGGCGTTTTACCCGGACATGGGCCAGTTCCTGGAAGCCCTTTTGTTGGGGGAGGAGGGGGACCTGGCGCGCGCCTCCGGCAAGGCTTACGCCTCTGGGGCGGTGCGGCTGGGCACCTTGCACGGGGCCAAGGGGCTGGAATTCCCCGTGGTGTTCCTGGCGGGGCTGCGGCAGGGGGCAATGCCCTTGGAATCAGGCCGGGAGCCTGTAAACCTGGAGGAGGAACGCCGTCTTCTGTATGTGGGCATGACCCGCGCCCAAGAGGAGCTGGTCTTGCTGGCCCCGGGCGAGCCCTCGCCGTTTCTAGAAGGGCTGCCATCCGGCCTGTTAGAACGGGGCCGGGTCCCTATGCGCCAGCGCCCTGCCCAGCAGCTTTCCCTTTTCTAAAAGCCGGGAGGCGGGCATACGGAAAAGGGCCGCGCCATACCGGGGGGTGCCCCCGTTGCGGCGCGGCCCTTTTTGCCTTTCCAACACTTGCCTGGGAAACCGCCAATAGGGTTTCAGGTGAAAATGGGTATCCCCCGCGTGGAAGCCCCCTCTATCCTTCTGTTCCCCCAAAAACGGCGTTCCCCTGTTTTCAAACCCGCATTACTCGCCCATCCAGTTTTTCAGGATCTCTTTAGACGAACGCTCCATTTCCAGGGCAAAGTCCGAGGTGTACTTCCGCTTGCAGAACGCGATGGCTTTTTCGTTGTCGTAATACTCGTCCAGCTCTTCTTCCGTCAGGTCGTGGTAGCCGTTCTCAAAGACGATCATCTTCTGGGGGAAGCGGCTGGTCTGCTTGCGGTCCTTCTGTATCTGGGTGGGATAGCCAAACACCAGCATGGATACCGGGGCCACATACTCGGGCAGGCCGAAAACCTCCTGATGGGTCTCCCACTGCTCGAGGATATCGCCGATGTAGCAGGAGCCCACCCCCAGGCTTTCCGCCGCCACGCAGGCGGCGTGGGCGGCAATGACGGTGTCGTTGGTGGCCAGGATGAAGTCGCTTAGGCGGGGCTTGGGCGCGTCGTAGCCAGCCTGCAGGAACTTCCGGTACCAGCGGCGGTAGTCGGCGCAGAACACCAGCACCAGGGGGGCGGTGGCGATGAAGGGCTGGTGGTCGCAGGTCTCAGCCAGCAGGTCTTTCAGCTTCTGGTCGGTGATGTCCAAAATGGAATAGAGCATGGAATTCCCGGCGGTGGGGGCCCGCATGGCCGCCTCCAGGATGGCTTGCTTGACGTCGGCGGGGATGTCCTTTTTTTCAAACTGGCGTACGGACTTCCGCTGCATCAGTACGCGAATGGTCTCGTTCATAAATGGCCTCCTTTTCATGGTCCTGCATATTTTCCCCATTGTACCACACTTGGCATGGTGTTGCAAATATCAAAAAGAACAGAGGGCAAATTTTTGTGAAATCTGCATTGCAAATGCGGGCAAGGTAGGGTATAATCACCGTAAAGCCCCACGGAAGCCATACACCCTCAAACTTAAATTAAGAATTAAGGAGAGTGCCCTATGAAAGTTGCTGTCATTGGCTGCGGCACCATTGCAAACGCCGCCCATATCCCGTCCTACATGAAAAACCCGGAAGCGGAAATTAAGTATTTCTGCGACATCATCCCGGAACGTGCCGAAAAGGCCGTGAAGGAGTACGGCTGCGGCACGGCTGTGGCAGATTATCATGATGTGCTGGCCGACCCGGAGATCGAGGCTGTGTCCGTTTGCACGCCCAACGATATGCACCCGGTCATCGCCATGGACGCCCTGCGGGCCGGGAAAAATGTGCTGTGCGAAAAGCCCGCCGCCCGTACCTATGCCGAAGCCCTGGAGATGCAGAAGGTCCAGCACGAGACAGGCAAGGTGCTGAACATCGGCGTGGTGAACCGATTTAACGACGGCGTCAACCGCATCAAGGAATATATCGACTCCGGCAGGCTGGGCAATATCCACCATGTATACGTCAGCTTCCGGGCCCACCGCTCCATCCCCGGCCTGGGCGGCGCGTTCACCACCAAGGCCATAGCAGGCGGCGGCGCCCTCATCGACTGGGGCGTGCACTACCTGGATATCGTCATGTACTGCTGCGGCGACCCCACGGTCCATACCGTTACCGGCGAGGCTTTCTGCAAGCTGGGCAAGGACATGGAAAATTACGTCTATAAGGACATGTGGGCGGGCCCGCCCAAGTATGACGGCGTGTACGACGTGGACGACTCTGTCACCGGCCTGATCCGCACCTCCGGCCCGGTCATCACCTTAAACGGCGCCTGGGCCCAGAACATTGGCGTAGAGGACCGCTACATCGACTTCATGGGGGACAAGGGCGGCATCCGCCTGCAATATGGCAAGGAGTTTACCCTTTACACCGTAGAGAACGGCGCGCTGGTGGAGTTCACCCCCCAGTACACCACACGGGACATGTTCCAGAACGAGATAGACGCTTTTGTGGACTGCGTGAAGACCGGCAAGAAGCTGCCCAGCCACATCGACACCGTCATCGTCACCGCCCAGATGATGCAGGCTATCTACGACTCTTCCGAGCAGCACAGGGAGATTGTTTTGAACGGTTAAAGATCCATGGGAGGTTTTATGATGCCAAAAAAATTCCAGCTTACCGGAGCCAGCGTTATCGTTTACAAGGATAACAGGATCTTATTGCAGCAGCGGCAGGACAACAAATGCTGGGGATATCCTGGCGGGAGGATTGAACTGGGGGAGGTCGTAGAGGAAGCGGCCAAGCGGGAAACTTTGGAGGAAACAGGGCTTACCGTCCATTCCCTGGAACTGTTTGGCGTGTTCTCCGGCCCGGACCTGCACCATGTCTACCCGGACGGCAACGAGGTGGATATCATCGACATTGTTTTTACCAGCAGTGATTTTTCCGGGGAACTGAAAGCCCAGGAAAGCGAGGTCCGGAACCTGAAATGGTTCGATATGGACGCTGTCCCAGAAGAGGGGCAGATCAGCCCGCCTGTGCGCCGCCCGCTGCGCACGTTCCTGGAAGCGCACAAAAGACAACTATAAAAAACAACTGATAAGGAGAACCGTTATGTATCCCTTTTCTATCGGCGTAATGCTGGATTCTTTCCGCACCGACATGCTCACCGCCCTGGACAAGGCCGCGGCCCTGGGGGCCAAGGGCATCCAGGTGTACGCCACCCGGGGGGAGATGTCCCCGGAGCAGATGGACGCCCAGAAGCGGCGGGAGTTCCTGAAAGCCGTCAAAGACCACGGCCTGGTGGTTTCCGCCCTGTGCGGCGACCTGGGCAAAGGCTTTGTAAATCCGGAGCTGAACCCTGGGCTTATCGAGCAGTCCAAGCGTATCCTGGATCTTGCTAAAGATTTGGAAACAGACGTGGTCACCACACACATCGGCGTGGTGCCCGAAGACCCGGCCCACCCCCGCTATGCCGTCATGCAGGAGGCCTGCGGCCAGCTGGCGGCCTATGCGGACGGGATGCGGGCCCATTTCGCCATCGAGACCGGCCCGGAAAAGGCCGCCACCCTGAAGGGGTTCCTAGATGGGCTCCATTCCACCGGCGTGGCCGTGAACCTGGACCCCGCCAACTTTGTCATGGTTACCGGCGACGACCCGGTACAGGCTGTGTACACCTTAAAAGACTACATCGTCCACACCCACGCCAAGGATGGCCGCCGTTTGGCTGTCCGCGACCCAGAGGTGCTGTACGGCATGGTAGAGGCGGAAATGCTTAACGACCCCTCTTACATCGAGCTGCCCCTGGGCGAAGGGGACGTGGATTTCCCCAACTACCTGAAGGCCTTGTACGAAATTGGCTTTTCTGGCTTCCTCACCATCGAGCGGGAGGTGGGCGACGACCCCGAGGGGGACATCGGCGCGGCGGTGCGGTTCCTGGAAAGCCATATCCGGTAAAAGGCCCTGTGGCGGCGGGCGGATAACCAAAAACAGCTATGGCCACCCTGAACCTGGAGCTGTGCCTCCTCAACATCCCTGGGCGCCCTTTGGGGGGTGACGCCGGGCGGCAAAAGGGCAGGGGAGGGCCGGACGAATAAAATGTTTTTATAGATTTATATGGCCGCGGCCCCGTTTTTGGGCGCCGCGGCTGTTTTTTATTGGGAAACGGCTTGTAAAATGGGGCAAAGGATGGTAAAATCTTTTTTAGCCATGAAAAAATGCGGCTGGTGCAGCCGCTAAAACGGGGGGTCCATGTATGGCAGAGGAAGCGCCTAAGCGCCGCGCCTTGCCTTGGCCGGGCAGGGCGGGCATACAAAAATTCCTGGTTATCAACGCGGGGGTGTTTTTACTCTCGTTGGGGGTTTACTTTTTCAAATTCCCCAATAATTTTACCACCGGGGGCGTCAGCGGCCTTTCCATCATCCTGGGCAGGCTCATCCCCATCCCGGCCCTGTCCCCGGCCATGCTGATGTCCATCATCAACCTGGCCCTGCTGGGGGTGGGGTTCCTGTTCCTGGGCACGGGCTTCGGTTTTTGGACGGCCTATTGCAGCGTCATGTTTTCCTTTGAGACCTGGCTTTTCGAGAAGCTGTTCCCCATGGACAGGCCCTTTACCGACCAGCCCCTTTTAGAGTTGTGCTTTGCCATCCTGTTGCCGGCGGTGGGCTCGGCCCTGCTGTTCAATAGCGGCGCTTCCAGCGGCGGCACGGACATTGTGGCCATGATCTTGAAAAAATATACCCCCCTTACGGATATCGGCAAGGCCCTGTTCGCCAGCGACGGCCTCATTGCCTTGTCCTCCTGTTTCCTCTTTGGCATGCAAACGGGCCTTTTTTCCCTGTTGGGCCTGTTTTTGAAGGCCTTTGTGGTGGATTCCGTGATCGAAAGCATCAACTTGTGCAAGTTCTTTGCCATTGTCACCTCCAGGCCCCAGGAGATTTGCGACTATATCATCCATGGCCTGGGCCATAGTTCTACCGTCATTGACGCCATGGGGGCCTACACCCGGGCTGGGTGCAAGGTTGTGCTCATTGCATGCCGCCGTGGGGAGGCCGTGCGCCTGCGCCAAAAGTGCAAGGCCATAGACCCACAATGCTTCATGTTTATCACCAATACCAGCGAGATCATCGGGAAAGGCTTCCGGACGGTCTGACAGGGATACGAAGAAAGTTTTGACACAGAAGGGGATGGCAGCGTAAATGGAAAACCCATATAAAGAAGAGTTTGTCCGCATATTCCAGCAGCATGTGGCCCGGGAGGGTGGGGAAAAGCTGCTCTCCTGGCTTTCCGGCACAGATTTTTTCACGGCCCCAGCCAGTACCAAGTTCCACTGCGCCTGCGAGTGCGGCCTGGCGCAGCACAGCGTGAACGTGTACAAGGTGCTGCGGGAGAAGTATTTCGAAGAGGGCGACAGCGAGGAAAGCTTTGCCCTGTGCGGCCTTTTGCACGACGTGTGCAAGGCTCAGTTCTACAAAATATCTACCCGGAACGTGAAAAATGACGAGACTGGCCAGTGGGAGAAAAAGCCTTTCTATACGGTAGAGGATGCTTTCCCTTACGGCCATGGGGAGAAGTCTGTCTACCTCATCGAGCGGTTCGTGCGCCTGAAGCCCGCCGAGGCCATGGCGGTGCGGTGGCACATGGGGGGGTTCGACGATTCGGTAAAGGGCGGCAGCTACGCCCTCAGTACCGCTTTCGACCGGTACCCCCTGGCTGTGAAACTCCATCTATCCGACCTGGAGGCCACTTACCTCCACGAGCACGGCACCTCGGAGGTCAGGCGCTGAATTGCGGGAAAGGGGTGTGCGCATGGACGCCATCGTGGCCTATGGCCTGACAAAGGAATATAACGGGCAGCTGGCCTTAGACGGGCTGAACCTACAGGTACCAGAGGGGACTGCCATGGCCTGCGCGGGGCGGGAAGGCTCTGGCAAGACCACGTTGATCCGTCTGTTGGCCGGGCTGTGCAGGCCCACCTCTGGGGAATGCTCTATCTATGGCATGTCCCCGGCCCATGAGTCCGCCAAGCTCCATGGGGCGGCCGGGGTGGTGCTGGGAAGCGCGCCCCTATACGGCGGCATGACGTTGGCGGAGAACCTGCGCTTTTTTGCGGGGGTCCACAATGTAGACCAAAACGATGGGGCGGAACGTTCCTCTTTCCTGCTGCATCAGCTGGATATCTGGGAAGAGCGGGACCAAAGCGCCGGAAGCCTGCCCACCAGCGTTGCCCGCCGGGCCAGCCTGGCCCGGGCCTTGATGCACCGGCCCCGGGTGCTGTTGCTGGACGACCCAGCCCAGGGCCTGGATATGGAGACGGCCGAAGTCGTCCAGGGGCTGCTGGCATACCTTTTGGAGGAAGAAAGCCTTACCTTGCTGCTGTGTACCCAGAATATGGGTTTTGCCCAAAAGGTGTGCGGAAGCTTTACCTTGCTGCGGGAAGGGGCCATGCTGGCCCGGGGGGATTTCGACTCCCTGCGGGAAGGGGCGGGGGTATGGCCCCGGGCGGCCCTGCGGCTGGCCGAGGGGGGCAAGCCCCCCCAAGGCTTCCGCTTAGAGGGAGGCCTGTGGCAAAAGGAGATCCGCTCGGAAGAAGAGATGCCTGCCATCATCGCCCAGGCGGTGGGGGAGGGCAGAAGCCTGTACGAAGCAAAGTTGATCCGCCCCACGTTGGAGGAGGTCTACCAGGCCTATCTAGAGGGTGGGCGGAGAAGGGAGGCGCCAGCCTATGGAGAAGGGGACCGTCCAGAGCCGGAGGTACCGGCCGAAAAACCAGCCGGCCCGGCAGGGGAAGGGCCGGGACAGCCTGCGGCCTGCCCGGCCGGGTACTCCCCCCAGCCAGGGCCTGCGGCCGCCCCAGGACCACACGCCCCAGATGGGTCGTCATGCCCAGGGGATGGGGAAGCCCCCCCGGCAGGAGAGGCGGCGCTGGGGGCCACAACCCAGGGGGAGTAAACCCTCTGGCTTTTTCACCTCTTCTGAGATCATTTTGGTAAAAAAAGACCTGGGGGCTATCTGGGGCCGCAAGGGGGTACGGGCTTTGCTGATGCTGCTGCCTGTTTTGCTGATGGTGGCCATCCCCTTGCTGTATTTTGTGGTAATTTCCATGCTGCCCGCGGCGGATGGCGTGCGGGTGCCCCAGGGGATCCTGCGCCTTTTGCCAGATTCTGTTTCCAGCCTGGAATACCGCCCTGCCTGGATCGAGGCCTTTACCACATTGCTTTGCCCCATGCTGTTCCTGTGCATCCCCTTGCTGACAGGGGCGGTGTCGGCTTCCTGCGCTTTTGTGGGCGAGAAGGAAGAGGGCACCCTAGAGACGCTGCTGCTTACCTCTATGGAGTCCCGCTCGGTCTTCAACGTGAAGGTCAGCTGTTGCGTGCTGTTGTCCTGTTTTTTGTCCTTGGTATCCTTTGTGGCCTTTTTTGTCACCGTCACCGTGGTGGACGTGCTGACAGGCGCGCCTTTCTTCCTGCGGCTAGAGTGGCTTGTTATGGTGTTCCTGTTAATGCCGGCGCTTTCCCTGTTTTCGGTGGTGTTTGTCAGCCTGATCATTTCCCGGGTGCACAGCACGGGCGAATCCCTCCAGACCATGGGCTACCTGATCTTGCCCATCGTCCTCCTGTACCTGATGCAGTTTGCCGGGGTGTTCCCCATGAATTGGCTGGTGCTGCTGGGCCTGGCAGTGGCGGCAGCGGTAGCGGCGGTGGTCTTATACAATAGGGCGGCCAGGAACTTCCAGCCGGAAAAGCTTTTTGCCCAGCGGCAGGAGGCCTAGTGGGGCGGTGCCTGGGCGCTTCCCCGGGAAATCTCTCTTGACAAAGGGGCCGGGATTTGCTACATTGGATATAGCGTATGTTTTACAGACACGATAGAAAGGATGGTTTTTATGGAGATCCACTATACGCCTACAGGGGTCTGTTCCCGTAAGATCGATGTTATCGTAGAAGACGGCGTCATCCGTTCGGTGCGTTTCACCGGCGGGTGCAGCGGCAACACCCAGGGTGTAGCCGCCCTGGCCCAAGGCATGAAGGTGCAAGAGTATATTGACCGCTGCAAGGATATCCGTTGCGGGGCAAAGGCCACGTCCTGTCCGGCCCAGCTGGCAGAGGCCCTGGCCCAAGCGTTGGAAGCGTAAGCCTGGCATGGAATAGGGAAAGGGGCGCTGTCCTTATAGGACAGCGCCCCTTTTTGGCGCCCTTATCGGGCCTGGTGGGCTTGGTTAGCAGCCACAGTTGCCGCAGCCGTTGCAGCCGCAGTCGTTGTTGCCGCAGCCGTTGTTAAAGCCGCCAAAGTTCCCGCAGCCACCGCAGCACAGAAGGAGCAAGATGATGATGATGATCCAAGAGCAACCTCCGTTACACATTGCCGAACGCCTCCTTTCGCTTGGGCGGCCCCGCCGGGGCATCGCCCTTACACTGCTATCATATGGCAGAGGCAGGAAAGTGTTACAGGGATGAAAAGGCGAGGAAACTCTTGATTTCGCCTGTAAACAGGAGGAAATGTTTGATATCCCGCCCATATAGGCAATTGCAGGTAAATTTTTCCTGCGATATCCCCTTGACTTTCGTGGGAAACCTGGTATACTTAAAGTCAAAGAAAGTCAAAGACAAATAGAGGTGGTCAACCATGCGCATGAGCGACAGCGTAGCCAACTATATTTTGCAGCTGCTGAACGAAACCAACGGTATTGCTGAGATACAGCGCAACGAGCTTGCCAGCTTCCTGGGATGTGTCCCCAGCCAGATCAATTATGTCATCACCTCCCGTTTTACCCCCGAGCAGGGGTATTTGGTGGAAAGCCGCCGGGGAGGCGGGGGCTATATCCGCATCACGCGGATGCGGCTTTCGAAAGCGGACATGATTATGCACATCGTCAACGCGGTGGGGGATTCCCTGGACGCGGCCACGGCCCGGGCCATGACCGGCAACATGCTGCAAAACGGCGTGCTGGAACCCATGGCGGCCAGGCTCATCCAGGCGGCGGTTTCCAACAAGGCCCTGGGCCTGGTGCCCAAAGAGCTGCGGGACCAGGTGCGGGCGGTTATTTATAAGAATATGCTGCTGGCCACCCGGGTATAAAGCGGAAACCCGCCGCAAGGGCGGCGAAGGAGATACAAACGGCGAGATGGGAGGAATTTTTTATGGTTTGCCAGGCTTGCGGGAAAAATACGGCGACAACGCATGTGAAAACGACTGTAAACGGGAAACTTACGGAATACTATCTGTGTGACGGGTGCGCTGCCCAACAGGGGTATGGGAACATTTTTGACGGGTGGGGCCTTGGCAGCTTGATGAGCGGCCTAATGGGCGCGGCCCCTGCCCAGCGCGCGGTACGGCGGTGCCCGACTTGCGGGGCCAGCTTCGATGAGATCACAAGCTCTGGTAAGATCGGCTGCGCCAACTGCTATAGGGTTTTCCGCAGCCAGCTGCTGCCTGTTATCCAGCGGGTGCACGGCACAGTCAGGCATAAGGGCAAAGCGCCCGGGGGTTCGGCCCTGCGGGTAGTAGACGCCCCCAAACAGATGGTGGCGGTGGAAACCACCCGGCTGGAGGAAAAGAGGCGTCTGCTGCAAAAGGCTATAGAGGCCCAAGACTTCGAGCGTGCCGCCGTGCTGCGCGACGAGATCAGAGAGCTGGAGAAAGGCCAATAAGAAAGGGGTGGGCAGTATGGCAGAGCAAGTAAAATGGTATGAAAAGGCGGGCCCCAACGGGGATGTGGTTTGTAGCACCCGGGTGCGGCTGGCCCGGAACCTGGCGCGGTACCCGTTCCCGGATAGGGCCAGCCTGCAGCAAAAAGAGGAAATCAAAGAAAAGGCCCGGGAAGCCTTGCTTTCGGGCAACAGCATCCTTTCCAAGGAGTTCCGTTTCCTGCCCCTGGAGGATTTGGACCAGCAGGCGGCGGTCTCCCTGGTAGAGCGCCACATCGTCAGCCCGGGGTTTATCAGCCGCCGCCAGGGCAAGGGCGTGCTGATTTCCGAGGATGAAAGCGTCTCGATTATGATAAATGAGGAGGACCATCTGCGTATCCAGGTGCTGCGGGAGGGGCTTTCCCTGCAAGAGGCGGCCGAAACAGCCGACCGCATCGATACGCTGCTTAGCGAGTCGCTCTCTTTCGCTTTTGACCCAGAGTTCGGCTACCTGACCCAGTGCCCCACCAACTTGGGCACCGGCATGCGGGCTTCCTTCATGCTGCATCTGCCCGCCCTGCAGGAGAGCGGCTCTATGGGGCGCATCGCTTCCAACCTCTCGAAACTGGGCCTGGCCTTGCGGGGTACTTACGGCGAGGGCACCCAGGTGGCCGGGGCGCTGTACCAGCTTTCCAACCAGATTACCTTAGGCCTCAGCGAAAACGAGGCTATCGGGAACCTTTCCGCTATTGCCGGCCAGCTGATCGAGGAGGAGCGCCGCTTGCGGGGGCAGATGGGCAAGGGGCTGGCGCTGCAGGACAAAGTTGCCCGCGCTGCGGGGGTGCTGAAAAGCGCCCGGGTCCTTTCCAGCGGGGAGTTTATGGAACTGCTGTCCTATGTGCGTTTCGGGGTGGCGGCGGGCTTGCTGGAAGGCGTGGGCCAGGAGGAGCTGAATGCCTTATCGGTTCATGTGCAGCCCGCCACGCTGATGGCTGCGCAGGGCGGTGAACTGCCCGAGGCCCAGCGGGATGTATTGCGCGCGCAGATGGCCCGAAGGGTCTGCGGCAAATTGAGAGAGGCGTCGGAGTAGAAAGGACATTGCTAACTATAATGTATGGGCAGGCGTCTGGCGGACAGAAGGGGCTGCGGGGGCCATGTCCCTGTATAAGGTCCAGGGACGGGGGTTCCTGGCAGGGGGCGGGGCAAAGCCTTGGCCCCAAACACCATCAAACCATCAAAAGGGGGATACCAACTATGCCATATCGTTTCAACGGTTTCACAGAAAAGGCTAACCAGGCATTGAACCTGGCCATAGAGGCCGCCCAAGGGCTGGGCCATGATTATATCGGCAGCGAGCATCTGGTGCTGGGGCTGCTGCAAGAAGGCAGCGGCGTGGCCTATACCGTGCTGGATAAACTGGGGGTGACGGCGGAAGGCTATGAAAAGCTGATCCGCGAGCGCATTGGCACAGGGCAGGCCGTCAGCCTTTCCCCAGACAGCTTTACCCCCCGCACGAAGCAGATCTTGCAGGTGGCGGCCATGGCGGGGGCCCGCCTGCATAACGCCTATGTGGGCACCGAGCACCTGCTTATCGCCATTATGCAGGACGAAGGCTGCTATGGCATCCGTTTCCTGAAGATACTGGGCGTAGACCCGGACCGGGTGGTGGGAGAGCTTTCCACTTTGCTGCGCAACACAGCCTTCTCTGGGCAGGAGGGCGGGGCCCCCATGGGCCGGGAGGGCCGCCAGGCTGGGAAAGCCCTAGAGCAGTTTGGCAGGGATTTGACCCAGCTGGCTGCCCAGGGGAAGATTGACCCGGTCATCGGCCGGCAGACGGAGATCGAGCGGGTGGTGCAGATACTGTCCCGCCGCACCAAAAACAACCCCTGCCTCATCGGTGAGCCCGGCGTGGGCAAGACCGCCGTAGCCGAGGGCTTGGCCCTGAAGATCCACGCGGGGGAAGTGCCCGAGACCCTGAAGGGCAAGCGGCTGGTCTCCCTGGACCTGACCGGCATGGTGGCCGGGGCCAAATACCGGGGGGATTTCGAGGAGCGCATTAAGGCGGCCATTGACGAAGTGAAAGCAGATGGCAGCGTCATCCTGTTTATCGACGAGCTGCATACCATCATTGGCGCGGGCTCGGCCGAGGGTTCGGCCGACGCCGCCAACATCCTGAAGCCGGCCCTGGCCCGGGGTGATTTCCAGGTCATCGGCGCCACCACTATCGACGAATACAGGAAACACATTGAAAAGGATGCGGCCCTGGAGCGGCGCTTCCAGCCAGTAACGGTGGGCGAGCCCACCGAAGAAGAGGCCGTGGAGATTTTAAAAGGCCTGAAGGACCGCTATGAGGCCCACCACAAGGTACAGATCACAGACAGTTCTATCGACGCGGCGGTGAAGCTTTCCGCCCGGTATATCGCCGACCGCTACCTGCCCGACAAGGCCATTGACCTGGTGGACGAAGCGGCTTCCCGGGTGCGGCTGCGTACCTTCACCGCCCCGGAAAGCCTGCAGGACCTGGAGAAGCAGATTAAAGACGCGGAGATCGACAAAGCCGCGGCCATCAATTCCCAGGACTTCGAGCGGGCCGCCGCCCTGCGGGATAAACAGAAAGGGCTGCAAGAGCAGCTGGAAAAGGCCCGGGATGAATGGGCCGCCAAGAACGAGCGCAGCAACAGCGTGGTCACGCCGGAAGACATCGCGGATATCGTCTCCATGTGGACGGGGATCCCCGTTTCCCAGCTGACCGAGGAGGAAAGCCAGCGGCTGCTGCGGCTGGAGGATACCCTACACCAGCGGGTCGTCGGCCAGGAGGAAGCGGTTACCGCCATTGCCAAGGCCATCCGCCGGGGCCGCGTGGGCCTGAAAGACAAAAACCGCCCCATTGGTTCCTTCATCTTCCTGGGCCCCACAGGCGTGGGCAAGACCGAGCTGTGCAAGGCTTTGGCCGAGGCCATGTTCGGCGACGAAAAGGCCATGGTGCGCTTTGACATGTCCGAGTATATGGAGAAGCACACGGTGTCCCGGCTGGTGGGGTCTCCTCCCGGGTATGTAGGCTTTGACGAGGGCGGCCAGTTGACTGAGGCCGTGCGGCGTAAGCCATATTCGGTGGTGCTGTTCGACGAGATCGAAAAGGCGCATCCAGACGTGTTCAACATCCTTTTACAGATTTTAGAGGACGGCCGGGCGACCGATTCCCAGGGCAAGACCGTAGATTTCAAGAACACGGTGATCATCATGACCTCTAACGCCGGGGCGCGGCTGATCACGGAAAAGCAGCGGACCTTGGGCTTTGCCGGAGGCGAGAGCGAAGGCAAGGACTTTGAGAAGACCAAGGAATTGGTGATGGGGGAGCTGAAGAACCTCTTCAAGCCCGAGTTTTTGAACCGTGTAGACGACATCATCGTCTTCCACAAGCTGACCCGGGAGGATACCGCCCAGATTGCCGGGAAGCTGCTGGAGGCCCTGCGGGGGAAACTGCAGGCCATGGACGTGGAGATGGGGTTTACGCCAGAGGCTGTAGAGGCCGTGGCGGAAATGGGTTACGACCCCCTGTACGGGGCGCGGCCCCTGCGGCGGGTTATCCAAAGCCAGATTGAGGATACCGTCTCGGAACGGATGCTGGAGGGGGCCGTCACTGCCGGGAAGCACTATATCTGCAGCTATCAGGACGGGGCGTTCACCTTTACAGAAGCATAAAAAACAGTGTTGCGGGGGAGGGCTTTCCAGCCCTCCCTTTTGCTGTACCAAAGGCGCAAGGGGCTTTGGGCGGGCCTCGGGAATAAGGGGGAAAAAGGGGACGGGGATAAGGGGCGCGGGGCAGGGCGGACGGCGCAGGCAGGCGGGATGCGTAAGCCCTTCGCGGCGGATGTGCCCCCGCGCCCTATCCATACTTGCAATAAGTGGATACATATGGTATAATAGTATACATTTCGGGGTTTGGCCGGCCTGTGCTGGCGCCCAAACGGAAAGGAAGTATACCAAAACATGAAAGCAAGATTGCCCCAGGGATACGGCGGCGGTGGCGCCGCCAATTTGCAGCAGCTGGCCAGGCAGGCCCAGAAGATGCAGGAACAGATGGAAGCCGTTTCGGCCGAGCTGGACGGGAAGGAATACGTAGCCACGGCCGGGGGCGACGCGGTAAAAGCGGTGGTTACCGGGAAAATGGAAGTGAAAGCCGTCGATATCAAGCCCGAGGTCATCGACCCGGAGGACGCGGAGATGTTGGGCGACCTGGTAACGGCTGCCGTGAACGGGGCCTTGCGGGCCGCCTCACAAGAGCGTGAAGAGCGTATGGGCGCCCTTTCCGGAGGTATGGGCGTTCCCGGCCTGTTGTAAGCCAAGATGGCCGGTTACCATGTGCCGCCCTTAGAGGGGCTGGTGGAAAAGTTTGAAAGCCTGCCAGGCATTGGCCACAAAACGGCCCAGCGCCTGGCTTACCATGTGCTGGACATGCCCAGGGAGCAGGCGGAAAGCTTTGCCCAGGCCATTGTAGAGGCACACGAGAAGATCCGTTATTGCGCCGTATGCTGCAACCTGACAGACGCCAGCCTGTGCCCTGTGTGCCGCAGCGCGGTGCGGGATACCACCGCTATCTGCGTGGTGGAAGAGCCCAAAGACGTGTTCGCGCTAGAGCGGGCCGGGGAATACAACGGCCTGTACCATGTGTTGCATGGGGCCATCTCGCCCCTGTCAGGCATCGGCCCGGACCAGCTGAAAATCAAAGAGCTGCTGGCCCGCATGGGCGGGGGGGTGGGGGAGGTCATTATGGCCACGAATCCTACCGTAGAGGGGGAAGCCACCGCCATGTACCTTTCACGGCTTTTGAAGCCTTTGGGCGTAAAGGTGACCCGCCTGGCCTATGGTATCCCCGTGGGGGGCGACCTGGAGTATGCCGACGAGGTTACCCTGCAAAGGGCCATGGAGGGCCGGCAAGAGTTATGAGAGGGTATTTGAAAAAATACGCATGGGCTGCTTTATGGGCCTTTGCGGTGTATCTTTTGTCTTTTTTGGCCTATCTGCCCGCCCTTTTGCAACGGTGCGGCGTGGCCGTTCCCGACGCCGCCCTATACCTGCGCTATGGCTTTGTGCTGGTGCCCGCGCTGGTCTCCCTGGTTTTCCTGTTGCGGGAACGGGGAGTGGCTGCCTTTATGCGGGGGAATTTCCGGCGGGCCTCTTGGGAAGAATGGGGCGTCTGCGGGGCTTTTGCCCTGGCAGGCGCGGCGGTCACGCTGGGATATTCCGCCCTGTCCGGCATAGACCTGTTTGCTGCGGAGTACCCGTCTGCCTTACAGTTCGCGGCCGCCGGCGCATACCTGTTTGCCACTGCTCTTGTGGAAGAAACGGCTTGGCGGGGGTATCTTTTGCGGCGTTTGGCGGCAGGGGGCGGTAAAACACGCCACGTTTTATCCGTAGGGGCCCTTTGGGGCGTCTGGCACCTGCCTATGTGGTGTATACGCAATTCCCTGGGGCTAAAGGAGGTTTTCCCGCTGCTGCTTTGGACACTGCTGGTCTCTTGGGCGCTGGGGTCTGTATACATGCGCTACCGCAGCCTGTTCTCTACAACCCTGTGCCATATGGCCTTTAACATGTGTTTTTTGGCCCCTGTGTGGTACAATATCCTGGCCTTGCTTGCCATATCTGCCCTGTGCGGCCGTGTCCGCGCCTGCAGGATGGCCCACAAATAAAAGGGAGGTGCGCTTATGCCCGCGAAATCCAACACAAAAACCATTGCCCAGAACAAGAAGGCTTACCACGATTATTTCGTAGAGGAAAGCTTTGAGGCCGGTATCGAGCTGGTGGGCACAGAGGTAAAGTCCCTGCGCCAAGGCCGGGCCAACCTGAAAGACGCTTGGTGCTCGGTGGTGGGTGGGGAACTGCTTTTGAACGGCTGCCACATCAGCCCTTATGACTTTGGCAACATTTTTAACCGGGACCCTATGCGGGTGCGCCGCCTGTTGATGCACAAGCGGGAGATCAACCGCCTGTACGGCGTGGTAAAACAGCAGGGGTATTCCCTTATCCCCTTGTCCCTGTATTTCAAGGATTCCCGCGTGAAGGTACAGGTGGGCCTATGCAAGGGTAAAAAGCTGTATGACAAGCGTGCGGACGCCGCCAAGCGGGATGCCCAGCGGGATATCGAGCGTACCCTGAAGGAACGGAACCGGTAAGGCACAGGGGGGGATGGGGATGTTGCGCCTAAAAGAAGCCAACTGGGAAGACGCCGAAAAAGAGCATGCGTTCATCGCGGCATTGCCCCGGGATGAAAACGGTTTCACCAACCAGGACTATGGCGTGGGCTGGGAAGAATTCCAGGCGTCTGTGCTGCCCCGGTACATCCGGCATGCCAAAGGGGTAGGGCTTCCCCCAGGCTATGTCCCCTGCACGGCATATTTTTTGTGGGACGGCGGGGAGATTGTGGGCCTGTTCCGCCTCCGCCATTGTCTAAATGACGCCCTGCGGGAGGGCGCCGGGCACATTGGCTATAGTATTAAAAAGGGATGCCGGGGCAGGGGATATGCCACCCAAGGTTTAGCCATGGTGCTGCGGAAAGCCTGGGGGATTGTGCCGGAAGACGAGGTGTATTTGTCTGTCCATAAAGGCAACCCAGCCTCCCTGCGGGTACAGCTGAAAAATGGGGCCTATATCCACCACGAAGGGGAAACGGAGTTTTATACCAGGGTGAAAAGGCCCGCCAGCCCGCCCAAGGACCCGTACGCATCCGCCGTGTTTTGCGGGCGCATGTAAAGGCGGGGCTGCGGCGGCATCGGAATTCTGGCAAGCCCAAAAGGGCGGCCTGGGGATCCCCGGGCCGCTTTTTATGTAGGCGGGCTGTCTCCCTTATGCGTCAGGCTTCCTCTTGCCCCGTCCTATCCGGTTCCTGGCTGTAAGCGCAGGCTTCCCGCAGCAGGCCCTGGTCGAAGCCGAAAGCCCTGTACCCTTCCAGGCAGGCGGCCAAGTATTCCGGGGAGGGCGGCCCGGCGGGGAACCCTTCCCGCATGATGTATACGAATACTTCCTGGGTGTAGGTTTCCCCGGTCCCCAGCCCCTGGCACAGGACCGGCAACGAAGCTTTGTAATAAAAAGCAGGGTAATCCTCATAGTCGTCCAGGGCCCGCTCGTCCTCCTCTGTTATGGCCCACACCACAGCAGGGACGGTATGGCCGGGCGCTGGCTGTACTGTCAAATAGTTCCCCGAGCCCCTCCCCCGGAAAACCAGCCGCCAGCCCTCCAGCGCGCTGGTGCCCAGGGCCTTAGCCCCGGGGCAGCGGGCTTCCATCTGGGGCAGGTTCAGGTTGCTGCCATATGCAAGATAGTATTTTTCCATGTCCCACACTCCTGTATATATATGGTTTGTCTGTCCAGCGTCCACTGGGAAGGCTGGTGCGTTTCGCGGTAAAACAAACGCAGGTATAACCCCCTTGTGCATGGATATATATCGCGGTTGGACTGGCCGCAAACGGGGGAAGAAAAGGGAAAGGGCCGGAAAATATCCAGCCCTTTCCCTTCTTTTGGGGAGGAGTTGTATTGAAAAGTGCGGCTGCCGCCGCGTGGCTTGTACTCTTGATTACGACTATATTATAGTGGAACCCCAGGGGGGATGTCAACGTTTTTTCATAGAATCTACTTTTTCCATCAATCCGCTTCTGCCCGCAAAAGCCTTTTTATCCATTTGATACAAGGCAAATGCCCCAAAACCGCAGCGCGCCGCCGTTTTGGGGGCTTGCCCTTCTGCTTGTAGGGCAAAGGGGTATACAGGCGGGATATCCGTGTTATCAGGGCCCCAGGCGTTGGGGGCCATCAGGCTGCCTTGCTTTCCCGCCTTTTTTGTGGTACACTGGGGGAAATCCCCCACAGCAAAGGATGGAGCCCATGGATCTGAAAAAGAATGACTGTATCGAATTGGAATTTACCGCCATGACCTCCCAGGGCCAGGCTATTGGGCATTACAGCCCTGCCCCAGGGCTGGGCAAGGGGATAGCCGTGTTCGTCCCTTTGGCGGCGCCGGGGGACCGGGGGCTGGTGCGCATCGTTAAGGTTGGGAAGACGTTTTGCTATGGTAAGCTGGAGAAGATCCTTGCCCCGTCCCCACACCGGGTGCAGCCCGATTGCCCTTGTTTTGCCCAGTGCGGCGGTTGTTGTTACCGGCACATCACCTATGAAGAGGAACTGCGCGTCAAGTGGCAGCGCGTGCAGGACGCCCTGGAGCGGGTGGGGGGATTCCCCCAATTGCCCCTGCGGCCTATCCTGGGCGCAAGCTCCCGTAACGGCTACCGGAACAAAGCTTTGCTGCCCCTGGGCGCCGGTCCCGGCGGCCGGTTAGCCATGGGCTTTTATGCGGTGAATTCCCATCGGATCGTAGACTGCCAGGCATGCCAGCTGCATCCGCCGGTTTTCAACCAGGCCATGGAAGCTTTCCGCTTGTGGGCCAAAACCTATGGGGATGCCCCATATGATGAGTTTTCCCACACCGGCGTCATGCGCCGGCTGTATCTGCGCATGGGGGCGCGCACCGGCCAGGTGATGGCCTGCGTGGTGGTGAACGGCCGGGGCCTTTCCCACGAGAAAGAGCTGATAGATTACCTGCGGCAAGCCATGCCGGGGCTGTCCACAGTAGTTATAAACAGCAACCGGGACCGCACCAACGTGGCGCTGGGCAAGGGGCTGCGTACCTTATATGGGCCTGGCTACATCGAGGACGAGCTGTGCGGGCTGCGGTTTTGCATTTCGCCCCTGTCCTTTTACCAGGTGAACCCGGCCCAGGCCCAGAGGCTGTATGAGAAGGCCGGGGAATATGCCGGCCTGACTGGTAGCGAGACCCTGTTGGACCTCTATTGCGGCACAGGGACGATTGGGCTGTCCATGGCGGCCAGGGCGGGGCAAGTGGTCGGCGTAGAGGCAGTGCCCCAGGCAGTGGAAAACGCCTGGGAGAATGCCCGGCGCAACGGTATCGGGAATGCAGAATTCATCTGTGCAGACGCGGCCCAGGCTGCAGCCCAGCTGGCCCAGCGGGGGCAGCGTCCTCAGGTCGTCATATTGGACCCGCCCCGCAAGGGCGTAAGTGGAAGCCTGGTGGAAACAGTGGCTGCCATGGGGCCCCAGCGTGTGGTATATGTCTCCTGCGACCCCGCCACCTTGGCCCGGGACTTGAAAGCCTTTTCCGGGCAGGGCTTTGCGCCTGTGGAGGCCACCCCAGTGGACATGTTCCCTGGCACTGCCCATGTGGAGACGGTAGTATTATTGTCCAAACTTCGAGCGGAGCATCATATTGAGGTTGACCTGGACTTGGGCGAAATGGATTTGACTTCTGCCGAGAGTAAGGCCACCTATGAGGAAATCAAGGCGTATGTGTTGGAGAAGTTTGGGTTGAAAGTTTCCCACTTGTATATCTCTCAGGTTAAACGGAAGTGTGGACTGGAGGTCGGACCGAACTATAATTTGCCAAAGTCCGAGGGCCAGAGAGTGCCACAGTGTCCGCCAGAAAAGGAAAAGGCAATCATGGCAGCACTGGAACATTTCCAGATGATTGAAGGGAGTGACAGTTAAATGGGGAAATTGCTCTCCTGTGAATTCAACATGGATACCGTTTGTGTGGAATTGAAATTCGCTGATGGCAGTATGCTCTCTATTGACTGTATTGCTGTGGAGAATGAATTTGTTAAAAATATGTATCAGCAGTCGGAGTTGGACTATTTGATTTATAATGACCCGATTGGCTATGCTGATTTGATCCTCAATGGTGACCCGGATGAGTATCTGAAAAATGTGACGGATTATTCACCGTTGGATTAACACAAAAACGCCATAGCAGATGCACTACTGCAAGTATCCTAAAATTTATGTGCTACCAACAATTTGTGGCGAGGGTAGATTGTGTTTATACAATCTACCCTCGATAGTTTTACACTTTATAAGGTGCATTTTCATCTGCAAGTTCTATGCTGTATCGTTCTATTGCGCTGCGATATAGACTTGTGCTTTCATCCTTAAAGCGCGTTTTATTGCTAGATAAATCCTTCAATTTTGAATAAAGGTTGCGATAAATTATTTTATGGGCGGCATGTTGCACAAGGTTTTCATCGTACTCATCCATCTCCGCGTCGTAATCGATAATCAAATCCAACATCTTCAGCAAATCATCTTTTGTAATCTGATCCAAGGGGACTTTGTGTTCTCCGTCAAGAGAATAATATCCCTTTCCACTCTCAATCAGCAGGCATTTCATATGTTGTCCTCCGTTCAATATAGGCCGGTTCTCCAGCTTCTAAACAATCGAGAAGCACATCGTGTTTGTTAATTACCTCACCACCTAGTTCAGTTAAAACTGCACTTGTGGGAAAGCCGCTAAAAATTTGATAGGTTACTTCGCCAGTTTCACTGACAACTTTTCGTGTATACAAAATATAGTCTGGTTTTACAGATGCACCAATTGTATTGTTATGGGTAGCAACAACGACAGGTACAATTTGTGAAATGTCCTTGATTAACTTATTCACATCACTCTTTAAGAACAAATTATCAAAGGAAGACTCTGGTTCATCCAATAGCAAAATATCATATTGTGTTGCATCCGCAAGTTGTTCAAGTAAATTGTATTCCGACCGCTCACCGCCTGATGCTCTAAAGCCATACTTGTTAAAAACCTCATATTTAATACTCACAAAATACTTATAGTAATCAGATACCGGCAATTCATCTTTATTCCTCAATATACCAAGATACCTATATGGTTCGTCATATTCTGCAAAGGCATCAGAAAATGTAAGAACCTTCCCACTAAGGTCTTTTAATCCTTTTGCACCTGTAAAAGGGCGAGCAGTAGCGACAACATTAAAGGAATGTAGTTCTTTAGAGTAAATAACCTTTTCCCTCTTAACAGCATTTGCAATCTGGATGAACCGGTTAACTTTTCTTTTGTTCATCAGCGAATTGTAGAAATCTATGTCTGGAATAGGAATTGCAGCCGTCCGAACTCTTAATTCAGCCTTAATTGCTTCAAGAATGTCATTAAGGTAGGCTTTTTTCAAAAGCAACTCTTTTTCTTCTGCGTACTTTTTCATAAGCGCCACTGCAAGGCTTATAAGAGATTGACGATTAACGAATTGATGGATTATTGAAGCAAACTCTTTATTCTCAATCAAGACATTTACTGCACTGATAAGCCTTTCAAGCGATGACAGATCGCTTGAATCAAAAAGTGGTTCACTGAAAAGGCTTGTCTTTGAAAATATATCCTCCTTATCGGCATCGGAGGCCAATTTAAGCAACACTCTAACATAGTCTTCCAGTGCCGCTTCATCTCTATCCAAATATATGGTTCTAACATCTTCAACCACGTTTTTGAATGGCATTAAATATTCTTCTGAAATTGATGCACAACGATTTCTCAATGTCTCTTCAAACTTTTTTTCATCAAGTTCTGCATCTCTTGTCAGTAGAGAAAACTGCCTAATATATTTAGGATTATCCACGTTTTTGGAAATTTCATCCAGCGTATAAGTTTTTCCTGATGACCGCTCTCCCAAAAGGACAGTTAATCCTGTCGAAATCTTTAGCCCATTGCTGAGAATATCAGTAAGTTGATGTCCGTCATCCAGAGAAAGAGCGACTTTGCTTTTATCAGCAAACGCTTGCTTGATAGATGAAATAGAAATCGTGTCAACATCGACATAAGTATATCTTGCAGGAAAAGATGTAAGTCCCCTTTTTATTCTAATATCGCTAAAGAATACAGGGATGAGTTTATCTTCTGCTTTTTTACAGCTTTCAAATTTCTTAATGCTGTTTACTTCTCCACATGTAATAAATTGGTTCAAAAACGGAACTTTATCTAACAATAGAGCAGGACTTTTTTCATAATGGGGAATTAAAATATATTTATCAACTGATGAAAAAATTTCTTTGAATTGCGATGCGCTTAAATAATCGGTAGCCGTAGAAACCAAGGCACTGACCCTTTCACAACGCACAGCAAAATCAGCAACATCCTCATAGCTGGTGATTACCAGCAGATGGCCCTTTTCAATGTCAATTTCAATGCCAGGAAATACGGGGATAGACAAATTTCCACATATTGTCTCATATTGCTGTTTATCAAACTGGTTGTGATTAGTAATAGCGATTGCATCCAGTGACAGTTCGCTTATATAATCAACTAGCACGGATTGATCAAATGTAAAATCCTGATCACTTACAGTCGCTATCGTATGAATGTGAAAATCTATTTTTTTCATAATGGTACTCTCCTGCAAAGACAATTCTAAATGACTCCGTACTATTTGTTCAGAACAATCAAGCCATTCCTATATGTCACTCTTCCTTCGATTACACTCCCGACACCGCATCTTGCAATTCTCCGGGACAGTCCTGCCGCCTCTGCTCCAGGGCGTAATGTGGTCGGCCTCCATCTCATCAAAGTCGTAGCGTACCTTGGCTTTTCCCGCCGCTTGACAATCGGGGCAAATACCGCCCTGGCGCTCATATGCCTCCCGCTTTTGAGCGGTAGTGAATGCCCGGAGGCTCAAATACTTTTCTTCTCTGGTGAGGACATAGGTATAGACGCCTTTCTTGTTTGTCACTTCATCATCTATCAGCAGAGCCTTGACTTCCCGCTCCAGCGCGTCTGGGTCAAGTTCTGCGTCCTTGAAGCGATTGTAGAGCAGGCCCCACTCGATGCCCTTCATCTCTTTCCGCTTGACCGGGAAAATCGCTTCCACCCACTCGATGACCCGGCGGAAGTAGAGCCAAATCTGATTGGCATTCTCGTCCTGCTGGTGGAGAGCCATATATTCCTCGATAGACCCTAGGCCGTCCCTGGCAGCGATCCACTCAATGGCCGTTTCCAGGTACTCCTGCCGGATAGGGGAGCCATTCACATAATCCTTAGCGATACGATAGGCGGTACAGTTCGGCTTGGAAAAATGGAGCTTTGCGTCAGACAGCCACGGGCCGGTGTAGGATGTATTCCGCAATTCTTGGGGCGAGAGAACCTTGCCTGCTATGTTGATGATTTTGAACCAGTCCAGCACCTCGGAGGGTGTGCCGTCACAGACGTAAATATCCAGCACATAATCCCGGATGCGCTGTTTCTGATCTTCTGGCAGATTGAAGAAATACAGATTATCTACCGAAAAGCATTGCTCATAGCTCTGCCGGTCAGCCTCGTCCTTGACCGCTGCATAGCGGCAAATGGAGATAGTGCGCTGTTGACCGTCCATCAGTTCATAACGTCCATCGGCAGTCTTGGCCCAGTACATCACATTGATAGGAAATTTCTTTTTGACAGAGCGGATGACCTCATCCCGGTCTTTGTCGGGATAGATGTATTCCCTCTGATAGGCGGGGCGAACATCCAGCCTGCCTCCATAGGCCACCACGCCCTCAAGGCCATCCGGCCCTTTTTCTTCATAGCCGTCAATCAGTTCTTGAACTGTCACTTGGATACGGTCAATATTCATTTCTGTATCCTCCTAATCAGGATACGGGCGTAGGTTTCTTTTCCATTGATTGTAAACCGATGCCCATATTGGGGATTATCTGATACATAGCGGTCTACCCCTAACATTTCAAACTGTTCTGGGCTATACTTATCAAGGAATGTAATGGGAACTCCCATAATGCCGTCATATCCATCTGGTATCTCCGCTGTCTTATTTACGTTGATGGCATTGTATTGATCGTACTTTGGGTATTTGTCCGGGGTATATTGGATATAAAGATCAATCGGCTGGTGGCGCTTCTCAATATCCATATTGGTAAACCAGCAGATGTTTCCCATGCGTCTCCACTTCTGCCCTGTCTCATCTATTTTGAAATCGGTTCCTTTGGGTTCATAGTAATCGGGAACACGAAACCAAAAATGACCGCTATTATACCCGAGCCATACTTTATCTTCTTGGAAATAGTGGAAAATTTCACTTATAATTGCGTGGTTCATATTCCCCAAAATCAAAAACTGCTTACCGCTGTTTATGAGCAGAGGAAGATACTCTTTCATCAACGAGAAGGGCGGATTTGTCACTACAATGTCGCACTCTTCCAACAAAGCTAAACACTCTGGGGAGCGAAAGTCGCCGCTGCCCTCCAGGGAAGTCCTCACATAGTCCGGTAAACCAATCTGCTCGTCATGGTCGCTGCTGACGATTTCAAATTTATAACTGGGTTTGTCCGCCTCATAGTGGGTGGTAATCAGCTTCTTAATGCCCAGTTGAGTAAAGTTCAGTTGGAAGTAGCGGAAGAAATTGCTGGTGTAACCGCCAAGGCCGTCACCGAAATGGTCTTGCCCATCTTCCCCAATCGCTGGGTCGTCAGCGTTGCAGAAAATGACCTTGCCCTTGAAATATTTTCGATAATGCCGCAGCTCGTCCTCTATCGTAGAAAGTTGGGTATAAAACTCATCCGTCTTTCCGGCCCTGGACATATGCAGGTTGCTGTTGCCCGCCATAGTGACACCTCCCCATGTGAAAACTGACAGGATAATCATACCATATCTGGTGCCAGAAAACAACGGCGCATTTCGACTTTTGCAAAAATTCCTTCATACTGGATTGATTATGATAATCTCTCGTCCCTTCTTTCGGGCATACCTCACTGTCATCGCCGTCCCGCCCCGCCACTCGCCGTTATAGACAGCCAGCAGGCAAGCGGCGTGATCGACCAGATAGCGGTTGCGTTTCAGCATACAATCCTTACTGTACTCCCGGCTCACATACACAACCTCGTCCGCCTGCCCCAGAATAGAAAAATAGAGTTCCCGCGCTGAAGCTAACCACTCGTCCGCCTGCCCCTCGCAGGGCAGGACACAGTGGAGTTTCAGCGCGGGATTTTCTTTTTTCAAGGCCAGAACAGCCAACGATGCCCATGTATCGGTTCCCTCCGCCATGCCAGAGAGGAAGTCCGTATATCCCGCCTCTACCAACTTGACGATTTCTCTGGTAAGCGCCTGTTTCAGAGCTACACACTTGGTATCTGCCTCGTTATATCCCCACGGAAATTTCCGTGGACGGTGGCCCGTAAAGGCACAGCATTTCTCAATCATTACAGTTTCTCTCCTGACTTTAATTTGTATATGGGGGTTATATCCCCTTAATAAGAGAGATTATAACCCCCATACTAGTTGATGTCAATCAGGGGGTGAGGTCGTGATTATTTTTGATAAGCTGTGGGATGTGATGAAGGAAAGGGGTGTTTCCACCTACCAGCTTCGGGAGAAATGCGGCATCGACAGCAAGACCGTCCGGCGTCTGCGGGCCAATGACAACATGGAAACAAAGACGCTGAACAAATTGTGTTCGGCGTTGGACTGCCGCCTGGAGGACATTGCGGAGTACGTCCCCGACGAATAACAGCTCTACGGGCCTGCAAACGCAGAACCGTAGAGCTGTTCCCATTTTCGAGGTGTGGGGCCGGACTGCGTTTTTGCAGTCTGTGGCCACACAGCTCCCGAAAATGGCGGGGGTTTCCAAAGGGGGGACAGTCCCCCTTTGGCACACGACTTTTGGAACGCAGTGGAAAAAGTCTAGTGTGTTATACCTTTTGCCCCGGCTGGCGCGGGAAAGGGGATGTACGGGAGGACAGCCGCTTTCCCGCACCAGGAAAGCAGACGGAGGAATGGAGCGGCAGCAATCATTCCTCCGCCTGCTTTCGGGAGGGGCAAAAGGTATATACAGCCCCCGTCCCTCGTCCTCCGTCCCGCCGCAGCGACATCAATGTGGCAGCCTGCGCCGCAGATCGTTCAGCGCGGTTTGTTCCGTTTTCTGCGCCCGCTTCACCGTCAGTTGGAAGTGCGCCGCAGTCTTCGGAATGGGATGCTCGTCCCCATCGGTGAAACCGTAGCGGTAGAGCAAATAAGTCCGCTCCCTGGCGGAAATCTGCCGCAGGCCCTCGTGCAGTTCGGCGTAGGTTTCCGCTTGCAGAATAATTTGCTCCGGGGATTTTCCATAAGCCTGTGGAAGAGAAAAATCCTCCAACTCATCCAGGCTGATCTCATCAGATGCAGTGACGATGCTGACCGACTCCTGCATGAATTTCCTGATCCACCAGACAGCGTAGGTCAAAAATTTCGTGCCGCGCTCCGGGACAAAGCGACTGATCGCCTCCATCAGACCGAAGCAGCCCTCTTGAATGAGGTCGTCCACATCAAAACGATTATCACCATATCGTTCAATGAATTGATTGGCCTGTTGCTGGATAAAGGCCAGATTATTTTCCAGCAGTTGGTTCCGGGCATCTATGCTGCCATTCCTGGCAAGTACGCAGAGTTCCTCATTGCTCATGCGCTGCCCTGGGAAGATTTTCAAATAGAGAAACAACGCCAGACCGGAAGTCCGTCAGCTTGTCCGGGTCAAAAACCGTGGTGTCTACCGTATGTAAAATTGCGTCTGTCATCTGCTCCGGTGTGATTTCAGTCAAGGGCTTGTCCTGCCCCTTTGTTAATTCCGCCATCATCTGTGCTACGATTTCCTTTGTTGCTGTCTGCTTCTCTGCCAAGGTGGATTCCATGTCCCGCTTCATTTCTCGCAGCATTGCCATAAAGGTGTTCTGAATTTTTGTCAGCTCCACCTGATGCGGCGGCGTCCTGGACAGGCTTGCCGCCTGGGCCGCTTCCCGCTGTCCCTGCCCTATAAGCAGCTCACTCATGGAGGCAAAAATCTGGTTTTGTGCGGCAATCCCTGCCGCCAGGGTATCATCGAAATATTGGGCAATCATGGCGGTCAGCGCGACAAACCTGGGATGCTCCAACATCAAATTGACAACATCCGCGTTGACTCTCTGGGTGTAGAGGTTTCTCGCTGCAAGCGCCGACAGGCCCAACTCCCCAATATCATAATTCTTTCGGTCAGGGATATTCGTCAGGCCCAGCAGAAAGTCGGCGGACACGTTAAATTCTCGCACCAGGGCAGTCAACACCTCATCACTGAATTTCTGTATTTGACCATTCTCCAACCGGCTGAGGGTGGATGTACTGACGCCCACCCGTTCCGCCAATTCTTCTTTTGTCAGGCCCTGCTGCTCCCGCAGTTCTGCAAGCCGCTGGCCTATCTTTCCTGGTAAATATTCTGTCATTACGCACCTCCTTGTCGTATTCTTGATTTTATCACGGCATTTCCGCAATAAAACGTGAATTATGTCGGTTCGGAGTTTGCATTTCTGCAAATTTTCCGGACTGATTTTTATTTTCCGGTCAGTTCTGCAAAAAACAGGGGCAATCACCGGTTTTTCCGTATATTGAGATAGGCAAATGAAAACGCCAATCTTTTTACGGAGGAATGCAATTGAACAACTATGAAACAACAAATCACGCCGCCCGCCTGCCGTCAGGGATGGAGGACTGGCCCGCCTGGTTCGACGGCAAGAAGATCAATGAAGTCCTGTTCAGCGAGGAATTTCTGCAAGATCATCCCATGCTCTGCATCCACGATGCGTTTTTCACCACGGAGGGGCGGGTGACGGATGAAACGATGCTGAAAAAGGAAATCTTGGACCGCATCAAGCCCTATGTCACCTCCGGCGTGGCGAAGCGGGCGATAAACTTGCTGGACGCTCTGCGGGTAGAGTGCTGGTCGCCGCCCCTGCCGGTCTTTCAGGACAGGATACACGTTGCCAACGGTACATTTTTTCTTAACGGCACATTTTCAGAGGCAAAGGATTTCTGTATCAACCGCCTGCCGGTCCGCTATGCACCGGACGCTCCGCCGCCGTTGAAGTGGCTGGCGTTCCTGGCGGACTTGTTGGAACCGGACGACATTCTGACTCTCCAGGAATTTATGGGCTACTGCCTCATTCCCTCCACTAAGGGACAAAAGATGCTCATCATCACCGGCAGAGGCGGCGAAGGAAAATCTCGTCTGGGCCTGGTCCTTCGCTCCCTGCTGGGGCAGAACATGAACACCGGCAGTATCGCCAAGGTGGAAACAAACCCATTTGCCCGCGCCGACCTGGAGCATGAGCTGCTGATGGTGGACGATGATATGAAGCTGGAGGCTCTGCCCCAGACCAATCACATCAAGGCTATTGTCACCGCTGAGCTTCCTATGGATTTGGAGAAGAAGGGCAGGCAGAGCTATCAAGGCCAACTGTATGTCCGCTTCATTGGCCTGGGCAATGGAACACTCCACTCCCTCTATGACCGGAGTGTTGGCTTCTTTCGGCGTCAAATCATTCTGACTGCCAAAGAACGTCCAGCTAACCGGGTGGATGACCCATTCATCGCGGAAAAAATGTGCGGTGAGGCAGAGGGTATCTTTCTGTGGGCGCTGGAGGGGCTGCGGCGGTTGATTGTCAACAACTATCGTTTTACTATCAGCCAGCAGGCCCAGGAAAATATGAAAGCGGCGGTGGCGGACGGCAACAACATCGTTGAGTTCATGCAGTCCACCGGATACATCGCCTTTCAGCCGGACGCCGCTTCCAGCTCCAAAGACTTGTACGCCGCCTACAAGCTGTGGTGTGAGGACAATGCCTACAACGCTCTTTCCATGAAAAGTTTCTGCAATTATCTCACTCAAAACGCCGGAAGCTACGGCATCAGTCACACCAACAACATCTACATCGGCAACGGCAGGCGCTCCAGAGGTTTTACTGGCCTGCAAGTGCTGATACCGCATTTTTGAAAATAGACAGTGACCCGAAATCTCCCGTACAATGCGTACAAGCGTACACCGCCGTACTCATGTACGCAATGTACGCTTCTTTTGCGGCCAGCGGTAGATTTTTCAGCGGTAATGTGGACGGGGTAATATAGTAGGTCACCTTTGTCGCTAAAACTTCGACACTTTTTAAATCCGCAAACTTTTTGATGCAGTCGAGAATGAATTTTACGGAACCGCGCTTCTCGAAAGCGTAAACAAACTTTCCGATTTTTCAGGTATTTTCATCATTTCAACAAAAGTCACTCGGAGGCACGAAATCGGTAGGTGCTTCTATTGCGTGACAACCACGTAGAAATCAGGAGGTCTTTATTGAACATCAGAAATGAAATCAAAGCGCAGATCGTCCGCGCCGGGTACACCATGCAGGAGGTTGTAGATATGCTCGCCACTGAACACGGCTGGAGCGACAGCGTGTCCAATCTCTCCGCCAAATTGCAGCGGGGTTCGCTACGATACATTGAGGCCATTCAGCTGGCCGATGTGCTGGGATTTGATTTGGTCTGGCAGAGGAGGGACAAATGATGCTGAAACCGCAGTACGCCATTCTCCGCTTTGCCAAATACAAAGGGCCGGAGATCGGCCACATCGAGGCCCACAATGAGCGCACCAAGGAGAAGTACGCCAGTAATCCCGATGTGGACACCAGCCGGAGCCACCTCAACTTCCATCTTGTTCAGCCCGAACGGAAATACCGGGCCGAAGCAGAGCGGCAGATCGCCGAGGCCAAGTGCCGTATCCGCAAGGACAGCATTCGGGTGGTGGAGACGTTGGTGACGGCCAGCCCGGAATTCTTCAAGGGCAAAAAGAAAGCGGAAATCAGAGAATTCTTCGAGGAAGCCGTTCGTTTCATAGAAAAACATCAGTCGAAAGACACGATCATATCCGCCGTGGTGCATATGGACGAGAAAACACCCCATATGCACCTTTCTTTTGTCCCTCTAACGGCGGACGGGCGGCTGAGTGCCAAGGACATTGTGGGCAACAAGAAAAAACTGACTTGGTGGCAGGATGAATTCTGGAAGCACATGGTAAAGAAATGGCCTGACCTGGAGCGCGGCGAGAGTGCAAGCGAGACAGGCAGGACGCATATCCCGCCCCGGCTGTTCAAGGAAGCGGCCCATCTCAACCGGCAGCGGGATATGCTGTTGCAGCTGTTGGGCGAATTGAATCCCCTTAACGCCAAAAAGAAAAGCACCGAGATTGAGGCACTGCTGGAGCAGTATATTCCCGGCGTGGAGCGTATGCAGACGAAACTGCGGAAGTACGATGCCGCCTACAAGAACCTCAGAGCCGAAAACGCTGCCTTGAAAAAGAAGGATGACGCCAGCCGGGAGAGTGTCAAGCACCGCCTGGAAGTGGCACAGCAGCTTCAGGAATTTGAGGATTTAAAACGGGCGGTGGAGAATGTGCCGCCAGAGGTTTTGCAGGCGTATCAGCAGAGTTCTATACTGACACAGAAGGAGGTTGGCGCAAAGAATGCCCTTGGCCGATGAATGGAGTGGACTTGCCACATTGCTGGCAAATCTGATTGAGAAGTATGCATCGGACTTGGGGCTAGATGATATGCCCTTTCCAAGCGTTGACCAGACCAGGATCGGAGCTGACGAAAAAAACTGTCAGAACCATAAATCCAATATTGAAAAGACTGTTGCGATGTGATATAATCACAGACGTGATTTGAATGTCCAAACTTCTTGTTGGAGAAGAAACCGCTCTCCAACAAGAAGCGGATAACAGGAAATGTGAGGTTATCATGCGCAAAGAAAAAGAGAAGGTTTATATCTACACCAGAGTATCCACCACTATGCAGATCGACGGCTACTCCCTGGATGCTCAAAAGGCCAGAATGAAAGCGTTCGCAGACTTCAACAATTATGAGATCGTTGGAGAATATGAGGATGCAGGCAAATCCGGAAAATCTATCGAGGGCAGAATGCAGTTCAGCCAGATGATGGAGGACATCAAATCCGGGAAAGACGGCGTTTCCTTTGTTCTGGTATTCAAACTCTCCCGCTTTGGCAGAAACGCCGCAGATGTTCTCTCCACTCTGCAAATCATGCAGGACTTTGGGGTGAACCTGATTTGCGTAGAGGATGGTATTGATTCCTCCAAGGATGCCGGGAAGCTGATGATTTCTGTCCTCTCCGCTGTGGCTGAAATCGAACGGGAAAACATCCGTGTCCAAACCATGGAGGGCCGTATCCAGAAAGCTAGGGAAGGCCGCTGGAATGGGGGCTTTGCGCCCTATGGCTATCGTCTCGTGGACGGTAATCTGGAGATTAACGAGGAAGAAGCGGAGGCCATTCGCGTTATATTTGAGCAGTACATCTCCACTGACACCGGCGCAAATGGTATCTCAAAGTATCTGGAAACTCACGGTATTCGTAAGATGCAACGCCAAAATGGGAAAAATCCGCTGTTTGATGCCGGTTTAATCCGTAAAATCTTGAAAAATCCTGTCTATTGCGGAAAAATTGCTTACGGGCGACGAAAGACAGAGAAAGTCCACGGCACCAGAAACGACTACCACCTGGTAGAGCAGGATAATTATCTTTTGGCGGACGGTCAGCATGAGGGGATTGTGTCTGAGGATGTCTGGCAGATGGCCCAAGTGAAGCTGCTGGCCCAGGCTAAGAAATACGAACATGTGAACAAAGGGCAAAACGAGCGGACCCATTTGCTCACCGGAATTGTAAAGTGTCCCATCTGCGGGGCTGGTATGTATGCCAACAAGAGCGTCAAATATAAAAAAGATGGGACAAAATATAAAGATTTTTTCTACTATGGGTGCAAACACCGTACCATGCAGCGGGGACACAAATGCGATTACCGTAAGCAAATCCGGGAGGAACTGTTGGATGATGCTGTGGCTGAGGTCATTGTCAAGCTGGTAAGCAATCCCAAGTTTGCGGCCATGATGCAGGAAAAAATCAATATGAAGGTAGACACCGCCGCTATCGACCAGGAAATTGCCAACTACGAAAAGCAACTGCGCCAGAGCTATTCCATTAAGTCCAAGCTGATGGAGGAAATAGACGGCCTTGACCCGGACGACCGGCACTACATCAAACGAAAAGCCGACCTTGACGACCGGCTTTACAAGATGTACGATAGGATTGAAGAGATTGAGTCACAGCTTATCACCGCTCGGGCCAAAAAGCAGGCCATTGAGGCGGAAAAGCTGACCGGAGACAATATTTACAAGGTTCTGATTTATTTTGAAAAGCTGTATGCGGTGATGAACGAGGTGGAACGGCGGCAATTGTTTGAGGCATTGATCTCGGAAATCCAGATTTATGAGGAACGCCAGCCCAACGGGCAATGGCTGAAATCCATCAAGTTCAAGCTGCCAATCATTGAACAGGACATGGATTTGAGTTTGGACAATGATGAACAAGTGGAGACTATTGTGTTGCTACAAAGAGAAAACTCGTAGAAATCCTGTGTTTCCAATACTTTGCCCGTCATGTGGTGTTCGACGCCGAGGGCGATAAACTCCGCAATAAGCGCATTGAGGACTATATCACCGTTTCAGTCGTCATTGATATGGAGTGTGGGAACACAAAAACTGAATAGAGTAGGGACAGACAAACGCCGCAGATTTTGAAAAAAGTCTGCGGCGTTTTTTCATGTCCAGACACCGAAAGGAGCGGAGAACCATGCCAGTATTCCGCGTGGAGAGGAACAAAGGGTACACGGTGATGTCGAACCATCACCTGCGGAACAAAGACCTGACCCTGAAAGCCAAGGGCCTGCTGTCGCAAATGTTGTCACTCCCGGAAGATTGGGATTATACCCTGTCCGGCCTGTGCTACACCAACCGGGAGAGCAAGGACGCCATTCGTTCCGCTGTCAACGAATTGGAGCGGGCCGGGTACATCGAGCGCCACCAGACCACGGACGAGGGCGGCAAGTTCAGCAGCAACGAGTACATCATCCACGAACAGCCCACTTCTTTGCCGCCGTCGTTGGATAAACCGTTGTCGGAAAACCCGACAACGGAAAAACCGCCGTCGGGAAATTCAACGCAATTAAATAATGCTCTGCACACAGATACATTCCTCTCCATCGTCCAGCAGGAGGCAGTTGCCGCCCACGTTGTTGCAGCACTCCCGCGTCAGCCTCCGGGCCTTGCGGTACTGCGGATAATTCATCTTCGGTATGCTCACAGCTCTTGCTTCCTTTCCTGTTGCCGAGGCGTCACCCGCAAAATGCCGTCCACATTCTGCTTGATGATGCCGTACTCTTTCAACTCCTTTTTCACTTCGCCGTACTTGGCGTACAGCCGTTCCTTTTCCTCCGACAGCCGGGCATACTCCGCTTTCAATGCGGCCAGATCGGACAGCTTCTTCACGCCGCCCTCCCGCAAGGCACGGCCCGCCGCCTCGTACAGTATCAGGGCGCTTTCATGCTCCTGCCGGAACCGGGACTTGTCCGCCGCCCGACGGTACTCCATCGCCACGGGCCGGGTCTGCTTGTAGGTGGTGACGTTCTTTATCAGCACGGCCATTTCTCCCAAACGCCGCTCCGCCGTTTTCAGCGCGGCGGCGGCTTCCTCACTGGCGGCGCTGATCTCCGCCACCCGGCTTTCCAGATCAGAATAGGCGTCAATCCCATGCTCGGTCAGGAAGTTCATCGTCTTTGCCGCCTGCTGCAAGTTGTGTATCTTCGCCCACCGCGCATAGCCCGCCGATTGCTGGGCCTTGATGCTGTTCTCAATGTCGATACGCAGGGAAATACCCTTGCGGACTTTCGGCTTCCGTGCGGCGATGGCCCGGCCCTGGATGCGCTCGGTGATGGCTTCCTCGGTGTAGGCTTCGCCCAGCGACTTGCACCTGGTAAACCGCTCCTGGCCGGGGGCGCGGAACGACACAAATTTGCCCCGCTTGATTTCATAGCCCTGCTTCTCCATGAGCCGCAGAAAATCTTCAAAATCCTTTGCCTGGGGGATAGCGGCGTCAATGGCAATTTTCAGCTTTGCTTTCCAGCTCCGGCCCCGCCGCTGGGCGTCCCACTCGGCATAGGACTGGCCTCTGTCCTGGCCCGGCTTCACCACGGACAGCCCTTGTTCCCGGCACAGCCGGTCGCTGGTGCGCCGGATGAAAGAATAGCTTTGCTTGTTGGAAACATACTTCCGGCAGTTCACCATATCCACAGCGCAGAAAATGATGTGATTATGGACATGGCCCTTGTCGATGTGGGTTGTCAGCACATAGGGGTATTTGCCCTGCAACACCTCGTCGGCCAGCCGTTTCCCGATCTCATGGGCCTGCTCCGGCGTGGCCTCGCCGGGGGCAAAGGACTGTATCAGGTGGTGGCCCAAGTTGTTCCCTTTCTGGATGGCCTGGGCCAGCAGCATTTCAAATTCTATGTCCGCCGTTTCATAGGAACAGCCAAAGGAGGACACCAGCATTTTCCCGTCCGTCTTGTCCGGGTTCTCAATGTAGTCAAGGGCCTTTTTCAGCGTTGACTTGATAGGATGTATCTTTGTAATTGCCATATCTCCGCCAGCGCCTCCTTGATGTCCTCCATATCCTGCGCGTACACTGTGCCGGTGCTGTTCACCCTGCGGGCGATCTGATTGATATTGACGCCGATTTTCTGTATCTCCGCCGTCTGCGCCCGGATGTCGCTGGTGTCCACGTTGACGATATAGCCGTCAATCAGCATCTTCCGGGCATAGGCCGAAAAATTAGCCGTATGGAGCAAGGCCATTTTCTGCTGTATCAACGCCTGTTCCTCCGCCGTCACCGGGACACGCAGCACAATCTTCCGCTTCCTGTTCGCCATGCGTCACCTCCGTTCTGCATAAGGGTTTGGGATTATCCCAACAAGCGAAAACGGACACGGCCCGGCAGGGGCCGGGGCTGGCCGTTTTCCGGGAGTGTGGCCACACTCCCTATGCTTGCTACGTTACCCCTCCCCCCGTTCCGTTTCCCCCATCCTCTGTACTAATAAAGCGAATTGGAACGCCTAAACTGTGCGCCAAAGGCTGGAAAATTCCGAAAAACCGCAAAAAATAGAAGCCGCCCTGCGTTCTCGCAAAGCGACCCCTATTTGCTTTCGATAGCCCCGTCTAATGCTCCCTCAATAACCGGCAGATGTTCTTCTGGACACATCAGCACCTTGCGGCTTATGCGCTGGCGCTGGTCGTTTTCCTCCCCGGCCACAAGCTGGTTGAAATACTTTGCGGCGGGAAGATTAAGAATTTGAATAAGCCGAATTATGACTGGCAGCGCCGGTATGATGTGGTTGTTCTCAATATTGATAAGATAGACCGTTGAAATATCCACCATTTCAGCGACCTTTTGCCTGGACAGACGCCGCTTTTTCCTCGCCACCTTGACATCCTCCCCAAAGGGTTCAAAACCGGGACAATCCTCAATCTTCGCCATATCACATCACCCTGTAACAGTATATAGTTCATATACTGTGCTTGGGAATGAAATTATATACACTTTACCACGGTTTATAGTTCATATATTTTTTGTGAAAATCTTTATGAAATCTTCAAAATCATAGGATATGCTATCGTTACAATCAAAAAAAGGGGTTGATTATATGGATATGATCTTAAAAACAACTGTCCTCTGTAAATGCTTCAAAGGGCAAATGGCCGTGAACAATGTGTCACTGAATATTCAGCGCAACTCAATTTATGGGCTGCTTGGGCCGAATGGTGCGGGGAAATCTACCATCTTGAAAATGATTACAGGTATTCTCCGTCCCACCTCTGGCTTGATTGAATTTGACGGCCATCCGTGGAGCCGGGCAGATTTGGAAAACATTGGCGCTTTGATTGAGATGCCTCCGCTCTATGAAAATCTCTCGGCCTATGAAAACCTGAAAGCCCGAACACTGGCCCTGGGGCTTCCAGAAAGCCGCATCAAGCAAGTGCTTGGTATTGTTCAGCTTGAGAATACTGGAAAAAAACGGGCAGGCCATTTTTCGCTGGGAATGAAACAGCGGCTTGGAATTGCCTTGGCTCTGTTGTCACAGCCCAAATTGCTTATCTTGGACGAACCGACAAATGGGTTAGACCCGATTGGAATTCAAGATTTGCGTGAGCTTATCAGAAGTTTTCCGCGAAAAGGGATCACCGTCATATTGTCCAGTCATATACTCTCCGAAGTTGAGCAAATTGCTGACCACATTGGCATTATATCTGCCGGACATTTAGGCTATGAAAACGAAATCCATAAGAACCACGATCTGGAACGTATTTTTATGGATATTGTTGGCGCACATAGGGAAAGGAGTGAGAAATAATGTTCGGGATTGTACGTTCGGAACTTCTTAAAATGCGGCACAGCTTCTCGATGAAATTGATTTTTGGTGCGCCATTGGCAACTGTACTTGCCGGCTTTTTATTGAGCAGTCATGCAGTACAATATTCGGCTTACAACTGGTGGTACACTATGCTTCTTCCTGTTGTGACCGCACTGTGGGCCGCAGGTACAGTTATCCGTGAGAAAAATACAGGGCTGCAAAACATTGTTTGTTTGCCGTTCCCTTCTGCGAAAATATGGATTGGCAAAGGACTTGCCCTGGCTGCTGTGTTTTTTATCAGCAATCTGCTCATGTGGTTATTTACTACGGGAATTGCCAGTTTTACGACTATGAATATTTCGCCGCTGGACAGCATAATCGGCTGTATGCTGCTGTTCCTTACTTGCTTGTGGCAACTCCCTTTTGTTATGCTGATAGCAAGCAAAACAGGGTATCTTCCCTCTGTGCTAATAACTTTTGTGCCGAATATTGTTTCATCTACTATTGGCGCAGAAAAAGCATGGTTCTTTCTTAATCCATACGCTATTCCGGCCCGTGTAGTTTGCCCATTTTTCAAGATACGGCCTAACGGACTTCCCATTGAGGACGGTTCTCCGTTATTGGCAGTTGAGCACATTTTTCCCGCTCTTGCCATTAGCTTGGCATTAGCTGCTGCCTCCTTTTGGATTTGCTCTAAATTGCTTGGAAGTGGGGGGAAGTCCAATGACTAACTATATCTGCTATTTGAAAAGTGATTTATACAAATTATGTCATTCCTGCTTTTTCCTTCTGCACGTCATTTTTGCCGTATGTGGGGCGGCTATGATGTTACTGTATGCGGGCGTTTCCCAAAGCGATGACATCAATAAACTGGCTGCTTATTTTCAGATCATGGCCGTTGCTTTTCCCTTTGCAATCGGGATTGTCTGCTATGTTGCAGCAGAACAGGAGGCAAAAGCAGGACATTTTCAAAATATATTGACACTTCCGTACAGACAAAAAGCCGCTCTTTCCAAATTGACTATTTTGCTTGTGACTGGACTTTTGGCAACCGTATTGAGTAGTGTACTATTTGGTGCGCTATTTCCACTGGTTGGCGGCACAACAGAAATTCCTTCCGGATTTTATACAGTAATTCCACTTGTTCTTTGGGGCAGTAACATTTTGCTGTATGGTATTCATTTCGTATTAGCAATTCGATTTGGTAAAAATTTGGGAATAGGGATTGGAGTGTTCGGGAGCCTTTTGGTTGCGCTTCTCCAAACAGGATTAGGCACGGGGATCTGGTTTGTCATCCCTTATGGCTGGGGTATTCGTTTTTCTTCTTACGTTCTGGAAACGACCTTTGGCCTAATGCCGCCAGACAGAATAGGTATGGATTTTGGCATCCTCTTTTGCATATTGTCAACGTGTGCTATAATAGGAATTGCAGTCCACTGGTTTTCCAGATATAGCGGAAATCGGTCAGCCGATTGAGCGTGGAGGTAGAATTGATGAATTGGTTGGGCAATATTATTTGGTTCTTGTGCTGCGGACTATGGCAGGGAATTTCTTGGCTGGTTGCCGGTGTTTTATGGAGCATTACCATTGTCGGTATTCCGATTGGCCGCCAATGCTTTAAGTTTGCGTCACTCGCTTTCTTCCCTTTTGGAAAAGATGTGAATTATGGCGGCGGTGCTATGTCCGCGATTGCCAATATCCTCTGGCTCCTTATCAGCGGTATCCCTTTGGCGTTGGTGGCGCTGCTGAATGGGGTGCTTTTGTGTTGTACGATTATCGGGATTCCTTTCGGAGTACAGTGCTTCAAAATGGCAAAACTGGCGTTGATGCCTTTTGGCGCAACAGTAATGTAGATGTCCTTGGAGCGCAAATATATAAATCAGGACAGAGAGGTGAGATAATGGCGCATATATTAGTAGTGGACGATGATATTGCTATGCTCCAGCTTGTCAGGCGTGTTTTAGAAAAAGATCAGCACTTAGTTACACTACAATCAAATGCCAAGGCAGTCACAGAAATGGATTTTTCAAAGTTTGGCTTGATTTTGCTGGATGTTATGATGCCGGAAATGGATGGTTTTAACCTCTGCAATCAAATCCGCGACCGTGTAGATTGCCCAATCATTTTCCTTACTGCAAAAACGCAGGAAAGTGAAATTGTTCAGGGATTAGGACTTGGAGCAGATGACTATATTACTAAGCCGTTTGGGACAAACGAACTTAGAGCGCGGGTAAATGCTCACTTGCGGCGTGATGTACGAGAAAAGAAAAACAGCTTTTCAATATCCGGCGTCATTTTCCGCCTCAATGCAAAAGAAGCTGAAATCAACTCAAAAAAGGTTCCGTTGACAAAAAGTGAGTACGAAATATGCGAATATCTGGCGCGGCATCATGGACAAACATTTACGCGGGAGCAAATCTATGAGGCGGTCTTTGGATTTGACGGAGAAAGTGATAGTTGTGTTATCTCTACTCACATTAAGAATATACGCGGGAAGTTAGCTGAATTTCACTTGTCAACGATTGAAACAATTTGGGGGGTTGGCTATAAATGGGTGTAAGAAAACTGCGTACTGTTTTTATGAAGTATGCGATATTTCTTGCGCTTGGTGTCTTTCTGGTTGCTTTTGTCAACATAGCCTTCTATCTATTTGGAGTTGAAATTGGATTTATATACCCAATAAATAAAATGAGCGCGGAAATAGAAAATGCGAGGGGAAGTTTACAATCCACAGATCGGATTACAGAAAATGAAATACCACCTCTTTGTGAATATGCCCTTTTCACAAAAGACGGAAAGTATATTGGCGGTTCGCTCGATCTGGAAGAAACAGCTTCCGTTTGGAAAATGTGTATTGTGAACAATCAGACAAGCAGCAAGCCTTATCTGTATGCTGTGATAGACAGGACTGACGAAATACTGATTTTAAGGTATAGAATGACCGCCCAATTCAGCAATCCACTGCTGCATAGAATATTTTCTTCGGCAGATTGGGTTTTAATTGCTGTCATTATATTGGAAATTCTGCTTCTCTTGATTGTTTTGTCATACCTATTCGGGAAATATCTTGGGAACAAAATGGATAAATTGCTGACTGCTGTAAAGAAAATTGAGCAGCAGGATTTGAATTTTGAGGTTGAAAAAAGCCATTTATATGAAATCGACTTAACTCTTGACGCACTCAATCACATGAAATTGGCACTAAAAAAATCGCTTACAGAACAATGGCAGGCCGACAAACTGCGGCAAGAACAGATTTCTGCATTAGCCCATGATCTCAAGACACCACTAACCATCATCCGAGGCAATACGGAATTGTTGTACGATACTGACTTAACAATAGAACAACAGGAATGTGCTGACTACATCACAGACAGCTATACGCAGATGCAAGTTTATGTTAAAACCCTGATAGACCTGTCTACGGCTTCAACAGGGTATCAGCTTAATAAAGAAATCTTTAATCTTCCTGATTATCTAAAGCAAGTGAAAGTATCAATAGATGCTTTGTGCAGGACAAAAGAAATTCATTTGCGAATAAGTACGTCCGACATCCCGATGCAACTAACCGCAGATAAGGTTTTGTTAGGACGTGCTATTCAAAATGTGGTAAATAATGCGTTGGACTATTCCCCTCAAGATGGAACACTTCATATAGATGTCTGCGGAAAAGACAATTTCGTTGAAATTTCAGTCACGGACGAGGGGGAAGGATTTTCTAACGAAGCGTTGCAGCACGCGCAAGAACAATTCTTTATGGACGATCAAAGCCGTAATTCAAAGCTGCACTTTGGTATGGGCCTATATATTGCAAAATCCATTATGGAACAACATAGTGGTGAGCTTGTCTTAAAAAACTCCAAAAGTACAGGCGGTGCAAAAGTAATTTTGAAAATTCCATTTTGATAGGATGGGTGGCTTTTATAGCCACCCATTTTTTGCAAATCTTTATGAAACCTTCAAAAACTTCTCTTATTATATCTCTAAAGTAAATGATCTGCCCAGCGGCAGAAAAGAAAAAAACCGTTGCTGGGCAGGCCGATTTCCCATGCCGGTGATCGAAGCCGCCCGCGCCGGGGATACCGAGGCCGTGGAATGTGTCTTGCGGTACTACGAGGGCTACATAAACAAGCTCTGCACCCGGACGCTGTATGACGAGTACGGCAACCCCTATGTCTGCCTGGACGAGTGGATGAAGCACCACCTGGAAAACAAGCTCATGCAGGCTATCGTCGGTTTAGACTGACGGCAACCGGCCCGGCAGGGCAGGCGGAACACCTTAAAACAAGCTCATGCAGGCTATCGTCGGTTTAGACTGACGGCAACCGGCCCGGCAGGGCAGGCGGAACACCTTACCCTTTCCATGTTCCCCCGCCTCCGGCTCGGCTCTGCACCTTGACAAAGAAAGCCCGCAAAATAACGGCAGGCATTTTCTGAAAAAGACGCAAAAAACAGATGCCGCTTCGCTCTCGCAAAACGGCATCTATTCTTCCAATTTGATTGCTCCGTCAATGGTAGCTTCGACGATGGACAGGTACTTTTCCGGGCATAGCTTCAATTTTTGGCTGACCCGCTGACGCTGGGCACTGTCCTCCCCGACAAGTTCAGGGTTGAAATAGCATTCTATCGGCAGGCGACAGACCCGTACCAACTGTAAAATCACAGGGATGCTTGGAATGGTAGGCTTCAATTCGATTTCTGAAAGATACCGCGGGTCAATATTGATCTGTTTTGCCAGCGCCTTGATCGTAAGCCCCAATGCTTCCCGTGCGGCCCGTACATCTTCGCCAAAAGTTTCAAAGCCGGGACAGTCCTCGACTTTCGCCATATCACATCACCCTATAACAGTATATAGTTCATAGGGTGTCCTTTGGAATGATATGCAGTTTAGAACGGTTTATAGTTCATCCACAGTGTAAATACCTTTAAGAAAGCGGCAGTTGGAATGTCAAAATTGTTTTATACCCACTTTGCGGCGCACTTTCAATTTCCATTGTTCCGCCATGTGCCTCCACAATTTGCCTTACTAACAGTAGCCCCAGCCCATGCCGCAAGTCCAGCCGTTCATCGGTACTCTCCATGTAGTGCGGTTTTTCTTCCAGTTCCCGCAGCTTTTCGGGGGATAGACCCACGCCATCATCGGCAACGGTGAGAAAAATGGTCGTGTCCGAGCGGATAAGGCCCAGGCTGATGGTACAGCCTTGCGGGTTATGATTGATGCTGTTCTGTACCAGATTGTTGATCGCCCGTGGGATCAGCCGTGCGTCACATTCTATGACCACAGTTTCAGCGTCTTTTGAAAGTTCCATTTCTAATGAGCATTTTTCAGGAATACCAGCATTGAGCAAGTCCGCCGCATAGGAGCGTAGCAGCTTGGACAGGCGCACCGGCTCCTTATGGAGCGGCTGCATTTCGTATTCCAACTGCGATACTAAATTCAAGTCCTGCACCAAATCTTTGATTTTTGCGCTCTGTGCCCGAATGATTTCTGCCTCCTGCTGAATGTCTCCGCTGGCTAACCTGTCGCTGGCAATCCGTCCGGCATACCCCATAATCATAGAAAGCGGGGTGCGTATATCGTGGGAAACGCCGCTGATCCAGTTGGCGCGGGCCTGGTTCTGTCTGCTCAATACCTGGGACGCCTGATTAACACTATCCGCAATTTCCGACAGCTCACCTTGAATAGACAGGTTGACAGGTTTACCAGCGGACAGCGTTTTGATAGAAGTCATAATCGGCTCCGTGTTTTTGGAAATCCTGCGTTTAGAAAAATAGTAGTGTAAAAACAAAAGCAGTATGTCTATCGCCAAGATACCCGTCACAAAAAGCGGAAAAATTCTGACCGCTCGTATCGGAAAATAGTTTCCCGTCAGCTTCATAAAGCTGTCTTTCGGATAGCCCAGTACCAATAGACCGTTGTCCATGTCCCGCACAAAAACAGGATAGTCTTGCAGATAACCTTTTGAGAACACAGCCACATCCTGAATTGTGTACTGTGTTGGTATTTCCTCCGGCAAAAATAGCGCCCAATCACATTTTCCATCTGCATTAAGCAGCATAGCCCAAATATGATTGCACTCTAACTCCTGCGACTTTTCTTCTGATATGCCGGATGCCGCCAAATCAGCGGCCACGGCCTCTAACATATTCGCTGGGGACGCTGAACCGTATTCTTTGGACACGATGCCGCTGAACGTCAAAGCAAACGCCAGAATGTTGACGAACAGGAGAACCAGCGCAAAGGCAAAAAAGGAGAGAAGATATTTTGAGATATATTTTCCAAATGCTTTCATCTGCTATTTCCTCGCCAGCAGCTTATAGCCCAGCCCCTTGACCGTCAGCAGAGAAACCGGCTTTGACGGGTCTGCCTCAATCTTCTCCCGAACGCGCCGCACATGGGCGTTCAGGCTGTTTTCATAGCCAAAAGGATTGTCGCCCCATAGAGCCTCGCAGAGTATGTCCACTGTCACAATGCGGCCCTCATTCTTCGCAAGAGTTTCCAGCAGCCTATGCTCCATCGCTGTCAAGGGAAGTATCTCACCGCCCTTATCCACCTCGGCCCGGCTGAAATCCACCGTACAGCTATCCAACTTCAAAACGGTTGCGTCCTCTTTGTAGCACCGACGCAGAACAGCATAGACCCGCAACAAAAATTCTTGCGGCAGAAAAGGTTTTGCAATATAATCATCGGCTCCAAGTCCAAGCCCCGCCAGCTTGTCCGCCGCCTCGTCACGGGCTGTCAGAAAAATCACGGGAATATCCGTCCATGTGCGTATCTGCTCCATCAGCGAAAAGCCGTCGCCGTCCGGGAGCATCACATCTAAAATCGCCAAATCAGGCTTTTCCGTTTTAACAGCGGTAATTCCATCTTTCATATTTGCGGCGGAAACAAGATGCTGAAAGCCCTCGTCCGCTAAAATAGTCGATACCATTTTCAAAAGCTCCGGCTCGTCATCCACCAGCAGGAGTTTTTTGCTGTATAAAAATGAATTGTCCATCGTGACACCTCCTGTCCATCCCCATTATAGCATACCTGCTCAACTTTATGGATAGCCCTTTGAAAAAGTAAGGTAAAAGTAAGGACGAGAGAATGTAGAAGTCAGGTTGATGCTGTACCATAGGGGCAGAAAGGAGATGTGTCTATGGACTATATCATCACCACAGAGCAGCTGACGAAAAAATACAAAAGCTTTACCTCCGTCAACCATGTGTCGCTCCATGTCCGCCGGGGCAGCATCTACGGCTTTCTCGGCCCCAACGGAGCGGGCAAATCCACCACCATGAAAATGCTCCTGGGGCTGACCGCCCCCACAGAGGGCAATTTCACCGTTGATGGAAAGCAGTTTCCGGGGGACCGGCTGGCAATTCTGAAAGAAATTGGCTCTTTCATTGAATCCCCCTCGTTCTACGCCAACCTGACGGGCCGGGAAAACCTGGATGTGATACGCCGGATTTTGGGCTTGCGGAAGAACACCGTGGAGGACGCCTTGGAGCTGGTGGGACTGTCCGAGTTTGGAGATCGCCTCGCAAAAAAGTATTCCCTTGGCATGAAGCAGCGGCTTGGCCTCGCCGGGGCGCTGCTGGGCCGTCCACCTATCCTCATCCTGGACGAACCGACCAATGGCCTCGACCCCTCCGGCATCCACGAGATACGCAATTTGGTGAAGTCCCTGCCCAATCTGTACGATTGCACCATCCTCATTTCCTCCCATATGCTGTCGGAAATTGAACTGATGGCGGACGACATCGGCATCCTCAATCATGGACGGCTGTTGTTCGAGGGCAGCTTGGACGATCTGCGGCACAGCGCACGGCAGGCGGGACTGTCCGCCGATAATCTGGAAGATGTGTTCCTCTCCATCGTAGAGCAGGACAACGCCGCCAGAAAGCAGAGGGCAAAGCTATGAGGGCACTTGTGATCGAATTTCGGAAAGAGAAGCGGACAGGGGTGATCCCGGTGCTACTGGCTGTCGGTATTTTAGGCGCGGCCTATGCCTTTGTCAACTTCCTTGTCCGAAAAGATACGCTGCTGGGTCTTCCGCTGGCCCCGATGGACGTACTACTGACCCAGCTTTACGGCATGATTATGATCCTGAACCTGTTTGGCATCGTCGTTGCGGCCTGCATGGTCTACAACATGGAGTTTAAGGGCAGCGCAATCAAAAAAATGTATATGCTCCCCATGAGCGTACCGGGAATGTACCTCTGCAAATTCCTGATTTTGACCATCATGCTCTTTGTGGCAGTAGCTCTGGAAAATCTGGCGCTCATGAAAATCGGAATGAGCGATCTGCCGCAGGGGGCATTTGAAATGGGAACCCTGCTCCGCTTTACAGTCTATTCGTTCCTCACATCCATGCCGGTGCTGTCCTTTATGGTGCTGATTTCCTCCCGCTTTGAAAATATGTGGGTTCCCCTCGGCGTGGGAGTTGCCGGTTTTTTGAGTGGGATGGCCCTGGCGTCGTCAGCCGCAACGGTTTTGATGGTGCATCCGTTCATTGTGATGTTTAAGCCTGCGGTGGCTATGAGCGCACAGCCGGATATGCTGGTGGTGCTGTTTGCTCTGATTGAAACGCTCCTTTTCCTCGGTGTTGGACTGTGGATGGCAAAAAATCTGCGCTATGAGTAAAGGAGAAACCGCATGAACTTTTTGGATTTGCTCGGCATCGAGTTTATGAAAGTGAAACGCTCGAAAATCGTTCCCTTAATCTTCGTTGCTCCGCTGTTGGTCGTGGCCTCCGGGGTGGCGGCGTTAAGCCGCTACTTTACGCCGGAGTACACCAACGCATGGCCCGCTATGTTCATTCAAAGTGCCCTGGTCTATGCCTATTATCTGCTGCCGTTCAGCATGATCGTGGTCTGCGTGATGATTGCGGGGCGGGAAACGCAGAACAATGGCATATTGAAAATGCTGGCCCTGCCGGTCAGCGGTCAAGCCCTTTCCCTGGCAAAGTTTTGTGTCCTGATGTTTTATCTGTTCATGGAAATGGTTGTCTTTCTGGCGGTGTTCGCAGTTGCCGGTATGCTGGCTACTTCCACAATGGGTATTACGGAAACATTGCCTGTTCTCTATCTTCTGAAATGGTGCGTGGGGCTGTTTCTGACGATGCTCCCCTGCTTGGCGGCGATGTGGGCGATTACAGTGCTATTTGAAAAGCCTCTGCTTTCAGTAGGACTAAATCTACTGCTGGTTATTCCCGGCATCCTGGTTGCCAACACACCGCTCTGGATTGCTTATCCCTACTGTTACAGCGGCTATCTGGTGTCCTGCTCCCTGCATGATTTTACAGCGGAAACCTCTGACGCCGCATTTGATTTGATACCGTTCCTACCCTGTGCAATCGCTGTATTCGCTGTCCTGCTTGCCCTGTCAATCACACAATTTGGAAAAAAGGAAATGAGGTAATCGTATGGAAGTCACAAAAAAACTGCAAAAGCTCAGTCTGGCCGCGCTGATTGTCAGCCTGCTGCCACTGGCAACACTTGTCCCGGTGTTTCTGAAAATCGCCCTGCCTGATGGTGTACGCACGGTTTGGGCGGTCTGCAACATTGTCCTTGTGCTGTCGGGCCTCCTGCTCTCTGTGATCTGCGTGAAAAGCGAGGAAAGCCGGAGCGGTGTCAATATCATGTCCACAATTATCAGCGTGGTGCTGGCGCTGATGATGCTGGGGATTGTCGCCCTTGCCCTGGTTCTCAACTTCTTACAGTAATATCACAATAGAACCTGCCGTATCAGGCAGATAACATCTGAAAAACTGCCGCACGACGGCAAAAGAAAAAAAGCCGTCGTGCGGCAGTCCATAGTTATGCCCATTTGGAGAACGGTGGCTTTTGAAATCCAAGCCGCCGTTCTTTTTCGTCCCCCAAGAGAATGACGCGGTAACGCTGATAAATACGGCGGCTGATAGGAGGCAGCCGCTATGAAGCGTATAGCCATTCGACAAAATCTGACGAGGTTTGACCCATCAAAAAAAGCCCGTCCCTCGCCTATGGATATTCCGGCCACGAGTATGAACTATACACAGCTATAAAGTGCAATTTTATTCCAATTCCACGCCTGGTAGGTCTGCGACCTGCCGGGCGTTTTTTGTCGCTTTCTGCGGTCTGCGCCGATCAGGAAAGATTATTTTCGCAAAGGGGGCTTTTAGCGGGTAGTAGACGGCCTTGCCGGTGTCATGTTAGCGGAAAGGGAGAGAACCACCACCATCCCCAACGAAAGGGGGTGAGAAGATGGAAGCTATCCCCCGCAACTATGACGAGTGCCGGTTTGACGCCTTTTGTAAATCGGTACTGCGGAACGAGGCCCATAACTACCGGCGCGGCTTAAAGCGCCAGCGTGACCGGCTGGTGTCGATCAGCGCCTTGTCGCAGGCCGATATGGACAAGCTCTGCACAGCAGATTGCTACCCCAGCGACAGTTTCACTTTTTCGTCGCACGGGTACCTGCATATCAATAACGAGCTTGTGGCCGATGCCTTTGCCAGCCTGTCCGCACAGACATAGAGCGTTTTGATTTTACGCTTTGTACTGGATTTAGGCGACGCCGAGATCGGTAGCCTTGTGGGTATGTCCCGTAGCGCCGTCCAACGGCACAGGAAGAAAACACTGGACGAACTGCGGAACAAATTGACGGCGTTGATGCCAAAGGGAGGTTGAGCGCGGATGATGAACCCCAGCTACAAGGGCCGGGCGCTTCTCCCCATGCCGGTGATCGAAGCCGCCCGCGCCGGGGACGCCGAGGCCGTGGAACGTGTCTTGCGGTACTACGAGGGCTACATAAACAAGCTCTGTACCCGGACACTCTATGACGAGTACGGCTATCCCCATGAGTGCGTGGACGAGTACATGAAACACTTGCTGGAAATCAAGCTCATCCACGCTATTGTCGCCATGAACTGACGGCAACCGGCCCGGCAGGGCAGGCGGAACACCTTATGAAAGCAAATATCTTGATCTGACAGGCCAGATCGAACAGTTTCAATCCCAGCAGCGCGATTTGCAGGAAGCGGCAGAAACCGAAAGCACCATGAAAAAGCGCATTGCCGAGTTCAGAAGAACGCTGGAGCAAAACAATGTGCTTGAAGAATTTGATCGCTATGTTTTTGAAAGTATAGTTGAAAAAGTGATCGTTGGGGGGTATGATGAAGAAGGCCGCAAAGATCCGGCCAAGCTGACATTCATTTACAAGACAGGTTTCCAAAGTCACATGGATGGAACAATCTTTAAGCCGCCGCGCAAGAACAGCAAGACCGCAAAGCAGGCTGCCGGTTTGTGTTCCCATCCTACCGACAAGGCGGAAACGACGTGTTCCCATCATAGTGACGACACATGTAGAATGCGTAATTCTTCTAACCCGCATAAAATAAGCTTTTTTGGTACGGCTGATACCTGAAAAAGGGGGTTTTCCACCGATCTGCCACTTGGATTTTCTAAATCTGCTTTGAACATGAAAAGAGGGATGAACCGCTAAACGATTGGTTCATCCCTCTTTTCATGTATCCTTGATTGACGGCCTGTTCAAAGCTGTCAACAGGTTGTGCAGCCATTCTTAGAGTATCATGCATATAGGTTTGCAGTGCGTTTGGTTTAGCGCCCCCGCTCCAATGTGATTGGATATTTTGTGGGAATAGCAGGGGTTTGACGCGAATTTGCCGGGGGCTTACAGGTAGTAGACCGCGCCGGATTTTTTCCGGCGGTCTGTGGGCAACAGGGAATAGAGGCTCAAATCCACAATGCCCTTATCCGGCCAGAGGAATCCCTCCCGGATCGTCCCCTCTTTTTGGAAGCCACAGCGTTCCAGCACCAGCACGCCCCGGTAATTGGTGGGGAGCACATAAGCCTGGATGCGGTGTACCCCGGCTGTGGATATCAGATAGTCCGCAGCCGCCCGCACGGCCGCAGAGGCGTAGCCCATACCGGTATGCTGGCGGTGCAGGGTGAACCGGATGGTCACAGCCCGTACCTGGGGGTCTATACCATAGATCTCCAGGAAGCCGGCCAGCCGGTTTTCCCGGCCGTTGGGGTAGATACCTAACGTGATGGCCATCCGGTCCCGGAACATAGCCTCGATCTGCCGCAGCTTCCGGGCGCATTCGGCGGGGGACCGTAGGGCGGCCGTAGGGGCAAAACGGTAGTTTTCTTCGTCCCCCATAATTTCCCACATGGCTTCCAGGTCCAGCTCGGTCATGCGGGCCAGGGTCACCTTTTCGCTGGTCATAAAGGGGAAGCTGGAAAATAAAAGGCTGGTTTTCATAAAGCGTAGGCCGCCTCCTTTCCGGGGGGATCGCAGGGATGGCTGGTAAACCAAAAAAGCTTTGGGGCAAGGCCCTATTCTAGAAGCGTAAGCAGCTCCAGGGGCGAAGCAATGGCAAGCACGCCTTCTACCTGGCCAAAACCATAAGCCGCGTGGATGAAAGGCACCCTGGCAGCCTGGGCAGCCTCATAGTCCAGCAGGGTGTCGCCTACATAGACCGGGCTTTCCAGGTGGTTGCGCTGTATCACCAGCTGGATATTCTCCCCTTTGGAAAGGCCGGTACGGCCGCTGCATTCCCAATCGTCAAAGTATTTTTCCATATCATGGGCTTTCAAAAAACAGGGGGCATATTCCGCGTTGCAGTTGCTGACAATGGCCAGCGCCGTTTCCCCCCGCAGGTTTTCCAGCAGTTCCCCAACGCCGGGGTACAGCTGGCCGCCGTGCCGGAGCAAGTAATCGTTTTCCACCTCGCAGCAGCGTGCAAACAGCTCTGCGCCCCTCTCCTCCGAGATGTGGGGGAAAAGGGTAGCCATCAGCTGCCTGGCCGTCATACCCATCACCCGCTCCAGCTGGGCTACCGTGGGGGGGTGGGGGATGTCTTCCGCGCCCTGCAAGGCCAACTGCCAAGAGATGGCAATGGCCTCCGTAGCGTTCCACAGGGTGCCGTCCAAATCAAATAAAACGCCGTCGTATTTCATCGGGTGGTTTCCTTTCCATATTCTTGGTCTGCCCATGACGGGCTACTTCCTATTATAGCGGGAGGGAGAGGGAAAATCAAGGCGGGGGCGGGTAAAGATTTAAGGCCCGCACCAAATCACGCCAGGCGCTATAAAATGGAAAAGGGCGTAGCCCCGTGCCGGAAAAGTTTTTCCCTTTGATTAAACGTTCCCTTTTGGGGGCAGAATAGCTGTGAAAGATTTCTGAATGTGGAGCGTGAAACCAGTGAACGTGCATAGAGGCGACATTTATTATGCAGACCTGAGCCCCGTGGTGGGCTCTGAACAGGGGGGCGTGCGGCCAGTGCTCATCGTGCAGAACGACGTGGGCAACCGCTTCAGCCCCACAGTCATCGCGGCGGCTATTACCAGCCAGCGGGACAAGGCAAACCTGCCCACCCATATCGAGGTGGACGCCCAGGACAGCGGGCTTTTGAAAGACTCGGTGGTCCTCTTGGAACAGGTGCGCACCATCGACAAGCACCGGCTGCGTGAAAAAATGGGCAAGCTGGACCAGGATTCCATGAGCAGGGTGAACCAGGCTTTGTCGATCAGCTTCGGCCTGCGGGCTACATAGCCCGGTTAAGCCGCCGGCTTGTGGCCGCGCCCTGTATAGGGCGCGGCCACAAGCTTTGCCAGCCGCGGGCTTTTTCCGCTGGGGTTTCCCGGGGAATAGGGACAAGCCTATCTGGCAAGCGTTTGGGAATTATAACAATATATTTTCCATATTCTGTTAAAGGTTAGGGATATATAACAAAACTCTTTTCCCCTCTTGACAAGTCTTTTTTCTTAATTTATACTACTTTTTGACATTACGCCCTCACCGGGCTTGTAATGGAACTAAAGCTTTTTTTAGAAAGGTGTATGAAAATGAAAAAGAATCTGTTCCGTATCCTCGCCTGCGTCATGGCACTGGCCATGGTGCTCTCCCTGGCTGCCTGCAGCGACAGCGGCAAGAAGGACGATGCCAGCAGCAAGGCCCCCGTTTCTTCCGCCGCGGAGAGCAAGCCCGCTTCCTCCGCTGCGGATGAACCTTCCAGCACACCAGCTTCTTCCAGCGAAGTCAGCAAGGCCGTTTCCATCGGCAAATATGCCTCGATTTCCGAGTTCCTGGCTGACCCCGACGTTTCTAGCCAGCTGGAAAGCATGATGAGCGCCATGGGCGACGATATGCAGATCGATATCACTGGCGAGGGGGAAAAGCTGGTATATACCTTTACCTTTACCGAAGAGCTGGGGGATGACCTGGATTCCATTTCCGCTGCTATGAAGGAAGAAATGGCCGACGAGAGCTTTACCGCCACCTTTGAGGGCATCGCCGCTTCCCTGTCCGATGCCATTGAAGTGACAAACCCCTCTGTTGTTGTCACCTATAAGGCTGCAGACGGCACGGAAATTTATTCCCAGGAGTACTTCCCGGCCGAGTAAAATCTTTACATGGGCTGCAAAAACAGTATTTTTCATAGAAAAGGGCGCCGGGAAACCCCGGCGTCCTTTCTGCGGCTTGGAGGAGAGAAAAGCCTGGGTTATCGCAGTGCCTCGCGGATAGCGGCGCCTACGCACCCGGCTGGGTACCCCACGCCGAAAGCGGCGCATATGGTGGCGCCCAGGTCTCCGAAAGTGGGGCGGTCCGGCAGGCGGGTCCCGGGCAGTCTGGGGGCCCAGGCCAGCAGGGGCGTCTGTTCCCGGGTGTGGTCGGTGCCGGTGTGGGTGGGGTCATTGCCATGGTCGGCGGTGATACACAGCAGGTCTTGGGGGCCGATAAGGGGCAGCAGCATCCCCAGCTTTTCGTCGAAGCGTTCCAGTTCCCTGGCATAACCGTCCGGGTTCCGGCGGTGGCCCCACAGGGCGTCGAAGTCCACCAGGTTTACAAAACACAGGCCGTGAAAAGCTTCCTGGGCAATGCCGATGGCCTGCTCCATGCCGTGCACGCTGCTTTCCGAGTGGTAGGATCGGGTAAGCCCCTGCCCGGAAAAGATATCCCCGATCTTCCCCACGCCGATAACGTCCAGCCCGGCCCCCTGCAGCGCGTCCAGGGCGGTGGGGCCAAAGGGGGGGACGGCGTAATCCCGGCGGTTGGCGGTGCGCCGGAATTGGCCGGGTTTCCCCCCCACGTAGGGGCGGGCAATGACCCGGCCCACTTTCCAAGGCTCCCGCATGGTTATTTCCCGGGCGATTTCACAGCAGCGGTATAGCTCTTCCAGGCCCATGGCCTCCTCGCTGCCACAGATTTGTAAGACAGAGTCGGCAGAGGTATACACGATCAGTTCGCCGGTTTCCAGCTGGCGTGGGGCCAGTTCTTCCAAGATTGCGGTGCCGCTGGCAGCCTTGTTCCCGATGATCCCCCGGCCGGTGCGCCGGGCCAGCTCGTCCAGCAGCTCTTGTGGGAAGCCGGCGCCTGTGAAGGTGCGGAAAGGGGAGGTGGTGCGCAGGCCCATCATCTCCCAATGGCCGGCCATGGTGTCCTTCCCGGCGCTGCGTTCGTTCATGGCCATGGCAAGGCCCTGGAAGCCCTGGGGCGTGCCCGGCAAGGGGCACAGGGCCCCCATCCCCAAGGAGAGCAGGTGGGGGATGCGCAGCGGCCCGGCCTTCTCGCTGACGTGCAGCAGCGTGTTGGTCCCCAGGTCGCCGTAATCCCCGGCGTCTTCCATAGCGCCGATGCCCAGGGAATCCAGCACGATGACAAATATACGCTTCATGTTCGCGCCTCCTTTTGGCGGTTCGTGTTCTTTCCTTCCATTATACCTGGTTCCCGGCCTATGGGCAAGCCTGGATTTTCCTGTTTGACTGCGGCCCTGGCCTTTGCTATAATAAACCTGCAAGCATTTGAAAACATACGGGAGGGACCAAGTATGATGGAGTTGGGCGCGCAGCTGTTCACGCTGCGGGAGTATACCCAGACAGAGGAGGACCTGGATTATTCCTTGGGCCGGGTAGCGGGGATGGGTTATAAAACCGTACAGATATCTGCCATAGGGCCTATACCGGCAAAAAGGGTGCGGGCCCTGTGCGACAAGCACGGCCTGCGCATTGTGGTGACCCACACGGACCCCATGCGCATCCTGCGGGAGACCGAGGCGGTGATAGAAGAGCATGACACCATGGGATGCCGCTATATCGGCATCGGGATGATGCCGCCCAAGTACCGTTCGCCGGAATGGCTGTGGCATTTTGCCGAAGATTATAAAAAGCCTGCCCAAAAAATCGCGGCGGCGGGCAAGCGTCTGCTGTACCACAACCACAACCTGGAGTTCCAAAAATTTGGCGGCAAGCTGGTGCTGGAAACGCTGCTGGAAAGTTTTGCGCCAGAGGAGCTGGGCATCATCCTGGACACTTACTGGGTGCAGATGGGGGGCGGGGACGTGTGCGCTTGGCTGGAGAAGCTGGAGGGCCGCCTGCCCTGCGTACACCTGAAGGATATGGCCGTGCGGGGCATGGAACCCATTATGGCCCCTGTGATGGAGGGGAACCTGGATTTCCCAAAGATACTAGGGACATTGGAGCGGCAGGGGGGCACCGAGTACCTGTTGGTAGAACAGGATATCTGTGACGGCAGCCCCTTCGACTGCCTGCAGGCAAGCTATTGCAACTTGCATACCTTAGGGTATGCGTAAGCCCCAGGGCCTGCCGGGGCCCCGCGCCCTTTTAGGGCGCGGGCGCCGCGGGCGGCGAAAACCGGCGCAGCCGGTTTTGCCCCGGCGGGCCCTGTCCGGCAAGCCGTACAACGAAGAAACAGGAGGCAAACGGTATGGAAAAAGTGGAAAAGGCGGTCATCACCGTTATCGGGAAGGATATGGTGGGCATTTTGGCAAAGGTATCCAACCTGTGCGCGGAAAAGGGCGTGAACGTGCTGGAGGTTACCCAGTCCGTCTTACAGGACTTGTTCGCCATGGTGATGCTGGTGGATATCACCCGCTCTACGGCGGAGGTGGCGGAACTGGCGGATATTTTCGATGGCCTGGGCCAGCGCCTGGGTTTAAAGATCCATGTGATGCATGAGGATATTTTCAACTCCATGCACAAGGTTTGAGGGGCGCGCATGGAGATACGGAAAGCGCGGCCCGAGGACCTGCAAACCGTTGGCGCAATCGCTCGGGACACGATAGCCGCCGTGTACCCCCATTATTACCCGCAGGGCGCGGTGGATTTTTTCCTATGGCTGCACAGCACGGCCCGTATAAAGCCGGACGTGGACCAGGGGCGCGTCCACCTGCTGTATGCCGGCGGGGCCCCGGTGGGGACAGTCACCCTGCGGGAAGAGGAGCTGGGGCGCCTGTTTGTCCTGCCTGGATACCAAGGGAAGGGCTATGGCCGGGCCCTATTGGATTTTGCCGAAGAAGCCATAGGCCCGGCACAGGGCAAAATTGTTTTGGATGCTTCCCTGCCTGGCAAGGTGATCTATCTCAGGCGGGGGTACCGGGTGGTGGATTCCAAAACAGAACGACTGGAAAACGGCGACATGCTTTGCTGGGACGTGATGGAAAAGCTTTGGGCAAAACCGCCGCGGTCTATAGGGGAATAAGCGGGCGCGCCCAAAAGGGGGAATCAACTTGAATACAAACGAAATACTAGAAACCATCAATATGATCGATAACGAGAACCTGGACGTGCGTACCATTACCATGGGCATATCGCTGCTGGACTGCATGGGCCCCGCCGTGGACAAGGCCGTCCAGGCGGTTTATGACAAGGTTTGCCGCTATGCGGAGAATTTGGTGCGCACAGGCGAGGATATCAGCCGCCAATACGGCATCCCCATTATCAACAAGCGCATCTCCGTCACCCCCATCGCCATGGTGGCCGGGGCTTGCCCAGGGGCCTCCCCCGTGCGCTTTGCCAAGGCTTTGGATGACGCCGCCCGCACCGTGGGGGTAAATTTTATCGGGGGTTATTCGGCTTTGGTACACAAGGGCTTCGGCCCTGGGGACTACGCCCTTATCGAGAGCATCCCCCAGGCCCTTTCCGAGACGGAGCTGGTTTGTTCCTCTGTAAACGTGGGCAGCACCAAGGCGGGCATCAACATGGACGCGGTACAGAAGATGGGCCGGGTGGTCAAGGAGACGGCGGAGCGTACGGCGGACCGGGAGTGTATCGGCGCGGCTAAGCTGGTGGTGTTCTGCAACGCCCCCGAGGACAACCCTTTCATGGCGGGCGCGTTCCACGGCCCCGGCGAACCGGACTGCGTCATCAATGTGGGCGTGTCTGGGCCGGGGGTGGTGCGGGCGGCCATCCAGAAGTCCGGCGGCGGGAAAAACCTGACGGAGATTGCCGAGCTTATCAAACGCACCGCTTTTAAGATCACCCGTATGGGCCAGCTGGTGGCCCAAGAAGCCTCCCGGCGGCTGTGCGTGCCCTTTGGCATTGTCGATTTGTCCTTGGCCCCCACCCCTGCCATTGGCGACAGCGTGGCTTATATTCTAGAGGGCATGGGGCTGGAGCAATGCGGGGCCCACGGCACCACAGCGGCCCTGGCGCTGCTGAACGACGCGGTGAAAAAGGGCGGCGTGATGGCCTCCTCCAGCGTGGGCGGGCTTTCGGGCGCGTTCATCCCCGTGACGGAGGACGCGGGGATGATAGAGGCGGCCCGCAGCGGCTGCTTGACCCTGAGCAAGCTGGAAGCCATGACAGCCGTGTGTTCGGTGGGCCTGGACATGATCTGCATCCCCGGGGACGTTACGCCGGAGATCATTTCCGGCATCATCGCCGACGAAGCGGCTATCGGCATGGTCAATTCGAAAACCACGGCGGTGCGTGTCATCCCGGCGGTTGGGAAGAAGGCTGGGGAAGAGCTGGACTTCGGCGGGCTGCTGGGCATGGGGCCCATCATGGACGTGAACCAAGCCTCGCCCCTGGAGTTCATCAACCGGGGAGGGCGCATCCCCGCGCCCCTGCAAAGCCTGAAGAATTAGGGCCCGCGGCGCAAGGCCCCGGGGCGGCAGCCCCGGCCAAGGTGGAGACGAAGAGGTGGAAAATGGAATCTTTACGAGAATTGTACCGGATAGGCCGGGGGCCCTCCAGCTCCCATACCATGGGGCCCAGCCATGCGGCCGCCCTGTTTAGAACGGAATATCCCCAAGCGGATGGTTTCCAGGTGACGCTGTACGGCTCGTTGGCAAAAACGGGCCGGGGGCACCTTACAGACGTAGCTGTGGCCGAGGCTTTGGAACCTTTGCCCACCCGCATCCTTTTCGATGCTGAAACGGGCGGCCTGCCCCACCCCAATACCATGGACCTGGAGGCTTTCCAGGGTGGGGAGCGGCTAGGGTTCTGGAGGGTGTGCAGCGTGGGCGGCGGGAAGGTCACCATAGAAGGCAGGCCTTCTGCCAACCCGCCCCAGGTATACCCCCTGGACAGCTTTTCCAGCATTAAAGGCTATTGCCGGGAGAAAGACATGTTCCTATGGCAGTATGTGGAGGAATGTGAGGGCCCAGGCATCTGGGATTACCTCTCTGAGGTATGGGAGGCTATGAAGGAGGCCGTATACCGGGGTATCCGCAAAGAAGGCGAGCTGGCTGGGGGGCTTGGCGTGCAGCGCAAGGCCATGTACCTGAACCGCCAGCGCCATATGGATGAAAGCAAGGAGACCCGGGAGAACCGGAAGGTGTGCGCCTATGCCTTTGCTGTCAGCGAGGAGAACGCGGGGGGCGGAACCATTGTCACGGCGCCCACTTGCGGGGCCTGCGGTGTGCTGCCCGCTGTCTTGGTGTATAAGCAGGAGCAGATGGGCTTTTCTGACAAGGACATGCGTAAAGGCTTGGCGGCGGCCGGCGTCATCGGCAATGTAATCAAGACCAACGCCTCCATCAGCGGCGCAGAGTGCGGCTGCCAGGCGGAGATCGGCAGCGCGTGTTCGATGGCGGCGGCAGCCTTGGCGGAGATATACCACATGGACCTAGATCAGATCGAATACGCCGCCGAGGTGGCCATGGAGCACCACCTGGGCCTTACCTGCGACCCCATTGGCGGCCTGGTGCAGATCCCCTGTATCGAGCGCAACGCCGTGGCGGCCATGCGGGCCATCAATGCCCTTAGCCTGGCAAACTTCCTCACCTATACCCGGAAAATATCCTTCGACGTGGTGGTGAAGACCATGTATGAGACAGGCCGGGACCTGTTCAGCAAATATAGGGAGACCAGCGAGGGCGGCCTTGCCAAGATGTACCGGCCATGAAAGGCAGGGAATGTAAAGGGAAGGCGGCTGGCTTTACGGCCAGCGTTTTGCCCTTGAAGGGGCGCCAGGCCGTCGCTTTCCCCCTAACAGGTTTGGCGGCGGGCCGCCCCTTCTCAGGTGGCGGCCACATCTCCAGAGAAAATTATTATAACAGGAGGGTGCCTTATGCGCGGCAAACGGTTCGTATCCCTGTTGCTGGCCTTATGTCTGCTTTGCCCCATGGCGGCCTGCGAGGACGGGCAGGAGCGGCTTTATGACCAGCTGACCCAAAAAAACAGCGCCTCCCCGCAGCCCTTGCCTGGCAGCGGTGGGGAGAAGGGGCTTGCCGGTACGCTTGTGGTCAAGGCCTTTGCCCCCACGGCCCAGAAGCCGGAAATTTACTGGCTGGCCCAGGAGTTCATGGACCTGCATCCAAGCGTGCAGATCGTGTTCGACTATGAGCGGGACTACGGCTATGGCCTGGACCTTACCCGCCAGGAGGTGCGGGCGGAACAGGAGGCATACTATACCCGCCTGCGTGCAGAGCTGGCCAGTGGCGAGGCGGACTACCGCTTTATGGCTCGTCCAGCAGGCTGGATTATTATGCCTTATCCCGCAGCGGCGTCCTGCAGGACATGGCTGGGCGGCTGGAAAGCGACCCGGAGCTTGACCGGGAGAGGCTGTTTACAGAGGTGCTGGACGCGTTCAAAATAGATGGCAGGCTGCCTGTGCTGCCCTATGCTTTCACTATGCAGGGCGTTTACCTGCGGCGGGACGTGCTGGAAGAGCTGCAGGTCGACCCTGCCTCCATCACCACAGTGGATGCGGAGGACGTTTTGGGTTGGTATGAACAGGCCAGGGCGGCCCGCCCGGATATGAAGCTGCTGTTCGCCTCTACCGCCAAGGATGTTTTCATCCCAGGGGAGATGCCGGCTTATATAGATTTGGACGCCGGGGCTTCCAGCCTGCATTCCCCGGCCTTTGTAAGCCTTTTGCAGCGCACCCAGGACGTTCTCAGCGCCGAACCAGGGCTGGCCGCGGACGAAGTGTACGGGGGTTCGCCACAGCTTTTCGAAGCCGCTTTGCGCTGGGCCGAGACAGGGGAGATACCCGGCACAGTCACCCAGATGGAGGGCTTTGCACCGGCCCCCATGCATATCGTCACAAAGGCCCAGCCCGCTTTCTGCGCGGTGACAGAGGGGTCTATATACGACCTGCTTACGGTACTCCAGCCCGATACCTTTTCCTATTTGGCAGGGGCTTACCCCCTTTCCAGTACGGATGGGTGCCTGGGCCTGCAGGTAAAAAGCGCCACAGACTTTGCCATGCCCAGCAGCCTGCGGGAGGCAGACCTGGCCTGGGCGTTCATCCGGTACTGCCTGTCCGGCCGTAAGTCCCCTTCTTTTGCACAGGGCGGCGGGGTGCGGTACTATTGCGGGGATACCCTTCCTGTCAATAAGGACAATTTTGTCCTGCTGGCCCAGGCCGCCGGGGAGAGCGCAAAAAGCCAGAACGGCCCCTGTATGGAGCTTTTCGACTTCCAGCCTGTAGACGGGGACGGGCTGCTGGCGCTGATGGACGGGATATTGGCCCAAAGCCCCGTATCCCTGGGCCGCTATAACTTGGACCTGCAAGACTATCTGGACGAGTTTTATGTAAATGGGCTGACCACCGCCGAACAATGCGCGGAAAAAATGCAAGGCAGGGCTTATATCTGGCTCAACGAATGATGAAAAAGGAGGCTTTGCAAATGGAAAAAAAGACGGTAATATTGGGCGTCACCGGGGGCATTGCCTGCTATAAGGCGGCGGCCCTGGCTTCCAAGCTGACCCAGCGGGGGTATGACGTGGAGGTAGTGCTGACCCGCAACGCCACGGAATTCATCGGGCCCCACACCTTCGAATCCCTGACCCACAACCGGGCCATGGTGGACACCTTTGACCGGAACTTCCAAAGCCATGTAGAGCATGTGGCCCTGGCAGATAAGGCCGACCTGCTCCTTGTGGCCCCGGCCACGGCCAATAGCATTGCAAAGGCCGCCCACGGCATTGCCGACGACATGCTTTCCACCACCATTTTGGCCTGCGATTGCCCCAAGCTTGTTGCCCCGGCCATGAACACCCGCATGTATGACAACCCCGTTACCCAGGATAACCTGGCGGCCCTGCGCCGCTATGGCTGGGAGGTCGTCGAGCCCGCGGTGGGCCGGCTGGCCTGCGGGGCCGTGGGCCGTGGCAAGATGCCCGAGCCCGAGGACTTGTTGGAGGCGGTAGACCATGCCGTCCGCTATGAGAAGGACCTTGCGGGCCTGCGGGTCCTGGTAACGGCGGGCCCCACCCAAGAGGCCCTGGATCCGGTACGTTTTTTAACCAACCATTCTACCGGGAAGATGGGTTATGCGGTGGCCCGGGCGGCGGCGGCCCGTGGTGCCCAGGTGACGCTGGTTTCCGGCCCCACGGCGCTGAAAAAGCCCGCCTATGTGGAAACGGTGGACGTGGTAAGCGCCCAAGGCATGTTTGAAGCCGTGGCAGGGCTGGCGGATACCCAGGATATCGTCATCAAAACGGCGGCTGTGGCAGATTACCGCCCGGCCCAGGTCAGCGGGGAGAAGATTAAGAAGGCCGGGGACGGGCTGGGGTTGGCGCTGGAGCGCACCACCGACATTTTGGGCTGGCTGGGGCAGCATAAGCATCCGGGGCTTTTCCTGTGCGGGTTCAGTATGGAGACGGAAAATCTGGTAGGGAACAGCCGCCAAAAACTTTTGAAAAAGAAGTTGGATATGGTGGCGGCCAACAGCCTGCGCCAAGAAGGGGCCGGTTTTGCCGGGGATACCAATGTGCTCACCCTCATCACCCAGGATGGGGAGGAGGAACTGCCCTTGCTCTCTAAAGAGGAGGCCGCCCACCGGCTGTTAGACGCAGTTTTGCAGGCGCGGCGGACGGGCTGCGGCGGCCAGGGCTAGGATACAAAAAGCCGGCTGGGAAATGCGTAGGGGGCGTTTTTTACCAGTCCGGCTTTGGGCGGCCCGTTTTGCCGTGGCTTCTTAGTGTGCTGATAAAGCGCCGTAGTATCTGCAGCTTTTTACGGGGCCAAATGCAAGGAGGGCCGCTTTTTGGGGGGAAAAAGGAAATTTCGGCAGGAAAATGCATTTCCTTCTTTCAGAAAAATCTTTTGTGGAAATAGCACAAACGTGTTGAAAATTTAACGGGAATGTGCTACAATATGCGTGAAGGAAACAGGAGGGGGCTCCTCCTGTAAAGCATAACGTTACGCGCCCAGGCCGGGCGGCAGGGAAAGGAAGGTTTGGTTATGTATAACTTTGTAGAGCATTCTGTCAGCGTCCCCAGCAGCGAATACCCCATGCTGCGCAGGCAGCCCAGCCGTGTGGTAGTACAGGCCGGTCTTCAGCCAGTGGCTTTCGTGCAAGAGGATGTGTGCGCTTTAGAGCGCCCCCAATCCCTGCTGCAATCTCTATTCGCCCGTAAGAAGAGGGGCTGACCTCCCCCTTTTGCCAGCCCCGGGCCCCTGCCAAAACGGCAGGGGTTCTTTTTCTTTTTTAGGGATACCAGGTGACAGCTGTGGCCACTCCCCCTTTGAAAACCCCCACTTGCGGCTTTTGGCAAAAGGTATTATAATAGGGGGCGGGGACCTCCCCCAATCTGGAGACTAAGGAGCGTAACCATGCTGATAGACGTGATACAAAGCCTGTCCTCGGGCCGCGGGGTAGACTGGACCCAGGTACTGGCCCAGGTGCTTTCCATGGCGTTCGTGGTGCTGTGCATTTTGCCTTTGCACGAGTTCGCCCACGGCTGGGTAGCCAAGAAGCTGGGCGACCCTACCGCCCAGAACGCCGGCCGCCTGACCCTGAACCCCTTTGCCAGCGTAGACTTGGCTGGCGCCGTAGGCCTGTTTTTGTTCGGGTTCGGCTGGGCCAAGCCCGTGCCCGTTGACCCCCGGTATTTCAAAAACCCCAAACGGGGCATGGCGGTCACCGCCCTGGCCGGGCCTGTCTCCAACTTGCTGGCGGCGCTGGTGGGCGCCCTGGCCTTGATGGCGCTGGCGGCGTTCGCCACCTTTAGCCAGGCGGTGTACTTCCTTTTTATGCTGCTGCAATATTACGTGGTGGTAAACGTCTCGTTGGCCGTGTTCAACCTGTTGCCTGTGCCGCCCCTGGATGGCTCCCGCATTTTGGGGTTGTTTTTAAGCGACAAGGCGTTGGCCCTATACTACCGCAACCAGAACGCGCTGATGGCGGTACTGTTCCTGCTGGTAGTATCCGGCAAGTTTTCGGGCCCCCTGTCGGCTGTGCAGGGCGCTGTGACCCGGGCGGTCTTGGCTGTGGCCCGTTTCCCATTCCAGCTGGCGGGGGTATTGTGATGGAGAAGCTGCAATACCGCTTAGAGGTATTTGAGGGGCCCCTGGACCTGTTGCTGGCCCTTATCGCCAAAAATAAGATCGATATTTACGACATCCCCATCGCAGAACTTTTAGAGCAATATATGGAGCAGATTGACCTGATGCGGGAGGAAAACCTGGACATTGCCAGCGAATTTCTAGAGATGGCCGCCCGGCTGGTGCACATCAAGACCGTCTCTTTGCTGCCCAAACGGGAAGAGGAGGAAGACCCCAGGCTGGAGCTGACCGGCCAGCTGATCGAGTATCAGCAGTGCAAGCTGGCGGCCCAGCGGCTTGCCCAGCAGGCCTCCTTTGACAGCCTGGTGCGCCCGCCTGCCCAGCTGCCCGCCGACAACGAGTATAAACGCATCCACCAGCCCAAAGAGATCTTGCAGGCCCTGGTCTCCGCCTGGGGCAGGGGGAAAAGCCTGTTGCCCCCCAAGCCGGAAAGCTTCTCGGCCCTGGTCTCCCGGAAGATTGTCTCCGTGGCCTCCCAGGCGGTGTTTGTCCTGCGCAGGCTGTGGAAGGGCCAGCCTGTCACCTATGGGGGGCTTTTTGTGGAAAAACGGGACCGCAGCGAGCGGGTGGCCCTGTTCCTGGCGGTTTTAGAGCTCATCAAAAGCCGGCGTATACGGGTAGAGGGGGAAGGGCCGGACAGCCCGGTCCGCTTGTTGAAAAAGCCAGGCACAGCCCAAGGAGGTGACGTGGCCTGAACCGAGAGGGATTATTTGGCAAAATTGAGGCCATCCTCTTTGCAGGGGGAGAGGCCGTGTCCTTAGACCGTATCGCCCAGGTGCTGGGTATGCGCACCTATGCCATCGAGGAGGCTGTGGGCGAATTGCAAAAAAAGTACAACACACCGGAAAGCGGCATCCACCTTTTGTTTTTGGGGGATAGCGCCCAGTTCACCACCAACCCGGCTTTTGTAGAGCCCGTGCGGGGGGTGCTGGACCTGAAGCGCAACACGCCCCTTTCCCAGGCGGCCATGGAGGTGCTGGCGGTGGTGGCCTATAACCAGCCGGTAACCAAGGCCTTTGTAGAACAGGTGCGCGGGGTGGATTGCTCGGGGGTAGTGGGCAGCCTGGTGCAAAAGGGCCTTCTGGAAGAGCGGGGCCGGCTGGAACTGCCCGGCCGTCCGCTGTTGTATGGCACCACGGATACGTTCCTGCGGTGCTTCCAGCTTTCCTCCATTGAAGACCTTCCGTCTCCCGGCCAGGAGGGGGAAGAGGAAGAAGAGCCCGACCCGGCCGGGCCGGTGCAGCTGTCTTTGGAGGGCTGACCATAGCCAGCCAGGCCCGTGGTACCCTCAAGGGACAGGTTCCGTTGGCAGGTTCTTAGGGTGAAGCCCTCAGCCATCGGGGACAGCCTTGCCGCGGGGTAAGCTTCTGCCAGCGGCGGGACAGTCTGGGAACCGGCGGCGCCTGAAACCGCCCTTTGCGCCTGGAAGCCCCCAATAGGGGAAAAGAAAAGCAACGAACAAAATTAATGCCGAATGGGCGAGGGGAGGGGGCAAATGCTGGCACTGTATATCCTGGGGGGCGTCCTGTTGGCCTTGCTGATCCTCCTGCTTGTCCCGGTGCGGGCAGAGGTCGCTTTCCACGAAGCTTTCCAGCTGACCATCGGGTACGGCCCCCTGCGGTTCCCTATCCCATTGGAAGGGGGGGAGGGGGCGGAAACGCCGGAGGCCCCGCCGCCCCCGGAAAAGAAGGAGGGCCCAGGCCGCCTGAAGCTGGCCTTGAGGCGGGCGGGCTTTTGGGGGTTTTTGCAATCCTTGGCAGACTTTATCGGGACGGCGGCCCAGGCCACCGGCAAGCTTTTGGGCCATTTTAAGCTCAAGCGATTTGACCTGTACCTGCGGCTGGGGGGCGCGGAGGACGCGGCGGCGGCCGCTGTGCGGTACGGGCAGGTAAGCGGGGCCGTATACAGCGCCTGCGGGCTGCTGTTCTCCTTGCTGCCCTGCAAGGAGAAAGGCGTTGCCGTAGACCTGGACTATAGCACCCTGGAGAATACGGTGGATTTTTCCGCCTGCCTTTCCCTGCGGCCGTTGTTTGCCCTTGCCGCCGGGGCGCGGGTGCTGATAGGCGCGCTGCCCCTTTTCCGGCTTTTGCGGGGCAGGCCGGGGAAGGACGCCCCCCAAAAGGGCGGGGAAGGGCCAGCACGGCAGGGGAAACGCAAGCGGGGCAAAGCACAGGATAAAAACATGGAAAAAGAAAGGGACGTGAGCGTATGAGCGACAATCAGGTAAACCGGCTGATGGGTGTGACCATGGAGAAGATCAAGGAAATGGTGGACGCGGACACCGTGATCGGCAAGCCCGTCACCACGCCGGACGGCGCCACCATCATCCCCGTTTCCCGCATCAGCTATGGCTTTGCCTCTGGCGGCTCGGACCTGCCTTCCAAGTCCCAGCCCAGCGGGGGGCTGTTCGCGGGGGGCGGCGGGGCCGGCGTCACGGTCAGCCCGGTGGCGTTCCTGTCCATTTCGGGCGGGGACGTGCGGGTACTGCAGATCGAACCCTATTTCAGCCCCATCGACCGGGCGCTGGAGAAAGCGCCTTTGGTCATCGACCAGCTGGCTTCGTTGTTTAAGCGGGGAAGCAAGGAAGAGGCCGCGCCAGAGGGCCCGGCGGAAGAGGCGGGGCAGGAAGCAGGGGCAGCGCAAGGGGCCCCCGGCAAGGCGGAGGGATAAGCCCTGCCCCCGTTTATGGCCGCCGCATAGAATAGGGCCCGTCTGCATATTGTGCAAACAGAAAATGCAGATGGGGTGATGCGCGTTGAAGCGAACAGGAAAGCGGGAAAAGCGGCTTTTTTGGCTGCGGATGGCGGCCTTGTGGGCGGCCTTAGGTGTATGCGCCTTCTGGGCAGCGCCTGCCAGGGCGGCGGGGCCGGGGGTATCGGCGGAGAGCGCGGTGCTTATCTCGGGGGAGACAGGGGCGGTGCTCTTCGAGAAAAACGCCCATGAACGCCGGGCCATGGCCAGCACCACCAAGATTATGACAGCCCTGCTGGCCCTGGAGGAAGCGGAGCGCGCCGGGGACCCGGCGGTGGATATCACCCAGGAGATGGTGGCGGTAGAGGGTTCTTCCATGGGCCTGCAGGCGGGGAACCGCCTGTCCCTGACCAGCCTGGCAGCGGGGATGCTGCTGGCTTCCGGCAACGACGCGGCCAATGCCTGCGCCTTGTACCTGGAGGGCTCGCAAGAGGCGTTTGCCGGCAGGATGAATGCCCGGGCCCGGGAGGTGGGCATGCAGGATACCAGCTTTGTCACCCCCTCTGGCCTGGACGATGAAGAGCACTACTCCACGGCCTACGACATGGCGCTGCTGGCCCGGGAAGCCCTGCAAAACGAATCCTTTGCGGCCATAGCGGGCAGCGCCTCTATGCAGGTGGAGTTCCTAGAGCCGGCCGGCCGGGTATCCTATTCCAACCATAACAAGCTCTTGCACCTGTACGAGGGGTGCGTAGGTGTAAAAACGGGTTTTACCAAAAAGGCGGGGCGTTGCCTGGTCTCTGCGGCCAGGCGGGACGGCGTATTGCTTATTGCCGTGACGCTGAACGCCCCTGACGACTGGGACGACCACATGGCGCTGCTGGATTACGGCTTCTCCACTGTGGAAGAGGTCCCTTTTGACGCCAGCGGCCTGTGGGCCACTGTGCCGGTGGTGGGCGGGGATGCCCAAACGGTGGCTGTGCGGGGCCTGGAAGGGGGGGCGGCCCCCTTGCTTTCCCAGGATGCGTCCCAGGTAGAAAGCCGGGTGCTGCTGCCCGCTTTCCTGTATGCGCCGGTGCGGGCCGGCGACACGGTGGGCCGGGTGCAGTACGCGATAGGGGGGCGTGAGGTATACAGCGTGCCCATTGTGGCAGAGTCCGGCACCATGGCCCAGGAGAAACAGCCGGGCTTTTGGGAAAAGCTCTTCCATTGGAGGTGACGGCCCTTAGGGGAGGCGCATGGACGCAGAAAGGGGAGGATGGAAAAATGGCAGAAAAAGTGCGGCTGCAAAAGCTGCTGGCAGAAAGCGGGCTGTGCTCGCGGCGGAAAGCGGAGGAGGTCATCCGGGCGGGGCGGGTGGCCGTAAATGGGCGTACCGCCTCGATCGGGGACAGCGCCCTGCCCGGGAAGGATGTGGTCACCGTAGACGGCCAGCGCCTGGCCCAGGGGCCAGAGGCCCACATCTACCTGGCCTTGCACAAGCCGCGGGGGTTTGTCACCACCATGGCCGACGAGCGGGGCCGTAAATGCGTGGCCCAGCTGGTGGCGGACGCAGGGGCCCGGGTGTACCCGGTGGGGCGGCTGGATAAGGATTCAGAGGGGCTTTTGCTGCTGACCAACGACGGCGCGTTTGCCCAGCTGGCCACACACCCCAGCAGCCACGTGGCCAAGACCTACCGTGTAACCGTGCGGCCGGGGGTAACGGAGGAACAGCTAGGGCGCATCAGCACCGGCATAGAGCTGGACGGCCAGATGACCGCCCCGGCCAAGGTGAAGGTCCTGCAGCAGGAGAGGGGCCGGGCGGTGCTGGAGATCGTGCTGTACGAGGGGCGCAACCGGGAGATCCGCCGCATGTGCGAGGCTTTGGGCCTGGAGGTAGCCCGCCTGAAGCGCACTGCCATCGGGCCGGTGCGGCTGGGCATGCTGCCCCAGGGCAAATACCGGGAGTTGACAAAAGAAGAAGTACAGGGGGTAGCGGCCGGGGCCCGGCGCTCCGCCTCAAGAAAACAAGGGAAGGCAGGGGGCCGGAGATGATCGAGATATTGCCCATGGAAGACAGGGAACGGGAGAAAGCCTTGCTGGAAGGGTTAGAGGTTACAGGCGCGCCCCGGGTGCTGCTGATGGCGGACCGGGGGGAGGCCCTGGGCCACGCGGCGGTGGAGGTGGCAGGCACGGCGTTGCGCATCCTGCGGCTGGAAGCGGCGGGGTATGACCCTGCCCAGAAGCCCCAGGGGGAGGCGGCTTTCATCCTGGATTCGCTGATGCGGGCCGCGGCCTCTTATGGGGAAACGCTGGGCGCCCGCTCTATTGAGACGGCTTTCCCGGATTTTTTTGGTTTTTTCCACAACCGGGGCTTTGATACGGACGAAACCCACGCCTTCACGCCCATGGGGACCATCGTCCGGTATGAGTAGGAGGCCCGCGGGGTTCCCATGCCCGCGGGCCTAATCCTGTGTTTTGGGCTGTATTGGACCCCGTTTTATGAAGATTCCATGAAATCGGCGGAAACCAGTTGCATTGGCACACCCGGATATGGTAAAATCAATACTGGATGCGCCCAGGGGGCCTGAAGCCCGCTTCAGGCCCCCTGGGCAAAGACGCAGCCCAGATTGGAATGAGAACGATGTTGAAAAGCATGACCGGCTATGGCCGCAGCGAAGCCACCGTGGACGGCCGCCATATGGTGTTCGAGATCAAAAGCGTAAACCACAAATATTTCGAGTTCAATGCCCGCGTCACCCGCAGCTGCTCCTTTTTAGAGGAACGCCTGAAAAGCTATGTGCGGGAGAAGGTCTCCCGGGGGAAAATAGACGTGTTTTTGCAGGTGGAAAGCCTGGAAGGGGCGGGCACACAGGTGCAGGTGAACCATGCCTTGGCCGGGGCCTATTACAACGCCTTGACAGAGCTGCGGGACCGCTGGCAGCTGGATGACCCGGTGACCCTGGCGCTGCTGGCCCGGTACCCGGATATCTTTTCGGTGCGCAAAGAGCCCGAGGATGAAGAGGCCCTGTGGCGGGCCGTGGAACAGGTGGCCGCCCCGGCGGTGGCTTCCCTTTTGCAGATGCGGGAAAGCGAAGGCAGCCGCCTGCAGCAGGATGTCCTGGAAAAGGCCCGGGCCGTTTTGGGGTTGGTCGGCCAGGTAGAGGCCCTGGCCCCCCAGACTGTCCGGCAATATCAAGAGCGCCTGCGGGGGAAGATACAAGAGCTGTTGGGGGAGGCCCGCTATGACGAGCAGCGCGTGTTGACCGAGGTGGCCGTTTTTGCCGATAAGGTAGCTATCGACGAGGAGACTGTGCGCTTGCGCAGCCACTTCCAACAGCTACAGGCGCTGGTGGATTCCCCTGGCCCGGCGGGCAGGAAAATCGACTTTTTGGTGCAGGAGATGAACCGGGAGGCAAACACCATTGGGTCCAAGTCGGTAAACCCGGAGATCGCCCACTTGGTGGTAGAGATCAAATCGGAGATCGAGAAGATACGCGAGCAGGTACAGAACGTGGAATAAGGGGGCGGCGGTATGCGGCTGGTAAACATCGGCTTTGGCAACATGGTTTCGGCGGAGAAGGTGGTGTCGGTGGTCAGCCCAGAATCGGCCCCTATCAAGCGCATGGTGCAAGAAGCTAAGGAAAAGGGCGCGGCTATCGACGCCACTTTTGGCCGTAAGACAAAAGCCGTCCTGGTGATGGATAGCGGGCACATGGTGCTGTCAGCCCTGCTGCCCGAGACGGTAGCCAGCCGTTTTAACGGTAAGGACGAGGGCGGCATGCTGGCCGAGCTGGGGGAATAGCTGGGAAAGCCCCTGCCAGGCTGGCAAGGGGCTTGTCCGGCCGGTTCCCTTTGCGCCCCGCATTTCAAAGAAGGAGGGGCTTTGTAATATGCCGAAAACGGCCTGGATCTTTTCATACAAGCTGAAGAAAAACGTAAGCGAGGAGCAGTTTATCCAGCGGACGCAGGCGTTGCACGATACGGTCATTTCGAAAGCGGATGGCTTCATTTCCTGGGAGCACTACCGGCAGGGGGACGTGTGGACGGACTTTGTCCTTTGGGAAACAGAGGAAGACGCCCAAAACGCCACGGAAGTGGGGAAGGGGAAGGAAGCCACAGAAAATTTTTATGCATGTATCCAAATGCATACATGCAGGGCGCTGATTTCCCAGCTGGTAAAGCGGTATTGAGGTACGGGTCCCCCGCTATTGCGGACGGGCTGCCCTGTAAAGGCAAGAAGGGAAGCCCTTTGGGCTGGATTTACATTGAAAAAGCAAAGGAAGTGCGTACATGCAGAAAAAAAGCCAGGAAAAAGGCCTGCTGCTGGTGGTATCCGCCCCCTCGGGCGGGGGGAAGGGCACCATTTTGCAAGAGCTTTTCCGCAGGGATGGGAACCTGCGCCTGTCTGTGTCCGCCACTACCCGGGCCCCCAGGCCGGGGGAGGAGCACGGCAAGCAGTATTTTTTCCTCGGCCGGGAGGAGTTCGAAGGGATGATCGCGGCAGGGGATATGCTGGAGCACGCCCAGTATGTGGGCAATTATTACGGCACACCCCGTGGCCCCGTGGAGGAATGGCGGGGGCAGGGGCATGACGTGGTGTTAGAGATCGAGGTGCAAGGCGGGCGGCAGGTAAAAAAGCTTGCCCCGGACTGCGTCTCGGTATTTATCCTGCCCCCTTCTATGGAGGTGCTGGAAAAGCGCCTGCGGGGCCGGGGCACCGAGCCGGACGAGGCCGTATGCCGGCGGCTGGAAACCGCCCGGCAGGAGATCCCCTGCGCCAAGGGGTATGACTATATCGTCTACAACGACCGCCTGGAAGACGCCGTGGCTGACCTGGAGGCCATCATCCGGGCAGAAAAGAGGAAATACACCAGGAACAGCGACTGTATAGAAAGGGTGCTGGAAGATGCTGAAGCCCAGTGACAACATTATCAAAACCCCCCACAAAAGCTATTATTCTTTGGTAATTGCCGTGGCTAAGCGGGCCAGGGAGATTGCCGAGAAGGCTGACCGGGACGGGGCCATCCTGACCGATAAGCCGGTAGACATGGCGGTGCAGGATTTCGTACAGGACAAATACCATATCATCGAACCGGACTCCTTTGAGGAAGAATGAGCGGGCTTTTCGTCCAGGTGGCGGTGGAGAACACGTCTTATACTTTTGATAAGCTCTTCACCTATGCCGTGCCCCCCGCCCTGGTGGGGCTGCGCCCCGGTATGCGGGTGCTGGTCCCTTTCGGGGCGGGAGGGCGGAAGCGTGTGGGCATGGCCTTTTCCCTTGAGGGTTTGCCCCCGCCTGGCGTAGACGCTGCTGTCCTGAAGGAAGTGGCCCAGGCGTTGGATCAGGAGCCCCTTCTCTTAGACAAGCATCTGGAACTGGCGCGGTGGGTGGCGGACCGGTACTACTGTACCCTGTTCGAGGCGGTAAAGCTGATGATCCCGGCCGGCCTACAGCTGCGGCTGAAAAACAGCTATGTATTGGCGCCGGGTTTCAAGGATTTCGACCGGGAGGCATATACGCCGCTGGCCTGGCAGGTTTTGGCGTTACTGCGCCAAGCGGGCCGGGCCGTGCCCTTCGAGAAGCTCTCTAAAGAGTTGGGCATTGGGGAAACCTGCCCGGATTTCCAGGCGCTGCTGGAGGCCGGGGCCGTGTGTAGGGTGGACGTGGCCGCTAGCCGCATGCAGGATGCCACAGCCAGGATGCTGCGGCCTATTCTGGGCTTTTCTGGCAAGCTGACCCCCCGGCAGCGGGACGTGCTCGCTACCCTGGAGGATGCGGGGGAGGCCTCGGAAAAGGAATTGTGCTATTTTACCGGCGCTTCCCCGGCGGTGGTGCGGGCCCTGGTGGAAAAGGGCGCGGCGGAGGCCTTTACCTATGAGGTGTACCGCCGGCCGGCCCTTGTAGGGCCCGGTGGGCCCGCTGGGCCCACCGCCCTTTCCCCAGAACAGCAGGGGGTTTTAGAGGGCTTGGCGGCGGCTTATGAAGAAGCCGCCCATCACCCCAAAGGGGGCGGGAAAACCTGCGCCCTCTTATATGGGGTAACGGGCAGCGGCAAGACCTCGGTCTATATGCAGCTCATCCGCCATGTGCTGGGGCAGGGCCGGGATGTGATCGTGCTGGTGCCGGAGATATCCCTGACGGCCCAAGCCATCCGGCAGTTCCACAGCGCCTTTGGCAGCCAGGTGGCGGTGCTGCACAGCGGCCTTTCCCTGGGGGAGCGCATGGACGAGTGGAAGCGCATCAGGCGGGGGGAAGCCCATGTAGTGGTAGGTACACGGTCGGCGGTGTTTGCGCCGGTGCGGGACCTGGGCCTCATCGTGGTCGACGAAGAACAGGAGCCCGCCTACAAGTCCGAATCCAGCCCCCGGTTCGACGCCCGGGAGGTAGCCCGTTACCGCTGCATGAGGGGCCTGGGCCTATGTCTGCTGGCCTCGGCCACGCCCTCGGTAGAGGCCTGCGCCATGGCCAAGCAGGGGAAATACGCTTTTTTCCAGCTGGGCGGCCGGTTTGGCCCGGCCACGCTTCCAGAGGTGGAGCTCATCGACATGAACACAGAGGCCCTGCCCGGGGAAGACACCGCTATCGGCCCCACTTTGGCGGCGGCCCTGCGGGAGAATTTCCAGGCAGGCAGGCAGTCCATCGTGCTGCTGAACCGCCGGGGCTACCATACCTTTGCCTCTTGCCGCAGCTGCCATGAAGTTATCACCTGCCCCCATTGCAGCATTTCCCTGACGCTGCATAGCGCCAACCACCGGCTGCTGTGCCATTACTGCGGCTATTCCATCCCCATCCCCCAGGCCTGCCCCGCCTGCGGCAGCAGGTCTTTGGGCTTCCGGGGCTCGGGCACCCAGCGGGCAGAGGAGCAGCTGCAAGGCATCTTGCCAGAGGCCCGCATCCTGCGCCTGGACACGGACGCGGTGGCGGCCCGGTACGCCCTGGAAAAGCGGCTGGAGGAATTTGCGGCAGGGGAGTACGACGTGATGGTGGGCACCCAGATGGTGGCCAAGGGGCTGGACTTTGAGAATGTGACCTTGGTGGGGGTATTGTCGGCGGACCAGTCCTTGTACAGCGACGACTTCCGCAGCAACGAGCGTACCTTTGACCTGTTGACCCAGGTGGTGGGCCGGGCGGGCCGGGGGAAATATCCGGGCCGGGCCCTGGTGCAGACCTACATGCCGGAAAACCCGGTGCTGCATCTGGCACGGGGGCAGGACTATTTTGGCTTCCTGAAAGGGGAGCTGGCATACCGCAGGTCTCTGCTGTACCCGCCTTATGTAGACCTGTTGGTGGTAGGCCTGGTGGGGGAGCGGGAAACGCTGGTACAGGCGGCGGCGGAACGCTTTTTAAAGATGTTTGCCGGCCTGGCGGCGGCTGAGTATAGCGGCCTGCCCCTGCGGGTGCTGCGGCCGTCTCCGGCAGCGGTGGCCAAGGTGGGGGGGAAGTTCCGCTATAAGCTTATCATCAAATGCCGCAATACGCCCCAGCTGCGGCAGCTGTGCGCCCGTGCCCTGCGGGGGTTTGCCGCTTTGCGGGAGTTCAAGGCCGTCACGGCTTACGCCGCGCCAGACCCCGACCGGATCCTGTGAACCCGAGGGCCGCCCCATTGGTTTTGGCAGGGCCAAAACGTGGAAGGCCCCTTGGGACGGCCTTCCACGGACGCGCATGCGCGCCCAATGGGGCGGCCCTGCGGCCGGCGCCCACCCAAAGCCAAAAAACCGGGGGCGGGGAAGTTTTTTACAAAGGGTTTTTAGGGGATTTTCTCCCATAAGTTCCCCTAAGCGGGGACCGGGGCAGGCCCCGGCCAAAGAAGAGGAAAGGAAAGCGAGAACATGGCGATTCGGAATATTGTCACAGAAGGAGACCCCATCCTGGGGAAGCCGTGCCGCCGGGTGGAAAAGTTTGACGCCCGGCTGCACCAGTTGATAGACGACATGCGGGAGACCCTGGCCGACGCCCAGGGCGCGGGCCTGGCGGCCCCCCAGGTGGGGGTATTGCGGCAAATCTGCGTAGTGGACGCGGTGGAAGGGGACGGGCCGGTTGAGCTTGTCAACCCGGAAATCCTCTATGAGGAAGGGGAGCAGACCGGCCCCGAGGGCTGCCTGTCTTTCCCCGACCAGTGGGGGCTGGTCACCCGCCCCATGCGGGTGACGGTGCGGGCCCAGGACCGGTACGGCCAGTGGTTCCAAATGGACGGGGAAGAGCTGTGCGCCCGGTGCTTCTGCCATGAGATAGACCACCTGCACGGGGCCGTGTTCCTGCAAAAGATGAGCCGCCGGCTTACCACCGAGGAGGTGGAGTCCGGGTCCTGGGCAGAGGGGGATTAGCATGCGCATTATCTTTATGGGCACGCCGGATTTTGCCGTGCCCTCTTTGCAAATGCTGCTGGACCGGGGGCATGAAGTCTGCGCCGTGTTCACCCAGCCGGATAAGCCAAAAGGGCGGGGGCATAAGCTGCAGCCGCCGCCGGTAAAGGAATTGGCCCAGAAGCACGGGCTGCCCGTGTACCAGCCCGCCACCCTGCGGGACGGGCAGGTACAGCGGGATATAGCCGCCCTGGGGGCCGACGCAGTGGTGGTGGTGGCCTATGGCAAGCTGCTGCCCCCAGCGGTGTTGGAAGCCCCCCGGCTGGGCTGCGTGAACGTGCACGGCTCTTTGCTGCCCCAATACCGGGGGGCCGCGCCCATTCAGTGGGCGGTGCTCAACGGCGACAAGGCCACCGGCGTTACCACCATGTTCATGGCCCAGGGCATGGACACAGGGGACATATTGTTAAAGGCTGAAACGCCGGTGGGGCCCGAAGAGACAGCCGGCGAACTCTTTGACCGGCTAAAGCTGCTGGGGGCAAAGCTGCTGGGGGAAACCTTGGAAAAGCTGGAACAAGGGGCGCTCACGCCCATCCCCCAAAAAGAGGAAGAAGCCACCCGGGCCCCCATGCTCACCAAGGAGATGGCCCGGGTCGATTGGGCAAGGCCCGCCCAACAGGTACATGACTGGATCCGGGGGCTGAACCCATGGCCCTGCGCGGTATGCAGCTTGGAGGGCAGGCGGCTGAAGCTGCTGGCTTCCCAGGTGGTAGGGGCCCAGGGCGCGCCTGGGGAGGTGCGGGCTGTAGACGGGGAACTGGTGGTGTGCTGCGGCCAAGGCGGGCTGCGCGTTACCCAGCTGCAAACCCCAGAGGGCAAGCGGATGTCTGGGAAAAGCTATCTGTTGGGACGCCCGGTGCAGGCTGGGGCGCGGATGGGATAAAACATTTCAGGGAGTGTGTGTATGGCGGATTCGGCCAGGGCTGCCGCGCTGCGGGCCCTTTTACAGGTGGAGGAAAACGCGGGCTATTCCAACATCGTGTTGGATAAGGCGCTGAAGGCCTCGGTCCTTACGGGCCGGGATAGGGCGCTGGCTGCCGCCATTTTCTATGGGGTGCTGGAGAAGCGCCTGTCCCTGGATTATTTCCTGCAGCCCTGCCTGCGAGACCCTGGGAAAAGGCCAGAGGCGCCTGTTTGGGAGGCAATGCGCTGCGGCGCATATCAGCTGCTGTACATGGACCGGGTGCCGGACCGCGCCGCTGTGAACGAGACGGTAGAGGCGGTGAAGGCCGTTGGCAGGGGGAAATATGCCGGGCTGGTCAACGGGGTGCTGCGGGGGCTGCTCCGCGGGAAGCCCGGTCTGGCCTTGCCACAGGGGGATTCCCCCCGGGCCTGGGCCGTGCGGTATTCTGTGCCAGAGCCCCTCATCCGCCTTTGGATGGGGGCCTATGGCCGGGCGGCTGCCGGGCGGCTGCTGGAAGCTTTCCAGGGGAAGGCCGGGCTGTATGTGCGGGTAAACCCCCTGAAAACCACCGGTGCGGCCTTACGGGAAGGGCTGGCCGGGCAGGGCATAGCCTGTACCCTGCTGGAGGCCCCGGCCGGTGCGGCACTGCTGGAAAACAGCGGCCCCCCGGCGGCGCTGCCCCAGTTTGCGCAAGGGAAGTTCCACGTACAGGACCTTTCCGCCCAATGGGTGTGCCAAGTGGTATCCCCCCAGCTCGGGGAGGCTGTCTGCGACTGCTGCGCCGCACCTGGGGGGAAAAGCTTTACCCTGGCCCAGATGATGGGCGGCACAGGCACGGTTTACGCCCTGGACCTGTATAAGGGCCGGGTGGGGCTGATACGGGAAGGGGCCCGGCGCCTGGCCCTTCCCAACATACAGGCCCAGGCCCACGACGCTTTGCAGGGCTTCGAAGGCTTCCCCCTTTTCGACCGGGTGCTGTGCGACGTGCCCTGTTCGGGCTTTGGGGTCATCCGCCGGAAACCGGAGATACGCTATAAGGGGTTAGATTCCCTGCGGGGCCTGCCAGACCTGCAATATGGCATACTGTGCAAGGCGGCGGAGGCCCTGAAGCCAGGGGGGCTGCTGGTGTACGCCACCTGCACGCTGAACCCCGCCGAGAATGGCCAGGTGGCCGGGCGCTTCCTGGAGGAAAACCCAGGCTTTTCCCCCCAGGCTTTCTCCCTGCCAGGCGTGCGCCGGGAGGTCCAGGAACCGGGCCATATGCTTACTATGCTGCCATTTTCAGGGGCCTCGGACGGCTTCTTTGCGGCGGCATTCCGGAAAAAGGGATAAGGGGCGGTGGATGTGGGAAAGACAGATATAAAGTCCCTGACGCTGGGGGAAATAGGCGCGCAGTTTGCCGGCATGGGCCTGCCACGGTTCCGGGCAGGGCAGGTGTTCCGCTGGCTTAGCCGGGGCGCGGGCAGCTTTGAGGGGATGTCCGACCTGCCCTTGCCTCTGCGGCAGCAGTTGGACGGGGAATACCGCATCACCTCCGCTGTTGTGGCCCGGAAACAAGTGTCAAAGCTGGATGGCACCGTGAAGTACCTGTTCCGGCTTTGGGACGGGGAATATGTAGAGTCTGTCCTGATGCGCTACCGCTACGGCCTTTCCCTGTGCGTCTCCACCCAGGTGGGGTGCAAGATGGGCTGCGGCTTTTGTGCCACAGGCAAAAGCGGGTTTTTGCGGGACCTTTTGGCTGGGGAAATATTATCCCAGGTGCAGTCCGCGTCGATAGATAGTGGAGAGCGTATCTCCCACATCGTTTTGATGGGCATGGGGGAGCCCCTGGACAATTATGAAAATGTGCTGCGTTTTTTAGAGCTGGCCACCTGTAAAGAGGGCATAAATATAGGTATGCGCAGCATATCCCTTTCTACCTGTGGGATCGTGGATAAGATATACGACTTGGCTGGCAAGCGCCTGCAGCTGACGCTTTCCGTCTCTTTGCACGCGCCCAACGACGCCATACGCTCCCGTACCATGCCCATAAACCGGAAATGGGGCGTCGACGAGCTTTTAAAGGCCTGCCGCTATTACGCCCGGGAGACAGGCAGGCGGGTCTCGTTTGAATACGCCTTGATCGCCGGCGTGAACGACAGCGTCCAGTGCGCCCAAGAGCTGGCCGGGAAGCTGCGGGGCATGCCCGCCCACGTAAACCTCATCCCCGTCAACGACGTGACGGGCACAGGCTACCGGAAAAGCGGCGTCCCCCAGCAGAAGCGGTTTGCCGCTGTTCTAGAGGGGAAGGGTATCGCCGCCACGGTGCGGCGCACCTTGGGCGCGGATATAGACGCCTCTTGCGGGCAGCTGCGGCGCAGGCAGGAAGCTACGTAAAACACAGGTTTTTTTAACCTGCGCGGGGTATGGCTTGGCCCGCGTCCCGGTGCTGGGCGTGGGGAAGTTTTTGGGGATTCCAATGGCTGCCGGGGGCAAGGGCCGGCGGCTGGAAAGATAAAGGAGGGAACAGGCATGAGGGTGGATTATGCCACAGATGTAGGCGCTGTTCGAAAAAGCAACCAGGATGCGTGCCAGTGCGGGCTCTTCCCCCAGGGCGGCGCCTGGGCTGTTGTGTGCGACGGCATGGGCGGCGCCAACGGCGGGAACGTGGCCAGCAGCGTAGCCCTTTCGCAGATACGGGACTACCTTCTGGCGGGGTACCGGGAGGGCCTGAGCGAAGGTAGCATGAAAAGCCTGATGCTCAATGCCGTGCGCCGCGCCAACGACGCGGTGTACCAAATGTCCGTAGAACAGCCGGAGCTGCGGGGCATGGGCACCACGGCGGTGGTGCTGGTGGCCGAGAAGGATGCGCTGCATGTGGTGCACGTGGGGGACAGCCGGGCCTACATCTGCAACCAGTGCGGGCTAACACAGATCACAGAGGACCATTCCTATGTGCAGGACCTGGTGAACTTTGGGGAGATCACCCGGGAGGAGGCCCGCCGGCATCCCCGGCGGAACATCATCACCCGGGTGCTGGGCGTGCACGAGACCGTGCGGCCCGATTATACCAGCTGCGCCTTTGCCCCTGGGGACAGGGCGGTGGCTTGCTCGGACGGGCTGAGCAGCTATATGGACGATGGCATCATGGAAGGCTACATCCAGCGTTACGGCGGGGACGGCCGGGAGCTGACAAAGCAGATGATACAATATGCGTTGGACTGCGGCGGCTCGGACAACATCACGGTTGCTGTGGTGGAGAACGGGAATTGACCCCACTTCGGAAAGAAAGGTTTGGTAGGATATATGGACGATAAGTTTATCGGCAAACGATTGGACGGCAAGTATGAGATACATGAGCTTTTGGGCATGGGGGGGATGGCCTGTGTATACAGGGCCTATGACCGCATGGAAGACCGCTGGGTGGCCATCAAGATCCTGAAGGAGGAGCTGGCTGACAATAGCGATTTCCTCCGCCGTTTCCGCAACGAGGCCAAGGCCATCACGCTGCTTTCCCATCCCAATATCGTCGAGGTGTACGACGTCAGCTTTGGCGACCGGCTGCAATATATCGTGATGGAGTATATCGACGGCATCTCCCTGAAGCAATATATCGAGCAGGAGGGCTCTGTCCGCTGGAACGAAGCCGTGCACTTCACCACCCAGATCCTCCTGGCCCTAGAGCATGCCCATGCTAAGGGGATCATCCACCGGGACGTCAAGCCCCAGAACATCATGCTGCTGCAGGACGGTACCATCAAGGTGGCTGATTTTGGCATCGCCCGTTTCTCCCAAAGCGAGACCCAGACCATGACCGACAAGGCCATTGGCTCTGTGCATTATATCGCCCCCGAGCAGGCCCGGGGGGATTATATTACCGATAAGGCCGACATCTATTCCTTGGGCGTGGTGCTGTATGAGATGCTGACCGGGCGGCTGCCCTTTGTGGCGGAAAACGCGGTCTCGGTGGCGCTGATGCAGCTGCAGGCAAAGCCTGCCATGCCCCGGGAGGTCAACCCCTCCTTGCCCCGGGGGCTAGAGCAGATCACTATGAAAGCCATGGAAAAGAACCCCATAGACCGCTTCCAGTCGGCCGGGGAGATGCTGGACGACCTGGAACGCTTCCGGCGCAACCCCAACATCATGTTCCAGTATGACCTGCAGACCCACCAGAACTACGACGCGGCCCGTTCCATGGACGCCTACGACAACAGCCGGTTCACGCCCAGCTATGACGACAGCTATGAGTATGAGGAGGAATATGTCCGGGCCCGCCGCGGGGCCCGTGGGGCCATGGCCGTGAAGGGCGTCCTGGTGGCGCTGATCCTGGTGGGCCTGGCGGTAGGGGCCGTGTGGCTGCTGAACAACTGGGAGAAACTGGCCGAGGGCGATGAAAAGGACAACGTCCAGCTGGAGATGCCCCTTTTAGAGGGCAAGCTTTATGAAGATGTGATGGCCGACCGCCAATATACCGACAATTTCACCTTCAAAACCACCGAGGGCAACGACCCAGATAAGCAGCCTGGGGAAATCCTGAAGCAGACCCCCAACGCAGGCATCATGGTGAAAAAGGGCCGGCAGGTAGAGCTGATGATCAACGGGAAGGTGGAGAAGAAAACCGTGCCCGAGATGACCGGTTACTCTGAGGCCGACGCCATTGCCCTGTTGAAGCAATACAACCTGAACTATAAGACAGAAAGCGTAGCCAGCGACGATGTGGAGGTGGGCAAGGTGGTGGCCACCGACCCCCAGTCTGGCACAGAGGTGGACGAGGGTACGGTAGTCACCCTGAAAGTAAGCAAAGGCCCGGCCAAGAAAAAGGTGCGCGTGCCCGGGAACCTGAAAGGGCAGCTGGTGTATAACGCCACCGCCGCCATAGAGGACGCGGGCCTTACCGTGGGCAGCATCACCTATGACGACAACAGCGAAGAATCCAAAGATATCGTCATCAGCGTCAGCCCCGATTCCGGCTCGGAGGTCTCAGAGGGGGCTACAGTGGACCTGATCGTCAGTTCAGGCAAGGGGTCTACCAAGACGCTTTCCAAGGCTATCCCGCTGCCCACAGATGTGGACCAGGACGTGGCCTTGCGGGTATACCGCAACGGCGCTGTAGTAGGGGATGTGACGGTCAACCCCTCTATGGCCGGCAGCTACAGCCTGGAGTTCAGCGGTACCTCTGGCCAGGACACGGTGGTAGTTACCCTGGACGGCCAGGACTATATGTACCTTACCTTCAACTTTGACACCGGCGACGAGCCCTCCATCGACCAGACCTTCGACTTCTCCCCCTCTACAGGCGGCGGGGAGCAAGGGACAGAGGACGGCGGCTCGGAAGAAGGCGGGGAGTAGCCGCGCCTATGGAATACCGGGAACTGGATGGGCTGGTATTGAAATGCGTGGGGGGGTTCTACACGGTGGAAACCCCCCAGGGGTTGTACACGGTTACGGCCCGGGGGCGCTTCCGTAAGGAAGGCGTGTCCCCCTATGCGGGCGACCGGGTGCGGATCTCGGTGACAGAGGCAGACCGGACTGGGGCGCTGGTGGCCATCGGCCCCCGGAAAAACGGCCTGGTCCGCCCGCCCCTGGCAAACCTGGACAGGCTATTCGTGGTGTGCGCCGCCCGCGACCCGGTCCCTGTGCCTTTGCTCATTGACAAGGCTGTAGCGGCGGCGGAGCTCTCTGGCATCGAGCCGGTGGTGGTGTTCACCAAGGCGGACCTGTCCGGCCGTTCGGTGGGGCCGCTTTTGGAAGGCTACCGCCTGGCTGGGCTTGCGTGCTGCCTCACCTCCTCCGTCACTGGCGAGGGGGTAGAAGAGATAAGGGGCTTGCTGCGGGGGCGGGTTTCCGCTTTCATGGGTAACTCTGGGGTAGGCAAATCTACCCTGTTAAACGCCCTGTTCCCAGAGCTGGGCCTGAAGACAGGGGAGGTCAGCCAGAAGCTGGGCCGGGGCCGCCACACCACCCGGGAGGTAGAGCTTTACAAGCTGGCTGGGGGCGGCTATGTGGCGGATACCCCGGGCTTTTCCACTTTTGACCTGGCCCGTTACCGCTTGACAGATAAAGAGCAGCTGATACATGGCTTTCGGGAAATGGCCCCTCTCGGAGGGGATTGCCAGTTCAGTTCTTGCTCCCATACCTGTGAAAAGGGCTGTGCCGTCCTGCAGGCCGTCAGGCAGGGCCAGGTGGCGCGCTCCCGCCACGAAAGCTATGTACAAATGTATCAAGAGATAAAGGATGTCAAACAATGGCAGCAGAAAAAAGGGAATGTATGATCATTGGCGCGTCGCCTGTCAAGGGCGGGCGCGTGTTCAAGGAATTCGACGCTTCACAGTACTATGTCATCTGCGCAGACGCGGGCTATGAGACCGCCATACAGAACGGCGTCCAGCCGGACTTGATCGTAGGGGATTTCGATTCGGCCAAAGCCCCGCCGCCAGAGAACGTGAAACGCATGACCCTCCCGGTGGAAAAGGACGTGACCGACACCATGTTCGCGGTGATGAAGGGCCTGGCCAAGGGTTACCGGGATTTCGTCTTGCTGGGGTGCCTGGGCGGGGCCCGGTTCGACCATACCTTGGCTAACCTGGAGGTGCTGCGCTTCCTGCGGGACCATGGGGGCAGGGGCTTCCTGGCGGACGACTGTACAAAGGTATTTATGCTGTACGATGAAAAGCTTACCATCACTGGCATGAAGGGGGCTACAGTATCTGTGTTCCCTTATGGGTGCTCCAGCTGCAATGTGAGTTATACCGGGCTGCGATATCCCCTTAGCCGGGAGGACCTGACAGTTGGGGGCTTGGTGATGGGGGTAAGCAACTGCATCACCGCCGACCGGGCGGTCATCCGGGTGCACATGGGTACGGCCCTTGTGGTGGTATACCAAGACGAACCCCAGGCCCCTCCCCGTGAGGAAAAAGCACGGGGCAGGCGGGGCGCGAAGTCCGCGGCTGTATAAAAGGCCCCAGAAACGTGGCCCCCGGTTTCCCGGAAAGGCCTCCCGCAAGGGGTAACACATTTTTGCCTTCTTGTATATACTGTACTATCGGGCGGGGGAAACGCCGCCCAGAGCAGCAGCCCCAGCGCCCCAGGAAGGGGCGGGGGAAGGGAGGCAAGGCCATGCATAAACCGAATTTCCAAAAGTCCTGCTTCAAGAATTACCAATGCCGCTGTATGTGTACGGTGTGCTTTGGGCTTGGGATGTCCCTTTCCTGCTTCTGCCCCGCTGGGCTCACCTTGTTCCTGTGTGCGGTGATCATGGTGGCGCTGGGCATTTCCCTGTTACGGAATTGAATGGAGGCGTGTGCAGATGAAGGTAGTCGTATTGGAAAAGCGCAAGGGTTTTGTGGGCTTCGTTTTGCGGAAGGTCTATGGTATCCGCAAGGTGCAGGACGTCTGACGGGAATGGGGTGTGGCCGGCACATGTGAAAAACTTTGCGTTTCACAACGGCAAAGCGACGGCCCATAGGGCAGCCGTTTGTTCCAGAACATAAGCTCTGCGGCCTGCCGGGGAAGACCCGGCGGGCTTTTTTTTGCCCATAAGTTGGATGTACGCAAAACAGGAGGCGGGCTGTGGCCAGCCTGCCTCCTGTTGGGAAGCCCTATGTTATGCGCCGGTTTATGTTTCGCTGTCTTCATCTAGGGGGATAAGCTTCCCCTTTACCAATACTTCCTCGGCGCGGTTGTTGTCTGCCCGGGCGACGGTAAAGGCCAGCCCCCTATATTCGAAGGTATCCCCTTCCACTGGGATGCGGTCCAGGTTCTCCACGATCCATCCGTTGATAGTGGAGGCCTCGGTCTCGCAGGTGATATGGAAAAACTCAAACAAATCGTCTAGGTCACCCGAGCAGAACACACGGTACGCGTCCTCCTCCAGCTTCTGTATGCCCTGTTGTACCACCTGGTCGTGTTCGTCCCAGATTTCCCCCACCAGCTCTTCAATCACGTCTTCTAGGGTGACGATGCCCTCGGTGCCGCCAAACTCGTCTACAATGACGGCCATGTGGGACTTGCTTTGCTGCAGCTGCTTTAAAAGGGCGGAAATCTTCATAGAGGGGGGGATGAACTCGGCAGGCTTGATAATGGAGCCGATCTCCTGCTGGGTATCCCAAACAAAGCTGTAAAAGTCTTTCTCGTGTATGATGCCCACGACGCTGTCAATGGTGTCTTCATATACCGGCAAGCGGGAAAAGCCCGTCTCCCGGAACAGGGCGGCCACTTCAGCCTTCTTGGTATCCTGGGCCACAGCCTCTACATCCACCCGGGGGGTCATGATGTCGATGGCTTCTATGTCGTCGAATTCAATCACGTTGCGCAGCATGGCGCCCTCGTCCTGGTTGATGCCCCCCTCCTGTTCGGCTTCCTCCACAATGGTCAACAGCTCGCTGTCTGTCATCGAGTGGCTGTTACTGACCCGGAAAAGCTTGTGCAGCAGCTTTTTCAGCTGGCTGAACAGGAAATTGATGGGCTTCAATACCACGATCAAGGCCCGGATAGCCGGGGCTGAGAACATAGCGAAGCTTTCGGCGTTCTCCTTTGCCAGGCTTTTGGGGGAGACCTCGCCGAAAATAAGCACCACCACGGTCATCACCACAGTGGAAACCGTGGGCCCCGCGTTCTCACCCAGGGCCTTGACAAAGAGCACTGTGGCGATAGAGGTAGAGGCGATGTTTACGATATTGTTGCCAACCAAAATGGTAGACAGCAGTTCGTCGTAATTTTCGGAAAGGGCGTAGGCCAGCTTGGCCCGTTTGTTGCCTGCCCCTGCCAGGTTTTTCATCCGGATGCGGTTTAAAGACGAAAAGGCCGTCTCGGTGGCGGAGAAAAAAGCGGAAAGGATGACAAGGCCGATTAAAATCAAGATCATCGTTGTACTGTGACTGTCCATAGAAGGGAACACCACGTCCTTTATTAAAATTTCTTTAGCGCCGTGCTTTCACACACGGCCTTTCCACATCAGTATACCATACTTTTCCAGTTTCTACAAGGGGCAGCTTATTAGGGGAAGGGCGGGGGCCTAAGTTACGGATGTATTGCCCCTGTACCCGCCCGCGCGGCTTACCGGCCCCCTTCCAGGTATGCCAGCAAGGCGGGAAGCCGCTCTTGGCAAGCCGCCCTGCCTTGCTGGTACAGCGCCCGCAGCTTGGAGGTATCCCGCTCTGTGCGGGATACCGTTACAGGCTTTGGCGGCCGGATAACAAACACCCGCCCTTGCTTTTCCAGCCTGTCCAGCTGGTCCAGCTCCCGGGCGTAACGCTGGGGGGAGGCCAGCAGGGCCCCCACCAGGTTGGGATATTTCCGGTAAGCCCGGGCATAGATGCGGGCCAGGGCCCGGGAAACCTGTTCTTTGCGGAAACCATGCTCCCGGGTAGTGACAACCACCACCTTGCTATAGCCCTCGTCCAGGGCCCGCTGGTATGGGATGGACAAGGATACGCCGCCGTCCAGGCAGGGCGCGCCCTCCACCAGCACCATGGGGGCCATCAGGGGCAGGCTGGCGCTGGCCCGGATAGCGGCGTAGATATCCCCGCAGGTGCGCTTGCTGCTGAAAACGGGCCGGCCGGTCAGGCAGCTTGTAGATACGGCGGTGAAGTCGCAAGGGGAATTTGCAAAGGTTTCCCGGTCCATGGGCACCAGGGAATCGGAAATCTCCCCAAAGAGGAAGTCGAAATTGAAGATGCCCCGGCCCCGCAGCAGGTTGCGTACCCCCAGATACCGCTTGTCGTTTACATAGTCCAGGTTGATTTTTGCCGTCCGCCCAGGCTGGCCGGACACATAGTTCGCCCCGGTCAACGCCCCGGCGGAAACGCCGAAGAGCCCGTCAAAACCAATGCCCTCTTCCAGCATCACGTCTGTAGCCCCGGCGGAAAACATGCACCGCAACGAGCCCCCTTCTAATACGATCGCCTTGCGTCCCATACAGTCCCTCTCCATCCTTTCCCGCGTTTTTCTACCTCCCGACGCTTTACGGCCCAATTGGCCCCAGCGTGTTGCAGGCTGTGTGAATATATATTTTACACCCGATGCCGCCCATATGCAAGGGCTTGATTTTCATGGCCGCTGCCATTATAATACAGTATAGCCTACAGCCGCCCCTTTTGGTTTGGGCGGCTGCCTTGTTTTTCAGGCAAGCCCGGCTGTATATATACTTTCCGTAAAGAAAGAGGCGTGTGCATATGCGGATTAGAAAAAAAGACTGGGCCCGGCCAGAACTTGCCGCCTGTCCCTATTTCATACAAGACCCGCCCGCCCACAGGGGCCGCTGGATGGGGCTTTTCGGCGCGCCGCGGCCCATCCATCTGGACCTGGGCTGTGGAAAGTGCGTGTTCCTGGCGGACATTGCCAGCGCCCGGCGGGATGTGAACTACATTGGCATCGACATCAGCTTGGATATCCTGGGCGTAGGGCGCCGGAATATCCAGGCGGCCTATGGGGACGGCAGCCCGGAAAACGTGCGGCTGTGCGCCTATAATATCGAGCGCCTGCCCGAGCTTTTTGCCCCCGGGGAGGGGGTCGAGCGTATCTATATCAATTTCTGCAACCCCTGGCCCGCGGCCCGCCACCACAAACGCCGTTTGACCCATACCCGGCAGCTGGAAAGCTATAAGCCCCTTTTGGCCCCAGGCGGGGAGGTTTGGTTCAAGACAGATAACGACAGCCTGTACCTGGCTACCAAACGGTATCTACAAGAGGCGGGCTTCGCCATTTTTTTCGATTCCAAAGACCTCCACCGGGAAGGGGACCCGGAGAACGTGCTGACAGAGCACGAGGTCATGTTTACGGCCCAGGGCATCCCTACCAAGGCCCTGCGGGCCCGGCTTCCATAAAAAAGGCATATCGATACGGCAAAAGGAAGGGCCCGGGAATATCCCCGGGCCCTTCCTTATAATTCGAAATCCTTTTCGCTATACTGGCCCGTATGCAGGGTGGGCCCTTGGCGGGGCTCCCGCAACAGGGGGTCGTACCGGTATTGCTTGCACACGCCGTTTTCCATGGCCATGCGCAGGGCGCACAGAACCTGGCCGGGCTTGCCCCGGTTGTGCTGGCAATAGGCGCAGTCTGGCGGGATACTCCCGCCGAACAGGGCTTTTTTCTGTTTTTTCTGAAACAGCATAACGCCCCCTCCTTTATCTAAATCCATATAATATCACAGGCCGAAGCAGCAGTCAAGCAAAACCTGTGCAAGCATGGCGGCTGCCGGGCCAGGCGCGTACATTATCCGCCGCGGACACTCCCGGGCCTGGAATTGACGGCGGGGCGGGAATTTGCTATACTATAAAGATAAGAGGAATAAGGGAAGAAATACAGGGGGGACAGGGTTATGGAGTTTGTAATCGTAACAGGGCTTTCGGGCGCGGGGAAGACCCGGGCCATGCATGCCATGGAGGACATCGGGTTTTACTGCGTGGACAACTTGCCCCCGGCGCTTATCCCCGTTTTTTACGACCTGTGCCTGAAGTCAGAGGGCATTGGCCGGGCGGCGGTGGTGACGGATACCCGGGGCGGGGAAATGTTCATGTCTTTTTTCACGGCCATGGAATCCCTGAAACGGGACGGCAAGCCTTATCAGATCTTGTTCCTGGATTCTTCAGACCCAGTACTGGTCCACCGTTTCAAAGAGACCCGGCGCAAGCATCCCTTGTCCGACGAGCTGAACGGCTCGTTAGAGCAAGCGGTGAAGTTAGAGCGGGATATGTTACAGCTGGTAAAAGAGAGCGCGGGCTTTGTCATCGACACCTCGGGGCTTTCCCCGGCCCAACTGAAAAGCCGTATTGCCGAGCTGTTTTTGAACAGCGCCGGGGATTCCCTCTCTGTGCATTGCATCAGCTTTGGGTTCAAGTTCGGCGTACCCATGGAGGCGGACCTGGTGTTCGACGTGCGGTGCCTGCCCAACCCATTTTACGACGAGGCCCTGCGCCCCATGACCGGCCTGGACCCGGAGGTGCGGGACTATGTGATGGAAAAGGAAGAGACCAAGGGGTTTGTAGAACGGTTTACAGATATGGTAGATTACCTGCTGCCCCTGTACGCCCGGGAGGGGAAAAGCCAGCTGGTCATTGCCGTGGGCTGTACCGGCGGGCACCACCGGTCGGTGGCGTTGGCACAGTTCATGCGGGACTACCTGGTGGACCAAGGGGTGCGCGCCAGCGTGACCCACCGGGATATACAAAAATTTTAAGGCGGCAGGGCCGCAAAAGGAGGACGCGGCATGGCATGTATACTGGTGGCGGGTTTCCCAGCCACAGGCAAAAGCACCTTGGCGAAGGCCCTGTCAAAAGAGCTGGGCTTCCCCATGTTTTCCAAGGACAGCGTGAAAGAGCGGCTGTACGATACCGTGGGCTTCCGTTCCCGGGAGGAAAAGGTAGCGTTAGGAGAGGGCAGCCTGGACATCCTATATTACTGCGCGGGGCAGGTGCTGGCCCTGGGGCAGTCGGTCATCCTGGAAAACAACTTTGAAAACGCCTCGAAGCCGGGGCTGCTGGCCTTACTGGGGCAATACCCCTGCACCGTTGTGACCGTCCAGCTTACCGGGGACCTGCAGGCGGTATACCAGCGTTTCCTGCGCCGGGACCAGTCGCCCCGGCGGCACAGGGGCCACGTGGTGAACACCTGTTATCCCGAGCCGCCGGGGGAGCGTCCGCCTTACGCGCCCATGTCCTTCGAACAGTTTGCGGCGGGCTTCCGGGCCCGGGGTATGGAAAATTTTGATATTGGCGGGCCGCGGGTCACCGTGGATACCACGGACTTGGGCCAGGTGGACTGCAAGGCCGTAGCCTGGCAGGTGCGCGCGCTGCTGTAACCCCGGCGTGGCGATAGACACTTTATTCTTTGCGAGGATGGGATCTATGTCGTTTTCCAGAGACGTCAAAGCCGAGCTTTGCAAGACAGATCCGAAGCGCCCCTGCTGCCTGGCGGCAGAGTGCTATGGAGCGTGGCTGTTTTCCCGGTGCTTCAGCCTGCGGGCGGGCGCTTGGGTGACAGAGAGCGCCCCGGCTGCCCGCCGGGTGATGGAGCTGGCGGCGGCCGGGGCCGGGGTGTCCCCCCAGCTGCAGTACGCGGTAAGCCGCCGGCAGAAGCCCGCCTACCGGGTCACCCTGCCCGAGCCTTCCGCCCGGGCCCAATTGTTGGATGCTTTCGGCCATTCAGGCCAAGAGGCCAGCCTGCGCATCAACCGGGCGGCGCTGGAGAACGAGTGCTGTACAGGGGCGTTCCTGCGTGGGGCGTTCCTCACCTGCGGCACAGCCACAGACCCCCGCAAGGGCTACCATTTGGAATTCGCCGTGCCCTATCAGAACCTGGCAAGGGATTTGTACACCCTGCTGGGGGAGGTCCCGGCGTTCCGGGCCGTGCCGGCTGTGCTTCAGCGCAAGGGGGGGTACGCCGTGTATTTGAAGGAGAGCGGGCAGATCGAAGACTTGCTTACGTACCTGGGGGCCCCGCTGGCCGCCATGGAGCTGATGCAGGTGAAGATGTACAAAGAAGCCCGGAACAACATCAACCGCAAGACGAATTTTGAGACGGCCAACATGGACAAGACCTATTCCGCTTCTGCCCGGCAAACCGCTGCAATCGCCGCCATCAGCGATACGGTGGGGCTGGATTCCTTGCCCGAGCGTCTGGGGGAGTTGGCAAAGCTGCGCCTTGCCTATCCGGACATGACATTGCGGGAACTGGGGGAACGGCTGCGCATCAGCCGCAGCGGGGTGAACCACCGGCTGCAGCGGCTGCTGGAAATGGGGGAGAAGATCCTGGAAGAGCGGGGGCTGGAAAATATCCTATAGCCCGGCAGGCCGGGTTCAAACGGAAGGGAAAGGGGGGGCCGCTTTTGAAGATAGCGGAAAGGCTGAAAGGCCTGAAGGTAGAGGGGGACGGCAAGACCAAGGCCCTGGTATACGGCGGGGCGGCGGCCATGATGCTGGGCATATTGGCGGTGCTGTACCTGATGGTGGGGCGTATTGGCGGCGGCCCCCCGGCGGTGGGAACGGTCACCCTGAAAAGCCTGGACGTGGAGGCCCGGCCCCTCCAGAACGAGATTTACACTACGGAAAAAGGCCGGCGCCTGGAAAAGCGCCGCCTTATCCCAGGAGAGGTGGGGGGCCAGGCTCCCACTGTGGAATATGACCACTCCATCACCTTGTATTTCGAGGGGGATTCGGACAACGGCCCTTTTTATTTTACCATCTATGACGAGGCCGGACAGGTCTATTCGGACAAAAAGGCGGAGTTCGAGTGTCCCCGGCAGCCTGGGAAATACCTGGTGTGCGAGGAGACCTATTGGGGCCAGAAAAACGATAACATCGGTGTGGAATATTATTTTTGGATCCAGGTAGGCCCAGAGGACGTAAGGGCGTGACCCCTTTTTTTGAAAAAGCCGGTTACAGCCGGGCCTTGCCTTTGGGGCCTCCCCGCCGGGAGCGGCGCCCCGGGCGGGCGGGTTCCGGAATGCGTTTTTAGAGGAAGGGGCGCGCTATGGCATTTGTACATTTGCATCTGCATACAGAATATAGCCTGTTAGACGGGGCATGCCGCATCGAAAAGCTGTTGGACCGGGTGCGGGAGCTGGGCCAGACGGCCGTGGCCATTACCGACCACGGCAATATGTACGGCGTCATCGATTTTTACAAGGCCGCCAAAAAGCGTGGCATAAAGCCCATTTTAGGCTGCGAGGTATATGTGGCCAAGCGCACCCGCTTTGACAGGGTGCACGAGTTGGACAGTGAGAACCGCCACCTGGTGCTGTTGTGCGAGAACGAGACAGGCTACCGCAACTTGATGGCCATGGTGTCCAAAAGCTGGGTCGAGGGATTCTATAACCGCCCCCGGGTGGACTTCCAGCTTTTAGAGCAGTACCACCAGGGGCTTATCGCCCTGTCCGCCTGCGTTTCCGGGGAGATACCCCGGGCCCTGCTGCGGGGGGACTATCCAGGGGCCAAAGAGGCCGCCCTGCGCTACAGCGGGATATTCGGCCCGGGGAACTTTTACCTGGAGCTGCAGGACCATGGGCTGGAGGATGAAAAATTTGTGAACCCAGGCCTGCTGCGCCTGGCCGGGGAGACGGGGCTGCCTTTGGTGGTCACCAACGACTGCCACTATATCCGGGCGGCGGACAGCGAGATGCACAAGGTGCTTTTGTGCATCCAGACTGGCCGCACCGTGGAGGAAGAGGGGGGCATGGACTTCGGCGGCGGGGAACTATATTACAAGACAGAGGAGCAGATGCGGGCCCTGTTCCCCGAGTACCCCCAGGCGGCGGACAACACCGCCAAGATTGCGGAGCGGTGCAGCGTAGAGATCGAGTTTGGCAAGACCAAGCTGCCCCGCTTCGAGACCCCGGATGGCAGCGACACCCAAAGCTTCTTCATGCGCCTGTGCCAAAAGGGCCTTATTGACCGCTATGGCCCCCAGCCCGGCAAGGGCCTGCAGGCCCGGCTGCAATATGAGATCGACACTATTTCCCAGATGGGGTACGTGAACTATTATCTCATTGTGTGGGATTTTATCCGGTACGCCAAAAGCGTGGGCATCCCAGTGGGGCCGGGCAGGGGCTCTGGCGCGGGCAGCCTGGCAGCTTACTGCATCGGCATCACCAACGTAGACCCCATCCGTTATGGGCTGATTTTCGAGCGGTTCCTCAACCCCGAACGGGTGAGTATGCCGGACTTTGACATCGATTTCAGCGACGAGCGCCGGGACGAGATCATCGCCTATGTGTTGCAAAAATATGGCGCGGACCATGTAGCCCAGATCGTCACTTTTGGCACCATGGCCGCCCGGGGGGCCATCCGGGACGTGGGCCGGGCCTTGGCTATCCCTTACGGAACGGTAGACCAGGTGGCCAAGCTGGTGCCTATGGAGCTGGGCATGACCCTGGACAAGGCCCTGAAGGGCTCGAAAGCATTCCGGGAGAAGTATGAGGCCGACCCCCAGACCCGCCGCCTCATCGATATGGCCCGGCAGGTGGAGGGGATGCCCCGGCACACCAGCACCCATGCCGCCGGTGTGCTTATCACCGATAGGCCGGTGCTGGACTATGTCCCCCTGGCCAAGAACGACGACGTGGTGGTGACACAGTTCACCATGACCGCCATTGAAGAGCTGGGCCTTCTCAAAATGGACTTTTTGGGCCTGCGGAACCTTTCTGTCATCGATAACGCCCAGAAGCTTATCCAGGCCCGAGAGCCCGGCTTCTCCATGGGGGGCATCCCCTGGGACGACCCCCAGGTGTTCCAGATGCTGGCTGCAGGGCACTCGGTGGGGGTGTTCCAGTTCGAATCGGCGGGCATGACCCGGCTGCTGGTGCAGTCCCAGGCCAGCGAAGTGGAAGACCTGATTGCCATCATCTCCCTGTACCGGCCGGGCCCTATGCAGTTCATCCCCCTATACCTGGAAAACCGCCGGGACCCGGGCAAGGTCCAATACAAGCACCCGCTGCTAGAGCCCATCCTGGGCGTGACCTTTGGCTGCATCATCTACCAGGAACAGGTGATGCAGATTTTCCGGGATTTGGCAGGGTATTCCCTGGGCCGTGCCGATATTGTACGCCGGGCTATGTCCAAGAAGAAGCACGATGTGCTGGAGCGGGAGCGCCAGGTGTTCCTTTACGGGCAGCAGCGGGAAGACGGTTCTTATGAGATAGACGGCTGCCTGCGCCGGGGGGTGGACCTGGGGACGGCGGAAGGGCTTTTCAAGGAAATTGAGAATTTCGCTTCCTATGCGTTCAATAAATCCCACGCGGCCTGCTATGCCATCGTGGCCTATGAGACCGCCTGGCTGAAGTGCCATTACCCTAAAGAGTACATGGCGGCCTTGCTTTCCAGCGTGCTGGGGTGGGCCGGGAAGGTGGCCGAGTATATCGAAGAATGCCAGCGGCTGGGTATCGCGGTGCTGGCCCCCCATGTGAACGAGAGCGGCGTGGGCTTTGCCGTAACAGGGGAGGGCATACGCTTTGGTTTATTGGCGGTGAAGAACCTGGGCAAGGGGGTCATTTCCCGGCTGGTGGAAGAGCGCCGCATTGGCGGGCCGTATACCTCTTTTTACAACTTCTGCCGCCGTATGGCTGGGAAAGACCTGAACCGCAGGGCCATCGAAAGCTTGGTAAAATGCGGCGCTTTAGACGGCCTTGGCAACAACCGGAAGGAAATGCTGCTGGCAGTGGGGCATGTGCTGGAATCCCTGGACAACGAGAAACGCCGGAACCTGGAGGGGCAAATGGGCTTTTTCGATTCCCCCCAGGCCAGTGCCAGCGGGGACCCGCCCCTGGACCCAGCGGAGGACTTTTCCCACGGGGATAAACTGGCCATGGAGAAGGAAGTGACCGGGATGTACCTTTCCGGGCACCCTATGGCTGAATATGCGGGGCTGTACGCAAGCGGCGCCTATGCCCGTCTGGACGAGGTGCAGAAAAGCGCCCAGGGGGAAGAAGGGGCGTCCCCCGTTTATCAGGACGGCCAGAGGGTAAAGGTGCTGGGCATCGTCACGGGGGTACGGAAAAAGGCCACCCGCTCCGGCGCGGTGATGGCTTTTGTGACGTTGGAGGACATGTATGGGGCCATCGTGTGCCTGGTTTTCCCCAAAGTGCTGGAGCAGTGGGGGAACCTGCTGTACGAGGGCGCTGTCATAGAGGCCTCTGGCCGGCTGGGGTTTCAAGAGGAAAAGGCGGGGGAATTGGTGTGCCTGGAGTTTGCCCCGCCCCCCCGGCCGGGCCAGGCGTCTGGGAAGGCGGCGGGCCGGAAGCCCCGGGACCAAGGCCTGTATTTGAAGGTGGATGCTCAGGACGGCCCCCAATACCGCAAGGCTATGCAGTATATCGCCATCTTTGACGAGGGTCCTACCGACGTGTACCTGCGCTTTGCGGACACAGGGAAGCTGCTGAAGGCCCCGGCCCGGTACCGGGTATTTGTGAACCAGCCCTTGTTGAAAGCCTTGGGGCGCCTGCTGGGGGAAAAGAACGTGGCTTGGCGCGGCCCGCAGAAGGACAGCGGCGGGTGACTTGAAAAAATGTAACATTTAGGCAAAAAATGCCTGTACCCCCTTGATAAATCCCACAAGTTTGATATAATAGGTATAAATCATTCTGTAAATTTCTGCGTTGGAGGAGATACATATGGGTGCGAAAAGTATTGCGGTATTGACAAGCGGCGGCGACGCCCCCGGCATGAACGCCGCGGTGCGCGCGGTGGTGCGTTCCGCGCTGTCCTTTGATATGAAGGTCTTCGGTGTGATGCGCGGCTATAACGGCCTTTTGCATGGGGATGTGAAAGAGATGAGCATGCGCAGTGTGTCTGATATTATGCAGCATGGCGGTACCGCCCTGTTCACGGCGCGCAGCCCCGAATTCAATACCCAGGAGGGCGTAGAAAAGGCCGCCGCCACGTGCCGTAAGATGGGCATCGACGGCGTGGTGGTCATTGGCGGCGACGGCTCCTTCCGGGGCGCCCGGGATTTGTGCGGGGCTGGTATCCTGTGCATTGGCGTGCCCGGCACAATCGATAACGATATCGCGTGCACGGATTACACCATTGGCTATGACACGGCTTTGAATACGGCTATGGAGATGATCGACCGTATCCGTGACACTACCGAATCCCACGACCGGTGCAGTGTAGTAGAGGTCATGGGCCGCCGCTGCGGCGATATTGCCCTGAACACCGGCATCGCCGTGGGGGCCATCGCCACCCTGGTGCCGGAGATCCCCTTTGATTTCCAAAGGGATGTGGTTGACCGTATGAAGTTTGCCCAAAGCACGGGCAAGCGCCACTATATCATCGTGGTGGCCGAAGGCGTGGGCCATACCCAAGAGCTCACCGAACGCATCCAGGAGGCCACGGGCATTGAAAGCCGGGCCACCATCCTGGGCCACGTACAGCGGGGCGGTTCCCCCACCTTGCGGGACCGTGTGGTTGCCAGCCGCATGGGTTATCATGCGGTAGAGCTGCTGTATAACGGCGCGTCGAACCGGGTTGTCGCCATGAAGGGCGAGCAGATTGTAGACTTCGACATCACCGAAGCCTTGAATATGCCCCGTGTCTTTGACGAGACCCTGTACCGGGTGTCTGCCCACCTGTCCATCTAAGCCCCTAACAGGGATATAACGCCTGTAAACCTCCGCCGCTCCCAGCTGGGCGGCAGGAGGTTTTTTCTGTGATTTGGGAGGGACCCATGGAAGAAAAGCTGTCTTACGCCGCCCTCAGCCCGGAATTGCAAGAGCGTATCCGCCAAGACCGGGCCGCCCACTGGGAGAACCCCTGGGCTTGCCGGGAAGATTCCGCCCTGCGCCGGGATATGTCCCGGGATGCGGCCACACTGTGGCGGCCCGCTTTTGTGCGGGATTCGGAAAAGATCATGCACCTGCCCCTGTACAACCGCTATGCGGACAAGACCCAGGTTTTCTCTTTCTATGAAAATGACGATATCACCCGCCGTGGCCTGCATGTACAGCTGGTGTCCCGCATCGCCCGGAACATCGGCAGCGTGTTGGGCCTAAACCTGGATCTGATCGAGGCCATTGCCCTGGGCCACGACATGGGCCATACGCCCTTTGGCCATGCGGGCGAACGGTTCCTCAGCGAATTGCTGCAAGAGAACACGGGCCGTTTTTTCAACCATAACGTCCACAGCGTCCGGGTGCTGGACGGCATTTTCCACCGGAACTTGACCTTGCAGGCTTTGGACGGGGCCCTGTGCCACAACGGCGAATTTGCCCAGAAGGAATACCGCCCCAGGCCATTGGGGACCTTCGCCCAGTTTGACCAGATGGTGGAAGCCTGTTGTACCCAGGGGGAGGAGGCCATCGGCCAACTGGTGCCCAGCACCCTGGAGGGCTGTGTGGTGCGGGTTTGCGATATGATTGCATACCTGGGCAAAGACCGTCAGGATGCTATCACGGCCCACATCATAGACGAGGGTACGGCTTTCAACACCCAGGCCATCGGCACCCAGAACGCCGCTATTATCAACAACATGACGGTAGATATTTTGGAAAACAGCTATGGCAAGGACCATATCCTCTTGAGCCCGGGGACCTATCAGGACCTGAAAACTGGGAAACGGGAAAACAACGAGAAAATATACCAGAATCAGCGGGTAAACGGGGCCTACCAGCAGACCATCCGGCCTATGTTCCAGAATCTGTACGGGAAGCTGCTGGAAGACCTGCGGGCAGGCAGGGAAAGCTCGCCAGTATTCCGGCACCATATCGCCTTTGTAGAAAGCCAGCTGAAGTGGTATGGCGGGGGCTCTTACCGGGAGGAGAACCCCCACCAGGTTGTGGCCGACTACATCGCCAGCATGACAGACGGCTACTTCCTGGCCTTGCACCGGTTCTTGTTCCCCAAAAGCAGCCTGGAGGTGCAATACCATTCCTATTTCGAGGGATTGCTATAAGCATAAAAAGCCCCGCCGGGCGCCCGGCAGGGTCTTTCATGTGGGAAACGTCCATGCATCCCCTGGGATTTATTTTTACTTTAGCTTTGCTTTTTTGGCAGCCACCATCTCTTCCAGCTGGTCCAAAATCCCCTTGTCGTCCACATCATCCAACAGGGAGGAAACCAGGCTGGGGATGGAATCCTGGGAAAAAACCGGGCTGCTTTTAATCTGCATGATCGCATAGGCGTCTGAAGAGACGCTGGGTACAAAGGTGCGGGCATAATTCTTGGTGCTCTGTACAAAGCCGGCCACCTCTATGGCTTTCTTTTCCAGCATGGAATTCAGCAAGATGTGGATAGAGGCGGGCTTCCAGGTGCGGCCGGGGGTCAGCTCAATAATCTCCGAACGGGACAGGGGCCGATTCTCTTTCCACATCAGGTCCATAATCTCGTTTTCAGACTTTGTGAGCTTGAAGTAGGGGATTTTCGCATTTTTCATAAGTAGCACCTTCGCTTTCTTGAAAACAGGGGTTTACGATTGCCATAATCATAGTAGATATTTCAAAAAAAGTCAATAAAGTTTTGAAAAAAATTCGCTAAAATCCAGATTTTTTTGCAAAACTTGGATACAATTTGTAAAATCTAACCCTCATTCTCCAAAATGGACAAAATTTTTTAGCTGTACAGCAGCGTTTGGATTATAAGAAATAGTTTTTTTAGATTTAAAATCTACTGGAAACGCATAGAAAGGAAGCCTATGGATATTTTGATTTCCACCCTTGCCAAGGAACTCGGCGTCAAGCCCGAGCATGCCCAGGCCGTGGCCCAGCTGTTGGACCAGGGCAACACCGTTCCCTTTATCGCCCGCTACCGCAAAGAGCAGCACGGGGCCATGGATGACCAGGCCATCCGGCTGTTGGCAGACCGGCTCCATTACCTGCGGGGCCTAGAGGCCCGCAAGGCCGAGGTATTGGCTGCCATTGAAAGCCAGGGCCAGCTGACAGAGGAACTGTCCGCCTCTATTGGGAAAGCCGCCACCCTGGCCGAGGTAGACGACCTGTACCGGCCCTTCCGGCCCAAGCGCCGTACCCGGGCCAGCGCGGCCCGGGAAAAGGGCCTAGAGCCCCTTTCCCAGCGGCTGTTGGAGGGGGGCCGCGGCACGGCGGAGGCCCTTGCCGCCCCGTTCGTCGACCCGGAAAAAGGGGTGGCCTCGGTGGAGGAGGCCCTGCGGGGGGCAAAAGATATCATTGCCGAGGGCTTCTCTGACGACGCGGCGGTGCGCAAACGCCTGCGGGCCCAGTTGCAGCGGGCCGGGGCTTTGCGCTCTGTGGCCGCTGTAGAGGAGGACACGGTATACCGCCTATACTACGATTTCCAGGAACCCCTCTCCCGGCTGCAAAGCCACCGGGTGCTGGCCATCAACCGGGGGGAACGGGAGGGTGCCTTGAAGGTGTCCGTCGAGCCCGGCAGCTGGGATCCTCCCGCCTATATCCTCCGGGATGCGGCCCAGCCCAGCCATCCTTATTTTACCCTTTTACAAGAGACGGCGGAGGACGCTTGGGACAGGCTTCTTTTCCCCTCTTTAGAGCGGGAGGTACGGGGCGACTTGACCGACATGGCCAACGAACAGGCTATACGCACGTTCTCTTTGAACCTGCGCCCCTTGCTTATGCAGCCTCCGGTGAAGAACAAGGTGACGCTGGGCTTCGACCCCGCCTACCGCACGGGCTGTAAGCTGGCCGTGGTGGACGGGACCGGCAAGGTACTGGAGACGGCTGTCATCTATCCTACAAAGCCCCACAACAAGACAGAGGAGGGCAAGCGGGTGCTGCGCAGGCTGTGCGATTCTCACGGCATAAGCTGTATCGCCATTGGAAACGGTACTGCCAGCCGGGAGTCGGAAATCTTTGTCAGCCAATTCATCCAAGAGTATGGCCATGGCCTGTCCTATATGGTAGTCAGCGAGGCCGGGGCTTCTGTCTATTCCGCTTCCAAGCTGGGGGCCGAGGAGTTCCCGGACTTCGATGTGTCCCTGCGCTCGGCGGTATCCATTGCCCGCCGCCTGCAAGACCCCTTAGCCGAACTGGTGAAGATCGACCCTCAGGCCATTGGCGTGGGACAATACCAGCACGACATGCCCCAGGCGCGGCTTTCCCAGGCCCTGGACGGGGTGGTAGAGGATTGTGTGAACGCGGTTGGCGTGGACCTGAACACGGCTTCGCCCTCCCTTTTACGGCGGGTGGCGGGCGTCACCCCTACAGTAGCAAAGAACGTGGCGGCCTATCGGGAGGAAAAGGGCAGCTTCCGTACCCGCGGGGAGCTGCTGAAAGTGCCCAAGCTGGGGCCCAAGGCCTTCGAGCAATGCGCGGGGTTCCTGCGGGTGCCGGAAAGCCAGAACGTACTGGACCACACGGCTGTGCATCCGGAATCGTATGGGGCGGCGGAAAAGCTGCTGTCCCTGTGCGGCTATAGCCTGGAGGATGTGGGGAACCTGGAAGGACTGGACAAACGGCTGGAGGGGATCGGCCTGGAACAGGCGGCCGAAGCATGCGGCGTGGGCGCGCCCACGCTGCGGGACATTGCCGCCGAACTGCAAAAGCCTGGCCGGGACCCCCGGGACGAGCTGCCACCCCCACTGCTGCGCACAGACGTGATGGACATGGAGGACTTGAAGCCCGGCATGGAACTGACAGGCACCGTGCGCAATGTGGTGGACTTTGGGGCGTTCGTAGATATCGGGGTGCACCAGGACGGGTTGGTGCACGTGTCCCAGATTACCGACCGGTTCATCCGGCACCCTTCAGAGGCCCTTTCTGTGGGGGATGTGGTAGAGGTGTGGGTCTTAGAGGTGGACGCGGGGCGCAAGCGCATCTCGCTGACCATGAAGCGCCCCAAGACCATCCAGCCCGGATAAGCGCCCAGGGGGCCGCGGCCCTGTGGCGGGCTGGCCATAGGCAAACCTGTAAGAAATCCGTAAGGAAACCGCCATGCTTTTGCCTGGTATCTTTTGTATGATTACCTTGTGCAAAACCAATTATAAAAAGGAAGAGGAGCGTTTTCCATGGATCAGCGAGTACAGTACGTCTGCCCCAAATGTGGCTGCCAGCAGTTTGAAAGCGACCAGTTCCAGGCCACCGGAGGCAACTTTTCCAAAATTTTCGACATCCAAAATAAAAAATTCATTACCATCAGCTGCCGCAGCTGCGGCTATACCGAGCTGTACCGCTCCCAGGGCTCAGCGGGCTGGGATATCCTGGACTTCCTCATTGGCAACTGAACGGGGCCTGCGGCGGCGCTGACCAGAAAGGAGCGATGGCTGTGTTTCTCATCAACGCGGCATACTATGACAAAGACTTCCAGCTGGCCCAGGGGGATATTGAGATCGGGGAGGGGCGTATCCTCCAGGTGGGGGGAAGCCTGCCCTATGGCCCCGCGGACATGGCGGTGGACTGCCAGGGGTACACCCTTGTGCCCGGCTTTGTGGATATCCATATCCATGGCTGCGATGGGGCGGATACCTGCGACGGCTCCCGGGAATCCCTGGACAAAATGGCCCGCTTTTTGCTGCGGCGGGGCGTTACCTCTTTCTGCCCCACCACTATGACTGCCAGCCGGGGGACCATTGAAAATGCTTTGCTGGCCGCAAAAGAATGCGCCGCCCAGCCCCTGAAGGACGGGGCCCGTGTGGTGGGCGTCAACATGGAAGGCCCTTTTATTTCTGTGGAGAAGAAGGGCGCGCAAAAAGCGGAATACGTCCTCCCGCCAGATTTTGCTCTTTTCAAAGAATACTACGACCTAAGCGGCGGGCTGGTAAAGCTGGTAGATATCGCCCCCGAACAGCCCGGCGGCTTTGATTTCGCCCAAAAGGCCAGCGAACTGTGTACGGTGTCCATCGCCCATACCACGGCGGATTATAACCTGGCAAAGGACGCCTTTGACAGGGGCGTTACCCATGCCACCCACCTGTTCAACGCTATGTCTGGGCTGAACCACCGTTCCCCTGGGGTGGTGGGCGCGGCGCTGGGGGACGGGCGCGTCCGGGCAGAGCTGATTTGCGACGGCATCCACATACACCCCCAGGTGCTGCGGCTGGCCTTCCGGCTTTTGGGGGAGAGGGCCGTTGTCATCAGCGACTCTATGCGGGCCAACGGTATGCCTGAGGGCGAGCCTTTCGACCTGGGGGGACAGCAGGTCACGGTACGGCAAGGCAGGGCAACGCTGGCAGACGGCACCATTGCCGGCTCTGTGGCCGACCTGCATACCGAGGTGAAAAACCTCATTGCTTGGGGCATACCGGCCGGGCAGGCCATCCGGGCGGCCACTTTATCCCCGGCCAAGGCTATCGGCCTGGAGGGGGAGATAGGCAGTATCGAGCCTGGCAAGCGTGCCGACCTGTTGGTATTGGACGGCAAGCTGGACATTGTAGGGGTATACCATTAAAAGCTTGCCTTAAAAGGCGTCCTGACTAAAACAATGGATTCCTGCCCTAGGCCCGTTCTCTTTTTCTAAAATCCCCATACAAAAAGCCCTGGGCAGAAGCCCGGGGCTTACGTTTTGTATGGAAGATAATTTACAGTTTCCCTGCCAGTTCGCGCAAGTACGCCCGGAACGCCCCCCCAATCTCCGGGTGGTCCAGGGCTACCTCAACGCTGGCCTGCATGATGCCCAGCTTGCTGCCCATATCGTAGCGGGTACCGGTAAAGTCTACGGCCGTCATGCCGTCCCGGCGGGCCAAGGCGCGCATGGCGTCTGTCAGCTGGATCTCCCCCCCGGCCCCAGGGGGCGTGCGGTCCAGGATATCGAAGATTTCCGGGGGCAGCACACAGCGGCCAAGGATGGAATACAAAGAAAACGCCTGCCCAGGGGCGGGCTTTTCCACCATGTCCGTACAGCGGAAATAATTGTCCTGCAGGGGCTCTACCTTTAAAGAAGAATATTTAACAATGGCCTCGGGCGTCACCTCTTTCACGCCCACCACGCCCAGGCCGAATGCCTCGTAAGCCCGTATCAGCTGGCCGCAGGCGGGGTCTTCCCCCAAAATCACATCGTCCCCATACAGCACGGCAAAGGGCTCCCCTTGCACAAAGCTGCGGGCGCAGTTCACCGCGTGGCCCAGGCCCCGGGTCTCCTTCTGCCGCACATAATAGATGTTTGCCAGCCTGGAGATGCCCACCACCTGCCCTAAAATAGCTTCTTTTTCCGGGTTCCCCGTCAGCCGTTCCTCCAGCTCCGGCGCCCGGTCGAAGTGGTCCTCCAGCAGGCCCTTCCCCCGGTTGGTAATGATCAGGATATCCTCAATACCAGAAGCGGCGGCCTCTTCCACAATATATTGGATAGCGGGCTTGTCCACAATGGGAAGCATCTCCTTGGGCATGGCCTTGGTTGCGGGCAGCACCCGGGTGCCCAGCCCCGCGGCGGGGATGACAGCTTTGCGTACCTTTTTCATAAAAAGCAGGCTCCTTTTTTGTTGATAGCCCCCGCCGGGGGGTAGGCTGCGTCACAATAGAAGCGGCACCACGTTTACCAGCAGGAAATAACACACGAACATGCACACGGCAATGGCCGTGTTTACCCCGCCGCTGGCTTCCAAAGCAGCGGCCTGGCCGCCAGGGTCCCCCAATGATTTGGCCTGCCGTACCGTCCGTACACAGTGGCGCAGGTACATCTTGTTGCCCCGCACCCCTACTACGATCATCACGGCCAGCATGGCGGCTAGGCATAGAAGGGGTAGGGATATCTGCAGGTATAGCATGGGGTCCTGGGCCAGCAGCTGGGTCATGGCCAGCATCTGTTCGTTGGTGGGGTTGAAGCCCTGGGAGGCGTCCATCCCCACCTGTTCCATCAAGCCCAGCAGCACGGGGGAGGAGATGAACACAGTGACGCACAGGTAACACAGGTAAATGCAGAACATCAGCCCCGTAACGATGGCCCCGTATTTATATTGCTTCCGGTACAGCATCCAGGCCCCAGAGAACAGGAACGCCGAAACGTTAAACTTGTTGCACCCGGTCTGCTTGATATAGCGGAATACTGGCATATAATAAGCGGTGTTCTGCTTCACCAGCTTCGAGACGTCCCCAAAGGTCACGCCCTCGTCCAAGGGTTCCGCCGGGCTTACGCCGCCCATGGGGTCGAAAGCAAAGGGCGGCACCACCCCGCCGTATGCGTTGCGCTGGGGCGGGGCCCCTTGCCCCGGGGTATAAGGGGGCGCGTCCCCCCGGCCCTGGGAAGGGCCCCCCAGCAGAGATGTGCCGCAGCGGTTGCAAAACAGGGCGCTGTGGGCGTTCAAGGTGCCGCACACAGGGCATTCCTGGTCCTTAATCTCCGCGCTGGGCTCCTGGGCCTTGGGCGGGGCGGGGGGCTCCCACTCCTTCCCGGCCTCATGCAGGCTGTCAAATATGCACTTGCCCTCTTGCTGATAGCAGGCCCGATGGTAAGGCGCGCCGCACTGGGGGCAGACGACCACGTCGTCCGCCTGGCGGAAAGGCACGCCGCACACAGGGCATTTTACACCGGTATAATCTAGCATCGCCAAAGCCATTCCTTCTTTGAAATCACGGATAACCGGAACTGGGTGTCCGTTTCTGTTTATTGTACACGATTCTTCTAAAAAGCGCAATGCAATCGGATTTAATTTTCATTCTGTTAATAATTTGTTTGCAAAAAACCGGGAAATCCCCCTGCCCCCAGTCCTGTCTGGCAAGGAATGGGCTTTTTCCCGGCGATTGCCCTTGCAGTCCTGGCGCTTCTGTGATAAAATGCAAAGGAGAATTTACATTTTTTGGGGAAGACCAGGAGGGAAGGGGCCGGGTGAATCGAGTATGACGAGACGGGAAGCAAGGGAGCAGGCATTCTGCCTGTTGTTCGAGCAAGCGGTGTGCGGGGAGAAAATGGAGGAGATCGTGCATGCTGCCCACGAGGCCCGGGACTTTATCCCGGACGCTTTTGCGGAAGAGGTGGCACTGGGGGTCGAGGAAAGGCAGGAAGAGCTGGACCAGGTAATCAGCGGGAATATACGGGGCTGGAGCCTGCGCCGGCTTTCCAAGGTGGCGCTGGCTTTGCTGCGCCTGGCTGTGTTCGAGATGCTGTACCAGCCGGGCATCCCCGTCAGCGTGTCCATCAACGAGGCGGTGGAGCTGGCCAAGACCTACGGCGGCAAGGACGACGCCCCCTATATCAACGGGGTCTTGTCGGCGGTGGCAAAGCAACACGGGCCCAAGGAAGAGGGCAAGCCCCAGGAAAAAACGGCTTTGGCCTCTCCTTCGCCGGAAACGCCGGTGTAAAAATAAGGAGGGAGGCCATGCGTTGCCTAGGGATCGATACCAGCAATTATACCACCTCCGCCGCCATATACGGCGGGGAGGTACTGTGCAGCCAGCGGATGCTGCTGCCGGTAAAGCCAGGGGAAAAGGGCCTGCGCCAAAGCGACGCGGTGTTCCACCACGTGCGCCAGCTGCCTCAGGTGCTGGCCGCGGCCCTGGGGCAGGTTGGCCCGATGGACGCGGTGGGGGCTTCCGTGTCCCCCCGCAGCGGGGCCGATTCCTATATGCCCTGTTTCCTGGTAGGCAAGGGCTTCGCCCAGGCGCTGGGGGCGGCCTGGGGCGTGCCGGTATACTTTTTTTCCCACCAGCAGGGGCACCTGGCGGCCGCGCTGTATTCGGCGGGGCAGCTGGCCGCCTTGGACGGGGAATTCCTGGCGTTCCATGTTTCCGGCGGCACCACAGAGGCCTTACTGGTCCGCCCAGGCGGGGACGGCCTGCCCCAGGCGGAACGGGTGGCGCAATCCTTAGACCTGAAGGCTGGCCAGGCGGTAGACCGGGTGGGGGTCATGCTGGGGCTGCCCTTCCCTTGCGGGCCAGGGCTGGAAAAAATGGCCCTGCGCTGGGAGGGGGCGGTTTCTGTGCGCCCGTCTATGAAAGGGGCCGACTGCTCCCTTTCCGGCGTTGAAAACCAGTGCAAAAGGCTCTTGTCCCAGGGCAGGCCCCCCGAGGAGGTTGCCCGCACCTGCATAGAGGCTGTCGGCGCGGCCTTGGATAAAATGTGCGGGGCCCTGTTGCGGGAGTACGGCCCTTTGCCGGTGCTGTTTGCCGGGGGCGTGTGCTCCAACAGCATTTTGCGTGAGAAGCTCTCGGGGAAATACGGAGGGTGGTTCGCCGCGCCAGAGTTTTCCTCTGACAACGGCGCCGGGCCCGCCATCCTGGCTTATAGGAAAAGGATGCTGTAAAAATAGCTAAAGAAAGGGGCGGTACCGGGCGCGGAAGGCGGGGCATCCCACGCCTTTTGTACAGCGCCCATATCGCGCGGCGGTGTTTTTTATGAAGCCCACTGTGCTCACCGTATCCCAGGTGAATTTTTTTGTCAAATCCCTTTTAGAGGGGGATGGCCGTTTAAGCGGGCTGTGCGTGGCCGGGGAGGTCTCCAACCTGGCTGGGCAGTATCGGTCTGGCCACGTATATTTCTCCTTGAAGGACCAAAAGTCCGTGCTGCGGTGCGTCATGTTCGCGCCCGCTGCCCGGCGGCTGCGCTTTTCCCCCCAGAACGGCATGGGGGTGGTGGCGCGCGGCCGGGTGTCAGTGTACGAGCCTACCGGCCAGTACCAGCTGTACGTGGAGGACCTGCAGCCAGACGGGGTGGGGGCCTTAGCCCTCGCCTATGAACAGCTACGGGACAAGCTGGCCGCCGAGGGCCTTTTTGACCAGGCGCGCAAGCGCCCCTTGCCGCCATATCCAGAACGGATCGGTGTCGTCACCTCCCCCAGCGGCGCGGCGGTGCGGGATATCCTGCAGGTAACGGCCCGGCGCTGGCCAGTGGCGGAAATCGTGTTCTGCCCGGTGCTGGTGCAGGGGGAAGGGGCCCCTGCCCAGCTTACGGCCGCCATAGAAGCCTTGGGGCGGTCCCATGCCTGCGACGTGGCGATCGTTGGACGGGGGGGCGGGTCTATGGAGGACCTATGGGCCTTTAACGACGAGGCGCTGGCCCGGGCGGTGGCAGGCTGCCCCATCCCAGTGGTGTCGGCGGTGGGGCACGAGACAGACTTCACCATCTGCGACTTTGCCGCCGACCTGCGGGCCCCTACCCCCAGCGCCGCCGCCGAACTGTGTACACCGGATATATTGGAAGAGCGCCAGCGGGTACGGGCTTTCTCCCGGTATTTCCAAGAAGGGGCCCGGGATCACCTGGCTTATCTGCGGCAAAGCGTGGATATCCTGGCAAAAGAGTCCCCGTTGGGGCGGCCGGAGGCCCTGGTGCGGGCCCGCCGGGAAAAGCTGCGGGGCCTTACCGCCAGGCTGGCTGAAGGCGCGGGGGAAGGTGTCGGCAGGGGCCGGAACGCCCTTTCGCTGCTGGCCGGGAAGCTGGATAGCTTAAGCCCTTTGCGGGTGCTGTCCCGGGGCTATTCGGTGGTATACGATGGGTCTGGGCGTCCGGTACGGGAGGCGGCGGCCTTGCAGCCTGGGGACGCGGTGTCCATCCGGCTGGCAAAAGGAAGCGTCCAGGCGGAAATTATAGGGAGTATCCCGCCGGGAAACCGGGGAAAATAAGGGTGGGCCCATGGAAGGGGAGTGTATTGTATGCCAGCAAAGGCAAAGCCCAAGTTTGAAGAGGCTATGGCCCGGCTGCGGGAAATCGTGGAGAAGCTGGAAAGCGGGGAAGAGCCCCTGGAAAGCGCCATGGCGCTGTTCGAGGAGGGGGCCCGGCTTTCGGCCCAATGCTATGAGACCCTGGAAAAGGCCGAGCAAAAGCTTTCCAGCCTGCCAGGGCTGAGGGAGGAAGAGGATGACTGAGAAACTGCGGATGTATTTGGATCAAATCGGCCCGGCGCTGGAACGGGCCCTTCCAGCCCCAGCGCCCGGCGATCCCGCCGGCCAGGTCGCGGAGGCTATGCGGTACAGCCTGCTGTGCGGGGGCAAGCGGGTGCGGGCAGTCTTGGCGCTGGCCTTCTGTGAATTGTGCGGAGGGAGCCCGGCCCGGGCGCTTCCCTTTGCCTGCGCCGTGGAAATGGTGCACACGTACTCCCTCATCCACGACGACATGCCCTGCATGGACGACGACGACCTGCGCCGGGGCCGCCCTGCCAACCATAAGGTATACGGCGAGGCCATGGCCCTGTTGGCCGGGGACGGCTTGCTGACCCTGGCTTTCGAGACGGCCCTGTCCTTCCCAGACCCCGCCGGGGCCGCCCAGGGGGCGCGTGCGTTGGCCCAGCTGGCCGGGTATCGCGGCATGGTAGGGGGCCAGTGTATCGACCTGGATTCGGAAGGGGGAGAGCCTGCCCTAGAGCTGCTGCAGGCCATGGACCAGGGCAAGACCGTGGCCCTGATTGCCGCCGCCTGCCGCATGGGTTGTATCGCCGCCGGCGCGGGGGACCGGGAGCTGGAAGCGGCGGGCCGTTACGCCCAGGGGGTTGGCATGGCTTTCCAGCTGCGGGACGACGTCCTGGACGTGCAGGGCAGCGCGGAAAAACTGGGGAAGAACACCGGTATGGACGCCGCCCGGGACAAACGGAATTACGTTTCCCTGTTGGGTGTAGAGGAGGCACAGCGGCTGGTACACGCCTATACGGAGGAAGCCCTGAAGGCCCTTGCGGATTTCCCCGGCGACAGCGGCTTTTTGCGGGGCTTTGCCCTGTCCCTGGCTGGCCGGGAGAGCTGATGCGCCTGTTGCGTTATACCGTCCCGCCGGGATGGGAGGGCGCGTCTGTAAAGGACTTCGCCCAAAAGCGGTTGGGGTTTTCCAGCCGGGTGCTGGCCCAGCAGAAGCGTATACCCGGAGGCGTCACCCAAAACGGCATGCCTGTGTTCACCACGGCGCGGCTCCATGCCGGGGACGAGCTGGCTTTCGCCCTTCCAGAGGAGGCAGCGGGGTATCCCGCCGCCCCTTTGCCCCTGGCCGTGCTGTGGGAGAGCGGGGATTACCTCATTGTAGACAAGCCCGCCTGGATGCCCATGCACCCTTCCCCAGGCCACGACCGGGACAGCCTTTTGCATGCTGTGGCCTATTATTACGGCCAGACGGGCCAATCCCACCGGGTATGCCCCCTGTACCGCCTGGATAAGGATACCAGCGGCCTGGCAGCCCTGGGCAAGCACCGGCTGGCAGCCTGCGCCGTTGCTGTGGAAAAGCGGTATTTCGCCGTTTGCCAGGGGGGCCTTTCCGGCAGCGGGACGGTCGATGTCCCCATTGGGCTGGAGCCGGGCAGTAAGATCAAGCGCGCATGCGGCGCGGGCCAGCGCGCTGTGACCCATTGGCAGGCAGTGTGCGCCGCCAACGGCCATACCCTGTGCGCCATCCGTCTGGAAACCGGCCGTACCCACCAGATACGGGCCCATTTTGCCTACATGGGCCATCCCCTTGCCGGCGACGACTTATATGGCGGCAGCTTGGCCCTGATAGGGCGGCAGGCGTTGCACTGCGGCTGGCTGGCCCTATCCAGCCCGGCCCTGGCCGTGCCCGGGCCCCTGACATGCCCGTTCCCGGCCGGCCTGCGGGCCGCGTTCCCTTGGTTGCCGCCTGTAGAGCAAACCCTTTCCTGCCTGCCAGGCCTAGAGAACGTCCCTCCCAATAAAAAATAAGAAAGGAACGGTACGGGGCTTTTGGGCCTGTACCGTAAGGGGCACGAACATGCCAGCTTGTTTGACACATTACTTCTTTGCCCAGCGGCTTGCGCGGCTCATCCCCCAGGCCGGCGCGGCGGACCCTTGCGCCTATGCCTGGGGCGCCCAGGGCCCAGATTTCCTTTTCTGCCACCGATATATGCGTTTTTTGGGATTCGGCAAGGGGGAGGGCCTGCAGGCCTATGGCAGCTTGCTTCATGAGACGAAGCCTTCCGCCACCCTGTCCGCCATGCGGGGGTTTTTGCAGGCCCATCCCGACCCCTCTTACCGTGCGTATGTGCAGGGCTTTTTGTGCCATTATGCGCTGGATTCCACCGCCCATCCCTATGTAAACGCATTGGCCGGAGAGCTGGCCGCCCAGCGCCCCCAGGAAACCACAGGCTCTATGCACGGGGAGGTGGAATCGGCCTTGGATGCCATTGTCCTGCGCCGGGAGACGGGCAAGCTTCCCTCTGGGGTGAACCTGAAGCATATGTTCCCTAAGAATGAAGGGGTGCAAAGGCGCATCGCCAGGCTGTACCGCCAGGTGCTGGCAGATGTCTATCAGGCTGACGTGCCGGAGGAAGAGCTGCTTCACGCCACCAACGACGCCCATTTCGTCTTTGCCGCTGTGACAGACCGCACGGGCCTGAAACACAGGCTTTTCCAGCTGTTAGAACGGGGGAAGCCCCATGTGGTCGCCTCCCATATCGTGCCCCTGACCGAGCGGGACGACGTGGATTATGCTAACGTGCGGCGGCAGCCCTGGGGCCCGGAGAGCAGCCGCCTGGACTTTTTCCAGCTTTTCGACCAGGCCCTGGACAAGGCCCGGCAGCTGGTGGCAGGGTTCGACACAGTCGACTTGGCCGTTGTTACCGAGGAAAAACCCTTTGGGTAAAAGCCGGCCCTACGATTTGAGGGGAAGCCTGTCAGGATGGCAGGCTTCCCCTTTTTTGCTGCCCGCACCTTTCCCACGCCCAGGCATATACTGAACAAGAGGCTGCTGGAAAGCAGGCTCTTGGCCTTTGGCGTATGCGCAGAGGCAATCCAGTTTTAGGAGGTAAGTATAGGCGTGAATATGAACCGATATTCAGGCTCATCGGCTTCCCCAGAGGGCATGTGCGGTTGCGGTCCGGTTCCGCCGCCTTGCAGTCCGCCGCCTTGTTGTCCGCCCCCTTGGCCACCCCGCCCCACCGGCACGGCAGGGCCTACCGGGCCTACCGGCCCCACTGGGGCTGCGGGCCCTACTGGCTCTACTGGGCCGATTGGCCCTACAGGCCCCACCGGCGCAAATGGCGGCACAGGCCCTACCGGCCCCATGGGCCCTACTGGGGCGAACGGCATCCCTGGGCCCACGGGCCCCAGAGGGGATACCGGCCCTGACGGGGCTGTGGGTGCAGCAGGGCCTATAGGCCCCACAGGCCCTATGGGCCCTGCGGGCGTGGCAGGCCCTACGGGGGCGACTGGCCTTGACGGTGTCACAGGCCCTACCGGCCCCACCGGCGTAACAGGCGCAACCGGTGCAGATGGCGTGACCGGCCCCACGGGCCCCACAGGCGCAACCGGTGCGGATGGTGTAACCGGGCCCACAGGCCCTATGGGCCCTGCGGGCGTGGCAGGCCCTACGGGGGCGACCGGCCTTGACGGCGTCACAGGCCCTACAGGCCCCACCGGCGTAACAGGCGCAACCGGTGCAGATGGCGTGACCGGCCCCACGGGCCCCACAGGCGCAACCGGTGCGGATGGCGTAACCGGGCCCACAGGCCCTATGGGTCCAGCGGGCGTGGCAGGCCCTACGGGGGCGACCGGCCTTGACGGCGTCACAGGCCCTACCGGCCCCACCGGCGTAACAGGCGCAACCGGTGCAGATGGTGTGACCGGCCCCACGGGCCCCACAGGCGCAACCGGTGCAGATGGCGTAACCGGCCCCACAGGCCCTATGGGCCCTGCGGGCGTGGCAGGCCCTACGGGGGCGACCGGCCTTGACGGTATCACAGGCCCCACAGGCGCAACCGGTGCGGATGGTGTAACCGGCCCCACAGGCGCAGCCGGTGCGGATGGCGCAACCGGGCCCACAGGCCCCACGGGCCCAGCCCCCACCTTGACCATTGGTACGGTGACAACAGGCGCGCCCGGGACCCAGGCTGCGGCCACAATTACAGGGACAGCGCCAAACTTTGTGTTGAACCTGACCATCCCTCAAGGCCCCACCGGCCCAGAAGGGGAAACCACATGATCTTTCGCCAGACCGGCGGGAAAGCCCCCCGAGCACGTTGGGGGCTTTCTTACTTAACGAGGGGGGACGCCCATGTGTACCATCAGCCTTTGCATGATCGTCCGGGACGAGGAAGATGTGTTGGCCCGCTGCCTGGATTCCGCCGCCGGGTTGGTGGATGAGGTCGTAATAGTGGATACAGGCTCTCAAGACAGGACGAAAGAGGTAGCGGCCCGGTATACGGATAAGGTATACGATTTTCCCTGGATAGACGACTTCTCCGCCGCCCGGAATTATTCTTTTGATAAGGCTACGTGTGGATATTGCATGTGGCTGGATGCGGACGACATATTCCAGGAGGGGGACCGGCGGCGGTTTTTAGAGCTGAAGGCAGGCCTTACCCCCGAGACAGACGTGGTGATGCTGCCTTACCATGTGGCTTTCGATGAAGAGGGAAGGCCTACCTTTTCCTATTACCGAGAGCGCATCGTAAAAAATACCCCCCGCATGCGCTGGAAAGGCCCGGTACACGAGGTGATTGAAACGCAGGGCCGGGTGGCATACGGCGACTGCGCTGTCACCCACTGGAAGCTGCATCCCTCTGACCCAGACCGGAACCTGCGCATATTCCAAAGCATGCTGTCCAAGGGTGAGCGCCTGGACCCCAGGCAGCAGTTCTATTACGGCCGCGAGCTGTACTACCACCGGCAATACGGGGAAGCCCTCCGGGTGCTGGAGGGCTTCCTGCGGGAGGGCCGGGGCTGGGTGGAAAACGAGATAGACGCCTGCCGCCACTGCGCCCTGTGCCTGTATGCATTGGGCCGGGAAGGGCGGGCCCTGGAGGCGCTGTTCAAAAGCTTTTGTTATGGGCTGCCCCGGGCGGAGGTGTGCTGCGACATCGGCCAACACTTTTTTGACCGGGAGGACTGGCAGCAGGCGGCTTATTGGTATACCCGCGCCCTGGAATGCGAGCGCCGGGATGGAAGCGGGGCCTTTGTGTTGCCAGACGCGTATGGTTACATCCCCTGCATACAGCTGTGTGTGTGCAGCAGCAGGCTGGGGGACGAAGCGGCCGCCCAGGCCTACAACGAGCGCGCCGCCGCTTTCAAGCCGGAAAGCCCGGCTGTGGCCTATAACCGGGCCTATTTCGCTTCCCTGGCACGGCCGGGAACCGGGCGATAAGATATGGATGGCCGGCCTATGGCTTTTTGCAGGCTTCCCAGTTGGCTATAAAAAACACGCGCCCAGGCATTCCCAGGTGGAAAGAGGCTTGACTTGAAGGGCGCTTTAGGGTGTATAATAAACCCGTAAAAGGCTGGAAGGGCCCCAGGAAGGGGCTGGCAGCGGAAGCGTGTCACACAAGGATACAGGATCTTTGCAGGAAGCAAGGGCAGGCCTGGCAGGAAGCGGAAGCGGTGCCGGGGCGTCCTTGCTTGCTTTTTTATGGCCGGTTTGCGGCTGAAAAGGAGGAATACCATATGGGGTTACAGGGCTTTTTCCAAGATATGCCCCCGGCGGCCCTGGGCTTTTCCGGCGGGGTAGATTCGGCATATCTGCTGTATGAGGCCCACCGCCAGGGCGCACAGGTGCAGCCCTATTTTGTCAAGACCGTTTTCCAGCCCGCTTTCGAGCTGCGGGACGCCCAGCGCCTATGCCGGGAACTGGGAATCGGGCTGCGGGTCGTCCAGGCGGATATTTTAGCTGTAGGCCAGGTGCGGGCCAATCCCCCGGACCGGTGCTATTACTGCAAGCGGGCGCTGTTCTCAGCCCTAGGGGAACAGGCCCGGCAGGACGGCTTCTCGGTGTTGTTGGACGGTACGAACGCTTCGGACGACGCGGGGGACAGGCCCGGCATGCGGGCCATCCAAGAGCTTTCGGTGCGTTCCCCCCTGCGGGAGTGCGGCCTGACCAAGGCCCAGGTGCGGGAGCTTTCCCGTGAGGCAGGGCTGTTCACCTGGGACAAGCCCGCCTACGCCTGCCTGGCTACCCGCATCCCCGCAGGCTGCCCCTTAGACAGGGATGCCCTGAACCGGGTGGAGCAGGCAGAGGAAGCCCTGTCCGCCCTGGGCTTCTCCGATTTCCGGGTACGGGTGTTCCACGGCGCGGCCCGGCTGCAGTTCCCCGAGGCCCAGCTGGCGGAGGCCCTGGCCCGGCGGGAAGAAGTCAAAACGGCGGTGGCCCCCTGGTTCCAGCCTGTGCTGCTGGACCTGGCAGGGCGCTGAATGGAAAAAGGAGGGACCATCATGGACCAGCAGGGCGTGCGGGAGATTTTACGGCAGGTGGCAGCGGGCACATGCCCCATAGACCAGGCGGTGCTGCAGCTGAAAATGGAGCCTTTCCGGGATATGGGCTTTGCCAAGGTAGACCGGCACCGGGGCCTGCGCCAGGGCGCGGCCGAGGTGATTTATGGGGCTGGCAAAACCCCAGGGCAGATACGGGACATAGCGGCCTCTATGTGGGAAGACGGGGAAAGGGCCGTGCTTATCACACGCATGTCCCAGGAGGCGGCGGACCTGGTAGGGGCTTCCCTGCCCCTGGATTACCACCCCATGGGCCGGGTAGGCGTGGTGGGGGAGATGCCGGCCCCCACAGGGGCGGGGCAGGTGGTGGTGTGCACTGGCGGTACCAGCGACATGCCCGTGGCCGAGGAAGCGGCCTTGACGGCCCAGGTGCTGGGCAACGACGTCCTGCGGCTGTACGACGTGGGGGTGGCGGGCCTGCACCGTACCCTGTCCCACTTGGAAGAGATCATGAGCGCCCGGGTAATCATCGCTATTGCGGGCATGGAGGGGGCCTTGGCCAGCGTCATTGGCGGCCTGGCCGACTGCCCGGTGATTGCGGTGCCCACCAGCGTGGGCTACGGCGCGGCGTTCGGGGGGCTGGCGGCGCTTCTGTCCATGCTCAATTCCTGTGCCAGCGGCGTCAGCGTGGTGAACATCGATAACGGCTTCGGCGCGGGCTACCTGGCCAGCATGATCAACCATCCCAAGGGCTTTGCCCCCGGGCCATGCCAGGGGGCCGAAGCCGCCCAAGCAGAATAATATCATTAATGTTTTAAGAGAAGGGGAAACTATGAAAATTTTATATCTCGATTGCGGCATGGGCGCGGCTGGGGACATGCTTACCGCCGCCCTGTTAGAACTGCACCCAGACCCGGCGGATTTCCTGCGCCGCTTGAACGCCCTGGGCCTGCCCGGGGTAGAGGTGTCCGCCGCACCTTCTGTCAAGTGCGGCATAACCGGCACTCACGTATCGGTAAAGGTAAATGGGGAAGAGGAAATGAGCCTGGATGCGGCCCATGAACACCTTCATGGCCACGGGCACACCCATGAACATACCCATACCCATGAACATGGACACGGCCACGAGCACGGCCATAGCCATCCTCACAGCCACTCTGGCATGCATGATATCGAACACCTCCTTTCCCATCTGGGGCTGCCAGAACAGGTGCGGTCCGACGCCCTGGCCGTGTACGGCCTGATAGCCCAGGCGGAAAGCCACGCCCACGGCGCGCTGGTTGAAGAGGTACACTTCCACGAGGTGGGCACTTTAGACGCGGTGGCCGACGTGGTGGCTGTGTGTATGCTTATGGCCGAATTGTCCCCAGGCCAGGTGGTGTGTTCGCCGGTGCATGTGGGGGCTGGGCATGTGCACTGTGCCCATGGCATTTTGCCTGTGCCCGCCCCGGCCACAGCCCACATCCTCCAGGGCGTGCCCACCTATGGCGGGGCTGTACAGGGAGAACTGTGCACCCCCACCGGCGCGGCGCTGCTGAAGCATTTTGCCAGCGCCTTCGGCCCTTGCCCGGTGATGCGGGTAGGGAAAATCGGCTATGGCATGGGCATGAAGGATTTCGAAGCCATGAACGGCGTGCGGGCCCTGCTGGGGGAGACGGAGGGCGGCGGGGACAGCGTGGTAGAGCTGCGCTGCAACCTGGACGATATGTCCCCCGAGGCGGTCGGCTTTGCCATGGAGCGGCTTTTGGAGGCAGGGGCCCTGGATGTGTACACGCTGCCCGCCGGGATGAAGAAGGACCGCCCCGGGGTGCTGTTTACCTGCATATGCCGGGAAGACAGCCGGGAGGAGATGGTCCGGTTGCTGTTTTTGCACACCACAACCCTGGGCGTTCGGGAATCCCGTTGCAGCCGTTATACCCTGGCGCGCAGCCAGGAAACAGTCGAGACCCGCTACGGCCCGGTGCGCGTGAAGCTTTCCCAAGGGTGGGGCATAAGCCGGGAGAAGCCCGAGTATGACGACCTGGCGGCCTTAGCCCGGAAGCACGGCGTGGGCCTGTGCGAGATCCAGGCCGCCGTGGCGCGGGAAAGAAGCGGGCCCTGTAGCCGGCACGCGTAAAGCCAGGCCGGTTTTTAAGCGGAGCGGGCTGTAAAAGGCAAGGGCTGCCGCGCCCCGGGGCTCCCTCCAGCTTAGCAGGCCTGCCAGTGGAAAGCGGCCGCCCTATGGCTTTCGCAAAAAATAAAAAGCAGCCAGGAACATGCCCAGGCTGCTTTTTATTTTTTTGTCATCCCTGCCCAACCACCTGGTTGTCCGCCAATACCTCCGGCATATGTACCATGCTGTCAGCTTCCGTAATCTCCCGTATCACCCGGCAAGGCGCCCCGGCGGCAAAGCTGTTCGGGGGGATATCCCGGGTAACGACGCTGCCCGCGCCAATGACACAGCCGTCGCCAATGGTTACCCCGGGGCACACGGTGACCGAAGCCCCGAACCAGCAATCGTTGCCGATATGTACGGGCTTTGCATAGCACAGGTGTTTTTCATTGCCCTGGGCGTCCAGCATCACACGGCGTTCAGAGGCAACCATGGGATGTACGGGCGTCACGATGGTAACATTGGGGCCAAAATTGCAATCATCCCCAATGACGACCTCCCCGTCGTCCTGGACGGTGAAATTGAAGTTGGCAAAGAAATTTTTGCCAATTTTCGTGTGTTTGCCGTAATGGAACGCGATGGGCCCCTGGATGCGTACGCCCTCGCCCATCTCGCCGATAATCTCGCGCAGGATCGCCTCCCGCTTCTCGAACTCGTCCTCATGGGTCTGGTTGTAGTCCACGTTCAGGTTATGGGTCTTGCGCTTGATCGCTACCAGGTCCGGGTGGCCGGGGCTGAACAGGACGCCGGCCTGGATTTTTTCTTCTTCCCGCATGGTTTTCCCTCCTATGGTTTTGCCCCAGTGGGGCTTATAGCCTTATCATACCGCAAACCGTTGGGGATTTCCACCGGTATCATACAAAAAAATATAACGATTTTTTGTTTTGGGGCTCGCTGGCCTCCCCCGGAAAAAAAGATAGACTTTTCGCGGGGGGCGTGGTATACTATAAGCCTATATAATTTGCCTGGGAAAAACAGGAAAACGATGGAGTGATGGTATTTTGGATTTCAACGCATTTGAACTGATACAGGACAGGCTGGCTGAAGAGCTGGCCTCCCAGGGGTTTGGCTCCCCCGCGCCTTTAGAGGACGAGGGGGGCCGCGCTGTGATGTTTGCCACAGGGGAGGTGGCTTACAGCCTGCTGTATAACAACAAGCAGCAGCTGTTCGAGCTGCGCTCTACCACCTTGACAGAAGAGGGGGGGCCCGGCCAATGGCGCAGGCTTTCCCAATGGTTGTTCGACCCCAAAGAAGGGGAGCGTTCAGATGCGGAGAGCATCGCCAACGATTTCCTGGACGTGGTGCGGGGCCCCAAGCGCGTGCAGGCCGTGCAGCAGAAGCGTAAACGGGGCAAGGACGACGAGCGCAATGTGGACCCGGTCTTTTTCCTAAACCGGCTGGTAAACATCTTCCCCGAGTTGAAGGAGGAGATGAACGGGGAAAAGATCGTCTATGGCCAGGTGCGCCCCGCCACCTTTGTCAAAGAAAAGGTAGTCCCCAGGGTAGAGGCCCTTTTCACCCAGCGGCCGGGGAGCGAGCCCGCCAAAAAGCTGTGCTCCCTTCTGGACGATATGTATAAGAACGGGGATATGGACCTGCGCTCCATTGTCACCGCCGTGTTATTGAACGGCCTGGGGGACGGGGCCTTTTCTGCCCTGCAGGAGGGCCTGGGGGACGAGCTGCAGAAAAATACCCGCTATACCCGCAGGCTGCGGGGGCGGAACATCAAGCCTGAAAAAAAGAAAAAGCAGAAAAAGGTAGAGGCCCGGCTGGAACGCTGAACAAGGGGCCGGGAAAAGGGAGAGGCATGGGAAACTGGACGATAAAAAGGAAGCTGACCGGCTGTACCGGCATGTTCATGACGGCGTTGCTGCTGGCCCAGCCTTTGCTGGACGTGCTGTCCTATTTCATGCAAAGGGCCGGCACCACAATAGTAAGCTCGGCGCTGCGGCTGGTGCTCTTGGCGGTGGTAAGCATATACGGCTTTATCATCACGGACCGGAAACAGGTGTATGGGGTGGTTTATGCGGCGGCAGGTGGTTTTTGGCTTTTGCATATGCTTAACTGCTTCCGGCAGGGTTATGCCGACCCGGTGGGGGACGCCGCCGAATACCTGAAGCTGGTGCAGTTTCCCCTTTGGACAGTGGCGTTTGTCACTTTTTTCCGCAAGCAAGAGGGGCTTTCTTACCATACGGCGGGGATACTGACAGTAAACGTGGCGGTCATCCTGTTGGTCATCGGCTTGTCCTTTGCGGTGGGGCAGCCTGGCTATACCTATGATTATCCCGACCGGGGGATCCAGATCGGCCTACTGGGATGGTTTGGCGTGCCCAATGTGCAAAGCGCCATCGTGGCCATTTTGGTGCCGGCGCTGTTGCTGTGGGCCTGGCGCCGGGAAAAGCTGTGGGTGTTCTGCATTGCCTGCGGGGTGGGCTTTGGCCTGTTATACGCCACCGGCACCCGGCTGACCTATTATGCGGCGCTGCTGATCGCCCCCGCTTTTATTGTGCTGATCCTGCTCAGCCGCCGGTATTACCTTTTCTGCCTGCCCTTGCTGGGGGCCTTGGCGCTTTTGCTGGCTTTCCGGGGCGTGTCCCCCATGGAGGAGCGCCAAGACCTTACGGCGGATTCTTACGCCATCTACCAGGAGAAGACCGACGCCATCCTGGGGGATGGGTGGGATTTCACCTATAAGAAAGGCCGGGAGATACCACCGGAAGCCCTGGAAAAAATCCGCCGGGTATACGTGGAGGTATATGGGGAAGAGGGGGTGTTTGGCAACCTGCTGCTGGGCGGTCTGCTGGACCGTTTCGGCGTGGAGAAGGTGATGGAGCAGTACCAGTATGCCACCGCGCCCCAGATCCTTTACAACGTGCGCACCAAACGCCTGATGGCCCTGGAAATGGTGTGGGGGGAAAAAGACCTGTTGACCAAGCTGCTGGGCTTCGAATATGCCGAGTGCGACATTGGCGGCTTTATCTATGACGCGGAAAACGACCTTTCGGCCCTGCCCTTTTTCTATGGTTACCTGGGTACGGCCCTGTACGCGGCGTTCGCGGCGTTTTTCCTGTTGGCGGTGCTGCGGGGCCTTTTAGAAAACCTGCGGGACATAGGGGAGTTCCTCACCGTAGAGCTGGGGGCCTATGGGGTGATGTACGCCTTAGCTTTAGGGGCGGCCCAGTTTTCCGGGCAGTTCCTGCGCAAGCCCAGCGCCACAGTATACCTGGCCCTGGCGGCGGCCCAGCTGTTCTGCCATGCATACCCTGGGCGGGAGGCCAGCCTGTTCGCCAAGTACCGGCACAAACCGGCTGTCACCATAAAATACCTGTAGGGATGGGGGAGTGTCTATGCTTACTGTGAAAAACTGGCTGTCCGTCCGGCTTCCGGGCATCGTGCTGGCTGTCATTGTCTTGCAGCCCTTGATGGACGTGCTCTCCTATTTCCTGGGGGAGTGGGGTAGCAATACCTTTTCCACGCTGCTGCGGGTGGCTTTCATGGGCCTGGTGGCGCTGCTGGGCTTTTTGGTCACAGATAAAAAGAAGCTGTATATCCTTTTCTATGGCCTGGCGGCGGCGTTCTGGGCGGCCCATGTGGCCAACTGCTACCGCATCGGGTACCAGTCTGTGGTGCAGGATTCCGCCAATTTCCTGCGCATCGTCAGCTTTTTGGTGTTCCTGTTGTCCTTCCTCACCTTCCTGCGCAAAGGGGATGGCGTAGTCAAGAGTATCTACCTGGGCTTTGGCCTTAACTTTGGGCTGTTCCTCTTGTTCACGGCGGCCCCTTGGCTGACAGGCCACCCGATTTATACCTATGACACCCTGTTTGTGGGCGTGATGGGCTGGTTCAGCATCCCCAATGCCCAAAGCACCATTTTGGTCATGGCGGCCCCTTTGGCGCTGTTCTGGGCATACCGCACTGGGAAATGGCCGGTGTTCCTCCTTGCCAGCCTGCTGTGCTTTGGGCTGTTGTTCGCCACAGGCACCAAGCTAACTTTCTATTCGATCTTCATCATCGGCGGGGCCTATATTTTCCTGTTTGTGCTGCAGCTGCAGAAGCAGTCGGTAAAATTTGCCTTGCCCTTGCTGCTTCTTTTGGCGGCGGCCTTCCTGTTCCGGCACCAATCCCCCATGGCCCTGCGGGAGCAGATGTCCGCTTACTCCAGGGGGCTTTATGACCAGATGGTAGAGGAGACCCTGAAAAGCACAGGCACAGATGAGGAGGTCATCAAGACTATCCAGCGCGGCGTGAACCGGAAGCAGACAAACGAGCGTACCCTGGAGGAAATCCACCGGGGGTTGATTTCCGTGTACACCAGCCAGGATACCTATGGGGAGTTCCTCCATGACATGAACCAGCGGTTTGGGGTGTACCGGGTGATGGACGCCTACAATTACAGCGCCTCTTCCGGTATCCTCTCCGACTTCCGGGTGATGAAATCCCTGTTCTCCCGTATGGTGTGGGAGGAAAAGGATCTGTGCACCCGTTTCCTGGGATATGAGTATAACGAAGTGGTAGTGGGGGATACGATCTACGACCTGGAGAACGATTTCCCGGCTGTTTACTACTTTTTTGGTTACACAGGCTTTGGGCTGTATCTGCTGGTGTTCGCGTATATTGTGGTGGCGGTGCTTCGGGCTTATTTCCTGGATGTGCGCGCCTGTTACGGCACACTGCCAGCCAGGGCCGGGTGGGGGTGGATCCTCCGCGTATTGGGGGCCCTGGGCCAGGGCCTGCGCCGTTTCTTGACCGTGGAGATGGGGGCGGTGGGTATGTCCTTCCTGTTGGCCGTCATTGCGGCGCAGATATCAGGATATGTGTTGCGGCGGCCCAATGTGACCATTTATTTTGCCATCTCGGCGGCGTGCCTGCTGTACCTTTGCACATATAAGCGCGGGGAAGGAAGCCAGGAAGGGAAAGGATTAAGAAGCATGCCAAAAAACACCCAATAGAAGGGGGGCGTGGGGACAAGCCGCTTTGGCATGGCTTTGTAGGGGCGGCCGCCCCTAGCGGGGTTTGGGGCCTGCCCCAACATGACAAAAAGGGGGGATGCGGGATGCAGCTGTTGCTGCAAGGGCACAGCTTCCGCTATGAATGTGAGAACTTGTGCCGGGTGTTTTTCCCGTACAGCCATGTGCGGGTGGTCGAGGCGGTTGCTCCTGGGGACGGCCCTTGGGCATACGCCGCTGTGGAAAGCCGCAACGGGGCCTGTGCCTATACGGCCCGGGTCTCAAATGGGCAGCGGACAGTTGAGAAAACCCGCGGTCAGGCGGCTTTAGAAGAGTACGCTATGGTAGAGCTTCTGTACCAGGCTTTCCTAGAGCTTACAGGCCAAGCCCCCGCCTGGGGGATGCTCACTGGCATCCACCCGGTGAAGCTGCTGCGCCAGTATGTGGAAGAACTGGGGGAGGCGGGCGGCCTGGAGAAATTCCGCGCCCGCTGCCACGTAAGCGAAGGCCGTGCCCAGCTTGCCATGGGGACGCTCCGCTCCCAGGGGCCGGTTACGGCGGCTTTGGAGGAGGACGGCTGGGCCCTGTATGTGTCCATCCCCTTCTGCCCCACCCGGTGCGCCTATTGTTCGTTTATCTCCCAAGACGTGCAGCATGCCAAAAAGCTGATGGCCCCTTATTTCGCCCTCCTCGTGCAAGAGCTGGAAAAGACGGCCGCTGTTACCAGTTCTTTGGGCCTGCGGCTGGTTTCGGTATATGTTGGCGGGGGTACGCCCACCACCCTTTCCGACCGGCAGCTGGCAGAACTGTGCGGGCATATCCACCGGCTGTTCGATTTCTCCCATTGCCTAGAGTTCACTGTGGAGGCCGGCCGGCCTGACACCATCACCCTGGAGAAGCTGGAGGCCCTGAAGGCCGGGGGCGTCACCCGCATCAGCATAAACCCCCAGACACTTTCCGACCAGGTGCTGCAAAACATCGGCCGCCGGCATACCGCCCAGGACGTGCGGGAGGCTTTCAGGCTGGCCCACACCGTAGGGTTCCGGGACATAAACGCGGACCTGATCGTAGGCCTGCCCGGGGACAGCCTGGCAGGTTTTCAGGATACGCTGGAGGGGGTGCTGGGGCTGGGCGCTTCCAACGTGACCGTACATTCCCTGGCCTTGAAGCGGGGCGCCCGCATAGAGGCGGAGGGCGGCCTTTCCTTGCACCGGGAGGCCCAGGAGACCGCCGCCATGATGGAGTACGCCATTTCCCGCCTGTATGGCGAGGGCTACGCGCCGTATTACCTGTACCGCCAAACCCGCATGGCCGGCAACCTGGAAAACACCGGCTGGGCAAAGCCCGGCAGCCTGTGCCGGTATAACATCTATACCATGGACGAGTGCCTTTCCGTGGTAGCCTGCGGGGCGGGGGCGGTGACCAAGCTGAAAGACCCGTACAGCGGCAGGATTGAACGCATTTTCAATTTCAAATACCCCTATGAATACATTTCCCGCCATGGGGAGATATTGGACAGGAAGGACGGTGTGACAGGGCTTTATGAGCAATTTCGCCAGCGGCTACATTAAGTACATCAACCATTTGGAGCAGATCAACGACGGGGCGGTAACAGACCCGGCCCGCATGGTAGAAGAGGTGGAGGGAGCCTACCGGGAAAGCTTGCGCAATGTGGCCCGGAATATTTCCGAAAGGAAGAAGCGGGCGCGTATCGTGATGCTTTCCGGCCCCAGCAGCAGCGGCAAAACCACCACTGCCCACCTGTTGCGGGACTATCTAGACGGCTTTGGCATCAAGGCGGTCATCATCTCCCTGGACGACTTCTACCTGGGGCGGGACCGTACCCCCCGTTTGCCGGACGGTTCCTTCGACTTTGAGACCGTAGAGGCCCTGGACGCGGAAAAGGTCAACCAATGCCTTTCCAGCGTAATCGCTACCGGGCGGTTTTCAGTGCCCCATTACAGCTTTGCCCTGGGGCGGCCCGAAGGGGAGGACAGCCACTATGCAATCGGCCCTGAGGACATGGTGATCGTGGAAGGCATCCACGGGCTGAACCCTTTGTTCACCCGGGGCCTGCCCGAAGATATGTATGTAAAGCTGTACGTCAGCGTGAAGCAGCAGATCAAGGACGCCAACGGCGAGGTGCTTTCCCCTATGAATCTGCGGCTGATCCGGCGTATTGTGCGGGACATCAAGTTCCGGGGCAGCAGTGCCGAGCACACCCTCTCTATGTGGCCCCAGGTAGTGGAGGGGGAGAACCGGTATATCCGGCCTTACCGCATCTGGGCCGACTATACCGTAAACTCCATCCATATCTACGAGCCCTGCGTACTGCGCACGGTGGCTATCCCCCTGCTGCGGGCCATTGAGATAGACAGCCTGTATTATAAAAAGGCCCGCGACCTGGAATCGCGCCTGATGCGGTTCGAACCGGTAGACCAGGGCCTGGTGCCGGAGGGGTCTATGCTGCGGGAGTTCCTGGGACCAAAAGTAAGGGAATCGTAAAAAATCCGACAGGGAAAAACCGCTTTACTTTCCGGGAGGATGTGCTATAATACAAGTATGGAAAGAGGAAAGTCTTTCTAAAAAAACCGTATAGGAAAACCGTAAAGGAGGCAACTGTTATGGGCATTTTAGACGATGTAGTGATAAACGCCAAGTCCGCCGCCGAGGCCGTGGGAAGGAAGGCCGGGCAGATCGTGGATGTTTCCAAGCTGCGCATCAGCGCCGCCGAGGTAAACGCCGAGATTTCCAAGCGATTTGAAGTGTTGGGCCAGTATGTATACGAGTGCTGCCGGGAAAAGCTGGCAGAAGACCCGGAGAGCATTGGCCAGATGACGGAAATCGACCAGCTGAAGGCACAGCAGGCTGCCATCGCCAAGGAACTGGGCGACAAACAGAACAAGGTGTTCTGCCCCACCTGCGGCAAGCAAAGCCCCACCTCCGCCACCTTCTGCAGCGCCTGCGGCGCGAAGCTGACCCCCGACCCAGAGCCCATCCCCCAGGAAGCGGGCCCCAATGACGCAAAAGAAGCCGAAGAGGCCAAAGGCCCCGAGGCACACGTTTCAGACCTTCCGCCCCGCCAGTACCCGTAAGGCCCTGGCCGGTTCTATGGGCCAATAGCAAAAAAGCCGCCAGCCTTTCCCAGGGCTGGCGGCTTTTTTGTCCAGGGGTTTAGGAAAAAGGGAAGAGCAGCACCCCGGCGGCCCCAGCCCCCAGCATGATATACAAAGGGTTCGCCTTCCATTTCCGCAGGATGAACAGCCCGGCCCCAAAGATGCAAACGGAAGCCAGGTCGACGCCGCCCAGGTCTGCTGGCAGGGCCCGCTGCCCATAAAAAGACAGGATGAGCAGGGAGATGCCCGCCGATGCGATCATGGCCACCACGGCAGGCCGCAGCCCGGCCAGCACCCCTTGGGCCAGGGTAAGGTCCCGGAAGCGGTAATACAAGAAAGCCAGCGCCGTGACGATCACGCAGGAGGGCAGTACGCATCCCGCTGTGGCCACAAGGGCCCCCGGGAACCCCGCCACCTGGATACCCACAAAGGTAGCGCAGTTGATAGCGATGGGGCCGGGGGTCATTTCTGAGATGGCCATGATGTCGGCAAACTGGGCCATGGACAGCCAGGGATGCAGGTCCACCACCTGATGCTGGATAAGGGGCATGGCGGCGTACCCCCCGCCGATACTGAACAGGCCGATCTGGAAGAAACTCCACAGCAGCTCTAGGTAAATCATTCCGCTCCCCCCTTCCCGGCGCCTTGCTTCCGCTCCCGCAGAAGGGTGTCGGCGGCGCCTAAAATGCCGCAGGCCAGGATGACCCACATGATGTTTACCGAAAAGAACCGAACCGCCACAAAAGAGCCAAGCAGAACCAGGACTGGCAGGATACGCTTTTGCTGGAAGACAGCTTTCCCCATGGTGATGACCACATCGCAGATCACGGCGGCCACGCCGGCCAGCATGCCGGCCATGGCCATAGAAACGAAGGGGTTGTCCCGGAAAGCCCGGTAAAAAAATGAAATGGCAGAAATGATGGCCAAAGGGGGCAGTACAGTGCCCAAAGCGGTCACCAGTGCCCCTGGCAGCCCCGCTACGCGGTAGCCGGTCAGGATGGAAGCGTTCACCGCGATGGGCCCGGGGGAGGACTGGGCGATGGCAGTCAGGTCCAGCATTTCCTGTTCTTCGATCCATCCAAGCTCTTCCACAAATTTTTTCCGCATCAAGGGGATGATGACAAACCCGCCCCCAAAGGTGCACGCGCTTAATTGGAGGGTGGAAAGGAACAATGTCCGGTATTTGTGCGAGATTTGCTGCAAACGACCACTTCCTTAGCTGCAAGGTTATACCTGTATCAAACATGTGTAGTATAGCATGGGATGCCAGGGAAATCAACCGGACATTTGGCAGGGCGGGGGGTACGGCCGGGACGCGGGTTCGGCCGGCTCGTGACGGCCGCCCCCGGCGACCTTCGCCCTTTTTCAAAGGTTGTAGGGTTTTCAGGGCTTGCGGCCCCGTGGCCGCCCCCGGGGTTAGGCAGTGCATCGACGGCCGCAAAAAAAGCCTTGAATCCCCTTGAGAGGTATTGCAAAAAAATGTATGATGTGGTATATTTTATAATAAAGCCAGGGCGAAGCCTCTTGCAAAGTGTATTTTTGCAGTGCCAATCCGCCCGGGAATAAGAAAATGGAGGATTTCATGATGAGAAAACGTTTCTTCGCCGTTTTACTGGCCGTGTGCCTGCTTTTGGGCACGGCCCCGCTTCAGGCGCGGGCGGAGGATATCGTGGACGTGACCCGATACAGCTACACGATTACGCCCATATTGTCCCCGTTTGCCTATTACCTGTATGTGAAGACCGACAACCCCGACCCCACCAGCTTCCGCCTGGTGGACGAGGAAAGCGTGCATTACAAGTCCGGCGACAGGGGCCAGGTAACCAGTCAAGGTTACACAAGAAAAGTAGACCCCGGCACCTATTACATAGCACAAACGAAATTTGAAGATGTGGTATATGAGAACGCCTCTATATACCGCGTGCGCGGCGGGTATATTTTCTGGGCCGAGAATGCCTATGGAGACGGCGGGACGTTCACCCTTTGCCAGAAAACAAGCAGCGGCTACATCCTTGCCGATGACAAATTTGAAAAAACATCTAAAAAAATCTCCTGCACGAAGCTGGAGACCCTGGAAAGCTACCTCATCAACACCTGCACCACAGCGGACATGGCTTTTTTTGAAAAGCTGGACGCGGTGCAAAGGCGGCTGGAACAAGTAGCGGTGTATCCCCGCGCTGTGTATGACGTGACCAAGCCTGGCAGGTACCCTTATCCCTATTTGGCTGCTTCCCCTTATGCGGAGCTGGGCCTTAACCCGCACTATGAGATGTTTGACTATGTAGATGGGTTTCTGCTGTCCGACGCCTATCCTTTTGTGCTAAGTTCGTCCGGTTTCCCTGTCACCATGCGCACCGTGGCCGAGACCTTAGAGCCGAGCTGTACGGTGGAACCCGGTCGCACCCACGCTTTTTTTAAAATAACTTTTAACGGCCAGACCCATGAGTATGGCGGAGCGGGGGCAGGCGGCTACACCCCCCTGCTCTCCAGTAGCGTCAAAGAAGTATTCACCTTTAATGAAACGACAGGAGACCTCGGCACCCGCGGCACGATTGATGGGTTCTATAAGCAGCTTCGGGCCTATGAACCTGTTGCCGCGAAGGATATGGCGCCCTATACAAGCCAAATTGCTGGGGATACTTTTGTGGAAACCATCCGATCTGCGGGCGGCGCATGGTTGCGGGTGTGCGTAGAGGGGTTGTTCGGAAACGGCATGAGCTACAGCTATGTGCTACCAGATGTGGAGGATTTTTACCTCCTTCTGTCTAACACATGGGTAGACGGCCGGTATATCAATGATAAAGAAAGACTGGACCCCAGCGCTTCCTTTGCAGATCATCCTACCGCAAGCATAATGGTGCGCAATGTAACCTTCACAGACTCCAAAGGGAAACGCCGTACCCAAGATGTACTCTATGATTATATAGCAACGAGGGATCGCTGGGAGTCCCCTTCTTTCTACTATGGTTCATCATATACTACCAATGCTCCGGTTCCAGACGAGCTGGTCCTGACACGGGAGCAGGTAGAGGCCATGGTCCTGGACGGACAAACCGGCCGTTATCCCGAAAAAGGTTTGATTTATGACGGCACCGCAAAACCTGGCACACCCTTTACCAACACCCTGGTAACAGGGATAAGCATTCCCAGCACCCTTGAAATAGGGGTAGGAAAGAGGGTCAATCTTACCGGAACAATCTCCCCGGCTAACGCCACTTGGCCTAACACGAGTTGGAAGTCTTCCAACGCAGGCGTGGCTGACGTATTCAGACGCGATGATGGTGTGACATGCGAGGTTTATGGAAGAAAAGCGGGCACGGCCGTGCTGACGGCTACCACGGTAGATGGCCAATATACTGCTACCTGCACTGTAACAGTAACAGCAGCCACACCTACGCCTAAGCCTACACCCACACCCAAACCTACACCAACGCCCAAACCCACGCCAACGCCGACGACATCTTCTACGCCAACTCCTACCCCCACACCTACGCCTACGCCTACGCCTGGCAGCACCCCGGTAACAGGGATAAGCATTCCCAGCACCCTTGAAGTAGGGATAGGAGATAGCACCACCCTTACCCCGGAAATCTCCCCGTCTGATGCCACTTGTGCCGACACGAATTGGGAATCTTCCAACACAGACGTGGTTATAGTAACCGGAGGCGTGGATCGTATGACGGCCTATATTTATGGAATAGAAGAAGGCACGGCAGTGCTGACGGCTACCACGGTAGATGGTGGACATACCGCTACCTGTACGGTAACGGTAACAGCGGCCACACCAACGCCTACACCTACACCGACGCCAACGCCGACCCCAACACCTACACCGACGCCAACGCCGACCCCAACACCTACGCCTACCCCCGCGCCGGGCGTGCCAACCCCGACTCCCACACCTACCCCCACACCGGGCGTGCCAACCCCGACTCCTACGCCTACCCCCACACCGGGCGTGCCAACCCCGACTCCTACGCCTACCCCCACACCGGATGTGCCAACCCCGACCCCCACACCTACCCCCACACCTACGCCTCCCTCCAGCTTTACGGACGTGCCAGCGGACGCCTGGTACGCCAACGCGGTAGACTGGGCTGTAGCGAACAGGATTACCAGCGGCACCGGGGACGGCACCACGTTCTCCCCGTACGCCAACTGCACACGTTCGCAGATCGTTACGTTCCTGTGGAACGCGGCGGGCAGGCCCGTGGTGGAAGCTGGCCGGTCTTTCACGGATGTGCCAGCGGACGCTTGGTACGCTAAGGCGGTAGACTGGGCTATTGCAAATAACATTACCAACGGTACGGGGGATGGCAGCACATTCTCTCCGGACGCGGTTTGTACCCGCTCTCAGGCGGTGATGTTCCTATGGAACGCGGCGGGTAAGCCCGTGGTTTCCGGCGGCAATTTCTTCATCGATGTGCCCGCCAACATCTGGTACGGCGGCGCTGTGAACTGGGCCGTGGCCAATAGGATTACCAGCGGCACCGGGGACGGCGCCACGTTCTCCCCGGACGCCAACTGCACACGTTCGCAGATTGTGTCTTTCCTGTACCGGGCCCAATAAAGAGGGAATCGTGTGAAAAAGGATTGGAATCACGGCGGATATCCCTGTGAAAATACTGTATGAAGACAGCGGAAGCGGCGGGGCAACCCGCCGCTTTTTCCTGGAATGGCAAAAAATTTTTCTTGACTATGCCTTTCCCGGGGCTTGCGGCCCCGGGGTTAGGCAGTGCCTTAACGGCCGCAAAAAAAGCCTTGAATCCCCTTGAGCGGCATTGCAAAAAAATGTATGATGTGGTATATTTTATAATAAAGCCAGGGCGAAGCCTCTTGCAAAGTGTATTTTTGCAGTGCCAATCCGCCCGGGAATAAGAAAATGGAGGATTTCATGATGAAAAAACGTTTCTTAGCCGTTTTACTGGCCGTGTGCCTGCTTTTGGGCACGGCCCCGCTCCAGGTACGGGCGGAGGACATCGTGGACGTGACCCAATACAGCTACACGATTACGCCCATATTGTCCCCCTTTACCTATTACCTGTATGTGAAGACCGACAACCCCGACCCCACCAGCTTCCGCCTGGTGGACGAGGAAAGCGTGCATTACCAGCCCGGTGACATGGGCGAGATGCAGGTTAAACTGGACGACGGTTACAGTGTCAGAGTGGAAGTAGAACCCGGCACATATTACATAGAACAAACGATATTTGAAGATGTGGCATATGAGGACGCCTCTACATACCGCGTGCCCGGCGGGTATATTTTTACGGCCCGGAAAGCCTTTGCAGATGGCGGGGACTTCACCCTTTGCCAGAAAACAAGCAGCGGCCCATACCTTCACCATGCCACATTTGAAAAAACATCGGTAAAAGTCCCCTGCCAGCAGCTGGACACCTGGAAAAGCTACCTCCTCAACACCTGCACCACAGCGGACATGTCTTTTTTTGAAAAGCTGGACGCGGTGCAAAGGCGGCTGGACGAAATAGCGGTGTATCCCCGCGGTGTGTTTGACATGGACAAGCCTGGCAGTGAGCCTTATCCCTATTTGGCCGCTTCCCCTTATTGGGAGCTGAGCCTTAACGACCACTATGCGATGTATGACTATATAGATGGGCTTTTGCTGTCCTACGCCTATCCCTTTGTGCTGGATTCCGCCAGCTTCCCTGGCACCATGCGCGCCATAGCCACGGCCTTAGAGCCGGACTGTGAGGTGTCCTCCAGCTACACCCATGCTTATATCGATGTAACTTTCAACGGCGAGACCCATATCTATGGCGGAGCGGGGGAAGGGGACAGCACCCCCCTGTTCTCCGATAGGGTGGAAACCGTATTCACCTTTGATGAAACGGAAACAGACTTCGGTACCCACGGCACGATGGATGGATTCCATCAGCTTCTTCGGGACTATGACCCTATCGCCCTTGCGGATATGGAACCCTATAGAGATAAACTTACCGGGGAGACTTTCAGGAAAACCATCCGGTCCACAGGCGGCACTTGGATGCAGGTGGGCGTAGAGGGATGGTTCAGCAACGGCATGACCTTCAGCTATACGGTTCCGCTGGGAGCGTCTTCTTACCGCATCCTGTCTGACGCATGGATAGACGGGCGGTATGTGGATGAATATGAAAGCCTGACCAGCGCTTCCTTTGAAGAGCATCCTACCGCAGACATAGTGGTGCACAATGTAACCTTCACAGACCTCACCGGGGAAACCTATACCCAAGATGTAGTCTATGAGTATCGGGAAGACAAGGACTGCTGGGAGGCCCCGTATTTTTACAGTGGCGGCAATTCATATAATCCCAGTAAACCGCTTCCAGAAGAACTGGTTCTGACGCGGGAGCAGGTAGAGGCCATGGACCTGGACGGGCAAAGCGGCCGCGTGCCCGAGAGCGGGTTGATTTATGACGGCTCTGCGGAGCCTGGCACACCCTTTACCAACATCCTGGTAACCGGGATCAGCATTCCCAGCACCCTTGAAATAGGGGAAGGAGAGATCTTCTACCTTACCCCGGAAATCTCCCCGGCCGGCGCCACTTGGCCTGGCACGTCTTGGAAGTCCTCCAACGAAGACGTGGCTACGGTACTCGTAGGCGATGATGGCATGACAGCCAGGATTTATGGGATAAAAGAGGGCACAGCCGTGCTGACGGCTACCACGCTTGATGGCAACTATACCGCCACCTGCACGGTAACCGTAACAGCGCCCACGCCTACCCCTACCCCAACTCCTACACCCACACCTACTCCTAGCCCCACGCCTACGTCTACACCCACGCCTACCCCAACTCCTACACCTACACCTACGCCTACTCCAACGCCTACCCCTACACCCACGCCTACCCCTACTCCAACGCCAAGCTGGCCGGTATTCGTCGATGTTCCTGTGGGCGTTTGGTTCGAGCCGGGTGTGAAATATGCCTATGAAAACGGCCTGATGGCAGGCGTGGGCAACAGCCGGTTCGACCCACAGGGCACCACCACCCGTTCCCAGCTGGTGGCAGTGCTGTACCGTTTGGAAGGTAAGCCCACGGTGTCCGGCTCTAACCTTTTCCGGGACGTGCTGGCGGGCGAATACTATTACGATGCGGTGCAGTGGGCTGCGGCCAACGGCATTGTCAGCGGCAAGGGCAACGGCCTCTTTGACCCCCTAGGCGTCATTACCCGAGAGCAGACCGCGTCCATCCTATACCGGTACGCCCGGTATAAAGGCTATGATACCCTAAAGACCACCAGCCTGGCAGCTTTTACCGACTTCCAAAGCATCGGCAGCTATGCAGTAGAAGCCATGCGCTGGGCCCATGCCTCCGGCCTGCTCAACGGCACCGGCAATAGTCGGATATCCCCCCTGGGCAACACCACCCGGGCGGAAATGGCCACCATCCTCACCAGCTTCTGTAACAAGGTGGTGGGCACCCAGCCCGCCGAAACAGGCCCCCATGCGGGGAAGATCCCTTTTAGCTTTGTGCTGGAGGGTGAGGAAGTCTTTACCGGCTACCTGCCTGGCTATTGGGAAGGCCGGTATGTAATCGAGCGCAGGGAGAGCGGATCTGACGGCAATCAAAGCGGCGTTTATTCCCTGTCCTTGTATGATAAAAACTATTACAGCGGTCAAGACCCCTTGTACCAAGATGATTTCCTCGTTTCGTATTTTGTAAGGGAGGTTGATGCACCTCAAGAAACGTATGGCCCTTACAGGGTAACTACCATATCCTACAAAGGAAAGCTGTATATAGTGGGGTATGCTGCAGCGCAAAGTTTCCCTGGTGGCTTACCCGATTTAGAGGACGCAGCTTATCGGCAGTGGTCTGAAATGTATGGGGACGTACATAGCATCGCCCAAAACATCCAGTTCGCAGACAGTGTGACGGTACTGGAATCAAACTGAAACAAGCGCACATGGAAGCAGCCCGGGGATACTGGGCTGCTTTCCTGCGCTTTTTCCGGGCAGAAGTTGAAAAAACCTCCCGGAAATGGTATACTATCCCCATATCTGTCAGCTTTTGGAGGTGTGGCCGTGAAATTTTATGTGACCCGCCATGGGGAAACAGCGTGGAACTTGGAAAACAAGGTATGCGGCAGGACAGACCTGCCCCTGAACGCCACTGGGGAAGCACAGGCCCGGGAGACTGGCCGCAGGCTAAAGGACGTGCCCCTCCACCGGGTGGTGTGCTCGCCCATGCTGCGGGCCCGGCAGACGGCAGAGCTGATCTGCCAGGGCCGGGATATACCGGTAGAGGTGGACGGGCGGCTTATTGAACAGGATTACGGCACATATGAAGGCGCGGACCGCTTTGACCCCGGCTTCCTGGGGAACAAGCGGCAGTTCGCCACCCGGTATCCTGGGGGCGAATCGCACATGGGCACGGCCCGGCGGGTGTATGCCTGCCTGGAAGACTGGGCGGCCCGCTGCCCGGGGGAGAGCGTGCTGCTGGTGTGCCACGGGGGCGTGTGCCGGGTTATTGAAAGCTACTTCCACGACCTGGGCAACGAGGCGTTTTTCCAGTTTGCCATGGGGAACTGCGAGGTACGGGAGTACAGTGTCCCAGACCGGGAGGCCGGCGTACACGCCGTGCAGTTTTACGGCACGGCCATCTGTAAGGATTGCCGGGAGGCCCTTCGGCTTTTCCACGAGCGAGGCTTTACCGATTTCGATTACATCGACGTGACGGCCAACACGGCCAATATGCGGGCTTTCCTGGCCCTGCGGGATACCCGTCCGGAACTGGCCCAGGCCCGGGAAGAGGGGCGTATCGGCGTGCCGCTGTTCCTGTTGGCGGATGGCTCGGTGGCCCTAGAGGCGGAAGAAATTATGCAAAAATAGGGAAAAAGGCGTTTTTTGCCTTTACAAAATTGGCGGTTTCCTGTACAATGGCTGTAAGTATATGGGAACGTCCGGCGGGTACAGAAAGGAAGGTCTTATGATGGAGCCAAAGTATAAAAGGGTTCTGCTGAAGCTCAGCGGCGAGTCCTTGGCTGGGGGCGTGGGCCATGGTATCGACTTTGACACGGTGATGCGCATTTGCCAGCCTATCAAGCGGGTGGTGGACATGGGGGCGCAGGTGGCCGTCGTGGTAGGCGGCGGCAACTTCTGGCGGGGCCGCAGCAGCGGCCAGATGGACCGCACCCGGGCCGACCACATGGGCATGCTGGCAACGGTCATCAATGCTTTGGGCGTGGCCGACGGCCTGGAACAGCTGGGCCTGGATGTGCGGGTGCAGACAGCCATCGCCATGCAGGAGGTGGCGGAACCCTATATCCGCAACCGGGCCGTACGGCACCTGGAAAAGGGCCGTGTGGTGGTGTTCGGCTGCGGCACAGGCAACCCCTTTTTCTCTACGGACACAGGGGCGGCCCTGCGGGCGGCGGAGATCGAGGCGGATGTGATTTTGAAAGCCACTATGGTGGACGGGGTTTATGACAGCGACCCCAAGAAGAACCCCCATGCCGTACGGTACGATACCCTCACCTATATGGACGTACTGAACCGGAACCTGGGCGTAATGGACATGACGGCGGCTTCCTTTTGCAAGGACCGGGGCATCCCGTTTTTGGTGTTCAGTATCGAAGACCCAGAGAACATTGTGCGGGCCGTCGCTGGGGAAAAGGTAGGCACGCTGGTGCGGTAAGCAGCCTGCCGGCATCGCGCTGGTAAACAAAGAAGCAAAGAGCAGAGGATAAAACCCCAAAAATCAGACCGGCCTATATGCCTGGGCAGCGGAAGGTTTTTTTGAGGATTCTTAAGGGTCTTTTTTCAAAAAAATCCCTTAAGGCAGGGTTGGGCGGCACCCCAACAGGAAAGGAGATATGCGAAATGGCAGAGATGAAAGACGTCTTCGCAAAGGCGGAGAGTAAAATGCAGAAATCCATTGGGCATTTGCAGGAGGAGTACGCCACCATACGGGCTGGCCGCGCCAACCCCGCTGTGCTGGATAAAATCATGGTGAACTATTACGATACCCCTACACCCATCAACCAGCTGGCGGCGGTGGCCGTGTCCGAGGCCCGCGTCCTCACCATCCAGCCCTGGGACGCTTCCGTCCTGCGGGGCATTGAGAAAGCCATACAGACCTCGGACCTGGGGGTAAATCCCCAGAACGACGGGAAGATCATCCGCCTGGTGTTCCCTCCGCTGAATGAAGAGCGGCGCCGGGAGCTGGTGAAGGACATCAGCAAGCTGTGCGAGGAAGCCAAGGTGGCTGTACGGGCTATCCGGCGGGACGCCATTGACAAGCTGAAAGAGATGAAAAAAAGCGGGGACATCACCGAAGACGACCTGAAGCAGGGCGAGAAGAAAATGCAGGATCTGACAGACAAATATGTAAAGAACTGCGACGCCTGTTTTGCCGCCAAGGAGAAAGAGATCCTGGAGATTTGATCTTCAGGCCTGGGAGTGCCGGTTCTACCCGGCATTTCTCTTGCCCGCGGGATGAGGGGGCTGCTTCATAGGTCTTTCACTTTCCAAAGCCGCCCCGGGGGCGGGGGATGGAAAAGGTCCCGGCAGGGCAAGGCTTGCTATATATAGAATGGGGGAGAGGCTTTGCGTTCACAAAAGAAAGGGCAGGCAGGCGCGGCTGCCCCAGCCGTGCTGCCCCGGCATGTGGGTATCATTATGGACGGTAACGGCCGCTGGGCCAAGAAGCACCACCAGCCCCGCCCGGCGGGGCACAGGGCTGGGGCCCAAAATTTCCGCACCATCACCCGGTATGCCGCCAGGCTTGGCATCCAATACTTGACCGTGTATACCTTTTCCACAGAGAATTGGTCCCGGCCCGCCGAGGAAGTAGGGGGGCTGTTGGCTTTGTTTAAAGACTATCTGGAAGAGGCCCTGCGGGACTTTATGGATGAGAACATCCGGGTACGGTTTATCGGCGATGTACAGGCGTTCTCCCCCAACCTACAGGACCTAATGGCCCGGGTAGAGGAAGAATCCTCTGTCAAGACCGGGATGGTGCTGAACCTGGCCATGAATTATGGGGGCCGGGCGGAGCTGGCCCGGGCGGCCCGGGCGTTTGCCCAAGAGGTGCGGGAGGGCAGGCGCCGGCCCGAGGAGCTGGACGAGGCCTTGCTGTCGTCGTACTTGTATACGGCGGGCCAGCCGGACCCGGACCTGATCATCCGGCCCAGCGGGGAGCAGCGGCTTTCCAATTTCCTGCTGTGGCAAAGCGCCTACGCCGAGTTTGTCTATTCTGACATCCTCTGGCCCGATTTCACACCCCAGGACCTGGACAAGGCCCTGGCAGTTTATGCTTCCCGCCAGCGGCGTTTTGGCGGGGTGTGAAAAAGTTTTAGGAAGAAGGTTGGGCTTATGAAGCAGCGCGTCCTTTCAGGCACGATATTGGTGGTGTTCCTAGCGGCCGTCATCGTCTTTGACCAGAGTTTCCCCTTGGCGCTGAACATCGCGGTGGCCCTTATCGCGGCTGCGGCGGCGTATGAGATCGGCAAGGCGGTGGGCTTGGAGAAAGAGCCGGCGCTGTTCCTGCCATCCCTGGCTGCGGCGGCGGCCGTGCCCTTCTGCAACGGGCAATACCAGTTCTTAGTATATGCCCTCTATACGCTGGCCATCTGTTCGGCCATGCTGGCCTGCCACAGCCGGGTCAGCTTCAAGGATGTATTCGTGTTATATAGCATGGTGGTGATAATCCCTTGCGCCCTGCGCAGCCTGGTGCTCCTGCGGGATTTGGATCGGGCCCACGGTATGTTTTATGTGCTGGTGGCCATCTTTTCCGCCTGGTTGGCAGACGTGGGCGCTTTTTTTGCCGGGACTTTTTTTGGCAGGCATAAGCTGTGCCCCAACATCAGCCCCAAAAAGACGGTGGAAGGGGCTGCGGGTGGTTTAGCGTTCAATGTGGCTGTATTGCTGCTGGGGGGCTTGGCAGTTTCCCGGATATATGCCGCAGACCAGGTGGCGGTGTCCTATTTGCCCTTATTCCTGGCAGGCTTTTTCGGTACTTTTGTGTCTATCCTGGGGGACCTGAGCTTTTCCCTTATCAAGCGCAGCTGCCATATCAAGGATTTCGGCCAGGTCATCCCAGGACACGGGGGTATCCTGGACCGCTTTGATAGTGTAATTTTCACGGCGCCCTTTGTGTACCTGCTGGTAAGTTTTATTCCCATCATTTCTGCATAAGATGATAGGGGGTGCACGCCCGGCCCGCAAACCGGGGGCGGCGCCCCCGCGTGTCCTGCCCAGGCGAGGCGGCCCGGCTTTGCCGGGCGGTTTGCAGGCTAATCCTGAAGGGGATATCCGGGCCCAAATTTGTGGGAAAGGATCGTGACGGAAGGATGACGAAACTGGCTTTGCTGGGGGCCACGGGCTCCATTGGGGTCCAGGCCCTGGAGGTGGTGCGGGGCCTGGCCGCGCAGGGGGAGCGTGTAGAGGTGAAAGCGTTGGCAGCGCGCTCACGCGTGCAGCTGTTAGAGCGCCAGGCCCGGGAATTCCGGCCGGAAGCGGTGGCGCTGTTCGACCCTACCGCCGCCAAAGATTTCCGGGAACGTACCCGGGATATGTCCATCACCGTGCTGGAAGGCATGGAAGGCCTGTGCCAGGCCGCGGCCTGGGATAGCGCGGATACCACCCTGAACGCCGTGGTGGGTATGGTAGGGCTGCAGCCCACTTTGGCGGCCATTGGGGCTGGGAAAAGGCTGGCCTTGGCCAATAAAGAGACTTTGGTGGCGGGGGGCAGCCTGGTAACGGAGGCCGCGCGCCAAAACGGCGTGGAGATCCTGCCGGTAGACAGCGAGCACTCGGCCATCTTCCAATGCCTGCAGGGCAGCCCTGGGAGGCAGGCGGTGAAAAAGCTGATCCTCACGGCTTCGGGCGGGCCCTTTTTCGGCTGGGACGCCCAGCGGCTGGCAGCGGCAACCCCGGAACAGGCCCTGGCACACCCCACCTGGGACATGGGGGCGAAGATCACCATAGACTGCGCCACCATGATGAATAAGGGCCTGGAGGTCATCGAGGCCGCTTGGCTGTTCGGCTTACCCGCAGGGCAGATCGACGTGGTAGTACACAGGGAGAGCATCGTACATTCTATGGTACAATTCGCCGACAATGGGGTCATCGCCCAGATGGGCACGCCGGATATGCGCCTGCCCATCCAGTATGCCCTTACCTGGCCCCGCCGCATTCCCTCTCCGGCCGGGGAACTGGACCTGCCCGCTTTAGGTAAGCTGACATTCTACCAGCCAGACCGGGAACATTTCCGCTGCCTGGATGTGTGTATAGACGCCCTAAAGCGTGGGGGGCTGGCGCCCGCCGCCGCCAACGGCGCCAACGAGGCGGCGGTAGAGCTCTTCCTGCAAGGGAGGATATCCTTCCTGGAAATCCCGCGGCTGGTAGGGGAGGCTGCGGCCCGTCAGGCGGCTGTGCCCGCCGCCACTGTGGAAGAGGTGTTGGAGGCCGACCGCCGGGCCCGGGCCTTTGTACGGGAAAGCATATAGGCAACCGTATCAATGGGACGTAACGCCCAATATTCCGGCACATGCCGGGGCGGGGTTCCTGGGCGCGTCCTTCCCGTCAAATGGCGTGTTGTAGCCCTTCGCTGTGCATTCCGCCCCCTAAAAATTTTCTCGGAAACCTTTTCTTAAATGAAAGGGCAGCAGGCAGGAAATGTAGGTCAAAAGGAGTTGGTATTTTGCAGATTGTGACAGTGGCGCTGCTTATCGTGATAGGCGTGGTGCTTTTCGGGTTCGTGATTTTCTTCCACGAGCTGGGGCATTTTTTGCTGGCCAAGGCCATGAAAGTGCAGGTAAACGAGTTTGCCATTGGTATGGGGCCCAAGCTGCTGGGCTTCCGGCGGGGGGAAACCCTGTACAGCCTGCGGCTTTTCCCCATCGGCGGATACTGCGCCATGGAGGGGGAAGATGGCTGTGACGACGGCGGGGCGCGCCCCCTTTTGCATGAGGGGCCGGACGATGGCGTGGCCATTGCCACCCCCCAGCCCGCAGACAACCCCAACGCTTTTTGGAACAAACCTGTGTGGAAGCGCGTCCTAGTAATTGTGGCGGGGGGCGTTTTCAACGTGTTTTTGGGGCTGTTGCTGATGGCCCTCACTTTGGTTCCCCAGGAGACTTTCGCCACCACCCAGATCAGCAAATTTACAGAGGGCTCTACATTACAGGCGGCCGGGGCCCAAGTGGGGGACCGGATCGTGGCTATAGATGGTTACGCGGTGCGCAATGACCGGGATATGTCCTTTGGCATGGCCCTGGCAAACCCGGATGCCGTTTCCATCACAGTCCAGCGGGAAGGCCAGCGCCTGGACCTGGGCCCCTTTGCCATGCCCTCCCAGACATTGGAAAATGGCAGGCGGGTGGTGTCCCCGGATTTTTACGTGATGCCCCAGCCCCGCACGGCGGGGGAGGTGCTGGGCCGCGCGGGCTCTTACACCGTGTCCATGGTGCGCATGGTGCTGGCAAGCCTGAAGGGCATCGTCAGCGGGCAGTTTGGCCTGAATGAAATTTCCGGGCCGGTGGGCACGGCCCAGGCCATTACCCAGGCGGCGGAGGCTGGCCTGGCCCAAAGCTTTGGCAGCGCGGTGGCCAATATCCTGCAAATGATCATCCTGATCACCGTGAACCTGGGCGTGGTGAACCTGTTGCCCCTGCCCGCCCTGGACGGAGGGCGGCTGCTGTTCCTCATCTGGGAGGGCATTACCCGGAAGCCTGTGCCCTCCAAGTATGAAGGGTATGTGCACGCGGCAGGCTTTGTGCTGCTTATTGGGCTGATGGTGGTCATCACTTTCAACGATATTGCCCGGATTTTTACCGGCTGACGCAAGTGCGCCGCAAAAAAGGAGGATGGATCATGGGAAGACGGGAAACGAAACAGATACAGGTGGGCCATGTGCGGCTGGGCGGCGGCGCGCCGGTAACGGTACAGTCGATGCTCAGCGTGCCCTCCACGGATATACCGGGCAGCGTGGCCCAGGCAAAGGCGCTGGAACAGGCGGGCTGCCAGGTCATCCGGGCGGCGGTGCCGGATATGGATGCGGTGCGGCTTATCCCGGCTTTGAAACAGGCCGTATCTGTGCCCATTGTGGCGGACATCCATTTCGATTACCGGTTGGCATTAGAGTGCTGCGCCGCCGGGGTGGATAAGATCCGTATCAACCCCGGCAATATCGGCAGTGATAGCCGGGTGAAAGCCGTGGCGGACGCGTGCAGGCAGAGGGGCGTCCCCATCCGGGTAGGGGTGAACGATGGTTCATTGGAAAAGCATATCCTGGCAAAATACGGCCGCCCCACGCCCCAGGCTTTGTGCGAGAGCGCCCTGTACCATGCTTCCTTGCTGGAAAAATTTGACTTTACCGACATTGTCCTGTCCATGAAAGCCTCTTCGGTGGATTTCACCATCCAGGCCTACCAGTTGGCAGCGGGGCGGTGTCCCTATCCCTTGCATCTAGGCATCACCCACGCGGGAACTGCCCGGATGGGGGTTATCAAGTCGGCCATCGGTATCGGCGGGCTTTTGCAGCAAGGCATCGGCGACACGATCCGGGTATCCTTGGCGGCTGACCCGGTAGAAGAGGTGAAGGCCGGGCAGGATATCCTGCAGGCCTTGGGCCTGCGGGGGGGCGTGAAGCTGATTGCATGCCCCACTTGCGGCCGCACCCGCATCGACCTGATCGGCCTGGCCCAACAGGTGGAACAGGCCCTGGCAGGCTGCCAGAAGGATATCACCGTGGCGGTGATGGGCTGCGGCGTCAACGGCCCCGGGGAAGCCCGGGAGGCCGATATCGGCATAGCGGGCGGCAAAGGGGAAGGCCTCCTTTTTAAAAAGGGGGAGATCCTGCGCAAAGTGCCCGAAGGCCGGCTGCTGGCTGAGTTGCTGGCCGAGGTGGACAAGCTGTAGGGGGTACGCCCAGAAAGGGGAACGGCCATGGAACAGATCGTCACCATCCAGCACTGCCAATCGGTGCACCACACCAACGGCATGCTGGGCTCTTGGACAGACTGGGATTTGACAGAGCTGGGCCGTGAGCAGGCCCGGCGCATTGCGGAAAGGCTGGCCGCCGAACTAGCGGGCCAGTCTGTAAAAATATTTTCTTCCGACCTGAAGCGTGCCGCCCAGACCGCGGCCCCCTTGGCGGCGAAGCTGGGCGTAGAGATAGAATACCGCCAAGAGCTGCGGGAACGGAACCTGGGGGAGGCTGTGGGGCAATCCGTTGCCTGGCTGAAGGGGCACATGACGCCTGAGCACACCATAGACGATAAAATGTTCCCCAGCGCCCATTCCCGGCGGCAGGTATGGCAGGGCCTTGCCAGCCTATGCCTGGATGTGGTGGGACGGCCCGAAGATACAGTGGTGCTTGTTTCCCATGGGGAGACTTTGGGTATATGGGGGTTGCTGTGGCTGCAAATGGAGCCCGAGGCCATGGAGCGTTGCCTGATATGGGGCAGCGCCGGGGGCGTATCACGTTTTGAGATAGAGCCGGACGGGCGGCGGCGAATCAGCCGGATAAGCGACCCTTCTTATATGCGGTAGCGCAGCCAGACGGCGTAAGCAGCGGCTTTTAAAATGCGGCAAGAAGGGGCTTTTGGATGCGGGGTGCGGGGCGGTAGCCCCGGCCCAAAAGGAGGGCGGGTAGTGAATACGCTGGGCATTTTTTTTAAGAAAGAATTGGAAGGCCAGGCTTTCCCAGAAGAACTGCTGGCTGGCCGGATACAGAATCTGCATATTGCCCTGGCAGAGCGCCGGGTGGAATTGGCGGCAGCATTTGCCGCCTTTGTGGACTATGGGGAGATCCAGCGGTTCTGTAAGGCATTAGGGGTATTGGGGACGGTGCGGGTATCCCCCCGCTTCCCCCGGGAGAGTTTTGCCCCAGGCTGCCTGCCCTCCCTGGTTATGGCGGTGAAAGAGCAGGACGCCACCTTGAACGGCACTTTCCATCAGGCGGAGGCCTTGTGGAAGGAGGGCGTGCTCACCGTCGAGCTGTGCCATGGGGGGCTAGAGCTGTTAGAGGCCCGCCAAACCGCCCAGCGGATACAGGAATTGGTGCGGGCCTGGTTCTCGGTGGATTGCAGCGTACGCTTTGCCGGCAAGCGCAGCGTACAGGGGGGGGGCGGTTCCCTGTTGGAACGCATCCACACACAAGAGGAAAAGCAGCGCCGGGAGCAGGCTATCCAAGAGATGGAAGCCTATGAAGAGGCCCTGCAGGAGCAGGCCAGCCGCCGGAAGGTCAGCGTGCGGGATGAGGGCGCATTGCTGCCATCCATCGTGCCGGAAACCGCCCGGCCGGTGCTGGGCACTGTACCCAAAGGGCGCGTCACCCCCCTGCGGGAAGCCGCCGTCGACCTGGGGGCCATCATCGTGTGGGGGGAGATATTTTCTGCCGAAAGCAAGGAAACCCGGGACAAGTCGAAAAAAATATACAGCATTGATATCACCGATTACACCAGTTCCATCACCCTGAAAGTCATCCAGGATGCGGACAAGTGTAAGGAACTGGACAAACTGAAAAAGGGCCGGTCCCTTCTGGTGCGGGGCAGCCTGGAATATGACAAATACGACCGGGAAAACGTGCTGCGGCCCCGGGCTATCGCCACGGTGGACCAGGTAGAGGTGGTGGACGATGCCTTGGAAAAGCGGGTCGAGCTGCACCTGCACACCAATATGTCCGATATGGACGGCATGAGCCCAGCCGGGGATTTGATCCAACAGGCCTACAAATGGGGCCAGAAAGCCGTTGCCATCACTGACCACGGGGTGGCGCAGGCTTTCCCCGAGGCCATGAACGCCGAGGAGGCCATCCGGAAAGACGACCCGGACTTCAAGGTCATCTATGGTACAGAAGCCTACTTTGTCAACGACCTGGTGCCCGCGGTGGTGGGGGATTCCACCCGCAGCCTGGAAGAGGATTTCATCTGCTTCGACCTGGAGACCACCGGCCTTTCCCCCAAAAAGGACCGCATCACGGAAATTGGCGCGGTGCGCATCCATAACGGGGAAGTAACCGACCATTTCGACACCTTTGTAGACCCGGGGATGCCCATCCCCCAAAAGATTACCGAGCTGACCGGCATTACCGATGAAATGGTGCGGGGCGCCCCCAGCGAGGCCGAAGCCCTGCAGGCCTTTTACGATTTTTGCGGGGATAGCGGGGTGGTGCTGGTGGCCCACAACGCGGGCTTCGACACGGGGTTCCTGCGGGCCGCCGGGGCCCGTGCCGGCGTCCCGTTCCCCTATGTGTATATCGACTCCGTTCCCATCTGCCGGGCCCTGCTTACCGACATCAAAAACTGCAAGCTGGACACAGTAGCCGCCTATTTGAAGCTGAAGCCTTTCAACCACCACCGGGCGGATGACGACGCGGCGGTGCTGGGGGAAATTTTCTTGAACCTATTGCAACGCCTGCGGGAGGATAGGGGGGCCAAAACGGTACAAGATATCAACTCGGCCCTGGCAGGGGGAGACCCCAAGAAGCTGCGCCCTTATCACCAAATTATCCTGGTGAAGAACCAGACCGGGTTAAAAAACCTGTACCGCCTCATCTCTATGGGCCATTTAGACTATTTCTACCGCACGCCCCGTATCCCCAAAAGCCAGCTGAACAAATACCGGGAGGGGCTGCTCATCGGCAGTGCTTGCGAGGCGGGAGAGCTGTTCCAGGCCATGGTGCGGGGGGATTCCTTTGAAAACCTGTGTAAAATAGCGGAGTATTACGACTACTTAGAAATACAGCCGTTGGGCAACAATATGTTCATGGTGCGCAACGGCGACACGGACGTCGAGGGCTTGCGGGAGTACAACCGCACTATCGTGCGCATCGGCGAAAAGCTTCAAAAGCCGGTGGTGGCCACCTGCGACGTGCATTTCAAGGACCCCAAGGACGCGGACTTCCGGCGCATCCTTATGGCGGGCAAGGGCTTCTCGGACGCAGACCAGCAAGCCCCCCTGTACATGCGCACCACCCCGGAGATGCTTAAAGAGTTCGAGTACCTGGGCAAGGAAAAGGCCTTTGAGGTGGTGGTGACAAACCCCAACAAAATTGCCGATATGATAGACCATGTGCGCCCTGTGCCTATGGGCAACTTCCCGCCCTTTATCGAGGGGGCCCAAGAGCAGCTTATCGACATTACCTGGCAGCGGGCCAAAGCCAAATATGGCGACCCCCTGCCAGATATTGTGGAGAAGCGCCTGAACAAGGAGCTGGGCTCCATCGTCAAGCATGGTTTCTCGGTGCTGTACATGACGGCGCAGAAGCTGGTGGCCGACTCGGAGGAGCAAGGCTACCTGGTAGGCTCCCGGGGGTCGGTGGGCTCCTCCTTTGTGGCCAGCATGTCCGGCATTTCCGAGGTGAACCCCCTGGAACCCCATTATGTCTGCTCCCAGTGCCAGTACAGCGAATTCATCACCGATGGCAGCGTAGACTCTGGCTTCGACCTACCCCCGAAAACCTGCCCCCATTGCGGCCACGACCTGGACCGGGACGGGCACACCATCCCCTTTGAGACCTTCCTGGGCTTTGATGGGGACAAGGTGCCGGATATTGACCTAAACTTCTCTGGCGAGCAGCAAAGCAGCTCCCACCGTTTTACAGAGGAGCTCTTCGGCCGGGATAACGTGTTCAAGGCCGGTACCATTGCCACGGTGGCGGACAAAACCGCTTTCGGCTATGTGAAAAAATACGCGGAAGAGCGGCAGGTTACCTACCACAAGGCGGAGGAGAAGCGGCTCTCCATCGGCTGCACAGGTGTAAAGCGCACCACCGGCCAGCACCCCGGCGGCATGATCGTTGTCCCCCGGGGCATGGAGGTGTACGATTTCTGCCCGGTCCAACATCCGGCCAACGACCAGAAATCCGACAACATCACCACACACTTCGACTTCCACTCCATCCACGACAACGTGTGTAAGCTGGACGAGTTGGGCCACGATGTGCCCACCATCTACCGGTACCTGGAGGATTACACGGGCGTCCCGGTTATGAAGGTTTCCATGAGCGACCCGGAGGTGATGAGCCTGTTCCTTTCCCCAAAAGCATTGGGCGTCACGCCAGAAGATTTGGGCGGTGTAAAAACCGGTACCCTATCCCTGCCAGAGTTGGGTACCAACTTTGTTCGGGGTATGCTGGAAGAATGCAAACCTACCCGGTTTTCGGACTTTTTGCAGATATCCGGCCTTTCCCATGGCACAGATGTGTGGCTGGGCAACGCCCAAGAGCTGATACGTGCCGGGACCTGTTCCATTTCCGAGGTTATCGGCACCCGGGACCAGATTATGGTGTACCTGATGAACAAGGGGCTGGAGCCCAAAATGGCTTTCAAGATCATGGAGATTGTGCGTAAAGGCAAGGCCGCCAAGCTGCTGACCCAAGAGCATATCGCTGCCATGAAAGAGCATGACGTGCCCCAATGGTACATCGATTCCTGCTTTAAAATCAAATATATGTTCCCCAAGGCCCACGCGGCGGCCTATATGATCGCGGCCTTACGCCTGGGCTGGTACAAGGTACATAAGCCCACGGAATTTTATGCCGCCTACTTTACCGTACGCAGCGACGACTTCGACGGGGCAACGGCTATTTTGGGCAAAGAGGCCGTTGCCCGGAAAATGCGCGACCTGGACACAAAGATCAAGAACCGGGAGGCCAGCGCCAAGGAAGAGGGCGAATTCGGCACCTTGCAGATCATTAACGAAATGCTGGCCCGGGATATCAAGCTGCGGCCAGTAGATCTATATAAATCCCATGCCAGTAAGTTCCTGGTGGAAGACGGGGAGATACGCTTGCCTTTTTCCAGCCTTTCCGGCGTGGGCGGGGCGGCTGCGGACGGCCTGATGGAGGCCCGGGAAAGCGGCGGGGAATATATCTCCATTGACGACCTGCAAAGCCGGTCTAAGGTCTCCAGCGCGGTCATCGACGCCCTGCGGGGCGTCGGGGCCCTTTCCGGCCTGCCGGAGAGCAGCCAGACTACCCTGTTTTAGGGCCTTCGGCAAAAGCAACCGCAACGTTTTTTTGGAAAAGCAGTTGTGATGAAAGCTGAGGAGGTACAGCACATGATTGGAGACATTGTCACGGTTACCGTCGATCGCCCCCTTGGAAGTTACCATCCAAAGCACAAGGATATCTATTATCCAATCAATTATGGATATGTTGAGGGTATAATGGCGCCGGATGGCGAGGAACAGGATGCGTATATATTAGGCATCCATGAAGCGGTTCAGCGGTTCACAGGAAAAGTCATTGCAATGATTCATAGATTTGACGACGTAGAAGAAAAATGGGTTGTTTGCCCCGAAAATATGTTGTTCAGCAAAGAGGAGATCACAGATGCAGTAAGATTTCAAGAGCAGTACTTTCAAACAGAAATTATCATGTAACTCCCCGTTTGCTGGGCAGGCACTTGACAAAAATGCCCGGATGATTTATTATAGTAGCGCGATAAAGCAAAACGCATATGTTAGGAGGCACTATGAGGACGTACAGCAAGATCACCCCCGAAGGGGTCCGGGATATCCTTTTCGAGGAGTGCCGTGCCCACCGGGAGGTACAGCGCAGGCTGACACAGGCCTTTTCCCTGCGGGGGTACCAGGAAGTCATTACCCCTGGGCTGGAGTATTATGACGTATTCAGCATCCCCGGGGCCGCCATCCCCCAGCGGGAGATGTACAAAACCACGGACAACCGGGGACGCCTGGTGGTGTTCCGCCCAGATTCCACCTTGCCAATCGCCCGTATGGCCACGTCCCGCCTGCAAAGCCACAAAAAGCCTTTGCGGCTTTTCTATAACCAAAACGTTTACCGCAACCGCCCCGACCTTTCCGGGCGCAACGACGAATCGGCCCAGATGGGGATAGAGCTTATAGGCGCGCCTGGCCTGCGGGCCGATTTGGAAGCTATTTCGGTGGCTGCCCAGGCCCTCTCCGACTGTGCCCCCGGCTTCCGCATGGAAGTGGGCCATGCCGGGTTCTTCCAGGCGCTGGCGGACAAGCTGCCCCTTTCCCCTGATAAAAAAGAGGAACTGCGGGTAGCTATCGAGTTGAAAAACTACGCCGCCCTGGAAGGCCTTTTAGAGCCTTTAGGCCACGACCCAGCCGCCCAGGCCATGCGGCGGCTGCCCCGGCTGTTCGGCGGGGAAGAGGCCTTAGAGGAAGCCCGCCAATGGTGCGGCTCTGGCGAAGCCGGGGAGACGCTGGGTTATCTGCGCGCCCTGTATGGGGCCTTGCAAAACCTGGGCCTTGGGGACAGGCTGATGGTAGACCTGGGCCTGGTGCAGCGCAACGATTATTATACCGGCGTGGTGTTCAGCGCCTATGTGCCCCGGCATGGCTCGGCGGTGCTGATGGGCGGGCGGTATGACGCCTTATGCGGGAAATTTGGCGAACCCATGCCAGCGGTAGGTTTTGCCGTGGACGTAGACGCTTGTGCCCGGCTGCTGGGGGGCTATATAGGCGGCAGGCCGGCGCCGCGGGTGCTGGTGTATGGGGAGCCCGGCTACGAGATACAAGCGGAAAACAGCGTCTCAAACTTGACCCGCCAAGGGGTGCCCTGCGAGCTGTCCCTATGGGACGGCTGGGAAGAATCCCTTGCTTATGCCCAGGAACTGGGTATATCCAAACTGCTGCGGGTGGGGGAGACGGTGACCGAGCTGCAATTGACGGAAGAGGAGGGGAACCCATGAAGCCGCTGCGCATCGCCCTGACAAAGGGGCGGCTGGAAAAGCACACGGCCAGCCTGTTGGAACAGGCCGGCTATGGTTGCGGTAGCTTGCGGGACAAGGGCCGCAGGCTTATCCTGCCCGTTGGGGGAGGGGAGATCGAGGCTGTTCTGGCCAAGGCCGCCGACGTCATCACCTATGTAGAGCACGGCGTGTGCGACTTAGGTGTGGTGGGCAAGGACACCATTGCGGAGATGGGCCACCACTTTTTCGAGATACTAGACCTGGGCTTTGGCCGCTGCGCCTTTGCCCTAGCCGCGCCCCGTGGGGCAGATTTCTACGCGGGTTATGGGGTCAAGACCATTGCCACCAAATACCCCAGCATTGCCCGGCGCTTTTTTGAAAGCAAGCACATGGATGTGCGGGTGATTAAAATAGAGGGCTCTGTAGAGCTTGCACCCCTGCTGGGGCTTTCAGACGGCATTGTGGATATTGTGGAGACCGGCGCCACCCTGCGGGAGAACGGCCTGGAGGTGGTAGAGCGCATTATGGAGGTGTCCGCCCGGCTGATTGTGAACCCGGCCAGCATGAAACTGCGCAAGGCCGAAATTGACCAGCTGACCAAACGCCTAAGCAATGTGACGGCAGCGTAACGCCCCGCCCAAGACGCGGGTAACGCCAGGGCGGGCCAGCCAGCGCAAAAGAAGCAGAACAAAAAAAGTTTCTTGAATCAGGGGTTTGGGGGCGAAGCCCTCCAACAAAAAATCGTCCTAAAAAACTGCCAAGAAAGGTTGTTTCCTATGATCCGTACCGTGAAAGGCGACCGGGCTGCCCGGCTGGCCTTTATAGACGAACTGAAAGCCCGGGTGGGCCAGGCCGACCGCGCTATAGAAGACGCGGTGGCGGAGATTGTCAAAACAGTGAAAGAGGGCGGCGACCAGGCCGTACAGGCATATTCCCAGCGGTTCGACGGCTGGGCCCCCCCGGCCCTGGAGCTTTCCCGCCCGGAAATGGAGGCCATTGTTAAGGCGTGTAAGCCCGAATTCGTAGAAGCCCTGCAGCGGGCCGCGGAAAACATCCGGCTCTTCCATCAACGGCAGAAGCAGCAAAGCCGCATCGACCCCATGGGGGGCGTTATCACCGGCCAGCGGGTGCGGGGGCTGCACCGGGTGGGGGTGTATGTGCCCGGCGGCACAGCGGGATACCCCTCATCTGTACTGATGAACGTGATCCCGGCCCAGGTGGCGGAGGTGGGGGAGATCGTCATGGCCACGCCCCCCGGCCGCACGGGCCGGCCTGACCCCTACATCATCTGTGCCGCTTTGGTAGCCGGGGTAGACCGTGTCTTTTTGATGGGCGGGGCCCAGGCTGTGGCGGCCCTGGCCTACGGTACCGAATCTGTGCCCAAGGTGGATAAGATTGTGGGCCCTGGGAACATCTTCGTGGCTACCGCAAAAAAACAGCTGTACGGCGTGGTGGACATCGACATGATAGCGGGCCCCAGCGAAATTCTGATCCTTGCCGATTCCTCTGCCAACCCCCAGTTCCTGGCCGCCGACCTGATGAGCCAGGCCGAGCATGACGCTATGGCTTCGGCCATCCTCATCACCCCGGACGAAGCCCTGGCCGCCGCCACGGTAGAGGCCCTGTACCGGCAGGTGCAAAGCCTTTCCAGGCGGGAGATCATCGAAAAGTCGTTGGATGATTACGGCGCAGTAATTTTGACGGAAAACATGGACGAGGCGGTGGAATTTGCCAACCTGCTGGCCCCCGAGCACCTGGAGGTCTGCTGTGATAGCCCCTTCGAGTACCTGGGCCGGCTGGACAACGCGGGCTCCTTGTTCCTGGGGCACTATTCCCCCGAGCCCTTGGGCGACTATTACGGCGGGCCCAACCATGTGCTGCCCACCGGCGGCACAGCACGGTTCTTCTCGCCCCTGTCGGTAGATGATTTCATCAAAAAATCCGGCTTTATCTATTACCCTAAGGACGCCTTGCTGCAGGCGGCGGACGACATTATCCTGTTGGCGGAGACGGAGGAACTGACCGCCCATGCCAATTCCGTGCGCATCCGCAAGCAGCTGGAAGGGCAGGGGGGCGCATGATGTACCAGCTGAATCAAAAACTACAGGGCATACAGCCCTATACCCCTGTCACAGAGTCCTACCGTATCCGTCTGGACGCCAATGAATCTTTTATCCCCCTGCCAGAGGGGGTCATCCTGGGTGCCCAGCAAGCCCTCTCTGAAACCGCGTTCAACCGCTACCCCGACCCTATGGCGGCGGAGCTGTGCCAGGCGTTTGCCAGCCATTACGGCGTGCCGGCAGGGCAGGTGGTGGCGGGGAATGGTTCGGACGAACTGATCACGGTGCTGTTCTCTGGTTTTTTGGAAAAAGGCGACGCCTTTGCCACCATAGAGCCGGACTTTTCCATGTACGCGTTCAACGGTTTATTGCAGGAGGCCCGCCATGTGCCCATCCAAAAGAGGCCGGGTTTCCGCCTGGATGTAGACGCGGTGGTAGAGACCTGCCAGCGGGAAAACGTGAAGTTGTTAATTTTCAGCAACCCCTGCAACCCCACCTCTTTGGTGTGCCCCCGGGAGGAGGTACGCAGGCTTATCCAAAATGTAGACGCCCTGGTGGTGCTGGACGAAGCTTATATGGATTTCTCGGACCAAAGCCTGCTTGCTGAAGCGGACGCCTTTGACAACCTGGTAATTTTGCGCACCTGTTCCAAGGCGTTCGGCATGGCGGCCCTGCGTTTGGGGTTCGCCGTGGCGCGGCCCCAGCTGGCAGGCGTGCTGCGGGCGGCCAAATCCCCCTATAACGTGAACGCCCTTTCCCAGAAGATCGGGGCCCTGGCCCTGGGGCAGGAATTGGCCCTGGAAACGGCCCTGCAGGACATCCTTGCTTCCCGCTGGGATTTAGCTTCTGGCCTGGAAAAGCTGGCCGCGCTTTATCCTGGCCGGTTCACCCTGTTGCCCGGCGAGACGAACTTTTGCGCGCTGCAAATGCCTGACGGCCCCGCCCTGCTGGACTTCTTGGCCCAGCGGGGCATAGCCATCCGCTATACCGGGGGGCTGGTGCGGGTCACCTGCGGCAAATACGGGGAAAACCAGGCTTTCCTGCAAGAGATGGGGGCATTTTTGTCCCAAACGGATATCCCTATTACATTATAAAAGGATTGCCTGTTGTTTCACGCTTTTCCCCGTATTGGGAATACAGGTATCCCCGCCTAAAAGTGTATGGCCGCTCTATTATAGAGCGGCCATACTATATGTGATGCGGTTCACGGTCCCCCTGTGCTTTTTATGGCCATATCCTTTGGAAAAAGACAGCCCTTGTCAAAATAAAGGGCTAATTTGCGCGAGAGGCCCAAAAGCGGGAGGAACCCTTTTTCCTTTAGTTTGCCGAAGATACCCGCCCTGTTTTGGCGTCTAAGGTCACAACGGCGCCGCTTTTTAAGATCCGGGTAGCGTGCTCTGCGCCAGTGATGACGGGTATATCCATGGCCAGGCCTACAATGGCGGCATGGGTGTTCAGGCCCGCCTGTTCGGTGATGATCCCGGAAGCCCGGCGCAGGGATTCTACCATGGAATTGTCCGTAGCGGCCGCCACCAGGATGTCCCCGTCCCGGAAGCCCTGGAGGTCCTCAGCGGATTGGCACACGCACAGCCGTGCGGAAACCGCTTTCTCTGTAATGCCGGTTCCGGTAAGCAGCACATGGCCCACCATATGCACTTTCATCATGTTGGTGGTGCCGGAAACCCCCAGGGGCATGCCTGCCGTAATGACCGCTAAGTCGCCGGGCTGTACCATGCCGGCGTGCTCGGCCGCATCTACCGCATGGTCAAACAGGGCGTCCGTGTCGTTCTCCTCCTGGATCAGCAGAGGGTATACGCCCCAGGACAGGCTAAGCTGCCGGTGGACGCTTTCCTCGGTGGTGCAGCCTATGATGGGGTACAGGGGCCGGAACTTGGAAAGCTGGCGGGCGGTTATGCCAGATTTGGTCACGGTAATGATGGCGCTGGCCCCCAGGTCGTGTGCGGTGGTGCAGGTGGCATGGGAAATGGCGTTGGTTACGTCGAAGGCTATGTCCCGGTTGTCCCGGGAGTTGAAACGCTGGATATAGTCGATGCTCTGCTCGGCCTTTTCCGCGATGCGTACCATGGTCTCCAGGGCCTCCACCGGGTATAGGCCCGCCGCCGTCTCCCCGGAAAGCATGATGCAGCTGGTGCCGTCATAGATGGCGTTGGCCACGTCGGTGGCCTCGGCGCGGGTGGGGCGGGGGTTTTTCATCATAGAGTCCAGCATCTGGGTTGCGGTGACGACCTGTTTGCCCGCCAGGTATGATTTCTGGATCAGCTGTTTTTGCAGCACGGGCACGTCCTCAAAGGGGATCTCTACACCCATGTCCCCCCGGGCTACCATGATGCCGTCAGCCACACGGAGGATCTCGTCGATATTCTCCACGCCCTCCATGTTCTCAATTTTTGCGATGATGTTCACAGTGTGGCAGTCGTACTCTTTCAATATCCCGCGGATCTCCAGGATATCCTGGGCGCAGCGCACAAAGGAGGCCGCAATGAAATCAAAGCCGTTTTCAATGCCGAAGACGATATCGGAACGGTCCCGGGGGCTGATAAAGGGCATGGTCAGGCGGGTGCCCGGCACGTTAATGCCCTTATTATTGGAGACGCGCCCGCCGTTCACCACCGTGCACATGATGTCTGTTTCGGACACATGTTCGGCCCGCAGTTCCACAAGGCCGTCGTCGATGAGCACCCGGGCCCCGGGCTGCAGGTCTTTGGGCAAGTCCTGATAGGTAATAGATACCACCTTGCTGTCGCCGGGGGTATCCCGTGTGGTTAAGGTGAAGTTATCCCCGGCCTGCAGCTCCACAGGCCCTTCCGCAAAGGTCTTGACCCGGATCTCCGGCCCTTTCGTATCCAGGATGGTGGCAATGGGCAAGCCCAGTTCTTCCCGTAGCCGGGTGACGGCTTCCAGCTTATGGGCGGCGTCCTCATGGGTACAGTGGGAAAAATTGAACCGGGCCGCGTTCATGCCCCCCAGCATCAGCCGGCGGAGGACGCCTTCGTCTTCCGTGGCGGGGCCAAGGGTGCAGATAATCTTCGTCTTTCTCAGCATAGTTTTCCTGCCTTTCCGCACGATGTGCTGGTTTTCCATGTGCCGGCCAAGGGGTGGTCCCAAACAGGCGCTGGGCCGGCACAATATTACCCTATTTTATTGTACCATTTTCCGTTTTGCCAGGGATCCTGGCCTGGCCGTCGGGGGCTGGGGGAAGGTCAGATAGCAAAGTCCCCGTCCCGGAAAATTTCCACCGTTTCACCGGTTTTTGTAAGGCCGGTTATCCGCATGTCCGGGGTGCCGATCATAAAATCTATGTGGATTGCAGAGTCGTTAAACAGGTTTTCCTGCCCTTTTGGCGCGGTGTTCAGCCCCCGGCCCAAAGCCAAATGGCAACTGGCGTTTTCGTCTATCAACGTTGTGTAATAGACCAGCCCGCTCATACTGATGGGGGAGTGGTACTCCACTAGGGCGGCTTCCCCCAAATATCCGGCATTTTCGTCCGTAGCAATAAGGGCTTCCAGCATTTCCCGGCCTTCCTCCGCTATGACCTCCACTACCTTGCCTTTCTCAAAGCGGAAGCCAAACTTTTCGATTTTTTTGCCGCCCAGTACCAGGGGCCGGGTGGCAAATACTATGCCTTCCGTCTCAAATTTGCTGGGGGTGGTGCAGATCTCCTCTGTAGGGATGTTGGGGCAGAAGGGCACGCCGCCCCTTTCTTCATGGCCAAACTTGGACCACGGGGTAAGCCCTACGGTCAGGTCTGTTCCGTTTCCGGCAGTGAAGTGCAGCTTTGTAAGCTCCAACGCGTCCACAGCCTGGCCGCGGGCGGCGTTTTTGTGGCCTTTTTCTTCCCAAACCTTCACTACATCGTTGGTTTCGTCGATGTAGCACAGCTTCAGCAGCAGCTCCCACAGCTCCCGTTCCCCTTCGGGGCCGCCCTTTCCCAGTATGTACTCGGCCCACGCCGCTGTGGGTACCATGGCAATCAACCACTGGCAGTGCTTCTCCCGGCTGGCTTTACGCATGATATTGCGCACCGTATCCACATGGGCGAAAATCGAGTTGGATTCCTTCTCGCTTACGCCCTCCATCAGCTGGGGGTTGACGCCCTCTAGCCGCACGTAGCAGGCGCCGCCGTCCAGATACCCCTGGTGCATAGCATACTCCCAGTCCTCTACATGGCGCAAGTCCTCGTCCTTGCGGTAGCGGGCGGCCACTTTCATGTTGGGCAGGTCCAGGTAATGTACCACTACGTTCCCGGCCCCCAGTTTATAGCATTCCTCTGCAAAAATGCTGGTGAACGGCCAGCCCTCTACAGCGGCCTCCACTAAAACCGTTTGCCCCTTCTGTACGTTCAGGCCCACCCGGGCCAGGGTGTACGCATACTTCCGCTTCATTTTTTCCAGATCCATAGTTGGATCCTCCTTTTCCATATTATAGATATAGGGGGACTGTAAGTGTTCCTCCCCGCCTTGCCAATATCAATACTGGTATTATACCGCAAAGGGGATTGGATGTACAGATATGTAGAATAAAAAAGGGGAGCTGGCACAACATAGAGCGGCAAGCGATGTTTGTCCTCGCTAAACGCCAAAAAACCGCGCCATAGCGCGGTTTTTCAGGGGTGGCATCTTTTTTGTATGCCATTCATGTGTTTACCATACAAAAAAGATGCCTGCGGCTTGTTTGACCTCAAAAAAGCCAGGTTTTATGCGGGTTTGCGGCATCTCGAAAAACCCGAAACAAAAGTATTGCGAAAAAGATGCCTGTTTTTCGCTACCCAGTGCCGCCATTCGAACCCCTCTACTGACATTTCCAATTATAAAAATATGTGTGGTTTTCCCATCCGTCGTAATGGTTACATTTCTAAATGAGGCCCGGCATCTGTCCCCTCCATATCCATACCGCAGAC
>CAJTCS010000008.1 GCA_910574995.1 Oscillospiraceae bacterium
GAAAACATAAAGTCGTCCACAAGGCTTAAATCCTTAAACGGCTTAATGGGCATGGGCCTCACTTCCTTTACTTATAGTATACTATCTTTCGGGCCGGTTTGCAAGAGTATTGGATGGGGGAGGGTTACGCTTATACCACGGTGAAGAAAGTGTACATTGTCCTTAACGAGTATTTCCGCTACCTGACCCAGCAGGAAATCTTGCAAAAGAACCCCATGAACAGCGTACCCATGATAAAGAAGTCAAACTTTATGGCAGCGCAGAACAAGGAAGATTTACCCACGCAGGAAACCGTCACAGTTTTCACGCCAGAAGAAATCGAGAAATTCAAGTCTGAGGCGTTCAGCACCTACTCCAACGGTAAGCCCAAGTACCAACAGCCAGCAGCCTACATTCTCATGCTGAACACTGGCCTGCGCACCGGGGAGTTGCTTGGCCTCCTCAACAGCGACATCGACCTAGAGCATAAATATTTTGAGGTGCACCAGAACGTAAAGGAAGTTTGTAGGCGCGCTGGAACAGACTACGTCCCGGGCCGGGAAGTGAAGGTGGGCAAAACAAAGACCGCCACCAGCAAACGCCGTGTGCCGCTGAATCAGGCCGCAGTTGAGGCGGTAAGGGAGTTGCGCCAAGAACGCGATTTCGGCCCCACAGCGCCCCTCGTGAGCGACGAGAAAGGCGGCTACACCAGGCCGGTGAACTTCCGAAAGAGGTACTACCGGATTTTGAAAGCAGCGGGCATAGAGCAGAAAGGATTGCACAGTTTAAGACATCATTTTGCAACCCAACTGATAAACGGGGTGAAACAGCCCGACGGCACCATCAAAGCACTCTCGCCCCGGCAGGTGGCCGACCTCCTGGGCCACAGTACCTCACAAATCACTGAGATGTATTACGTCAAAAAAGACACGACCCGCCTGCAAGGAATCACAGACGGGTTCATTTTTTAGCGAGAGCAAGGCGGCACAAGGGAGAGCGCCCCGGATTTTTGATGATTTATTGATGATGTACCAGACGGAAAAGCTAGAGACGGATACGAACAGAAACGAAAAAAGCGCAAAACACACGCCATAGAGAGCGACATCGTAGACCGCATCCCACCACCCCAAAACACAAGAAAAGCCCGGAATTCCAAGGAATTCCGGGCCAAATCTTTGGCAGGGGCAGAAGGATTCGAACCCTCGGCACGCGGTTTTCGAGTGGATGTGGAAAAGGCATGGGCAAATATATAACAGCCAGTTTTCCGCACGGTTGAGCCGTTTGTGTTTCCAAAAAGGTGCTCAAAAAAATTTTTGATGATTTATTGATGATATCCGAAATTATTCCCCGCAGAAAAGAGGGAATTACGCCTCGAAATCGAAGAAACTTATGATAAGGAGAGGGTAAAATCTTCTCCTCCTGACAAGTTCTGTTGGAAAAGTCTAAAAAGGTTATCCCGAACTCCATTAGCTGACTGAATGGTAGCAATCATCAGTTCATCAGGATCAATAGCAGAGAAATCAATATCATATCCAGCATAGCGGATCAACTGAGAAATAAAAATACGTTGTGTTCGCCCATTTCCTTCGCGGAAAGGATGTAGCATATTGGTAACGTAATAAAAATCGACTATTGCATCGCAAAATGTATCAAACGAATAGCCTCTGAAAAAATCCTCTGATTTCAGCCGCGTGAAACAACTGTTTGCAATTTGCTCAATGTCCTTTGCTAACACAAAAACTGTACCTTTCTTAGAAATATCGATTGTGCGAATCGTACCAGCCCAATCATAAATATCTCCGAAAAGATGTTTGTGAATAGCTTTATAATGTTCAAAATTAAATGAACCCTTGATGGGTAAACGTTCCAGTTCAGCAGATTTTGCGAATGTAATGGCCGCTTCCATCTCGGCAAGCTGAGCGCTGTCGCGGATACCAAACTTATTGATCAGGCAAGTTGTACTCTCATAACAGTCATCGGTTAGTGTATCTAAATCATAAGCCATTAGGCAGGCACTCCAATTTTGTCTTTCGTCAGTAGGATATACTGCTCCATGCTGATTTCCCCCTGGAGAAACAGTTGGCACCACTCTCGGCTTTTCTCGTCAATTTTGAATCCTTCCATCTCAACCGAAGCTGCCGCAATTTCGATAGCTTTCTCAATAGACATGAAAATCCCTCCCGCTTGTAGTGTACCACAAAGTGGATGTTTATTCAAGTTGTTTTTTTCTCATAGATATTTTTACTGATTTGATTTCCAAATCTACGGAAAGTCGAAACAGCAAATGCATAGCTCAAAATTTGAGCCGCAAAACAAAGAAAGAACTTTATTGACACAGGTAAAAAGCAAGTCGGATATTTCGGTAGTTTTCACGAAGAAAAAAGTCTGGACTTCCGCAGAGGTTTCGGGTATTGTGGTGGCAAAGGCAGAGAAAGAGTCTCTACCACCAAGGAGGAGATCATGAAATGAAAAGCGTAATCAGCAAGCTGTACAACGGTGAAATATTTCCAGCAGAAACTGTGGTGCCTACCGATAGCGGCTATCGTTCCAGTGTGAATAAGGTCGGTCAGGAAATCAATGGATTGCAGGAAGTGCTGACCAGAGAGCAATACAAAAAACTAGAAAACGTAATGGATATGAACGCAGAAATAGTCAACATGGAGAACAAAGCAATTTATGCAGAGGGTATCCGATTCGGGATCGAACTCATGATTGAGGTTTATAGGATGGATGAAAACGCAAGGCGTTGAAATTTGAGAAAGCCGTGGTAAGGGTTTGCGCCGAAAGACGCAGCCCTTTGGCTTTTCAGAGGGGTTGAGCTGTGTGAGAACCGTGTCAGGCACTTTAGAGAAACAGTTGAGGAAGTTGACGGGCACTGGCAAAGAACGCCATGTGAAAGCATTCAATTTGTGAAAGCCGTGTTTGTTGAGAGGAATAACGTGGCCAAAGTAGAGTCCATATCCTGCACAAACAGCGCAGATTCTCAGACGTCCGATTTTTAAGCAGGAGAAAGAGTAGGGGTCGCGGTGCGTCCCCTACTCGATTCACAACGCCAGGCGTTTCAAGGGATTCCGGGATTCTTAGTGCAAAATCACGATAAGGGTTGCTAATGACAATTTGGAGTGAAGAGAGGGGTTGCTATCACGATAAACGGCGGTGCTGTGAGGGATTGCTAAGGGGTTACATAAGGTCGGCAACCTTGTGATAGTCCCGGATAACATTGGCGTAGTCCACGATCAGGCGGCGTTCGCCGTTGCCCAGCCGCTGGCCGTCGCGCTCGGCAAAGTCGATCAGGGCGTTGGCCTGCTGCTCCGGGGTGGCCCCCGGCATGAAAGGCTTGTCGTTGATAAGCCCATCCAGCCCGTTCCAAATGGCCGGGGCCTGCTCCTGCCGGGCCTCCCTCTCCTGCTGAAGCTGGGCCAGGTGGCCGTCGATCTTGGTAATCAGGTCATTGGCCGTAGCCCGGATGGTTTCAAGGGAGGCTTTCAGCTCGGACAAGTCCTTGCCAGAACTCCAACCGGCCACATAGCCGAAAGAGTAGTCGGAGGTGTCCAGGCCGTAGTGCTGGCAGACGGCGTAGGCCACGCTCTCGGCCTGCACCTCGCGGGTACGGCGGTCGGGGCGGTCGGCCAATTCCTCCGGCGTGGCGTCCTTGTCGATGGCGTGGAGGGTGGCATGGGCGATCTCATGGATGGCGGTTTTCAGGTTTTGCAGCTCACTCATGCCCTCGTCAATGGCGATGCGCTTTTCCTCCAGGTGGTAGTAGCCGTGCGCCCCGCTCTCGATGTTCTCAAAGGCGATAGGGACAGGGGAAGTCCGCTCCAGGGCGGCGAAGAAATCCTGATACCGCTCCACGCTGCCGGTCAGCTCGTCCACGGCGATGTCGGGTATCTCCCGGCCCTCGGTCTGTGACACATCGAACACCGACACCACCTTAAAGGCGGGGACGGTCACTTCCTGTTCCTCGGTCAGCGGCTTTCCGTCCGGGCCGGGGATGGTCTTGCCGCTGGTGTCCAGCTTTTCCACCTGCCGCCGCACCTTGTAGGGGGCCGGGGCCAAAATCTTGATGGCCTTTTCGCCCCGCTTCACATGGCGTTCAAACTCGTCCTTCCACTTATTGTAGCCCGCCACCAGGGAGGCGTCCGGCTTCTGCATGGCGATCAGAAGGGTATTGTTGAAGCTGTAATTGTGGAACTTGGACATGGCGGTGAGATAGTTTTTATACCGCTCACTCTCAAAAAGGGCCTGAATACCGGCTTCCAGTTTATCGGTGATCTCTTTCATGCGCTCGGCATTGTTCCTGCCGGTCAGCACAATGGGAATGACGGGCTGGGAGGCCGGGGCGGTCTGCTCCGGCTGGGGCTGGGGGCGGCTGGCCTCGTCACGCTCCACCTGCGGGGGCGGAAAGGACAACACCCGGTATTCCTCCGGCACGGGCTGGCCCTCATAGACCTGCCGCCACTGGTCGCCGCTCTTGACGATATAGCCGTACTCGGTAAAGGCCCCCTGTTCCAGTCCGGCGATGTGCTTTCCCAGCGCCGCCGTGTCGATGGCGGGCTTCCACTCGTCCGGCATATCCACCATCCCGGAACGGTTCAGGTAGTAGTCCCCCAGCGCCGCCACGGTATGGATGTCGGGGAGATTGACATAGTAATCCAGATTGTCGGGATAGTCGATGATGCGGCTGATCGTCCGCAATTCGGTGTTCTTCTGCTGCAAGGCGGCGTTCAGTGTGCCGATCTCGTAGGCGTCCAGCTTTTCCAGCCGGGCGGCAAGGAAATTCAGCTCGTTCACGCCGGAGGCCAACGCCAGGTCATAGGGGATAGCCAGATGTCGGCCCTCTGGGACAGAAAAACCGCTGACGGTATAATCCCACGGATTGTCCCGCGTGACGCCGATCTGTCCCATCGCCGCCGCCACCTGTTCCGCCGTGGTGGGCAAGTCCAGCCAGATATGCCGGTCAGTCCCGTGTTTGCTGATCTGTATCGAAAATACTTCGCTCACTCGGTCGCTCCTTTCTGATTACAGCACAAGGCCCCATCCAATCGGACAGGGCCTTGCGGCTGAAAATATTATTGCTTTTTCCATTCCATGCGGAAATTGACATACTTGCCGCCGGTATCGGCCAGAAGCACCGTGCCGTCGTAGGTCTTGCCGGTCTTGGGGGAGAACAGGCCCTTGATCTTCACCTTTCCATGTTTGAGCAGGGCGGCGGCGATCTTCGGGGTGAACGCCTTTTTCCGTTCCTCAAAGAAGCGGTCATTCTTCCACATGACAAACTGACAGGTCCGGTTGCCGCAGTAGTAATTTTTCTTGCCCTCGTAGACGGCTTCGCCGCACCGGGGACACGTCCCAATGGCGACACGCTCGGACTGAAACAATTTCTGCTTGTCCTCGCTGATGCAGGAATAGGTTTTCACCAAGCCGCGGGCCTGCGCCTCAATACCGGCCATGAACTCGTCCGGGTCGGCCTCCCCCTTGGCGATCTCGGACAGTCGGGTTTCCCATTCGGCGGTGAGGGCCGGGGAGGTCAACGCCTCCGGCAGAACCGCCGCCAGATTGATGCCGTCCTTGGTGGGGAGAAGCTGCTTGCCCTTGCGCTGGACAAAGCCCATCTGCACCAGCTTTTCCAGAATGGAAGCGCGGGTAGCGGGCGTCCCCAGCCCCTTGCGCTCGGCGTCGTCAGGCATATCCTCCGCCCCGGCCCGCTCCATAGCCGACAGCATGGTATCTTCCGTGTAGGGCTTGGGGGGTGACGTGTAATGCTCGGTGACGGAAGCGGCCACATCCTCGAAAACCTGCCCCTCGGCCAGCTCCGGCAATTCCGCCATGTCCCCGCTGTCCTCGTCGGCATCGGTTTTCAGGGAGGCCCGGAAGCGGCGGTCGATGTCTTTCCAGCCAGCGGCCAGGACAGTCTTGCCCTTGGCGGTGAACTCCTGCCCGGCGCAGGTGAAAACGGCGGTGACGGCCTCGTACTCATGGGCCGGGGCCACGGCGCACAGCAGCTTGCAGCACACCAGGGACAGCAACTTCCTTTCGCTGTCCGCCAGCCCGGAAAAGCCCTGTTTCACAAACTCCGCCGTGGGGATGATGGCGTGGTGGTCGCTCACCTTGGCGTTATTCAGGATGCGGCGGATCTCCGCAGAGAACACCGCGCCCTCCATGAACGCCAGCAGGGGGACGATACCGGCCACGATGTCCACCGCCGTCTGCTCCATGTCGTTGGTGAGGAAACGGCTGTCCGTCCGGGGATAGGTCAGCAGGCGCTTTTCATACAGCGTTTGGGCGTAGTCAAGGGTCTGTTTGGCGGTGAAGCCGAAAAGCCGGTTGGCCTCCCGCTGTAAGGTGGTGAGGTCGTAGAGCTTGGGCGGCTGTTCGGTTTTCTTCTCCCGCTGGATGGAAGCGCAGACGGCCCGCGCTCCCATGCAGGCCGTCTTGACGCTCTCCGCTCCGGCGGGGTCGGGGAAGCGGTCGCTTGCCGCCTCCATGCTGCCCCCGGCGATATGGACGATGTGATATTTCTCTTTCTGGAAGCCGGTGATCTTGGCGTCCCTGTCCGCCAGCATTTTCAGGGTGGGGGTCTGGACGCGGCCCACGGTCAGGGTCTTGTGGTACAGCACAGAGAAAAGCCGGGTGGCGTTAATGCCGATCAGCCAGTCGGCCTTGGCCCGGCACAGCGCCGATTGATGCAGGGGGTCATAGTCCCGGCCCGGTTTCAGGTGGGCGAAGCCCTCCCGGATGGCGCTGTCCTCCATGCTGGAAATCCACAGCCGCTTCATGGGCTTGGTACAGCCCGCCAGGTGGTAGACCGTGCGAAAGATCAATTCACCCTCCCGCCCGGCGTCGCAGGCGTTGATGACCTCGCTGACTTCCTCGGAGCGAAGCAGCGTCCGCAGGGTGTCGAACCGTTCCCGCTTGTCCGGGGGGACGGTCAGCCGCCAGCTCTCCGGGATGATGGGCAAATCCTCATAGCGCCACTTCCTGAAACGCTTGTCGTACATCCCGGCGTCGGCAAAGGACACCAGATGCCCGATGCACCAGGACACGATATAGCCGTTGCCCTGCAAATAGCCCTCCTGCCGGTCGGTCGCCCCGATCACGGCGGCGATGCTCCGGGCCACGCTGGGCTTTTCCGTGATTACTAATTTCATTGTCATTGCTCCTTGTGAAACTTAATTGGATTTGGTATAATAGAAGGAAAGATTGAGATTAAAAACGAGGGTGCAATATGGAGAATAAACTTAGTGAACTGATAAATCAGATAGTGGCCGATTATTTTCACTTCTATAACTGTGAACCTATAAATCTGTCAATCATTTTCTCTGATGATATATGGAAAACATATTTTGAAATTCGGCCTGACCATAGAAGCAAGCGTACCGAACAACTTCCCTCCTTTAATGGTACAATAGCCGCTCCTTTAGAACTGGATGGAACATTTACTGTTATCGTAGATAATCAGTATTTTTTGAGTGAAGTTAAAAATAACCGACTATCATGGATTGGAACTATAGCCCATGAGATTACCCACGTGCGCGATTATAAGGAATATGCACAAATGCTTTCCGCCGCCAGTTACGATGAAGTTTTAACTGCTGAACACCGGATGTTCCAACTATGGACAGAATTTAATGCCAAACGGCATGGCTATTATTTTTTGAGAAAATATTATTTTGATGATATGACTGACCCCGCACAAATACCAGATATTATCAATACAGAATTACCGGGACAAATTTCGTTTATGAGCAACGAGTACAGCTCAACATCAGACGGCTGGCATCAAATCTATACTGTGAGCCAATTTTTGGGTCGGCTTGCGGTCTGGGAAGATTTATTCCCTACATACTTTACTGCTGACTATATAGCACGTCTTTTAACGCCCAATCCATGGATGCTTGATTTGTATGAATATCTTAATAAGCATCGAGAGTTAAAGACAGCTATAAATAGTTTTTCTGAATTACATGAAATTGCGCTACAAAACTTTCCAGGAATATAATTCATTTGATTTGAGGTGATTTTTACGGCCCAAATAGATATGTATAGAAGTACCCTGTCCAGAAAGCGAGATGAACTGGTAAAGCTAAAACAAGATTTTGCCCGAGAGCAGGGCAAAATCGCACCGTTGCAACGAAAAATCATATCTGCAAACGATGCGATTAGACGAACTAAAATTGCATCAACAGTTAAATCCAAACTAAGAGAGATTGAGCAAGCCAACAAATCCATCGCTGATATTCAGAAAAAATGCGGAAGCATTCAGGATAAGATAGCAAAAAAAGAAAAGGAAGTGGCTACTGCTGAAAAGAACTGCCAGAATGAGGAAGCTAAATTAAGTAAGAAAGCAGCAGATGCAGAAAAAAAGAGATTACAGGAAGCCGCACGTCAGGCCGCAGCATTAGAGGCATCCATACAGCAACAAGGAGAAGCGCAGGAGCAAATGAAGATGGAAATTGAAAGATTAAAGGCTGTACCTGAAAAAATATCGGTCTTATTTTTGGCAGCTAATCCTATTGATACTCCACCATTACGGCTTGACGAAGAAGCCAGGGCAATTCAAGAAAGAATTAGATTATCGGAGTATCGCGACTCGGTTGATTTTGAAAGCCGATGGGCCACTCGTTCTTCTGATATTCTGCAAGCGATCAATGAAACCAATCCAACAGTAGTTCATTTTAGCGGGCATGGCGCACCATCAGGAGAACTTGCACTTCTAACCCCAGACGGCACTACAAAAATCGTGCGTAAGGAAGCTATTTCAATGGCGATGTCTACTGCATCAGACACCATTAGACTTGTCGTGTTCAATGCGTGCTTCTCAGAAGCACAGGCGCAAAGCGTGGTCGATTATGTGGATGCTGCCATTGGAATGTCTGCATCTATTGGGGATGAAGCGGCTTGCGTGTTTGCATCTCAACTTTATTCAGCTATTGGCTTCGGTCTTTCGCTTCAAACAGCATTTAGGCAGGCAATCGCACAACTAATGCTTGAGGGCATCAAGGAGGAAAATACTCCCAAGCTGTATGTTAAAAATGGCTTGGATGCTAATGACATTGTACTTGTTCAGCCACTTTCATAAATGTGAAGATCAGCCCGCCGTTGAGGTAAACGGCGGGCTGATTGCGTTTATTCGCCCTCCATTTCTCCATCCTCCGGCTCATCCTCGTCGTCAAAGTCGTATTCGGACAGGTCGGAACTGCCGGACACATCGGCCTTGGGCTTGCGGAGCTTGAAGTAGTACAGCGTCCCGCCGCCGCCAGCTAGGGCCACGATCAGCAGCACCAGCAGACCGCCCATGCCGCCCTTGTTCTCCTTGGCCGGGGGTTCGGGTTCTTCCGGCTCCTGCGGTTCCGGTGCTTTCCCGGCGCAGGCGGTCATATTGTTGGCGCAGACAGGGCAGGCGGTATTGACGGCCCCGGCCTCACATTTCACTGTGCAGGAACAGACGGCGGGCGGTTCTTCCTCCACCTCCATCAGCGCCAGCAAGTCAGCCTCGTCCACCTGATTGAGAAAATGCACCGTATTTTCGCCGTCCCCGGCCCGGTCGATGATGATATAAAAATAGTTGCCGGTTTTGGAAACGACGGTGATAAACTGCTTGTCCTCGGACGCCTCGCCGTCGATGTCGTCCACCAGGGACATATTGCCCTCCGGGGTCAGGGGCTTGGGGTCAGGTGTGGACACCACTTCCCCGGTCGGCTCGGTGGGTATGACCTCCCCTTCCTCGTCGCCGCCCCCGGCAAAGGCCGTCGTGGTGAACATGGCGGCGGACAGGCCCACAGCCAGAATGACAGAAAGAAAACGGGAAATGATCTTATTCCTCATGGCCGGTGTCCTCCTTTTCGTGATAGGGCGTCAGGGTGGGGGCGGTCTGCAAGGCCCCGCCCCGCAGGAACGCCGCAAATTCCTCCCTCGTCATGTTCATGCCCCGGACAAGCTGGATGATCTGCAAATTCTCCTGCTCGGTTTTCTGCCCCTCCAGATCCCGAAGCTGCTTGTTGTACTCCGCGATCTTGGACTTCACTTTCTGGATGTCCTTTTCGATGCGGTCAAGTTTGTTCGCCATAGTCAAAACTCCTTTCCGATGGATTTTTCATAGCGGTATTTCATCTGCGCCGGGTATAAGTCCTCCTTGGGGCGGCGGCTCCCCGTCCAGCGTTTGCCGCCAGCCAGCCCAGCGCACACCCAGCCAGCGGCCCGCAGACTGGCCCCGCTCTCCGTGTCCAGAATGTAGGTGACGATCTTTCGATAGCCCATCGCCCGCGCCGCCCTCCACGCTGCGGCATAGAGGAAACTGCAAGCGTTTTTCGTGCCGTCCGTGCAAAGCCGGTTGGCTTCCAGAGTATGGCCGTCGTCCAGATACCGGCTGACGGGTCGGCCCACGATAGCCACGCCAGCCAGCCGCCCGGCCTCGGTGCAGGCGATAGAAAACTTGTGGCCGGTGACGGGGCGGTGGTGGCGGTGATGCTGGGCGACAAAGGCGTTGGCGTTTTTCAGGGATATGGGCGTCAGCGTTAGCACGTCCCCGGCCCTCCCTCCACCGCCCCGAACCGTTCCCGCCAGGCGTAGCTGCGGCCCAGCCCCTTGACGCTGGTAAGGTGGGGCATGGCCCTGTCCTCCATAGCGACGGCCCGCCGGTAGAGGTCGGGGTACTGCTCTTTCAGCGCCAAAATCTCCGGCTGTTTCATGCTGGGGCAGAAAAAGCAGGAGGACTTGCCCGGAAGCGGCAGGCCAGCCGCTAATATCTCCCGGACACAATCACTCCTGTCCCAACCCCAATCTTCGATCAGGGGATAACGGTTGATGTACTTCTTGTCGGTGTCGTTGAATTTCTTGGAATGTTCGTACCGCCGCATTTCCCCGGCGTCGTAGCCCAGGAAGCGGGTGATCTTCTCCCCCCGCGCCCATACCGCCCGGCAGGGCGGATAGTGATTGCAGAATTTTTCCTGCGGCCCGATCTTATGTTTCTGGGAACATCGCTTATGGCCGTAGGCGATGGACGGCAGGGTGCGGGAGCGTAAACACTCCATTTCCAGGGTTAGCCGGTGGCCGCTGCGGTCGTACTTCTCCACCACCGTGATCTGCGGCATACCGTGAGCGGCCAGCCAATCATCCATCGTGCGGATGAATTGATAGGTGTGGGGCTGTTCTCCGCCCGTGTCGGCAAATAAGATCAGGTCAACGGGGATGATGTGCTTGTGAAGTCCAACAAGAACGGCGGCGCTGTTCGTGCCGCCGCCAAAGGATACGATATTGATAGATTTACCTCCAATTCTCCATAGATTTTTTAATCCCAATTCATCAATCCGTAACCTCGGATAACGCTGCTGTTCAGGGGATAGCTCTTGATCTTGCAGGCGTTTCCGCTGTTGCCCTCCACGGTATAGACGTTCGTGCCGTCCGTGCCGATCACGATGCCCACATGGTCGGCGTTGCCGCTGTTGTCCCAATCGAAGAAAATCGCGTCGCCGGGGGCGATGTCGCTGTACCCCCGGTTGGCCCACTGGCCCCGTGACTGGAACCAGGCCATGCCCCCGGACGTGCAGCCAGCAAATTTTGGCTCGGTCAAGCCCATTTGGTTATAGCACCAGGACACGAAGCAGGCGCACCACTCCACACGGCTGTCAAAGCCGTACCAGCTCCAATAGGGCTGGCCGTTCACATTCCCCACCTGTGATTTCGCGATGTCCACCACAGCGGTATTTCCGGGCCGTGCGCCGTCCACAAAATGAACGCCGCTGATGTCCTCGGACGCGCTGATGTCGTAGGAACCGCCGCCAAACACAAGGGGATTGTTGCCGCTTGTTTCCAGATAGATATTGAACATTTCCAACTGCTCCGGGGTCAGCAGCTCCGGGGCGATGGACACGATAGAGCGGGCGGTCAGCTTCACATTCAGGATGTAATAGTTATAGGGGACTTGGACGGTGTAGCTGTTGCCCTCGCTGTCCGTTCGGGTTTCTGTGCGGTAGCGGACTTCAACCGTCGTGGTGGTGATAAGGGTGTACTGCTTGTTGAATACCCGCTGCAACTCCGCCTGAACCTCGGCCAGCGTGTAGCGCGGGAGGATGGATGTCAGGAAAGAGGCCAATTCGTGGGGGTTGTGGATGATCTCGTCCAGATCGTAGCGGTATTCGTCATAGCCGGGGTAACTGCTTGGGATGTTGTCGATCTGCCGCTGCAAGTCGTTTTCCATGCCCACATAGGCGTTTTCCACGGCAATCAGGTCGGCGTCGTCGGAGAGGTAGGAGGTAGCCGTGAAGCCGGAACCAAACCCGCCCACGATGGAGGAACAGGACTGTAAGCCGCCCATCAGGAACGCCGTCATAATCAGCAGGGCCAGGGCCACAAGACAGCCTTTCCAGTGCCGGACGGCAAACGAGGCCAGCCGTTCGCTTTCCTTGACCGCTTCCTTTGCGGCTTTACTGCCGGACTTGGCCGCTTTCGCTGCTCCCTGCGCAGCTCCGGCCCCCGTCTGGCCCGCCGCCCTCGCCGCCTTGACATACTGCTGCTTGATCTGCCGCTTCTGCCAGAACCGGGAAATGGGGTTGCTGGCCGCTTGTGCAAGCTGGGGGTTATCATGGAGGGCCTTTTGATAGAAATATTCGATATTCGCTTTTTCCGCCAGGCGTTCAGCCTTGGACAGCTCCCGATAGGGTTTCAGCCGGTGACGGCGGATAGCGCCCCGGACGGCCCGGCCCGCCTGTCGCTCGGCCAATTCCTCCCCCTTGTGACCGCCCTCCACGCCCACATTCTCATGCTCCACCTCATGGATTTTGCCGTGGGCGAACAGTAAAACTTCCTGAACGGGGCGGCTGGCCGGGTTGGGCTTCATGGCGGTCGGCGGCTTGTCCCTCGTTTCTCGGCGTATATGGGTCTTGGCCCTGCCGGTGGCCTCGTCAAAGACCTTTTCCTTGATTTTCACGGTTTCTTTCGGGATAGCGGCCCGCGCCGCGTCCAGACGGTCGGCCCGCCGGTCGGACTTGCGGATATACTTCTTCAGCTCCGGCGTGGAGCGTTCTTCCTCGGAGAATTGCAGGCGGGCGGACGGGCGGGGGCCGGTGTCGGCCTCCACCTGCCCGGCCTGTTTCGCCGCCCGCTTCCCGGCCCGGCGCTCCCGCACTTGGTCGGCACGTTCCAGCACCTTTTCGGCCCTGCCGGTGGCCTCGCTGGGGGTGAAGTCCTGTTCCGCCTCCCGGTCGGAGATATTGATTTCCTCGCCGGTGGTCTGATTTTCCAGCACCACGCCGTCACGGGTCATGCGCTGCGTCACCTTGTCACGGGGTTTCAGGTGCTTCCTGCTCATGCGCCGCCCTCCACCACCTCGGAAAGCCGGGTCGTCATAATTTTATACAGCTCGGTATTGCCGGGGATAGGGTTGGTAAAGGGCAAGATCACATTCTCAAAAATCAGAAGCCCGGCCCCCGGCTCGGAGTTGTCGATGTACTTCTGATGGTCGGGGGACAGGTTCAGCCGTTCGGCCAAAATCCTGCGGTCGCCGCTGGCCTGATTGAGCAGGGTAATGAAGTCGCTGTTTTCCAGGATATTTTCGATCTCCGGGGAGGAAAGCAGGTCTTTCACGTTCTGCGTGGCCCCGGTCGGAATACCGCCCCATTTACGAAAACGCTTCCAGATTTCAGCGGAATACGCCGCCGTCTGTTCCTCTTTCAGAAGCAAATGGAACTCGTCGGCAAAGTACCAGGTGGCCTTACCCATGCTGCGGTTAGCGGTGACGCGGCCCCAAATCTGATCTTGGACAATGAGCATCCCCAATTTCTTCAACTGCTTGCCCAAATCCTTGATGTCGAAGCACACAAGCCGGTTTTCAATGTCCACATTCGTCCTGTGGTTAAACACATTCAGGCTGCCGGACACATAGAGGTCAAGGGCCTGCGCCACCCGGTCGGCCTCCGGGATGTGCTGGGCAAGCAGGGCGGCATGGAGGTCGGAGAGGACAGGCATTTTCTCCGGGTTGGGGTCTGCCAGGTAGGGCCGGTAGATCACCTGCACGGCCCGGTCAATCACCGTCTTTTCGATAGGCTCCAAACCGTTCTTGCCGCCCATGACCAGCTCGCAGAACGACAGCACGAAGTCGCTTTTCAGGGCCAGCGGGTTTTCGTCCTCGCTGTAATTCAGGTTGATGTCCAGCGGGTTCACATAGTCCCTGCTGGTGGGGGACAGCTTGATGACCTGCCCGTGAAGCCGCTGTACCAGGGGAAAATATTCTGCCTCCGGGTCGCAGACAAAAATATCGTCCGGGGTGGTGAGGAACACGCTGACGATCTCGGACTTGCAGGACATGGACTTGCCGCTGCCGGGCGTACCCAGCTTTAGACCGTTGGGACACCGCGCCCGTTTCCTGTCCAGCATAATCATGTTGTGGGTCTTGGCGTTGACGCCGTAGTACATGGCCCCGCCGCCCTGAAAAAGCTCCTGCGTCACAAAGGGGACGAAGATTGCGGCGCTGGACGTGGTAAGGCCCCGCTGGATGTTGATATGGTTCTGCCCCAGGGGGAGGGAGGCCATTAGGCCCTGCTCCTGCTGGTCGTCCAGCCGCACCAGGGCGCAGTTATATTTCTGCGCCACGCCAGCGGCCCGGAATACCTCGTTGCTCAACTTCCGCTGGGTGTCGGCCATGTTCAGGACAAGGAACGTCACCATGAAAAGACGCTCGTTCCGGGTCTGCAATTTGGACAAAAGCTGCTTGGCGTCCGTGCCGTAGGTGGCAAGGTCGGAGGGCAGAATGTCCATATCGTAGCCGGAGCGCACCGCCTTTTTCTGCTCCTGTATCTTCATGGCGTCCAGGTCGGTGATCTTCCGTTTTACCCGCTTGATGGCCTCGGTCTGCTCAATGGCCTGCACATGGAGGTTGACGACGATGCCGTTTTCCGTGTTGAGGAAATCCGCCAGCATTTCATCGGACAGCTCCGGGGCCAGGATTTGCAGGAAGCTCACCGCCCCGTACTTGCCGCTGATGCCGAATACCCGGCTGTTCCCGAAGCGGAGAGAGGACGGAGCGATGAAGTCCTTGGTGGACAGCCCCGCCGTGGGAAGCCACTTCCAGTCGAAGCGGAACAATTCACCGTCCGGGTGGAAAACGCCGTGCAGAACTTCCAGCCGTTCGGCCCCGTCCAGCACACGGGCGGCGGCTCCCATCATCTTGAAGTAGCCCAGCAGGTCGGTTTCGATGCGTTCCAGTCTCGCCCGCGCCGCTTTCAGGTTGTCCGCCTCAATAGTGAACGTCAGATACTTGGTCTTGACAATGCCGTTGTTGCCCCTCGTCAACTGCCGCTGTAAGATGCCGGTGTACTCGGCCCGGATGTCGTCGAAGTCGTCCCGTTGCGGAGCGATCTCGAAGCTGCGGGCGTACTGCGCCGGGTCTGTTCTGCGGTTGACAAAGGAAAACTGGACATGGATAGAGGCGTCCACATAGTTATAGAGGTCGCACAGATATTCAAAGGTGGCCGTGCGGTCGTCCGGCTGGGCAAGCTGGTAATTGGTATCGGAGAACTCAACGCACTTGGAGAAAGAACGCTGGTTCAGCCTGCAAACACCGTCCTGATACATGACCTCATAGGGGATGCTCTCTTGGGCGGTATGGGGCTTGCCGTCGCCCTTATACCTGCGGATGATGGCTTGTATCTCCCGCTTTTCGGCGCGGGACAGCTTTACCGGCCTGCCGCCGTTTTGCTTTCTGGACAACCGCTTTCACCTCCGTTTCCATTTGACGCTGCCGTTCCAACACGGCGTAAAGGTTATTGGTCTGATAGGGCCGGACTTTCGGCATGGTGAAGCGGTTGCGGACGATCTGCCCGATCACCACCTCCAACGGCTGGCCGTGCTTCTCATACAGCCCGAACAGCAGGCCGGGGAGCATGGCGAAGATCATCACCAGGGCGGCGGCGCTGGTGGGGACGCTGCCCCGGAGAACAAAAAAGAGCGGCAAGCCCATCAGGAGCGCCGCGCCGAAGCATACGATCTGCCGTTTCGTCAGGCCGAACAGCATCTTGCTTTTTACATGGGTCAAGTCCTTGGGGACGGACACATAGGCCATAGGTCAATTCCTCCTTTCCAGAGCGTGATAGATGCCCTGCATGATGTAGGCCACGCAGGGGACGGCGATAGAATTTCCCAGCATTTGATAGCGGCTGGTGTCGCTGATAGCCCGCCCGCCGCCCTGCTCCGTCCAGAAGTCCGGGAAGCCCTGCAACCGCTCACATTCCAGGGGCGTCAGGCGGCGCACGATCAGGTCGGCGTAATGATGATGCAGTACGCCGCTTTGCTGTCCGGCAAGCAGGGTCGGGGCGGTTTCCTCCTGATAGCCCAGGCTCCCCGTCGCGCTCCCGGCCTTGTAGCGGAAGCCCGCGCTGGTGATGCAGAAGTCGGTTTCGCTCCCCATGCCAGCGGGCCGGGAGAGGCCAGCGCCGGAGGCGCACAGCGTCCCGGCGATCTGCGGATGCACCAAAAGGGGCTGTTCGTGGTTGCAGTTGAGGGTGGGGGCGATGTCCGCCAGCACTTCCGCGTTGGCCTGCCCCGTTGCCATCGTCAGCACATGGGGCTGTCCCGTTTCGCATAGGGTAGGCTGGACGGGCCGCAGGGTGGAGCGGTTGGTCTTGCTGGTGATCTGCTGTAAGTCAAAGCCAGCGGCCACCACTGGCAGATTGCCGTGGGTCTGGCTGCGGAGGGTGGGGGAGATGCCGGAACGCTCCACTGTCAGCGACGCCCCGCCTTGATCGTTCAAAACAACGATTTCCCCGCCTCTGTATCAGGGCGGCTTTCAGCAAAGGCGGCAAGTCCTTGCCTCGGCGTTCCGCCCGCCTCAAAATACCCGCGCAGGCTTTTGGGGACAAAGAGTATTTCTCCGGCACATTTTCCTGCAAAATCGCAGACAAGAAACAGGCGCCTGCGCCGCTGTGCTGTGCCGAAATATTGGGCGTCGTACATGCACCAAGCGAGATCAACTCCGACCCCTCGTACCATCCCGGCGTTTGCCCACCGTCCAGAATAAGGCATTGGAATTTTGGCCTTTGTGAACGATTGCAGCACAGCCGCAAAGTCACGTCCTCCTGCGGACGACAGAGCGCCGGGGACGTTCTCGAACAGCGCGAACCTTGGGTATCTACCATGTGTCGCCTCCCTCATTTCATCAATTATCCGTATGGCCTCCATGAAAAGGCCGCTCCGTTCGTCCGCCAGCCCCCGGCGCTGGCCCGCCATCGAAAGCCCCTGACACGGGCTGCCGAATGTCACGATGTCCACAGGCGGGAGTTTTCCGCCGTGGAGTTGGGTCACGTCCCCGGCGTGGGCCATATCCGGGAAATGCCGCTTCGTCACCGACACGCAGGCCGGGACGATCTCGCTTGCCCACAGGGATGTGATATTGTAAAAAGAAGCGGCGTAGGGAAAGCCCCCTATGCCGTCGAAAAGTGACGCTAATGTGTACTGCGGAATAACGAAAAGCCTCCTTTCCGCCTCATAGTGTGATGTCGCTGTCCACTTCGTTGCCCCACACGTCCCAGCCTGGGGGCGACTGTCTGGCAAACAGCTCTATCCGGGGCAGGTCGCCCGCCAATTCCACAATCTTGTCACGGGCTACATCCGGCTTTTTGCTGTGCCGCTCTATGGGGCTGATGATAAATTGGTGGACAGCGTTGGAGTATCTTTTGGGCTTGCCCCGTTTGGCAAGCAGGCAGATTTCCGCGTTTCCCCGTGTCCAGTAGCCCAAGCCGTAGAACCAAGTCGGACTTTTTCGGTTCTGTTTCAGCCAGACAAAGGCCACGGTCTTATAAGCAAAGCCCCACGCCTTGATAAGCCGCAGGGCTTCCGGGAGTTGGGGAAACGTCGTCCACAGGAACAGCAGACTATCCTTTGCCGCCAGTTCTTCCACAGGCAGGGCGCACAGCTCGTCAATACTCATGGTGGGATAGTGATTTTCCGCCGCTCCCTGAATGTTCTTGCACTCGTACCGCCAGGGCGGGTCAGCGTAGATAATGCTGTATTTTTTGATAGCTTGTCCTCCCTCCATCAGTGGGCGGCAAACACGGCCTTGGCGATGCTCCCGGTCTTGAACAGGCAGAAGCACAACAGCACCGTATAGCCCATACACCCCCATATCGCCCCGGAAACGTCCCCGTCAAGGGCGATATTCTGTATCAGGACGGCGTAGATGCCCGTTACCACCATGATAAGGAACGCTTGGAAGCCCAGGGCAAAAAGGGATTTCAAATAGCCCTGCCCCATGCCCCGCCACTCGCTGTTCCCAATGGTGGCAAGGGGGATAGGCCCCAGCGAGGTCACAAGGTATATTTCAATCAGCCTGCCATAGACCACAAGCATGATGCAGATGGAGAGAATATTCATCGTCAGCCCTACAAAGAGGGACTGGAACCACAGGCCCAGCAGACCGCCGATGTCCATATCCGAAAGCCGGTTTTCCAGGTCGGTGACAACGGCTGTAATGTCGATGCTGGTATTGCCGATGATAACCCCGGCGCTCTGATTGACAACGCTCTGCGTCAGGTCGAACACGCCCATAACGATGTTCCAGGTGTTGGCTACCAGCAGGACAGCGGCGGCGGACTTGAACACCCAGCGGAACAGCATCCAACTGTCCATGTCGTGCATACTGTTCCGTTCCGCGATCAACTGTATCAGCTCGTAGCACATGATAAGGGCGAGGATAGCCCCGGCGATGGGGACGATCACCGTTTCCGACAGGCTGCGGAGCATATTGAACACGCCGCTGTTCCAGTCCTGCGGCGTGGCTCCCACGTCGGCGACGATCTCCCCCACTTTTCCGTTCACCGTGTCAAAAAGGCCGGTGAGGTTGCTGGTGATGCCGTCGATCAGCACACCCTTGAACCATTCTTCCAGCCAGTCAAGTATCATGGGTCAAGCACCTCCTTTCCCGCGGCCCCCCGCCGGAGGGGCGGGAGGCCGCGAGGGGATTTAGCGGGGAACATCAGCCCAGCAAGCCGGACAGCAGGGGAACCAGGGTAATGCCGATCAGGGCCACCCCTCCCCCGGCGACAAGCTGCTTGACGCCCTGCGATTTTGCTCATGTGAGATAAAGAAGTAAAAGAAGTGTAAAAAATTTTGCCGTTCCCTGTCCGGCTGACTGCCGGACGGGTCGGGCTTTAGTCGGGCAACTCTACCTTGCCGACAAAAGAGTAATAGATTTCGATTTCCTGTCTGCGGAGCTTCCCCCGGCGTTTCCCGTCAAGGGCTTCCGATTCGTGGATAACGATTTTCTCCACAAACTCCCGTAACAGGGTAGGGGTGAGTTCCTCAAAGCTGGTGTACTTGCGTACCACTTTCATAAACTTTTCAGCGTTTGCCGTGGCTTCCAGTGTCCTTGAAAGCTCGCCCTGCAGAACGGCGGCACGTTCTTTCAGTTCCTTTTGCTCGGCTTCGTAGTCTGCCGAAAGCTCCGTGAAACGCTCGTCCGATATGCGCCCGGTCACGCTGTCCTCATACAGCCGCTTGAAGATAGCGGAGAGTTCCGCAATCCTTTTTTCTGCCGCTTCCAGCTCTTTCTTCTTGGCGGCGTTCCGGCGTTTGCTCCCGTCCTCGGTCTGCTCGGTCAACAGCTTCATAAACCGGGCTTCGTGCTTGGTGGCGTAGCTGGTGACTTTCCGTAGGTTCTCGGTCACGCCCTCGGTCAAGAGGTCGGTGCGGATAAAGTGCGCCGTACAGTCTGCCGTGCGCTTCTTGTAGCTGCCGCATATGTAGCAGTCCTGCCGCCGTTTGTCCGTCTGATACCTCTGTTGGTACATGACGCTGCCGCAGTCGGCACAAAAGAGTATGCCGGAGAACAAGCCCACTTCATCATAGCGGTTGGGGCGTTTGCGCTGCTTGCGTAACTCCTGCACACGCTCCCATGTGTCACGGTCTATGATTGGCTCGTGGTGGTTCTCAAAGACTGCCTGTTTTTCTTTGGGGTTCTCCTTGCTCTGCTTTACCTTGTAGGACACTTTCTCGGTCTTGAAGTTCACAAGGCAGCCCGTGTACTCCCGGTTTTCAAGGATATGCGCCACGGTGTTTGTCGCCCATTTGCACTCATAGCCGGGGTGGTAGCGGCGTGTGCTTCCCGTCCGGCGGTATTCCAGCGTTCCCGGCGTGGGTGTCTGCTGCTCCGTGAGCATACGGGCTATCTTGGTCGGACCGTTCCCGGCAAGGCAAAGGCTGTAAATCTGCTTCACCACGGGGGCGGCTTCCTCGTCAATGATGAAATTTTCGTCCTCGTCCATGAGGTAGCCGTACACGGGCTTGCTTGTGACGGGCTTCCCGCTCATGCCTTTTGACCGTTTCACGGCTCTGATTTTCTTGCTCGTATCTCTCACCAGCCATTCGTTAAAAATGTTACGCAAGGGGGCAAAATCGTTGTCGCCCTGTGCGCTGTCAACGCCGTCATTGATTGCAATGAAACGGACGCCGTTCTGTGGGAAAATCATTTCCGTGTACATTCCCACTTGCAGATAGTTTCGCCCTAACCGTGACATATCCTTTACGATAACCGTTCCCACAAGCCCCGCTTCAATGTCGGCAAGCATGGACTGGAAGCCGGGTCTTTGGAAATTTGCCCCGGAGAATCCGTCGTCCGTGTACCATTTGAGGTTGGAAAAGCCGTTCTGTTTTGCGTAGGCTTCCAGGATTCGCTTCTGGTTGCTTATGGAGTTGGATTCGCCTTGAAGCGTGTCCTCGTGCGACAATCTCGGATAAAGGGCGGTAATGAGTTTTTGGGTGGTCTGTCTTGGCATAATGTCCTCCATTTCCGACAGCCAGCCCCACTATTCCGTATGTTTATTATACCATAGGGCGGGGCTGGCTGTACAGTCTTTTTTGCTTCTTTACCGCCCGTCAAAATGACGGTTTTTATCTGCGGGTTGTCATGCGCTGTAAATCGGCTTGTGTCCGGCTGCGCTTTCGGCTTCCAGCACTTTCATCATCTTGTCGGCGGCGGTGGCGGTAGTGCCTTGTTTGAAATAGCCGGAAACCACAAGGACGGTGTTCCCCCGGCGTACTTCTGTCACGCAATCCGGGCGGCGGGTGGGGCGGTCTTTTTTCATGGTGTCGGTCATAGGCAAATCTCCTTTCCGTTCAGCAGCTTTTTAAGGCGTTCCATTTTCTCCCTTGCTCTGGCTTTTCTGAAATTTTCCCCGGTAATGCGGACGGGGGTACACATTTCTGTAAGGCGGTCATAAATGCGGGCGTGGGCGGTGTCCTCCGGGTTCTGCAATTCCTCCAGCGTCAAATTTGTGGTGACAATCAGCGGCTTTTGGCTGCGGTATCGGCTGTCAATCACGTTATAGACTTGCTCTAAGCCATATTCCGTGCCACGCTCCATGCCGAAATCGTCAAGGATAAGCAGAGGGAAGCTGCAAAGGCGGGCTATGTACTCGTTCCTGTCCTTGTAGCTGGCGGCAAGGTCGTTGAGTATCAAGGCAAAGTTTGTCATGCACACGGAAACCTCTTTCTCCATAAGGGCATTGGCAACACACCCGGCAAAATAGCTTTTGCCTGTGCCGACATTCCCCCACAAAATCAATCCATAGTTCCCGGTGCTTACCCGTTCCCATTGCTCCACATAGGAATAGGCTTTGTGCATTTGGGGGCATTTCCCGTTGTCGTTTTCAAACGTCCATTCCCGCATAGCCGGGTCTGTAAATCCCTTTCGTTTCAGCCGTTCCACTTCCTCCCGGTGCTTGTATTCCCGGTGGCTGGCTTCCAGCGTTTCCCGGCGTTTGCGCTGGCAGTCACATTCTTTCGGGTGGCGGTCACGTCCGAAAAGGTTTTTCCCCTCGGTGAAGTAGGCTTCTTTGGGCTGGCGGCAGCTCCCGCAGTACAAAAGCCCGTCCTCGCCCGTGTAGTCCTCCGGCTGTGGCTCTGCTTCTGTGGCAAGCCGGAAAATGGCGTTATCATAATCACACATAAAATCGTCCTCCTTGTTCATGGTCTTTTACGCCCTGTTTACGGGGCGTTGTGTCTATGCGGTCAAAGGCTCTCGCCCTCTTTGTAGGAATAATCGGGGATTCCTTTTTTCGGCTTCCCCTTTGCCTTGTCATCAGCCGCCCAACGCCGGATAGTGGCGGCATGGTTCTTGTATTTCTTCCCGCTGGAAGCGATATAGCCGGATAAGCGGTCTATGTAATACTCCCATTTGCCGGGAAGTTCCTCTTGCAGCTCCGCAAGCTCTTTTTCTGACAAAAATACGTTTTCATATCTGCCAAAAGGGGCGGGGGCTGTCTGTCCTTTCTTTAGCTCTCCCTCTCTCTTTATCTCTAACTCTATATCTATCTCTTTCTCTATCTCTATCTCTGGTGGACAAATGTCCGCCCCGTCTGGTGGACGTTTGTCCGCCACGGCTTCCGGCAAGGCTTTCTGTTCCTGTAAAGCCAGCCTTGCACGGCGTTTCCTCTCCCCCTCGGTAGAGGACTGACCGATTAAGAGTTCTATGTTGCTCATGTACAAAGCCCCATTCTGCAAGGGTTCTACAAGCCCCAGTTTCATAAAAATCTGCAAAGCCCTTTCTACTGTGCCGACTTGCTGGCGGGTGATGGTGGCTATCATCTGTGCGGTGTAGGGGATATTCTCGGCAAGCTGGAGCTTTCCCCCGTTTTTCAGCGATTTTAGGTACATCTTCAAGAGAATGTTTGAGTAGAGCATACCGTCCTGCATACTTTCCAGCAGCACGATAGCGTCCTCGTCAAAATAGCTCTCTTTCAGCTTTAGGTAGTAATATTTGCGGTTGTCTGCCATTCGTTCCTCCTTTGGTCTGTTCTGTGGCTTCTGTTACGCAATTAAAGCGGCTTTTGTGGGGGTAAAGGATAAATGTACCGCCTACCCGTTGAGGGCGGTCAAAAAAGCCTTGATTTACGGGGGTTTGGAATATCCTAAAGCGTGACATTTATCCCTCTGTTTCCGCTTGCGCTGTGCGGCTCTGATTCTTTTCATGCGTCCGGCGCAATCCGGGCAGTATTTCCCCCGGTTTGACTTGGGGAGAAAATAGCCGCCGCACTCGGTACAGCGTTTCCTGTCTGCCCGGTGGAGTAGGGCGGCTTCCAGTTTCCCGTCCAGCGGCAGCACGGCGGCTATGAACCAGCGGCATATAAGCGAATAGCTGATACTCTGGACGCATACGCAAGGCTCGCCGTTATCCAGCAAGATACAGTTGCCGTTATCGTAGTTGCAGCACTCATGCACAAGGCGGCGGGCGGCTCTGTGTTGCTGGTAGTCCATGTATGGGCGTTTACCGTTCATTTTCCCGCCCCTTTCCCCGTTCCGGCTCACGGCGCAATATTTTGTCAAGATTGCTTTTCACGGTCTGCAATTCCCGGACGTTCTCTTTCTTCTCCCGGTACTCGTTGTAAAGGGCGTTTTTCTCTTTGGTAAGCTGCTCAATCTCCGTTTGTAAGGTCTTGGAAGCTGGCAGTTTGGTAATGCCCTGTGCCTTGAAATACCGGGCGGCAGATTCGGAAATGATAAACTTGCTTTCGTGCTGCTCCCGGTAGGCTCTCCGGGCTTTCTCCGTTTTCTGCGCCCTAAGTCCATCACGGGCTGGCTTGGTCTTGATGTAGGCTAATAGCTGTTTCTGCAAGTCCTTTTTCTCCCGCAAGGTGCTTTCCACGGCTTTCAGCTTCCCGGTCACTTCATGCAGCCCGGCACTGGCGGCGGCAAGGGCGGTTTCCAGTTCCTCCGGGGAAGAAAAGCCGGATTCCTCGTAAACGCTCATGGTCGCCGCCATTTGCTTTAGATTGTGAACAGCCGCCCAGCGGTCATATCCTATACCCTTGCCCTCGGCTCGTTTCGCTTCCCGGTCTACCATGCGTTGTACTCCGTCATTTTTCGGGGCGTTTACAGCGGCTTTGTTGCGCTGTAAGCGGTCTTTTATGCTGCGGGGGTATTCCTGTTTGGGTAGGGGCGTTTCGGCGGCTCTGGCGGCGTTCTGTGCGTTTATGGTGAGTGCTTCCAGTACGGCGGCACGGTCAAAATCATCACCCAGTTTCCGGGCGGTGATGGGCTTCGTCCTGTCCGGCGTGAGATAGCTCAATCTCCCCCGGCTCTCTTTGACGGTCACGCCCTCCCGGAGCAGCAGAGAGGAAAAGTCGTCAAAGGTGGCAGCGGCGGCAAGGGCTTTCCGTATGGTCTTCCTTAGCTTTTCCTTGTCGGTTTCAAACTTGGTCTGTTTGGGCGGCTCTCCCGTGGCGGCTTGGGAAGCGTTCTCCTTATCCAGTGCGGCTTGTCCTTTCCGCTTCGCCCAATACTCACGCTCGGTAATGCGGTTCTTGCTCCCGTTCAGCAAGTCAATCTGATAGAGGTTTTCCCGGTGGCACATCTCCATGACTTCCGCTTTGAAGTATTCCATAGCTGCGTCCGTACAGCGGTACTTACAGCCCTCCCTTGTGTCCGCTGGTCTTTCCATGTACGGCAAAAGTGGTACTTCCGCAATCCGCAAAGAATTGATTACGATATGCACATGAATGTTGCCGCTGTGGTTATGCCCGTCCGGGTGGGTGCATACAAGGGCTTGGTGTCCGGGAAAATGTTCTTTACAGAACTGCTCGCCTAACTGTTGCGCCCGGTCAACCGTCAAGCCGTTGTCGGGTGCGTCACGGGGGTCAAAACTGATAATGTAATGGTGGCTTTTCACGTCCTCCCGTTTCTGGTTCTTGCCGTATTTCAGATTGGAGCGCATACACGCTATGGCGAAATCTTCCCCGCCGCAATTCAGAGAGGAAATGCGGTAATCGTCACGGGGGAGAAGCCGCCTATTTTTATCAAGGGTGGGCTTCATGGTAAACTCGTCATGCTCAAAAGTTAGGTACTGCTCGGCAGCTCCATAGTCGGCATTTTTAGAGCTGATATGTTTGAATGTTGCCAACGGCTTCACCTACTTTCTGCAAGACTTCAAACTTCAAGGCGGCAAGCTCCGCTGTGGCGGCTCGTACCTCTTGGGAGAGGGCGTTATAAGGTGCGCTGTACTCATTCAGACAGCGGGCAATCTGATTCAAGTTGCCGCCGATTTTCCCGTACTCGGTTGTGAGTTTCCCAACGGCAGATAATAATTCATCATTGACCGGGGAAACGGTGATAACCGGGCGTATGCTTGACTTGATAAGGGCTTGCCGGATAAACTCGGCTTGGCTCATTTTGCAGAGGGTGACACGCTCGGAAAACTCGGCGTATTCTTCCTCGGTCAAGCGTGTCTTGATTACCCGGTGACGGTGTGGCGTGTTGTATCTTTTCATGGCTGTGAACCTCCTTTCGTGGGTGGATTTTTTCAAGCGGCGCAAGCCGCAAAAAGGCGGGCTTGGGGTGGCAACCCCAACAAGATTCCCATAGGACAAAATGAGCGATTAGCGAAATTTGGTACTGTGGTAGAATCTTGCTCTAAGAAAGTGGCGGCTTCCTCTGTGTGGGCTTCCGTCAATACCTTTAGTGCCGCAAGCGGGGATTTTGCCAAAGCTGCGGCGATATTTCTCCCCCTACTACCTACAACACCACGCAAAGCAAAAATGACGGTGATTTACGGAAATTCCTTTCTATCTTCTTTGCACGGCATAATACTGACGATTTTTCAAAATGCCAAAAATGGACGCAAAAAAACAGGAAACCTTTTCTTGATTTCCTGTCTTGGTGTGCCGTTCTATGTAGCGGCGGTTATTCAGTTTTGATATATGGCTGTTCATCAAAGCGGAACTTGAACAGGGAAGCGACAAGCCGCTGTTTTATGCTGTCCTCGGTATCCCTGTCGATATGTCCGTTTTCAATGGCAGCTATCCGGATGCGCTTGCTGTAATGCCGCAAAACCTCGTCCACGGCTTCCGGCTCTCCGCTGGTCGCCCGGACAATCGTTTCATAGGGCAAAAGATTCGGATTTCCCATGCGAAAGCACCTCCATTTTCCTTTGCAGGAGTTTTAACGTCCTGCGGATTATATACCCGGTCGTACTCCGGCAGCGTCCATACATTTTCCCGATTTCCTGTTGTGTATAATCCCCGAAAAAGTAAAGGAATATGATTTCCCGGTTTCTCTCCAGCAAGGATAACAGGGCGGCGGCAAGCTCCCCATTGGTGAGGATAACGGTCTGACCGCATATCGTTATAGGGTATTCTTCATAAGGTGCTTCAAAATATTCGTCTGTTGTGCCTAAAGGGTAAAACTTTTCTTCTGTGAGGTATTCAAGGGATATTTCTTTCTGCCGCCGTCTGCTCCTGTCACGCCATGCGTTGAGTGCTGCATAGCGTATGACGGTCTTGCAAAAGCCGTTGAAGGTATACATGATGTGTTCCTTGTATGCTTCTGTGCAAGGCATAGGTGATTTCCCCCTTTCTCCCACATGGGCGTTTTATGGTTGACAGTTACATTTAATAATTCAGAGAAATAACAGCACGTAGTCTGTCATATCTTGAATATTGCAAAAAATATTTTGTATAAGCCTATAACCAAAAGCAAACTTGCATTTAACAGCAATACAATGAACAAGTCTTTTACAAAATACCATACTACCCATAATGGAATACCTACCATATAGGGCAAACAGAGTAACAGTAGTGGCAATATGCCATGCCTTGTAATGTCAAAGAGTATCAGTCTTGTTGTCTGTTTCTTTTTCTTCCATTTTCTTATTGTTGCTATCGGATATACTGCCACTGCAACCAACGCTAAATATGCTCCATTCAGCAACAGGTGTCTTACAATATACGGGCTGCCAGATATATCATATTGTTCTCTGCCCAAAAGAGCAAATATCACATTTTGGGAGATAATATCTGCCAGTTGATTCGTGACAAGATAATCGTTCATATTGATAAGGAAAATGATTCCTAATCCGCTTTCCGGCAATAGATACATATTAGACATATAATTCTCAACCAGCCCTGAATGCCCCAATACAGGCTCTGTATATTCTTCTGTCAAAGTCCACCCCATTCCGTAATAATAGGGAGTGTTATCATCTACATATACATTGTCATAAAGCATAGTATTTAAACTATTCTGATTGACTATTCCCATTCCTCCATTTAGATACATTTGCAGATATTTTGCCATATCTGATACACTGGAACTTAAATAACCTGCCGGAACGGTAGACCATGAATGTTTATCGGGATAGTCCGGCTCTCCCGCAATCGGAAGTCCAAAATAATTTCGATATCCTGTTATCAATCCGTTTTCTTTGCTTTGTACAAGTGTTGCTGCCGTATGATTCATACTTAGTGGAGAAAAAATGTTTTTATCCATATACTCTGAATAGCTAATTCCGCTGACTGTTTCTATGATTTCTCCTAACAATCCATAATTGATATTTGCATATTGATGTTGTCCGTAACTTTCTGTTATTTTTGCATTTCCAAAACGCTGATATATCCCTAAACCGCTTGTCTGATTCAAAAGCTGTCTTACAGTAATTTTATCTCCGTCGGACACATTTATAAAATAATCAGATGTATCAATATAATCAGATATTGTCGTGTCTAAATCTACTTTTTCTTCTTCCACAAGCTGCATAACAGCTAATGCTGTAAATGATTTGCTCAATGAGCCTATAATAAAAGGCGTATCTAAATTATCGCAATTTCCATAAGCTTCAGAAAACAGAACCTCTTTAGAGTCTACAATGGCTATCGCCATTCCGGGAATATGTAATTCCTTTATTTCTTTTTTTATCTGGCTGTCAATATCGCTATAATTGCTACTTTTTTCATATGCCAAAACAGGCTTATCCCATATAGCAATAACACAAATTAGTGACAGTATTACACAAATGATTTGCCTGATTTTTCGATTCATAAAACCTTTTCCCTTGTTTTTTTCTGATATACCATGCGCTATCATTTCCCCTCTAATTTTTTTGCTCCCTCAATTAAAATGTCTATTGATAATTCAAAACTATCTTTTATCAACTGTGTATTACCAAAGGCGTTATGATTTTCAAGTAATGCAAAGCCCTCTAAAAAACTTCTAAACATTCTGACTAAATGAATGCAATTATCTTGTGAAATATTTAGTGACTTAGTTATTTTGAAAAAAATTGAAAACATTTTTGAAGTCACTTCATTCATCTGTTCATTCTCAAATTGATTGTACCAAAGCATTGTGCTAAAAACTCCTTGATTCTCTATTGCATATTCATGAAAAGCGTAGCACATAGCTCTAATCGCATCATATCCAGAAAATCCTATTACAGATTGAATAATTTTGTCTTCTAATTCTTTCCAACCATATAGCATAAGCTGCTGTTTTAGGTCGTCAAGCCCATCTATATGGTTATAAAGCGATGGCGACTTAACGCCTAATTGCGATGCAAGCGTTTTTAAAGATAGGTTTTCTATGCCTATCATATTTGCTATATATGCAGCTTCTTTGATAACCGATTCTTTATCAATTTTTATTTTCGGCAAAATAAAGCTCCTCCTTTTTTCTTAATCTAGTTTGTATTTTAACAAATTCAATTAGTTATGTCAAGATATTAAGAATTGACAAGGGCTTCCGTAGTAGTCGGCATTGTGGGAATGTGTATAACTGGCTATCTCATGGAATTGTGGGTAACTCTGTTTGCAGGACGTGGGAAAGCTGCACTTTAGCTTTTCCATGTGCTGTGAATAGAGTTATCCATGATTCCATAGCCAGTTATGCACATTTCCACAATGCTTGTCTTTTGGTCTTTGGTTTCTTTGGTTCGGAATAGTGTGGTGCTGGCGGTCTATCTCTTGTTTTCGGTTGCTTGCTTCTTTACCGTACATGAGCATTGGAACCGGGGTTGTCCTGCCCGTAGCCCTCCAGGAGATTGATGCCGCCCCACACGCACAGGCCGCCGCCCAGGGCTACAACGAGGGTCTGCAAAACTTCGATCGCGCTGTTAAAAAACTCCATAAATCTACCTCCATAATTTCAGAAATGTTGTTGGATTTGCCGCCTCATTCCTCGGCGACGTCGGCTTCGCCGGTTTCTTCTTCGTCCGACAGGTCGATTTCGTAGAAGTCAAAGACTTCCTCCTGCGTCACCACCTGCCGCTGCCTGCGGCGCATGGCGGCAAGATACCCGTCCACATCAAAAGCGTTCTTCTTGTCGGCGTCGGAGAGGTATTTGTACTGCGGATGCCGGGTGATGTCGTATTTCTCGCTGAAAAAAGGACGCACACCCCGTATCTGCAAAATACACTTTCCGCCGTCCATTACGGCAATTTCGTCCTGGCTCATCAACTCCTTTCCCAATTTTTGATAATTCAGTCCGTGGGAGGTCTGGCTGCCCCGGTTCTCCGATGTGTTGTAGCTGTCAATAGTTTCCCGGCCCAGCGCGTCGGAGATTTCCTTGGCGTTCTTTCCCCGCCCGCTCAAAAATAAAGTACAGTCGCAGTTGTCGCTGATGATGTCGGCGGCGTCCTTGTAGATGGATTTTAACTGCGATTGACTTTGCAAAATAATAGAAGCCGAGATTTCCCGGCTTCGGATGGTGGCGATCAGCTTGTCAAAGTTGGGTATCTGTCCGATGTTGGCGAACTCGTCCAGTATCAGACGCACATGGACGGGAAGCCTCCCGCCGTACACATCGTCGGCCCGGTCGCACAGCAGATTGATAAGCTGGCTTTGCAGCATCGCCAGAATGAAATTGAATGTCGTGTCCGTGTCCGACATGATAAGGAACAGCGCCGTTTTGCGGTCGCCCAGGGTGTCCAGCTCCATTTCGTCGGTTTCCATCAGCTCACGGACTTCCCGGATGTCAAAGGGCGCTAACCTCGCCCCGCAGGAAATAAGGATAGAGCTCCGTGTTTTGCCAGCGGAAAGCAGAAATTTTTGATACTGCCGGACGGCGAAATGCTCCGGCTCCTTTTCCGCAAGCCGGGCGAACATTTCATCCACAGGGCTTTGAAATTCAGCGTCGTCCTCTCTGGCCTCGGAAGCGTTAATCATTTCAAGCAACGTCGTGAAATTCTTTTCGTTCTCCGGGGCCTCGTACCAGATGTAGCCGATTAGGGCGGTATAAAATAGTCGTTCGGACTTCACCCAAAAATCCTCGGTGGATTTTTCGCCGTCGCCCTTGGTGTTGGCGATGATGGTGTTTACCAGCTTCAAAATATCCTTTTCGCTGTGCAGGTAGGCGAACGGGTTATACCGCATGGACTTGGAAAAATTGATGGTATTCAGCACCTTTATCCGATAGCCGCCCCGCCTTAAAAGCTGGCCCACCTCGATCAAGAGGCTGCCTTTCGGGTCGGTAATGCAATAGCTGCTGTGCATTTGCATAAGCGACGGCTTGACAAAGAAGCGGGTCTTGCCGCTGCCGGAACCGCCGATCACCAGCACATTTTTGTTCCGGGCGGTCTTGGGGTCTTTGGGCCTGCCGTTCATTGTCAGCCGTTCGGTCTGCGTGAGCAGGATGTTGTTTTCAAACACGGGGTCGATATACGGCGCTATGTCTTTTGGCCCGCCCCATCTGGCCGAACCATATTCCATCCCGTGGCGGTATTTCTTGGCATTCTTGCCTTTCAGGTACACCGCCAGCCGCACCAGCACAGCGCCCCCGATGCCGATGCACAGGTCAAAGGGGTGGAGGCTGGGCAGGCCGTTGGCGAACGCCGCCGCCAGACTGTCCATGAAGTGGAGCATCTTTTGGGAGGCGTCCGCCCCCGCCGCCAGCCGCCACGCCTCGCCCATCTTGCCGAACAGCCACACGAACAGCAGATAGGGCAGGTTGGTGATTATCAGCTTTTTCAGGTCAGGCTTCACCGCTCCATCCCCCTTTCTCTGATCTTCTCCTTGGCTGCCAGACGGGCTCCGTCCCTCTGCACATTCCGGCCAGCCGCTTCCCGCAGGGCAGACAGCGCCTTGCGGATGGAGGGCTTGGCCTCCCGCGACAGCTTCTTGGCGGTGAACTCCTTGAAAGCCTGTTCCAGATTGTCGGCGTCCCCGCTCTTGAAAATGACGATGTAGTGGGGTGGCTGGGTGGTCTTGTCCTTTCGCAAGGTGAAGTCCACACCGTATTTCTTGGCGCAGGGCTTGAACGCGGCAATATTGGCGTCGGTGATCTCAATGTTGGACAGCGCCGCTCCGTGCTGCTTCAACTGCTTTAGGCTCTGCTGGCCTTGATGGAGCTTGGGGCAGTGCTTCTGGGCCTCCAAAAACTTTTTCAGGGCCATTTGAAGCACTTGGGCCGTCAGCTTCCCGGTTTTCATGGATAATGCGATAGTTTTTTGAGTGACTTCCTCCTGCAAGCGTCATACCTCCTTTGCCAGAAGTCGGTGATAAAAACTAAGGCGGCACTACCAGCCGCCGCAGGTAAATCCGCATCAGATACGCACCCGCAGACCGTTCAGATCGTCGGCCCGGATGCCCACCAGATACCAGTCGGCGGCGTACTCAATGCGGGTAGGTTTCCAGCGGCCTCCCACCATCACGTCGAAGCACTGTCCACAGTGCAGACCGCCGTAGTAGTCGGCTAGGTCAAAGCGGATGTCGTAGCGGTCTGTCCGCTCGTCGAAGATCAATGCGCCCTGTTTCATATCGGGGCCTCCTTGTCAGATTAGATTTTTCCCTCCGCCATATCGTGGGCGACGAGGGCGGTGTAGTAGCTTCCCATAGTGCTGGGGGCGTTGAACAGTACCGCCAGCAGGTACTTCTTGATGTTGCGGATTTTCGTGGTGTTCTCCCGCATACAGTCCATGACGAACTCAATGTGGCCGCTGTTCAGTTTCAGCAGCTTGGCCTTTACCAGCTCGGCGGGGTAGTCGTCACCGGCGACACGGATTGTCTTGCGGGCCGTGCAGACGGTTTCCACCAGCAATTCCACGATGCCGTCCAATTCCTCTCGGTCGATCTTGGAATAGTGCAGGAGGTGGTCGTATTCGATATTCTCCTTGATTAGCTCCCGGTAAATCTCAACGGCGCTCTGCGTGGTCGCTTCCGTTCCTTTCCTTTCCGGCGGCGAAGCCGCAACAGCCGCCCCAGCGGGAGGGGGCGAAAGGGAGGGAATGGAATGGGTAATTGATCGGTCAGTAATAGCTTGGTCTTTAGTTACTCTATCTTTATTTAATTGCGTTGGATTTTCCGACGTCGGTTTTCCCGTTGTCGGGTTTTCCGACGACGGTTTATCCAACGACGGCGGCAAAGAAACAGGCTGCTCGTGGATGATGTACTCGTTGCTGCTGAATTTGCCGCTTTCGTCCGTGGTCTGGTGACGCTCGATGTACCCGGCCCGCTCCAATTCGTTGACGGCGGAACGAATAGCGTCCTTGCTCTCCCGGTTGATGCAGCACAGGCCGGACAGGGTATAATCCCAATCTTCCGGGAGGGACAAAATCTGCGATAACAGGCCCTTGGCTTTCAGGGACAGGGATTTGTCCCGCAGGTGGTAGTTGGACATCACCGTGTACCCCTTGTTCCTCTCCACGCGGAATACTGGCATGGTTCTCCGCTCCTTTCGGTGTCTGGACATGAAAAAAGCGGCGTTCCATCTTCCCAGCAGGGAATATGAACGCCGCTCATGCGCCGATATTCGATTTTTTAGTACATATCATGCTTGTCCGCCGCTCGAAAACCTTGATTTTCCTATACTTTCAGAAGTTACGTTATCTAACCTCAGCTTTCAACCGCCCTTCGTTTAAGCGTCTGATTGCCGACATTGAAGCTGGGAAGGTGGGCTGCGTGATAACCAAAGACCTTTCAAGGCTTGGGAGGAACTATATTGAAGCGGGCAGTTATATCGAAATCTTTTTCCCAAAACACAATGTAAGGTATATAGCGGTCACGGACGGCGTGGACAGCCTGACAAGGCAGGAAATGGATATTACGCCGTTCAAAAATATCCTGAATGATATGTACAGCCGGGATATTTCAAAGAAAGTGCTTGCCGGGCGCATGACACGCTCCCGTCAGGGGAAGTTTTGCGGCGGGCAGCCGCCCCTTGGCCTGATGCGTGACCCGGAGGAAAAGGGACACCTTATCCTTGACCCGGACACTGCGCCGACTATCCGTAAAATCTATGACCTTGCCTTAAACGGCTGGGGGTGTATGCGGATTGCCAAACAGCTTATGGAGGATAAAATCCCCATCACACGGGTAAAGGGCAATACGGAATGTGACGTGAATTATTACTCATGGGGGAGCGCACGGATTAGCCATATCCTGCGGAACCCATTTTATAAGGGGGCGCATTTAGTCTGCCGGACGCACCAGAAAGGAATCCGCTCCAACACCTATGACATCATTCCCCGTGAGGAATGGGAAGTGCTTGAGGGCTGCCATGAAGCTATCGTAAGCCCGGAGGACTGGGAAAAGGTGCAGGAACTGATTGACCGCCGCCCGCCTATCATGGAGGGGAACGCTTGCCCCTTCTACAACCTGTTCCACGGCATTATCTACTGTGCCACCTGTGGGAAGTCCATGCAGGTACGCTATGAGAAGGTGGGCAGAACCGGGAAGAACCGCTTTACCGGCGAGGAACGGGAGCCGATAGACAAGGCGTATTATATCTGCCAGACGTATAACCGGCTTGGGAAGAACTCCTGCACCAGCCATAAGGTGGAAGCGAGGGATTTGTACAACCTTGTGCTGAAGGATATTCAGGAACTTGCGGCAATGGCGTTGAAAGACGTGGAATCGTTCTACCAGCGGATCAGCAGCCGCATGGAGCGGCGGTATCTGGCGGACGCTTGGGAGATGGAGAAGGAACGGGAGCGGCTGGAAGCAAGGAACCGGGAGATTGACGATATGTTCCTGAACCTGTATACCGACAAGGCAAAGGGAATCCTGTCCGAGCAGCGGTTTGTGAAGCTGACGGCGGCAATGGAGCGGGAACAGGAGGAAAACCAGAAGCAGCTAAAAGAACTGGCACTCTCCCTGCGCCGCTCCAACGAGCAGGAAAGTGATGTCCGCACCTTTATCCGGGAAATCAGGCAGTACGCCGCAGTCCGGGAACTGGACGAGGGTATCTTAAACCGCCTTATCAGCCGGATTCTGGTGGGGGAGGTGAAAAAGGTTGACGGGGAGAAATTTCAGGAAATCAAAATCATTTATAACTTTGTCGGGGAGATACCGGCGGTAACAGAATAACGGCAATGCCCTTCTCTCTTTTTGGGGGAAGGGTTTTCTTTTTGCCCGTACACGAAAAAGAAGCCGGGTTCCCTATTCTCCGGCTTCCAGAAAAAACTGGGATTTATTTGATAGGTGTCCCAATGCGTTTATCCAATCTCCATTGTGGTGCCATTCCATCATCGGCATAATATTCGTCCATTGCTGTAATTTTATCGTTTTTTGTTTGAATAAACGAAGTCACATGAAAAGAAATACTTCTATCTTTGGGATAGATACGAACAACTGTAATAATTAAATCATTCACAATTTCTACTCTTTCAACGAGTCCGTCCCATTCTCCGGGGTACTCACAATTCGCAACAATATATTCATCCACCGTAAAATGCTCGTTGGTGCAATGCCAATTTACATAGGCTTCTGCATGAAAGTATTTTCTAATTTCTCTTTCATCTTGGGCAAGAACGGCTTTCCAAAATTGTTCTATATTCATAATTTTCTCCTTTAAATTGCGATTTCCCAGTATGTCAAACTGGAAATGGTTGAGAAAGACACTATATTGAAATCCAAAATCTTTGAATAATGCCACTTTTACTTAATCCCACTGTATCAACAATTTCATTTTCCATCACTCCACCGTTTTTAATAATCGTCCTTTGCGAAGCTACATTTCGCTTATCGCAGGTTACTAAAACCTTGCTTTCTCCAAACGCACGGCAAAAAGGTAAAACTAATCCCAGCATTTCAGACGCATAACCTTTTCGTCTTTCTGACGGACGAACACTATATCCAATATTACCCCCAAAATTTTTGAGAAAATCCGATAATGGGTGTCGAAAATCAATCATACCAACAACAAAATCGTCTTTTCGCCTTACCGCTAAAAACACTTCTGATGGAACATATCCGCTTTTATATTTTTCTCTTAATCTTCTCTCAAAGTCAATCCACTCATCAAATGATTGGACATCTTCAAGACCTGCACAACCATCAAAACTATCTCCACATTGTAACATTTCTTCTTTATATGACATGACTTGTTTTGCATATAGTTTAGATGGCCTAACCAACATCAATTCACGCATCACATTCATCCTCACAAATTTGAATTTATCTATACAAGGAAATACAATACCTCTCTTATATCTTTCCCACCGATATTATCATCCCGAAATACTTCTGAATAAATAAATCCGTTTTTTTCATAAAATTTTCTTGCTCTATGATTATCCTCCAAAACCCATAAAAGCACTTTACTAAATCCGCATTGTTTTAATTCTTTAATACACTTGTTAAGCAATAACCTACCGTATCCTTTTCCAATGTAATCAGGCAAAAAATATATGGAAACGATTTCTCCATATTCGCTGTATTTTTCCCATCTTGATTTACAGAAACTTGCAGTACCTATAAGACGCCCATGTTCTATCAGAACAAGGTTATTCATACCAATTTTATTGATACTATTAGCCCATTGCCCCGTTGGAATACTATTAAGATAGTTTTGAGGAATAATGTTTTTATATGCGTATTTCCAACTACTTTCATATATTTTGCTTATTTCAAGAGGATTATCATCTTTGGTGATGTATCTAATCTCCATTTCAACAACTCCTTAAATACCGATTTGTTCAAATCTATAAACTGGAATCTATCTATTTTCCATAATCAATTCTTTGCACTTCCATTCCTCACCCAGAATACAATATCTTTCTGTTGTATCAAGAACTACGTCGCTAAAACCGACTGCCTTATAACAGTAATAAGCTGGAAGATTATTCTCAAAAACACCCAATGATACTTTTTTTGCTCCATATATTTCAAATGCAAATTTTAGACCTAACTGGAGCATAGCTTTTCCATAGCCTTTTCCTCTCTTGTGAGGATTTATAATAACAAATCCAAAGCGTAATTCATCCAAAGATTCATCAGGATTCCTTAGTGTAAAAAAACCAACAATTCCAGTTTCATCAAATGCAGTAAACGGCATTAGAGATTCAACAAAGCAAAATTCATTTTGTGTTATTGGGTAATTACCAAGTACACCTGCTGTCCATTGATAAAATGCTTTTTCATCTTGACACCACGATAATATCGTATCTACATCCGAAGCTTTATATGGTCTTATTCTAATCATATATTTTCCCTCGCAAATTTGAATTATAGCAATCGGCTAACCAAATTAAATGCTGTGACTGCATAAACAAAAATTGCTACTCCGCCAAAAATAGCAGCATCTGTTTTCGATTTTTTATCATAGCATTCTTTCGCATTTAATGACATAACTAATCCCATAAACACAAACATAATAGGTAACGTTATATCATAAGGCAGTAATTTCATCAATCCAATAGAACCAAAAACAACTGTCAGAACCGAAAATACTATTTTCCAAATACGCATATATATTTCTCCTTATATTCTGATTTGCTATAGTTTAGCACATTTATAGAACATCTACAAGATTCCGTGTATGAAAAAGCAAAAGGAATGAATTCTTCACTTGACAATGTGTCAAAGAGCTTATGACGCAGGACGAAATTGCCGTCATGGACGGCGGCAAGTGCATTTTACAGGTGCGCGGGGTGCGCCCGTTCTTCTCGGATAAGTTTGATATAACGAAGCACCCGCAGTATAAGTACCTGTCCGACGCTGACCCGAAGAATAACTTTGACATGGAGAAGCACCTAAGACGCCGCCCCGCCATTGTCAAGCCTGATGAAGTCTTTGACTACTACGAGATCGACGCGGAGGAATTGCAGGAGGATGGGGACAGTGAATAAGAAAATCATTCCTTTTCCCGTCCGAAAGCCCATGACGGACAGGCATGGACAGGAGCAGCAGCGGCAAGCCGAAATCCGGCAGTTTATCGCCGCTTGCGAAAAGCTCTATGAACGGCAGCAGGCGCAGCGCGGCTAAACCCGTCTGCGCCTTTTCCATATCCAGCAGACTTTAAGGAGGTGGTAACACAATCAGAAACGTAAACATCGGCTACATGATACGCGCCCCCACCGGGCGCAATTATCCATATCCACGCAGCCGCCGGAAGCATACGGCGGCTTTTTTGGCGGCAAGACCGCCCTTGCCCTTTTGGGGCAGCCGCATAGAGCGGCAGGAAAGGAGCTTTTTATGGCATTTTTCAATTCTGCGGTTGGTGTTCTCCAGACCCTCGTTATCGCGCTGGGCGCGGGCCTCGGCATTTGGGGCGTTATCAATCTGCTTGAGGGCTACGGCAACGACAATCCCGGTGCCAATGCTCATGTACGGTAAAGAAGCAAGCAACCGAAAACAAGAGATAGACTGCCAGCACCACACTATTCCGAACCAAAGAAACCAAAGACCAAAAGACAAGCACCGTGGAAATGTGTATAACTTGCTATTCCGTCATGGAAAAGTCCGTTCACAGAACATGGAAAAGCTAAAGTGCAGCTTTCCCACATTCTGCAAACGGACTTTCCCGCAACTCCATAAGATAGCAAGTTATGCACATTACGCACAGTGCCGACTACTACGGAATCCACCCTATCTTTCATATCTTTTTATAAATTCTTAAATTTCCTTTAGGGTATTGCATTATCACCTACAAAGTGTTAAGATATTCATACACCCACAAAATGTTAAGGTAAAAGGAGGACAAAATGACACAGCAAATTTCTGAATCCGAATTGGTACTAATGAAAATCATTTGGAGGAATGGAGGGGCAGCTTTATACTCCGTCATCATGGAGGAATTGGAGAAAGACAGGAACGAATGGAAGAATAATACCGTACTCACACTGCTTTCCCGATTAGGAGAAAAAAAGTTCTTAAAAGTCAAAAAAATCGGCAGGAAGAATGAGTATGTGGCTATGGTAACAGAAGCAGAATATCAGACCATGCAGACCCACAGCTTTCTTGATAAAGTCTACGGCGGGAATGTGAAAAATTTAGTGTCAACCTTGTTGCGGCAGGATATTCTTTCAGCAGACGAGTTGAAAGAAATTGAATCGTTTTGGAGAAAAGAAAATGAATGAATTTATGAAAATATTATTGTCGCTGTCTGTTTCCGGCACACTGTTATTACTTCTCATTCTGGGATTGAAACCGCTATATAAAAGTAGATTCAGCAAACGATGGCAATACTATATCTGGATAATTGTTGCGTTGCGGTTTTTGCTTCCTTTTACCCCCGATACTACGATTGTTGGGAGCCTGTTTGAAAAGCCCGGCACAACAGTGATAACAAATGAAATCCCCACAAGCCCGAATGTACCAGCTCCCGCAAATACAGATAACAGTAAAACAGAGCCAATACAGGCAGACCGGGATATAGCCGCCGCTATGCGTGAGCCATTTAACAGATACGTCTGCCTGTTTTTTATCTGGTCAGTATTTGCATTGGTTCTATTTGTGCGTAAGATAACGATTTACCAAGGCTTTATCCAATACATCAAAGCGGGTAGTACAGAAGTATCGGATATTAAAACCTTGAATTTGCTATCTGATTGTGAAGAAAAACTGAATATCAAAACAAGAGTGGAGCTATCCCACAATCCGTTGATTGCTTCCCCTATAATGATTGGCTTCTTTCGTGCAAGAATTGTTTTACCAGCCTGCGAATTGGACGATAAAGAATGGTCTTATATCTTTGTGCATGAGCTGATTCACTACAAGCAGAGGGATATGTTCTACAAATGGCTGATACAGATTGTTGTCTGCGCCCATTGGTTCAATCCTTTTGTATATTTGTTGGAAAAGGAAGTGAATAAATCTTGTGAATTGTCATGTGATGAAAAAGTTATATCCATACTTGACGACAAAGCAAGGCGTGAATATGGAGATACTCTGATTTCCTTTTTGCAGTCAAACAATCTCTACAAAAGTTCTTTAGCTTCTGTCACTTTGACAGAGGGAGCAGAACAGTTAAAAGAAAGGTTAGGTGCTATTATGAAATTTAAGAAAAAATCAAAGGGCATTATTGCCATTACCGCTATTTTCTCTGTTTTAGTTTGCGTTTGTTTTTTTGTGACTGGTGCGTATGCCGCCTCTCCTGCGACTAACAATAACTTAGTTTTGAAAGATAATGGCAAGCCGAATGAAGTATCAATAAAAACCGAATCGGATAGAAATATAAAAGAAACTGAAAATAAAACAGAGAAAACGGAGAATCAATATTCCACAGAATACGCACAGCATGGAATCACTGTCACAGACGGTATTTACTACTATCACGGTGAACGTGTCAGAATTTTTATGGACTTACGAATGAATGGCTCTTTTGAAAATTTTATTTTTGATAACGAGGGAAGTATAGATTTGCGTGTGTTACGGGATAAAAATAATTCCATTACAAATGTTGAATATCTTACAGAATCAGAAGCAGATGAATTGCTTTATTATATGGACGAGTATTCACCGGACAACCAATTAGAAGTGCCACTGGAAAAAGAAGATTCACTTGATAATTCAGATGTGCCGTTAAAAGACCAAAATATTGGAAGAAGTGCCAGAGTAACAAAGGAAGAACTTTCAGAAGAACTTAGGGATATTATAAGCTCTTGCGATACAGAAACATGGTATGTAATTAAAAGTGCCGGGTATCAATATATCTATTTTGGCGGCTTGCCTTACAATTACGCTTTCCAGCCGGAAATTTACACAGACCGTAATAGTGGTACGGTAAATGTTTTTGATATGGGTACTACAACTGGAAACTATGTACTGCTTGAGATTCAGCAAAATGTGTCCTTAACTATTAACTATAACGGAACACAAATTTCATATACGGAACTGTAAACTACGCACCGCCCCATGTGGGAGAAAGGGGGAATCGCTTATGCCTTGCACAGAAGCATACAGAGAACACATCATGTATACTTTCAACGGCTATTGCAAGACCGTCATACGCTTTGCGGCTATCAACGCATGGCGTGACAGGAGCAGGCGGCGGCAAAAGGAAATATCCCTTGAATACCTCACAGAAGAAAAGTTTTACCCTTTAGGCACAACAGACAAATATTTTGAAGCACCTTATGAAGAATACCCTATAACGATATGCGGTCAGACAGTTATCCTCACCAATGGGGAGCTTGCCGCCGCCCTGTTTTCCTTGCCGGAGAGAAACCGGGAAATCATATTCCTTTATTTTTTCGGGGATTATACGCAACAGGAAATCGGGAAAATGTACGGACGTTGCCGGAGTACGACCGGGTATCTAATCCGCAGGACGTTAAAACTCCTGCAAAGGAAAATGGAGGTGCTTTCACATGGGGAATCCGAATCTTTTGCCCTATGAAACGATTGTCCGGGCGACCAGCGGAGAGCCGGAAGCCGTGGACGAGGTTTTACGGCATTACAGCAAGCGTATCCGAATCGCCGCCATTGAAAACGGGCATATCGACAGGGATACCGAGGACAGCATAAAACAGCGGCTTGTCACTGCCCTGTTCAAGTTCCGTTTTGATGAACAGCCATACCGAAAAACTGAATAACCGCCGCTACATAGAAGCGGCACACCAAGACAGGAAATCAAAAAAGGTTTCCTGTTTTTTTGCGCCCATTTTTGGCATTTTCAAAAATCGCCAGTATTATGCCGTGCAAAGGGGGATAAAAAGAAATTTCTCAAAATTCCCGCCTATTCCGGCTTGCGTGGTGTTGTAAGGAATGAGGGGAAATTTCCACAAATCAACGTCCATTTTGCTTTTTGCTGGTTTGTAGGTATCAGAGGGAGAAATACCGCCGCTGCTTTGGCAAAATCCCCGCTTGCGGCACTAAAGGTATTGAGGGAAGCCCATACAGAGGAAGCCACCACTTTTTAAGAGCAAGATTCTACCATAGTACCAAATTTCGCCTACCGGCTCATTTTGTCCTGCGGGAATCTTGTTGGGGTTGCCACCCCAAGCCCGCCTTTTGCGGCTTGCGCCGCTTGAAAAAATCCCCCCATGAAAGGAGGTTCACAGCCATGAAAAGATACAACACGCCCCACCGCCACCGGGTAATCAAAACACGCTTGACCGAGGAAGAATACGCCGAGTTTTCCGAGCGTGTCACCCTCTGCAAAATGAGCCAGTCCGAGTTTATCCGGCAAGCCCTTACCAAGTCAAGAATACAGCCTGTTATCACCGTTTCCCCGGTCAATGATGAATTGTTATCTGCCGTTGGGAAACTCACAGCCGAGTACGGGAAAATCGGCAGCAACTTGAATCAGATTGCCCGCTGTCTGAACGAATACGGCGCACCTTATAATACCCTCTCCAATGAGGTACGAGCCGCCCTGTCCGGGCTTTCCGCCTTAAAGTTTGAAGTCTTGCAGAAAGTAGGTGAAGCCGTTGGCAACATTCAAACATATCAGCTCTAAAAATGCCGATTATGGAGCTGCCGAACAGTACCTAACCTTTGAGCATGACGAGTTTACCATGAAGCCCACACTGGACGGAAACGGGCGGCTTCTCCCCCGTGACGATTACCGCATATCTTCCCTTAATTGCGGTGATGAAGATTTCGCCATAGCGTGTATGCGTTCCAATCTGAAATACGGCAAGAACCAGAAGCGGGAGGGCGTAAAGAGCCACCACTATATTATTTCCTTTGACCCCCGTGACGCACCAGACAACGGCTTGACCGTAGACCGGGCGCAACAGTTAGGCGAGCAGTTCTGTAAAGAACATTTCCCCGGACACCAAGCCCTTGTCTGCACCCACCCGGACGGGCATAACCACAGCGGAAATATCCATGTACATATCGTAATCAATTCCCTACGGATTGAGGAAGTACCCTTGCTGCCCTACATGGAAAGACCAGCCGACACAAGAGAGGGCTGCAAGCACCGCTGTACGGACGCAGCTATGGAATATTTCAAAGCGGAAGTCATGGAGATGTGCTACCGGGAAAACCTCTATCAGATTGACTTGCTGAACGGGAGCAAGAACCGCATTACCGAGCGTGAGTATTGGGCGAAGCGGAAAGGACAAGCCGCACTGGATAAAGAGAACGCTTCCCAAGCCGCCACAGGAGAGCCGCCCAAGCAAACCAAGTTTGAAACCGACAAGGAGACTTCAAGCGGCTGTATGAGGACAGCGTGACCGGGCGCATATCGGACGAGCGTTTCACGGAGCTTTCGGCAGACTACGAAGCCGAGCAAAAGGAACTGAAAGAGAAAGCCGCCGCCTTGCAGAGCGAACTTTCTAAAACGCTGGAAGCCACGGCAAACGCTGAAAAGTTTATGAAAGTGGTACGCAAGTACACCAGCTTTGAGGAACTTACCCCTACCCTGTTACGGGAGTTTGTGGAGAAAATCGTAATCCACGAATCGGAAGCCCTTGACGGGAAACGCCGGGGGAAGCTCCGCAGACAGGAAATCGAAATCTATTACTCTTTTGTCGGCAAGGTAGAGTTGCCCGACTAAAGCCCGACCCGTCCGGCAGTCAGCCGGACAGGGAACGGCAAAATTTTTTACACTTCTTTTACTTCTTTATCTCACATGAGCAAAAAGCCAGGGCATGAAGCAGTTCATGGCTAATTAAAGGGAACAAAAAGAAAGGAAAAGCACAATCCAGACGGTATCAGCGGCAAGATACAAGAATAAATTGTGATTACACAAGATTGGTGTTATAATAAGAGAAAAGTTCCTGCCGGGGCAGCCGCCCCGGTGGTATGGGTAGAAAGGCAGGAAAACAATATGCACATCAGCTATAAACCACTCTGGCACACACTGTTAGAGCGTAATATGAGAAAAGAGGATTTAAGGCTTGCCGCTGGTATGACAACAAATATGATTGCCAACATGAGTAAAGAGGGAAAGCACATCAGTATGGATACATTAGCCCGTATCTGCGAAACGCTGAATTGTGAGATTACCGATGTGATTGAGTTAGTACCAGACGAGCCTGCTTCCACAGGAGGTAAGGAACATGAGCGAATTGAAACCAAGAATAACGGAAAACGGAATTGATTATATCCTTGTTGGAGATTACTATATCCCGGATTTGAAGCTGCCGGAGGAACACCGCCCTATCGGAAAGTACGGACGGATACACCGGGAATATTTAAGAGAAGCCCACCCAGCCAGATTGAACACATTGATACTGACCGGAGAATTGTGGACATATCTTGCAGACCTGAACGAACAGGCACAGGAACGGTTAGACACTATCATGGAACAGCTGAAAGCTACCGAGGGCGTGACAGAGGAATTAAAGCGTACCTGTCAAATGGAATGGGTACAACGATGTAATAACATCCATAACCAGGCAGAAGAAATTGTTTTGCATGAGATGATTTATTCATAACGGTGTGGTAGAATGATTATGTAAATAAATTTGATTTGGGGTGATAAATATGAAGGTATTAGTTAGTGCCTGTATTATGGGAACAAACTGTAAATATAACGGAAAAAACAATAAAAATTTAGCAGTTATCAATTTCTTAAAGGATAAAGAAGTTATTTCTATTTGCCCAGAAATATTAGCTGGCATGAAAATTCCTAGACCTTGTGCAGAAATTGTGAATGGGATTGTAGTAGATGAAAATGGAAATGATGTTAATTCTGAATATAATAAAGCAGTGTCAATGGCATTATCAAAAATTCAAAATGAAGATATTGATTTGGTTATATTACAATCCAGAAGTCCTACTTGTGGTGTAAATCAAATATACGATGGTAGCTTTACTGGAAAACTAATTTCTGGAATGGGATTTTTTGCGAAGGCATTAAAGCAAAGAGGATATAATGTTATTGATGTTGAAGAAGTTTAAGTTTGTCACTTTGAAATTTTAATTGAATAACCACAGCATAAACCGCTGCTACATGGGAGCCAACAAACCATGCAACAGCGGTTTTTTCTTTACCGTTTTTTCCTCTGGCTGATAGGTGTTCCCATTTTCTTTGATTTTTTGAGAATCCGAATCAGCCAGCGAAATTCTTCGTCTGACAGATTTTTATAGTTGATACCGAGCTGCTTGCAGTAAAGAACAACCAGCTTTTCATCCCGGCTGCCCTTGAAATTTTCGACCGCTTCCAGATTTTCTTTCAGTTCATCGGCAACGGTGGTCTGGGGAGCACTTTCGCTGTCTTTTTTGTGAGCTTCCCGAATATCCCGGATAATGAGGTTGAGGTCATCCAGAACCATGTGACTGAAATATTCATCATCGCTGATATGGGCGGCTTGCAGCACTTTCAAATGCGGGTCATCTTCGCCGGGGCGATACCGTTCAATGATTTCATGCCGGACGGTATCGACAAGAGCGTTGAGATTTTGAATCTGCATGGTGGCAATCCCATCCACATAAATCTCAATGTCCGCAAGAAACTTGATAAAGTCCTTATGGGTGGCAAGTTCGCAGAGCAGGCGGTTGTTAATCCGACCGCTTTTCAGAAGTGCCACCATTTCATCATTCAAATGCAGCTCCGTTAGTGGCGTGTTGATCTGCTCCCGGTTCTCTGTCCGGCACAGTAGATAATCAACGGAAACCCCATAGAAGTCTGCCAGCGTGATAAGGTTGCCATGATTGATTTCCTTATAATCTTCTTTTTCATAATTTCCAAGAGCTGATTTGGAAATGCCCGGCAGCTTTGATAATTCTTCCAGATTTAAGCCTTTGTCCTTGCGGAGTTCCCAAAGGCGTTCCTGTATGCTTGTTGCTCCTTTCATGGGCGCACGCTCCTTTCCGGCGGTTTGATTGCTGCCGCTTATCTGGATTATATCACACTTTCCGCAATCGTGGAAATTTCCGCTTTTTACCCCTAATTCCTACTTTGTGGACATACGGCACAGGGCACAAAAATGTTCTATGATACAGGTAGTTCATCGATGGATTATTCCAATCGAATGACCAGCCTGTGTGGGATATGCTTCCCCGGCGATGTAGCGCCATGACTTTTGGCAGGGATGTGGAGGAACCCTGACCGAAACGAGCGTACCAAAGGGAGCGATACGCCGCTGTGAGATTCAGGGGAGGAACGACACCGGGGAGAACTGGCGGACTGACACCGAAATGATACCGAAACACGACAATCTGATAGGGGGATAGTCTACCCTGTCGCTGATACTTCGGGAGATTTTAGGCGGCTCTATGACCGTAATTTTGCCGAAAATCGCCCCGAAACTATACACGAAAACGGGAGGAAGCGCAATATGCCGAGAATGAGCAAAAAGAGGAAGCATGAGCTTTCCTTTTACCTCAATGACCGGGGGCGTGTCACTTACAACGAATTATGCCGGAAATGCCAGCATGGGTGCAGGCAGAGCTTCCGGGCGGTTGTGGTTGACTGCCCCCGTTATTTATCCAAACGAGCCAAGAAAAAGGAGGAACACACCGAATGAATTTTGAATTTATGACGATAGACACACCATTGCCGCCCTGTATGCCATTTCCCAGAGCGTTGACAGGATTTCCAGTCAGCAGCACCGCAAAGGTCATGTACTGCCGGATGCTGGACGCTATGCTATCCAAAGGGCAGGAGGACGAGAACGGAATCCTGTTTGTCTGCTTCCCTGTCACAGCCATTGCCACTGTCCTGTCCCGCAGCCCCATGACGGTCAAGCGTTCTCTGAATGAACTGGAAACCGCCGGACTTATCATGCGGGTGCGTCAGGGCGTGGGAGAACCAAACCGGATTTATGTGCTGATACCGGGAAAGGAGGACGCTGCCCTTGCCTGATACCTCAAAGCTGGAAAAGCTCAACCGGGAGCTGGAAAAAAGCGAAAAGAAACTGCGGAAAGCCATCAATGATGAAAAGGCATTGCAGCACCAGTTAAAGCAGCTTACCCGAAAGGAACGGACACACCGGCTCTGTACTCGTGGCGGCATGCTGGAAAGTTATCTGCAAGAGCCGGAACGCCTGACCGATGATGATGTCATGCTGTTGTTGAAACTCATTTTTCACAGGCAGGACACGCAGGAACTATTGAAAAAACTTCTGGAACGAGAGAAGCCGTAAACCCCTTAGTTTACTAAGGGCGCAATTATACACCACCCAGAGGTTGGTGCATTGCGTTCTCCGAAGGCTCCTCGCCGGAGGGCTGTGATTTTCCGCAGTCAAGGTCTGCTCCAAATCAAACAGGGGACGCTACGCTTCCCCTGCGCTGGCTGCCGCCAGCTACCCTTTTGTGGACTTGCCATCTGGGGACACCTTGCAATGCAAGCTGTTCCCAGCCGACAAGTTTCATAAAATATGCTATCTTTTCAGGAGGTAATGAAGTATAATGAAAGCAGTAATAAATTTAGAAATTGAGGTAAAGTTATGGCATCCAGCAAAGAATATTTAGAATTTATTTTAGGTCAGTTATCTGGCTTGAATGAAATTACCTATCGAGCTATGATGGGCGAATTTGTCATTTATTATCGTGGTAAGATTGTAGGCGGTATCTATGATGATAGATTACTTGTTAAACCAGTAAAATCAGCAATAAGTTATATGCCAACGGTTTCGTATGAGTTACCTTACGAGGGAGCAAAAGAAATGTTGTTGGTAGATGAAGTTGATAATAAAGAGTTTTTGACAGGATTGTTTAATGCTATGTATGAGGAATTGCCTACCCCTAAATCGAAAAAGAAGAAATAATAAAATAATAATTTGAGAGGAAGTGTTACTGATGGAAAAGTTTAAGCCGTTTATTATACCTGTGGCATTATTGGTTTTAATTGACCAGACGGTTAAAATAGTAATTTCAAAAGTATTTATGAAATGCGAATTTGATATAATAGCCAAAGTTTTAAGATTTAATCCAGAACTAAATACTCGTTTATCTTATGCTGGAAATTTCTTCGAATTATTATCAAGTCCGTTTGTTACCATTTTATTGAATGTGTTTGTTTTGTTCCTCTTTTTTTCAGGATATATGCTATATCAGGCAAAAAGAGCACATATAAGTTTTTGGGTAAAAATAATAATGATTTGTGGCATATCGGGATGTTTATGTAGCTTGATTGATAAGCTGTTTTGGGGTGGAAGTTTAGATTTTTTGCAGATACCTACCCTTTTTATTTTTGATTTGAAAGACTGCTATCTTACAGTTGCAGAAGTTATATTTGTTGCTATTGGAATTTTGAATAGCAAAGAAATATCGGTTAAAGAGTATTTACATTTTTGTTGTAACAAATTTAGCTTGTAAACTTCTGGTTTATTATTTCTTATACATCGGGTCAACTTGCCCCGAACTTTTACAACTAAATACCCGCCGCCCACACAGCGGCACACCGAGCAGGAAATCTGAAAAGGTCTCCTGCTTTTTTTCTGCCCCAAATGAGGTGGTAAAACGCCACCCCATCCACCAATTACCGAAAGGAGGGACACGAAATGCCCTGTCCACACAACGAAATCACGATTGTTCAGCGCAGCCAGCGGCAGTCTGCGGTTGCCGCCGCTGCTTACCAGAGTGGCGAAAAGCTGTTCTGTGAATACGACCAGCAAGTGAAGCACTACCCAGAAAAGCGTGGTATCGTCCACAATGAAATCCTGCTCCCGGCAAATGCCCCACAGGAATATGCAGACCGCAATACCTTATAGATGCTGGCCTCTTGTATCTGGTGAGCGGACTTCTAATCCCCATAGCCATGCTTCCGATTGTGTTTCTTGCCACGCTGTCAAAAGGATATATCCTGCCTATTGGCGCAACGCTGCTTTATCTGGTTCCCGTAGTCATTGCTCCGGCCCATTTTATGGGAATACACCCGCTGGCAAGCGTGATGGGAATTTACTCTCACATTTCCGAAGCAACCGCAGCTATGGTAGAAATCCTGATGCAAGGCGTTTTGCCGGACACTTCACCGTTTATTTGTGCCGGTTCGCTGCTCCTGATCGGCGTCGCATCTGCTGCTGCATCCGTAATGGCTCTAAAAAAGCAATCTTACTGAAAGAAAAGACCTATGAGCCTTTACAACTATATTGTTGGAAAAATGAAACATAGTAAGAAAGTGAGGCATCTCTATGAGCGATTTTGTAATTAAAACCAAAAAGCTGACGAAAATTTACGGGGAGCAAACCGCTGTCAACTCCGTGGATATTCATGTGAAGCCGGGCCGAATTTACGGGCTTTTGGGGCGAAATGGAGCCGGTAAAACCACCATTATGAAAATGATTTTGGGCCTTACGCCGATCACTTCCGGCGAAGTGGATGTGTTCAGCCAGAACATCAAAGGCCACGAGAAGCGCATTTATCCCCGCATTGGGGCCATTATCGAAACTCCTGGATTTTATCCCAACCTGACCGGCACAGAAAATCTTGAAATCTTTGCGAAGCTGCGCGGGACACCCCGGCCCAATGCCGTCAAGAAAGCACTGGAAGTTGTGGGGCTTCCTTATCGGGACAAAAAGCTGTTCAGCAAGTATTCTCTCGGTATGAAGCAGCGCCTCGGCATTGCTAATGTCATCCTGCATGACCCGGAGCTTTTGATACTCGACGAACCGACCAATGGGCTTGACCCCATCGGCATTGCCGAAGTACGAAACTTTATCAAGGGTTTAAGCGCGGAGCGCGGTAAAACTATTCTGATTTCCAGCCACATCCTTTCTGAAATCGCACTTCTGGCGGACGATATTGGCATCATCGACCACGGCGTACTGTTGGAAGAAAACAGCATGGAGGATTTGGAAAAGAAAAATCGGAAATACATCCAGCTTCAGGTTTCGGATGTCCACAAAACCTCTTTGATTTTGGAACAGCAGTTCCGTGTGACTGATTATGCGGTGCAGGACGAACATAACCTGCGGCTCTATGATACCGCACTGGATATGGCAGCAATCAACAAGGCTCTTGTGGTGCAGGACGTGGCTGTTATCAGCTCCCAAATCTGCAATGATACCCTTGAGGATTATTTCAAGCAGATTACGGGAGGAGAGGGCATTGCTTAAACTGATACAGGTTGAATTTCTAAAGCTGCGTCGGAGAAAGTTTATCTGGCTCATGCTGCTGGCGGCGCTCTTTATGCCTCTTGCCGCTGTGTTCTACTTTGCAAATATCAAGGGAACCGGCGTGGAACCCATCGAGTTCTACAAGTGGACGGCGTTTAGCTATACCCCGTGGATTATCCTGCCGGTGGTGCTGGGGATGCTTTGTACCATGCTGATGTATAACGAAAACCAGTATGATATACTTAAACAACTCTGGATTGTGCCGGTCAATAAAGTGGCGTACTTTTTCAGCAAATTCGTTGTGGTGCTGACATACTCGATCTGCTTTATGCTGATTATTGCAGCCGCGTCCATTCTTACCGGCGTACTGCCTGGCTATATCACCTTTGACAGCGCAAGCACCCTTTATCTTCTGCGAAAGTGCATGGAAATCTCCCTGCTGACCGCTTTTGCGGTGTTGCCGGTGCTGGCGGTTGCTGCGGTGCAAAAGGGCTATATTCTTCCCGTCTGTTTGACGCTGGTTTATACATTTCTTGGCTTTATCCTCTTAATGGTAAATATGTACCTGCATCCGCTCTCCAGCATGACAGCCATTGTTATGCGGGATATTCCAGGTGTCGTGATTACCCAGCCGCTTAATATTCCGGGGGCGTTCCTTTGCATAGGTGTGTGGAGCGTAGCTTCTGTAATGCTGGCCGGGGCTGTTTTGAAAAAGAGAAAGTGAGGTGCATCTGAAATGAAACTTTTGCTTTGGGCGGAGCGCTGGAAACTCCGCCGCTCCAAAATCCTGTGGATTGCCGGTTTTGCAACGGTTATGGTGGCGTTGATTGTCTTTGCACAGGGGCAATTCATGTTCTATGGAAGCCGCTATATCGACAAGGCAGGATGGTTTATGACAGCGACCCAATCCCTTGCTACCTTTTATGTATTGCCTGCGGTGATTGCCCTGCTGGGCAGTTATATGATCTGTCGGGAGGAACAGGAGGACACCCTAAAATCCCTGCGCCTTATTCCCGTGGATGAAATGAAACTGACACTTGCCAAGATGGCGCTTACACTTGTGTTCAGCGTCCTGATCTATCTCCTGCTTTTTGTTATTACCTTTCTCATTGAGGCCGTTCTCCACCTTGAAGCTCTGCCTATTAGCCTTGTTTTAGAGAACCTGAAAACATATTTTCTGGATGGAGCTGGCGTTTTTTTTGCCATTTCTCCGATTATCGCTTTGGTTTCCCGGATGAAAAAGGGCTACTGGTTGGCGCTGGTATTTGCTGAAATCTATTCTTTCGCTGGATTGTTTGCAAGTATGTCCAACACATTAAAAACGGTCTATCCTATGACAGCCGTTTTTAACCTTTCTGGTTATTACCATGCAAGCGTCATTCAGACTTTAATCGGTGTCATAGTTCTGCTGACCTGTATTGTTCTTTCGCTGTTCATTTTGAAAGGACTGAACAAGACAGCCAAATAAACACAATATTTTTAATAATCTGCCGCACGACGGCAAAAGAAAAAAGCCGTCGTACAGCAGTCCATAAAAGCCAAGTCTGCCCAGCGGCAGAAAAGAAAAAAACCGCTGCTGGGCAGACCGATTTCCCGTGCCTATTTGTTCCATGCGGCGGTTTTAAGAGATTAAAGCCGCCGTTCTTTTATCCCCCAAAAGAATGATGCGGTAACGCTGGAAAGTACGGCGGCTGACAGGAGGCAGCCGCCATGAAGTACATAGCCGTTCGACACGATTTGACAGCGTTTGAACCGTCAAAAAAAGCCCGTTCCCCACCTGGGAGAATTGCGGCTACGAGATTATACTATACGGTGCAGATAAAGCAAATTATACTGTGCAACTCGCCCGGTGGGTCTGTGACCTGCCGGGCGAGTTTTGTCGTGTCCTGACCGGCCCGAAAAAAATTTTTGCAAATCGGGCCATTTACCGCGCAGATCGGCCCAATCACTTCGCTCTGTTAGCGGAAAGGGAGAGAACCACCACCATCCCCCGACGAAAGGGGGTGAGAAGATGGGAACTATCCCCCGCTTTAGCAGACCGGGCCAGTTTGACCGCTATTGCAAGCTGGTACTGGAACATGAGGCCATTGACTATCTGCGGAAAATGGACAGCCTGCGCGACCGTCATATATCGTTGAGCATCCTGCCGCAGAAAGAAATGGACAAGCTCTCCACGGTAGACCGCTATCCCAGCGACAGCCATGTTTTTACGTCGCATGGATGTGACCTGCCGATTGAGAACGAGCTTGTGGCCGATGCCTTTGCCGCCCTGACGGAGCAGGAACAAAGTATTCTGATACTGCACTGTGTCCTGGGAATGTCAGACGGCAAGATCGGTGAGATCATGGAGCTGTCCCGCTATGCCGTCCAGCGGCGCAGACGGAAAGCACTGGACGAACTGCGGAACAAGTTGGCGGCGCTGATGCCGAAAGGAGGTTGAACGCAAATGTCGGAACCTGACTACAAGGGCCGGGCGCTTCTCCCCATGCCGGTGATCGAAGCCGCCCGTGCCGGGGACGCCGAGGCCGTCGAGTGTGTCTTGCGGTACTACGAGGGCTACATAAACAAGCTCTGTACCCGGACGCTGTATGACGAGTACGGCTATCCCCATGTGTGCGTAGACGAGTACATGAAGCATCTCCTGGAGATCAAGCTCATCTATGCCATTGTTGCCGTAGACTGACGGCAACCGGCCCGGCAGGGCAGGCGGAACACCTTACCCTTTCCATGTTCCCCCGCCTCCGGCCCGGCGCTGCACCTTGACAAAGAAAGCCCGCAAGATAACGGCGGCGCAGTATAGGGCAACGGACACATTCTGTATGCGCCGCATCGGTGGGTGCGCCATGACCCCGCATCCTGCGGGAGAGCGAGAACCGCCTACACCGAAAAGCCGGCAGCTTATAATCAGCGGCGCATACGCTAACGATACTCCCTTACAGCCACAGTCCGAGCGTTAAAAGCGTCGCAGGCAATGGGTAGGGCCGCGTGAGAACCACGCGGGGGTGAAAGTCCCGTGGTGCTGGTCGCCGCCAGCCGTCCGCTTTATGCCCCTTTATCAGAATAGCGGACAGGCCGCTATTTCATAAATCGAACAATTCATTTGCGAAAGGGGGAAGTCCTTTGCCGCAAAATCAGATCAGTGCCACAACGACGCATAAAATTGGCAAAACGACTTATTTTGTCTGTGCATCGGCCAGCGAGAAAGCGACCGACACCATAGACAAGAAGATTAAGAAACTTATCCGCAAGGATATGGAGCAGAACGCCGGAAGCGTCCAGAAATAGGGCGCTCTTTTTATATTTTTGAGCTGACAAGGACAGCGGTTGATGGTATAATGTAATCAGTACATATATCATGCTTGTCTGCTGTCGGAAAGGAGGAACAATGTTGCAGGCAGACAAGATAACCGCTTTATATTGCCGGTTAAGCCAAGAGGATATGCAGGCAGGCGAGAGTGAGAGCATCCAAAATCAAAAGTTGATCTTACAACGGTATGCAGATGAACATTTCTTTTTGAATACCCGCTTTTTCGTTGATGATGGCTTTTCCGGGGTGAGTTTTGAGCGCGAGGGGCTGCAAGCCATGCTGCGCGAGGTTGAGGCCGGGAACGTGGCGACGGTCATAACGAAAGACCTTTCCCGCCTGGGCCGGAACTACCTGAAAACCGGGGAGCTTATCGAAATCATTTTCCCGGAATATGAGGTGCGCTATATCGCCATTAACGACGGTGTGGACACAGCAAGGGAAGATAACGAGTTTACCCCCCTGCGGAATTGGTTTAAGAACCTATGTTGTTTGAGAGGGGGAATCTACAAAAGGCCCTCGGATTCGACAAAAGTGCTTGATGCCGTTGCATATTGCTTTTACTCAACCAGACCAACGAAGCGGTAAAACACCTTGATGTCCTGCCTCCGCTGTCCGTCTACGATGGTGCGCTCACCGATTTCGATGTGGTCAATCAGTTCGTCGATGGTGGCCCGGTCAAGCTCCTGCAAGTCTAAATATTTTCGGATAATCGCCGTCCAGTTATGAATGGCGGCGGTCTCCTTTTCCGCTTTGTCTACCTCGGACAGCAGCGCCTCCAGGCGTTCCGCCTTGGCAAGCCGCTCCTGTTCGTTTTTTTGCGTCAGCATCATGAAGGTGCTTTCACTGACTGCGCCGCTGTACTTGTCCTCGTAGAGCTTGGCGGTAATGGCCTCCAGCTCCTGCACCCGGCGGCGCAGTTTGCCGATCTCCTGTCTGACGGCAGATAGACGATGCTCGTCATAATCGGCAACCTTTCGTTTCAGCCTGTCCACTACAGCGGCTTCATCCACTGTTACCGCCTGGGCATGGGCTTTGATTTCCGCAGTCACGATTTCAGCCAGCGTCAGCTCATAAATCCTGTGCCATGAACAGACACTCCGGCCAGACCGCCCGTAGGTCCCGCAGAAATAAGAAACATAGCGTTTCTTTGTGCCGTTCCTGCGGTGCTGGGTCTCTGCGTTGGCGCTCATGGGGGCTTTGCAGTCGGCGCATATCAATTTGCCGGTGAACAGCTTTGGGGCGGGGTCCTGCCTGCCCACAGAGCGGAGGCTTGCCGCCTCGTTGATTTTCTGGACGGCATCCCAATCCTCCGGCGAGATGATGGCCTCATGCAGCGCCTCGTGGCAAATCCATTCCGTTTCCGGCTTGCTGATCTGCGTGTGGTCCTTGTAGGAGCGAGTGCCGGTGTGATTCATCACCAGCATCCCTTTATAGACCGGGTTGCGGAGAATATCCTTTACCGTTGCGTAGCTCCAGAGCTGGGCGGCTTTGCAGCTGTCCTTGCCGTTGACCCTGCTCCAGTAGACGCGGGGAGAGGGGATTCCCTCCCGGTTGAGTGCGGCGGCAATCTGGCCGTAGGCCGTTCCCGCCAGCCGCAGCGCATATATCCGGCGTACAATATCGGTGGCATACTCGTCCGTCACCAGCTTGTGCTTGTCCCCGGCGCTCTTTCGATAGCCGTAGGGGGCATACGCGGAAATAAACTGACCGCTGGCTTTCTTGCTGTGCAGGACGGACTTGATTTTACTGCTCAAATCCCGCAGATGGTAGTCGTTCATCAGGGCGCGGAAGTGGAGCATATCCGTGTTGCCGCCCTCGCTGTCCAGGCAGTCCAGAACGGAGACGAACCGGCATCCCAGGCTGGGAAATACAGCGTCTGTGTATCGCCCGACCTCCACATAGTCCCGGCCCAGCCGGGAGAGGTCTTTCACGAGAATCAGATTGATAACGCCTTTTCTGGCATCCTCCAGCATCTCCAAAAATCCGGGCCGCTGAAAATTTCCTCCGCTGTACCCGTCGTCAATATAGGTCCGGGTCTCCACCCAGCCATTAAACATAGCGAATTTGGAAAGCAATTCCCGCTGATTCTCAATGCTGGTGGATTCATCGGCGGGGATGTAGCTTCTGGCCTTTGCCGCGTTGGAAGCGTCGTCCACGCTTAGACGGCAGTAGATACCTACATTGTAAATCTGCTTCATACTGCCTGCCTTTCCGCCACCAGAGCATCGTCCACATTGCCCACATAGCGGTAAAATACCTTGATGTCGCAAATGCGGAGATTGCCCTCTTTCCTGGCCTCGCCCACTTCAATACGGTCTACCAGCTCAAACAGGATGGTTTCATCCAGCTCGGTAATCTCGGTATAGCGGCGGATGATTCCGGCCCAGCGATCCGCGTCGTGGCGGTTTTCCAGCTGTGCCTGGACCCGGCGCTCCAGCTCCGGGAGGGCGGCGGCTTTCTGTGCCCGCTCCGTCTCATACTTCTGCATCAGGGTCTGGAAAACCGTCTGCGGGACCACGCCGGTACACTTATCCTCGTAAAGATTCTGCATCAGCCTTTCCAGCTCATGGACGCGGGCGGCGGTGACTTTCAGCTCCTGCTCACAGGAGGCCACCCGGCTGTGCTGTTCCTTATCCTTCATGCGGATGATTCGCGCCAGCAGCCGCTCCCGGTCATATTCGGCATACTGCGCCTTTTCTCGGATGTCCGCCAGAACAAGCTCCTTCAGAACGTCCTCGTAGATGGTATGGATGGTGCAGGCGTTCTTGCCGCTGCGGGCGTAGTTGCCGCAGATGAACGAGCTGTACCGCCCCGGCCTGCCGTCCTTGTAGGTAAACCGCTCCACATGATTCCGCATTTTGAATCCGCAGTCCGCGCAGTAGACGAGGCCGGTGAAAATGCTTTTGATGCCGTCCGCCGTCTCGGACTTCCGCACCTTTTTCTGGTCAATGCTGACAACCGTATCCCAAATCTCGCGGGTGATGATCGGCTCATGGGTCCCCTCCACTCGAATCCACTGGTCCTTGGGCTTTGCCACCAGCTTCTTGGATTTATAGGAGAGGGTCCCGCATTTGCCCTGGACCATGTTCCCGATATAGGCTTCATTGCGGAGCATGACCTTGACGGTGTTCTCGTTCCACAGGTGGTTGACGCGGCGGGGGTCGGTGCGGCCCTGGCGCTGGTAGTACAACTCACCGGGCGGCTGGATGCCCTCCGCATTGAGGGTGACGGCGATCTTTCGGAACGCCATACCGGAGGCCCGCATTGCAAAAATGCGGCGGACCATGGGCGCGGTCTCCTCGTCGATGATGAAGCGGTGCTTGTCGGCGGGGTCCCGCTGGTAGCCGTAGGGGGCATGGGTTCCCATATATTTCCCGCTTTCCGCGCAGGCTTTCTTTACCGCCTTAACCTTTTTGCTTGTATCCCGGCTGTAAAATTCGTTAAATAGGTTCAAAAAGCACATAACATCGGTACTTCCATCATTGTTCATGGTGTCGATGCCGTTGTTAAGAGCAATGAACCGGCAGCCAATGGACGGGAACAGGTAGTCCGTATATTGGCCGAACTCAATATAATTTCTGCCGAACCGCGAGAGGTCCTTGACAAGAATCACATTGATTCGTCCCGCCTTCGCGTCCTCAATCAGCCGCTGAACGCCGGGGCGCTGGAAATTCGTTCCAGAGTAGCCGTCGTCGATGTAAGTGTCGATCTCGTTCCAGCCCCGCTCCCGGACATACCGTTGAAGCAGGAGCTTCTGGTTTTCGATGCTGACGGATTCCCCGTCGCGCTCGTCGTCGTTGCTCAGTCTGCAATAAATGCCGACATTGTATGTGTTCTCTGCCATTTCTTTTACCTCCCGGCCTGCCAGATTCATACCCTGTGCGGCGATGGCTCCCGCCGGATTGCTCCGGCAGTATCTATTATAGAATGGGGAGCGCATGACACGCAAGGATGCGGCCAGCCGCGAGTGGTGGTCAAAAGCTACTCGGCGGGGCAGGGAACCAGCTCCGCCATCGCGCGGCGGACCGCCAGCTGCTCCAGGGTCTCGCCCAGGTCTTTCTCTCCGGTGAATACGCTGGTTACGCGGTACAGCGTCTTGCCGATCTGAATTTCCTTGTACGAGGTGATGGTCTTGGTCTCGTCTTTCATGGCGTACCTCCGTCCTAAAGACAAACCGATGCTTAAACTGCAAAATGCAGATGATTTTCATAAAAGCAGCCGCGCCGGAAAATGCTGTGTCCGCATAACATAAGGCGGGCGGTATTCCGGCGCGGCTGATTCGATTATAGCTGCTTCCTAACTCGCCGTATTTGCCACGCAGCCCCGGCGAAGGGGGGATATTGCAGGCCGCTGTTGGCACAGCTGTCATAACTCCGCAGCGTCGTCACGCCGTCACAAGCTCCATATCGCTCACTTTTGCCCAATGGCAAAAGCTCACTCATTTCGCTGCTCTGGCTTTTCCCAGCGAATCTCTGATTCGCCGGGAGCCCTTGTGTCGTGCGCCGCAGGGTTCCGTCTCAAGTCTGTGGACGGGCGTGAGCAAGTATCATTATCCGCCATGCTGTCATCGCGTCCCGGCCTGCCAGGGCCGGTTGAAAGAGTGCGTAGATCGCTCGGCCAGCTTGTCCGTTCACCTCCTGGAGCTGGCGTCTTGGCGGCGCATCTTTTACCGCTGTTCACATGAGTTTTGTGCCTGCAATACCGTGTATTCAATTTTGAAGGTTCGTGAAGGTGATGGGGGAAAACGCACCTTTCACCTAACACGAAAAATCAGCCGTTTTTATCCCCTGTTTTGGCCCTCCCCCGGAAAAATTTTTTCAAGAATTTTGATAGCGCGGCGCAGAGAGCGGCAAATTCGCGGCTGGCCCACATGCTCGGCCTCCGCTATCTGGGTTTCATTCATTCCCTTGACGTGGTACATCCACAGACGGCGGTACTGTGTCTCCGTCAGCAATTCCTTGACCTGTCGGAGCAGAGCGGCCCGCCGTTCCTCCTGTTCCGCTTCCAGCAGCGGCGCAATGAAAATGCCCTCGGCGGAGATGCCGGTGGTCCCGGCCTCGGACAAGGAAATGCAATAATCGTAGTAGCCGCGACCGGCCTTCTCAATGTCGTGGTAGTCACCGTCAGACCAAACCTTCCAACGAAGAAATTCTTCCTCACTGGCAAAGTCCTCGCGGGTCAGCCGGATATGTACGCCGGTGGCGCTGGGGCAGACGATGGCATCCTTGTCAAATTTATTCAAAGCAAAATCGCTCTTGGTATCAAACATAATTTCCTCCATTTCGTTTGTGGGAACTTGCGGGCAGAGAATCGAAATGGAGGTCAGGCGGGCCGCGACACCCGCAGGAGTTTACTTTCTTCCCCAAGATTCGACACAGCAGAAGGCCGGGTACTTCCATTGAGTACCCAGTCTTCTGCTGTGTGCCTGTATGATAGTTCTTGCTTATATACCTATACAGTTCCGATTGACAGGTAGAATAGGTTGTACCCGCCGCAAGGATTTTTTTGACAATTCACCTATCTGGAGTAGTCGGAACAACTCCACTATATAAAACAAAAGCACCATAGCCATCTCCTATACCGGCGGCTATGGTGTTTGAGCGCACAGAAGCGTTCCGCAAAGCTGCCGTTTTTTTGACAGCCTCCCAGAATCGTTTTTCTTGAAAAGTTCGGCGAAAATCGGAATTATATTGCTTGATAGTCGGAAGCGTGCAGGGATTCATTTTACACTTTCCGAACTATACAATACAGTAGAGGTGAAAAATTATGCCGAATGATGTCTTGGTAAACGGTGGGGCGCGGTTAAGGGCGATTCGAAAGGAACGAGGATACACACAGGAACGGTTGGCGGAGCTGACAAAGCTCTCCACCCGTCATATCGCAGGCATTGAAAAAGGAGAAGCGAATCCGTCATTCGAGGTGCTTTACACGATCATAACGGCGCTTGGCACTTCCTTTGACGCAATCTTCAATCCGGCAGATGAACAGTCTGAGCGCGAAATCCAGGAAATTGCAGGGCTTTACCGGGCTTGCCCGGAACAAGTACGGCGATTGATCCTGGCCTCAATTCGCGCTATGTCATATGAACTAATGGATACCATCATAAAAGAATGAGATAGAATAGGAAGCCAGTGGGTAAGGATTGCCTTGCCCACTGGCTCTTGTTCAATGGAAAAAGATAACCACCAAGACCCTGACGTAGTAGCTTCGTGAGCCGGAAGAATAAAAAATATTTGTGCGGATAGTTCATCCCAAATAATCCGCCATGCTGCCAGTCAGCGATTTGGGTGGGCCTCTTACAGATGCCGCAGATTGACGCGGTACTCCCGCAGCGCTGCTTCATCAGCGGTTTCAATCAGGTGATTCAAATATTCAACCAGCTTTTCCTTGTCCGCAGGAAGGTGGCCGCGAACCTGGATCAAGTTGGATGCGCCGTCTGTTACAATCCGGGTGTCAATGCTCAGATTTTCAACGAGGGCTTTCAGTTCCGCCAGCTTTTCAATTTCCCCTTCCTCTTTCCATGTGCCGCGCTGGATTTCCTGGTACAGTTCGGAGGTCTTGTAAATCGTCAGCATGGACGATTCAATGATTTGTGGGTGAAGCTGATTGAAAAGCTCTGCGCTGGCCTTTGCGCCGATTTCACCCCGGCCAGCGCCGGAAATGCCGGTGAGATAGAAGAAGTTGTAGCTGATGCCAGCGGCCTCTAACTTTTTGCATTGTTCAAGGACATCACCGGCCCGGAAACCCTTGTTCATAAAGGCCAGCGCCTCGTCATCGCCCGTTTCAACGCCAAAGGTAAGTCCGTTATATCCCAAAGCGCGAAGCTCTTTCAATTCATCCACGGTTTTGTTGGTAACGTCGGTGATCCTGCCGAAGCAGCCAATGGACGAATAGTTGGGACAATACTTCTTCACCATTTGCGCCAGTGTTTTCAGCTTGTCGGTGGTCAGAACAAAGGGATTTGCGCCAGTGAAGAAAACCCGGAACCAGGGGGCGTCCTGGCAGTAGCGGCTCACCGCAGCCAAATCTTCCTCCACCTCGGACGGCGGGGACATTCTGAACTTAAACGGTAAATCCTCGTATAGCGTACAGAATTTGCAGGAGTGGTGTGTGCAGCCCGCAGTAACCTGGATCAGCAGGGATGCGGCCTCATAGGGCGGACGCCAGATTGTTCCATCAAAGTGCATAGATCATATCTCCTTTTCAAAATCAATCAGGAATTTCCTGTTGCCATCATGGTACAACCGGCAACAGTTAAATTCAAGTACGCAACTTTTTTAGTAGTAGTATTGTTTTCTGTACTAATACTAATTTTGTGGCCTACATTGATTTTGAAATTGAGATGGTATATACTACCTATAAAGAAGCGAAGGGAGATAGAGCTATGGCTGGGAATAAATTTCAAACGCAGGATATGATGGCCCGCTGTGTGCCAATGACCAGTGTGCAGGCGGTTTTGGGCGGCAAGTGGAAAATCCTGATCTTGTGGTATATCGCATTTTATAAAGTTCAACGCTTTGGTCAGCTCATGCGCCGCCTGGACGGGATTACCCAGTCCTCATTGACAAAGCAGCTCCGTGAATTAGAGCAAGACGGATTTTTGCACCGAGAGATTTACAAGGAAATTCCCCCCAAGGTGGAGTATTCCTTAACGGAGCTGGGGCAGAGCTTCACCCCGATTTTGAACCAAATGATGATATGGAGCGAGGCACATCTTTGTCCGCCTGACTATATCAATCCTTTTGGAGAAGAAAGAATACTGCCTGAGTAATCTATGAAAGATTTACACCAGGAGGGTAGTCCTCCTGGTGTAAGCAGCTTAAATGTTTTCGTAGGAAACTAATTCGTCCACAGGGATTCGTGTTTGAGTGTGCCGCTCCGGGTCGGTGAAGTTCTCCCCTGCATAGCCGATTACCAGGATATTTACCGGCTCAAGATTGGCGGGGAGGCCGAACTCCCGGCGCAGGACATCCGGCTTGAAGTAGCACACCCACACGCTGCCCAGGCCCAGTTCCGTGGCCTGGAGCATCATGTGGTCGGTCAGAACAGAGGCATCAATGTCCCCGGTTTGCTTTTGGTCAAAGGGCCGCACCCATGCTTTGTTATGGTCGGCACAGACAATGATAGCCAGGGGCGCACCGTAGATGTTGGCGGCTTTGCCAATCTTCGCCAGCCCGTCCTCGCTCTGGACGGCAATCAGGTGAACCGGCTGGAGGTTGGCGGCGGTAGGGGCCACATGAGCGGCCTCCAAAATTTTCTCCAGCTTCTCCGGCTCCACCCTCTTGTCGGTGTAGCTGCGGATGGAGCAGCGAGTTTTCGCAATCGTAATGAAATCCATGATATGTTGTCCTTTCTAAAATAGTCTGATGGCTGATAACGGAGAATGCCATCTGCAATGATTTTAGCAACATTCAGTAATCTACACAAGATTGCACTTTTTAGGTAGGTACTTCCCAAAAAGTAAGTCCTTTTCCTAATCGCAACGATATGATATAATTTTCAAGAGGTGATTCCATGAAACAAACGCAATTCAACTGCCCTGTTGAGGCAACTCTATCGCTGATTGGCGGGAAATATAAGCCATTGATCCTTTGGCATCTGGTAGATTGCCCTCTCCACTATATGGAGTTGCAACGAAGGATTCCAAGTGCCACACCCAAAATGCTTTCTCAACAGCTCCATGATTTGGAGAACTGCGGTATGGTGCATAGAGAGGTAATTCCTGAGAAGCCTCCCAAAACGGTGTATTCTCTGACGGCCTTTGGGGAAAGTATCGTCCCGGTTCTGGATGCTATGTGTCAATGGGGAACCAATTATATGGACGGGCTGGATGTTCAAGCGCCATGTTGTAACGCCGGGGCATAATAAATAGGCATAGCTGCCGTTGGGTGGCTATGCCCATTTTTGTATTCGATCAAATTTGTGACTGCCGTATATAGTTACATAGTACCATAAAATCGGTGTTAGGATTCTGATTCAAAATCTTCTGCATACTTTCTGTAGCCTGTTGACGCAAAACAGGCTTTTTCAAATCGTCCAGCAGAAGGAAGATATTCAGCCGCCTGCCAACTGCGAACAGGAGCTTTTCATCCGGCGGGAGTTGTAAAAAGCATTCAATCATGGAGAGCATTTTCGTTTTGTCTGTCTGCAAATTGCCGCGTACTTCCAAAAGCAAATTTATGATATGCTCGTTCACATAGAAACTGTCCATTGGTTGAAGGCATTGCAAAAATAGTTTCTGTTCCTCTACGATTTCTTCCTCTGATTGTAAAGTAAATGAGCCGTTTCGGACAAACTCGCCCAACTTGGATTCCGGCTTTATGCCAGTGGCATGAACGCGGATGTAATCGGGACGGATGATATTCAGCGCCTCGGCAGTGGCAGAGGCATTTTCTTCGGACAGTTCTCTGCCGCCGATTCCCAGCAGAATAAACTCGGACAAAATCATACCGGCCTCTTTTGCCATGCAGCCGCTTTGCACCACTGTATCCGCTTCAAAACCCTTGTTAATGAGTTTCAATATCTGATTGGAGCCGGTTTCCATCCCGCAGTAAAGATGATTCAGACCAGCTTGCCGAAGGGCCTGCAATTCCGATAATGTCTTGCGGGTGATACTGTCGGCACGAGCATAGGTTGTAATGTATTGCAGGCTGGGGAAATGATGATTAAGAGCATCCAGTATTCGGAGCAGATAGTCGGTTTTTAGAACCAGCGCATCGCCGTCCTGCAAAAAGCAGGATGTGAAATTTCTCCCTTTGTAAAACTGGGCCTGTCTCGCTATATCTTCTATGGTTTCCTCGATGGGCCGCATGGAAAACTGCATAGATTTATAGAGGCCGCAGAAATAGCATTTGTTCCAATGACATCCCCGTGTGACGCGAACCAGCAGGCTGCTACTTTCAGAGGGTGGACGAATCGGCCCGATCTCTACATTTTTCATAAGAGGTTTCCTTTCGTTGTAATTGCAATAAACATACCATCTTATAAAAAGGAGAGCAAGAACGTACTTTTGGGGAAGGTACTTTCCAAAACAATAGCACCTATTTGACATAGTTAGTAACCGTTTCAGACCTCTTTAGAAGATTGTTGAACATAGGCTGTACCCCTTGATGGTAAACGGGCATAGCCGCCATTAGGTGGCTATGCCCGTTGTTTATCAGAACTGCGGGTACTTACTTCACGATATAGGTGATAGGTGCGGAGGTGTCTATGCCAGCATACATGGTTTCAAAGCCCGCATAGCGATTCAGCCCTTTTTCTGTGTTTGCATCCAGAGCGCGAAAATGTTCGTCGCGCTGGGCTTCGGTGTCAAAATAGATTACATTGCTATCGGGCAGACCATTTGTTTCAGCATCGGTTTTGTCTACGGGCGCACCATAAATGTCGCCAGACTGCACCGGGGTTGCCATTAGAGCCTCACTTGTATCAAATCCAGCGGTCTTGCCATCATCTTTGAAAAAAGTTCCAAAGGTGTCCGCAATCTGCGGAGCGGAGGCCGGTTTACCCACAATGTTGATATTGTCGTTCTGCTCCACGGGATCAGCCTGCTGTGCATTTGCGGAGGTTGCAAATGCCGTGGTTACTCCACAAACCAGGGCCAGTGCCAGAACAAGAGAGAAAATAGATGCTTTTTTGATTTTCATAATTGCGGTTATCCTTTCTTCAATCGCGTTTTTACTAAAATTGCTGCACAAGGGAGCAAAGCCGCTCCGAGTTTCTTCCATGCTAATGAGTGTCCGCGCATAAGCCGCTCTTGTGTTCTCCCCAAAAAGATGCACCACTGCTTCGTCGCACGATAGTTCAATATCCCGGTTCACAAGGATATACATAACCCAAACCAAGGGATTAAACCAATGCACACACACCGTCGCAATCAACACTAATTTTGTAATGCTGTCAAACCGCCGGATATGCACATATTCATGCTCCAAAACATATAGAAGTGACTTTGTATTAGCCCATTCAGTAGATATTGGCATCAGAATTACGGGGTGAAATACGCCATAGGTGAGCGGAGCAGAAAACCGGCTGGACTGCCGAACGGAAATTGGGCGCTTCTGTTGATGCTTATTCAGCCAGCTTCTAATGAAGGCATTTTCTACTGGAAATGAGGTTTGAAATTCTTGTCGGCACTTCCAATATGCTACGCCAAAAACCAAAGCAAAAATCAATGCACCAGCGGCCCAAACAACCACCCAAACAGAAATTATATTTGTGGACATTGTAGCCTTTTGCCCAGCTACTTCGACCGGCATCAACGCAACCGCAAGGGGGCTTTCTGCAACGTCTATTCCTGATACATGACTGCCTAATAATGAATAGACACTAAATGCAGAGGGGAAAGAGAACGGGAGCAGCAGGCGCACAACGGCTGTTCCCCAAAGCACCAAAAAGGTCTTTTTCGGGAGACGGTTGATTGCCAAGGTACGAATGACGGTGATTGCCAAAATCATCACGCCTCCCGCAAAACTCATTTGCAACAGGCTCATTTGCATCACCTCATTCCAAGTCGCCAACAATCTGTTTCAGCTTTTCAATTTGCTCGGCGCTCAACTTTTTTCGCCCCAACAAAGCCGCAAACAGTTTGTCCGCACATCCGTCATACACCCTGTCGATCAGTTCGTTTGTTTCTGCCTCCTGTATTTCTGTCTGCGGCACAATAGCGTGACACATGAAACCGGGATCGGAGCGTTCAATCGCGCCCTTTTTGATGCACCGCTTAATCAAGGTATAGGTCGTATTCACATTCCAACCCAATTCCTCGGTCAGCAGTTTAGCGATATACTTCGCAGGAACATCGCCATCGCGCCAAAGGACAGACATTACTTTCAGTTCAGAAGCAAACAGTTTAGTTTCCATTCGGTAGCACCTCCTTTTTAAGACCATAGTAGTGGCCACGACGTTATACTACCACAGTCTTGGAAGAATGTCAATACTACTGCGGTCTTAATTTTGCAAAAAATCTGAGTTGCCCTCGTACATTTGTTAGTGAGCTACCTTTGATTTCTTTCTACCAACCCAGCAAGGGATGGACCGGAGAAACGGGCAAGCAGGGCATCGTGGGACCCACGATGCGAAATTGGACCTCCCGCCGTGGGCGGGAGGTCCAATCTGCTTGTTGGTGGCAGCGCCCCCAAACCCCTTTGAACAGCCCCATCGGCCTCACAAACTCCGTATCCTTCGCCTCGCCGCAAGCGGCAAGGCTCACTCACTCCGTTGCTCGTCCTCTCCCCACGCAACCCGCTTCGCTGAGCTTGCGCGGGGACCCCTTTGGGCTGGCTGCGCGTTCCTTCGGAACGCTTTTTTGACGGGCCTGCGGCCCTCTGGAACGGTGGAAAAATCAGCGTTCCTCTTCCCGGCGGTCCGCTTCCTTTTCCTGCTCCTGGGCCTCATAGCCCATGAGCTTCTGCACGTTAGCCCGGACGGTCAGCAGCTCCTTCATATCCTCCCGCGCCTTGCGGAAATCGGCGTAAGCCGCCTTTTTCTCCGCCAGCAGCGCGGCATATTCAGCCTGTAAGCTCCTGACGGTAGGCAGCTTTTTCAGCCCGGATTCATCAAAAAATTTCTTTGCCGCCTGATGCAGCAGGATGTCACTCTCATGCTCGGCCTTGAATTTTTTCGAGTACCCGGCCTTGCGGTAGGCCACATAGACCTCGCGGGTCTTGGCATAGTTGATGATGTGCGTTTTCAGTACGGCGATCTCCGCCATGCGCTGCTCCGCCGCCTTGATTGTGGCAGACAATTCGTGATAGCGCCCGGTAGCTTCGTCCGCTTTGGCGGCGAGGTCGACATAGTCCAGTAGGCCATGCTCCGTCAGATAGTTCAGCGTCTGCGCCATCTGCTTGAGATTGAAGGTCTTGGCCCACCTTGCGTACCCGGCCCCCTTGCCCGCCTGGAGCTTGGCTTGAATATCCACCAGCAGATTTACCTTCGGCGGATCTGCGCGGCGGATATTTTTTGAAAGCGGAGTGTGCTGTTTCTCCCCGGCGAGGACGGCCAGCAGCGAGGGAATAGAGTAGTCCGCCCCCATGCTGTCCTCATCCAGCCGGACGAAATTCTTTCGACCCGGCGCTTTCAGCCGGATGGATTTACCACGGGGCGAGACCTCTATGCCAGCGTCCCGCAGCAGCTTCAGCAGCGCATCCAGGTCGGCGGGTTTCCGTGCGAGGGCATCATCAATCGCCATGCGAAGCCGGTCCCGGTGACAGGGCGGTTTGCTCCCCAGCCACTTGTTGTAGCTCTTGCCCCGGCGCTTGGGATTTTCCACGATGGAGTAGCCGTTCTGGACGCAGATGGTGTCGTTCAGCCGCCGCACCGCCCGCCCGGAACCGAGAAAGTCCCGGAATTTCCGGTCATGGTCCAGAGTGGTGGAGTTCCAGATGATGTGATTATGGATGTGGGCTTTGTCTACATGGGTGCAGACGATAAAGGCGTGTTTCCCCTTGGTGAAACGGCGGGCCAGCTCATAGCCCAGGCGGTTGGCCTCCTCCGGGGTGATCTCGCCGGGGACGAAGGACTGCCGGATGGTGTAGGCGATCACATCATCGGCCCCGCGCTTCCTGCCGGTCCTGGCGAGGTACTGCCGCTTGGCAAACAAAAACTCCGCGTCCGCGATCCGGCTGTCGCATTGGTAGCTGGAGATCAGTCTGCCGCCGTCCGTCTTGTCAGGATTCTCCACATAGTCAATGATGTCGTTGATAGCCTTGGCCACAGTCCGGCCCTTGCCAGTGTGCAGGGACATAATGCGGGTAGTTGCCATTGGCGGTCCCTCCCTTCAAAAGAAACAGTCCGCACTTGGCGGACCGTTTCTGTGTATTCAGTTTTCGCCGCACCGTTCGGCAATAGCGGAACGCTGACCAGCGCCCCGCCGCTGAAGCAGACCAGCTGCCTCTTGGTGAGATTGAACATGACTTTCGTTTTCACTTTCGTCAGGTCCTTCGGTACAGGTACATAGGCCATCAGGGGGCCTCCTTTCGTTTTAGTGGGCGGAGAACACACTTTTGGCGAGGCTTCCGGTCTTGAACAGCGTAAAGCACAGCAGCACCGTATAACCCATGCACGTCCAGATTGCCGCGCTGATGTCGCCGCTGGTGGCGATACCCTGCACCAGCACCGCATAGATGCCGACGCAGATCATATATCGCAGACCCGAACAACCGCAATCACCTTATCCCCGACCCGGAAACGGCCCATGTTGTCAAGCAGATTTTCGCCATGTATGTGCGGGGCGACCGTATGTGTGAAATTCAAAACTGGCTGCGGGACAACGAGATTTTGACTGTTGGAGAACTCCGCTACCGCCGGACAGGAAGAACACAGCATCCACGTCCTCAACAAAACGCCTGGTACAACTGGCCGGACAAAACACTGTATGATATTCTCACCCGGCAGGAATATTTGGGCCATACCATTACGGCGAAAACCTACAAGGTGTCGTATAAGTCCAAAAAGACGCGAAAAAATGCGGGGGACAAGCGGTATTTCTTCCCCAACACCCACGAACCGCTGATTGACGAGGAAACCTTTGAACTTGCCCAAAAGCGCATCGCCACCCGCCACCGCCCTACCAAGTCTGATGAAATTGACCTGTTTTCCGGGCTGCTGTTCTGCGGGGATTGCGGCTATAAAATGTATCTCCAAAAAGGAGCCGGAACGCCGGAGCGGAAACACGCTTATACCTGCGGCAATTATCGCAACCGGGCCAGAAATGATTTTCTCTGCACGACGCACTACATCCGAAAAAGTGTGCTGAAAGAACTTGTCCTGGCCGATTTGCAGCGTGTCATGTCCTATGTGAAAGGGCATAAGCAGGAGTTTATTCAGACCGCTACCGAGTGCAGCGAACAGGCTATGAAAAAGGCGCTGGGCCACCAGCGCAAGGAGCTTGACAAGGCGGAAGCCCGGCTGGGCGAGATCAACCTTTTATTCCGCAAACTGTACGAGGACAACGCATTGGGCCGGTTATCGAATGAACAGTTTGTGTTTCTGACTTCCGGCTATGAGGACGAGAAGCGGGAACTGACAAAGCGGGCCGCGGAGTTGAAAAAGGAGATCGACACCGCCGCCGAGCGCAGCGCCGATGTGAAAAGGTTTGTCGCCCTGGTACGCCGGTACACGGAGATCAGCGAATTGACTTATGAGAATGTCCATGAGTTTATCGACCGTATTTTGATCTACGAATTGGACAAGAACACCAACACCCGCAAAATCGAAATCTTTTACAGCTTGGTGGGCAAGGTAGACACCGGCGACCAGCCCACGGAAAGCGTTTCTTATTTCAGGCAGATCGGCGCTGATGTCAAAAGCGTTGTCGTTTAGGGCCAAAAGCAAAATGCTGGGGCAAGATAGCGTACCATTCAAAAACGGTTACGTTATCTCACCCCAGCAAACAAAATACCGCTATAACCGTCGTCCACTTTCTCGGCCACCAGTTTAATGTCCGGGTGGGCGGATACGAAATCCTCCACCAGTTTCTTTTGGTTCGTGATGCTGTCACTCTCCGCACTGTGGTCGTCCGTGTAGGAAAGCCGCAGGTAAGCAGTCGCTAAAAATCGCATGAAAAAATCACTCCTTTGAGATTTACGGACTTTCCCAGTAAACCAAAGAGTGATTCAGGTTTGACCATATAACCCAAACACTTACAAATCTAATTACAATAGAAAGTGTTGGGGTTAAACGAGTCGTAAGATTTTCTTGAAAAGAAAATCTTTAGTGGGCAACGCCCACTGGTTGAAAAAATTTTTTCAACCGAACGACTGTATTCAATTCTTTTTCCGCACTCAGTATAGCACACAGCTTTCGGGAAAGTCAACCGGTTTTTACAGTAAAATTTGTTTCAGGCAATCTTCTAAGGTGGGGCCGTCCTTGGCAAAGCGGGCATGGATGGTGAACGTGCCGCACTTGAAACAATAGGGGTTTTTGATTTGACGGACATATTCGCGTATGCGTTCTTCTTTTGGCAAGCTGGGGTCAACATGCACGTCACGGATATCTACCAGTGTTCCGCTGGTTTCAGTAATGGTTTGATTCATGGAAAGTCCCTCCTAATCTTTGAAGCGGTAGCGCAGCTTTTTCCCGCCAGGGTGGGCGTTGTATTTTTTGCGAATAACACGGGCATAACGGAGATTGCGCCTGTCCGTAGTAAAATCCACCTGGGCAAGCTGGGCGATGTCAAAGGGGTCTACCTGGGACAGCCGGGCCACAAAGGTGTAATCGTCAATTTCCGTTTCATAGGTCTTGAGGAACAGCGCCATACCCGCAATCATGCCGGATTTTAAGGAGGATTGGGAGCCATGCCAGGCCCCGGCCAGCAGCTCCAGCATACGGGAAAAGGCTGGCCCGCCCAGCAGTTTATAGGCGCTCTTTACGGCCCTGGCGGGCTGGATTTCATAGGCCGCGCCGGTGGGCCTGTCCAATGCCCAGGTAAAACCGCCTTCAGAAATGCGTTTGTCAATGTCCAAAACCATTGCATCCGCGCCGGATTCCAAGCTGGCCTTTATCTCACTAGCAAGTTTAAGGTGCCCCTTTGCCCTGTCCAGCTTGACGTACATTTCGGCCTCTTGGGCGTATGTAAGGCCCGTATAGACCAGGCAGGGCACAATTACATCCTTGCCACCGTTCATCTTGCGCATGGCAGCGATACGGTGCTGCCCGTCCACGATGTAGTATTTACCATCGCGGTAACTCACCACGACGGGCGTAAAATGCCCTGTCATATATACCTTAAAGGCCGTATTTTCCTTGAATATATGCCAAAAACCCTTCTATCTCAGCCCTGGCCTCATCGGGTATCTTCCCTTCCGCCAGCCATTTAGGCGGCTTCACATGGGACGCACCGTCCAGGACACGATGGAACGTCACCTTTTCTTTTTCCAGGCTCAACCGCAATATTTTATACCCTTCTGTCACCCACGCTTCTGCCATAGCGTTTTTGTCGGGCCGGGTGTACCAGTTGGCCCGGCTGTTCCGGGCAGAGGGGGCCAGGGGCCTTTGGTCGATTTTTTCCAGTTCTGCAAAGGTCAGCGTGATAGAAGCCGCCTTTTGCTGGGCAAACCACCGTTTCAGCGGCATATGTATCCATCTGTCGCCAATGGCGCCCTTTGTTTTGCGTCCCGGTTCCGGCTGGCCCACCGTTTTGATTTCCTGCACGGCTTCCAGCAGTTCCCTGGGGCTGTAAACCATTATGTCCCCCAGCACCTCCCGCACCTGTAATTCATTGGCGTTGCAGGCCGTGTGGATGTATGCGAGGTTGGAAACCAGCGGCCCTTGTTCCAAGTCAACCGGCGCCACTGTCCGGGGCTGGCCGGGCAGGATGGGCCTGCCGCAGTAATAGCACCGCTCTTCCTGGCGCTTCCAGACTGTGCGGTACTTCCCTATCATTTTTTCGGTAGCCTGCCTGTCATGGCGCTGCTGGAAGTATTCCCTGTCCACATAAGGGTTTTTGTGCACATCCAGCTTTTCATAGGCTTCTACTATAGGTACGTCGGCCAGGTGCTTCACATGGATGTGGCGGCTGTTTGGCAGGGCATAGTAGCTGGCCCCTGCCGGGGTCTGGAACCAATACCGGCTGTCAACCTTTTTCTCAGACATTTTGGAGTGCTTGGAGTAGGCCGACTGGTGCAGCAGCTTGTCTACATATTCATCTATTTCCGCAAACGCCGCCCTTGCGTCTGTATAGCGGTGGTGGGTAGCCCAGCCGGTGAGCTTACGGTTTATGGATTCAATCAGCTCCCTTTGGGAACGTTTGTGGGTAGTGATAAGCTCATGCATTTCCTGCCTGCACCGGTCGATGGCCGCGCGGGAAGGGGCTGTATAAATCCAACCGTCACGCTTCTGGTAGTTGTGGGACATGAAGTCAAAGCCGTCATGGACAGAAACAACTTTTGTTTTTTCCTTCGAAAGCATGAGGCCCCTTTGGCTGAGGAAGCCTGCCACAATGGTGAGGATCTGCGCCGCGTCCTGTTCCGTCCGGGCTGTAATCAGGATGTCATCGGCAAAGCGCACAAGCCCGCCGTTTTTATAGTCAACCGGCCCCGAACCGTATATTTCTTTATAAATGTACGCCTGCAAGCCGTCCAGCACAAAATTCCCAAGGGCTGGAGAGATATTGGATCCCAGGGAAATCCCGGCTTCTTCCTGTGGGAACAGTTCCCCGGCGAACACATACCCGGTCCGCAGGAATTCCCCCAGCACCTTCTTGTCCATGGGTGTGTGCTCCATCAACCACCTGTGTTGGACATGTGCGTAATACGCCTGTACATCGGCCAGCACCACAAGCTCCGGCGCATCCCGGCCCTGCAGGGCTTGCAGGATATAGGCGTGGCAGTCCTGCATGGAGCGCCCCTCCCGGAACGCAAAGGATTTTTTGTCCCCCCAGGCTTCCAGTACGGGGAGGAGGGAGAAGCCGTAAAGCACCTGCATGGCCCGGTCAAAGAAGGTGGGCAGGCCCATCATGCGGTCGCGGCCCGTGGCTTTCGAGTGTACCTTGATATTCCGCAAAGGCTGTGCCCGGTATCCGGCTGAATCCAGAAGCAAGGCGGCACGCATTTTGTCGGCGGGGGTTTTCCATTTTACCCCGTCCAGTCCTGGTCCGGAATGGCCTGCGCACACCCGGCGCACAGCCAGGGCCTTACATATTGGCAAACGGACAATGCGCTTCTGTAAAGCTGTGATTTTCTCCCTGTCCCTGCGGACAGCCGCTAAAGCCAGCTCTCTTTGCAGGCTTGCCAGAGTTTCTTCCGCTTCCTCCCAATCTGTTTGCTCCCACAGCGCGGCCAAGTATTCGTCCGGGAAGTCGATTTGGGGGCGCTTCTGCCGTATCTGCCCTTTTTCATAGGGCTGCGTGGCCTGCCAGGACAGATGTATGTCCAGCCCTATGGGGCAATGGTCTGAACCAAGCAAATCTGTATGATGGGTAACGGCGGTTATTTTTTTAACGGCTTCCCTGGGAATCAGGAAGTAGTCCAGCCGCCAGCCGTCATCCTTGCTGCGCTTGTTAAAACGGTGGCTCCACCAGGTGTAAGTCCCGGATTGCCCGGGATGGAACCAACGGTAAACGTCTACAAACCCGCTTCCCAGCAGCTTTTCCAGCGCCGCCCGTTCTTCTGACATATACCCTGTTTCGGCCCACATGAGCCGGGTATTGCCCGGAAAAATGTCGATGGCGGAGCAGGTGACGTTGAAATCGCCGCAGATCAATACGGTTTTTTCCTGCCCCAGCTTCTGCACAAAATCAAAAAAGGCCGCGTCCCACGCGCTCCGGTATGCGCGGCGGTGCGGCCCATCCTGTGAATTGGGGAGGTAGGCGTTCAGGAGGAAAAAGGAGGGGAATTCCAGCGTCAAAAGCCGCCCCTCCAGGTCCAGCTCAGGGACGCCCAGCCCCCGGCGGACGGAAAGCGGCTCCCGCAGGCTCATGGTAAGCACCCCGGCGTAACCCTGCCGCTGGCTGGGGTTCCAGTAGTGGTGGTATCCGGGCAGCACCTCCGGCTGCTGGTGCGTCTTGACCTCCTGGCAGCACACGATGTCCGGCTGCATACGGGCAATGGGGAAAAAGCCGCCTTTCTCCATGCAGGCCAGCAGGCCGTTGACGTTCCAGCTTACGATTTTCATGTAGCTGCCCCCAACTCAAAAGGATAAAAACAAAAGCCGCTATGTTGCTCTACAAGCTCTATATTTTTATTATAATCTTCACCTTGGTTTTAGGCAACAACCAACTAAATAAGACTTTCAGAAGACGGTTTCCCTAAGTCACAGAAAAACGGCACCTGCCCTGTTGCCATGAATGCCTCCCGGATTTGTTTGGCAAGCTCTGGCGGACAGAAGCGCAGATTGCTAATACGGTAAGGGGCAGCAACTTGAGCAAGGGCGGGTTCATCCAACAAGCAAGGCGCTGTTTTTTCTGTGAGAAAAGTTTCAAGGTCAAAATGCCCTGTATCCAAGGAGCCGGGGCAATCCCCGAGACATAACATCTGCACATTGCTTGCGGGTATGTGTTTTTCTAAAACGAACCTAAAGGGGGACATGGAAAAATTGGGGGCGACAAAAAAGGTTTGGACATTTTTTTCACGGGCAAGATAATTGACCGTTTTATCAAAAGCGTTTAAGGATTTATAGGTAGCGGGGCCTAGCATGAAAACCGTACAAGCCTCTTCAACTGGCCTGTATTCCCTGCCTCGCAATTTTTCGCGTATGGCCCTCGACCCTTCGTATATCAACTGCTGGGGCCTGCTCCTTCCCGTCCCCAGCACCTCCGCTATCTCCAAGGCTGTTTTCCCCTCCAGCCGGAGTTCCATCGCCTCTCTTTTCCTTTCCGGAAGGATGGAATACTTTTCCCGGATAAGGGCATAGGTTGCGGGGGAGGTCAAGTCCACAATGGCCTTCCCGATTTTAAGCGCATAATCCAGGGCATGGCTGTCGGCTTCATGCAGGCAGTCATAGAGATAGGTAAAAACATAGTCCGCCTGCCCTATCATCCAACGCTGCATCCGTTTTTCTATGGCCACGCCATCCTTAATGCCCTGGGGCGCAGGCGGCGAGAGGATTTCATCAAGCATAAAGGACGGCAGGGGATACCGCCATTCTTGCAGGGCGCTTAGTACCTGCCCCTTTTCCGTATCATGGACAACAAGGGATAAGCGGATTTCTTTGTGTGGGTTTGCCAGCTTGGCCCGGTAGGCGGCAGCGGCAAACAGGTCATGGAAGCGCCTGGACGAAATATCCCAACAACCGTATAACAGGAACCTGACTGTATCGTTTTCCTGTACGACCTTGGCGATAGCGTTGTCCAGCCGTTCTTCTATATCGTTATCGTACACGGGGTCTTGGCATAAAAAGCAGCAAGTAGCCATATAGTGCCTCCCTGGATATTCTTTTATCCTTCTTCTTTTTTGTTTTTCTTTTCCCATTTCCGAAGGACTCTTTTGCAGATATACCGCTCGGGGTGAAGGAAAGCCTTTGCTGGTATGCGCAGGAGTTTTTTAAGGGCAGGAAGCATTTTCATTTCCGGCATGAATTTCCCTGCCTCAAAATAGGCATACGCGGACATGCGTATCCCCAGGGCTTCCGCTGCCTGCTGCTGGCTTAACTTCCGTTTTAAGCGCCTGCTGTGCAGCATCGTGCCAAAGTTTTCACTGAATGTAGGCATGGCAGTCCCTCCGTTTTCTAGGTAAAATCGTTGTAAGCAGCCTTTTCATCCCATTTGAGGGGTGAAATAGCGGGGGGTTAATCTTGCCCCTCAAAAAAAGCATAGCATATATCCCGAAATAGTGAAATATCACTAACATAAGAAATTCCTATCCCGTATCATTTATTTGATACGAGAGGGGGCATTTTTACATGAACACACAGGAGGCGATAGCCAAAAGGATACGGCAGCTATGCCAGGAAAGGGAAATCACACCAAATGGGCTGGCTAACATATCGGCTGTCCCACAGGCCACCATCAAGAGCATTTTGAACGGGGAGAGCCAGAACCCCGGTACAGTCACAATCAAGAAATTGTGCGATGGGTTAAACATTACGCTGGGTGTATTTTTTTCAACCCCAGAGTTTGATGGGCTGGAACAGGAGATCAAGTAAATGCTTTATTTATAAGGCTTTTATGGATTGCATCTCTTGCAAGGATCATATCCCATGCCAGTCACTTCGTCGCGTGTTCCCGTGAAATGCTGCTTATTGGCTTCTTTCATTTTGTCCACACTGGAACAGCCGGGGCGGTGGAATTTGCCTGTGTTGGTGTTTAAGATGTATTCGGAACCTACTGGCTGGACAGGTTCCTGTTCCGGGGCAGGTGCCGGTTCGATGTAGGCGCTTTCCCCATCTGTATAATCAATGCGGATGCTGGGCTGCACGTTATAGGCGAACACACAGAAGGATATGCCCGCGCCCCCGTCCTCCATGGAGCGGCCCTCCATCAACACGCCGTTTGCCAGCAGGTTATCCCCGTCAAAGACAGGTGTAACCCGGTACAGCACATGGTTTTTCGTCTCTTTTACATAGTCGGCTACCATATTCTCAAAGGGAAGCATACCTTCTATATTGAGATACCGGGTGCCGGTGATAAGGTTCTGCGTGTTGGCGTTTTCGCCGGAAAGCTGGTAGCCTATCAGGTGGCAGCGGTTGTAAAGGTAGTTGCCGTCCACTATGCCGTCATAGCGCACAGTATGCCAGCCGCTGGGCTTTACCTGGCCGATTTCCCCCCGTTCTTCCGTTGGCATAATGTCCTCGCCAATGCAGGCAAAGGCTGTGCCGCAGCGGCCCAGGCTGTCCAGCTCGGAGTAGCTTTCAAAGGAAACCTCTGTATAGTTGTCCTCCATGAAGTAAGGCGCATTGCCGTTTACCTCCACATAGGCCGCGCCATCATAGGCGGGTATGCCTGCCAAGTCAACGGAAACAGGGGCAGGCGTGGGGACGGGCGTGGGCGAAGGTGTAGGGGTAGGCGTGGCAGTTGGGGAGGGGGACTGCGTGGGCGCAGCCGTCTCCACGACGATGGAAGCCGCGCTGTTGGCAGCCGGTTCCGTGCCTAGCGGTTCACACCCGCTGAAAACCAGCGCCAGGGCCAACATGAGGGATAAAAGCCTTGCCCTGTTTTTCATTTCCTGTAAACCTCCATGATAATTTTTTCATGGGAGCTGCCAGTGAAAACCTCCTGGGAAACACAGCGCCACTTCCCATTATGGATGTCGATAGGGAAATGCCGGTCGGCTGGGTATGCCCGGTTCCAGTTGAAAAGGATGATTTCCTCAATGAAAAAGCTGAATGGCAGGATGTCGGCCCCCTCCACCAAGCAGAACTCCCCAGGCCCGGCTTTATCGAGGAAATGTTCGTCCTCCTGCACCTGGGGCGCGTCATAGCCCGCAAAAAGCTGTGCCGTATACGCGTTTACCCAGAGCACAGAGCCAGCCGTCATGCCAATGATTTTCTGCAACGCCTCCCTATCCTGGGACTGCCTGCGGTGATTGAATGCCACGCCGTTGCGGCTGTCTATAAAAGCAATTACTATCACATTCCTCCCCCCGTAAAAGAAATAAAGCAAACTAATTGATAAACCCCTCTTTTTGCCACATTATGGGTTTCTTTTTTTGTAAGGTTAAACAAAATTATATGTACTATCTTGCAATCAGGGAAGGAGTATGGTAAAATTATACGAAAGTAATTTTGTATCTAAAAGTTTACCTTTTAAGACGATATAATCTTACACCTTATAAGCTTTGTTTCTTCGTTTTCGCGGATTTTCCGGTAGAAGGTGGGCCTGCTCATATCACAAAGCCGCAGGGCTTCCGGTGTAGAGATTTCATGCCGTTCCCATTGCCGCACGATATCCACAAAGTTTTTTGGGACAGGCTTTTCCGGCCTGCCAAAGCGGACACCCCGGGCCTTTGCCGCCGCTATGCCCTGTGCCTGCCGCTTCTTGATGTTGGCCCGTTCGTTTTCCGCTACAAAGGAGAGGATTTGCAGAACCAGGTCGGCAATAAAGGTGCCCATAAGGTCTTTCGCGGTCCGGGTATCCAGCAGCGGCATATCAATGACGCAGATGTCCACGCCCTTGTCCTTGGTCAAGACGCGCCACTGTTCTTGTACGTCCTTGTAGTTGCGGCCCAGGCGGTCAATGCTCAACAGGTAAAGCAGATCGCCCCGCTTTATCTTCCGCACCAGCCGCTTGTACTGTGGGCGTTCAAAGTCCTTGCCAGACTGCTTGTCCATAAAAATGTTTTTCCTTGGGACATTTTTCGCGTCCATTGCGATTTTCTGCCTGTCCTCGTTCTGGTCTGTGCTGGAAACGCGGATATAGCCATATGTCAATATACATCCCTCCTAACAATTAAAACAGGCAGCAGCCCCCTTAAAAGCTGCTGCCTGTTCTGTAGTTTTTCACATTTTCGCCTGTTAATTCTTATACTGCGGCCACGCCTGTTCCGCATAAATCACGCCCCCAGAAGATGGGTTGCCATTATAGTAGAGCGCCAAATGCAAGTGCGGCCCGCTGCTGTTGCCTGTACTGCCCACATAGCCGATAAGCTGGCCTTGCTGGACAGGCGTGCCCGAAGCCACCACAATGGAGGACATATGGGCGTAACGGGACTGCCAGCCGCTTCCATGGTCAACAAAAACGCAGTTGCCGTAAGAGGCAATGCCGTCAACCCCCATGCCGCTGTGCCAGCCAGCTTGCGCATAGGTGACAGTACCAGCGGCACAGGCGTAAACAGGGGTGCCCGTCTCCAAGGGGATGTCTATGCCCTCATGGCCGGGGTAGGTGTTCCAGCCGTGGCCCTCGCAGGGGTATGCGAAAGCCCCGTTTGCGATGGCGCTTGCCGCGCCCATGCCGCCCCCGCCGGTTTGGTAATAGCGTAGGACGTGCTCAACATAGCTGGCGTCGCCGTAGCCGCCGGGGTAGCCGTGGCTCATCTGGTACTGCTGGAAACTCAGGGCATTTTCCTTGCTGTAGCCCCCGCCGTGGGACGCGGCCCAATCAAAGTAGCCGTCGCCGTAGTTATAGGCTTGCAGGGCAAGGCTGATAGCGGGAATATCCGTTGGCCCAGTGGAGCCAGCCCGTGCCAGCTTGTGGGCCAGCACCCCCACGCCATGGTTGATGGATTCCTCTACCGGCACAGGCGTACCCGCAGGGTAGCCCAGCGATTCCGCGCATTGCATTACGTCCCCATTCGTAAGGGCCACGTTGCCGCCGGATTCCTGCATCATCACAGCCGCTGCCAGAGGTGCGTATTCGGGGATGCCATGGGTTTGGCAAGCGGTATTTATCTGGGGCATAAGGGCCAGTACATCCGCAGAAAGGTTGACATTGCTGGCAAACCCGCCGCCCCGCAGCACCCCGGCAATACCGAACATAATTAGGAGCGGAACAAGGAAAAGCGCCGCCAGGGCCCCCAGCGCCTGCTTGCTGGATTGTGCCCTGACGGCGATATTTTCTACCGTTTCTTTCATTTTCGTGACAGCCTTTTCCGTAACTTGATAGGCAATGGCAACCGGCCCCGCACTGGAGGATGCAGCCGCAGACGCGCCCCCCTCTGCGGCCTGCCCCGCCGCCTGGACACTTTGTAAGCCTGCGCTGGATTCCCGGGCCAGCGCCAGCCCTGGACCCTGGTTTTGCAGGCCGGAAGCAAGCGGGGTGTTTTGGTATGTAGCAAGGGCGGGCCTTTCGTAAAGCCGTAAGCGGTTGGTTTCATTACTGCCCTCCTTAGCGGTTGGAGGGGCTGTACGGGCAGGGGGCTTCCCCATTTCCTCTGTGGGGATGCGCCTGCGTTCCATGCTCCAGGTGGTACGCTTGCCCTGTTTTGCCGACGGGGCCTGCGGTCTGTCCGGCAAAGGGCAAGACATATCTGCGCCCCGCGCTGGGGGGCCATCTGCCTGCATGGGCGGGTTTTGTGCGGGGGCGGGCTCAGAAAGAACATCCTCTGTTACGGGAGTATAAGGTGGTGCCCCCGATGCTTTCCTGTATGTGGGTCTATCTCCAACCGGCATAGCCCTGGGCGCAGCCGGTTCTGCCAAAGCAGCCTTGATGGCCTGCCCGCTTTTCTGGGCAATCGTATTTGCTGTTTGCAGCGCCCTGCCGCCTATTGTGTTAATGGCATATTGCTCCGGGCTTTGGGCTTCTGCGCTGGATTCATCCAGCGTGGCTAGTTTTACAATCTCCTTATTCATGTACCACCTCCAATTTCGCCGCCCCAAAGGTCCATCTGACCGTCCAGGTTCTTGTCCTCCATCCACCAGCGGAAAACATCATCGGCATTTTTCCACTGGCAGGGCTTGCCCCGGGCTTTGCGTTCCTCCACCATGCGGGCAAAGGCTTTCCGGTACAGGTTTTCAAATTTAGGCCACTGACGGAACTCCGTATAACGGCTTTTTCCGGCCATAGGGCATCCTACACATCCCACACGCCGAAACCCCATGGAGTAGCAGGGGTTTATATCCACTTTTGCATCCTGTAGGAATTGCCATACGTCCCGATCTCTCCAATCTACAATAGGGTGAATCTTAATAGTGGCTTTTCTCTGGCAGGGGGATATGATGCGCTCGTCCCCATTGTCAAAGTCAAATACCTGCCTGTTCGCCCTGGTACGGCCATACAATTCTGCCACGCCCGTATCTGACCGGTTCTGGCTTTCTGCGCTGCGCACACCCAGCACCACGCACCGGTTTTTACCGCGCCCCTCCTTCAAAATTTGACAGCACCACCTTTGGGATCTGATAGGAGGTAGGCATTTTTGCGGTATAAGCGTCCACATAGAGGTGGGCTGGCCCTTGTACCGGGGGTGCAGTATTTCCCACTTGACGCCCTCCAGTTCCAGCCTGCGGAACACCTTGCGCACATGGTAGACCGTTTCTGGTGCGTCTGCGGTAGTAAGGTTGTGTATCACTTCAAAGGGCACCCCGGCCCGCCTGCAAAGCTCCAGGCACACCTCGCTGTCTTTACCGCCAGAGTAGGCCAGCAGCAGGGGCTTTTGGTAATAGAACTCGCTAAGCTTTGCCGATTCCTGCAGACGGGCGATGGCTTTATGCTCTAAATCCAGTAGTATCAAATCCTTTCCTTTTGCAATATTCCTTCCATGTCTCTTTGCGGAAACACCCGCTGTACACATACCGATGGGCAAACTCCAACTGCATTTTATTGGGCGTTATGCCCATGCCCTCGTTGTGCTCTGCCTGGGCGTAAAGGCTTATGCCCCGCAGCTTTTTCAAGGCTTCCACCCGGCGGGACGCGCTGCCTATGTCCTTTGTAACCAGGAGGTACACGAACACCCGGTACGGCTTCACGCCACGCTCCTCTAAAAGCTGGCAGGTACGCAGGATATGTTCAATCTGGCTTTCCTGGTCGCAGGAGAAGCGCAGATACCGTATCCAGGTGAGCCGCGCCAAAATGTCCGCAATTTCCGGCGTTACCAGCCGGGCGTCCATGCCCTGGTTCAAGTCGATTTTATACCCGCTTTCAATCATGCCCGCCAACTGTTCTATGCCATAGTCACAAGCTAAAATGTTATTGTCCATAAGTACCAGCCTGTCCGTATCGGGCCGCACTAGCTGCCGCCATGTGCAGTAGGGGCGGATATCCCCCTCCTTCTTCGGCACGATGCACCAGCGGCAATGATTGGGACATCCCCGTGTTATGTAGCCGATAGCGTAATCGCACGAGGGGTAAATGCTGTAGTCCGGGAACGTGGCTTCCACTTCTGGGGCCAGCTCCGTAAACAGCCCATATCCTGTGCCGCCCTTGACAGTATCCGGGGGCAAATACGGGTTTTCCGGCGTAAAGTCAAATACCTTGCTGCTGTATACCTTGTCGTAAGAGTTTAAAGGTTCCCACCAGTCCACCGTGTCGCCCTGGGCCTTGTGCCATGCAGAAATTTTCATCAAGGCGTAATTGGGGAAGTGCTTTTTGCCTTTGAAGTGCTCCATTTCCGCGTCATGCAGGCCGATTTTAAGGCTGTTCATGGTGCAGCCTCCACCTGATACCGCTGCTTCTTTTCTGCTGGGTAAAGATCTACCTCTGGTCTGCGCTTGCCGGTCCAGCGCAGACCTCCTGCCTGCCCAATGCACTTCCATCCAGCCGCCCGCAGGCTTCCGCCGCCTTCGCTCTCCAAAATGTAGGTAATAAGCCGCTTGTAGCCCATGGCCCGCGCCGCCCTCCAAGCCGCTGCATATAGCATAGAGCAGGCGTTGTGGGTGCCGTCTGTGCAGAGGCGGTTCACCTCCAGTGTCCAGCCATCGTCCAGATAACGGGAAACTGGACGGCCTACAATGACTACGCCTGCCACCTTCTCGCCATCGGACAAGCCGATGGAAAATTTGTGGCCTGTTACCGGGCCGTGATGGCGGTGGTGCTGGCCCACAAAAGCATTGGCTTCTCTTAATGTCATAGGGATGATTTCGAGTTTCGTCTGATATCCACTCCAATCCTGCCGGCTTTACGGCCCGCAAATTTTGTTGTATAATCCCCTTATAGGGGGAATGCAGATGTTTTTTCGTGCCGATAACCGGGCGGCTGTGTTTATTGATTACGAATATTGGTATGTATCCATGAAAGACCGCTATGGGGTAAGGCCAGACCTGGATAGCTGGTGCTGGCAGATACGGGGAAAATACCAGGTGGAGCGCCTTTCCTTTTTTGGCGATTTCCAACATCCCAGCTTCTCCGGCGAGGTAGCCCGTATCCGCGCGGTCAGTAATGAAATTATTGAAACAAGATGGGAAAACCGTGGGCAGGCTGTCAAAGATATGTCCGATGTAATCATGCTGGACGCCATATACAGGCTGGCGGCGAAAAAGAAGCCCCCACCAAACTTTATCCTGTTTACGGGAGACGGGCATTTCCAGCCTGTTGTGCGCTATCTGGTGCAGGACTTGCGGAAGAATGTCGAGGTCTACGGTGTGCGCACAACCATGAGCCGCGCCCTGCGGGACGCCGCGTCCGCTTCCTTTGAAATCCCCAGCGAAGATGGCCAGCTTACGGCCTGTTTCCGGTACATTGTGGCGGATTTTGACAGGATCGCGCAAAACCATGGAAACGCATTTGCCACCTATCAAAGCCTGGTTTCCCGCGTATCGGCCAGCAATAGAATCCCCAGGGAGCAGGTGGAAATAGCTCTGGCTGAAATGATAGACAGAGGCTGGCTCACCAAAAAGAAATACCGCATCGACTACAAGAAGCCCCTGATAAACGCTATCCTGCCAGAGTGGGATGAGTTGATTGAAGCAGGCCTGCACAACCCCGGCTAGGCGGTTCCGTAGCTACAGAGAGGCCCCCCGCACAGGGCTGGTCCGTGCCGTTGCCTCCCTGGATATATTTTTGTACCGCCGCCGTATCTGCTCATCTGTAATACCCGGCAGCGGAACATGCATACCCAGGTCGCCGTACCATTCGGTCAAGCGCTTTTCGTAGGGGATATGGTTCTGGTTCTCCCACTCCCACACTTTTTTGCATATGCCGTAAATGTCCTCCGTGAAAACACCCTCTTTACTATAAGAATTTCAGGGCAAAGCCCTTCCCTCTACCCCCAAGCCTGGGGGCACAGGGAAGGGCTGCGGTTTCCCACAGCCCTAAAGCTATTCTTTAACTGCTATCACCGCCAACCTTCCGTTTTTCTGTGAATATTCGCATGTCACCAGCGTAAGCAGCTTATCCCCCGGCCCGATTCTCACGGCTGTGCCGTAGAGCCGATGCGTCGTTATTTCCTCCACGGTCTGGCTGTCAACGTCCATAGGCTGAAAGATACTCCACTCACCAGCCTTGTAGCTGCCCTTTACGCGCAGCACAGCCGCTATGCGGTAGGCTTCCGTCCCTGCCGGGGTTTCAAAAACCACTTCCTGGTGGGCCTGCCAATATTCCTTATCCTGATACTCATGCAGGCAGGAAAACATACTGCCGTCGTTCATGTGGTGGCCGTATACCAGCAGATTGCCGCTGTCCAGGCTGCACCTGGCGTCCAGGAAGGGCAGGCCGTACATGTCATACTTGCGGGAAAAGTCATGGTTTAAGTAGAATTCGGGTTTATCCTGGCTCTGCATGACAGGGAAATCAACCTCTGTACCGGGAATGGATACCCAGCCTATACACTCCGGGTTTTCGGCTTGCAGGGCTGTAAAATCGTGCTGCATGGTGGGCGCTTCCCGCTCTTTTTGCCGGTTTCCCGGCAAAGGGGTTTCCTGCGGCCCTTGCCCTATATCCGTAACAATAGGGCTTGCGGCCAGCCTGCGCAGGGCTTCCATTTTCATCCCCTGTTCCTGCCCCTGGAAGTAGAAGCCTGCCAGCCACAACCCAGCACAAACAGAACCAGCCAATAAAACCGCTGCCAAAATTGCCGCCAGGGCCTTCCTCATTTCACCCCCCTGCCGCGCTTGCGCTTACGGAGGAAAGCAGCGATGCCCGCAGCCGCGCCAGCCAGTATCAGCGCGGCCCCGCCCACATAGGGCAGTAGAGGTAGTGTCCCGGTAAAGTCAAGTTTTGTGCCGCTTTCCTCCCGGATTCCAGGCAGATAGGTTTCCGCCCGCACCTTCTGCAACGGCGTATCGCCGCCCACAGAAAAAGATATTTTGTCCTCCCCGTCCTTTGATTTTATCCGTAAAGTATATTCCCCTTTGGGAACCCGGATAAAGCGGCGGGGGCTTTCCGCTGTAACCCAGCTTGCTAATTCGTCCCCGTCCTCGTTGCAAAGAACCGCATCGGCACCTGCAACGGGGCTGTCTGTGGCGTTGCTGTAGACGGACAAATCCACGGCAATATACGGGCAGGTGACGGTGAAATCCTCCTCCATGCCCGCCGGGATTTCGGTGGGTATTTTTTCTGTAGAGTAGCCGTCCGGCACTTTGACAGGTACAGCTATAAGCTCGGTGGCAGGCGCTTTTGGGAAGCTGGCCCGCCCCTGTTCATCCGTCCGTGCGGCCTGCAAAGCGGCGCTTCTCTTATAGGGGTCCTGGCTGATTTTCTCTGTCTCCCGCTGATTATGGAGGTTAGAGAGCGACTGGCTGATGTCGGCGGGGTCGGCTGTGCTTGCAGGCACGGGCATATCCTCCATAGGCTCAAACAGGCCTACGGTCACGCCGGGTACAGGCTTGCCGTCCGTGTCCAGTACAATAATAGCCAAATTCCGCTTATCAGCTTTGACTTCTTCGGGTTCTGCGCTGGGTTCGACTGTAGGGGCCGGGGTGGCAATGGGGTTCACGCTGGGAGGGGCTTGTGTAGCCGCTGGCGTGGGAGCAGGCGTGGCGGCGGGGGCCGCTGTTGTGCCCGCGCTGCCGGAAGCCCCGCCCTGGCTGGGGGCCGGGGGAGTGGGCGTGGGTTTCGGCGCGGGCTTCTCTGCCAGATACTGCGTGAGGTTACAGGCGGGCTCTTTCAAAGTGTAGGCGATATGTACCGCGCCGCAGATTTCCTCTTCGTCCTTTAGATGGTTGATTTCTTCCTGCGCGGCCCGCAGGGTCACATAATCGAAGGATTTTTCCGTGCCCGGTTTGCCCAGGAAAGCCCCAAAGTTCTCATACGTTACGGTAACGCCCTCAATCTGCTTTTCATTTTCAGCGGTAAGCGTGATATCAGGGGAAAATGGCCCTGCAATCAAAACCTCGTTCCCGCCAACCGTGATTTTCCTGCCCCCGCTGGTATGGATTTCCGTATCACCGCCGGAAACACTAAGGCCCGTGACCGTGAATTTCACGCTGGCCTTGGATGCCTGATACCCTTTAGGCACAGCCGTCTGGCGCAATTCGTAGGAACCGGGGGTAAGCAAACCAAGGGAAACCATACCCTTTGCGTTGCTTTCCATGCTGGGTTTTACAATACGCCCGCCGCAGTACAGCGTATACTTTGCACCAGGGATAGGCTTCAAGGTTCGGGCGTCCTTTACAGTTAAAATGGCGCTGCCGGTGGCCGGGGCTATGTCCAGCGTGTCATAGACTGCCAGGTTTACCTCCTGGCTGACGCTTTCCCCGTCACAGGTGGCCCGGATTGACTGGCGGGTGCTGGTATAGAGGGAATCAAACAAAACCGCCCCGTCCTGGACGGAAAGGGAAAAGGCGGGTTGCCCCGCCTCCACTTCTGTAACACCTTTTTCCATGTGGATTTTGCCGGAGAAGGTCTGGCCCGCTTCTTCCCTGTAGAAAACCTGATGGGGTGTGGGCGTGCCTGTAGCTTTCGCGGCGCTGGCCGGGATGGCACTGGTAAAAAGCAAGGCCCCTGCCAAAAGGGCAGAGGCCAGTTTTCTTTTATTCATAATGAATTTAACCTCCTGCTTACTTTCTGCGCTTTTTGACAAGGTAGGCAGTCAAACCGCCCGCTCCTGCCAGCATACCCGCCATGGCAAGGCCCACGAACCAGGGGGTTGCGCGGGTATCACCAGTCTTGGGGACGCTGGTGGTGGGGATATCCGGAGTTTTCTTCTTGTTCTCCACGGTGATTTTTGCCTCGATGCTATCCTCCCCGATTTCGATTTCTGTTTCTTTATTATCCAGGATATACCCCTCCGGGGCATAGATTTCCTCCAAAAAGTACTTGCCCCAGGGCAGATTGTCAAAAACCAGTTCGCCGTTCTTGTCGGTTTTGCCGTCTGCTACCACCTGACCGTCTGCGTCCTTCAGGCAGAAGGAGGCCCCTTCCAGGCGGGTGTCCGTCCCGGTTTCCACCTTGACAATGCGCAGGGAGCCGCGCTTGAGCTTGTTGTGAAACTCAACCACGGCGGGTTCGCTGCCGTTTTCTACGGTGACAGTCTTGCCGTTCTCTATCACATAGCGGGAGGTGGTATCGTTTTCCACTTCTGTGATGGTGTACTCACCGAGGGGCAAATCCTGAATGTAGATTTCGCCCTGGGCGTCCGTTTTGAAGGTTTCCGCATAATCTTTGCCCGTCACCAGGAAGGAAATGCCCTCCACCATGTTGTCCTCGGCGGTTTTCTTGATGAGAAGCCCGCCCTTTGCGTTGACGGTGACAGTCTGTGCCTCGTCCTCAATATCCGCATGTACAGCCAGCTCAAGCCCGTCCTGATAAAGCGTCTCAAAGACCACGATGCTCTTGCCCGCCAGCCCGGAACAGTCAAAAGTAAACGATACTTCAACAGTACCATTTTCTTTTTCTGCCGTAAACTCTGCGGAGGAGGTGATTTCCTTACCGTCCACCAGCAGTTTCTCATTGGTAGACTTGTCCATCAAAACGCCCGTGACATTGTAGGTTTTGCCAACGGTTAAACCTGTGTACTCCACAGTGTCAATGATGGTCACTTCGCCCAGCGGGTCTGTGACCTTGTTCCCGTCGATGGTGGCGGTAGTCTTGATGTCGGGCTTGCCAAAATCAACAGTCTGGCCTTCATCGTCAATATCGGCATGGACGGCCAGTTCCATATCATCCCGGTAAAGCGTTTCAAACACCACCACGGATTTCCCTGCCAGCCCGGAAGCGTCGAAGGTGAAGGGGATTTTGATGCTTCCCTCGGCCTTGGGAGCTGTAAAAAGGGCCGTAACAGTTATTTCCTTTCCATCTACCAACAGTTTTTCCTTGGTGGATTTGTCCATGAGGGTGCCGGACAATTTGTAGGTTTTGCCAGGGGTAAGGCCGGTGTACGTTACTATGTCTACGATGGTGACTTTGCCCAGGGGGTTGGCGGTTTTCTCTCCGTCCACAGTAGCGGTGGTGCCGATTTTCGGGCTGCGGAAAATGACGGTCTGCCCCTCGTCCTCAATATCGGCATGGCTGGCAACCTCGCTGCCGTCCTGATACAGCGTCTCGAACACCACCACAGCCCTGCCTGCCAAGGCGCTGGCATCGAAAGTGTATTCCAGGTCAACCGTACCGTTCTCGGATTTGGGAGTAAACTCTTTTTCTGCCGTCACCTGCTGCCCGCTGATTTCCAGCGGCTCCCCTGTTGATTTGTCCATAAGGATGCCGGAAATCTTGTGGGTTTTGCCCACAGTCAAGCCAGTGTAAGACACAGTATCCACCAACGTCACTTCGGCCAGCGGGTCAGCCACTTTCTTGCCGCCGATGGTAGCAGTCGTGCCAATCTCCGGCTTGCCCTCAAACTTATCGTCAATAGTGCCCAGCTCGATTACGGTGCTGTCGCGGGTGATGGAGATATCGGGCACAGTCACCAGTTCATACCCCTCGTTGCCGGGGCAGCGGAGTTCTTCAAGCGTATAGTGGTCAAAGGGCAGGGCGCAAAGGCCGTCTTGCGTCTCCACCATCCAGTCCTCAGTGGTGAGGCCGAACCAGGTGCCTGCCAGGTTATCGGTTTCCTCGGTATCATCGTTTCCGTTGGTATTCTGGCTGTGGGGGTTCCAGGCCGTCTCTGTCCTGACCTCTCCATTTTCGTCGGTGACAAGAATATGTTTCGCACTCGGCAGCAAGCTGCGGCCTACCGTCTGAAAGAAGCTCTTTCAGAAACGCAACCGCACCATCTACCTTTTCGCTCGGCCTGCCCAGCTTCGGGGCAAAAAGGGAAAATGCTTCGTCCGCTGTCAGTTCTATTTCATCGTGGAAGTTCACGCCCTTGTCAGTCACTTCAAAGACAATGGCGTTGCCAGTCGGGGCAAGATTGGACTTTACCTGTACCATATACCGCTCCGAAAGGTTCTCCTTGTTCTGCGTCCTTGCCACCGCCAGAATACTTCTTGCGGCGGCGGCAATGTCGATTGAGCCGTTGGTTCGGTACAGCGGGGAGGTATCCCTGTTCTTGTTCATGTGCGCCACAACAACGATTGCACAGCCCGTTTCCTGTCCGATTTTGATAAGGTGGTTCAGTTCCGTTCTCGTTTTGTTGGCGTCGTTCATGGAACAATCTTCCCCGATATACGAACTCAACGGGTCAAGAATGAGCAGCTTGACATTGTACCTTTCGATTGCCTGTTGCAGTCGGTCATCTCCAAAGGTCAGGTGCTTTTCGTTCTCCTTGATGAAGATAAGGTTGTCCCTATTGCCGCCGGAAGCGATAAACCTTGGTACAACCGTATCATCTGCGTCATCCTCCGTGGTCTGATAAATCACCGTCATTGGCCCGCTTGCTTCCTCTGCCTCTTGGAAAGGCAGGGGCTTCCCGTCAGTCAGCAGGGCGGACAGCGCAAGCATGAATTTGCTCTTGCCATCGCCCGGATCGCCTTGGAGCAGGGTTATCTTCCCGAATGGGATATAGGGATACCACAGCCATTTCACCTCCCTGGGCGTGACCTCGCTCGCCCTGATAATCTCCAAAGTAACCGTGTTGTTGCTTCCGTTTGCGGTCATTGTGTGACCTCCTTTCGATTGATTTTGCTGCCTTGGGCAACAGAAAAGCACCCTATCCCTACGGTGCTTTTCTCTGGCTCAGATGAATGCTTTAATGGGGGTTGAATGCCGCTTGGGTTGGTGGTATACTATATTTGTAGTAATTCGACAAATCGGAATTTGAGGGGAGACAATAAAAATGATAGAGCTTAGGAGATTATCAGTAGATGATGGAATGGATGTATATGTAATGTTACAAGAAATTCCCAAAGAAGAGAACGGGTTAATGAACAATGCTAACGGGTTATCATTTGAGGAATATAAAGACTGGTTGAAGAGAAAATATGCAGATTCCGAGCAGATTGGACTTAAAGACGGTTGGAAAGTGCCGTCTACTACATATTGGCTTTATGCAGATGAGAGGCCAGTTGGTTTTGGCTCTATCAGGCATTTTCTCACAGATGCGCTTCGTGAAGCGGGGGGGCATATAGGGTATGGAATAGCTCCTAAGTACCGTGGGAAAGGATATGGAAAGAAAATTCTTGAGCTTTTACTTGAGGAAGCCAGCTGTCTTGGAATTGATAGAGTACTTGTTACAATTCAGTTGGACAATGCTGCATCAAAGGCAGTAGCATTTGCAAATGGTGGTGTGATTGGGAAACAAACAGATGAACGTATATTTGTTTGGATAGATACTGTGCGGAAATGCTGAAAATTTATTGATAATGATTTTGTCAAATTCCAGTTTATCGGGCCGCTCTTGATTTTGATTTCTTCCATTACACAGGGGACTTAATGACTTCTTGATTACTTCCTGAAAAAGGAAGCTGCCACCTCCCGATGACAGCTTCCTTTTTGCCTTATGCGTAAATCAAATTATTCTGCCGACGTTCGGGCTGGATGGGGAAGTAAGGCAGGGGTAATAATTGTCCCCGATGAGCTCGTAGCTGATATCTGTTCTTTCGTCTTTGATGAAGCGTTCCATTGTGCGTTCTCCTTTGCTTTTTTATCGTGATAGGCTTTCAAGGTAACTTGATTGTGTTTTTCTTTGCGGCATTTATCGGAGCAAAGCGTCTGCTGGCTATGCGTAGGCCAGAACAGCTCGCCGCACACAGCGCATTTGCGCTGGCGGTAATAATGCTCTCCACGCTCCGCTTCCCGTTCAGCCTTTTTCTTATCCTGCCTTGCCTGATAACAGCACTCGTCGGAGCAGAATATCTGCCTGTTGCTTGCCGGGGTAAACTCCTTGCCGCAATGGGGGCAAACCTTCGGGGGGACAGACACGCCGCCGTTTGCCGCAATCTTCGCCGCCTTGCGCTTCTCCCGATACGCCTTTTCTCTGGCCCGCTGACGGGCTAACCTCTCTTTTTCAGCCTGTTCCTCCTGCGCCCTGACTTCCTCTAATTCCTGTTCGGTGTAGGCAATATCGACTTTCCCGACATAGTTGAAGTATATATCAACCTTTTGTGTCCGGGCCTTTCCCGTTCCCACCGCTTCATAGACAACAATCTTGTCAACAAGTTCGGAGAACATCATATCGGTCACTTCGGCGGGGTCTTTGTACTTCCGTATCAGGGAAATGAAATGCTCGATATCAAGGGGCTTTGCCCTTTCCTCCGCAACGGCGGCTTTCAGCTTGTCCATTTTGGCTTCAAGGTCTGCCTGTTCTCTGTCATACTGCACCGAAAGCTGCTTGTACTGCCTTTCGGGGAGCAGGCCGGATATGAGGTTTTCATACAGCCCCCGCACAAGTCTGGAAAGCTCGTCATATCGGGTCTGCAACCGCTTCAATTCCTGCTTGCTCTGCTGGGGCTTCGCTTCCTGCTTGTCGGCCCACAGGGATTGAAGTTCCGCCGCAAACGCTTCCTCGTCTTGCAGGACAAACCGGGAAAGCCGTTTGACCGCAGACAGGAGCAGGGCTTCCACATTGTTGGCGCTGATGGAGTGGGCCGTACAGGTGTTGATCTGGCTGGCGTACCCGCCGCAACGGAAAGAGTGCCGGATGGAGCCGTCTTTCTTACTGTGATGGGTCTGCAAGGTCATACGCCTGCCGCAGTCGGCGCAATAGAGGTAGCCGCTCAGACGGTTATATTGACTGCCCCAGGGGGAGGCCCGCTCTACCCGCTTTATTCTGCGGTGAACGCTGTCCCACAGTTCTTGCGAAATGATGGCTTCATGCGTATTGGGGAACACATATTGCTCCGCTTCCTCGGTTTCCCTGCGCTTGTGCAGCTTGAAGTTCGTGACAACAGACCTGTGCAGGACGGTGTGTCCAAGGTATTCCTGCCTGTTCAAAATCTTCTGAACCGCCGAGAGCGACCAAAGGTATTTATCCGAAAATTTCTGCCCATGGTACTGCTCTGGATGTTTTTCCTTCGCATGGGCGGCAGGGATTAAGACCTGTTCCTCGGTCAGTATGGCGGCGATTGCCCGTGAGCTTTTGCCCTCGTTAGCAAGCTGGAAGATATGCCGCACCACCTCGGCGGCTTCGGGGTCAACGACAAGCGTCTGCTTATCTCCCTCCACCCGGTTATAGCCATAGGGGATACTGCCCGAACAACGCTTCCCGTCTTTCATGCGTGAATCGAATACCGCCCGAATCTTATTGCTCGTGTCTTTGGCATAATATTCGTTCATTATATTCAAAAACGGTGCAAAATCGTTCTCAGAGGTGCTATTACTGTCAATACCGTTGTTTATGGCAATGAAGCGTACATCTTTCTGAGGAAGCAGGATTTCCGTATAAAATCCCACTTGCAGGTAATTCCTCCCAAATCTGCTCATGTCTTTTACGATAATCGTGCCGATGTTCCCGGCTTCCGCTTCGGCTATCATTTCCATGAAGCCAGGACGGTTGAAAGCTGACGTTAGATAACGATACTTTTGAAAACACTGGAAAATCAAGGTTTTTCGAGCGACGGACAAGCCGGGTATTGTACTAAAAACTGAATACGACGCAGAAGCGGCGTTTCTTGCTTCCCATACGGGAGAACAAGGAACGCCGCTTTTTTCATGCCCTTTGTTACGCAGTAGGGGCAGAGAAAGCCTTGCTACAAGCGGTTTTGCGGGCGCGTATCTTTCGCGGCAAGGGATTTATACCTTATCCCCCGAAACCGCGTTTCTACTGCGTAACAAATCCACAGCAAAAGGAGTGATTTACTATGGCAGTTTTCCGGGTGGAACGAAACAAGGGCTACACCGTAATGAGCAACCACCACCTACGCAACAAGGAGATTTCCTTAAAAGCAAAGGGGCTGTTGTCGCAAATGCTGTCACTCCCCGAAGATTGGGACTACACCTTGAAAGGCTTATCCCTTATCAACCGGGAGAAGATAGACGCTATCCGCGAAGCCATACGGGAGCTTGAAAGAGCCGGGTATATCGTCCGTTCAAGGGAGCGCGATGAGAAAGGACGCTTGCGGGGCGCGGACTATGTGATATTCGAGCAGCCGCAGCCGCCTACGCCGGATTTACCTACATTGGATAATCCAACATTGGATAATCCAACACAGGAAAAACCAACATTGGAAAATCCTACGTTGGAAAATCCAACGCAATTAAATAAAGATATACAAAGAACTGACTTACCAAAAAAAGAAAAACCAAATACGGATTTATCAAGTACCCATTCCATTCCTATCCTTTCCCCTAACCCCTCTCCTTGCGGGGAAGCGGCTACGCCGCCGGAACGGAAAGGAACGGAAGCGGCAGCACAGAGCGCGGTAGAGATATACCGGGAAATCATCAAGGACAATATCGACTACGACATTCTCAAACAGGACATGAAATTTGACGGTGACAGGCTTGACGAGATTGTAGACCTCATGCTTGAAACGGTATGCACCGCAAGGAAGCGGGTGCGGATTGCGGGGGACGACTATCCGGCAGAGCTTGTGAAGTCAAAGTTTATGAAACTGGACGGCGAGCATATCCGCTTTGTGCTTGACTGTATGCGGGAGAACACGACCAAAATCCGCAACATCAAGCAATATCTGAAAGCAGCCCTTTTCAACGCCCCGTCCACAATGGGCAACTACTACACTTCCCTTGTCGCCCATGACATGGCAAGCGGCGCACTTGCGCCACAGGAGCCGCACGACCCTTATTCATTCAAACCGGGCGAAAGCCTGTAAACAGCAAAAGGAGGATTTTTTTATGGCACAGAGAACAGGAGCATTTGCCTTGATTACCCTTATGGAAAATTACAGCAACACCAAACCCAGAGAAAGGAGGTTTTCACTTGGCGTATGTACCCGTACCCAAAGACTTATCCAAAGTCAAGACAAAAGTAGCGTTCAACCTTACCAAACGGCAGATTGTATGTTTTGCGGCGGCTCTCCTGTTCGGCTTGCCGCTTTTCTTTCTGCTCAAAGACAGCACAGGCACAAGCCTTGCGTCTATGGCTATGATTGCCGTCATGCTGCCCTGTTTCCTGTTCGCCATGTATGAAAAGCATGGACAGCCCCTTGAAGTGGTGGTGAAGAACATCATACGGACGAAATTCATAGCCCCCAAAGAACGACCATACAGGACAGACAACTTTTATTCCGTCTTAGAACGGCAGAGAAAACTTGAAAAGGAGGTATCAGCGATTGCAAAAGGAAACACGAAGAAACAGCGCGGCGGGAAGCGCAAAGCCTAACCCGCCCCGCAAGCTCACCCGCGCCGAGAAAAAGCAGATTGCGGAAATCATCAGACAGGCAAAGGGCGACGGGAAAGCGCACACCGCGCAGCAGACAATCCCTTATATCCAGATGTACCCGGACGGTATCTGCAAGGTTACGGGACGGAAATACTCAAAGACCGTCGCCTTTGAAGATATTAACTATCAGCTTGCACAGGCAGACGACAAGACCGCCATTTTTGAGAACTGGTGCGACTTCCTCAACTACTTTGACGCTTCCGTTTCGGTGCAGCTCTCTTTCATCAATCAGGGGACGCAGCGGGGCGAAGCGGAAAAAGCGGTCAATATCCCGGCACAGGAGGACGCTTTCAATTCTATCCGCACAGAATACCGGGATATGCTGAAAAACCAGCTTGCAAAGGGCAACAACGGGCTTGTCAAAGCGAAGTATATCACCTTTGCCATTGAAGCCGACAGTCTGGGCGCGGCGAAATCCCGCCTTGCCCGTATCGAAACGGACGTACTCAATAACTTTAAGCTCTTGGGCGTGTCTGCCCGCCCCATGACAGGCTATGAACGCCTTAAAATGCTGCATGGCATTTTCCACCCGGAGGGTGGGCAGTTTTCCTTTGATTTTTCATGGCTTGCCCCGTCCGGGCTTTCCACAAAGGACTTTATCGCCCCGTCCTCTTTCCGTTTTGGCGAGGGGCGGTATTTCCGCATGGGGCGCAAAATCGGCGCGGTTTCATTCCTTGAAATCCTTGCGCCGGAATTAAACGACCGTATCTTATCCGACATTCTGGACTTGGAAACGGGCGTTATCGTCAATCTGCATATCCACAGTATCGACCAGACCGAAGCCATAAAGACAATCAAGCGGAAAATCACCGACCTTGACAAAATGAAAATCGAGGAACAAAAGAAAGCGGTACGCAGCGGCTATGACATGGATATAATCCCGTCCGACCTTGCCACGTTCGGCAGCGAAGCGAAAAATCTCTTACAGGACTTGCAGAGCCAGAATGAAAGAATGTTCCTCTTGACGTTCCTTGTGGTGAACATGGCAGACACAAAAAGGAAACTGGAAAACGACGTGTTCGCGGCGGCGGGCATAGCACAGAAGAACAACTGCGCCTTAACCCGCCTTGACTACCAACAGGAAGCGGGGCTTATGTCCTCTGTACCGCTTGGGGAGAACCTTATCCCCATTCAAAGGGGGCTTACCACGTCAAGCACCGCTATCTTTATCCCCTTTATCACACAGGAGCTTTTTCAATCTGGCGCGGCTTTATACTACGGCTTAAACGCCCTGTCTAACAACATGATACTCTGCGACCGCAAGCAGCTAAAGAACCCCAACGGCTTAATCTTGGGTACGCCGGGAAGCGGGAAATCCTTTGCAGCCAAACGGGAAATGACAAACGCTTTCCTCATTACCGACGACGACATAATTATCTGCGACCCGGAAGCAGAGTATTTTTCCCTTGTGCAGCGGCTTGACGGGCAAGTGATACGCTTGTCGCCTACGGGCAAGGGCATTGACGGGAAGCCCCAGTATGTGAACCCTATGGATATTAACCTTAATTACAGCGAGGACGACAGCCCCCTTGCGCTGAAATCCGACTTTATCCTCTCCCTCTGCGAGCTTGTCATAGGCGGCAAGGAGGGCTTGCAGCCCGTCGATAAGACCGTCATTGACCGCGCCGTTAGGAACGTGTACCGCCCTTTCCTTGCAGACCCCGCCCCGGAGAAAATGCCGATTTTGGGCGACCTCTACGACGAGCTTTTGAAGCAGCCGGAGCCGGAAGCGGCGCGTATCGCGGCGGCGTTGGAGCTTTACGTTTCCGGGAGCCTTAACGTCTTTAACCACAGGACGATACCTTTATCCCCGAAAATGGCGTTCTACTGCGTAACATTCACGAAAACAGCACCCATAAAAAGACAGGGCGCGGAAGTCATATACTGGCTTCCGCGCCCTGTTCTTTTTTTGCCTATCTGACATTTCCCTTTTCCATTTCTTCAAGCGGGAACTGCGGGAGGGCTTCTATCAGCTTCTTTGTGATGGACTGGCGCATATCTTCGTTGATTTCCTGTTTCGTGCTTCCGTCCGGCTGTCTGACCGCTACCGTCGATAGCCTGTCGATTTCGTCCTTGTAGCACTCCACGACTTTCTCCACCGCCCATTTTTCCCCGGCGACGGCGGCGCGTATGGTTTCATATTCCGGCATTTTCTGGTTTTCCATGCTCAACGCTCCTCTGCATTTTGATAGCCCTATCATAGCACAGCGGCGGGGATTTTGCTATCCTTATCCGCGCTCTGTTCCCTTTTCCCGTTCCTGCTGCCTGTCTGCCTGTAAAATGCTGTCAATGTTCTGCTTGATAATATCATATTCCCGGACTTTCTTTTTCAGCTTCCCATAGTCGGCGTAAAGGGCTTCTTTCTGCGCTTGGAGGGCTTCATATTCCGATTGCAGCGCGGCGAGGTTCGGGAGCTTTGCAATGCCCGCCGCTTTCAGCGACCTTGCGGCGGCTTCATGTAGGATAATCGCCTGTTCCTGTCCGGCGCGGTACTTTTCCCTGTTCCTTGCCTTTCGGTATGCGTCATAGACGGGCTTTGTCTTTTGGTAGGTGGAAACATTCTTGATAAGCACCGCCATGTCCGCAAGCCGCTTTTCCGCGTTCTTCAATGCGTCTGCCGCCTGTTCGCTTTCCGCTGCCATTTCCAGGGTCCGGCTGACTAAATCCGCGTACTGCTCAATCTTATGTTCCGTCAAGAAATTCATGGTTTTAGCTGCCTGTTTCAGATTATGGATTTTCGCCCACTGTTCATAGCCCTTACTCTGCGCCGCCTTGATACTGTTCTCAATGTCGATAAGCAGCGACACGCCGCGCTGTTCTCTGGGAGCTTTCGCCGCCTTTGTCCGTCTGCCCGCTATCCGTTCCCTTATGGCTTCCTCTGTATAGTCTGCGCCGAGGGTTTTAAGGCGGGTGAAGCGTTCCTGTCCGGGGGCGCGGCATGATACATATTTCCCCGGCTTTATCTCATAGCCCGCCACCTGTAACCGCTGCAACAATTCCTCAAAACTGGAAACTTGGGGGATAAGCGCGTCAACGGCGGTTTTCAGCTTGCCTTTCCAACTTGTACCCGTCTTTTCTGCCTGGTACTCCGCATAGCTCTTTCCCTTGCTGCCCTTGCCGGGGACGACGACGGACAAGCCATTTTCCCGGCACAGCTTGTCGCTCATGTTCCGTATGCCGTAATAGCTCCTTTTGTTGGAATTGTACTTGTGGTGGTCTACAAAATTCACCGCGCAGAAAATGATGTGGTTATGTGTGCAGTATCGTCAGAAGCAGCAGGCTGTCAGCTTGACTTTAACGCTTTAATGTGGTATAGTGTAGATGACAGACGAGCATAAACCCTGTTGTTTCTCGGACTGATAAGGAGGCAGTTTTATGAGGGAACAACAGAATTACAGAGCCGCTATCTATTGCCGGCTTTCTTCCGAAGATGGAGCCGACCACGAATCTATGAGCATTGGGAACCAGCGGGCATTGCTGACCGAGTATGTGCAGAAACAGGGCTGGGAGGTTGTCGATACCTATATCGACGACGGATTCTCAGGTACGAATTTTGATCGTCCCGGCTTTCAGCGGATGATTGCCGACATTGAAAAAGGGCGCATCAACCTGGTCATTACCAAAGACCTCTCCCGCCTTGGCCGTAACTACATCATGTGCGGGCAGTACACAGAGATTTATTTCCCGGAGCGCCATGTACGCTACATTGCCCTGAACGATGGCGTTGACACGCTGAACCAGACCAGCAGCATGGATATTACGCCGTTCAAGCACATCCTAAACGATATGTACGCCAAGGATATTTCCACAAAAATCAAGTCCACGCTCCATACCAAAGCAAGACGCGGTGAATACCTTGGCGCACTCGACCCCTACGGCTACCTGCGGCATCCTGACGATAAGCACAAGCTGATTATCAACGAGGAAACCGCGCCGGTTGTCCGGCGGATGTTTGAAATGTGCGCGGCAGGGATTGGGGCAAGGAGCATTGCAACAACCCTGAACAACGAGGGTATCTTATCCCCCAAGGAATATACACGTTTCCGTAAGCACAATCCTGAACGGGATGGCGAGTTTGAACGCCGCCACTTCTGGACACGGACTTATGTGCAGTTCATGCTCAAAAACGAAATCTATGTAGGGAGCATGGTGCAGGGACGGCAGTACACGCCATCCTATCGCAGCAAGAAGCGGGAACCCATCCCAAAAGAAGATTGGGTGGTTGTCCCTGATATGCACGAGCCTATTGTGTCGCGGGAATTATTTGACGAAGCACAGAAACGCATGGGAGCGCGGAAAAAGACCATTAAGGCAAAAGACGAACCCGATTTATTTGCTGGGCTGTTCTTCTGTGAAGCCTGCGGAACCTCCATGCTGCCCAAGGTAAGCCAGCAAAAATACTTCTACTACAACTGCGGGCGCAGCCACGCGATTGGACAATTAGCCTGCTCCAGCCACTACATCAACCGTGACACCTTTCATCAGGCAGTGCTTGAGGACATCCGCCGCAATGCAAAACTGTTCAGCGAGGACGCGGAGAAAGCCGCACAAAGGCTCATGGAACTGAAATGCGCCGACCAGCAGAAGCAGACGGCAACGATGAAGCGCGACCTTGCATCGGCAAAGAAGCGGCTGGCTGACCTGGATATGAAGCTGAAACGCACCTACGAGGACAATATGAGCGGCAAGCTGCCCGACCACATCTTTACCATGTTTATCGCAGATTACGATACGGAACGGGCAACGCTGAAAGCGAACATTGCAGAGATGGAAAAGGCGCTGGAAAAGGTTCGGGATACCAAAGCCGATATTGACCGCTTCGCAGCCCTTATCCGAAAATACACCAGCTTTGAAAAACTCGACCGCTTCATGCTTCACGAACTGATTGACCGGATTACGATTTACGAAACGCCGGGTATGGGACGCTGCCGCAAGGGTAAGGAAAAGCGCATTACCATCTACTACAAATTTGTCGGGGCTATCCAATAATAGAAAAACGGCATCCCTTATGGATGCCGAAAAAAATAACTTGGCTTTACGTCTATTTGTCATATCATCATCTCTTGAAAGACGCTCGTAAAGGGCCGTAATTCTTGCTTTTCCTGCCTTTTTTGACATTTTTCACACCTCCGTTTCGATATGTAGTTATAAATTTAGAGGGATATACTTTTTCCATCTGAAAAAAGTATATCCCTCCGGGGCTAATTCCATTGAAGTAACCGTCTCCCCAAACCGGCTGGCCCAGGAATCGAAATGTACCATGCCCATCTTTTGCAGCGTTTCGTACTGCAAGTACCGCTGTACGGTGTACATCTCCGCAATGGAATTTGAAATGGGTGTGCCCGTGGCAAAGATAACGCCCTTGCTCCCCGTAAGCTCGTCCAGGTAGCGGGTCTTGGCAAACATATCGCTGGCCCGCTGGGACTCAGAGGCGGAAAGCCCCGCCACATTCTGCATTTTCGTTACAAAAAACAGGTTCTTAAAGGTATCGCTCTCGTCCACAAACAGCCTGTCCACGCCCAATTCCTCAAAGGAGATCACACTGTCTTTATGCTCATCTGCCCGCAGTTTTTCCAGCTTGGCTTCCAGGCTTTTCCGTGTGCGCTCCATAGCTTTTATGGTAAAACGCTCCCCGTTGCTCTCCTTGACGCGGGCGATACCCTCGGCTATTTCGTCGATTTCCCTCTCTAAAAGCGCCTGCTGCCGCTGGGCGCTGACAGGTATTTTTTCAAACTGGGAGCAGCCGATAATGACGGCGTCATAGTCCCCGGTGGCAATGCGGGCGCAGAATTTCTTGCGCCTGCTGGTTTCAAAATCCCGTTTGGTGGTGACAAGGATGTTTGCGCTGGGGTAGAGGGTGAGGAACGCACCGGCCCATTGCTGGGTTAAATGGTTTGGCACAACGATCATGGATTTATGGCACAGGCCGAGCCGCTTCATCTCCATAGCGGAGGCCGTCATTTCAAAGGTTTTCCCGGCCCCCACACAATGGGCAAAGAGGGTGTTGCCGCCGTAAACTGCCCTGGCTATGGCATCCCGCTGGTGTTTTTCCAGGGTAATGGCCGGGTTCATGCCCGCTAAAACAAGATGGTCCCCATTATATTCGCGGGGACGGATGCTGTTCATTTCGTCGTTATACTTGCGCACCAGCGCCTGGCGGCGGTCTGGGTCGCGGAAAACCCAGTCCTGGAATGCCAGCTTTATCAACTGCTGTTTTTCCTGGGCCAGCATGGTTTCCTTGGAATTGAGCACCCGCTTTTCCCTGCCGTCCGCGTCCTCCACCGTGTCATAAATACGGGTGGTGCGCAGGTTCAAGGCATCTTCCAGAAGTCTATAGGCGTTGGCGCGGCCGGTGCCATAGGTGGTGTAGGCCGGGATGTCTGTAAGCGGGATACTGGCTTTTCCGCTGATGCTCCATATCTCGGCCACGTCTGAATGGCTGACGTGTACATACTCCCGGACGTGCCTTGGTGTTTCCAGCAGCTCCAGCATGAATTGCTCATAGTATTCCGGGTCTATCCAGGTAGCGCCCAGCCGCACGTCAATTTCCGAAGCGTCCAGGTCTTTCGGCTGGACAGCCGCAAGCGCGTCTGCATTGGCTTGGTAGCTGGGGTCGCTGGCAGCGGCAGCCTGCGCTTCTGCCAGCTTTTCCCGCACATTGCCGGAAAGATATTCGTCCGCTGTTACATATTGGGGCGGCTCCAGCAGCGGTACACGGAAAACCTGCCCCCGCAATTCCGTGATAATTTCATCCTCCGTCTTGCCCGTAAGCTGTGCCATAAAGGGGATATCCACCCTGGCCCGCTCCCCGATGGACACAGCCAGGGCCTCGGTGGCTGTGTCCACATGGGTGGTTTCCATGTGGGGCTGGATAGTACGCTTTGTGAACATATCGGCTTTTCGCAGGAAATGCCCTTCATCGTCCAGCACTTCTAGGGCGCAGAGCAGGTAATAGCTGGAATCCTGGGAGAAGGCCAGGCGGTTGCCCCGGTCGTTAATAAGCCCGAATTTTTTGGAAAAATCATCGTAAAGGGCGTTCAATTCCGCTTGGGTTTCACGGATGCTCCCCTCGGAAATGAAGCCGTCCAACTGCTGGCCAATGAGTTTCTGCACACAGTCCCGCAGGCCCAACAGCCCCTTGACGCGCTGGGCGGTGGCCTTGCCCAAATCTTGCTTGACCATGATGGAATTTTGGCGGTAGTAAACATCCCCATTTTTAATTGTATACGAAAAGTTCTTCACATCCGGGCCGGCGGGCAGGGTTTCGATTGCGGCTTTGCCTTCCTCTAAATCCAACTCGGGCGGCTCGGCTTCCCGGTACTGCCCATGGATATGGGTGACGGCTTGCGCAAGCTGCTCTGACAAAACCGCATCGGGGAATGGGGCCACAGAATACTCCTGCCTGCCGTACTGGCTGCTGGTACTCTGTTCTGTGCCCAGCACCATGTGGGGGTTATCCAGGAAGTATTGGTTTATCTGAAAGCCCAGCGGGGTTTCCCCGGTCTGCACCCATGACGGGGTTTCCACCGCAGGGGACTCCCGCTTTTGCAGGAAAAGGATGTCCTCGATAACCTCTGTGCCAGCGTTGGCTTTAAAGGTGCTGTTGGGCAGGCGGACAGCCCCCAACAGGTCGGCCCGTTCGGCAAGATATTTCCGTACCTTCGTGTCCTTGCTGTCTAGGGTGTACCGGGAGGTAAGGAAAGCCACCATACCGCCGGGGCGCACTTGGTCTAAAGCCTTGGCAAAAAAGTAATTGTGGATGGAAAAACCCAGCCGGTTATAGGCTGGGTCGTGTACCTGATAATTCCCAAAGGGCACGTTGCCGATGGCCAGGTCGTAGAAATTGTGGCGGTCTGTGGTTTCAAACCCCGCAACCGTGATGTCGGCCTGGGGGTAAAGCTGCTTGGCGATCTGCCCGGTGATGCTGTCCAGCTCAACGCCATACAGCTTTGATTTGTTCATGCTCTCCGGCAGGCAGCCAAAGAAGTTGCCCACACCCATAGACGGTTCCAGGATATTGCCACCCTGGAAGCCCATGTTCCCCAGCGCCTGGTACATGGCGCGGATAACTACAGGAATGGTGTAATGCGCGTTCAGTGTAGAGCCCCGCGCCGACGCGTATTCTTCTGGCGAAAGCAGCTCCCGTAGTTCCTTATACTCGTTGGCCCAGGCAGGCTTGGCTTCATCGAAAGCATCGGAAAGCCCGCCCCAGCCCACATATTTAGATAGTATAGCCTGTTCCTCTGGCATGGCCGGCCTGTTTTCCCCCTGTAACTGGCGCAAAAGGCGGATGGCGTCCACATTCATTTTATAGTGGGCTTTTGCGCCCCCCACACCCAGGTTATCATCCGTAATGCGGAAATTGTGCGCAGCGGTGGGCTTCTCCTGCTCCGGGAAGTAAATCTTTTCCACGATAATTTCAAAGGGCAGGTTGTTCTTTTCTGCCGGGTAAATGGCTTCTACGGTGGTGGTAAACTCAGGCGGTTTCTCCGCTGGCAGGGCGGCTTCCAGGGCAGGCTGTCCCTGCCCAAAGTCCCTTAAACCCTGCTGCCATAAACCGCGCAGGACGGACGCAACCGTTTCCCAGCTATAAGTGTGCTTGGTGTTGAATTTATTCAATAAATCAATCTCAAAGTAATCCTGGAAAGCAAAATAGTCGGCTTCCTCACCGGTTTCCAGGATGATTGTCTCTGACGAGCCTGCATAAATGCCAGAAAGGTTCGCCGCAATAGCCGTGTTGCCCTGCCCAAACCTGAGCCAATCGGAAATAGCATCCTTATCCTGCTGGGAAATCATCCCTTCCTCACCGGCAAGGGCGTCCACCATGTCGGCCATGTCCGTTGTATCTGTGGCGGGAATGTAATCTGTTATATATCCGTTGCGCGCATCCTGGCGCAAAAGCCGCTCAAACGTCCTCTTATTTTCAGCGCGGGAGATGGGGTAGGCCAGTGCGGGGTCTTTCAGATGCACATCAAACAGGCCGATATCTTCAATGACAAAGGCGGTATCATCCAGGTAAACCGTGTCGCCCACCTTGTAGGCCGGGGTCTGGGGGTCGCGAGGTGAAGGGCGGGTAATAACCCCTTTTTCTTTCAATTCCCGTACTACGATAGGTGCAAGCCCATCTTCCTCAAAGTAGCACCAGCCGAAATCCTTCCCTCCACGGGCAAGGGTTTCAGAAGAAAGTAAACCAGGGGCATCCTGTTCCCGTATCAGGATGCCGCCATGTCCCGCTGTGCTGATTTTATACACGCCAGCCGCCAGCTCTCTGCTGGCCTGCACCTCACCCCAAGGGGAGTGTTCCCCCTCCTGGATACCCCAGGGCGGTTCTTCATCCGGGTAATCCGCTATGAAGCCTGGCTCATCCTCTATGGGTTCTTGGGCATCTGCTGCACCCAGCTCCATTTGGGCAGGCGCGGCACTGTCCTCTAAAGAGTGTGCCTGCCTTACCTGTTCCTGGGCCTTTTCATGGGGAAAATGCCCGAAAACACGCAGCCATTTTTTCTCCTGGAGGTCATAAACAGCAGCGCCCTCATACTGAAAACCATCATCCTCCATAGAGCCGTCAAGATACCTTTGGGCGATTTTTTCCGCTTCGGCTAAAGTGGGGTACTCCAATTTTTCGTCAAACCCATTTTCGAAATGGTGGTACACAACTACCTGATAGCGGGGCTTTGTTTCCTGTTTGTCTGCGGAAAGCGCAGGGTATGTTTCCTCCCAAACATCCCGGTGCAGGCGGGCATGAAACTCCTGCATGTCATAGTAGAACTTGGTAAACTGCAAGTCGCTGGCGGGTGCCGCAACCCTTTTTATGGCGGCATCGCACTCCAGGCGGGCGCTTGCTTCATCGGAATTGCGGCAGGCGTTGCGGTAGGCTGTGTCCTCCATCACAGCGGCCAGCACCATGGGCTTGTACTGCTCGTATAGTTCCCGGACAGTGGGGGCAGGGGTGGTCTCCTGCCCATCCGCTGCCGGTCCTTCCAGATACCGCCCCTCCAAAACCTCCTTATCCTCCGCAGAGAGGAAAGCATCCTTTTTGATCAGTTCCTCTATACGTTTTCGTACCGCGCCCCATTTCAGCTCTACCTTGGCATAAGGCTCCACAATATCGCCATGGCTGAATTCCACCCCTTTAGAGGTATAGACAATATTGTCATTAACGCCATGGAAGCCGGAATACACCCCATGGATGCCTGACAGGTACTTTTCCCGTTCCTTTTTGTCCGGGTGCTGTTCAAAGAATTTGGCAATGCCCAGCCTGTAATCGTGCCGGTTGGCATCTTCCCGCAGCAGCTTGTCTATCTCATCCTGGGAAATAAAGAGCCGCCGCTGGGGGGTGAAGCCCTCGGCGGCGGTGAATTTTATAGGCTCAAGCTGCAAGTCCTTTAAGCCCTGCAAAATCTCATCTGTCCTGTGGTAATGGAACCGTAACAGTTCCCGGTCGTGGGCATAAGCGGATAGGAAAGCGCCGCACTCGTCCACCAGCCTTTGCAGGCTTTCCGGCTCCTCCATCCACTCTTTCACTTTGGCTAATTTGTCATAATGCCCCAAAAAGCCCTGAAAGGCTTTTCCCAGCGTGGGGAAATACCTGCCCTGGGCGTCCTCCGCAATATCCCTTTGCAGGAAAACCAGGGCTTCCGCCACCCGGCCCCGCTCAAAGGGCCAGGCCCGGTATACCATAAACTGGCTGGCATACTCCCCTGCGTCCAGCAGTTCCCGGATACGGATTGCAGCCTGTTCCCAGGTCAAAGCTGTATCAAAATTGCCATGGGCGCTCTCACCGGGGGATATCAGCATCCCGGCTTCATCGTACCAGAGGGCGTATTTGCGCTCCCCCACATAGAGGCCAGCGCCGTTCTCCTTATAATGGGCCTGCAAAAACCGGACGTTTTCCTCCACTGGCTTATCCTTCATAAACTCCGCAATAATGCGCAGCCTGCTGCTGGGGTCGTTCGCGCCAATACGTAGGGCCTCATCTATAACTGCCTGGGACAAACCGCTGCCACCAGCCTGGGGCGTGTTCACCAGCGGCGTAAACTCCGCCGCCCCAAAGAGGGAAAACTGCCCAAACCCGTCCTCTAGCTGTACACCAGTTCCGCCAGGATCGTCTCCTCCGCCTGATGCTTCGCGTTGTTCATCAGCCCCGCCCACTTCATGGGGTCCCGGGCTTTCAGGCCCTCCGTTATCCCCATGGATTTCTGTAACTGGGGCATCAGCAATTCCAGCCGCTGGGCCGCTGTCTGGCCTATCTCCACCAAGTGCTGGCTCAACATCCCTTCCAGGATCAGCCGGTTGTACAGCACTGGCCTGTACTCTTTCAGATATGCCATCCGCAGCAGGCCGTACTTGCCCAGCGGCCGGGGCTGTTCCATCTCCAGCTCCGGGAGCAGGAAGCCCCCCTCCTGCCTGTACTGTATCCCTGCCATGTGTACCCCTTTCCGCGGGCTGCGCCCGCTCAAAATTCTTGACCGTGATTTCTATCTGCCGCAAAATAGTTTCACTGTTCCGGCTTACCGCTGTGCCCAGGGCTGTAACGGCGGCTGGGGTGTTAACGCTCGATTACTTCACAGGCCCTCTTTTCCCTGCTTCTGGACGCCTGCCCGCATATCTCTTTGAAGCAGTCCAGCGCCGCGTTTACCCTGGCCCACAGCACCCGGTTGGCGGCGGCTATCAGCGCCACAGACTGCACCTGCTGGTTTTGTACGCTGTCCTCTGCCTGCATCAACCGCTGGTATTCCGTGTCCTTCAACAGCACCAGGGCCTGCTCTGTGCCCAGATGGACGGCTTCCCTTAACCGCCGGTAGTTTTGCAAAAGCTTTTTGGTAGCCAGGTATTTGGCGTTTTTCATATCCTGATATTTCTTTTCAGCCACGGCGTTGGCCTTTTTCTCTGCGGCCCGCACCACCAGTTCCACTACAGATTCCGCCTGTCCCGCCGTCCACCCGGCGGTATCCGCCAGCAGGCTTACAGTTTCACGGTACTCGTTTTCCAGAACGGTATAATTATTTTTCATGGGGATTCTCCTTTGTCAATTTTGTTAATTTGCAAAATCGGCGCAATATTGCGCCTTTACGGCGGCGTTGTACCCGGCAGGCGCATTGAACAGCAGTGCCAGCAGGTAGTTGTGGGCATTGCGTACCGGTCCTGTCCGCCCCAGGGTGTCCAGGGCATAGGCGGCGTGTTCATACCCCACCGACCGCATACGGGCCTTGGCGAAACCAGCGGGGTAACTGTCCTGCCCTATGCGGACAACAGGCCCGCTGCGGCAAAGCACCTCCGTGATGAGGGACGCCACCTCATCGGCCAAATCCTGCCCATACTCCTGCCGCAGGATGGGGTACTCCACCTGGTCGCGCACATTGGCGGCTGCTTCTTCCACGTCCTCCACTCCTTCCCGGAGGGAAGGGAGGTCAATATTTTCAAGGTCTTTATGTTCAAGTTCTATAGGGTCAACATTTTTAACCTCAAGAGGTAAAGGCCCTTGACTTCCAGAAGTCAAATTCTTTGTTTTCTGGAAATCAACTTTTTTAACCTCATGGGCCTTGCCCCCCTGGCTGTCCGGCCCCTGTGGACACTTCACCGAGGCAAAATCGTTTATGTAGATTTTTGACGGCTTGCCCTGGCCCTGCCGTACCTTCTCGATCAGGCCAATTTCTACAAGCTGCTTTGTCCACTTGATAACCGTAGGCCGCGAACGGTGCATCTGCTTCTGCATCTGCTCCACAGTATAAATGATGAAAAAGCGGCCGTTCCCGTCCATGAATTTCCCTGCGTTTTGGGCCGACAGGCCGGCCCGTTCCAGCATAAAGCAGTAAAGGATTTTCGCCCCCTCATCCAGAGGGGCATAGCTGCTGTTTTCCAGCAGCAGCTTGGGCACCTCCAAGTACCGGAACCCCCGCGCCGCCTGGGGCCGGAGAGGGGCCAGGTCGAGTTTTGTCGTCTCCATTTTTAACGCTCCATTTCCACATGTTTTCTTGAACGGAACAGCCCGCCAAGCAAGGCCTTTTTCACCTTGCCCAATTCCTCAACCCTGGCCTGGATATTCCACCGCATGAGGAAGCTGCCCGTGTCCCTGTCCTTTCTGATAGCGTCCAAAAACCGCCGGCATTGGGCCATGCCACCGTACATGGCGGCGGTATACTGTACCTCCCTGTCCGGGTATATTTCCAGCTTCTTTATACATCCAGGGCTGAGATAGGGGATCACCTGTTTCAGCGTTTCCGGCAAATGCCACGCAAGCTCCAGCACCCTCCGTTTTGTAGCGGCGCTGCCCCATTTCGCAATTTCCATAAGCACCTCTGTGTCCGTTTCCCAGCCCTTTACGGCGGCTGTGCGGACCTTGTCCGTACCGTACCGGGCCAGGTATTTGCGCACCACTGGCTCCGGGTCTGTAAGCATTTTTAACTGTGTGGCTTCATCTGCCCGGCAGGCCACAGCCCCCCGGACAGACACATCCCTGTCCTTATAGAGCGCGGCCCATTCCCGTTCCCCGCCGTAAAGGGCGGCGGCTATTTTCTCCCTGTACCCGCCCCGGCACCAGGCGGCAAGGGTATCCCGCCGGAATTCCTCATCCGATATGGGCAGGTAGCCCGGCTTCTCCGGGAAGGGGGATACCTCGAAGCCGCATATGTTTTCATTACAAGCAGGGGTCATCTGGTTTTTCCCTCCTTCTCCGGGCATTTTCCTGCTTCTTCATGCAAAATACCAGTTCTTGATTTGCCCGGCTTAGCAAGTCCTTCATAGCCAAAAGCGGATCGGAAAAATAGTGCCCCCAGAAATAGTCCGTGCCGTTTTTGCAGGCCCAGGTCACAAACTGTGAGGGGGCCTTGCTGTGTACCCCCATTACAAACTCCGTCTCACCAACGTGGACAGAATCTGTAAGGATATAACCCGCGTTTATCCTTATACTCATAGCTAAAGCACCTCCATCTGATTTTTTCTTCTTTCCCCGCGCCGCAGGAAATCCAGCCCTTGATGGCGCAGGCTGGCTTCTATTTCTTTCCAGTTTTCTATTTGCTCTTTCAGCATCCTGTCATGGCTTTCCCTGTATTCCCGCCTTAGCTGGGCAACCTTTCCGCCTATGGTATCCGCTTGGGCCAGGTATTCCCGGCCCATGGCGGTAAAATCCAGAGGCCCAATATGCCCGTTCATGCGCCCACCCCCAGCTTGACATACAGCTCCAGCAGCCTGGGCCGGGTGCAATGGCACTCCTTGACAGCCGCCCGCACGTTGCCCTTTGTAACGCGCCGCCTCCCTGGCAGGCCGCAGTAATGAGGATAGTGGACGCTGAAAAACGGGCAGTCCGGGCAGTTGCAAGGTTTGTTTATACGTTCTGGCATTTTCAATCACTCCTGTTTTTTGGTATAAAAAAAGCCCCAATCACACAAAGTAATTGGGGCCAAAATAGTGCCGGCTATATTCTATTGTAAAGGGCTGATTGTCTGGTAAACAGCTTGTATGTGCTTTATCCAGCAGGCTGTATCCGCCTTGTGCCTAAGATACAAGCCATGTGCAGGCTCTTGCACCCGGCGCAGCACACGCAGAAGCCAGGAAACGTCCTCTGGTAAAATGGTAATCCCAAGGATTTTATGCGTTACATATTTCATGCGCAAAGGGTCCAGCGCCGTGACGCAAACGCGCCCGGTTTGGAAAAACTCAGCCACAAGTTCCGCAATCAGCACACGGGCCGCGTCAAAATAGGTGGGGTAGAGATATTTCAAGCCGTCCGGGGAAAGGTCATTGACAAGGTATCCCTTCAAGATTATAATGGATTGTGCAACATCTAAGGTGTGAAAGGACAGCTTTTCGTAAAGGGCGTCCTGGAAATCCTGCCCTAAAGGCGAGGCTTTCACACGGACAAGTTTCTCATTCATTTTGGTCAACTGCGCCCACTCCTTTTTGCTGGGATTTCCACGTTTCCAAAAGGGAGAAAATAACGTCCTCCATCTGCTTTTGGGTGTATGACTGGGGGAAATACTGCTTCAACCTGTCTTTTTTCAACGTAACCTGTACCGCCGCAGGCTTCCTGTCTGCCAGCACAGCGTCCATGACAGCGGCGGTTAGCTGCCCATCCTGGCTATACGCCTTTAGGCGCTGGGCTTGTTCCAAGGTGGGCGTAACACCCAATCTGCCCATTACTTCCAGCAGTAAGGCTTGTTCCTCCTGGGTCAAGTAGGACAGCTCCACAGCAGGGCGCAGCACCAGCTTGTTTTCATCCACCATCTGGAGCAGGGCCGGGAGCAGGTAGGTCAAGCGGATATAGCGGCGTATCTGGTCTTGGCTTTCGCCTACCTGTTGGGCCAGGATACTCCGTGATTTTTGCCCGCTAAAATTGTGTGCCACTGGCACACAATTTTTCTTGCTCGGCCTGCCAGCCTTACGCTTCATAGCTCCCAACTTCATCCTGTACGCAAATGCTTTCTCACTGGGCAAAATCTTCTCCCGCTGGAGGTTGCTGTCCACCATAATCAAAATGGCTTCGTCATCGTCCAACTCTCGCACAAGCACGGGCATGGTGGCAAGCCCCGCCAGTTCGCAGGCCCTTTTACGCCGGTGTCCGGAAACCAGCTCATAGCCGCCCTCCGGCCTGGGCCGCACGATGCCAGGGACAAGCACTCCGTGTTGGGCCACGCTATCGGCTAATTCCTGCATCTTCTCATCGTCCGTAACGTGGAAGGGGTGGTTTTTGAACGGGTGCAGATCTGACAGCGGGATTTCTTGAAATGGTTCCCCGGCGGTCTGGCCCTGGCTGACCCCAAAGAAATCGTCCAGGCTGGCAAGCTGAATTTTCCCCGCGCTGCCCCTCATGACGCTACCTCCAATGTAAACGCACTGTAGGCGGCGGAAACCTTGCCTGTCGGGTCGTGTAAATATATACTCTTGCCCTCCGCACTGGTCTCCGCGGCCCGGATGGATTCGGGGATGATGGTGTCGAAGATACGCAGCTTGTCCCCGTAACTCTCCCGCAGCAGGGCTACAATGTCCCGGGAATAAGCGGTGCGCATATTCGCCATAGTGATAAGGATGCCGGAGATTTGCAGGCCGGGATTGAATTTGCGCCGCACCAGCCCGATGGTGGATAGAAGCTGCTCCAGGCCCTTAATGGACAGATAGTGGGCCAGCATGGGGATAATCACTTCGTCCGCCGCTGTTAAGGCGTTGGCGGTAAGGGTGCCCAAGGACGGGCAGCAGTCCAACAGGATGTAATCGTACTGGCCGCGCACGGCTTCCAGAAGCTCCCGCAGAACCGTTTCCCGGCCCATGACGCCCACCAGGTTCATTTCTACCATAGCAAGGTCGATGTTGGCGGGCAGCAGGTCAACCCCTTCATCCTGGTGCAGTATGTACTCGGCGGGTTCAAAAGGCTGCTGTTGGACAATTCTGCCCAGCACAGTGGAAAGCGTTTTTTCTATGCGGTCGGGCTGGTGGAAGCCAAGGCTCGCCGTCAATGAGCCTTGTGGGTCAACGTCCACCAGCAAAACCCGGTTGCCCTGGCGGGCCAGCCCGATGCCTAAGTTTACAGTGGTGACGGTTTTTCCTACGCCGCCCTTCTGGTTGCAGACGGCAATGATTTTAGCTATTTTGCACATATTATTATCCCTCTTTTTGACTGTTGAAAGTTTGTCGTTACTGTGAAGTCGCTGTTTTCCACCCCTCTTTTGAGAGCCGTTTTTTGCCCGTTTTTTACTGGAAAAAGAATAAGGACAAACCTGGAAACCCTTGATATCACTGGGTTTTTTGATTTGTCCTTATTATACTCTAAGGGCACACATTTGGAAGTTTGCTGGTGAATGGCATAAGACAGCCAGATGGGACACTCATGGCTCTCTCGCCCAGGCAGGTAGCCGACCTCCTGGGCCACAGCACCTCACAAATTACAGAGATGTACTATGTCAAAAAAGACACCACCCGCCTGCAAGGAATCACAGACGGGTTCAACTTCTAATTGATGCGTTTTTGATGCTGAAGCAGACGGAATTTTTGCGAACGGATGAAACCAGGTGGGAAACCACCGATGCTCCAGTGATGATACGGCAGGGGAGAGGGCGGCAAACCAGCCGCCCTCTCCCCAAACATATGCCAGAATATAGCCAAAAAACAAGCGCCGTAGACCCGAAAATCTACGGCGCATTGGCAGGGGCAGAAGGACTTGAACCCTCGGCACGCGGTTTTGGGGTGGATGTGGAAAACGCATGGGCGGACATACAACAGCCGGTTTTCCGCGTGGTTGAGCCGTTTGTGTTTCCGAAACACACGCTCCAAAAGTTTTTGATGCCTTATTGATGATATCGAAATTCTCAAGCGCCAAATAGAACAGCCTCCTACTCAAGAAAATCAAATTCCAGCACCAAAGCAGCGCCAGCGGTGTGTTGGCAGCAAAATGAAATCTGAAATCTTTTAGAGGATCTACCGGCCTCAAAATTTGCGCTGCTTAGCAAAGAGAAAAACGCTCGGACAACCAGCTATTTCGTGCGGCTTTTTATACTGGCCAGTGCGTCCCGCATAGCGTTCTGCACGCCCGCGTCCTTTTCCTGCTCCAGCCGGTGCATGAGAATGCTCTCTGCATAGCTGCCCTCGGCACTGCTGAGAGCGGTGGCTGCCGACCGGCGCAGTTCGGTGTCGCCATCGTCCAGAATCTGAGACAGAGCGCCCATCACGTCCATCTGACTCGTGAATTTTCCCAGTGCCTGGATTGCCGCAAGACATACCTGCCGGTCGGCATCGTGGACAAAGGGAAACAGCTTATCCACCTTGCCTTTTGCGGAAAACTTCTCGATTTTTTCTAACTTACCATTCTTTCATTTCCTTTCATTATGATTTGGTTGGAATCCGGCTCACGGCATACTCTTCAGAAATATGTGGTTCTTCGACTGAGGCGCTCCTCGGACCCTGCATTTTACCCAGCTTGCGCAGCAAGGGCAGCCCAATCAGCACCGCCAGTATCGTCACGCAGATATCCGCGCCGGTCTGGGCGTATAAAAGGCCCGTCAGCCCCCAGAGATGGTTGAACAGGTACAGGAAGGGAATATAGAACAGCAGTTGCCGTCCCAGGTTTAGCAGCATGGACCTCACTCCGTCGCCTACCGCCTGGAATGTGCACATAACGGTCATTTGGATAGCCATAAACGGTACTACCCAGGCATAGGCCCGCAGGAATTGCACGCCGACATCAATAATTTGCGGGTCGCTGGTGAACAGCCGCAAAAAGCCGGGAGCCAGCCAAAGGAAGGGAATCAGCAGGACAAGGCAGACCCCAGCGCCGGAAATGAGGCTGAACCGCATGGCTGAGAGCATCCGCCGGTATTTTCCCGCGCCGTAGTTGTACCCGGCGAAGGGCATATAGCCTGAAATGTAGCCAATGGTAATCATAAACACCATGGTGGTCAGCTTGCCTGCCACGCCATAGGCGGAGATTACATAGTCGCCGTAGCCGCTGGCCAGGTTGTTCATCATAATGTTGGAAAAGCTCATGATGATTTGCGACACAGAGCTTGGCAGACCGATTTTCAGCACCTCCGCCAGAATCCTCCTGCTGGGCTTGAAATCCCGGGGAAAAACAGAAAGAGAGGTCTTGCCCCGCAGATAGATGCTCAGGTAGTAGACCACAGCGAAAATGTTGCCAATGATGGTGGCCCACGCCGCGCCTGCCACACCCTGGTGCAGCAGCAAAATAAACACAGGGTCCAGTACAATGTTCAGCCCTGTGCCGATGACCATGCCGATGACCGCCTCTTTCACCCTGCCCTCAGAGCGCAGCAGCGCGGGAAGAACGGACTGCAGAGTCATAAAGACGCTGAAGCTCAGGACAATCTGCACATACTGCCGGGTGGGGCCGAGGGTGTCAGCGCTGGTGCCCAGCACCTGCAGAACCGGTTCCAGAAAGACGAAGCACAGGGCGGTCATCACCAGGGTGGCGGCAACGGAAACATAGGTCGCCACAGCACCGGTCCGGCGGGCCTCCTGCTGGTTTCCGGCCCCCAGGCAGCGGGAAACATAGGAAGGCGCGCCGTTGCCGAACACATTCCCGATGGCCTGGATCACCATAAATACAGGGAAGGCCAGGGAGATGGCTCCCAACTGGATGGGATCGTCCAGCAGGCCGATGAAATAGGTGTCAGTCAAATTGTACAGCAGCGAAACGATGGTGGAGAGCAGCGTAGGGATGGACAGGGTTAGAATCGCTTTGGGAACGGATGAACGTTCCATCAGTTCAATATTTTTCGTATCCAAATGAATAAAAAGCCTCCTTTTGCTGAATTAGACGTTGAAAATAAGCCCAAAGCATTGCTTATTCCTCACATTTGAATTATAATGAAGAAAAAACCGGCTATCAATGGCCAGTTTTCTGATTCCTGTTGCTTAATCAACAGATTGATGAAAAATGTGGATTAGGTGGTGTTTGCCATGAGAAAGCCTCAGGATGACCTGCGGTACCAAAAGACAGAAAGGCTGATTCAGCAGACCTTCCGGGAGCTGATGGGGGAGATGGACTATTTGCAGATCAGCATACAAAAGCTGGCGGACCGGGCCCAGATCAACCGCAAGACCTTTTACCTGCACTATTCCTCTATCGACGAGTTGCTGCTCAAAATGCAGAAGGATATCATCGAAGAGTTTCTGGCCCCCATCCAAGGCGCAAAGCTGCCGAGGGATTTGGAAAAGGTGGTGCGCAACTGCTATGCGGCCTCGGAGAATGCCGACGCCATGAACGAAAAGATTCTGTGCAGCAAGGGAAGGTTTCCAGTGGAAAACAGCTCGCCAAGCCCGCAGGAGATGGAGTTGTTTGACGCGAATTACCAAGAGTATACACGCCAGGAGCAGCCGTATCTGCTCATCTTTGTGAATATGTCCTTGGGCGCCGTTTACCGCCATTGGGTGGAAACAGGCCGCCGGGAGCCCATGGAGGATATGATACGGCTGACCATACGGCTGATTTCCTGCGGGCTGGGTGGAAATCCGAATTGAAGCATATACCTGCTTTTTTACACAGTGGCCAGTAAACGGTAAAGGAGTTTCCTGCCGCCGCAATACGGATAAAATGCGGCAACCATGCCGTTATGATTTATGCGGTTCTGGATCAGATTGTTTGCCGCCCGCCGGAGCATTCCGGTCTATATTCATCATACAGGAGATGTCGAGTTGAGACCAGTGCAGAGAGATTGTATTCCGTAGCAGAGGGCGCAATTTGCACAAATGCCGCTGATTTACCGGTGTCGAAAAACAAGCAGGAGAAAGGCGGAGGGGTTGCGGTGCACCCCTCCGCCGGTTCACAACGTCCGGCAACGCCGGTCGTTTCAAGGGATTCCGGGATTCTTAGTGCAAAATCACGATAGGGGTTGCTACTGAGGATTTGGAGTGAAATGTGGGGTTGTTATCGCGAAAAACGGCGGTATTGCGAGGAATTTCCAGGGGTTGCAAATGAAGTGCTAATGTCCTACAAAAATCCTCCCCTTTTGGGGAGGGCAAGCAGAGCGCTCGTCCGACGTTGTCGGACGGCACGGTTACCGGGCAGCAGCCCGAACCCACTTTTGTAAGGGCAAGACACTTGCTCTACGCTGTTCGCCTCCGCCGGTTCCACCCAGTACACAGGCTCAAACGACATCAGAAATGTTTCCGAAACCTCGGGGGCGCTTTGAATTTCCTCCCGCAAGGCTTTCCCAGAGATAGAATATCCCATATCAAAAATGAACGCGTGAATATCGGAGCCGGACGCCAGCATTTTGGAAAGCTGGATGGAATCTACAGCGCAGTAGGCAAAGCTGATTACCGTCATGTACAGCACTGCCGTAAGCACCACCGCCACTGCCACAAACCCGGTGCGCAGCCGGTGGGAGCGTATCTGCAAGCGGGCAAGCCGGAAAATCATTTTGAGCCCTCCCCGCTATCGGAAATAATGCGCCCGTCCTCGATGCGTATGCGCCGGGCGGTCATCTGAGCCAGCTCCTCGCTGTGGGTTATCATGACAATGGTCTGGGACAGCTCCCGGTTGAGCTTTTCCAAAAGGAGCATGACCTCAAGGCTGGTCTTGCTGTCAAGGTTCCCTGTGGGCTCGTCGGCCAGGACGATGTGGGGCTTTGTGGCAAGGGCTCGGGCGATGGCCACTCGTTGCTGTTGCCCGCCGGAAAGCTGGGAGGGCAGGGCATACCGTTTTTCGTAAATGCCAAGGGTGGAGAGAAGCTGCCCGGTTTCCTCCCGGTCGGCTTTCAGCTTGTCCAGCCCCATGGGCAGCGTGATGTTTTCCCAGACGTTCAGCCCGGGGATCAGGTTGTAGCTTTGGAACACAAAGCCGATGTAGCGCCGCCGGAACACGGTGAGCTCGTCGGGCTTGAGGGAGTAGAGATCCGTGCCGTCGATGGTGACTGTGCCTGCTGTGGGACAGTCAATGCCCCCCACCAGGTGCAAAAGCGTGCTCTTGCCGCTGCCGCTGGAACCCACCACGGAAACAAACGCACCGCGCTCTACAGATAGCGTTACCCTATCCAGGGCCCGCAGTGCATTTTCTCCGTTTCCGTAAACCCTTGTCAGTTGATTCGTTTGTATAAGCATGATTTTGCCCTTTCTTTATGATTTTTCACCATTATAGCAAACGAATCTTTCGAGACGGTAACGAAATCTTTCAGTTTTGAAAGATTCTCTATTCAGCGGGCAGAAAAATGCTGAATCGGCACCCGCCGCCCTCCAGGTTCTGGCAGAGTACCCGGCCCCCCTGTGCCTGCACGATCATCCGGCAGAGGGTCAGGCCGATGCCAACGCCAGAGGCGTTTCGGTTGGTTTTGCCGCGATAGAAGCGCTTCCAGATTTCCGGCAGTTCCTCCTCGGGGATGCCAGGGCCTTCGTCGAGGACATCTAGCCGGATGTATGTCTCATACCGTTGGGCCGCAACCGTAATTTTCGAGTTTTCCGGCGCGTATTTGACACTGTTATCCAGGAGCGCCCCCAATGCCTCTGCCGTCCAGCGCATATCAAGCAAAGCGGTCAATCCTTCGGGAATTTCTACGGACAGGACGATGCTTTTCCTCTCAGCTTCCGGCACAACGGCTGATAATGCCTGGGCTGCCAATGTTTCCACCGATTCTTTCGTGGGATGCACATTCTCTTCAATAAGCCCACCCTCACAACGAGAGAGTTTCACTAAAGCGTCCAGGAGAAACTGTAGCTTGCTGGCCTGCTGGGCGATTGCTGCCGATTCAGCGGAAGGTGGTAATAATTCGGCGTACATCCGTGTAGCCGTCAACGGCGTTTTGCATTGGTGCGCAATGTCGGAGACCAGCGCGGCCAGGTTGCGGTAGCTCTGGGTAACACGCCGGTCCCGGGCCTCCTCCTGGCCGCGTTTCAGCCGGAGCTGCCGGGCCAGCGGGGCAAGGCCGCTTTCCCGGGCGGCAAAATCATCTTTCCCATCCAGCGCCTTCTGTACATCGTCCAGCAGCCTTTGCCTCCGCGTTTTCTCATACATCGCAAAGCCCACGGTGACAAGGCCGGAAAGTGCCGCATAGCAAACCGTGGGCCAGATGCTGCCCACATAAAGACTGTTCACGAGGCAGAACACCACTGTCAGAATGAGCCAAACAACGAGGAAAAGCAACGTCATGTTTTGTCACCTACCCACATATAGCCCAGTCCGTAAATGGTACTGATGCTTTTCTCACCTAACCGGCCCCGCAAGCGGCTGACTGTAACGGACAGGGCGTTTTCGTTCAGTTCCTCGCCGCCCTCCCAGAGAGCGTCGGTCAGGGCCGCCCGAGACAGCACATTGCCCGCGTTCTTCACCAGTACCGCCAGCAGCTTATATTCCGTGGAACCGAGATACACTCTTTCGCCGTCTACAAAAAAATCCAACGACGCAAAATCGAACCGGTACCGTCGGTCTGCATACAAATCGCTTCGCTTTTCTGTGCGCTCTAATAAAGCGGCAATGCGTTCCCTAAGTGCCATCAAAGAAAATGGTTTTTTCACATAGTCGCAGGCTCCGGCACGAAAGGCGGCTACCTCGTCGATCTCTGAATCCCGCACGGTGAGGAAAATCACGGGGATTGTCATTCTGCGCATGAGTTCGCGGCAGAAGTCGATGCCGTTGCCATCGGGGAGGTTGCAGTCAAGGAGCAGCAGGTCAAACTGCTGAGCGTTTATACGCTGGGCGGCAGAGGCGAGGTCCTCCGCGCCCACCGCCTCCATCGTATCAGAGGCCAAAGACCGGCATAATCCAGCGCGAATCGCCTCGTCGTCCTCAATAATCAAAATTCTCTTCATGCGCGTATCCTCCCAGCTCCAGCGCACGTACTGTAAACTAAAATGAAAGTTGAAGACCCGCCAGCCCTTCTGGTACAATGGTTTCACCACAAATCCAAGTACCTCCCGAAAGGAGACGAGTCTTCATGGAAAAATTATACCAAATAAGGTGCCCGAAATGCAACAACAAAACAGACATTTATCGCTATGGAAAAGATGCCCACGGACATCAAAAGTACCAGTGCAAGAAATGCCGGCATCAGTGGGCGCCGGAAGCGAGGCGGGAGATCGGGCGGCCCAGAACGAAAAATTACCCCTCATGTCCGGTCTGCGGCAAAGCTGCTTTCCTGCACCACGATAAGGAGCATTACAGCAACTACCGCTGCTGTGACAAAAAGTGCAGCCACTCTTTCTTCGTGCCAAAGCCTACGGCCATCTCGGCCCCATCCATGTCCAAGCTGTTTGGAAAAACAGACTTCAAGCGGATGCGCTATCCTGTCCATGTGATTCTCACGGCTCTGAGCATGTTCTACTTGGGCAAGAATTCATTCCGCAATATTGCCCTTATCCTGCGTACTGTGATGAATGTCCAGGTCTCCCACACCACCATCAGCAATTGGTGCACCAAGTTCGCGCCCATATTCCAGAATATCGCCTTGCAGCTCATTCCAGCCCTGAATTTCAACTCGGATGAGTGGCACGCCGATGAAACTGTCATCAAAATTCGTGGCGAGAAATATTACCTCTGGCTCATCCTGGACAGCGAGACACGCTTTGTCCTGGGCTTCCACCTGGACCGCCATCGGGACAGCCCTCAGGCTTTTACTGTGCTGAACGCTGCCAAGCCTTTAGGAACGCCACAGGCCATTGTCAGCGACCGCTACCCGGCCTACAGGATGCCCGTCAAGACCCTGTATGGGGTGCGGCACATCCGCGTGGAAAGCTTCCGCGATGATGTCACCAACAACCTCATCGAGTGCTTTAACAAGCAGTTCAAGGCTTGGTACAAGACCAAGCAGGGTTTTTCTTCTTTTGCTTGCGCCAACAACCTCATTTCCATGTTCATCTTTTTCTACAACTTTGTCCGCCCTCATTCCGCATTGAACAACCTTACACCGGCTCAGTGCGCCGGCCTTGTGCTTTCAAAATCGCGTAAACGTGAGCTTTTCCTCGTTGCGTAGAGTTTTTCGCTGATTTTCGGGTCTTTTCTTTTCATTTTTGCTTTACAGTGCCCCAGCGCAGCCTGTGTGTAATCCTGCGAAAGCGTATACTTAATTATAACCGTTTAGGGGAATAAAAGCAACGGTCGGTGGGGAATTCTGGCGGTTATTCTTTTAGCTGGCAGGCATGAGTTTACAACGAAAAGCTATTTAGAGCCAAATAAAAATAGCGTAATATAACCAAATTACCGTAAACTGTTGCCAGGCCAGATAAAGAGCAGGTATGCAGGACTATGAAAGATTATCCAGCCTCAAAGGGCGCAGAAAGCCGTCAAAAAGACAAGCAGGTTAAAGCGCGGGGTATACCGAGCAGGTGACATCGGACGGCAGAGCCAACCGTTAGGGCAAAATGCGAGATTTTTCTTTCTGCAAATCAGGGGTCGGTCGAGCAGAGATGATTTGGGGCCGGAAATAGCAAGATTATGCGTCTTTTTGACATGGCCTCGGGAAAATGCCCTACAAAAATCCTCCCCTTTTGGGGAGGGCAAGCAGAGCGTTCGTCCGACGTTGTCGGACGGCACGGTTACCGGGCAGCAGCCCGAACCCACTTTTGTAAGGGCAAGACACTTGGCTCAAAATTTGCGTTGCAAAACAAAGAATACGGCCTTTAGAAATCTGAGAATATCAGAGCAAAAAGTAAGAAAAAAGTCAGTGGACTTTCGAAACAAGGTGTGGTATGTTGTGTTGTTGACGAAAGGAGGCTGACAAGAATGGCACAAAAGAAACTGCTTACGAATGGAAAACCTTTACAATCACTATGAAGTACTCAAATCTTCCACACAATCTCAACGGTATCTTTTGTAGCATTTACTTGAGCAATCAACAGGTCAACTACGCTTCTTTTGTCATCAATGGAAAGCTCCTCCCACTTTGAAAAATAGCCTGTGAGGGTTTTAATGTCCGTCGATGGCGTAGACGCAGTAATTTCACGGATTTCTTTTTGGATTTCCTTAAGCTCCGCATCCAAATTAGATGCTCTTTGATTGATGAGAGCCATTAGTGCACCATCAGCATGGACGACCTTCTCCAGGAGTGTATCTATATCTTTGCTTAATTGATGCTCTTTGATTCGGAGTTCATCCAATTTGGGATTTACCCTTGCTTTTGTGGAAGAAGTAAGGGTTTCAAAAGCTTTCAGCCTTTCACGTATTGCGTTCAAAACAAAACTTTCAAGCTCTGGTGCGCGTAGAGCGCCAAAACCTTCGCATCCCCGGGCATTCAGACGATAGCCGCACATAAAGTAGCGCACGCCATTCTTTTTGGAATATCGGATACTTAGGGCATGACCACATTTTCCACACTTAGCTTTACCAAGCAGCCAAGAGTTCTTAACCTTTGTGGGTATGCCAACATTTCTATTGTTGAGGCATTTCTTACGAGCCGCCAGCCATATGTCGGACGGAATGATTCCCTCGTGTGGAGCAAGCACCAGCGTTTGCCCTTCCAGCGACAGAGTTTTGCGCTTGGTCTCCTGGGTTTCATAAAGATAGCATCCATTGGTCCCGATAAAGTCGGAAGGGTCATTGACTATAATGGTCCCTTGGCCTTTATAGAACTCGTAAATATCCAGGTCGGCTCGAAGATATATCGGGTTTTTGACTATCTCGGCTATCCTTGTCCTGTTCCACCCTTTGTCTCGCCGGGTGCGAATCTTATTGTCGCCAAGGTACCTCATGATGTCTCCAAAAGAAACTTGTGGTTGGGCATACATCTGATAAATGACTTTGACAACTTCCGCCTCTTCCGGGGAAACTACATACCTGGAAGTCTTCACTCCATCAATAGCACACGGTTCAATGGAATATCCATAAGGGACAGGGCCACCCATAAAGAATCCGTGCTTGGAGCGGGAAGCATAGGCATCAGCTACTCGTTTTTGGATAGTTTCTCGTTCAAGCTGTGCAAAGACGATACAGATGTTCAGCATAGCCCGTCCCATAGGGGAGGATGTATCAAACTTCTCTGTGGTGGATACAAACTCCACGCCATATTTATGGAATTCTTCCATCATTGCGGTAAAGTCCAGAATAGAGCGGCTGATTCTGTCCAGCTTGTACACAATAACGCGTTTAATTTCCCCGCTTTTAATGTCGTTCATCATTCGCTGAAAATCCGGCCTGTCAGTGTTTTTTCCAGAGAAACCTCTATCGCTATAGTGCCTGTATTCTCCGCCTCTCGTTTCATATTGACAGAATTCCTTTTGGCTTTCAATGGAGATACTGTCAGCCCGGTCTACAGACTGTCGGGTGTAAATGGCGTCAAACATATTTCAATTAAACCCCTTCCAATTATTGAAAAGGGCTGCTAACGGTACGATTATACCGCAGCAGCGCCTTTTTTTCAACTCACATATTTTGTGAACACCTGATATAATCCTTGTTCGATTTCCGTATGAGCTTTCTCTTTCTCCCGCTCATCATATTGAGGAATGGAATTTACTAAAGTGATTTCTCTTCCATCAAGGATTGCGGTCGATGTCTTTTTAGAATATGTGATGTGTTGATGTTGTGTAAACGTTATATTATTTAGGTTCATTTGTATGTCACTTTCTGAAGATGGTGTTGTTTTGGCTGCGATTTTCAACAAATCCGTAATAAACACCTATGCTCACTTTATCCTCCTCCATAAGTCGTGCTATGGCCTGAGAGGAAAGGCACAGTATTGTCATCCGAAGCAAAGCCTCGGCTTTTTTCTCTTGTCATACGTCTTCCTCACTTTCTATTTCATCGAGAGATAAGTCGGACTGTACGCTCTTTTCAACCATTTTTTCGATGAAATTTGACAGTATCGCTTGCCTATCCATTAGGAAAATGTGCGCCCAGTTTTTGGCCTCCGGATGCGAGATGCAGTAGTACGGGTTTCCCCGAACCTGCAGCACGCCTTTTTCATATTGGGCTTCTGTGTATCCTATGATGTAGGCTGCAATTTCATCCTCACGCACCGCCTGTGGTTTGACCAGATACTCGTTGCAATAATGGATTTCCACTTCGCCAGTAATAAGTATCATGTCATTGACGTACTCGAACTCATCTGTTATTTCTTCTGCATGGAACTCCATTTCAACCTGGGTTTCATCCGGAAGGTTTAGGACATCCTCTATTGTAATGCCGACAAATTCTGGATTGTCGCTCAATCGGTAGAGTGCGAGCGCCGCTCGCTCAAGGGTAGTCCGTACAGACAACGAGCCAGTGCTGTTTACTCTGAAAACCCGTTTGGTGCCCGACCAGCCTACTAATATGTTTATCATATTAGTTGCTCCTTTCTGTTTGTTTTGTGTTGAACCGTGAACCCAAACCGGAGTGGGCCCTTATCCAGATGGGTTCTTTGTTCATTGGGGCAAGTATAATCCCATTTGGCGGATTTGACTATTCCCCTCTTATGCGAGTTTCTATATAAAAAACAAAAGAGTTTTATAGGTGAGTAACGAAAAAAATAGCGTGAAATTGGCAATATATTCCAACAACACGCTGCTTTTTAGTATATATTCTGTTGTAATTTTACCGTTCGAAATTGGCGGATTTATTTTTTGAGTTTTCCTCTATTTCCCTTTTATCAGAAAGCCCCTGTTCAATCGAGGCTATTAGTTTCTTACACTCAAAAATATTGTATGAACTGTACGACCTCAAAACAAAGTCATATGCCAGATGTTTCGGTGATACCGTCAGTGCAAATCCTGCCAATTCAATGAGCCTTCGGCTTAGTTCATACGGTAATTGAAGTCCTATACATAAGTAAACAACGGTATCCAATTGAATTGAATTTTTACTTTTGGGGGACAAACAATCTTGAAGTTTCCTTAAGGATACATCGCTCTTCTCTGAAAGTTTTTCTTGCGTCAAACCTCTCCATCTTCGCAAATTATCCAAAGCTGGCTTGAAGCTATGTAATTCTTTTAGCTTTTCGCTGATTAGTTGGATGTGTACTACGATTTCCTCAACAATATCGTCAACGATATCGTTCTTATTATTACCTGATGTGTTATCTTCCTTGGATGCAAACTTTGTCATAATGTTAACGATATTATCTTTTGTCTCTGTTTCGGCTCCGCTATATGCACCTTTGAGCGGAGACCAAACCTTTTCAGTCTCGCCTTTCCTGGTAGGGGAAGATATTGCCTTTTCTACCAACCTAAGTCTTACTTGGAGAGCGTCAATCCGGCACATTACCACGTCCAGATTAAGCGATTTCCACTCATCCTTCGTGCCGCCCCATACCGCCGCAAACTTCAAACAGCACTCATCCACATGAAGCCGCGCATATTCAGTCAGCATGGGCATACCGCCGCCCAGACCAAAGACATAGCGCGGGTCGTTCAGGCAGACATGGGATTCCACCACCGTGTACTCGCCGGATTGCAGGCGCTCCCTCAATTCCTCGCTCTCATCATAAAGCTGCGCCAGCTCTACCGCGCTGATAGTGAACGTCTGATTTTTCTCCAGCGCCCCCGGCGCAAAGGCATAGGGCCGCAAATACCGGCCATCCACATAATCCAGCACACCTCTGGCCTCCGGGTATCCCACTTCCAACAGGCGTATCTTAACAGCCAGCTTCGATACTCCAAACAGGTCCGCTAACTCGGCTATGACAGGAGGCAGCAGGTCGACAAGCGGCTTGTCCGGCGAGTCTTGCCGTTGTAAACGAATCAGCTCCCAGGTCTTCCTTTTGAACGCGGGATACGGCATCTGTATCTTGGGGGCCAGGGCGTTGGCCTGCCATTCTATCCCTGGAAGGCGGTCTGTCACGCCTCCGGCCATGCCGCCATCCACCAGACAGGAGATAGGCTGTCTGCCGGCAATCAGTCTGGCTAAGTAATACGCCTTTCGGTGCCTGTGCCAGTGGAGGCATTCGTGGACAATTGTGTTGTTTATAGAGCCAATGGGACGCGTTTGGGACGCCTGTTCATCAACGATAATAGTACCCGCCCGGACGTTCTCCTGTACCATAGCGTCCTCGTTGGGGCGATAGAACGCGGCTTCGCAATCGTCCATAAATACCGCGCCAAACACCCTTTTTTCTTTTGAGAGGTGCCGGTACTGTATGGTAAGGCCCATCCTCTGGGCCAGCAAGTCCGGGTCAAGTACTTGCGGCGTATGGATGCACTGGCCGAACCCAAATTCCTTCAATACCTTCAAGGCATCCCGCTCAAGCTGCCTTTCCAAAACAAAGGGCAGAATTACTTCCATGGGGCTGTCCTCGCTGCGGGTGACCGCTTCTATAAAGATGGCGCCCACAGAAAAATCCTGTAGTGATTCTTCCAGGTTTGCATGGCATTTAAGGGTGAACCATTGCTGGTACACGTTTGTTTGCAGAGAGCCCTTTTTGCTGCGTTCCGTGGCGCTGATTTCTGCCGCCGCTACGATTTCAAAACCGATGTCCATGCCCGGCTTGTCCTCTGCGTTGCCAGCCCAAGTGATGTCTAAGCCGCGCAGGCTTGCACCCTCTGTCTTTTCCACCCATGGCGGGGAAGGCAGCCGCAAAGCGTCTGGATGGGCCGAAATATAGGCGCTCAAAGCTGCCTTAACTGCGTCCTGATGTGTATGTATGATAATGCCCCATATGCTATCGTCCTGATACCTTTTCTCCGGTTTGATACGTATCGTGCGCACTCGAAAATCATCCAACGCCATGTCTTTAGACAGCGTGCCAGAGCATGATACCACAAAGGTTTGGCGGCATTCCCAAATACAATCTGGTATCAGGGTTCCGTCAGTGTCATACCGAGGCCCGGTGATTATTACTGCCGAAAGTTCCACATCAAAACCAATCCGGCTTCCACTTTGCCATATGACCGGCGGGACGCCGCTGACAGTGACATTTTTCAATTTCGCGTACTCCACTGAGACCTCTTGCGGCACATGGAGATGCAGCCTTTCCGGATTGCTGAAGACGAAACTTTTTAGAATGGCCGTAATCTTATTGATGTGTTCATCTCTGAGCAGGGCTTCTGTGTTCAACACCATTCCTGACCTCCCGCGTATAGCTTGGTATACAAGCAATTATACACACAGGGGTGCAGCATGTCAACAAAAGGAGAGCCCCCTGGAATCCCCTCCAGAGGGCTCTTTTTCCTGCTTTGTTTTGCTGCCGGTTACGCGACGGCATCGCGGCTGTAATGGTACGTCTCGCAGCCGCATATTTCGGGGCACTCCGTGTCATTCCAATAATGGATGACAATCAGGCCCGGATACTTCCTGGCCAAGGCGTCCAAAACCTTATGGGGAATGCCTCCTTCCGTGGTAAATGCCAGATGCGCGGCATAGTCGAGGGTATAGACGCAGGAACAATTCTCCGGTCCGCCCGCAACGCCCCAAAGGTCTGCCAGAAACGCCTGGAAAGCCGGAGAATCCGGCCGGAAAGCCTGGCGGAACCGCTCCCTGCTGTCTTCCCACCTGGCCATGCTTATGGTGTTCCCGCGCTCTTGCAGATAGGTTCTTTCGTGAGAAGCAATGAGCTCAAGGAAACTCTCCGGGTCATGGTGGCAGCTGGCAAAGGCTTCCTCCAAACACCAGAATGCGGCGAAGCCGGAAAACGGACGCGTAAGGCGGCAGAAGCAGTAGAAGTCTTCCTCTGTAACATTGCGGAAGCCTTGCAGAAAAAGCTCCTTCCCGCGAAGATACGGACCGGCTTTTACTTCCTTGTGCCTGTCCAGGTATTCCCGTTCCTCCCGCAGCATGGCTTTTGTATCCAGCCCTTTGCCGCAAAGAAAGTCTTGTAGGAAAAGCCTGGCCGCGTACCCGGCATATGGCTTCATATCGGGCACATCCACCGGCAAATGGGCCGGCGCAGGCAGAATGCTGGCAAAGTCCAGCCGGGAGTTTCCGACTACGTTTTCTTTGACCGCTCTACGCACCTGGGTGACCCTGCCCGCGAGTTCAAGCCGGCTTTCCATAGTGTGGAAACCCGTGGCATCACATTCGACTGCCATAGGGCATCACTCCTTTTTTATAAATATTCAGAAAAGAGAAACCCGTTCTGCACATTGCACCAAACGATGAAAGCGTGTGGGCCACATGCCCGGCTTGCCCCTTCTGTTGTGCAATCTCGTTATTTTTTACAGGGTATAATCCCTTTTCTGTAGTTATATTATACCATAAACCGGTTCGCTTGTCAAAGGTCGGAACACTTTTCCAGGGAACAGGAAGTTCCGCTGCTGACGCATTAAGTCGTACATATATGCAAAATGTTCATAATTTTTTAACATTTAATTTTGCAAACTTTTGCAAAATTTATGCGGCTTCTCGCCGTATGTCCATACTCTTCCACCGAAGAATCTTCCTGCAAAACCCTTCCGTAAACGCCCGCACCTCTTTGGGGGCGGAGCAGTCCCCGAAGCCGTACAGCTGGATAATCCGTCCGGTGTCCGTGTCGATTTCAGCGGTAAAGTAAGGCTTGTCAGGGGCCGAAACTTTGCGGATAAAGAACACCATCTGATGGCCCAGGAGATGCCTTTCAAAGTAGGCGCTCATGCCCACACAGTGATTGAGCCGCTGGCCCTCGGTGGTCAGGTCGCTGCGCTTCATGGGGTAGGCCACGCAGTAATCCTCATTGGCGTAGTCCTGGGCCCACCCGTACAGGCCCTCGTCAATGGCCCGCTGGAAGCGCTCGTTGTCTGGCCGGGACTTCAGCTCATTTACCCGGGCGGCCAGCAGGTCGTGACGCTCCTTGAGATTCCGAGGCTCCAGGATGGCCCGCTGGCTCATGTCGCTTTTCAAATCCTGGGCCATGTCCAGATAGTCCCGGTAGAGCCGCAGGAAGTAGGGGAGCTTGTTGCGCCGCATCCGGCCGGTGGAAGCCTCTTTCTGGGCCTGCACGTACCGCAGGGAGCGGCCTATGGCGTTAAAGTGGGCAATTCTCTCCAGCAGAATCAGGCAATCTCTGTCCAGGCGCAGGGCGCACAGCTGGCGTAAATCCTCGGGGCCGGCGTTCCGCTGGGCAGCTATGGCCTTTATTTCCTGGAAGCTGGCCTGGCTCTCCCGCATGGCGGGGAGGAAGTGCTTGCCCAGCCCGGTCAGCTCCGGCAGGTTCTTCGCGCTGGCATCCGGCAGATTCCCCGCCGCAAGGACCGGCAGTCCGGCTTTCATCAGGTACTCGGCCTGGGGGATATTCTTGAGATTGTCCAGCAGACGGCGGAAGGAGATAGGGCGATGCAGGCCGGAGAGGCTGGCCTGCAAGTCCACGTTGTAATACTTCGGCCCGAACACGTCCCGCAGATTGGGAGTATACACATAGCTCTCGCCCAGGCACTCCGAACTGTTGCGAAGCCGGCGCCAGTCATAGCCGCAGTATGGGGCCTGGCACCAGGCGTAGGCGTACTCTGTGGGCCTGCCGTTGACGGTCAGAAACAGGGTCTTGAAGCAGTCGGAGAAGCGGTACTGGGGCTCCTTGCGGTCGGGGTAGATAATGCGCTCCACGTCCACATAGCGCAGGAGCAGCTGGCCGTCTACCTTGCAGGCGATGCAGATTTTGACCTTGTGGGTGACTTCTTTTTCAAGCCAGCCGGCCCTATAGATTACCGGGTGGCCGCACTTGGGGCAGATTCCGGAGCCTCCAGGCTTGACCTCGCGCCCCACCTGAAACGACTTTCCGCAATGCCTGCACACGGCCCGCCGCTCACCGGAGACTTGGCCATTGGCCAATGTCTTTTTCAGCTTTGAAACATACAGCACCGAGGACTGGAAAACGCGGTCCTCGCAGAACGCCGCCAGGTCTGCGGGGTACTCGGGGAACATGGCAAAGTGGGCCTTTTGCAGCGCTCTTTTTCGCTCCCGGGCCCGGTCACGGCGCTCCTGATTTACACGGTATATAAACATCTGAATAGCGCAGCCAATCTTGCTATTATCGCCACGCCAGTCCGCAACACGGCCCAGTACCTCTTCCACCGCCGCGATACTCGCGGGATTCGCGGCAATATCGTCGGGCAAAGAATAGATATGGCTTTCTGTAGGATTACGCTTAGTCCAGCCGGGCTCTGCAAAGGTGCTGAAGGGGTGCTGGAGGCGGGTAATATAGTTCCTGCCGTCGGAGTAAAAGCGGTACAGGAGTTCCCGCTTGCGGCTGTATACGTCTACGGCCAGCACGTCGCCGCAGCGTCCGGCGTGGTGGACCGCCGCCCCAGCGCAGACGCCAGCGTGCCTGGGCAGGCGCTTGGGAGCGGGCGACAGAGGCAGGGCGGCCAGAATCTTCTTAATCAGCATAGATTTCCTCCTTAGAATAGCGACAATTGGATGCTCTCGGGTTTGGCCGGGGCGGGCTTTGGAGCCGGAGCAGGCGCTGCCTTTTTGGCGGACACCTTCGGCGCGGGCTTCTCCGGGAGTTTCGCCATTTCTTCCTCGGAGGGGGCCGCGCCGTTTATCTCAATGTCCATCAGGAACCTTACATCCGCATTGGGGAAGTATGCCCGCACGATGCCGCGGTACACGTCAATGTCCGACACGCAGTTACCGGCGCCCTTCATGACTTCCGCGCAGCAGTCGGAGAGGGTGCGCCTGGTCTTGTAGACTACTTCTGCAAACAATGGCGATTCCTCACAGAAGTGGCACAGCTGGGAGGCGGCGAACTGGGATATGGCTTTCTCTTTCTGCCCGCCGGTGAAGGTGGCCAGTTGGTTGGCAATCTTCTCTTTCGCCAAAGCAGGGTAGAGCCTGTCTTGGATGGTGATGATGTTTTCCATGTGAATCCTCCTTTTTTGGGCAGTAAAAAACAGCAGCCCACGCATAGGCGCATGGCTGCTGTTGGGCGTCAGAACGGCAGGTCATCGTCGGCGTCATAGTTTGGAAGCGCCGGGGCTGTAGCCGCATTTTTGGAGTTCCCCTTAGCACGCTTTTTAGGCTTTGGGCTGGCTTCCTGGCTGGCTTTGGGGCCGCAGAAGTCTACTTCGCGGGCGACAACCTCGGTAGCCTTGCGCGTGTTGCCGTTGCGGTCTTCATAGGTGCGGGTCTGGAGGCTGCCGACAAGGTTCATCTCCTGCCCTTTGGCGAAATACTTGCAGATAAACTCGGCTGTGCTGCGCCAGGCTACGCAGTCAACAAAAGACGCTTTCTGCTTATCGCCGTAGCCGGAGTTTACGGCAAGAGAGAAGCTGACAACAGCAATGTCGTTGGGGGTATGCCTGATTTCAGGGGCGGCGGTGAGACGGCCGTGGAGAGCTACTGTATTCATCATAGTTAGTCCATCCTTTTCGTGTTTTTGTCGGTCGGCCCATGCCGCCGGAGATTGTTTTTCAAGGATAAACTTGGCCGCATTTTGCGGCAAAAATTCACGCTGCCCATGGCGCGGACAAGGACAGTCGCAGGGACGACAACCGTGCGACCATGGTGCGACAGGTTGTGGGACATGGAAACATATTGCCAGAAAAGGAAAGCTGGAAGTTTGTCGCACTGTCTCACCTATTTTTGAAAACTTTTAAAAGTAAGGAAAAATAGGTAGGGTTACAGTATTGGGAAAAAGTTTTTTGGCAGGCTGCGACGGTGCGACAATGCGACAGCCAATCCGCATATCATGGCTCTGGTGTTATCATCCTCCCCTTTGTCTGAATCCCCCATCGGACGAGGCAGGGAACCTAGACCCTGACGGAAGCAATAGCGGTGGCACGATTGACGAAGTGGCGCCTATTGACAAATAAAATAGCCGAAAAAAAACACCCCGTACCAAAATCTGTTATGATTCGGTACAGGGTGTTTTATAAAAAATCTTGCTTAATTTAATGACATCAGCTGACATCGATAGAAGTATGTGGTATAATATAGACACGGTAAGAAAAAAAACAAGAAATACGCTTGGTAGCGTATTTCTTATTAGTTGTTGTATCAGTCATGGATGTTAATTATCTTTGTCGTACCAGTTACGAATGTTAATGTCCCTTGCACCGCAGGATGTGCAATAACTGAAGTCCGGGCCGAGGTTACCGGAAGAGTAATCATCTCTCCATTCGGGGTGACGGCAGCCTGTCATCTCAACGTAAATTCGGTCATGAGTTTCAACGTTTTCAAAGTACTCAATCTCATTGTTGACACGGCGAGGATGATGGATAGTGTCAATCAAGGTGCCAACAGGAATCTGGGTGCCGGTATTGTAGTTATAACCAGGTATAATGGTATACAGAGGCTCATCCCATGCCTCGGAGATGAGAACTTCCTTGGTATGGCGCTCCCAGACAGTCTCATCGGAGATGCTGTTGATTATACGAGTAGACACGCAGGGGCGTACAGTGTTGCACTTGGTGCAGGTCTCTTCGGATGGCATGTCAGCTTTGTAAATCTTCTCAGACATGGTGCCGAAAGTCAGGGGTAGGCCGTTGTCAGTGCTATGGTTCCCGCCGTGTCCCTGAGGGCAGCCCGTTTCATCGCCGAGGATGCACATATTATTATCGAGTTCTTCAGGGCTAGAATACTTGTCTGCATTGTCATACTTCCACTGCATTATATTCATATTGCAGCCGTTACACGCGATGAGGTCCAGCGCGTCGGCGTGAGCCCACTCGCGGACAGTCTCAGTAAGGAGCGTGACATTCTCAGTCTTCGTCACTTCCCATTCATGGTCGCAGGTGGTAGGGACGTCGGGCTTGTTGTTCTCAAGGTCGGTCTTGATTTCAATAAAGCGCTTGAAGATGGTCGCAATCTCAGCACGGGTGGCGGAGTAGCGGGGACGGAGTGTGCCGTTGGCGTCGCCGCGCATCAGGGCAGCGGACGTGGCCCACTGCATGGCCTCTACAGCCCAGGAGCTGACGTTAACCTTGTCAGGAGCGTTGTCCAGGAACTTGCTGTCAATGGTCAGCGTGTAGTCTCTCTTGAGATAGTTGAACAGAATAAGGGCGGCCTGCTCGCGGGTGACGTAGTTATTGGGGCCAAATCTATTGTCGCCCACGCCATTGACGATGTTATTCTGAGAGGCCCAGGCAATGTAAGGCTCGGCCCAGTCCTTCTTCACGTCGCGGAACGTGCAGGTGCCTTTGTACTGGTTCTGGTCAATGCCGGCAATGCGGCCCAGCACCGTGACGAACATGGCGCGGGTGGTGGTCTGGTTGGGGCTGAACTTGTTGTCACCGGTGCCGGACATGTAGCCGTTCTCGGCCATGTAGGTGACAGGCTCGTAGTACCAGGCGTTCTGGGGCACGTCCGTGAAGCTGCTGGCCGCCGCAAAGGCGGACATAGGGATGACGGACAGGATGGTGATGATGGCCAAGAGAGCGGCCAAGGTGGTCTTGATGGATTTCATAGGCTTATCCCTCCTCATTCAGTTTCCATAATGAACCCGGGGCGGCTTGACGCCCCCGAAAAGCACTAACGCCCCCTAACTATAACTATTTTGAGGCGGTATTCCCGGCGAGGCCCACAGAGGCCCCGCCTTTTTTGTGGAATTTCCCGCCCAAGACAAACAAAAAATGGTGCAGGTTTTTCACCTACACCGCATAAATTCAATATGCAAAACACAGCCCTATCCCGCGTCCCCGCCAGACAAAATATAGCTTGCAAATTCACTGGGGATTCAGTATAATAGGGTTGGCGAAACCATGAGGTTTCTGTGTAGGAGGCGTAATCTCCTGCATAGGGTCATGGGGGGATTGCAGTCCCCTCAGACCTGCCCTTTATTTATCTTGGTATTTCTAATTGTAGCACTTTCCCTGGCAAAATGCAAGAGAGAAATGCAAAAAGGCACAGGTTTTCAGCCTGGGCCTTTTTTGATGGGCTGGACGCCTTAGCAGACGCTCCCTCATATTATATTCATATAGCTCTGTTGCGCTATTCACTTTCAAATTCAGTTGCGAAATCTTTTCGAAATTAGCTGCAAAGTCGTTTCGTATTCACTATAGTGCCAACTATGTTGGCCAATCAAATCATTAGTCAATTGGTTCTGTAATAAAAGTTATCTTTTCCGGCAGGACATTATCTTCGGGTCTCGTTGCGTATTTTTCTTCTAAATCCTCGTTTTCCGGAACGCGTATGATTCCCCGGTATTTTTCCTTCGGTGTAGGTATGCATCGTAAGCTCCGGTCACCGCCAAAGTAGCGTCTGCTGTACCAGTTCTCCAATTTGTACTCCTCTATGAGGACTTCGGCGCAGTCCATATTTCCTTTTGAACGTACTTCCAGGTCCCTCCTGTTTTCATCCTGATGCAAGGTCCACGCAGGGAATGAAGGAAGGTTTCGCTTTAACTCATCGATAAACCTGTTCCGCGACAGCGGCGATTTACCGGGAACATTTCTGCCATACCAGGATTTGTATAGGTCGTACAGGAACGTGTACGGCACCAAATCCCACATGAGCACACCCATGACCTCATTCATGAATTGAAGCACCGGGTCGTTCATCTCTTTGGACTTGTCCAGCTCGCACTTACACGACTCCGGCTCTGGAAGCTGGTCATAATCCATGTTCAGGACCTTGAACAAAACGTACTGCAAAACTTCTTTCCTATGCACATAGTCAGCCTTGATGTACCTGCGTTCCTCGCCGGTGAAACATTTCGTCATAGGTACGCATAGCTGCCGCCGGTTCAGTGAATCCGATTTATCCCGATAGTTGGGATAGTCGTTCAAACACTGTAACATGAATCCCCGGAACCGGAATGTGATAGGGGGCTTGTACTTGCGGTTGAGCTGAATCTGGTCGCCCGTGATGATTGCTTTCAGATTCCCAACGGAGTCGACATACGTTCCCACATCGTTTTCGTCAGTCAAAATGGCGTTGACGTGGGTGAGCGGCTCCAGCATGAAATCTTTACCGAAGTTGGTGATAGGGATGTTGGCGTAGTTACCCTTTCCCAGCAGGCTTCGCAGCAATTCGCAAAGTGTGCCCTTGCCGTTGTTGCCCTTGGGGGAAATGAGAAATACCGCCTTATCCCACGGCACCAAATACCGCACCATGGCGCCGGTAATCTTCCACAACAGCTCCGTCATTTCCGCTTTGTCGGGAAGATGGTCCACCAGCGATTCCATCCAGGACACCACATCCCACTTTGTGCCGTCCGGATTGATAATGACGGGATTTGCCGCAATCGGGTTGTAATCCGTCCCGCATTTGGATGTAAATACATATTCCGGGCTGAAAGGGATTAGCCGCTTCTTTTTGTAATCAAAAATGCCGTTGTTTACCGGAATCAAATTCGGGTCGAGAAGCCGGCTGGCTATCGGCGCGGTATCCATCAAAACCGCCTTGATTTCGCTGATATCGCTCTTGCGCAGGGAACTGTTATAGCGCCGGCAAAGCGCGTTGATGGCGTCTTCATCAATGTTGTAGATACCACGGTTTGGGCCATCCCTTTCGTAGATGCCAAGAACATAACTTTTCTCGTCATCCTCGTTATTAAGCTGAATCCGTTTGACATGATTCAGTTCTATGCAGCAAGCAGCAATCCGTGGGGGGTCAAGTGCGTCTAAAAATTTCCACTTTTCGTCTTTTTCCCCTTTAGGAAGACTGTTGTTTCTGGTTCTAATTGCCAAATTTATATCCTCTACGGCTCCCCCCGCGACCTCCTCGGGAGTTAGAGAAGCGTTCTTCTTTTTCAGTTCACACAAGTAATCAAGTAATATGTACTGCAAAAACTGGTCGCGAGTGCGCAGCGACGTTAAGATTGTTCCAGTGGCTGCGGCATTCTGAACATCTGACGTGCTGCCATCAACGGCATTTTCAAGGTCAGGGTGAGGCTTCGGCTCCTTTCTTTCCTGGGCCTCTGGTTCCACCCCCCACTGTGTCAAGTTGGTGCCCACTGGGAGGTCTGGTTGGAATTCTGGGTGCATAAAATCACACTCCTTTAAAATATTTGGTTGTATTTCCATGGGAGGAAATTCCGACCATTTTTATTCGTGCTCTGTTGTTTTATAGGCATCCTCTCCTTGCGTTTTTGCCATAACTTGGGCTATAATGTAATTTTACCATACCGAAATCGGGAAAATCAAGGTAAATTTGGTGGGAAAACTGTCCCAATCGAGGAAAAGCCGCGTCACCATTGCAAAGTCTCACCAAAAAATTTTTTTGCGGCTACTCTTGCCCATAATGGGCCGTTGACTAAGTGGATTTTCAGCATTCGTTTATAGGCATCCTCTCCTTGCGATTTTTCCATAATTTGGGCTCTGATGTAATTTTACCATACCGAAATCGGGAAAATCAAGGTAAATTTGGTGGGAAAACTGTCCCAATCGAGGAAAAGCCGCGTCACCATTGCAAAGTCTCACGAAAAATTTTTTTGCGGCTACTCTTGCCCATAATGGGCCGTTGACTAAGTGGATTTTCAGCATTCGTTTATAGGCATCCTCTCCTTGCGTTTTTGCCATAATTTGGGCTCTGATGTAATTTTACCATACCGAAATCGGGAAAATCAAGGGTGCCTTTGGTGGACAAACTGTCCTAATTGAGGAAAAGCCGCGTCACCATTGCAAAGTCTCACGAAAAAAATTTTTTGCGGCTACTCTTGCCAATGATTGGTTTTTGACTAAGCGTATTTTCAATCATAACCTTATCGAAGTACCGCGCACAAGCCGGAAGCCCTTGCCCTTAAAACCGAAACGATTGGCAGCTTTATCGTTTCGGCTGTGGCGGCTGTGCCGCTTCAGGGCACCCTAAGAACAGTCCGGGGGACTGTTCTTAGGGCAAGCGTAGCGCAGTAAAAGCCTCGGAGCGAAGCGGAGAGGTTGCCCGCCATTGGCGGGCAACGGCGTCGGCTATGCCGACCGTCACCCCGTAGGGGTGGCGTCGCCGCTTTTATGCCCTTTTCCCTTTTTGGGCTTCTCGCGGGCCATAAGGCCCCGGAAGGCCAAGTTGGCCCATGAATAGCGGCATTTCGGGCGGTGACAAGCTGCAAAATTTGGCCAAAATTTTGTCATCCGCTGTCACCGTTGTCATCGGCGCCGCGAAAATTCCTCGTTTCATGGGCCTTCTGTGTCCTGTGTTGTCACCGCGAATTCGTAAAAAAAACGCGCCGGTGATAAGTCAAAAAATTGGGAGCAATCGCCCCGGCATTGCGACGGATAGTCGTGAGGGACCCTCGTCCCGTTCGCAGCCTCGGGCAGTTTGCAAAACTGCAAAGCAGGCGGAGGCGTGCTGCGGGGTTGCAGGCGAGCAGCTTTGGATAGTTTGCTGATGGGCTGAGAACCTTGACGCGAGTTCCCACCCCTGGCTGTCGCTGGAATGGGGCCGCTGGCCCCCTATAAAAAAGAGGGCTCCCGGATGGGAGTCCTCTTAACATTCGTAAGCAGGCTTCAGCTTGGGCATTGGCGGGCAGGACAGTCGCAGGGATGACAACCGTGCGACCATGGTGCGACAGGTTGTGGGACATGGAAGCATATTGCCAGAAAAGGAAAGCTGGAAGTTTGTCGCACTGTCTCACCTATTTTTGAAAACTTTTAAAAGTAAGGAAAAATAGGTAGGGTTACAGTATTGGGAAAAAGTTTTTTTGGCAGGCTGCGACGGTGCGACAATGCGACAGCCAATCCGCATATCATGGCTCTGCTGTTATCATCCTCCCCCTTTGTCCAAAGCCCGCATTGGGGGGCTGCCTCGGCGCTGGCCCATTCGTGGGCCTTTTCGGGGCCAATTTTGGGCCGAAAGTACCCGTGGCCCATTCGTGGGCCTTTTAGGGGCCGTTTTTTGCCCTTTTAGGGGCCAATTTTGGGCTGAAAGTACCCGTGGCCCATTCGTGGGCCTTTTAGGGGCCATTTTGGGCCCATTTCGGGTCCACTTTTGGGCCAAAAAAAGAAGCAGCCCCAGCCAAGTTCTGGCCGGGACTGCTCTGCGTGTTAGCTTTGAATCAGGAACCTGTTGGCCTGGTAGCTGCCCTCCTTGGAGACCGCTGCCTCCCCGTCCAGGCTGTCCAGGTACTGCGCCCCGCCTTTGGACTTGGAAATGAAGATATGCAGCCGGGTCTGGGTGAAGCCCTGGGGACTGTAGTCCGCGTAATCCTGGCTGAGTACCAGCAGGATGCCCAGCTCTTCCGCCTTGCGCTTTGCCAGTTCTACCAGCGCCTGTGCCGCCTGTGTTTTGGCCTCCGGCCCTAGGCCGCTGATATATGGCCGTTCCAGGAATAGGGTCATCTGCTCGCGCTCCTGCTGGCCGGTTCCCCCAGCCTCCAGGTCCACAAAGGTCAGGCTGCCGCCCCTGGCGCTGGTCCTGCGGCACTTGGTCAGCCGCAGGAATGCCCGGCCCACGATACGTCCGTCCAGGCGGGCATACAGCACCTTCTTATTGCTGTCAAAGGCCGAGAGCAGGCACTTTCTGTACATACCGTCCAAGTAGGACAGGCAGGTCCGCTGGGGCTGGCAGCCCAGGAGCATGGTGTCAAAGAAGCCGTCATGCTCCCCGGCCTCCATGCCGCCAACCGTCACAGCAAGATTCTCCGGCCACTGGCTCTTAACCCGGCTGGGGATATTCATGTCCAGCTCCCGCCGCAGGTCGCCCTCATGGTACTTCACTTCCCGCAGGCGGCCCATCAGCTCGGCCTTTACCACCCGCAGGTACGCTTCCTGGTGGGCTTCGTCCAAGCAGCGCATATACGCGCTGGCAATAGCCGCGCCGTCCTGACTCAAGAATCCGGCAATACTTTCTCTGTGCTGTTCTATGAAATCAGCAGTCAGGCCCATGGTCTGGGCCAATGAGCGCCAGTCACCGTCTACCTCCATAAGACGCGCCTTGAACCCGTCCATAGTCTGAAACTGCCCCAGGGCATCCAGGCTGCGCAGGGCAAGCAGGACGTCGCTGCGGCTCTCCATGCCCGGCAGCAGGTGCCGAACGCCGTCCAAGTGGACCAGCAGCCGCGCCGTGTCCGCCGGGGACAGGCCGTCAATATGGCTGAACAGTTCCTGCCTCCACACGCTTAGCGGCTTTTGGTCCAGCAGGGCGGCGAGAGCGTCTATTGAACCGGCGGCAATATCTCTAAGCGCCTCCCGCTTGCACACTTCCTTGAACACCCGCAGCCTATAGTCCTGGCTTTCCGATTTCAAGGCGTGATAAAAGTCCAAATAAGGCTTCCGGACGCCGTACAGCGCCCGCAGCTCGGGGAATGTGTAACGCCTGCCGGGGAAAAGGTGCTGGATATCCAGCTTTGCCCTGCGCATCCAGGCACAGCAGGCCAGGTCTTTGGCAGAAAGTTGGTTGAGGTTGAAGTGCTCCCGGTAGAGCTGCCCTTGCAGTAGGAAGGAGTAAGCGGGCAGGTCAAGGAACGCCCCCGGGTTCCCATCTACCAGACGGATGAAATGAGCCTTGCCGTTGGCCATGGCGTAGAGCAGGACGTCCTCCAGGTGCTGGGGGAGGGCGGCGAGGTCCAGGTTCTTGAACTTTACGCCGGAAATCAGATTGACATAGCCGCTGTAGCTGCAAAGGGCCTTTTCCCAATCCATATCCCCATGCAGGGCCGTGCGCCGGACCATCTGGCCCAGGGCGTTCAGAGAGCAGCCGTCGTGCTGCCAATGGTCCAGAAACCGGGCGGCGGCAGCGGGAAGCAGCTTGTCCGTCAGGCGGGTCAACAGGCGGATGTGCTCCCCCGGAGCCTCCGCAAAGCGGGCATACTCCGGCATACCCAGGTTTTCTTTAATTTGCAGGTTGTGCAGAAGCCAGGGTATCTTCCGCAGGTCCGGGCAGCGTTCCAGCAGCTCCCACACCTCGCGAAACGGCGAACTGCGGAACAGGGTGCTGCCAGGCACGTAAGGCTCCAAAAGCTGGTCCTGCTGCTGGCGGGTAAGCTTCACGGGCACATCCCGGCATTGGCGCAGGCTGTTAATGACCGTGTCGCGCTGTTTATAGGGCAGCACCATGGAGGCAAAGTTTTCCAGGTAGACCAGCCGGGCGTTGGGTTCCAGGCCGTCATATACCAGACACTCTACCAGTTCTTTCAGGCCATAGCGGGTAACAGCAACTCCGTGTTCCTGGCAGGAGGCCAGCAGGCTGTCCAAGCGGTCAAGTTGCCCCTGCTCCAGCAGCGGCAGAAGCCGCGCCAGATACCGGGCAAAGTCCTGCCTTTGAATCAGTTCCCGCTGTATGTGCGGGCCCATGGCCGCGTCCCCGGGGAGTTCCCGCGCCACGCGGCCGCAGGCTTCCCCCAGCTGGGGAAGGCCATACTCTTTCAGCCAGTCCAGCGATAAGTGACGTTCGTTTAAGTCCAAAATGGCGGCGGCCCGCTCTTTTATCCGTTTCCCCAGGTCAGCAGGCCGGACACATTGCGCTGTCATTGTCATGCTCAAAATCCTCCTTTAATTTTTGAATCTGCTCCTGTACATCCGGCCACTCTATGGCATTGTTTTTCAAAAGCAGGGCGTAGACAGCCAGCAGGGCGGTCAGTTCCTCATGTTCCAGCTGGCCAGCAGCCAGCCGGCTGGGAAGCCCCTCGCGGGCGATGCGGCAGGCCAGAGATTGCTTACTGTGGTAGTTGCGGTAGCTCTCCAGAAATTTGAGAACGCCCTGCCAGTTTTCCGCGCTGGTATACCTATCCCGCATAGCTTGCAGTTCTTCCCGCTTTTTCCGCTCCTCTGCCTCCTGCTTCCTGGCGGCGATTGCAGCGCGGTCAGCCTGCTGTTCTTGCTCTGTCAGATACCGTGATTTGAGTTCCCGGACAACATAATCTGGGACCTGTACCCGGCTGATTGCCAGGTCGAATAGTTCCCGCTGTTCCGCCGGGGAGAGCAGCTCCGGCGCGAACCCGTCCCGCAGGATTTCCGACACAAGGCCGGCGTATTTTTCCGGCTCGTAGCAGAAGCAGTAGTCCTGCAGCCAGTCCAGCAGCTGCCGGTGGCCGTCTATGTCCAGAAAATCACGCTTCAGGTGCAGGGACTCCGAGCGGGAGTAATAGCTATAGTTAGGACGATATAGACTTTCCTTAAAATCCCTGTGCTCCCAGTTCCAGAAGCGCTTCAAGCCGGGCATACCGTACTCGGAGAAGAATTTCTCATAGAACCGGTATGCCTGCGCGGTGGATATGCCTTTCAGGTATCGCCGGATATTGTCCATAGCGTCCGGGCTTTTGACATTCCCCTCGCTGTCCAGGCCTTCCTGGAAGCAGGCCCATAGGTCAACGAGGCCGTTGTTCACCAGCAGGGAAAAACAGGAACTGTACGCTTCTCCGGTACAGGCGGTTTTGTAATCGCCGCCGGTGAGCTGGTCGTAGCGCGTTATCCGGGCTGTTAAGTCCTCCGGAGAAAGACCGCTGTGCAGGTCCCGCTCAAAAAGGCCCTTGTATTTGTCCTGGTCCATAGAACCTGCCAGGGAATCCCACTTGGAGTCCAGGATGTCAAAGCCGTCCAGGGCCGGGTGCCCTATCCCCGCCAATTTTGTGAACCAGGCGAAAGTGGCAGGCTCCTGGATTCGCGCCCCCTCTTTGAGAGCGTCTGCAAGGGTCCCGCAGCCATAGCACTTGATGCGGAACCGGCTGTACTTACGAAAGAGCCATTCAAGGGCCGGGTACACTTCCTCCGGGAGAGGGACAGGCTGGCCCAGAGCCGTCTGGAACAGCCCCACCACGATTTTCTCCGTCACCAGGGAGTCAGGGCCCAGCTTGCTCTCTGGGGCCAGCGCCGCCTGCATATTCAGGCAGGCGATTTCCAGGGGCGTGTAGCCGTGGGATTCCAGCACAATATAAGGCTTGCTCCCCGGCTTGACATTCGAGGCGGGCAGGGCACATATGGCCCGTAACAGGGCCGTGTCCTTGCCCCGCAGGGTCTTGACGTGGGGTGCGGCATGGGCAATCAGCCAGGCGAACAGGCGCATATTGCCTATGGCGGGCACAGTGCGTCCGCTCCCCAGCAAAACGGACAGCTGAGGGCGTAAGGCGCGCTCGGCCTGGGCGAAGTCCGGCAGGACGCTCATGGCGAAGAGCAGTTCCTCGGTCTTGGCGCACTGTGTACCCAGTAAAATCCTCTCCCAAAGGCCGGCGTCCTTTTCGTCCTCCAGCAGATAGCGGGCGGCGGTTAGGTAGATATCGCCCCGGAACCCCTCCCGCACTTTCCGCATGAAGTCCACCCGCTGGGGGCCGACGAACATTTCATCTGTCAGCAGGTCTTTCACATAGCCAAGGGCCAGGGCAATAGCCCGCAGGTCGGGGAGGGCCATGCCAAAGCGGGATTCGTAGCGTTCCAGCAGCTCGCCCAGGTAGAGGAAGCCGTACTTGTCCTGGAGGCCGCTGGCATTGGCGGTATTATCGTAAAACAGGCAGCGCTCTTTTACAAACTCCCTCTGGGCGTGGCTGGCCCCTGCTGTTTCCAGCACAAAGGCGATAATATCATTGAGCAGGCTGGTGTTGACCTCTCCCTCATAAATTTTCAGTTGCGTCATTCTGTCCTCCTTGTTGCAGCCGCAAACGCAGCCAGTCGTTATAGTCTTTCCCCTGCGGGGGCGGCAGGTCGTAGAGCGCGTACCGGCCCCGCAGACAGTCCATGATACATTCCGCAGCCCTGCGCCCTGGGGCGTCGTTGTCTAGGTGCAGGCCGATTTTCCGGATGCCTCTCTCGTCATGCAGAAACTGCCCGAGAGCGGGGGGCAGGCCGTTTCCCGATACCCCGCCCAAAGACAGCAGGTGGTCCCGCCGCCAGAATCTTCCGTCCAGCGTTTCCAGGGCGGCATAGGACAGCAGGTCGACAGCCCCCTCAAACACATGGAGCGCCGCGCTGTCCGCGGCCCGGACGCGGAACGCGAACCGCTTGTCGCTGCCCCTGGCCTCGCCCTTAAAGCTGGAGTTCACCCCTCTTAGGGCGGCATACCGGGGCTGCCCCCGGGCGTCAAAGCCTACGAACACGGCGTTGTGATAGGGCAGGCTCTCATAGAGCAGGCCAGTCCGCAGGCAGTAGTCAATTATGGCTTGGCCGATACCGCGTTTCAGCAGGTACGCGGCTGCACGTTCACTGGACGGGCTTGGGTTTGGCAAAGCTAACTTGCGCTCATGATTTCTGGGCGCAAAAAAAGACGGCATACCTGCCGCCTTTCCATGAAGCCGCTCCATAGCTGTCGTGAACGGCAGATTCTTAACCTTGATAAGATAGTCCAGCGCCGAGCAGCCGCCAAAGCCCTGGGAGAACCAGTACCACTTGCCGTTGCTGATACGCAGGGAATCGTGCTCTTTGGTGCAGAACACCCCCGGCGAGACCCGGCGCAGGTTGTCCGGCTCGTAACGCTGTAGATAGTCCAGCAGGCCGATTCCCCGGACATCCATAATCGCATCTTTGCCGTAGTACATCATGCCGGGATGGCGGCGGGGGCGGGCAGAATGAAGCCAGCCGCCAGCCATTGGTCGAAGTCCTTGCGGGATACCGGGACAGGCTCCTGTTCAGGCAAGTCGATAAAGCTGTACAGGATGGACTCCGCGTCGCTGCCCACAACGGCAAGCTCCCACCTGCCTTGCAGGGTGTAGCGCTTCTCTGGGACAGGCTGGAGTAACGCGGGCTTTGGAACGGCTGGGGCACGCTCTGCCTCGGCCGGCGCGGCCTGCATCCTCCGCACGGCTTTGGCAATCACGGACAGGCACATGGCGGCGGTTTCTGTCACGGCGCTGCCCAGAATCGTCAGGGTAGACGGAGTGTTGAAGTCCAGCAAGCCGTAAAAGTCCTCGTCTATGAAATGTGGCGAGGGGTCAAGCCCGCACCTTGACAGAAGCATATAGCCCACGCTGTTCTCTATCATGGTGCGGTAGGCGGCAAGCAGGTTATCGCTGTCCAGCTCTTCCAGCAGACTGCCGGGGCTATGAGCGGCCAGGTCATCTAAGCGGTCGTCCAGGGTGCAGGCGACCGTCTTTCTGGCAGCGGCAAGCAGGGTTTCGGCAAAGCCAGAGGCGTCCTCCAGCTTGCCGAGGTAAGACTCCAGAGCCTTACCTATCCCCTTTTGATTTTCCGGCCGGACGTGCCAGAGCGGGACCGGTCTGGACTCATCCGTTTCCCTGGTGTCGGCTATGTCGTAATAGTATACCAGCTTCTTCCCCCGGCCCTCCGGCACAGGGACGCCGTGGCAGCCCTTCTTGACAGGACGCCCGTACACGGCCTCCCAGTCGCTGGATTTCATCAGGGCGGCAGCGTCCGGGCGCTGGGCATAGGCCAGCACCTGGGCCGGGAAGGGCAGCTTAAAGCTCCGGCTGGCAAAGGCCAGAAACTTCCGCCACTCCTGCACATCCAGCAGTTTTTTCATGGTCTGGCGGCTGAGGGCGCGGAGGGAGTCATAGGTCGCGGGCATAGCAGGGCCTCCTTTCTACATAATCTCGGATTTATACGCGGTGTAGCTGTACCCATCTTCCGGGACTTCATCCACCCACAATTTGCAGGCACTGTTCCCGCCGAAACGCTCCCAGGCGGTGCTTTCAGCCGATTCCCGGCTATCCGCAAAGACCACCCCGCACCTGCGGCCGATAGCGGCCCCTGTGCGCCGGGCGCAGACAGTCATGCAGAAGAAATAGGGTTTCCTGGCAGGCTCTTTCCCACCCAGCGCTTCATGGGCCCGGATAAGCAAGTCTCGTTTGGCGGCGGCAAGGCTGTCGAAGTAGTGGCCCCAGTAGTAATTGTCTCCGTCCCTGCACTCCCAGGTGGCAAACTGCTTCCCGTTGGCCTGCTCGCCCAACACGAACTCTACCTGGCCTATATGAATCGTGTCTGTAACCGTGTAGCCCGCGTTTACTCTCATGCAATGGCCTCCTTCTGCTCAATCTCTTCACGTTCCGGGCAGCGGCCCCCAGCCTCCGGCAGCTCATGACAGCGCCGGTGGCTGTATAGGTCGAATTTCTTGGTGAGCCTCGCCTGCTCTCCCCGGGCGAACAGCCACGCGCTGTCCAGGGGCATAGACAGCATCGTGCCGGTGCTGCGGTTGGCCTTGAGGCCCATGTACCGGGCGGTCTCCACGTCCTGCCCGCCCAGGTACAGGCAATGGTCGCAGTTGTTGATGATGGTCATAGCCGCCGCGTGGCCGTACATACTCTCCAGCTGGGAAATGCTCTGCAAAATCACGCTGGCGGAGATATCTCGGGAACGGACAACGGACAGTATCTTGTCAAAGTCCGGGATGCGGGCGTTGGCAGCAAAGTCGTCCAGGATGAAGCGTACCGGGACGTTCAGACGGTGGGCGGGATTGTGGTCCGCTTCATCGCAGAGGACGTGCAGGGCCTGGGTGTAAAACAGGTTTGCCAGCCGGTCCATGGAGCGGTCGGTATCGCTGACGCCGAGAAACACGGCGGTCTTTTCCCGGCCCAGCCGGGCAAGGCCGATTTTGTCCGGGTTGTGGAACATGGCCCTGGCCCCCGCATAGTCCAGCGGGGCCAGCTTTTCCGCCAGGAACATGAGCACGCAGGCGTTGGTACGGTCGGCCTTTTCGCCGTCCCGGCAAATAGAGTAGCGGCGCGCGGCGAAGGAGTCCGGGTCCAGGACGGCAAGCTCGTCCATCAGCTTCGAGAGCCTGCCCGTGCCAATCTCCCGGGAGAGGCGTACCACGGAGTCCATGGTGTGCTCCTCTTCCGGCAGGCTCTCCAGCACATAGCCAATGATGCTCTCCAGGTAAATCCGGGCGGAAAACTCCCAGAACGGGTCCCGGGGCGTCTCGATGGGGATAAGGGCGGCGGAGACAGCCATAATGTCCTGTTCGTTGTGGCGGTTGGTCTTGGGGTCCAGACGGATGTAGTCCAGGGGGTTGTAGCCGCTGGACGGGCCTCCGCAAAGGTCAAGGGAGAGCACCTTATAGCCATTTTGACGAAGTACGGCCTCGGTCTCGGCCCGCAGGCTGTTCTTGGTGTCAGCCACGATAAAGCTCTCGCTGCATTGCAGGATGTTGGGCAGCACGTACCCCCGGGTCTTGCCCGCTCCGCTGGGGCCGACAATCAGGTCGTTGTTGTTCAGCCCCGTGGCGTGGGAGTTATTGTCTGCGAGGCAGTCTTGGGACAGGATTCTATAGCTCATGGTTTCCACCTCACATTTCTTCCACGATGTAGTCAGCCAGGCCGAAGCCGACAGCCTCCTGGGCGTTGAAATAGGTATCTTTTGCGGTACAGGCGAAAATCTCATCCAGAGGGCGCCCGGTGTGCTTCGCCAGAATCCCGGCTGTGATTTGCCGGGTCTCCATCAGGTTCCTGCTCAAGCTGTCGATGGTTAGGGCGCTGCCATTTATACCTGTAGTCAGCGGGTCGTGAATCATGATTTTCCCGTGGGGTAAAATCCCCCGCTCTGTGCCGCTGGCAAACAGGATAGCGGCCATGCTGGCGGCAGTACCCACGCAGACGGTGCGGACGGGGCACTTGACAGCCCGCATCACGTCATAGAGCGCCAGCCCGCTGGCAACCTCGCCGCCCGGGCTGTTGATATAGACCGTGATGGGGGCCGCAGAGTCGGACTTCTGTAAGTATCTCAGCTGCAAAATGATGGAATAGGCCGACTCCTGGGTGATTTCGCCGACAAGTTCGATTTCCCGCTCTTTGAACAGTTCATCCTGCAAGCTGTGGGCTGTGGCGCCCTCGCTGGTTTCGGTCAGAATATTGGGCATGGTGTAAAATGGATTCATAGCAAAAACCTCCTTATATCATGGTGAATGGCAGGACCAGCAGGTAGTGGCGGATGCAGGCGGCCGCAGCGGCTTCCAGTTCCCCGGCCAGGTGCAGCGCCTCGCCGGTTTGGATTTTCCCCTCGTCCTCCGGCACATAATGAACGGCAATATTTTCATGGATGAAGCGGGAGAAATCCATAGGCTTGCCGCCGGTCATCCCATCCACGGCCAGGGCCATGGCCTGGGTGCGCAGGGCGAGTATGCGCCTCTTGAGATGGCTGTCGGGTGCTTTCAGGCGCTCGGACAGGGGGAGGCGCTGGTTACTGGCTGGGGCAGACGCAGGCCGGCAGTCGGCAAAGGCGCGGCCCAGCAGCGCGATGGCGTCCACGAACATACCCGAGCCGCTGCCGCTAGGGAACGGGGCCTCACACAGCTCCTGTATGGCCCGGGACATTTGCCGGTAGGTGATGACTGCCCCATCGTCTGGGTCCAGGCTGAGAATCCGCTGCATCTGCTCCCACTGTTTCCCCTCCGGGAAGAAGCCGTAGGCCGGGGCGCTGCCCCAGCTTTGGAGGATTTTAGGCAGTACGGTAGGGTCACTGCAACCCGTTTCCTCCAGGGTCTGTAGGCGGGTATCAAGGGATATGCGGCTCATGGCAGGTCACTCCTTTCAGGTGAAATTACGGCATGGCGGCTCCTGGCATCGGGACGATGCGGCTTTGGACAAAGGGGAGGATGATAACACCAGAGCCATGATATGCGGATTGGCTGTCGCATTGTCGCACCGTCGCAGCCTGTCAAAAAAACTTTTTTCCCAATACTATACACTACCTATTTTTCCTTACTTTTAAAAGTTTTCAAAAATAGGTGAGACAGTGCGACAAACTTTCAGCTTTCCTTTCCTGGCAATATGTTTCCATGTCCCACAACCTGTCGCACCATGGTCGCACGGTTGTCGTCCCTGCGACTGTCCTGCCCTGGGCAAATAAAACAGGAGGCAGGTCCAGTTGACCTGCCTCCCATCACTTTTCTGCTGTGCTTGTTACTCGTCCAGCATCTTCCGGTACTTTGGCCGGTCACTGGCTGGGACATTAAGCAAATCCATTGCCTTGTCCGCTGGAATATCAAGGTTCTCCATTAGAGCCTTGAGGTTGGCAAACAGTTTGCTTTCTTCCCCCTCCTGCCTGCCCTCCTGCCGGCCTTCCCACTTCATATCCTGCAATTTCATAGCCAGCGTCATATAAGTCCCCTCCATTTCTTCATCGGTTTTCACAGCCTCCACCGCCTGCTCTATCTGGGCCACATAGCCCGAGCGAACGTCCAGCGGCCTGCCTCTGTAGCCCGCGTCAATGTAGCGTAGGAAGTCCAGCACCTCAGCGCTGCTGTTGCCCTCTGTGAAGCTGGCGTTGAGGATGTAGGCATGGGAGCCGTCGTCGTAGGCAATATCCTCCGCGCCTTCTATCACGGACCTGCGCCTGTATACCGCCAGTCCGCGCTTGTAGTAATCGTCCGTGCAGATAAAGATAACAAAGCTCTGACGCAGCTCCCGGTAGCTTTCCGCTGATTTCAGGGTCCTGCGGTCAATGCTGCTCTGGTAATAGCGGATGCGCTTTTCCAGGCCATAGCTGGCCCCGGTCTGCATCTCCACGTCATACTGGGTGCGGCTCTCGTCCTCCAGGCACACGTCCAGACGCACGCCGTGAAGGGCCGCGCCGTCTGTCAGCTCTTTCTGCTTGTCTATCGCCGTGATGCTGCCAATCTTCTTGCCCAGCAGGGCCTCTAAAAAGGGCTTTGCGTTCTCCGGGCGGCGCATGACCTCCCCGAACATAAAGTCGTCCGCCAGCGTCAGCTCATGGAACGGCTTGATTGCCATGGGTATCACCTTCTTTACAAATAGTATATTCTTTTTTTCAGGGATTTGCAAGGGCTTTGGCTGTATCAGGCTGCATTTTCCTCCAGGCCGCCGGGCTCAACACGCCAAAGCTCGTCTGTTAGGTCTTTCAGCGTGCAGGCCACGCGGGGTTCTCTCCCCGGGGGTTCGGCAGGCAGGATTTCAATGCCCAGCGCCAGCACCTTTCGGTAGACATTCTCACAGCAGAAGTATCTGCCCCGGCTGTCGTTTCTCAAGTGGGACAGGAAGAAGTTATTGTGGTCCACGCCAGCGCGGCGGATGCCGAAAATCTCCACGGTATAGTAAGGCTCTGTGACAGGACGGGGTTCCAGCTGCTTGCGAACCATATCCCAGCTGATAATGAAATCGCTGGCGAAGCGCTCACAGAAGCGGCCCACGTCTTGGATAAGACGCGTGATAATGCTGGACAGGTTTAAATTGTCCAGGGTTCCGGTCTCAGTACAAAGTATGCGCTCACACTGCTCGAAGTTGCGGACGATAATCTGTGGGGTAGGTTGCAAAGGTTTTCCTCCTTTCATCAGGCCAGCAGGCTCTTGCCGGTGGGTTTCATAACGCGGTGGGGTATCCTCTTGACTTCCGTGTACTCGCCAGGGGTGTAGTGCTCTAACATGAAAATGAAGCCCTCCCGCAGCCGGTCACAGGTGCGGTCAAAGTCCTGGACCAGCTCTGCCCGGTCACGTAGGTCCTGCATATCCCAGCCGGCAAAGTCCTCGTACATGTCGATGGAGCGGCCGGGATAAAGTGAGTAAGTGCCGTCCTCGTTTGCCTCCGCCTCGTACAGCACCAGGTAGCCGCTGCTGCGACCGTTGAAGCCGATATGGTAGCCGGTGCGCTGGTAAAAGTCCGAGACAGTACGGGCAAAGAATATGTCCCAATCGGGGGCTTCCACTTCGCCCCAGGCCACGTCATAGGCCAGGTCTTGCAGCTCGCTGGGGATATCCAGGTTTTGGATTTTGACATTGTTGGCGTAGGACGTGAAGCAGTTCAATGAGTTCATGGTGTTGTAGCGGTAGTGGCGGACCAGGAAGCCGGTCATGGCCTCCCGGCTGCGTCGGTTGACTTTCTGGTAGAACATGGCGTTCCTCCTTTGCGCCCGTAAGAGGGTGGGATTTTTCTAAGGAACGCCTGGCATCGGGAGATGCAAAAAAGGAACCTGCCCGGGTGGGCAAACTCCTTTTTTGGGGATAGTGTGGAAGCGGGTGTTAGCGGCCCTTTTCAGCTTTTTTGATATTTTCAGACAACTTCATAGTGAATGTAATGCTAAAGCTTTTAAGCGTACAGATGATCGCTGGGGCGGTACGGTGTGGTACATAGATTGAGAAGGGAGAGCGTAAATCGTTTTCAAATACTACTGTCATAAACTTCAACCACTGGTTGAGCGAAGTCAAAATCTCTTCGCTTGCTTTGTGTCCATATCTGGGCTATAATCATTTCAGCACATAACCAGTTAAAAGGAGGAGCGACATGGAATTTCATCTAGGAAAAGCCATACAGATATTGCGCAAAAAGCGGCGCATTAGCCAAGGGGAGCTTGCACAACAGCTTCATGTCAGCATACAGGCAGTCAGCAAATGGGAAACGGGAAGAGCAAACCCGGAATTATCGCTTTTGCCTGGGTTGGCAGAGTTGTTTGGCGTGTCTATCGATGAACTGTTTTCGGAAGGAACTGAAACGCCGGCACAGGGAGAAATACTGGAGCAAAATGGAAACGGCTGGAATCAGTTGGCGCAGACAGCCTGGGCAGGAACATATTTGCCGTCATACGGGCCTTATACCCCTTCAGAGGAAGAACTTTGCCTGCTAGGTGATGTGAGAGGAAAGAGCGTGTTAGAATTGGCCTGCGGCAGCGGGGAATCTTTGGCGTGGATGTCCGAACATGGCGCAAAAGAGCTATGGGGATTGGACATTTCTAAAACCCGGATTGGCCAGGCGAAAAGCCTGCTGAAAATGGTTGGGAAAGATGCAAGGCTGTTTACCAGCGCAATGGAGATAAATCCAGGGGTGCCTCGAAGTCATTTTGATATTGTCTATTCCATTTATGGCCTTGGATGGACAACGGATTTGAACGCTACAATTGCCCGCGCGCAGGAGTATCTTAAGCCTGGGGGGATCTTTGTTTTTTCCTGGGACAACCCATTGATGCAGTGTGTGGATGCTATAGACGGGCAATATGCTTTTTCATGCTCTTATGTTGAAGAACGGGAGATTGAGATCCAAAAAATGGGGGTAAGTGGACTGCGCCTCAAAAATTGGAAACTCAGTTCTTATCTCAACTGTTTGTCAAAGCATGGATTTCTTATCCAACGAGTTGTAGAGGAATCTGCTTATGAGCAGACAGAGGCAGATACTTTTAAGGAGGGGAAGTATTATTCTGCTGGCAAAGCACGGCTTTTCAACCCGGTGGTAATCGTGAAATCGAAAAAATTATGAACAGGAAAGCCCGCCTGTAAGATATCACAGACGGGTTCATTTTTTAGCAGGAGCAAGCCAGCCCAGGGGAGAGCGCCCCAGATTTTTGATGATTTATTGATGATGTGCCAGACGGAAAAGTTAGAAACGGATGGCACCGGATGCGAAAATGAAACACAAAACACGCAAAACAGAGGGATGCACTAGACCGCATCCCACCACCCAAAAACACGAGAAAAGCCCGGAATTCCAAGGAATTCCGGGCCAAGTCTGTGGCAGGGGCAGAAGGATTCGAACCCTCGGCACGCGGTTTTGGAGAACGACAATGGCAATTTTAACTCGTTTTAGGGCTTTTTAGCAGGTGTTCCAGAATACCGAAAAATGGCTTAAAACCTGGGTTTTTGAGGCGTTTCAATTTTGGAAACGCTTTCAAATTTGCAAATATCCTGCACGTTTGATAGAAGAATGGATAGATAGAATCAAAAAATCTGATAGAAGGCTATCACATCCGCTTTACCTGATTTTTTAAATTAGAAAATATCTATGCCCTGAAGACTAACCATCTTCAGGGAATTTTTCTTTGCAATTTTTGAAATTCAAGAGGAAAAGGCTATCAGACAAATTTACAGGAAAAATCTACAGATAAAAATTTTTTAAGGAAAGGAACTGCTTGCGTGGACAAATTAAAACTGGACTACTTAAGTCCCCAGATAACTAAAGGCTACCGCTATCTGTCTGTGCCGAAAGAGCTTTTAGAGAATCCTGTATTCTCTTCTCTGGACTATGGGGCCGTTATCCTGTTCGCAAAAATGCTGGAAAGGGCTGGCTTGTCCGCCCGGCATGAAGATAAATTTACAGATAAAAATGGGCGGCTTTTTATCATTTATACCGTGGAGCAAATGGAACGAGACATCCGGCGTTCACACCCTACCGTCATAAAATTTACAAGGCAGTTAGCGGATATCGGGCTGATAGAAAAGGTGTATCAAGGCCAGGGCAGGCCAACGAAAATCTACATAAAGGACTTTACTTCTGTTGAATCCAGCGTCCAGAAATCTCTGGATTTTGACATCTACAAGTCAGAAACTTTGACCTCTGCCAGTCAAGAAAGTGGACTTCTGGACGTTAAAAATCTTTCATCTATAGAACTTAATCATAAAAGACCTTGATAATAAAGACCTTCCTACCTACCATCCAGGAGATAGAAGTGGAGTAGGCGAAATAACGGATAAGGATGTTGAAAATTTGCGGGCTGACGTGCGTTCACAAATTGAATACACGGTGCTTTGTGATAACTATAGCGAAGGTTTAGCGGACGAAGTTGTGGAAACTATCACAGGAACGCTTTACCGGGACGGGCCGGAAATAAAGATAGGCCGCACAGTGTTCCCAACCGCCCTGGTGCGGGAACGTATGCGCTCCTTAACCTGCGAACACGTTTCTTACGCGCTTGACAGCCTTGGCAGGGCTGGACCCATACACAATCCGCATAGATATCTGCTGGCCCTTTTGCTAAACGCTCCGGCTTCTTGCAGCACGTCCATTCAAGCAATCTGTAACGCAAATAATTGAGAATTCAAAGAGGGTTTCATTATGAAAAAGCGAAATAGAAGCTGCAGATTTCTGCCTAAAGTAGTAACTCATGAACAAAAATAAGGCCCGAAGGACCAAAAACTCTGAACGACGAAAAAACGGCGTTCAGAGCACATGCCAGCATCGCATTTGTGCAGACCCTTGTGCTGACAAGTGTGCAGACAAATGCCCGGGCAGGGGATGTCTCGCCTGCCGGCTCGGTCGGTTCGCACACAAGCGCCGCTGGCGCTCGCTCACCCCCTGCAACCCCTAAAATTAAAAATGAGAGGATGATTTTTTGGAAAGACAAAGAAAGTTTGACATGAGATTGAACGAGAAGGACTTCAAGCTGTTAGAACGCCGGGCGCGAAAATGCGGGCTGAGCAAGTCCGCTTACATACGGCAGCTGTTCCACGGCTACAAGCCAAGGGAAACCCCGCCCGCTGACTACCACGCCATGAGGCGAGAACTGTGTGAGATTGGCAATAATCTGAACCAGGTCGCGTTTATGGCGAACGCCACGGGGCTGGTGGATGAAGCTGCATACTATGAGAACGTGATACAGCTACGGGATGCTATCCAGCGTATTGAAATGGCGGTAGCAGGTGATGGTTCAGAGGGAGATTTCACAAATAACTGAAATAATTGCAAGGCAAATAAAATCAGCACTGACGCGCGGAAACGGCCCAGTGCTTTTTTGTTTGCCTGCTTTCGTGTAAACTCATGGGAAAGGGAGTGTGAAAAAATGAACATATACGGCTACATCCGGGTTTCCAGCACAGAACAGAACGAGGATAGGCAGCAAATCGCCATGGACAGGCTGGCAGTGCCCCGGAAGAACATCTATCTGGATAAGCAGTCCGGCAAGGATTTTGCGCGGCCCAACTATATGAAAATGGTAAAAAAGCTGCGCCGGAACGACCTGCTCTACATAAAAAGCATCGACCGGCTGGGCCGCAATTACAAAGAAGTCCAAGAGCAGTGGCGCATCCTCACCAAAGAAAAAGGCGTTGACATCTGCGTGATAGACATGCCCCTGCTGGACACCCGCACGGCAAAAGACCTGATGGGGACCTTTATTGCCGACCTGGTGCTGCAAATCCTCTCCTTTGTGGCGGAAAGCGAGCGGGACAACATCCGCCAGCGCCAGGCCGAAGGAATCGCTGCCGCTAAAGCCAGAGGGGTACGCTTTGGCAGGCCGCCCCGGCCCTTGCCGGAGAATTTCTGGGCTGTCCGCTGCGCGTGGAAGCGGAAGGAACTCACCCTGCACCAAGCCGCGCAAGCCTGCGGGATGCCCGACACAACCTTCTATGACACGGTGAAAAGGACTGATATGGATGAAAGCAATCCGCAAAAATAAAGGCACTTCGGAAATGTACGAATAACCGATGTGCCTTTTTGGTGCTCTATTTTGTGTCTTACACCATGGACATCGGCATATTTGCGAAAAAGATAAGCCCGAATCCGAAAAAACTTCACTTCGTAAACCCGTAAATTTACGGTTTGCGAGGGGAGTGACAGCCCGTGTCTGTACTCAATTTCGATGCCATCGGCGGCATAGGAAGCCGCCCGCTTTCGCAGCAGGAGATAGAGGAAAAGCTCCGGCTGCACCTTCATGACCTGGCGGAAGAAATCGTCTTGGATTTAAACGAGCAGGCCCCTGCCAACAGCCAGGAATTGCTCAGCGCTTTCGTTTCCGAGCTTTTCCTTTCCGCTACCAAACAGGCCATCCGCGAGGAACGCCGCAAAAAGCAGGCCGAGGGCATCGCCAAGGCAAAGGCCAAGGGCGTGAGCTTTGGGAGGAAATCCAAGCCGCTGCCCGACAATTTCGAGGAGGCCCGGCAGCTGTGGCTCAGCCGGGAGTTGAATCTGAAAGACGCCGCTAAGCATTGCGGCTTGCCGGAAAGCACTTTTTACGACGCCGTGCGCAGGCTGGGGGAGCCGGTCAGCGTAAACCATCGTAAGCCGCTGCCGGAGAATTTCGAGGAATCCCGCAGGTTGTGGCGCAGCCACAAATTGAAGATGAAAGAAGCGGCAGAGCGCTGCGGCATGGCCGCCACCACGTTTTATGACGCGGTGCGGCGGGTGGAGAACGCGGAGGTTCGCGACTAAACAAATTGGGAAGGAGCCCAACATGTTATCTTTACGATTAAAATCTGGTGAATATTTAACCATCGGCGAGGACATCACCGTGCAGGTCTTCCAAGACCGGGGCAACTCCATCGAGGTCGCCATAGACGCGCCGAGGGATTTGCCCATCCTGCGCGGCAAGCTGTTCGAGCAAACAGAAAAGCGCCCGGAGGGGCTTCACGACAGTGATTATAAACGCGCGTCGGAACTGCGGCGCAACACAAAACGATAAATTTGGTTTCTGCTGATTCCGGAATCAGTTGAAATATACAGCGCATCCGACAGAACCGATCACTCTGGCAAAATGCGCAAAAGCCCACGATGAACGTGGGCCAGTCCAAAACGCAAAAAATAATTTTAAGGAGACAAAATTATGCGTATTCAACACAACATTATGGCGATGAACGCTTATCGCAACTACAACACCAACACTTCCGCTCTGTCCAAGAACCTGGAAAAGCTTTCCTCTGGCTACAAGATCAACCGCGCTGGCGACGACGCAGCTGGCCTGGCTATTTCCGAGAAGATGCGTGCCCAGATCACCGGCCTGAACGCTGCTTCCAAGAACGTGAAGGACGGCATCAGCCTGGTGAAGACCGCTGAAGGCGCCATGCAGGAGATTCAGGACATGCTCAACCGCATGGACTACCTGGCCACCCAGTCTGCCAACGGCACCTACGACAACGAGGTTGACCGCGCCAACCTGCAGAAGGAAGTGGATCAGCTGAAGTCTGAAATCAACCGTATCGCGGACAGCGCCAACTTCAACGGTATCAAGCTGCTGGACGGCTCTTTGGACGAAGGCACAAAGGAAACCACCGGCCCCTCCGGCACTTTTGAAACGCTGGAAATGCTGGGTGTGTCCCCCACAGCCTCTATCGATGGCGAAAAGCCCAGCGAGGGTGCAAAAGCCACCATTACCCTTACATTGAAGTCGGGCAAAGCATACAATGCCTTGGGTGCAGTGACAGGCTTAGCTGGAAACACGTTGACGCTTGCAAATTTGTTTGATGCTGTTGACGCTGACGGCAATGAGATAGATTTGACCAGCACCAGCACGGTTTCTGCTGACACAACCATCACATTGACCGCTAAGACTGTGGGCGCGTTTGGTGCCACTGCTTTTGATACCCTTGCCAATACCACCTTGGGCGGAACTGCCAACAGCGCTAACTTTGCCGATATCGACGCCACAAACGGCGTTGACGTAGGCGACCCCGCTGCTTCTAACACGGCTGCCAAGTACACCATCAACTTCAAGGATCTGTCCAAGATCCAGGCCGGTGATAAGTTCAAGATCGGTAATATAGAGTTCACTTTTACTATGGACAAAGCCACCAACGCAACTAACAACTTTATCCAGATTGATGACCTGGATCTGGCAACAGGCGGGACAGCCGGTGCTGACTGGGCCACCTTGAAAGACAGGATTAAAGATGCAATTGAAGACGCTACCGATGGCCTTGGCAGCATGAAGGCTTCTGATGGCACATCTAACGCATTTAAGTATGCTTACAAAAACCTTGCTTCCACAAACTCGGACGATTTCACCATCACGCTGACCACCACAGACAAGGGCATGGCCGCCAACGGATATCAGGCTCCTGAAAACTGGCAGCATAACGGCGCCTTTACGCTGGACTTCGACCCCGCTAAGTACTCCGCTTCTGATGGCAAGGGTAAGCATGCCACGGCTGTATATGACCTGGGTGCGAAGCCGGAGGCCGGCGACAAGATCAAGATTGGCGACAAGACCATCGAGTTCATTGAGAACTATGACGACTATAAGAAGGCCGATGGCACTATTGATACGGATAAGGCATGGAGCGAAGGCAAAATGATTGCCAAGGACTTCACCACAGATAATGTGAACAAGATCCTGCAGTCCATGCATTATGAAGCTGGCCGCGTTACCATCAACGGCAACAAGATTTCCGTTGAGAAGGGCACTGCTGACGACACCACTGCTGCTAAGTGGGCGCAGGGCCTGGGCAAAGTGGAGTTTGCCAAGAAGGTTGAGGAAACCGAAGGGGACGATACCACTGAGACTGCCGGCCCCGGCAAGGCTTTGACCCTGCAGATTGGCGATACTTCTGACGATTACAACCAGCTGAAGGTTGCCGTAGGCGATATGCACACAGCTGCGCTGGGCATTGCCGACCTGGATATCAGCAACATCGAGGGTGCGCAGGGCGCTATTGGGACCATCAAGGCCGCTATCAACGCCGTCTCTTCTGTCCGCGGCGACCTGGGCGCAACCCAGAACCGTCTGGAGCACACTGCCAACAACCTGAGCGTCATGGCTGAGAACATCCAGGACGCTGAGTCCACTATCCGCGACACAGACGTTGCCGAAGAGATGATGGCTTACACCAAGAACAACATCCTCATCCAGTCCGCACAGGCTATGCTGGCCCAGGCCAACGCTGTGCCCCAGGGTGTTCTGCAGCTTCTTGGCTAATTTTAAAACGTTCTTTACAATTTCAAAAGCAAATGGTTTTGGGGCGGGCGTGTGCCCGTCCCATTTCCTGCTTTTGGCGGGGCCGCTCATGGAAAGCGGGACGGCCCCGCCAAGAGCAGGAGAAGGAGGAATTTTATGGGAAACCCTGTTTTATCTATTGGCATTATCTTCAAAAACGAGATACGTTGTATGGAGCGCTGCCTCAAATCCCTGCAGCCCCTGCGCGATGCTATCCCCTGCGAGTTGGTGATGGCTGACACGGGATCAGACGATGGCAGCCGTGAGGTTGCGGAACAATATGCGGATATTTTGTTTGACTTCCCCTGGGTCAATGATTTTGCCGCCGCCCGTAATGCTGTCCAGGACCGTTGTACGGGGAGATGGTACTTTTCTGTAGACTGTGATGAATTTTTAGACCCGGATGTAACCCAGCTGGTGCATTTCCTGCAGGGCCAGGCCCGCCCGCAGGACACAGCGGGCGTTGTCCTTGTACGCAACTATATGACTGAGGGCATGAACGAGGACTACACAGATTTCCAAGCCGGGCGGCTCCTGCGGCTGTCCACAGGTGCACGCTGGACTGGCGCCATACATGAGCGATGGGAGCCAAAAGGGAAAAAGCCATTGCGCTGGATAAGGCTTTTCAAAACTATCCTATACCACGATGGCTATATAGGCTTTAACGGTGCACGCGGCGAAACAAAGCGGCAGAGGAATGTTGTTCTGCTGCGGGAAGAATTAGAAAAAGCCCCTGACAATCTGCAGCGGCTGAACCAATTTATCGAAAGCGGCGACCAGCAGCCTGACCTGGAGGAAAAAATCCGTCACGCTGTGGATATGGTAAAGCAAAAGGGGCCAGGCTGGGAGAAGCTGGGCGCGTCTATCCTTCGGCATGGTGTTGTTTTTGCTGGACGGAATGGGCTTGTTTCCTCGCGTCAAGAATGGACGCGGTTTGCGCAGGATTGGTTCCCTGACTCCTACTTTACCCGGATAGACATTACAGCTCTTTCTTTTCTCCATGCTATGCAAGATGGAGAAGATTACGCGGCAGCCGTTCAGTTAGGGGAAAAATACCTGCAAGCGTTTGATGATCTGCAAACAGACGCCATAAAAAGCGACCTCACGGTTGGCTCCCTTTTTTATTCGCTGCCCAGCGCCCATCGGCAGTTGAAGACTCTGCTGGTAACTGCTTATCAAAAAGAGAAGCAGTGGGAAAAAGGGCTGCAACTAATATCAGAACTAGTAGTTTCCCCTCTGAATACGGACGAAATATCCCGCACTCTTCAGGGCCTGCTGGAGATACAGGAGAAAACCCAACTGGATACGTCTGCCACTATCATTTCATTTTGGGAACAGCTTGACAAGTCAACAGCAGAACAGGCCGGGCTGCGTAAACACGCTTTCCGCGTAACCGCTGGCAACGTGTTTGTCCCTGAATACCGTACCAAGGCGCAGGAGGAGCAAGATTTTTGCCGGGAGGCGTATACGCTCTTCCTTCCTCTGGAAGATATCTGTGAAACCGGTCGAGCAGCTGCGGTATTAGCCGAACATGACCCTGCGTCTTTATCGGAAAAGCTTTCCTGCGTTGAACATTGGGAGGAATTCCCCATCCACGCACTCACTCATGCGTTGCGTATGCATGTTGCTTTCCCCCTTCCAAGGAAGGCTATGTATATGGAAGAAATGGATGGCCTTGCGGGACGTTTAGCACGGGATAAAGACAGCATATTTGAATTGGCCTGCCAAGCAGCTGATAAGGGTTTGCATGGTGACTGGCAAGATTTGCTTTGGATTCGCAGCCTTGTTATTGCAGCTATACGGGCTTTTGCCTGGGCAGAACAAGATAAAAAAGAAGAAGGGATGACGCTTACTCGGATTTTTGTAAAAACGGAAAAAATATTTTTGCCATTTTGTTACTCTGTGAGCGTGTTACAGGAGGAAACGCTGTGCGCGCTTCCCCCTGTACACCGCTTCGGCTGGTACTGCGCCCAAGCGTTTGATGCGTTGGACGCTGGGGACACGACCGGATATGTCCGCCTGCTGCGCAAGGGATTGGACACCTGCAAAGCCATGAAGCCCATGGTAGAATTTTTAACCGAACACACCCCGGAATTGAATACGCCGGAGTCGGACCCCGAGTTGTTGGATCTTGCAGGAAAAGTTCACGACCTGCTGGCCCTCTACCCCCAGGATGACCCGGCAGTGATAGCTATCAAGGCCAGCGATGTGTATAAGCGGGTGGCGCATTTGATTGAAGGGATGGGGTGAAATGGGACGTTTTGATTTGTGTTTTCGGCTTTGGGATACCTGCAAAACCATTTGTGAAGGTATAGAGTATTGTGAGAAGCATACCAATACCACGCGGGTTTCAAGGGACGTTGTGGAGGGACTTCGGGCGGTAGAGCCATATTTCAAAAGCCGATTGGGTAATCTTTCAAAAAAGTTTTCTGCCAATAAGCTTTATGCAAAGTCTTTTCTGGCAGCGGCAGCAGCGGAAATCATTGCTAAGTTGAACGAACAGATGCGGGAATGCGCTTACATAGAAGCGGAAGACGCGGAGCAAATGTTCCTCATGTGGGAAGAATTCCCACATGAGGATAGGATATCCTATCAATGGATTTTCGATGTATGTATAAAATCCGCAGCATCGTTGCCTGCGTGTTCCTTTCAGTACATGATGATGCTGATGGAGGAACAGCCAGCGATTTTGTCAGGAAAGGAAGCGCCCCATCCTGGCTATGTATATCGACCGTCTGAGCAGCATGAATTTAAAAATTGTCCGATTTGCAACGGGTGCGGCACCCCCTACTTTTGCGCTTTCTCCTACCAAATGAGCAATTTTGAATACCCTCATCTTCCTGTTAAACTTTGGATGAAGTGTGAAGTTTGCGGGAACCTTTACACATGGCAGTACCCGAAAGCTCTTTTAGAACTTTCCAACCATGCGGAAATCGTATATCCCCGGGCTGATCAACGATTAACGAGTATTGAGAATACCAGCAGTTTGATTTTGGCTATCTGGTCTGATATTCTTCATGAATTGCAGGCATATTCCGGTGGAAACACATTGCTGGAAGTCGGTGTTGGAAAAGGAGAACTACTGGCTGTGGCGCAGGAGATGGGGTTTGAAGCGGATGGAGTGGAGATTATGGCAGAATCTGCGCAGAAAGTGGCTGATATGTTAGGTATGCCAATATGGTGTGGAGATTTTCTCCACTATAAGCCAAACAAACAGTATTCCATTCTTATAATGGGAGATGTGCTCGAACATATCACAGACCCGGAGCGTGCTCTGAGAAATGCTCATCACCTTTTAGAAGACAACGGTGTTTTGTGGCTGTCTACGCCAAACTTTGAAAGTTCCTTTTCAAAATTGCGGAAGTTTTATGACGCTATGTGGATGGAGCCTTACCATATAGCCTATTTCTCCCGTAAAGGCTTGGAGGCTTTGGCTTCCAAAAGTGGCTTTTCGGTCAAAACGTATGGTGTAAGCCGTCGCTATAATGGGTCGATGGAACTGATTTTAACGAAAAAGCGCAGGGACGACTACGCAACCTGATCCCCACGGAATTTGTGTTGCTGTGCAGAGAGTAACGAGAAAATGAGATTGCGGAAACATGGATACAGGCTGGTTTGAAAGAGATATCTTGTTGAAGCAAACAGGACAATCCTAGCTATTCCAGGATGTTGGCTATCTGAAAAATGCGATAGCTTTCATACCTGACCCCAGCACAGATAATAGAATAGAGAAACGATACAACCTATAAGCGAACAAAAAGATCGAACCCCGAAAAATCCAATAAAAACTATCAAACGTCGTACAACTCAGAGTAGTTGTGGTATTACCATGGCTGCTTCGACTTGTACGGCGTTTTTGCTTGCCCTAAAATATGGATGCCAGTTCTGTCGCTACCCCAAAGAGGGGTACAAAAACAGCCCAAAGTACCCCTACAAGGACGTTTTCAAGGGGCATGATGTCTATTAAAATTATCTTGTCCTGTCCGGATGACATCACACCCTGAACTACTAGCTCCGCTTTTCGTGGAAAAAGCGGAGCTACAAGAACCTAAAAAAACGCATGCTATTATGTTAGAATTATATTGTTGAACAAAGATTTTAAAGCGAACCTTGAAAACAGAACAGGCACTCATCAGGCACGTTCCTGTGTGTACGCCAAAAGCAAAGCCAAACAGTTTGGAGCGCCATGACCCCGAATGGGCGAGCGACAAATCCAACTGTAAAAGGCGGGCTGCTCCCGTCCAGGCGATGACAGCGCATGGGGATAATGATACTTCCGTAACTCGCGGCCCGGCCACAAAGAAGGCGGGGAGGTGCAACACCTATGGAGCGGTTTCGCAGACCGCCGCCTGATGATTTCTGCAGATTCCCGGGTGCCGCTAGGAATCAAAAAAGACAAAAAACGGAGGGAGGATAGCTTATGCGTATCCCCATTAACAATATCAAGCTGAATCCCGGCAGGCGCACAACCGAACCAGAGGACGTAGAAAACCTGGCTAAAAGTATAGCTGAATTGGGCCTGCTAAACCCTATCACCATCAACCAGGACAACACCCTTATAGCTGGCCGTCACCGTCTGGAAGCAGCCAAGCTGCTGGGCTGGACAGAAATCGAATGTATTGTTAGGGATTTACAGGGCTTGCAGGCCGAGCTTGCCGAGATAGACGAGAACTTTGTGCGCAAAAATCTGTCTATTATTGACTTTGGCAACCTGCTTCTACGCCGCAAAGAGATTTACGAAATTCTTCACCCGGAAACCAAACAGGGTATGCGCAATGGGCAAACCGCTAAAAACGAAAATTCTTCGGTTTTAAAGGCGAAATCTTTTGCGCAGGACGCCGCTGATAAATTGGGGGTGTCCTCCCGAACCGTGGAAATACAGATACAGACAGCCAAAAACCTGACCCCGACTACAAAAGAAATCATTCGCGATTCGCATACGAAAGTCACCAAAACGAACGCCCTCAAACTCTCCCGCCTGGAACCAGAACAGCAGGAGGACGCTGCCACGCAGCTAGTGACCGGAGAGATAAACTCTGTAGACGAGTACAAGCCCTACTCCGTAGGAAACAAAATCTATCACACTTTTGAGGAATCTGTGGCCGACCTCAAAAATCCAGACAAGGACTGCTCCTGCACCCCAGATATGTTTTTAATTGCCCTGGACGGCCTGATTGACAATTTTCATAGGGATTTCGCCTGGTACGACGAACCGGAGTGCGTAGCGATCTTCCCACAAATTTCGGAAAAACAATTTGAATTCGTGAAAAAAAGAGTAGCCACCGTGACTTCTGCTTTGGAGGGCTTGGTGGAGAAAATAGAACAGAGTTTGCAGAGTGAATCGTGATATAAAAAGGAGGGAGATGCCATGAATAACACGATGTTTTCCGGTTATTCAGATGTGATAACCGTTGATGACCTGCAATCCATGCTCCACATCGGCAGGAATGCCGCTTATGGCCTGCTACAAAGCGGGGCCATTGCCACGATACGGGTAGGCAAAAAGTATATCATCCCCAAAGCCAGCGTGATCGATTTCTTGGGCTTGAATACAGGCGCAAAACCTGCTACAATGAGTCTATCAGGTAAAGCGCGTGTGAGCCTCGAAAGGAGCAAATAAATGGCAATCACGGGCTTTGTAACAACAAAAGGCGGCAAATATTATGCCGTGTTGAACCTCTATGACGAAAGCGGAAAGCGCAGGCCGAAGTGGTTCTCTACTGATCTGCCCCAGCGTGGGAACAAGCGCAACGCAGAGAAGATTTTGCACGATTTGATAGATGAGTGGGAAGGAAAGAATGTGCCCTACTGCCAACTGACCTTTGCGGGCTATTTGGAGCGCTGGGTCAAGCGGGCAGGGGTGAACATTAAGCCCAATACCTACCGAACCTATCGGGCCATGGTAGTAAACCACATCGTGCCGTATTTCAAACAGCACCCGGTATTGCTGCAAAAGCTAAAACCCACTGATTTGGACGCTTACTATCAGTCCAAACAGCAGCCAGGGAGCAAGCAGAACGGCAAGGGTACGCTGTCGGCCATGTCCATCCGGCACCACCATCAGGTGATTTCCAAGGCCCTGAGCGATGCCGTACACGATGGCCTGATCCAGTTTAACCCGGCCAGCGCGGCGAGGAAACCCAAGACGGAGCGTTATAACGCCAGTTTCTTAAACCCGTCTGAGATAGACATGATGCTGGCGCTGTTCATCGGGAATGTAGTGGAGCTGCCGGTCAATCTGTGCGCTGTCTATGGCTTCCGACGCAGCGAGGTGCTGGGCCTGAAGTGGGAGCATATCGACTTTGAGAACCGCACCATAACAGTCACGGAGACGCTCCAGCAGGGCGCAAACGGCGATTATGTGGACACACCTAAGACTAACAGCAGCTACCGCACCCTGCCCATGACGGACAGCGTGTACGCTCTCCTAAAGGCTCAAAAACACCATCAGGAGCGCCTGCAAGGGGCCTTGGGTGCCGGGTACATACAGAATGACTATGTATGCACCTGGCCCGACGGAAACGTGATATCGCCCAACTATCTGACCCGCACCTTCCACAACATCATCGCCAAAAGTAGCCTGCCGAACATACGCCTGCATGACCTCCGTCACAGCGCGGCCAGCAATCTTCTGAACATGGGCTTCTCCATTGTCCAAGTGCAACAATGGCTGGGCCACGGCAGTGCCTCCACCACGCTAAACTTTTATGCCCATGTCGATAAAAATTCTAAGCTGGACATGGCGGCAGCTATGGAAAAAGCGCTGAATCAACCGCATGCGACGCTGTAGGTGTGATAGAAAAATGATAGAAAGCCCCGAAACTGCTGATAGAAAGAAAAAAGAAAAAGCCCGGAACCCGCATGATTCCTGGCTTTTTTGGCAGGGGCAGAAGGACTTGAACCCTCGGCACGCGGTTTTGGAGACCGCTGCTCTACCAGCTGAGCTATACCCCTATAAAACGCACTTCATTAAGCACGTTTATAAGTTTAGCACTTTTTCCAGCTGATGTCAAGGCTTTTTTTGGAGAAGGATCGGTTTCGGAAATGTCAAGAGTAAATGCGAAAAAATTTGAAATATTTTTTTCATAAGGCGGCGACGGCTTCACGGAAGAGCATTTCAGACGTTTTCCAACCTAAAATTTTACGTGGATAGTTGGCAATCCAGCTTTCCGCGCGTTTGACTTCTGCGGCGGTCACTTTCCCGAAATCCGTTCCTTTCGGGAAGTGCCGCCGTACTATTTTGTTTTCGTTCTCATTGCTCCCCCGCTCGTAACTGCTGTATGGATGACAATAGTAAATCTTCGTGCGCTTGCCCTTTGTCAGCACAGAACGTTCCAGCCGTTCCACGTCCGCAAATTCCCCGCCGTTGTCAACGGTGATCGTGCGGAAGATCAACCGGAAGAGGCGCGAACCGAAACGCCTTTCTATGCGGTCAAGAGCGGCAACCACGCTGTCAGCCGTCCGATCCGGCATTAGCTCCATAATGGGAAGGCGGCTTTTCCGTTCGGTCAGCACAAGAAGGGTTTACCAATGTGGCTGCTTTTGGGCATAAACGGGATTTGTTTCCTGTTAGCGCTGATTCTCATAAAATTAGAAAAGCAGAATAAAAATCAAGGAGGAGTATGTGTGCCGCAAGGTTTTTGGAGTAATAATATCCGAATACTTGTTGAAAATCTGGTTGATGCGGCTGGGGGCCAGCTTCCCGCTCTGGCGGCTGACGAAAAAGTAGGCGCTGCCCGGCTTGCGCTCCTTCAGGTACTCCAGCAGGGCGTGGGCAACCTTGTCGTTGATATACACCGGCCGCTGTTTTCCGCCCTTGCCGATGACCCGGATCTCCTTGGCCATTAAGTCTACCTGATCCAGCTTGAGGTTCACGCACTCGCTGCGGCGGATACCTGAATAGGCGTAAAGGGTGACAATGGCGTAATCCCGCTTGCTGCCGCTCTCCAGCAGGCGCTGGCGGAACATCTCCACGTCCTTTTTCGTGACCGTACAGGGGCTGGCGTATTGTAGTTGGATTTTCATGAAATCGTTGGGTAGAACAGCCGCCTCAGCCTGCTGGCCGGTTTTAACAAGCCAGTCATTCAGGCAGCGCAGGGAAGAAAGGTGGCGGTTCACCGTCCGGGGGTCGTAGCCCTTTACGTTACGCATAAAGGAGATGTATTCCAGCACGTTAGCCCGGTAGAGCCTGGCGGGCCGCTCTCCAAAAGCAGCCTGGCACCATTTGAGATAAAGGGATACGTCCCGGCAATAGGCGGCGGCTGTGTTTGCAGCTTTGCCTTGTGTGCGCAGGTATTTTGAAAATGGCTTTAACATAAAAAATCGCCTCCATGCCATATCACACGGCTGGGGGGCGATTTTTGCAACATCCTTTTTAAGCTTGTTCTTTAAGAAGCTCTGCATATTTGGGGCGCTCCGCCTGTGGGACATCCATGGCATCCATGGCCTGCTCAACAGACAGTTTTAAAGTTTTCATTAAATTTCTTGCCGTCGCCAGAATGGTTTCCTGACGGCCTTTCTCTATACCTTTCTCTATACCTTTCTCTATACCTTTCTCTATACCTTTCTCTATGCCTTTCTCTATGCCTTTCTCCCAAACTCCTTCGCTTAGATTGCACATAGCAGACACCTCCTGCTCTAAACTCTGACTGGCCGGTATCGAAAATTCTTCTTCTATGATCTGCTTTTTTTCAGCGGGCTTTATCTCAGAGGACAGCAGTACGTCCAGGAGCCGCAGAAGCCCTTCTGTGCGGCCGGAATCACCCAGGTGGATCAGCAGGACGGTCAGCAGGTCATAATTTTCTTCCTTTTCTGTGAAGCTGCCGATCAGCGGTTCTTCCTTCATACGGTAGCGGCTGATGGTATTCTCCCTGCTGGCAGGCGGGTTCATACATATCCAAATGGAATAGACCTTTTTTATGCCTTCAAAATGCTGAGGGGCAAACTCCACGCCGTATTGGGAGGAAATCATGCGGCTGCAATAGTATAAGCCGCGCTTGAGCAAGGGGTATCCCGGGTTATACTTATTTTGGGCTTCCAAATTGATAAGTAATTCGATGTACCCGTCCAGCTTGGGCGCTGCCGCCCGGAAGCGGATGTCATAAATAACGGTGCCCTCCTGGATAGAGGCATCCTCTGTGGAGCTGCCCTGGATGCGGGGAGCGTCCGGCAGGACAGGCGCCTCGCCTATCTGGGGCGTGCCTTCGATATATTTATGTTCGATTTCTTCCACAGGAACGTCATGGTATTCAGCCACGCACTCTTTCAGGATCCGTGCCAGGATGGACTTCTCGGACAGGAGCCGTTTACAGGCTGCGTCGTACTGTGCGCCCAACCCGGCAGCATCCAGGCCAGGGCCCAGGGTCGTATTTGTATCCATGTCTGCCAGCCCCTTTCCGATTTTATTTTACCACATTGCCCGCTCCTTTACAAGATGGACAATGGCGGAAAATATTATGTCTAACTCATTTGAGGCTGCTTGTGTTATTCTTTCGTTTAACTGGATAGGGGATTTGGGGTGGTTTGGTGGGTTCAGGTGGTTACAATTTGTATTATGTTTAGCTCATTTGTAAGGCGGAGTTTATCCATAGTGTTATCCATAAGCTGGCCTTTCCATAAAGTTCCATTTGACTTTTGGGAACACTTGTTCTATAATGAAAGCAAATGAGAACTTGCGTTCGATTTTAATAGGAAGGGGGATACGGATGGGCCGGTATATCTGCGTGGACTTAAAATCTTTTTACGCTTCCGTCGAGTGCGTAGACCGGGGCCTTGACCCCCTCACCACAAACCTGGTGGTAGCGGACGAATCCCGCAAAGACGGGACTATCTGCCTTGCCGTCTCCCCATCCATGAAAGCCTACGGCATCTCCGGGCGTGCGCGGCTGTTTGAAGTCAAGCAGAGGGTGCAGGCCATTAAGGAAAGTACCGGCAAGGAAATCCAATACATCATTGCGCGGCCCCGGATGCAGCGGTATTTAGACGTTTCTGCGGACATCTACGGCGTGTACCTGAAATATGTTGCGCCGGAAAGCTGCCATGTGTATTCCATCGACGAGATTTTTATTGATATAACAGGATATTTATCACTATACGAAATGACCGCCCATGAGCTGGCTATGACCATTGTCCGGGATGTGCTGGCTACCACCGGCATCACAGCTACGGCGGGCATTGGCACCAATTTATACCTGGCAAAAATCGCCATGGACATTGAAGCAAAACACGTCCCCGCCGACAAAGACGGGGTGCGCATTGCGGAGCTGGACGAGATGTCTTTCCGGGAAAAGCTGTGGGGGCATAAGCCGCTTACAGACTTCTGGATGATAGCGGACGGCACTGTGGCAAGGCTCGCCAAGTTTGGCGTACACACCATGGGCGACCTTGCCAAGCTGAGCCTGAGCCATGAAGATTTGCTGTTCCATGAGTTTGGCGTGGATGCAGAGACCCTCGTGGATCATGCATGGGGCCTTGAGCCTTGCCGGATGGAGCACATCAAGGCATACAAAAGCGATACAAAATCCTTTACCAGCGGGCAGGCGCTTAAATGCGCTTATGACTATGGGAGGACAAAAATTGTGGTTCGGGAGATGACAGAAGAGCTTATCCGCCGGTTGATTGCAACGGACATGGTGGCCGAGGGTATCCAAATGCACATTAGCTACGATTGGAAATGTACCGACGACGGCACTTACTCCGGGCCTACTAAAATCAACTACTATGGGAAGAAGGTGCCGCCATCAGCACGGGGCACCATAAAGCTGGGCGGGCCTACTGCCTGCCCTTCGCGCATTATGAAGGCTGCAATGGAGCTTTTTGACCGTATCATAGACCCCAAGCTGTCCTCCCGGCACCTGCATGTCACAGCGATCCGGCTGTCCAACCGGGAGGATGTTCCGCCGCAGCTTGGCTTTTTTGTAGATACCTCTGCGGAGGACAGGGAGATTGCGTTGGTGAAGGCTACGCTGGCGGTGCAGGAGCGGTTCGGGAAAAGCGCGGTTTTCAAGTGCTATGACTTGCTGGAGGGCGCGACTACGTTGGAGAGGAACCACCAAATAGGAGGGCACAGGGCATGAGCCAGTATAATGATATTTTGCATAAGGAGAGGCCGGTGTCCAACCGCCCGAAGATGGATTTAGGCAACCGGGCAAAGATTTTTGCTCCCTTTTCGGCGTTAAGAGGCTTCGACGTTGCTGTGCTTACGAAGCAAAAAGAAAAAACCCTCGTACCGAGGGCCTGGCTGTCGGAAGATATGCAGGAAATACTAGGACGGAAGCTGCGGCGGGTTTCTGTGAGGGACAAGGTTTCGGCCACCTATTTTTGCTTGCGGAAGCGTATCGGGGATTATGAGGTGGGCGAGTATGTCACAGAAACCGGTACAGTGGAAGCCATTGACGAACTAAACTGTGCCCTGGTGCTGCCCCACTGCTTTATCCCTTTTACAGATATTTACGAATTGCAGGGGGATTTTTGCTATGCTGACGGAGAGCAGGCGTAAACAGTATGTGGAGGTGCTGGCGACCCACCATATTGACGGTGAGGTACGCCCGCAGATGATCCGCATCCCTCTGGTTGGGGACTTTGAAGTGGAGGAAGTAAAGCAGATAGGCCGGACAAAAGACTTTACTACACAGGAAGTCGCTATAAAATACACCGTCGTAGTCAAAGGGAAAGAAACGCATTTATTTGAGGACAGCGGCCGGTGGTTTGTGCTGATGAAAAGCTAAATAGAAAGAGGGCCGCTGCGGTATCCCCGCAACGGCCCTTTCGGTTACTCTACTAGACTTCAATGCCCATCCTTTTTGCAACTTCTTCAGGGGTAATACCCTGTTCTTTAAGCTTGGACATAACTGACCGCATAGTAATCGGATGCAAGAGTTTTTGCTTTTGCGCTTCCAAAGCTTTAATTTCGGCCCTCTTTTTCTCAATTTTGGCATCAATTAACTGTATGCGTTCTTCTACTGTTTTGACTGCCATAAATAACCCGCCTTTCTTTTTTGTTTTAATTTTAACTCATAGGAAAGATGCCGTCAAGTCAATTTTTGGATGCCACACTATTTTCGCAGCCCGGCTGACCCTCTGTTTCAATCCCTCCACAAAAATCCGCCAGCAGTTTGTCTATTTTTGCAATTATTTCTTCTTTTAGGTACAAACTTATTTCTTACTCTTTACACTGATATTCTCAGATTTCTAAAGGCCGTATTCTTTGTTTTGCAACGCAAATTTTGAGCCAGGTGCCGTGCCCTTACAAAAGTGGGTTCGGGCTGCTGCCCGGTTCGTGCCGTCCGACAACGTCGGACGAGCGCTCTGCTTGCCCTCCCCAAAAGGGGAGGATTTTTGTAGGACATTTACACTTCATTTACAACCCCTGGAAATTCCTCGCAATACCGCCGTTTTTCGCGATAGCAACCCCGCTTTTTCCGCAAATTACGATTCATGACCCCTCTCGTGATTTTGCACGGCGAATCCCGAAATTCCTTGAAACGACCAGCATTGCCGGACGTTGTGAACCGGCAGGCGGGTGCACCGCAACCCCTCCGCTTTTCTCCTGCTTGAAAATCGGACGACTGCGATTCTGATAGATTTGGTGATACTGACATCTTTGCTCACGTGATTCTTAGCAAGATAAAGGCGCTGCAGAATGTTTCACAAATCCTCCCGCAGCGAAAATGTCCCTCCCGCATCCTTCACGCCGGCCTCTAGATACTCTGCCAGTTTCTCCGCTGTCTCCCGCATTCCCCGACGGAGCCAGACCTCTATCCAGCCGTAGAGTAGGAACGCCACATAGGCAGAGGCGTAAGCCGCTACCACCTCCTGCTCTGGGGCGAAACCGCATAGGTCCAGGAGAATATCCTTGAGCAGATCAATGAGCCCCCGCTCATAGAGCAGGCCGTAGAATTCCCGGTGCTCCTCCAAATGAGAAAAGACCTGCCGGATTGCCTCGTGAAAGGGAAGGCCGGGGGTCTCCTTTAGTTTGTCGGCCCACCCATGAGACAGCTTGCGGATATGTGCCCGGATGATGTCCTCTTTTGTCTCGAAATTGCGATAGAAGGACGTCCTGCCCACCCCTGCGGCGGCACAGAGCTCGCTGACAGTTATCTCATGAACGGGTTTATCCCTAAGCAGCGACAGCATGGCTTCTGTAATATGCCCGATAACATAGGCATTGCGGCTCTCGCTGCTAAAGGGTGAAACATTTTTCGCCTTTTGTTCCATTTTTATCTCTCCCATTGACAATCTCACAGATTTCCGTTGCACTTGTACCGATGTTACATCTGACACATATGCTAACACAGTCAAATTATTTTGTCAAGGAGGGTGTTATCATGACACTTACGCAAAAGCGCCTGATAGTCCTTACCGCAGTGATTCTTGCAGCGGCCATTTCGGGACGGCTTGCAGTTCGGGGATTCATGAACCTGCTGTTGGGCGGCACGATGTTTGGGGGAAATTTCCTATGAGCAGAACGAAAGGGAAAGCGAGGGGCCGCGTCATGTGGGGCTTTATCTATGTAGGGGCGTTTATTGCTGCTTTTGCCGTTTCGGCGGTTATTAAGCTGACTTATAATCCTTTGGGAGACAAATATTCCATGCATTGGGACGATTCCGTGGGGACTGTCTATTCTGACCTCTCCTACAACGAGGGCGCGGCCAATAAATTCGACCTCTATGTTCCATCTGACAGCGGGAAGGAGAATTATGGCCTGGTGGTCTATCTCCACGCGGGCGGGTTTACCAGCGGGGACAAAGCAGACGACGTAGAGATGCTCCAATGGCTGTGCTCTAAGGGTTATGTGGCAGCAGGCATCAACTACACCTTGTTCAGTGAGGAGCACCCCCAGGCCAACGTGTACACCCAGTCCATGGAGATTCGGGACAGCATTCCCTTTGTGTTGGAGGAAGCCGAGAAACTGGGGTATCATATTGACAGGATGGCAATGTCTGGCGGCTCGGCGGGACACTGCCTGGCTATGCTCTATGCCTACCGGGACGCCGCTGCGTCCCCTGTCCCGGTGAAGATGGTCTTCGGCGCGGTAGGCCCATCCTGTTTCTATCTTGAGGACTGGATAAACATGGGCTGTGACCCGAAACATCCTATCTCAGTGGACTCGGACACTGACTACAGCGGTATGGCCGGGCTGTTCTCGGTCATGGCAGGGAGGGCTATCACCAATAATATGCTCATGAACGGCGCTTATCTGGATGAAGTGAAGGATATCTCGGCAGCTATGTGGGTAGATGAAAACTCTGTGCCTTCGGTGTTCGCCTATGGCGCCTGGGATAGAGCGCAGGCTTTTTCCGCTTCTAAACGGTTGGACGCGGCGCTGACGGAGCACGGCGTACCCCATGAGTATATCGTGTTCGAGCACTCGGGGCATGGGCTGCAGAATGACAACTCCCAGTATGCCCAGTTCATGGTAAAAGTCACAGAGTATCTGGAAAAATATCTGGGAACGTAATAATGGTTAAAAAGTTCTGAAAATTATGCTTGTCATTATACTTAATTCGCATATTTTGAAAGAGTTGCTTATTTAGCAAATGTTGTTTTATGTTGCTATTGCGGTTAATTGTGGATCTTGACACTACAAACTGCTCTGCTTTGGGCTTGAGAATTTGGAATATCATCAATAAAGCATCAAAAACTTGTGCGGCTTATGTTCTGGAAACACAAACCGCTCAACTGCGCGGAAAACTGGCTGCTATATGTCTGCTCATGCTTTTTCCACATCCACTCCAAAACCGCGTGCCGAGGGTTCGAATCCTTCTGCCCCTGCCAAAGACGTTGCCTCCGGCAAGTCTGACAAAGCCCGGAATTCCAAATGTTTACGGTTAGAGGGAAGTAATTTCAGATTAGGCGGTATAGCCCCGATTACAAGGGCTGTACCGTCTTTTTGAGTTCCTATGCGCCTTGCCGTTTCGGTTGCGTGTCAGAAAGGAAATTGAGTTCACCCACAAAATTGAAAACAATATCTACTTTCTGTACCCGTTTCCCGTTCACCTTTTCCGGCGCATGGACTATGATTTTTTTGATAAATTCATTGACGATTGCGGGGGTAAGTTCTTTTATCCCCACATATTTGCGGATAATCGCGGCGAAGCTGTCAAAATCGCTCTTGTTCTGTTCGTAGGTATCGACTTCCTGCTGGTCTGCCTTAGCTTTTGGCAAGAGCCGCCTGTTCCTTCTTTTCTTCCTCCTCCACGATCTCGGCGCATAGCTTTACGCAGTCATCACATATATAGACGTCACTTCCTGCAATAATCCTTTCTGCTACGCTTTGCGGCTTCCCGCATAGCAGTGAAATCACGGCCTGTCAAGCGGCGAAGCGGTACTTTGATTCTCTCGGTTTGAAAAAGCTGCCGTCTATGCAATCGCTGAAACAGGAGTATGCCATGTTGCAGGCCGAGAACAAACAACGGTATCCAGAGTACAAGCAGGCAAAGGCAAAAATGATAGAACTGCTCACCGCCAAAAACAACGTGGAGCGGATTTTAGGCGTGACGGGAAAAGAGAAAAATCGTGACCGCCAGCAGGAGGCGCGTTGAAGATTTTTCTCTCCCTGCGGGTAACAGCAGACGCCGGAGGCGGCTTAAAAAACCGGGCGCACTTGCGCCCGGTTTTACAGGGGTTTGGGGGCGGTCAGCCACCAACAAGCACGCGCCGGGTATATACCGGCGCATTGCTTGCCGCTACTTGCTACCGCTATGTTTCCATGCCTCAAACATCAAACGGTTTGTATATCTTGAATCTGTTGCGGTCTGCTTCAATGACCCCTTGCCGACGCAGTTTTCCGATTTCCGCCGACAACCCACTGCGCTCTACTTCCAGATAATCTGCCAACTCCTGGCGATCATATGGTATTTCAAATTCCAGACTGCCAAATTGTTTAGCTTGAAGCATCAGATACGCCATCAGCTTTTCATGTGTCGTGCGCTTGGATGTGACCTCGATTTTTTGGTGAAGCACCAAATTCTTTGCCGCAACAATTTGAAGAAGATTGTCAATCATCTGTTGATGGAATTGACAAGCATTACTGCATGAATGACTAATTTTCAAACAGTCAATCAGCATAACCTCCGCAGCCTCCGATGCCAGCACAGAAACCGGGACTGCCTCCACTCCTGCACAAGCAAAGGATTCCCCCAATAATTCACCAGGAACAAGGTTGGCAATCATGCTTCGATTACCAAAGAAATCCGTCCGTACAATTTGAAAACTGCCCGTTAGGACAATTCCCACATATTTTGCTGGTTCACCCTCGTTCATCACGGCTTCTCCCTTTTCAAAGGAAAATACCCTGGCGTTGAGGCAATGTAGAGCCTTGGTCAGTTCCCAATGCGCAATATCCCGAAACAGCGGACACATGCACAATACTTCAAAATATTTTTCCACAGATTTGTCCCCTCTGTTGAAATTTCAACATACAAAACAAGTGAATCATACTATACTGATCCCAAGATGTCAACAGGGATTCAAAAATATAGTTGACCGGAAAGGACAATTTTATGGTTCGCAAAATAATTCATATTGATGAAGAAAAGTGTAACGGATGCGGAGCCTGTGCCGCTGCCTGTCATGAGGGAGCTATTGAGATGGTAGACGGTAAGGCGAGGCTCACTCGTGAGGACTACTGCGATGGTCTGGGTGACTGCCTGCCCGCCTGCCCCACGGAGGCGATCAGCTTTGAGATACGAGAAGCGCCCGCCTATGACCATGCGGCTGTGATGGCCGCTAAACAGAAGAGCGCGCCTCTGCCTTGCGGTTGTCCCGGAACAAACGCAAAGACGATTCACCGAGATTCTTACGTTGCCCCTGCCGCACAGACACCTGCCGCCAGCCAGCTGATCCAATGGCCGGTACAGATTAAGCTGGTGCCAGTGAACGCCCCATACTTTAGCGGTGCGAAGCTGCTCATTGCCGCAGACTGTACCGCCTATGCCTATGGCAATTTCCACGATATGTTCATCCGCGGCCATGTGACGCTCATCGGCTGCCCCAAGCTGGACGAGGGGGACTATGCTGAAAAGCTGACGCAAATCATTTCTGGAAATGACATCAAGAGCGTAACCATAGTACGAATGGAAGTTCCCTGTTGCGGCGGAATCGAAAACGCGGTCAAACAGGCCTTGCAGGAGAGCGGGAAGTTTATTCCGTGGAATGTGGTGACTATTTCTACGGACGGAAAAATTTTAGAATAATTACAAGGTGGAAACTGTGATGGAACAGAAAATGTTTTGCTTCCAGTGTGAACAGACAGCGGGATGCAAAGGCTGTACTGGAAATTCTGGCGTATGTGGTAAGCAGGCCGGTATTGCTGAAATGCAGGATCAGCTTACTGGGAAATTGATTGGCCTCGCAAGGACTATAGACGGAAATGAGCATCTGATTAGCCATGCCGCCAATCAGGTTGTGCGGGAAGGGTTGTTTGCGACAATTACGAATGTGAATTTTGACAAGGAGGCCCTTTCTGCTCTGCTCCGGCGTGTGGATGAGGTAAAGCGGCAGATTGTTCCTCTCTGCTATAAGTGTACCTCAGCCTGCGGGAAAAACGATGATTATACCATGGAGCATCTGTGGACTGCCGAGGAGGATATTCGCTCTCTGAAGTCGCTGATTCTGTTTGGCATCCGGGGTATGGCCGCCTATGCGTATCACGCCGCTGTCCTGGGCTATACGGACCCGGAAATAGACCACTTCTTTTATAAGGCCCTCTTTGCTGTCGGTATGGAGGACTGGGGGATGGATGAACTTCTCCCTATCGTCCTGGAAGTCGGAGCGGTTAATCTGAAATGCATGGAGCTGCTGGATAAGGCTAATACGGAAACCTATGGTAATCCCGTTCCAACAGAAGTGAGTTTGACTGTGGAGAAAGGGCCGTTTATTGTCATTTCCGGACATGATCTCTTTGATTTGAAACAACTCTTGGAGCAGACCAAGGACAAGGGCATCAATATTTATACCCACGGTGAAATGCTCCCGGCTCACGGTTATCCCGAGCTGAAAAAGCACCCCCATCTCAAAGGAAATTTCGGCACTGCTTGGCAGAATCAGCAAAAGGAATTTGCTTCTATCCCCGCTCCGGTCCTTTTTACAACAAACTGTCTCATGCCGCCGAAAACAAGCTACGCGGACCGGGTGTTTACGACGGAAGCCGTCTCATATCCGGGGCTGGTTCACATTGGGCCGGAAAAGGACTTCTCGCCGGTAATCCAAAAAGCCTTGGAACTGGGCGGCTACCCCACAGCCATGCAGTTTACTGGTATCAATGGCGGAAGAACCGTCACAACCGGCTTTGGACGCCACGCGGTCTTGTCCAATGCGGACAAAGTGGTCGAAGCAGTCAAGCGTGGAGCGGTCAGACATTTCTTCCTGGTTGGCGGCTGCGATGGAGCAAAGCCAGGTCGCAGCTACTATACTGAGTTTGTAAAGCAGACACCTCCTGACAGTATCGTACTTACTCTTGCCTGTGGCAAGTACCGGTTCAATGACCTGGATCTTGGCACCGTTGCCGGACTTCCCCGCCTGATGGATATGGGACAATGCAATGACGCATACAGTGCCATCCAAGTGGCTGTGGCCCTGGCAGAGACTTTTTCATGTGGTGTAAATGATCTGCCGCTGTCAATGGTTCTTTCCTGGTATGAGCAGAAGGCTGTGTGCATCCTGCTGACGCTTTTACACCTGGGAATCCAAAATATCCGCTTGGGGCCTACACTTCCGGCGTTCCTGTCGTCCAATGTGTTACAGTATCTGGTAGAGCATTATCACATTGCGCCGATCACAACACCGAAGAGTGACCTGGAGGTAATGCTAAAATAATGCTGGTTATAACAGCCGCCTCTCTGTATGAGTGGCGGCTGTTGCCTTTGAAAGAATAAAGAAAACTAAAAAGGTAAAAATTCAATCTTACATTCCCCCTTGACAATATCTTTAGAAATACCCCTACCACGAACAGGTGATGATCTATGCCCAGCGCCCGGACGCTACCGCCTGCGCCAGCTTCGACCTCTGGAAGCAGCGCATGGGACGGGCTGTGCGCAGGGGGTCCAAGGGCATTGCTATCGTAGATACCAGCCAGGGCGGGCCGCAGGTGAAGTATGTATTTGACATTGGGGACACTGTGGGGGGCCAGGATGCCAGACAGCCCTACCTTTGGGCGCTGAATGGGCAAAACCAGAGTGCCGCAGCCCAGGCGCTTTCTAACCAGTATGACATTTCCGATGAAATGGGGCTGGAATGGCAGTTGGAATCCGCCGCCAGGATTTTAGCGGAGGAAAGCTGGGAAGAAAATCAGGATGATATTCTGGAAAGCACGTCGGGCTCGTTTTTGGAGGAACTGGACGAGGCCAACATCAAGGCCAGCTTTTGCGAGGCTTGTGCCGCCAGCACCCATTATGTGCTGCTGGCCCGCTGCGGCCTGGACCCGGACAGCTACTTGCAGCATGAGGACTTTTTGAGCGTGTTCGACTTTAACACCCCAGCCGCCGTTACAGCCCTGGGCACAGCGGTAAGCCGTAACAGTGAAACCATTTTGCGGCAGATAGAAATCACGGTCAAGAATTTTGAGCGGGCGCAGCTCGCGGAAAGGGGTACATATGGCAGGGATACAGTACAGGCAGGAGGGGGGCTTCCTTCTCCCGGAGTTGGAGATAGAGCAGCCCCAGACATTGGGCAAATACGGCTTGCTACGGATGGCGTACCTAAAAGAGTACCGCCCGGTACTCTACAACCGGCTGATCCTGGAAGGGATGTTGAGCCAGCACTTGGTGGAGATAGACCAGACAGCGGCCCAGCGGTTGGAACTGTTGATACCCCAGCTACAGAAATCCATGGGGATAACGGAGGACCTGAAAGCCCGGGACCCCATGATGTGGGCAGGCTTGATGAACAACGCGAAGCACCAGGCGGAGGAAACGATACTGGCAGAGCTGGTGTACAGTTAGAGGACGGGTTTGGGCAGTTTTCCCTTTTTGGGGCGGGGGATTTCAAGCCCCTTGCCCATACCCCTCGCCCTGGCGGGGAGGTTATCACCCTGCGGCCCCAGGTGCCCCAAGCAGCCATAGATGAGGCCCTGCGCATTGGCGCGAACGACCCCAGCAGCAGGCTGCGCATTATCGCGGAGTTTATGAAGAATAATCCAGTGGAGGAAAACGCCCGGTTCTTACAGCGGCATTATGGAGAAAACGGCGCTGGCTTCTATGTGGGGGAGCGCAAATACGCCCTCTGGTACGATGAAGCCGGGATGCGGTTCTCCCCCGGCGAGAGCGCCTGTGGGGATTTCGCCACAGCCCTTTCCTGGGAACAGGCGGCAATCCGTATCCGGGAACTGCTGGACGCAGGGGAATATGCCAGCCAGTTTATGGTATACCGGGCCTGGCCCTTTGAGCGGGGCCGGGTGGCGGAAGCCCTGGTTTTCCTGCAAAGGGATATTGCGGAGGACGCCCAGGGCAGGTATTTCCCCACGCTGCATGAAGCTTTAGAGGACGTTTTTGGGGCACCCAGACCGGCTAAACAAAGTGAAGGAACTGCTACAGGAGCCGGAAAGCCTGCAAAAGCTAGTAGACGAATGTGGCGCTTTCCTATCCGCTTATGCCCATGACCGGGAACTGCTGCGGTTCCATTACCACAGGACAGATGAAATTTTGCAGGGCTTAAAGGATTTACAGCTTACACCAGTAAAGTTTACCGCCGCCGGGGATTTCACCCCCCAGCGGCGGCTCTTTATCTCCCAAGATGAGATAGACAAGCTGCTGCGGGAAGATGCCGGCCGGCACGATTACAGGCTGGACATTGTCAAATTCTTTGAACAGCACCCGGACAAAAAGGAACGGGAGAAGTACCTGAGAGATTTACACGGGGTGTATTCCGGCTTCCATGGCGGCAATGACAACATCACCTATACCTCTAAAGGGGTGGCGTTTAGCCATGGGAGTATCACAGAGCCTTATGCAAAAGTAGACCTTTCCTGGGGCAAGGTGTGCAAGCGCATAGAGGAATTGATAAAAAAGGACGTTTTCCTCTCTGCGGAGGATAAGGAGGTTTTGGAGGGCCGGTATCTGGAAGAACCGGCAGCGGATGGGCAGGAAACCACCCCTGCCCCCACTGTCCGGGAACTATACGAGCAGTACAAGCCCATGGTGCTGGCTGCTGTGATGCGGGACGAAAGTTACCGCAACGCCTGCCGCAATTCCGATGAAGCAAGTGCCCGCCTGGAGTGCGATGCCGCCATAAAACGGTTTGCGGCACCCGCCAGCGACTTGCAGTTTGCTAAGCTCTACTATGACATGCAGGAGTTTCATGCCCGCCTGCACCGGGATGTATGGGAGGAAACGTACCCTGCGCTTTCCGCAGACAAACAGGAAACAAAGCCCCGCTATCAGGTAGTTGCGTACCACCATTTTGAAAATGGGTTTGACGAAAAATTGGAGTACCCCACTTTAGCTGAAGCGGAAAAAATCGCCCAAAGGTATCTTGACGGCTCTATGGAGGATAATGGTTTTCAATATGAGGGCGCTGCTGTTTATGACCTCCAGGAGAAAAAATGGCTGCGGGTTTTCGGGGATTTTCCCCATGAAAAGGCCCAGGAACAGGTAAGGCAGGCACTCCAGGCAGAGGAAACCCCTGCGTCTGCCCAGATGGAATTTGAACCGGGGCCGATACAGGAACCCATCCCCCCTGAACCGGGTTTCCTTGCCGGCTATCCGGACGAAGAACCGCCCTGGGGTGTACAGGAGGGGGAACACTCCCCCTGGGGCGAGGTGCAGGCCAGCAAAGAGTTGGCGGCTGGCGTATATAAAATCAGCACAGCCAGCCATGGCGGCATCCTGATACGGGAACAGGATGCCCCTGGTTTACTTTCTTCTGAAACCCTTGCCCGTGGAGGGAAGGATTTCGGCTGGTGCTACTTTGAGGAAGATGAGTTGGCACCCATTGTCACACAGGAATTAGAGGAGAAAGGGATTATCCCCCGTCCCTCACCCCGTGACCCCCAGGCCCCAGCCTACAAGGTGGGCGACACGGTTTACCTGGATGATACCGCCTTTGTCATTGAAAGTATCGGCCTGTTTGATGTGCATCTGAATGACCCCGCACTGGCCTATCCCATCTTGCGGGCTGAACCCAAAGAACGCTTTGAACAGCTTTTACGCCGGGATGAGCGCAACCTTTCTATTACAGATTACCTCCCTTCCGCCAACATGGCCGACATGGATGATTTGAGGGATATCCTTGCAGGCGAGGAAGGGATGCTATCTCAGAAAGACAAAGATGCCATTATTGGGTGGCTTCAATCCGGCCAGGACAACATATTTGGAGCAGCCGTATATCAATCCGATCTCATCGTAAGTATAGTCGTACAGCGCGTAGAGCAAAAACCGCTCCCGCTGAACCGCTGTGCAGGTGTCCAGGATGGACAGCAGTAGGGCCAGAGTTTCCCGCTGGCATACGATGTCCTCCGGGGTGGGCTGAAAGGGTAACAGCCCCTCGGTAGCGACTATGTACTCATCAAACTCCCGGTCATCCCAATGCCGCCGCTTTTCATGGGAAAGATTCTCGGCTTTCCGTCTGCCCTGGTCGTAGCACTCAGCCACTTCATCGCTGACTTCAATGGACACCATGCGCCCATTGATTTTGAGGGTGATCTCCATCGTGATTTCCTCCTGTTCAGATTTGGGTTTTGCGAAATCTGAACAGAAGGGCGGGGATCGGCACCGGGATAATCCGTCCGGCCTATTTATCAGTGTGAACCACAGTACACCGCTTGGAGTATGACTGCCCTTTACAGAGCATCGAAATTCATATATTCCTTGCTAAATGGCGCATTATGGCCCACTAAGAAACTTCCTCCATTCTGCTAGTGAATTAGAATACATATGAAAGCCGAATTGTGGTGGATTCAATCGAAAGGGCGCGTATTGTAGAATGTCCTTGAGGTGAATTACAATGGATTTTATTCATACATTAGGTGACACTGTGAAAAAGGCCCGCAAGCGGCTTGGCCTTACCCAACTCAAAGCTGCTGAAATCTGCTCTATTGATTCACGCACAATCTTAAACATTGAGAACTATCGGGGAAACCCGAAAATGACAGTTTTGTTCCCTCTGGTTCGTGGGCTTCAGATAGATTCCCAGGAGATTTTCTATCCTGGCATGGAGATCAAAAATCCCTCTGTCAGCCAACTCCGGTTCTTGATCGAAGATTGTTCCGAACAGGAGGCCGCCGCCCTAATTCCTGTTGTCCAATCCTTCCTGGGAGCGGTCAGATCGAACGCTGCTGCCGAGATCAAATAGGCCGCAAAACAAAAAGAGAGCCTGCATCCTTGTCAGTAGGAAGCAGGCTTTGCGCTTTAAGCGTCTGGCTCGTCGCTCAATACCATTTTCAGTTGTGCCACTGTCACCCGGATTTCCTTTTTGCACTTGGGACAGTACAACGGAAATTTCACCAGGACGGTATCGGAATACACCTTAGTCCTCGTCCTGCTGCCGCAGACTGGGCAGCACACCCAATGGGAAGATTTATCCTTTTCGTTCACACTCAATTACCCTTTCCGGCAGCAATCACGCTCTGCGTTCAACGTCTGGCTTTTGTGATCGCCGCTTTCATCAACAGGAAGATTTATCGCTGATTTTTCTTGGTGGCCCGCCTTTTCTGGCTGGCGGTTTCCTCCAAGTCACTGGCTGACAGCGTTTGCAATTCACCTCTACGCAGTTGAAAAATAACATCAGCCTCTTTCGCCAACTCATTGGAGTGCGTCACGATCACCACACATTTGCCGGATTTATGGGCGCTGTCTTTCAGAATGGTGGTGATCTCGACAGCGGTATCCTCGTCCAGATTCCCGGTCGTTTCATCAGCCAAAATAACCTGTGCATCGCTGGCCAGGGCGCGGGCGATTGCTACACGCTGCTGCTGGCCCCCGGACAGCTTCAGCACGTTCCGCTTTGCTTCTTCTGCGATCAACCCCAACTGTTCCAGAATAGGGAGCGGCGGCAGCTTGGAGGTTAGGGCTATGTTGTCCGCGATTCTATCGAAGCTGTCCGAAGAAAATTTCAAAAATTCTTTTTGGATTGACCCCACCAACAGCCCCTAAGTGGCTTACCAAGTGAGGGCAGTCCCCTCAAATTTCGCAGAGGGGGACAAGCGGCTGCTTGTCCCCCTCGCTCATGTAAGGAGTTGATGTAATGGATAAAAAAGAGGCCCTGTTAAAGCAGCGTGACGAAGCAAAAAAGGAAGCGGCTCAGTATGAGAACCAAGTGAAGATTTTGCTGAACAAGCAGAGGGACGCAGAGCGCCACGCCCGGAACCACCGCCTGATTGTGCATGGTGCGATTATGGAGGGTGTGTTCCCCTTCACTGCCAGCATGGACGGCGAGACGATTAAGGCGTTCCTGATTGACCTTTCCCGCCTGCCTGGAGCAACAGAAACGGCAGAAAAGGCGCAGAAAAACGCCACCACAAACTAAAGTCCGTTTCTTACGGCGCACTTATACACCGTTGCCGGTGCCGTGCGCCCTGCCGGGGGCTGTTGCGTCCTACGGACGCGATGGGGGCTGCCGCCCCCAAACCCCTGATTTTACCAGCAGAAAGGAGAATGAACCGATAGCAATTTTTCACTGTCCCATTCAAATCATCAAGCGGAGTGTAGGCCGTTCGGCTGTCGCTGCCGCCGCCTACCGGAGCGGCGAGAAGCTGACAAATGAATGGGATGGCAAGACCCACGACTATACGCATAATAAACGACAGCGATAACGCTGTGGTGGTGAACGGCAAGACCTGCGCCTCCGGTTCGGTTGCTATGACCATCACCACGGACGCCAAGGGCATGGCTACCACCGGCCCCAACGCCCTGCCCTATGGCGATTACATTGTAAAGGAATCCGCCACAAACAATTCGATGCAGAAAACCTTTGATGAGGAAATCCCGGTTACAATCAGCGGGGACGGGGAGATGCACACCCTTACCGCTGATAACGAGGTTGTCCGGGGCGGCATTGCCGTCAAGAAGCAGGACAGCCAGACCGGGAAAACGCCCCAGGGCAACGCGGATTTTTCCGGCATCATTTTTGAAATCGTCAACCGCAGCGCCAACCCTGTTGAGGTGGACGGGCAGACCTACGCCACTGGCGCGGTTGTGGCTACTTTGACCACCGATGCAGATGGCCGGGCCAGCACAGCGGACGACGCCCTCCCCTTTGGCCGTTATGAGGTGCGGGAATCTGCTACAAATGAATCCATGCTGCTCACCTTCCAGCCCCAGACCGTCACCATCAGCGAAAACAAAAAGGTGTACCCCGCGACCGCCGAGGACGACGTGGTACGGGGCGGCTTATCTGTGGAAAAGCGGGACACCATCACAGGCGCAACCCCACAGGGCAATGCGGATTTTTCCGGCATACAATTTGAAATCATCAACGACAGCAGGAACCCCGTAATCGTCAACGACAAGAGCATCGATCCTGGTGAGGTGGCGCTGACCCTCACCACCGACAGCGAGGGCAAGGCCAGCACCGCGCCGGACGCTCTGCCGTATGGGGCCTATATCCTCCACGAGAGCGCAACGAACCAGTCCATGCTGAACACGGCCCCCGACCAGCCTGTAGAGGTTGTGGAGAACGGTGAGGTATATCCATTCTATATGGATAACGAGGTCGTGCGCGGCGGGGTTCTTATTGAGAAGCGCGACCTGGAATCTCTGCTCATGACCCCATTGGGAATGGCTAGTTTGGATGGTACTCTGTTTGAAATCACCAATAAGAGCCGAAATGCCGTCTATGTGGACGGCGCTCTGTATCAGCCGGACGAGGTGTGCCTGACCATCGAAGTCAAGGGCGGCGTAGCGCAGTCCGATGTGCGGGCGCTGCCTTATGGCTCCTATGAGTTGGCCGAGAGCAAACCCGGCACCGGTTATCTCTGGTCCGACAAGACCATCCGGCCCTTTGAGGTGCTGATTGACGGTTCTGTTAAGGAGTACCGGGAGGGCGATGCGGCATACAACCAGGTAAAACGCGGTGATTTGCGCTTTGTGAAGGTGGGCGAGGATAATATGCACCGGTTTGCCAATGTGCTGTTCAAGCTCACCAGCCAGACCACTGGCGAGAGCCATATCCTCCTTACAGATGAGAACGGAGAAGTGCGCACGGAAACAGCGTGGAATCCCCACAGCCAGAACACCAACGGCAACGATGATACCGAGGAATATGATAACCTGGCAGGCACCTGGTTCGGCCTCACCACCGAGGGCTGGATGGTGGAAACCCAGGACGGGCTTTGCGCCCTGCCCTTCGACCACTACACGCTTGAGGAATTGCGCTGCCCTGGTAACGAGGGGTATGAGCTGGTGACTGTGCCCGACATCAGCATTACCCGCGACAGCACCGTAATCGAGCTGGGCACTATTGACGATAAGTTTGAGGGCAAGCCGGAGATTGGCACGACTGCTACCATCGGCGGCAAGAAAGTGGCTGACCCGCTGGCCGAAGTGACGTTGGTGGATACTGTGTCTTACACTGGCTTGACTGTGGGCAAAACCCACAAGATTTCCGGCATCCTTATGGACAAATCAACAGGGGAGCCGCTGGAAATCAGCGGGCAGCAGGTGACGGCAGAAAAAGAGTTCACGCCTAGTCTTTCTGATTATGGCTTACTTAGCCCCAAAAGCGTGTTGACCGCTCGGCTGGCTCCCGAACGGTCAACATCTATTTGTTGTTGATTAGTTAAGGGCTGACCGCCATGTGGTAGCGCCCTCTCTATATTTATTATATCATACGCTCCGGCAATGTCAAGCCGGGCGTTTTATTTTTGCGCGAAAGGAGGTGGGAAAATGTCTTTTGCCCAAATTTTCACCTGGGGCGGGGGAAGTTTACTCCTGCTGCTGACCCTTATACAGGTCACGCCCATCCGGGTAAACCCCTGGTCGGCCATTGCCCGGTGGATCGGCAAGGCCATCAACGGCGATGTGCTGGACAAGCTGGGCTGTTTGGAAAAACGGCTGGAAAAGCACGTCCAGGCCGACGACGAGAGGGATACCGACATGCATCGGGCCCGTATTCTGCAATTCAACACGGAGCTGCTCCGGGAGAAAAAGCATACAGAGGAAGATTTTAATGAAATCTTCTACAACATCAACTGCTATGAACGCTATTGCAAGGAACACCCGGATTATCAGAACAACCGGGCCGTCCATGCCATAGCCAATATAGGCCGGGTCTATGATGACCGGCTGAAAAAACACGACTTTTTATAAGGAGGAACGAATCATGAGTAAAAAATGGTGGAAAGCGGCGGGCGTCCGGGCCGTGAAAACGGTAGCCCAGGCGGCTGTGGCCGCTATCGGCACCACGGCTATGGTCAGCGAGGTGGACTGGCTGGTGGTGGGCAGCACGGCCCTTATGGCCGGGGTATTGTCCCTTTTAACCAGCGTGGCAGGCTTGCCGGAGGTGGACGCATGAGCAACAGTAATCTCAGCTGCATGCGGGTGATCAGCCCTAACCGGAACAGCCCCCGCAATCACAAGATCGACACCATCACCATCCATTGTGTGGTGGGGCAGATGGGTGTGGAAAGCCTGTGTGCCCATTTCAGCAGCCCGGGCCTGGGGGCCAGCTGCAACTATGGCGTCGGCCCGGACGGTCGCATCTGCACCATTGTGGATGAGTGTGACCGCTCCTGGTGTACATCTGACTGGGCCAATGACCATCGGGCCATCACCATTGAGTGCGCCTCCGACGCGTTCTACCCCTACGCCATCAACGCCAACGTCTGGAAATCCCTCGTCAACCTGTGCGCGGATATCTGCGAGCGCAACGGCATCCGGAAGCTGGTGTGGAGTACGGATAAAAACGCGCGGGTCAGCCATTTGAACGGCTGTAACTTGACGGTACATCGGGACTACGACAACAAGTCCTGCCCCGGCGATTACATCTACGGCCGCCTGGGGCAGATCGCCAAAGAGGTCAACCAGAAGCTGGATGTGCCCGCCGGGCCCTTCAAGGCCTACCAGGGCCAGGTGAATGCCGCGGACGGCCTGAACTGCCGCACGGCCCCGGTCAGCGGCCAGGTGCGGAAGGTTTACCCCGACGGCACGGTGGTGGCCATCACCAAGGAAGATTCCGGCTGGGGCTACACCGGCGAGGGCTGGGTGTGCCTGGACTATATCAACAAAATCGCGTCGGCCAAAGACCCGGCGGCTAAGGAGGAGGCTATCATGGACGGCAAAGCTTTCAAGAAGATGTTTGACGAGATGCGGCAGCAGTGGCGGGACAACGACGCCAGCGACTACAGCAAGGAGGCACGGCAGTGGGCGGTAGATTCCGGGCTTATCAAGGGCGGCACTTCCGGAGAATTCAACGGCATGTGGGAAGACCTCATGACCCGGGAGCAGCTGGTGGCCGTGCTGTACCGGTTCGCCCAGATGATGGGCCAGACATGAAAAAGCGGGCGGTGGGGAAATCCCAGGCCACGGGGACGTAACAGCCCCGGCGTAGCAGGATAGGAGAAGCCCCCGGCTTTCCCGACCGATGTTTCGGCTGGGAGGGCTGGGGGCTTTTTTGTTTTCTTTTGATATGGTCTTGAAATCTTTTGCGTTTTTTAAGTTGCCGTTGACAATTGGTTCCCACTTGCATATAATTAATAGTATAAGAAAAAGTGGTCCCTCACTTTTGCGGAGCGGTGTAGTATTACGTCGCTCTATTTTTTATTGCCTTATGAAGATAGTCCGGCTTCCCTTGTTTGGAAAAGTCGAGGATTTTTTCTCTGCTTTTAAAATAGCTGGACTGTATATTCCACAGGTGTGATGTCCTCCACGTCGTCTCCAGCCTTCTGCAGCAGGTTCAGCTCGGAAATCGTAAAAAGCTCCAGCCGCCCGCTCTTGCTCTCTGAGGGCAGCAGCGGCACGACAAAGAACATCCTGTTTAAGAGTATCGAATCATTTTCAAATACATCCTCGTGGCACAGTTGAAAGCCCAGGACCGCTTCCTGGTCTTTCGGTACGGCGTTTGCCACCGCCTTTTCCTGGAACCAGGAAAGGTAGCGCCTATAGGCTTCATCAAAGGAATAACCGTCTTTTACGCTCATGCAGAACATCCCCCTAAGTAGGC
>CAJTCS010000009.1 GCA_910574995.1 Oscillospiraceae bacterium
TGCGGTATGGATATGGAGGGGACAGATGCCGGGCCTCATTTAGAAATGTAACCATTACGACGGATGGGAAAACCACACATATTTTTATAATTGGAAATGTCAGTAGGGATTCGAATGGCGGTACTCGGCAGCGAAAAAGTAGGCATCTTTTTCGCAATACGTTTGTTTCGGGTTTTTCGAGATGCCGTAAACCCGCATAAATACTGGCTTTTTTGCGGTCAAACAGGCCGCAGGTATCTTTTTTATATGGTAAACACATGAATGGCATACAAAAAAGATGCCACCCCTGAAAAACCGCGCTGTGGCGCGGTTTTTTGGCGTTCAATGGAGGCAAAGCAACGCCTGCTGTGCAGGCTTATGCTCAAACAACGCGCTGCGCGCTTATGTTGCAAACGACCGTCACGGGGTGACGTGTTTTGGGAGTGATGCCAAAACGAAAGCAAACTTTCGTTCCCCCAAAAGTGGGACTTGAACTGGCGTGGGAAAGAAAAAACACACAGTGACGGAAAAGAATAACGAAAGAATTTTTTGAGAAGGCTCACAGGAAAAACCTGTGGGCCTTTTTGCATTTCTGGAAAACTTTTATAAGGAGGAATGGCAAGGCGTCAGGCTTTACAAACAACGCCATAGACCAGGCATACGAGAACTTTTATGAAAACGATGTTCATCTCGCCGCCGGCTCGATGAAATCGGATCCCAGGCTTCCACCGGGAGCCTGCCGAGGCCAAGGTGATCCAGCGGGACAAAAGTTGAAGGAGGCATTGAAGATGAACTTTGACAGAAGTAAGGTTGAACGAGTAAGAGCGCAGTACCCGGTGGGCACGCGCATCGAACTGCAAAGGGCTGTGCAACGACGAACCGGGGCTGCCGCCTGGCCGGCAGCCGGACGGTGGTGGAGGTGGACGGCCAGCCTGCCCTGCTCATGGAATAGGATAACGGACGGTCGTTGAGCCTCTTACCCGGAGAAGAGGCTTTCCGTGTGGCTGGGCAGGCCCAGGAACCCGGCCCCACCATGCAGCTATGAGAAACAGGCCATGGCAAAGGGGTCCTCCTCAACAAAAATCCATAGGAGCAGATTGGGCTGAGAAAACACATGGGAAAATTCGGCGGTATGCAAAAACGGGACGGCCTATTTTTACAGAAACCATAGACAATTCCCAGCCCGTCCGGTATACTTAAAAAATAAAAGAAAGAGAACTTGACAAAATTAGTTCTATATAGCACTATATTGGAGAGAGCTGCGTATGACAACCAGAACAGGGTTCCTCATCACACAAATCAAGCAGGTCCAGGCACGGGTATTCCAGCGGCTGCTGGATGGCTGTGGTATTGACGCTTTTAACGGGGCGCAGGGACGTATTTTATATGTCCTCTGGCAGAGGGACGGCGTGCCGATTGCTGCCTTAGTGCAAGAAACCGGCCTGGCAAAAAACACCCTTACCGCTATGCTGGCACGTATGGAAGAGCAGGGCCTGGTCACCCGGGAAGCCGGGCCCAAGGACCGCCGGCAAGTGGTTATCCGCTTGACCAAAAAGGCGCGGGGGCTGCAAGAACCCTACGAGCAAGTTTCACAAGAAATGAATGAGGTGTTTTACCGGGGCCTTACGCAGGAGGACGCCAATTTGTTAGACAGCCTGTTGGACAAGGTGCTGCTGAACCTGGCAGAGCAGGAAGCGCGGCTGAAACAATCACAAAAAAACGGAGGGAAAGACCATGGGGAAAATAAAAGGGAAATTGGGCAATGATTTTTGCCCCCAGGCCCTATTTTTGTATGGGAATTATCAAGAGGACGGCACGCCCCACTTTGGCCTGTTCTGTTGGGCCACTTACTGCCATATTCGGGACGGCGGGGAGGAAGGCTTGGGGTTCGTCACCTGTATCGGCGAAGAGAAACTGACAAAAGACCTCATACGCCAGCAGGGCGTTTTTTCGGCTAATTTAGTAACCGAGCCGCTGCTGCCCCTGGCCGATTATTATGGCACGGTAAGCAGCCGGGAGAATCCCCATAAAATGGAACGCCTGCCTTCCGTGGAGCCTGGCCAGGTACTGCGTGTGCCCACCATTGCGGAAAGCCCGGTGAGCTTTGAACTGAAGGTGTTGGAAGAACGCAATATAGCTACGGGGAGCGACCTGTTCCTCTGCCGCGTCTGTAATGTGATGGTGGATGAAAAATTTGCCAACAGCCCGCTGCCCTTCCACCAATCGCTGCTGAAAGCCGCCCCGGTGGTTGCGGCAGGTGCAGCCCGGTATGCTTCCCTGGACGGGAAGGATATGGGGGCTTGGGGAGAAGCGAAAGCGTAACTGGAATAGCCCGCCACCAGCAGATACAAGGGCCTAAGGAGGCCCTTGTAAGGACAACTGAACAACGCAAGATTTACTGGAAAAGCCCTCTGAGAAATGGGGCGGTGGCGTAAGAAAACATTTTAAGCGAGGGCCGGCGTAGCGTTAAGCTGCGCCGGCTTTCGCACTATTCTCGTCTTGGGCAGTTTGGGATTGCTCCCGCGCTCCCACAAAATCAAACGCACCAATGAAGTTATAGACAATCTCAATCTCCCGGATTTTCACCCGCTTCTGCCGTTCGTCGGTCGTGTAGGTTTCGGACACCCTGATCTGTTCCACGAACTCACACAGGATAGTAGCGTCAAGCTGGGTTATGTCCGTGTACTTCTTTCCCATGGAAATGAACTTCCTGACGTTGGTTTTCTTCTGCTCCTGCTGTTTCACTTCCCGCCCCAGGGTTTCCACGACGGCCTTTAACTGTTCCTGCTCCTGTTCATAGTCGCGGGACAGCTTGATAAACCGATCATCGGACAGCTTGCCGGAAATATTGTCCTCAGAGAGCTTTTGTCAAGGGTAAATTAGAAACTTTTCTGCAAAGCAGGCTTTTTTCGCTTGTTGCTTAATAATTTCGTTGACATGCTTGAATATATAGCAAGATGTTATCCGTGTCCGAAGCAATGCCGCCCCTTTCCAGACAGAGATAACCTCAACAAGGAGTGGGACAGTTTCTGTAAGGGATTACACCAGCTATCAGCAGCGCTACAACTCTCTTTCCTGGCTGGTTAAGGCCGATGATGTGTCCGGGAGGGTAAATGCCTGTTATTAAAGAAAGAACAAGGATAGCCGACGCATTAGGCATCGGCAGGTCAACAGTTTACTATTACCTGGTAGCCATGGCGCAGCGCGGCATGATATCCTATGAAAACGGCGTAATTTACACAGAAAAGATACGCAAGCTGACACCGGAGGTCAACCAAGCGGCACTGGTAGGCTCTATCCCCTGCGGCGAACCGGACGAGCGGGAAGCCATGGTGGAAGAATACATCCCCCTCCCGGTTTCCGTGTTTGGCAGCGGGGATTTCTATGTCCTGCGCGCTTCCGGCGATTCTATGACGGATGCGCAGATTGACTCCGGCGACCTGGTTGTGATTGAAAAAACAAGTACCGCAAATGTGGGGGATATCGTTGTAGCCTTGACAGACGACCATCTGAGTACCTTAAAGCGCCTTTGCTTTAACGGGCAGATGGGCCGCTACTACCTTCATCCTGAAAATGCGGAGTATGAGGATATTTATGTAAGCACGCTGATTGTCCAGGGCGTAGCCCGCCATATTATTAAGGCGCTGTGATGGCGAGCGGTATAACCATGGGAATTTCGCTGGGCATACAACACAGCCCGTGCGGTTATTATCATACGCAGGGACCGGGTTTGCCTATGTGCAGGGCTGGCCCCGCAGGAGGTGTACAACTTGAATTCTTGTTTTACAGACATGGAAATCGAGGAACTGACGGAGGGGCTGATACGCCAATTCCTAGGGCAGCAGTCAATTCCGCTGCAGGTGGACATGGAGGGATTTCTCACCAGCTATTTGAAACTCCCCCTTAAATACCGCAGTTTTGCGGAAGAAGATTCCAGCAAAATTGGTTTTATTTTAGATGGCATAACGCCCCTCCGGGTCATGGCAGGGCGGAGGCCAATACGGGAGGTTTTTCCGAGAGGGACGGTTGTGCTGGAAGAAAGCCTGCTGAACCGGGACGAGGAAGGCTGGAGGCGCTTCACCATTGCCCATGAAGCGGGGCATTACATCATGGACAGGACGGTCACAATGGCATCTTTCCATCGGGAGTATGATAGGGAACGCACCTACAGCCCCCAGGAGCTGAAAGAACTGCTGAGTTTCCAGGAGGCGCGGATGGACAGGCTGGCAGCGGCGCTGCTCACGCCCCGGTTTATGGTGCATGAGGTGCTGGAAAGGTTTGGTGTTTCCGGGCCGCTGCCACTTTACGGAAACAACCTTCTGCGCCTGGAGGACAAACTGCTGGTGCGGAAGATGGCCGGTGCGATGGGGGTTTCCTATACGGCTTTCCTTATCCGCTTAAAAGAGCTGGCCCTTGTAAAACGGCACGACATTTCTGAGTACATCGCCTATGAAATTGGCCTTGGAAACGAGGTGATGGCGTTATGAATACCGTACAATCATACCGCCAGACCTCCGTGAGCAAGGATAATTTATATAAGCTCCGGCTTTCCCGCCGTGAAACGGAAAGGCTTTCCCTGCGGGATATCCGCTGCCCCTACTGCGGCTATCTTGTGAAACGGGTGTTTTCCGATGTTACCGGCCACAAGATGGTACATTGCAGGAAATGCAAAGAGGAATACCCGGTCAACCTGGGTTATTTCCGGCGTGTTAACCACCGGAAAAGGTACGATGGCTTTCACTTCCATCGTCAGAACAGATAATTGAATAGAGAACCCTACAACTTATAATCGAGCAAGCGGAGAGAAACCGGGGAAACCCGGCGGAGACTGCCAACCTTGTACGGCGCTTTTGCTTGCTCGATGATGCCTTGTGCGGTGTTATAAGTCCTTCCCGCTGTGTTCGGGAAAGGACATTTGAACATCTGCATTGTGTTTGCACAGTTGGAGCGAGAAACCATCCAGAAGCGGGTGCAGGACGCATGGTACGCCAGGTGTCAGCGTGGCTTCAAAATGGGTGGACACGCCCCCTATGGATTTCGGACGGAACCTATCATCATTGACGGCATCCACACCAAGAAGCTGGTGATTGAACCGACCGAGGTGGCATTTGTGCGGCAGATGTACGAGATGTATGTTGACCCGCGCATCTCGCTCCACGACATAGCCACCCAGCTTACGGCCCAAGGTGTGAGGTCGTTCTTTGAAAAGCCGTTTTCCAGGTCAACGATCAGCCTTATCCTCCGCAATCCAATTTACGCAAAGGCGGCGTTAGATAACGATACTTCCCAAAACACAAGAAAATCAATGGGTATGGGCGACAGGTAAGTATGGTATGTACGAAACAAAAAGCGGCGTTCTCCGCCTCGCTTTGGCTGGGAACGCCGCTTTATGCGCTGAAAGGAGCAGAAATGACAGTATTTCATGTTGCGAAGAACACAAATTACACAGTCATGTCTAATCATCATTTGCGGAACCGGGAGCTATCCCTAAAAGCCAAGGGCCTGCTGTCGCAGATGCTCAGTCTCCCGGAAAAGTGGGACTACACCCTGCAAGGACTGGCCCACATCAACCGGGAACAGCTTGACGCCATCCGTCAGTCCGTCCACGAGCTGGAGCGAGCCGGGTATATCGTGCGGGTGAGGGAACGGGACAGCCGGGGACGGCTGCGGGTAGCGGAGTACACTATCTACGAAGAACCCCAGCCGCCGTCCAGTCAACCGGCGTTGGAATAACCTGCGTCGGGAAAACCGATGTTGGAAAATCCTATGTAGGTAAATTTGACGCAATAAAATAAAGATATAAGTAAATACAGAAAAATCAAGTAAAGACTTATCAATTACCCATTCCTTTCCTATCCTTTCCCCTACCCCCTTCCTTGGAGGACAAGCGGCAAAGCCGCCGGAAGGGAATGGAACGGAAGCGAAAAGCAGAGAGGTCAAATCGTAGCAAGGGTTGTCGTGAACATTATCTGACCCGCAGAAACCGTACAGACGCGAAGCGGGTGTACGGTTTCTGCGGGTGTCACAAGAGGGCCTGCGGCCCTCTTGTGTGGCGGCTGTGTGACAGCACAGTTTACAGTCTATCAGAAGCCAGGGACAGGAGCGCCGGAGTGTCGGCCTCCCGCCCTGACTTTTTGTGTCATTCTGTACGCCGTTAGAAGCCCGTTTTGGCGGGTGCAGGTCAAATCGTACCGCCCCCCTATCGACCACAGCCGGAAAGCCTTGAAATGGCAGGGCTGTTCTGCCTCTAAAGCGTTACATATCAGCCCTATCTTGGCGGCAGGGGTTTCTCGCCCATTTCTACACAGTTAGAAACCCGTTTTTGAGGGGACGGGTCAAATCGTATTACCCCCTGTATGACCGCCTCTTGAACGTCCTGAAAACAGGCCGCCGGATAGGGCCTAAATGCGTAGGCTGGCGGGCTGATTTATGTAAACGGGAAGATAGAAGAATGGTCGCTGCCCAATGTCCGCAATTTTACAGAGCCGGAAGCCGCCAGGCAGCTTTGCGGTTCCATCATCGAGCAGTATGGCGAATACGGCGCGCTGGCCATGGAAACATAAGGGTCACAGCTGGCGAATGCCCGCCAGTTTGCGATAAAACCACGGTGGGCTGCGTCCCACAAAGAAAGCGAGGACATAAAAATGACAAACGAGAAGAAAAAGTTGGCAAAGGCCCCTGAAATGAACCGGAAGCAGAATCTGGGCACATACGCTGTAGAGCGCGCTTGCTTTGGAAATTGCATTTGCTACTGCATGAGCCCCGGCATGGGTTGGGATCAGGAATATGCTAGACCATCAGGAACCTCATATAACGGAATGCGTACAGCAAGCTAATTATATTGAGAGAGAAAGGGCATAAGGCATTTTATGCCCTTTTTCTTGCAAATCTATTAGACTTGTACTATAATAAAAATCGAAAATAAGTGCTTTTTCTGTATTTTTTATACTTTAAAAAAGGGGAGTCACACAATGGCATTCCTAAAACGCGCATTCTTTAGCATGAAACACAGCTGGCTAAAAAACTTATTTGTTATTATCATGTTTACAGTGCTGTTCGCCTGCTGTGTGGGCTTTTTGGTGGTGTACGCCACCAGCAGCAAGCAGCTTGCTACCGTGCGGGAGAATACGGCATGTTCAGTCACCATGCGGGCGCCTCACTTCCGAAAAAAAGCAATTAACACTTCGACAGGCCCTCGCATTTCCCCAAAACAGACGAAAGAGTACATAGAGATGACCCCAGTGTAGTGGCTTATAATTCGGGCGAGTACACGTTCATTGATTTCGTGGACGTGGAGCCGCTGTATGAGAAAGGCCAGGACGAGGCCCCTTGGAAGCCCTGGAATTTTGATGCTTATATGTACTTACCCACATACAGCGAAAAAGATAAGGCGTTCAATGTCTATGGTTACAATTTAATAGAGGGCAAACACTTCACCCCAGAAGACAGCCCGGATGTATGCCTGATTTCCCAAGAATTTGCCCAGCATAACCAGTTGCATTTAGGCAGTGAATTTTCTGTCCGCTATATCGATCCTATGGGATCCGCAGAAGAAAATGGCCCGCCTGTGAAAATAACGGTGGTTGGCATTTTCAAGGCGAAAGAAAGCAATAAACTGCGGGGGTATCAATCCCGAGAAGAGGAAATGCTCTTTGCGCCGGCTGCCCTGCAGGCATTGCTACATCCCGAAGGTGGCCGTGAAAATGGCTCATATGTGGATTATGTGACCGCTTATCTGCAGAGCGAGGAAGACATACCTGGCTTTATTGAGCGGACAAAAAAGAAATTCTCCATCCATGAAATTTGGACAAGTGCATTGGCGCACCCTTCCTTTCAGCCTGTCCCAGAGGAATATGCAGAAATGGATTTCGATGATTTTTCCCAGGAAATATGGGATAATCCCTTTTTTTACCTCCAACTCAATGAGGAATGGTATGACATGACCATGGGCCCTACAGAGAAGATGAATCAGCTTGCAGGCGGTATGACACTTGCTTTCTTAGTGGCGTCTACATTGGTGTTGGTTCTGGTCAACACATTGTTATTGAAAAATAAGCACCGGGAATTTGGGATGCTGTGCGCCATGGGGGAAAGTAAATTGAAAATAGCACTACAGGCAGCTGTAGAGATGGCTGTGCCCATTATAATTGCCATGGTTTTAGGATTAGCCGTTGGCGTAGCGGCAGGTGTGCCTTTAGCTGAAAGCCTGACTTCTGATGTGTATGAACAAAATGCTGCCGACGTGCAGGGGCAGAATAATATGGTCAGTTATGCCCGCGCGGAACAAAGTGGATATTCCATAGATAAGTTAGGGCCGCAAGCATTATCCGATTTAGTTTCCGATGTGATGCCCAACATCGTTGTACCGCCCCAGCCCAAGGCCCAGGTGGACGGCGCGGCGGTGGGGGCGTACTTTGCCGCTGTGCTGGCGCTGGCCCTGGCAGCAGTGCTGATACAGGCCGGGGCGGTGCTGCGGCTGAAACCCGCCAAAATACTGACGGGGAAAGGGTGAGGAGGGTACATATGAATTTCTTAAAGCGAGCGATGCACAGCATCTGGTACCGCAAGCGGAGTTTCCTGCTATTATTTTGTGTTTTCACGGTTTTGTCCGTGCTTATTTTGATCGGGTTTTCCGTGCTGTCGGCCTGTAACCAGCAGGCAAAAGCACTGCGGGAAGAGATCGGCGCTTCCGTCATAATCAACAATTACCACACGGAAACCAACGATATTTTTTACAGTGCTGACCTAATCACCCAGGAAGATTTGCGCAAAATTGAGAGTGACCCGCTGGTGCGCGGCAGCAACCCCTATGTCTTTTCCATGGCCATGGCTACGGAGGACATCACGCCTGTTGTCACCGAGTCGCAAGCGGATACTTATTCATCTTTTGAGAACAGCTGGATGCGGGTGGAGGGCACCTCCGACCTGTCCGGCGTAGCGGATTTCGTGGCCGGTACCGTGACCCTGGCGGAGGGACGGGAGTTTACGAAAGAGGACACGGGCAAGGTGATTGTCAGCGCTGATGTGGCCCAGCAGAGCGGCATCGAAGTAGGCGACTCCATTTTGATAGACGGATATTATACAGAAAAAACTTATTCAGAATATCACGGATCCGATACAACGGCAGAGGTGGCGGGCATTTTTACCATCAACAACTACTTGCCCCACACCGACGCGGCCTTTTATAACGCAGAAAATGTGCTATATGTCACACCAGACGTGGCTTTTTCCCTGAACGGTATGGATAATGTATACAATATCAAGCTGGAAATCAGTGACCCGCTGCAAGCAGAGCAGTTTGTGCAGAACATCCAAAATATGGACATTGAAGATGTGGAGGATTATCAATTCACCATTGACACCACCCAGTACCGCAGCATGCAGGGGGCCATCGACAGCATGACGAAACTGGCGGCTATTATGTTCGCCGCATCCATTTTAATGGGTGCAGTGGTGCTGGTGATGATGCTGATGATCAACCTGAAAGACCGGGAATTCGAGTTGGGCGTACTGCTCTCCATGGGGGAAAACAAAGCGAAAATCATCGGCCAAATGATGCTGGAATCTCTGTTCCCGGTGCTGTGCGCCATGACAGCGGCTGTGTTCTGCGGTGGATGGATGCAGCAAATCTTTGCAAGTTTATTCACCACCGCTGTTGACATCTCCCCCACGCCTGTCACAATTTTCGAGATGTATCTGGCTGGGATTTTGTTAACTTTGCTGGCTTCCTGCGTGACGGTCTGGAAAGTGACGCAGTATCAGCCAAAGCGTATCTTAATGGCCATGGAATAGTATAAAAATACAAGACTAACTATTAAGTCAAGCCCCGAAATGAGGGAAATTGAAAAAATGGATGTGGAGACACAAGACGGCAAAAAGGGTGTGAGGAAACAGGCGTCCGTGAGGACACCAAGACGAGAAGAGTAGGAAAGAGTTACGCAGCCGCCACCGGCTGGTAAGGAAGCCCGGACGTCTCCATTGCGTAGATGAGCCGTACCAGTTTCTTGGCGGCATGGGATAAGGCCACATTGTAGTGCTTGCCCTCTGCTCGTTTCTTGGCAAGATATGCGGCAAAGGTGGGGTCCCAAAGGCAGACGTACTTGGTGGCATTGTAAATGGCAAAGCGCAGGTATCTGGAGCCTCGTTTCTCCATATGGGCATAGCAGTTGTTGAGCTGCCCGGATTGGTAGGTGGAGGGAGACAGACCGGCGTAAGCCAGGACTTTGTCAGGAGAATCAAAGCGAGAGAAGTCACCTACCTCGGCAAGGATCATGGCACTCATCCTCACACCCATACCGGGGATGGTAGTAATGGGAGAGTGCAGATCCTCCATGATGGACTGAACAGAGGCTTCAATGTCCGCGATCTCAGCATCCAGTTCCCGGACGAGACGGATGGTGTGCCGGAGTACCAGAGACTTGGCAGGCATAACAGAGCCAACGGAGGCTCTGGCAGCATCTCGGAATGCCACTGCTGTATCTCGCTTGTAATGTCCCTTAGAGGAAGAGTCCAGAAGAGACTTGAGCCGGGTAAGGTTGGCCTGGGCGATCTGCTTAGCTCCGGGAAGTTCCTCCAGGAGAGTGTATACAGAGTTCATGTGGAGAGTGGGCACCAGCTTTTCCAGTTCGGGGAACAGGATACAGACCAGACGAGAAACTGATTGTTTGAGCTTGGCTCGTCCCGAACTTTATCAAATCTGTATCTTGTGAGTGACTTTAGTTCCTCGTTGTGGTATGCTGTATCCGTGTAGGGCTTGAGGCCCAAATCGGACAAAAGCATAGCCGCAATGGTACTCGCGTCAACTTTATCGGTCTTGGTTTTTCGTAAGGAGAGGCTTTTCCGGTAGAGGTTGGTGTGCAGGGGATTCAAGACATAGGTGGGAAGGCCTCTGTCAAGAAGAAACCCCAGGAGGTTATAGCTGTAATGTCCGGTTGCCTCAAGCCCTACTTTTATGCTGTCTTAGGGCGAGACACAGTTGTGTATCTTCTCCAAAAGGAACTGAAACCCTTCCATGCTGTTGGGGATGGCGAATACGTCTGCTAACACCTCCCCCTCCAAGGACAGGATAAAGCAGTCATGCTTGTCCTTGGCGACGTCGATCCCGACACAAATCATAAGCAGAACCTCCAGATGTAAAAATTTGATGCTGCATCCACAGGGCGCCTTGCCTTGTAACCTTGTTCTACATCAACCGTCTTGGCGGTATCTAACTGATTAACAAAATTGCAAGGGGCTGTGGTTGGAGCCTATTACAAACCATTTCATAGTAGAAGGAATTAACCAATCCACAGCATCCCTTCCAGTGTAGCATATGACTTTAGCAAAAGTCACGAAAACTACTATCTCATTATAATACAAGGAACAATTTCTATAGGAATGCCCCCTTCTGTAATCAGTGAGCCCTTTCCCACATGCTCGGACAGCCCCCGAGCATGTGGGAAAGGGCTGCGGTTCATTTTCCGCAGCTTTCTCGTTCACTCTTTAACCGCTATCACCGCCAATCTGCCGTTTCTTTGCGAATACTCGCAGGTTACAAGAGTAAGGAGCCTGTCCCCAAAGACAGGTTCTCGCCCGGTATCATAAATCCTCCGTTTTTCAGATTTTCCACAAAGCTGTTGAAATCACCAACGCTGATGTTGATTTGGTCAAATATGCTCCATTCCCCCGGCGCATAGCTGCCAGCCACTCGGAGTACCGCCGCCACCTGGTAAATTTCAGCACCGTTCTCTGTTTCCAAAACGATTTCCAGGTGGGCCTTGCAGTAACTTTCATCCGCATAGTCATGCAGTACAGAAAACATACTGCCGTCATTCATTTGAAATTTTCCGGCCATCCGGACGGTAGCCATTTGCTTACGAAGTTCAGCGTATAAATTTCGAAAGTGTTCGGGCTTTAGGTCGGCGAGTTTGTAGCCACCCAGGAATAGCATGAAACGGTCGATATCCTGCTTGTTCCGGGCCAGGGTGGATTTCGCCAGTTTAGTGGGGGCAATCTCCCGCAGCCACAGTTCGGTGTAGGCCACGAGGGTGATGGCCTTGTCCACTTTCACTGGTTCATTGTGACATTGTCGCTCGAAGAAAGCGGCTTCTTCGAGCCATTTTTCCTTGGCCCTGGGGGTTAAATCTTCGAGCAGGCGACCGGTTTTCTGCTGGGGATTGCGGCGCTTGCCATCGAAATCATAGCCCCTGGAAACAATCAGCAAGTAGCTGTTGCCCCGTTTACGGATGCTTGCCCTAGTGTCAACCTACTTTCTGTTGTGATTTGCCCTGTTGAGGCAACCACACCATACCACAGCTTCTGCCGGAAATCCAGCGGGAAAAGCACTTTCTACCTTACCGACAAAGAGTGCGGGGTATGGGTGCTTGAGAACAAATCACTTTGATGACAGTTTCATCGGCGTGCCACTCATCCGAGTTGAAATTCAGGGCTGGAATGAGCTGTAAGGCGATATTCTGGAACATGGGCGCGAACTTGGTACACCAGTTGCTGATGGTGGTGTGGGAGACCTTGCCATTCATCATGGTACGCAAAATCAGCGCGATGTTGCGGAATGAGTTCTTGCCCAGGCAGAACATGCTCAGAGCCGTGAGGATTACATGGACAGGGTAGCGCATCCGCTTGAAGTCTGTCTTGCCAAAGAGTCTGGACATGGACGGGGCCGAGATGGCCGTAGGCTTTGGCACGAAGAAAGAGTGGCCGCACTTTTTGTCGCAGCAGCGGTAGTTGCTGTAATGCTCCTTATCGTGATGCAGGAAAGCAGCTTTGCCGCAAGCCGGACATGAGGGGTAATGTTTCGTTCTGGGCCGCCCGATCTCCCGCCTCGCTTCCGGCGCCCACTGATGCCGGCATTTCTTGCACTGGTACTTTTTGATGTCCATGGGCGTCTTTTCCATATCGATAAAAGTCTGTTTTGTTGTTGCATTTCGGGCACCTTATTTGGTATAATTTTTCCATGAAGACTCGTCTCCTTTCGGGAGGTACTTGGATTTGTGGTGAAACCATTGTACCAGAAGGGCTGGCGGGTCTTCAACTTTCATTTTAGTTTACAGTACGAGAATCCGCAGAGTGTTAGGGTATCACAAGGCGGACGAGGGCAAAATGGCCGTCAATATTCAGCAATTTTTATGTCCGGCACGAGTATGAAAGGGGAACTTCCACATCTGTGGCCTTTAGTCTAAATAGAGATTTTTTCATGCCCTTTCCTCTATCCCCTCGAAGTGTTCCGCTTTGCTTTATAAAGAGATTTTCCTGTCAGCATTGCGAAATAAAGCAGCATAGCAACCAGGATGATGATACAAAAATCTCGTTGGGATGAATATGTGGTGAAGTTAAATCCTTTTGTGCAAAGCTGCGCTGCCATATAGGAAATGGGGAACGGTATAGCCTTGTCAATCCAAACAATGATTGCTTGCTTATTTCTCAATAGCAATCGTAGAATTGCAAGTACAACAAGGGCAAGGAGAGCTGCTAGGAAATACGGCATTAAAATCAATCTTGGCAGGGATACGCCGTTTTCTTCCGTATTTTCAGTTGACCCATAAATCAGTACATCCTCGGAACCGTCGTTTTGGGCATAGAAAATCTGCATTTTTGTTTCTTGCTCAAAGGGTATCACCATATTTTGTTTTCCGCGATTAGATGAATATAAGTCCCAAGTTGTTGTCCAAGCATTTATGTGGTAAATTTCTGTTTCAGTTTCATTGTCCAACACTTCATTACAGCTGTAACCGGTTACCTCGCTGTCAAAGGTGACGATAACGCTCCCATCAGGGCCGTCCATAACATGGAGCAGGTTATCAGAATAAGGGAAAAATTTAGGTGATGTTAAAATCCCGAAAACAATCGTCACTATAGCGCAGGCCAAGGCCGCTGTGAAACAAATAGTCTGTAGGCGTTTGATAAATAAGTCCCGCTTTACCCTTTTTAACGGCACAATATCAGTATCGGGGTCAGTGTCAGCCTCAGGGATAAACTTCGTAGCTTTCCGCATACGCTCAAACTCCGCATGGCACTCCGCGCAATGCTTAAGATGTTCGTTGACAAATTCTCTTGTATCCGCACTTACCATATCTTCTACATAAAGCGGAAGTATGTCTTTAATCAAATTGCATTTATCACTCATTATTGGCCTCCATTTGTTCCAATATTTTGTTTCTTGCCCGGTGATAAGTGACACAGGCCCAGTTATCTGTTTTTTGAAAAATTTTTGCGATTTGTTTGAAACTCAACTCTCCAAAAACCCGCAGCATAAAAACTTCCTTATACGGTTCGGCTAAGTCATGCAGCAGCAGATGTATTCGTATAGCGTCACTTCGGTTTATCATCTGTTCCTCAATGGTGTCTGTGTTATCTGTAAATTCAGCGTCATCAATATCTACAAGCCCCTGTTGCTTTTTCAAGTGAGAAAAATAACAGTTTTTTGCAATTTGACAAAGCCAAACACGAATGTCTGTATCACCGCGAAAGGCATCTATTGAACGCATTGCCTTGAAGAATGTTTCGCTTGTGATCTCCTCCGCCAGACCTTCGTCTTTTGACAGCTTTTTAAGAAAGAGAAATACATCATTAAAGTATCTTCTATAAATTTTCTCAAATTCTTCGTTGGAACCCGCCACTATCTCACCTCCTCCCTTATAAGACTTCGTATTTCAAAAAATCTTACAAAGTTTTTGAAATATTTTTGAAAACAGTTTTCCCTCATATATTTGCCCGGAACTGATACCACTTATGGCATATTAGATTTTGACGAAATTAGTATAGACTGCCACTTGCCCGAATTGCAAGACGCTATTATAAAGAAATGCGGGGATTGCCCCGCATTTCAGCCAAATCATAATCAATTCCGCAAAAATGATTTCCCCCACCTGGACCTTACAGCAACTCATCCGCCCCACCCAGCGCATGGGGTTGTGGGCTTTCAATTCCTCGGTGGCCCCAGCCTACTCTGCCATATCCTCTGCCCGGATAGCGGCTTTCAAAGTCAATAAAAACCCGGCCAGATACATCTCGAAAATTGTGATAGGCGTGAGAGAGAGATCTACAACTGTTGTGAATAAATTTGCAAAGATTTGCTGCATCCATCCACTGCAGAACACGGCCGCCGTCATGGCGCACAGCACTGGGAACAGGGATTCCAGCATCATTTGGCCGATGATTTTTGCCTTGTTTTCCCCCATGGAAAGCAATACGCCCAACTCGAATTCCCGGTCCTTCAGGTTGATCATCAGCATCATCACAAGTACCACCGCGCCCATCAGGATGGATGCGGCAAACATAATAGCCGCCAGTTTCGTCATGCTGTCGATGGCCTTCTGCATGCTGCGGTACTGCGTCGTGTCAATGGTAAATTGGTAATTATCCACACCCTCAATATCCATACTTTGGATATTCTTTACAAATTACTCCGCTTGCAACGGGTCATTGATTTCCAGCTTGATATTGTATATATTGTCCATTCCATTCAGAGAAAAATCCCCAAACGATGTGCATATAGCACATTTTCAGTGTTATAAAAAGCCGCGTCGGTGTGGGGCGGTGTCTCCCCATAAAACCGGATTTTTTCTGCACCGGGTAACCCGTGCAAAGCGCGCTTTTCCTCCAGCTGCAAGGGCCTGCATACAAGGACTTCTTTCCCCCAACTGAATCTTAAGAACTGGCTAAGGAGCACAAATGCGGCGCAAAAAAGGCCATTTGCCTCCTTTGCGCCGCATTACCCGCAATAGGGCCGTTAATGGGTATTTACCCACTCTAGGCACCGGGTACTAATTTCCCCAGCACTATGGTTTAAGTCTATAGAAGAAATGCAGCCGTTTTCATCTGTCTGTACCTTGCCGTTGATCGGCAGTGTTTCCTGGGATTCCCCTAGGGTGAGGATGGCCCGACCCTCTACAGAATATATCCGGGACTGCTCTAAATCCAATTGTACCTGTATATCTTCCACTTCCACCGAGATGTCAGCATCCATACAGAGAGCAGGGTACATTAGATCGACCAAACGGACTTGAGCCAAATCCCCGTAAAGCTGTGTCGTGAAGTCCTCCTCTGAAAAAACCGTTTTCAAATAGTCTTGGTACTCTGTAGCTTTTGGATCTGTCCCCGCGACAGACTGACGCGTAATGTACGCATCAGGTGCTGACAGCAGTAGGGCCATTACACGGCCAATCCGCCTTTCGGGCGATTCCAAACGTGTACATCCCACCAATAATGTCAAAAAGATAATCCCAAAAAGGAGCAATATAGACATCAGGTTCTTTTTCACAATACATCCTTCCCTTGAAGTAAAACCAGATAAATAATATTTCAAATTGATAAAAAACGCACTTATAAAGTTTTAGGCAGAGCACACCATTCCACCATCTTTAATTGTTGTGCCAATCCTTTTGTCTTTGGTGGCGGTTCTTATAATTCCCTAAATATACGCAGTATTCACATCGCAGCTTGCAGCGCCGTGTGACCTGCGTCAGCTTGGTGCTCAGCATATAGGGAGCATACTGGGGCATAGGGTGTTCAGAAACCTGCACCCGGTCACTTTTGAGAAACCTGTAATCCCGCAAATGGGCTGCCTGAGCCTTGCCTTCAGGGCTGGCATTTTTCAACGACGGATCCATTTTTACAGCATGATGCGCAAAAATTATTTTCTGAACCCCCAAATTATTGTTTCTTATATATAAAACACCATATATTTTTTGATTTATCAATCGGAATTAAAGAAAAAACTGTATTTATTTTGCAACGGGTTTCCAAAAGGGCTTGGGCATAGCGCCTGAAAAGTTATATAGAGCAAACCGGCAGCCCTTACTGTTACCGCCACGGCAAATATGTAGTAAGAATCAGTTTTACCGACACGGACGTGCCCCCAGAGTAGTTTCTCCTGAACTATATAATTTATAGAAAACAGGAAAAAGACGCTGCGTATGAAAAATTTTGGTTTTGGCCTGATGCGCCTGCCCACCACCGACCCCCAGAGTGCCGGGGCCATCGATGTGGAGCAGGTCAAGAAAATGGTGGACTTGTTCATCGAAAAAGGCTTTACTTACTTCGACACCGCCTGGATGTACCGCGGTTTCCAGAGCGAGCCTACCATTGGTGTTATCCTGTGCTCGCAGAAGGGTGAAGTAATCGTCAAATATTCTGTTTTGAATGATGCCCAACAGGTCTTTGCTTCGCGTTATCGTTTTGCCTTGCCCACGGCTGGGGAATTGCAGCGCGAAATTGAGCGTAGACGGATTGAGGAACAGGAGGGCCGAGTATGCGGAGATTTACAAAATGGGTGCGGAAATTGACCGTATGCCCCACATACTCAGGCTTTGCCGGTGTCAAGCCCTATTTTTCAAAGTACCCGGCGATTTCCCCCATCCTCGTCTCCTGTTTCACATGGAAGGGGCAGCGGCTCCCGCAGTGACTGTACTTTCACGTAAATGCGGTTGACGGCGCACTGAAACTGCCCAGTAAAGCGATGGTAATAGATGGGAAAACTAGCACTTCGCGTGGCAGTATTCGCAGGCCAGACAGCCGTTTATCTTCTTTTTGCATACGCCAATGATGTTGACTTCGTGGCCAGATTTCCGCGCACCTTCGGCGTAGGCGGCTAAGCCCAGCATAAGCCCCGCGCACAAAAGTAGACTAACTTTCATCTTCCAGCTCCCGCAGCTTTATAAGGAACTTCTCCGCCGCCTTTGTAAACACCTGATATTTCTTTCACAGCACAAACATGGGAATCTCTTTTTGCAGGGAAAGGGGCCGGAAACAAAGATTACTGTCCGCGCCGGCGTCCACGATTTTGTCAAAGGCCAGGGCATAGCCCATGCCCTCCTCCACCATCAGTGACCCGGAAAACAGCAGATTATAGCTGCCCACGATGTTCAGCTTTTCCTGCTTGCGCCCCAAAAGCTCAGGCAGAGCCGCATCGCACTGGGCCTGCCTGGAGACGATCAGGGGTTTGTCCCACAACTCCTTTGGGTCAATTGGAGAGATAAAAAAACCCACAATGGCTTTATTGCGGCGTTACCTGTGTCAAACCAACAGCTTGCGCTTTTTCCAAATGCCGGAAAGGAAGTAGACCATCGCGGGGATAGCGGTGACATAGGTTGCCAAAGTGTAGCCTAAGAGCACGCCGAACATCCCCATATGCAACACCTGTTCAAACAGCAGACATAGGCCGATGCGGGCCACCACGCCGTCCATCAGGCCGATGATCAGGCTAAGCCTTGCGTTGCCGATACCCTGGATGAAGGGGTTGAACGCCTGCATGATGGGGAAGGCAGGCATACCGATGAGGATGGTGGTCATCAAGAGCCCGGAAAGCCCCAGCACGGATTCATCCTGGGTGAAAATGGAGAACATCCCCCGTGGCCATATGGCAAAGCAGACAAAGGCCACCAGTGTAACGCTTACATTCACACAAAGAGCGTAGTACACCGTTTGCTTGGAACGTTTCACTTCTCCGGCGGCCATATTCTGGCCCACCATAGCCGAGACCGCCATGCTCACGGAATTTGTCAGGGTGGTGGGGATCATCTCCACGCGCCGCCCCACGCCAAAGGCCGCCGACGCCGCCAAGCCGTACACATTGATAAAGCCGTTGATGAACAGCATGGAAATGGAGATGGCACTGTGCTGCAGGGCAGCGGGCAGGCCCAGCCGCAGGAGAATGGACAGGATGTTTTTGTGGATGCGGAAACTGTTGGGATGGAAGTCGAACCCAAACGCCTCCCGCTCCCGGTATAAGTACACGATGGAAATGAAGAACGACACAGCCTGGGCAATGATGGTCGCCCAGGCCGCTCCCGCGGCCTGTAAGCCCATAGGCCCTACAAAAAGGAGGTCCAACGCCACGTTTACCAGAGAGGCAATCCCGATAAAAACCAAAGGCCGTTTGCCGTCCCCCATGCCCCGCAAAATGGCGGAAATGGAATTGTACCCGTATGTAAACACAATGCCGCCGCTGCACACCAGCATATAGTCCGCCGCCTGGGAAAAGGATTCCTGGGGGACCTGCAAAAGCCGCAGCATAGGCGCGTGAAGGGCCAGGCCCACCACCGTCATGGCCGCCGCCATGATCAGCAGGGTGGAAAACAGGGTGCCAATGGTGTTCTTTATCCCCCCGCTGTCTTTTGAGCCCACTTGCTGGGAGATGAGCACCTGCCCGGCTGAGGCAAAGCCCGTGGCAATGGTTGTCATCAGCATAATGATTTGGGAGGAGATGGTAACTGCCGACAGCCCGGTGCTGCCCACATACTGCCCCACCACAATCATGTCGATCATGGAATAGAGCATTTGCAGCAAATTCGACAGCATAAACGGAAGCGCCAGCCGTACCAGGTTGGAAAAGACGCCGCCCTTTGTCAAGTCTGTAACCATACTTTTTTGATTTGCCATATTAACTTCTATTCATCCCTTTCCTAATGGGTAGCCTGAATCCCCTTGTCCACACGCCGGGGTAAAGCGGCCATCCCCTCACCCCTTTCACGAAATGCGCACTTCCATCCCATCATGAAGGAAGTGGTTGTGGGGGCTTTTGACAATGGGGTTTTCGGTGGAGACCGCGTCGTAAACAAACATGGTCCCTTCGTCGATCTCCTGGTAATTATAGGCCATGACCTGCTTCACCACATACCGCTTCCCCCAGGGGCCATCCTGCTGTTCCACAGTGCAAAAAACCATGCTGTCAGCGCCTTGATACAAGCAGTCCTTTGGCATCCTACCGTTTTCTATCCGCACCAATTCAACCAATGGAAGCTGCTTTTCATAAGCCGTCAGGCTGTAAGCGGTTGCGCCAACCACAACCAGCAAATATACAAGCGATATGAATATGTATACGATACGGGATATGGGGGGCCCGCCCTTTTTTAGTATATCTGCCGTACGCTTTGCCATGGGATCTTCCCCCTTTCACGATTTAAGACTGGAAAGCGCGATGCCCTCGGTCAAGTAATCCTGGCCCAACAAGAATACCAGCAGCGCGGGGATCAGATAGAAAACAGACACCGCGAAGAACATGCCCGGGTCGCCGGTGACCACGCTGCCCAAGTATACGGACAGCGGGTTCCCATAAATATTTTTAATGAATACTACCGCTTGATCCACTATGTTCCAGTTGTCTGCAAACAGCAGCACCGCCAACGCAGCCACCACAGAATGCAGGTTGGGCCGCACAATGTACCAATAACTTTTCCAGGGCCCCGCTCCATCCAAGGCGGCGGCCTCCATACATTCTTTGGGGAAGTTTTTCAGCTGCTGGCGGATCAGGAATACCCCCAAGGGGTGGAACAGCGACGGCAGGATGATGGCCAAATAACTCTCCCGGATGTTCAGCCAGCCCGCCACAATAAAGTTGGGCACCAAGAGGATCTGGGTGGGCATGAGCATCACAATAATATACATGAAAAATATAGATTCTTTATACTTCCACCGTATATTCTCCAACCCATATGCAGCCAGAGGCGCCAGCACGCACTGTCCCAAGAGGACCGGGACCACCAGCAAAACCGAGTTCCAGAACATGCGCAGGTAGCCGGGGCTGTCCAGCAGCAATTCCTTGTATTGGTCCAAAGTCGGCTTTTGCGGAAGCAGCCCAAAGCGCACAAAATGGATGCCGTGGGAGGCGAAGTCACCGGCGTTTGATTCCAAAATTTCAGAGGCGTAACGGCTGATAATTTCGCCGCTTCCCATAAAGGAATTGGCGAAAATAAAGACAATTGGGAACACGGATACCGCCGCCGAAAGCACAATGCTGGCTATAGGGATGACACGCCGGTTCCTCATAAAACCACCCCCTTACTGATAGGCGTCCGTCACACGCTTTTGTGCGTAAAACACGACAAGTAAAGCCATACCAATCACCAAAAATAAAATGTAAGCGGCGCTGGATAGTTTCTGCATATTCAACGACAAAAACTGGTTGTTCATATAATGCTGCAGCATGTAAATGTCTGGGCTTGGATAGGCCCCATAAAGCATATATACCTCTTTAAACACCTTAAAACTGTTGACAATACTCATCAATAATACCACAAAAGTAGTGGGGGAAAGGTACACCCAGGTCACATTTGTAAATTGTCTCCACTTGCCCGCGCCCTCCAAAGCCATCTGCTCATAATAGGTTTGGGGGATCCAGTTAAGGCCCGACCAAAACAATACAATATTGTAGCTCACATTTTTCCACAAAAAGACCACGACCAGCACGCCCATGACCCAACTGTTCTGCGCCAACCATTCGTGGGGAACACCGGCTTGCAGAAGCCACTTTTGCAGCAACCCGTTGCTGTCAAGCAGCACTTTCCAGAAATAAACAATTGTGCCCGACGGCACCACCAATGGCAGCAGCAGCATGGTGGCAAGGGGCCTGCCGCGCTTCATCCCTTGCAAACACAGGGATAAAAACAGCGAAACCGCCATGCCAATGGGCACCGAAACGCCAACAAATATACAGGTATTCAACGCGGCCGACTGGAACAGGGAATTGGAAAGGGTGTCTATAAAATTTTGCAGCCCAACAAATCGTTGGGAACCCATATTGTCGATAAGCGCGTAATACAGCGAAAACAAAAACGGGACCGCGTAAAACAGCAGTACGCCTAACAGGCTTGGCAAAAGGAAAAGCCAATAGATCTTCGCACGTTTTTTCACAAGCCCACCTCCTCCTTCCATCCTTCCGCGGCGGAAATCCTCGTGGAAGCATCCGGCCGTTTTCCTGTTGGAAAACTTTATCCACCCCGGCTAAAAAGCATTATAAGTACGGTTTTACCCCTTCGTGATAAAAGGGTCTATAATAAGCGGCTTTCCCTGTAAAGGGGAATACATATTATAATAAAGTATACTTACAATCCAGGCAGCTTGTCAATAGGGAATATCGCAGGGGCTTCCTTGAAACCGGGATAGGAACGAACGGGGAATTGCGGCGTACCGCAACATAGTACAGGCCCGCCGGGCAAACCCTATAAAGCCGTTAAAACGCTATTTAAGAAGAACGCGCCTATGCCCATAACTGGATGGCCTTGCAGGGGAACCGTATTCAAATATAAGAAGGGAAGCTTGAAAAGTCGTTGGCACACTGGACGCAATTTGGCGAAAAAGATGGTGAAAAGGGGCCCTGCATGTGCTATAATATATGTAGATATGTCAAATCCCTTCCCGCCACGGGAAAGGGCAAAATAAGGCGGCCGGAAAGACGGGGATTATGTTTATAAATATACTTCAAAGGAGAACCTGAAGGGTCCTTATAAGGCTATACGCAAGCCCCTCCCCCATGTCTAAAAAGAGACGCCTTAAAAATTTGCCAACAATATTTTCATAGAAGGAAGATGCGCATATGGTTGCCAAAACCCACAGCATGGGCCTTTACGGCATGAACGCTTTCCCAGTGGAGGTGGAAACAGACCTTTCCGGCGGGCTGCCCGCTTTCGAGGTGGTGGGCCTGCCCGGCGCCGCTGTGAAGGAATCCCGGGACAGGGTGCGGGCGGCCCTGAAAAACTGCGGCTTCGATTTCCCCGTCAGCCGCATCACCATGAACCTGGCCCCCGCCGGCAAGCGGAAAGAGGGCCCCCTGTATGACCTCCCTTTGCTGCTGTCCCTTCTGCAGGCCTCCCGGCAGCTTCTGTGCCAGATAGACGACGCGGTTTTCCTGGGGGAGCTTTCCCTTTCCGGGGGGCTGCGCCCGGTGCGGGGGGTGCTGCCCATGGCGGCCGTGGCCAAAGAAGCCGGCTTCCGCCGCTTGTTCGTCCCCCAGGCAAACGCCCAGGAGGGGGCGGTGGTCCAGGGCCTGGAGGTATACCCCGTACAAGACGTCCCCCAGCTGGTCGCCCATTTGCGGGGGGAGGCCCCCATACCGCCCGCCCTGCCTGCCCAGGCCCCGGAAAGCCTGCTGCCCCAGCTGGATTTTGCCGACGTAAAGGGCCAAAACGAGGTGAAGCGCGCCCTGGAGATTGCCGCCAGCGGCAGCCACAGCATTTTGATGCTGGGGCCCCCGGGCTCTGGCAAAAGCATGCTGGCCAAACGCCTGCCTTCCATCCTGCCAGACATGACCTTTGAGGAGTCTTTGGAGGCCACCAAGGTCCATTCCATCGCGGGGCTGCTGCCATCCGGGGGTTCCCTGCTGCAAAGCCGCCCCTTCCGCTCCCCCCACCACACCGTTTCCAGCGTGGGGCTTTCCGGGGGCGGGGCCCTCCCGCGGCCCGGGGAGATTTCCCTGGCCCACCAGGGCGTATTGTTCCTAGACGAGCTTCCGGAATTTTCCAAGGACGCCATGGAGGTGCTGCGCCAGCCCATGGAGGACGGCCTGGTCACCATCTCCCGGGCAGGGGGGAACGCCTCTTACCCTTGCCGCTTCATGCTGGTGGCCGCTATGAATCCTTGCCCCTGCGGGTATTTTGGGCACCCCACCCGGCACTGCACCTGTTCGCCCCGGGCGGTAGACCGCTATCTTGGGCGTATCTCCGGCCCTTTGCTGGACAGGCTGGACCTGCATATCGAAGTACCCCCGGTAGATTTTGAATCCCTCTCTGCGCCGGGGGCGGCCGAGCCTTCTTCCCAGGTGCGGGCCCGGGTGAACGCCGCCCGCCAGCGGCAGACCGCCCGCTATCATGGCGAGGGCTTCACCTGCAATGGCCACCTGCCCCCCAGCCGCCTGCGGGAAGCCTGCCCCACCACGGCGGAAGCAGAGCGCCTTCTGCGCCGGGCCTTTGAAAAATTCGGCTTTTCCGCCCGCACCTATGACCGGGTCTTGAAAGTGTCCCGTACTATAGCCGACCTGGACGGTGAAGACGTAATCGGCTCCTCCCACGCCGCCGAGGCCCTCCAGTACCGCATCTTAGACCGGAAGTACTGGCAGCGCCCCGCCTCCCGGGGGTATTAGGGCGCGCCCGCACCGTGCCCCGCGCCCGCCTTCACGGTACGCTGCGGCGGGCCCTTTAAGCGTCCGGGGCAAGGCGCGTCACCTGGACGGAGGCCTTTACCTGGTAGCGGCAGGCTGCCATGCCCTGCGGCCAGTCTTGGCCCTGGCTGCGCCAATAGGCTGGCGACCACCGGTAAAGCAGGTTGCCAAAACCAAAAATATCGCAGCGGTCCTTCAAGACGGCCTGTTCCAGGGCCGACAGCACCTCGCTTTCTATAAGCTGGGCGGCCTGGCCCTCGATCTCCCGGTAGGCGGCCGCGTCCAGGCGGCTCCTCCCCCCGGAAACCGCGCTTACATCCGCCTGGGCTTCTACCGTGATGGTAAACGCCGGCCGGCCCCCTTCCAGCGCCGGGGTTATTTTCCCCCGGGCTTTAGACAAGGACAGCGTCACCGCGCCAAACCCGCCGGACACAACGGCCTCGCCCTTTTCCAGCCGGCCCTTTGCCGCCAGATAGCCCCGGGTCTGCTCCAGGCTTAGCATGCCTTTCGATTTATACCCGTCAAAGTAGGCGGTGGCCGCCACCTCTACGCCGGCGTCCCCGGCCCGAAGCACCGGAAGCACCGGGGAAGAGCCCTCGCGCTTCACGCCGTTTACAAAGTCCAGTATCTCCGCCCCCAGGGCCTTGCCGGTAGTCTGGCCGCTGTCGCTTAACTGCTGAAGCTCTGACATCTTCAGCAGTTTCCCGTCTTTTTCGTACGAGAGGATCTCCTCCGCCGCCCCCTCTGCCAGGAACATCTGCACGGCCGGGCGGGTGTTGTAATAACGGACAAAGAAATCCAGGCAGCTGTCCAGCCCTTGGCGGGCGCAGCCGCTGCCAAAAACCACCAGGTAGTTATGGGAATAGAAGGGCTCGCGCCCGGTGGAAAGGGAAAGGTTTGTCAGGGCTTCCAGCACCGAGCGCCCCTGGCACCGGAAAAATTCCTCCCCCTCATCCTGGGGGGACATGGAGGAACGTACGGTTACGATGAACCCATCCGGGGCCGTATCCACCCCGATGCCGTGTATCAGCAAACGCTGGTACAGCTCCCGGTATCCACAGCCGGCCAGGGACAGGCACATACAGCCCGCAAGGAACAGGCACAAAGCCTTCTTGGCAGCTTTCATGGTCACGCCCCCTCCCCTTTTGCCTTTTGCAGATCCCTTCTCCCCCGCAGCAGGTCCGCCGCCAGCACCAGCAAAGGCAGGGCGAAGCCCGTTGCAACCGTACAGAAGAACAGGAACCAGGTGTCCAGCAGGAAGTGCTGCACCAGGGGTACGCCCGCCGTGCACAGGGCCAGGGCCAGCATCAGCGCCGCCGCCCACCAGGCCCCTGCCTTTTCCTCCCCGGGCTTTTTGCGTAAAGAGGACACGCACACCCGGCAGCCATAGATGTCCACGGCCAGCTTCACAACCAGGCCCATCATCCACACCCCGGTAAACACTGCGTCCAGCCGCTGCATGGAACGCACCTGGGTGATGGAAGCCAGGGCGTGCACGGGGAAATTCTGGGTATAGGCGTACCGGCCCAGGCACCCCACCACCAGCAGCAGAAGAAGGCCCACAAAGGCCGCCGTGCCCCCGGCCCAACAGGCAAACCCCAGGCCCTTCCTCCCCTTTACCATGGGCAGCAGCACGGCCATGTCCGCAAAGATGGACGTGCGGGCGATGAACAGCACCGTACCCTTTATGGTCTGGGAAAAGCCGTTATAGAACAGGGGCTCCAGGTTTTCTATGGAAAACCGCCCCGCCACAATGCCGAACACCAGCCCGCAGCCCAGCAGCAGCGCCACCAACACGCAGGTGGCGCACCGGGCTACGGTCTCAATGCCCCGCAGGGCCCCATATAGGGCCGCCGCCACCAGGGCCGCCGCCACGAACCCGGCGGAAAAGGCCGGGTTTACCGTGTCCATCAGGAAAAGCTGGAACAGCGCCAACGAGGTGCCGTTTATCAGGACAAAATACAAGAAATATACAATGGGCAGCAGCCTGCCCAAAATGCCCATATCTTCTACCGCCGCCCGGCCTATGGTCAGCTCCGGCCTACGCCTGTGCAAGCCCCACACCGGCAGGGCAATGAGGAACCCCAGCCCCATGGCCAACACGTAGGAAACGATATTGTCCAGCATATTCTCGCCCCCGGTATACTGGGCGTTCAGGGCGATGGTGACCACCACCCGGGCCACGAACATGCTGATAAAGAATTGGGCTGCGCTGATCTTCCGCTTTCCCATAGGCATAGCCTCCTTTTCCGTTCTCTTTGGTCTGCTTGCGCCCCGGGGAGGGGGCTTTTAGCCTTGCCTGCCGGCCCGGTGGGTTTGCGGCTTGTCTGCCAGCGGCAGAGGCTCGCCTTAAACCGGCCAGGGCGGCGCACCCCAAGGGCGTACTTGCTATGGCAGTGCTTTCGCCGCTTGCCAAACCGGCCGGCAGGTGCTATTGCCCCAGCTCCCGGCTGCCAGGCATGTCCTGGACTTTCGCGTCCCACCTGCCCAGCCGCTGCCACCCCGCCCGGGCAAATACATCCCGGAAAGCCAGCCGCCCGCTGAAGGGCGCCACCGGCGACAGCAAGGGCACGCCGAAGCTGGAGGCGCCGCACAAATTCAACAGCAGCAGCACCAGGCCCACCATCACGCCCCATACGCCCATAAAGTTCCCCGCCAGCAAAAACGCCAGCCGCAAAAGGGAAAGGGGCTCGTACAGCCGGGGCACCGCGTACCCGGCAATGGCTGTCAGCGCCACCACCAACAGGGAGGGCGCGCTGACCAGCCCGGCGGACACCGCCGTGTCCCCTACCACCAGGCCGCCTACAATGCTCACCGTGGCGGACAAAGAGCGGGGCGCCCGAAGGCCCGCCTCCCGCAGGACCTCATACAGGAAATACAGCAGCAGCGTCTCCGCCATAACGGGGAAGGGCGTCTGGGCCTCGGCTTCGGCAATTTTCAAAAGCAGGCTTTCCGGCAGCATTTCCGGGTGGTGGGTGGTGATGGCCACATACAGCCCCGGCAAAAACGCGCTTAAAAAGAACGCCAGGTATTTCAGCCAGCGGATGAACGTGCCGTAAAAGGGCCGGGTCAGGTAGTCGTCCAGGGTCTGGAAATTCTCCACAAACAGAAACGGCGCCAGCAGCACGCTGGGCGTGCCCTCAACCAGCACGGCCACCCGCCCCTCTTCGATCTTCCCACACACCACGTCCGGGCGTTCGCTCATACCCACGCCGCTGAACACCCCGCCCCTTTCCAGGAAACCGGCCAGGTACCCGGCCCCCAGGGCGGTGGGCAGGCCGCAGGCTTCCAGGCGGCTTTTCACTTTCTGGACAATCTCCTCGGACGCCACGCCTTCCAGGTAACAGATGGCCAGGGGCGTATGGCTTTGGCTGCCCGCCTCTGCCTTTTCAAACTTTAGGGCCGTGGTCTTCATCCTGCGGCGGATCATGGCCATGTTGCTTTGATAGCTTTCTGTAAAGCCATCTTTCGCCCCCCGCTGCATAACCTCGTTCTGGGGCTCCTCTGGCCCCCGGCTGTCGAAGCCCTGCACCCCAAACACCAGGGCCTCCTTGCAGCCGTCGATGCATAGCACCGCAAAGCCGCTCATTAAAAGCAGCAGCACCTGGTCCATCTGGGCCTCCCGCTTCTGCTCCATAGACCCCAGCACGTTTTCTTCTATAAACTTCAGCTTCATGGGCCCGTCGCCTGGCATCACCGGGGCCTGCATCAGGGGATTTAAGATGCTTAGGGTAATGGTCTGCTTGCTTACCAGGCCATCCAGGGCAAACAGCGCCGCCCCCGTGCCTGAAAGCTCCATCTCCCGCATCATAAAATCCATGGCCTTGGCGAACTGCCCCTGCAGATACGCCTTGTTTTCTTCCAGCTTTTCCGAGACCTTTTCCACCCTTCGCCCTCCTTTTATGAAAGCCCCTGGCCCCGCTAGGGGCAATTTCTTTAAATTCCCCCTCCGGGCCCCTTTAAAACTTACCTTTGCAGCCAGCTATAGTAAACGCACTTGAGAATCGGTATGTACCGATTCTCAAGCAGGGCGGCGCGGGCATGCCCTGCACCAGCCAAGTTCAAAAGAGGTACAACCCCTTTTGAACGGCGTTAACTATGTGCCGAAGCCCAGGCGTTTTGCGCCCAACGCTTTCCACCCCGCCTTCCTTTTCCCGTAGTTTTCCCAGTGAAAGACAAAGTATGCGTAAATAAGAAGGGGCATTTTGCGCATACTGAGTGGGGAAATGTTTGTATAAAGGAGTGGTACCCCATGCTTGCCTCCCTGTTGCGCACCCTTGTCATGTACGCCGCCATCCTGCTCAGCGTCCGCATTATGGGCAAACGGCAAATCAGCCAGCTGCAAACCTCTGAGCTGGTGGTCACCCTGCTTATTTCCGAGCTGGCCGTTATGCCCATCCAGCAGCACGACGACCCCCTGTGGAACGGGCTTGTTCCCATGGCAGCCCTGGTGGCCTGCGAGATCGCCGTCTCCCTGCTGATGCTGAAAAGCGGCTGGTTCCGCCAGGCCGTATGCGGCAAGCCCATGGTGGTCATCGAACGGGGGCGGGTGCTGCAGGGCCAGCTGCGCCGCCTGCGCATGAGCACCGAGGACCTGTTCGAGCAGCTGCGCCAATGCGGCTGTTTTGCGCTGGAGGACGTAGCTTATGCCATCGTAGAGACCAACGGCGCCATGAGCGTGCTGAAAAAGCCGGCCAGCGATCCCCTTACCCCCAAACAGGCGGGGGTAAAGGTTGACGCCGCCGCACTGGAGGTGGTGGTGGTCAGCGACGGCGCTCTGTCCCGCCATTCGTTGGAGCTTTGCGGGAAGTCCCCCGCCTGGGCAAAAGAACGGGCCAAAAACGCCGGGCTAGAGCTTTCCCAAGTATTCATCATGACCGCTACCCCTGGCGGGAAATGCCAGGTGGTTCCCAAAGAGCCAAAAAAGAGGGCAAAAAAACCATAATTTTTTTAGGTCCCCTGGGATTTTCCCCCCTGCCAAAGGGTATATATAAAGGGTTCTTACGCAATGCAAAACCACCTATGTATTATGTGCATAATCAGGGTAAGAAAATATTGTGAAGCCTTACAGTTATATCCCAGAAGCCTTGACAAACCAAAAAGGCAGTGTATAATTGTAAGAAAAAGCATTTTATCACTACAACGCGCTGCTTTATTACCAAGATAAACGAACCTGTACTTTTTCTTTCCGACCTTAGAAAGGAGGGGATGTCCCATGGCATTGCGCACCGTATGCAAAGAACTGCTGCGCACCCCCATAAAGACCCTGCTGTTCCTGCTGATGCTGGCCCTTGCCACCGCCTTGCTGGTGCTGGGGGTGAACCTGTATTGCAGCTGCGAAACAGCCCGGCAAGAGGTGTCCCAAAACTACAAGACCGTCGGCACGGTCGAACAGGTGCCTGACAGCACCATGAGCGAGGAGGAACGGGAGCATTACGTCTTTATGTCTACAGAGGAAGACCCCTATGGACTTTTCACCAAACAGATACCCGAAGACGCCTTCGACGGCCTGCCCACCAAGGGCCCTGTGGAGAACCGCCCCACCCTTATCACTACCGGGGAGTTCGACGCCAAGCTGAGCGCCAAGGGCCCGGCGGGGTTCAACGTGCCCTACCGGCTGTCCGCCGCCCAGGTCATCATGTTTTCGGTGGACAACCTGCTGGATACCGACGATGAAGAGTCCATGCAGCTGTACGAATGCAACTATGCCCGGTTCCAGTTCCCGGCCACACTATTGGAGCTTAACGGCTACCGCCTGACAGAGGCCGAGCAAGAGCAGCATCAGATGCGCCTATATTGGCCTTATAATGAAAACGAGCATGTCCGGCTGGAGCCAGGGGTAGAATACATAGCATGGTGCGAGCCGGGGTATGGCGGCGGGGTGGAGATGACCTTTTTCCTCCAGCGCATGACCCGCCCAGAGGCCGTGGGCAAGACCTGGATGGAAAGCTATCAGTTCCCCCAAATTGTCTACGAAAACAGCGAAGGTTTTGAAAGCACCGAAGCGGGCCAGTGGATGCAGTACTTGATGGACTACAGCCATAAAATCGAAGAGATATCCAACCAAACGGTCATCACCGTGCCCACCAGCAGCCTCTCTTTGCTGGACCCCTTCTACCGGGAGGCCGTAACCATAAAATATGGCCGGGCCATTACCGAGGAGGAGTTTGCCTCTGGGGCGAAGGTGTGCCTGATCCCCGATACTTTCCGCACCTATCCCGACTTTATGAACCTGGTGGACGTAGGCGACAAGGTGCGCCTGGACTGGCGGGGGGCTGTGTACGGCTGGGCGCCCAGCCTCTTCTCCCAGGTGGAGGGCTACCAGGCCACGCCCGTTTCCACCTCTATGCTGGATATAGAAGGCAGCGAGGAGTATGAGGTGGTGGGCATATATGTACAGGAGGACGGCGCGGACAACTATCTGGCGAACGGGTCAGGCATGAACCTGGGGGCTTACGAAATCATCGTTCCCAGCGCCTCTTACGATTTCGATTCCATCACGCCCATTTTCGGGGGCACTATAGAGCCGGGCTGCTGCTCGTTCCTGCTGGAAAACGGTTCTTCCCAAGCATTCCTAGAGGCCTGGGAGAAGAGCGAATACAGCGAACAGGTACATATCTCCCTAAACGACCAGGGCTATACCGCTATTGCCAAAGGCCTGGACGCCGTTTCCCTGCTGTCTTTCATATTAATGCTGTCTGGCGGCATCAGCGTTTTGTGCCTGCTGTTCTTCTTTGTCTATCTGCAGATTGCCCGCCGTCAGCGGGAAGCGGCCATCCAGCTTTCCTTGGGCGTTAGCAAGCGCCGGTGCGCAGCCTTTCTGCTGTTAAGCGTACTGCTTATCGCCTTTGCGGGCATTGCCTTGGGCGCTGGGGCGGGGCATATGGTCACAAACCAGGTGTCCTCCCAGGTATACAGCCAGGCGAAAGAAAGCGGCTACAGCCGGGAGTACAGCGACCAGTTTGAAGCCAGCCAGGACAAGGCCTACGACTATGACAGCAGCGCCTCTTGGCAGCTGGCTTTGTGGGCGGGCCTAGGTACTGTGGCGGCGGCGTTGCTGCTGTCCAGTGCGGTTACGGCACAGACCCTGCGTAAAGAGCCCCTGGAGCAGCTGACCCGCAAGGAATAATCGGCGGCACATCTTCACCGGGAAAGCCGCCCACGGTGCTCGCTGCCGGGCATGTAGGGAACGGAAAAGTTTTTGAAGAGTTCTTAGGGAAAATTTTTTCAAAAAGTTTCCCTAAGCGGGGTTTGGGGCAGCGCCCCAACACAAAGGGGGAACAGAATGTTTTTCTGGAAAGAACTAGGCCGCAGCCTGGGCAGGCACGGGAAAAAGACCGCCATCGCGCTGTTGGTTTCCGTGGCGTTGGGCGTCTTCCTCTGCCAGTTTGCGGGCAATGTGGCAGCCCAGCGGCACAGGCTGCGGGACCTGTCTGTAAACGCGGGGCTGCGCGTGACTTTTGTCAACACCTCTGGCACCCGCAGTACCAATATCCTTGTCTATGACGACAAGCTGCAGGCCCTGGAGGAAAGCGGCCTGGCAACGCCCGGGCTGTATGCGGCGGCCTGCCTGTTCAGCGACGGCACCGAGGATGACCAGCCCGATTTCCGCAACCCAGAACGGAAAGTGCAAAAAGTGGCCGGCTATACCAACGATACCCCTTTGACCGAAGTAGGGGCGGATAACGTGACCTATTTCGATGGCTTTGACGCGTCTATGTTCGCTACCGACCAGGCGGTCTGCCTGCTGCCCCAAGAACGCTTCGACCGCTTAGGCTATCAGCCCGGGGAAAAGGTGCACATACAGTTCTTCAACGGCGGTACCAACGAACGCAGCATCTTCCCCGGGGCCGAAATAGACGTGGCCATTGGCGGGACATTCCGGGACGCTGGGGCCATCGAGCCCGGCGCGGGCATGGTGATCCCCTACCGTACCATGCGCCGGGGCCTGCAAGAGGGCCATCTAAGCGTGTGGCCCTCCCAGGCATATTTGGACATCCCAAACCCGGAGGACCTAAACGCGGTAAAGGCGCTGCTGCAAGAGGTCAAGATAAACCCCGTGGACAAGACGTTGGACTATTATGCCCAATATGGCAAAACCGCCAGCATCAACGACAGCATCTACATCGGCACGGCTGAACCCACCCGCCGTACCCTGTCCTTGCTGCAAAGCCTGTACCCAGTGGTCTTTGCCGCCGTGGGGCTTATTGCCCTTTTGGCCTCTTACCTGTTGATGCAGAGCCGCCGGGAGGAAATTGCGCTCCAACGCTCCCTGGGGGTAAGCAAGGGCCGCATTTTTGCCGTTTTCTTCGGGGAAAGCGCCTGCCTTTGCCTTCTCGGTACAGCGGCGGCCTGCCTGGGCTGTTGCCTGGCCATGGGTACGCCCCTCTCGGCCCTGGGGCTCCCTTTGGCAGGGTATGTACTGTCCTACCTGCTGGGCAGCGGCATCGCGGTCTCGTTGATGCTGCGTACCGGCGTGCTGGCCGTATTGGCCGCGGCGGAGTAATGGAAAGGAGCCGGAGTATTATGAGCATCTTAACAGCAACCAATGTGGAATATACCTACCGTACGCGCTACCAGACCGTACACGCCCTGCAGGGGGTCACTTGTTCCTTCCAGCCGGGCTCCGCCTACGCCATTGTAGGGCGTTCTGGCAGCGGCAAAACAACCCTCCTCTCCCTCCTGGCGGGGCTGGACCTGCCCGATTCCGGGGAAATCGCTTTTGAAAACGTCCCTACTACCCAGCTGGACCGGGACAAGTACCGCCGGGAACACGTATCCGTGGTCTACCAGGCTTTCCACCTGTTCCCTTTGCTGACAGCCCTGGAAAACGTCATGTACCCTATGGAACTCACCGGCGCCCGGCATAAAGAGGCCAAAGAACAGGCCCGCGCCTTGCTGCAACAGGTAGAGTTGCCCCTGTCTGTAGAAAAGCAGTTCCCCAAGATGATGAGCGGCGGCGAGCAGCAGCGGGTGGCCATTGCCAGGGCCTTGGCCAGTAACGCCAAAGTATTGCTGGCCGACGAGCCTACCGGCAACCTGGACTCGGAAAACAGCAAAAACATCATCGATATCCTGTTGCGGCTGGCCCATGACGAGGGCCGCTGTGTAATCCTGATTACCCATGACAACGACATTGCCGCCCAGGCCGACCATATCCTGCGCCTGAAAGACGGCCAGGTCATTGAGAGCACCTAAAGGAAAAACCTATAAAGAAGGGAAGCCCCCGGTTTTTGCCGGGGGCTTCCCTTCTTTGCAGAGCCTACCGGGGAGGGTCCCCGCGCTTGCTGTTGATAATCTTGCTCAACTCATCCATAAAGCTGTTGATGTCCTTGAATTGCCTGTACACCGACGCAAAGCGCACATAGGCCACCTCGTCTACAGATTTCAGCTTCTCCATGGCATAGGTGCCAATGCGTTGGGAAGAGATCTCCCGGTCCAGGGAATTTTGTAACAAGGCCTCAATCTCGTCCACAATGCGCTCCAGCGTGTCCACCGACACAGGGCGCTTTTCGCAAGCCCGTAAAAGGCCGTTCAGCAGCTTGCTGCGGTCAAAAGTCTCCCGGGACTTGTCTTTCTTGATGACGACGATGGGCACATTCTCGATGATCTCATAGGTGGTGAAGCGCTTGCCGCATTTCAGGCATTCCCGGCGGCGGCGGATACGCTCCCCTTCGTCTGTGGGGCGTGAATCTACCACCCGGCTCTCACTGTATCCGCAATAAGGACATTTCATGGCCATTACCTCCCTGGCTTGAAAAAACTTTTCAAGTTCCCCCCTATATCCCTGGGGTTTATTTTTAAATTATACACTATATAGGGTAGGAATTGCAAGGAAATTGTTGAAAAAAGGCAGAAAAGTCAGCGCCTAAAGGCCTTTTCCACGGCCAGACGCGCTGTCTCCAGCTCCTCTAGCCCCCCAAAGCCGCCGCGGTATACTTCTGTCACCACCGCCCCCTGGTAGCCCATCCCTTCCAACAGCCGGCGGAAACCCGGGAAGTCGAAGTCCCCCGCCCCGGGCAGCAGGCAGGGCTGTTCGCCCCGGCAGTCGCTAAGGTGCACATGGCACAGCCTGTCCCCCATGGCGGCGGAGACCGCTTCCACAGGCTGCCCCGTAATGCGGCATTGCTTTACGTCCAGCACAAAGGCGCAGTCCACCCCCAGATACTCCCGCATCCCCTTCAGGAACGCCGGATCCAAGCTTTTATAGGTGCGTACGTTCTCCTGGGCGGGGCGCGCCCCAGTAGAGGCCGCCCTGCGGTACAGTTCCCCAAAGCGTTCCCAATAGGCCTCGTCCTCCAGCCACAGGCTCTGCCGGGGCGCCCCGTGTATCACTACATATTTCGCGCCCAGGAAAGCGGCGGCTTCCATATATTTCAAGTACAGCCGAAAGCCTTCCTCCGTGCGCCGGGGGTACGTCTGGAACAAAAGCGGCGACTCAACCACAGCCGTAAACGGGTGCACCGAAACGAACCGCGCCCCATAATGCGCCGCCATAGCCTTGAGCTCTCTTAAAAAGGGCTTCTCCATCTCCCCAAAGGAGTTCAAGAACACCTCGAAACAGCGGTAGCCCTGCCCCAGCATGATCTCCAATGCCTTCTCCGTCTCCATGGGGTATAGGCACGCCGTACTGATCCCTGTTACCATGTTCCTCCTTCCCTGGGCCGGCCCCAGCTTTCGCGTGGCCCGCGCCCCCTTTAAAACTGTAGGCGGGCGCCGCCACTGGGGCAGCACCCGCCTACCTAGCTTTTATTTTAGGGCTTCATTTCTTAAAGGACAGTGCCTCATTACCAGCAGTGCTCTGTAACGAAAGCATGGAACGCATACTGCCAGAAGATCCAGTCATGAGAGCCGAAGGGCTTCCCACCGTCGATAAAGGTTGTAATGTTGTTCTCGGCAACGTAGTCCTGCAGCTTCTTATAGTCGTCGTTCCGGCCATCGGTGTCGCAGGGGCCCATGGTGAAGTACAATGCCTTGTCAGTGGGCCAGCCGCCAACTTCCTCTATCTTGTCATAGATGCTCTGGTCGATACTGGAATAGCCGCCGAAATAGGCAAACTTGTCAGGATGCTCGAAGAACATGGTAAAGGTAGTCCGAGAGCCGTAGGACAGGCCGTTGAAAGCACGGTCTTCCGGATTGGAAGAGACATTGTAATTCGCCTCTACATAAGGCATCAGGTTCTCTACAATGTTCTTCACGGCCAGCTCGGTGCACTCGCCCTGGGTCAAGCCATTGGCTGTCTGTGTAAAGTAAGGGGAGTTGTCCATGGTCACTACGACATAATCCTGGCCAATGTTGTCCATGATGTTCTTAACCTGGCCCATGGCAAACCAGTCGGTTTCGTTGCCGCCGCCGCCGTGGGAGGTGTAGATCACCTTATAGGGCTCGGCACGGTCCGGGTCATAGCCAGAGGGCAGGTAAATGGCGAAATCCTCGTCCTCAGCCATATCGCCTGCATACTGGTCATAATGCACCTGGCTGGTAGAACCTTCAACCGGGAGGACCTGGTCAACATTGGGAGAGCCCGCCTGCTTCACCGGGTCAAAATGGCCGATGACAATGCTGCTGGTAGAACTGGAAGACACCGTGTTGCTGTTGGGGTTATCCAGGCAGCCACAGGGGTTGGCAGGGTCGTCAATGGTCTTTACATCGCTGCCATCCTTATAAGATATCTTATAGCTGTACTGGAAGGCACCGCTGGTGATGGGGTAGCTGACACTATAATAGCCAGTATCCGCATCATAAACCATTTCTTCCGTGTTGCCAGCACTCCCAGTGGCAGGAATCATCATGGTGGGATACATGCCGGCCTGATACTCATAAGGGGTGTAATGGTTGTCAGGGTCTTTCTTGTCCTTGTTCGGGTCGATATAAGCGCAGGGGCTGAACACGCTGACAGAAGCGATGTTCTCAACATCTTCCCCTTCAAGGGCAGGGTCGAACACATAATGCACCGTGTAGCCGCTGGGGGACTCTTCATCCTCTACTACGGTTGCGCCGGGCTCATAGGCAACGGACTCCTGCCAGCAAACGTCCGTAACAAAGTTATAGAACGACTGCTGCCAGAACAGCCAGTCATGAGAGCCGGGAAGCAGGCCGCCGTCGACAAAGTTCTTAATGTTGTTGTCGGCAACATACTTCTGCAGCGTCTCATAGTCCTCAATACGGCCGTCGGTGTCACAGGGGCCTACGGCAAAGTACAGGGACTTTTCGGCAGGCCAGCCGCCAATTTCCTCCAGCTTATCCCACATGGATTCCTTATCGAGGCTGGAGTAGGCGCCAAAGTACTCGAACTGGTCGTTATAGTCAAAGAACATGGTAAAGGTGGTCCGGCCGCCGTAAGACAGGCCATTAAAGGCACGGTCGGCAGGGTCGGAGGAAACATTATAGTTTGCCTCTACAAAGGGCAGGATCTTCTCTACGGTGTTCTTGGTGGCCATTTCCGTGCACTCACGACGGGTGGGGCCGGTTTCGCTGTTGAACTGGTCAAAATAAGGGGAGTTGTCCATGGTCACAACAACGTAATCTTCCCCGATGTTGTCCAGGATGTTCCTAAGCTGGCCCATGGCAAACCAGTCGGTCTCGTTGCCGCCGCTGCCGTGGGAGGTGTAGATTACCTTGTAGGGCTCTTCGCGCTCTGCGTCATAGCCGGAAGGCAGGTAGATGGCCAAATCCTGGGCCTTGCCTATAGTGCCTTCATACTCGGCATATTCCACTTTGCTGGTAGAACCCTCAACAGGAAGGACATAGTCGATGTTGGGAGAGCCCGCCTGCTTCACCGGGTCGTAATGGCCGATGACAATGCTGTTGGCAGAACTGGAAGAAACTGTATCGCTGTTCTCCGCGTTTTCCAAGCATGGGCAGGGGTTGGCAGGGTCATCAATGGTCTTCGCTTCACTGCCATCCTTATACTCAATCTTATAGCTGTACTGGAAAGCACCGCTGGTAATGGGGAGGCTGATGGTGTAATATCCAGTTTTGCTGTCTTTCTCCATGGGGAACACAGCGCCCCAGTTGCCGGTAGAAGGCACCCGGTTGCTGGCATACATGCCCGCCTTGTACTCATAGGGGGTATAGAGGTTATCCGCATCGTGCACGTCCTTCTCAGGGTCGATGTAATTGAAGGTGCCGCTGAGGCTGACGGAAGCGATATTCTCCACATCCTCGCCCTCTAGGGTGGGGTCGAACACAAGATGCGCGGTATAGCCGCTGGGGGACTCTTCATCCTCCACTACGGTTGCGCCGGGCTTATATGCGGGAGGAACAACGGGCTCGTCGTCGGGCCAGCACACCTCTGTAACAAAGGTCTTGAACGTTGCGGACCACACGAACCAGTCATGAGAGCCGGGGACCAAACCGCCGTCTACCACGTTGTCGCCGATACCCTTGGCCTCCAGGTTCTCCTTGAAGGTGTCATACTGGAACCCAGAGCGGTTCCCGGCAGCGGTAGCGGTACGGGTAGCCAGGGGGTCGCAATTGCCGGTGGCAATGTAATAGGTAGGCTCAGTGGGCCAATCCTTGGCCTCCAGGTTGGTAATGTCGTTAAAGCCGCAGTAAGAGCCGAAGTAAGCGAACTTGTCGGGGTACTTCAGGAACATGCGGCCGGTCATGGCGCCGCCAGCGGACAAGCCGTTATAAGCGCGGCCAGAGGCTTCCTTGGAAACGTTATACTTCTCTTCGATAACAGGGAGGACGTTCTCAACGATGTTGTCGATGTCGAAGCCCGTGGTGCTGTTATCAATGGTGACAACCACATACTCTAGGCCCAGGTTGTCCAGGATGTTGTCCACATGGGCCATGCCAAACCAGTCGGTCTCGTTGCCGCCCGCGCCATGGGAGGTGTATACCACCTTATAGGGCTCGGCACGGTCCGGGTCATAGCTGGCGGGCAGGTAAACGCCCAGGTCCAGCTTATCAGAGGTCTGCTTGTTGCCTTGCCGGTCTGTCCAAGACCCGCTGTAAGTAACCCACTCGATCTTGCCCTTGGGCACGCCGTCATTAGGCAGGATGTAGTCCAGGTTGGGGGAACCAGCCTGCTTGACTTCATCATAGTAGCCGTACAAGATGCTGCTGTTCACGTCGCCGGTGGCAAAGTCGCTGTCGGGGTTCATCAGGGCGGGGGACTTACGGGTGGGGTCGGCGATCTTTTCCGTAGTGCCGTCCATGTAGGTAATGTTGTAGCTGTAGGCATAAGAACCGCTGCCGATGGGGAAGCTGGCCGTATACTGCTCCGTCACCGGGCTGTATACCATGGGGAACGAAGCGCCCCAAGCGCCGGTAGCGGGTGTGTGGTTGGTGGGGAACATGCCAGCCTTATACTCGTTGGGGGTATAGGCATTGCCCTCCGCCTTCACGTCCTTGGCAGGATCCACATAAGCAAAGGGGCCGCTTACGGTAACGGTCTGCACTTCCTTGCCCTCTTCAGGCTCATAGACGAACTTAGCCGTGTAGCCGGTGGGGGATACGGGATCCGCCACTACAGAAGAGCCAGGCTCGGCCTTTTCATCCTGCCAGCAGATGCCGCCAACAAAGGTGTAGAAGGACTGGGACCACTCGAACCAGTCATGGGCGCCCTTTATATAGCCGCCGTCGATGACATTGTCCATGGGATGGTCTTTCAGATACTCTACAAAATCTTCATATTTTATCTGCTTGCCTTCCCCATTGGCCATTACGTTTGCAGAGGCGATGTCGCAGGTGCCAACGTTGAAGTAGAAGGTAGGCTTATCGATGCCTTCCGTGTCCTTCACCGCGCTCATGTCCGTACCAGAGAAAGCGCCGAAGTAGCCGAAAGCCTCGGGGTGGTCATAGAACATGTGGAACGTGGTCATAGAGCCCATAGACAGGCCGGCGAAAGCGCGGTCGGCCGCTTCTGTGGAGACGTTGTAGTTCTCCTCCATGTAGGGGATGATGTAATTCAGGACGTTGTCCTCAATCTTCTCGAAATCCCACTGGAAGCTGGCGTTATCCATGGTGACTACAAAGTAATCTTTCCCCATGTTGTCCATGATGTTGTCCGCATGGCCCATATTGAACCAGTCGGTCTCGTTGCCGCCGCCGCCATGGGACATGTAGACGACTTTGTAAGGCTCTGCACGGTCCTTGTCATAACCAGCGGGCACATAGATGCCCAGGTCCTGATGGTCGGACAGTACGCCTGTATACTCCACATACTTCTGGGTGCCTTTCCCCACAGTGGCGGGACGGACAAAGTCCAGATTGGGAGAGCCGGCCTGCTTCTCGGGGTCAAACTGGCCATAGACGATGCTGTTGGTCAGGTCGCCGGTCTTGCTGTCGCTGTTGGCCTCGTTCAGGCGGGCCTTAGAGGGGTTGGCCGGGTCGTCAATCTTGGTAACCTCGCCCTCTTTGTCGGTCAGCTGATAGCTATAGGCAAAAGAGCCGCTGGAGATGGGCAGGCTCAGGCTATAAACGCCCGCGGCCTTGTTATAGCTCATTTCCTCGGTATAGCCCCAATCCCCAGTAGCGGGGGTGTGGTTGGTGGGGTACATGCCAGCCTTATACTCGTGGGGGGTATAAGAGTTGCCCTCGTCCTTGATGTTCGTCTCGTCGCCGGTGGCATAACGGAACGCGCCGGTCACGCTGACAGAAGCCAGGTCAGGGTCCTCACCCTTGTAGATGAAAGTGGCGGTATAGCCCGTGGGGGAGTTTTCGTCAGCAGCCACGGACACGCCGGCATCCAACACGGTGTTGGCGCACGCACGCAGGAAAGCAACGAAAATCTGGGCGATCTCCGCGCGGGTGGCGTTGCCCTTGGGGTCGATAAGGTTGCCGTCCTTGCCGTTGAACACCTTGGCGGTAACGGCCCACTCCATACCGGCCTTGGCAAACTCGTCGATGGTTTCCGCGTCGGCGAAGCCTTCCAGCAGCTTGGCGTCCGCAGTCATGTCGCAGCCGCCAATCTTGTTCAGGAACCGGAACAGCAGCGCGGCCGCCTCCTGGCGGGTAACCATGCGGCCAGGCTCAAACAGGCCGCCGCCAGTACCGCTGGTAACGCCTTGCTCGGCAGCCCAGGCAATGTAGGGCTCCGCCCAATCCCAGCCTGTCTTCACGTCTGTGAATTCGGCCTTGCCTTTATAGGCGTCTTTGTCCACACCCTGGATGCGGCCCAGGATCGTGACGAACATGGCACGGTCCGTGGCGCCCTCCGGGGAGAACGTGGTAGCGGATGTGCCAGCCATATAGCCTGCGCTATACATCTGGGACACCGCGCCGGAGAACCAGTCGCTGTCGGCCACGTCTGTAAAAGGTGCGGAAGCAGCCATACTGCTGATAGGCAGCATGACGGCCAGCATCACGGCGGCCAGCAAGACGGACAGGGTTCTCCTGAGCATCTTCCTTCTCATACAAGTTCCTCCTTTGTTTTTCCAAAAAGCATAGGAAAAATTACAAAAGCATACGCTTTTTCAAATATCCCTACGCTTCTGGTTTATATAGCTATGTTAGCACAGACTTTAAACGATGTCAACTGTATGCTATAGGTTTTGTAGAAGTTTTTTATGCTATATCTATAATACAAGTCATACAAACACTCCCAGGAATCATAGCCCTGCCAGGTACTGGAAACGCCCTAAGGCACAAAGGCAGGGGCCGCTTCCCAACGCGGTGCTGGGAAGCGGCCCCTTTTCTGTTATTTATGGTACAGCCGGTTGGTCTGATAGGTGGGCTCGCAGGTCAGGTTTACCCCCAGCTTGCGGAAGACGGTCTCGTCCACATGGGACAGGATGACCGAGGCGTGGGCCTCGCAGCCCCGCAGGCGCGGCAGCTGGCGCAAGGCCAGCTCGGCGGTGGGGTTTGTGGCCGCGCAGATGGACAGGGCAATCAGGATCTCGTCGGTGTGCAGCCGGGGGTTACGGCTGTCCAGGTGCTTGGTTTTCAGCTTCTGTATAGGTTCAATGATTATCGGGGAAATCAAGTGGATGCTCTTTTGTATGCCCCCCAGCACTTTCAGGGCGTTCAGCAGCGCCGCCGCCGAGGCCCCCAGCAGGTCGGTGGTCTTGCCTGTCACCAGCGTGCCGTCGCCCAGCTGTATCGCCGCCGCGGGCAGGCCTGTCCCTTCGGCCCGGGCCATACAGGCGGTTACCACCGGGCGGTCTTGGGGGCTGATACCCGCCCGGTTCATCAAAAGCCCGATTTTCTGTACCACGTCTTTGCCCAGGTTGCCCTGGCGCTGTTCGCAGCTGGCGCTGTAATACCGGCGGATGATCTCCTGCAGGGAGGCCTGGCAGCAGGCCCCGTCGTCCACAATGCAGTTCCCCGCCATGTTCACCCCCATATCCGTGGGGGATTTATAGGGGGATTCGCCTGCGATCTTCTCAAAAATAGCGTTCAATACCGGGAACACCTCAATATCCCGGTTATAATTTACGGTGGTCACGCCGTAGGCGTCCAGATGGAAGGGGTCCAGCATGTTCACATCGTTCAGGTCGGCCGTGGCGGCCTCATAGGCCAGGTTCACCGGGTGGGTCAAGGGCAGGTTCCAAATCGGGAACGTTTCAAACTTTGCGTACCCCGCCTTGCTGCCCCGCCGGTGCTCGTGGTACAGCTGGCTTAGGCAGGTGGCCATCTTCCCGCTGCCAGGGCCGGGGGCCGTTACCACTACAAGGGAGCGGCCGGTCTCTACATATTCATTCTTCCCAAAGCCCTCTTCACTGACAATGAGGGGGACGTTGGAGGGGTAGCCCGGGATGGTATAGTGCCGGTACACCTTGACCCCCAGTCCCTCCAGCCGGTGCTGGAACGCCTGGGCCCCGGGCTGGGCGGCATATTGGGTAAGCACCACGCTGCCCACGAACAAGCCGATCTCCCGGAAGGCGTCAATCAGACGCAGCACGTCCAGGTCGTAGGTGATCCCCAGGTCCCCCCGCACCTTGTTCTTTTCAATGTCCGAGGCGTTTATCACGATGACGATCTCCGCCTGCTCCTTCAGCTGCAAAAGCATGTTCACCTTGCTGTCCGGCTTGAAGCCCGGCAACACCCGGGAAGCGTGGTAATCATCGAAAAGCTTCCCGCCGAATTCCAGGTACAGCTTCCCGCCGAACCGCTGGATGCGTTCCCGGATGTGCTGGGACTGCATCTGCAAATATTTTTCATTGTCAAACCCCAATTTCATCCTCCTGCCCCTTTCTGTTTCCATCCGAATGCCGCCTATGCTTCCGGCCAACATAGAAGCGGCCCCCTGCCGGGTGCGCCCCGGGCAGCGGGCCCTCCTGTTCCAGTTGCCTTGCATACAGTATACCACATCCCAAGGGCATGCGCAAGGGCCCCTGGGGCGGCGCATCCCATCGCGTAAGCCCTCCCGCCAATCCATTTGGGGGCCAGGGGTATACGCCCCTTTCCGCCCGTGCTTTTCCCGCCACACGCCGTCCGGCTTCTTTGGTATATTAGGGCCTGTTTGAAAAATCGCAAATACCATCTTTTTGTCCAAAATGGGCGGTTTCTGTGTTGGAAGTCCTCGACATGCGACAGCATGTCTTGCGGTTTCCGCCTTGAAACCGCCTCGTTTTGTCTCAAAAATTCGGCACTTCCTCTATTTTCAAACAAGCCCTAAAAGCCTTAGGAACAGCCTGCCCGCCATACAAACAGATAAACGGGAAGCGCCCCGCGTCTACCCGCAAAAAAACGCTCCCCGTTTCCATGGTTCTACATAAAAGCTACCGCCCCCTGTCAACCCATGCGTTGTTTCAGGACGGCCCCTGACCCAAATGGTATACCGACCGGACCAGGTATAGATCCCCCTGGGCGTCCTTGTGGAACACATTTTCCTCAAAGAACACAAAACACCGCAGCCTGCCGCCTGCCAGGCTGGGGACCATATAGAACCTGTGGTTCACCACCTGGTCCTGGTCCTCCAGCACGTCCTCCTCCGCCACCGGGAACTGGAATATCTCGCTTTGGGCACAGGGGTCCGCCCCTTCCAGCCAGCCTAAGTACGCTTTATAAACCGCGTCTATTGTCATGTTACACCCGCCCTTTCTTCCAAAATATCCCCGCTTAAACGCGCCAGGTTATCCAGAGGGATCGCCAGGCAAGGCCTGCCGTCGGGCATGGCAGCGACGAAAGGCTCTATCCTCTCTGACAGCACGCAAAGGGGGACCGCATCCAGGCTGTACCCGGCCCGCCGGTGGATATACCCGCCCATGGTATACACGAAATCCTTGGCGGACGGCTTTTCCACCACTGGATAACCGTAAAATTTATCAAACAGCCGCCGGTTCTCTTCCCGGTCCCACAGGGCCTCCACCCCTCGCGCCAGCGTCCGTTGGACTGCCTGGGCACTGGCTTCCTGGGCGGGCTTCAAAAGCGTCTGGCAGAATACGTCGAAAGTCGGATAATTGGGATACAATGTGGAAGCTTTCTGCATAGCCAGGCAAAGAAGCGGATAGCCTTTGCTGCTTCTGCGCATGGCAAAATGGGACATAACTAGATCTTCAGCCAACATATATTTCTTCCTTTCTGCATGTTTTTTATGGCGCTTCTATGATAAATCAAAACGCCTCTAAATGGGAAGTTGTTGACTGAAAAAGACAATTATGGACAAAAAATGACAGATTCAAGGCGTCTTGGTACAAAAACCCCGCTTTTCAGGCCGCCCGCGGCGGGCAGCAAAAAAGGGCCCCGGAAAACCGGGGGCCCTTTCCTTTCTTTCTAAAAGCCCTCCCGCGCAAGCGGGGCGCTAAGGCTTTAGCCGCCTTAAAACCGCGAGAAGACGAACTTGCCCGACTGGGTCAGGTCATCCTGGGTCCAGGCCCGGGTGGCAGGGGTGCCAGGGCGCAGGGCGGCCGAGGTCTCGTCCTTATCGCACAAAGACCAGTTGGCCCAGCTGATGCCCCGCTTCTCCAAAAAGTCCAGCCATTGGGCCGATTCGTCCAGGAACACGCCGCCGCTGCCATCTGCCCGGCTGGCGCCCCACTCGGAGACAAAAATGGGCAGCCCTTTCGCCATGGCCTGGTCGATGCGGTCCCGCAAGCCCTGCCCGTGGGTCCCCGCATAGAAATGCAGGGTGTACAGCAGGTTGCTCCCCTGCACCGGGTCGGCCGCAGCCAGGTGCACGTCCTGGCTCCAGGTACTGCTGCCAATCAGGATAACGCCCTTTGGCGACTGGGCCCGGATGGCCTTGACCAGCCGCTGGGCATAGGGCTTGATATCCCGGGCCCAGTCCGCGCCGCCGTTGGGCTCGTTACAAATCTCATACAGCACGGCGGGCTGGTCCTTATACCGTTTGGCAATTTCCGTAAAGAAAGCTTCCGCTTCCTCCACATGGCTCATGGGGTTGCCGTCGGAGAGGATGTGCCAGTCTATAATGACATACATATCCTGGGCGATGGCCGCGTCCATGGCGGCAATGGCTTGTTTCTTTATAGCGTCCGGCTGGCTGAGATAGCCGTTCTCCCCGGTATACATGGCCACCCGGAACAGGTTTGCCCCAAAGCCGGCCGTGTTGGCGATGGCCTGCCGGGAGGCGAACTGGCCAAACCACTGGATGCCGTGGGAGCTCATGCCATGCAGGGCCACCGGGCTCCCCTTTTCGTTGCACAGCTGGGTGCCCTTCACCTGCAGCCAGCCGTTCTCCGATACGCCCCCCTGGATGGTCTCTACCGGGCCGCTGGGCGTATCCGGCCCCCCCGGGGTGTAAGCGGGCAAATCCCCCGCCCGGTCCAAAGCCCGCTGGATGATGGCGCAAGCCTCGGCCCGGCTAAGGCGGCTTTCGGGCCGGAAGTTTCCGCTGTCGTCCCCCACCACCACTTTGGTGGCATAAGCCGCCAGCACCGCCTCGTAATAGCGGCCGTTCAGGGAGGCAAAGTCCCGTATTTTGGGGGACTCCGTGTTGTAATCCCCACGGGCGTCGGGCAGAAGCGCCCGCATGACAATCTTCACGGCCAGCTGCCGGGTGATAGGCTTTTCGAACAGCTCCCCGGTGGGGGGGATTTCGTCCCAGTCGTACCAGCCCTTATCCAGGGCCTGCTGCATCCAGCCGGAGGCCCAGTGGCTGCTGGGTCCCGTCCCCTTAGGGATCCCCTTGCACCTGGCCACCACGCTGACAAACTCGGAGGCGCTGATGGTGCGTTCCGGCTGGAAGGTACCGTCCGGATACCCGGCCAGGTACCGTTTTTCCGTCATTTTCGTGATGGGCGGCTCATACCAGGCCCCGGGCTTCACGTCCGGGTAGCCTGCCGCCTGGGCCGGGATCCCCGCCAGGAGGCCCCACAGCAGCAAGACCGCAAGCAGGAAAGCCGCGCCCCTTTTAGCCCTCTTCATAAAAAACAGCCCCCTTCATGCCCCGCGGGCTTACAGCCGGTCAGGGCGAGGTGTTCTCCATGTCCCGTACAAAAGGCGGAAGCTGGGAGATCATGTTGTCCATATCCTCAAACATGGCGCTTTTGGTGGTGCCCAGGCGGCTGGCCAAGGCGATATGCTTCAGCACCTCCTGGTACTGGTCCTTGATCTGGTCGAAAAACTTATAGATCACTTGCAGCTCCGCCTGGGACGTCTCGATGACGTTGGAAATCTCCGCCTGCACCGACACAGCCCCTTCCGCGGCGTCCGTGATGCTGCGGAAACTCTCGTCGGTCTGGGCCACAATGGCCGCGCCCTTGCCCATCGTATCCTGGGAGGAGGAGATGCTGCCGCTAAGCTGGCTGGCCCGGTCCTCCACATCGCCCACGCCGGCGTTCACTTCCCCGGCCAGGCTTTTAATCTCTTCCGCCAGCTCCTTGACCTGGGCCGCCACAACCGAGAACCCCCGGCCGGCCGCGCCCACCCGGGCCGCCTCGATCGAGGCGTTCAGCGCCAGGATGTTGGTTTCGTCCGCAATGGAGACGATCTTCCCCATGCAGTTCTGGATGCCCTTGATCGCGGCCTGCAGCTGGGCAAAGGTCCCGGCCATTTCTTCATAGGAATTCTGCACGGCCATGGAGATCCGCCCCAGCTCGGCCATCTGCCCCTGGGCCCCCTCCACGCTTTGGGCAATGCCGCTTCGCACCTGGCCGAACTGCTCGGCCGCCTGGTCGATATTGGAGAAGGAATCCCCCAGGTCCTGCAGCTTGGTCTGGAACAACTCCGCCTCCCGCAGCACGCTGGAAAAGGACGAATTCACCTGGCTCAGCTCCTGCAAAGAGGCCACCTCTTTCTGCACCAGCTCCCGCTGGTATTCCCGCAGGCTGCCCGCCACATGCAGCACCGGGTACAGGCTTTTCCCCTCCGGGCGCCGCTGGTCCTTCCCCCTCTTTTTGTTAAACAAACCCATCGCCTTCCCCTCCTTTACTCAAACACCACGCAGGTCATAGACTGGTTTACAAAACGGTTGTTGTAGTGCTCCCCATAGCCCACGAAGCCCGCGTGGTTCCCCAAGGCCGCCATGTCCTGCAGATAGGGCTGCATATAGTTATGCTGCGAGAACAGCTTATACCGGAACAGGCAGTTTACGGAAAAGATTGCGGAGCGCCGGGGGAAATCGGCGCATATCTTCTGGATGGTCTCCCGGGTAATCGCCTTATAATCCCCCAGCTCCAAGAGGATCAGCACGTCCGAATCGTTCACCTGCCGGAAACAGGCCAGGGCGTTGCCCCGCACCTCTTTGATTGAGATGATGCAGGTGTCGTCCCCGTTCAGCTTGCCAAAGGGGTTCTGGAAAGTGCGCGTCAAAATCTCCTCGTCTGTCACGTGAAGGATATCCTTATACACCTGCTTGGCGGGCTTCCCGTTCAAAGAGCCCAATATGTAGTTGGCCCGGTCTGTGTTCGAGGCGATGAACCGGTAATTCCCCAGCTGGTGGTAGATGTTCTCCTTATAGGTCTTTACCCGGCCGTTCTGGTTGCGTACCAGCCCGTAGGCCACGGCGTCCTGATACACGCGCCCGTTGGCCGAAACCTTGCCCTGGTCCCCGGTCCCCCCCACCAGGGGGATGCCGCGCTTGCGCAGGGCCGTGTTGATGGTGGTCAGCACGCAGGCGTCGTTGCCGCTGCAAAAATCGATACACACGGTGTTCTCGCCAGAGCCCCCCACCTGTTTCATGCCGTCCTCCAGCCGCTGGATGTATTTCACCGGCATGGCGGATACCTCTTCCAGTACATTGGACACCGCCGTAACGCCGCCGTAAAAGGCGACCACCCCCACGCCGCTTTCCACCACCCGCGCCTGATAGCTCATTCCGATACATCCTATGCTGGGCACGCCGGGGAACTTCCTCTCCAGTGCCTCCACATGTTTTTCAAACTGTTTGTCGTTGGATAATAACATGATGAACTGAGGGGCATGTAGGCCGCGGAGCGCCTCCTCCAGGTCACCGCTCTGGCTCATACCGAAAAACTGCTTCATGCTGCTGTCGCCCTCCTCTAGATTCGCAATACCATCCGGCCGTGGGAGCCCTCCGCCAGCTGTTTATCGTAAAACGGCGGGCGCGCCCGCCCCATTGCTTATGGCTCCAAGTCTTTTCAATTATACTGGAAAAGCGGAAGGGTGTCAACCGTATAGCCAAAGAAGTTGCGGGCGCCCCGGCTTTGTCCCGCCAGGGCGCCCGCACAGGCCGCCGTATACCCCATCCTATGCCGGACATACCAGGATGGCCCTATTGGGAAGGGCTGGCCGGCACGCCTTTAGTGCTGTACATCCTCGCCTGCCAAAGCCTCCATCAGGTAGAAGGGGGGCAGGTAGGAGTCGATGAGGCTGAACAATTTGTCGTCATAGTTGGTGCGGACCTCGCATTCTTGGTCAAAGATCATGGTGGGCTCGGCTTCCGGCGTGACGGCCGGCCACTGGGGCAGCAGCGCCATGTTGGGGTCGCCTGTCTTGGCAAAGGCCATGAACGCGCCAAAGATCCGGCTTTCCAGCTTGTCAAAGCCCGGGGCGGCGCAAACCTCCACCTTGTCCGTGTTGTGGAAGAAGAAGGGGATGTCCGAGCAATGCCAGGCGATCTTGTTGTGATGGATGGGGAACTCCAGGGTAAAGTTGTACAAGTATACCTTGGCTTTGCCCCCCTGGGCATGCAGGCGCGCCAGCTCCTTCGAGGGCTGGCGGAAAGCCCGGTCCACTGCCAGCAGGTCGGTGGGGTACTTGCCGGGGTACGCCTGCGCAAAGGCGGCGATCATCTCCTGGGCATGCTCACCGTACACGGCCGCCACCTTCTCTTCCGCTTCCGCAGGGGACAGCTTGGCTTTATCATACGCATTGGGGGCAAAGGCAAACTCGCCAAACACCGTGCCCACCAGCAGGGGGACGTCGTAGGCGTGCTCCCGGAAGCCGTATTCCACAGGGCCGCCCTTGTAATAGTCGTTCACCAGGGGGCCGCCGCCGATATAGCCGCCCGCCTTGGCCACCGCCGGGGACACCTTCTTATACGCGTTTACCAGCTCGTAATAGGGCACCTCTTCCAGCTTTTCCACCAGGTCTACCGGTATGCCCAGCTCGGCCAGCAACGCTTCCACAATCGCCCTGCCATCGCCGGTACAGGCAGACAAGCTGCGCTTGTCCCCCACGCCGCTCATGATAAGCCCCTTGTGGAACAGGCCGTCCGCCGCCTCAATCTGCATCAGGTCGGCCACCTTCATGCCGCCGCCAGACTGGCCGAACACGGTCACGTTCTCCGGGTCGCCGCCGAACGCCTCAATGTTGTCGTGTATCCACTGCAGGGCGGCCACCATGTCCGCGTGGCCCGCGTTCCCAGAGTTCGCGTATTTTTCCCCAAAGGGGGACAGGTCCAGGTAGCCCAGGATGTTCAGCCGGTGGTTGATGGACACCACCACCACGTCGCCTTCCATGCACATGTTGTAGCCGTCATAGGCCACCTGTTCGATGGAAGAGCCCGCGAAATACCCGCCGCCGTGCAGCCACACGATGACCGGGGCCTTTGTGCCCTTCCCCAACGACTTGGTCCAGATGTTCAGGTTCTGGCAATGCTCGTCCTGGGGCCAATACCGGTGGGGCACCATCAGCTCCGAGGTGGGGGTGTCCTGGTTTGCCAGGGGGCATACGAACCCATAGGAACACACGTCCCGCACCCCTTCCCAAGAGGTGGGCTTGGGCATCTGGAAGCGGTCCGCCCAGGCATAGGGGACGCCCTTGAAGATATAGGCCCCGTTATAGAAGTAGCCCTTCAGCTTGCCGCCGGTGGTCTCAATGACGGGGATGCCGTCCCGCCGGAATTCTCGTACCATATGTTTTTCCTCCAATCATAATATCTTGGGCGCGCCGCTGCGGGCCCAGGCGGGGCTATCCCCCGCCATATAAAATTATAAATCAAAGCCGCCCGTTTTTTCTATCGGTTTCTTTCCTTATTCACCGGCTTTTTTTCCGCCTTTGTTCCCGCCACCTTTCCACGCACGGCCAAAAAGTCGAATTTTGATGATAAAAAAAGCAGATTTCCGATACTATTTTCACACTGCTTCCCTTTTATCACGATTTCAGCACACGGACCAGCCATACATCCAGGGGGTCCAGGCTGGCCTTTATGTCCAATTCCCCTCCAAGGGCCTGGGCTTCCTCCCGCCGGTACTGGGGCCGGGAAAGGTCCCACAGCAAGCCCCGTTCCTCTTCCGTCAGCGGGTCTGGCGCGCCCATCCGCACCCAGGCGTCAAAGCTGCTGCCCCCTTCCCGGGTAACACCATACCAGCGCAGCTGGTATGCGCCGGGCTCCAGGTTTTCCAGGCGGAGGTAAAAGGCCTGGCGCTTTTGGGGCAGGAACACCTGGTAGCGGCTGGTGCGGGTCATGTTCACCAGGTGGCGGTAGCGGTACAGCCGGTCGTAATGGGTATAGTTATATAAGAATACCTGTACCTCTTCCCCACGCTGGGTCACACAGTACCCATCGCCCTGGGCAACCAGCCGGTCGCCCAGGCTGGCCAGCAGCTCTATGGCCCGGCAGGCGCTTTTGGGGATATCGTTCTTGGTGAACAGCCCAAAGCCCCCGTGGAAGGTATCCCCCGCCGGCGGCACCTCGTCCAGCCGGTCGTTCAGGGCAAAATACCCCATGCCGTCCAACAGGCTGTTGTTCTCCAGCGCGTTCTTGAACAGGTAGGCGGATTTATAGCAGGTATCGTTGCACAGGTCGCGCTGCCAGATGTTGTTGCTCCACTCCTCTAGGAACAAGGGGCGCCCCCCCATCCCAGAGCCCTCCATCAGCCTGCGCATCTCGGCTGTGGCGTGGCGGATATACTCCCAGTCCCCGCTTACGGCATACGGGAAGCTTTCGTTGTTGCGGACCAGCTGCAGGCCCGTTTCCTCCGGCTCGGCCCCCACGCCCAGGCCCGCAAAGGACCGGAACGTGACCACGTCCGGGAGGCAGCGGTTTTTCCGGCACATCTCTATATACCAGCCCCATATCCCGGCCGGGTCCGTACAGCCCGGCCCGCAGGTCTGCGCCCCGGGGCAGGCGGCCCGCAGCCCCCGGCACGCCGCGCTGTACACCTCCCCATATTCCTCTGGGCTGCACATGCCCAGCCCCGTGTAATCGGGAGGCAGCCAGGGGGCAAACAGCCACGAGCACACCTGCCTTTCCCCATACCGCCCCACTAAGTGGCTGGCCAGCCGTTCTACCAGCCCCTGCCACTGGGCCACGTCTTTTGGCAGTGAAAACACCCCGGTACGCATGGTCTCCATGATAGGCTTTTGGGCCAGAAGGCCCGGCATATGCCCCAGCTCCAGCATGGGCTTCGCCCCCACCGACAAAATGAAATCCGCCACCTCGTCCACATAGGCAAAGTTTAAAACGGCCTCTCCGTTCATGTCCAGGCGCAGCAGGCACATGTCGTCGTCCAATACGCCTTTCACCCGGATAAACTGGAAGCCTACCTTTTCCTGCAGCTGCCGCACTTCCCGCTGCAGGGCCGCGTCTGCTAGGCCCCGGGCATAGCCCGCGTTCAGGATCCGCCTCCAGCTTTGGGGCATGCGCCTGCCCTTTGAAGCCAGGCTGGCCCGCACCTCCCGCACCTGCTCGGCCGGCGGGGCCTGCCCGGCGGGCTGCCCGGCCCATTTCATCAGGGGGGAGAACACGTCCTGCCCCCCTTCCCCCGCCTCTTCTCCCAAATGGGCCTGCCCGCCCTTCCCTTGGCCCCGGCGGTACTCCCCGGGGGTGGCCCCCCGGTACCGCTTAAACGCCTGGATCATGGCGTTCACATTGGGGAAGCCGCTTGTAAAGGCGATCTCGGCCAAAGTGCCCTTGCCTGCCATCAGCCGCGCCGCATGGGAAACCCGCAGCATGGCCACATAGCTGGTGAACGGCACGCCCAAATGCCTGGTAAAGCTGCGGGAGACAGCCCCTGGGCTTAAAAAGGTCTTCCGGCTTAGGTCCTCCAGGGTAATATTCTCCTGATAATGCTCTTGGATATACCGCACAGCCGCCTGCAGGGCCGCCCACCCCCCCTGGCCGGGCGGGGCCGCCTGCCCTTCCTCCAGGAAATAGCGGGCCAGGTCTTCCAGCACCGCCATGGCATAGCTTTTCAGGGCCGGCCGTTCGTGCTTATACAGGTTCTGAAACGCCCGGGCCAGGTCACGGCGCAGCACGTCGAAAGCCTCCTGTTTGTCCTCCGCCAAAAGGAACGACCGGCAGTCCACCCGCTGCCGCAGCAGCTCGGGGGCCATGGCCGCCAGGAACTCCAGGGAAAGGGAAAAAGACAGGGCCGCGCCCCCCGCCTCCAGCTGCAGGTCCTGCAGCTCAAAGCTGTTCACCACAAAAATGTCGTCCCCGTTCAAGGCGTAGGCCGCCTTCAGCCCCGGGGAATACAGCCTTCCCCTGCCCCGCAGCAGGAAAATGACCTCCAGCCCCGGCCGCCACAGGGGGCGTGGGGTATCGGCACGCAGCAGCTCGAACCAAAACTCCTGCCCGCCCCTTGGAAGCGCCTGCATGGCCGCCCCTCCTCTCTCCGTAATATGCCTTACCGCAAAAAGCGAAGCCCTCCCCATGGGGAGGGCCGCCGTATGCCGTCTTATTTGATATTTGCCTTCAGCCAGGCCGCGTCGTCTGCGATGCACTTGTCGTGCTCGTCATAGAAGCCTTCCCGCTCAATAACCCAGAAAGCCTCGAAGCTCTGCTCGTCCAGGGCGTCCTTAATGGCCTGCCAGTTCATGTTGGACTCAGGCGCGCCCATCTTGCACTGGACAGCGAAACGCTGCTGCCGCTTGGGGTCTGCGTTCATGGCGTTGAAGTTGTCCAGCATCTTCTGGCGCTCTTCCAGGCTCATCTGGGCCGCCTTGGCAAAGGGGCTCTCGCCGGGGCCTTCCTTGGCGGATTTCGGCTGGGGCCCAGGCCCCAGGATCTTGCAGTTCTCCTTTACGTGGATGGCCACGATGCGGTCCTTGAAACGCCGGATAAGGCTGGGGGGATACGAGCCGCCCACAGTGGCCCAGCCGCAGTCCAGCTGGAAGAAGAACTTGCTGGAATTGTTGGCCATGTGCTCGATCAGGGGCAGGCCTTCGTCTACATAGAACTCCTTCTCGTGGTTGTGGTAGCCCACCTTGACGCCATAGGGCTCGGCCATCTCCGCCATAGCGTCCAGCTCCTTCGCAACGGCAATGGCTTCCTCCTTGTTGCAGAAGTCGGTGCTGGCCCAGATAACGGCCTTGCCGCCTAAGGCGGCCATTTTCTTCACAATCTCCTCGGTGGGCTTGGCATGAACCGAGACGATCTCCAGGCCGGTCTCGGCCGCCCACTTCTTGATATCCTCCACGTCGTTGTCCAGGTCTACCGGCAGCAGCTCCACGCCGTCGAAGCCCAGGGATTTAATAGTTTGGAACTTCTCCAGCAGCGTGGGGCCCAGGCCCAGATAGCTGGCAATGCCGCCAAAGGAATATGTACCGATATTGACTTTCATAGCAGGTTCCTCCTGTGGTCCATATTTTTCTGTATATCAGGATAACACGGATCACGCCCCTTGTCAATACACCCATAAAAAGTTTTGTTTTCCCGGGATTATTGGCGGAATATTACAACACCCTGCCCTTCGCCTGTTCCCTACATCGCGGGGTGGGACGCCGCCCTTTTCCAAAAAACCATATTCAGCAAGGCGCAATACCCTTTATATCATTAAAATATGCTGTTTTTATCACGAAAATATGCCATATCCCGGCTTACAGGGCCGCTTAGGCATCCAAAAACACAAAAACCCCATCGATACTGGCGGAAAAACCAATAGAAAAGCCGGGCGGCCCTATAGTATACTTATATCTTGCAAGGCCATATGGGCCGGTTTTGTGATATTATAATTTTATTGTTAAGCTTTTAGCTGGCAGAAAGGAAAGAACAACATGAGAAACCACCCCTTCCATTACAGGCAGTTCAACCCAAACACCTATATCATTGACGAGCACGGCTGCTATATGTACCTGCTGCTGGGCCAGGAGAAAGCCTTGCTGATTGACAGCGGCGTGGTAGACGACGACCTGCGGGCCTGTGTGGAGACCTTGACCAGCCTGCCCGTAGAGGTGGTGTGCACCCACGGCCATATCGACCATGTGGCTGGGAACCCCTACTTCGACCAGGTCTTCCTGCACAAAAACGCCGCGGACGATGTGGAGACTTCCTACCGCGCCTATAAGGAGCGTGGCCGCACCGGGAACTTTGCGGTGCATTACATAGACGAGGGCCACCAGTTCCAGCTGGGCGGCCGGACCGTAGAGGTCATCGCCATCCACTGCCACAGCAAAGGGGATATCGCCCTGTTGGACAAAGAGAACCGCATGCTGTTCACCGGCGACAACCTGGAGGCCGGGCAGGTGCTGCTGTTCTACGGGGACGGTGAGGTTGGCGCCACGGTGGCGCGGCACCTGGAGATCATGGAGAAGCTAAAGGCCCGCGAGGCCGAATATGACGTAATCTGCCCCGCCCACAACGGCAGCCCCCTGGACAAAAGCTATGTAGACCGGTTCATTGAGAACGACAAGCTGGTGCTGGGCGGCCAGGAGGGCGCGGCGGACCTGTATTCCCCCACCTTCCAGGATAACGGCACCTGGGACATCCATGAGGAATTCGTGCGCTGCTCTTGGCACAAGGGCACGGCCATTGTGTACGACACCCGCCGGGTGCATACCAGCAAGGGGCTGTACAGCTTTTCAGAATATTGACCAAGGCCGGCAAACCGGTTTGGGGACGTGCCGCGAAGAGGGAAGGGGGCCTTGCAAAAGGCCCCCTTCCTTCTTTTGCCCAACTGTGGTATACTGGGGGCAGGAAACCAAAAAAGGGAGGGGCTTTGACCATATGTACCACTTTTTTGCCATGCTGTCCCGTATGAAATACATAAACCGCTGGGGCCTGATGCACAACACCCGCAGCGAGAATATCTGTGAGCACAGCCTGGAGGTTGCCTTGGTTGCCCACGCGCTGGCCACTTTGGGCAACCGCCGCTTTGGCAAGACATATAACGCCGAACGCGCCGCCGCCCTGGCCATTTTGCACGACGCCTCGGAGATCATTACCGGCGACCTGCCCACGCCGGTGAAGTACCACTCGGAGGAGATACGGAAAGCCTACGGCGAGGTAGAAGGGATGGCGGTAGAGCACCTGGTCTCCATGCTGCCAGAGGACCTGCGCCCTGTCTACCGGGGGCTGATGACCATGGGCATGCCGGGGGACCAGGAGCTGCAGGCCCTGGTAAAGGCGGCGGACCGGATATCCGCCGCTATCAAGTGCATCGAAGAGCGCCGGGGCGGCAACCGGGATTTCCGCAAGGCCGAACAGGGCATCCTGCAGGACATACGGGACATGCACCTGCCAGAGGCCGACTGCTTTTTGGCGGAATTCCTGCCTTCTTATGGGCTTACCCTGGAAGAGCAGGATTATACGCGGGAGGCGGGGCTGCATTTTTCCGGCTCCTCCCAGGTGGTGTTCTCAGCCGTCCGGCCGGAATGAGGGCGGCCTGGCGCTTTACCCGCCTTTAGCCGCGCCCAGAACGCATCACGATACAGGAGGGAATCTATGGAAATAGGCAATATTGCGATAACCGGCCGGGCCGCCCTGGCCCCCATGGCCGGGGTGACAGACGCCGCTTACCGCCAGGTATGCCAGGGCTTTGGCGCGGCGTATACCGTGACGGAGATGGTCAGCGCCCGGGCCGTCGTATATGGGGACAAAAAGACCCTGGAGATAGCCGGGATAGCCCATGACGCCCGCCCGGTGTTCATCCAGCTTTTCGGCGAGGACCCCCAGGCCGTGTGCAAGGCCGCCGAAATACTGATGGACCTGGGCCCAGACGGCTTCGACGTGAACATGGGCTGCCCGGTGCCCAAGGTAGCGGGGAACGGCGCGGGCAGCGCCCTGATGAAAGACCCCCAACGCTGCGTAGAGATGGTGGCGGCCCTGCGGCATGCAGTGCCCGTACCGGTAACGGTAAAGCTGCGGGCCGGGTGGGACGAATCGGCTAAAAACGCGGTGGAGATCGCGAAAGCCTGCCGCCAGGCCGGGGCCGCCGCCATCACCGTACACGGCCGTACCCGCGCCCAAATGTACCAGGGGAAAGCCGACTGGGGCATTATCCGCCAGGTGAAAGAGGCCGTGGACGTCCCGGTCATCGGCAACGGGGACGTAACGGACGCCCAGTCGGCCCGGAATATGCTGATGGAGACAGGGTGCGACATGGTGATGGTGGGCAGGGGGGCCCTGGGGAACCCCTGGGTGTTCCGGCAAATCAACGCCTACCTCACCGAGTCTTGTACCATTTTGCCCCCACCGGGCATTGCCGAACGGCTGGTCACCATGCGCAAGCATATAGGCCTGATGGCCGGGTATAAGGGCGAGGCCCGCGCCATGCGGGAGGCCCGCAAGCATGTGGGGTGGTACCTCCACGGCCTGCGGGGCGCGGCGGAGTTCCGCAGGCGCGCCGGGCAGCTGTGTACCCTTCCCGACCTGGACAGGCTGGTGGAGGACGTATACCGGGCAAACGGCCCGCAGGGATAAGGGAAGGCGGCCCACCGGCGGGGCCGCCTTCCCTCTATGCGCAGAAAGGTCTTTTTTTGTAAAGGGCCCTTCCCTTTTTTTAGTATTCCACCTTCAGCCAGCGGCGCTGGGCGGCGGACTTCTTCCCTGCCACGATGACAGCCAGGGTGTTGTGGCCGTCCTTTCCGGTCACGGTGGGCTGCCGGCCCGTAACGATGGAATCCACAAAGTCGTCGATGATGCCGCTTTTCAGCTGCCGGGTGTTGGTAGAGATCGTGCCCACCTGGTACTTCACCCGGGTGCCGTCCCGCAGCTCTACCACAATGTCCTCGGCAAAGTCGCCGAACACTTTCATAACGCCCTTGTCCCCGAACACGATGGTACTGTTGTCCTCCCCACCGTAATTCGTCCAGGAAACGTTCATGGTCCCCATCACGCCGCTGCGCATGTGGAAGACCGCCGAGGCGTTGTCCTCCAGGTCGATAAGCCTGCCGTCCGGATAGCGTTTGTCCAGGGTGGCGGTCTCGCAGCAGATGTCCTCCACCTCGTCGTCCAACAGGAAGCGGATGATGTCCAGCTTGTGCGCGCCCAGGTCCCCCAGCGCGCCGAAGTGGGCCTTGTCCTTATCAAAGAACCAGGTGGAGTTGGAACGGTTCACGCTCCAGTATTCCGGGCCCGGGTGGCGGAAGTTGCTTTGGATGGACAGGACCTTGCCAATCATGCCGGAGTGCAGCAGCTCGCGGGCCTTGCGGTGGGTGGGCAGCAGCCGCTGGTTGTGGCCGATCATCAAGATCTTCCCAGCCTTTTCCGCGGCTTCCATCATCCGTCGGGTGTCCTCCAGCTCCAGGGCCATGGGCTTTTCGCACAGCACATGCTTGCCCGCCTGCAGCGCCATGATGGAATACTGGGCGTGGGTGTAGTTGGGAGAACAGATGCTTACGGCGTCGACGTCCGGGGCTGCCGCCAGTTCCTCCACTGTGCTGTATACCTTTGCGCCATAGCCCGCCGCCAGTTCCCGGGCCCGCTCTTGGTCCGCGTCATAAAGGGCCACAACCTGGGAGCGGGGGTTCTCCGTGTACTCCGGCGCGTGCCTCCGCGCCGTAATCATCCCGCAGCCGATAATCCCTACTCGTACCATTTCCATACCAAGACACCATCCTTAATATAAAATTTTTACTGACCGGCTTTTTGTAAACTTCCAGAAGGTTTTGGCCCCCTACGGCCCCTGGGGCGGCACTACGGTGCCCCGGTCCACCAGCTCTGTCCCCACCCACAGGGTTGCGGGCCCCCCTTCCGGTTCCTCCCGGCGGCGCAGCAGCAGGTCCACCGCCCGCCTGCCCATCTCCTCCGCCTGTATGGCCACCGAGTTTACCGGGGGCGAAAGCATGGCCGAAAGGGTGTTGTCATAACCCATCACAGACAGGTCCGCGGGAAGCCGCACCCCGGCCTGGTACAGGTATTGCATGGCCCCGCTTAGCAGCGTGTCCGCCGCCGCGAACACCGCCGTGGGCCGGGGCCCCTTTTCCCACAGGCGCCCCATGGCCCCGCGCCCCTCGGGGGGCTGGTAGCTCTTGGAGAACTGTTCCAGGGCCGGGTCCCGGTCTATACCGTTTTCCCGCAAGGCGTCGTGGTACCCTTGCAGGCGCAGCTTTTCCACCTGGCCGCCCCCTTCCAGCCCGATATAGGCGATACGCCTGTGCCCCGCCTGTATCATCAAATTTATGGCGTTGTATACGCCTGTATGGTCGTCCAGCAGCACCCGGTCGGCATGCTCCGGGGCCCGCTCGATCCACACCACCGGGATGCCCGCCCGCTCCAGTTTTTTCACCAGCAAAGGGTCAAATTTAGAAATAGAAGTGATCAGCACCCCGCTCATGCGCCTGCCGATAAATTCGGTGACAATGCGGTCGTCCTCCCCTGGCAGGCCATATTTGGTAAAACTCAGCACACTGTACCCCCGCTGGGTACAGGCCTGGTCTACCGCCCGGCTGATTTGGGCAAACAGCATGTTGGGGCTGAACTGCAAAATATGCCCAACCATGGCCACGCCGCCCTTCAGCCCTTGCGCCAGGGTATTGGGGACATACCCCAGCTTCTTCACGGCGTCCTGCACCCGCCGGCGGTTTTCCTCCGAGACATAGCCGTTTTTATGGATCACCCGGCCCACGGTGGTCAGCGACACCCCGGCAAGCTTCGCCACGTCCGCCATTTTTACGTTCCCCCCTGCAGCGGCCATAGCCGTCCCCCCTTACCTTCGTTATATGGTAACGTTCCCATGTGGAACCGTTACCATATTACCACCCCTCCTCTTTTTTGTCAAGGCCATCCCCAAAACTTTTTTATAGTAAACGCACGCTGGGCGGCTTTGCCGCCCGGTTCAAAAGCAGTATATCTCTTTTGAACCGCGTTAACTATAGCCCCCGCCTGCAGCCGGGAAATATCCCTGAAAAAAGCCTTGACAAACCGCGCCCAGGCGCGTATAATAGGCTATGTTGTTGAAACAACCCTAATGCGGGCGTAGCTCATCTGGTAGAGCGCCACCTTGCCAAGGTGGAGGTAGCGAGTTCGAGCCTCGTCGTCCGCTCCAATGCAGGCCGCCGTCATACCATGACGGCGGCCTATTTTTTACCGCACGCGCCTTCCCCTATCTATGAAGGGTATCCGTCCAACATATGCATACTTGCGGGCTTGTCCTCAGAAAGCCTACGGATGTGGAAGGGGCGCCGCGTTATGTTTCCGTAGATAAGCCCCTCTGTGCAGCTTGCCGTATAGAAAGCGCCTTTCTGGAAAAGAATAAGCCGTATAGGCCGCATCGGCTGAAAGAGAAAGAGGGGACGCTTTTTATGGAATATGTGCACGCTTTTTGGGTAGGAGGGCTGATCTGTGTGGTGGGCCAGCTGCTCATCGACCTGACGAAACTGACGCCGGCGCGCATCATGGTGATGTTTGTCACCTTGGGGGTGCTGCTGGGGGCCCTCGGCATATATGGCCCCCTGGTGGACTACGCGGGCTGCGGGGCCACCGTGCCCCTGTGCGGCTTTGGCTGGGCCCTGGCAGAAGGGGTGCGGGAAGCCGTGGGGGAAAAAGGTTTTTTGGGCGCGTTTACCGGAGGGCTGACAGCCGGCGCGGCCGGCACGGCGGCAGCCGTGTTTTTCGGGTATCTGGCCGCGCTGGTGGCAAAGCCCCGGGACAAGTCTTGAAGGCTTCCCGGCGGCAAACTGGGAATTTAGCCGGAAAAAATGCAAAAACGGCTTGCTTTTTCCGGATTTCCATGGTATCATAAACCCTGTGCTATTGGAAAGCAAGGAGGTGTGACTTATGCCAAATATCAAGTCGGCGAAAAAGCGTGTGAAGGTGATTGCCACCAAAACCATGCAGAACAAGGCTACCAGTTCCCAGCTGAAGACCGAAATCAAAAAGGCCAACGCTGCCATTGAGGGCAATGCCGGTGACAAGGCCGAGGCCGTGCGCGCGGCCGTGAAGAAGATTGACCAGGCCGTAGCAAAGGGGATCCTGCACAAGAATACCGCTGCCAGAAAGAAGTCAGCCCTCGACAAGAAGCTGAACGCCAGCGCCTAAAGCTTCTACGCAGCGGCAAAGAGAGACGAATAGCTATAAGGGGCTTGGCACCTGCCGGTTGGGCGGGTACGGCCCTTTTTGCTTTCCCGCGCCTGGCCCCGGGCCGGCTTTTTGGACAAAACCCCCTTTTTGGCAGCTTCTGCGTAAATGTCAAGTAATTTATGCGAAAAAACTATAAAATATTTTACGCGGCCTCCGGGAAAGCCTCCGAGAACTTGAAAGAGGCGCTCTTGTAGCCGAGTATCTCTCGAGGATAGCCGTTTATCCAATCCTCGACCGCTTGCACCTGTGAGGCCGTTACGCTGTCGAAATCCGTCCCTTTCGGAAAGCGGCGGCGTATCATGCGGTTTATATTTTCGTTCGTCCCCCGCTCGCAAGACGTGTACGGGTGACAAAAATAAACGGTCGTCCTCTTTGTTTTCCTCCGGCAAGATTTCTCTATCCCCTCGCCGTTGCCGAACTCGGAGCCGTTGTCTACGGTTATCGTTTTGAAAATCTTATAGAACGCCTTGCCGTAAAGTCGCTCGAGGCGGTCTAACGCCTTTTGGACGGTCTCGGCCCGTCCGTCTTTTATCCGTATAATAATCTCCCGGCGGGTCGCCCGCTCGGAGAGCACGAGGAGCCGAGCCTTTGTCTTTTTCTTCCCGACGACGGTATCCATTTCCCAATGTCCCGGCTCCTCCCGCGTATCAATCTCGGGCGGGCGCTCCTCAATGCTCCGACCGCGAGGAGGCTTTTTCTCGCGCACCTGTTTATACTCCCGCTTGCGGTCGCCCCGCTCCGGGAGGTCTTTGTTTGTGACGTTCGGGAAGATATTGCCGTCGTCGATATACTTGTAAATCGTGGCCCGGCAAAAGGTGATACCATACTCGGCGTACTCCTCCTCGTGCAAAAGGGCGCAAATAGCCGCCGGGGAGTAATGCTCCTCGATAATCATACGCTCGATAAACTCGGCGACGGCGAAATTATTTCCTATTTTGATAGGCGCTCCCTTTGCGGCGAGCCCAGCTTGATAAGCGGCCTCGGCCTTGTCTGCACTATACCGCGTTTCGGTTGTATAGTCGCTATTCAAATGCTCATACTCCCCGCGCTTGATTTCCCGGTAGATGGTGGAAATATGTACCCCGAGCTCGTTCGCTATTTCCTGTTTGTGTATCTTCTGGCGGAGCATGACCTCAAGACGGAGCCGCTTTTTATACGTTAAGTGCTCGTACTGTTTCTCTTTCTCCGTGTTCTTTTTCCGCGCCATAGTCCAGCCCTCCCCGTCGAAATCAAAAGAGGGACGGCCTCCCGTCCCCCTCGCCTTTGTCAGCTATTCAAGAAATCCTCTATCGCCTTTTTGATAATTTGCGCTTGCGAAATACCCTCGGCGGCGCATTTTGCCTTAAAAGCCGTCGCGAGGTCTTTCGGGACGTATGCCGTTACCGCCCCGTATGTCTTTTGATTGTACCGCCTCTTTACCGCCGAGGAGGTTTCCGTTTTTCTCTTTTCTGTCGCCATTTATACCGCCTCCGTTCTTTCTCAAAGAATAGCATACTCTCGAGAGTATGTCAAGCGATTTCCTCGAATTTATGCGAAAAAGCCCGGCGAGAGCAATCCCGCCGGGCTTTCGTTATTCTTTTCCTGTGAGCCAATCCATAGACACGCCCAAAACCTCCGCGAACGTCATTAGCTCATAGTCGGTTATAAACCTGTCCCCGGTCTCTATCTTTGAGATAGCCTCCCGCTCGATAGTCACGCCGCGCACCTGCATACGCGCGGAGAGGTCGGCTTGTGAAATCCGTAGCGTCGTGCGCCGCTGGTGGATACGTTCCCCGGCGACGTTCTTTAGACCGTTATAGTCGTAAATCTTCAAAAATCTGCCCTCCCTGTGTTGTGGCCTCTTGACTGTAACATGAATTTCATGTATTCTTGTAATAAAGATTTACAAGTCGTATTTCTTTCTCACAAAATATAGTCGGGAGGTCGTTCTACAATGCGAAAGCTCAAAGCATGGGAAATCGTCTTGCTCGTCATTTTTTACCCGGTCGGTATCTGTGTGCTGATATACCGCCTCGTAAAAAAGAGCAAGCTCAAGCGGGAGGCGGAGGAGGCCGAGCTCGCCGCCGCCGAGGAGCGGGAGCGGAAAGCCGCCGCCGACCGGGAGCGCCGGGAGCGGGAGGAGGCCCGCCGAGCCTCTCTCGACCGCCGTATCTATCGCGTCGTCGGAGTTACTTACGACAACGACGACGGCCCAGCGCGTAACCGTCAAGAGATACTCCGGGAGATAGCGGCGGAGGAGCCTCACCCGAGAGCGTTCTCTCTCGAGGTCTACGATTTCGAGGGCGAGCCCGCCGTCGGAGTGTTTTATCACGGGGAGCAAGTCGGCAATATCGCAAAAAAGGATTTGCCCGTCGTTCTCCCTCTCATGGATAGATACGCGGGCCTCTCCGATTTCGCCGTTACGGGCGGCGTGGATAAGTACGGCCTCGAGATAGCCGTCTATTTCAAAAAGGCCGCATAGCCGCCGAGGGCAAAGAAAAACGGGCGAGGGTATCAAACCCCCGCCCGTTTTCTTTATGCCTTGTCCGGGAGCGTCTCGAGGAGCCCCGCCGCCTCGAGCGTCCGATAGAGCACGGCGGCGACCTGTTCGCGGGTAATCGGCTCTTTCCAGTCGAAATTACCCGCGCCGTCCCCGGCAAAAATACCCTTGCGCTTGCAATACTCCGTTGCGGCCTTGGCCCATGCGGAGGGATTGTCTCCCGTCCCGGCGGGAGCCGTGGGCTCGGCGGGCTTATCCGCCGCCGCGAGCCGCTTTGTAACCTCCGCCGCGATTTCCCCGTGTCGGCTATACAGATACTCGCCGGGACACGCCTTATTTGCAAACCAACGATGAACGGTCAAAACCATTTCGTCAGCTTTCGGCGTGTAGGCGAGCGTTTTGTCCTTGTCGCCAAACCAAAGGAGCCGCTTTTTCCCGTTCCTCTTGCAAATGTCGGTACAAAGGTCGAGGAGGGCGGAGAAAGCCGCGTCTTTCACGGCGTAGGGGTGTGCGGTATCGCTGGCGACCTCGATAGTTACCGCCCTGTGGTCGTTCGCCCCGCTCGAGGTACACCACGAGCGGTCTTTCTCCTCGACGTACATACCGATACGCCCGTCGAGGCCGATACCGTAGTTAGAGCTCGCCTCTTTGCTCGAGGAGGCGAAAATCTCTCCGATACGCTCCGCCGTACACTGTCCCACGACACAATGAATAGAGATACGGTCGATAGCCTGATTTCGCGGGCTGTTCCTGTTCGGTGAGATTTTGGTATAGCTCACCAATGCGCTATTGCTCATTTTCTTTACCTCCGTTTATTAGTTGGTCTTGCTGTCCCCGGTATCCTCTACGGTCTTTTTGAGCTTTTCAATGAGTTTCAGCAGAAAAGCGGGGAGCGGTACGCCGATTTCCGAGAGGTTTTCGAGGATAGAAATACACTCGTTCAAAATGAGCCAAATTGTCACGAGCAAGCCGAAAAAGTAAAAGCCGCCGAAATCTACCCCGATTTCTCCCGCCGCCGTCTGTACGACCCAATCCGCGACGATTGCCACGGCTACGGCGAGGAGATAGGCGACCTTTTTCACAATGCCCAGCACCCCCACGCGGGAGGAGAGCTCCCGCCTAATCCATGCCTCCGTCATGCCCGAGATATAGTCGATAGACATAACCACGGCGAGGATAATCACCGGGAGGGCGAGCTCCTTAAAGTAGGCCGTGGCCCCCGCCACTGCGACGGCGATAACTGTTTTCAATGCGCTTTCTTTCATTTTCTTTACCTCCGTTTTTTATTCTTCGATGTAATCGAGTACGACGGTCTCTTTCCCCGGCAATAGGGCGCACCCGCGAACGTGATAAATCTCCCCGCCCACGATAACGCCCTCGCCCTCGTCCTCGTCGCACACGAGATAAACGCCGGGAGCTGTCAACCGTACCCATATCAAAGCCTTTAACCGGGCGATTATTACGCCGCCTTTCGCGACCGTGTAGACTGCGCTCATAACGCAATCACCGCCCAGCCCGCCGGATACTCCTCCGGCGACCATGTATTACCGTCTATCGTGCTCTCGTAGACGGAGCCCTCATAGAGAACGCGGTCGCCCTTTTTATATGCGTTGTGTCCCCCGGTCGGCCTCGTCCACTCGTCGAGGCCCGTCTCCTCGTCCACCTTTACCGGGCTCCAAAGAGACGCGGCGGCGGGTGGAGTCCACTCCTCCGCCGACGTGTGGGCGGTCGCGCACTCATAGAGCCGCCCGTTATGCCGTACCCGTGTCCCGGCGGCGTACCCCTTGCCCGGCTCCCATGCCGGGAAAAGCTCGACGGCCTCGAGCGCGGTCTCGTCGTCCAGCCCGGCGGCGGATACACTCCGCTCGATAACTGCCCGGAGCTTTCTCGCTTTCTCTACGGTAATCATTCGCTCCCGCCTCCCGTCAAAATGTTAATTACCTCCTCGGCCTGTTCGACGAGGAGCGTCCCGCTCGTCTCCTCGAGCGTGGCCTCCTGTTCCATTCCGAGGAGCTCCCCGCCGGGGAGCTTGAAAACAATGTCCTCGGCGGTCTTGACCGTATTCCCGTCCTCGTCTGTGTGCTCATAGGGGAGCTTGACGCATACGCCCCCGGCCTCCGCCGGGTCGCACGGGACATACGAGCCATTTTCGGCGACCTTGACGTAAACCGCCGTATCGGAGTATCCGGCGAAAACGCCCTCGACTGTGACTTTATACATTTACCGACCCTCCCTCGGCGGCTCCCCGAGCCTTGCCCGGTAGAACGCCGTTAATTTCTCCGTCTGCATAGTGCGGAGGAGGTTTTTCCAATAGGTGTTATCGGCCTCGGGCCATTTTGCCGGGTCGAAATCCTCGGCGGTGAGCGCCGGGCTCCGCTCGTAGTGCTTATAAAGGCGGTCGAGCATAGCTTGACGGAAAGCGCCCTCGGTTGTGTTCGGTCGGAAATGCCCCCAGCCGTTTTCACTCGTAGCGGCGCAAATGCGGCGACCGTCCGGGGCGAAAAGGTAGCCGCCCCGCTCCTCGCACACTGTACCGTATCGGAGATTAAAATAGCCGTCGAGCCCCTTGTCCTTGAAACGCTTATAGACGATATACTCCATACTGTGGCCTCCCTACGCGGCGAATAGCTCGCGGTATTCTCTTTCGACCGTCTGCACGGCGAAATAGCTGTTAAATCTGCTCATGTGGCCCCGCCATGACGTGAGGGACGTTTTTACGTCCTCCTCCGTCATTCTCCCGGAGTCCACCCAACGACGAAAAATCTTGAGCTTTTCCCTCATGTGCTTTATGCTCTTATAGCAAGCACGGCGGACGACCGCGCCGTTTTCCCCGTACCGAAATCGTACCTTGAGGAAAGTAAAGCCCCGCGAGAGTTTGATTATCTGCGTCTTTTTCTCGTTGAGCTTTATCCCAAACTCGGCACATAGCCGCCGGATATGCCCGAGGCACTCCCGGAGCTTTTTCTTTGACCTGTGAACGGCGAGCCCGTCGTCCATATACCGCTCGTAAAACTTTATCCCGAGCACATCCTTGACGAAATGGTCGATTTTGTTCGGGAGCGCGATAGCGGCAATCTGTGAGACTTGACTCCCGAGGCCGAGGCCCACGTCCCCAAAGCATTTTATAAAATACTCGGAGAGGGATACGAGGCGGTCGTCGAGGCCGCTCTTTTCAATCTCCCGAAATACCGGGCCGTGTTGCGCGGTATCAAAGTATTTCGAGAAGTCGAACACGAGAGCGTAGCCCTCGCGCCCGTTCTGTCTGTAATGCTGTGTGAGAAAGCCCGAGACCCGCCGGACGGCGAAATCGTAGCCTTTCCCTCGGAGGCTCGCCCCGTTGTCGTAAATAAACGTCCGGGAGAGCATAGGTACAAGGGAGTAATCGCATAGGCACCGCTGGACGACGCGCTCGCTTATGTGGACGCTCCGAATATGCCGGGGCTTTCCGCGCTCGACTAAATCGAACTCGTAAAACCCCTTTGACCGAAAGCGCCCGGCGAGTAATTCGTTATGCGTTTTGTTGATGTTCGCGAGTGCGCTCGCCTTGTACCTCTGTGTGCTCGCTTTCCAGCCCACGCCCTTGACGGACTCCCGATAGGAGCCGTACAAGTGCTCGAACGAGAAAACGCGCTCAAAATCTCCGTATTGTTTCGCAAGCTCCGCCCGCCGTTTGAGTCGGGCGGCTTTGCGGCGCTGGTAGCGCCGCTCGTGTCTTTCTGCGCTATTCATAAAAGAAAATACCTCGCACAATTCTTTCTCTGTCGCGTTGTCTAAATTGCGTAACGGGGGAGTCATGAAACGGCGATAACGCGCAATCCGCCGCCATGCAAGGAGCGTCCGGCTCCCCGTGTCGCGGTATAAATTTGTCGTCCCGCCCGTAGGCGGTCGGAGGGGTCGTATCCCCCTTTTGCAAGGGCGCGGCTTTAACTCATTTCGAGCTATTCGGTCTGGCCCGTGCGAAATCCCGGCGCGAAAGCGAGCGAATTGTTCGCGTTCGTGTTGTTGACCGTGCCGTCTGTGTTCACATTCACAAAGTTAGTGGAGTTGCTCCGATTCGGGGAGCGGAGCCACCAATTAACGGCGAAACGGGATACGGCCCAATCGAAACGGAGCGCGAGGGCCTATCGGCTCTTGTCGCTCCGCTTGATTTTGGATATTTGAGAAATTTCGTCGGTTATCTTTCCGACCCATTCCTTGAGGACGCTCGCCGGGAGCTTTTCACGGTTTACGCTCATAAAAGCGAGGTCGAGTACGTCCAGCATGGAATTATAATAGCCTTGCGCGTCCTCGTAGAGCTCCCTCCGCCGCTGGATAGTCCGGCGGCGTATCTCGTCCGGCGCTTTCTCGTCGATATAGACGAGGTTAGCCGTTTTCACGAGCCTATACGCTCTTTGTGCCGCATTGTAGAGCGGCAAGGAAAAATAGAACGTGTGGGATTTCGGGAGTATCTTCACGCGGTCGTATGTAAAGACGTAGATTTCCCGCGCAAGGTCGAGATAGTCGGCGGGGCTTTCACCTCGCCGGGATTTTGGCACACTCATATAGCACCGCCTCTTTTCCTATGTTCTCCGTGGAATTGCGCCCATTGAGGGCGCAATTCTGAAAGCCCGAATTATACGCAAAAGCCCGGCGCGAAAGCGAGCGAATAGCGCGCGCTCGCGAAGCTGACCGTGCCGACTGTGTACACAAGCACAAAGGAAGTGGAGTTGCTACGACCCGGGGAGCGGAGCCACCACTGAACGGCGGTCGTCGTCGCGTCGTGCCGATACTTTACCTTGCTGTTTCCGGCCTTGTAATAGTCGTATTGCGCTTGCTTGTTGGCCTCGTAGGTGTTCGCGTATGTGATAGTCCCGAAAACCTCATACTCCGCGAGAGGGAAAAATTTTTCCGTCGTCGCGGTTACATTCGCCTCGGCTGTCGAGGCGCTCCCGGTGTTGTCCGTGTACTTTGTAGCCGTCTTGAGGTTAGAGCGGAGGTCAGACGGGACGACGTTCTCGAACGCCGGGCAAATGGTTTTTTTCATGTACGACCCGGCCCAGCCGCCCGCGTTGGTGTTGCTGGTGTTCATGCGGAAAGCCGCCGAGGAGCCCGTCGAGTTATACGAGCTATCGCAAAGGGCTACGTCTGTCCCGCCGGAAACAGCGGTCTTTGCAAGCTGGAAGTGGATACGGTTAGAGCCCTCATAGCCCGCGTTATGGTTAAACCCGAGGATAAAGGCATACGTCGCAAAGTTGGAGAGAGTGAGGGAGCCGACCGTCCCGTTAAGGGTAACGGCCTTTCGGTCGCCGACGCTCCAATAGTTGGCCCCCTGTCCATTGTCGGAGACGCTCCGAATTGTGGCCCACGAGTTACTATTGAGCGTCGCGCTCACGAAAGAGAGCGTCAGCGAGTACGAGGTCGTGCTCGAAACAACATTGACCGTCCCGCTCGTGCTCTGTCCGTTCTGTGTGGCCTCGACCGTATACGTCCCGGTCTCTGTCACGGTAAACGAGACCGTCCCCGTGCTCGTCTTTGTGGCGACCGTAGAGCCGCCCTTTTTGAGTGTGACGGTCGCGCCGGAGGGCGCGGTTACGTTAATCGTCGCCGAGTAGAACGCCAAAGAGACGGCGTAGCTATCGACGACGCTAACCGTTTTCGTGTCGGAGGTCTGCCCGTTGAGCGTTGCCTTGACCGTCCACGTCCCGGCCTCCGGGAGCTTGAGGGTACACGAGCCGGAGGAGGAGGCCGTCCCCGAGACCGTCCGGCTCCCCTTTGTCGCCGTGACGCTGGCCCCGGCCTTGACCGTTACGACGAGAGAGAGGCTTGTCCCCGCCGCTCCGCCCGTCGCGTTTGTTCTGCCTATCATGCCTTACACCGCCTTTTCACATTTGATAACCGGGAGCGTGATCGCGCCGCCCGGTTTTTCCGCCGCGTAAATCGTGACCGTCCCGGCCCCGGAGAGGGCGACCGGGGCGAAATTGCCGCCCGTGGCCTCTGTCACTCCGAAAGTGACCTCCGGGACGTGCTCCGCCGTTACCCCAGCGCACGAGATAACGGCGGCGAACGGATACCCCGCATAGGTGGAGCTATTCGCCCACGCCGAGGCCGCGACCGCCACGTTTTGGAAAATCTTTACCTCCGCGTATCCGGCGTGAGAATGGGAGGCGGCGGCGAAATCCGCCGCTTTCTTGCCGCTGTCCTTTACGGCCCCGGTCGTGCCGTCAAACGCGGCGAGGTTGCCCGAGACCGGGGAGGCGGGCTTTTGGATATATTTGTCGTGCTCGTGGGAGGCCGGGGCGAAATCGTCCGGCTTTTTCCCGCTGTCCTTTACGGCCCCGGTCGTGCCGTCAAACGCGGCAAGGTTGCCCGAGACCGGGGAGGCGGGCTTTTGGATATACTTGTCGTGCTCGTGGGAGGCCGGGGCGAAATCGTCCGGCTTTTTCCCGCTGTCCTTTTGCGCCCCGGTCGTGCCGTCAAACGCGACGAAATTCCCCGCGACCGGGGAGGGGACTATATCGGGCTTTCCAGCGTCGAGGGCCTTTACGTTTTCTTGTAATGCCGTTTGGTCTGCCGCCGTGAAATAGCGCCCGATAATATCGCCCTTTACCCATGAGCGCGGGCTCGTGCCGTCGTAGCCCCGCTCGATGGTGAGGACGTTTCCGGCTTTCGCCGTCATGAGGACGGTTTCCGCCGTAGTGGTATCCGCGCCAATCGTCAAAATATTAGGCGCGTCCGGCAAGATAGAGCCGTCGAGGACGGTTACGCTCGTGTCGGAGGTCGTGAGAGACCCGGCGAGCGTCGTCTCCGGCGTGTTCGGCTGTGCCGGGTACATTACTGTACCTCCAAAAAATTTTTAGTGTTGGTCGGTCTTAATACGTCAAAGCTATGAGTTTTCTCCGCCGCCGGGCTTGCTCCAAAGCCGCGAGCTCTTTCCCGTGCTCCTCCGTGAAAAAGCTCCGCGCGGAGATAGACGTTTCCTCATAGGCGGGAATATCCACCGCCGAAACGTCGTATAGCTTTTTGACCTTTGTAATTGTGCGGGTATGGGTAACGGAGTCGTATTTCGACTCGCGCACCGAAAAGGAAAACGACATTTTATCGACATACCCGCCGTCGATTTCCTCGTAGAGCTCCCGGCCCGCCTGTGTGCCGGACAAGTCCGCCTCGACCTCGAGGCCCCGCTCTGTGACGCGGAGCGCGAGGGTCTTGTTACGGAGCCGGGCGACGACTTTCCCGCCGTGGTTGTAGTTGAAAATCACGTCGGAGGTATCGCACCCGTCGAAAGCGTGACGGTCGATAATCTCGCAATATTTCACGCCGTCGCACTCATAGAGCACGGTCGGCGTATCGAACACGACCGCCGTACCCTTTACCCGGTATTCCTCGGAGCCCTCCTCGCGGGGGACGAGGCTAAAATCCTGCAAAGAGCGGTATTCCCGCCCGTCTTTGAGCGTCATTGTTTACCCTCCTCTCCGCCGTCCTCCGGCGGTTTTTCATCGTCTGGCGGTTCGCCGCCGCCCTCCGGCTCCGGCGGCGGGTCTTTTTTCGGGCCGTCGCCGCCTGTTTGGTATTTGTCCGCGAGCTCGGCGTTTACCATGTTCAGCGTCTGCACCCGCCGGGAGCCCTCGTCGCCGCCGATAGTCGGCATATCAAACATAGTGAGGATTTGGTCGAGGGTCGCGGCCCCGATTTCCGTTAAGAATTTCGCCGCCGATACCTTTTCCGTGAGGGTCGCGAACTGTATCGAGTTGGAGGAGAATACGATACGGTTTCCGTGACCGACCTCCCGCTCCGTAAAAATGCAATTTGTAAACGCCTGTGTCAGCTTGCGGAAAAACGGAGAAATCTCGCCGTTATAAAAAGCGGACTCTTGCGCCGGGGTCGCCGTATTCTCGACGATTTCTTTCGATACCCCGAAATAGTCGTAAATCTCCTCTTTGACATAGGAGAGTTGCGTCGAGGGTATCGGGGTCGTTTTGTCCGAAATCGGCGTATATTTATATTTTGCGTCGGTTACGATAACGCCCGCGCCGTTGTTCTCCATGCGGAGATTGTCCCGGATAAAATCGTCCCGCCGCTTGTTCAAGTCCTCCGTTTTGACCGCGTTAGAGACCTCGAGAACGCCCCGGATAACTGCGATAAGCTCCGCGAATTTGCTCATAGACTGATTAAACGTGTTCGCGGTCTTGAGCACGGTCTCGAGTGGCTTGTTACTGTCCCCGAAAATATCGTTTTCGAGGAAGTGCCGCCGGATATGGATAAGCCGGGAATACTCGCAAATGTACGAGCTCCCGGTCGCAAAGCGAAAACGGCAATATAAAACGCCCATGTACTCGAGGAGCTCGAAATACTGCGCGTTAATGGGATATATCGCCGTCAGCCTCGGCCCGTCAAAGACGGGATAGGCTATCGCGTTGTTATAGATTTTGTATTGTGCCGCGAGCTTGTAATAAAACTCGGAGGCCGTCATATACGGATTTGGCTTGAACTGTAAAACCCGGTCGAGGTAGTCGTTTACCGATACCGTCGTCTCCGCGTCCGTGCGGACGTGCCGAGGCTGTGCCGTGGATACCCGCCGGGCGAAAGCGTCCACCGCCGAGCGCACGGTATTTATATCCCATGCGTTACCCGAGTAGGGGACGAAAGTAGACTCCCACGAGCTCAAGAGCCGATAGGCCGAGTAACCCTTGTCGTCGTCTTTCCGCCCGCCGAAAATCGTTTGAAATAACCCTCGTTTTTCTTTCATTCACTCACCCCACAAGGTACATATAATCCTCGAAATCCCGGACGTAGACGACCCACGCGTTAAGGAGCGAGACCGCTCCGTCGATACGGCGGCGGTCGGAAATCTTCACGGGCTGGATATTGTTTACCCCGCTCTTTTTCGCCGCTGTATTCGAGAGGCACCATACGAGAATAGGATTTTTATTGTAATTTACTTTCTTGTCCGTAAAAGCCGCGCCCATTTCTCGCATAGGTTGAGACCATGTAAAAGGCCCTTGCGCGACAGCGCACATATCAAAGCCGTTTGACTTCATTTCATCGACCCAATACCCAGCGAGGGCGCGGTCGTATCCGACCTTGAAAGCGTCTATCTTGAACTCGTCCCGCATTTGGCAAAACCACGCCGTAACGATGGAATAGTCCACGCGGGAGCCGTCGCATATCGTGAGGAGCCCCCGCTCGGCCCATATCTTGTAAGGGGCCTCTTGCGAGTTATGCTCCGATAGTTGGTCTATCCGCTTTTGCGGTATAAAATAATGCTGGACGACGTAGATAATCGGGTCGTCGGAGCTCCGGCGTATGAGGAGCGAGGCGCACGTTAAATCCGTCGTCGCCGAGAGGTCGCACCCGCCGATAGCGTAGGTATTATATACGTCCTGCATGGTGAAAACCGCGTCGCTCTTTATGTCCTCGAACGAGAGCCACACGGTAGCCGCGACCTCCGGGACGTTGAAATCTTTACACAAAACGCCGGGCAAGTCCTCGGGATTTTTCTTTGCTCGCTCGACGAAATCGGCGAGGGTCGCGTACTGCTTTATCGTCCCGAGCCCCGGATTTGCCTTTATCCATTTTTGCGGGTCTGTCCATTCTGCCCGCTCGTCGAGCTCATAGAGCACGGGGAGGAAACGCTCGTCGTCCGTTTTCCCGTCCGCGACCTCGCAAGCGTAGCCGTATAGATTATCGAAAACCGACTCCCGTACCGTGCCGCTCGTGGTAATCATGATAACCAGCGGTTGACGACGGCTCGAGGTCGATTGTTTCATGACCTCGTAGAGATTTCGGTCTCGTATCGCGTGGAGCTCGTCGATAATGACGGCGTGAGAGTTGAGGCCGTCCAGCGTGTTAGAGTCGCTCGCGAGCGCCTCGAAAATGGAGGCCGTCGCCGGGAAATAAATATCATTCCGCCGCTTTTTCAGCACGGCCCGGAGCTCCGGGCTTTGCTTTACCATGTTCACGGCCTCGGTGAGCGTCTTTTTCGCTTGGTCTTTTTTGGTCGCGACGCTATAAATCTCCGCCGCGCCCTCGTAATCTGCTATGAGGAGATAGAGGGCGAGGGCCGCGAGGAGCGTAGACTTTCCATTTTTCCGCCCAACAAGAAAGAGTGTCTCTCGAAAACGACGGTATCCCGTCGCCCTCTCGAGCCACCCGAAAAGCGTTTGTATGAAAGCCTTTTGAAAGAGGTCGAGCTCGAGGGTAGCCCCGAGCGTCCCTTGTGACTGTTTGCAAAACCGCTCGACGAAAATAATCGGGCGCTCGCCCGTCTCCTCGTCGAAATAGTAGGGCGAGCCCGTCCCCGGCTCGTCCATTTCCCGCACGAGGCGACCGTAAACGGCCTTGACCCGGCGGGACGTGATTATCTCCCCGCTCTCGATTTTCCGCCAATACTCGCGGACATAATTCACGGCTTGCCCGCCGCTTTCGGCTGTGTAATAAAGCCCATGAGCTCATTACCCGCCTGTTTTTGTGCTTTCTCGGGGAGGAGGTCGAGGAGGCTTTTCGAGAGCGTGGTAAAGGATTTTATCGTCGTGTTGTAGCTCTTGAGGGCCGGAGACTCACGCCGTAGGCTCTGCGAGCCTTGGACGAAATCCTCTATCAAGTCGCCGCTGTTGATTTCGTCGGCGAGGCGTTCCAGCGTGACGGAGGTAACGGCGAATTGAGCTATCAAGCCGTCGGCAAATTGAGCCTTGTCCGAGGGCAATTCTTTGAAAAGTTTTTTGATTTTCCGCTTTTTTACCTCGATTTTTTCGGCTATATCCATGTCTTGATATTTTTTCGCCATATAATGTAAGCCTCCTCTCTTTTGGCCTTATACCCCCCCTCATGTACGCGCTCGGGGCGGTTCTAAAGGGGATTGAGAGGCGGTTACGAGCGCCGCCTCTTTTTCGTGGGGAGTGGGGGGGAGTGGTTAATAAAATTCGTCGTCGTCGATTTGCGGTCGCGGCATGAGCGCGGCCTCGACGACATTCCCGTTTTCATCGAACGCGAGCCCGTCCGCTATCGGCGGCGCGGCTCCGTGCGCTATGGCATGACAAGCGCGGCAAAGCGTCTCGAGATTGTTTTCGTTCAGCGAGACGAGAGGGTCGTCGATGTTGCTCGGCGTGAGCGGCCTCTTGTGGTGGACGATAACCCCCAGCGCACCGCAACGGACACAAAGCCCCGCGTCTCGCTTGATGATATACGCCCGTGTGCTCCGCCACGCCGGAGACTCGTAAAAGGCTTTTGCAAATGCCCGCATTATTCGCGCCCCCTGTCTGTGCAAAGAGAACGCCCCGCATAGCTACAAGCCCTCTCGTGTACGGCGGGCTCGTGGCTATGTGAGGCGCACGGCGGCGAGGCTTTCCCTCGACCTCTCTTTACGGGTACATGATAACACGGGCTAAAAGCAAAAATCTATGTACTCTTTTTTTAGTACGCTATAAAACGCTATAAAAGACTATACAGACGGGAGCGCGACCGCGCCGAAATAGCGGAGCGCAAACTCCGCGACGGCTGTATTTCGCAAGTCGTATATGCTCCGCGTGGAGGCATAGTTTACCGCCGCCGCTATCTCGTCTTTGCTCTTGCCCTCAACGTACCAAAGCCGGATAATATCCCGCTCCGCCTCGCCGAGCTGTGAGATAACCGCGTCTATCTCCTGTATCTTTTCCTCCGTGGCCTTGATTTCCCGGACGACCTCCGCGAGCTCGAGGCACTCCGCGAGCGTGTCGTTTACCGCGCTCGTGCTGGCGTATGGCTTGGAGAAATCCGGCGACGGATACCCCGACGGGCCACCATGCGCGATAATGCGCTCTCTCCGGCGCTCAAGGTTTTTTAGGGCGGAGTCGAGATAGCCCCGGCCCCGGAGCGTATTCTCCGCCGCGTCGAAATAGTTTATCAATTTTTTGCCTCCTCTCGCGGGCTCCGCCGCTTTTACAGTTTTTTGCCGCCGTGCCGATACGGTCTCCCGGTGTTATAGGCGTATTTCGCCTCGAGCACGGCCTCAATGTCTACGCCCGAATAGGCGAGGTAATCGAAAATCCTCATAACTGCGTCGCAAAGCTCCACGGCTACGCCCTCCGGCTTGCATGGGCCGTCTACGCCCTCGCCCTCCGGCTGTCCGACCCTATCGCACACGCCGAAGAATTTACACCCCTCCGCCGCAAGCGCACACGTCCCATAGACGAGCGGATTTCCCTCGCGCCACTCCTCGACGGCCTCCGAGATTTCCGCGTGTACCATGACCGCGACCTCCGGGAAATCGACGGGGGTATCATACCACCCGTGCGCGACCGCGTTCTCGTGTATGGCCTTTGCAAATTCGTTTACTGTCATTTTCGAGACCTCCCTTTCTTGTTTGGCTTGATAAATTTCCCGTCCTGTCGGTAATACCGGGCGACGAGATAAACGCCGCCGTTTACGTCATTGTGAAAAGCCCCAGCGTCGGCGAGGAAATAGCCCGGATAGAGCTTTTCAAATTCCCGGTTGTCGGTCGTGTCCCGTGCGAGCTCCCGCGCCTGTCTCGCGGAGATATGCCCGTCCCGCGTTTTCGGCTCCGGGTCTACGAGGTTTTTCGAGGCGTTCCACGCCTTATAGCCGACCGGGGATTTCGTGATATAGTGCGCGAGCCCGGCGAGGCCGTTCTCCGTGAACTGCAAGCGGCGGGAGTTTGCATAGCCGAGCCCCCAAAGGCTTTCGAGCTCGTCCCGGTCGATACCGCCGTTTACCGTGATGTGGTGATGGATACGACCGCCCTTTTTGCCCCGCTCCGTTACGACTATGTACTTGAGCGGCGGGAGCCCTCTCTTTTTGCGGAGCCTTTGTATCCGGCGGATATAATTCCGCAAGTGGCGAGCGGCCTCCTCGTCGCTTTCCGGCTGGACGGTATACGTCAAGTGTATCTCTAAATCCTCCGGGGTAAAATTCGTGTGGAGGAGGCGGGCGAGCTTTTCCTCCCTGTGCCGCTGATTGAGTTTCTTTTGAGCCGCCGAGGAGGGCTTTCTCTTTCTCCGCCCTCCCGAGCTCCGCCGCCCGGTCTCGAACGTAGGGAAGATATACACGTCGAGATATTCCCCGCAATAATACCGCTTTTCCCGATAGACTGTCCTCATGCTTATACCTCCGAGCGTTTACCCGTTGCGAGGGGGAGAGGGCTCATATATCGCCCCCTCCCTCTCCCCCTCGCGCACCCCCTCACCCTCGGCGGCGTTTTGCTTGCTTTGTTTTGAGGGAATGAGGCGAGGGAGGGAGTCCCCCTCTTGGTCGGTTAGTTAATATTCCATACGAGCCCGAAAAAGCGCCTTGCGCTTTCTCTTTTTCGCCCTTGCAAACCGCCCCGGAGTGTGATATTATAATAAAGGTATAAGTAATCACCTTTCGGGGCGGTTACGCCTCCGGCGCTCTCGCAAAGTGCCGGAGGCTTTCTTTTTGCCCGCCGACTATTTTCGCCGAAAGCGGTCGGCGGCGGTACACGTTTTCCAGTGGGGGACGAACGCAACCGGGAGCGTCCGGCGCTCCTCCTCCGGCAAGGCCCGCCGCCCGGTAATAACCTCGCCCTCGTCCGTGATAAAATGGTCTTTCCCCTCGCCCTCGATAATGAAAACGGGCTCCGGGTCTACGGGCATAGTGCGCCCCGCCTCCGTCCGTATCCATTCCAGTGGAGCGCCGCACCCTTTACATACGCTCATTTTTCGGCCTCCTCGTATTTGTAATCTACAAAATAGCCCTCCGGCGTTATATCGAAATCCCCAATTCCCCAATTTGCGCCGCACTCGCACCCGGCGACCGTTGCCTCCATTGAGCCGCAATCTCTTTTTATGTATCTTTTAGAAATGCGGCCCGATTTTGTTATTTTGAAATCGTGGGAATATTGATATAACTCTGATATTTCGATTTCCCCTCCGCATAGAGGGCATTTCTCCCGTTGTACTCCGGGAGTTGCAAACCGTTTCATATACTCGCCCCTCTTGCTTTCTCCGGCGGCGGCATATCGGCGGGGAGGAGTTGGAGGGCAAGTAGCCCGCCCTTTGTTTCCCCGACGGGCCGAAAGCCCGCGAGCTCGTAGGTACGGCCCCACGTTTTAGCGCCGTGCACCATTGTCGGCCTTACTTTCCGCCTGTCGATAAATGTAATCATACCTAATTCCGGCGGCTCTCCAAAGTGCGCCCGAGTAGCGGCGACGGCCTCCCGTATCATTTCCGAGGCTACGCCCGCGCCCTCATTTCGGAAAGCGGAGCAAACCCACGCCCCGGCCCATGCGTGGCGCACATACTCGGCATACGGATACGATGTTATCCAAAAGGCGCGGCCTGTTTCCGTCTCCGTGTAGAGCACGAGGGCGCGGCCCGGCGGGACAAATTGAGGAGTCCCCGGCTTTTGCCTGTTATAATGCCTGTCTGCTACGTCTCGAGCTCGCGGGTCGGCTTTCCATGACGTTTCCCATATCAAAAGCGTTTCCCCCTTTGCCTTACCTCCCCGGCATTGAGCCGGGGAGGTTTTGTAATTCCGAATTTTACATATCAAAGCCCGGCGCGAAAGCGAGCGAATAGTGCGCGTTCGCGTTGGTGACCGCGCCGCCTGTGTACACACCCACAAAGTTAGCGGAGTAGCCCCGAGCCGGGGAGCGGAGCCACCAATTAACGGTTTCCCCGTTGCGCTCCTTTACCCGGCTCCGCTCCGTCTTGAAAATCTCGAGTTGAACGGAGTCCGGCTCCTCGGCGTACCGCTCCGGGTGAGGCCCGAAAACGTCCGTCCCGGAGGGTATCCATAGCGGGTCGCTATACTCGACGCGCTCCCCGTCGATAACCTCCACGAGCGGGCGGGGCTCGATAACCTCCCGGAGCTCCGGCGGCAAGTGCGGGTAAATCTCCTCGAGGACGTGCCGCCGTCCCTTACTCTTATAGTAGCCGCCCGCGTTGGTCGCGTCCTCGTTCATGGGAGCGTCGCCGAGCGCGTCCTTAAAGACGAAACGCGCCCGCGTCGGCGTGACATACCCGCCGCACACAGCGGTAACGGCCTCCCCGGTATCGAGCTTAAACTCGAGCTCGTCGCCCGGCTGGATAACCTCAAAGCCGCGCCCGCTCGCGATAGCGGCCTTTATATCCGTGAGGCTCACCGCCCCGCTCACACGCTCGACGAGCTTAAACGGGCTCTCGCAAACGTCCTCCTCTGGCTTGTGCATGATACCGACCGCCGCCGGAGCCTCCGGGAGTACGACCGTCCCGAGATACTCGAGCCGCCCGTCCAGCAGTACGAGACCGTCGGCAAACTGCGCCTTGAGCCGCTCGCGGAGCTTGTCCGCGTCCGTGGTGGAGAGGACGGTCGAATTTTTGATGATAGATACCGATTTCATTTTGTTACCCTCCGATTTCACAAAAATAATGGTTTCCGATAATTGCGGTAATGTGCTCGTTATACGGCTCCGTGGAGAAAAACACGGTTTCCGGCGTGACGACGGGCTCCTCGGCGTTATATGCGTACATGACCGCGCTATACTGTACCTCGCTCGGCTCCGCCGTGTATAAGTAGGGCGCGGGGGAGAACTGCCACACGTCGCCGTATTTCTGAAAGACGACCTCCTCGACCGTATCCGGGAAAGCGTCGGAGAGGCAACGGTTAAACACGACCTCCACAACGGCGGCTTGTCCCTCGAACGGCTCGCCCCGTGCCTCATGGTAGACGAGGCAAGCGAGGGTATAAGCGTCCTCCTCTGTGAGCTCGACCGCCGCGTACCGCGAGACGGGCTCCGGCTCTGGCGTTGCCGCCGGGGTCGGAGCGGGAGCCATGCTCGCCGCCGGAGCGGATACCTCCGCCGAGGGCGGGGCTCCGTACATGACCTCGGCGAGCTTTGCGCTCGCAAACGATAAGGTTATGACGAGCGTAGCGGCTACGAGAGCAATCGCCCCGGCGATAAATGGGAGGTAATCGCTCATATCGAGCGGGCGGCGGGGGCGCTTATGTTCCATTCTCCGCCGCCTCCTCGCCCGGTAACATGGTCTCGTCGAAAAGCTCGATAAACTCGGCCTCCCGTGCGAGCTTTGTCCAGCGCGTTCCCCATTTCCGGGCGACGACGAGCACGGCCTCGTACTTTGTGTGCCCGTTTACGGTCGTCTCTCCGTGTTCCGGGTGACGGACGAGGTATAATTTCATAGGCCCGGCCCGCCGAGCGCGGTTTACCGGGGCTCCCACGCCCGCCGCTTTCCGGCTCATTCGACGACCTCCTCGCTACTGGCCCCCGCCGCCGGAGGCGTAGCCGGGGGAGCGGTCGGGGCTGTCTGCATAAAGGCCGCGCTCATGAGCGACCCGAGGAGCGATTTCTTGAGGCCCTCCGTCAAGAGCGCCGCAAATGGGGAGGCGGTCGCGCCCTCCGCCGGAGCCGCCGCTTTCGGCCTGTCCGGGTCGGCCCGCTCCGCCTGTCCCTTGAGGAGCGCCGCCTTGACGATTTCGCCCACGAGAGCGCCGTACTCGTTCCCTCGGAGCGTACACGTCTTGACCCGGACGAAAAACTCGCCCGCCTTGAAGTCAAAGGCCACATACGCCCGCTCGCCCTCCGGCGGCGTGAGCCTGACCGCGCCCGCGTCGGCGATAACCTCCTCCGCCGTCGGGGTCTCGTAGCCCGCGCTCTTGAATACTGCGAGTTGCTCCGGCGCGAGTGCGAAAACCTCCGTACTCGCCTTTTGAGAATAAACCTTTTTCATTCTGCTACCTCCTCATTTGTCTGTCCGTCCGGCTGTTCGCCCTCCGGCTCGTCTGCTGGAATATATACCGACTCGCCGAGAACGGCGATTTTTGCGAGGGCGGACGTTTGCGCCCACTCCTCGGCGAGCCGCGTCGCGCTCCGCTCGAACTCTTGCGCGAGGGCGGTAAAAGCGTCGCCGTTTCGCTCTTTTACCGCGTCCCACATTTCCTTATGGACTTTCTCAATCGCCGAGTGCATTTGTTTGGTACGCTCTACGCACTCTTTGAGCTCCGCCCATGCCTCCCGCTCCGAGGCAAAGCCGCGACCTCGTTCCCGGAGCGTCCCGGTCAAAGCCTCCGTTACCGCCGCTTGCAAGTCTCCCATGAGCCGGACTCTTTCGCTAATTCCGTTCACTTGTACGACCTCCTTAATTTTCTTGGTCTCTTTCTGCTATCAATTTCGGACACCACGCCGGGATATACGGAAAAAATCTCTCGATACCGACGGTATAGCCCCGCCGAGGCCCCGGAGCCCCGCAACGATACCCCGTCTTGCCTTTTGCCCACGGCTCCGAAAGCACGAGCTCGCACCCCTCACACGTCCGGGAGAAATCCGCGCATACCCCGCCGCTCATGGCCCGCCCTCTCTTTTCGGTTTCATAAAGCAAAGCCAATGAGTATTATTGTTTTTCCCGCTCCTGTTTCCAAAGAGAGGCGGGTACGGGGATAGCGGTAATATCTCTTTGAGCGGGACTTGTACCTCCGACCATTTGAAAATTAAAACGCCGTCGTCGTCCAGCACTCGAAAGCACTCCTCAAAACCTTTACGGAGCATTTCTTTCCAATCTCCCGAGAGGACTCCGTATTTTAAGGCCGTCCACGATGTTTCCCCCGCCCTCGTCAAATGCGGCGGGTCGAAAACTACCAGCTTATACGAGCCACTTTCAAACGGGAGGGCGGTAAAGTCGCAAACTGTATCCGGGGCGACCTCGATATACCGTTTTGGATAAAACTCGTGATATTCCACTGTCCGCTTGTCGCAAAATTCCACGTCGGGGTTATGTTTATCAAACCAAAACATTTTGCTCCCGCAAGCTACGTCTATAATTCGTTTGTGGCCACTTTCGCCGCTCATGCTCCGACCTCCTCGACCATATCGAACGCCCGGAGCTCGTCCAGCGTGAGAGCGTGGCACTCCCAACGAGAGACCCGCTCGCCGTCGTCGTTGTAGGTAGAGCAATCGTCGCCGAGGCGAGCTTTCCCGCCGACGACCGACAAAAATAAATGGTGATGGTACTCGCCGACTGTGAAATCGAGAGCGTAGTCTCGAGAGCGCGGGTATTTTACAAACTCCGCCGCTTTCATGGGGCCTATTTCCGGGTATCTGTCCTTGGCGAGCTTGTAAAATTTCGTCTTGTTCACGTTCAGACGGTAGACCGTTTGAAATATCAATTCTCTCATATACCCGCCTCCGCCGTGAGGCCGAGCCACCAAAACGGATTGCCCCGCTCCTCTTTTTTGCACTCGTCGCACTCCTCCGCCGAGCAATCGTCGCAAAACGCCCGGTAAAAAGCCGTATCCCACGGGGCCGTATGTACCGGGAGCGAGCGGAGGAAAGCGGCGAGGGCCTCCGGGCTTGCCGTGATTTTCTGGAAGTTGGTCGGCGCGGCCTCCTCGCTCAAGCTGTGCTCGATAATCAGCGGCAAGGCCGGATTTTTCCGCAAGTACGCCCGCCGAGCCCGCTCCGCGTCCTCGTACTCCTCGCACTCCCGGAGCGGTAGGTATCCAAAGCCGCCGCACGGCTCCACGACCGCCACCTTTACAATAAATTTCATGGTATAAGTAATCTCCTTTCGGTTTTATTTTTCCGCTTTCCTCCGACCTCTGTTTCTGATAGAGAGCCGTACCGCCCGCTCCGCCGTCTCCGCCGAGTACGCCGGGCGGAAATGCTCGTCGAGCTCTCCCGTCTCGCCCCGCTTGAGCTCCCGGTAAATGGTCGCCGTCGTTACGCCGACCGCCGCCGCGATTTCGCTCGGCCTCGCGTCCTCGTTATAGAGCCGCTCGATTTCCCGCCGCTTGCCCAGCGTCAAACAAATTCCCGCCATTTTTCCGCCTCCTCTCGCTGTTTTAGGATAAAAAAATAGTGCGTCCGAGCTAAATAGCTCTTTCGCACTTAATGATAAACCGCACATTTGGCAGCTTCTGGGGAAAAAACCCTTGACGAAAGGCTTTGGCTGTGGTATAATTCATTTTGCGCAGTGGGTATAGGGCTGCTTCCGGCTGCTGTATGTGCGGGTGTAGTTCAATGGTAGAACCCCAGCCTTCCAAGCTGGTCGTGTGGGTTCGATTCCCATCACCCGCTCCACTTCCTTACTGGGGGCTTGTGCTGAGATATATTTTATGCGCCAATAGCTCAGCTGGATAGAGCAACTGCCTTCTAAGCAGTAGGCCAGGGGTTCGAGTCCCTTTTGGCGCGCCAATATGGTGAGTGTAGCTTAGCTGGTTAAAGCGCCAGATTGTGGCTCTGGAGACCGTGGGTTCGAATCCCATCACCCACCCCACACAGGAACGCGGAGTTTAATTCTTGCAATTAGGCTCCGTGTTTGCATATTGGGCCGTCGCCAAGCGGTAAGGCAACGGACTTTGACTCCGTCATCCCGTGGGTTCGAATCCCGCCGGCCCAGCCAGTAGAAAAGGCGTGCATCCATTTTCGTGGGTGTACGCCTTTTGCCTATCGCGCTAATATAGCCTTTGCATTTTTCCAGGAGGTATTACCCATGAAATGGATGGTCGCGTCTGACCTGCACGGCTCCGCCCTGTACTGCCAAGAAATGCTGGAAGCTTTCCGCCGGGAACAGGCGGGAAGGCTGCTCCTGCTAGGAGACCTGCTTTACCACGGCCCGCGCAACGACCTGCCGGAAGGCTATGCCCCCAAGGAGGTTATCGCCTTGTTAAACGCCCAGAAGGGGCGGGCCTTCTGCGTACGGGGCAACTGTGAGGCCGAGGTGGACCAAATGGTGCTGGACTTCCCGGTGTTGGCCGATTACTGCCTGCTGGAAGCGGACGGGCACATGGTCTTCGCCACCCATGGCCACCTGTATAACCTGCAAAACCCGCCGCCCCTGGGCCCTGGGGACGTGCTGCTGCACGGCCACACCCATGTCCCCGCCAACGAAGAGGCCCCAGGGGGGTGGCGTTATCTGAACCCCGGCTCTGTGTCCCTGCCCAAAGAAGGTTCCGCCCGCGGGTATATGACCTTGGAAAACGGCCTTTTCACTTGGAAAACCCTGGACGGCCAGGCATACGACGCGTTCCCGCTCGGGTGACGCCCGTCACCCGATGATGGAGTATGCCAGGTTTTCCCACAAAAGCCGCGTCCCCACGTCTGTGCCCTCGGGCAGCAAAGCCATGGCAATCATCATGGGCTCGCCCGGGTCATAGATGTCTGTACGCTTCAGATAGGCGTAATCGCCCACGATGGTCTCTACCAGATATTCATAAGGACCCATTTACCCTTTCACCCCCTTTTGCCCCGCCCGTTCTATATAAAGTGTATCCGAAATCCCGGGAAAACACAAGCCGGAAAGGAGAGCCTATGCAAATTATCCATTTCAAGCCCTTTGCCCATTCCGACGGGGAGGTAACGGGCTACCTCCACACACCCCTCACCGAGATGGAGGACTGCCGGAAAGCTTTCCCCGCCGTGGTGGTGTGCCCAGGCGGGGCCTACCGTTTCTGCTCCCAGCGGGAGGACGAACCTGTGGCCGCGGCCTTTTTTGCCAGGGGGTACCAGGTGTTTTCCCTGCATTATTCCGTGGGGGAAAAGGCCAAAGGCTTCCTCCCCCTGGCCGAAGCCTCCCGCACGGTACAGCTTCTGCGGGAAAACGCCGCCCAGTGGGGCGTTGAGGGGGACCACATCGCTGTGTGCGGCTTCTCTGCCGGCGGGCACCTGGCCGGCTCGCTGGGTTGTATGTGGAACGACCCTGGGCTTTTGCGGCTTTACGATTTCCCCAACGGCTGCAACCGTCCGGACGCCATGGTCCTTTGTTACCCTGTCGTCACGGCGGGCCCTTTTGCCCATGCAGAATCCATGGAAAACGTCAGCGGCTGTAAGCCGGGGGAACCTGGCTACGATTATTTTTCCTTGGACAAACAGGTGGATGGGGAGACCTGCCCGGCATTCCTGTGACACACGGTGGCAGACCAGGCCGTCCCTGTAGAAAATTCCTTGGCCATGATGGCCGCCCTGCGCCGGGCGGGCGTACCCTTCGAGGCCCACCTGTTCCCAGAAGGGGGCCATGGCATGTCCATATGCACCCAGGAGACGGGCAGCCGGGACGACTACAACGCCCGCTGGCTGGGCCTCTGCGCGGCCTGGCTGGACAGGTTGTTCGGCCACTGCCTGTAAAGCGGGGGCCCGATTGACTGTGCCGCCAGGATTTGCTATACTGTTCCATACATAAAGTAGGCAGGGCTTGTTTGAAAATAGAAGAGGCGCTGGTTTTTTGCGCAAGGCAGGCGGGCTATTAAGGCTGGGGCATGTACGGCCCCCAACCTTGGAGACGCCGTGCATGGGCATAAAGGCGGCGCCCCGATTTTTCAAACGGGCTCTATGATATTGGGCCGGCGGGGCGGAAGCCCCGCCCCCTTGACAAGGAGGAGCTTATGAACGCTGAGATCATTTCCGTAGGCACGGAACTGCTGTTAGGCCAGGTGGTGAACACAGACGCCGCCATCGTGGCCCAGGCCCTTTCCGGGCTGGGCATCAACCTTCTGTATTCCGCCGTGGTGGGCGACAACGAAGAGCGCCTGCGCGCCGCCGTGGAAACGGCCATCTCCCGCAGCGACCTGCTGGTCATGACCGGGGGCCTGGGTCCCACTGCCGACGACCTTACGAAAGAGACCACCGCCGCTGCCGCCGGGAAAAAGCTGGCGCTCCATCAGGAGAGCCTAGAGCGCATCCAAAACTATTTTAATGAGAAAAAAGTCAGCGAAAACCAGGAAAAGCAAGCCTGGCTGCCCGAGGGCTGCACCGTGCTGCAAAACGACAACGGCACCGCCCCCGGCTGCGCTTTCCAGGCGGAAAACGGCTGTACCATCATCATGCTGCCCGGCCCCCCCTCCGAGCTTGCCCCCATGCTGCACCATTATGCGGTCCCCTACCTTGCCCAAAACCAAGATTCCGTCATCGTCTCCCACAACATCCACATCTATGGCCGGGGCGAAGCCCCTGTGGCCCAGATGATGGACGACCTGATGGACGGGGAGAACCCCACCCTAGCCCCCTATGCCAAAGAAGGGGAATGTATGCTGCGGGTGACGGCCAAGGCCCCCACCCCAGAGGAAGCCGACAAAATGTGCCAGCCCCTTATGGATGAGATCCGCCGCAGGCTGGGGGACTTCATCTACAGTGTGGATGTGGAGACCCTGGAAGAGCTGGTGGTGCAAGAGCTGCAAAAGCAAGGCAAAACCCTGGCCACGGCGGAATCCTGCACCGGCGGCCTGCTGGCCAAGCGCGTCACCGATATCCCCGGCTCTTCCGCCGTGTTCCAAACGGGCTGCGTCACCTATGCCAATTCTGCCAAAGAGGCCTTGCTGGACGTGCCCCACGACGTCCTGGCGCGGCACGGCGCCGTTAGTGAGGAGACGGCCCGGGCCATGGCCCAGGGCATCGTCAAGCGCGCCGGGGCCGACATCGGCATTGGCATCACGGGCATCGCCGGGCCAGAGGGCGGCACCTCCGAAAAGCCTGTGGGGCTGATTTACATCGCCCTGTCTGACGGCAAGGACACCTGGGTGGCCAAGCGTTCCCCCATCGGCCGCACAAAGTCCCGCCAGTGGCACCGCCACTGCGCCGCCTCCCAGGCGCTGGACATGACGCGCCGGTACCTGGCCGGCCTGCCTGTCCTCTTTGACTGATGGGGGAGCTGCCCCAACGCCCCCGGCCAGGGGCCAGCCCCTTTGGCAGGGTTCAGGGACGGAGTCCCTGGCAACCAAGGAGGGATAGGTATGGCTATACTGGGGCGGTTTGCGCCCACGCCCAGCGGGCGGATGCACCTGGGCAACCTGCTGTGCTGCCTGCTGGCATGGCTTTCCGCCAAAAGCGCCGGGGGGCGCATCCTGCTGCGCGTAGAAGACCTGGACCAAGCGCGTTCCAGCCCGGCCCATATCCATCAGCTGGGAGAGGACCTGCAGCTTTTGGGCCTCGCCTGGGATGAAGGCGGCCTGGGCAACTGCCAAGGGGGGCGCGGGCCTTATTACCAGCAGCGGCTGGACAAGCTGGCTTCCATGGGCCTGGTGTACCCTTGCTTCTGCTCCCGGGCCGAGCTCCACGCGGCCAGCGCCCCCCATGCCGCCGATGGCGAGCCCGTCTATTCTGGCAAATGCCGCGCCCTTTCCCCAGAAGAGGCGGCCGAATTGGCCCAAAAGCGGCCCCCGGCCCTGCGGCTGCGCGTGCCCGACAAGGTAATATCCTTCCACGACGGCCATTACGGCTTTGTCAGCCAAAACCTGCAGGCCGGCTGCGGCGATTTCATCCTGCGCCGGTCAGACGGGGTATTCGCCTACCAGCTGGCCGTGGCCGCAGACGACGGGGCCATGGGGGTCACCCAGGTGGTACGCGGCCGGGACCTGCTCGCCTCCACCCCCCGGCAGCTGTACCTATACGGCCTGCTGGGCCTTACGCCGCCCCAGTTTATCCACACGCCCCTGCTGCTGGCCCCAGACGGCCGCCGCCTTTCCAAGCGCGACCAGGACGTTAGCCTAGACGCCCTTTTGGCCCGGGGGTTTACCCCAGAAGACATCACTGGCAGGCTGGCTTTCCTGGCAGGCCTGCTGGACGCGCCCCAGCCCGCCTCCCCCCAAGAGCTGCTCCCCCTTTTCTCTTGGGGCAAGGTGCCCTTAGCGGACATCCGCCTTCCCACGGGCCTCTTTTAGGCCAAGCTGCCTTACGGCGCCCCCAGAGCCCCCATCCATACCCAGGCTACGCGACAAACAAAAAAAGGGCCCCTTGGAAAATCCGTTTTCCAAGGGGCCCTTTTTTGCCTTGCGCGTCTAGGCTTTACAAAAAGGCGAAGGGTTCCCGGTTATCCGGGGAGTAGGGCTGCCAGGACGGAAGGCCTGGGCCGTTGGGATCACCAGACTTGACAAAATTGGCCCAATAGCCGGACATAGCGGCGGACAGCCCGTAATCGTGCTGCCCCCAGGGGCGCCAGCAGCGGGGCAGGGTCTCGAATACATACCACAGTTCGCTGGAATGGAAAGAGCCCGCATCGTCGCCCGGAAGCTTGCGGTCGAAGAAATAGAGGTAAGCCGGGGGCATGCCCAGCCTTTGCAGGTTTTCACACCAGGCGGCCGTGCCCTTTTGCAGCACGCCGCCGCCGATATCATCCCCAGTGCACCCTACCATATAAGGGATTCTATGTATCTTCCCCTGCTCTGCCAATTCGTCCACATGGCCAGGCAGCAGCCAGCCGTCCTGGTGCGGCTGCCAGCACAGGGGCCCGCCCCCCTGCACGGCATAGGCAGCCTGCATTAGGGCGCTGGCAGGCACACGGCGCAGCTCTTCTATCGTTGTAACTTGCAGCTGGCCCATCAGCTTTTGGGAAACCCCAAAGGCCTGCTCTTTCGTCGGGGTAGACCGCCGGGCAGGCAGGCCCACGCCGCTTTGCAGGATAGCCGCCCGCACCATCCCTTCCGTCAAGGGGGAAGAAACGATGGCCTGCACGCTCATACACCCGGCGGACTGGCCCGCCACGGTGATTTTCCCCGGGTCCCCCCCAAAGGCCCCTATGTTCTCCCGCACCCACCGCAGGGCGCAGGCCTGATCCAATATGCCATAATTGCCGGAAACCCCTTCCGGGTTTTCCTTTTCCAGTTCCGGGTGGGCGAAGAAGCCGAACGCGTTCACCCGGTAATTGACGGTGACCAGGATTACGCCCTTTTTGGCAAACCCTTCCCCGTCAAATTCCTTTTCACTTCCACAGCCGTGCATGAAAGCCCCGCCGTGTATCCAGAACAGCACGGGCAGCCCGCTGCCCGGGGCCGCGTCCGCCGGGGCCCAGACATTCAGGTACAGGCAGTCCTCATTGCAGGGGGGCACCATCCGGTCATAAAATTCCTTACCGTAAAAGTCCATAGACGCCAGGTCGGCCTGGGGGCACCGGGGGCCAAATTCCTTACAGGCCAGCACGCCTTCCCAGGGCTTCCGGGGCTGGGGCCTGGCAAACCGCAGCGCCCCTATGGGCGGCTGGGCGTAGGGCACGCCCCGGAAAATGGCCGTTTGCCCGTCCTGGCTTGACAGGCCCTCTATCCGCCCCTGTTTCGTCTCTATAATCGTTTGCATAATAGAACCCTCCTTGTTTTGAATCGCCATGTGATAGGGGACCCGCATAAAAGGCCATAAAAAGCGCGGCCTTTTATCTTCCCTTCCTTTATAATTTCCGCGCCATATCGTTAACGCGGTTCAAAAAAGGCAGAATACCTCTTTACGAACCAGGCGGCTACGCCGCCCAGCTTGCAAATCGGTATATCCCGATTTGCAAGGGTGTTTACTATATTACAGCGCCGTACCGTATGCGGTCAGGCGTCCCCCGGCGCCTGCTGCCCGGCCTCTTCCATTTCTTTGGAAGCCTCTTCCGCATAAGACGGCGCTACCAGCCTGGGATCCTGGGGGTTGATGTGCTTTTTCCGCAGCCGCGCCCGCACAGAAGTGCGGAACAACCGGTAGATCACCGCTGTAAAGGGGGTCCCCAGCCAAATACCCGGGATACCCATCACCCCGCCCCAGAACAGCACCGCAAACAGCGTCCACACGGGGGGCAGGCCGATGGAAGACCCCACCACACGGGGGTAGATCAGGTTGCCCTCTACCTGCTGCAGGACTACCAGGAAAACCAAAAAGATCAGCGCGTCTAATGGGTGTACCAGCAGCAGCACCACCACGCCCACGGCCGCCCCGATATACGCCCCCAGGATAGGGATCAACGCCCCCAGCGCCACCACGGACGAGATGAGCAGGGCGTAATCCAACCCCAATACCATCATGCCCAGATAGCACAGCACCCCCAGGATGACGCATTCGGTCAGCTGCCCTTTGATAAAGGAAAAGAACACCCGGTTGGTCACGGCCCCTACCCGCCCCAGGCTGCGGGCCGCCTTATAGGGCAGAAAGGCCAGCAAGGTAGACCGCACCCCCCGCAGCAGCTTTTCCTTGCCCACCAGCATGTAAATGGAGAAGATAAAACCCATGATCATGCTGAACACGCCGGAGGCCACGTTGGACATGATACCCACCAGAGATGTGACAAAGTCTGAGGTCGCTTTCGTCACGCTGGAAAGGATGGACGTCCAGTTAAAACCTTTCAGGAAGTCCTGGATAAACGTCAGGTCGTTTTCTTGGGCGAACCGGTTCACCCACTGCATGCCGCTGTTTACATACCCGGGCAGGGTCTTCTGGGCCGTTTCCGCCAGCACCCCCATAGATTCAATCAGCCCCGGGATGATGAAGCATGCAATGAACACCATCACCAGCAGTACCACCACATAAGCCAGCAGCACAGCCAATGGCCTGCGCAGCTTCATCCACAGCTTGCTTTTGGAATTGCGGAAGGGCTGGAAGACCACGTCCTCGAACAGGTGCACGAACACGTTCAGCACATAGGCGATGACGATGCCGCCCAGCACGGGCAGCAGCGTGTTGAACACCGCCTGCATGGCGCCCCACACCGCGTCGAACCGCAAAATAAGCATCACCAGGGCCGCCCCGAAAGCCAACAGGAACATGCCGGTACGCAGTACCTTTTTGTCGTCGTGCAGGTTCTTTTCAAAGTCGCTCCACCGCATAAGCACTTCCCTTTCTTATTCTGAATAGAACCGGTTGGCCAATTCCACCGCGCAGGCGGGCAGCAGGCCCTGCCTGTCCAAAAAGCGCAAAATCGTAAACCGTTCCCGTATCTCCATGGCATGCAGCACGCTTTCCAGGAACAACCCCCGGGATATGCCCAGCTCCTTGGGGCCGGCGGGCGAGCCCGCCTCCTTTAGGCAAGACAGGATGCGCCCCTTGTCCGGCAGGGGGAACCCGTCTGGCAGGTAAGGGGCGGCCATCTCATACAGGCTGGCGGAAATCACCGCCCCTACCCCTACCGAGTTGCCGTGCAAGGGGTGCGCTTCCCCCCGGGACAGGGCGTCCACCTCCCAGAAATGGGAAAAATGGTGCTCTGCCCCCGAGGCCGGCCGGGAATTGCCCACCATGCCCATGGCAACCCCGGCCAACACCAGGGCCTCGGTAACGCACTCTACCGCCCGGCTGTCCCGGGCCCGCAGCCCGGCGGCGTTCCGGGCGCATTTTTCCACCGCCTGGGCCATCAGCCCCGCGCATTCCGCACAGTAGTATTCCCCCTGCAGCGCATAGGCCAGCTGCCAGTCTGCCAAAGCTGCGTACTTGCCGATAATATCCCCAAAGCCGGCTGTCAGCATGGGCATGGGGGCTTCCCGCAGGATGCCCGTATCCGCCAGGATGGCCGCCGGGTATACCCCCGGTTTGGTGACCTTCTGCCCGTCCAGGATCAACGGGCACACGGTAGAGGCGTACCCGTCCATAGAAGGGGCCGTGGCTACAATCACGTAGGGGAGGCCGGTGCGGGCGCTGAGGAACCGGGCGGTATCGTTCAGCGTGCCAGAGCCCACCGCCACGACCACATCGTCGTCCGGTTCCAACGCGGCCAAGGCCGCGCCCAGGGTACGCTCGTCCGGTACCAGGGGCTTGTCTGTTTCAAAAAGCTTGCCGTGAAAAGCTACCCCCGCTTCCCGCAGCAAGCCCGCGGCCTTGTCGCCCGCCGCTTTCCTGGTAAAGCTATCCGCCAGCAGCAGGACGTGGGAAACCCCCAGCCCCTCCAGCACCTGGGGCAGCGCCCCGATGCACCCGCCGCCTATGTGTATCTGCCGGATCCCCACCCTGTGGGTGCGCCCGCATGCGCAGGGGTATGAAAGCCCGGGGAAATCCGCCGGGCGCAGCTGTGTAAGGTCCATCTTCCGTCCCCTCCCTTTCGGTGTCGAGCCCTTCCCCTTTTTCCGCTGGCCTGGCCGTTGGGCCCGTCATACTTTCCGCTGGAAGACGTGGCGGCACTTCTGGCAGGTCACCTCGATCTTCCCACGGCCCCGGGGCGCCCGCAGCTGCTGCCTGCAGCGGGGGCAGCGGAAATACCGGTATACCCCGCGCTGGGCAACCTTCTGCTTTTGGAAGCGGGCCCATTTCTCCACTGGGCCCCACAGCTTCAGGAAGCCATAATATTCCCGCTGCCGGGCAGGGATGTTCCTGGAAAACATGCGGAACAGGGCGTAAAGGTACACCAAGTCTGCCAGCAGCACCAGGGGGCGGAAGAACAGCCCGCCGCAGAAGGTCAACACAAGCCCCAGGACCAACAGGGCCAGGTTCAGCTTGTCGCCTCCATAGCGGCCGTACATAAACCGTTGGAACTTTTGAAACAGCAAAACACAACACGACCTTTCCTTGCCGGGGCACGCCCCGCTTTCCTTTAAGTATACCCCCTGCCCCCCAGATTTGCAACGGCCACAGCCCGGGCTTCACGATAAGTTTACATTTCCGCCCAGAAAAATTTCCGGAAACTTTCCCGCCCTGTGTTGACTTTCCCGCTTTTACGGGGGATAATATCCTAAAGACGGGCCCGGCGCCACCATCTTAAAAAAATGCCCTGGCGCCGGGCCCCAGGTACGCTATTAAGGTTTTTATGCGTTTATTCAAAGAAAGGGGACTTGCGCCATGCCAGAACTGAAAGGAAGCAAAACAGAGGCCAACCTGCTTACCGCCTTTGCCGGGGAAAGCCAGGCCCGGAACAAATACACCTATTTCGCCTCTAAAGCCAGGAAGGACGGCTACGAGCAGATTGCCGAGATTTTTGAGGAGACCGCCAACAATGAAAAAGAACACGCCAAAATGTGGTTCAAGCTGCTTCATGGCCAGGTTGGGGATACCCTGCAGAACCTGAAGGAAGCCGCGGACGGGGAGAACTACGAATGGACAGACATGTACGCGGGCTTTGCCGAAACCGCCAAGGAAGAGGGCTTCGACCAGATCGCGGCGCTGTTCCAGTCTGTGGCCGCCATTGAGAAGGAACACGAAGAACGCTACCGGAAGCTGGCCGCCAACATCGAGGGCGGGATGGTCTTTTCCCGGGAGGGTGACGCCGTGTGGCAGTGCCGCAACTGCGGCCATGTCGTGGTGGGCAAGCGCGCCCCCCAGGTATGCCCCGTGTGCGCCCATCCCCAGGCATATTTCCAAATAAAGCCTGCAAACTATTGAGCCCCGCTTAAGGGACGTCCACAGGGCCCTGCAAAACAGCGCAGAAAGGCCATGCGGCTTTTCTGCGCTGTTTGCGTCCCTTTTTGCATTTTGGGCTTCCAAAAGGCTCCGCTTTTTACGCGGGCCCCTTGCTTTTACCGTCATTTTCCCACTGTCCAAACCCCAATACATAATTATACAGGAGAATTTTTCACCATGAAGCGCGTCCTTTCCCTTTTCCTCTCCGCACTATTGCTGCTCTCCTCCCTTTCGGGCTGCGGGGGCGGCTACAAGCGGGACATGGCTTTTACGTACCTGCTGCCCCAAGGGGTGGATACCCTGGACCCCCAGACGGCCTCGGGGGAATCGGCCGCTGTTGTCATCGGCTCTGTTTTCGAGGGGCTGTGCCGCATCGACGAGGACGGGCAGATCGTGCCTGGCGTGGCCAAGCGGTGGGAGTCCAGCCATGACGACACCCAATTTACCTTTTACCTGCGCGGCGGCGCCAAATGGAGCAACGGCGAACCCGTTACGGCGGACGACTTCGTCTTTGCCCTGCAGCGGGCCCTGCGCCCGGAGACGGCCACCCCCTCGGTTGACGACTTGTTCATCCTGCGGGGGGCCCGGGCCGTCCACGGGGGGGAGGCCCCGGAAAGCAGCTTAGGCGTGTGGGCCGAGGATACCCTGACCTTAGTGGTGCAGCTAGAGCGCAGCTACCCAGACTTCCCGGCCCTGACGGCGGGCATGCATTATATGCCCTGCAACCGGGCCTATTTCGAAGAGAGCGCCGGGCATTATGGCCTGGGCTCGCAATACCTGATTACCAACGGGCCCTTTACCTTCTCTTCCATCTATTCCTGGAATACAGAACCCGGCAAACAGGCCATTGGGCTTTCCCGGTCGGAACACTATAAAGGCGCGCTGGATGTGCAGCCCGCCTCCCTTACCTTCCGCATCGACTATGACGCCTCCCTGCTGGCGGACCCGGTGCAGGCGCTGGTAAACGGGGAGGCAGACATATTGACACTGCCGGAAAAGCTGGCCTCCCAGGCGGAGGAACAGGGCTGCCAGGTACAGGTATTGGACGACGCCGTAACCGGCCTGCTGCTGAATCCCCAGGCCGCGGCCCTGGAATATGTGACCACCCGGGAGATCTTCTTCAAGACCTTGGACCGGGCAAACCTGTTGGACCGCCGGGCGGACAAAGACAGCAACGAAGCCATGGGCATTATGGCGGATTGTGTGGTATGGAACCGCTCGCCCTACTATGCCGACGGCGCCAAGCTGTTCGCCGCCCAGGACGATACGGTATTGGAACGGGTGCCCTCGCTGCTGGAAATGCTGAAGGCAGAGCAGATGCCCAGCATCACGGTGATTTGCCCGGACGATGCGGAGTCCATCGACATAGCCAACGGCTTCCTGGTCTCCTGGAACGGCAAACTGGGCAACGCCTACAATATCGAGCCCCTGCCAGACGAGGAGTTCGAGCAGCGCATCGCCGCCGGGGAATATGAAGCGGCCCTATACACCCTGCGGGCCGGGGGCACCACGCCTTACCAGGTGCTGAAAGCTTTCGAGAGCAGTTCGTACCCCTGCCTGCTGCAAGACGAGCAGTATGACGCGGACCTGCATGCCCTCACCTTCGAGCTGCCCTCTTACCGCCAGCTGGAAAGCAGCCTGCAGGAACGGTATGTGTTCTACCCGCTGTTCAGCGACAAGACCTACTACGTTACCGCGCCCAACACCAGGGGCATCGCCGGGTCGCCTGACCAGGGCGTGAATTTCATATCCGCCAAAAAGAAGGATTGATATGTGGGGCGCGCGCATAGCCGGCTTCCTTTCCCCCTTATACCAGGGTTTATACAGCGCAAGCCCGCGCGGCGCGGCTATACCAAACACGAAAGGGCAGGAGGGACCCTGTCCCCCCCCCGCCCTGTTTGGACGTACAGACGCGGATTGGGCGCGCTTACCCCTGGTGGTATTCTTCGATCAGCCGCCTGGCCAGGCGGGCGTCGATGACGGCAAACCCCGGGGGGTCCGTAAAGTCCAGGGCGCGCAGCACCTCCTGGGCCTGCTTGTAGACTTCCATGCGGGTAGAATGCCGGGCCGGGTCCGGCCTGCCGGGAATGAAGATAGCAAACTCCATCTCATTGCCCCCGATGCGGCTGAAATAGGCGTGGACGCGGCTGCCGCCGTATTTATTCTTGATGATGGTGCACAGGGCGTTTTTCACCACCTCTACGGCCACGTCGTCCATACCCGTGTCAAAGATACGGATCTTTTCCTTCAGCTCGGCCAAGTTCTTCACCCGGCGTTTCACGAAATCCTGCACCTGGGGGGTGGCCTCGGCCCCAGGCCCCGCCCCGCCGGGCGTGACGCAGATGGCGTAGCCCACATCCGGGTCCAGGTACAGGAACGGGTAAGCCATGGCGGCGAAATACCCGCACCGCTGGCACTGCCAGTCAAAAACAGTCTCCTCCAGGGCCTGCTGCTTCAGCTCGGGGTTGTCCCTGGCGTTTATGCTGGCATACAGCCGGTATTTCTGGGAAACCCCGCACTGGGGGCAGATGATATCCTTGATAATCTCCGTTGACATTCCCTATGTCCCCTCCCAACTACTGCCCGGGCGTTCAGCCCTCGAAAGGCAGGTCGCAGTCCTCCTGGGGAGCGGCTGCCTCCGCCGCCCGGGGGGCCGTGGCCTCTTTTGTAACCGTTTCCGCTTCCAGCGCGGGGTCCTGGTCGTAAACCTCTATGCCAGCCAGGTCCACCTCCTCGCAAAGCTCCGCCTGGGGGCAGCCTGGCGCCTGGATAAAGCCGATGGCATTCTCCTGGGAAAGCTGGCACATCTTATCCAGGGCGCTTTCCAGCCGGGCCTCGATCCCGTCCAGCTGGACACAGTGGGGCTCTGTAATAGGGTCGGCCCGGTCCCGCAGGCTGTTATAATAATACCGCCCCAAGGCCGCATACTCCCTTTGCGCGGCCCGTTCCTCACAGCGGATGACCGTGCGGATGCGGTTCAGGCTGGCGGCCTTGTGGTTTTTCTGCCCGATGGCCCTGCCCAGGCTTTTGAAAATATTTTCCATGCGATGACATCCTTTCCCCAGGGCCGCGTTTCACAGCAGCCCTGGCCTATAAGCATAGTATAACGCATTTCCCCAAAAAATAACAGCCCCTTTTTAAGGGGCGTCAAAGAAAGGGGCTTTCTGTATGTCTCATTGGTTTATGATGCTGTTTTTTGACCTGCTCGTGCCCGCCACCATGCTGGGGTTTGGCGCCCTGTTCCGCCGCGGCATCCCAGGCCGGATCAACGGCATGTTTGGATACCGCACCAAAATGTCTACTAAAAACGACTTGACCTGGGCTTTTGCCCATCAATATATAGGGCGCTTGTGGAAACGCTGGGGCCTGGTGACGCTGGCGCTTACCATTGCGGCGTTCCTGCTCCTCCTGGGCCGGGACAAGGATGCCGTTTACAACGTAGGCGGCTGGATATGTATCGCCCAGTGCCTGCCGCTGGTAGGCAGTATTTTCCCCACCGAACGGGCCTTAAAACGCCACTTCGACCAGGACGGCAACCCTTATCCCCCAGAGGAATAGGGGCAAGGCCCTTGCCCCGCCCATCTTTTTTAAATCGGGTATGGGGCCCAGGTGTCATTCGCCGCCTGCGGCCAACGCTTCCCCATACAGCTGGGAATATTCTTCCTCTGCCCAAGCCGCCCGCTCCCGGCCCCTGCCGCAACGGGGGCTTAATAAGGGGCAAGCCCGGCCGCAGCCTGTGCAATATAGGGCAGACAGGTACTCCTCCAGCGTGGGGGGCGGCCTGTTTTTGTGCCGGCCCCTTGCCTTTTGTATCTTAAAAAGGCAAGGCGGCAAGCCCTAGGCCCCACCCTCCCCGCCGTCGAATTCCGCCCGCAGCTTCTCCAGGGCCTTTTTTTCAATGCGCGATACATAGCTTCGGGAAATCCCCAGCTGCTTTGCCACCACCCTCTGTGGCAGGGGGGCGTAGCCGCACAGGCCATAACGCATGCATACGATGTCCTTTTCCCGGTCGGTAAGGGCCTGGCGGATAAAGCCGTACAGCTTTTCGCTTTTCATGCGTATATCTATGTTGTCGATGATATTGTCTTCTACCGCCATGGTGTCCATGATGGTCAGGGCGTTCCCGTCTTTGTCCGTGTCAATGGGCTCGTTGATAGAAACATCCTGGGCGCTCTTTTTCCCGTTCCGGAAAAACATCAGTATTTCATTTTCTATGCACTTGGAAGCATAGCTGGAAAGGCGTATCCCTTTCCCTGGGTCAAAGCTGTCGATTGCCTTGATCAGGCCGATGGTCCCGATGGAGATCAGGTCTTCCTGGTCGTTCTGGCTGGCATAATATTTTTTTACGATGTGCGCCACCAGCCGCAGGTTATGCTCAATAAGCGTACGGCGGGCTGCCTGGCTGCCCTGTGCCATTTCGTCCAGGGCTTTCTTTTCCTGGGCGGAGGAAAGGGCCTTTGGGAAAGAGCCGCTGCCTGTGACGTGCAGGATCAGATAAAAAAAGCTGGACAGAATGTCCAGCAGCTGTGCGAAAAACACGGCTGCCACCTCCTTTTGGTTCTTTCCGATATCTATGCCCGCCGCATACCAAAACTGCCTGTACCGCGGGGAATCTTAACAAAAGCTGAATTTGCCCTAGGGAAATTGACTTTTCCCGGCGGGGCGGGTATACTTATTTTTATAGAAAATTGCGCGTACCAGGAGTTGAGTTACCCTTTGAAAACAGACGATATCGCGGGCCTGGCTTTCCGCCGCGGCCTGCCCAAAATCTGCGTGCCCCTTACAGAAAGCCGCCTGCCCGCCCTGCTGGAGGAAGCCGCCCAGGCGTCCGTCCTGCCTGCCGACCTATACGAATGGCGCATGGACGGTTTCCTGGAAGACCTGGGCCAGGCCCTGGCGGGGTTGCCGCCCCGGCTGGCAGGGAAGCCCCTTTTATGCACCTTACGCACCCAGCGGGAGGGAGGCGCCTGCAAGCTGGATCCCCAGGGCTATGAGGAGGCCCTTTCCGCGCTGCTGGATAAGGACGGCTTCCAGCTGATAGATATCGAACTTGCCTGTGGGGAAGGGCGGGCAAAGCGGTTGATTGAAAAGGCCAAGAGCCGGGGCGTCGCCACAGTGGTCTCTAAGCATGATTTTCAGAAAACCCCGCCTGTGGAAGAAATCGCCGGGACCCTGCTGCACATGGCGGAACTGGGCGCAGACCTGCCCAAATATGCCGTTATGCCCCACACGCCCCAGGATGTGCTGGATTTGCTGCAGGCCACTTTACTGGCCAGCCAGGAAGCCGGGCCGGTCGTCACCATGGCCATGGGGCCTTTAGGCAAGCTCAGCCGGGTGGCGGGTGGGGTGTTTGGCTCCTGTATAACCTTTGGCGCAGGGCAACACGCTTCCGCCCCCGGCCAGCTGGATGTGGAGGACCTACAGGCCATTTTGCAGGATCTGGACCCCCTGCTGTGAAACCCAACCGAAAGGAGCTGCCATTGTGAAGAACGACATCGATTCGATTCTGGAGTCCATGTTCCGGGGCGGGAGGCTGCACTTCAAAAGCGTACCGCCTTATACGGCGCCTGCCGCGCCGAACGGCCCAAAGCATGCCCAGCCGCCCCTTACAGAAGCCCCGGCCCAGAAAAAAGACGCCCCCGCCGCAAAAGAACCGCCCCAGCCCTTAGCCGCCGCGGAAGAAGGCTTGGCAAAGGCCTCTTCCCGGCTGGCAGAGGCAGGCAACGCATTGGCGGCGGCGGAACAGGCCGGCGGAGGGCTGTCCCAATCTTTGCAGGAGAGCATACAGCGGCTGACCCAAGAGGCCAAGGCCGACATGGCGGACCTGCAGCGCCGCCTGGAGGAGGATGGGGCAGAAAGCCAGTCGGCGGGCAACGGCGGCCCGCCCGCCGACCTGGACGCCGCATTCGAGGCGGCCCGTGTGGAAACTGCCTGCAAGGTGCTGGGCCAGGATGATTTCCTCGCGGGCCTTGCGCTGGCTTTCAAGCGGCCCTTTGTGGCCGGCGCCGACCAGAAGGCCCCCCTTTGCCGGGCGGCCCTGCTGGGGGCCAAAGGTACAGGCCGGCACAGCGCCGTCCGGGCCATGACGGCCTCTTTGGCCCGGCAAGGGGTGCTGAAAAGCCCCAAGACAGCGCCGCTGGACCTCTCTGCCTATAACGCCGCCGGGATGGAAAAGCTTTTCGTCCAAGACCTGTACGCCGCCCTGAAAGGCGGGGCCAGCGCCCTACTGCTGGACTCTTATGAAAAGTGCCATCCCTCGGTGCTTTCCATGGTGTCCGCCCTGTTCCGGCAAGGGGAGGCCCCTTTGCCCGGCCGGTATGTAGAGCAGAAGGGCATTTTGGCGGATATTGGCACGGCCTTGGCGCCCGGGGCGGTATCTACCCTGTCTGTGGGGGGCAAATACCTGTTTTTGATCACCGAGCAGTCCGAGGCCCGCCTGGGGGATGCTTTCGGCGGGCCCTTCTTGGCCGCTTTGGACGATTTGCTTTCCACCAGGCCCTTCTCCCAGGAAAGCCTGGGGCAGATAGCGGGGCAGGCTTTGCAGGGGCTGTGCCAGCGGGCCCAGAAGCAGCTGGGCTTTACCCTCTCCTATGGGCAGGAGGCCGTACAGGCACTGGCCGCTTCCTTTTCCCCGGCGCTGGGGGCAGGCGCCCTGGGCCAGGGGGCCGAGCTTCTATACCGGGCCCTTAGCGAGGAAAAGCTGCGCAAGGCCCTTCCCAGCCCTCAGCAAGGGCGGATCCTCCCCGGGCAGGACGGGCTGCGCATCGCCTATACCCACAACGGGCTGGAAACCTCCGTAACGCCGGAGGCGGCGGGGGAAGCCAGCCAGGCGGCCCTGGGGCAGGTCAAGCAAGAGCTGGCGGAGATTGTAGGGCTGGATTCGGTAAAAGATTACATTTTGTCCTTAGAGGACAATTTTAAGATACAGCAGCTGCGCCGGGCCCGGGGCCTGAAAGCGGACTCCCCCTCTATGCACATGATCTTTACCGGCAACCCCGGCACCGGCAAAACCACGGTAGCGCGCATCGTTTCCCGGTACCTGAAAGCCATCGGCCTGCTTTCCGGCGGCCAGCTGGTAGAGGTGACCCGGGCCGACCTGGTGGGCCAGTATGTGGGCCACACCGCCCCCCTGACGCAAAAGGCCATCCAGGCGGCCTTGGGCGGGGTGCTGTTCATCGACGAGGCCTACGCCCTGTACCGGGGCAAAGACGACAGCTTTGGCTTAGAGGCTATCGACACCCTGGTGAAGGGTATGGAGGACCACCGGGAAAGCCTGGTGGTGATTTTGGCAGGCTATTCCCGGGAGATGGAGGAGTTCCTTACGGCCAATTCGGGCCTGCGCTCCCGGTTCCCCCACATCATTCCCTTCCCGGACTATACCCCGGAGGAGCTGCTGGAAATTACCAAGAGCATTGTGAAAAGCAAGGGCTACCGGCTGGACCCCGCTTGCGAAGGGCCCCTAATCGCCCATTACGCGGCCGTGGCCCCGGCAGGGGACGCCCGGGCCAACGGCAACGGCCGCATGGCCCGCAACCAGGTGGAACAGGCGGTAATCGCCTGTTCCCGCCGCAACGTGAAGGAACCGGAGGAGGCCCAGGACCTAGAGCTGCTGCTCCCCCAGGATTTCGGCCTGTAAAAACCTAAACGGAAAGCCTTTTGGAGGTGCGGGCCATGGAAGCACGGCCAGGAAAAGAACTGCTGACGCCGGCCGACGCGCCGGCCCTGGCCGCCTCCTTCCACGACTGCGTGGAAGAGCTTGCGGATGCGCAGCCCTATGTGGGGGCTGTGCGGGATGGGCAGGTCGTATCCATTTGCCGCAGCGTGCGGAAAGGCGCGGCCCACGAAGCGGGGATTGAGACCCTTCCGGCCTTCCGCAGGCAAGGCTACGGGCTGGCCGCCCTGGGTTGTTGGACGGCTTCGGTACAACAGGCTGGGGCTGTCCCCCTTTACAGCGCCAGCCTACATAACACGCCTTCTGTATCCCTGGCGCAAAAGGCCGGGTACACCCTATACGCGCACACATTCCAAATAGCCGCGCCATAAAGGGGCCCAACGCAAATCCCCCCGCGCGGCGCGCGGGGGGATTTGTTATAAAAGCTTACCTCTTTTACCGCCTGCGGCGGCGCAGGGTACACACCATTGCCAGGACCACCAGGACCGACAGCAGCACGGCCAGCACCAAGCACAGCCCGGCGAACAGGGGCGTCCAGCTAAGTGTGGCGCCCAGCAGCCCGAACACCGCCTTTACTGGCCAGCTGAGCACCGCAGCCACCGCGGACAACAGCCCCCAGCCCAAGTGCGCCAAAGCGCACAGGAGGTCCCAGACGAAGTGAACGGATGCCCCCATCATATCCAATATAACCCTTATCATAGCCCCAACTCCTTTTTATCTTAAATGTTGCCTTTTGGGGCAGGCACCTGTCACGCCTGCTGCACGATTTTATAATAGGTACGGGCGGTGCAGGCATAGATAATGAAATAAAACAGGGCAAAGACCGCTACGCACCCAATGGTGGAAAAGAGGATCAAGTTGAAGTTCACCAAATTCAGCAATGCCAGTATCTTTTGCAGCATGGGGAAGGCAAAAGCCAAATGCAGCACCGCCGCAAACAGCGGCAGAAAGAACACCAGGATGATCTGGCTGTGGATGCTGCGCTTTACTTCGCCGCGGCTCATGCCCACTTTCTGCATGATGGAGAACCGCTTCGCGTCTTCATAGCCTTCGGATACCTGTTTGTAGTAGATGATCAGCGCGGTACCCATCAGGAATAACAAGCCCAGGAACATGCCCAGGAAGAACAGCCCGCCGTATAGGGAAAGGAAATCTTCACGGGTGTTGACGGAGTTTTCATAGTTCAGGGCCATAAATTCCACGCCCTCCCGGGGGAATTCCGATTCAACGCGGGCATAGAACGCGTCTGAAAAAGCTTCCAGCTCCTGGTCGTCCTTGCCGATGTCAAAATAGTAATAGTGGGTGGGCTCATCCATGCGCATGACCTCAATCTCCTCCTGGCCCAGCACGGACAGCAGGGCCTCCTCGTCCGGGAAGACCATGGCATAGACCTCGTACACCAGGGAATTGATGTCCCCCTCCAGCTGGTAGTCGATGCGCCTGACAGGGAACGCTTTCCCGCCTATTTCCACCGTGTCGCCGGGGAAGGTGCTGCGGGGGTCGGCCAGCAGGACTTCGCCAGGGCCCATGGTTTCGCCGCGGCCGGTGTCCCGGTTGAATTCCTCCAGGGTACAGGCCTGTATGACAGAGTAGGTGGTCGAGTAGGCCTCATCGAAAGCGAAGGAGGTGCCCAGGCGGGCGGCGGTCCAGTACCGGGCCGTGAACTGGAAGCCGTTTTCCGGCGCAAGGCCCAGCTTGGCGGCTTCCTCGTCCACAACAGCGCGCACGGCCTCCAAGGCGGCGTCGTTAGGCTTGCGCAGGCTGATGGAGAACTCCCTGGGGTAGCGGTCGTCAATAATGTCCTCCATGCCCGTGTAAAGGGAAAAGGTAGTGGAAACCGTTACCAGCAGGCAGGTGGACAGGATACAGATGGAGGCAAGGCCCGCGGCGTTCTGCTTCATGCGGTACAGCATGCCGGAGACAGCGGTAAAGTGGCGGGTTTTGTAATAGAAGGATTTATTCTTCTTCAGCAGCTTTAAAAGGGCTGTGATGCCGGTCATAAACAGCAAGTAGGTGCCCAGAATCACCAAAACCACGGCAATGAAAAAGAACATAAGGGCCTCGATGGGGGACTGGATGGTGACAGCCAGGTAATACCCCGCCCCCAGCAACAGGACGCCCAGCACAGCCAGCAGCCAATGGGCCTTGGGCTCTTTCTCCCCCACCTCGCCGCCATGCAGCAGCTCGATAGGTTTGGAAAGCCGTACTTGTAGGACATTGTACAGCAAAATAAGGAAGAAAACGGCCAAAAACAGCGCCGCAGTAGCCGCTACCGCTTTTAAAGGCACGACAAAGGCAATGGGGACGGTAAGCCCCAGCACCTTGCCCAAGGCCAAAAACAGCACCTTTGAAAACAGTATGCCAAACCCCAGCCCCAGCAAGATGGTGGCAACCGCCACGGCCAGCGTTTCGGCCAGGATGACCCGGCCGATGTGGCGTTTCTCCATGCCCAGGATATTGTAAAGGCCCAGCTCTTTTTTCCGGCGCTTCATGATGAAGCTGTTGGTATAGAACAGGAACAGCACGGCGAAAAGGCCGATGACGAAAACGCCCAGGCCCATCATGCTGGCAACGGATTCCCCGCCATACATGGCCTTTTTATCTATGCCCTCCCCCACGGAATACAGCATATAAAACATCATGCAGATCCCGGTAGCGGAAAGCAGGTATGGCACTGTAACCCGGTAGTTTTTCCGCAGGTTGCCCAGGGCCAACCGCCAATATAGGCTTTTAGTCATGGTACGCGCCCCCTTCCTCCACGCCGGTGGCAAGCACGGTCAGGGCGTCCGAGATCTTCTGGTACATCTGGTCGTTCGTCATGTCCCCCCGGTATATCTGATGGAATACCTGGCCGTCTTTGATAAAGAGGACGCGGCTGGCACAGCTGGCCGCCTGGATGGAGTGGGTGACCATCAGGATGGTTTGGCCCTGGCGGTTGACGTCAGAGAAAATCTGGAGTATCTGCCCGGCCGAGCGGGAATCCAGGGCGCCGGTGGGCTCGTCGGCCAAAATAAGCTGGGGGCGGGTAATGATGGCCCGCGCGATAGCGGCGCGCTGCTTCTGCCCGCCTGAGACCTCATAGGGGAATTTCTGCAGGACGTCTGTAATGCCCAGGCCCTGGGCAATAGGCGTAAGGCGCTGGTGCATCTCGTCAAATTTTTTGCCGGAAAGCACCAGGGGCAGGAAGATGTTGTCCTGGATCGAGAAGGTATCCAACAGGTTGAAGTCCTGGAAGACGAAGCCCAGGTTGTCCCGGCGGAAAGCGGAAATCTCTTTTTCCCCCAGGGTGCAAATGTTGCGCATGTTCAGGAACACCTGGCCGCTGGTGGGTTTATCCAGCCCAGCCAGGATATTTAACAAGGTAGTCTTGCCAGAACCGGACTCGCCCATAATGGCGCAGAATTCCCCTTCCTCTACGGTGAATTCCACATCGGCCAGCGCCTGTACTTTCGCGCCCCCCAGGCGGGTGGTGTATATTTTTTTTAAATGTTCCACGCTTAATAAAGCCATATGCAGCCTCTCCTTTTTCTGGGGGCCTGTTGCCACCCCTTGTTTCTGGCTCCCAGTATACCCGGGATTTTTTACAAAAACCTTACAGCGGGTTTACAAATCAGGCGCAAGGGCTTACATTTTTGTAAGGGCTCAGCAACGCGCCTGGCGTTTAGGCGGGGAATAGCCGGACGCGCTTCACCATCTTGGCGGGGGAAATTGACAAACGTAGCCAAGTGTGGTATACTAAAGGACAACATCGTAGTCGTTGGTTATCCAAAGAGCGCCGTATACAAAAAGGCCCTATGGTAGAAGCGAGAGTTTATCTGCGGTGCTGGCGCAAGCCGGGCCCCGTAGCCGTCTATAGGGGATGTCCAGCCAGCTGGTGGCGCTTATTGGGGACCATCGGTAAGGAAAGCCTTATTATGTGTTGTGGTTAAGGAGAGGGCATATTGCAAAGCCCCCTGATTTGTCGATATGCGTCTACAAGATAGATATGCGGGCGTGGCGGAATTGGCAGACGCGCCAGATTTAGGTTCTGGTGGGAAACTGTGCAGGTTCGAGTCCTGTCGCCCGCACCATCCTAGGAAAACCAAAAAGATATTTGGGCAAAAAACCGCGTAACCACGCGGTTTTTTGCATCTCAAAACGCTGGATTTCAAAAGTGCAGAAATGTGGATGGCAAAACGGCGTTTTGGCTTTGCGGCAGGAAGTGAACCCTCACAACAACAGAATAAAGAGAAAAGAGAGGGCCAGCAGGAGAAAAACTGCTGGCCCTCTTGCTACAAAAATACATAGCCGGTCGCTGGAGAGCAATCCCCAAAACAAGCGACCGGCTTTTTTTATTTCAGGAAGGAGCTGAATCTATGATAACCCTAAAAATGTGGCACGGCCCCATGCGGACCACGCTGGCCCTCCCTCTGCGCGAAGCAGAGATTCAAAAGGCGCTCGTCAAGGCGTTCCGCACTGCGCCCTTCAAGGTCACCGCCGACGATGTGTCCCCAGAGGCCCTGGCCATGCTGAATGGGAAAGAAATTGATCTGGACGAACTGAACTTTCTTGCCAAAAACCTCGACCGGTTTACCCCGTATGAGCAAGACCAGTTTTGGGCGGCTGTACAGGTGGAGCAGCCGTCAGACCTCAAAGCGCTTATTAACCTCGCCTTTAATATGGATAGGTACACGCTGGTGCAAAACGTCACCGACCTGGCTGCTGTGGGCAGGAAATACTTGCTCAATAAGATGGGGGCTCTGCCCGCTTCCGAAATTGATAAACTCGACTTCGAGCAGGCGGGCCGCGAACTGCTGACCAGCGGGGATGGGACTCCTACCACCTGTGGCCTGCTCTTCACGATCAAGGATGTGCCGCACCGTGAAGTCTATCACAGTACCACGTTCCCCTACTACGAACCCCGCCGGGACATTATTGCCGTCGCGCAGATGGAGTACGGCCCCAAAACCGAGTACCTGCACCTGCCGGAAGATGAACTCGCTGTCATCAAAGCGGCCAGGCGGATGGGTGCGCCCTCCCCGGATATGTGCAAGGTGGCTTTCATGGATTTCATGCTGGACGATCCAACCTGGATACAGCACCTGGAAACTATGCTGCGGGATCATGGCCTCGGGGTGGCCAACGAACTGGCTGACGCATTTCCGAGAACCACAGAGGGCTTTGAAAAACTGGCGGCGGTGGTAGAGTACGCCGATGTTTCCAGTAGCGGAGAGGTCATGAGAATAGCCCGGCATCTGGAGGATTTTGTGTTTATCAAGGGCGCTGAAACGGACGAGGACGTGGGCCGTCACTTTGTCAGTTTTGACAGCGAGTATCGCGCTTCGCCAGAATTGGAGGACTATATCGACTTCGATGCCCTGGGCAATCAGATCAGCGAGGATCGAGAGGGACAGTTTGTTGACGGCGGTTTTGTCTGCATGGACAGCGGCTGTTCGCTGGAAATGATTTTGGACGATGACCTGGACCTTGCAATGAGGGGGATTTAGCATGATAAAAGTTAAAATCGCCAACAAAAACGGGGCAGAACTTGAGCGGGAACTGCCCACCGACATTCATCAGCTCTACCATGATATGCGGGATGCCGGTATCAGCAAGCCCCCGAAAAACATCCTGCTCCATGACGATAAGGACGTGGAAGTCACCCTGTTCTCCGACAGCAAGATCGGTAACCGCCTGCTGCGGGTCTTCGGCAAGAATGATACTTTGGCCGACGCCAACACCGTGGCCTTCGCCGTCAGCACTGCCAGAGAAGAAATTCTCACAGACCTGGAACAGAATATCGTCCACAATCAGTACCTCACCAAAGAAAAGCCGTGCGCTTCCGCTACGGCTTCGGAGACGGTAAAGATAAGGCAAAAGCAGCGGAAACGCTACAGACAAACAACAATAACAGGGAGGAATAAAACGAATGAAGATGAATAGGACAAATACTGCCGGCAGAATTCTGGCGCTGCTGCTTACTGCACTGATGGTGCTCTCTCTGGCAGCCTGCGGCACAAAGGGCGGAGACAAAATGGACGGAATGAGCAGCGAACCGAAGGATGCCGAGGAAGCGGTTGCCATGCACAAGGAGCTGATGGCGCAGGAAAATGCCATTCTCTCGGAGGACACAGCGCTTTGGGAAAAGGTTTTCATGGCGGCCGACAAGGGCATGACCATGCAGGAGGACGACAAAAACTATGGTGAGTTCTTGTTGGACACCATCGAAGGTTCCAAAGATCAGTTTACGGAGGATGAGCTGAAGCTGCTCAAGGAGGCGGCGGAGAAGATCCGCGAGATTGAAAACAAGCTGACCATGATAGAGAAAAAGTACCCCGAGGCGGCACAGCAATCTACGGATGGCGCTATGAGCGTGCCCGCGGGCAGCGACATGACCACGCCGCCTGATGACGGCAGCATGCAGAAATTCCCCGCCTTTGAGGGCAAGGACCTGGATGGCAACACGGTGAAGAGCGACGAGCTGTTCTCCGCCAACGCCGTCACCGTGGTGAATTTCTGGTTCACCACCTGCAATCCCTGCGTGGGCGAGCTTTCCGAGCTGGACGCACTGAACAAGGAGCTTGCGAAGAAGGGCGGCGCACTCATCGGTGTCAACACCTTCACATTGGATGGCGATGAAGCGGCAATTTCCGAAGCAAAAGATGTACTGGCCAAGAAGGGTGTGACCTACCAGAATGTGTATTTCGCTTCCGACGGTGAGGCGGGAAAGTTCACTACAAACATTTTTGCCTACCCCACCACCTATGTGGTTGACCGCAACGGCAATATCGTGGGTGACCCCATCGTAGGCGCCATCACGGAAAAGAAGCAGGCGGAGACGCTGCAAAAGCTCATCGACCAGGCTCTTGCCGCCGATATGGGCTGACAAACGAATTTATCTTCTCAGAAAGGAGGGATACACCATGTATGTCGGTTTGTTCAAACAGGACGTTCAGCTTGCTGTTCAGAATCAGATCGGCATAAGCAAGCGGGTCGTTGTAGATCAGATAATCCAGCTCTGACCGCTGGAAGCGGTTATCGGCAACTTCGTTTTCAACGGCGGTGAAGTCAATGGAAATCTGGCTTCTATCGTCAAAAACCAATTCTACGCAGGCTGTGTCGATGTTGAATTGATAGGATATAAGTTTGCTCATGGTCATATCTCCAAGATGTTTTTTGAGGTGAATCAGGCGGTCAATTCCGGGTGATTATTGGCAGGAATCATACCGAAACCCGCTGCAAATCATTCAAAATAAGTCGTTGCGAACGGTTAGTACGTATAAAATAGCTGGCTACAAAACGGCTACAAAATTCGTAAGAAACCTATGTACAGCCCGAAATACGTGGATTATTTGGACAAAATGCGTATCGAGAGTGCATTTTATAACCCTAAATCAAAGCCCAAGACTTGAGTGGGAATTATTCGAAGAGAAGATGTTTTTGTTATCACGAAAATCTATCCGGGGAGCGAGATGGAGGACCCGGAAGAATCCATACAAGCCTGCCTTGACCGGCTGGATATTGGCTATGTGGACATGATGCTCCTGCATCACCCAGATCGGAACGATGTGAAAGCGTACAAGGCGATGGAGCAGTTTGTGAAGGAAGGGAAAATCCGCTCCATTGGCTTCTCCAACTAGTATGTGGAGGAATTGGAGAGTTTTCTCCCCCAAGTGAACATCACTCCCGCTCTGGTGCAGAACGAGATACACCCCTACTACCAGGAAAATGACGTTATCCCGTTCATTCAGGAAAAAGGCATTGTGGTGCAGGGCTGGTACCCACTGGGTGGCCGGGGGCATACGGCTGAATTGCTGGGAGATGAGACTATTAAAGGAATCGCGGCGGCTCATGGCGTTTCCTCAGCGCAGGTGATTCTGCGCTGGAATTTGCAGAAGGGTGTGGTGGTGATTCCAGGCTCCAGCAATCCAGACCACATTAAAGAAAATACGGAGCTTTATCATTTTACCTTGACCGAGGATGAAATGAACCGGATCAATGCTCTTGACAGAAAAGCCAAGGGAGAGGGCCTGCCCTTCTGTGCCCAGATAAAAATCCCGCTGGACGCCCCGGAGAAAGCCTTCGTCCGGGCGTGGAACCTGGTGGTCAGCAAGAAACTGCAATACGGCGCGGCTCTGCGCCGGAGAGCGGAAACTGCCGGGGACGCGCTCACAAGCTATCGGGCAAGGGAGATGCTCCGGCTGCTGGACGAGGTGGGCAAGCTGGCAGCGTTCAACTACTACTTCTCGCTGAAGGCGCTGGATCACATGGAACTGACGCCGGACGGAAAACTGGCGGTGGTGTTTCTGTCCGGGATTCGGCTGACGATCTGATAATACTCAGCGCGGGAGCAGGATTACCGGCACGTTGCACCGCCTTGCGTATTCTATGGTGTTCCGCGTCCCGCTGGGCTGGCTGTTGTAGACGGCGATCACCCGCGCCGAGTGGTCCACCATCCATTGGTTCCGCCGCTGAAAACAATCCCCGCTGTATCCGGGACAGATGAACCGTACCAGATCAGCCCGCTTCATCACCCGGCAGTACTGTTCCTGCCACTCCCGGTTCCAGCGGCTCTCAAAGCCCCGGTAGGGGCTGGCGCAGATGAGCCGCACCGCCGCTCCCTCGTCCCGGAGGGCCAGCACGATTTCCGCTGCCCAGAGATCGACCCCTCTCGCCACCCCTGATATAAATGTTTGAAATCCGTCAGTGATCGCTGTGCGGATTTCTTCTTTTAAACCGAAAATGACATCCGACTCTGGCATTCTCAGCCGTTCCGGCCTATGCCCGGTGAAACAGCACCGATGCTGCCGCAGCTCCTGTTCTGACATTTTACCGTCCTCCTTCGCAAGTTGATACAGTTTAATATAACGGTATATCCCGTACAAATCAACTGTATAAAACCGTTTAAGTGAACGGTAAAATATTGATAAGAGGGAGGTGGCATCATGGACACACATTCCAGACTGCGGCGGCTAATGGCGGAGCGGGGCTGGACGGCTTACCGTTTGGCGAAAGAGAGCGGCCTTTCCGAGTCCACGCTGGCGAATATCTTCAAGCGAAACACGGTTCCTTCTATCGGAACCTTGGAGTCCGTCTGCTCCGCCTTTGGCATCTCCCTGGCGCAGTTCTTCGCCGAGAGCGAGATGGTGGAGCTGACGCCGGAACTGAAGGAACTGTTCGATAATTGGGTGTCGCTCACCCCGGAGCAGAAACAGGCGGCGCTACAGATGATCCGGGCGATGAATACAAAATAAAGCTGGAGTTTATTGCCGTTGATTTTTCTTCCGTATTGGTATATAATATGAGTAGGGAAATCCCTACTTTTCCGCAAAGCAAGGAGGTGCTGATATCATGCGGGCAAACGCTTTTGTGGACAATGCCAAGGTAATGGCAAAGGGGCAGATTACGATTCCCAAAGATATCCGGGAGGTACTTGGCGTATCCAGCGGAGACCGTGTTTCATTTGTGGTCGAAGGAAATACCGTCCGGCTTGTCAATTCCGCCGTCTACGCAATGCAGGTATTGCAAAGCGAAATGTGTGGCGAAGCGGAGCGCGCAGAACTGACCTCAGAGGATGACGTAATGGCTCTGGTCAAGGAACTGCGCGATGAGGATGAGGGTGTATGAGGGTATTGATCGATACGAATGTGTTGATTTCCGCCGCTCTCAATCCGGACGGCGTTCCCAGCCAAGCCTATCGAAAGGCGGCATCCTATCCCAATCGAGGGCTGATTTGTGAGCAGAACGTGGATGAACTGAAACGGATATTCAACAAGAAATTTCCCAGCCGGTTAGCCGCACTGGATAAATTTCTATCCATGGCACTTCTGACACTGGAACTGGTACCTACTCCGTCTGATGAGATGGCAGCGGAATCGCTGATCCGGGATGTAAAAGACCGGCCCATTCTGCGGGCAGCCATAGATGCACAGGCAGATGTGCTGCTTACGGGAGACAAAGACTTCCTTGAATCCGGTGTGGAACATCCGGCAATTATGACTCCCACAGAGTTTGTCAATACCACATTTGAGACGTAAAAGGGGCATGGAATCTAAAGCGGATTCCATGCCCTTTTTATAGTCACACCCTCGGAATTTTGGCCCCATTTTAAATTCCATATACCCAGGGATTGATACAATTTTTGCGGCGGAAAAGAAAGTCACATCTGGCTTTTGAGGCGGGTGAGTTACCTCATTTTTCGCCGACTGAGCAATAACACATCTCGTATTTGTAGTTTTCTATAGATATAATTCTACCTTAAAAACATAGGAAAAGCCCCATATTCAGCGGATTTTTGCCCATTGCACCCTCTCTAAGAAATTTGAACCCCCTTGCACCCTGCCCCGAAGGAATAATTGAATTGTATCGGTGATTGGGTCATAACGCAGAAATGTTTTACAGTGGATTTCCTCAATAAAGTCAAAAAGGTGAATGAAGGGGAGGTTCCGCAATATTACATTGAAAGGAGCCACCAGCCTATCATCGACCCGCAGGAGTTCGATTTGGTGCAGATCGAATACGAGCGGCGCAAAAAGTTAGACCACCGCTACAGCGGAAACAGCATCTTTTCCTCACGAATCTTCTGCGGCGATTGCGGTGCTTTTTACGGAGCCAAAGTATGGCATTCCAACAGCAAGTACCGCCGCATTATCTGGCAGTGCAACGAGAAGTTCAAGGGCGACCATAAATGCCGGACGCCGCATTTGTACGAGGAGGACATCAAGGCTCGTTTCCTGGCGGCATTTAATAAGCTCATTGCGAACAGCGAAACGATTCTGGAGGACTGCCGACTGATGCAAAGCCATCTCACCGATTGCTCCGCTATTGATGCCGAACTGGAGGGGCTGCTCCAGGAAATCGAGGTGGTGACGGGGCTGACCCAGCGGTGCATACAAGAAAATGCCCACAGCGCCCAGAGCCAGGAAGAATATACCGAACGGTACAACAGTTATGTGGCTCGGTACGACGCGGCAAAAGACAGGGCCGACAATCTTCAGAGGGAGAAAAAGGAGCGGCAGGCCAAAGCGGACGCGATGGGCGCGTTCATGTTTTCCCTTTCCGAGCGCAAAAACATTATCACCGAATTTGATGACCGGCTCTGGCTGACCATACTGGAAAAGGCCACGGCCTATCATGACGGGCGGCTGATATTTACGTTCAGGGGAGGCATCGAGATAGAGGGCTGACACACATAAAACCCGTTGATTCCGCAAAATGGGATCAACGGGTTTTACATTGTGTCCATAAGCTCAGCAGAAGGTCCTCTGCCTGTCCGACAGGGAACTCCACTTTGCATACAACGCCTGTTGCTCCTCAGTCAGTTCCAGAGGATTCCCTTCGGCGAAGAATTGTGCCAAAGTAATACCGAACGCCGCACACACCGCCTCCAAGGTCGGCAGCGTGGGAGCGTTGTTTCTTTTGAACATATTTGTGACGGTGGAGTGGGACAGGCCCGATTCCTTTGCCAGCTGGTATTCTGTCCAGCCACGCTCCGCCATCATGTCTTTGATTCGGCCCTGTGTGTCCACATCATCACCTATCTATCTGTAACTATTATAGTTCCCGAAATGGTGCTATAATAGGCACGATAGGTAGACAGCACAAGGCCCAAAAAGGTCATAGCACTTTATTGGCCCTGGCTTGAGGATACTAATAAGAACAGGAGGTTGTCATGGAAAAGCCTAAAACACTTTTTGAACGCTGGGCACAGGAGAGGAATATCACAGTAGAAGAAATGCGGGCCATCATCGCAGACCGCATTGAGGCTGGGATGAACGACCCTGACCCGGATAAACGAGCGTCATGGGAGCGGATACCACACGCCGGGGAAATTCCCACACCGGAGGAATGGCTCCGCTATGCGGTGGAACGGCTGGAGGAGGAAGGACGCGGCGACCTGCTGCGTCGGTACAAAATCTTCTGATTCCGACCCTGCACCCTCAATAAAAATGCACCACCTACAATAAAAAGGGGCGCATTTGTATTGACGTGAGATAGATTTGCCATCCTAGGAAAACCAAAAAGATATTTGGGCAAAAAACCGCGCCATGGCGCGGTTTTTTGCATCTCAGAAGCCTGGATTTGAAAAGTCAAAAACGTAGATGAAAAAATGGCGTTTTGGCTTTCCGGCAGGAACCAAACCCTCACAACAACAGAATAGAGCAAATGGGAAAGTCATCGGAGATAATCTGCTTGCTTTTTTGCTTGCATAATGACAATAGCCCGTTGCATACATAGCCGGTCGCTGGAAAGTAATCTTCAAAACAAGAGACCGGCTTTTTGGCGTTTTATACTGGGACAGAGAGGACGAGTACTTTCTCTGCACAGCAGATAAGTTCGAAGAGAACTGGCTGTTCGCCAAAGGTATGGACGGTATTGAGCCAGCGGGTTAGTTACGCCTCTTTAGTCACACTGTTCGAGGGTATCGGTAAACTTTTTCACATGTGGGTCCAACATCAGCTGTAGCGATTGTTTTTGACAGCTTACCAGGATGCACATCATAGCCAAGTGTGAAGGAAAGCGGAGAAACCAACCAGGAAATTTTCGCATATTTCCTGGTGTAACTGAACTGGCCGTACAGTACCACAGGCCTTTTGCTATTTTGGGTAATCCCGTAGATTCGCACATATTATATTTGCTGCGGACAAAATAGGTTTGAAATCTCCCAACAGCATCGCCACTAATTCGGTGAAAAACCTTTCAAGAAAACTACCTGATTGCTTCTTATTGATTTATAACACCCTTGCATTCTGCTGATAATTATGATAATATAAAACACAATGATTCTTGCTTTTAAGGCTTTGCAGTTCCTCAGTTGGCGTTCTCTTTTCTCTTACTCTGAATGAAGTCTTTCAACTTTTTAGGCCCAATGCTACTAGAATGTGCTCTATTTCGAGAGCGATATAATATTCGATTGTTATCATACGCAAAATACTCTGCTTGCCTATCCCGCTGTCAATGAATTGGGCGATGCTCACAATGAGGAGCATAATTGCAATTCTTATGACGGTCTGTAGGCACTCACGCCTAGAATACCTGTGCTTATGTATTGCTAGAAGTACCGAGATAAATGTCTCAATCGTTGTCAGTATGACAAGAGCTTGCATGTGGCTATCCCAGCCGTTCCAAAACCATTGTGCTGTTTCCGCAATCAACTTAGTTTCAAACATATCTATAGATCCCCTTTTGTATAGTGTCCCCAGGGGAAGACCCCGGGGCAATTTTAAGTATAGGGATTATAAGGCGGGTCATCTATGGCTTGGACCTCGGTTGAAATCTGGAATACTCGGTTATGAAAAGGTGATTAATATGGTTCTTTGTTATGGAGTGCTCATCAAGATTCTCAATTTATGGAAACGAAGCAAACGGTATCCCTCCCAAAAACACCTGCAAGATACGATTCTCTCATCCATCTATCCGGAATATACCCATAAGGGGATTACTGATAGTGTATTCACGGACTTGGCCAGATGTAAGCAGGGATTATTAAACGATATAAAGGATAGGGCAATAGATGCTATAGTTAGTGGGACAACCAAAGAGATTGCCGCATATTTTCAGGAGAAATTGATAGATTCCGGTTTCCTTAAAGATGATGTAACATCCGCTACCAACATTGTTTCTTTGCTTTTGTACGTTATCGATAACGACAACTCTATTTTACCTCCCACAGTGGTAGATAAAGTTGGTGGTGTTTCAAAACAGGAACTGCTTATGCAACACGATTTCGTCCTGTCGGATTTCTTGGCGGGGATTTTTCTCTATACAGTCACTTGTGTAGATAACCGGAAGGGTAAAGATTTTTCGTCCCAGATTGATGAGAGTTTTGTACACAAATTTCCACAAAATGATATCTGTGTTCGCGTACGCCCTGATTTTCCGATGAAAACAAATGAGATTCTACTTCCGCCAGAAGTAGAGAAACAGATTCTCTCATGTAACCGCACCCTTTTCGATTCCCAAAACAGGGTGCGAGTCTATGGATCTTGGGATGAGTTAGATTTTAATACTGTGTATGTGCCACCATACCTATACCGTGAACCTCTACAAAGCGGGTCGGATATTTCACTTTTCCCTGAATCCAAGAAAGGTATAGAGAAACCTGTAGAGCACACAAAAGAGCAATCGTCTAATCCAATTCTCCCTGAACCCAAGAAAAATACAGAGAAATCCATAGAGCGCACAAAAGTGCTATTGTTTACCCGACATTTACCTGAATCTAAAAAAGATACGGAGAAGTCTATGGAACTTATAAAAGTACCTTTAGGCTTGTCCGACATACACTTTGGGACACTTGGGGGATTTGAGTTTAAAGATGTTCCGGCGTTAAGGAAGTGTTCTTATAATGTACTGAGTATCGATACTCAATCTCAGCCAATATTTGTGACCAGACGTTCCCAACTGCTAAATGAAGATTTACAGGCTGAGCACAGTATTCCTGAGCGGCGGGAGCGGATCAGTTCTGTTTTTGAGAAGAACGATATCATTTATGTCGTTGGTGGTGCGGGGTATGGAAAGAGTCTGTTCCTAAAAAGTCTCTGCGTCAACCCAAGCATTTTGAAAACATTTAATAAGAAGCCTTTGCTCATTGTTCGAGGGGATATCAAGCGGTTAATCCGTCCTGACGGACGTTTCAAAGCAATGATGGAATTTCTGGAAGAATGTTTCGTCCACGATTCCCTACGGAGTCTGGATGAGATGGGTTCTAGTTTTTTGAAGTTGTGTCTGCAAGCCGGACGGTGCTTAATATTATTGGATGCGCTGGATGAAGTTGGAACCGATCAACGCACTGAACTGCATCATCAAATCGTTTCCTATTTTAAAGAGACCTACCCCCATAACAAAGTCTGCATTACATCCAGAGAGCGAGGGTTCATCCCCAAAAGAAATGTTACTTGTTTCTATATAGCCCCTATTACTACTAGCGACATTGAGGAGTATGTAGACCGGTTTATCCAGTTAAGAAAATTTGATGTGAACGAAAAAAGTAGATTTGTCGAGCAGGCATCGGTTCTGATTAGTAAAAAGTTTATCAAAGGCTTTCTTACACTATCATTGCTAGTAGCCATCTACAAAAATGAGCAGCAGCTGCCTGCAAACAAACTCCAGCTTTATCAGAAATGCTTTGAATATATGGCGACACACCGCGAGAAGGATAAAAGCCTCATTCGTAACAGTGTCACAGGCGGAGAATATGATTGGAAAATTTTGTTGAGACTGATGAGCGATGCTACCTTCATGGAGTTAGCGCGACTTGGTTCCCCAAATAACACGGACATCCCGGACAACAAAATCAAGGCGCTAATTTTTTCTCTGTATCAGATGAAATTTGACAGCGAAGGGGAGTGCCATGCGGCTGCGGAAATGTTTTTGCAATTCTGCGCTGATCGGACAGAGGTGTTTATTCCTTCTCCCCACAGTAATTTGGATTACCGATTTTTCCATCGTTCTTTCTATGAATATTTCTATGCCAAATTTATTGACGCACGCACCCAGACCACTGCCGAAACCTATAGGGAATTGCGGCAATTCGATGTGGACTCAGAGGTGTTTGAACTGCTTCTGACCATATATGACCTGAGCAAACCGCTTTATTTGCGTGATCTTGTCTTTTATGCGTTTGAACAGGCAGAGAAGTTGTTGACCGTCTCAGATTCTCAAAGTGCTGGGGCGTTGGATACTCTTGTAATTATGATGCAGGTCATAGATGACAAAGATTTTATTAAGCGAATAATTTTATTATTTCTAAAGGAGGGAAACAAAATTGAAAAACTGCATCTTTCCGTTAATATCGAAGCAATCAGCACTGTGATTAAAAGAAATATATCGTTTCTAAAAGAGAATCTCTATGCAAGTGAATCATTTTACCTTTTAAAAATTGAGTCATGGTTCATCGGTGATTTTCTCAAAAGGGAATCGTGCTATCGGGATCTATTATTGCAGAACCGTCAAACGAGAGCAGATAAAAAAGCAGGGAATAGATTCGCGTATTCTGCGCTACTCAGTCTCTTACCAGAGCGGGATAGCATTCTGGATGACTGGTTTGTTAGATTCTCGAATGCAAAATATTTACTGGGTGTCAAAAAATTGCGCTCCTATCAGGCGGAGTCCCTTGCCTCTTTTGCGAAAGATTTGATTGACATTGAGCCTGGAAAACGTTTGTTAATTTATAATGTTATGTTGTCTGAAACATAACATTCTGTCCAAAATACATGAACTCTTTCACATTCATTAAAATGCGAAAGAGTTCATGTATTAAAAAGTCTATACAAGTTTAGAAAAAATAGCTTAGCTAGAGTTAATCAGAGAATTGGAAATGCAAAAAGGTAGCTATGGCGAATAGTAATGCTAACTGATGAGTTGACATCCTGCACTTTATGACGATAAATATGCTATTTACGAATAATTGATCTACCCAAACTGTAGCACTATTGGAAATAGGTACCCGAAAACGCCCAGGAGCATTCTGCTGGAAGATGACAGTACTGTCAAAGTGGAGTTCGCATCTGACAGCAAAATCGACGGCCACCTGCTGCGGATATTTGGAAAGAACAATACTTTGATCGACATCAACATCATAGCGTTTGTCATGCCCACTTTCAGAGAAGAAATCCTCACTATAGCGGTTCTCAAAAATGATAATAAGGTTCAGCAGTTTATGAAACACAGAGCTATATTATCCGCCTTGGTAGGCACCATCCTGTCTGCGTTGTCTGTTTTGCCTTGTGTTCTACATCCCCGCACCCTTTTTTCCATTATTTCCGGGACCTGCGCTAAACTGGAACAGAACATTATCTGTGACCAAGAAAATGGTGTTCAATGATATCAGTGACATAATCCAGGCTGTGCGGTCGAAAAAGCTGACATTTTACTGTCCCCTCACTAGGCAGTACGTTTCCTACTGGAACAATATGCCGAGTGCTACTTTGAGCGGTTGGAGAGCATCCTGCCACCGGATAAGAAAATCTGATGTGGCTACCAGCACCTCACCCCCTGTTGGCCCCATATCGGGGCTTGTAGGGCTGGGTCGGGAAAACACACGGCCCTGCCCCCGCGCGGGCCGTGCCGGGCCTGTGTGGGCATGGTTTGAAAAAGTGCTGGTTCCAAGGGAATTAAAGCGGCTTTGGGCAAGGCCAGAATAAAAATTCCCCGGCGGAGCCGGGGAATTTTTATTGTCTATCGAAAACCACTTGCTAGGCAATTGCCAGACAAACTATCTTCCTTTTCATTTTGAAGCCCCTTTCTTCTCTTTTTCTTCCTTCTGAATGGCGTAGACCAGGTAGTCCAGACAGTCAATGCGTTTCTGTTCCTTGTGCAGCTCATCCAGCAGGCCCCGCCTATGACGGGCCAACAAAGGCAGCATTTTTGTCATGTCCCCCTCGTCAAAACAGGCCATACAGGACTCGGTGGTTTTGCCGTCGCACCCGGCGTCGATGAGGTTTTGCCGGACTCTGCCGTATTTGTCGTTGTAGTCTGCCATGGTGATTCCCTCCTTGGGTTCAAGTATAATAGCAATGGGTGGAAATACCAAATACACCTTTTATATAGAAACGAATACCTAAAAGGTATTCGTGCGGCAGTGATCACAAAAGGCATTACTGCCAGCAGCAGATAAGAACACAGCCGGAACCAGCGTACCGCATGGGGGATCTCCCGGCCCATCTTTTTTGACAGCGCTCCGGTAATGACTACCAGCAGCAACACCGGGCTTACCATGCTGGCAGCGCTGAATGTCATGCCGGTCAGGGCGGCGAGCGGAACGGGGAGGGTAAAGCTATACCCGATCATCATCAAGAGTGGAACGCAGGGAGTGACCCCATATGTTATCCCGGCCAGAAGCATGGGCAGAAAGCCGGATTTACCCTCTTGCCCGCCGCAGCCCTTGCAGCCGGAGCAGCGCTTATGGCGTTTTCCGCTTGATAAGCTCAATAAAAGCCTCGATACGGATGCGCAGCTGCTCCACATCTTCCTCGTTGTAGTCGCTCTCCACCCGGATGATGGGAATATCCAGCCTGCCCAGTTCTTCCTCCATCAGTTGGTATTCATAATCATACACCAAACAGCCCCGCAGCACATGGTACACCACGCCGTCCACCCCTCTTTTTCCTGCTAGTTCCTGTATCTGCCGGAAAAATGAGTTGTTACGCACATAGGCCGGGGAGGCTGCCAATAAAACCCGGCAATACCGCCTTGCAGCTGTAAGGAGCTGTAGTCTGCCTGACCGCTGATTTCCAAGCCAGCGTCCTCTATGAGAAGCGGCACCTTATAGTTGGGAAAATAGATGGGCGAGCCCAGCAGAAGAACTTTTCGTTTTTCCATCATGCGGGAGCTGAGCATATGCCGGAGCCGGGAAGACCAGCTTTCAAGCTGTACGGCCCACAAAGACAAATCGTCCGCAAAGTAGAAGCTGTTTGCCACGAATAGACGTATACTTCCAGGCAGTACGTCCGCCGAAGCGCTGAAAAACTTTTGCAGCTCTCTCTTTGCCCGGCCCACAGTTTTAGCGGATTCTTTCAGCTGCCTTTTTGTTATCGGGCGCTTCAGGTGCATCGCAATGGCCCGGCGGCAGAATTCATATTGGCGTTCCCATTCCGAAAAAGACGCTTCATCTTTCACCGGCGGGAAGTGGAACGTATGCACCTTGAATCCATCTGTTTTCAGCAGATAGGCCAGTTTCCGGCTGCTGTCGCTGACCAGCGGCAAAAGAATAAGGGAATCTTCTCCAAAGCCAGATTTGAAATATCCCAGGCTGGAGCGGCTTACCGGGTCGGTGTCCCTGGGAACGTCCCCGTCCGCCCACAAGCTGCTGGCCCGGCTGCCGCCCAATACCCAATAGGGAGAATGCCCGCCGGTATAGACCAGTTCCTCCGGAATGTTCGGCCCCAGCACGAGGATCTTAGGCACTTGGCGCTGCTCAAATCTAAAAAAATGCTTTTTCGTGATTTCAACAAAATAAGCCAGTTCCTCTTTCCATGCGCCGTCTTTTGCAAGCCTTTCAAAGCTGTCCGTCATTTCCCGCACATGGGCGGCAAAATCTATTTTCTGTTTATGCCCACTCATATGGCGTCACCTCCGATGGGTCTCATCATATAGTTCTCTTTGGTAAAAATCAAATACATCTTTTGCATAGGTTTCCATACTTGAAAAGTATAGAACGTCCTGCTATAATAAAAGCACACCCGAAAAAGGAGGAACCATATGGACATCCGCGTGCTTAAATATTTCCTGGCGGTGGCCCGGGAGGAGAGCATTACCAAAGCCGCTGAAAGCCTGAATATGACCCAGCCGCCCCTGTCCCGGCAGCTAAAGGATTTAGAGGATGAGCTGGGCAAGCAGCTGCTGGTCCGGGGCAAAAAAGTCACCTTGACCGAGGACGGTATGCTCTTGCGCAAGCGGGCTGAGGAGCTGGTGGGCCTGATGGAAAAAACAAAAGCCGAGCTCACCTCCCCGGAGGAGGGCATCGGCGGGGACGTGCATATCGGCTGCGGGGAGACGGAGGGAATTTCTTTCCTTGCAAAAACGGCCCAGGATCTGCAGGCAAAATACCCGCTGATACACTTCCACATTTACAGCGGGGACGGGATGCTGGTAAAGGAAAAGCTGGAAAAGGGCCTTATCGACTTCGGCCTGCTGGTGGGCTCGGACGTGTCAGATTATGACTACATCAAGCTGCCCATAAAAGACACCTGGGGTATCCTCATGCACAAGGACGCGCCGCTGGCGGAGAAGGAGAGCATATCCCCCGAGGATTTGTGGGACAAGCCGCTGATCGTCTCTCACCAGAACGACCCCGGCGGTGCGGAATTTGATTGGCTGCAGCGGGACGTGCAGCAGCTGAACATCGTGGCGACCTACGACCTGCTCTATAACGCCGCCCAGTTTGCCAAGCGGCGCTTTGGGTATGTGTTGGCGCTGGACAAGATCATCAACACCACCGGGGACAGCGATCTGTGCTTCCGCCCGCTGTCGCCAAAGCTGGAGGCGGAATTGTTCTTTGTTTGGAAAAAGTACCAAGTGCATTCACGGGCGGCAAATGCCTTTTTGAGCCAGATGCAGGCGGAGACAGCGAAAGAGTGAAAAGAAAAAAGGAGCCCACTTCCCACGTATCGGAAAAGGGTTCCTTTTTTATTGCTCCAGCATTTCCCCGCCCTGTCGGATCAGATACTCCCGGGGCGACGCGCCCGTTACCCTCCGGAACATCCGGGAGAAATACCGGGCATCATAATATCCGCACATCAGGCCGATATTTGAAACGGACAGCCCCAGGTGCTTCTGCTGGTCCATGAGTTGCTTTGCATAGCCGACGCGCAGGCCGGTCAGGTATCCCCCGGGCGTCATGCCGGTCTCCTTGTGGAACAGGCGGCGGACATAGTCGGGGGTATAGCCACTCTTGTCCAAGAGCGCCCCCAGGTTCAGCTCTGGGTCGGTGAAAGACTCCACCAGCCGTGCCTGCAGCTGCTCCACAATGGGATTCAGCCGCTTTTTAGCCAGCCAGCTGTTTAAGAGCTGCATGGCGGCGGCATGCAGGGAGGTCACGGTCCCCTGGTTCCCCATGGCATCCTGGTGGTGGAGTCTGACCATCAGCTGAAGTAGAGCCTCCAGGCTTTTGTCGCTGTCGTCTTGAAGGACGATTGGCCCCTTCCCATCCTGAGACGGCGCGGCGATTGCGGAATTGGTGTGAAAATACAGGTCCGCAAAGCCTTCGTCAGACTCCTTCCCATGCACAAGCCCGGGCGGGATGCACATGATCGTGCCCGCCGAAAAGGGGTACCTTTGTCCGTCAATTTCAGCGGTTCCGCTGCCCTCCGTGTTCAGCACCACCTCCCAGGCCGTATGGCTGTGCAGATGGGCATGGGTCATGGTGCCATGGGAAACGCCGATAGAGTATAGGGCCATACATCTCCCTCCTTCTGTTCGTATTATAACACAAAAGGTCGGTTTTGTCCACCTTTTTTCTGGTTTTATTCTCACGGATTTTGCCTGCCTCCTGTTATAATGTGGACAGAAAAGCAAAACCGGGTATTACCGGAGTGATAAAAATCCAATGAAAAAAGGAGGAAATCAACATGAAAAAAATCGTTACCATCGAGCCTGGAAAGAGCATCGTGAAGGAGGTCGCCGAGCCGGTTATGAACGACGATTCTGTAAAAATCAAGCTGAAATATTGCGGCGTGTGCTATTCCGAGCATTACGACTGGAAAACAAAGGGCGGCAACTTCGGCCACGAGCCGGTGGGCGTGATCGTGGAGGTAGGCAAGAATGTTGAGGGTTACGCCGTAGGCGACCGGGTATCCGGCCTGTGGGGCAGCACCCTGCCCGGCGCGGGCGGCATGGTGGAGTTCGCCGTGGCCAACCCCAAGACAGAGACCGTGGTCAGGCTGGCAGATAACGTGCCGGATACCGATGCCGCTCTGGAACCCCTGGCCTGCCTGTATTCCGCCGTGAGCAAGGTGAAGTGCCCCATGCCCGGCACACGGGTGTGCGTGGTGGGCTGCGGTTACATGGGCTGCGGGGCCATCAGCCTGCTGAAGGCCCGGGGCTGCTATGTGGTGGCGGTTGACATCCGGGAGAGCTCCCGGCAGGACGCTCTCAAGTACGGCGCGGACGAAGCCTGTTCCCCCCAGGAGGCCCTGGAGAAGTTCCGGGACAATTTCCCAGTGGTGATGGAGTGGGGCGAGACAAACGAGTCCTTGGACGAGGCCATCAACTTGACAGCCTTCTGCGGGCAGCTGTGCGTGGGCGCGTACCACACCGGGGAGAAGCGTCTGGTGGATGTGCAGCAGCTGAACATCAAGGCCGTTGAGATGCTCTCCACCCATCCCCGGCAGGCGGACCTCTCCGCCACAGGCGCCCGCAACGCCGCAGAAATGCTTGCCAGCGGCGCGTGGAATTTCAAGGGTGTGCCCACTATGATCTACCCCATGAGTAAATTCGACCAGGCCCAGGCGGACCTGGAAACCAAGTACGGCCACCACATGAAGGCCATGATCGACATGGAGCAGTTGGACGGCGAACCCTATCTGATCGGTTGATGGAGGGTTTCTGATGGAACGATATGTGCTTGGCATGGATATCGGCGGCACAAATATCCGCGCCGCCATGCAAAAGGAGAAGGGCGGGACGGAGCATTTTGTGAAAGTCCCCCGGGATTCGGTGCTGACCGGGGAGCGCTCTATGGAGGCCCTGGCGGGGTTCATCCGGGATTATACCGGTCAGTACGCCGGTGGACGGCTCCCGGAGGCCATAGCCATCGGTTTCCCCGCCACGGTGGATGCCACCCGGCGCAGGGTGCTGCAGGCGCCTAACATTCCCGGGCTGGACGGGGTAGCGGTGGCGGATGAATTGGAACGGCTGCTGTGCGTTCCTGTCCACCTTGAAAAGGACGTGAACCTGCTCTTTTACAGCGACATGGCAGACCTGGGCCTGCCCTCCCGGGGCGTGGGCATCGGCGTGTATGTGGGGACCGGCATTGGCAACGCTATCTTCTTTAATGGGGAGCCTCTGCCCGGAAAGAACGGCGTGTCCGGTGAGCTGGGCCACCTGCCCCGTGCCGGGGGCCGGGAGAAGTGCGGCTGCGGGAACATGGGCTGCTACGAGTGCTACGCCTCCGGCTGGCGGCTGGTGCAGCTACGGGACCAGTATTTTCCAGGGACAGAACTCTCCCAGCTGTTCACCCGGTACGGCGCGGTGCCCGAACTGGCGGAATATGTGGATGAGATCGCCTGCACCATTGCGGCGGAGGTGAACATCCTGGACCCTGACTATGTGGTGCTGGGCGGCGGTGTGCTGAACATGGAGGGCTTTCCCCTGGAAGCGCTGAAAACCAACATCTACCGCCATGCCCGCAAGCCATACCCCGCCCAGTCCCTGGAATTTTACCAGTCAAAGGACGCTGCCGAAAACGGTGTGCGGGGCGCGCTGGCCTTGGGATGGAAAAAAGCTATGGCCAGCTGACGGCCGCTGTTGGATAGGAGGGAAAGGAACATGGAAAGACTGCTTTGCCCATCCATGATGTGCGCAAATTTCGACCGGCTTGCCCAGGAGACCCGTGCCCTGGATAAAGCCGGGGCTGACATCTTCCATCTGGACATTATGGACGGGAGCTTTGTACCCAACTTTGCCCTGGGGCTGGGAGACGTGCAATGTGTGCGACGCAACACAAAAAAGCCCGTGGATGTGCATCTGATGGTGGAAAACCCGGCGGCGGTAGTGGATTTGTTTGCCGGGGCCGGGGCGGATATCATCTACGTCCACCTGGAGGCCGACCGCCACATCGCCAAGACCCTGGCCCATATAAGGGCGCTGGGCAAACGGGCCGGACTGGTGCTGAACCCCGGCAGCTCCTTGGAGCTTGCCAGCGAGGTGCTGCCCCTCACCGACTGCCTGCTGCTGATGACCGTGAACCCGGGGTTTGCCGGACAGGATTACCTGCCGTTTGTGGATGAGAAGATCCGCCGGGCCGTGGCGCTGAAGAAAAAGTACGGCTTCATGCTGGCGGTTGACGGGGCCATCGCCCCCGCCAAAGTGGAGGAACTTTCCCGGCTGGGTGTGGACGCCTTTGTGCTGGGCACCTCGGCCCTGTTTGGAAAAGGGGAATTCGCCGGAAGCCTGACCGCTTTGCGGCACTGACATACAGAAAGGATGAAAGAAATGATCGCGCTTGCGTCAGACCATGTGGGGATCGAACTGAAAAGCGCCGTGATGGAGCACCTGGACGCTCTGGGCCTCCCCTATAAAGATTTCGGTACATATGGCACGGATCGCTGTAATTACCCGGAGTACGCCTATCAGGCGGCGTCCGCTGTGGCTGGGGGAGAATGCGAGAAGGGCATCCTGATCTGCGGCACCGGGGTGGGGATCTCCATCGCCGCCAACAAGGTGAAGGGCATTCGCTGCGTGTGCTGCTCCGAGCCCTACTCCGCCCTGCTCTCCCGCCAGCATAATAACACCAATATGCTGGCAATGGGGGCGAGGGTCGTGGGCCGGGATCTGGCTTTGATGATCCTCGATGCCTGGCTTGAGGGGCAATATGAGGGCGGGCGGCATCAGGTGCGGCTTGACCAGATCACGCAGATGGAAGAGGCGGGAAAAATCAAATAGGCATCATGTAAAAAGCAGGCAACGGGATATGTTGCCTGCTTTTTCCTCTGCTGTGCGTATTTTCAGGTGGGTAGTTCCCTACACCCGCCACCATGACAGGAGGCACCTGCCACCGAAAGAGTATAGTAACCTCTTAGCGGTAGGTGCTTTCCGTCACATCTTCTTTAAGTGAAAAAGCAGGCTGCTCTTGCCGCCCTTGGCTCGATAGCGCTGCTCGGTTTCCAGCAAGTCTGCTTTCCGTAAATCCTGCAAAGCCCGATAGTTGACGGAGCGGCAGCAGAGACAACTATCGCGCACATGTAGACTGCGACAGCTTCAATTCCTTGGCAATGGTTGGAATGGCAGGCCAGCACTCGCCATCCTTATTCGCACGGTCAGCCAGATAGATATAGACAGTCACAGCACGGTGCTGCAAGTCCATCTTGTATAGAAAATCAAACCGGCCCATCCTGCGTTACCTCTGGTTCAAATTCCCGGTTGCGGGGAGCAACCGGCTTGACCGGCCTTTTCTTCTGCGGTGGGCGTTTATTCTTCTTCTGAGTTGGAGCGCCCTGTTCTGGCCCTCCGGCAGGAATCCTCCGGGGGTGTGTCATCCTCTTTCAACCAGTCGGGGTGGTACTTCAGGATGATGGCCTGGAGCAGTTCGTTTTTCTCCGCGTAGGCCACCTTGCGGTTGCCGTTCTCTGGAACAGCATATTGCTCATCAAAATTGATGCCCCAATCGAAGTACAGCTTGAGCCTGACCTTCATGGGATAGAACCCGGTTTTCATCACGATGAACTGACCCTTGGGCATAGACTTTAACTCGTCCGGCGTCATGAGAGGGCAGCTTATCATTACAAAGAATGGAACAACGAAAGATTCAGAAGAATAAAATTTTCTGCCAATCTTGGAAACCTCCTAACGGCGCAAAATGCGCCGCCCCTCTCCTGCGCGGATGTGCAGGAAAAAGCGACCGCAGGGAGCGCAAAGCCACGCCAATAGGCGTGTTCGGTCGGACGCGCAAGCGGACGCCTGGGGCTTGGGGGAACCCCAACAAGCGAGCCGGAATATCCCAAAAGGATATTCCGGCTCATTGCTTGCTACAATGGTGACACCCCCAAAACGGGGGAAGATGACCGCCCTATGCAGTGGCCCATACCCAAGCTACAATGGGAGGGAACCGGACTGACGAGGCATTGCTTGAGCTATTCACGCTCGATATGGCAAACTGTCAGCCGGCCCTCCCATTGCGGCGTTCGATTTGCGCAGGTTGAGAAGCGGACAACACCGCACACTCGTGTCACAAAGCAAGCTGAATCGGTGGTGGGCAGCGGTGGGCGCCGGTTGAAACCATTTTTGATTCGGGAGACTTTCAAATGAACTATGAACCAATCACCGCTGTCGGCATTGATGTATCCAAGGGGAAAAGCACCGTTGCTGTACGCCGTCCGGGCGGCGAAGTGGTGCTGACGCCATTCCAAGTGAATCACGATGCCGCTGGGTTGTCTGTCTGATCAAGACACTGCAGGATGTGGGCGGAAACATTCGCATTGTCATGGAACACACTGGGATGTACTGGCGGCCCATCGCCCTGGCTCTGAAAGAGGCGGGCTTTTTTGTCAGCGTGGTCAACGCCATGCTCATCCATGACTTCAGCGACAACTCCCTGCGTAAGGTCAAAACAGACAAGGCCGACTCTATGAAGATCGCCAACTATGCCCTGTCCTTCTGGGCGGAGCTGCGGGACTACTCGCCGGAGGACGAGATCCGGTAGATGCTGAAAATGCAGAACCGCCTGTACCTGCGCACCAAGAAATCCAGTGTGGTCCTCCGCAACGGCCTGATCTCCCTGCTGGACCAGACCTTCCCCGGCATCAACACGCTTTTTGACAGCCAGCCCAAGCGTTCCAACGGGCATTTCAAGTGGGTAGATTTTGTGAAACGCTTCTGGCACAAGGACTGCGTGGCGGGCACTTCCCTCGCCGCTTTCTCGGACGCTTACCGCAAATGGTGCGCCAAATCCGGCTATCGCTTCTCTCAGTCTGACGCCGAAAAGTTCCATACCGCCGCCAGAAACGCTGTGGCTACATTTCCCAAAAACGACAGCGCCAAGCTGCTCATCGCTCAGGCCGTGGACAGCCTGAACGCTGTTTACGATGCGCTGCATATCCTGCGGGGCGAGATGCTCCGGCTGGCCTCCCTACTGCCGGAATTTGATGTGGTCATGGAAATGCAGGGCGCTGGTGATATCACCGGGCCGCAGTTCATGGCGGAGATCGGCGATGTGCGGCGGTTTACCCACAAGGGCGCTCTGGTGGCCTTCGCGGGCATGGACGCGCCGCCTTTCCAGTCCGGCACATTCGACTCCAAATCCCGCCGCATCTCCAAGCGCGGCTCTCCTCATCTGCGAAAAACCCTGTTCATGGTCGCAAGCACGATCCTCCAGCACTCTGACCCGGCCAATCCCATATTTCAGTTCATGGACAAAAAGCGGGCCGAGGGCAAGCATTTTTATGTCTACACCGTGGCCGGTGCCGCCAAGTTTCTGCGCATCTACTATGCCAGGGTAAAAACGCATCTGGCGATGCTTGACAGCGGAGCAAATTCCGCCGCTTAACCGAACAGACAGAACACTTTCAGCTGGTTTGCAAAAATTCCTCGCTGACCGGCTTAATTTGCTATACCCATTTTCATGCCGCAAAAATTGTGCTGTCTTTTTTCATTTTGGGGCTTGACACCTATTTGCAGGTTTGCGAAGTAGCGACCCCCCCCCCCGTAAAATCCCCTGCCACTATAACTTCGTTCTCTGGCAGGCCGCAGTGTAGCAGGAAGGGGGTTGTGGCAATCGGGGCTTGGTTTATTGCAAGAAAATCAGGAGGAGGCTACGGATTGGAGCCATGCGGCCTTATGGTTTTCAAATTTCCTGCTCGTCTTAAAGGATACAGAGTTTACAACAAAATGATTATGGACATTGTCTGTATTAAGGTGTGTAGTAACGACGATTTCGTACTTGTTTCCCCACATTCGCCTTGCGGTTTCCATGCCGATTTTGTGCGCTTCTTCGGGCGTGGCTTCGCCGGTCTGGAAGCTTTGGTAGCCGTGGTACGCCACGTTGCCGCCTGTTTTCCCGAAGCGTTTTTTCGTTGCCGTCATACGCTCATACGCCCGCTTTGCGTTGCAGTTGATGCCGCTGACATACATACGCTCATCGGTCTTTTTGCCATTGGAAACATACTGCAGGGCGGCGTATAAATCGCTGTCCACATACTTTTTATCAATGGTTTTGTCGAGATTCTCCGCATAGTCAATCACTTCCTTCAGCCTGTCTTTGACAGGCCAGAAGCCGGTAGTCGCCATTTATACCACCAGCCTTTCACGCTTTGGCAGTATCAGTTCCTCGGTAATACTGTCAATGAGTCCAATAATTTTTTCTTCCGTATCCGCTGTAATTTTGCCTTCGACAGCGACGCAGAGTTCATCCAGCTTATCGTTAAAAGTGAAGAATATTTCGGGCAGGACGGCTCTCGGCATATACCCCAAAGCACGCTGGCGGAGATACTCTGACACGGAAAGCCCGCACTTTTTGGCGTTCTGCTCAATAATATTTTTCTCTTTTTCGCTCACACGGATAAATAAATTTTTGTTCTTGGCTTCGTTCATTACATCAATCCTTTCTTTGATTTTGTAAACGGGTTTTAGGGTGTCCCTAAAGAACAATCGGCTCTTAAAGTCGGTTGGGGCGGAAACTGTCAATACAGTTTCCCTGCTTGCTACGGTATGCGACACTCTTTCTGCCGCATACCATCTGTTGTTTTCCGCCGGTCTGTCCGAATGTCGTTTTTCTGTCCCTGCCCCCGTCTCAGGCGGCGTTGTTTCACTCACTCTCCGAAAAAAGAGGTCGTCGCAAAATCATATCCCTTCCAGCCAGTCATTCAGTTGTAGCCGGCATTTGGGCAACAAAAAAGCCGGCACATCAATGTGTACCGACCAATACAAAAGGACAGACTTATCCCTTTGTGGTGTTGGTTCCACATTCATGTAACCGGCTTTGAAACTCAAAGTCGAAACTGTCAGTTACGCTTTCTGATTGCCGACAGTTTGGAGCAATTCAGAAGCAGCGGTATTTCCTTTTCGCATACCGCAGGCGTGTACGGCGTAAAGCCGTACCTCAATATTCTGTGAAGATATGTAATTGGTTGTGCTTCTCCTGAAAAGTATTTTGTTATACTGGAGAAAACAAGTGTTTGTCAATACTTTCCGAAAAGGTTTTGAATATTTTTTTCGGAAGGTGGGAATACTATTTAATTTCAAATAAAAATCATGTTCGTTTATCTTTGGATAAAAGAGCAGAGCCGACAGGCTGTGATTGCTCACAAACCTGCCGACTCTGCGCATTATGTGTCTGGCTTTTTGGTGAAATGTTGTTTGCCCGATAAATAGGAAGTTATAGCAAATAACCTATAGCGATGAAAAGATAGCTATATATGTATTTCCTGTTTAATCTTAGATACATTACACCGCTAAGAACAGAAAACATCATAGTAGAAATCCCGTTCCATATTTCAAGACCTACCTCTCTTGACACAAAATGAATCGCTCCCCATGTCATAGCCAATATAATACCGCCAAAAGGAATTGGGCTTTCTTTTTTCAACAGAGTTTCAATCGCTTTTTGCCCGTATATTATGATTAGAATAACAAGCATTACTTCAAATATATAGTATAAATATTGCGCACAAAATTGAAATACGGTTTTACCTTGTGCTTCTCCAATAATCTTTAATGTATGCCAATCAATGAAAGTCATAATTTTGCAGCCAATAAAACAAGCAAGCGTTACTATCCAATTTTTCAAGGAAATTATGTCTCTTTTGTTTCCCCTTTCTGGGAAATGATACTGTTTCCTTGAAAAAAGCAAGAGAGCGCCAATGAAAAACGCCCACACGAAAACTATTATAATACAATAAATACTTCTTTGGTTTGATGTATAATTCTGTATATCTATATGTAGAATTATCACTTAAATTCCGAATATTGACAGATATTCAAGCATAAATGCTGCAAATGAGAGCAGGCTCAGCCATAAATATTTTGTCCATTTTACTTCTCTAACCATTATCCTTACCTTATGAAATTTCGTTTTCCTTTTATACTTGGCTTCCCGACAAATTATGAATTTGGTTAATGTATATGTTCATCATAAAACCCAACAAAATCCTCGAACAACTCCAAATCCAATGAATTACACCATTTTTCCCTGTCAAGGTTTTGATATATATAATTAGCTTTATCCTCCGAAAACCGTTCCCTGTTTTCCTCTGTGTTATAGTCATAGTCAAGCGTTTTGAGCCATTCATCAAATTTCGCATTAAACTCATTGCGATATGTGTCGTCATTGAAATAGTTATGTCCTTTATTCTCAAGAGGAATAAAGCTAAATCGGGAATCGTCCTTGTATTTTTCGTAATAAATTTCGTAGCCGTATTCGGCTGGAACAACTTCATCATCAAAGCTATGCACAATCATAACAGCGGCATTGCTTTTTGAGAAGCCGTCCAACGCAGTATTTGAGGCATAACCGCCATATTGAATCCTCTCATGCAGTTTCACAAATGGTAACATCAAATAAATACCATTTCCTACCTGTTTTTTCCCCTCGGCTTCAAACAGATTCGGTGAAGCGTTAAAACCCGAACACGCTATAACGGCTTTTACTTCGGGGTGGTATGTGAGCACACTGCAAACGCTGTAGCCGCCCCAGCTATGCCCGAATAAAACGATTGGCAGACTTGGGAATTTCCCGCTTTCCTCCACAAATGTAATTGCATAGTCAAGGTCAATTACTCCCTGTGGAAGCCCTCCGACTCCCTCACCCTCGCTTTCATCATTTCCCGTAGCGTCATAGGAGAAAACATAATATCCATGACAGGCAAAATAATTCACGCAATCCATATAAGAATTATGTCCACCTCCACCAAAGCCATGTGCCATTACAACGATACCACGCTGGTTTTCTCCCGAACTATACATATATCCCGCCAGTTTCTGCCCCCCGTTGGAACTAAACTCATATTTCGTGCGGTGCAATCCGTCAAAGTCATCAACGTAGAGCATAAGCGGCTCATAGCTCTCAAATCGCTGGTTAAAATTCTCGTTATATACCATTACAGTCAATATCCAATCGCCAGCAATTATTAGTGTGACCACAATAGATAATATAATAAAGAGAATCTTTTTCTTCTTAGATTTCGGTTTCGTATTTTTCATATCCATATCCTTTTTGACTTATTGTTGTGTCGAAAAACCCCGATTTCTCGCTTTGTTAATCAACTTATTTCGATTTAAGTCTTTCCTAATATGCTTAGTATTCCTTTTTTGGCAAAATAGAAATGTGTTTTTTATGATTTCTGTATAACCTTTAGTGATTTTTGAATATCCTTATAAACTAATGACTGCATACTATCCTCATAAATAGAAATATCTGCTTTATGAAGTTTGGAAAGAATATCACTCTTCAATTCAGGCTTATGCTTTGCAATAATGGGTAACAATTTAATACATTGTCTTGCTGTAATAGGTTTGACATCTGTTATATGTTTCAAATACTTATCAATAACCTCATCAATCTTATAATCTTTATCCCATTTCGCATTATAAGCAAGTAATGTAAGTCCCCTTGTGCGAATATACGAATTATCGCTGTCAAGCATATCGCTTAATCTATCCATATAGGGATAGACACAATCAGTTTCTTCGCTTTGTTTTTGCAATGTCTGCAACGCCTTGTATGCAACATTACTATTTTTATTAAATAGTAATTGAAATGTTTCTGCTATATTGACTGACATGGTAATCTCCTTTACAGATGAGGGTTTTTATATTTTTTACAGTGTGATTATCCAAAAACATACTGCTGAAATTGCAGAAAGCGGTGTCATAATATACTTTTCTTTTTTGCTTTTGGATATAAAATCCATAATTGTATTGAATGAGAGATATACTGCCATGATGATACAGATCATCTTTGTTGCGTTCTCTGAAAACCAAAATGGTATAAGTCCTCCCATTTGCAATATTATGACCACAAAATATATCTGTATAATAAGCTGCATTACCAAAACAATCCTTAGTTTCTTAGGGAAAACTTTATATCGCCCTCCCATTGTCAACTCTCCTAATGGAAAACCACAAACTATAAGAAATGATAATACAATCACTATTGAAAAGACACCTGCTCCTATAATAGCTATCATGGTCAACCTCCAAATACCATTCTTCGTTCTATTTAGCTCCCCGATAAACTGGAAGTTATCGCTTTCTGATAATCCAATCGTCATCTTGGTTTTTTCTCTCTGCATAGTAACCGCAAGGCATATCCTTTAAGGTACCGACAGAGTTATCTAAATCAAAAACCCATTTTAAAGATACTAACTCTGCTTCATCTGTTTCATGTGTTTCTCCGCATGGAAATTGCCACATTCCGTCATCTTCATCATGCGATACATATAGAATAGGTGCCTGACGCTCCAATATATGGCAACAGATAATCGTAGCAGTATCGGGTGAATCATAAAAAGGAAATTTCATGTCTGTTACTCCTTTCAAATCTCGACTTCTCAGTTTGACTTTTTTCCTATTATACACAAAAACATGAGATTTTTCAATTCACAAACTGTCTTGCTTAAGTTTGAATGGCATTGTCGCTTATTGCGGAAACGCTATCATTCACCTATGAATAAATTATTTTATTTTCAACAATTTCTCTTACATACGCCAGAATGTTATTCATCTTTTGAAGCCATAAGAATTGATTTTCGGTTTTCAATTGTTCTGTCACACCCTGCCTGTCGGAATATTCCGTTACCAGCCGAGAAAACATTTTATCTGCTCGCTTGTCAATATCATCAAGGTAGTCGTTCAGCTTTCCACCTGTTAGTAGGTTCATATACAAAACCTTATGGCGTTGTTCCAAATACTTTGCGTGCCGCTGTCCTCATAAGCCGATTAGCTTGGCTTCTTGTGGCAGTATAAGATTTGGCAGATTATAATCGCCAGCTTTTGAATAAGTGCCGCCCATCTGTTCAAATATTGTTTTTTCCATAAGTAACCCTCCGTCATTCTGATTTTGAGAGCGTTGGAAATAATTCTCCGTTCTTTTTCGTCAATCACTATGTAGTATTTTTGACATCGCATATTTCCCGATCTCTTTCCCATAAAGTATGGCAAAGGATTTCTCCCTTTGCGAATGTGCGATTTTATTGTTGACATTAAAGAAAGCCAGTGCAAGAAGCGTTTCTGCTTCTTACGCTGGCTTTTGCCTTTGCTATCGCCCATAAGCTGTATTCCAATAATGTTTTCAAATTACCTCCTTATGTGGTGACAGCCTTTGCGGTTTTTCTTTTGTCGTTTTTTATCGGAATATGCCGCAAGGCTGTTTCCGCTGTTGGCTGTCGTTCGCCGCCTTTCCAATCTGGATTTTTACATTTTCAAAAATTCGGATTGGAGGAAATAAGAAATGGCATATAACCACGGACGAGAGGACAGGAAGTGGCGTATCTGGAAAGAAGCCGAGGAAAAGGTGCTGCGGGAGTGCGGCGTTGATGAAGCGGTCATTGAGCAAATCCGCATAGAGGATAGGGCAGACTTTAATTCCAACAGGCGGTTTTACCGATGATTAAAGCAAAAATAACCAACCAGTTTGGGGCAGCCCTTGAACGAGAACTGCCTCTTGACATCCACCAGTTCTACCACGATATGCGGGAGGTCGGCATCAGCAAGCTTCCAAAAAACATCCTGCTCCATGACGATAAGGATGTGGAAGTCAAACTGTCCTCCGACAGCGAGATCGGCAGCGGCCTGCTGCGGGTGTTCGGCAGGAACGACACCCTGCCCGACGCCAACACTGTGGCCTTTGCGGTATCCACCGCCAGAGAAGAAATTCTCACAGATTTAGAACAAAACATCATCCACAACCAGTATCTCACCAAGGAAATGCTGTTCGATGACATCCGTGAGATGACCCAGGCCGCCGGGTCGGTCAAGCTGACGTTCTACTGTCCCCTAGTGGGCCAACTGGATGACGGCGAGTGCGATGAGTATATCGATGTGGGCAGCGGATTCCTGACGGCATATCAAGACGGCATCGAGCAGGGCATCGCTGACGAGCAGGCCCCTGAAATGGGCGATGATGGCGAGGACACAACACGAAACTTGCTGAATAACATAGGTTTCCGGTTGTGTCCCGGAGTTTGGCGCAAGGCCAAACTCCCCAAGGTTTGTGCATGCAGGCGTAGCCGCCAAGCTCATGTCGGCGGTCTGGGCGGTCGAGGAAATGGACGGCAGGCTCCTGGGCCGGATCGACTGCCACCTCAAGGAGCCGCTTGCGCCGGAAGAAATGGCTGATTTGCGGGAAGAAATAATTGGACAGTGTTCAGACGGGCTTGGGGAAGGCTTTGAGCAGCGGCCCATCGAAACGGACGAGGGTGATCTGTATGTTTCCTATTGGAACAGCAGTGATGATTATTTTCTCGGCACAGAAGATGAGCTGGAAGAACACCTGGAACCCCATCAAGGGATGGGCGGCATTTAAGAATCGGTCACTGCGAGATAGACAAGTACCTATCACTATGCAAAGAGGGCGCGGAAATTATTGTGGACAATTTGCAGGATATTATCTTCGGTGGTTTTGCACCCAACAGCAATTCCGCCGAAGTGCTGTCCAAGGCCCTGGGTAGCAGAACGGTGATGTCTGGCTCGGTGTCCAGGAGCAAAAATGACCCCAGCCAGTCTTTGCAGATGATAGAGCTGCCTCTCATGACAGCGGACGAGTTAAAATCCATGCCCAAGGGTCAGTTCATCGTGATGAAAACCGGTTTCTATCCAATGAAAGTCAGACTCAAGCTGTACTTTGATTGGGGCATCCAGTTTGACGAGCAGTACGCCGTCCCGGAGAACGGCAACCGCAAGGTATCCTATGCGGAGAAGAATGAGCTGCTCCAGGCCATCATCCTGAAGTACCACCCTGACTGGCTGAAAGAAGATGAGCCAGCGCCAGAGGCCACGCCTGCTGGTGGGCCAGAACAGGGTGCTCCAACTCAGAAGAATAAGCGCCCGCCGCAGAAGAAAAGGCCGGTCAAGCCAGTTGCTCCCCGCAACCGAGAATCTGAACCAGAGGTAACGCAGGATGGGCCGGTTTGATTTTCTCTACATGGCGGATCTAGTGAACTATCCAAAAGAAGATACTATCAGCAGAAAAAGAATAATGATGGATCCATACTCAACTTAACCAGCTATCTCAATATGGGCAAATAAATCTGAGCGTAAAAGATTTTCATTGACAGCCGCTCCTACCAGTAATATGCTATATCTGCCACTTAAAAGCATTTCGTGACAAAATTCCAACATCTCATGACAAATGGGTTGCCCTTTCGCCGCCTTTTTGTTAACCTAAAAGGAAGGTGATATGCATGATAAAGTTCGCAATCTGCGATGACGAGCCACAAATGGCCCAGGACATTGCGGATCAGCTTGCAAGCTATATGAAGGAAACCGACATTGACTACTCGGTTGACTGCTTCCCCAGCGGGTATGCGCTGCTGAAATCCTCAGATGAATTTGGCGTTATTTTCCTGGACATCCAGATGGAGCGCCCAGACGGCATGGAGACGGCAAGACTGCTGCGCCAGCGGGATAATCACAGCCTGCTGGTGTTTGTGACGGTGCTGAAGGATCGCGTGTTTGATGTGTTCCCGCTGGAGGCTTTTGATTACCTGCTCAAGCCCCTGGACCGTGATCGGTTCCGGCGGACCATGGATCGGGCCCTGCGCTGGCTGGAACGGGACGCGGCAAAAAATCTTGTGATACAACGGGGGTCTGACTGCCAGGTCGTTTTGCTCTCGGACATTTTGTATTGCGAGGTGCTGGGCAGAAAAGTTTATCTTCACAAAAAGGACGGTATCGTTTTAGATTACTATGACCGGCTGGAAGATGTGGAACAGCGCGTGGACAGCCGCTTTTTCAAGTGCCACCGCAGCTACCTGGTGAATCTGGACTATGTAAGCGGGTGCCAGGAGGGCCAGGTGCTTTTGCCACAGGGGAAGCGAATCCCTGTTTCCCGGCTGCGGGAGCGGGAATTGACCCAGGCCCTTTTGCGCCATATGAAGGAGGGGGGTGTCTGACATGGATTATTTCAGCCTGATTATGGACGGGGTCAGTATCATCGGCCAGGGCGTGATGCACATTTTCTTTGTCAGCCGCCTGACCGGAAAAAAGCGGAGGCTCTGGCATTTCGCGGTATACTGCCTTGCCCTCTGCGCCATCCAGTGGCTGTCGCTGAGCCTGAACGTCAACGGAATCCTCTCTATCGGCGCAGGGATTTTGGGACTGTATGCTGTCAGCCGATTCGCACTGGGGAACCAGCGTCCCATTTCCTGGCTGGCGGCGGTGCTGGCCTTTTATGTTTCGCAGCTCTCCTTTGGTATTCTCAACTCTGTGGAGGCGGCGTTCTTTCCTCCTTTTGTCGGGACCCCGCTGCTATATCTGCTGCTTATCCCGGCCCAAATCCTGTTCTTTGTGCTGTGTATCGGCTGTTACCGCGCGGTGCGCCGGTTTTTGGACTGGACAGATGACAGTCCGGCTCCCAATATCGTCCTGCTGTTGTTCCCCATTTTGTTTTTCTTTGCCTCGGAACTTTACATTCTCCAAAGCGCCTACGGTTTGTACTACCCGTCCATTTCCTTTGAGGATTTAAGGAATCACAGCATTTTGCTGTTCCTGCAAATCATGGGGCTGGCGGCAATGCTCTGCACACTATACGCCTACCGCCAGCTCTGCCAGGGATTTCAAGCAAAGGCGGAGCTGCAGTCCCTAACCCAGGCGTCCCAGGCCCAGAAAGTTTACATTGCCGAGGCCCGGGCCCGCTATGAGCAGACGAAATCCTTCCGCCATGATATCAAGAATCATCTGTCCGTGCTGGACGGCCTGCTCAAGAATGAAAAGCTGGAGGAGGGCCGGGAGTATCTGGAAAAGCTGGAGGCTGCTTCGGAGGCCCTGTCCTTCCCTTACCAGACCGGTAACCCGGTGGTAGATATCCTGCTGGGGGAGAAGCTGGGGCTGGCCAAGGAGATTGAAACGGAGGTGTCTCTGGTTTTGCCCAACCCCTGCGGGATTGACGACTTCGACCTGTGCGTGCTCTTTGCCAACGTCCTGGATAACGCCATTACCGCCTGCCGCGCAAACGACGGAGCCAAGGCTATCCGTATCAGCGGCAAGCGTCAGGGGGATTTCTACATGCTGACCTTTGAGAATACCTGCGCCGATGAGCCCCTTCCCCCGGCGGGTACCGTGTTTTCCAACATCCGGGCGGTGGCGGAAAAGTATCATGGGGCTGTGCTGACGGAGAAAGCGGGAGGAATGTTTTCGCTGAATGTGCTGCTGAATGCTGCGGCTGTGTAGAGGAATGGAGGGACTTCATGAGTAAATACGACGCCCTGTGGGCCTATGTGCAAAAAGATGGAAGCCCGACCCTCAAATTGACATTTGCGCAAATCCAGGAAATCGCGGGCATTCCCATTGACCACTCGTTCCTGAGATACAAAAAGGAATTGACGGACTACGGGTATCAGGTGGGGAAAATCTCCATGCGGGAGCAGACGGTTGTTTTTCAAAGGAATGTTTAGAGGCTGGGGTTGCGCTATAATGTCCGCAGGACATTTCAGTAGAGCCAGATCTGCGCAGCAGATCTACAGATCGCGCCAGCGATCTGGCAAGGCGCAAAGCGGCTTGCAGCTATGCTATAATCAAAGCGGTGAATCTGAATTTGCAGGAGGAAAACGTGAAAGTTAAAAGGTGCGTAAAGGGGCGGCGCTTGTGCTTTGCAATATTCGCAATTTGCCTCTCGGCTAGGTTTATAGAGTATTTTATAATTGAAACAGACAAAACAGCGATTGGAGAAAATGTGCTTCACAAAATACTTGGCATCATCATTTTGGCAGCTGCTCTGAAAGGCATAGATCTTAAATGGCGTGATATTGGATTTCAGCGGGACGGCTTTGCAAACGGCATTATGAAAGGTATTCTGCTGGGAGGCGTTTGTTTCACCCTTTCGTATGGGTTGGAGCTGGCGCTTCTGGCTCTGCAAGGCACTCCCGCGCATTTTGAACTATATGTCAGCGGTTTTTCGTTGACTGGCTCTCAGATAAACAATACCGGCGCCCTTTTCTTTGTGCTGTGCGTTTTATTCAATATTATCAATGTGTGGATGGAAGAGGGCGTTTTCCGAGGACTGTTTATAAAGATGCTTTCTGAAACAAAGCCCTTTATGATAGCTACTCATAAAACAGCATCAACCAACAAACTGAAATAGGGTAACTGCCATACAGGGTGCAGAAAAAGACAAGTAAGAAGCAATCCGTTTCTTGCCTGTCTTTTTCATTTTGTTACGCAATAGAACGCTGTTTTTGAGGGCAGACATATAAAACCCTTACCCCGTCATTTCAACGCCCGTAAAGCCGCATAAATCAAGGACAAAACAACCTCTATTGCGTAACAATCCCCATAATAAATTGAGGGCGAAAGCAGTCCACTGATTTCGCCCTCTTGACTGCCCATTAGCAAAGGCGGGAAAAGCTGTCAAGGGCGCGTAGCGCGAAGTTTACCCTTGACAGCTTTTCCCGTCTTTGCTACTCCCTATCGGTCGAAGCGGAATTTCAATATGGCTTCAACCAGTTTCGCCTTTAACCTGTCCTGTGTATCGTCATTGATATACCCCTTATACATAGACAGATATTTGATGTGTGCGGTGTAATATCGCAATACTGCGTCTACCGCTTCCGGCTCTCCGGCAACGGCTTTTTCGATTACTTCAAAAGGTATCAGCTTTTTGTTCCTCATGTTCCAATCTCTCCCATTCTTTCCGCAACTGTTTCAGCGCAACATTTCTTCTGTGGTTTATCGTACTTCTGCAACGCCCGTATAGCCTGCCGATTGCTTCATCACGATAGCCGACGAAGTAATAAAGCAACAAAACTTCTTGCCTTAACTCCGGCAATTCTGATAATGCTGTCGCTAACCGTTCATCATCAACAATAACTTCCTTTCCCAACACAAGAAATACGGTCGGTTTGTCCCGCTTTTCAAAGTAGCTGTCCATAACAGACGGTTCAAAATATCGTTCTGACATCAGATAGTCAAGGGATATTTCCCGTTCCATTTTCCGCTTCAAATCCCGCCATGCGTTGATTGCTTCATGGCGCAGGACAACCTTGCAGAACGCATGGAAAGCATATTCAATATGCTCCATGAACTGTTCAGAATATCTCATTTTCTCTCACCCCCTTTCTTCCCAGTAGGGGGCTATTACAACAAACGCCCATACAGCATAAAGCGGCATAGGCATTTGGGTAATACGAGTTATCAAGACATACTAAATGATATGTGTGTTCATACTCATAGGCAGAATATCCCGTTCCACAAGACAGGATTTTTTTGACAATTCACCATAATGAAAACTATCCATGAAATAAAAAACAGACATAGCAGTACCTCACAATACCGCCATATCTATGAAAGTCATTCTGCCACATAAAAACGGCGGCTTTGATTATTATTTCAAAACCGCCGTTCAGCCGCTTCTATTCTGTTTTGGCGCATGATGATTTTGCCGCCACACAACGGTTTTTTTATTAACCGCCGGACGGCATGAAAATCCTTTTTATGCGTAGTGATACTTTTCCCTGTTCTGATAAAGAAAAACCAGTGCTACAACCATAGTGATTAGCTCTGCTATCGGTACTGCAAGCCATACACCCGTTACACCCAAGACATTCGGCAATGTAAGCAACAGCACTGTAATCAGTCCGAAAGTTCGTAAGAACGACAAAATTGCTGACAGCTTCCCGTTTGATAATGCTGTAAATGTGGCAGAGGTAAAAATATTCAACCCACAAAATAGAAAACTGAATGGGAAAATCAAAAATCCGTTTCGTGCAATTTCATAAACAGGCGTTCCCTTTTCTGCAAAAGTACCAACCAATGGCGAACCAAAAATATAAGCTACTGCAAAAACAGTGACCGAAACAAAGACAATAAACCGCATACAAATAGAAAATACATTCTTTAGCTGTTTTTCGTCCTGCCTCCCATAGTTATAGCTGATAACAGGGGCTACTCCCATAGAAAAGCCTATGTAAAGGGCACTCAATAAAAACTGTGTATAGATAATGATTGTGATTGCCGCAACTCCGTTTTCTCCAAGCAGTTTCATCATAATGCGGTTAAAAAGGAATGTTGTAACCGCTGTTGCCGCCTGACTTACCATTTCCGAAAAACCATTGGTACTGCTTTCAGCCAATACGGAAAAATCTATGACTGGCTTCCTAAAATGCAGACTGTTTTTCTTTGTGGAAAAGAAAAACAATCCAATCACCGCCGGTATCATATAGCCAATGCCTGTACCAAACGCCGCCCCCTTAATGCCCATGTGAAGCGGTACCATAAAAATATAGTCCAATAAAATATTAGCGATTCCCGCGCTTACGCCAAGCACCATACCCATTCCGGGGCGTCCTGCTGTTACGATTAGATTTTGAAAAAGCACTTGCAGGATACTTGCGGGCGTGAATAACAGCAGAATGAAAAGATATTCTTTGCAGTATGGAAATAGAATACTGCTCGCTCCAAGCCCCCAGACAATCCTGTCAATAAAAACCGTCCCCAAGACTGCAATCAATACACCAAACAAGATGCCTACTGAGATAATCAGCGTAAAATCCTGTGCCGCCCTACTTTGTTCTCCTGCTCCCATTTTGCGTGCTACTATCGCGCTTCCTCCTGTTGCAAGCATAGTTCCAAGACCGACAATCAGATTGATAACAGGGCAGACAATATTCAATGCCGAAAGCGCATTTGTATCTACAAATCGTGCCACAAAAATTGTGTCAACGACTGTATACAGCCCCATGAATATCATCATTAAAATTGTCGGAAATGCAAATTTCAGCAATGATTTTATTGTAAAGTTTTGTGATAGTGGATTTTGGTCACTCATTGTCCCCGCCCTCCGATTTTTCTCTGTGAAGTATAAAACGCTGTGTTGGATAGCCAAACTCAATTAACAGTTCCGCTTCGGCAAAGCCAAGACTTCCCCATATCTCCCGATAGCCTGTGTCTGCCTTGTCGCCCTCCCGAAAAGTCGTCACGCTAATCTGTGCGGAACGTGCAAGTTCATACAATGCTTTTTCACAAAATGCTTTCGCTATCCCTCTTTTCCGATACTGTGGGTGTACCCCAAAGAAATCAATGCTCCCCGTCACCTCGTTAAACGCCATAATCCCGATTGCCGTATCAGCGTCTTTCAAAATCAATGCGCGCTTATTTTTGATATACTCCTGCAACTGTTCAAGGTATTGTTTTTCGTCCAAGTGCGGGAAACCGTCAATGACAAGGTGAACCAGTTCTATCCATTTGGGTATGTCCTCCTGTGTTGCAAAGACGATTTTATCCTGCCATTCTTTTTCCTCTAAATTTGTAGGATTTTCATTCAAGACATATCTTAGCTGCAATGGATAAAATTCTTCTTCCTCCCTGTACCTGTTAGGGGATTTTTTATACATGGCTTTGAAAATATCCGTAAAGGACTGCTGGCTCTCATATCCGGCAGAAAGCGCAATTTCAAGGATTGGTCTGTCGGAAAGAACAAGCAGTTTTGCGGCTTCGGTCAACTGGCGGCGTTGTACATAATCGTGAATTGTCAACCCTACCGTATCTGTAAACATTCGGTGCATATGATATTTTGAATAATGTACAGCCCCCGCAACTGTTTCCAAGTCCAGTTTTTCGTGCAGGTGGCTTTCGATATAGTCGATTGTCGTCATTACATTTTTGATATTCCCCGGCATTGCAGCTTCCTCCTTTCTCTCTGCATTATAGCAGGATATTTCATTCCGCTTTTCATATATCTTGCGGTTTTAAGGACAAGTATTTACCAGTATACAACAGTCTACCCCGATAAGAAAGATTTTTAGAAATTTTCTTCTGATACATTGGCATTTCCCAAACTTCCCCGTAGTAAGGCATAAGGAAAACTTTTTTGAAAAATTTCTCTCAAAACTCCGTCAAAACTGCCCTGTGCGGTGTTGTAGGTAGTGAGAGGGTTCTCAAGAGGGTTTGGGATTCTTCCCAACAAGCAAAATCTGTCCGGCAAGTCGTAGCGCGGACGGGCAGATTTACGGAAATGGGTACCCGTTTCCTATGCTTGCTCCGAAACTTATCACTTTAATAAACAAAGAAAGGACGGGAAAGGAATGGAACGGAAACGGCAAATCAAGGACGGGCATATCGTGGTAAAAAATCCACTATACCAAGAAATGCCAAAACAGGAAGTGGAGATAAAATCCGGCAGGACGCTCTACCGCTTTACGGGAAGCTATGACGGGGAAAGGAGCCTGCCCCACAAGGTTCTGCGCCTTATGGGACAGGAAAAAGCAGAAAAAGATGTTGAAGAATAAACGGAAAGCCGCTATAATAGCTTCAAGCAATCCTGTATTGGCAGACTGCCCGCCGATGAAAGGAGCAGAAATTATGTTAAGGCAGTCTGACAAAATTACCGCCCTCTATTGCCGCTTATCACGCGACGATGATATGACAAATAGACGTAAAGCCAAGTGATTTTTTTCGGCATCCATAGGGGATGCCGTTTTTGCGTTATTGAATAGCCCCGACAAATTTGTAGTAGATGGTAATGCGTTTTTCCTTACCCTTGCGGCAGCGCCCCATACCCGGCGTTTCATAAATCGTAATCCGGTCAATCAGTTCATGAAGCATGAAGCGGTCGAGTTTTTCAAAGCTGGTGTATTTTCGGATAAGGTCAGCAAAGCGTTCAATATCGGCTTTGGTATCGCGTACCTTTTCCAGCGTCTTTTCCATCTCTGCAATGTTCGCTTTCAGCGTTGCCCGTTCCGTGTCGTAGTCTGCGATAAACATGGTAAAGATATGGTCGGGCAGCTTGCCGCTCATGTTGTCCTCATAGGTGCGCTTCAGCTTCACATCCAGATCAGCCAGCCGTTTCTTTGCTGATGCCAGATCGCGCTTCATTGTTGTGGTCTGTTTCTGCTGGTCGGCACATTTCAGTTCCATTAGTTTCTGTGCGGCTTTTTCAGCATCCTCACTGAACAGCTTGGCATTGCGCTTAATATCCTCCTGAACCACCTGATAAAGCGTATCGCGGTTAATGTAGTGGCTGGAACAAGCTACTGTCCCTATCGCTTGACTGCGCCCGCACATATAGTAAAAATACTTCTGCTGGCTGACGCCCAACTTCATGGATGTTCCGCAGGCTTCGCAGTAAAACAGCCCTGCAAACAGCGCCGGCTCGTCTTTGTCTTTGGCTTTAATGGTCTTTTTCCGTGCAATCAGTCTTTTTTGTGCTTCATCAAATAATTCGCGGGATATGATCGGTTCGTGCATATCAGGAACAACTACCCAATCTTCTTTGGGGATAGGTTCCCTTTTTTTACTTCGGTAGGATGGCGTGTACTGCCGTCCCTGAACCATGCTCCCCACATAGATTTCATTTTGCAGCATGAAATGTACATAAGTCCGTGTCCAGAAGTGGCGGCGTTCAAACTCGCCGTCCCGTTCAGGATTGTGCTTGCGGAAGCGGGTGTATTCCTTGGGGGATATGTCGCGGTTAGGGCGTGACTATCTGAAAGTAGGCTTTTACATCGAAGTCCTCTTTGCAGAGAAAGGCGTGCGGTTTATTGCTATTAACAACGGCATAGACAGCGCGAACCAGCAGGACAGCGATTTTACCCCGTTTTTGAACATCATAAACGAGTGGTACGCAAAGGACACAAGTAAGAAAATCCGCGCTGTGATGAAGTCAAAGGGGGAAGCGGGGGAACATCTTTGCAGTAACCCGCCCTATGGCTACATGAAAGACCCCGACAACAAAAAGCATTGGATTGTAGATGAAGAAGCCGCCAAAGTGGTGCGCCGGATTTTCCGCTTATGCTTAGAGGGGTACGGACCGACACAGATTGCCCGTATTCTGAAAGAGGAAAAAATAGTCACTCCGACAGTCTATTTCATGCAGAATGGACGCGCAGCGAGAAACGCCCCGCAAAATAACCCCTGTCGTTGGAGTGCCGAAACGGTAACATTTATTTTGGAACGTCCAGAGTATCAAGGGCATACAGTAAACTTCAAAACTTTGCCACTTCAATCGTATGTGAATTGTCAAGGTGCGTCTGTGATGCTGTATTCTGTTCCGTAAGGTGATCCGAAACAATGTCAATGGGAACCACGTCCTGCTTTGAACGCGGGATCTCACAATGACCATAATTCGGTGGCGGGATCTAATCCGCTGCCGCTTTCCGGCAGCGGCTGACCCAGTTATAAAAAGTGCTTACAGAAATGTCGTTTTCACGGCACCAGTCAGCATCTGTCATACCGCTCTGGCGGCATTCATTGATAATCCTGATCTGTTCCCCCATGGGAACACGAACTTTGCGTGCAGATGTCATAACCTATCCTCCATAATTGTAGTGAAATAGTCTAACTATCTTTCATTTACAATGATAGAGGAATCCAGGGAATTAGAAAATCCGCAGGAATATTTGGCGCTTACGGTGCGTCCTCCTTTCGCATAGATTTAGCCGCTTTGTCAAAGGCGGCTATGTAACTGTACCAGAGGACGCAGAACGCAAAAAAGCCGCTTACTCTTAATGGGGGTTAAGAATAAGCGGCTCAATCTCGATGTGCCTTAGACATATTCGATTTTTACTTTCTTTATCGGGGCGTTGGCTACCTTGAAGATAATCTCGTCAACGCAGTCCCCGTACCTGCCTTGCCGTATGAGCTGATTTTTCAGCTCCACAAGGCTATGTAAAAGTAATGTTTTCTCCCTGCTGTCTACATACAAGTGATAAGGTTTTTCCCTCATACCGTCCACCGTCCTTTCTTGGCTTTATTATACCGTTATGGGGAAGTCCCGTCAAAACTGTAACTTTGCATTTCTTGGTCTTTTACCGTATCAAGGCTCATTCCCCAGTAGTAAATAAGTAGTAAATGGGGGTTGCAATCCTCAAGAAATGCGGGGAAATGCTTTGTTTTACGGGGATAATTGCTCATTTACTTGATTTTTCGATGAAACATAAAGCCTACTTACAAGTAGCGTTTGGTTTGCAGCATGGCTTTAGCCGTCCACAGATCATATTCCGCACAGTCCAACCAGTATGCTTTCTGTAAAAATTCATTCATTGTCGATTACCCATCTACATCTATGATAGAATAGTTTAGCATACCACAAAGGCGGTGAAAATCAAGCCCTTTCTTGTTTGGCCATTCCAAAAAATCGTCTCTCAGCATTTGCGCCGCTAAACAAAGAGGAAAGATTAAGTCTGTCAGTTCGTTAGCGTACTTATTTTTGTGCAGAAAGGCCGATCTCATACTACCTCAATCCCCCAAATAAGTCGATTTTAGGTAAATACCCGAACTCCCGATTCGTGTTGTAAATCCTCTTGAAATGTCAATCCATAAAACACAGCGTCCACCCCAATACATTCCACAAGTTGATGGTACACTTCCCTGCCAGACAGTCTACTCATTGCTACAATGATTCCAGTATCAGCCAATTTCCCTTGCATGGAAGCAAATTCAAAAACAGGATGGTTGCAGAGCGTATCCTTACCAAGTCTCTTTCGTGTCACGCAATAGCCGTCAAACTTGTAATGATTCTTTTCAAAAAACTCACCATAGGCGCGTCCAAACCCACCTGCGCCATAAATATATATTCTTGAAAACCGCTTATAGAATTTATCAAATTTCTTCCGGCCATTATATTTCCTAAGTTGGAAATATAATGTGACAAACCATTTTGGCACCAATGCCAAAAGAAAGAGTTCAGGAAAAGACCGTTTAGTCGACCAATTCCATTTTTCCCGGAATTTCAAGAATGTTCGAAATGAATATTGCCCATTCTCTTTTAACCGGAACCAGGATACGGCCCTTTCCAAGAAAACTTCGTCCAGATACCGTCTACACATCTCACGTTTCTGCGTATATGTTTCTGGTAATTTTTGGAGGGTATCAACCCAGCCTTTACACACAACAGAAAATAAATCGTTAGTCCATTGTGAACTCTTTTTTAATTCTGACCTGCGCAGGATGTCGCTCTTGACAGGAATCACCAAACCGGAAAAAGCACTTAATTCCAGCATTCGATTCAAGTAGAACGCCATATATGCCCACCATTTTTCTTCGGTTTCCGAAAAGAAAAAGGGCTGATATTCCTTCCAGTCAACACTTTTCAGCATGGTATCCCAATTTAGAATAACCGCACCATACAGTGTCATGGGTATTATGCATCTATGGAAAAATTCATCTTGAGAGGAAAAAGATTCGACTTCTGTACACTCTGTGCCTTGCGTACCAAATACGATCACATCCCATGGGAATTTCACTTCTTCCATAACCTGTTCCAATCCCTTTGGGGAGCATCGGGTTCCATCGTTGCATAGCCAAATATATTTATACTCGTATTTTAGTCCAGCCCCTTGAAAGATTTGATATACTTTTTCTACAGAATGTTTTGCAGATTTCATATTACAGTAAAAAATATGGTCACCGTCCTCCCACTTTTTGACCACATCTTTTACGCTGTCATCTGGTGTGGAATCATAATAGTAAATATCAATCCCTAATTTAATGTAATATGTGGAATAATTCTTCAGGAAGTCTTCAGCCAATTCATACGTTTTATATATCGGTATGCACAATGCAATTTCTCGGGGCATTTCCTTTCAACTCCTGTTCAAAAGCATTTCCATTCCTGCTTTCCAATCCATCTTGGGCAATATATCCATTGATCTCAGCAAAGCCGTGTCGCAACAGCTATTATATTTATGCTGGCGTGTTGGAACCGCACCAAAATACAATTCTGAATGAGAGCCAGTGATTGCTTTCAGATACTGAACTACCTCGCGTATCGTCGGGGATACGCCGGTGCCGACTGGGATTTCTATAAAAGGTTGGGAAAAATCGGAGCATGCTACTTCATTGTACACATGAAGAACATCATCAATATAAATGAAGTCCCTGCGTTGCTTCCCCTCCGTCAATCTCAACGGCTCATTGTTTCTCAATTTCCGTATGACCCACCCTATAAACTGGTTTTCGGGCGCAGCCGGGCCGTAAAAATGCTCTAACACCAAATTAATAAATTGGAGTTCACCCTTTTCAGCGAAATATTTTCCCCATTGCACAAACTGGCTTTTTGCTAGAGCATACGAGTTCGTTTCCGGTGGCAAACAAGTTCCTGTGTTGATCCATCTTTTTACTCCTGATTTTAAAGCCAACTGAAAAACCTGCATCGGGAAGTAGAAGTTCCCTTCCAGTACGTCATGCAGAGTGCTCCCACCACGCTCATATGTACATGCGGTATGGATTACCACATCAAAATGGATTCGCCTGAAGTCTGGCTGCATATCATCTATTGAGAGAATTAGCACGTCCCGCCGTAAATCGTTCAGCCGACCCAACTTGTTTTTGTTGCGAACAACGCAAGCGACTGAATACCCTCTTTGCGTCAATTCCTTAGCCAAATTACTGCCGAGATAGCCTGTCGACCCTGTCAATAGAATGTTCAAAGCTTCACCCCCCCCCCAACCACCTGCACCATATACGCCAGCATCTCCTGTGTCATGCCCGGGTACACCCCAACCCAGAAAGTGTCCCTTACAATCCTGTCCGTATTGGTAAGGTCGCCCACTACGCGGTACCCGGTTCCCGCCTTCCGCAATTCATCAAAACATGGGTGCCGCAGCAGGTTGCCAGAGAACAGCATGCGGGTCTGCACGCCCTTCTCTTCTATGTACCGCACAACCTTTTCCCGGTCAATTCCTTCCCGGACCGTCAGCAAAAATCCGAACCAGCTGGGACTAGCGTTATCCTCATGGTAAGGCAACAACAGTTTGTCCTCCGCCCCCACAAGGCCATCGCGCAATGTCTGCCAATTTTCATTGCGCCGCTGGATAAAACTGTCCAGCTTCTTCAGCTGCGCACAGCCCACCGCCGCCTGCATGTCCGTCATCTTCAAATTGTACCCAAAATGGGAGTATACATATTTGTGATCATACCCTTTAGGCAATTCGCCGTACTGTCCGTCAAAGCGGTGGCCACAAGAATCGTCCACACCAGAAGGACACACACAATCCCGGCCCCAGTCCCGCATGGAGAGCATAACGCGGCCCAGCAGGTCGTTGTTTGTGTAGACAGCCCCGCCTTCGCCCGTGGTCAGATGATGGGCCGGGTAGAAGCTGGAGGTACCCAAATCGCCGATCGTACCCGTTTTCCGGTACCCATTGCCCATGTCATAAGCAGCGCCTAATGCATCACAATTGTCTTCGATCAACCACAAATTATGCTTGTCACAGAATTCTTTGACGGCTTTAACATTGAAGGGGTTGCCCAATGTGTGTGCCAAAAAAACACACTTTGTCCTCGTGGAAAGAGCTTCTTCCAGCATGGAAACATCAATATTATAGGTGCCAAGTTTCACATCTAAGAACACGGGCACCGCGCCGAACTGTAAAATCGGCGTAACGCTGGTGGGGAACGCAGCCGCCACACAGATCACCTCATCACCCCGGCGGATAGCCCGCTCTTTCAACAGGGGGGAGGTCAATGTCATAAAGGCCAGCAGGTTTGCCGAGGAACCGGAGTTCACCGCCGCCACATGCTTTACGCCCAGGAATTTACCCAGGCCACGCTCGAACTCCTGGCAGAACCGTCCGGCGGTCAGCCAGAATTCCAGCGCCGCGTCTGCCAGGTTGATTTGCTCCTCCGCGTCGTATACCCGGGAGCAGTAGGGAATGCGATCACCTGGCGCAAAGGGCTTTTGTTCGGCATCTTCCATTTGGCGGTACTCCCGGATAAGGGAAAAAATCTCCTGCCTAAGCTCATCTTTTGTACGCATATTTATTCCTCATATTTTGCTTATGTATTCCGTAATCTGCCTGTCCATTATGTCGGGTACATCTTTATTTTCGAGCCATACCCATGTCCATTCAACCGTTTTTTCAATAGCTGTTTCTACATCCCAAACCGGCTTCCAGCCAAACGTTGTTTTTAGCTGTGAGCAATCCAATTTTAAGAAATTGTCTTCATGAGGCGCATTTTCTTCGGCCTGATTTTCCCAAGTTAAGTTGTTACTCCAAGCCCGGCAAAACATATCCACCAGTTCTCCTGTGGTGACACAGCCGCTGTCATCCGGCCCAATATTGTACCAGCCCGCCAGTTCTTTCCCTTCATATTGCCGCTGCGCAATTAGCAGATATGCGAATAAAGCTTCCAGCACATGCTGGTAAGGCCGGATGGAATAGGGGTTGCGGACCGCAATGGGTTTTCCCTCTTGAACCGCCCGCACGCAATCGGGGATGATGCGGTCATTGGCAAAATCCCCGCCGCCTATCACGTTGCCCGCCCGTACCGTAGAGACCGCCACAGGCGAATCGGCAAAGAAGCTTTGCACATAGCTGTGCGTTACCAGTTCCGCGCAAGACTTAGAGTTAGAGTAGGGATCCCGGCCATCCAAAGGGTCATTTTCCCGGTAGCCCCAGGCCCAATTTCTGTTCTCATAGACCTTATCCGTGGTGATGATCACCACTGACCTTACAGGTACCTGTAAGGCGCGGACACACTCCAAAATGTTCACGGTTCCCATGACGTTGGTTTCATATGTACCCGCTGGGTCACTATAACTATCACGAACGATTGGCTGGGCTGCTAGATGAAAGACAATATCCGGCTGGGCATCACGGAAAGTCTTCATGAGTTTGTCCCTGTCGCGGATATTTCCGATCACGGAGTTCATGTTTTCTTCTAAATTGGCTAGGGAAAACAAGTTCGGCTGGGTGGGGGGAGGTAAAGAATAACCCGTTACCACAGCCCCAGCATTTATCAAAATCCTGCACAGCCAGCTACCTTTAAAGCCCGTGTGCCCGGTAACAAATATCCGCTTTCCACGAAAAAAGTCAAGTGAAAAATTCTCCATTTTACCACACCTTCCAGGGGGCCTGCCCTTCTGCCCACAACCTTTCCAGAAGTTCTTTTTCCCGTACCGTATCCATGCACTGCCAAAATCCTGTATGTTTATACGCCATCAATTGGCCCATCTTTGCCACATTTTCCAACGGAGATTTTTCCAACATAGTATCATCGCCTTCAATTATGTCAAAAAACTCTGGCTGGCAAACCATAAAACCAATGTTGATGAGATTGCCATCGCCTTGCGTTTTTTCGCGGAATTCATATATCTGCCCATCCTTGTCCACGTCCAAAACCCCGAACCGTTGGCCTGCATTGTAGGCGGAGATTGTGACCATCTTTCCGTGGGACTGGTGGAACTTCACCAACTCAGCAATATTTATGTTAGAGACGCCATCGCCATAGGTCAGCAAAAAGGGTTCGTTGCCCACATAGTCGCGTACACGTTTTACCCGACCGCCGGTCATGGTATTCAAGCCCGTGTCCACGATTGTAACTTTCCATGGCTCCGCTGTGTTTTTATGTACGGCCATTTCCTCTTTGCCGCCCGTAAAGTCAAAGGTGACATCGGATGTGTGCAAGAAGTAGTCGCCAAAAAACTTCTTAATGACATGCTGTTTGTAGCCCGCGCAGATGATGAATTCATTGAAGCCATAGTGCCCATATAGCTTCATGATGTGCCATAGGATGGGCATACCGCCCAGCTCCACCATGGGCTTGGGCTTGAACTGGCTTTCTTCTGATATCCGCGTGCCATAGCCGCCGGCGAGAATTAAAATTTTCATATTCTTTTACACTCACCTCATCACAACTCTGCTGCCAAAATCAGATTTTCAAAGCACTTTATATAACTATTCTCAACCCGTTCAATCTCTATTGTCTCAAAGGCACCAATCCAAAATCGCCGCTTCAGCTTCAAAATGCTGTGGCTACGAGAAAGCCCTTATCATGGTTGCTAAAATACTTCACAAAAGAAGCAATCGAAAGCCATCAGGTATGGGATAATAGAACATGTAATCCCATGATGATATCTACACATTCAGCCACTGTTTGCTGCTCTCGTGCTCCCCAACCCGCGCACCAAGGCTTCCCCATAAACCATAAATGTCCTGCACCCCGCTGCTCGGCCAGCCTCCATATCCCTCTCTCTGTCTCCCACCATCCAGCTTTCCGCAAGCTCGATATTATACTTCTTCGCCGCCTGGAACAGCATCCCCGGCTTCGGCTTGCGGCATTCGCAGTCTATCTTGAACTCCACAATCTCACCAGGAAACCCTTTATCCGGATGGTGTGGGCACATAAAAATATCATCCACATAAGCGCCCTTTTCTCCCAACAGCGTTTCCATTTTATTGTGTATCTCCCGCAGCTGCCCCCAGGTCACCTCGCCCCGAGCAATGACCGGTTGGTTGGTGACTACAATTGCCAAATAGCCACTCTGGTTGATTTTCCGTATCATCTCCGCCGCGCCGTCAATCAATTCAAAATCGTTGATATCCCGTAAGAAGCCCACATATTTATTGATGGTGCCGTCCCTGTCCAGGAAAACCGCCCTCTGTTTCCGCCGCAAGTTTTTCCCTGCCACCAGCCCGGACTGCAAATCCTTCTCCACCTGCACAATCCGTTCCGGCGTGCCCATATCCTTCACATACTCCGGAGATTGGTAAGCATAGACTTTGCCGGAGGGAATCAACGGCTTTAGCAGATTCCTGTCCACATCTGTCTTTCGCGGCTCTTCCAGCTTCTCAAGCAGCGAGGGCGAAAGTACATGTATCCCCGCGTTGGCACGATTCTGATACCAACTGCGTTTGTCCTCTTTGGTGAGCCAGCTATTCACCTGTCCGTTTTCATCGGCAACTATCAATCCGCTGTCATAAGGGTGGTCATTAGGATGCACCAGCAAGGTCGCCATTGCCTGACAGGATTTGTGAAAGTCCATCATACGCTGCAAGTCCACATCAAAAATCAAGTCGCCGTTGATAAGGAAGAAATCATCTTTTATCCGGTTTTTCAAATAGTATAGCGCACCCGCTGTGCCTAGAGGCACTTTTTCTTCTATGTAGTCGATTCGCACACCAAATCGATTTCCATCCCCGAAAAAGCTACGAATCTGCTCCCCTTTGTAGCCAACAGTAAAGATGATTTTTTCTATACCCTGCCGTTTCAAGCATTCAATCTGATACTGTAATACTGGCTTACCTGCAACAGACAGCATAGGCTTTGGCACGCTGTTGTCCACACTGGCGACTCGCGTTCCCTTGCCCCCAGCAGTTATCACAGCCAGCATATCACTCACCCCAGAACTCATACTCAACGGCGGCACAAATGGCATGGTAAATCTTCGAGTGCAAGTCCTGCACATCTTCTGTGGACTCCGCATCTGCGCAAAGGCTCAAGTTAAAATTGGTCTTCATTTTGCCGCCATTTTTGCCAATTAACGCAATGGTTTTAATGCCTTTCGCTTTGGCAGCTTCTCCAGCTAACAGAACATTCCGCGAATTACCCGAGGTGCTGATCCCCAGGAAAACATCCCCCTGCTGCCCATAAGCCACTACTTGTTGAGCGTATATATATTCACCGCCCACATCGTTGCTCATGGCGGTCATCAGCGCGGCATGGGCTCCCAGGTTGACGGCGGGCAGGCCGCCCTGCAATTTCCCGGCAAGCAACTTGCCATCCTCACCTTGGGCGTTTAAGGAATCAGCAACGGAGGGGTCAACTGGACGCTCTATGCGGAACGCCTTTACAAGTTCACCCACAATGTGGTCAGCATCCGCACAGCTTCCGCCATTGCCGCACACCAGCAACTTGCCACCTTTTTGAAAGCAATCCACCAGCACTCTGACAGACTGATACAATACTTCCTTTATGGATGCAATTGCAAATTCCTTGTCGCAATACCTTTGCAATATCGCTTCTGCGCCTGGCTTCAGCATGCTTCACTGCCCCCTTTTATATAATCCTCCGGCGCAAAATACAGCACCCGAGCACCGCCGTTTTCAAATTGAAAAGGAATTTCCTTCAACTGTGCCAACGCTTTCCGCACGCTGGCTTGTTTGTCCGCCTGCACATAGAACAGTAGGAAACCGCCGCCCCCGGCACCCAGCAGCTTGCCGCCAAGCGCTCCAGCCTGCTTTGCGGTCGCATAGATACGGTCAATCGTATCGTTGGAAACAGCCGCGTTCACGCCCCGCTTGAGCTGCCAAGTGTAGTCTAGCAGCCGCCCGAATTCGTTCAAATCTCCACTGACAAGGGCCGCTTCCGCCTGGTCTACCAATGCCAGCATTTCCAATAACTGCTGTTCTTTCGAACGGATAGCCTGCTCATGCTTTTCCTGTATCTGGGAGGAAAAGCGGGACAGGCCCGTAAAGAACAGCAGTAAATTATTGTTGAGCTGCTGCTTCCTCTTGTTGGCAATCACTACAGGGTTTATCTGGAATCCATCCACGCTGAAATCTATCCGGTTAAATCCGCCATAGGCTGCGGCAATCTGATCCTGCACACCACCGCTCTCCTTGCAGAGCTCCCGCTCCAGATAGATGGCTTCTTCCGCTAAGCGGTGCTTGTCCACATATTTGCCTTTCAGCGCATAAAATCCCATCAGCAGCGCCACAGCGAAGGAACTACTTGTCCCCAGGCCGGTTCGGGCCGGCAGGTCAGCATCGTAGGTAAGGGACAAGTTGTGCATGTCCAGAAACTTCATGGCCTCCCGGATAGCAGGGTGCTTAATCTCATCGGTGGAATTTACCCGTTCCCGTTTCGAATAAGTAATTTCATTTGCGTACTCAAAAAATGGTGGCAAATGACGTACATTCACATAGCAATATTTATCAATGGTAGTAGAAAGCACCCTGCCTCCGTGCTTTTCATAAAATCCGGGGAAATCCGTCCCGCCGCCGAAAAAGGACATGCGGAAAGGAGCTTGTGTGATGACCATCCTTCTCCCCCTATCTTGTAAGGAACTGCCCGCCTTGGCGCACCCGTTCCCGCCAGTAGTCAAGCAAATCCAGCATCGTCTTTTCATAAGGGATCCGGGGCTCCCAGCCTGTATGCGCCTTGAATTTTCGGCAGTCGGGCACCTGTAGGTCCGCATCAATGGGGCGCAGGCGTTCCGGGTCAGTTTCGATTTTGATTTCATCCTTTTTAGACGAGAAAGACAGCAATGTTTTTAGAGTATCCCCCACCGTACAGGTGTAAGAGCCGCCAATGTTGTAATACTCGCCGGGGATAGGGTTGACTGTCACCAGCATGAAATAGGCGCGCACCGCATCCCGCACATCCGCGTATGTGCGTAAGGATTTCAAGTTGCCCACCTTCACTACAGGCGGGATCATTCCCTGCTCAATCATGGCTATCTGCTTAGCAAAGGTGGACTCATGGAAAACATCGCCGCGCCGTGGCCCCGTATGGGTGAACATCCGTGTGGTCATAACTTTCATGCCATAGGCTTCGGCGTAATACCGCCCCAGCAGGTCTGTGCCCACCTTAGAAATGGCATAGGGGGAAGCCGGGTGAAAAGAGCACTCCTCATGAATACCCTCCGGCGGTTTTTTCTCCGTAGGGATTTTTCCGAATACCTCCGAAGAAGCACACACATGAATAACCGGGTCACAGCCTTCTGTTGCTCGAACAGCTTCCAGCAGACGGCAAGTTCCCAGAATATTGGTGTTCAGTGTGTCGATTGGCGAATCAAAGCTGGTCTGGGGATAGCTTTGGGCTGCCAGATGGAATATGTAGTCCGGTTTGACTTTCCGCACTAAGTTGAGAAGAGAAACTTCATCGTTCAAATCCGCGTATTCAAAATAAACCCGGTCTTTTTGGTTCACCCATTCCAGCAGGTGGGCAACGTTCTCTAAGGGGCTCCTCCATCGGCAGGCACCGTAAATGTCCCAATCGGTGTTTTCCAGCAGGTAGTCTGCCAAGTGGGAGCCTACCATGCCGGTGATACCGGTTATCAAAGCTTTTGTTGGCATAGGTTTGTCCTTTCATTGGTTTCATATTACACATCATTTTCTGTCATCCCATGCTGCCCATTATATAAAACCTATGGGTTATTTTTCTGGTCTCGGCCTTGCATCGGTTATCCTTGGAAATGGATTGTTCGGATCTCGAGTCTCCAGATAAACCCTGTATAAAGTATCTGTTGCTTCTTTAAAATCATGTTCGTCCCTTGCTTCCGCAATCATCCGGCATAAGTACTCCAATTTGTCAAAGTTTGGCAGCCGTTCTTTTTTACACCAAAAATCTGCACTTCGATTGCACTCTTGACAAAGCAGTCTGAAATATACCTGACGCAACATAGTCGGCCGGACATTTCGGTAAACATTTTTTGCGCCACAATGAGGACATCTCGTTTCTAACACCCATTCATTCTCTTCATTCAAATAAATCTGTTCGATTGTCCCCAAAGTCGCTTTTGGGTGATAATAAAATGAAAGTAATTCTATGACTGCAACGTATTTCCAATATATCTCGTCCGGCATTTGCGTCAGGTTGATTCGCCAATCATCCTGCTCCATAAAAGCGCGTTTATCTTTTATCCTGCCAGCTTTTACAAGCTCCTTATAATACTCGCTGCCTGGATAAGACTGGATCATGGCAAGGTAGATGCTGTATTCAGGATGATCGAACCAAAAACGTAAGGTTTCATAGATTGTGGATTCATCCTCCAGCTCATCTCCAAAAATAAGGCTCCCGCCTACCTCTATGCCAGCGTCATATGTTAACTTTAAAGTACGTTCGATTTGCTCGGTCGTTATTTGCTTCCTCATATTTGTAAGAACCTTTTGACTATAGCTTTCTAACCCATACAATATACAGCAGCAGCCTGACTCACGCATTATTTTCAGTACATCCATTGACAAAGTTATATCCACCCGCATCTGCGCAATCCAGGTAATTTTATACGGTTTTATCCTTCGGCAAAATTCAAGCACCTGGTCTGGTTTCATGCTGAATAACTCATCTAAAATAGATACGCGTTTTGGGGCGTATTTTTCCATCAACTCATCCAATTCCATAAAAAAGTTGTCTAAACTCCGCTGCCTATATTTCGTTCCGGAGGGATGAAAACAGAATTTGCAGTGAAAAGGACATGAACGGCCCAAAATCATGGTCATTGTCCGCGGCCGGTCATAGCTGTGTGGGAAAGGAGCTCCATCGGCAACTTTTTGCTCATGCAGATACTTATCCATATCAAGCCCGTCGTAATTAGGAAATGGAATCGTATCGAGATCGTCAATTTCCTCCCTAGGCAATGTTTGCTTATACTTACCAGACTTTGTTTTGAATACAATACCCTTCACATCACTGATATTTCCACCATCCATAAGTGTTTGAATGAGTTCAACATCCGTGATTTCGCCTTGCCCAACCACTGCATAATCTACCTGGAGCAATTCCGCACATGGAATAGGCTCTGAGGTTATCATCCCCCCCCCGCAAACCGTAATAATGTCTGATCGAACCGATTTAGCAATATCAAAGATTTTCTTAATGCTTCTCCATTCAGGACACAACCCTCCTGAAAGAACACAATCAATTTTCCTTGTGGAGATATAATCAGCTAAATAGGCATATCTGTCTTCCACATCCACATGGTTCATATTCATTCCCTCAACATCAAAACCCGCTTCACGCAATGCTGCGTTCACATAGGCAATGCCCATTGGAAAAGCATAACTTCTATCTTTGTGCTTTAACAAATTGTAAGGAGGTATCACTAGTAACAACTTCATTCAAAAGGCTTCCTTTCTCTAAATTTGCCCCTATCACATTGAAACGAATCGGTGATACAATTAGATGAATTTGTATGTAATCATATCGGGGCATAATAGACCTTTTCCCATAAAAGCATCCCGGGATTCATGACCCGATTTGAAAACTTCTGTTGAAGTTCTGCCATTCAAATCAAGCGTTTTCGTTCTTATGCTTTTGTTAACATATCAAGGTTCCCCAGCATTTTTCGATTCATATGTTCTCTATATACTTCATCAATGCGATTTATAAATCTATTTTTGGGGCTCCATCCAAGCTCAAGAATTTTTTTACTATCTAAAAATCGTCTTTTCGAACTCTCGGGTTTTGTACTATCAAATAGAAGTTCACCTTTGAATCCACTAACCTCCTGCAGAATCCCCGCAAGCTGTCGAATAGAATACTCTTCACCTGAACCAATGTTATAAAACTGTCCCCCTACTCCATGTTCCATTAAAAACAAAAGAGCATCTGCCACATCCTCAGCATGTATAAACTCTCTAAGAACATCTCCAGTCCCCCAAATTTCTACAGACGGCGTGTTGCTTATGACAGCTTCAGAAAATTTATCTGCCAACATAGGAACAACAGTCGTCCCATAGTTATTTAATCCATATACTGTAGGTAAAATTGCTGCGATAAACTTTCTTTTATCCTGCTTATAGACAGACTTACAAAATTCCATACCAAAGATTTTAGAGAGAATATACCCAAAATAAACCCCAGAAAAGTCTCTTGTTAAAGGAGCATCTTCAGATAATGGCTGCTTTGCATCTTCAGAATAGACAAGCACACTTGAAGTATACACCAGGCCCTTAACTGCAAATTTCCCTGCAGCATCTAATACATTTAGCGAAATCTGCATCCCTTCACTCAAGTGCTCAACAAGGTTCAGCTTATTCTGCATCACGCCCCCTGTTTTTGCCGCAAGATGAAAAACATATTCTGGCTGCTCAGCCAGAAAAAAATCTTCCACATCTTTCTGTCTAGTCAAATCAAGTTCCTGATGGGTTCTGGTCACAATATTTGTATATCCCTCTCCCAGCAACTTTTTCATCATGGCAGTGCCAAGCATTCCTGTGTGGCCACTAATATAAATTCTAGAATTTTTATTCATAAGTATATACCAATCGGTTTCCGTCAACTATTCTTTTGCAATACCTTATTAAAATATAACTGAACCACTACCGGCTGAAGTTGGTAGGTTCAAGATGCTGCTAAAGCAGCTTACAGAATGTTCCTTAAAGGGTACTTTTCCCTCTACTTCTTTCCTATCTGGAAGTCGTATGGTATAAATTTCTTCAATCCCCCCCTATGGTCATCCCATATTCTTTTGCTCTATTTCATTTTTATAACCACATCGCTAAGGGGTTGACCTAGAGAATTTGCCTTAAGGCGAGGTTTTTTACTCCATGATACAGACAAAAAAGACGATCTCAAAAGCAAAGACCAATTCAGGTATGCCTATCCTCATACTATTTTCCAGCAGGACTATTGGGGAATCCATCCTTCGGCAACAATTTGATATCAAAAACCAAATCCGCATTTAACCATCCTGCGACTTGCGCAAAAGAACTCTCAGCATTTCGGATAATCCCGCGGCACATGCTAAGAAGCTGCATGTCCCTATAACTGTTACCTTTTATGTTGCCAGCAACATATGTTGTATTACACGCTTGGGTAAAGCCGCAATCTGCCGCGTTTTTCTTGCACCAATCCAAGTCATTTGAGAAAATAAAAAAATGCGCATTTGGATACTGCTCAAGGACTTTCTCGCAAGCAGATTTATAAAGATCGCTAGGTAAAATCCAGCCAGTCGAAGAAAAGTCGCCCCTGCGTACATGTATGCCAACAGAAAACGAATTGTTAATAGAGTCCGCATACTCTTTATTTCTATCCTCGGAAATGGCAGGAAAAATTAGTTCCTTACGATTTTCATCAGCATATGCATAAAACCAATCTTTTTTTGCCCAATCTGCGTTATAGTAAATATTGTCATAGGGTAAAGTCACATATTCTGGATGGAAACCGACATGTATACCTTCTGGTTTTACTATTTTTCCCGAAAAATCCACCTCAAATATACCATGACGCCCTTCAAACATTACAATTGACATTCCATTATCCAAAAGGATTTGCGGCATTGAGAAACCTTTTTTAAACTTGTAGATAATTTCACTCCACTCATCTGCTGAAAAGAAATCACTTAACATGTCTATTTTTATTCCAAAAATTCTTTCCAGATTATATGGAAAAAGAGTCTGCGTACGAAAAATCCCAGGTACCTCTAAATCTAAATGCATGTGCTGCATTGAGAAATACGAGTCGTCAAAGTACCACTTATATCCTGGAAATCGTCTTTGGGCAAACCTCACAAAGATATAATGCCGTACTTGTGCTGCTAATCCGCCCGATAAATTTTGGATGTGCATAATTTTTACTCCCTCAATTATTTCTTTGTATCTTTTTTGATAGCATATAATACGGTGTCGTCTTGAGAAATACTATAATGTCGTATATAAAATCTGTATTCCGGGACTAACTCACGTAGATAACTAAGGATTTGCAGTAAGTCTCCTTTCTTATGGTAAACAGAAATTGCTAGGAGAGGACGATCACGAAATATCGTTTGGGCAGCTCCTTTTAATGCAGCCAATTCTGCACCTTCAATATCCATCTTAATAAATCCGATTTTTTCATTTCTAACCACTTCATCTAGAGAAACAATTGAAACAGTATCAACCAAGTCATCAGACTTTTGCACATCCGATTCTGCAATTTCAATAATGCGGCTTGACGGATCCCCATTTGCCTCAAAAAAACTTGTCCCATTTTTCTCTCCTAAGCCGCATTTCCTTAGCTCAAAATGGGGAATCGATATTTGATAGGACACTTTTTTACATATGTCAAAGTTACGTTTGTCTGGTTCAAATGCTAAGATTTTTGAATATTTCCCCTTTTGCATGTTTGTGAATTTTATGCTATCATCACAATCATAACACCCAGCATCAACAAAAGCCGTATCCTGCTTAAAGAATTGAATAAATTCAAAATATCGTTTTTCAATTACTTTTGTAACTTGGTCATGGCGTTTAGTAAACGATAAAATATGATCCTCCGGAAATCCGGTTTCAACAAGAGAATTATATATTTCTTCATAAAATGCATTCGAAGAAATTAGTATATAATATTCATCCGCATTCTTGCAAACATATGTCGGATCATATACCTCTTTACCCATAAATCCATTTTCATATCTCTCCGCTCCTCTTGAGCAAAACGCATCGAAATCTCTAGCACTATTCCATACTAATTTTGCAAACAAGCCAGCTGCTTTACCCGTCCCATATAGAATAATTTTTTTGTTGTCTTTATGTATTTTATCGAAAATATCCGCCCAATAAGTACCAGGTCGGGGTGTATTGCCTGCCATCAGCCTGATCATCTGAAAAGTTGAATCCATTGTTTCATGTACATCATTCATTATTTGCAGAAAAAACAGATATTTGGACAAATCATCTTCTAGCATTTCATAAGCTAAGCATATCTTATCAAGTGGATTGTTCTCGCACATAAACATCAGACATCCTTCCAACTTGCGCTATGGTATAAATGTATATAAATATTTTTTGTCAAGTCCAAGAGAAACCTCATATATTTGCTAGTAAAAATGATAAAAATCTCAGAAAATAACAGTTTTCACGGCTTTTAGCAACGTATATGAGGTGTGGTCTTATAAAAGAATTTATAAAATCGACGTTAAGCTTAGATTCTTTAGTGGGAATAAAGTTTTTCTATAATTTTCACGCTTGATTTCAAATTATACCCTAAATTAGAAATCACCTCTTTCGTATCTTCTCTTACCACCCCATCTTTATAGTATTGCACAATGATCTTCTTCCACAAATCAGCTTTTAATGGTACAAAGCTTACTTCCGGACATATTCCTATTTCAGGTGTGATTTTATCACTTACAACAGTTGGCAGACCCGCAGCCAGTGCTTCAATCACAGAAATAGGGAACCCCTCAAATTTGGAAGGTAGGCAAAATAGATCCATCGCTTGCAAGAGATGGGATACATCCTGCCTTTGGCCCAGGAACAAAACCTTATCAGAAAGCCCTAACTTTTTCACTTTTTCTCTCAGGATATTTTCAAGAGGCCCTTTACCAATCAACATCAGCTTTACATTATTCATTGTCCTGGTAACCTCATAAAAAACATCGATAAGAAAATCGTGATTTTTCTGTGCGGAAAGCCTTCCAATATGCCCTATTACAAATCTGTCTTCTAATCCCAACAGTTCCCTATATTTGTCCCGAACATCTTGTTTAAATGAGAATTTTTCTATATCAATCGCATTATGCAGGATTTTAACCTTCTCTTTCGGGATTTTGGATCCAAAGAGCCAATCTGCCGCCTTCCAAGAACACGCACAAAAATCCGTAGCAAAACTTGTGTCGAATTTTTCACGCAACTCCCAATGAACTTTTTCTGCCGCTTTTCGTTTTTCCTCATCCGCAATATCGATTTGCGTGTTATGCGAATGTACTATCACTTTGGGAATTTTACATTCCATAGCTATTTCTTCAATCAAAAGGCGTTTCCAATATGATGTATGCAAATGCACTACATCATAATTTCCTAAAAGAAGTTTTTCAACATCACTAATATATTGCCTTGTATCTTTATCAGGTGAGGCAAGAAGGTATCTGACACCGGCCCCGGTTTCTGCAAACTCATGTTCGAATCCTAAATTTGGTCGCACAACAACGAAATCACATATAAACTTACTTTTATCCATAAATTTCCAATTATTCATGGCATATGTTTTCACACCATTATTTTTAGAAATGGGAAATTGCAGGACACGAATTTTTTCCATAACATTAACCCACTTTTTCTACTATATTTTGTGTATGTCCCATGCCCACTTTTTGTCTATAAAAATCACTAAGGACAAACCTTTCCAGGGGTTATTTGTCGTTTGAAAAATAGAATTATGTACAATAGGGGGAAATTCTGAGACTAGGCAAACTCAATTTTCGCGGAGACACGGGATATATTTCAAGGAAAATGAGGACAGCACCACAGCAAATTCTCTCAAGTTTGGCACTTTATTAATTTTCAAACAATTCCTAGCCAGTGGTTGTTTCACACATCCTGGATTTCTATGCAATATTCTTCATGAGATGGAATAGAGGAACGTTTGGGTCTGGCTTTAGAGCAATTATTGGGAAATATTTTCCACCGCCCCATTCTATAAAATCATAATCATCCTGACAGTTATAGCATCCATAATCAAGAAAATTTATACCGGCATAGTAGACTTCTGGAAATTACAAATACTGGTTTGTTTTGATATTTGCAAGACTATCCGAATAAAACAAAATGTGGTCTCTCGAAAAGCCACGTTCTTGCAAAGCCGATATAATTTGAGGGATAGCTTCTCTTGCAAAAATAACATGGCTATTTTCTTTGTGGAAAGCAAGATGCTCAAAATTCACTACGGGCTTTCCTATGACACTATCACCAAAAGCATCAGCCCCGTCGTTTCGGCAAAATCCATAGAATCGCGTTCCATCTAGCAACAAATCTTCCATAGTCCGCGTCCCCCCACACCCAGTGCCATAGACAAAAAATTTTTTCCAACTATCTGCAGCTCTTCAAGCTGTTTTCTGCTGTCTATCAACTGACGGCGTTCCTCATCACTGTATTTTGAATATGCTGATTTAAGTAGACCTATGGATATGCAATTTGTCCATGTGGGGTTTATATCGTAGACAAGTTGTGCGATGAAAAAACTTTTCGGCAGTTATCTTGTAGATTCTGATATAGATTTGAAATCCGGTCTACAAATTTGTATAATGACCCTCACTGTCAACCTTTTATGTTTTGAAATACCTTAGCTGTCGTTTCTATTGTAGAGCAGGACATAGCCTGTGGTGCCCACCCCAGCTTTTCCAGTTTATCCGCAAGTAAGACCTGCCTGGAAATCTTGGAATACCCCTTGCTTTCTATATCGCTTGGCAGGTCAAAAACCACCTTGCAGCCGCCAGCGTCTGCTGCTCGTTCTGCAAAAGCCCGTATGGTCATCTGGTACCGGCTGTCCGCAATATTATAAGCTTCCCCTGGTACGCCCTTTTCCAGAACTGTCAGCAGTCCCTGCACCGCGTCCGCCGCATAACAGTGGGAGCGTTCTTTCAGCCCATCGCTTTTCAGCACAATGTCCCGCCCCTCCGCCGCGGCCCAGAGGAACTCCGCCACCGCCCGGCTGTCTTTGCGGGACATAGTAGGCCCAAACAGATGGCAAGGCCGCACGATAACCACATCCACGCCAAACTGGCTGCGGTAACTCTGGCATAAGACCTCTGCGGCGCGCTTGCCCTCCGGGTAGCAGGACCGTGGGCTGGACAAATCTAATGCCCCGCAATAATCCTCTGTGAAATCATCCTGGTTCTCATTTGGCTGCCCATAAACTTCCCCAGAAGAAACAAAGAGGAAACGCCCCATACCGTGCGCAAGGCCATATTCCAGCAGGTTTTTTGTCCCCAGCACATTGGCCAGCAACGTGTCCGCCGGGTACTTTGCCAAGTTCACCGGGTCGGCAGGGCTTGCGGCGTGAATGATAAAATCAACCTGTTCCGAAAAATTTTCAAATGGCTTGCATACATCCTGTTGAATAAATATGAAGTTCTTATTATTCCAGAATGGCTCAAACCTTTCCCGCGCCTTTTCCAAATTGCGCCCAATTGCCACCACCCTGCATGGTTCTGCCTGCCGCTGGTTCCACACCATAAGGGCGTCTGCCAGGCAGCTTCCCAACATCCCAGCCGCACCTGAAATAAGGACGGTTTTCCCTCTCAGGAAGCCCAATCCGTTTATTTCCTTTAAGGAATTTATGTACGCCTGATTTTCCAACAAATCCATGGTTACTCCCTCAGCGCCAGCAATGCCTTGAAAATCTTCAAATCGTCTGGCGTGGTCAGTTTGATATTCGTCTCCGCGCCGATGGAAAAGTGGACGGAACCCCCCAGTTCCACCATCAGCGTGCAGCTTGCAACAGAGTTGGTAATGCCCTTTGCAAGGGCTTCCCGGTGGGCGGCCGCCAGCGTTTTCAAAGGGAACGCCTGGGGGGTCTGGGTCAGCGCCAGCCTGTCCCGGGGCACTACTTCAGAAGAAGCCTGTTCCGTTGTCCGCCGCAGGGCGACTGTGTTGCAGGGCACAATGGAAACCGCCGAGCCATGCTTTTTACACTGGACAATGCAGTCCGAAATGATCTCATGGGAAACCATCGGCCGGATGGCGTCATGGACTAAAATTATGTCCTGATCATCATATAACTGCTCCGCGTGGAACACCCCATTGCGGATAGACGCCTGCCCGTTTTCCCCGCCGGATACCACCCAGTCCAGCTTGCCGATTTTGTACTGCCGGGCATAGGCCCGCAGTATATCGTGCCAGCCGTCCACGCATACTACGCCGATTTTGTCGATATCCGGGTGGGACTGGAAAGCCTCTAATGTATAAATGATCACCGGTTTGTCGTTTACATTCAAAAACTGCTTGGGGATTTCCTGCCGCATCCGCTGGCCCTTGCCGCCCGCGATGACCAGTGCGATATTCATACGCCGTCCTCCAAACCAAATTCCCTGAAAAGCCTGTCCACAATAACCCCTGGGTTTTCCTCCCGGTCGTTTTCGATGACCACGTCGGGGCTGTCCGGCTCATCCCAAGGCAAGTCTACCCCCACCACCTGTTTCACGCCGGGGGAATAAAGCCCCTTCTGGTTGCGCCTGCGCAGCGTCTCCATGGATACTTTTATGTAGATTTCCCGGTAATTTTCAATGTTTTCCCGGCACCAGGCCCGCACGTCCGCATACATGCCGATACCGCAGTAAACCGCGTCCATGCCCTGCTCCGCGAACTCCCCGCACCGTTTCAACACGTTTTTTGCGCCAGCCCGCCGGGCCTCTGTAGAGTAGTCCCGGGGGGCCCGGGCGTTGGATTGGTCCCGGTTTTTGTCCCCGTCAATCAGCACCGCCTCCGGCTTGACGGCTTTCAGCCTTTCATAAAACATGCCGCCAATGGTGGTTTTCCCAGCCCCTGCCAGCCCCGTAAAGAAGTAAACCGTCCCTTTTCCCAT
>CAJTCS010000010.1 GCA_910574995.1 Oscillospiraceae bacterium
TGGGCAAAAAGCTGCAGGAGGAAGAGTGCTACATCAAAATGCGGACGGCCCAGCAGACCTGCGACGAGGACCAAGGCCTGCAGCAGGCTATCGGGGAGTTCAACCTGAAGCGTATGGCCATCAACAACGAGGTGCAGAAGGACGACCGGAACGAGGAGACCTTAAAGCGCCTGAACGAGGAATTCCGGGCGGCCTACGGGCAGATTATGGGGAACGAAAACATGCAGCGGTATAATGAAGCGAAGACAGAGTTCGACGCGCTTTTGCAGCGGGTAACGGGTATTATCGGCCTGTGCGCGGACGGGGAGGACCCGGAAACCTGCGAATACGAGGCGTCCTGCGGCGGGGACTGCGCGTCCTGCGGCGGCAGCTGCCACTGAGAAAAAATTCCCGTGCGCCTTTCCCTGCCTGCCATGCGGGGAAGGGCGCGCTGCGCAAAAAGGGAACGGATATGTAGGGGCGGCGGGCGTAAGGGCAGGACAGGCAACGGCAAATTTGGAAGAAAAGGGTTGGGTTGAAACAAGATGGCGGATCTTTCCCCGATGATGAAGCAATACCTAGAGATGAAGGAAAAGCATCCGAACACGATACTTTTCTTTCGCCTGGGGGATTTTTACGAGATGTTTTTCCAGGACGCGGTGACGGCTTCCCGAGAGCTGGAGCTGACCCTGACGGGACGGGAATGCGGCCTGGAAGAGAGGGCCCCCATGTGCGGGGTGCCCTTCCACAGCGCCGAAGGGTACGTTGCCCGGCTGGTGGCAAAGGGCTATAAGGTAGCCATCTGCGAGCAGCTGGAGGACCCCAAGCAGGTGAAGGGGCTGGTAAAGCGGGACATTATCCGCGTGGTAACGCCGGGCACCGTGCTGGAAAGCAGCATGTTGGACGAGGCCCGGAACAACTATATCTGTTCCCTGTGTTGCGATGGGCAAGGGGGCGCGGGGCTGTGCTTCGGGGACGTGTCTACCGGGCAGCTGCTGGCCTGCCAGGTGGCGGCGGAGGACAAGGGGGCGCTGGTCCGGGCGCTGCAGGACCATCTGTCCCGCTTTGGGCCCCGGGAGGTGCTGGTCAACCCCCAGGCCGCCGGCCTTACAGAGCTGGCGGGCTTTATTCGGGACAGGGCGGGGGCCTCGTTAGAATGCCTGGACGCTGCCTTGTATGAGGACATGGGGGTGGCCGGGAAAGCGGTTTGCGGGCAATTCCCTGGGGAAACCCTGGCCTCCCTTTCTTTAGAGGGCAGGCCCTTGGCGGTGCTGGCGCTTTCAGCGTTGTTCGACTACCTCTCCCGCACCCAGATAAACGGGCTGGAGCGTATGGCCAAGGTAGAGCTGTTGGAGGAAGAGGCCTTTATGGCATTGGACCGGAACGCCCGGCGGAACCTGGAACTGACGGAGACCCTGCGGGGCAAAGAACGCAGGGGCTCTTTGCTATGGGTGCTGGACCGGACGAAGACGGCCATGGGCAAGCGGCTGATACGCGCCTGGATCGAGCGGCCCCTTTTAAGCCCGGCCAAGATCACCCTGCGGCAGAATGCCGTGGAAGAGCTGGCGGGGGACAGGCCCCTGCTGGATGAATTGACCCAGCAGCTGACAGGCATCTACGACCTAGAGCGCATTATGAGCCGGATCGTATATGGCTCGGCAAATGGGCGGGAACTGCGGAGCCTGTGCGGGGCGGCGCAGCGCCTGCCAGGGCTGAAGGCGCTGCTGGCGGGGGCGCGGTCTACCATGCTGCAAGAGTTGGACGCCCAGATAGACAGCTTAGAGGACGTGGCGGGGCTGATTGACCGGGCCATTGTGGCAGAGCCGCCCTTTACCATCCGGGAAGGGGGCGTCATCGAAAAGGGGTATGACCAGGAGCTGGACGAAGTGCGGGCCGACATGGAAGGGGGGCAAGGGCTCATTGCGGCGGTAGAGCGGCGGGAGCGGGAACGCACAGGGATACCCAAGCTGAAGACGGGCTATAACCGGGTGTTCGGCTATTACATAGAGGTATCCAACGCCTATAAGGGCCAGGTACCGGAAGATTATATCCGCAAGCAGACCCTGGCAAACGGCGAGCGGTTTATCACGCCAGAGCTGAAAGCCCTGGAAAACCGCATCTTAGGCGCCCACGATCGGGCCGTTGCCTTGGAAGGGAAGCTGTTTGAAGAGGTGCGGGTATATGTGGCACGGCAGCTGCCCCGGGTACAGGCGGCGGCCAGCGCCGTGGCCGCGTTGGACGTGCTGTGCTCGTTCGCCGTGGTCTCGGTGCAGAACGACTATACGCGGCCGGTGCTGAACCTGAGCGGGAAGCTGTACCTAAAGGACAGCCGGCACCCGGTGGTAGAGGCGCTGCTGCATGACACCCCCTTTGTGCCAAACGACGTGGGCATGGACATGCACGACAACCGGGTGGCCATCATTACCGGGCCCAATATGGCGGGGAAGTCCACCTATATGCGGCAGATCGCCCTGGCCGTCATTATGGCGCAGGCCGGGTGCTTCGTGCCGGCGTCTGTGGCGGAGATCGGCATCATAGACGGGGTGTATACCCGGGTGGGCGCCTCGGACGACCTGTCGGCGGGGCAGTCCACCTTTATGGTGGAGATGAGCGAGGTGGCGGAGATCCTGCAAAGCGCCACCTCCCGCTCCCTGCTGGTCCTCGACGAGATAGGCAGAGGGACCTCTACCTTTGACGGGATGAGCATTGCCCGGGCCGTGCTGGAGTACGTACATGACAAGAAACAGGTTGGGGCTAAGGCCCTGTTTGCCACCCATTATCACGAGCTGACCGCTTTAGAGGAAGAACTGCCTGGGGTGCGGAATTTCAACATCGCGGTGAAAAAGCGCGGGGAGGACATCACGTTCCTGCGGCGCATTGTGCCGGGGGGCGCGGACGACAGCTTCGGTATCGAGGTGGCCAGGCTGGCCGGGGTGCCGGACAAGGTGCTGAAGCGGGCCCGGGAGGTGCTGCGGGACCTGGAAAGCGGCGGGGAGAAGCGCCCCGCGCCGGGCAAGGGCAAGCTGCGGCTGCTGCCTAAAGAGGAGCCGGTGCAGCTGACCATGGAATCGGCGGACAGCCAGGCGCTGCAAAGGCTGCGGGCCATGGACGTGAACGCCATGACGCCCATCGAATGTATGAACGCACTGTTCGAGCTGCGGAAAATGCTGGACTGAGGATAAAAAACGCTGCCCGGCTGGCAGCCAGGATACAGGAAGGAAAGCCATGGAAAATTATCAGGATATAAACGCCCGCACCATCGACGGCTGGGTGGAAGAAGGCTGGGAGTGGGGTAGGCCCATCTCCCACGAAGAATATGTAAACGCCCGGGAGGGCCGGTGGAACGTGCTGCTGACCCCCACAAAGCCCGTGCCGAAAGAGTGGTTCGGGGAGCTGAAGGGCAAAAGGGTGCTGGGCCTGGCCAGCGGCGGCGGGCAGCAAATGCCCATCTTTGCCGCGCTGGGGGCCGTGTGCACAGTGCTGGATTACTCCCCCAGGCAGATAGAGAGCGAGCAGATGGTGGCAGAGCGGGAGGGGTATGACATCCGCATCCTACGGGGCGACATGACCAAGCCCCTGCCCTTTGAGGACGGGGAATTTGACCTGATCTTCCACCCGGTTTCCAACTGCTATGTGCGGGAGGTAAAGCCCATTTTCCAGGAGTGCTGCCGGGTGCTGTCCCCCGGGGGCGTGCTGCTGTGCGGGCTGGATAATGGTATCAATTTCCTTTTTGCGGATGAGGACAAGCGGGAGCGGCTGCATACCTTCCCCTTCGACCCAGTGGCCAATGAGGAACAGCGCAGGGAGCTGGAGGAATGCGGCGACGGCATGCAGTTTTCCCACACTTTGGAGGAGCAGATCGGCGGCCAGCTGGAGGCCGGGTTCCGCCTGACCCATTTATATGAGGATACAGACGGGGAAGGCGTCTTTCACGAGCATAATATCCCGACCTATTTGGCCACCCGGGCGGTGAAGGAGGGTCCGCCCGCCCCGGGCCGGTAAGCCGGTTGGGGGGAAGCGGGCCCGCCGGGCGGCAAAAAGAAAGGGGCGAGCGCTATGCTGCCGGATATCAAAACAGCGGAAAAAGAACTGGAAATGGCGGGGGAGATGAACCCCGGACCATGGACAAAGCACTCTGTAAACGTGGGCGTCGCGGCACGGAACATCGCGGAAAGGGTGCCCGGCCTGGATAGGAGGCGGGCCTACATCCTGGGGCTGCTTCACGATATCGGGCGCAGGGTGGGGGTGGTCAGCATCCCTAAGCATGTATATGAAGGATACCGTTATGCCCAGGCCAGGGGCTGGGACGAGGTGGCGAAGGTCTGCATGACACACTCGTACCCGCTGCTGGAAAAGGAATTCACCGGTAATGAGGCCAGCGAAGAGGAAAAGGCCATACGGGCGTATATCGCCCAATGCCGGTGCGGCGAGTATGACTGGCTGATACAGCTGTGCGACAGCTTGGCGGTGGATTACGGTTTCTGTATATTGGAAAAACGGTTTGTCGATGTGGCCCGCCGGTACGGCATATGGGAAAACAGCGTGGACAGGTGGGAACGGATCTTTGAGATAAAAGAGATGTTTGAGGGGCGCATGGGGTGCTCTGTCTATGACGTACTGCCGGACATTGGCCGGACGACCCTGTTGTGCCCGCCGCCCTGGAAGCCCCCGGCCACAGGACAGTAAGCCGGCGCGGCGCAGGTTGGAAAAAAGAGGAGGCTGTATGTATACCATTGTGAAGCTGCGGGAAACCCCCGGCCTGCTGGGCCTGGCCGCCCAGTGGTTCCATGAGAAGTGGGGCATAGAAGAGGAGGCCTACCGGGAGAGCATGGAAGCGTGCGTAACGGGCGGCCAGGCCGTGCCCCAATGGTACCTGTGCATGGAGGGGGAGGAAATCGCCGGGGGGCTGGGGGTCATCGAAAATGATTTCCACGACCGGAAAGACCTGGCCCCCAACGTGTGCGCGGTATATACGGAAGAGGCCCGCCGGAAGCAAGGCGTGGCCGGGAAGTTGCTGGACGCTGTGTGCGTGGACATGGCCGGGCTGGGGGTGCGCACCCTCTACCTGCTGACAGACCACGACAGCTTTTACGAGCGGTATGGCTGGGAATTTTTTTGCATGGCCCAAGGGGACGGGGAAGAATACCCGGCCCGGCTGTACCGGAAGGTCACGCTGTGAAGAGGGGGGATACCATGGTGCGGTATGCGGCGGGGGACGATTTGGAAACCATCGCGCTTCAAGACCGGCACATCGCCCGGGGAGAGCTGGCGCGCAGCGTCGGCCAAAACAGGGTGCTGGTACTGGAGGAAGGGGGGCGGTTTGCGGGCTGGCTGCGGTGGAACCTTTTTTGGGACAATACGCCCTTCATGAATATGCTCTTTTTGCTGGAGGGATGCCGGGGCAAGGGCCTTGGCAGGCAGCTGGTAGGATTCTGGGAGCGGGAGATGGCCGCCCAGGGCTACCGCGAAGTATTGACCTCCACCCTTTCGGACGAGCCGGCCCAGCATTTTTACCGCAGGCTGGGGTATACGGACTGCGGCTGTTTGCTGTTGCCCGGCGAGGCGCTGGAAATCTTTTTCCGGAAAGGGCTGTAAGGCGGGCCTGGGACAGGGCCCCGTGTAAAAACAGGCGGCCGCGGGCGCGCCAAGGAAAGCAGGTGCAAAAATGCCAAAGATACAGGTGCTGGAAAAACAGGTGGCAGAGCTTATCGCCGCCGGGGAAGTGGTGGAGCGCCCCTCCTCGGTCATCAAGGAGCTGGTGGAAAACGCCATTGACGCCGGGGCCACGGTGGTCACGGTGGAGATACGCCGGGGCGGGGCGGCCTACATGCGGGTAACGGACAATGGCTGCGGCATCGCCCCGGAAGACGTGCCTACGGCTTTCCTGCGCCACGCCACCAGCAAGATCGTCCAGCGGGAAGACCTGGACGCTATCGGTACCCTGGGCTTCCGGGGGGAGGCGCTGGCGGCCATCTCGGCGGTGGGGCATATCGAGCTGCTGACCAGGGCGGCGGGCCAGGAGGCCGGCCTGCGCTATACCTGCGGCGGGGAGGAAGAGCCCCTGGCAGAGGAGGCGGGATGCCCCCAGGGCACCACGATCGTGGTGCGGGACCTGTTCTTCAATACGCCGGCCCGGATGAAGTTCTTGAAAAAGGACGTGACCGAGGGCAACTCGGTGGCGGGCATCCTGGACAAGCTGGCCCTTTCCCACCCGGAGATATCCTTCCGTTTCCTGCGGGATGGGAAGGAATGCCTGCGCAGCCCTGGGGATGGGAAGCTGCCTTCCGCGGTATACGCTGTGTATGGCAAGGAATTTTCCGCCGGGATGATCCCCGTAGACTATGCCCTGGGGGGCATACGGGTATCCGGCCTTGTCAGCAAACCCTCGGCCAGCCGGGCAAACCGGTCTATGCAAAGCTTTTTCATAAACGGCCGGTATATCCGCAGCCGTACGGCCGGGGCGGCCCTGGAAGAGGCCTGTAAGGGATGCGTGATGGTGGGGAAATTCCCCGCCTGCGTGCTGCACCTTTCCGTGGCCAGCGGGGCCGTGGATGTAAACGTACACCCGGCAAAGCTGGAGATCCGCTTCGTGAACGAGCGGCCCATTTTCGACGCGGTATACCATGGGGTAAAGTCGGCGCTGGAGCTGGGGGACGGCCCCAAGGTGATGGGCTGGAAGCCCCAGAAGCCCGTTTTGCCCAGCCAGTCCCCCCTGGTGGAAAGGTCCGGGCGGCTGCCCCTGCCTCCCGCCGCCCCCGGGGAAGAGGCCGAGCCGGAGGTCAGCGTGCCCCGGCTGGGGACATTCCGGGACAGCCGCGCGGCTGCCCGGAAGCTGCCGGAATTCGACCAGGCGGCGCTGCGCCTGCTGGACACAGCGCCCTTGAAACGGGAAGAAGCGCCTGCGGCCATCCCCATCCAGCCGGCGCTGGAGAGCCGGCTGGATGCGCCGCCGGCAGGGGGGCGCCAAGAGGAAGGGCGGGCCGCGCCAAAGGCAGCCTTTGCCCAGCCAGGGGAAGAAGGGCAAAGGCTGGGGCCGGGGACGTTCCATGGGAAAATATTGGGGGAGGCTTTCGGTACGTATATCCTTGTAGAGCACAGCCCCCAGGCGCTGATGCTGATTGACAAGCATGCCGCCCACGAGAGGCTGCTGTATGAGCGGCTGAAGGCCCAGCACACCGGGGGGGAGGCCCAGACTCTTTTGGAGCCTGTGCCGGTCACCCTGGACAAGGAAGAGTATACCGCCGTGCTGGCAAATGCGGAAGCCCTGTCCCAGGCGGGTTTCCTGGTGGAGGATTTTGGGCCGGGGACGGTGCTGGTGCGGGCGGCGCCCTTGCTGTTGGACGGGGAGGACGCCGCTGGGGCGCTGCAAGAGGTTGCGGGGAAGCTGGCGGAGCACAAGTCCGGGCTGACCACCCAGCATTTGGATTGGGTGTACCACAATGTAGCCTGCCGGGCGGCCATGAAAGCCGGGGACGTGACGCGGCCGGAGGAGCTGGCCGCCCTGTGCCAGAAGCTGGAGGAGAACCCCCAGGTACGGTATTGCCCCCATGGCAGGCCCGTGTACATGCTGCTGCCCCGGCGGGAAATCGAAAAACAGTTTGGCAGGGTAACGTAAGCGGGCAAAGCGGATTACAGAGGAAGGGGGCGGCTTTTTATGGATGGCAAGACGCCGGTAGTGGCGGTGGCGGGCCCTACGGCCACAGGGAAGACAAGGCTGGGGCTGGGCCTGGCGGGGAAGCTGGGGGGGGAGATCGTCTCCTGCGATTCCATGCAGGTATACCGTGGGCTGCCCATCGGCACGGCGCAGCCCACGCCAGAGGAGCTGGCCGAAGCCCCCCACCACCTGGTGGGCTTCCTGGATGTGGACGAGCCTTTCAGCGTATCGGATTATGTGGGGCTGGCCGGGCGGGCCATTGGGGAAATATATGCCCGGGGGAAGCTGCCTGTCCTGGTGGGCGGGACAGGGCTGTATGCCCGTTCCCTTTTGCGGGGGTTCTCCTTTGAAGAGGGGGCCCGGGACGAGGCCCTGCGGGAAAAGCTTTTCCAAGAGGCGGATAGCCAGGGGCCAGGGGCCCTATACCAGCGGCTTCTACAGGCAGACCCAGCGGCGGCCAAGGAGATACACCCCCACAATGTGAAGCGCGTACTGCGGGCGCTGGAATACTGTATCCTTTCAGGAGAGCCCTTCTCCGCCCAGGCGGCGCGGTGTGCAAAAGCCCAAAGCCCATACCGTTTCTTACTGCTGTGCCCGGTGTACCAGGACCGGCGGCTTTTGTATGGGCGCATTGACAAAAGGGTAGACGCCATGCTGGAAGAGGGGCTGCTGGACGAAGCGGAAAGGTTTTTCCGCCATTGCCAGCGGGCGGGCACGCCCCCCACCGCCGCCCAGGCCATCGGCTATAAGGAATTGTTCCCTTATTTCCAGGGGGAAAAGCCCTTAGAAGAGGCGGTGGACAGCTTGAAACGGGAGAGCCGCCGCTATGCCAAGCGGCAGATGACCTGGTTCAAGCGGGAGGAAGGGGCGCGGTTCCTATACCTGGATGGGAAGGGCCCAGAGGAGGCCCTGGATGAAGCTGTGGGTATCGTGGAAGAGTGGATGGAGGCAGAGGGGGTGGCCCGGGCATGAACTCGAAACGGATACGGTCATTGGCGGCCATCAGCATAGCCTTTTTGATTTTGCTATACATCGCCTTTTACCTGGTGAACCAGCAGGCCAGCCAGTTCACCCAGCAGGGGGTAAAGACCGAGACCGCCATGTACGGGGAGGTTTCGGACACGCTGCAGGCCAAGGGCTTTGCCATACGGGACGAAAGCGTGTTGGAGGGCAGCTATACCGGCGTGCTGAATTACCGGGTGTCCAACGGTACCCGGGTGTCGCAGGGCGGGGTGATAGCCGACGTGTTCCAAAGCGAGAACGACGCCGCGGCCCAGAACATGCTGGACCGGTTAGACCGGGAGATCGACAGCTTGTCGCAGCTTTCCAAGTCTTCAGACCTGTTCGTCTCCAACCCGGCGATGATTGGCGCGCAGATATACAACGCCCTGGGGGATATTGCCGGGGAAATACGCTTGGGGCACTTTTCGGAAATTGGCGGGCTGAAGGACGGCCTGCAAAACGCCCTTTCCCGCAAGCAGGTGATTGCCGGGGAGGAAAGCGCCGAGGACTATGCCCAGCGGGTATCGGACCTGGAAGCCCAGCGGGAGCAGCTGCGGCTTCGGGGCGGCCAGGCTGTTGCCAGCGTAACCGCCCCCAGGGCCGGGTATTTTATCGACAGCACGGACGGCTACGAAGGGGTGATGGCCTCAGACCGGGTGCAGTACATCACCGTGGGCCAGGCCAAGGAGCTGCTGGGCCAGGAGCCCCAGCGCACCACTGGGGGGGCCATTGGCAAGATCTGCTCGGACTTCACCTGGAAGCTGGTGTGTGTGTTCGAGGACAGCGACATGGTGAAGTTCGAAGGTGTGGAGGACGTAAGCCTGGACATCCCCTTTGCCAGCTCGGAGACCATCCCGGCAAAGATCATTGCCAAGAACCGGGACGGGGAGACCGGGGAAACGGCGGTGGTGTTCGAGTGCTCGTATATGGACGCAGACCTGGCCGCCGTGCGCTGCGAGGCGGTGCATGTGAATGTGAAGACCTACAGCGGGGTTTTGGTAAGCGAAAAGGCGCTGCGGTTCGAGGACGTGCCATATACGGAGACGGACGAGGACGGCAACCAGGTGGAGAAGGTACGCGAGAACGTAAAAGGCGTATACGTACAGTATGCCGGGCGGCTGCGGTTCGTGCAGGTGTTCACGGAAAAGGATGTGAACGGTTACGCGGTGTGCAAGACCCAGCTTTCGGAAGAAGAGCAGGCCAGCCTGGTGACAGAGCAAACGGTGCAGCTGTATGACGAAGTGGTAGTGGGAGGGACGGATCTATATGACGGGAAGGTTGTCCGCTGAGGCCATGGGGGCCTTTGACGAGAATTATAAAAGGGTGCAGGACCAGATAGCCGAGGCGGCTGTCAAGGCTGGCCGGGACCCGGGGGAGGTGACGCTGCTGGCAGCCACCAAGACCGTGCCGGTAGAGATGATAAATTATGCCATATCCCAGGGGCTGCCTGCCCTGGGGGAAAACCGGGTGCAGGAGTTTTTAGAAAAGCAGGGGCGGCTGGAAAGGGGCGCCTGCGACGTGCAGTTCATTGGCCGGCTGCAGACGAACAAGGCGAAATACCTGGCGGGCAAGGTCAGCTGCATACAGTCGGTGGACAGCGTGAAGCTGGCAAAGGAGATCGGCCGGCAAAGCGCGGCTGTGGGCCAGGTGATGAAGGTCCTGGTACAGGTAAACGTGGGCCGGGAAGAACAGAAGGGCGGCGTGCTGCCCGAGGCGCTGCTGGAGTTTATCGATGAGATACGCGGGATAGAGGGGATATCGGTCAACGGATTGATGGCAGTGCCGCCCATTTGCAGCGATCCGGCCCAGCTTTCCTGTTATTTTTTGGATATGCGCAAATATTATGTTGACATAGCGGCGAAAAAATCGGATAATGTAAGTATGCGCTGCCTGTCTATGGGGATGTCGGCCGATTTCCCCTTGGCGATAGCCTGCGGGGCCACCATGGTGCGGGTGGGTTCGTCGCTGTTTGGCCAGAGGCAGTACCCGGGGAAAGCCTAAAAGGCGGCTTCCCCTTTGTGGAAGGTATCGGGTCTATGCCCGGGAGATTTTACTTGCACCAGGAGGCGGGGATCATAATGGCAGGGTTTCGGGATAAGCTGCAGCGGATGTTCAATCCGCCGGACGACGAGTACGAATATGACGATTATTACGACGAGGAGGAGCCCCAGGAGCCTGCTCGCACTTCCAGCGCCTATGAGGAGCCCCGCCGGGTAACCACCCCAGACTACGGCTTCTCCACCTTTTCTTCCCGGGGGCGGGAAGAGGGCAAGGTGGTGAACATCAGCGGCCGGAACCAGATGCAGGTGGTGGTGTTCCGGCCTATGTCCTTTGGGGACGAGGCCTGGGAGATTGCGGACGAACTGTTGAAGCGCCATGCGGTTGTGCTGAACCTGGAGAAGACGGAAAAGGATGTTTCCCGGCGCATTGTGGACTTTTTAAGCGGCGTGGCCTATGCCAACAACGGGAAGATCAAGCGGGTGGCTACGGCTACCTTTATCATCACGCCCTATAACATGGACCTGACCGGCGACGACCTTTTGGACGAGCTGGAAGGCAGCGGGCTGTATTTTTAGGCCATGGCGCAGGTGGAAAAAGAACTGCTGCTGCGCAAGCTGGAGGACTGCGTCCGGCAGGGCAGGCATAGGCCATGCTTTTTAGGTTTCCTGGACGAAAGCCAGGCGGCCCTGTGCAGGGAGGTTTTGTCCTCCAGGAAAGACGCCAGCTGGCTTTCCTGGGGCGGGCATGAAGACGCCGAGCGGGTGCTGCTTGGGCTTTTCCCAGACTATTGGGAACCGGACAAGGGGGATTTCCCCCTGGAAGCATTGACGTTTACCTACCGGGCGGCGGATAAACTTTCCCACCGGGACTTCCTAGGGGCTTTCATGGCGCTGGGGGTAGAGCGCGGCGTAGTGGGGGATATCCTGGTGGGGGAGGGCCGGTGCGTGGCCTTTGTGAAGGAAGGCATGGCCCGGTACTTCCTGGACAATGTGGGGAAAGTGGGCCGGGTGGGGGTGAAAAGCGCCCTGGGGGCGGAAGAGCCCTTGCCCGGCGGCCGGGTATACAAGGAGATAAGCGGGGTAGTGGCCTCGGCCCGGTTAGACTGCCTGACGGCCCTGGCGGCCCGCACCAGCCGGGAGAAAGCGGCGGGGATGATAACTGCCGGGCTGGTGCAGCAGAACCACCGGGAAAACCTAAGCCCGCCTTCCCGGGTGGCGGAAGGGGATATCCTTTCTGTGCGGGGGCATGGGCGGTTCATCATAGATAAGCTGGGGCCTTTGACAAGCAAGGGGCGGCTTTCGGTGAAATGCCGGAAATACGAATAAGGGGGATCTACCGATGCTGACGGTAAAGGAAATAAACGAGGTGAGCTTTGGAAAAGCTGGCTTTTCGGGATATAAGCCAGAAGACGTGGATACATTTATAGATGAAGTAGCCGCGTCTTTCCAAGAGCTGGAAAAGGCCCGGGACGCGGCCCAGCAGCAGGCGGCCGACCTGGCCCAGCAGAACGCCCAGCTCTCCGCCAAGGTGGCGGAACTTACCGCTAAAAATGGGGATTCCCAAAAGAAGCTGTCTATCCTGGCGCAGAAGATCGAATCCTACCGGGAGGAGGAGGAGGGCATCAAAGAAGCCTTGTTAAGCGCCCAGAAGCTGGCTAAGGAATCGGTGCAGGAAGCCAGGGACAAGGCGGCCATCATGCTGGCAGACGCCCAAGACAGCGCCAAGCAGATTTTGGACGAGGCCCAGAGCGATGCTAACCAGCTTTTGTCCGACGCCAAGGCCGAAGCCGCCAAGACCGCTGGGGAGTATATGGCCCAAGCGGAGACCAAGAAAGCGGAGCTGGAGGAGATCAAGCGGCAAGTGTCGGCGTTTAAGGTCTCCCTGTTGGAAATGTATAAGAAGCACCTGGAGTGCATCGACCATATCCCAGCCTTCCGGCAAAAGGAGAAGGATGCGGAAACGGCGCCTGCCCACCAAGAGGAAGCTGCTGTGGCCCAGGAGCAGAAGCTGCTAGAACAGCGGCAGGCCGAGCAGAGGCGGAAAATGGAAGAGGAACGGGAAGCGGAACGCCAAAGGCAAATTGAGCAGCAGCGGGAAGCGGAGCGCCAAAGGCAGATCGAGCAGCAGCGGGCGGCGGAACGCCAAAGGCAGATTGAGCAGCAGCGGGAAGCGGAGCGCCAAAGGCAGATTGAGCAGCAGCGGGAAGCGGAACGCCAAAGGCAGATCGAGCAGCAGCGGGAAGCGGAGCGCCAAAGGCAGATCGAGCAGCAGCGGGCGGCGGAACGCCAAAGGCAGGTCCAGGCCCGCCCGCGCCCTGCGGAGGAAATGGACTATGTCCAAGAGCAGCTGCAGCCCTCCATGCCGCAGGGGGACTATATGGACGACGATGATTTGGCCGGGGTGGGCATTGACATCAAAACCTACAGCAACATACCCGAAAGCCTGCGGCGGGAGAAAGATTCCCACTACAGCAACCTGGAATTTGGCGATGGGGTAGAGTTGGACCCCAAAGAGGGCCGGAAGCGGAAAAGGTAAAGGCGGTAAAGGGCCATAGGGGATGAAAACCCTGCCAAAAGGAGGGGATGCAGGTGAAAAAAACGTGGGACAGCCGGGGCCGCGCCCTGCTGGTGTTGGCGGCGGCAGCTTTGCTGCTGGCAGTGGACCAAATTACAAAAGGGGCCGTGCTGGAAAGGCTGAAGCCTATAGGGGCAGTGACGGTAATACCGGGGCTGTTGGAATTTTCCTATGTGGAAAACACCGCCGCCGCTATGGGGCTGTTCGGCGGGCTGATATGGCTGGTAGTGCTGGTGACGGTAGTCACCTGCGTTGCCATTCTGGTGCTTCTGTTCCGGTATAAAGGGCATACTTTTTTTAGCTATATGACCAGCGCGCTGCTGTTGGCAGGGGGTGTTGGGAACCTTTTGGACCGGATACAGTATGGGTATGTGGTAGACTTCATCCATGTGCTGTTTTTCCAATATGTATTTAATTTTGCCGACTGCTGTGTGACCGTGGGGGCGGTTTGTTTTGTGCTGCACCATTTGATGTTGTCCCGGCGGGAGAAAGAGCGGCAGCAGGCGGAAGCTCCTGAAGAGGAGGGCTGAAGCATGCCCGAAATTTTATATGTGAAGGTGGAACAAGAGGGCCAGCGGCTGGACAAGCTGCTGGCTACCGCTTTGCCTGGGATGACGCGTTCGGCCCTGCAAAACCTAATCGCAGCGGGGCAGGTTACAGTGGGGGGAAGGCCTTTGCCGAAAAACGCCCGCCCCCCTGTGGGGACGGAGCTTTTGGTGTGTATCCCAGAGGCAAAGCCTTTAGAGGCCCAGCCAGAGGATATCCCCCTAGACATTGCCTATGAGGACGGGGACCTGCTGGTGGTGAACAAGCCCAAGGGCATGGTGGTGCACCCAGCCCCGGGGAACGGCCACGGCACCCTGGTGAACGCACTGCTGGCCCATTGCGGCGGTTCCCTTTCGGGGATAAACGGGGTGCTGAGGCCCGGCATAGTGCACCGGATAGACAAAGACACCAGCGGGCTGCTGGTCGTAGCCAAGAACGACCGGGCCCACCAGGGCCTGGCTGCCCAGATACAGGCGCACAGCTTCACACGGGAATACCGGGCGGTGGTGTACGGTGTTATAAAGGAGGAGCAAGGCACAGTGGACAAGCCTTTGGCCAGGCACAAGGTTGACCGGAAGAAAATGGCCGTGCGGGAGGACCTGCCCAGCGCCCGGCGGGCTGTCACACACTTTTTTGTACAAGAGCGCCTGCCAGGGTTCACCCACCTGCGGCTGAAGCTGGAGACGGGCCGCACCCACCAGATCCGGGTGCACATGGCCAGCATAGGGCACCCGGTGGCAGGGGACCCCCTGTATGGTCCGAAGAAGGTCCTGACAGCCCTGCGGGGCCAGTGCCTGCACGCCGGCCGCATCGGGTTCGTCCATCCTATAACCGGGGCATACCAAGAGTTTACAGCGCCGTTACCCCCGTATTTTACCGGTTTCCTGGAAAAGCTGCGCCGGGAAGGGCCTGGGGAGTGAAGCCGGAACAGGCCGCCCGGGTGTCATTGGCGTTGGTTGCAGCAGCCATCCTGTGCTTTGTGCTGGCCTGGGAACAGGGCGGCCGGCCTATAGAGATCTACTATGTAGAGGGTATGGCAAGCAGCACTGTTCCAGTGGAAGGGGCTGTGAAAGGGGCGCAAAGCCCAAAGCCGGCCCCCGCTTCTAGCGTAGATATCAATACGGCTGGGGAAGAGGAACTGTGCGCCCTGCCGGGGGTGGGCCCGGCTATGGCCAAGCGCATCCTTGCATACCGGGAGGAGCACGGGGGCTTTTACGATATTGAAGAGCTGCTGCAGGTGCCGGGCATCGGGGAAAAGACGTTGGAGCGCCTGGCGCCCTATGCGACGGCGCGGCCCTGGCAATAAATAAGCCCCGCGGCTTGAAAAAGCCTGGTTGCAGGCTGCGGGGAAACCAGCCTAGAGCATGTACCTGGGCCAGCCGGAAACACAGGTTTTAAAACGGGGAGGCTGGAAAAGAGGACCCCTAGGCTGCGGGAGCCTAGGGGTCCTCTTTCGGCTTCAGGGCTGGGGGCGGCGTTTGCCCCTGGGGGAGACGGTGACCGTCAGCTGGTTGCTGCTGGAAAAGTTCGAGTCTATGTCCAGGGTATACGCGATATCCAACGAGCCGCCTTGAGGCGTAAGGGCTTGGCTGAGGCGGCTGGTAAACACGCCCACGGTGAGGGAACCAAAACCTGTATCATACAGGCACAGGTGGCGGCGGCCTTCCTCCAGGATCAGGCGGGTGGACGAACCCTGGCGGATCATGGTGACTTTGCCGGGCTCCACCTTCAGCACAGCGGTGTGGCAAACCCGGGGGTTTTCATCGTCATATTCCTTATAGGCGATGAACCGGGCGCCGTCCCGCTGGGTGTATGAGCCGGTCGTGCTTAGGGTTATCTCCCCCCGGTCTTCGTCCTCGTACAGCTGGCGCCCCGTGATACTGATGTTGTAGTCATCTTTTAACATGGCTCGTTCCTCCCTTCCCATTGCCGCTGGCGGATGCTTTTCCACAAAATGTTTCAGCTGCCCACGTCCACCCGTTCTACGCGGCCCTGCACGCTGTGGCCTAGGAACAGCTCGGCTACGCTGGTAAAACTTTCCGGCTCGTCGGTGACGAAATAAGACGAAGAGCGGGGACGCCCCTCCCTACACAGCAGCCCCTCTCCCTGCAAGGTGCCGGCCAGGGCCAGGGCGGCCTCCTTTCCTGGGTCTATCAAGGCCACGCCCCGGCCCATCACGGAACCAATGATGGGGCTGATGATGGGGTAATGGGTACAGCCTAAAATCAGCGTGTCTACCCCTGCCTCCCGGATAGGCCCCAGGTACCGCTGGGCCACCAGGCGGGTTACCTCTTCCTGGGGGGAGATGAACGCGTTCTCTACCAACGGGACAAAAAGCGGGCAGGCCTGGGGGTACACCTCCAGCCGGTAGTCCAAGGCCAAAAGGGCCTGGCGGTAGGAATCGCTGTGGATGGTGGCGCTGGTGCCGATTACGCCCACTTTTTTGTTCTGGGTCCGCGCGGCGGCGGCCCGGGCCGCCGGGCCGATCACGTCAAAGTACGGCACGGGCAGCTTTTGGCCGATATCCCCGGCTGTAGAGCTGACCGTACCGCAGGCGGCCAACACAGCCTTTACACCATGTTCCATAAGGAAGGCCATGTCCTGGGCGGCGTACCGCCGGATGGTTTCCCGGCTGCGGGTGCCATAGGGGACCCGGCCCGTGTCTCCAAAATAGACGATGCTTTCCTGGGGGAGGAGCTGCTCCAGCTCTTTCAAAGCGGTAAGGCCCCCAAGGCCGGAATCGAAAATGCCAATAGGACGGTCGTCCATCTTCCCGCCCCCCTTCAGCAGCCCGCCTTTTCAAGGGCCAGCTCCACCAGCCGGTCCAACAGCTCCCCATAAGTCAAGCCCATGGACGTCCACAGCTTGGGGTACATACTGATAGAGGTGAAGCCAGGCAGGGTGTTCAGCTCGTTGAGCACCACTTTCTGCTCCCCCTCGGTTACGAAGAAATCCACCCGGGCCAGGCCCGAGCATCCCAACAGCCGGAAAGCCCGCACAGCGGTCTCCCGGATTTTTTCAGCGGCCTCTTCCCCAATGCGGGCGGGGATGTACAGCTGGCTGGTGCCGTTCTTATATTTATCGTCATAGTCGTAGAAAGAGGCGGAGGCCCCGATCTCCCCCACAATAGAGGCTTGGGCGTCCTGCCGGTTGCCCAGCACGGCGCACTCGACTTCCTGTCCCTTTATGCCCTCTTCTACGATGACTTTCCCATCCTCGGCCATGGCAAGCTGGATGGCCGCGTCCAGGCCTTCGGGGCTGTCTACCCGGCTGACGCCCACAGAAGAGCCGGCGTTGGCGGGCTTGACAAAGACGGGGAAATCAAGCCGGGCGCAAATCTTGTTTTTAATGGTATCCGCAGCCGCGTTGAACCGGTCGGAATAAAACCATAGGTAGTGGGCTTGCTCAATGCTGGCGGCGGAAAGCAGGGTGTGGGTCACGGCCTTGTCCATGCAGATGGCGGAGGCTTCCGTATCGCACCCTACATAGGGGATGCCGGACAGGGCGAAAAGGCCCTGCAGGGTGCCGTCTTCGCCTTTTTTCCCGTGGAGGGCGGGGAAGAGGCAATCCAAACGGATGGTGCGGGCATGAGAGCCCTCTAAAACCACCAGCCCATGGACGGAAGGGTCCGGGGCTAAGATAGCGGGGGCGGTGGGGCCTTGCTGCCAAGCGCCGGAGAGGATTTGGGAAACAGGGCCGGTGTATAGCAGCCAGCGGCCGTCTTTGGTGATGCCCACCATGTGTACGTCATATTTCTCTCGGGAAAGGTTCTCCAGGATGGAGGTAGCGGACATGAGTGAGACCTCGTGTTCGGAAGATTGGCCGCCGAACAGCACCGCTATACTGCTTTTTTTCTTTGCTTCGCTCATATAGGTCGCCTAGGATACAGGGCATGGGGAAAGAGGGCTTGCCTTGTGCGCCTGCACCGATCCTTTCTTCATATTTTTTACGGCGCGGCGCCCTGCCCGATCCCCTGCAAGAGGCCGCCCCCTGGTCTTTTGTACGTTGCCTGGCACTTTATTATACTATATGCACGGGGAATTATCAACTGTTTTGCGGCATTCGGGCGGCAAAAAGCCCAGGGCGGCGCAGGGAAACCAAGGGCCGGCGCAGCGTGGCGCCGGCCCGCATGGGGGTCCTGATTTTATGGCGTTATGTATAGTTCCCGTACTCTACAGGGACCAGTTCTGTCAGGTCATCCCCGTCTGGCCCCCCGGATTTGCGCATCAGGTTCAGCTCTGAGATGGTGAAGGTTTCCAGCAGGCCGCTCTTGCTTTCAGAGGGCAGCAGCGGCACGAAATAGAACGCCCGGTTCAAAAGGAGCACGCTGTCCTCGAAGATGTCTTCGCTGCCCAGGCAATACCGGGGGAGTTCACCCCGCCTTTTGGGCTGTGCTGCCGCATTCGCGTTTTCGTGGAACCAGGCCAGGTAGCGGTCGTACACTCTTTCAAGAGAGTGACTGTTTTCAGTCGTCATATGAAAAGCCTCCTGTTTGATACAATTCTGATGTAATGTTGTGTATTTTTGTTTATATGCTTCCCTGGTCCAGGTTTGCTATATATGTATAGTATCATATAGAAGGCTAAAAAACAAGCTACAGTGGGGCCAAACTTTGCATATTGCTTTAAAATATTTTAAAGCGCACATATAAAAAGGTGTTTACTTTATCACAGCCCCCTCCCGTGTTTTTGGGGCGGCGCGGGAAGCATATAAGCCGCGCTGGCAAAAACCGGAAATAGCTGTTGACTTTTCCTTGGGGAAAGTGTATCATAAGGATAGGGAAATTCCCCAGAATTCGAAGGTGTAAATCCAGATATATTAGAAGTTTTATATAAGGAGGATTCAAGTTATGTTACCTGCAATCACCATTGCACGCCAGTACGGAAGCCGGGGGCATGAGGTGGGCCGGAAGTTGGCAGAGCGCCTGGGCATCCCCTATTACGACAAGGCGTTGATTGCCATGGCGGCCAAGCAGAGCGGCCTTTCAGAGGAGGTGTTTGCAGACGCCGACGAAAGGGCCACCAGCAGCCTGTTGTATTCCATGGTCATGGGCAGCTATGCTTTCGGCGCACGGGTGCCCGGTGTAAACGAGATGCCCATTAACGACAAGCTGTTCATCATCCAGTCGGACATCATAAAAAAGGCGGCGGCACAAGGGCCCTGCGTGGTTGTCGGGCGCTGTGGCGATTACATCCTGCGGGAGCGCAAGAACTGCCTGCATGTGTTCATCCGTGCGGATAAGGAGCAGCGGATCGAGCAGGCGGTGAAGTCTGGTGACTGCGAGGCCAAAAAGGCGCCGGATTTTGTAACAAAAAAGGACAAACAGCGGGCCAACTACTATAACTTCTATTCCAACAAGAGGTGGGACGACCTGCAGAACTATGATATTACCTTGTCCACTTCCCGGTTCACCATCGACGAGGCTGTGGATCTCATAGAAAGCGCGGCACGGAAGCTGGACCGGTAGGTTGGGCGTGGGCGGAAGCCGGCGGGGGATAGCCCCCGCCGGCTTTTTCTGCGTGCAATGGTAAACATGAATTTTTTTCAAGGGGGCGGCTGCGTGCCGGCTTAAAATGAGGCGCATATCCCCTTTTAAACCGCGCTGCCCATACAGGTATACGGCATAATATACCGGCTTTTGGAGCAAAATACCTATGTATGCAGCCGCAGCACTTGCCGCATTGCGCCGGCTTTCAAGTGTGTTGGCTATAAAACCGTTTGCCGGGAAAGGATGAGTTTTATGAAGACCGTTTCTAAGCAGGAGTACAGCCAAAGGGTAAAGGAGGCTTCGCCCCCTTCCCCGGTGGGGAAGGACTGCCTGCTGGCGTTCCTGTTTGGAGGTTTTATATGCACAGTGGGCCAGGCGCTGTGCAACCTGTATCAGGGCATGGGCCTGGAGCTGAAGGATGCCCGCAGCCTGGTGGCCATCAGCTTGATTTTTATCTCCGCAGCCTTTACGGCTATTGGCTGGTATGACCAGATTGCCAAGCATGCGGGCGCGGGGGTGCTGGTGCCGATTACGGGTTTTGCCAATTCCATGGTATCCCCAGCCATGGAATTCAAGACAGAAGGCTTCATCACCGGCCTGGGCGCCAAGCTCTTCACCGTGGCCGGGCCGGTGCTGGTGTTCGGCATTACGGCCAGCGTGGTGTTTGGGCTGGTTTTGTGGATAATTCAACTAATTTAATGTTTTCAATGGGAAGACGCTGTCCAATACGGATGACGTCTTCTTATTTTGACACAGCAAAATGATTCTGCTATTTTATATTGGCTTCCTACAGCACGGGGGAGGCGGTAATAAAAAACGGAAGGAGGTGCATACCTGATGCGGAAAAATTTTATGAGAGGAGGCTACAGCGCAGTGCAAGGTCTTTTTATATCCATAAAGGCCAGCTATGACGCTCGCAGTTATGGCAGACAACTCGTTTAAGAGTTTGGAAAACCGCAGAGGACGGAAAGAGCGCAGGCGCGAGCAGCTATGGGAAGAGATCCGGCAAAACCAGGGGAGCGGCGGCGTGATTGTGATACCGCCTCCGCCAAAGGCAGGGCCGCAAATGGAGCGGCAAAAACTACGTGTTGCCGCCTACTGCCGGGTCAGCACACAGGAAGAAGAGCAGATGGGGAGCTTTGATATGCAAGTCCATCATTTTACAAAACGCATCGAGGGCAACCCCCAGTGGGAGATGGCAGGGATTTACCAGGACGAGGGCTTAAGCGCCACCACTGTACATAAACGCTTAGGCTTTCAAAAGATGATCGAGGACGCTAAAGCAGGGAAAATCGACCTGATACTTACCAAGAGCATCAGCCGTTTTGGCAGGAATATTGTAGATATCCTGGACAACCTACGGACGCTGTCCTCCCTGGAGCCACCCGTTTCAGTAGAATTTGAAACAGAGGGCATCACTCACACCGGCGATGGAAAAAACAGCCTGCTGATTATCCTGCTGTCTGCCCTGGCGGAGATGGAATCTCAGCAAAAAAGCGAGGCTATCAAGGCAGGCATACGCTGGCGCATGGCAGAAGGTGTGTATAAATTTTCTGTCCAAAACACGTTGGGCTATTACCGGGACCATTTTGGCAGGCTGGTCATTGAGCCAACGGAAGCACGGATCGTAAGGTACATATATGAAAGCTGCCTGGAAGGGGCCACCCCTGCTGAAATTGCGGAGGCCCTGACAGAACAGGGCATAGCGTCGCCTATGCACCGGAACCGCTGGCTGCCCGGGACGGTGCGCAGTATTTTGAAAAACGAAAAATACTGCGGCGACGCCCTGATGCAGAAAACCTATACCAAGGATTTCCGCACGCACAAATCCGTAAAAAACACAGACCTGAATATGTATTTTAAAGAGAACCATCACGCGGCTATCATACCCAAGGCTAACTGGCTGAAAGTGCAGGAGATCCTGTCTTTGCGGCGTGATGGCAAGAAAACTGTGCGCCTGCGCTGGCTGGGGGAAAAGTTTGTGGCCCAGCAGGTAAAAAACGGCCTGCTCAAAGGCTATTACCTCTTAGACCCCCAGTGGACACAGGCAGAGCGCCAACAATTCTTAGGGATTATCCAAGAAATATTGAAAAATGGAAAGGGATAAAATTATGAAATTCGATTTTAATTCGCTCAACTTTGAAACACTGGATGTCAATATCAACGCCTACCCGGATATGTATGTCAACGCAGGCGGCGTTACCTTTACAAAAAAGGTGTTGGAGGAGATGAATTATCCTGCCCAAGTATTATGTCAGCTCGATGTCAAAAACAAGGTGTTCGCCATACGGCCCTGCAAGGCCAGTGAGCCAAAGGGTGTTAAGTTCTCCAAACCCCGCAGTGAGCAGAAAGGCACGGTGAACATTGCCAACAAAAACCTGCTGGAGCCTATACGCCGCACCATGGCGGATAGGTGGGAACCGGATAAACGCTACAAGGTAACAGGCTTTTGGGTGGCAGAAGCGCGGGCTATGTGCTTTGACTTGAGCGAAGGCGTACAGGAGGTTTTCCGGGAAAACAGTTAACAGCAAGCCCCTCCCGCTTGGCCAGCGGGATCAAAGGCTGCATACCGCTGGTTTGAGCCGTTACCTATTTAATTAATAAAGACCAGCATTACGGGCACACAAGGGTTTTCGCTTTTGTGTGCCTTTTTTATCCGGAAAAATACGTTTTGATAAAAATGTCTAAATAAAAATCTGATTGGGACGGACTTCCTTGCCTGTTATTTGGCCTTTCATTTTGAAAGGGATGGTGGTATAATGATTTTAACGTTGTGTGAAGTCGAACCGTTTAGCTCTACAATAAAATCTCGTATATGAGGGAGTAAATGTCTAAAAAAGATTTAACTATCCGTAATAGCACGGCTGAATTTCTCATATTTGAGAAACAGACCCATGCAGACAGCATAGAAGTCCGCTACGAGGCCGAAACCCTGTGGCTGACACAAAAGATGATGGAGCAGCTTTTTGATGTAAGTGTCAAAACAATCAATGAGCATTTGAGAAATGTTTTTGAGTCGGGTGAGTTAGAGCGGCAGGCAACTATCCGGAAATTCCAGATAGTTCAAACCGGAGGTTCCCGCCAGGTGACCCGGAACATAGAACATTACAATCTGGACGCTGTTATTTCCGTAGGCTATCGGGTCAACTCCATCTGCGCCACGCAGTTCCGCCGCTGGGCGACCCAGGTGCTGGCTCAATATGCCAAAACCGGTTATGTGATAGACCAAAAGCGCATGGAAAACGGCGCTTTTCTGGACGAAGATTATTTCGAGCGCCTTCTGGAGGAAATCCGGGAAATCCGCTTGAGCGAGCGCCGCTTCTATCAGAAAGTCACAGATCTATATGCCACTGCAGTGGATTATGATAAGAACGCTCCCACTACAAAACTGTTTCACAAAAGTGCAGAACAAGATGCACTACGCCGTGTCCCATCAGACGGCGGCGGAAATTATCTACAACCGTGCGGATAGCGGGCAGGAACACATGGGGCCGGCCAGTTGGGCCAACTCCCCTGACGGGAAGATTCTCAAGTCTGACGTATCGGTTGCAAAGAACTACTTGTCCAAAGAGGAATTAGGGGATTTGGGCCGCGTTGTCAGTGCCTTTCTGGATCTAGCCGAATCGGCCGCCCGACGGCATATCCCTATGACTATGGAAGACTGGGCCGGACGAATAGACAGGTTCCTCTTAGCAGATGATCGGGATATTTTGCGGGATGCCGGGAAAATCAGCATGGAGATAGCGAAGAGCCATGCGGAGAGCGAGTCCGAGAAATACCGCATCGTGCAGGATAGGCTATATGAAAGCGATTTTGACCGACTGGAAGCAGAAAGCATTAAATAGCACAAACAGTTGCATGAAATGCATGCTGATATTGTACAAATTTCAGCTTTGTTGTTCCTAACTTGACACAAGCAGAAGGCTTCGTCACCGGCCTGGGCGCCAAGCTCTTCACCGTGGCCGGGCCGGTGCTGGTGTTCGGCATTACGGCCAGCGTGGTGTTCGGGCTGATACTGTTCATTTTTCAGCTTTAGCCTCTGCTTGCCGAAAAAAACCTGCCTATCTTTGCGTGATATCGCAAAGGGAGAAATTAGCAGATGATATGTATCCGAAAGGCAGTAAGCCTTTCGGATACTGCCATTAAACAGTCTTTTTCGGCAGAGGCATGACCTTTTCTATGGCAGGAACCCCATTCTGCTCCGGCAGCTGGAACGCATAATGGATGACAATGGGGTTGCCGCAGGTGCGGGAATACTTTTCCAGCTTTTCATACACTTCGATCCTGCGGATAAACACCCGCAGCAGTTCAGGCGTCAGCTTCGGCATTTCGATATACTCCCGGGCCTTGCTCATGAACTCCCGGATGCACATTTCCCTCATATCCATTTCGTTGATGCGGACGGTGATGGATTTGAGCTCCTGCCGTAGTTCAGCCTGCTCCTGTTCATAGCCGCCCGCCATAACATCATACCTCTCCGGTGTGATCCGTCCACAGACACGATCCTCGTACAAGCACCGGATGATGTTGTCAAGCTCCCGGACACGGCTCTCGAGCTGGGCCTTTTCACGTTCCGCAGTTTCATAAAACTTTTCCGCCTCTCTCTCACCATTCCGCGAGGCCATCTCATAAAATTCATCCGGCTGCTCTCTCGCAAAGGCGGTCACCGTTTTCAGGTTTTGCAGGACGATCTGGTCAAGCACACTCTCGCGGATATAGTGCGCGGTGCATTCCTTTGTTCTGGTTTGAAACCCGCCGCACTGGAAATTATTGTTTTCCGGCTTGATCGTTTTCCCCCTGTGCAGATAGAGGCGGCTGCCGCATTCGCCGCAGTAGAGATATCCTGCGTACTTATCTATCTCGCCCTGCTTGTCCGGGCGCTTCCGCCCGGCAAAATGCTTTTGCACCATCTCAAAGGCCTTGCGGTCAACGATGGCATCATGGGTGTTCTCAAAGATGAGGACATTTTCGGGCGGGTTTTTCAGCCTCTTTTTCAGCTTGTTGGACTTGGAGTAGGTTTTGAAGTTGACGGTATCACCCACGTATTCCCTGTTTGCCAGCATTTTGCGCACCGTTGTCTGCGACCAGTGGTACGGCCTTGCCATATCAGGTTTCCCGGAACGGCTGCCTGTCTTTCGGAATGCGTATACGCTTGGCGATACAATCTTTTCCGCAGACAGCCTGTCGCAGATTTTTACGATCCCGATACCGCTGGCATACATTTCAAAAATGCGCTTGATGACGGGCGCTGTTTCGGGGTCGGGGATATACTGCCTGGGGTCGTCGGGACTTTTCATATAGCCATACGGAACCGTTGTTCCCACCCGCTCTCCACGCTCGCCTTTGGCGCGCTGTACGGCCCGGATCTTGCGGCTGGTGTCCCTGGCATAAAAATCGTTGAAATAATTTTTGATGCCGGAGAAGTCGCTGACGCCCTCCGCGCTGTCCACGCCGTCATTGATTGCAATGAACCGCACGTCAAACTGGGGAAAGGTGATCTCCATCAGCATTCCTGTCTGCAGATAGTCCCTGCCGAGGCGGGATTGGTCTCCTTGTGTCAACTAAACACGAAAATTTTTACGAATGCCAGAGGCGGCCAACAGGTCTTTTCCAGACCGCCTCCGGCATCCGCTTTATGCAGAAAGAAACCTCACACCACCGTTTGCTTTGCCAGCAGGAACTGTCCCACTCCCCGGACAGAAAAATCTCCATTCAGGCAGACAACCTCAACCTTGTGCTTTTCCAGCCAGCCAACATATTCGAGCGTGTTCCAGATGTCGCGCCCCAGCCTTGAGGCGTTCAGGACAAGCAGGATGTCCATTTTGCCCTGGAGTGCCGCATTGGTGATCTCAGCCAGTCCGGGGCGGGTCATTGTTGTGCCGGCCTCATGCCTGGATGTGCAGCCCACAATATCATAGTGGTTTTTCTCTGCAAAGGCCGTAAGTTCTTCCTGCTGTATCTTTAACGCAAAGGCGTTCGGCTCCGCTGTCCGGCAGTATATCCACGCCCTGGGCGCTCTTGCGACCCGCATATAGATCGCAGCCCTTCTCGTTTTATCCATTGTCTACTTCCTCCTCTTTTGTGCCAAAGTGACCGCCAAACACATCCCGGAACTTCCAGTCGATCTCGATCTCTGTGGGAGAGGACACCAAAATCTCCTTGATAAATGTCCCCGCCAGTTCTGCCGTCAATTCCGTTGCCTCGGCAAAGGAATTGAACACATCATCCTTCTGCTCCTTGTCCTGAAAAGCCTGCCGCTCCAGTTCAGATAAAAGCTGTTCCTGTGCCTCCTGTTCAACTTTGGCGGCGGCGAGTTTGCTGTCAATCTCCTCCCGCTGTTTCAGATAGGCGTCCTTTGTCAGTGTTCCGCCACTGAAATTCTCATAGACCCTAAACTTCTCCTGCTTGTACCGTTCCTGCTGTTGCTCCAGCCTTTGAAGCTCCGAAAGACAGGCGGCGATACGCTCCTTGCGGGTCATCATCAGGGAGGACTTCTGCTTTCTCTGCTCCTGGCACATCGCCAGCATCTGCATGATTGCCCGGAACACAATGCCCTCGATCTCTTTCTCAGTGAACAGTTTCCCTTTTGGGCAATCGCTGGCCTCGTCCGTCCTGCTTTTGGTGCATCGGTAGTAATAATATCCAGCACTGCTGTGGACTCGGCTCAATGTCCTATGGCAGTTGCCGCACTTGAGAAGCCCTTTCAGCGGGTACTCCTGCGGCGTTCCGCCGGCCCGCCTGGGTCTCTGCCGGATGATCTCCTGCGCCCGGTCAAAGTCCGCCCTGCTGATGATGGCGTCATGCGCCCCCTCATAGATGATCCAGTCAGCTTTATCCTGCGGGACCGTCCGCTTTTCGTGGAGGCTGGCCTTGTACCGCTTGCGCCCCACCAATGCCCCGGTGTACTCATACTGGTGCAGGATGTTCAGCACCGATGCCGCCGTCCAGCCGTTCTTTTCGGAGGCTTTGCGGAACCGTCCGCTCCCCGGATTTTTTTGGCGGAAGTAGGCGCCGGGAGTAAGGACACCCTCGCTGTTCAGCCTGCGGGCAATTCTCTAACGGTTACTGCGGAGAGCGATACCCATATGGGTGAAATTACGCTCCCCATCACCATTGCCAAGCGTCAGCTTGCCTGGGACGTTTCAGGACTTACCGCCTCTAAACCTCAAACCAGCCAGGGGGAGGCGGCGGTTTACGGAGAACTCAACCTTTCTGGTGTGATAAACGGCGAAGTAACGCTGAATGTTACCGATTCACTGACTACATATGGACTGGCAGGGACAAAAGCACCCGGAAATTACGATGTTGCTATACATGGCACTTGGAACTTTGACCCGGCAAGCCCTCAAAACTATGAGCTGCCGGATGAAAAGGAGCTTCCCATGGTGAGCGCCAGGGTTACCGCTATTCAGAATTTGGGGACCCCACCGGAATCGACCCAGGATAAGCAGTTCAAGCTGGAGATGGAAACTGGGATTTCCACCGTCCCAGCTGGATTGCAGGGCAATGATGACCTGAATACCCCCACTAAGCTGGAAACAGCCATGAAACTTGAGGTCAAAAAAGCAAACACTGCCATTGCTGAAGAAAACACCGTTGTGTACGACGTGTCGCTGCTTGTCAGCACGGATGGCGGTGCTAACTGGACTACAGCTATAGCGGACAATTTCCCTGTGAACGGACTCACCGTTACGCTCCCTTTTCCAGATGGGACGGGCCAAAACACCCATGACTTTGTGGTGACCCATATGTTTACCACCAGCGACTTTGGGAAAACTCCCGGCGCAACGGAGAAACCAGCCGTTACTAAGACAGCTAAGGGGATTCAATTCAAGGTCACCGGCCTATCTCCTATCGCGGTGGGCTGGGTAAAGAAAAACAGCGGCTCGGGCGGTGGCGGCTGGTACCCATCTGTCAGCTATTACGATGTAAAGGTCGAGAAAGCGGAGCACGGCACCGTTACTGCCAGTCCGACAAGCGCAAGTTCGGGTAGTACCGTGACCCTGACCGTGAAGCCCGACGAGGGCTATAAGCTGGACAAGATAGCCGTCACCGACAGCCAGGGCAAGGCCGTGGAACTCACCGAAAAGGACGACAAGTATACCTTCAAGATGCCCGCCCGGAACGTAACAGTACAGGCCGGGTTTGTCCTTGAGCAGACGGCGACGCCCAGCCCCTCACCGAAGCCCTGGGAAAACCCTTTCCCGGATGTGAAGGACAGCGAGTGGTACATCAAGGCCGTTGAATTTGTGTGTACGAACGGCCTGATGAGCGGTTATGCCAACGGCAGGTTCGGCCCGAACGACACCCTCACCCGGGCGCAGTTCGCCCAAATCATCTACAACAAGGGGGGCAGGCCTCAGGCGGAGGGCGGCAAGTTCAGCGACGTGACCACCGGCTGGTACGCGGACGCTGTGAACTGGGCGGCGGCAGAGGGCATCGTCGCCGGGATAGGCGGCGGTAAGTTCGCCCCCGACCGGCCTATCACCCGGCAGGACCTAGCGGTCATGCTCTGGCGTTATGCCGGAAGGTCCGAGCCGGGGAAGAATGAACTGGATTTCAATGACTCCGATAGGGTCAGCGGATACGCCTGGAAAGCTTTATGCTGGGCCAGTGAGAACGGCATTGTCAGCGGCAGGGGGAACGGCGTGCTAGACCCGAAAGGGAACGCGACCCGGGCTGAGGCGGCGCAGATGGTGATGAAGTATTTAGGAGAGAGGATAGACCAAGAGTAAGAAGATAAAGATGTCCATGAAATCCATGTTGAATTTATCACACTAACTACGTAAAGACAAGGAAGAATGCCTGGAGACAGAAAGTCCCGCTTGGATGAATGCTGTGCACTTCATTAATCCAGGCGGGACTTTCTGTTTTTCTTACCCTATTCGGTCTTTTTTTACTTCTCCCCTAAGAATATCACGCTTTATTGGGCAGGTTTTTTCGTTTATTTGTAAGGCCCCGTGGTGCAGGGCCCGGCCCCAGGCTGGGGATGTGCGCAAGCGCGGCCGGTGCGTCCAGTTTTGGGGCAAGGGACGTCCTAGGGAGAGCGGCTTGTGCTGGGCTGCACTTTGCCCACGTACGCCCCACAGCCTCCAGCCGCCTCCCTTACGCCCCAAAAATCCCTTTCGCTTTCTCCATATGCTCCACGATCTTCACCCCAAAGGGGCAGCGGCCCTCGCAGGCCCCACAGGCGATACAGTCCCCGGCCTTGTGCTCCAGGGCGGCGTAATGTTCCCGCAAGGTCTCGGGAACCGTACCCTGGGCCTCGCACAAATCGGCAAATTTATTCACCGTGGCAATGTCGATGCCCGCTGTGCACGGGGCGCAATGGCCGCAGTACATGCATTTGTCGGTGAAGGGGTGGGCTGGGCAGCTGCTTAGCAGCTGTGCGTAGTCCTTTTCTTCGTCAGGCGCTTCGCAGTAAGCCGCCGCCTGCATCAGCTCCTCTTGATTGTGCGCCCCTGCCAATACGGTTGCCACGCCGGGGCGGGTCAGGCAGTAATGCAGGCACTGGAGCACCGTCATGGCCGCCCCAAAGGGGGACTCGTCCGCTTTCAGCAGCGCCCCGCCGCCATAGGGCTTCATAACCGTTAAGGCCACGCCCTGGCTCTCGCATAAGCTGTAAAGCGCCTGGCGCTCTGGGTCGGTGGAGGACAGCACGTCTGGGCCTTGATAGGTTTCGGCTTTAAAAAGGGTATTTATGTCTTCGTTGGGCGGCAGGATGTCATAAGCCGGGTTGACGCTGAACATGACCACGTCAACCAGCCCGGATTTCACCGCCTGGATGGCTATCCGGGGATTGTGGGTGCTCATGCCGATATGCCGGATTTTACCGGCCGCCTTTTGCTCTTTGGCAAATTCGATCACCGGGCCGCCAAATACTTTGTCAAAATCTTTCTGCTCGTCCACATAGTGGATCATGCCCACGTCTATGTATCCTGTGTTTAGGCGGGACATAAGGTCTGCAAAAGCGGCCTTCACCTCGCCCATGTCCCGGGTGCGCTTATATTGGCTGTCGATCCAGGCCGAGCACAGGTGCGCCTGCAAAATGAACTTTTCCCTTTGCCCCTCCATGGCCTTGCCAAAAGAGCTGCGGATGTAGGGCTCGGGGTTATAGAGGTCAAAGTAGTTGACCCCGGCCTCCAGCGCGGCGCGGATAAGGTTTTGGGCAAAAACGTCGTCTTGGTTGACGAATGCCTCGCTGCCTAGGCCCACCTCGCTGACCTTCAGCCCCGTGCGGCCCAGTGTCCGGTAATGCATAGATACCTCTCCTCCCATAAAATATTGGACTAAGCATACCGCAAATCAGGCAGAAATGCAAGGGAGAATCCCCCCTGGCTGTGTGAATTCTCACTTGCTGCCCGGCGCGTGCTTCCTGGATGGAAAAACGGGTTGACTTCCTGGCGGTTTTGCGGTATTATATAAAAGGGGTTTGCCTCATCATGTACGTGTAAGCAACCTGCCGAGGTGTTGCGCAGCTGGTAGCGCGCCTGCTTTGGGAGCAGGAGGCCGCAGGTTCGAGTCCTGTCACCTCGACCATGCGGAGTGTCCTTATGGGATGCTCCGCATAATTTTTTATGCCCTAGATAGGGATTTGCGGTACGATGAAAAGCGCCCATGCCCAGCTATAACGCAAGAAAGAGGAGGGGGTCGCAATGCCTAACCTATCGCAGCTGAAACGGCAGAGGATGCTGGGGTTTTTGGACAAAATCCGCGGGGAGCATACAGACGATGAATCCCGGATTGCCATCCATGAAATTGAAACCGAGCTGACAAACAGGAAATATGGGCTTATTTGGGAAGAGCACGAGGAACGGGTAGAGTCTGAAATGCGGGAAGCGGTCCCGGTGTTCACCGAAGTGGCTGATAAAGAAATTATAAGCGATGCGAGCCTGCCCTATAACTTTTTGCTGGAGGGCGACAACCTGCATAGCTTGAAGCTTCTGCAAAAAACCCATATGGGCAGGGTTGACCTTATCTATATAGACCCGCCCTATAACACGGAAAGCAAAGATTTCCAATATGACGACCTATACGTGGAATCGTCCGATAGCTTCAGGCATTCCAAATGGATTTCTTTTATGCACGAAAGGCTGGCGGCTGCCAGGGGCCTGTTGTCGGAGGACGGCTGTATCCTCATTTCTATCAATGAAAACGAATTGTTTGTCCTCAAGCTGTTATGCGATGAAATCTTTGGGGAAGAGCATTATCTGACCACTTTCTCCATCAGGGTCCGGCACGAGGACCGGATCCTCAAGGGGGACAAGGACTTCCATGAGGTAACGGAATTCTTATTGATGTACAGGAAATCGTTTGCTTTTAAACCCAAAAAGCGGGCCGCAGGCAACACGTCTATGGATGACTATCAATATAAGGTCATAGAGAAAACCTCCGCGCCCCAGTTGGTTGAGATGGGCGGCAAACAGGTTGCGGTGTTTAAGCCGGGCGAGTATGAGGTTGTGAAAACGGGCCCTTGCAGGGACGGGCTGAAAGCCGTGAATATCCGGGGCTCGATCAAAGAGGGCAATAGCAGCGGCAGGTTTTTTATGAAGTACCTTGAGGGCAGGATGGAGTCGGAGCGGGGCTACTTATACAAGGTCTTTGATATGGGCGCCGATGGTTTGGGGTACCGGTATTTCTCCATCCCGCGGGGCGGCCGGGTAAACGGCGACTATTACCAAGGCATACCGGCTGTAAGCCCAGAGGTAAAAGAAATCCCCTATGCCAATTACCTGGACTTTGAGGCTGATTTCAATTCGGTGGGGTACGAGGGGGGCGTTGTTTTCCGCAACGGCAAAAAACCGCTGTCCTTCCTGGAGTTCTGTTTTGAAATTGCAAACCTTAAAGAAAAGAAGGAAGGCATTGTCCTGGATTTCTTCGCGGGCAGCGGCACAACCGGGCACGCTTTATTAAAGCTAAACGAAGACGGCGGCAGGCGGACCGCAATCCTTTGCAGCAACAACGAGGTAGGCCCGAAGAAGGAAGACGCGTTTAAGAAGATGCACCATGTAGACGGCGGGCAATTCATGGCAATGAAGCAAAACCATGACCAGGCGTGGCTGTCATACTGCGAAGAAAACGGCATATGCAGTTCTGTGGCATACCCGCGGATGTGCAATGCGATTAAAGGGTACCTCAAGAGGAAGATATATATGGAGGGCCTCCCCGCCAACCTTAAATACTATAAAACCGGTTTTATCCCCAAAACCTCTGACGACCCGGCGTACAGCGTTGCCCAAGAGCTTTTGAAGCACACGGCGGAAATGGTCCAGCTTGCCCACGGGGTGAAGCTGGACGGGGCGCGCTATATCCTGGTCATGTCAGACGAAGAGGCCGACCGCGTTTTTGCCGGCCCAGACAAGCTGGGCAGTTGTAAAGCCCTGTACATATCGGCTTCAGTCCTCTTGACAGGGGAACAGCAGAAAACGCTTTCCCAAAGGGATATCGACGTGCATGTGGTCCCCGACTGTTACTTTGAGGCGGAGCTTTTGGAGGTGGGCGAAAGATGATAAACCTGCCAAAAGGATTGTTTGCCTTTCAAGAGGAGTGCTCCCTGTATCTGCTTGACACCGTATCCAACCGGAGCAGTAAGCAGACCGTTACGGTAAAAGCGCCCACCGGCGCGGGCAAGACCGTTATCCTTCTAGATTTTATCGACAAGTATCTGAATACGGTAAATGCCAACACGGCCTTTGTCTGGCTGTGCCCCGGCAAGGGCGATTTGGAAGAGCAAAGCCGCCGGAAGATGCAGCGGCTTTTACCCAACCGGGCCGCAAAAAAACTTTACGACGCTTTGCTTTCTGGTTTTGAGGCGGGCAGCGCCACCTTTGTAAATTGGGAGCTTGTCACCAAAAAAGGCAATAAGGCAATCAGCGAAAGTGAAAAGAAAAACCTATACGACCGCATTGCACAGGGGCACAGGAAAAATATCCAATATATCGTCATAATCGACGAAGAGCATTCCCACGACACCAAAAAGGCCAACGACGTCATCCAGGCTTTCGCTGCAAAAAATATTATCCGCGTTTCCGCCACGGCAAAGAGGAACCCTTTGTACGAATATTATGAAGTGGACGAGCTGGACGTAATCCAATCCGGCTTGATTACAAAGGCCCTTTATATTAACGAGGCGGTGGAGTATACCGGCGATTTTGACAACGAACACCGGTACCTGATCGGCCTTGCCGACAAAAAACGCCAAGCGGTTGCGGCGGCTTACCGGGACCAGCCAGGGAAAGCAAGGGATATCCGGCCCCTTTGCATCATCCAGTTCCCGAATTCCTCCGACAGGCTTGTACAGGACACGGAAGCCTACCTTGCCCAATTGGGGTATACCTATGACAACAAAATGGTTGCCAAGTGGATGAGCGGAAGCGGCGGGAAGATCAATACCAGCCATATTGCCGACCCCTGCGCAAGCCCCGTGTTTCTTCTGATGAAGCAGGCGGTTGCCACAGGATGGGACTGCCCAAGGGCCAAGATACTGGTAAAGCTTCGAGAACGCATGGCGGAAGACTTTGAGATACAGACCATCGGCAGGCTGCGGCGCATGCCCGAAGCCGTCCACTATGATAGGGATATCCTTGATTTTTGTTACCTTTATACTTTTGACGAAAAGTATAAAGAAAGCGTTAAGGAATCCATAGGCGCGGCTTTTGAAACCAAGCGTTTGTTTTTAAAGGACAAATGCAAAGCGTTCTCCCTGGAAAAGCAGCTGCGGAACAAGGACGTGGACGGCCTGGGGGAAAGGGAGACCTTTTACGCTGTGCGGCAATATTTTGCGCAGGCGTATGGTTTAACCGGCGATAAGAAGGGGAACCGGTTCCGCCTTGAGGGTGCGGGGTACAGCTTTGATACAAAAATCAAGGGTTTGCAGCTGGAGGGCAAGTTCATCAAGACAGAGTCGCTTGCGGCTGCTGGCAGCGCCCAGTTCAAGACGACGGCGCGCACAGTCAGCACCCATGCAAACGGGATGGATCTTTTGCATGCCGTCGATTCCATCAAATCTGCCATTGGGATGACGTCGCAGAAGGCAAAGGTAGTTTTGGAAAGGCTGTTTCGGGAAAAAGTACCCAGCCCCGCAAAGCTGCTTTCCCTGGATACCGCCCAGTATTATGCGTTTGTAATCAACAATGCGCGTCAGCTGAAGGAGGATTTCCAGGGCGCCACCGCGCAGCTTGCGCGGCAGGTTGCTTTTACCGAGCCCAAAACGGCAATCTTTACCATCCCCGAGCAGGAGTTTTACCGTTTTGACCCGGCCGAGGCCGATGTGGAAGAGATGCAGTCCAACGCCTACCAAGGGTATTCTTCCGCGATGGTGGTAGAAGGCACGCGCTCTAAATGCGAACGCCTGTTTGAAAATTACTGCGAGGAACGGGGGGACGTGGAGTGGGTCTATAAGAACGGGGATACAGGGCAGCAGTATTTCTCCATCGCCTATTGGGACGGTTTAGGGAAGCAATGGCTTTTTTATCCAGACTACATTGTGAAGAAGAAAAGTGGGGAAGTATGGATCATCGAGACCAAAGGCGGCGAAAGCGGAAACAAAAGCAAAAACGTGGATATACAAACCGGGAACAAATTTGCGGCCTTTAAGGCGTACGCGGCGAAAAAGGGCCTGCATTGGGGGTTTGTCCGTGATAAAAATGAAAAGCTTAAAATCAACAATACGGTTTATTCCGACAGCTTGGGTACAGACGCATGGAGGCCGCTTCGGGAAATTTTTTAAGTGCGGGGAAAAGGGGAGGGCAGCCGCGTTTGTAGGCGGAAGATAGGGGAAGCGCGGGGCTTTTGACGGTTTCCCTTAGTTAAAAAACGGGCGCGGCTCCCAGCCAAAGGCCCGCCCATATAGCAAAAGGCAGGGCCGCTGTGTTGCCACCACAGCGGCCCTGCCTTGTTATAGAAAGCTGGTTTTAGGCTTACCTTATGCGGAACCGGCTGATAAGCTGGTTCAAGGTACGGGCCTGCCCAGACAGTTCTTTGGATACGGCGGCGCTTTCCTCTGCGGAAGACGCGTTTGCCTGCACCACCTGGGAGATTTCCTTAATCCCGTCTTCCACCTGGGAGATCATCTCAGACTGCCGCACGCTGGCGGCGGCAATCTCGTCCATCAAATCCTTGATGGATTGTACGCAGCTGTGGATGACCTGCATGGCGGAAACGGCTAGATCTGTAGAGTCCGTCCCGGTCTTTACGTCCTGTATGGAGCGGGTCACCAGGCTGTTGGTGTTCTGGGCGGCTTCCGTAGATTTGGAGGCCAAGTTCCGCACCTCTTCTGCTACAACGGAAAAACCCTTCCCAGCCGTACCGGCCCGGGCGGCCTCCACAGAGGCGTTCAACGCCAGGATATTTGTCTGGAAAGCAATGTCTTCAATGGTCTTGATGATCGTTACGATCCGGGAGGAAGACGCGTCGATATTCTTGGTGGCCGTCATAAGCTGTTCCATCTTAGCGTCGGCCTCCGCCGCGTACCCGGTAGCCTTATCCACCAGCTCGCTGGCACTGCTGCAGCGCAGGTTGCTGGTCTGTATCTGCGAGGTGATAGCGGCCACATTGCCCATCAGCCCGTCGATGGAGGCCGCCTGCTCCGCGGTCCCTTGGGACAGAGCCTGCGCGCCGGCGGACACCTGGTCTGCGCTGGTATCCACCTGGCCAGCCACCTGGGAGATGTCCCGGATCACACGGGTCAGGTTGGCGTGGATGGACCGCAGGCTTTCCCATAAGACCCGGAAATCCCCTATATACAGGCCTTCATTCTTTTCCACGTCCACAGTCAGGCTGCCCTGGGCTATCTCCCCCAAAACGCGCCCTGCGTCGTCGATGGTTTCCCGCAGGCACCCGCACACCTGGTGGGCTGTCCGGGCAATTTTGCCTATCTCGTCTTCCCTGCCATAAAAGCCTTCCAGGTCCTTGTCGGCGGAAAGGTTCAAATCCCCCAGGCGGCGGATAGCCCCCTCTACCATCATCAATTCCCGGCTCTCCCTGCGCAAAATCAAGAGGGTGATCAGGATAATAGCGGCGGCCACCAGGGCGCACAATATCCCCACGATGATCCGCACGGCCGTTACGGCCTGGAAAACCTCCGCGGCGCTTTCCCGCACCATAAAGGCCCAGCCCCGGTCTTTCAAAAATTTATACACCACCAGCTGCTCTTGGCCGTTCTCGTCCCGGTAAGAATATGTACCCGCCTGGGCGCTCCCGTCCTCCTGTATCCGCCGCAGGATCTCCTGATAGCCTATGTCTGTGGTTTCCGTGTTTAAAAGCGCCTCGTCCTCGTGGTACAGGTATACGCCGGACTCTACATTCAGGAAAGCGTATTCGCTGTCCAGGCCCTTGATATCCAGGTTTAAAAGCGCGTCCATCAGGTGGCTGGCGTATACGCCGGCCCCTACGTAGCCCAGGCACTGCTCCCCGTCAAAAACCGGGTAATACATGGAAAGGATCATGCTTCCAGTGCCAGGGGATTTCATGATGCCCAGGTTTGTCAGCTGCTGCTGGGCCAAAATGGTGCTTTGGAATTCCTCCAGGGAGTCCCCGGACCGGGTGGTTATGCCAATGGCCCCCTGGGAGGTATGGGTGAGGACATAGGTGGCGGGGGTGGCAATGTACAGCCCCTCGAAAACGCCTTTGACAGATGCGAAATCCTCGGTATACCGCTGGGCCCTTTCCACCAGCCCGGGGTCCTCCGGGTCCCGCAAAAGCTCCCGCACCTCGGTGCCCAAGGCAAAGGCCTCCACATATTCTTCCGCCGATGCCACATAGTCGTTGATGATGGCGGCGCGGGATTCCACCGCGTCGGTCAATTGGTTGGTAATGTTGGCCTGGACCGTAGCGGATGCGTTGGTAGAAACGGTGAGCCACAGCAAAAGCATCCCGGCCAATACAAGTACCGTTGTAATGGCGCCGATACGTGTCGCGAGCTTTTTGTTTTCAAGGAACTTCATAAAACTCTCCTCCGCAGGAAATAGTTTAAAAGGCCCCCGTCTTCAGGACGCCCGCCTGGATGGGGAACGGGTAAGACCATATGGCATAGCCGCCGTTAGCGGGCCGCTTTTAGGATGGGCGGGGCCCAGGCGCGGGGCCCGTTTATAGCCTTTGGCTATCCGCTTATCTTAATCGTAAATATTATAGCATACAGACTATTTCCTGTCCAGAGGGTTTGTCGGGAACTTAGACGGGTGGTTTTTTCTTTTCCCAAAAAACCGGGCCCCTACGCGACGCTGCCCCGGCCAGCTCCCTCGGAAGGGGCGTTTGGACGCCTTTTGGGGTTTATTGCGGGCTTGCGGCTGTGCCTAAGCGCGGCGGGATTACTTTTGCCTTGCATTTTAGCGGGCCCTGTAGTATAGTATAATTTAGCTGGGGAATCTACTAAAAAGGGGAGGATACTTTGGAGGTTATAACGGGTGTGTGGCTGGGGGTAACGATCCTGGCGGCCGTTGTGGAGGCGCTGGCGCCTGCCCTGGTGTCCATCTGGTTTGTGCCGGGGGGCCTGGCGGCGCTGATCTGCTCTTTGGCGGGGGGGCCGGTGTGGCTGCAAGCAGCGTTGTTTTTGGCGTTGTCCTGCCTGGCGCTGCTGTTCACCAGGCCGCTGGCCAGGCGGCTGCAAAAGGGAGGGCCGGCCAGCACCAATGCAGACCGGGTGCTGGGCCGCACCGGAGTGGTTACCCAGGAGGTAGATAATCTTTTGGGCACGGGCCGGGTGGCGGTTATGGGCAATTCCTGGGCCGCCCGCAGCGTTGCGCTGGAGGGCAGGATTGCCGAGAACACCCGGGTACGCATCGAACGCATAGAGGGGGTCAAGCTCATCGTGTCCCCCGAATCCGCTGGCAAGGAAGGAAAGGAGCAAGCATAATGGCTATTACAGAGATGGGCACGTTCTTACGCTCGTTAGGAGGGGCGCTGGGCTGGGTTGTGCTGATTGCCTTTGCCCTGATCGTCATCATCTCCAACATCAAGGTCGTGCCCCAGGCCCACGCCTATGTGGTGGAACGCCTGGGGGCTTTCCACGCCGCCTGGGGGACAGGGCTGCACTTCAAGATACCATTCCTGGACCGCATCGCGAAAAAAATCAGCCTGAAGGAACAGGTCATCGATTTCCCGCCCCAGCCGGTCATTACCAAAGACAATGTGACCATGCAGATCGACACGGTGGTATACTTCCAGATAACAGACCCGAAGCTGTATGCGTATGGGGTGGAGAATCCCCTTTCCGCGATTGAGAACCTTTCGGCCACCACCCTGCGGAATATCATCGGCGATATGGAACTGGACCACACCCTCACCTCCCGGGACGTGATCAACTCCAAAATCCGGGTTATCCTGGACGAGGCTACCGACGCCTGGGGCATTAAGGTGAACCGGGTAGAGTTGAAAAATATCATCCCCCCGGCGGAGATACAGGACTCTATGGAAAAGCAGATGAAGGCCGAGCGGGAACGCCGGGCCAAAATCCTGGACGCGGAAGGTGAAAAGCGCAGCGCCATCCTCATTGCCGAGGGGCAGAAGGAATCTGCTGTGCTGCGGGCCGAGGCCGTGAAGGAGACTAAAATCCGGGAGGCCCAGGGCGAAGCGGAAGCGATCCTGTCCGTACAGCGGGCCTTGGCCGACGCCATCAAGCTGATGAACGAAGCCGCTCCCAGCGACCAGGTCATCGCCCTGAAAAGCCTGGAGGCTTTCCAGAAGGCCGCGGACGGTAAGGCCACCAAAATCATCATCCCTTCCAATATCCAAAGCCTGGCCGGGCTTGCCGCCTCTTTTAAAGAGCTGGTGGGCAGCGATCCCTCCTCAGACAGGTAAATCCAAAGGCTGCATAAAAAAGCGCGCCCCCCGCCAACATTGGCGGGGGGCGCGCTTTTAGCCTAGAGTATTTGGGGGGAAAGGGCCTTTGCGTCGCGCGCCGCCAGGGGCCGGATGGTTCTTGGGGGCGCGGTTACCGTTTAGAGGGGGGCAGGTCGCCGATGGAAAGGGCCACCGTATGCTGGATAGGTTTCCACTGGACGTTGCCGAACACGGCCAGCAGCATTGCGATACCAAAGGTAAAGACGAAGACGGGGTATGTAAAGGCGGCCAGGACCTTTTTCCGGGCTGTGGCGTGGATATGCTTCCATTCGGTGACAAGGGGCAGCAAGCCCATGACGAACATGAGCAGGTATGAATTCAGCACAGCAGAGAATACCGACTGGAAGAAGATGCCCATTTCGTGGCGGGCCCCCAGCATACCTAAAACGAACATGCAGCTGTTTACCAAAATGCTGCACACAGTCAACACGGCGGCGGGCAGGGTGGTCATAAGCATGTCATAGCAGGCAAAGCTGCCTGCCCCCAGCATCCGGCGTACCAGGCTGCCACCCCGTTTGGCAATGACCTGCAAATACCCCTTCACCCACCGGGAACGCTGTATGATAGACTGGGAAAAGCTGGTGGGCTGCTCGTCGTATAAAACGGCAGCGCCGCAATAGGCCACCCTGCGGCCCCGGGCAATCAGGTCCGCCGTAAACTCTAAGTCCTCCGTCAGCAGAAAATACTCCCAGCCCCGCCCTTCCAGCAAGGAGGGGGAGAACAGGAACCCGGTGCCCGATACTGCGCAGCTGACCCCGAAGGAATCCCGGGGGCGGTTCATGTATTCCGATTCCCGCAAAAACCACAGCCCATACCCGGCGGTGATCCAATTGTCCCCGAAGTTCTTGGTATTCCGGTAGCCGGTCACGGCGTCGGCCCCATTGGAAAACACCTTGTTCATTTCAGTGACATAATGGGGGTCTAACAGGTTGTCCGCATCAAAAACGAAAAAACCATCGTAGCTTTGGCCGGTTTCCGCTACCTTTTCCAACAGGAAACGTAGGGCATAGCCCTTTCCGACCTGCACCTTGTTTTGCCTTTCGAAAACCGCGGCCCCATGGGCCCGGGCTACCTGGGCCGTGGCGTCGGTACAGTTGTCCGCCGCCACGAAGATATCGAGCAACTCTTGGGGATAATCCTGGGCCAAGATGCTGTCGATCAGTTGGCCGATGACCGCGCTCTCGTTCCGGGCGCAGATGAGCACCCCATACCGGCACAAGCGGCCAGCCTGAAACGTGGGGCGCTTGCGCAGCAGGCGGGCGCAGCAGTATACGGCCTGGTAGGCACAGCAGGCCACGAACAGCGCCGCCACAATAAAATTGATGACAGATAGGGTTTGCATGTGTGTTCACCTCAAAATTGATAAAAGGGCAATCTCGCTCTTTTTAGGTAGCCTATCACAGAATGGGTATCATTTTTGCCGTTTTCTGTCGGGGGAGTTCTGCGTATAGGCAGCCCTTATAAACTATACCCGTATTATATTGTGAACAAATTAAGTACAAGGCAATGTTTTTCTTACGAATTTATTAACAAAGAGCTTTCCACAAGGGTAAAGGGACGTCTGGCGGCACCATTTTTTATATATGAAGAAAACAGCAGGCAAAAAATTTCGAAAAAAATCAAAAAAAGGCTTGCATTTTTCCGCAAGCTGTGGTATTCTATAAAAGCACTAAGCGAGAGGCAAAACACTTCAAGAGATGTAAATGAAAAACTCGGGGGTATAGCTCAGCTGGGAGCGCAATACAAGCGTGTACCCACCCCCGTCAATAGTCAAAATTGAAAATTGTCACTCTCTTCCAGAAATGGAAATATCTGGGGGTATAGCTCAGCTGGGAGAGCGCTTGAATGGCATTCAAGAGGTCAGCGGTTCGATCCCGCTTATCTCCACCATCACGAGAGTGACGTAAAAACCTCGTTTCTTCGGAAACGGGGTTTTTGCTTTATGCTACGCTGATCGTGATACTTGTAGTGAACTGCTCCAGGTCGATATTGAAGTCGATATGCAGCTTATAGTCCCGGTAGACCTCCACCCGCTTGATGAGGCAGTTCACGATCATCTTTTTAGCCTCCAGGCTGGCTCCGTCGTACATATCCGCCCAGGAGATGATGTCCGCATACTGGGCATTCAAAGCGTCCATGACGGCCTGCCCTTCCCTGTAAGCGGTCTGGGCGGCGTCAAGCTGCTCCTGAAGGGCGGCTGTTTTGGCCTCGGCCTCAGCTACCATGCCGCTTAACAGGTCCTTGGAGAAGGTGCTTTCGCCCCGCAGGACGTTGATGATCTCCGCTTTCAGCATATCCAGCTCGGAGGCAGCTTTTGCGTGTTCGGCCCGGACAGATTGGAGCAGCAGTTTCCGTTCCTCCATCTTCTGACGGTAGCGGGCGTTGACGATCTCGCTTTTGGGAACAGACCGCATCCGCTCAAAAATCTGCCGCACAATCTTGTCGATCATGCCATCCAGAATGTGGGCGGTATAGCCAGTCTGCCCATCGCACTCCGTCTGCTTGCGGGTCTTGCCGTAGCAGATGTAGCGGACACGCTTTACAATGCGGTTCGGGTCAGCCGCACAGGGATAGGCTTTCCCATTGGTCGTGAGGGCCAGCCGCGCTCCACAGTGACCGCAAAAGACGTTGCCGGACAAGAGGGACTGCCCCCCGATATTACGGGGAACAGTGCGCTCCTGCTCTGCGGCGTTGGCACGGGCGGTACGGATGCGCTGGGCGGCGTCAAACATCTCCTGGGAGATCAGCTGCAAGTGGGGGAGTACCTGGGAACGGCTTTCCCCGCTCCGCAGAACGCCGGTGTAGGTCAAGTTGCAGATGATGCCCCGGATGGTGGCGTGATGCCAGTTCTTCCCCGTTCTGGCCCGGTAGCCCAGGCGGTTCAGATAAGTGGCGATCCGCTGTGCGCCAAAGCCCTCGTTGACGTACTTCTCAAAGATGATACGCACGACAGCGGCCTCAGTTTCATTGACCGCCAGATTGAACAGCTCGTGCTTGCGCTTGTTCAGCTGGCCGCTCTTTACGAGGTCATAGCCATAAGGGGCAACGCCGCCCTTGAAACCGCCGCTTTCTACCAGCTGGCCCAGGGCGGTCCTGGTACGGATAGAGGTCTTTTCGCTCTCGCCGTCAGCCTGCCAGAAACGGATGTAATTGGTGAGCTTGTCGGTATGATTGTCAAACCGCTGCTCCCCTTCCTGGGTACTCCAGACCCGGATGCCGTTCTTTGCGAACCATTCCACCACAAAGGGCGTTTCATCCGCGATGCGGCCGATCCGGTCGAACATGAACACCAGCAGAATGTCAAATTTCCCCTGGCGGGCGTGTTCCTTGATGATCTGGAGCTTATCACGGTTCTCTGCCCGGACTTTGTGGCCGGAAACGCCGTCCTCCTGTTCCTCGTGAACGATGGTCCAGCCCTTTTCCTCCGCAAAGCGGTGGCAGGCTTTTCGCTGCATGGGGATGTCTGCCTGACATTTATCGTCATAGTCCACCTGTTTGCCGGTGGACACCCTGTAAAGACAATAGACTCGATCTTTCATGCACTGTTCCGTCCTTTCTGGGTGATACACGGGTAAAGGGCGAGATCAATGCACAGGAGAGATAGATTGTCAAGGTGCATGAGGGCTGACCCTCACGCTAATTATCCCCCTGTTTCGAGCAGATTGCAAGGATGTCGCCGGTCTGGGGCTTGACTGTGTTTGCTATGTAAGAAGAAAGCAAAATCTGCTTTATTTGATTGATTATAGCGGTATTCTTATCCGTGGCAAAACTGACGGAAACTTCCCGCCCATCAACGAAGATCATCTTCTCAGACTGCATCATATCCACAGATACCTCCTGTGTATCTTGTGTTCGTAGAGAGCAGCCGCGCCGGGAAAAGATGTGTCCGCATACATAGAACGGGCGATACCCCCGGCGCGGCTGAAATTTGTTTGTTTCGATGCGCTTTCACCGTATTTGCCACGCGCCCCCGGTGAGGGGATACTGCAAGCCGCCCCTGGCGGGGCTGTCATAACTCCGCAGCACCGTTCTGAGCGTATGCCGCAGGGTTCCGTCGCAAGTCCGTGGACGGGCGTGAGCAAGTTTCATTATCCTCTGCGCAGTCATCGCGCCCGATGTGCCATGATCGGGTCCAGGACTTACGTTGATCGCTCGGCCAGCTTGTCCATCACCTCCTAAAGCTGACTGTCTTGGCGGCGCGTCCTGTGCCGCTGGTGCGCAGATTTTGTGCTTGCAGTACCGTGTATTCAGTTGTCAAAGTATCACAAAAGGCACAGAGAACGCGCCCTTCACTTACCGCCTCTGAAACGGCATTTCACAGGGGCGGATTGAGAAATTTTTTGAGTTTTTCTTTTGCTCTCCACAGGCACTCAGCTACACTCTGCTGTTTCACATTTTCTGCCAGAGCTATCGCATCCTCTGTCAGCCCGTCCACGCAGTACAGCCAGAGGCGGCGGCGCTGGGTCGGGGTCAGGCAGCTGTCCAGGCCCTTCATGAGCATCCGGCGCAGTTCCCGGCGCTCCTGCTGTTCCTGGTCCTCCATCATGGTGTCCTCCGGCGATGGCACTGCGATGGCCTTTTCGGACAGGCCATGCAGCGAACGGGTGTGGTTGTAGTAGACATGGCTGGCCTTTTCGATGTCGTGGTAATTCTCGTCAGACCACGCTTTCCACCGCTGAAATTCCTCCAGGCTGGGGAAGTCAGCCTGCGTGAGCTGGGTCACTTCCCCGGCGGCGTCTTTATATACGATGGCATCGGGGGCCATCTTGTTCAGAGCGTAGTCACTCTTGGGGTCAAACATAGTGGTTCCTCCGTTTCGATGTTGGTGGGACTGGGGCGGCGCATCGAAACGGAGGGCGGACTGCGGCATCCGCAGGGGGCAGCAGATTTCTTTAGAGATAGGCAAAGCAGAAGGCCAGGTACAGTTGTTGTGTACCCGGCCTTCTGCCGCATTTCCGAACGATACTTCTGCTCTGCATACTTCAGTAATTCCGATTGATGGGTGTACTGGGCGGCATCAGGAGCAGAGATTTTTTTGACAAGCTATCTGATCGACACGGGGAAGGAATCCCGGTCCTATAAAGAAAAAATGCCATAGGCCCCTCCAAAACGGAGTCCCACAGCATTTGAGCGCAAAAATGCGTCCCGCGAGGCCACCGTTTTTTTTAAGCCTCTCGGGAATATTGCAAAGCCAGGAAAAAATCGGAACAATACTGCATGGTAGTCGGAAGTGTAGGGGTATTCAAACTGTGCTTTCCGAACTATACAATACAGTAGAGGTGAAGAATAATGCCGAATGATGTCTTGTCTGTCCTTGGTACGCGGCTGAAAGCCGCCAGAAAGGGGCGCGACCTCACGCAGGAACGGCTGGCGGAGCTGTCTGGCGTGTCTGCCCGCCATATCGCAAAGATCGAGAAGGGGGATGTGAATCCCTCGTTTGAGGTCCTGTCTACATTGGTGAAAACCCTTGGCGTGTCCTTTGACGCCATCTTCGACCCGGCCAGCGAGCAGGTGGAGGCCGAAATCCAGGAGGTCGCCGGTTTGTACCGGGCTTGCCCGGAACAGGAGCGGCGGCTGATGTTGGCAGTGATTCGCACCATGTTGCGGGAACTGATGGGCGAGGCAAAAGACTGATAATCCAGTTGGCAAAGTGAACGGCAAACAGATGGACACATCTTAACTTACATCGAGTTTTTTCAATACGTTCACTTTAGAGAAAGCCGCTCCAATTAACCTGGAACGGCTTTTCTCTTATTTACCGCCTTTTTGATGAGAGTTTAATATAGTTTTCATAGTAGGAACTTTGGATTTTATTCATTTGAAATTGGTCAAAACACTATCTATAAATATCACATTTCTGCGAGGTAATGCAAAACTGTCCGGCGGTTTTGTTCGCAATTTTTACCAGAGTCAGCATGACCGGTACCTCAGTCAGTACACCCACGGTTGTAGCGAGAGCCGCAGGGCTGGTCGTGCCGAACAACGCCACAGCCACCGCAACAGACAGTTCAAAGAAGTTGGACGCTCCGATCATACCGGCGGGAGCCGCAATGTCGTGGGGCAGTTTCAGCAGCTTGCAGGCAAGATAAGCGATAAAGAAAATCAAAAAGGTTTGAATTGTCAGCGGCACCGCTATCAAAACGATGTGCAGAGGATTTTTGAGAATAATTTCGCTCTGCCCCATGAAAATCAGTACCAGCGTCAGCAGCAGTCCGATTGTCGTGGCTGAATCAAACTTGTGGATAAACACGTTTTCAAAGTAGTCGGTTCCTTTGCTCTTGACAACCAGCAGACGGGTCAAAACACCGCCAGCCAGGGGAATCACCACAAAAAGGACTACACTGAGGAACAGCGTGTCCGTTGGCACCGCCACATTGGAAACGCCCAGCAGGAATTTCACGATGGGAACAAATGCAAACAAAATAATCAGATCGTTGGTAGCGACTTGCACTACGGTATAGGCCGGATTTCCGTTGGTCAGGGTACTCCATACGAACACCATAGCGGTGCAGGGAGCCGCCCCCAGCAGAACCGCTCCGGCCAGATACTCGGTTGCCAAGTCCGGCGTAATGAACGCCTTGAACACCGCAAAGAAGAACAGGGACGCAATACCATACATTGTGAAGGGTTTAATGAGCCAATTCACAATCCATGTTACAAAAAGCCCTTTTGGATTTTTGCCTACGTTTCGCACACTGTTGAAATCCACCTTCAGCATCATAGGATAAATCATCACCCAAATCAAAATGGCCATCGGGATGGATACACGCGCATATTCAAAGTGGTTTAGCAGTTCGGGCAAAGCTGGGGTAAAATGGCCCAGCAGTACGCCTACCACCATACACAGAAACACCCATACTGTTAGATACCGCTGGAAAAAGCTAATACCAGCATGATTGTCTTTCATGGGACACCTACTTTCTCAAATTCACTTTTTTCAATGTGTTTCTTTTGAAAAGAGCCGTCCCGGATAGTTTCGGGGACGGCTCTATGGGTCTAACGCAGTTTTTCCTTGAGCTGAAGGACCTTTTCTTCAATTTGCTGGATCGTAGCCAGAAAAACATCGTCCGACTGGCCGCTGGGATCATCCAGCCCCCAGTTTTCCGTGTACTGACTGGGGAGAATTGGGCATCCTACATTGCACCCCATCAAAATCAATACATCCGGGGTAGGAATATCGGAAAGGAGCTTGCTGTGCTGGGACTGCTCCATATCAATACCATACACCCGTTTCATCAGTCGCACAGCATCCCGGTTGATATGCTCTTGACGCTCTGTTCCCGCCGAATAGCTTTCAAATACATCTGCGGCCAGTTTTTTTCCCAGGGCCTCCGCGATCTGACTACGGCAGGAATTGTGAACGCATACGAAGGCCACTTTGGGCTTGCCGGTGCAATCCAGTTTCTCTTGCATAGCTAAAAATCAAAAGCCCAGCTTGTGCAGCAGTTTCACCACATCGCCAGCTTTCAGCACTCTGCCGGAAGAAACGACCTGCTCATTGACCACCAGCGCCGGAGTAGACATGACACCATAGTTGGCAACGATAGCCATATCGGTCACATACTCCACGGCCACCGCAGAGCCAATCTCTTTCAACGCGGCCTGGGTGCTTTCCAGCAGAGCATGACAGTTCTTGCAGCCGGGGCCGAGGACCTTCACGCTGTTCAAAGTGCCGGTGCCATCCCCCTTGTCGGCCTCATAGGTTTCCACCGGGCCGGTGCAGCAGCAGGCCGGTTCCGCTTTCTGCTCCGCCGTACCGCCACAGCAGGAACCACCCTCCGGCTCCTCCACGATCTCCATGTTGCAGCATCCGCTGCCGCCCTTTTTGCCGCCAAACAAGCCGCCCAGGAATCCCTTTTTCTCACTCATAATCAAATCGTCCTTTCAAGAAGTTGTTAATATTGCCACCCGCATTGATAAGCGGATAGGGCCAAGGTTGTTACATGACCAAATTGAAGATATAGCCGGTGATGGTCGCCACCGCGAAGATACACAGCACAAAGGTAATGACCATCTTCTTTTTGAAAATTGAGCCGAGCAGCGATACCTCCGGGATGCTGGCCCCAGCGCCGCCTAAAATCAGAGCGATCATCACGCCGGGTGCCACGCCCTTTGAAATCAGGATGCTGGCAATGGGGATCATCGTTTCCGTGCGGATATACATGGGAATGCCCACAACAGCCGCCAGCGGCACGGCCCACAGGTTGCCCGCTCCGGCGAAATTCGCCAGCAGGTCGGTGGGGACAAATTCATAGATAAACGCTCCAATGCCAGCCCCCAGCAGGAGGTACAGCACGACGCCTTTGAACAGGCCGAAAGCGTCTTTGATGGAAATCTTGAACGCTTGGAGCTGCTTCTGCCAGAATGTTCCCTGCATCGTTTCCCAGGATACGGCGTCCTGATGCCCGCCTCGGACGGAAACATTCTTGATTTCCTTTTCAAAGCCTGCCGCGTCCAGAATCAGGCCCATGACCACCGCGAAGATAAAGGTAAAGGCCATATAGATGATCGTGGCCTTTACGCCGAAGAACGCCAGCATCAGCGTGATGATTGCGGGGTTCAAAATGGGCGAGGTCAGCAGGAAGGAGATAGCCCCGCAGAAGGGCGCTCCGCTCTTGAACAAGCCCACCAGCACCGGGATTGTGGAACAGGAGCAGAAGGGTGTCACCGCGCCCAGCAGCGCACCGAGAACACTGTTCAGCCCTTTGCGCGGCGTGGTCAGTATCTTCTTGATGCGCTCCTGAGAAACATAGATTTGCAGGAGCGCCACCAGAAAGCTGATGCCGATGAACAGCCCAAACAATTCGCCAAACAGCATGAGGAATGTCTGGCCCGCATGGATAAGAGTTTCACTTGTGAACATAAACAAATACCTACTTTCTCAAAATGATGGAAGTTGATTACACTTTTGTAGAAAGCAGTTCGTTACCGTGACCGGCAATGCAGCCGGCAACCGCAGATGCACATAGGCAGTTCCTCCTAAAAAGCCAGATAGAACATATAGAATCCAATGAGCAGTATCGCTGCGCCCATACCCCATTTCAGCCATTGGCTGACCTTTCCATACTTCTCATTTTGGGTCAGGGAGCGGACAAAGCCCACCGATGTACCCGCAAAAATCGTCAGCGCACCGTGACCGATGGAGTAGAGCAGCAGCAGGAGCATCCCCCATGCCACGCTCCCCTTTCCCGCCACGATTGCCAACAGAGCGACCAACACCGGCGTGGCGCAGGGGGAGGAAAAGATGCCGCCCAAAACCCCGGCAATCAAAGCCCCTGCATATCCTCTGCGGGTGTTCTTCGACAGCAGATAGGTGGATGGAATGAAGTTGAAGATTTCCCAGGTCTGCAAGGCCATCAGCACCATCAGGATGCCCAAAGCCAGATACCACCAGGAGGCGGAAGTTCCAATCAGCCACCCCGCCAAGGACGCAAGCGTCCCCAGGATCGTAAAGGTGATTGCTGAACCAGCGGCAAACACCAGCGACAGGCGAAACGCCTTTTTCGGTTCTGTACCTGTTCCCCCCACATAGCCGATCACCAGCGGGATGCTGGATAACGAACATGGTGTAAACGAGGTCAGCACTCCCGCCAGCACAGCCAGCAGCGGAGCCAGCCAGATGCTTTCAGAAATCAAAGTGCCGAGGGTGTTCAGCCAGGAATCAATCATGCCTCCACCCCCATTTCCGTGAGGATCAGCCGCATTTGTTCTTCGGTCATTCCGCCCTGATGGACAGTAAAGACGTGTTCCCCGGTTTCCCGTGAATTGTATAGGATGAACTCAATCTGTTGGGCCAGCTCGTCACTGGGGACAAAAGGTGTTCCGTCTGCGTTTACTAATACCTGTGTTGGAATAACCTGGACGGGGACGTTAGATGCTGCCTCGGCATACTCCCATACGTCCACAAACTTGATAAACGCCTTGCCGGTCATTTCCTCATTCATCGTTTTCAAAACCGGGGCCATTTGCTGGCAGGGGATGCAGGAATCAGAGCCATAGTCCACGATGATAGGCAGGCCATGTTCGGCCAGCGCCTCAAAGTCAATGGCCTCTGTTGCGGTCAACGCAAAGTCGGTATCTTCCGGGACGATAGAATCCTCCGGGGTCTGAGTGGCCGCAGGTGGATTTTTGAAAAGATAGATACCGGCGATAACCGCCACGATCAGGCAGGGGACCAGAATTTTTACAAGTTTTTTCTTTGTCATAGTGCCTCCCCATTAGATAAATAGATACTGCAACGCATTGAACAAATAGCCGACAAGGATGATGCCCACAGAGCAGATCGTAATGAACAGGGCCAGCAGTTTCGGCTTTACCGCCTTGCGGAGCATGATGATGGAGGGCAGGCTCAAAGTGGTAACGGCCATCATAAAGGAGAGGATGGTGCCAAGCTGTGCGCCCTTCGCCAACAGCGCCTCCGCCACGGGAATTGTGCCAAAGATGTCCGCATACATGGGAACGCCCACCAGGACAGCCAGGAACACGCCAAAGGGATTGTTGCTGCCGAGGATTGCTTGAATCCAGCTTTCGGGAATCCAGTTGTGGATGACTGCACCAATGCCCACGCCGATCAGAATGTAGGGGAACACTTTTTTGAACGTGCTGACAACCTGATCTTTTGCAAAAATAACCCGGTCACGCTTCGTCAAAGTCGGGGATTCCAAATCCACGCTGCTGGCGTTTCGGATAAATTCTTCTACATACTGCTCCATGTGCAGTTTCTCAATTAGAGTGCCGCCCGCAACGGCGATAATCAGCCCCAGCACGACATACCAGATGGCGATTTTTGCGCCGAAAATACTCATAAGGAGTACCAGACTGCCCAGGTCAACCATCGGAGAGGAAATCAGGAAAGAGAAGGTTACGCCCAAAGGCAAGCCCGCGCTGGTAAAACCAATAAATAACGGGATGGACGAGCAGGAGCAGAACGGCGTTACCGTTCCCAGCAGAGCGGCGATGATGTTGGCCCCAATACCATGAAACCGGCCCAAGATGCGCTTGCTCCGCTCCGGCGGGAAATAACTCTGGATGTACGAGATTATGAAAATCAGAGTACAGAGCAGGATGGTGATTTTGATTACATCATAGATGAAGAATTGAATACTCCCGCCCCAATGAGATGCGGTATCCAGGCCGAGCGCCGACACCAAATTTCCGATCAGCACGTTCAGCCACTTCATGCCAAGAATTTGATCTTGGATGAACAGCCAAATCGTTTGCAGCAGTTCCATATAATTGTTCCTCCACGAATAAAATCTATAAATCGCAATTTGTCGATTTATTATTGCTAAAGTAAACCGCCACTGGCCACATGGCGGCTCACTTATCGCACAAATGAAAATTATACGGCAGCACGTCTTGAACCGCATGAACAGTCAACATCTTCCGCCTCTGCGGTGCAGGTTGTCAGTTGGGTGAGCAAGGCAATCGCCTGTGCGCTCCCCTCCGGGTCGATGCGGTAATATACCCACTTTCCCTCTTTCCGGCCAACAACAACACCAGAATCACAGAGGATCTTCATGTGGTGGGAAAGGGTGGACTGCCCTATGTGCAGTTCATCTAACAGCTTGCAGGCACACTTCTCACCTCCGCGCAAAAGCGACAGGATGTGCAGTCGGTTTTCATCGCAGAAAGCCTTGAAAACTCGTGTACTCTGTTTATCGGATAGGTACATCGTTTCACCTCATATCTATTTTCTTCGATGTTATTATATGCGATACTTCTAAGAATGTCAATATGATTTTGAGGAAAATTTTTGTCAGCTAGATTATGGAGTAAGGCTGTCGAGTAACCGGCAAGCAATGCGGAATGGTACCCATTCCACAAAATTGAGCATCCTACCTCCCGGCAGGATGCTCAATTTGCTTGTTGGTGGCAAGCCCCCAAACCCCCTTGAACAGCCCCGTGCCGGGGCTGGCTGCGCGTTCCTGCGGAACGCTTTTTGACGGGCCTGCGGCCCGTTGACAGCAGACGAAGGTATCAGCGTTCATCCTCCTGCCGGGTGGCCTCCGCCGCCTGCTGCTGTTCCTCATAGCCCATCAGCCGGTCCACATTGGCACGGACGGTCAGCAGCTCCCGCATCTCGTCCCGTGTCTTTCGGTAGTCGGCGTAGGCGGATTTTTTCTCCGCCAGCAGAGCGGCGTACTCAGCCTGGAGGCTTTTGACGGTGGGCAGCTTTTTCAGCCCCAGCCCGTCAAAATATTTCTTTGCTGCCTGATGCAGAAGTATCTCGCTCTCATGCTCCGCTCGGAATTTCTTTGAGTACCCGGCCTTGCGGTAGGCGACATAAACCTCTCTGGTCTTGGAGTAATTGATGATGTGCGTTTTGAGGACGGCGATCTCCGCCATGCGCTGCTCCGCCGCCTTGATCTGGCCGGACAAACTATTGTACCGGGATGTGGCCTCGTCCGCTCTGGCGGTGAGATCGGCGTAGTCCAGAATGCCGTGTTCCGTCAGATAGTTCAGCGTCTGGGCCATCTGCTTTAGGTTGAACACGCTGGCCCACCGTGCATAGCCTGCGCCCTTCCCGGCCTGGAGCTTTGCCTGAATATCCACCAGCAGATCGACCTTTGAGCAGTCGGGCTGGCGGATATTTTTTTGGCAAGGGACGTGAGTGCGCTTGCCGGACAGGACTTCCATCAGAGCGTCCACGCTGTACCCTTCGCCCATACTGTCAGCGTCCAGGCGGATAAACTTTTTGCCGCCCGGTGCTTTCAGCCGGATGGATTTTCCCCGTGGAGAAACCTCTATCCCGGCCTCCCGCAGGAGAGCCAGCAGCGCCTCCAGATCGTGGGGCTTTTTTTCGAGGGCGGCGTCAATCGCCATGCGCAGCCGGTCCCGGTGGCATGGCGGCTTGTCCCCCAGCCACTTGTCGTAACTCTTGCCGCGCCGCTTTGGATTTTCCACGATGGAGTAGCCGTTTTCGATGCAGATGGTATCGTTCAGTCGCCGCACAGCTTTGGTGCTACCCCAGAAATTACGGAACTTTCGGGAGCAATCCAGCGTGGTGGAGTTCCAAATGATGTGGTTATGGATATGGGCCTTGTCGATGTGAGTGCAGACGATAAAGGCGTGTTTCCCTTTGGTGAACCGCATCGCCAGATCATAGCCCAGGCGGTTGGCCTCTTCCGGGGTAATCTCGCCGGGAACGAAGGACTGCCGTATCTGGTAGGCCAGCACATCGTCCGCTCCCCGGTGCCTGCCGGTCTTGGCGATATACTGCCGCTTTGCAAAAAGAAATTCAGCGTCTGCGATCCGGCTGTCGCACTGGTAGCTGGTGATAAGCCTGCCGCCGTCTGTCTTTCCTGGGTTCTCTACATAGTCCAGGATGTCGCTGATCGCCGTCCCTGCCGACCGGCCCTTTCCGGTATGCAGCGGCATCAGGCGGGTGGTGGCGATAGAAAGATACCTCCCTCCAATAAGAAACGGCCTGCGTCATGCAGACCGTTTTCTGTCCTATCCGTAAATGTGGTCTTGTATCAGGAACCGCACTTAGCGGCGAGGTCAGCCCCCAAGCGCTTGATCTCCTGCTCCTCCTGTTCGGACACATCCCGCTTGTAACCGTGGGTAAGCCGATAGCCCTGATACTCCTCCCAGCGGGAGCGCAGGATGTCCCGCAGCTGCTCCGGGGTCTGGCACAGGCGGGAAGTCACCCAGTTATTTTTGCTGCTCTCCCAGTCCACCACCAGATAGCCCCGGCTGGTGTCCAGCACTTCACAGGAACCGTCCTCGGACAAATACTCCCGAAAAACTTCCAGCACGTTTTCAAAGGTCATTGTCATCACCTCATCGTTTGATCTGTTCCAAGCATAATGCCGCTTGGCGAATTTTGCAAGGATGTGGCGGGGCAATTATGTTTCTTCCCGCTGTATCGGAAATTGCACGATCACCTTTCCCCGCCGTTTTGCGTAGTCCAGAGTTTTCGCCGCCCCACCCCACCCATGCGTGACGCCGGAGATCACAACGTCACTTTCGCGGACCATCCACTCATTCCGCCTTACGATGGCATAACGCGGCGGCACAGTTTCCAGCGGCGGATAAGTGGTCCCATCGTAACGGGAGGCATCCATTTCCCGGTTGAGGTAGGCCAGCACCAGGACAGCCTCGATATTGGGATACTTGGTTTTCTGCCGCCGCACCGCAGCAGCCGCCAAGCTGTCGAAGTCGCCGTAGCCGCCAAGATAAAATGTGGTCGCTCCGCCCTCGATCAGCGCTGGCAGTATTATGTCCAGCCATTTGGAAATGTTTTCAGTTTGATATAGCTTGCTGTGTCCGCAGAACGTGACGTTCATCCTCTCACCCCCGCTGCTTTTGTATTTCGTTTTTATTATACGAAACAAATTATTAAAATGCAACGATTTGTAAAAGTATAATCAACGAAGAATACAAGCGCAAGGAGGCAGAGCTTTGAAGGATATTCTTACCGTCATTACAGCAAACAGAGAGGCAAGGGGATGGACAGAATATCAGCTTGCGGAACATTCGGGTCTGCCGCAATCTACTATTTCCTCTTGGTATAGAAAGAACATGATACCCACTCTCCCCTCGCTGGAAAAGATATGTCATGCGTTTGGCATTACCTTATCTCAGCTTTTTGCGGAAAGCGAGTCGCCGGTATCGCTGACGAAATCCCAAGCGGAACTACTGGATCGCTGGGCAAGACTGGATAAAAAACAACAGGCCGTGATTTTTCAGCTCCTGGATATTATGTGACAATACAGTAAGAGGACGGCCAGCAAGACCGCCCTCTTACTATTTATCAGAGCTTTGCCAGAGAAGAAAGGATTTTCTGCGCCGCCTCCCACAGCCCGTCATAGTCCCGGCGCAGGTCCTCCAGGTCGGCATCATAGAACCGGCCCGTTTCGTGAACACGGCGGGTAAGCTGATTGAGGTTGTTGCTGGACCGGCGCAGAAGGGATACCATCTCGCCCAGCTCCGGCAGCTCCAGGTTGACAGCGTATCCGTCAATCGCCATCTTCCGAAGATATGCTGCCATGTTGGAGGTCCCCAGTAGGGCCATCTTCCGCTCGATCAGCTCCCGTTCCTCCGGGGTGACACGAAATTTCAGCTGGACTTCCCTCTGCCGGTTCGCCACAGTCACCGCTCCTGTTCTTTGGACTTTTTCTTCGCGGGCGGTTTGGGGGCGGCGGACTGCTCCTGCAATTTCTTCCGCACAGAGGGCTTGCGGAGCTGGAGCTTTTGAAAACGGTTCTCGTTCTGGGAGATCAGGGCATAGGTCCCCCTGCGGCCCTCCAGGGTGGAGAAGGAGAGGGACTGAAAGGGCAGCATGGCCATGAGGCGGTCGGTGTCCTTCGTTTTGGCCCGTGCCAGGAAGTCGGGGGAAATCTGGGCCATGTAGTGGGTCCCGCTGGGGCTGTTCGGTTCCTGCTCAGATTGCAGCCGCTGCATGATATGTTCGGCCTCCGCTCTGATGTCCGCCGCCTTGAGGGGCTGTTTCAGCAAATGTTCATGCCGTGCCTCACTAGCGAACATATCCAAGAGGCCGGGGTGACTGCGCGTGATAAGGCAGGTCATATCCCGTTCTCCCTGTTCAAAGACAACGGGGATGGACTGCGCCCACTGCTTGTTGGCCCGCGAAATACGGCCATCTGAATCCATCGTCTGCAAGGTGTTCGCCAGCACATAGAGCATCCGCTCAAAGCCGAATTGCTGAACGACTTCCTTTACTGCTGCCGCCGTGTTCAGGCGATAGTCCCGGTAGTTATCGTTGATAGCTGTTACGATCGCGTCCTTGCAGGCGATATTGGCACGGCGGGATGCGTGATGCAGTTCTGCCTCGCCATGCTCATAGGCATACGCAAAGGTTTCTTTGTAGACCGGCGTCTTATCCAACTTGAAAACCTTCTCTCCACGGTCTGCGGAGTGTGTCCGCCGCTTCGTAGATTTCTGCTTTGCCAACTCCTGGAGGTCGCTCTGCACCAGATCAATAAACAGGTCCACTTTGGCGGGGTGGCTTTCCAACGTACAGCTCTCCCGGCCACGGCCCATCCCGTGCATCGAAACGGTATTGGCCCAACTTGCATTGTGGCCGGAGAACCGATTATCAAAATTTGTTTCACGGACCGTATAGGCGAGAATGAATGTCACTCGCTCCTGCCCAAACCGCTCCAGAATTTCCTTCGCACAACCCTCGGGAAAGTTCATCCCATCCCAGTTACTGCGGATGGTGCTATCGATGGCGTTCCTGCACTCGGTAAGGGTCCTCATTGATGCTCTGTACTGCTCCAATTCGCCGTTTTCCCGTGCGTAGGCGGCGGAATGCGGATAGATCGGTGTTTTATCCATTTAATGCCTCCATTTCATATTAAAACTTGCTCTGCGGTGAGATCAGGCAGGGAAAGCCCCCTGCCTGTCACCGCTCCTGGCGGCGGTCCTTCGGTCTGTCCTGTTTCTGACGGGGAGGCACAGGCCGTTTCAGCCCCTCCAGTACCGAGGGCCGTGGGCTCTTGGCAACAGTCTGTTCCGCTGGCGGCGCTCCCCGGTCGATGTTGAGAGCGGCATCCAGCTCCGCAAGGCGGGCAGACTTCGCTTGCAGCTCCGCCTCCTGGGGAAAGGGCTTGCCCAGCGCGGCTTTGGTGGCGCTCTGCTGCTGATAGAGGTTCTGGAGATGGGCCTCCACCCCTTGCAAACGCTCCGGCATTTTCTCCAGCGTGTTGTCCATGCGGGTGATGTTGCCGTAAATATCGTCACTCAACTCCACAAGATGGGTCATCTGGCCTTTCAACGTCAGCGAAGTCCGCTCAAACATCTGGGCATGGGAGATGGACAGGGTAAAGCCCCGATAGCTGCCGATCTCCTTTGTTTCGCCTACCGCCAGCTCCTTGCAGGCGGCAAGCAGGGCTTTTCCGGCCTCTTCTTTGTCGGTGAAGGTCACGCCGCTGATCTCGATCCCGGCAAAACCCTGTTTGACCTCCGCAGCGGCGGGGGCCTCCGGTGTACCGGCGGCGGGCGGTTCCTCTTCGGCAGTTTTGGCCGGAGGCTTTTCCACAGTGATGATGGGATGGGGATGCGCCGCCAGCGTTTCCATGTCGGCCTTGAAACCGGCGATAAACTCCTGGTTCTGCTTGATCTGCTCCGGGAAATATTTCAGCAGATTGTCCTCCATCCGGTACTGCTGGCTCTGGTGTTCGGCCTTCAGCAGGCGCAGCCGGGAAACGTCTATGTCCAGGTCCATCCGCTCTTTTATCCGGGGGTCCCCGGCGCACAGGGCCTTGATTTCGGCGTAACTGAGCGCCGCCTCGTCCACGTCCTCGCAGGAACGCACGGGGGACTTAGAAGTCATGATTTGTGATATAAACTTCTGTTTTGCCTCAATAGTCTGCCACAAATACGCGTCAAAAGTCCCCTCTGTGACATAACGGAACACATGGACTTTTTTGTTTTCATTGCCCCGGCGCTCGATGCGGCCCTTGCGCTGGATAAGGTCACGGGGCCTCCACGGACAATCCAGGTCGTGTAATGCGATCAGTCGCTTTTGAATATTTGTCCCCGCTCCAAGTTTTGCCGTACTGCCAATGATGACCCGCACCAGCCCATCATTAACTTTGGAGAACAGTGCCTTTTTCTTCTGGTCGGTGTCCGCGTCATGGATAAAGGCGATCTGCTCCGGGGGCATCCCTGCGGCGATGAGCTTTTCCCGGATGTCATCATAGATGGTAAAGGGCTTTTCAGTATCCTGCGCAAGGCCCTTTTTCTTTTTAGAGGGCTTGGCCTGGGGCGTGGAAATATCGCAGAACACGATCTGAGTCAGTTTGTCGGCCTCGCCCTCCCGCCAGAAGTGCAGGATGTTCTCGACACAGCGGTTCACCTTCGTCCCCGGTTCGTCTGGCAGCAAAGGGTCAATGATGCGCTGGTCCAGCCCCAGCTTGCGGCCATCCGAGGTTATCTTCAACATATTGTCCTCGTGGGGGTCCACAGCGCCGCCATGCACTTTGGAGGCCCGTTCGGACAGCTGCTGGACCATCGCTTTCTGATGTTCAGTCGGCTTGGATGCAACGGTATGATATTCGACCTCCGGGGTGGGCAGATGGAGCTGGTCGGCGGTTTTCACGTCCGCGACCTCCTTGAACAGGTTCATCAGCTCCGGGAGGTTGAAGAATTTGGCGAACCGGGTCCGGGGGCGGTAGCCGGTCCCTTCCGGGGCCAGCTCCAAAACGGTGGATGTTTCCCCGAACCGGCTGGCCCAGCAGTCGAAGTGTCCCATACCCATCTCCTGCAAACGGTTATATTGGAGATAGCGGTGAATCGTGAACATTTCTGTCATGCTGTTGGAGATTGGTGTCCCCGTGGCGAAAATAACGCCCCGCCCGCCGGTCAGCTCGTCCAGATAGCGGCATTTTGCAAACATATCGCTGGACTTCTGGGCATCGGTAGTGGACAGACCGGCCACGTTCCGCATTTTGGTCGTCATGAACAGGTTTTTATAGAAGTCGCTCTCGTCCACAAACATCCTGTCCACGCCCAGCTGCTCAAAGGTGATAACGCTGTCTTTTTTCTGGTCTGCCCTCAGCTTTTCCAAGCGTTCCTCCAGCCGCCGTCTGGTCTTTTCCATCTGCCGGATAGAAAAGTTTTCGCCCCCCATGTACTTCAATTCCTTGATACCGGCGAGTATCTCCTGAATTTCATCCCGGATAATGCGCTCCTGCCGCTCATAACTGATAGGGATCTTCTCGAATTGGCTCTGGCCGATAATAACGGCGTCGTAGTCCCCAGTGGCGATGCGGGCGCAGAACTTCTTTCGGCGGGCCGGTTCAAAATCTTTCTTGGTGGTAACAAGGACATGAGCGGAGGGATACAGCCGCATAAATTCGGAGGCCCACTGCTGGATCAGGTGATTGGGGACCACGAAGATGCTTTTGTGGCACAGTCCCAGGCGCTTGCTCTCCATAGCGGCGGCGATCATCTCGAAGGTCTTGCCAGCGCCTACCTCGTGGGCCAGGAGGGTGTTGCCGCCGTAGAGGACGTGGGCCACGGCGTTGACCTGATGGGGCTGGAGCTTGATCTCCGGGTTCATGCCGGAGAAAACGATGTGGCTCCCGTCATACTCGCGGGGCCGGGTGCTGTTCATTTCCTCGTTGTACTGCTTGACAAGGGCCTGCCGCCGCCTGGGGTCACGCCATATCCAGTCCCGGAAAGCGTCTTTCAACGCCTGCTGTTTCTGCTGGGCCAGGGTGGTTTCCTTGCCGTTGAGTACCCGATGCTCCTTGCCGTCCAGGTCTGTTACCAGGTCGTAGATACGGACATCCCGGAGGTTCAGCGTATCTTGCAGTATCTCATAGGCGTTGGCCCTGCTGGTCCCGAAGGTGGTGTAGGCGGCAACATCGTGGTCGTACACAGCTCTTTTGGATGTGATCTGCCACTCCGCTGTGACCGGCGAATAATTGACCTTGATACTTCTCTGCAAGCGCCAGGGGGTATCCAGCGTTTCATACATAAACTGCTGGATGTACTTTTTATCCACCCAGGTGGCCCCCAGCCGGACCTCGATCTCGGAGGCGTCCAGGTCTTTGGGCTGGGCAGCGGTCAGGGCCTCCACGTTCTGCCTGATCTTCGCGGCGTCCTCCGGGGGCAGGATCTCCGCCATCGCCTGGGCCATGCGCAGTTTCCGCCGCACGTTGCCGGAGAGGTATTCGTCAGCGGTGACAAGGGGAAAGCGGCTCAGATCGACATACGCCCTGGGGATGCGGTCCGGGTCCTCCGCACAGCGGATGTCCCGGAAGATCACGCCGGTCAGCTCCTGCTCCAGCTGCTCCTCGGTCTTGCCGGTAAGCTGGGACATATAGGGCATATCCACTCCGGCCTTCTCCGCAATGGAAACGGCCAGGGCCTCGGATGCGGTGTCCACGCTGGTGACAGTCCGGTGAGGGCTGACGGTGCGCTTTGTGAACATATCCGCCTTGCCCTCCAGACGCCCGTTCTCGTCCACGATCTCCAGGGCGCACAGGAGGTAGTAGCCGTCATCGCGGGAAAACGCCTGCTGATTGTTTCTGGCATTGATAAGGCCAAATTTGGCGGTATAGGCGTCATAGAGCTGCTCTAACCGCTCCTGCTGCTGCCGGATGGCACTGTCGGGAACATCCTCCCGCAGCTGAAGGTCGATCAGGTCCCGAACGCAGTCCCGCAGCTCCACCATGCCCATGACACGCTCTTTGGCGGCACCGGACAAATCCTGCTTTTCCATGATGGAATTTTCCCGGTAGTAAACATCCCCGTCTACAATGGTATAGGAGAAGTTTTTCACATTCGGGTCAGCGGGGATGGTGACACGCTCCTGTTCGGCACCTTCCTCCAGCTCAGGCGGCGCGGCCTCCCGGTACTGGCCCCGGATATACTTGATGGCATCGTGGAGCTGATCGGCCAGTTCCAGGCCCTCAATGGGGGCCACGGTGAAGTCCTGCCTGCCGTACTGGGTACTCTCGGAGGTCTGACGGCCCAAGATCATTTCCGGGTGGTCAATGAAATAGCGGTTGACGGTAAAGCCGTCCTGGTTCTCTCCAACGTGTACCCAATCAGGCATTTCAACCTGGGGCGTGTCCCGTTTCTGGAAAAACAGGATGTCCGTCACCACATCTGTCCCGGCGTTGGCCCGGAAAGCGTTATTGGGCAGACGGATAGCGCCCAGGAGGTCAGCCCGTTCCGCAAGGTACTTCCGGGCATCCTCGCCTTTGGCATCCATGGTGTAGCGGCTGGTGACAAAAGCCACGATCCCGCCGGGGCGCACCTGGTCCATCATTTTGGCGGCGAAATAATTGTGGATGCTGAAATGGTGGCGGTTGTAGGCGCGGTCACTGACAGGGTAATCCCCAAACGGCACATTGCCTACGGCGAGGTCATAAAAGTCCCGGCGGTCAGTGGTTTCAAATCCGGCCACGGTGATGTTGGCCTGGGGGTAAAGCTGCCGGGCGATACGGCCGGTGATACTGTCCAGCTCCACGCCGTACAGTCTGGACGCAGCCATAGCCTCCGGCAGCAGGCCGAAGAAGTTCCCCACGCCGCAGGACGGTTCCAGGATATTGCCAGCGGTAAAGCCCATATTGCCCACGGCCTTATAGATAGCCTTGATGACGGTGGGACTGGTGTAGTGGGCATTCAGGACTGAGGCCCGCGCCGCCTCATACTCTGCGGGGGTCAGGGCGGCTTTCAGCTCCAGGTATTCATCCGCCCACTCCGGCTTGTCCGGATCAAAAGCGTCCGGCAGACCGCCCCAGCCCACATAGCGGGAAAGCACTTCCTGTTCCGACCGGGTGGCAGAGCGGCCCTCCAGCTCAATACCCTGGAGGGTGTTGATGGCCTCCATGTTCATGCGGAACTTGGCTTTCGGTCCGCCCTCGCCCAGGTGATCGTCTGTAATGCGGAAATTTTGAGCGGCAGTCTGCTCCGGCTGGGTCTGCTCCGGTTCATCAACGGGCAGACGCTGAACGATCACATCAAAGGGCAGGCCGTTTTTATCGCCAGGATAAATGGTAGTGGTTTCCGGCGTGACCTCCGGTGCAGGAGGCGGGTCCGGCTCCTGGGTGAACAAGTGGGCATTGCGCTCGTCCTGACGTATAGCGTCCTCGAAAAAATCCCGGCTGACGACCTGATTGTTCCAGGTGTAGGGGCCGGTGTCGATGCGTACATCCAGGTCCCCGATGTAGCCAATGGTGCCAGTAAGTTCATGGTCGCCGTATTGGAAGGAAACCTTGTCCCCCACCTGATAGGAGGGCTTACCCTCCAGCCGTACAGGGTCACGCTGGACCGGCGCATGGGTAAAGCCGTCCAATTCCTGCTGCCAGAGGGAGCGCAGCACCGGCGCGATCTGATGCCAGGAATATGCCGCGCTCGCAATTTTCACTTCATCATCGTTCAAAATCTCTATCCGCATAGAGAGGCCGGATGTGAAATAGTCCGCCATTTCGCCGGTGGAAAGCTCCGTGGTGTCTACACGGTTGCCCAGAAGTCCCGACAGCAGACCGCCCATTTCCCGATTGCCTTTTCCAGCTCGAAAATATTCGATGATCTCATGTCTGTCCTCGTCCGTCAGCAGGCCGGAGGTCAGGACTTCCCGGAAGTCCTCGTTGAATTGGCTGAGGTCAGCCGCCACAAAATCCGTAATTTGGCTGTTCCGGCTGTCCCTCAAAAGCGCAGCCATAAAGCGGTCCTTGGGTTCTGAGCGGAGTACAGGGTAGGCTTGCGTGGGGTCACGCAGCTGCACATCAAACAGGGAAATATCCTCAATGACGTATTCTGTGCCGTCCAGATAGACCTTATCTCCCACATCGTAGGCCGGGGCCAGCGGGTCACGGGCAGGCGGGGCCGTGCTGTCGGGGATTGCCGCCTGGATTTCCTGCCACTGTTCATCGGAAACAGTGATCTCTACCTCATGGGCGGTATCCCCAGCGCCGATGGTGATGGTATCTCCCTCACGGGTAATAGGCTGACTGGAGAGGTCGGGGGGCTTTACGTCCGGTTCAAAAACACCTTTGTCCCGCAGTTCACGAATGACAGCAGGCGCAACGGCATCTTCTTCAAAATAGCACCAGCCGTTTTCAGAACCGCCAGCGGCTACGGTTTCGGGGGAAAGGAGGTTGCTTGCATCCGTATCCCGCACCATGATACCGCCGTGACCGGGAGTGCTGATCTGATAGATACCCTCCGCGAGTTTCTTGCTCTCCTGCACTTTGCCCCAGGGGGAATGGTCGCCGATCTCAACTCCCCAGGGCGGCGTTTCTTCATCATACTCCGGTATGGCCTCATGGGGCGCAGACAGGGCGGCATAGGTATCGTCAATGACCTCCCGATGCAGCCGGTAGCGGAAATCGGGCATATCGTAGTACAGCCGCATAAACTCCGGTTCCGTGATGGTGAGCGCCGCCCGTTTGACAGCGGCATCGCCCTCAATGACGGCGGTTTCCCTGTCAGAATTGCGGCAGGCGTTTTGATACGGCACATCCGCCAGCACCAAATCCTGGACAACCGGCTTATAACGGTCATAGACCTCACGGACGGTGGGCTGTGCCGGGACATCCTTTTTCGGTTCCTCCGCAGCGGCCTCGCCCCGTTCTTCTTCCGGGAGAAAGCGGTCCTCCTTCACCAGATGGGCAAGGTGGCGCTGGACTTTGGACCAGGGAAGGTCAATGGCCGCTCCGTCTGCGGTGACAGGGAACGCCGGGAGGCCATCGCCGTACTCGCTGCGCAGCCACTCCGCCGTTCCCTTCTCCCGGCCATGATCGGTCATATACTGCTGCACCCGGCGCTTGCTGTCCAGGTCGCCGTTCCACTCCCGGAGGGCGGCGTCAATGTCGGCCTGGGTAATTTCCCTTGCCGGGGCAGAGGTAGGTGTGGGAGGTTCCGGGGCAGGAACAACAGAAGGACCGGGCGCTTTCACGCTCGGTCCCTCCGGGTCAGGTTCGGTATTTAGCTGTAAACCAGTTCCGCTAGAATGATCTCCTCCGCCTGGGCCTTGCAGGAGTTCATCAGACCCACCCACGCCAGGGGGTCCCTGGATTTCAGTTCCTCCGTGGCCCCCGCCGTTTTCGCCAGTGAGGGCATCATCGCCTCCAGCATCTCGTTGGCCTTGTCCTCCACCTCCAACAGGTGCTGATGTAAGGTCCCCCGTAGAGTCAAGCGGTTGAACAGACCCGGGCGGTGTTCCTTCAGAAATCTCCTGCGCATCAGTCCGTACTTGCTCAGGCTCCGGTCCGGCTGGTCCGGGAAGGTCATCTGGGGCAGGAGAACGTCCCCCACCTGTTTGTAGGTCAGTTCCAATTCCATGTTCGTTGCTCCTTTCCGCGTGCTTTTCACGCTCATACTGCTTGATGGCTACCTCGATCTCCCGCAGGACCTGTTCGCTGCTCTGACTGATGGCCGTCCCCAGCTCTGTCACTGTGTCCAGAGTGTTGAAGTCGAACACGCTCAGAAAGTCCTCGTGCTGAAAATGGGTTTCCGGCTCCAGACCGCAGCGGGCCATAAGCGCGTAGGTGGTGCTGACGGTAGCCGCCTGCCAGAACTGCACTCCGATGTTGACGCTATCATACCCCTCCAGGAAACTGCCGTCAACGATACGGGCCAGCTCACTTCCATGCTCCGTCCAGTAGTCCCCCGCCAGCACAGAGGCGATCTGCTCCAGCTGGTCGGCGAGTCCGCTCTCCCCGGAAACACCAAAGCGCTTTTCCAGGGCATTGGCCACAGCCTGCTGGTGTTCCGGGCGGTACTGCCACAGCCAGGGGCGGCGGGCATTCTCCTTCTCGCCGGTGTCCGACACGTCAAACACATACCGTATCTTATTGTCCCCGGTGCTGGTGTCGATGAGGGCGATCCCTTTGGCCCCCCGCATCACATACCGGCGCATCTGCTTATTCCACAGGTCGTAGTCGGCGCAGGCGGTAGCGTTCGGGCGCTGGGCGTAGATGAGAAGTTGCTCGCTAAACGGATATTTATATAATCTGGCGGCGGTCGTTAAAAAGCCGGTCCACTCCTTGTAGCTGCCAGAGATTTGCCGTGTAGCCTGCTCGGACAGCTCCAGATATTCCTGGACCTTATTCGCCATAGGCAGAGTCCTCCGGGTCGAAGTCCGGGTAGAGGTCCACGGCCTCAAAGTCGGCATCGGTCATGCGCCGCAGCTTGCCGAGGGCGCTGTCGGTCAGCTCCCGCAGATCATCCTCGTCCGGCTGCAAATAGCCCCGCATATCCTCCAGGGCGGCGATCAGGCCGGTGCGCGTACCGGAACCGCTGTAAATGCACATCAGGCTCCGTTCCTCAAATGTAAATTCGTTCATCTCTCAAAACTCCTTCTCTTCTTTTTGGCGGACTTCTCAGCGGCCCGCTGGCGCTCCTGGATGTTCTGCTCGTTCCGCCCCTTGTACGCCGCCCGGATGTCGGCCATCAGACGGCGGCACTTGTCCGGGGGGATCTGGCGCAGCTTTTTCGCCGTGCTGTCGAACAGGTCATAGACCTGGGGGGCCTTTTTCAGCTGGGGCAGGGCGGCGGTCAGGTCCTCGATCAGATGCTCCGGGGTGTTCATGGCATACTGGAAGATGGTCTGCTGTTCCTCGGCGGTAAAGTGGGTGAGGTAGTCGCTCATGCGGCGGAAGGCGGTGACAGCTCCGTCTTCGTCCCGGACCGGCTCATACCGCTCCACCGTCCGCAGAAACATCCCGTCCATGCCAGCGCCGCCGATGTAAAAACCGGCCTCGTCCTTCTCGCTCTCCAGCAGCGCCGTCCCGTTTGCCAGCATATAGCCGGGTTCCATGCGGCGGTCGATGTAGCCGATGGGTACGCCGACCTGGGCGATCTCCACGATCTCCGCCGGAACATCGCCCAGCGTGATGTCATACCGTCCCTCTGCCATAGTTCACCTGTCCCTTTCCGCGCTCTTTTTGGGCGCTGTCCGTTTTTCCTCCGGTTTAGGAGGCGTTTTCAATTTCTTCAGCACAGACGGTTTCTTCTCTGGCTGCTCCTTGGGGCCGTTGTTGATGATGCCATCGATCATGCCGAGATCATCTTCCACAGACATTTCCGCCGATTTCAGATAATTTTCCGGTTTGATAAAGTCCGGCACTCTCGCAAAGCCAATACTGTCGCAGTAATGGCAGGATACCACGCCGTCCTGTTTGACCGCAAGGATGTCGCTGACGGACATGGAGGGCCGGTGATAGTCCGCAGGGTGGTCGGTGTTGAATTTCTGATACAGTCTTTCCAGGGCGGTGGACCCAAGCCCGCAGGCCATTTCCCCGGTATAGGCCAGCTCGTAGTTGGCCCGGTCAGGGGACAGCCCTTGAGAGGTCAGCCAGTCCATATTCATAAAACGTAGACGGTCCGGGGCATCGTCCTTGATCTGATAGATAGCGAAACAGTCCCCGCCGTGGTCGAGAAAGGCCCTCTCCCGTTCCTCCTGGTGGTCCATACGGTCCATAATAAGCTGGTGAAAATCAGGGCTGGACTCCCATTCCTCTTTGGATACAGCAAATACCACGCCCTCCGGCTGCTCGACAAGTTCCTCCGCATCAAAGACCATGACCGGATTTTCACCAGTCTGTACCGCATAAACAGTCAGGTCGCGTTCCAGCAGCTCCATAGCCCGGTTTTTGGAGAGGGGCAGCAGATCACCGTCCATATAGCCGCAATGATGTTCCAGGTCATCAGCGGAAAAAGCCGGGTCCGGCAGGGGGTACTCGTCCAGCGAGGTATCCGCCTGTTCTGACGGCTCCGGCAGGACATCCGGCGGCGGTTCCTCAAACGGCTTATCTTCCGGCAGTTCAGCGGGGACCTCTGCCTCCGGTGCAGTCTGCTCCGGCTGGGTCAGGTCAACGCCCCGTTCCTTACAAATCTCCTTGAAATGGCGGTCGATGTCGTTGATAAGCTGATTGGCGGTCTTACCGATGGTTTCCAGACTGGCTTTCAGCTCCGGCAGGCTCCGGTCTTTGGACCATGTGGCGATATAGCCGAAACTGTTCTCTCCGGTCTGGATACCGAAGTATTGGCAGACGGCATAGGATACGCTCTCCGCCTCCACTTCCTCGGTGTTGCGGTCCTTGGGCTTGATCTTCCCCGCCTGCTCCGTCCCGGCGGCGGCGGAAAGGCGCTCCCGTTCCCGGTTATGCAGCAGAGAGTGGGTGATCTCATGGACGGCGGCACAGATGGTTTGGACCTCGCTCATGCCCTCCCGGAGCGTGATGGACTGATTGTCCACGCTGAAAAAGCCGTCCATGCTTTGCTCCAGGGTCTTGAAACTGATCGGAACAGGAGAGGTCCGCCGCAGGGCCTCCATGAAAATCTCGTAGTTCTGCACATCGCCGGTCAGGGGGCTGGCAAGCTGGGGAAGAGGCTTACCCTCGGTCTGGGACACGTCAAAGACCTTCACCGGGCGGAACATGGGGATCTCGATCTCCTTTTCCTCCATGATGACGTTGCCGTTGGCGTCCACCACGGGGGCCTGCGTCACCGGGTCCAGCTTTTTCTCCTCGATCTTCTTCTTGAAGGGCGTGGGGGCCAGGATGGTGATGCCCTTCTCGCCCTTCTTGACGTGGCGCTGGAACTTGTTCTTCCAGGCATTGAAACCGGCCACAACGGTGGCGTCAGGCCGCTGCATATGGATGAGGATGGTGTTCCGGGCGGAATAGCTGTGAAACCGGGACATGGTGCGCAGATATTCGGCGTACTTGTCGCTCTGAAACAGTTCCTTGATGCCCTGTTCAATGCTGGCGGTGATCTCGTTGAGCTTTTCCCGGTTGGATTTTTTCTCTGCCATGGCATCTCCTTTCGATGTGATGATGTAGAAAAAGTAAGGTCGGTTTTCGGGGGTGGGAATGAAATCATACAGCCCCCATCAGTTTTGGCCTCTGAAACCCCTGTAAACACGGGACTTTCAAGCCCTACTTTTTCTACTCTGCACCCTGTTTTTTGCCGCCCATCTGCGTTTGCTCCGCCTCGCCCGGTTTGCCGCACAGATCGGGCAGTAGATCGTATTTCTCGCCGCTGCCGCAAAGGGCCTGCCGCATCCGGCACAGTATTTCAGGCAGTCCCCCAAAACGTCCTCGTGCAGCTCCCGGTCAGCCGGAAGGACGGCCCTGCGGAAATAGCGGCACAGCAGGGTGTTGGAGATCAGCTGGGGACAGGGGCAGGGGTCATAGCCGTCATCCAGCAGCAGGCAGTTCCCCCGGTCATAATTGGCGCACAGGCGGCGCAGGAGCTTTTTTGCCCTGGAAAACTGCTTTTCGCTCATGCGGGGGAGGTCAGCCATTACCCTTGCCGCTCTTTCCATTGCCAAACTCCAGATGAAAATTGGTCTTTTCCCCATCATCCTCCAGGGAAATCGTGGCATCGTAGGTCTTTTTCGTTTTCTCGGACCAGCAGTCGGGAAGATACAGCTTGCCCTCGTTCAGCAGAGCGGAGGCGGCGTCCCTGTCGAAAGTCTTTTTCTTGGCGGCGAAAAAGCGGTTGTCCTTCCAGAGGGCGAACCGGCAGGAGGGATTTTCGCAGAAAAAGCCCTTCTTGCTCTCGGTGACATTGCCCTTGCACCGGGGGCAGGGGCCAACGCTCTCCTTGCCGGAGGGAAACAGGACCTCGCCGCCGGGGACCGGGGAACAGGTCGCCGCCAGCTCATGCACCATGTCGGAGATGGCCCCCATGAAGTCCTCCGGGGACAGCTCCCCGCGCTCCACCTGTTTCAGCCGGTTCTCCCACTCCGCCGTCAGCAGCGGGGATTGCAGCTGCTCCGGCAGGACGGTGATGAGGGAATTGCCCTCCTGGGTGGGGATAAGGCTCGTGACCTTTTTGGCCTTCCGCCGCTCCACAAAGCCAGCGGACACCAGCTTTTCCAGGATACTGGCACGGGTGGCCGGAGTTCCGATGCCCTTGCGCTCCACGTCCTCCGGCATATCCTCGACACCGGCGCACTCCATGCTTTTGAGAATGGTGTCCTCGGTGAAGTGTTTGGGCGGGGTGGTGCTGCCCTTCTTCACCTGGGCCTCCTTCACCGTCAGAGTGGCGTCCTGGGACAGGCCCTCCGGCAGAATGGCGTCCTTGTTCGGCTCCTTGTCAGCGTAGGCTCTCCAGCCCAGCTCCAGCACTTCCTTCCCCTTGGCGGAAAAGCTGTGACCGCCGCACTCCGCCGTCACAGCGGTTTCGGCGTACCGATAGGCCGGACAGACCGCCCGGAGAAGGGACAGGGCCACCAGCCGCAGTATCTCCCGCTCTCCCGTGGGCAGATCGCCGATGTTGATGCCGGTGGCGGCGGTCTTGGTGGGGACAATGGCGTGGTGGTCGCTGACCTTGCTGTTGTCGCAGACCTGGGAGGCCAGCACCTTCTCCGGCTCCTTCACACCACAGAGGACGGAGGCGATGAACGCCAGGGCAGGAACATTGCCCTTCATGTCCTCCGTCAGATACCGGCTGTCCGTCCGGGGATAAGTACACAGCTTTTTCTCATACAATTTCTGCGCATAGTCCAACGTCTGCTGGGCGGTATAGCCCAAGGTCCGGTTGGCCTCCCGCTGGAGGGTGGTGAGGTCATAGAGGGCGGGGGCCTTCTCGGACTTCTCCTTCCGCTCCACCTTCTGGGCCAGCAGCAGCGTGTCCTTGCAGGCGGCGGCGATGCTCTCAGCCTCGGCTTTGTCCGAAAGCCGCTCCCCGGTGAAGGCCACGCCGCCGCAGTCCAGCTCCACCGTGTAGAAGGGGACCGGCTCAAACGCCCCGATCTCCGCCTCCCGCTGGACCAGCAGGGCCAGAGTGGGGGACATGACCCGGCCCACGTTGAGGGTATGGCGGTACATGACGGAGAACAGGCGGGTGGCGTTGATGCCCACCAGCCAATCCGCCTTGGCTCGGCACAGGGCGGCGTGGTACAGGCCGTCATAGTCGCTGCCGGGGCGCAGATGGGCGAAACCTTCCCGGATGGCGCTGTCCTCCATGCTGCTGATCCACAGCCGTTTCATGGGCAGGGTGCAGCCCGCCAGATGATAGACTGTGCGGAAGATCAGCTCCCCTTCCCGTCCGGCGTCGCAGGCGTTGATGACCTCCGTGACTTCCTCCTGGCGCATCAAGGTCCGCAGGGTGTCGAACTGCTCCGTCTTGGTCTTGTCCAGGGTAAAGCGCCAGCTGTCGGGGATGATGGGCAGATCGTTCCAGCGCCACTTGGCATAGCTGGAGTCGTAGACGGCGGCATCCGCCAGCCCCGCCAGATGGCCGATGCACCAGCTGACGATGTAGCCGCTGCCGATCATGTAGCCCTTCCGCTTGCCATGACACCCCAGCACCTTCGCCAGGGCCATGCCCACGCTGGGCTTTTCCGCGATCACGAGTTTCTGTTTGGGCAAATTCATTCCTCCTTCAAAATAGGCAAGCGGCCTGGAGCTGCGCCCAGACCGCTTGCAAAACATCAGTTATTATAAATGTAAGAGCTTACCGGGGCGGCATCCGCTCCACGCCCCGGTAGCAGGGCAGGACACAGCCGCTGCTCTCGTTCCGGCGCTTACAGCCGCAGCAAGGGTGGCTCTTGGGGACAGGCGGTGCCGGGTCAGGCTTGGCCCGAACGGTGGGAGGCCGCATCATCTGCCGTTCCAGCGGATTGTTGGTGAAATATTTCATTCGTCCTCCTGGTCATCATCGTCCGGGGCATCTTCCTCCGGCTCGTCCTCGTCCTCCGGGTCATCATCAACACCGTAGTCGTAGTCATCCAGATCGGCACTGCCCTTGGTGTCCGGCTTTTTCCTGAAGAATTTCAAATAAGCCACAGCACCGCCAGCGCCCAGGACGGCCAGCAGCGCCACGATCACCAGCGGCCCACCCTTCTTTATCTCCGGTTCCTCCGGCGTGTCAGGTTCCTCCGGGGGCGTGTCCGGCTCCTGCGGCTCCGGCTCCGGCCCAACGCACTCCGCCATGTTGACGGCGCAGACCTCGCAGGCGGTATTTACAGCACCGGGGGCGCATTTGACCGTACAGGAGCAAACGGCGGGGGCCTGTTCCTCCTGCTCGATCAGGGAGAGAAGGTCGGCCTCGTCCACCTGATTGAGGAAGTGGACGATGTTCTCCCCCTCGCTGGCATGGTCGATGATGATGTAGAAATAGTGACCGGCCCGGCTCTGGACCACGATGAACTGCTTATCTTCACCGGCCTCGCCGTCAATATCGTCCACCAGGGCCATGTTGCCCTCCGGGGTCAGGGGCTGAGTCTCCACGCCGCCCGTGACTGGGGGCGTTTCCTCCGTATCGTCCGCATAGGCCAGGGCGGGGGCGGCACAGGTGGAGAGCATGAGCATGGTGGACAGCACCAGGAACAGGGTCTTAATCCGCCTCATAGCCGTCCTCCTTCCGCTCCGGGGTGGGGGCCGCAGGGACCGGTGCAGCCTTGATGAGCGCCGCCAGTTGGTCCGGGGTCAGCCCCATGCCACGCACGAGGCCGATGATGTCCAGGTTCTCCAGCTCCATCCGCTGCTTTTCCAGCTCCCGCTGACGGGCCTGGAGTTCCGTGATCTTCTCCGCGTTCTTCTCATACTCCTTGTCGATCTTCTTGATTTTCGGGTTCGTTTCGCATCACTCCTGTCATGGAAGTCTGCCGTAGCAGTAAAAATGATTTTGCCAATAATTTGAGGATAAATTGGCGTAAGAAATGGGATTTCCGCAATGTATCATCATGTTATTGCCCACATAAATGCCGCAGTGGGTGGGGGCGTTTGGGTCCGGGGCATCGTAGGTGTTGATGAAAAACACCAGATCGCCGGGGCGGGCGTTGGCGGGTGAAACCGGGGTGCAGATGTTGCAAAGGCTCTTTGCCCCCAGCCGCCCCACGTTCCAGCCGGAGTGGTTGATGACCCACGACACAAAGCCGGAGCAGTCGAAGGATGTGCTGGGGGAACTGCCGCCCCAGACGTAGGGCATCCCCAGGTACTTCTCCGCCTCGGTGAGCATGGCGGCAAATACCTCGTCCTCCAGGGCCTCCAGGGGTACATCATAATCCAGGTAGTCCTCACGCTGAGAGGCGTTGGGATATTCGCTGGTTGGGAACAGGTCTGGCCGGTTGCCCAGGGTGGACATATACATGGCGTACAAGCTCACCTGATCTTCCCCCATGATGTAGACCGGGAGATGGGACAGGTCGAAGTTTTCCAGCTTGACGTTGCAGATGTAGTAGTCATAGGGAACGTCGCCGTCATCCGTTTCGTAATACCGCACTTCCACCTCCACCGTTTGGGTAAGGGTGTACTGCCGGTCAAAGAGCATTTGCAGCGTCCCCTGCACCTCGCTCCGGGTCCATGTCCCCTGATGGTAGGCGGTGAGGATGGAGATCAGCACATAGGGGTCATGCCCGATGCTGTCCAGGTCATAGCGGTACTCGTCATAGCCGGGGTGGTAGCTGGGGTAGTTGTCCACCTCGTTTTGCAGAGCGGCCTCCAACGCCGCATAGTCCGCCTCAGCCCCCAGCATATCCGCGTCCTCGCAGGGATAAGTGCCGCCAGCGCCGCTGCCCAGGATAGCCTCGGCCAGCACGGAACAGGAGGACATGACATTAAGGAGCATCGTCACCATCAGGAACAGGCCGATGATAACGAGAAAGCCCTTCTTGTGACGCATGACAAATTCTCCGGCCCTCTTGCTCCCCTCCGCAGCACCTTTCAGCGTGTCGGACACCCGCTCCGCCAGGGTGGATGTGGCCCTGGCCGCTCCCTCCGCCGTCTGCCCGGAACGCTTTGCGGCGGCGTACTGCTTTTTGATGGCCTGTTTCTGCTGCCAGCGTGACAGGGGGTTGCTCCCCAGCTCAGGATGGTCTTGAAGGGACTGCCGGTAGAGGGCGTTGATCTCTGCCCGTTCCGTGGCCCTGTACTCCCGCAGCTTATGGGCGCGGCGGGAACGCTCCGCCAGATGGACGCCGGTTTCAGCGGTCTGCTCCAGCCGGTGGGCGCTCTCCACGCCAACATTGTCATCCTCCGCCTCGCTGACCTCATGGTGCAGCCGCCCGGAGAGGGCCAAAACAGGGGCATCCTTCACCGCATGGGACAGTTTGGAGGGCGGTTTGGCCCTGTTTTCCTCAAATTGCAGCTGTCCCGCTGTTTTGGCAGTTTTACGGTCGGCGGACTTGCCCTTTTTCTTCCTGCCAGCGCCGGATTTCTGGTCGGTCATGCGCCGTTTCAGCTTTTTCCGGTCCTTGGGCGGCGGTGCATCCTTCCGCATCGCCGCCCGGTCCGCCTCACGCTCTTTCGCCCGGTCATGTTCCTTCAGACGGCTCCCGTCCTGCTCGGCATCGGTGAAACGGAGGCGGGACTTGCCCTTAACCGGCACAGTCGTTCTCCGGCCCCTCGCTGTCGTTCAGAACACGGTCGATCTCTTCCTCGAACTCCACGATCTCATTGGCAACGCCCAGAATGGCGCGGGTGCTGGCGGTCAGCTGGGCTGCGGCCCGCAGGAGGCGTCCGGCGGCGGACATATCGCCGTCATCGTCCCCGTCATCAGCGGGCAGCAGCTCGTCCTCCATCAGCTGGGCCAGATCGTCCGGGTCGCCGCTCTCGGCGTAAGCATCGGAGATGTCCCAGCTCTCATACATCTCATGGGCCTGCTGCTCGTAGGCGCACAGCGTCCGCATGGCCTGGGACGGCTCCCCGGCCTCCAGGTCCTTCCGCACAGATCGCACCAGCTCCAGCAGCAGATCATACATCTCCAGCTTGCCGTCGATGTGGCTCAGGTAATCGTCCAGGTGAATGAGATACAGTTCGTTGTCCATAGTCACTCGCTCCTTTCGTTCGTCACAGGTTGATAAGGTACGCCGATGTAGTCCAGCACCTTCCCGCAGCCCAAGGCGTTGACGCAGAAATCGTGCTGCCTGGGGTGGGTCAGGGCCATGCGCTGAAAGCGGTTCGGTTGCTTTTCCAGGTGAAGGCCAAACATACAGAACATACAGCCTGTTCGATGTGCGCCGGTGGTGACGAGCTTGCCGCCCTGTTCCACGATCTCGCCGTAGATGGAGGCGTAGGGGATGCCGGTCATGCGCAGATAGGCCAATACATCCTGTTCCGTCCAGAACGACATGGGCTGGGAGGTTGGGTCCTTTTTGAGAAATGCGTTGCAGCCGGTCTGCATATAAGCCCTTTCCCGCCGCATACTCTCACAGGCCATAGTGCCGATGATCTGTTTGTTTCCGGTCTGTTGTGTATAGCGGTGGATGGGCCTCTTTTTCATCATATCGCAGCAGCGGGCAGAAATGGGGAACGGCGCGTCAACGAGGAAACTCCATCTTTTGTATCGCTGATAAAATTGCGAGAAATTTCCGTTTTTATCACAGCCGTTCAGGTTCTGGACCGCCCAATTACTGCCCTTTCTGGCGTAATAGATACGGTGCGCGACCTCTTTTGAAATGACCGGATAACCGTACTGCGCAATGACTTTTGGGAAAGCCAGCTCGGGACGCAGCCAAGTCACATCAGGGACAGACTTCACAAAGGCCCGGATTTCCGGGTACTCCAAGCCCGTATCCACATAGACGGCGGGGATTTCGGGGAAGGCCCGCCGTGCTAAATCCAATAGCACGGTCGAGTCTTTCCCGCCGCTGAACGAAACCGCTACCCTTCCATGATAGTGGTAATACCATTCCAGGATTTTCGCCTGGGTAACTTGTATTTTCCGTTCCAGCGGCCACCCCTGCATTGTCAGCAGGTCTTGCTTGGTGTAGACGGCCTCGCTCATGCGCCGCCCTCTGGGATGATCTCGCTCAAGCGGGTCGTCATAATGCGGTACAGCTCCGTGTCCTTCGGGAAACGGTCGATGAAGGGCAGGATGACGTTGCCATAGAACAGCAGCCCCTCGCCCTCGCCGGAGTGGGTGACGTAGGAAAGCTGGTGGGGGGAGATGTTCAGCTGCTTGGCGAGTATCTGCCGGTCGCCTGCCGCCTGATTGAGCATATAGATGAAGTCGCTGTTCTCCAGGATGTTGGCGATCTCCGGGCTTGCCAGGAGGTCCTTGCTGTTCTGGGTAATTCCGGTCGGCACTCCGCCCCATTTTCTGAACCGTTTCCAAATCTCCACGCTCCAGGAGGCCAGCTCGCCCTTCAAGAGCAAATGGAACTCGTCAACGTAGTAACGGGTGGTCTTGCCAGCGGCCCGGTTGATGGTGACACGGTTCCAGACCTGATCCTGGATGACGAGCATCCCCAGCTGTTTCAGCTGCTTGCCCAGCTCCTTGATGTCGTAGCAGACGATACGGTTGTCGATGTCCACGTTGGTGCGGTGGTTGAATACATTCAAACTGCCGGTGACGTAGATTTCCAGCGCCGTGGCGATGAAATGGGCCTCCTTTTCCTCCTGTTTCAGCAGAAGATTATACAGGTCCTCCAGGATGGGCATATTCTCCGGGTGGGGGTCGGCCAGATAGTCACGGTAGACCAGCCGGACACAGCGGTCGATGACGGTTTTCTCCACAGGCTGGAGGCCGTCTTTGCTGCCCACCACGATGTCGCAGAAGGACAGCAGGAAATCCACCTTCAGAGAGAGGGGGGTTTCGTCATCGCTGTAATCCAGATTGAGGTCCATGGGGTTGACGTACTGCTTGCTGGTGGGGGAGATTTTGATGACCTGACCCTCCAGCCGGTGGACCAGGGGAAAATATTCCGCCTCCGGGTCGCAGATGATGATATCGTCATCTGTAACGAGGAAAACATTGAGAATTTCCCGCTTTGCGCTGAAACTTTTACCACTTCCGGGCGTTCCGAGGATCAGACCGTTGGGGTTTTTAAGCGCCTTGCGGTCTACCATGATAAGGTTGTTGCTTAGGGCGTTCAGGCCGTAATACAGGGCCTCCCCCCGGTGCTGAAAAAGCTCATAAGGTAGGCACGACCGCGCCATATCCGCTTGCGCGGACGGTCTCGGTCGAACCCCCTCCAAGAACCGGACGTACACCTCTCGATGTATCCGGCTCGCCCTTTGTCTATCATCAGGAATCCATAATTTGATGTTGCAGCTTATCAAAACATTCGGGGCAGAGCGCGATAGATTTCCTGCGCATTTTCAACATCAGCCTTTCAACTTCTGTGTCGCCCGTCAAGTCTTTGAGCCGCTTAACATGGTGCATTCGAATTTCTTCGGTTTTCGCTGAACACAACTCACATTTTCCAGCCTTCAGCCTATGGGCCAGCCCGTTTTTCCGTTCGTATTTACGAAACTGCGGTAGAATATCGAGAATGGCTGACCCAGCGTCTGAGGACTTTTTTCGCTCAAAACCATCGTGATAGAATTCACACCGTTTTCTTCCGGCTTTCGTATCATAATACGCGCCAAAAACGCCATCTTTCTTGTACTTCTTCCTGATTTTGTTGACGGTGGCATTGAACTTTGCAGCAAAGGTCTTGAGCATACTGCCTTCCATGATATAGCAGAATTTATTGAGCACAGTCACGTTTTCCGCAAGGCAGTAGAAGTTGTATAAACCGCGTATTTCTGAGTTGTACTTGCTGATAATTTCCACGTCCGTTCTGTGCATAAGGAACCCGCGGTGTATGGGTTTCCATCGCTCCTGTCCATCCGCGCCTCTTGCGATTTTCATAGCGCGGTATTCCCACAGTTTGCCCTCCCACTTATCGTGGGGAACATATAGTGCAACCTTATAGTTCAGGTGGCGGCGCAGGATACCGTCTTTTCCGCGTTTAGAAGCTTTACAGCGTCTGACTGTGAAATCGTATCCCAGGTAGCGGATCAGTTTGCTGGAATGTGTCACTTTCGTCTTTTCCGTTGACAGGGTGAGTTTTAGCTGTGTGGACAGGAACTGACCAATTTCCGATTTTATCCTTTCCGCGTCCTCTCTGGAGCCAATGACGCCAACTACAAAGTCGTCGGCGTACCGGTTATATTGCAGCCGTTTATATTGTGAGTCGAACTGCGGGAAACTGGGCGTGTCCAACTGGCGATGTTGCGCTTGTTTGAATTCTCTGACTGCGGCTCGATGGTCCTCGGCCACTGAAAGATTTTTCTTTGCTTTGTTGTACTGATGATGGACACGGTTGTATTCCGGGCTGGGCAGTCTGTAGCCCTTACCGGAGTCCCTGTTGAATCTCGTCGTGAACGTTTCCATGAAGCGGTCCAGTTCTGTCAGATAGATGTTGGCCAGGATAGGACTGACCCCGGAGCCTTGCGGTGTTCCGGAGAATGTGCGGTGGTATTCCCACTGCTCCATATATCCCGCTTTCAGAAATTTCCACATCAGGGAGATAAAATGTTCGTCTTGGATACGTCTGCGGAGGATTTCAATCAGAACGTGGTGGTCGAAGCAATCAAAGCAGGCGGTAATGTCGCCCTCAATCACCCAGTTGACGCCCGTAAAGTCAGCCTGAACTTCTTTTAATGCCGTGTGGCAGGAGCGCCCTGGCCTGAATCCATGGGAGTGTTCCGAAAAGGTGGGTTCATAGATTGCTTCCAGCAGCATACGGACAACTTCCTGGACCAGCTTATCGTCTGTAGAGGGAATACCCAGCGGGCGCTTTTTAGACGGGTTACTCTTTTTGGCAATGTAGTGCCGCCGCGCCGGATTCGGCTGGTAGGAGTGGTCTTTCAGCGATGCAATAATGCGGTTGATGCGAGTTATGCTCATGCCGTCCAGAGTCATACCGTCTGCCCCAGAGGTCATACTGCCGGTTGATTTTGCGATGTTCTGGTAGGCCAGCAGATAAAACTCCGGGTTGTACAGGTTTCGGTACAGCCGCTGAAACTTGTAGTTTTCTTGTGTTGCTTTGGATTCCAGACTTTTCAATACATCAATCGGATTTCTCATAGTGCCTCACGCACCTTTCTTCATTTTGTATTGAGAGACAAACTGTTTCCCTTCGCCGTGTGGATGGCTTTCCCATCCTCTGACTACTACGGAAACTCTGTTACCTTGGCGGATTTTCAGAGTCACTTTTCTCATAGCACTCATAGCCGCAAATGGGCGGCGCTCCGCTTTAGAGTAATCCCCGTTTAGCGCTATACAAATAAGCATATGGTGTTGTCGGATGTGGTTTTCGCCGTTTTCCGCTTTCCTGCGGCTTGGTTTGCGGTGAGTATTCCGCACAGCTACACTCAAGAAATAACTGTGCCACCGCACCTGCGAGTTTAGCTCCCATACGCAGAGGGCTTCACTATACCCAACCTCCGGCTGCCATTTAGACAGTGTAGTTTTCATCCTCATACACCATGTTTCATCTCTTCTGCGCGAAAGCCTGTGAAGCTCAGACCTTCCGCACGCTCCGCCATGCTACACTCCCCGTCAGGTTTCCCTTTTCGGATAAGGCGGGAGATGACAGATTGCGGCACTATTTACCGCATAATACTTTTATCTGCTGCTTGCTAAAGGCAGTATTCGTATAGCCCACGAGCACCAGATGGGGTGCTCTTACGGGCGCACCTGGGTGGTGAAGGGTACAAAAATAGCGGTGCTTGAGGTTGTCAAGCTCCGCTGTATCTCGATCTGATTGTACCCCAGGGGCAGAGAGGACATGAGGCCCTGCTCCTGCTGGAAGTCCAGGCGGACAAGCTGGCAGTTGTGTTTCTGGGCGATGCTGGACGCCTGGAATACGTTGTTGTCCAGCTGCCGCAGACTGTCCGCCGTGTTCAGCACCAGGAAGGTGACGAGGAACATCCGCTCATTGCGGCTTTGGAGGTCCTGCAAGAGCTTTTTGGCCTCCGTACCGTAGGTGGCGAGGTCGCTGGGAATGAGGTCCATATCGTATCCGGCCCTGACCGCCTTTTTCTGCTGCTCGATCTTGGCACTGTCCAGGTCGGTGATCTTCCGCTTGACCGTCTTGATGGCGTTCACCTGGTCCACGGACTGGATGTGCAGATTGACGATCAGACTGCTCTCCATGTCCAGGAAATCCGCCAGCATCCGGTCATTCAGCTCCGGGGCCATGATCTGGACAAAGGATACCGCCCCATACTTCCGGCCCATGCGGAACACCCGGCCATTCCTGAACTCAAAGCTGCTGGGGGCGATGAAGTCCTTGACCGACAGGCCGCTGGGGGCCAGCCAGTCCCACGAGAACTGGAACTGCTGCTGTCCGTCCATGTGGAATACGCCGTGCATCAGATGCAGGCGCTCCTTGCTGTCCATAGGCGATGCCGACACGCCCAGCCGCTTGAAATTGTTGAGGATGTCGGTTTCAATGCGCTCCAGCCGGGGCTTTGCCGTCCGAATGTTCTCCGCCTCAATGCCGAAGGTCAGGTATTTGGTCTTTGTCAGGCCGTTGTTGCCCTTTGCCAGCTGGTTTTGCAGCATGGTGGAGTATTCCTCCCGGACACTGTTGAAATGGTCTGTCCGGGGCTGGATGGTAATGCTTTCCGCATAGCCTCCGCTCCCCGCCGCGAGGTTGAGAAAAGACAGCTGAAAACGGATAGAGCTGTCAAAATAGTTTAAGAAATCGCACCAGCCGTCAAAGATGGCGGTCTTGTCCTCGTTCTGACTGAGCTGATAATTGATGTCCTGGAACTGCACCGTCTTGGTGTAGTAGGTATCGGTGACACGGCAGATGCCGTCCGGCCACATCCTCTGGAAGGGGATGCTGTCCTGGGCGGAAAGTTCCTTCCGGTCGTTCCGTTTGCTTGCGGCAATGACAGCCTCGATCTTCTTCCGGTCAGCCCTGGAGAGCTTTTTGCCGCTCTGGGGCTTTGCCGGTGTCTGCTCCTTTTTATCGGGCAGCGTTCGAGGGCTGTCCATGAACAATCCGGCTTACCTCCTTATCCAGTTTATCCTGCCGCTCCAGCAGGGCGTAGAAGTTATTGGTCCGGTAGGGCCGCTGACGGGGCCGGAGGATGCTGGCCCGGATGATGTTTCCGGCTATCTTCTCCAGGGGCTGGCCGTTCTTCTCATACACGCCCAGAAGGAAAAAGGGCAGCATCACCAGCATCATACACATGGCGGCGGTGCTGCTCCCCAGGGGCCGCAGAAGAAGAAAGAACAGCGGCGCTCCGATCAGCGCCCCAGCGCCGAAACAAATGAGCTGGCGCTTGGTGAGGTTGAACATGACCTTCGTTTTCACGCGGGCCAGGTCCTTGGGTACGGGGACGTATGCCAAAAATATCAATCCTCCTTTTTTGTTGATGAATGGATGTAATCCTCAAAATGCTCCACGGTATGGAATATCCGCTTGTTGTTCACCCATCGCTGGAGCTGCCGGGTGATCTTCGGTGCGGTGGGCCGTTCATAGACCATCACATAGGGGTCGTAGCCCAGGCCCCGCAGGGTGTCCACCCGATAAAGGTCCTGTTCGTGGGTGCTGCCGAAATTGGTGAGGACATACACCCGCCGCCTGCGGTCGCTCTTGATATTCGTCAGCTCCACAAAACGGCGGAAATAGGGTGTCAAGTCAGTTTCCGGGTTATCCCAGGCGAAATGCACCGCCTTTGTCCGCACTTTGTTCAGCAGCGCCACATTGTCTGGTGTTGTCAGCCGAATGTCCAAGCCCTGGGAGAAGTCCACCAGAGCGCGGCTGTCTGCCAGTTGGAGCAGCAGTTTTTCATGGTCTGGACAGGCCAGCAGATTGGCGTCCAACAGCTTGATCTCCTTCTGACTGTCCCAGAACTCGCTGAGGTCTGCCACCTGATGGCTGCGCCGCCCCTCCTTGCCGGAAACGATGCAGAAAGCGCAGGCACGGGGACATCCACGGGTGAGAAAGCCATAGGCGGTGTCGGGGAACTGCGGATAAAGGGAGTAGTCCGGGTGCTGATGCTCCACCACGTCCGGGAGATCGGGGCCGGGGCCATAGCCGGTCCCGCCTTTGATGACCTCCCCGGCATTGGCGATGTAGATGTTGTCCTTGGAATAGGTGTCGGTAAATACCCGGCTTTTGTAGACCACATCATACCAGCCTGCCGGTCGCCACCACTCCACCGTATCCCCCAAGAACTTATGGTAGGCGGAGAGTTTCATCAGGCAGAGATTGGGGAAGTTATGACTATCTACATCAACGAGGCCGACCTTCATACCGCCTCCATCGCATCCCGGATACCCTGCATGATGTAAGCTCCGCAGGGGACGGCGATGCTGTTCCCCAACATAGAATAGCGCTGGGTATCGCTGATGATCTTCCCGTCCACGCCGCTTTCCGTCCAAAAATCCGGGAAACCCATCAGCCTCTCGGCCTCGATGGGGAGCAGGCGGCGCACGATCAGCGCCATATCGTCCCTGTTGCTATGACTGTCCACATTGACAACACACAGGTCCGTTTCGCTCTTTATCCCTGCCGGGCGGTTCAGTCCAGCGCCGGAGGCACACAGTGTCCCGGCGATCTGAGGATGGACCAAAATGGGCGCTTGTCCGTGGGCGCAGGTCAGGGTGGGCGATTGGTCGTTCAGAATACTGGCGTTGGCCTGACTGGTCCCCATACACAGCATCCCGGCCACCACAGGCAGATTGCCATGGGTCTGACTGCGAAGGGTGGGAGAGAGGCCGGAGCGCTCCACAGTCAGAGAGCTGCCGCCCTGGTCGTTCAGTATCTCCACCGTCTGGGGAACAAAGAGATACTGGTCGTTCCTGGTCGCCAACGTGCCGCTTTTCTCCACCTGTACCAGAGGACCTTTCCCGCCGCCCTCACAGCCGCAGCGGATACGCATGGTGGCCGGTATCAGCCCCCTTGCGCCTGCCGTACCAGCGCTGTTTTCAGCAAAGGCGGTAAGTCCTTGCCGCGGCGTTCCGCCCGTTTCAAAATACCGGCGCAGGCTTTTGGGGACAAAGAGTATCTCTCCGGCACGTCTGCCTCCAAAATCGCAGACAAGAAACAAGCGCCTGCGCCGCTGTGCTGTGCCGAAATATTGGGCGTCGTACACGCACCAAGCGAGATCAACGCCTCCGCCTCGTACCATTCCGGCGTCTGCCCACTTTCCAGATCGAGGAACTGGAACTTCGGTCTTTGTGAACGATTGGAGGACAATCTGATAGTCAAGTCCTCCTGCGGATGACAGAGCGCCGGGGACGTTCTCGAACAGCGCGAACCGGGGATATCTGCCATGGGTCGCCTCCCTCATTTCAAAAATGATGCGGATAGCCTCTAAAAAAAGACCGCTCCGCTCGTCCGCCAGCCCCCGGCGCTGGCCCGCCAGAGATAGCCCCTGGCAAGGACTTCCAAAGGTGATGATGTCCACCGGGGGCAGTTTCGCCCCATCAAGGCGGGTCACATCGCCAACATGGGCCATATCGGGGAAGAATTTTTGCGTGACCGACACGCAGGACGGCACGATCTCGCTGGCCCACAAAGATGTGATATTGCAAAAAGAGGCGGCATAGGGAAAGCCCCCGATGCCGTCAAACAGAGAACCTAATGTAATTTCCGGCAAAACATTCTCCTTCCACAGAGATATGGGAAGTCAGGGCCAGCACTTCACCGCTCCCCCCGGTCAACCTTTTTCTTGGGGGCGGGGGCAGGCTGTTCCGCCGCCTTTTCAGCGGCCTGGGACTTTTTCTGCTGAAGATTTTTTCGTGCAGAGGGCCGTTCCTCCACCTTCTCCACAGACAAGTCCTTTACCTTGGAGTATTCCTCCAAAACAGCATCGGTAACGGCCTGCCGCATTTCCTTTGTGGTGGGGAAACAGATGTCATGGTACTTGTCATCCTTGCCCTTGGTCTGGGGCATGGAAACAAAGGTCCCGTTCCTGCCCTCCAGCACACGGAGGTTGGTGACAGCGAACACGCCGCCCAGGTCGATGCTGGCAAAGGCCCGAAGATTGCTGCCCTCCTTTTCCTGGACCGGGAACACCTTTACAGTAACGTCCAGTTTTGCAGGCTGACCGTTGCCAGCCTCCGGGATTTTGGTATCGTCCATTTTCTCACGCTCCTACTTCTGATTTTTGCTCTGTCAATGGGCGGCAAGCACACTTTTAGCGAGGCTCCCGGTCTTGAACAGGGTAAAGCACAGCAGCACCGTATAGCCCATGCACGTCCAGATCGCCTTGCTGATGTCTGTGCTGGCGGCGATGCTCTGTATCAACACAGCGTAGATCGCAACACAGACCATAATCATAAAGCCCTGGAAACCGAGAGCGAACAGCGATTTCAGATAGTTCTGGCCCATGCCGCCAAACTCTTTGCCCATCATCGCCGCCATGGGGATGGGGGCCACGCTGGTGACGAGGTAAATTTCAATCATGCGCCCGAAGGTGATGACAAAAATGCAGATGGTGAGCGCCCACATGGTAATGCCTACAAAGAAGGATTGGACCCACAGGCCCAGCAGCGGTCCCAGGTCCATTGCCTCCAACCTCGTCTGCAAATCCGGCAGGATGGTAGCCATGTCGATGCTGGTAGTGCCGGAGATCACGCCGGAGGCGCTATGCACAATGCTCTGGGACACATCAAACACGCCCATAACGATATTCCATGTGTTGCTCACGATCAGAACGGCGCAGGCGCTCTTGAATATCCACTTGAAGAACATCCAGGTATCCACGTCATTGAGATTATTTCTCTCGGTGAGCATCTGAATCAATTCCAGCGTCATCACCAGCGTCAGGATGATCCCGGCGATGGGGAGGATAACAGTAGTGGAAAGATTTCTCACCATGTTGAAGATGCCGCCGTTCCATGCCTGGGGTGTCAGCCCAACTTGGGTGGAGATTTCCCCCACCTTCTCATTTACGCTGTCGAACAGCCCGGAGAGGTTGCTGATTATACCACTAATCAACAGCTCTTTCAGCCAATCGGTGATGGCGTCAATCAAAAAGCCTATGGATGATCCTCTCCTTTCCGGCCAGCGGAGTGCCGCAGACCGTGTAGTTTAGGTAAGCCGGGGCCTCCCCGCCCGGAGGCGGAGAGGCATACCGGCGATGGCTTGCCCGTGGAGGCCGATCAGGGAGTGCCGAACAGACCGGACAGCAGGGGGACCAGGGTGATGCCGATCAGGGCCACGCCGCCGCCCGCCATGAGCTGCTTCATGCCCTGGCTTTTGGCTCCGGGGTTGTCGTTGCCGTAGCCCTCCAGGAGGTTGATGACACCCCACACGCCCAGGCCAGCGCCCAGGGCCACCACGAGAGTCTGCAAGGTTCCGATAGCAGAAGTAAAGAAAGCCATATACGTTCCTCCAAAAATAATTGAAATTTTTGAAGGCACATCCTCCGTGTCCTTTCGTGTACTTTAACAGCGCCGGTTACTTACTCGGCTCCATCGCTGTCAGCGTCTACTTCGGTCACTTCGTACACGTCGTAAACTTCATCGGATTTTGGCTTTAGCCGGGTCGATAGAAAACGCTCTATGTCAAATGCGTTTTTCTTATCGGAGTCGGACAGATATTTATAGAGCGGGTGCTTTGTGATGTCGTACTTGTCAGACAGGAACGGCCTCACGCCCCGCAGCTGAAGGATGCACTTGCCTCCGTCCAGAACGGCCAGTTCATCCACGTCCATGAGGGCCTTGCCCAATTTCTGATAATTGAGTGAGTGGGAGGTTTCACGCCCCCGGCTCTCACCTGTGTTGAAGGTGTCGATTGTTTCCTTCCCCAGGGCGGCAGACAGCTCTTTCAGCGTAGTCGGTTCTCTGCCGCCCAGGAAGATGGAACAGTCCATATTGCCGATAATTGTGTCAGCATTGTCCTTGTAGATGGCCTTTAGCTGACTTTGTGCCTGCAAAACCAGGCAGGCGGAAATCTCACGGCTGCGGATGGTCGCCACCAGCTTTTCCAGTTTGGGTATCTGCCCGATGTTGGCGCACTCGTCAATCAGACAGCGCACATGGACCGGCAGACGGCCTCCATACACATCGTCCGCTTTCTCGCAGAGAAGGTTGAACAGCTGTGTATATGCCATGGAAATCAAAAAGTTAAAGCTGTCATCCGTGTCGCTCATAATGAGGAACAGGGCGGTTTTTCGGTCGCCCAGGGTATCCAGCTCCAGCTCGTCATAGGCCGTGACCTCCCGCAGCTCCGCAATGTCGAAGGGGGCCAGCCGTGCGCCGCAGCTCACAAGGATGCTCTTGGCGGTCTTGCCGGCGCTTAACTTAAATTTCTTGTATTGGCGCACGGCGAAGTGATCCGGGGACTTTTCCTCCAGCTCGTCAAACATCAGGTCAACGCTGTTTTTGAACTCCTCGTCATCCTCCCGGACCTCCATGGAATTGATGAACTCCACCAGCGTGGAGAAGTTTTGTTCCTCCTCCGGGGCCTCGTAGTGGATGTAGCCGGTCAGCGCTGTATACAGCAGCGTTTCCGCTTTCTCCCAGAAGGGGTCCCCACCCTTGCCGTCCCCTTTGGTGTTGGCGATCAGGGTCGTGACCAGTTTCAAAATGTCCTTTTCATCGTGGATATACGCAAAAGGGTTATATTTCATGGACTTTTTGAAGTTGATGGTATTCAGGACCTTGATACGGTAGCCATTGCGCTGCAACATCTTTCCCGTTTCAATTATCAGAGTGCCTTTCGGGTCTGTGACAACAAAAGAAACCGGATAAGTTTTTGACGTGCATTGCATGAGGTTGGGTTTCAGCCAAAAGCGAGTCTTACCGCTGCCGGAACCGCCCACGATCAGCACATTTTTGTTCCGGGCCGTCTTAGGGTCCTTCGGGCGGCTGTTCATCGTCAGGCTCTCCGTCTGGGTGAGGATGATGTTGTCCTCGAACTTCGGGGCTACATAGGGGGCGATGTCCTGGGCGTTGCCCCAGCGGGCCGTGCCGTATTCCGCCCCCTGCCGGTACTTCTTGGCGTTCTTGCCCTTCATGTAGACCGCCAGCCGGAGGCCCACACCGCAGGCAATGCCCACCAGCAGATCAATAGGGTGAAAGCTGGGAGCGGCGGACTGAAAGGCCAGCACCAGCCCGTCCATGATGCGCAGCAGCTTTTCAGAAAGGCCAGCACCAGGGGCCAGCCGCCACGCCTGTCCCAGTTTGGTGGCATACAGGCCGAGGATGGCATAGGGGAGATTGGGGATAATGAGCTTTTTCCAGTTTACTTGTTTCACCTGGTCTGCTCCTTCCGTTTCTCCCGGTCAACCGTGGGCTTTTTCACCAGGGACCGGAACTGCGCCAGCCGTTGCAGCACCGAGGGGCGCTGTACCCTGCGGACCTTCCTTCCGGCGTACTCCTGCATGGCGGCGGTGAGGGCATCCGCGTCCCGGCTCTTGAAGAAGATCAGGAACCGGGGCGGGTCGTTGGCCCTGTCCCGCTTGATGGCGTAATCCACGCCGTACTTCCGGGCGATACGCTCAAAGTCCTTGATGCAGGGGTCGGTCAGCTCAATGTTGGACACGCCCTGATTTTGGCCGATCAGCTGCTTGACGGTCTGTTTTCCGTGAGGAATGACATCCTTCCGGGCCTTGACCGCACTTCGATGGGCGAGATATTTGGCAACAGCCGCCTTTACCATCCGCCCGGTGAGCTTTGTGCCGTTGATCGCCAAAGCTATCGTTTTGTTTTCTACTTCCTCCTGGATGGGCAGTCACTCCTTTCCTCCAGAATGTGGGGCCGCGCCGGTGGGCTAGGGTGGGACTACCAGCCAGCGCAGCAGAAGTTTTCTGCTCTGCATGATTTTTACCTCTCGTTTCCCCGGCACTTCTGCCGGTGCTGTAAGTATTCGTTCCAGTCCTTCCCACGGGGCGGGGGCTTGTAAGAAATAACACGTCCATTTTGGCTGTATTTCTCCTTCAGCCGGTCCGCCGCCTCTCTGCCGGGGCCGTCAGCATCCAGGCAGAGGAAAATGTACTTGATGTGAGGATTTTCCCGCAGATAGGTGTCCAGCGGCCCCTCATAGAGGCCGCAGAGGGCCACGGCGTTGCTGGTGACATCCCGGTGCAGGGTGCAGAAGGACATCAGGTCGATGGGGGCCTCAAAGACGTGTACCCGGTCGATGCCGCTGTCGGCGGGGAGGCGAAAGCCGGTGTCCTTATCGCTGCCGGGAACGCCTGCCCGGAAAGAGGCCCCGTTCAGATCGTAGGTCCCACGCTTGGCGGCGAATACCGGCTTGTCCTCCTGATCTCTCCCGACAAAAACGCAGTTATGGCGCTCCATTTCCTCGTACAGCAGACCGGCCCCCACAAAATCCCGGATGACTGCCGGAGCGATGCCCCGCTTTTTCAGATAGGCGGTCACGCGGCGGGTATCATCATTTGCCGGTGGAAGAACAAAGGGGACCGGCGCAGCGGGGGCAGTCCGCTCCTTCCGCTGGACAGGCGGCGGTCTGTCGGGAGAGTCCCTCGACCGGCCATTCCAGGCCAGCAGGAAATCCACCGCCTCCGGGAAACTCTTGCCCTCGAACCGCTGCATGAAGTCGATAGCGTCCCCGCCCTTCCCCTCGGAGTAGCGGAACCAGGTGCGCCGGTTCTTGATGCGCAGGCTGTCCATCTCCTTGGTGGTGTAGTAGCTGCCGATGCGCCGGACCTGATAGCCCAGGGAGGTCAGCAGATCGGGGAGGTCGGTATCTTTGGCGTTGGCTAGGTCATTGGCTGTAAAGATATGATCTTACCCTCCTTCCAGCCAGCCGCCAGCGGTCACTTCTTCCCGCAGCCCCGGCCCTGGCCCTTCACGGTCAGGATGCCGTCCAGGGTGGTGGCGGTGATGCGCAGCCGCTCGGCGGTGGCGATGTCGTTCTTCATGGCCTCGGTGACGGTATCCCCGCAGACCACCAGGACGTGGGAGCGCCGCAGGAAGTCACGGCTCATGTCCAGACCGTCCTTGTGTTCCTGGGGGACCTTATCGTTGAGGAACAGGGTCAGGAACAGCAGGGGACAGATGGGGGTGTACCCGGCGTCATAGACCTGACGGCAGTAGTGGATGGCCCACTCGCTGTCCTGATGCGGTGTCCCCGTCCAGGGGGCGGTGATGTAGGCAAAGGGTCGCTTCATGGTGATTACTCCTTCCGCTCATTTTTGAGCATAAAAATAAGCGGCTACGTCAGCCGCCGGTACTCATGTCGTGATTGACGAGCATGGTGTAGTGATTGTCCGTGGTGGACGGGGCATTGAACAGCGCCGCCAGCAGATAGGCCCTGGTGTTCCAGACGCGGGTGGTGTTCTCCCTGATGCCGTCCAGAACCTTCTCGATGTGGGCGGAGGTCAGCTGCTCAAAGCGCCGCTGAACAAAGGCGGTGGGATACTCTGCGTCCCGGCCGATCTTCATGGTGGGACTGCGGGAAAGGGCAACCTCCAGCATGATCTCCACGAACTCATTGAGCTGCTCCCGGTTGCAGGGGTCCGCAATCAGGTCGTACTCGATCTGATCCTCGATCTCAGCTCTCTTCTCCAAAATTTCCTTCATTCCTTCCACCGGGGCCGCAGGCGCTGCCGGTGGCTCGGAGGGGGCAGGGGGAGGGAATGAATGAGTTTTTGATCGCTGAGTAATTGATTTTTTCGTTTTTGATTTCTTTATATTTAATTCCGGGCGGTTTCCCATATCTGGCGCAGCCATATCCGGCTGAACCATATCCGGGTTTCCCGTATCCGGTGCGCCCGTATCTGGTGGCGTATCCGGGCCGGTATCCTCCGGCGCAGGCGGCTCCGGGGCCTGGGGACGCTCGTAGATGACATACTCGGTGTCGGTGATGCGCCCGTTGGCCCCCCGTAGCTGACGCCGGAGGATGTACCCGGCCTTCTCCAACTCCTTGATGGTGTTCCCGATGGCCTCCACGCCCTCCTTGCAGATGGAGGCCAGTCCCCTCGTGGAGTAGTTCCAGTCATCGGGGAAGGACAGGAACATGGACAGCAGCCCCTTGGCTTTCAGCGACAGGGCGGTGTCCTTCAAGTGGTAGTTGGACATTACGGTGTAACCCTGTGTCCGTTCCACTCGGTAAACGGCCATATCAGATCACTTCCTCACTCAAAAAATTCAGATAACTACTGCTTTGTCAGTTTCAAAAACCTTCCCCCTCTCACTTTTTTCGTATCACCAGCCGCTCAAACATACGGCGATAACCGCTGTCCTGGTCTTGCAGATAGAACCGAACGCCTCCCCGCAGGTGCCTGGGGAGATCAGCGGGAATTGTCCGGGCGACGGTGCTGCTCAGGCCCAATATCTCAAACTGCTCCGGGCAATGCTTTGTAAGAAAAGAAACGGGGACGCCCATAGCGCCGTTGTAGTCACCTGGGAGCATTGCAACCTTGCCGACCTCAATGGCGTCATAGTTGACATATCTGGGGTACAGTTCCGGAGAATAGCGGCAATCCAGCAGCAACGGCTTATGGCGTTGGGGATGGTCCAAATTCGTGTACCAGAACACATTGCCAAATTTGCGGACGGCCCCCTCCGGGGTGAGGAACGACTTCACCGCAGTCCTGCCCAGCCACAGCTTGCCACCTTGCAGCAGGGGAAAGACTTCTTTGTAGGTAATGGCGTTCATGGGGCCAATCATAAGGAAATATTTCTGGTACTCGACCAAAAGGGCCAGATACTCCCGCCACAGGCTGAACGGGGGATTTGTCACAATAATCTCGGCCTGCCGCAGTAGCTGTATGCACTCATCAGAACGAAAATCGCCGCCCTGGGTCAGCATCCTTCGGGAAATGGCCACGCCGCCTCGCTGCTCTTCCAGAACTGTAAGGCAGGCGTCCGGGGCCTTGTAAGTGGCGGTCAGTTGTTTCAGTCCATAGTCCTCAAAATGCTCCTGAAAAAAGCGCCAGAAGTTTGAAGTTTCTGGGCTGTCGCAGTTGCAGTAGACTGACCGCCCTTTGAAATGCTCCCGGCAATGGGGCAGTTCGGCCTCAATGTCAGACAGCTGGGTGTAAAACTCGTCATTTTTTTCACGCTGTGCCGCTTGCAGATTTGTGTTCCCAGGCATCAGCGGGACAGCCTCTCAGCCACATCAAGACAGGAAGATACCTCGTTGCCCCAAACATCCCAGCCGGGAGTTTCCTGCCGTGCGAACAGCTCCACGCGGGGAACGTCCCCCATGAGAGCGACAATGCGCTCCCGAACTGCATCCGGCTTTTTGCTGTGCCGCTCCACCGGAGAGAGGATGACCTGATGGACGGCGGCGGACTGCCGTTTGGGACTGCCCCTGGTCGCCAGCAGGCAGACCTCGGCGTTGGCCCTGGTCCAGTACCCCAGGCCCCAGAACAGGCCGGGAGATTTTCGGTTCTCCTTCACCCAGGTGAACGCTACGGTCTTATAGGCAAAGCCCCAGGCGTCAATGACGGCAAACGCCTCTTTCAGCATGGGGAAGGTGGCCCATAAGAACAAAACACAGTCCTCAGCGGCGAGATCAGCCACAGGCAGGGCTTTGATGTCCTCCAGGCCCATGGTGGGATAGTGTTGCTCCGCAGAACGGCCCATGCCCTTGTTGGACCATGCCCGGAACGCCCAGGGCGGGTCAGCCAGTATCACGCTGTACTTCTTCACTGGCGCTCCTTCTGCTGTATCTCCAGGGCGGCGCTGCCGTACCGGGCGATCAGCAGGGCGTTGACGATCAGGCAGAAGGCCGTGGTGTCGATGATCTCCCCGTCCGCCAGATCGGTGAGGGCGATGCGGTCCCCGTTGGTGTAGATGTCCCTCGCCGCCGACAGCAGCGTGTAGCCGTGGGGAGAGATGCCCTTGGTGGTGGCATAGCCGAGCATGATACCGTCCCGGCAAAAGCAGTTCGCCGTGCGCTGGGCAGTATCCGGGTCAGCGGTGAGCAGATACATAGCGGCAAAGTAGGCCGGAGTATCCCTCGGAGGATAATGGCCCTCTCTGGCCTTCATCGCCTCCATCCGCTGCCGGTGGCCCTCGTTCAGCCACAGGGAACCGTGAAACAGGGAACCGTGAAAGAGCTGGACGGCGGTGCGCAGTTTGTCCCCCAGGCGGGGGTCATGGGAAAAGCTGTCCAGCAGGGCCTCTTCATAGCCAACGACACCGGCCTCGATGCGCTCTGCCAGCCAAGGGCAGACCTTTTGAGTACAGCCGCCCTTTTTCCCGTTATATTCGGTGCAAAATCTACATTCCACATCCTCCATCTTATACTTGAAGTGAGTGGGTTGACGCATGGGCTAAATAGTTCTCCTTTCCCGGACATGAAAACACCGGACAGAGGCGCTTACCCTGTCCGGTGATGCTCGTCCGAATTGAATTTTTGATGTTACCGCTCCTGGCTCCGCTGGCGCTTTTTCATCCAGCCCTCCAGGAGGCCGATAATGGTTTCCTCCATCTTCTTCGGGGTATAAGATTTCGGAAAATACTTGCGCAGAGTGTCGCTGGTGAACACGATGCGGTCAACCTCCGGCTTTTTCTGCTCCGACATGACGGACAGCATGGTGTCCTCGGTCAGTTTCCCCTCCTGGCTCATTTTCTTCATCCTCTGGGCCTGGGAGAGGGAGGGGGTGGCCTGTTCGCTCTCCATGGTTTCCACCAGAAGGGCCTGTTCCTCCGGTTTCAGTGCAGCAAGCTGGTAGGCAGGGGTCAGTTTAATCCTCTGGTCGTTCACCATCTCTTGCAGTTCTGGGACAAGCTGGGTAAGAGAAATCATATTACGGACAGTATCGCCGCTTACACCCATCTCTGCCCCAATCTCATCATCGCTACGGAAATTAGCCGAAATATTCGGCGAATTATTTTCTGCGCCTTTAGCTGGTCTACCGGCCCGACGCTTAATCGCCTCAACCTTCATTTTGAGAGCTTGGGCCTTTTCGATAGGCAAAATATTCTCTCGCTGAAGGTTACTATCGACCATCACGATAATAGCGGCATCCCGGTCCATATCTCGGACAATGACTGGCATGGTTTCCAGCCCCGCCAGCTCACAGGCCCGCTTGCGCCGGTGGCCGGCAATCAGCTCATAGCCGCCGCCCTCCCTGGGACGGGCGATGGCGGGGACCACCACGCCGACCTCCTTGACGCTCTCCACCGTTTCCTTCATGGCATCGTCATCCCGGACGGAAAAGGGATGGCCCTCAAAAGGAAAAAGCTCCGACAGAGGTATCTCCATGATCTTCTCCCGTGCGGCGTCCTGACGGCTTTCCTCTGTGGTGAACAGGTCATCTACCGATGCCAGCTCTATTTTTCTCGCGCTGCTTTTCAATCTTCATCACCTCCTGCGTCAGACTTTTGTACGCAGCGGCCACCTTCCCTCCGGGGTCATGGGTGAAGATGCTCTTGCCCTCAGCACTGGTTTCCTTCGCCCGGACAGAGTGGGGTATCTCCGAAGAAAAGACCTTGATCTTGCTGCCGTAGGTATCCCGCAGCAGGGCGGCGATATCCTTTGCAAAGTTCGTCCGGTTGTCTACCATCGCCAGCAGGATGCCGTCGATCTGGAGCTTGGGGTTGATCTGCCGCCGCACCTTGGCGATTGTTTGCAGCAGCTGTTCCAGACCTTTCGCCGGAAGGTACTCCGCCTGGACGGGGATAATGACCCGGTTGGCCGCTGCCAGGGCGTTGACCGTCAGCATACCCAGGGACGGCTGGCAGTCCAGCAGAATGTGGGTGTACTGATTTCTCACCGTGTCCAGATACTGCCGGAGAATGGTTTCCCTGCTCATAGCGTTCACCAGGGATACCTCCATGCCGGACAGCTGGATGTCGGCGGGCATGAGGTCAATGCCCTCCGGGTGGTGCAGGATGCCCTCGCCGGGGGTGATGGGTTGGTCGTTCAGCACCTTCCCCATCATGTCCGAGAGGGTGACAGGCAGGCGGTCCGGCTGTGGATTGCCCAGGCTGATGGTGAGGCTGGCCTGGGGGTCGCAATCAACGGCTAACACCTTTTTCCCCGCCTGCGCCAGACCAGCCGCCAGATTGACACAGCTGGTCGTTTTGGTTACGCCGCCCTTCTGGTTCACAAGGGCAATTACCTGTGCGTTCATGTTCGTTCACTCCCTTGTTGCAAAATGGAAAAAGACGCTTTTACACAAGCGCCCCTCAAAATAAAATACATATTGACTTTACGCCTCAGCCGGTGTATGATACCAGAAAAGTGCATTTTAATGAGCTTGTCGTTTGCTTTGAGTAGAGAATGGCATAAAAAAATACAACCTCTCTCCTGCACATTCAAATCGCTCCCACCCCCGTTTGAGGGGTTGCACAACGCTTGTGCTGGGAGAGCGCTTGAATGGCATTCAAGAGGTCAGCGGTTCGATCCCGCTTATCTCCACCACAGGGTACACGAGAGAAAAGGCTTGTTTCAAAAGAAACGAGCCTTTTCTTGTAAGTTGTATGTGTTTCGTAGGCCAGCATATCCCGGCCATACAAGCACATTCCCACTAGGGGCGTTCAGAACTTTATGAACGCCCCTTTTTTCATGCCCATTTTTAGATATCATCAATTTTTGAAAGGAGTTTTCCCCATGAAAGACCGCCTTGACTTTGACTATTTTTACGGCGGGGAATCCGAGCAATTCAGCTTTTACCGTATCCCCCGGCAGCTCATCGTGGGCCCGGAGTTCAAGCACGTTTCCACCGACGCCAAGCTGCTCTATGGCCTTATGCTGGACCGTATGGGCCTTTCCGCACGGAACGGCTGGTATGACGAGGAAAACCGGGTGTTCATCTACTATCCTTTGGACGAGATAAAGGAAGCCCTGAACTGCGGCAACGATAAGGCGGTCAAGCTGCTGGCAGAGCTGGACACCGGCAAAGGCATCGGCCTGATCCAGCGGGTCAAGCAGGGCCAGGGAAAGCCAGCCATGATATATGTCAAGCGTTTTACCTGCAAGGATATCCCGCCACAGGTTGAAAACCCTCCCCCGGCCCGAAATCCAGACTTCGGAAAAACCGAAGTCAAGAGTTCGGAAAATCAGAAGTCAAGACTTCGGGAAAGCCGAAGTGCAGACTTCGGAAAACCGGAGTGTAATTATACTTACAAGAATCAGACTGAAAGAAGCTATACCAATCCATCTATCCAGCCTGCGGCAGATGGGATGGATTGGCAGGCTTGCCGGGAGGAGGTGATGGAAAATATCTGTTTCGACCAGCTTGCGGAGGAATACGGCAGGGAGGACGTGGAGGGGGTTACGGACTTGATTACCGATGTTTTGACTTCTACCCAGCCCACTGTGCGCATTGGCAAAGAGGCTTTCCCCACAGCAGCAGTGCAGGCCCGTTTCCGCAAGCTGGACGAAACACATATCCTGGGCGCTGGCACGGGGCGGCTACTCAAAGGATAATGCTCAGGAGTTTTCTGTCTGGCAGGCAGGAATACACGGATGGAGCGGTTACGGCGACATTGACTATGTAGACCATGTTCTCCGATATTATCCCTTAGCGGCAAATCCCCTGGGCGGGGCCAGCGCCATAGCCGAGGGCCGCTTTGCTTTTCCATTCCCAGGGCACACCTGGAACACCTACCCCGGCCACAACGGTATTGATATCTCTTTCGGAAACTGCTATGGCGAACCGGTCTATGCCTGCGCTCCCGGTACTGTCCGTTATATCCAAGATGGATGGACGCCGGCCAATGGAGTAAGCAATATGTGGTCTTTTGGTAACTGCGTGGTGGTAGACCACACGGACGGCTGGCAGTCTGTTTATGCCCATCTGTCCAGGCTGGCGGTTACTCCCGGCACTCCAATTCGGCAAGGCCAGCTTGTGGGGTACATTGGCAGTACGGGCAATTCTACTGGCCCGCACCTGCATTTAGCTTTGTACTATCATGGCAGCCCTGGAGAGAATGGTATGAACTATGCAGAAATGGCCTGGCCGCAATATAGGGAGTAGGAAATGTGTCCTAAGCTGGGCAATACCATTAAGTTTAGCCTATCAGACATATCCGTTCTGCATCCACAGTACCGTAATCATAATTGATTGTTAGTATAGCACGAATGGCTCATAAATACAAACAAGCTGCTGCCTTTTCCATTTCTTTAGAAACTCTTTAGAACTCCCCTCCCACTCCGTAAAAAAGCCGAAACATTTCCTTGTTATAATAGTCACAAAGGAGGAATGACTTATGTACCATATCCTCGTGATAGAGGATGACCAGGAAATCAATCGTCTGCTATGCCACTTACTAGAACAAAACAATTATTGCCCTATCCCAGCCTTCAACAGTTTGGAGGCACTTCAAACCTTAGAGCAAGAGACCGTTGACCTGATACTATTGGACTTGATGCTCCCCGGCCTCCATGGTGAGCAGCTTCTGGTAGAAATCCGCAGAGCGGGCACCGTGCCTGTCATCATTGTTTCCGCCAAGACCAACATGGAGGGTAAGGTGGAACTGCTCCAGCAGGGTGCGGATGACTACATCACTAAGCCCTTTCACACAGGGGAGGTACTGGCCCGTATCCAGGCCTGTCTGCGCCGGGCAGTTAGGGATAATGCCCCGCCTGCCGTTCTGCATACCCATGGCCTAACTTTAGACACCTGTGCTAAAGCGGTCAGTATGGAGGGCCAGACCATCCCCCTCACAGCCAAAGAGTATAAGCTGTTGGAAACCTTGGCGCTAAATCCCCATATGACTTTTTCCAAGCGCCAGCTTTTTGAAGCCGCTTGGCACGAGCCGTACTTAAACGGGGACATACTCAATACGCACATTAGCAACCTGAGAAAAAAGCTGAAAGCCAAAGGGGCTGACTGCATCGAGACGATATTCGGTATCGGCTACAAGCTGCGGGAGGAGGAACACCATGGCAACGGTATTTGAGGCTCAGGCACTCACCAAATGTTATCGGCGGCGTACAGTGCTGGACAACCTGCATCTTTCCATCCCCCAGGGGAGCGTCTATGGCCTGGTGGGGGAAAATGGTGCGGGAAAAACCACTCTTATCCGCTTGATGGCCGGGCTGGATTTCCCTACCTCCGGTGGCTTTTCCCTTTTCGAGAAAGCGGAAAATCAAGTGGAACAACGCCGGCGTATGGGCTTTCTCATCGAAAGCCCGGCCTTATACCCGGATATGACCGCCCGGCAAAACCTGGAGCTGGTGCGTATCCAAAGGGGCATACCAGAAAAGAACCAGGTGGATGAACTGTTAGAGCGTCTGTCCCTGCAGGACACGGGCCGCCAGCGAGTAAAAAACTTCTCTTTGGGGATGCGCCAGCGGCTGGGCATTGCTGTGGCGCTGTTAAATGAGCCGGAATTCCTGGTACTGGACGAGCCCATCAACGGCCTGGATCCCACAGGCATTTTGGAGATACGCAGGCTGCTGCAGGAGTTGAACCAGCAAAAGGGCACCACTATTCTGATTTCCAGCCACATCCTGCCGGAACTGGAAAGCTTAGCCACCCGGTATGGATTCCTGCATCATGGGCGGCTGGTTCAGGATATCTCTGCCGGGGAACTGGGAGAACGCTGCCGTCAGTACATCCTTCTTCGCATACCTGACCCGGAGCGGGCGGCGGCCCTGCTGGAATCGGAACTGCATACGGCGAAATTTGCTGTGTATCCTGACCGTTCCTTGCACATTTACGACCTTATGGGGCACACCGTGGAGATCAGCGCCTGCTTGGCCCATCATCAAATCCCCGTCCAGGAATTGACCACCAAAGGCGATGACCTGGAAACCTATTTCCAACGGTTGATAGGAGGTGGAGCAGAGTGAAAGCGATATGCTACCGGTTTTTCCACAGCCCTGGGGTGGGCGTGTTCTTTCTGCTTTATGGGGCGGTAAGCTGCCTTTCTCTCATCAGCGGCTTTTCCTCTCCGGGGGAACTGTTTGTTCAGAATTTGGGGGATATGGGCCCGCCTGGTTTAGGGCTGTCCGTATTTTCAGCGGTATACATGGGGTCGGCATTCAGCCGCCGCACTTTCCAAAGCCAAATTGCCCATGGAGCGTCCCGGATAAAGCTGCTGAGAAATCACTTTCTGCTGTTAACACTGGTATTCTTGTTCCTGGCCTATCTTAACGCCGGGCTTCCTGCCCTGCTTTGGGCTGTCTGGCGGGGCGGTATGGGCAGTGCGTATCCAATGGAATATTTGCTGCGCCTGTGCCTGCCCGCTGCCCTGCTTACGGCAGCCAGGGGCGTAGGGCTGCTGATATTCCCTTTCCTGTTCCGGGACTCGGTCAAGTCCCTGATGATATCACTTGTGTACACCCTGCTGGTATCCGTGTTGACCCAAAGCGACCGGCACACTTTCCCATACAGCTTCTACGGTCCGGCGCCTTTCCCACTGTGGGCAGATATTGCCGTAGCCATTTTGTCCCTGGGAGTACTGGCCCTGACTTTCGGCCTGCTGGCATTATACTTCCGCCAGACGGCTTTGAGGTGACGCTATGCGGATACTTCTTACAGAATTGCGCCGGGTACTTTTTCAGCGTTTTACACTGCTGTGCATTTTAGGGGGGGCGGCCCTTGGCGCGCTTTTCCCTTGCACAAACCTGGGAAACCCAGACCGCACGATAGAACAGCTTTTTGGCACTCCGGGGATTATATACGGCCTGTTCCTTGTCATGGCAATGATGGTAGTCCCCTTAGGCCGAGATTTTACTCAGAGGACTTTCCAGCAAAAAATCGCCCAGGGCGGCAGGCGTGTCCCTTTGGTGTTGGCTGCCTTTTCTGTTTCCTTGTTGGGCGCTGCGGGCGGAGCATTGGTTTTCCCTGTCAGCGCCGTCCTGTTCACCCGGATTTACAGCGGGTGGCAGACTGCACAAGGCCAAAACTTAGGATATCTGCTGGCAGACAACCGCTTCCACACCTGTCTGCTGGCCTATGGCGCGGGTTTGCTGGCAGCAGGGGCAGTGTTCTTTCTCATTACGGCCTTATGCCGGGACTTGGTAAAATCATTGGGCATCTCCACAGGATATGCGGTTTTGCTGGTAATGCTTTCCCAAAAAGCCTTGGACGGGGAAAGTCTGGCCGTCCTTCGCAGCTTTTTCAAGTGGACACCTGTGTACCAACTGCTTGCGGGCATCCGGCAAGCGCTTATCACCCCGGCGGATATGCATTTTTTGCTGGTTATCTCCGGACTGACCTTACTGGCGGCAGGAGCGGCATCTTGTGTGGTGCTGCTCCATGCTAAGCTGAAATAGGAGGGCGGAATGATACTCTTTTTGTGCATTTCCTTGCTGGCAGTATGCCTTGTCTTTTTGTCCTACTGCCGGGAGATAAACAGGCTGTGCAGCCAGCTTCATGAGTATAATCAGGGCCAGCGTCGTGCCAAGCTGTCCAACTGCGGGCTATTCCCTGGTATGGGAAAGCTGGCAGGGGAAATCAATCAAGCACTCAGAGCAAGCGAAAAGCTGCGGGAGGATGCCGCCTGCCAGGAAAAACGATTGCGGGAGTCAATCGGCAGCTTGGGCCATGATCTGCGTACCCCCCTGACTGTCCTCCAAGGTTATAGCGAACTGCTGGAGGGCAATCCGAAACACCAACAGGAATATCTTTTCGCCATGCGGCAAAAGTGCGCGCAGTTAACCGAAACCATCGACCAGTTTACCCAATGGCACAGGGCTGAAAACCCGGATACTCCTCTCCATCTAGAGAGACTTGATTTGGCCGAGCTACTGGCTGTATGTTTGATGGAACAAGCGCACCTGTTCCGCCACATCGGGGTGGAGCCAGAGGTGGAACTGCCAGAACAGCCAGTATATATTTATTCTGATAAAGGAGCCTGTCGGAGAATATTGGAGAATCTGTTGACCAACGCCCACCGCCACACCACTGGGCAGATATATATCAAGCTGGACCCGCCGGGAGAATCCGTACACCTTGTAGTAGCTAATCAAGCAGAGGGGCTGAAGCCGGAGAAAGTGCTCCTGCTTTTCCAGCGTTTTTATCAGTATGATTCTACCAGGAGCAAAGGCGGCAGTGGACTGGGGTTGGCGATTGTTAAGGCATTGACGGAAAGGCTGGGGGCAGGGCTTAATGCTGGGGTGGAACGAGGATGGTTTTGGGTACAGATAAGGTTATAGGCTACGGGCACTTAGGGATTTTCCTCAAAGCGATATAAGGAAGCTCTTGTACAAAGAATAACTTTTATGCGATTGGGTGTCTTTATACAAAAAGATTTCGTGAAAGTGGCTGATCCACAAAAGCAGCCATTCTAATCAAGGAGCCCCAAAGCGTATCAAAGAGTATGCTTTGGGGATTTTCTTTGAGAAATGAAGTCGTTTTCAAAGGCAGCCTAAGAGATTATTTATCTTCGCCGATATCCCTAAATTCAAGAGCGATGGCCCTCGCTGAAGCCAGGATAGCGCGTTGGCCTTCTCCAGAGGAATTTCGATAGAGTACGGCAATTTCTTGAATATTTGATTCTATTGCTTGGTTTGTGCTGGAAAACAAAGAATCGAAAGATATCCCTAAAAAGCAAACCAATATAGAAAGAATTTCATAAGACGGATTCATTTTTCCTCTTTCAATTTTAGATATCGTCCTTACGGCAATTCCAGAGATATCTGAAAGAGCTTGTTGCGTCATTTTCCGGTTTTCCCTCGATGTCTTTATATGGCGGCCTAACTTGACCAAAATATCCTCTGGCACTATTGTTCACCTCAACCATATTCTATCGGTCATGCCACGTGTTATACAGAACCTAATCGTGCTAGAAAAATAGAATTATAATTCTATACAGGTCGGATAATCCAAAATCTGTCAAAAAAAACGGCAGCTTTTTGGATTGCTCACCTGCGTTCAAAAGACATAACTGCCATTTGAGGAGGCAGTTATGTCTTTTTTCTAACTGGATAAGATTAACAGGGTATCGTTTCACAAAAAAATATGTAAAATTTCTTGGAACACGATTATTTCAATTATAGCATTATCGTTCTATAGTTCATACGCTAATGAGTGTATGTACAGTAAAAAGGCAGGGTTTCCTATAGAGGCACCCTGCTTTTTTCATAATCTCAAGAAATTTCCCTCCTGCGTCAACTACTGGCCCAGAGGCCTTCCATTTCATTTTCTGCTTTTCATCAAAAGACAAAAATGAATATGCCCTAAATAAGACCGACCCCGACGCCATTGTGTTCAAAACGGCGGCCGGGGCCTACATACGCCTGCACCGTGAGGATTTTTCATCCGAGGAGGAATTTCTCAAGTGGAAAGGCTGGTCTGACGAGGATTATCGGGTTGTAGACGTTCGGAACAACGCCTATACAAAACTGACCGTTAGCCTGGAGAGGATTCCGGAACAGATAGGGGCGTTATCCCCGGAGCAGCTCTTAATTGAACAGTACGACCAACTGGACAGAGAGCAGTTTTGCCGTTTGCTATTAGAGGGCATCAACACCTGTCTGTCCGATACCCAGCGCCGGAGGCTTTTGAAGTATTACTTCGATGGTATGACACAGGAGCAAATTGCCGCCTCCGAAAACGTGGCACACCAGAATATAGCTGAAAGCCTATGGCGGGCAAAAGAAAAGCTGAAAAAGTTTTTCAAAAAGGCCATGCTTTAACGCCATATATTGACGATAGGTGAGGGACATATTTCCTGCCTTATCGTCTGGCTGGGTAATGCGTCCCAAGTTGGGACGCATTACTTTTTGTCCCCAGGAACATTGAAAATTGAATAAGGCAATCAGATACATTCCATATGTGGGGAGCCATACCGCGAGGTGCGCCAAGATGTTTCGTGAGCGGGAAAGGTGGTGAACGCAGCCACAGAAACGGAGCGACTACACCGAGCGGCAAACTGCCCTGGCAAGGCAGCAGGCCATAATCCGCATAGTGGGGATAATGATACTTGCGCTGGCTGTACGTCACAGAGCAGGGCGCCCGTCACAAGAATGACGGAGGATGAAAAAACTATGGAGCGGCGCCAGCCGCCGTCTGAATACGCCTATATTTTATTTAAGGAGAAAAGCTATGCAGAAAATAGTACCAGAAACAGGTATAACCTTTGTGGACAAGCCGCATAACACCATCTATCTGAACGTAGGCGGCTGTCAGGTTACAGTAACTTGTTTAGCACAAGATAACCAGGAATTATACGACCAAATAAAAGATATTCTGGTGGATTCTTTCTTCCATTCCCCTACTCCTGATTGTGAGAATCTGCCAGCCATTCCATAGGATGATAAACGATAAAACCACTTGCAAGTTACCGCCAAAAGATGTATACTATGAGTAAAGGAAGTGATCCCCATGCCCATCAAGCCGTTCAAGGATTTAAGCCTTGTGGACGATTTCATGTTCTCGGAGGTTATGCGCCAGCCGGAGAATATAAAGCCGTTTTTGGAAACCCTGCTTGAAAAGAAAATCCAGCGGGTGGTAGCTATCGACAAGCAAAAAGACCTAAAGGACACCTACGATACCCACGGGATACGGTTGGACGTGTATTTAGAGGATGAACACAACACAAAGTATGATGTAGAAGTCCAGGCCCGCCTGCACCGCAAACTGGAAAAGCGCATACGCTACTATGCAAGCGGAATTGACCGGCGCAGCCTTGAAATGAACGCCGATTATGAGGAGCTTTCAGACAACTTCGTCATTTTTATCTGCGTGGAGGACTACTTCAAAGCCGGGCTTGCCGTGTATGAGCGGGAAAGCCATATAAAGGGAGCGCCGGAAATTCCCTATGAGGACGGCTCTCACGCCTATATACTAAACGCGGATTTCACGAAAGAAAACGGCAGCCCCGCCGTGCTGGATTTCCTGCGGTACGTTCGGGCAAGCTATCGGGGGGAGCAGTACGACATTTCTAAGTCAAGCTATTTGCAGCAGATAGATGAAGCGGTCAACAAGGTCAAGAAGGACAGCGGAAGGGAGATGGAATATATGACGATGGCAATGAAGATGATGGACGAGCGCAAAGAGGCTTTTGAACAGGGCCAGCGGGCCAGTCAAATCAAAACCATCAAGCGTATGCTTGCCCGGGGCCTGAGCCTGGAGGAAATCAGCGACATGATTGGACTGGAGCTTGACGAAGCCGAAAGGCTGGCTAAGCAGGAATAACCCCGCACTTTATTTGTATGAGCACTCTATAAAGGGTGCTCTTTTCTTTTGCGAAATTTGACAGAATCCACACAATATGAGATAATATATATAGGGAAACGCCTATATGTGTACCTGCCGTACATTGACAACTTCATATGGGATATGCTGGTCTGTCATTTTTCAATAACAAGGAAAAGGATGGACTGTATATGAATCAAACAAGCATTATCCCGAATCATGTTTCTGAAAATGCCCTTTTTGATAAAGATACCGGTTGGAGAATAGATATCCCTTCCTGCATTGAACCGGGAACAAGGGTTTTATGCCTTTACCGCGTTTCCACCGATAAACAGCTCTACCAAACTGACAACAACGAAGCGGACATTCCCATGCAGAGAAAGCGCTGCCGGAAATACTGTGAATCTATGGGCTGGACGATTGTATGCGAATTGCAGGAGGAGGGCGTTTCCGGCCACAAAGTACGGGCGGAAAACCGGGACAAGATACAGCTTATCAAGGAGTATGCCAAACAGAAAAAGTTTGACATTCTGCTGGTGTTCATGTTCGACCGGATAGGCCGTATCTCCGATGAAACACCTTTTGTGGTGGAATGGTTTGTGCGCAACGGCATCCGCGTTTGGAGCACCCAGGAGGGCGAACAGCGTTTTGATAATCACACGGACAAGCTAACGAACTACATCCGTTTTTGGCAGGCTGACGGCGAGAGTGAAAAGACCTCTATCCGCACGGCCAACAGCATGGGCCTTTTGGCAGAGGACGGCTGCTTTACAGGCGGCTCCCGCCCCTATGGGTACAACTTTGTCAAGAGCGGACGAAAGAACAAGCGCCGCCAGGAGGTCAATGATTTGGCAATCGGAGAGCCGGAGGCCGAAATAGTCCGCCTTATATTCCAGCTTGCCGCCAAGGGCGGGTTTGGAGCGCAGCGGGTTGCCAATTACCTGAACGAGCGCGGAATCAAGAACCGCTCCGGCCAAAATTGGCACCCATCCTCTATCCAGGGTATGTTGCGGAATGTTCTTTATACCGGGGTGCTGCGGAGTGGCAAAAGCCGTTCTGAACCCATAGAGCGCCTAAGGATTGTAGAGGATAGTATTTTCCAGGAAGTCCAGGATATGCTGGCGGCACGTTCCCGCTCCACCGAGCAAATCCGGGCAAAGCCATTGAATACCAGAGGCCAGTCACTTTTGGCAGGCAACGTGTTCTGCGGCCATTGCGGGGCAAGGCTGTGTATTACCACCAGCGGGAAGGGCCGCCGCAGGGAGGACGGCACCGATGAAGTGCGTACCCGTTATACTTGCCAGACAAAGAGCCGCACCCACGGGGATTGTGACGGCCAGACAGGTTATACCGTTCATAAACTGGACGCTATGATAGACTCTGTCATACATACCATTTTTGCAAAGGTGAGCAGCCTTAGCCGGGAGGAAATCATTGCGGAGCGGTTTGCGTCTGACTGCACCGCGAGAAAGGCCGCGCTGGAGAGCACAAAAAGAGAGTATGAAAAAGCTGAAACGGAGTTAAAAAATCTCAAGAAAGAGATCATCAAGTCCATTTCAGGCGAAAGCGCATTTTCCCCGGAACTTCTAAACAGTGTAATCCAAGAGCAGGAGGCCAAATGCGGTGAACTGAAACGTGCCATTGAGATTGTCCAGCAAGAGCTGGACGATAACAGGTTTACCCTTGACCGTATGAGCCGGCAATATGACGATATCCTGGAATGGTCCGCTGCCTATGACCATGTGACTTTCCCGGCAAAGAAAGTCATTGTCTCTCACATCATTGAGAGAGTTGACGTATACCGTGGATATCAACTGAACATCAAGCTGAATCTAAGCGTAGAGCAATTCCTAAGCGGCCTTGACTGTACGCCTTCCGCTGATATGACCTACCTTACATCCGCATAATTTTCTCCTTATTGCAGACGGTTCTCGTTCATGGAATTTCCTTTCTGAACGTGGGGGCGCACACCATGCGCCTGCACGATGGGGGCATAGAAACAACTATTCGGGAGAGCGCTTGAATGGCATTCAAGAGGTCAGCGGTTCGATCCCGCTTATCCCCACCAAAAGAGAGCCAGGCGAACCCCACACCGACAATCACAATGGTCGGCGGGGTGTTCGTACTGGCTTGTCCATTGGAGTTTCTGATGGACAAATAAGGAAAAACCGCCGCATGGATATATCCCAGTGGCGGTTTTCCATTTTACTTTTATATCTGGATACGATATAATCTAACAAATCCATGAAATATGCCACAGTCTCTGGTACAATCTACCGCAAAGGAGATTGGCTTGATGATTAAACGCAGTAAAACAGCGTTCGGTTTTACTGCCTATCCGGCTTGGTGAACTGAGGTGGACGCAGGCAGACCTCGCGCGTAAGACCGGCATACGCCCCAACACAATCAGTGACCTGTATCACGAGATTGCGGATCGCGTCAGCCTTGAACAGCTGGACAAGATCTGTGAGGCGCTTAACTGCGACCTGACGGATCTCCTAGTGCGTATGCCCAATGAGCCGGGAACAAAGGAACCTCCCAGCCGCAGAAAATGAATACGCTGGAGGCCTCTCTCCTGAAGCCCTGAGCGGTATACGCTCGGGGCTTTTTCTAGGCTATAAAAAATTTGTAAGCCGTCCTTTATTATCCCGCCGGGAGGCAGTTTTGTCAAACCGGCAGGACGGCTAGACTTTTGGCCGGGACTTTGTGCGTCTTAGGCGCTTGCTTTCATGCCCCTGACGTGGTACCATACAGATACAGCGAACTTGGCCAGGGGAGCAAAAAGCGCGGAACTTGTCGAAAAAACAAGCCCGCAGCCTACTTAGGGAGATGTTCTGCATGAGCGTAAAAGACGGTTATTCCTTTGATGAAGCCTATAGGCGCTACCTTTCCTGGTTCCAGGAAAAGGCGGTGTCAAGTGCCGTACCGAAAGACCAGGAAGCGGTCCTAGGCTTTCAACTGTGTCAGGAGGATGTATTTGAGAATGATTCGATACTCTTAAACAGGATGTTCTTTGTCGTACCGCTGCTGCCCTCAGAGAGCAAGAGCGGGCGGCTGGAGCTTTTTACGATTTCCGAGCTGAACCTGCTGCAGAAGGCTGGAGACGACGTGGAGGACATCACACCTGTGGAATATACAGTCCAGCTATTTTAAAAACAGAGAAAAATCCTCGACTTTTCCAAACAAGGGAAGCCGGACTATCTTCATAAGGCAATAAAAAATAGAGCGATGTAATACTACACCGCTCCGCAAAAGTCAAGGATCACTTTTTCTTATGCTATTAATTATATGCAAGTGGGAGCCACTTGTCAAAGGTAAATTTAACCAGCTCGAACGGTTTGGCCAGCCAAGAGGCAAAAGCAAGGATGGACTTTAAGTTTTTGAAAACGGGGTCACTCCGAAAAAACCTTATGCACAATGTATACAATAGCAGCCAGCAGTTCTGCCAGCACAGCGGATATGTAGAAAGTCATAAACTTTGTTAGGGTGCTAAGGGTCGTGTCGTTCATTTTCCTAAAGCATCCCCAATTCATATAAGAAGCAAATATCACAAAAGCTACAACGATGTTCATGCACACCATCTGTATAGCAAACAGCAAAAGCAGGCGGTTTAATAGTTTCTTCCGCTGTTTAAGGTTTTGCTTCCCCTTTTTTCGCCTCAACAGGTCAAAACTGGGGGGAACGCCAAGTTTCCCCTTGTTTTTTCGTACTTCCCCCCATCCTTAGCCTCTTCTGAAAGATCGTCCAAATCATCAGTGGCCGCTGCAGGCCCTGGCTTATCCGGAACCCGCTCCACGTTTGCCTGTATGACCTTACGGAGCAGGTCAGCACTTGCTTTTTTATCCTTGTCCATAGCAGATCAAGCCTCGTGTATTGGCGCTACAGACTCTCGTGAATAATAGGGCAGTCCCAAATACTGCAGCCGGGCTTCCATAACGGAGACGCTAACCTGGAATTCCTTGGCAAGTACATCTGATAAAGGAGCGATTAAACTGTCATACATCTCTTCTAGCTTATTCTTAGGTATGAGCAGTTTTCCCGCAAAAATATTAGCTACACGTTCTTTGCCGCTGCCGGATGCCTCGTCGATTCTGAATTCAACATGGGGCTGTCCCGCGCTTAAATTGTCAGCGTCTAAACAGCAATGTGCTAATTCATGCGCCAATGTAAATCTTTTTCGGTTTGTAGTACTGTTTTTCGCATATAAAATGCATACATCATCCTTGTCCAAAATCACCGCGCCCAATATTTGTCCGACCATCTTTTCAGAAGTCTCCTTTTCCAGGGGAGTGAAGTCCATTGCGGAATAAATAATCCCGTTTTGCTTGAGAAGCTTCTCAATATCAACTGGGACAGACACTTCCCCGCACGTCTCCAATAACATTTCTGGCGTCATTCAATTTAATTCCTTCAACTTCCTGCACACGGTGTGATGCTCCCCTCTGTTAACGCTGCTATACTCTGAAAAAGGCATGCCCATCCCCCTTTGTTTTTTAAAGCTTTCTTGGAGATTAGTATGCCCACAAGCAACAAGAGTTGCGTGTTTTTTCAAAGGAGTCCTAACTATAGCATATAGCGCAGAAGATATTCTGACAAATTGGCCAAACATTAGCATCTGTCAGTTTCAGATTATATGTATCCTTTTAAACACATTGCTGTATTAATACCAAATTTTAAAGCAAAAAGGAAAACTTGTCAAGCTAAGCACGAACCTGCACTTCCAGTTTTTAGAAATATTTTTCCTGAAAACGGGCTCATTATCTAAAAAAGCAAACTATTATTTGTGCGGTTTAACAATACAAACAAAAAAAGTCCCGGCCCTCCCACATGGGAAAGCCGGGGCTTCTCTTATCCTGCTATGTCGGGGCTGTTACACCTCCGCAGCCTCTGTACCGCCTGCCTCCTGGGACTTCTCCACCGCCCGCTTGACGATGACGGCCATCTTGGCTTCGGTCATGGTCAGGCCCAGCTTGCCGCCGCCTGTGCCGGCGATAATGCCCTTGTCCACCAGCTCCTTGATATCGGCCCGCCAATACTCGGGCACACCCTCCAGGGTGTTGTAGGTGGGGTTGATTTCATCGTACATCTTCTTGAAAGCTTTGCCGTCCATAATTATTTCCTCCTTTGCCGCCGGATCCTTCGCCGACGCGATTTTGTTAATGTAATCCAGGCACACCCAGCCCTCGCCGGTGTAGCCCCAGCCGAAGTCTTCCTTGGTGATGGTCACCACCGTGCCGTCGGGGTAAACCTTCCGCACCTGGCCGCTGATCGGGGCCGTGCGGCAGTTCAGGCCGTCCGTGGCGTTCACTTGGCCCTGGTAGGCCTTGAAAGGCCCGGCGGGCACATCCAGCTTCTGGTTGACCTCTTTGGCGATCTGCCCCAGGCGGCCGTAGATGTAATCGCCGGGGCAGGACTTGCTGTCGTAATCCCGGTGGACGGTCAGGTTACAGCCGTTCAGGTGGTTGACCCGTGTGTTTTTATCCGTACTCCACACCAATTTCCGGATGCCGTTGCGCTTGCAGATATCCGCGCACAGGTTGACGAGGGATTTCCAGACGTTGGCGTTGATGGCGTAGGGGTAGAACGCGTCGGAGGCGCACTCAATGGTGATGGCCCGGTGGTCATTGGCCCAGTCGGATGTACACCAGGAGCGGTCACACTCATCCACAACGGTGCAGACGCGCCCATCCGGGCCGATGCCATAGTTGCAGCTGGCCCCCAGGCCCGGGCTGCTGAAATGGGCACACAGGCTTTCCACACCCATCTGCCCCACCACGCAGTGGATGGTGATGGTGTCGATTTTGTGATTGCGGGGGCTGTTCCGGTTAGGGCTGATCACCCGCATGCAGCTGAGCTTACTGTTGCTCATGCGTCCACCTCCGGCAAGCCTGCCACGCTGGTTAAGAGGGACAATACCCCGGCCATAAGGGCCGTGCTGCCCACCACCAGCCAGTCCACCTCGCTGACCATAGCCGTGGTGCCGATAGCGGCCACAGCCGCCTGGGCTACCGTTTTCACGGCCCGGACGCCCGCCGCTTTCCACCAATTCTTACGCATACTATTTTCCTCCCTTATGAAAATCTTCCAGATCATGGATCCGGTGGTTGACTACCCGGATTTTTTCTTCCTGCAACTCTGTGCGTTCCTCCAGCTGGTAGGTGCGCTCGACCAGGTTGTTGTGTGCCTGTACTTTCTTTTCCAGCTGTTCCAGCCTGTATTGGGTCAATCGGGAAGACGCCAGCACGCCGCACAGCGACCCAATGCCAGAGCCCAGCAACCCGATCAGCGCCACAAGGACAGCGTCGTTCATGATCCCCCTCCTTTCGCGCAAAAATAAAACGCCCTGCCTTGACATTGGCAGAACGCATGGTATAATAAATATAGAGAGGGCGCTGCTACATGGCGGTCAGCCCTTATAGCTTAACAAGGTTTACTTGTTAGCCGTTCGGGTTGCAGCCGAGCGGCTAACACGCTTTTGGGGCTAAGTAAGCCAGCAGCAGAGCCGCCAGCACTAAGCATACTGCCAAACGCAGCAGCTTTTGTCCCATATCGCGTCACCTCCCTCCTTGTTGAAAGTAGGGAAAGTGTATCACCCCCTCTCTATGAGGAAGTGAGCTAACCGCCTTTTATGCAGCAACGTCCTCTTGCCTGGTATTACGCCGGGCACTTTTTATTATACCAGGCTGTCGGGTTTTGTCAATTCCCACCTGGCCCTTCCGGCCCGGTATTGGCGGCCGCTTCAGGCCTGGAAAGGGAAAGGCTCAGCTGTTTGTCGCCGGTGGGCAGCAGACGCTGGGAAAGGAAGTGTATCTTGCTGTACCCGGCGGCCTCCAGGCAGGGCTTTTCGCCCAGCAGCACCTGGATGTTGTCCAGCGCGCCCTCTTCCTGCAAAAGCCCCAGGTACCAGGCCAGAGGGTGGGCCGCGGGCGTGGCCTCCACCCGCAGGGTAAGCCCCAGGGAATCCAGGCCGTAGACTTCCTCCACGGCGGTGGCGGTGAACGTCTTGCCGGTAGCTAATTTCACTGTAAACATTTAAAGTCCCTCCAATCGTTTCAAGTTCTGCCATTCCCCTTTTGGGATGATTTCCAGCGCCCAATCTTCCGGGATGTGGATGGCAAAGCGTTTGCCCATCCCCCGGGCCCTGTAAAGCCTATGGCAGTACCGGCGGGCACATAGGGCGTATCGACGCCCTTTTCGTCCTCAAAGGTGCCGTCGCTCACCAGAATTGAGAGGTTGCGGCCCTTAAAGTTGAACACACCCAACTCAGACACATAGTCCGTCAGCTCGGTGGGGGCAATGTGACCCAGCTCCACCCGGCGGTTGTCCAACATATTCAAAATCCAGGGGTCCTCCATCAGAAACTCGCCCACATCGGAGGCCACCAGCAGCTCTCTGGCAGGCAGGCCCCGGCTGGTAAGCATCTTGATCATGGCGCACACGTCGACATACCAGTTGCCGGGCTTGTCGGCGGTACCATGCGTCCACTTGGCAGCGGGAGTGAACAGCGCCGGATTATCCTCACCGTCGTAGAACTTCACCGGGATGTCGTCGTAGACGTCCTGCACCTCGGTCTGGTGTCGCATAATGCAGCCGTTGTCCAGCATGGTCTGTACCGCCAGCCACTCCTCGGTACGGGAGATGCGGGCAGACAACTCCTGAAGGTCGCCAATCAGCAGCATACGCTCTCGGTCGGCGGAGGTCAGGTTGCTCATCAGGGACTCCCCAAAGCCCCGCATTTTCAAGTGGTCCACCGTCAGCGGCATGGAAATGCTGATGTTGCCCGGCTCCAACTCATAGGTGCTGAACCCCTCGCGGGCAATGGACACACTGCCAATTCGGGGCAGCACGAATGGGGCTCGCCGCTGGCTGCCCTCCTTGTAGTCTGCCAGCACCTTTGTGGTGCCAAACACGTCCATGGTTTCATTGGTGGGGAAGTACCGGCGCTTGAAGAAGGTATGCTCGGGGGGCAGTTCCTTTACAGCGGCCAGCATATAGTAAGTGCTGTAAATATCCATCTTGATTCTCCTTTCTCTTAGTCCATCATCTCAGACAGGAGAATGCCGCCCTTACGCAGTTCCTCCTTATCCGCCTGAGTTAAGGTGTAGCCCTCGGCCACAATCAACGCCTTGATATTCAAGTGCCCGGTGCGGTAGGCCACAGCCGTAACCGCAGCCTCGCCGCTGGCGTCCACATCGTCAGCCAATACGCAGTTGGCCTTACCGGTGGTGGCTTCAGTTAGCACCGTATAGCTTCCATCCTCGCCAAGGACCAGGACGGCGCCACGTTTCAGCTGGCCCTGGCCTGCCGCCACTTTTACGCCGAAGGGAATGGCCCGGGGAAAGGGCTTCGCAATCAGGTTGTCCTGCCCAATACTGCCGGCCTTCCTCACAAAGGATTCTCTCATAATTACCTTACCTCCTTCATTTTCTGGAACGCCGCCACATCTGCCTTGGCCGCAGCCGCCGCAGCCTGGGGGCTGTCCTCGTCAGGCTCATTGCCCGTGGGGGCGGGGGCCGAGCTCACAGCAGCCGCGCCGGATGCCTGGGTATCGGCCGACATAGCCGCCATAAAGGCTTTGCCCTCGCCCGCCGCTTTCGTGGCAGCTTCCACAGCTGCCCTATAGGCCAGTTCCTGGGCGGTACAGGGGTTCTCCTCATACTTTGCCTCCTGCACCAGGGCCGGGTCGTACAGCGCCGCAATGGCGTCGATCTCCTGGAGCCGCTTGCGCTCTGCAGCGGCCAAGTCCACAGCGGGAGCAGGAGTGGGCTCCTGGACCGCCGGAGTCTGGGTTTTGTTCTCTTCCATCGGATTTCCTCCTTCTCCGGCTACCGCCGGGGGTGTATTTTCAACCGGAGCTTTTGCCTCCGGGTTGGACCGGTAGTATTTTCTTGGAATCTGAAAATTTTCCACATTAGCCAGCGCTGCTTCAACGGCCTTATCCCATTTAGAATCCGTCTCGCCAGCCGTGGGTATATCGTCCGGCGCGAACATACCAGGGCACAGGTGGAACTCTCGCCCCCGGACAAACAGACTCCTGCCGTCCGCACTGGCCGCAATATCTAAGGGCTGTGCATCTTCCAGCAGAGTATCAGCAAAACCCTTGTCTATGGCCTCCTGGCCGGTCATGTAGGTAGTAGCCGCCATCATGCGGGTGATCTCGGCCTCGTCCAGGCTGCACTTGCGTTTGTAAATACTGACCTGGGCCTTGTCCCATGCCTCACAGGCAGCGGCTTCCTCCCGCAGCTCGTCGGCATTGTAGCCGCCCCACAAGGTTTCCCAGCATTTGTGTATCATGATAAGGCTGGACGGGTTCACCCTCACCGTGTCGCAAGCCGCCATAATCAGCGAACCGCCGGACATGGCCACACCATCCACAATACAGGTCAGGACCATGCCCTTTGCAGCCAAATCCCGCAGCCGATTGTGGATGAGGATAGATACTCCGGCGTCCCCGCCCAGGCTGTTCATACGGATGGTCAGGGCTTTTGCGTGAGACAGCTTGTCCAAATCCGCCAAAAACTCACTCTGGATAATATAGTCGCCGGGAATCGGATCACCCCGCCAGTTTGTGGGCTGCCGGGCCACGATTTGACCATACATCGTTATCTCCGCATTCCGGGCTTCGTCCATCGACATGGCATATACACCCTTGTCAATGGCAACGGGCTTTCTAAAAATACTAAGCATTGCCCTCGTCCTCCTCTTTCTCATGCAAATCTATTTCCTGCCGGGACGAACCGCCCGCCGCTTCCAGCCTACGGTTTTCGTCGGCCAGCACTTCCACATTCTCGTCCCAGTCGCCACCGCTCATTTCACGGGCTACCTGTCCGTGGGTCTTAAGGCCATTCTGAATCAGCAGCACTGCCGCCTTTGCTTCCTTCAGCGGATCCAGACTGCCCTGCACCGGACCGATCCAGCGGGCATTGCACCACGCTGCCCGGAGCAGCGGATCAGAGAAAAACCCCGGGGCTTTCACTCGCCCCAGGGCAACGGCCTCACTGAGCCACATTTCATAGACCGGCTGGCAGAAGTCGCTGACGAACCAGGCCCGCCTCATACGGAAATCCTCCCAGGCGTCCAGCAGCGCGGCTCGGGCCGAGGAATAACTGGAATTGTACTCCTTAATCAGCACGTCGTAGGGGATGCCCAGCCCCGCGCCGATGAGCTCACAAAAGGTCTTTACAAAGCTGTCAAAGCCCGTCACCGGCATGGTGGGGTTGCCGAAGGTGACCTTCTCCCCCGGCTGCAAGATGTTGATGGTCCCCTCGCCCATTTCCAGCTCGTTGGGGCTGCTGGAAATGCCGCTGGGATTCTCCAGAGGAATGCCGCCGACGTTCCCACCGCCGACCTCGTTAAAGGGCAGCTCGCTGGCTCCGGCCTCGGTGGTAATCCAGGCTGTGAAAAAGCACTGGATCATGGCCGCCGTCAGGGCGGAACGCTCGTAGCGGTTCAGCTGCAAAAGCGGCTCGATCACTTGGGCCAGATAGGTAACATCCCGGTACTGGTCGCAGCGCTCGGAGTTCATGATGTGCAGGATGTTGGGCAGGCCGGTTTCTTTCCCATACGCCTCTATGCGCTGGTGCTTCTCAGGCTCGGAAGTACGCTGCCAGGGGTAGGTGTTGTGGACATAGTAGGCGGCCACCATGCCGCCAGCGTCCACCTCCACGCCGTCAAAAATGCGGTTGCCGTTCACGGGATTCTTTCCCTCCGTCAGAGGGATAAGCCCCGCGCCCATGTCGCTGGGGGTGCGCACCCGGTCGGCTTCAATCAGATGGATACGCAGAGAGTAGGGCCGCAGCCAATTTCCCTCCCGGCGCTGGAACAGGGCGAACACGTCCCCGCTCATAAGCCAGGAAATTAGGGCCAGCTGCTGCAAGCTGGTGAAATCGTTCATGCCGGTGGCGTCGCAAGCGGCCTTGTCGTTGGCCCACAAGGCGAATTCCCGCTTGGTGAGCTTCTGCCAGGTTTTGGCCTGCTGGGCGGTGAGGCCCAGGGTCTCGTGGTCGATGGAGCTTTTCAGCGTCAGGCCCACGCCTACCACCTTTGTGCGGTTGGTGTTGATGGCCGAGGTGGCCACGGGGCTTGACATATAGAGCATCCGGCCCCGCTGGCGCAGGGTATAGTTGTTCTGGTCGATGTCCTCGCTGGGCGCCGTACTGCGGGGGATGAAACTCCGCAGGGCACGGCGGATGCGGCTGGCCCCGGCCTCGCTATAACCGGAGGCTTGGGGGCGGGCACTGTCGGGGAGGAGCAGGCCGGTTTTCTTATCTTGGTACATGATCATCACCTTCTTTGACACATATCAAAATATTCGTTTTTGTGCTTGACAAATACTTTTATATGTGCTATACTATTCTTGTCAGGAGGGAAAGGCAAGATGAAAAGCTATTCGTCAAGAGAAGTTATTCAGATGCTAAAAGAGGATGGATGGTATGAGGTCAACACGGTAGGCAGTCACCACCAGTTCAAGCATCCCACCAAAAAGGGCCGGGTCACGGTAAAACACCCGGATAAGGACATCCCGCCAAAGACCTTAAAAAGCATCGAAAGACAGGCAGGGCTTAAATTCTAAGCCCTACCTTTCCCTACCAATTTTCAAGGAGGCCCTGTATGAAAAGACCTGATAGATACGTTTATCCCGCCGTGTTCACCTATGAGGAAGGCCAGGAAATCGCCGTGGTATTTCCCGATTTGGACGTGGGCACCAGCGGCGAAAATGACGAGGATGCTCTGTTCTCTGCCCGGGAACTGCTGGGGTGTGTTATGGCTGGACTGGAAGAGGATGGGGAGGATATTCCTGTCCCTACCTCTTTAGCGGCAGTTACTTGTGAGGCCAACGAGCGGGTAATGCTGGTGGACGTGTATATGCCCTCCATCCGCATGGCCCATGTCAACCGTTCGGTCAACCGCACCGTTACCCTCCCCGCATGGCTCAACGCAGCGGCACAGGAGAGGAACATCAACTTCTCCCAGGTGTTGCAGGATGGCTTGAAACAACGCCTGGGCGTATGACGCTACCACCAGAGGCCCCCGGAAACTCCGGGGGATTTCTTTTTACCAATCCCTGGGGATAACCGCCACAGCCTTGCGCCGCGCTCCGCCAGCCAACAGGCTTTCCAACTCATCCACCCTCTGCTCAGCCTCCTTAATCTCCTTGAACAGGCTGGGCAAATCCAGCATGGTCAGCTCCCGGTCCTTGAGCTTATAGCCCTTTACCTCGCCATCCAGTAGGGCCAGATACGCCTTGCGCAGGGCCGTGAGGGATTCTTTCCAGAAGTCCAGCCGGGCCCGGATTTCCACTTTGTCAGCCATTACCATTCCTCCATCCGTGATGTTTTCCTGACCCGGGAACGCCGCACGGCAGGCGCTGGCGCGACTGCTTTATCCGTAGGCGGACCGACCGCCTTACCTCGTGCAGCCTGTATCTGCCGGTCGATAGCGTCCAGATTCTTGGGCAGCACCTCAAACGCCGCCATTGCGTAGTTGCGGCAGTCCAGCGCCTCGTTGCGCTCATGGCCGGGGATCTTCTCCCATTGCCAGGGGTGCCGGGCGTTTTTCTCGTTGTAGGTCAGCCGCTCCGACAAGAGCCCCGAAAAGTACCCCGCCCCGTAATCGTCCCGCTTGGGGAAGTGGCAGTACCGGGGCCCCGGGGTCTTTACCCGCAGGTTGTCCATGATGGCTTCAAACAGGCCGTTGCCCGCCAAAATCATCCCGCCCTCGTCCACGACGATAGGCCGAATTTGCCCGAACATCTCCACGGATCGGCGGAACTCTTTCAGCTGCTTGTCGGTGTGCAGGCGTACATTGCGCTCGGGCGAGTGCAGTTCAGAGAGAGGCTTTTTTACCACTTTCATGCTCTCACCTCCCCTCTATGGCTCGTCGCCAGGGAAACGATACCAGAGAGCAGAACGGCACACAGGCTCTCGGCAGTTTTCAGCAAGGCGCTGCCAGTGATGGTGCCAATCACGAAAATGGGCATTCCAATCACCAAAGAGGCCAGCACACCGGCGAAAACCCCACGGGCCGACAACGCTTTCCCTTTCAGCGTCAACACCGTGGGCAGCATGGTGGTGGAGCGCAGCGCCCCATACACCAGGAACAGCCCGGTAACCGTCAGGCCGGGGATATTGGCAATCAGCACGGCCAGGGCCAGCACCAGCAGCATAGAACCTTTGGCTGCTTTCATGCCCCCGCCGAAATCGTTGGTCAGGGACGCGGCGGCGCACAGGTTGCTGTCCACGGTGGAAAGCAGGCCGGAGATCAGCATGAACAGGAAGGGCAGCATCACCCACGCCGGGAATATCTGCTGCACAAGCTCAAAGCCCACCATGCCGGAATCGGCGGCGGTAAAGCCGGAGCCAGCGGCCACAAAGCCCAGCAGCCCCATAGAGAGTGGAACAACCGCGAACAGCAGCGCCCCCAGGCGGAATGCCTTACCCATTTTGTCCCGGCGGATGGAAAACGCCCGCTGCCAAAAGCACTGGTCCCCGAACGGGGCAGCCAGCAAACCTATGGCAGAGGGCAGGCCAAAGCTCAGGAGAACCGCCAGGCCGCTTTTATCCAGCAGGTGGGTAAACTCCCCAGTTGCCCCGGCCAGCCCCTTGGCGAGGCTGTCAGCCCCATTTCCACGTAAGGCAAGGGGCACCAGCAACGCGCAGCACCCCAGCATAAGCAGCATTTGCAGCGCGTCCGTCAGCACAGAGGCCCGGATGCCGGAATACTGGGAGTAGGAGAAGGCGATAGCCGCCAGCACAACGGTCAGCAGCCAGAAGGGCCAGCCGGTGACCGCTGCCAGAATCTTTGCCCCGGCCAGCAACTGCACAGCCGTGGACAGGACGGTCAGGGCGGACAGCTCGAACAGGTACACCCCGTGTACTGCTTTGGAGCGGTAATGCCGGGCCATGAAGCCGGACACGGTGACGCCCTCGGGCATCTGCGCCCGGATGCGCTGGGCAAAGGGCACAAACACCAGCAGGCAAAGCACGTTGGGCACCAGAAACCAGAAAAGCCCCGGCCAGCCGGTGGTATACGCTTTCTCCGCAGAGGTGAACAATGCCGGCGCCCATATCCAGGTGGCGGCAATGCTCATGGCGCTCTGCCACAGCCCCAGCCGCCGGTCGGCCACGTGGAAGCTCTCGGCGGTACTGGCCTTGCGCGACAGCAGGAAGGTTGCCCCCAGCATGAGGGCGGTATAGATAATCAGTACGAGTAAACCGTACATAGATGGATCCTCCTTTTGTAATATCACCGCAACAGTCAGCTGGTGGGGCTGACTACCCGGTGTATTCTCTGCACAAGGAGTAATGCAGAGAACACCCCCCTTTCCACAAAAATAGCGGCCCCCGGTTTGCACCGGGAGGGCCGCTTCGGTTTGAAAAAGTCAACCACTGGCTCTGCCAGTGGAGATAAAAAAGCTTTAGCTATGGACAAAAAAGGAACTCCCCGATAGATTAAAGTTAAGGTCTGCCAACCTAACTAAAAATATCGAGGAGGTCTTTTCCATGACAGAGAAAGACATAAACAGTTTAGAACATACAAAGTGGAGATGTCAATACCACATAGTGTTTGCGCCAAAGTATCGAAGGCAAGTAATATACCGAGAGATTAAAGCGGACATAGGAGAAATACTGAGGAGGTTAGGCATTACGTTTCACTTACCCAGCCCTCCTTTCCAAATCAGCCGCCTGCCACCGCAGCACAGCCCTGGCAAAGCCCTCCGTAAACCCCCGCACCTCTCTGGGCGCGGAGCAGTCCCCAAAGCCGTACAGCTGCAAAATACGCCCGGAGCTCATGTCAATCTCAGCTGTAAAATAAGCCTTGTCCGGCTCACTGGCCCGGCGGATAAAGAACACCATCCGCTTGCCCTCCAGGTGCCGCTCATAGTACCCGGCTCCCCCTACGCAGTGGTTGAGCCGCTGGCCCTCGGTGATGAAGTCGCTGTGCTTTTGGGGGTAGACCACACAGAAATCCTCGTTGGCGTATTCACGGGCCCACCAGTACAGCCCCTCGTTGATGATTTTCTGCATCCGGGCATTTTCCCGCTCCGACTTTACCTCGTTGACCCTAGCCGCCAGCAGATCGTGGCGCTCCTTAAGGTTCCGGGGCTCCAAGATAGTCCGCTGGCTCATGTCGCTTTTCAGGTCCTCTGCCATGCGGAGATAGTCCCGATAAAGCCGCAGGAAATAGGGCAATTTGCGGCGCTTTACCTGACCGGGGGATAACTCCCGCTGGGCCTGCACATACCCCAGGACGCGGCCCAAGGGGCTGTAATTGACCAGTTCTTCCAGCAGTCCCAAGCTCTCCCCATCCAGCCGTAGAGCGCACAACTCCCGCAAATCCTCCGGCCGGGCTTTCTTTTGTGCGGTAACCACCTGAGCTTCACGGAAAGTAGTCTGGCACTCCCTTAAAACCAGGAGGTATTCCTTCCCCAGGCCCACCAGTTCCTGCAAACTACCGGCACCGCTATTGTAGATGGCGCCCGCTGCCATCACCGGGAGCCCAGCTTTCATCAGATACTCAGCCTGGGGGATATTCTTCAGATTGTCCAGCAGCCGCCGGAATAAAATGGGCCGCCCCAGGCTTTCAAGCCCCGCCTGCAAGTCCACATGATAATATTCCTGGCCGAACACCTCCCGCAGATTGGGCGTGTACACATAGCTTTCGCTGTAGCACTCCGAACCGTTGCGCAGCCTGCTCCAAGCATATCCGCAGTAGGGAGCCTGGCACCAGGCGTAGGCGTATTCGGTTGCCTTGCCATTTTCCACCAGAAACAGGGTCTTGAAGAAGTCCGAGAAGCGGTAGTCCGGCTTTTTCCGGTCTGGGTAGATGGTCCGCTCCACGTCCACCCAGCGCAGGAGCAGCTGGCCCTCCACCTTATGGACGATGCAGATTTTCGCCTTGTGTGTCACCGCCGCTTTGACCCAATCGGCCCGGACATTTACTCGGCATCCGCACTTGGGGCACACCCCGGAGCCGCCGGGTTTCATACCCATAGCAATCAACGCGAACATTTTCGCAATGGCTTCCAGCTCGGCCTTGTTGTATTTCCCGACCATAGCCAGGTAATCCTTCTCGCGTTCTTCAAAATGTACCTTATCCACGGCGTTGGAGAGTGTTGCGGCTGCCATATGCACGAAATCAGCCCACACTTCCCAGCGGGAGTGCCGGACGGCTAACTGGTCGAACAGACGGGCCAAATCCTTTTGTGTCTGACCCCGGACGAGGCGAGTGGCACTTTTCATTCCACCACCTCCATATCCTCCAGCTTGCAAATGCGGACAGAGCGCAGCGCCGTCAAATCCTGCAATTCGGCCTGATAGAACACCTCGCCACTGTCCCGTTTGCGTATGGTGGCCCCGGTAAAGCGGCCCTCGTACCCATCCGGGAGCCGGACCCGCTTATTCAGATTCGCGATAACTTCTCTCGGTCCCATCAGTCAAACAGCCGCCTCCAATCGTCTACCACCGTTTTGGCAAGGTCCTCTTTCCGGGCCAGCGCCCGGAGGATGGTTTCATCCACGGTTTTCGCCGTCACCAGGTGGATATAGGTGCATCGGTTTTTCTGCCCGATTCTATGTATCCGGCTGAGGCTCTGGCTATAGGTGGCATAGTTGAAATTCACGGAATAATACACGCAAGTGTCGGCGGCGGTGAGGGTAATTCCTGTGCCCGCCGTGTCGATCTGCCCCACGAACACCATCGTGTCCGGGTCGGTCTGGAACTGCCGGACGATATCGCCCCGTTGCTCTTTGGGAATGTCCCCATAGATAGCCACGCAGCTTTTGTGGACTTTGTTCAGCATCCTTGTGGACTCCTTTTTTCACCAGCCCGTCCCTGGAAAAGTGACAGATATTCCGTAACATGAGAAGGAAAACTCCCTATCCTTTTTGGCTATACTCTTGCAAACCGGCCCGAAAGATAGTATACTATAAGTAAAGGAAGTGAGGCCCATGCCCATTAAGCCGTTTAAGGATTTAAGCCTTGTGGACGACTTTATGTT
>CAJTCS010000011.1 GCA_910574995.1 Oscillospiraceae bacterium
ATATCCATGCGGCGGTTTTTCCTTATTTGTCCATCAGAAACTCCAATGGACAAGCCAGGACGAACACCCCGCCGACCATTGTGATCGTCGGTGTGGGGTTCGCCTGGCTCTCTTTTGGTGGACCCGAAGGGGATCGAACCCTCGACCTCCGCGTTGCGAACGCGGCGCTCTCCCAGCTGAGCCACGAGCCCAAATATCAAACTATAATTAAAATATCAACTTATTAAAAGTTTATTTGCACTTTGGGTATCGACCCAAGTGCTAGCCATATTGAGATACATCCCCAACAGTATGGATATCTTTACCGCTATTTAGTATACCACAGGAAAAGAAAAAAGTAAAGGGGGATTTTTCTTTTCCCCTTTACTTTTTTGGCTTGAAAAAGTCAACCACTGGCTCTGCCAGTGGAGATAAAAAAGCTTTAGCTATGGACAAAAAAGGAACTCCCCGATAGATTAAAGTTAAGGTCTGCCAACCTAACTAAAAATATCGAGGAGGTCTTTTCCATGACAGAGAAAGACATAAACAGTTTAGAACATACAAAGTGGAGATGTCAATACCACATAGTGTTTGCGCCAAAGTATCGAAGGCAAGTAATATACCGAGAGATTAAAGCGGACATAGGAGAAATACTGAGGAGGTTAGGCCAACAAAAGGGTATAGAAATAATAGAAGCGAATGCGTGTCCAGACCACATTCACATGCTGATCAGTATACCGCCCAAATATAGCGTATCTCAAATCATGGGGTATCTCAAAGGAAAAAGCAGTCTCATGATATTCGATAGGCATGCAAATTTGAAGTACAAGTATGGCAATCGACACTTTTGGGCAAGAGGTTACTACGTTGACACAGTGGGAAAGAACAAAAAGCAGATACAGGAGTACATTAAGCACCAATTGGAAGAAGATCAGATTGCCGATCAAATGAGCCTCAAAGAATACATAGACCCGTTTACGGGTAGCAAGGAATCCAAGGCATAAAACAATACCCCTTTAGGGGTTGCCCGAAACAGCAATGCAGTTGGCAGACCTTTTCGGGACCCCTTTAGGGGTTTTGTCCGTATTATGCCCTTCTAGGGCTATTCATGCCTCCGGCTTTGCCGGAGGTTTTGACTTCATACGTTGCACGGTTTACAGCCTGTCGATTTCTTCCAGCCACAGGGTAGCGCAGGCATCACTGGGCATACGGAAATCGCCCCGCGGGGAGAGTGTGACAGAACCGACTTTGGGGCCGTCTGGTAGGCAAGAGCGTTTGAACTGCTGGGCAAAAAACCGGCGGTAAAATGCAGACAGCCATTTTTTTACGGTTTCCGGCTGATATTCCCCAGAAAAAGCGCGGCACGCCATGCGGTAAATCTTCCCGGGCCTGAACCCGAAGCGGAGCATATTGTAGAGGAAAAAGTCGTGCAATTCATAGGGCCCCACCAGCTCCTCTGTTTTTTGGGCAATCTCCCCGTCTTTGGGGGGCAGGAGTTCTGGGCTGACCGGGGTATCCAATACGTCCAACAAGGCCTGGCAGAGCCGCTCTCCCTTGCAGTGCTCCGCTTCATAACGCACCAGGTGCCGCACCAACGTCTTGGGGATGGAAGCGTTTACCCCATACATGGACATATGGTCGCCGTTATAGGTGGCCCAGCCCAGCGCCAACTCGGACAGGTCCCCTGTGCCGACGACGACGCCTCCCCGCTGGTTGGCCAGATCCATCAATACCTGGGTGCGTTCACGGGCCTGGGCGTTTTCAAAGGTCACATCCAGGCTGCCAGCATCCTGGCCGATGTCGGCAAAATGCTGGCGCACGGCCTTTTCGATGGGGATTTCCTGGAAGCCCACACCTAATTCCTCCGCGATTTTCTGGGCGTTGCTTTTGGTGCGGCTGGTGGTGCCGAAACATGGCATGGATACAGCCAGGATACCCTTGCGGCCCAGGCCCAAATGGTCAAAAGCCCGCACGGCCACCAGCAGGGCCAAGGTGGAATCCAGCCCGCCGGACAGGCCCACCACCACGCTTTGCCCATGGATGTGCCGCAGCCGTGTGGCAAGCCCTTGGCTCTGCATCGTAAGGATAAGGCGGCAGCGGTCGGAAAGCCAAGCCTTGTCTTCGGGCACAAAGGGGAGCCGGGCAAAGGCCCGCTGGGGCTGGAAAGCGTCCAAGGTGGCTTGCCGGTATGCAAAGGGGATGCGCACTAGGTCCCCGCTGTCCTGGGCGCTCCAGGTGCTGGTGCGCAGGCGCTCTTGCATAAGGCGCTCTAGATCGACCTCGGCTACTGTCAGCCCGCTGCTGAACAGGCGGCTTTCCGCCAATACAGAGCCGTTCTCGGCAATGACGTCATGCCCTGCGAAGACCATGTCCGTGGTAGATTCCCCCGGCCCGGCGTCGGCATAGACATAGGCCCCCAACAGGTGGCCAGACCACATTTTTACCAGGTCCCGGCGGTACTCGGCTTTGCCGATTACCTCGTCGCTGCAGGAGAGGTTGAAAAGCACGGTAGCCCCGTTCCGGGCCAATTTGGCGCTGGGGGGGGCCGCGCCCCATAGATCCTCGCAGACCTCCCCGGCCAGGCACAGGCCTTCTACGTTTTCACAGGGGAACAGCAGCCCCTTGCCCAGCCATGTACGCTGCCCGGCAAACAGGATCTCCTGGGGGCGGCAAGCGGGGGAAAAGTGGCGCAGTTCGTAAAATTCGCTGTAATTGGGGATGTTTTCCTTGGCGATAAGCCCCAAAAGCTTGCCCTGGTGGAAAACGGCCCCGCAGTTGTACAGCGCCCCCTGGTGGGCTACCGGCACCCCCACGGCGCAAAGGATGTCCAGCCCCTTTGTTTGCTCCATCAGTTGGGCCAGGCCCTGCTGGGAAGCGGACAGCAGCGCCCGCTCCCGGAACAAGTCGCCGCAGGTATACCCGGTGACGGCCAGTTCGGGGAAGCACACAGCCCCGCACCCCGCCCCAGCCGCCTGGCGGATGAGGGCGGCGATGGCCGTAACGTTGGCCTGTACATCTGCTACCTTTACCTGAGGGGTGGCGGCCGCCACCCGGAAAAATCCATCCTGCATGGTGTCTCCTCCTGCCGTAAGGCTGTGGGGACGTATCCCCACAGCCTTACCAATGATTTCAGCTTATAGCGGTCAAACCGGCGGGCCCTGTCACCCCTCGGCGCCGCCGGATCCCGGGTCGTCCGAGACGGGCGGCTCGGTGGGCGGGTTCGGGTCAAAGGTGGGCGGGGCCTCGGTAGGGGGCGTGTCGGGCGTGGGGGTAGGCGTGGGCGTAGGCGCCTCAGAGGGCGTAGCGGTAGGCGTAGGCTCGGGCGTAGGTTTGGCGCTGGGCTTTACCGTGGGCGAGGGGGAGGGGGAAGGTTCGGTGGTGCCTTCCTCCCGGCTGGTATCGATTTTGCTGGTGTCCGTGCCTTCGCCAATGGCGTAGATGGGCCCGGTGGGCTCATAGTAGGAAGAGGGCAGGGCTTCGGTGCGCACCACGTTGCCATCCTTATAATAGGTGCGGGAGGCTTCGGCGGAATAACCGTTGTTGCCCGAGGAACGGCGCACATACCGCCCTTTGGCCAGGGAAGCGTCTACAGTGAAGCTAACCTCCCCCAAGGGCCCGGAGGAGCCGGTTTGTTCTGAATAGAGGGAGATTTTGTCCCACTCTTTGGGGAAACAGCCATAGAAGCTGACGTACAGGTCAACCCCCTCCATCCAGGCGGAGATGTAGACGGGGGTGTCCAAAGGGTTGCGGAACCGGAAGTCGATGTTGCCATAGTCCACGGTGGCGTCCAGGCCAATGGGGCAGTAGGAAGAGGGCATGCTGTGGCAGTCCCGCTCTACAATCTCCATCCCGGCCAGCAGCGCGGCGTTATACAAGGTGGTAGAGCCCTGGCAGATGCCGCCGCCATACATCTGCACCAGGATGCCCCCGTTTATGCCCCCGGCGGGCAGCCAGCCGTTGCTGGGGTCGGTGCTGTCGCCAATGGTGCTGTTGTATGAGAATTCCTGGCCGGGCTCTAGGATGGTGCCGTTTACGTGGGAAAGGGCCAGGCGCATGTTGCTGTTGCCGTTCTCCGTATTGGTAGAGGTGGTGGAATAGGTAGAAAGCTGCTTGAAATTCTGGCTTAAAAATTCCTTTGTCAGCTTGGGCTTGGTCTCCAAAAACGCCGCCTGTATGGCGCCGCCGTTCTTCTGTGACAGCAGCTGCCGCACGCTTTTCAGGGTTTCGGCCATGTCCACCCGGCTGCCGGCCTGCTCTTGGGAAAAGGAGAACGTACCCGAGCCGCCGTCGAAGCTTTCGATGCCGGCGTCTTTTGCCTGGACGTAACAGGCTTTCGCGGCTTCTTGCAGCTTTTGCCGCCCGGCGGGGGACAGGTCTGCCACATAGGGCAGCTCATACTCCTGGGGGGCGCGTTCCTCCAACAGCCTGGGAAGCTCCTGTTCCAGCACGTCCTGTATGGTAAAATCCGCCTTTTGCAGCAGTACGGTGTCGTCTTTGAACTTCACAGTGATCTCAATGCCGGAGACAGACTCCTCCAGGGCGCTGCGGGCAATCTCCGTGGCCTCGGCCAGGGTCTTCCCGCCGATGTTCCGCCCGCCCATGGTGGTCCCCACCGGGAATAGGGAGGCGTCGTCCGCCTGGGAAGAGGCCAAGGAGGAGAGATCCTCCTGGGGCGGCTTCGAGCAGCCCGCGGCCCCTGCCAGCAAAAGCAGAGACAGCGCCGCGGCAACCGCCGCTTTTTCCCATATTTTCCTTTTGTTTTCCATGCGTTTTCCCATCCTCTCTTGTCTTCTATACCCATATGTCCGTTATCCATAAAAAAGCGCGCCGCGCTTACCGCGGGCAGGACGCCTGCGCAAAAAAAGCCGTACTGCGCAGGCGGCGAAAAGCGTGTTGGGTTTAGCGTTCCCGCCATCCGGGAAAAAACCCCTGGCAAGAAATGCGCCGTACAGACTTAATTATACAGGTTTCCCTGTGAAAAGTAAACGGGGAAATGGTTTCAATTTTATTAAAAAACTGGAATTTTTCCCGGAAATATGTTACAATACCTGTAACCCACTTTATATAACCGAACGAGGTACTGAAACCATGAAGATCATGCTTTTGACAGCCGCCACCGGCGGCGGCCACCTGCGGGCGGCAAATGCCGTGGAGGAATACATCCGGGACAACACCGGCTACGACGTCATCACGGTGGACACGCTGAAGGCGGTGAACCGCCTGTTGGACAAGACCGTGTGCGACAGCTACCTGTTCATGGCGAAAAAAGCCCCGGCGCTGTTCGGGCGGCTGTATAAACAGACCAACAAGCAGAACCATTTTGCAAACCTGGTGCCCAAGCTAAGCGGCCTTTTCAGCAACCTGCTGCTGCCCACCATCGAGGCCTACGGCCCGGACGCCATCATCACCACCCATCCCTTCGCCACCGAGATGGCGGCGGCCCTCAAGGCGGACGGCCTTGTCTCCGCGCCGCTGATCTGCATCATCACCGACTATGGCGCCCACCGGGCCTATATCGCCCGGGAGGTGGACGCCTATGTAGTTGCCAGCCAGGACATGCTGCCAGAACTTGCGGCCTTCGGCGTGCCGGAAGGGAAGGTATACCCCTTCGGCATCCCGGTGCATGGGGTGTTCTTTGACAAAAGCGACAGCGCCATGCTGCTGCGCCAGCTGAATTTCGACCCCCAGGTGCCCACCGTTCTCTTCATGGCAGGCAGCTTCGGGGTGTCCAACATCATCCGGCTGTACAGGGAACTGGCCGCCACCGCGGTGCCCATGCAGATTATCGTCATCACCGGCCGGAACCGGAGGCTGTACGAGGCCTTTGAAAAGGAGGTCGCCGCCGGGGCCGGCGCGCCCACCCGCCTGCTGTATTTTACCGACGAGGTGGAGAAGTACATGCACGCCGCCGACCTGCTGGTGACAAAGCCCGGCGGCCTCACTGTGTCCGAGGCGCTGGCCTGCAACCTGCCCATGGCCGTGTTCGACGCGATCCCCGGCCAGGAGGAGGACAACGCCAATTTCCTGAAGACCCACGACATGTGCGTGCGCATCCAGAAAGGCAATTTCGCCCAGGAGATCTCCTCCCTGCTGCAGGAGAAGCGGCGGCTGCAGGCTATGCGGGAGAACTGCGCCGGGTTCGACAAGTCCCAGTCCATCCCCAACCTGCTGGCCTTAATCGCCCGCCTGGCCGGGAAGGGGGAGGGGTGAGCGCCCCCGCCGCGGGGGAAGGCTACAGGGCCATCTTGGAAGAGCTGGCCGCCCAGGCGGACCCCCAATATAAAAAATTCCACGAAGGGCTTATCCCAGGGGCCAGCATGGCCTACGGCGTGCGGGTACCGGCCATCCGGGCCCTGGCCAAAAGGGTTATCCGGCAAGACGCGCCGGGCTTTTTGGCGGCAAGCCGGCCGGGTTCGTACGAAGAGGTGATGCTGCGGGGGATGGTCATTGCCGGGATGGGTCTCCCCATGGCGGAACGCCTGCCCCTGGTAAGGGGGTTCCTGCCCTTGATCGATAATTGGGCGGTGTGCGACACCTTTTGCAGCAGTTTCAAGCTGAAGCAAGAGGAGGACCGGGCCATGATGTGGGATTTCCTGTTGCCGCTGTTCCATTCTAAGGAGGAATTCACCGCCCGTTTTGCGGTGGTGATGCTGCTTTCCCATTATGCGACAGAGGACAAGGCCGGCGAGGCCCTGGCCCTGTTAGAGGGCATGGGCCAGCCCCAGTATTACGTGCGCATGGCGGTAGCCTGGGCCGTGTCGGTCTACTATGTGAAGTTCCCCGGGCCCACGCTGCGGCTGCTGCAAAGGCAGAGCCTGCCCGCCTTCACCCAGAACAAGAGCATCCAGAAGATACGGGAATCGTACCGGGTGCCAAAGGAGGACAAGCAGCGGCTGCTGCGGTATAAGGCCAAGGGATGACAAAGAAGGGGCCCGCCACACGCCTATTAGACGCTGGCGGGCCCCTTTTGGTAACAGCCCCTTAGATCCGGGCGCCCATAACGGGAAGGCGCCGCTTGAAAGCCCTTTTCCCACGTGCCGCCCTTAAGCCCGGCCCCATGGGGGCCTTGTCAGGCATGCGGTTTTTTCTATTCCGCCAGCGAGCTGCCTTTCCCGTCCGGGTCCTGGGAGATATCCTTAGAGCTTTCCAGCCGGCTGCTCCCGGCTGGGCCGTCGTCGTCTCGGCTGCTGTCTGTGTCCAAAGCGGATTCCACCTTCGATTCCACCTTGCTTACGGCGCCGCTTACGCTGCTGCCCGCCTGGGACATAGCGGAGGATACGGTGCTGCCCGCTTTGCCGTCCCCGCAGGCGGCCAGCGCCAGCAGCGTCAGGGCGCACAGGGCCAGTGCCAGGATCTTAGGGAGTTTCTTTGTATCATGCTTTGCTGTCATGGTCAAAACCCTTTCTGTACAGAGATTCTTGCTGTGCAAATGGTGCAAACACGTCTTAATATGGGCGTTCCGGCCCCAGTTATACATGGGCCGCCTGTTTTTTTCATGTTTTCCCGGCATTGCCCCGGGGCCTGTGGAATTATGCAAACTGATAGGATATCGTAAGAATACTGTAAGGATGTGAATTTATTATGATATATACGGTAACGCTGAACCCGGCCCTGGACCTGTGCGTCCCGGCGGGGGCTATTGTGCCGGGCGGGGTGAACCGCTGCGGCCAGGGGGTGTTCCGGGCTGGCGGCAAGGGGATAAACGTTTCCCGGGCGCTTACCTCCCTGGGGGTGGGGAACCGGGCCCTGGCCATTGCCGCTGGCTTTACCGGGCGGGAAGCGGCCGCCCGGCTGGAGGCGGCGGGCTGCCCGGCGGATTTCCTGTTCCTGGCTTCCGGCTGTACCCGCGTCAATTATAAGGCGGCGCACCCGGATGGCAGTGTGACCGAACTGAACGGGGAGGGGCCCCCTGTGCCCCTTTCGGCGGTAAGCCGGCTGGGGGGGAAGCTCTCTGCCCTGGGCCCGGGGGACGGCCTTGTGCTGGCGGGCAGCGTACCGGCCTCTCTGCCTGCGGACGTGTACGCGCGGCTTCTGGCCTTTGCCAAAGAAGGGGTGCGAACGGTGGTGGATACCACGGGCGAAGCCTTGTTGGCGGCATTGGCGGCGCGGCCTTTCCTCATCAAGCCCAACCTGGAAGAGCTGGGCGGGGTTTCCGGCGCGCCGGTATCGGGGATAGGGGAGGCGGCGGCCTGCGCCCAGCGGCTGTGCGCCATGGGCGCGCAGAACGTGGTGGTCTCCATGGGGGAGCGGGGCGCGCTTCTGGTAGACGCCCGGGGCAGGCGCTTTTTCTGCCGCGCCGCCAAAGGCAGGGCCGTTTCCGCCGTTGGGGCGGGGGATTCCCTGGTGGCAGGCTTCCTCTATGGCCTTGGCCAGGGCGGCGTAGAAGAGGCCTTGCGCTGGGGGGTGGCGGCGGGCTGCGCCACGGCCTTTTCCGGGGATATATGCGCCGGGGCCCAGGCCCGCGCTTTATACTGCCAGGTGGGGCCCGCCCGCCCGCTGTGAAAATTGCCAAAAAATATATCCCCAGGCAGGTTGACAGGGGGCAGGTTTCCTCGTACAATAAATATGGGGCAACAGGGCCCCTCTTTGTGGAAAAGGAGCAAATGGAAAAGCTTAGGAAAAGCGCCGCATATTTTATATAAAGAAAGGAAAGGCCCTGCGCCTGCGTGGGGCCGGGTGGGTCACGCATGAACAAAAACGGTAACAGGCCTTTAGAGGAGGAGTTCCGTGCCTCCCAGGTATATAAAACACTGACAGGCGCCGGGGCGGGCAAGCTGGCCGACAGCGTGGGCAAGGCCGTGGCGGGGATTGAAGGCGCCATAAACGGCTTTACCACAGGGATGGCGGGCCAGCCGGGGCAAGGGCCGGCCCGGCCCTATTATAAGAATTACCAGCAGGGGCCCGGGCCCGTCCCGCCGCCCCGCCCTACCAACAAGGTCCCCCCCCAGTACCGCCAGCAGGCCGCGTACCGGCAGCCCCCGCCCCAAACCCGGCAGACGGCCCAGCGGCCCATACCCCCCGCCCCGGCGGCGTACCCGCCCCCCCAGGGGCAGGGGGCCCGCAGGCCCGCGGGCGTGACCCCGGCCCCGCCGCCCCAGATGCCGCCCATGAAGCTGGTGTATAAGGGCAGCCCCGCCAAGTTCTATATCACGGGGGCCGCGGCTGTGCTGTATTCCCAGCTGTTCCCTTTATATGACCTGGCGCATTTCGGGGTGTTCGCCCTGGTGCTGGTGCTGGTGTTCCTGGGCTCTGCGGCGCTGTTCAAAGGGAAGAAGCAGTTCGTGCCCATCGAGCCGGAAAAGCCGAAGGAAGAGCCCAAGCCTCAGCCGAAAGAGGAGGAGAAGCCCTCCCGCACGGGGAACCCGGAGGTGGATAAGCTGATTGACGAGGGCAACGGCTATCTGAAGAAGCTGCGGGCCGCCAACGACGCTATCCCGGACGAAGCCCTGTCGGAAGACATAGACCGCATGGAGCGGGCCTCGGCGGACATTTTCCACTATATTGCCGACCACCCCCAGAAGGCCCCCCAGATACGGAAATTCATGAACTATTACCTGCCCACCACACTGAAGCTGCTGAACAGCTACGAGCGGCTGTCGAAGCAGTCGGTGAAAGGGGAGAACATCACCTCCACCATGTTCAATATCGCGGGGATGATGCATACGGTGGCCGACGCCTTTGAAAAACAGCTGGATTCCCTGTTTACCGACGAGGCCATGGACATCTCGGCGGACATCACCGTGTTCGAGTCCATGCTGAAGCAAGAGGGGTTTGTGGAGGGGAAAGGGAAGCTGTAGGGCGCCGCCAATAAGCCCCGCATGGCAATGCGGGGCATGGCCATATCGTTTTGCGGCCAGGCTGTTTTGCAAGTAAAAACCAGGAGGGACAGAACATGGAAAACGAAAGGAAGCTGACATTGGAACAGGAAGCCCCCGGCATCCCCACCCTGACGCTGGAGGGTTCTGAGCCGCCGGCGCTTACGCTGGAGCCCGAGGCCCCGCCCGAAGAGGAAAAGGCCCAGCCCACAACGCTGGACGAGAGCGTCCTTACGCCGGAGGAGCAGAAGGTGGTGGACGAGTTTTCTGAAAAGATCGACCTGAGCAACAGCACCATGGTGCTGCAATACGGCGCGGCGGCACAGAAGAAGATCGCCTCCTTTTCCGACACGGCCCTGAACAATGTGCGTACCAAGGACTTGGGCGAGGTGGGGGAGCAGATCTCCAGCCTGGTGGTAGAGCTGAAGGGGTTTGATATCGACGAGGAGGAGAAAAAGGGTTTTTTCGGCTTCTTCAAGAATACGGGCAACAAAATAACCGCCATGAAGGCCCGGTATGATTCCGCCGAGGTGAACGTGAACAAGATCGCCGCCGCGTTGGAGGCCCACCAGGTGCAGCTGATGAAAGACGTGGTGATGCTGGACAAGCTGTATGAGATGAACCTGAACTACCACAAAGAGCTTTCCATGTACATCATCGCGGGTAAAAAGAAGCTGGAAAAAGAACGTTCCACCACGCTGGTGGAACTGAAGGCCAAGGCCCAGCGCACAGGCCTGGCAGAGGACGCCCAGGCCGCCAATGATTTTGCCCAGCTGTGCGACAATTTTGAGAAGAAGCTGCACGACCTGGAACTGACCCGCATGGTCAGCGTACAGATGTCCCCCCAGATCCGCCTGGTGCAGAACAACGACAAGATTATGACGGACAAGATACAGTCTACCCTGGTGAACACCATCCCCCTGTGGAAGAGCCAGATGGTGCTGGCCCTGGGCGTGGCCCATTCCGAGCAGGCTGTGCGGGCCCAGCGGGAAGTCTCCAACATGACCAACGAGCTGCTGCGCAAGAACGCGGAGAAGCTGAAGATGAGCACCATCGAGACGGCCCGGGAATCGGAACGGGGCGTGGTGGACATGGAAACCCTGCGCTATACCAACCAGTCCTTGATCCAGACGCTGGACGAGGTGGTAAAGATCCAGGACGAGGGGCGTGCCCGCCGCCGTGCCGCCGAGGCGGAGATCGGCCGTTTGGAGGGCGAGCTGAAGCAGAAGCTGCTGGACATCCACACCTAAAAAGCGGGTGCGCCGCCCCCCGGCCCGTTGTTTTGACTTTGTCAAAACAGTGGAAAGCGGGCTGCCGGTAGGGCAGCCGCTTTCCACGGGGCCGCGCGGCGGCCGACGGGCCGGGGATCTGCCAGGATGGCAGGCGAAGGTTTTTGAAGATCCTTAAGGGACTTTTTCCTCAAAAAAGTCCCTTAAGCCGCCGGAGGCGACCAGGATGCGGGAAGAATTGATGGAAAAGCTGCGGCGCCTTACGCCGGAGGAAGAACGGCTGCTGGCCGGCGGGCAGGCGCCGCATGCTTGCCAGCGGGGATTCACGGTGGATACGGAAAAGCTCCTCGGCCAGGGCCGCATGCTGGCTGCGCGCCCCCATACCCGCTTTGTGGGGTTCCCCGCCCATTCCCACAACTACATGGAGGCCATGTACATGTGCCAGGGGCAGACCATACACCGGGTGGACGGTGGCCCGCCCCTTACCCTGCGGGCTGGGGAGCTGCTTTTCCTTAACCAGCACGCGCGGCACCAGGTGGAACGGGCTGGGGAGGCCGATATCGGTGTGGACTTTGTGGTCCTTCCCCAGTTTTTCGACCATGCTTTGAGGCTTATCGGCACAGACAATGTCCTGGGGGGATTCCTCTTGGGCGGGCTGCGCCGGGGCGGCGGGGGGATCCGCTACTTACATTTCCGGGTAGCGGGCGCCGCCCAGGTACAGAACCTGGTGGAGAACCTGGTGTATAGCGCCGTGTTCCTCCAGGCAAACGCCCGGCGCATCGACCAGGCCACCATGGGGCTGCTGCTTTTGCAGCTTCTCAACCATGTGGAAGACCTGTCCCTTGGGGGGGAGGTACAAGGGGGCGGCGTGGTGCTGGCAGCCCTGCGGGAGATTGAGGAAGACTACCGCCGGGCCGACTTGGGCCGCCTGGCAGAGGAACGCCATGTATCCTTATCCTACCTGAGCTCGGCTATACGCCAGGCAACCGGCAGGACCTTTAAAGAGCTGCTGCTGGAAAAACGCCTGGCAAAGGCGGCCCAGCTGCTGCGGGAGGGCCGCCTTCCGGTAGAGGAGGTCCTGCGCGCGGTGGGGTATGAGAATTCCAGTTATTTTTACCGGCGCTTCCGGGAGCGTTTCGGGGTATCCCCCCGGGATTACCGGGAACAGGGAAATGGACTGGAACAGAGGTAAGGGCGCATTTTCTTTTTGAGAATGTGCCTTTGCTTTTTTGCTTTGGACAGGGCGCGTCATCTTTTAGATAGAGGACATGTGTCCTTGCGAAAATTTTCATAGGGCGGCAAGTGGGAAAAAGAGAAAAAGCTATTGCACTTTACGGAAGTTTATACTAAAATAGAGGATGAAAAGGTAGTGCAGTCTGCTTTTTTTGTATGAAATCGAACCGTTTTTGTACTTTCCGGTTTCTGGATAGGAAACGTTTTTTAGAGAGGATGCTGCTTTCAAGTGAGCAATATAAGAAAACAAAAGATCCTGATCGTGGATGATTCGGAAATGAACCGCTCGATTTTAGTGGATATGCTGGAGAACGAATACGAAACGCTGGAGGCGGAGGACGGGCTGCAGGCAGTGGCTGTCCTGCAGAACCACAGCGCGGAGATTTCCCTGGTGCTTTTGGACATCGTGATGCCCAAGCTGGACGGCTTCGGCGTGCTGGAGGTGATGAGCCAGCGCCGTTGGATCGAGGCCACGCCGGTCATCATGATCTCGGCGGAGAACAACCCCTCCCGGATCGACCAGGCCTTTGAAATGGGCATCACCGACTTTATCAGCCGGCCTTTTGACGCCCAGATCGTCCACCGCCGTGTGAAAAACACCATTTTACTGTATGCCAAGCAGAAGGATCTGGAAAACCTGGTGGCCGAGCAGATTTACGAGAAGCAGCAGAACAGCGCCCTGATGGTGGATATCCTCAGCCATATTGTGGAGTTCCGCAACGGCGAAAGCGGCATGCACGTCCTCCATGTGCGCACGCTGACAGAACTGCTGCTGCGCCGCCTGATGGAAAAAACCGACCGCTACGGCCTTACCAGCGACGACGTGGCCTCCATGGGCATGGCCTCGGCCCTGCATGATATTGGCAAGATATCCATAGATGAAAAGATCCTCAATAAGCCAGGCAAGCTGACCCAAGAGGAATTCGCCATCATGAAGACCCACTCGATTATCGGCGCCCAGATGCTGGAGAGCCTGCCGGTTTACCAAGGGGAGCGGGTGGTAAAGTTTGCCTATGCCATCTGCCGCTGGCACCACGAGCGGTATGACGGCCGCGGCTACCCCGACGGCCTGAAGGGCGACGAGATCCCCATTGCGGCGCAGACCGTGGCGCTGGCGGACGTGTACGACGCCCTGACCAGCAAGCGGGTGTATAAGCCGCCCTTTACCCACGAAAAGGCCGTGGAGATGATCGTGAACGGGGAGTGCGGCACGTTCAACCCCCTGCTGCTGGAATGCCTGGCTGATATTGCCGACAGCCTGCAGGAAGAGATGGCGCCCAAGGAACATACCGGCCCCAGCAAGGCGGAGCTGGAAAGCGTGATGCAGGATATGTCCCGGCATCAAGAGCTAAGCGCCTCGAACCGGACGCTGCAGCTGCTGGAGCACGAGCGCATGAAGTACAGCTTCTTTGCCGCCATGAGCAAGGAGGTGCAGTTCGAGTATACGGTCTCGCCGCCCATGGTCTCCCTGAACTCTTTCGGGGCCAAGTGGCTGGGGCTGGAGGACGTGATCATGGACCCCCTCCACGACCAGCGGGTGCGGGGCCTGGCAGACGAAAGCGACTGGAGAACCATGCTGGATATGCTGGAGCACACCACCCCAGACCACCCGGTGGTCAGCTATGAATGCCGGCTGATGCACGAAAACAAGCCCCGGTGGTTCCGCTTCATCATGCAGACCGTTTGGGAGGGCGACGAGCCCCCCCAGATGACCGGCACCATCGGCAAGGCCGTGGATATCCATGAGATGCGCACCAACCTGGAGTCCCTAGAGCGTATGGCTTCCTATGACGGGCTGACGGACCTGTTGAACCTGACCAGCGCCCGCAAGCAGATTGAGGCCCGCATGAAGACCCACCCGGACAGCAACTTTGCCCTGGCTTTCTTTGACCTGGACCATTTCAAGGACGCCAACAACACGTACGGCCACGCTTTTGGCAACCACGTGCTGGCCCATGTGGCGGATTTGCTGCGGCAGAACGTCCGCGGCGGCGATATCGCGGCCCGCGTGGGCGGGGACGAGTTCATCATCTTCCTGGAATACCAGCAGGAGCTGGAGGCCATCATCCGCCGTATCTACGGGTCCATCAGCGGCGGGGATTTCCAGGGCTTCACCATTTCTATGAGCATGGGCGTGGCCGCCACCGAGTTGGTAGAGCCTGTGTTTAATTCCCTGTTGAAGGCGGCCGACCAGGCCTTGTACGCGGTGAAGCAGTCTGGCCGCGGCCGCTTCCAGTTTTACGACAGGTCCCTGCGCAGCCTGGAGACGGCGGGGGACAGCTATGCCGACCAGTCCCTTAGCCCCATTGAGAGCCAGGAGGAAGAAGGCCAGGCCTGAAACGCCTGGGGGAGGAAGAGGAAAACCAGAAATGCTGTTTGGCCTGATATAGAGTAAAACCCATTTCCCCTGCGCGGGGTCCATTTAAGAGAGGAGCGTATCCCCATGACTTTGCAAGAGTGCTATGCCGCTTTGGGCGGGAATTATGAAGAGGTGCGGGGCCGCCTGCCCAGCGACAAGTTTATCCAGAAGTTCGTGTTAAAGTTCTTGGACGACAAAAGCTATGCCTTGCTTTTGGATTCCCTGGCTGCCGGGGACTATGAAGAAGCTTTCCGGGCGTCCCACACCATCAAGGGCATGTGCCAGAACCTGGGCTTCACCGTCTTGCAAGAGTCCAGCTCTAGCCTGACAGAGGCCCTGCGCGGCGGCCCCAGCCCAGAGGCCGGGCCCCTGGCAGAGCAGGTTAAGAAAGACTATGAAAGGACTGTGGCTGCCATCCGCAGCTTCCAGGAGGGGCTGTCTACATGAGAAACCACACCATGCGCTTTTTGCAGGTCAGCCTGGCCTTGGTGGTGCTGTTATGTGTGGTTGTCTTCAGTTTCCTCGCCTACTATATGAATGTCCAAAGCTCGGCTACCATCAGCGAGATCGGCACGATTTATATGTCCGGCCTCAACGAGCGTATCTCCATGCACTTTGAGACCACCATAGACTACAACCTATCCCAGATTGAGGGCATCATTAGCAATTTCCCACCTGAAAGCGCCGATTATGACACGCTGGCGGCGTCTATGGGCGCCAACGCCCATGAAAGGGGGTTCTCCAGCCTGGCGCTATATTCGGCGGACGGCGATTTCGAGATGCTGTATGGGGACCCGGTCCGGGTGACAGACCCCCAGCCGTTCCTGCATTCCCTGCAAAACTCTGAAAAAAAGGTGGCTGTGGGCACCAACAGCCAGGAGGAGAACGTGGTGCTCATCGGGGTGCACACCCGTTATGAGATGAAAAGCGGCGAGGAGTGCATTGCCCTGGTGGCAAGCCTGCCGGTGGACTATTTCAAACGGATTCTGGCCTTGGATGCCACAGACACGGGTTCCTTGGTATATTCCCATGTTATCCGTAAGGACGGCACGTTCGTCATCCATAGCTCGGACGCCTACCGGGGCAACTATTTTGACCGGCTGCGGGACTTGTATGGAAGCCAGAGTACGGAGGAGGCCGAGCGGCATATCCAGGACCTGTATGAGGCTATGCACCGCAACGAACCCTATTCGGCGGTTTACCATCTGCCTGGAGAGCGCAGGCACCTATACTGTACCTCTTTGCCCAATTCCGAATGGTACCTGGTTACGGCCATGCCCTACGGCGCCCTGGACGAGGCCGTAAGCGGCCTGGGCGGCGCCTGGACAGGCCTGGTGCTGGGCAGCTGCGCCATTATCCTGATTGTGCTGATGGCCATTTTCCTGTACTATTTCCGGCTTACCCGCCGCCAGATGGCCGCCCTGGACGAGGCCCGGAAGACCTCGGAAAATGCGCTGAACCTAGCGGTAGAATCGCAAAGGGCCGCAGAGCAGGCCAACAAGGCCAAAAGCGAGTTCCTGTCCAATATGAGCCACGATATCCGCACCCCCATGAACGCCATTGTGGGCATGACGGCTATCGCCACCGCCAACATGGACAACCACCAGCAGGTGCAGAACTGCCTGAAGAAGATATCCCTCTCCAGCCAGCACCTGTTGGGGCTGATCAACGACGTGCTGGATATGTCCAAGATTGAAAGCGGCAAGATGAGCCTGAACATAGACCAGGTCTCTTTGCGGGAGGTGATGGACAGCATTGTCAGCATCGTCCAGCCGCAGATACGCGCGAAGCATCAGAACTTCAACGTCTCTACCTATGATATCTACGCGGAGAATGTCTGCTGCGACAGCGTCCGGCTGAACCAGGTGCTGCTGAATTTCCTTTCCAACGCCATCAAGTTTACCCCAGAGGGCGGTTCCATCGACATTACCCTGCGGGAGATTGAGTCGCCCAAGGGGGAGGGCTATGTGCGCATCTTGCTGCAGGTGAAGGATACTGGCATGGGCATGTCGGAGGAATTCAAAGCGAAGGTATTCGATTCCTTTACGCGGGAGGACAACACCCGCATCCACCGCACCGAGGGCACGGGCCTGGGCATGGCCATCACCAAGTATATTGTGGACGCCATGGGCGGCACGATCGAGGTGGAGAGCCAGCAGGGCGTGGGGACAGAGTTCAACGTGACGCTGGACATGGAAATCGCCGATGTGGCCGAGGTGGACATGGTGCTGCCGCCCTGGAACATGCTGGTGGTGGATGACGACCGCCAGCTGTGTGAAAGCACAGTGGGGGCGCTGCTGTCCATCGGCATCAAGGCCGACTGGGCCCTTTCCGGCGAGGAGGCCCTGCGGATGGTTCAGGCGCGGAAGAAGAAGCGGGAGGATTACCGGGTTATTCTGTTAGACTGGAAGCTGCCAGACATGGACGGCATTGCCACAGCCAAGGCAATCCGCAACCAGCTGGGGGAGGACATGCCTATACTGCTCATCTCCGCCTACGATTGGGGCGAGATCGAAGAGGAAGCGCGGGCGGCTGGCATCAACGGCTTTATATCCAAGCCCTTGTTCAAGTCCACCCTTTTCTATGGCCTGCGGAAGTTTGCCGGCGAGGAGGAGGAAAACCCGGCCCCGAAGGCGGAGGAACGGACGGATTTCAGCGGCAGGCATATCCTGTTGGCAGAGGACAACGACCTGAACTGGGAGATTGCCGAAGAGTTGCTGTCGGACCTGGGCTTACAGCTGGACCGGGCGGAAAACGGCAAACAGTGCGTCGATATGCTGACAGCCGCCCAGCCAGGCCATTACAGCGCCGTCCTGATGGACATCCGCATGCCGGTGATGACCGGCTATGAAGCCGCCAGGGCAATACGCGCCCTGGACCATCCGGACAAGGATATCCCCATCATCGCCATGACGGCGGACGCTTTTTCGGAAGATATCAAACGCTGCCTGGACTGCGGCATGAACGCCCACGTGGCAAAGCCCATCGACATACGGGAGATTGCCCGGCTGTTGGAAAAATATATGAAGCCATAGTGTCAAACAAGAAAGCGCCTGCATTCCGCGGGCGCTTTTTTAGTTGGAGGCGACCTTTGGCGGGCGGAAGCGGTTATGGCATGCATTTCGCCCAGGCAAAGCGGCACCTTACCCCCGCAGGCGCGCAGATGGGGCAAAAGCCCTTGTAATGCCCGGCGGGATGGGCTATACTGGCAGCGTGGCCACAAGACGTTTACAAAGGGGGAGTGGAGGATGAAAATAACCATCCAGGAAGACCCATCCCTGCCCGAGACCGAGGTGCTCATCCGGTGCAGGCAGGCGGACAGGCGTATACAAAAGCTGCTGGCATCCTTGCAGATATGGGACAAGAAGGTGGCAGGGGCCCGGGCGGGGCAGACCTACCTGTTAGAGCCGGAAAAGATTCTGTATCTGGACACAGTGGACAAGAAGACGTTCCTGTACACTGCGCAAGAGGTATATGAAACGCCCCTGCGCCTGTATGAGCTGGAGGAGCGGCTGGCCCCCGCGGGGTTTTTCCGGGCCAGCAAGTCGGCCATTGTCAATTTCAATGCCATCCGGTCCCTGCGGCCAGACCTGGGCGGCAGGCTGCGGCTTACCCTGCGCAACGGCGAGGCTGTATACGTCTCCAGGCAGTACGCGGCAGGGCTGAAGAAGAGATTAGGGCTATGACAAGGAGGAAAGTAGCATGGGGAAATTCTTGAAACTTGTAGGGGAGATTAAAACATGGGGCTGCCTAAGCTTCACCGGGGCCCTTTGCATTTACACCCTTATCGACACTTTTTGGGGGGATGGCACAATTGCCTGCGCCACCGTTTACCAGCTGTTGGCACTGTGCGGCATCATCACGGTGCTGCAATATATCTTTTTCTCTGGGCAAGTGCTGAAAAAGCCCAGCTACTATGTGCGCATGGCCCTGTTCTGTGTGCCGGCCTTTGTGGTGTGCGGGGCTTTCGCCTGGGCTTTCGGCTGGTTCCCCATGGAAAACCTGGGGGCTTGGGGGCTGTTTGTGCTGATCTTTTTCGTGATCTTTGCGGTGTTCTGCCTGGGGTTTGAGATATATTTCCGCATCTTGGGCAAAAAGTATGACGCTGCCCTGGGCCGCATCCAACAGGCAGGGGCCCGTATGGGGAGCGGGAAGGCTGACTGAGCGGAAGCGACCGGAGGGGCCGGTTTGCGGGTTTTGGCGGCCCGCGGCTGGCTTGTCAAAATATGGCTTGCGCTGGCCGCGGGCCCATGGTATAATGGATGCGTACAAAGATTCGATTGGGGCCCCAAGGAAAATACTAAAAGAAAGGGCGGTACAGGGTACAGGAGGGGCATGCTTCATGGCTTTTTTGTACCCCCCTTTGTACCGTATGGTGGATATCATGGAGAAGATTGGGAGGATACGCACCCTTGCTTCTATTGTGCCCAAGGAGTATGAGGTCATCAGCCTGGAGGGCCGCATGTTTGCCGGGACAGACGCTTTCCGCTTCCCCGGCAATGTCCACGACCTGCGCTGCATGGAGTGCCTGCTCATCCCGGAGGAGTGGGAATGGACCGAGCGCATGGTGGTGAAAGACCCGGATTATCAAAAGCTGCCAGAGAAGAGCCCCACCAAATACCATGCCATCCATGGGGAGGCGGCCCGGCTGAAGGTGGAGGAGATCTGTTCCCGCCATGAAACGGGCTGCCTTACCCTCTTTGATGGGGAGTGGCCCTATGCCATCCCTATTAACCACGCCTATAAGGATGGCAAATTGTACATGCATTGCAGCAAAAAAGGCAAAAAGCTAGGGCTCGTCCGGCAAAACCCAAAGGCAACCTATATGCTTTACGGTACGTCGGAAGAGGTGCCCAAGGGCGTGCGCAGCTGCCACCTGCCCTATGAGAGCATCGTTTTCTACGGCTCTGTACGCATTTGCCAAGATCCAGAGGAAAAGGAAGAGGCCATACGGGAGCTTACCGACCACTATGGCACGCCTTACCAGCATGGCTTTGCAGATATGATCGAGGTTTTGGTGCTGGACGTACACCACGCCACCGCCCGTACAGGGCGCTTCAAGCCGGCTTCCCAGCGGGACCTGTACTATTTTGTGCCGGGGAAGGACGCCTGATGGCCCAGGAATGGCTGGACAACATGCTGGCAGACGCCTGTGTACAGCTGCTGGCCCTGGGCGTCCCGGTCTCGCCCCATATCCGGCAGGGGGTGGAGGTGAATACCCGGGTCCAGCGGCGGCTGGGCTGCTGTATCTTCCAGGAGGGGGCGTATACCATCCAGGTATCCTCCCGCATCCTGGATGACTTGCCCCTTTTATGGGAGACGCTGCTTCACGAGCTGCTGCACACCTGCCCAGGCTGCGGCAACCACGGGGAAAAGTGGAAAGCCCATGCCCAGAAGGTGAACCAGGCCCTGGGCACCCGCATCCAGCGCACAGTGAAGCTGGACGGCGCCCCCCAGCCCCTGCGCCGGGAAGAAGACAAGTACCTGCTGCGGTGCGAGGATTGCGGCAAGGAGATCAGGCGGATGCGCATGAGCAAGGTGGTGAAAGCCCCTTGGCGCTACCGCTGCCTGTGCGGCGGCAAGTTGAAACGCGTGCGGTGAAAGGGATGTGGGAGGTTTTTGGCAGTTAATTCTTAAAAAGAAATATATCCCCGGGGTTTTCCGTATAATAAGGTTTATAAATCTTGAAACAGAAAAGGAACCATACGCTATGGAAGGAATCGTACAAGCCCTGGTGGCGTTTTTCAGCCAAACGATCCCAGGGGAGCTGACCGTTTTTTTGCTTTCGCTGATGCCTATCATCGAGCTGCGGGGGGGCATCCTGGCGGCAAAGCTGCTGCAGGTGGAGATATGGCCCGCGTTTTTCATCTGCCTGGTGGGCACCATTTTGCCCACGCCCTTTATTTTGCTGTTCATCAACAAGATTTTTGGCTGGATGCGCAATACCCGCCTGGTCAGGCTGGTGGACCGCATGGAGGAGAAAGGCCGCAGCAAGTTCGACAAGATCAACCGGTATAAGACATTGGGCCTGCTCATCTTTGTGGCCATCCCCCTGCCCGGTACCGGGGCCTGGACAGGCTCTTTGGCGGCGGCGTTGATGAAGATGGACTTCAAGTCCGCCATGGTTTCCGTCGTCGGGGGCACGTTCATCGCGGACGTCATCATGTGCGCGTTGTCCTATGGCCTGCTGGGCCTGGTGCTGTAAATGGAGCGGGTGCGGCTGGCCATTGTAGGGGCCGGGGCCGCGGGCTTGATGGCAGCCTATGCCGCCGCTAGGCGGCTGCCCCCAGGCAGCGTGGCTTTGCTGGAGGGGAACCCCAAGCCGGGGAAAAAGCTGCTGGCCACGGGCAACGGCCGCTGCAACCTGACCAATACCCACATGGGCCCCGCCCATTACCATGGGGACGTGGAAGCCGCCGGCGGGATGCTGGCTGGGGATTCGGTGGGGCGGGTGCTGGGGGCTTTCTCCCGGCTGGGGGTGCTTACCCGCACGGATGAAGAAGGCCGGGTGTACCCATACAGTTTGCAGGCCTCTGCTGTGCTGCGGGCTTTGTGGCAGGGATGTGAAGAGCAGGGCGTTTCCTTGCTGTGCGGATTCGAAACAACAGCTGCCCAGCCCCATAAGGGGGGCTTCCTCCTGTCCTCAAAGGCGGGGGGCAGGCTGTGGGCGGGCAGGTGCGTTTTGGCCTGTGGCGGCATGGCTTCCCCCAGGCACAGCTGCGGGGAAAAGGGCTATGGCCTGGCCCAAAGCCTGGGGCATACAATAACCGAGCTGCGGCCCTCCCTTACGCCGTTAAGCTGCCCCCGAAAGGACGCCGCGCCTTTGAAAGGCATGCGCTGCAAGGCCAGGGCAGCTTTATGGGCGGCGGGCCGGGAAGTGTGGGCCGAAAGCGGCGAGGTGCTTTTTGGGGACGGGACGGTTTCGGGCATCTGCATTTTCCAGCTGTCCGCCCGGCTGGGGGGCCGGCAGGGCGAGGTGGTGTTAGACCTGGCCCAGGATTTTACGGCCCAGGGGTTGACGGCGTATTTTACCAGCCTGCAGCGGGAGCGCCCCGCCCTTTTGGCACGGGAGCTGTTCTCCGGGGTGCTGAACTTGCGGGTGGGGCAGCACCTGGCAAAGCAGCTGGGGTTCGTAGGGGAGAGGCCCCTGGGAAGCCTTTCCTCGGGGGAACTGCGCCGGGCGGCCGGGATGGCCAAAGGCTGGCGGTTGCCAGTGGGGCCCTGTACCTCTTGGGAGGGCGCCCAGGTGACGGCGGGCGGCGTGCCCCTTGCGGAGGTGGACTGCCGTACCATGGGCTCAAAAAAACAGCCCGGCCTGTACCTGGCCGGGGAAATGCTGGACCTGGACGGGGACTGCGGCGGCTATAACTTGCACTGGGCCTGGCTGACCGGCCTGGCCGCCGGGGCCGCCGCCGCTGGGGCGTCGATCACATAGAGAAAAGAGGGGGACTATGCTGCGAATATCCGGCCTGCACCTTCCGCTGGATTATACCGCCCAAGACCTGCGCCAGGCGGCCGCCAAAAAACTGCGGGCCCCTGCCAGCGCCCTGGGCCCAGTCCAGCTTGCCAAACGTTCGGTAGACGCCCGGAAGAAGGGCCAGGTGCATTTTGTCTGCACAGTGGAGGTACAGGCAGAGGGGGAAGCCAGGCTGCTGGGCCGGGCCCGGGACAGTTCCGTCCAGAAAGCCCAGCCCTACCGGTATGCCCTTCCCCCAGCAAAGCCGCCCGGCCAGCGCCCGGTGGTCATCGGCCTGGGGCCGGCGGGGCTGTTCGCCGCCCTTTTGCTGGCCCAGTGCGGCCAGCGGCCTTTGGTATTAGAGCGGGGGCTGCCCGTGGAAGAGCGGAAGCACTCGGTAGAACGCTTTTGGCAGGCAGGGGCGCTGGACCCTGAATGCAACATACAATTCGGGGAGGGCGGGGCCGGGGCTTTCTCCGACGGCAAGCTGACCACCGGCACCGGGGATGGGCGCATCCGCAAGGTGCTGGAAGAGCTGGTAAAGGCTGGGGCCCCACAGGAGATCCTGACCGACGCCAAGCCCCACATCGGCACAGACCGCCTGCCTGGTGTGGTCCGGGCCATCCGGGAGCAGATTGTGGCGCTGGGAGGGGAGGTGCGTTTCTCGGCCCGGGTGGAAAGCTTCACAATCCGCCAGGGGCGGCTGTCTGGGATAACGGTGGCCAGCCGGGGCCGCCCAGAGGATATCCCCTGCGGGCAGGCCATCCTGGCTGTGGGCCACAGCGCCCGGGACATTTTCAGCCTGCTCCACCGGGCAGGGCTGCCCATGGAGCCCAAGGCTTTTTCCCTGGGCGCCCGCATCGAACACCCCGCCGCCCTTATCGACAAGGCCCAGTACGGGGCTTTTGCCGGGCATCCGGCCCTGGGCGCGGCGGATTACAAGCTTTCTTGCCAGCTGGCCAACGGCCGGGGGGTGTACACCTTCTGCATGTGCCCGGGGGGCACGGTGACGGGCGCCGCTTCCGAGCTGGGGGGCGTGGTTACCAACGGCATGAGCCCCTGGGCCCGGGACGGGGGAAACAGCAATGCCGCCTTGCTGGTCGGGGTCAGCCCCGCCGATTTTGGGGGCAGCGGCCCTTTGGCCGGGGTATCCCTCCAACAGGGGATTGAACAGGCGGCGTTCCAGGCTGCGGGCTCGTCCTATTGCGCCCCGGCCCAGCGGGTGGCGGATCTGCTGGAAAACCGCCCCACACGGGCTTTTGCCGGCGTAACGCCCACATACCGCCCTGGTGTAATGCCCGGAAGCCTTGCCTGCTGCCTGCCTTCCTATATCGTGGAATCCCTGCGGGAAGCCCTGCCAATTTTGGGCCGCAGGCTTCAGGGGTTCGACTGGGGGGACGCGGCGCTTACCGGGCCGGAGACCCGCAGCTCTTCCCCTGTGCGCATCCTCCGGGACGCTTCCTTCCAGTCCCCCCTGGCCCGTGGGCTATACCCCTGCGGGGAGGGCGCGGGTTATGCGGGGGGCATCGTGTCCGCCGCCGTAGACGGGCTGCGCTGTGCCGAGGCCTTGTTGGCCCCGCCCTAAGCCGGCGGCGGTACCGGAAGGCCCACAGAAAAAAGGGCCCGGCGTTTTGCCTGGCCCTTCCCTTTTTGCATTATTCCCCTTCCCCCAGCCCCAGGGCCGAATCGATGGGTAAGGATATTACCACGCCCTGGGCTTTGCTGCGCATGCCGCAGGCCTCGTTTATGGCTTTCATGATGGGCAGCTTGTGCTCTTTGTCAGCAATGATGAGCACAAGCTCTTTTTCCTCTTGCACGTTCAGCCCCCAAAAGCTCACAGCCTCTTCGCTGCCAGTGATGTGGCGGCTGTGCAGGACAGAGCCCCCCGCCGCCCCCGCCGCCCGGGCGGCGTCCATCAGCTCTTCACTGTAGCCTTGGTTCACCACGGCCGCGATGAGCATATGCTTGCAGTCTGTCATGGTGTTTTCTTCCTTTCTCCCGGCAGCCGCCAGGTCCTCCCCGGCCATAGGCTGCAGCATCTTGAATATCAGGGCGTTGGCCCCGGAAAGGGGCATGGTACAGGCAATGCCGCTGCCGGGCAGGCCCAGCTTCAGGCTGGTATGCAGCTTTTTCAGCATTTTGTCCGCAAAGCATGTGGGCATGGCGCTTACCAGAAGGCTTTTGTCTGTGCTGCCCAGCCCCAGGATATCCATCATCTCGCTGGAGGCTGTGCCCACGGCGTGCAGGCGGAACAGCAGGGGCATCCCCGCCTCCCGCAGCATCCCCTCGGCCCTGGTGGCCAGCTTGGGGGCGGAGATCAGCAATAAGACGCGCAGGGAAAAGCCCTTTTCTATTGGATTCATCTTCCGCAACCTATCCTTTCTCCCGCCAAAGGGTTACTCGTCCTCCAGCTCTACGATGTCGTCATTGTCATCTGGCATAATCATAGCAGGTTTCGCGCTCTTTTGCAACTGCCCCAGCTTGATTTTATACTGTATCCCCATAATCTGTACCGCAATCAGCGGCGTAAGCGCCACCAGGGCAATGGCCCCAAAGGCCTCTGTCATAATGTTGCCGCCCAGGCTGTGGCAGGCGCCGATACACAAGGGCAGCAGGAAGGTGGAGGTCATAGGGCCGCTGGCCACGCCGCCCGAGTCGAAGGCGATGCCTACGAAGATTTTCGGCACAAAGCGGGACATGGCCAGGGCCACGATATACCCGGGTATCACAATATATTGGATAGGGATGCCTGTAAGCACCCGCAGCATAGACAGCCCCACGCTGGCAGACACGCCCAGGGACAGGCAGCGGTTCATCGAGGCCGCCGAGACCGTGCCGTTGGTTACGGACTGTACCTGGTGGTTCAGCACCTGGATGGCGGGCTCGGCCTTTACGATGAAGTAGCCGATAAGCATGCCCACCGGCACCAAGATCTCTTTCCGGCCAGACCCGGCCAACTGGCTGCCCAGCATAGTGCCCACCGGGGCAAAGCCCACGTTCACCCCGCACAGGAACAGCACCAGCCCGGCATATGTATACACGAAGCCCATAAAGATGCGCTTGCGCTGCCGGGGCTGGTAACGGCGGGTAAGCAGCTGGAACACCAGGCACATGGCCAGGATGGGCAACAGGGAGATAAGCACCTCTTTGCCATAGCGGGGCATCTCAAAAGCGAACTCCTGGGCTACGTCCTGCATGGTGCCCACCCAGGCCACCTCGGAAGCCGCGTAAACCGCCTCTTGGGGGTTGTAGAACAGTCCCAGCAGCATCACGGCCAGCACGGGCCCCACGCTGGAAAGGGCCACCAGGCCGAAGCTGTCGCTGGAAGCGTTCTTGTCGGTACGGATGGAGGAAAGGCCCACGCCCATGGCCATGATGAAGGGCACGGTAATGGGGCCGGTGGTCACGCCGCCGGAATCGAAAGCAACAGAAAGGAACTCTTTGGGCACAAACAGGGACAAAAGCAGCAGCCCGGCATACAGGCCCATCAGCAGCAGGGAAAGGTCGATCTTGAAAAGGATGCGCAGCACCGCCAAGGCCAGGAAGACGCCCACGCCTACGGCCACCGTGGCGATGAGGGTGGCGTTGGGGATGGAGGGCACCTGGTTGGAAAGCACCTGCAGGTCTGGTTCCGCCAGGGTAATCAGGGCGCCCATCAGTAGGCTGACAGGCAGCAGCACCCGGATCTTTTTCGATTTGGCCGCTTCTATGCCGATGCCTTCGCCCAAAGGGCTCATGGCCATTTCCGCGCCCAGCTGGAACATGCCCATGCCCACGATGAGCATCACCGCCCCCACGAAGAACATGAGGACCGTGCCGGTGTCCATGGGCACCAGGAAGATGCTGAGCGCCAGCACGATGCCCGTGATGGGCAGCACGGACGAGAGGGACTCCAAGATGTTTTCCTTTAGCTTTGGGTTCATGCGCGCCTCCTTCTGCTGTTGGTATCGGGGATATCTGGCAAGGCGTGTGCCTTGGCGTGTATAAAAACGTACCGCTTCAGGGGCGCCGCGCCGCCTTTTGCTGGGGAAGCCTCCTTGAAGCGGGAAGTATAACTATACTTATTCTACCCATTTATGATAAAACTGTCAATCACTATCAAGGAAATGGGCGGCGCAAACAAAACGCAGGAGGTGGAAACCGGCGTGTATGCGCAGCTGCCGCGGAAACTGCGCCAGGACCACGGGTATAACCAGCTGGACGCGCTGCTGGTGCTGAAGGACATCCTGGGGGGCCTTGCGCCCTCTGATACGGCGTCTGGCCGTACTGGTTTGTAGCTAGATTGGCAGTTTATCCAAAAAGCCGGGTGTTTTTCCTGTTTTGGGAGAAACAACCCGGCCCTTTTTTGCAAAATAGCCTTGCTTTCAGAGAAGATATAGAGTAAAATAAAAACGTAGGTTTGAAAAATTGCCAAAAAACGGGCCGGGACCCTTGGGAAATCTAGGGTTTCTGGATAGGCGGGGGCCAGGACATCCAGGGCGCGGCAAGTTGCACAAATCCAATCGGTTCTTTTATATCGATATATCAACACTTACAATTTACTTTCCCCGCCGGGTGTGTTAAAATATTATCAAAGTCTGGAAAGGGGTGAGCAGATGCCCAGCCGGTCCGTATCGAAACAGACCCTTCAAAGGCTGCCGGCTTTTCTGCACTATCTGAAAAGCCGGCCGGAGGGCCCCTCCCGGTACATCTCGGCAACGGCGATAGCAGAGGCGCTGGGCCTGAACGACGTGGTGGTGCGCAAAGACCTGGCCTCGGTAAGCAGCTCGGGCAGGCCCAAGGTGGGCTATGTGCGCGAAGAGCTCATCGGGGAGCTGGAACGCTTTTTGGGGTATGACAACACCCAGGACGCCATCCTGGTGGGGGCGGGAAAGCTGGGGAAGGCGCTGCTTTCCTACGACGTTTTTCCCCAGTACGGGCTGAACATCCTGGCGGGTTTTGACACAGACCCCCGGGTGGCGGGCACAGAGGCGGGCGGGAAAAAAATCTTGCCCATGGAGAAGCTGGAAAGCCTGTGCAGGCGCATGGGGGTGCGCATCGGCATCATCACAGTGCCGGGCGAACAGGCCCAGGGCGTGTGCGACCGGCTAATCGCAAGCGGCGTCTTAGCGGTATGGAACTTTGCCAACGTCCACCTCAGCGTCCCCCAGGGGGTGCTGGTGCAAAACGAAAATATGGCTGTTTCCCTTGCCATACTTTCCAACCACTTAAAAGAAAGATCCGGCACGACAAAATAATCAGCAAAGGATGAGTGATCACATGGAAACGAAGACAGCGTTTGAAATCGTGGAGAACACGGAAACCTTCGAGCGGATGCTTGCCCGGGTGCGCGAGGCGCAGAAGGTGTACGCCACCTACACCCAAGAGCAGGTGGACGAGATTTTCCGTGCCGCCGCCATGGCCGCCAACTTCCAGCGCATCCCGCTGGCCCGCATGGCTGTAGAAGAGACCGGCATGGGCGTGGTGGAGGACAAGGTTATTAAGAACCACTATGCCGCCGAGTATATCTACAACACGTATAAGAACACCAAGACCTGCGGCGTCATTGAGGAAGACCCGGCTTTCGGCGTCAAGAAGATCGCCGAGCCCATCGGCGTGATCGCGGCGGTCATCCCTACCACCAACCCCACCTCTACCGCTATCTTCAAGACGCTGCTGGCGCTGAAGTCCCGCAACGGCATCATCATCAGCCCCCACCCCCGCGCCAAGAAGTGCACCATCGAGGCCGCCAAGGTAGTGCTGGAGGCCGCCGTGAAGGCCGGCGCGCCCGAGGGCCTCTTCGGCTGGATCGACGTGCCTTCTTTGGAACTGACCAACAAGGTCATGGCTGAAGCGGACATCATCCTGGCCACCGGCGGCCCCGGCATGGTCACCGCCGCTTATTCCTCCGGCACCCCGGCCCTGGGCGTGGGCGCGGGCAACACCCCCGCCATTATCGACGACACCGCCGACGTGGTATTGGCCGTGAACTCCATCATTCACTCCAAAACCTTTGACAACGGCATGATCTGCGCTTCCGAGCAGTCCGTCATCGTGCTGGAGGGCGTATACGACCAGGTGAAGGCCGAGTTCCAGAAGCGCGGCTGTTACTTCCTGAACCCCGCCGAGACGGAAAAGGTGCGCAAGACTATCATCATCAACGGCGCCTTGAACGCCAAGATCGTGGGGCAGAAGGCCCACACCATCGCGGCCCTGGCTGGCGTGGAAGTGCCCGAGAGCACCAAGATCATCATCGGCGAGGTGGAGAGCGTGGAGATCTCCGAGGAATTCGCCCACGAGAAGCTGTCCCCTGTGCTGGCCATGTACAAGGCCGCGGACTTTGACGACGCGGTGGCCAAGGCGGAGCAGCTGGTGGCCGACGGCGGCTATGGCCATACGGCCTCCCTGTATATCCACACGGCCGAGAAGGAGAAGATGGCCAGGCACCAGGCGGCCATGAAGACTTGCCGTATTTTGGTGAACACCCCCTCCTCCCAGGGCGGTATCGGCGACCTGTATAATTTCAAGCTGATCCCCTCTTTGACGCTGGGCTGCGGCTCTTGGGGCGGCAACTCCGTTTCTGAGAACGTGGGCGTGAAGCATCTGATCAATATCAAGACAGTGGCCGAGAGGAGAGAGAATATGCTGTGGTTCCGTGTGCCTGAGAAGGTCTATTTCAAGAAGGGCTGCATGCCTTTGGCTTTGGACGAGCTGAAGGTTGAATATGGCAAGAAGAAAGCATTCATTGTCACCGATACGTTCCTGTACCAGAACGGGTACACCAAGCCCATCACCGACAAGCTGGACGAGATGAACATCCAGTATTCCTGTTTCTGGAACGTGCAGCCAGACCCCACCCTGGCCAACGCCCTGGAGGGCGTGCAGCAGATCCGCGCTTTCGAGCCCGACGTGATCATTGCCCTGGGCGGCGGCTCTGCCATGGACGCAGCCAAGATTATGTGGGTGCTGTATGAGCATCCGGACGCCGATTTCGCTTCCATGTCCATGGACTTCATGGATATCCGCAAGCGTATCTATAAGTTCCCCAAGATGGGCGAGAAAGCCATGTTCGTGGCCATCCCCACCTCCGCCGGCACCGGTTCCGAGGTCACGCCCTTCGCCATCATCACCGACGAGAAGACCGGCACCAAGTGGCCCATTGCCGACTATGAGCTGCTGCCCAACATGGCCATTGTGGATGTGGACAACATGATGAACGCCCCCAAGGGCCTGACCAGCGCCTCCGGCATCGACGTGATGACCCACGCTATCGAGGCATATGTGTCCATCATGGCCACACCTTTCACCGACGGCCTGGCCCTGCAAGCCATTAAGGCGGTGTTCGACTACCTGCCCTCTGCGTATGCAAACGGCGCCAACGACCCCATTGCCCGCGAGAAGATGGCCGAGGCCAGCTGTATGGCCGGCATGGCCTTTGCCAACGCTTTCCTGGGCGTGAACCATTCTATGGCCCATAAGCTGGGCGCTTACCACCACCTGCCCCATGGCGTGGCCAACGCGGTCATCCTCACCGAGGTTATCCGCTACAACGCCGCCGACGTGCCCACCAAGATGGGTACCTTCTCCCAGTACCAGTACCCCCATGCCAAAGAGCGGTATGTAGAAGCCGCCAAGTTTGCCGGCATCCAGGGCAAGAACGACGATGAGATCTTCGAGAACTTCATTGCCGCTTTGGAAGACCTGAAGGAGAAGATCGGCATCAAGAAGACCATCAAGGATTACGGCGTTGACGAGAAATACTTCCTGGATACCCTGGACGAGATGGTAGAGAATGCCTTTAACGACCAGTGCACCGGCGCGAACCCCCGCTACCCGCTGATGAGCGAGATCAAGGAGATCTACCTGAAGTGCTACTACGGTAAATAAGAGGGGGCCAACATCCCTTCCCTTTGGCGGCCCCCCTCGGGCCGGGCCTTGGCCCTTTCCCGGGGCGGGGGCGCTTCCCACAAATCAAGAAAGGAAGATGAGCATATACTATGAAACTGGAAAAGGTAATCGCAGTCCGCACCTCCAAGACTATTTACCGTGACGGGGATCACGTTGTCAAGGTATTTGACCAGGGCTATTCCAAGTCCGATATTTTGAACGAAGCCTTGAACATCGCCCGCGTAGAGGAGACCGGCCTCCCCATCCCGGGCGTCGAGGCCGTCACCATGGTAGACGGCAAGTGGGCCATTGTCACCGATTTTGTCGAGGGCAAGACCTTAGCCCGCCTCATGTCCGAAGACCATGAGAACTACGCCCAGTATATGGAACGCCTGGTGGACATCCAGCTGGAGATGCACGCTACCCCCGCCCCGGCCATGCTGAACAAGTTGCAGGACAAGATGAAGCGCAAGATTTCCCAGACTGGCCTGGACGCCACCACCCGTTACGAGCTGGACGCCCGCCTTCATGGCATGCCCAAGCACAACAAGCTGTGCCACGGCGATTTCAACCCCTCTAACGTGGTAATCAAGCCTGACGGCAGCTACGCCATCCTGGACTGGGCCCACGCCACCCAGGGCAACGCCAGCGCCGACGCGGCCCGCACCTATCTGCTGTTCTGGCTGGGCGGCGATATCGAAGGCGCCGAGATGTACCTGGATCTCTTCTGCAAGAAGAGCGACACCGCCAAGCAGTATGTGCAGAAGTGGCTTCCCATCGTAGCCGCCTCCCAGTCTGTAAAGGGCAAAGAAGAGGAAAAAGAATTCCTTATGCACTGGGTCAACGTGGTGGAATACGAATAAGCGGCGTGCCGGCAGCGTGCCGCTGCACCCACGACGCGGGGACGCTCGTTAGCACTCGCTGGCTGGTGGGGGTTTTTCGCCGCGCGAAGCGTTCGCGCGCTCACATGAGCCGGCGCGTGCCCAACGTGCTCCCGATATGTGCTGGGGAAAGGACGGCGTTTTCTGAGAAAACAGATAAATATAACTAGTTCGGCGCTTAGCCGGGAAAGGAAGCATTATTATGAAATGTACCATTTGCATCGGCAGTTCCTGCCACCTGAAGGGTTCCCGCCAGATTGTAGAGCAGCTGCAATACCTGGTAAAAGAAAACCACCTGGAAGACAAGGTAGAGCTGGGCGGCACTTTCTGCATGGGCAACTGCGTCAACGGCGTGAACGTGACCCTGGATGACAAGCTGTATTCCCTCTCTCCCGAGACCACCAAGGATTTCTTCGATAAGGAGATCCTGGCAAAGGTGCAATAATAAAACTTTAGGCGGCTCCATCTGTGTGTAACATAGGTGGAGTTTGTCTGCCCTGCCAGCCTGACTAAGGAAAGAAAGGGTTGTTTTCATGGCTGAATATCTGAAACTGAAGAAATCCAACTGCGTAAACTGTTATAAATGTATCCGGCATTGCCCGGTAAAATCCATCAAGTTCTCCTCAGACCAGGCCCATATCGTCTCAGACGAATGCATCCTTTGCGGCCAGTGTTTTGTGGTGTGCCCCCAGAACGCCAAAGAGGTGCGGGGGGACGTGGTGAAAGCCCTGGAACTGATGAAGAAGGGGCCGGTTATTGCCAGCGTGGCGCCTTCTTTTGTGGCCAATTACCCGGGGGCTACCATTGCCACTATGGAGGAAGCCCTGAAAAGGCTGGGCTTCACGGCTGCTTATGAGACGGCGGAAGGGGCCTCCATCGTCAAGACGCAATATGAGAAAATGGTGGCGGACGCCCGGCAGGACGTGATCATCTCCTCCTGCTGCCATTCGGTGAACCTGTTGCTGGAGAAGTATTACCCCGAGGTGCTGCCCTACCTGGCTACGGTAGTATCGCCTATGCAGGCCCATTGCCGGAAGATCAAGGCAGAGAACCCCGGCGCGTCCACTGTGTTTATCGGGCCCTGCATCTCCAAAAAAGCGGAAGCGGAGTCCTATCCTGGGGACGTGGACTGTGTGCTGACCTTTGAAGAGCTGACCGAATGGATGGCCCAAGAGAAGGTTTCGGTAGGGCAGGGGGAAGACGCCCTGGAGGAAAGCCGCGCGCGCTTGTTCCCCACCAGCGGCGGCATCCTGCGCACCATGGAGAAGGATTCGCCGGAGTACAGCTATTTGGCGATAGACGGCATTGAGAATTGCCTGCAGGCTTTGGAGGACATCAAGGCCGGGCGCATGCATAAGTGCTTCATTGAGATGTCCATCTGTGCCGGCAGCTGTATCAGCGGCCCTGCCATGGAGCATGCCGCGCGCCGCCCCGTCTCCGACTACATAGCGGTAGACCGTTATGCCGGCAAGAAAGACTTCCTGTTGGCACAGCCCGAGGAAAAAGACCTGATAAAGGACCACAAGTTCATCGGCTTGCACCGGCAGATGCCCGGCCAGAGCGATATCGAGGAGATCCTGCATAAAATGGGCAAACACTCCCCCGAGCAGGAACTGAACTGCGGGGCCTGCGGCTATAATACCTGCCGCGAGAAAGCCGTGGCCGTATATTTGGGCAAGGCAAACATCAACATGTGCCTGCCGTTCCTCAAGGACAAGGCCGAGTCTTTCTCCGACACCATTATCAACAATACCCCCAACGGCATCATCGTGCTGAACGAGCAGCTGGAGGTACAGCAGATCAACGCCGCCGCCTGCCATATTATGAACATCCGTTACGCCTCTGACGTGCTGGGCGACCAGGTCATCCGCATCCTGGACCCGAAGGTCTTCCTGGACGTAATGCAAAGCGGGCAGGCCGTGCGGGACGAGAAGGTATACCTTGCGGAATATAAGCGGTATGTAGAGCAGAGCGTGGTGTATGACAAAAGCTACCGCATCATCATCTGCATCATGCGGGATATCACCGACGAGGAACGCCAGCGCCAGCGCAAGGAAGAGATCAGCCAATCCACCATCGAAGTGACCGACAAGGTCATTGAGAAGCAGATGCGCGTTGTGCAGGAGATCGCCTCTTTGTTGGGCGAGACCACTGCCGAGACAAAGATCGCGCTTACTAACTTAAAGGACTCGTTGAAAGATGAATAACCTGTGCAGCGATATCGGATATACCAGCGTGAACAAATGGGGCGAGCAGCTTTGCGGCGATCGGGTGGAGATCGTCGAGCAGGGCGAAAACTCCTCCGTTATCGTGCTGGCGGACGGCATGGGCAGCGGCGTGAAGGCCAACATCCTGTCGTCCCTCACTTCTAAGATCATCTCGACTATGATGGCGGCAAATATGTCTATTGAAGACTGCGTTTCCACCATCGCGGCTACCCTGCCCGTGTGCCAGGTGCGCCAGGTGGCCTATTCCACGTTCACAATCATCCACATCATCGAGAACGAGGAAGCGGAAATTATCCAGTATGACAACCCCTTGCTGATCTTGCTGCGGGACGGGAAGTTCGTAGAGATCCCCAAGACCGGCAACGAGATAGAGGGAAAGATGATTTACCGTTCCCGCATCAAGCTGCAGGAAAACGACTTCCTCTTCACCATGAGCGACGGCACTATCCATGCGGGTGTGGGGCAATCCTTGAACTTTGGCTGGCAGCGGCCCCAGATCATCGAGTTTTTAGAGATGATGTATGACCCATCTTACACGGCCAAAACCTACAGCACTTTGCTGGTAGAGGAATGCAACCACCTGTACGGCGGGCATCCCGGGGACGACACCACTTGCTGCTGCGTGAAGATCCGTAACCGCCAGCAGGTAAACCTGATGCTCGGCCCCCCTTCGGACCGTAAGGACGTGAACAAGATGCAGGCCCTTTTCCATTCGAAAGAGGGCAAGCACATCGTCTGCGGCGGCACCACCTCTACCATTACCTCGGAATACCTGAAAAAGCCCATGATAGCCGACCTGGACTATTTAGACCCCGAGATTCCCCCCACAGCGAAGATCGAGGGCGTAGACCTGGTGACAGAGGGCGTCATCACCATCAGCAAGGTGGTGGAGTATGCCAAGGATTTCCTCCAGGACAACGAATCCTATAAGGATTGGGGCTATAAGCGCGACGGCGCTTCGCTGATAGCCCGGATGCTCTTCGAGGAAGCCACGGATATCAATTTCTTTGTGGGCCGGGCGGTGAACCCAGCCCACCAGAACCCCAACCTGCCCATCAGCTTCAATATTAAGATGCGGCTGGTGGAAGAGCTGAGCGAAAGCCTGCGGGCCATGGGAAAGCGCATAAAGGTAAGCTACTTCTAAAAGCCCCGGCTTCCCCCAGCCCGGCGGGCAGGCAGTTTGTACGCGGCGCACAGTACGGCGGCGTAAAAGTTTTGGGTTTCCAAAGGGTGCTTTTCCCAAAACACCCTTTGGCTACCTGTGGCAAAAGCCCGCCAATGTTTGCAAAACAGCTAACCCCTGAAAGGAGAATGGGATTATGCCAGCAAGACCCGGACAACCGGAATGGAAATTTGATACGAAAGTGCAGTATATAAAATATAAGGTGCTGCGCGAGGTGGCCCGGTGTGCCTTTGAAGACAGGCTGCTTGCCACCTATACCGAGATACCCAAGCTCATTGTCAAGGATAAGCCCACCATGCGCTGCTGTATCTACAAAGAGCGCGCCATTGTGGAGGAACGTATCCGGCTGGCTATGGGCGGAAACAAGGACAACCCCAACGTAATCGAGGTCATCGACATAGCCTGCGATGAATGCCCCAAAAGCGGCTACAACGTCAGCTCGGCCTGCCGGGGCTGCCTGGCCCACAGGTGCGCGGACGTGTGCCCCCGGGGCGCCATCAGCTTTGACGAGCACCAGAAAGCCCACATCGACAAATCAAAATGCGTAGACTGCGGCCGCTGCGCCCAGGTTTGCCCATACAGCGCCATTGTCAACGAAAAACGCCCCTGCGAAAAAGCCTGCAAGGTGAAAGCCATCAGCATGGCCGAGGGCGGCGAGGCTGCTATCAATAACGACGCCTGCATTTCCTGCGGCGCTTGCGCCTATATGTGCCCCTTCGGCGCCATTGTGGATAAATCCTTTATCCTGGACGTGGTGAAGCTTATTAAGGAGAGTGAGAACAACACCAAGTATAAGCTGTATGCCGTCATTGCCCCATCTATATCCAGCCAGTTTACCTATGCCAAGCTGGGCCAGGTGATTTCCGGCATTAAAGAGCTGGGCTTCTTCCATGTGGTAGAGGCGGCTCTGGGGGCGGATATGGTAGCCTATGCCGAGTCTAAGGAATTGGCGGAAAAAGGCTTTTTAACCAGCTCGTGCTGCCCGGCTTTTGTGGACTATGTGGAGAAGGCTTTCCCCCAGATGAAAGAGCATGTCTCCCACAACCTGTCCCCGGCGGCCACTATTGCCAAGTATATTAAGGAGACCACGCCAGGCGCTAAGATTGTGTTCATCGGCCCCTGCACCGCCAAAAAGATGGAATTCCAAAAAGAAGGCCTGCGGGATATCATTGACTCGACCATCACCTTTGAAGAGTTGCAGGCCCTGTTTGACAGCCGGGACATCGACCTGAAAGAGCTGCCCGAGGATGTGCTGGACAACGCTTCTTATTATGGCCGCATCTTTGCCCGCAGCGGCGGCCTCAGCGACGCGGTGGCCCAGGGCCTGAAGGAGCAGGATATCGAGTTTGACTTGAAAGCTGTCCCCTGCGACGGTATCGAAGCCTGCCGCGTGGCGCTTTTGAAAGCCTCGAAAGGCCTGTTGCCAGGCAACTTCATCGAGGGTATGGCCTGCGTGGGCGGATGCATTGGCGGCGCGGGCTGCCTGACCCACGGGGAGAAGAATAAGGCTGATGTAGACAAATACGGCAAGGAAGCCTACGAGAAGACGATTTCCGACGCTATCGGGATGTTCAAATAACGCGGCACGGCGCTGTACCCCTGCCCGCGTAAACAGCAGGGAAGTGCCCGCCTTGCCCTTGCCAGAGGGCGCCCGTGTTTATAAGCCGCATGGGAAACGCGGGCAAAGATGAAGTTTTGAGGTTTTTTTAAGGGGCTTTTTACAAAAAAAGCCCCTTAAAGTTGGCGCTTTCCCAAGCGCCCCTCAACCAAAAAGGAGAAGAGCCATGAAAGCAGCATTTTTTTTAGGCAACCAGACCTTTCAGGTGCAAGAGCTGGAAATCCCCCACGCCCAGGCGGGAGAGGTGGTCATCCGCAACGAAGCCTGCGGCGTGTGCGGCACAGATGTACATATCTACCACGGGGAAGCCGGCTCTGCCGAGGTGGCCCCGCCTGTTGTACTGGGCCACGAGTATGCCGGGGAAGTGGTGGAGGTGGGGGAGGGCGTAACGGCCCTGGCCCCCGGCGACCATGTGACCGTAGACCCTAACATCTATTGTGGGGCCTGTGCGTACTGCCGCAACGGCAAAAAGCAGCTGTGCGAGGCTATGCAGGCCATTGGCGTAACCCGGGACGGGGGCTTTTCCCAGTACAGTGTAGTCCCCGCCGCCCAGGCATTTAAGCTGGCCCCAGGGCTGCCCTATGAGTGGGGCGCTATGGCCGAGCCCGTGGCCTGTTGCCTCCATGGCGTCGACCTGGCAGGCATCCGCCCAGGCGACACGGTATGCGTGGTGGGCGGCGGCGCCATTGGGCTGATTATGTTACAGCTGGCGAAGCTTTCTGGGGCGGCCCGGCTGGTGGTCAGCGAACCAAACGCCCAGCGCCGGGAAGCGGCCCTGCGGCTGGGGGCCGACGCGGCGATAGACCCCACGGACGCGGCCAGCCGCAAGCCCATGGAAGGCCAGGCACATGTGGTCATCGAGTGTGTGGGCAATACCCCGGCTGTGCAAAGCGCCTTTGATTTTGCCAAGAAGGGGGCTACCATCGTGCTGTTCAGCGTGCCCAAGGTAGACGGCGCTTTCCAGCTGCCCCTGTTCGACGTATATAAGAAGGAACTGACCATCAAGGGCTCTTTTGTCAACCCGGATACCCACGACCGGGCCGTGCAGCTGCTGAACGCGGGCAAACTGGATTTCGGGCCCATCATTACCCACAGCTTCCCCCTGGACCAGATGGCGGAGGCCATTGCCGCCCAAATGGGCAGCGAGTCCATCAAGGTGGTGGTGAAGCCCCACGCCTAATGGGGCGGATTAGAAAAATAGATAGGAAAAAAGAGGGCGCCGCTTGTAGACGGGGCCCTCCTTTTTTATTTGACTGCGCGCCCCATAAGGCTTTGCTTCTGGGCCTTCGCCGCTATAGTTAACGCGGTTCAAAAGGGGCGTGCCGATTTTAAAGCGCGTTTACGATATCCTGCCACTTACAGCAGGCGGGTGTTGTTGATAATAAGCTCGAACTGCAGGCCCAGGGTTTGGGCAGCCTTGCGGCATAGGACCATGCGGTCTAGGAAAATCTCAAAATATTCCATCACCGGGCATATATCCGTGTCGATGGTAATATTAAATATACAGGCCTTGCTTTCCGGGCGGATATCCACCTGCATCCCCACCACGGCATAATTCACCCGGTCATGGATATCCGTCTCTAGGACAGCGTCCTTCCGCACCCGTGTGCGGCGTACATCGCTTTTGTCCGAGAGGATCAGCGCCGCCGCTACCGGGTTCACCGGATAGGCTGTTTTTTCGTCGTGGTGGCCAATGGCCGAGCAGATGGCCGCGACTTCTTCCGGGGGCATCTGCAGCTTGTTCAGCAGGGTAAAGGCCATCAGCGCGCCGCTGTGGGCATGGTCGGCCCGGTTCACCGTGTTGCCAATATCGTGCATATACCCCGCAATGGCCGCCAACTCGCAGGTGCGCTGGGGATAGCCCAATGCCTCTAAAATCTGCCGGGCATAATGGCTGCTGCGTTTGGCATGGGCGGGGCCATGCTCGGTGATGCCAATGGCCCCCAGGCAGGCGTTGCCGCTTTCGATATAACAGCGTATCTCCGGGTCTGCGAAGATATCTTCAGGGGAAAGGGAGCGGTACTGCGCCATAGGCGTGCACATCCTTTCTGTGGATACGTTTTTTAGTCTGCCGTGTACATCCGGTACATGGCTTCCAGGCAGATTTGGGCGTGCAGCTTGAAGCGTTCCAGGTCGATGCGCTCGTTCACGTCGTGGGCATGGCTGTCCGGGCCGCCCTTGAAGCCAGGCCCAAAGGCCACGCCCCGTCCCTGCATGGTGCGGGCATAGGTGCCGCCGCCCATAGAGAAGATTTCGCATTCCTCTCCGGTCACATCTTTATATGCGCCGGAAAGCAGCGTGACCAGCTGGCTTTCCTTGGGCAGGTACAGGGGCACAGAGTTGGACAGCAGGGTATAGGTAAGGCCGGCGTAGGGCGCGGTTTCCTTTTCCAGGGTGGCGGAAATCTCCCCGCCGTCTAAGGTGGCGGGATAGCGGATGTCCACGGTCAGGCTGCAGGCGTTTTTGTCTACATGCACCAGCCCCAGGTTGAAGGTCAAAGGGCCGCTGGGCTCGTCGCTTAGCTTCACCCCCATGGGCCCGCCGTCGTGGCTCATACCGATCTTCTCGTGGGCAAAGCGGAAGAATGTACCGGCCCTTTCGCCGAATACGCCATACAGCAGCTCGATGAGGCAAGAGGCGGCGTTCACGCCGTTCCAGGGGGTAGAGGCGTGGGCCGCCTGGCCAACGGCCAAAATGGAAGCGCCGTCTTCCGTGCGGGCTACCTCAAACCCAGTCTTGGCAGACCCGGCCGCCTGGCACAGCCGGTCATATTCTTCCTGGGTGCAGGCCACCTGGCAGGAGGCCTTGGCGGGCACGGCGTTGACCACGGTACCGGCTGAAAAGCTTTTTACTACAGGGGAATCGTTCTTGCCGGTAACAGTGAAATTGATGCCGCCTTTTTCGCAGTGGCAGATGCCGTACTCGGCGTCAGGGGTAAAGCCCATGTCAGGCAGCTGTTCTTGGGCAAAGTAGTGGGGCATGTCATCCATGCCGATCTCCTCTCCAGAGCCAAAGATGACCCGCAGCTTGCGCTTGCCCTGTACGCCCGCGTCCCGCAGGGCCCGCAGGCAGTGCAAAGCCACAATGGCCGCGCCTTTGTTGTCGGCAACGCCCCGGCCATATGCCATGCCGTCCTGGATGGCCATGGTAAAGGGGTCGCCGTCCCAGCCCTCCCCGGCGGGCACTACGTCCAGGTGGGCCATAACCACGGCGTTGCCCTCGCCCTGGCCGATTTCCGCGTGGGCGGCGTAATATCCCACGTTTTGGGTCTTCAGCCCATAGCCCTGGGCCATGCCCAGCACGGCGTCGATGGCCTTGGCGCACTCGTCCCCAAAGGGGTGGGGGCCTTCGGCGGGCTTTGCTACAGAGGGTATCGCCACGGCTTTCCGTAGGTCCTCCAGGATGTCGTCCCAATAGGCTAGGATCTTTTCACCAAACATATGCATGTTCCTTTCTTCTGTACGTGTATTATAGGAAAATCTACCCTTATAACGATACGGCATTTTGCCCGCAAAGTCAAGGGGGCTGCTGCCCTTTTGCATAATGGAAAGGAGCCCACATGATCAACTACATTTGGTTCGGTATGATCTGCGCCGGGGTGGTGTGCGCCTGCGTCACCGGGCGGCTGGGGGAGCTCTCCGCCGCCGTGATGGGCGGGGCCCAGGGCGCGGTAGAGCTTTCCCTGTCTTTGCTGGGCAGCATGTGCGCCTGGCTGGGGTTTTTGCGGATTGCCGAAGAGGGCGGGCTTACGGCCCTGCTGGCCCGGGGCTTTTCCCCCTTTATCGATAGGCTTTTCCCCGAATACCGGGGGGACAGGGAGATACAAGGGAAGATCTGTATGAACCTTTCCGCCAATTTCCTGGGCCTGGGCAACGCGGCCACGCCTTTGGGCATTGCGGCCATGCGGGCCATGCAGGAACGCAGCCCCCATAAGGACACGCCCACCAAGGGCATGGTGCTGTTCGTGGTGTTTAACACAGCGTCTATCCAGCTTTTGCCGGTGAACATGGCCGCCATGCGGGAGGCCTGTGGCAGCGCCCAGCCCTTCGGTATTTTGCCCGAGATATGGCTTACATCCCTGGGGGCCCTGGTGGTGGCGGTGCTCTTCTGCAAAATGATGGAACGCCGGGCGCCGCCGCCCCGCCCGGGGCCATATAACGGTACGGCTTGAGCCTAGTGTTTTCCGCTTGCCCGGCTATGGCGCTGGGGAAGGGGGAAGCGGGAAGACCGCAGGAAAGGGGTGTGGAGGATGGAACAGGCCAGTGCGGCGGCCCTGCCCGTGATTTTGTGCGTGATTTTACTCTTCGGCTTTTTCCGGGGCGTGGACGTGTTCGACGCGTTCCTTGCCGGGGCGAAAGAGGGGCTGCGCACCACGCTGGGGATCTTGCCCACGCTGATCGGGTTGATGCTGGCTGTGGCCGTGGTGCGGGATTCCGGCCTTTTGGATATCCTGTGCGGCCTGGCCCGGCCCCTGGCAGAGGCTGTGGGCGTCCAGCCAGAACTGCTGCCCCTGGCAGTGCTGCGGCCCATATCGGGCAGCGGCTCTTCCGCCTATACCCTGTCGCTGCTGGAGGAGTTTGGCCCGGACAGCGGGGCCGGCCGCATGGCTTCCGTGCTGGCGGCCTCTACCGAGACCACCTTCTATGCCATCACCGTCTATTTTGGGTCCTGCGGTATAAAAAAGCTGTCATATTCCGTGCCCGCCGGGCTTTTGGGGGACGCCGCCGCCCTGGCTTTTACGGTCCTCACGGTCCAGCTGTTTTCGTAAAGGGCTGCCCCGCACCCCCGGCGCTTCCCGGCAAGGCCCATCGCCTGTTTTGGCGATGGGCCTTGCTTCTTTTTCCCATCCGGGATATAATGGAGGGCGGGAAAAGAGGAGGGGATTTTTATGAAAGAAAACCGTGGCTGTTTTTACCGGGGCGCCCGGGACGGGACGCCCATTGCCCTGGGGTATTTTGCCGTGGCCTTCACCCTGGGGATCGCCGCGAAAAACGCCGGCTTCTCTGCCGTACAAGCTATGGTGGAAAGCCTGACCAACAACGCCTCTGCCGGGGAATACGCGGTGTTCTCCCTGGTGGCCGCAGGCGCGGGCTATTGGGAGGTGGCTGTGATGACCTTGGTGGCCAATGCCCGCTATTTGCTGATGAGCTGTTCGTTAAGCCAGAAGCTGGCGCTGGACACGCCCCTGCTTCATAGGCTGCTGGTGGCATATGACGTGACCGACGAGATTTTCGGGATCTCCATCGCGTACCCTGGGCGGTTGAACCCTTGGTACACCTACGGGGCCATGGCAGTGGCTATCCCCGGCTGGGGGCTGGGGACGCTTTTAGGGGTCATGGTGGGCAACGTGCTGCCCTTGCGGCTGGCCAGCGCCATGGGCGTGGGTTTATATGGGATGTTCCTGGCCATCATCGTGCCCCCTGCCAAAAAAGACCGGGTAGTGCTGGGGCTGGTGCTTCTCAGCTTTGCGGCCAGCTATGCCGCCTCCCGTTGGTCCCTGTTGGCCGGGGCGCCCCCCGGCGTCAAGACCATTGTGCTGACAGTAGCCATTTCCTTGGGGGCGGCGGTGCTCTTCCCCGCGGATGGAAAGGGGGAGGCCCAGGCATGAAAAACATCTGGCTGTATATTCTGGTTTCCGCGGGCGTTTCGTATTTGATCCGCGCCACGCCCTTGGTACTCATCCGCCGGGAGATTACCAGCCGCACCCTACGCTCGTTCTTGTACTACGTGCCCTATGTCACCCTGTCCGTCATGACCTTCCCTGCCATCCTAGAGGCCACGCAAAGCCCTCTTGCCGGGGCCTTGGCCCTGTGTACAGGGGCCGTGCTGGCCTGGCGGGGCAAAAGCCTGCTGTGGGTGGCGGCCTCTTGCTGCCTGGTGGTGTTTGTGGCAGAGCTGGCGCTGGTATAGGCTGGGGCGGCGCCGTTATGGGATTGGATAAAATAGACTAAAAAATAAAGATGGAAGCGGAAAACAAGGGCCAGGTATCCTGCGCGGCCCTGCATAAAACATTTCCTGGCAGTCCAAACTACCTGTGACCGAATTTATCCCGAAAGGAATGGAACTGCCATGAATGGAAGACGTTTTTCAGAAGATAAGGCAAGGCGCAACGGCTTTTACCTGGCGCTGGCGGTGTGCCTGGTGGCGGTAGGCATTGCGGCCTGGAGCACCTATGACGCGGTGCATGGCTACATCAGCCCCCAGGAAACGGACACGGATGCCAGCCTTATCCAACAGCAGGAGCAGGACGTGCGCAGCGGCCAACAGGATGTGGACCCGGAGGCCCCCCGCGCCACAGCCAGCCCGGCCCCCAAGGTATCCTCTAAGGCTTCCTCCGCGGCTTCTGCGGGCACGAAAGCCGGGGCCAGCGCCGCCAGCGGCGTGAACGCCGCAGACGCCGCCAACGCGGCCCCCACCAAGAGCCCAGAGCCCACCCCAGCCCCAGAAGAAAGCGAAGCCCCCGTGCCTGCCACAGCCCCTCTGTATGAGATCAGCACAGAGCTGCTGTACCCGGTGGCCTCGAAGGAGGTGGGGAAGGCCTACAGCTCTGGCGCGCCTGTCTATTCAGAAACCATGAAAGATTGGCGCATCCACACAGGCTGCGATCTGGCCGCGGAAAGCGGGGAACAGGTGGTTGCCTGCGCAAACGGTATTGTAAAAGAGACCTATACGGACAGCATGCTGGGCAATGTGGTGGTCATCGAGCACGGGGACTATGTGTTCTCCTATTGCGGCCTGGGCGAGGATTTCCAGGTCCAGCCTGAAGACGTGGTTTCCAAGGGCCAGGCCATCGGCGCTGTGGCCGCCGTGCCCAGCGAGGCGGCCCAGCAGCCACACCTGCACCTGGAAGTGCGCCGGGACGGGGCCTGTATGGACCCCCAGGGCGTGCTGGACGGGACGAACTAGGTCCCTCTGGCAATACAATGGGATATACAGGCAGGGGAGGGGCTGGTTGCCGCTGGGCAGCCGGCCCCTCCCCGCTTTGTGTGAACAGGCCCTAGGGCCCGTTTGAAAAATCGCAAACACCGTCTTTTTGCCCAAAACGGGCGTTTCCTGTGTTGGAAATCCTCGAAAACCGAAAGGTTTTCTTGCGGTTTCCGCCTTGAAACCGCTCCGTTTTGAATAAAAATTCCGGCGCTTTCTCTATTTTCAAACAAGCCCTAGCCGGGGGGGAAAAATTTTCCCTGCCCCCTTGCCCTTTCCCAGGGGCTGTGGTATCCTGTAGGAAACGGCAAGGATATTATGCCCTGCCACAGGAAAGGAAGAGACCCGGTATGTTGAAGATAACTTTTATGGGGGCGGGCAGCACGGTGTTCGCCCGGAATGTTTTAGGGGACAGCATGTGCAGCGAAGTCCTGCGGGAAGCGGAGTTTGCCCTGTATGACATCGACGGCACGCGCCTGGCGGAAAGCGCCGAGATTTTGGGGGCCATGAACAAGACCCTGGGGGGCCACGGGAAAATCACCACCTATCTGGGGGTAGAGAACCGGAAGGAAGCCCTGCGGGGGGCCAGCTTCGTGGTGAACGCCATCCAGGTGGGGCTGTACGACCCCTGTACCATCATCGATTTCGAGGTGCCCAAGAAGTACGGCCTGCGCCAAACCATCGGCGACACCCTGGGCATTGGCGGCATTATGCGGGCCCTGCGCACCATCCCGGTGATGGAGGGCTTTGCCCGGGACATGGAAGAGGTGTGCCCAGACGCCTGGTTCCTGAATTATACTAACCCCATGGCCATGCTTTCCGGCTATATGCAGCGGTATACGGGCGTGAAGACTGTGGGCCTGTGCCACAGCGTGCAGGTGTGCAGCGAGGGGCTTCTGAAGGCCCTGGGCATGGAGGACAAGCTGGAGGGCCGCCGGGAATTGATTGCGGGCATCAACCATATGGGCTGGCTGCTGGAGCTGCGGGACAAGGAAGGCCGCGACCTGTACCCAGAGGTCCGCCGCCGGGCCAAAGAGAAGAACGCCTTGGAACAGCATAAGGACATGGTGCGTTTCGATTACATCGACAAGTTTGGCTATTACTGTACCGAATCCAGCGAACACAACGCGGAATACAACATGTTCTATATCAAGTCCAAATACCCCCAGCTTATCGACCGCTTCCAGATCCCCCTGGACGAATACCCCCGGCGCTGCGTAGAGCAGATTGAGGGCTGGGCAAAAGAACGGGACGGGCTGCGGGAGAAAGGGGAGCTGGGCCACGAGCGTTCCCGGGAATACGCCTCGTACATCATGGAATCCATCCTGGCTGGCGAACCGTATAAGATCGGCGGCAATGTGCTTAACGCCGGCGGGTTGATTGAGAACCTGCCCTGGGACGCCTGCGTAGAGGTGCCCTGCCTGGTGGACAACATGGGCGTACACCCCTGCCATGTGGGCCGCCTGCCTGTGCAGTGCGCCGCCATGAACATGACCAATATCAACGTGCAGCTGCTAACCATCGAAGCCGCTGTGACCCGGAAAAAAGAGCACATATACCAGGCCGCCATGTTGGACCCCCACACCGGCAGCGAACTGGACATCGATACCATTGTGAAAATGGTGGACGACCTGATCGCTACCCACGGGGATTGGTTGCCCCAGTACCGCTGAAAAACCGCAAATAAAAGGGCCGCCCCCCTGGGCTTTCCAGGAGGGGCGGTTTTTATGGCCTTTTCCCTGTGCTATGCTATGGGGCTTGTAAAGCCCCGTTGTACCCGGCGCGCCCCGGCTTACGCCTCAAGCTCCCGGCGCAGGCTGCGGGGCAGGAACTTCTTCACAGCCTCCAGGAATTCCTCGCTGGGGTCAAACACCAGCAGGGTTTTGCCGGTTTTGCCGCCCTGTACGGCCAGGAACCAGGCGCCTTGCCCGTCGTGCTGGCGGCAGGCCATCAGCCGGGTGTCAAAGTGTGCGGCAGCCAGGCGCTGGGCATGCTCTTGATACAGGCCCATGCCCTCGCAGCCGTCCAGCTCGAAAGCGGCCAGGCGCTTCCGGCTGGCCTTGTGGATGATCTTGTCTACGGTGACATACCCGTTGGTCAGGCTGTATTCGAATTCCAGCAGTTGGGTGCACAGCAGTTTATAGCCGCCCCAGCAGATGCCGGCGGTGAGCAGGACGGACAGCTGGGGGAAGAGCAAAATATACAGGCACACATACATGCCCAGTGCCATGAAGGCTGCCGCCCCCAGCACGATGCCCCCGCAAACCAGCAGGTCCTTTGGCCCCAGCCTTTTTTTGACCAGGCACTCTACATATACGTCTCCCATTGTGAAAGCTCCCTTCCAAAAATATCCATGGCGGCAGAGGTAATCCTACCAATAAGTATAACACAGGAACGCCTAACGGGCAAGGGCCGTTTTCCAGGGCAGGGCGCCTCCCAGCCCTGCCCTTGGCCCCATCCGGCGCTTTTTAAAAACAACGGGCCTGGGTATTTCCCAGGCGGCACATTGGTTGACAAAACCTGGGCCATACTATAAAATAAGGATAAAGCTTTTCCAGGCCCTGCAGGCAGGGCGGCGGCAAAAAAACGTGACGGGGGATATCAACATGAGCTTTGAGATTTTGGGTACAGGCAGCTTTGTGCCACAGCGGGTGGTGGACAACGGGGAGATTTCCCAGATGGTGGAGACCTCTGACGAGTGGATTGTAAAGCGGGTGGGCGTGAAAGAGCGCCGTGTGTGCACCACGGAGACGGTGACGGACTTGGGCGTGGAGGCCAGCCGCCAGGCGCTGGCGGACGCGGGCGTACAGCCCGGGGACCTGGACCTGATCATTGGCGCCACCATCAGCGCGGACACCATTTCCCCGGGGTTGGCCGGCATGGTGCAGAACCGCCTGGGGGCCAGCTGCCCAGCCTTTGACATGAACGTGGCCTGCCCAGGCTTCCTTTTTGCCCTGGACGTGGCGGCGGGGTTTTTCGCCCGGAAAACCGTGAAGAAGGTGCTGGTGGTCAGCGCCGAGCGCATGAGCGGCCTGGTGGACTGGGCCGACCGCAGCACCTGCTGCATTTTTGGCGACGGGGCCGGGGCGGCGGTGCTGGGGCCGGGGGAGGGGTACTTGGCTTCCGAGCTGCATACACAGGGGAGCGACGATATCATCTCCATCCCCACCTGGTGGGGCAATTCCCCCTTTTACCAGCACGAATTGCCCAAAAACAAGGTGAACATGGAAGGCCAGGCCACCTATAAGTTCGCCGTCACTTCTATGGTGTCGGATATCCGCTCTGTCATGGAGAAGGCAGGCATTACCGGGGAACAGGTACGGGCGGTCATCCCCCACCAGGCCAACTACCGCATCATCAACGAGGCCCGCCGGCGCCTGCCAGAGATTGCCCCGGAAAAGTTCCAGATGAATATCGAAACGTACGGCAATACGTCCTCTGCCAGCGAGCCTATCCTGTTGGACCAGGTGGCCCGGGAAGGGCTTTTGAGGGCCGGGGATTATGTGGTGCTTTCCGCTTTTGGGGGCGGGCTGTCCAGCGCCTCTTGTGTTATACGCTGGACGCGCCCGTAAAGGCGGGGATAGGCAAGGCGGGCTGTAGCGCCCCTTTAAAAAAGGGGCGATGGGAAAAGCGGGAGCCGGGCGGCATGGCCCGGCTCCCGCTGGCTTATGGGGACGCCCTTACAAGCCTACGTGCTTGCGGATGGCCTGGAAGGTTTCTTCGCTGATGACGTGCTCGATGCGGCATGCGTCTTCGGCGGCTGTTTCCGGGTCTACGCCCAAAGATTCCAGCCATTGGGTAAACAGGATATGCCGCTGGTACACACTGCCGGCAATGCGCTGCCCCTCTTCCGTAAGGGTGATAAAGCCATCCTTGTCCATGACAATGCAGCCCCGTTCCCGCAGGTGCTTCATGGCCACGCTGACGCTGGGCTTGCTGAACTCCATTTCAGCGGCAATGTCGATAGAGCGTACCGAACCGTTGCGCTGCTTAAGGATCAAGATGGTCTCCAGGTAATTTTCCGCTGATTCCTGTATCTTCTTCAAAAAGCTATACCTCCAGGGATGGCCGGCTCTCGGCGGCCAAAAGACAGGCCTGTGGTCTTCCGGGAAGCCCCAGCCCCACGCGGGGGAGGCCCCGGGCTTTCCTTCCCCATTATTATACCGGGTTTCAGCAGGATTTGCAAGAGGGGGCGCCTTTCACTTTTGTCACCTATGAAAGGGTTTTGAAAGAAATGGAAAGCAATTTTTATAAAACCCCTCGGGGGATTCGCAAGAAGCGGCTGGTAAGATAATACCAGGAACGGGGGATGCCCCAGGAAAGGAGCGGTGGCTGTGAAAGCACTGCGTTTTATAAGGAATATCCTGCTGGCGGTGGTATTGGCGGCGGCGTGCTGCGCGGGCGCGGTGGCCCTGCGGGGATACCAGCTGTACACCCAGGCGCTGGAGGAACGACCCCTATACCAACGGGTGGCCCAGGTGCGGGGCCAAGAGGGCTTTACCCCCCTGTCCAGCCTGCCAGACCTGTATAAGGAGGCGGTGGTGGCGGTGGAGGACCACCGGTTCTACACCCACGGCGGGGTAGATTTCCTGGCTGTCGGCCGGGCCCTGTGGAACGACCTGTGCAGCTTGTCCTTCAAAGAGGGCGGCAGCACCATTACCCAACAGCTGGCCAAGAACCTGTGCTTTTCCCAGGAAAAGGAGCTGACCCGCAAGGTGGCCGAGGTGTTCATGGCCTGGGACCTGGAATCGGGCTATACGAAAGAGGAGATATTAGAGCTGTACGTAAACTGCATTTATTTTGGAAGCGGGTGCTATTCGGTGGGGGAGGCCAGCCAGGCTTACTTTGGCAAAGAGCCCCGGGACATGGACGCCCAGGAATGTACCCTGTTGGCGGGCGTGCCCAACGCCCCCTCTGTATACGACCCTACCGTCAACCCAGACCTGGCCTCCCAGCGCCAGCGCCAGGTGGTCTCCTCCATGGTGGAGTACGACTATCTGACCCCATACGAGGCCGACGAACTGATGGGGCTTCCAGCGGCCTAAAAGGCCCTCTTTATTCTGCCTTTTCCCCAGGCTGGAAAGAGACGGCCAGGCCGTTGACCTCCACGCCTTCGTCGGCCCGGATGAGGATATACTTTTTGCCGTCGATTACCCGGGTCTCCACCAGGTGGCCATAGTCCGCCTCTACCTTGATAGTGACGTTGGGGGTGCGCAGCTGGGTCCCCTTCTGGTCCACCAGGTTTTTGGGGCTAAGGGCTTGCTGGCCGAAGCTTTCCTCATAATGCTGGGCAAAGGCTTCAATCTTCTCCTCCGGCACCTCGCAAGAGCGCAGCACCTGGGAGAGGGTGCTTTTCGAAACGGCCAAGGGTTCGGGGTCCTTGCGGGACTTGTGGTCTTCTACCATTTCCCGCAGCCGGTCTGCCACGCCTTGTACCACGTCATAGCTGCAGGCCTCTTCCAGGCTTTCCGCAAGGACGCCCCGGAAGGTCTCTTGCTGCTGGGCAGCGGGCATGGGGGGCTCTATATGGAATAGGCCGTCGATGAATTCCGGATGGTTGTCCTCGGTCTTGCGGGTATAATACAGGGCGCTGTACAGGTTGGCGCAGCGGTCGTCAAAGGCGGGGAAGAGGAAGCCCAGCTCTGGCGGGGCCACCAGCCGGTCTATCCCCCGGTTCTGGAACATGCTGTCCGGGACGTTATAGCTGAGGGCTGGCTTTGTCTCCTTGATGGGGCAGATGCTGCACAGTATGTACGAGTACACCTCGTTAGAGCTGTCTGGCAGGCTGCCGCCGTCTTTGGCCTGGTAGGGGATGTCGTAGCTGTCATGGGCCAGCAGGATCAGGTAGGGGCACTCCATGGCGATGCTTTCGATGACCCGCTGGTAAAAGGCGGTGATGACGCCTTCGTCCCTCAAGGCGGAATCCCGCAAGGCCATCAGCAGGCGGTGCTCGTCGCTGTCTACCACTTGCTGGGTGGAGAAGACCAGGTCGGTCAGGTTCTTCCCCAGGCCCCCCGACAGGGTGCGCTTTAATATGCCCAGGATGTTCTCCGTCTCTTCCTGGGGGGTAGAGGCAAAGGACTGCCCGAACTGGGAGGTAATCTCCCCTTGGGTGTTCACATAACAGCCGTGTACCTGGGTGATGGTGCTTTTCTCTGGTTTGAAGCGCCGGCGTATTTCGGCAATCTCTTTTTCGTTCATGGTGCTTTCCTTTCTGTCCGGTTGGATTTTAGTACACCCCATTGTACCGCAGATTTTGCAAAAGCGCAAGCCCGGCCGCCCCAGGGGCCGGGCCGCGGACGCGAAAAGGGGGCCGTACCCACAGGTACAGCCCCCTTAGGGAGGAAGTGTTCCGTATACGCAATTTTTTATGTGTCTTTCCTCTTGGCAGGGTGGCAAAGGCCGCTGTTGGGGCAGCCTCCGCAGCCGCAAGAGCACCCGCCCCGGCGGTGCTTCCGGTTATATAGGCCCCGCGCGACGATGGCCAGGAACACCGCCGCGACAATGGCCCCCACGATGATGGTGGGAAGGTTCATAAGCCAAACCTCCTTTCGCGTGTCGTTTCCAGTATACCATAAAATGTACCGGGATGCTATCCCCCCTTGCCGGGCACGGCCCGCAAAGGGGGCGTATGTTTGCTTTGTGGGCAGGCCCTAAGACGCGGCCCGGGCATGCGGGCGGGGGCTGTGGTACGGGTTGGGCCGGAACAGCAGGAACAGCACGGCTGCCAGGGCCAGGAAAGCAAGGGCCGTGCCAACGCCGAACCCGCCGCCGGTGAAGAGGGAGCCCAGCTGGTACACAAGGAAGGAAGCCACATAGGCCAGGCCGCACATGTACCCGATGGCGCCCAGGGTCCATTTCCAGTTGTTCATCTCCCGCTTGATAGCGCCCATGGCCGCAAAACAGGGTGCACACAGCAGGTTGAAGACCATGAAGCTGTAAGCGGACAGGGCCGTGTAGTGGGTGGCAACGTTCACCAGCAGGTCGGGGTCGTCTTCGGCCACCTCCTCGCCGATGTGGAACAGCACACCAAAGGTGGATACCACGTTCTCTTTCGCAATAAGCCCGGTAAAGGTGGCCACAGTAGACTGCCAGTCCCCAAAGCCCAGGGGGGCAAAGACAAAGGCAATGGCCGTGCCGATGGAAGCCAGCAGAGAACTGTTGTTGTCGTCCACCATGCCGAAGGCGCCGTTTGTGAAGCCAAAGCCCTGCAGGAACCAAAGCACCACGGAGGAAGCCAGGATTACAGTGCCGGCCCGCTTGATAAAGGACCAGCCCCGTTCCCAGGTGGCCCGCAGCACGTTGTTAACGGCAGGCACATGGTAGGCGGGCAGCTCCATGACAAAGGGGGCGGGATCTCCGGCAAACAGCTTGGTTTTCTTCAGGATAATGCCGGAGAGGACAATGGCCGCAATGCCGATGAAATAAGCGGACACAGCCACAAAGCCGCTGCCCCCGAAAAGCGCCCCGGCAAACAGGGCGATGATGGGCATCTTCGCGCCGCAGGGCACAAAGCAGGTGGTCATGATGGTCATGCGGCGGTCGCGTTCGTTTTCAATGGTGCGGGAGGCCATCACCCCCGGCACGCCGCAGCCAGAGCCAATGAGCATGGGGATGAAGCTTTTGCCAGACAGGCCGAATTTGCGGAAGACGCGGTCCATGATGAACGCCACCCGGGCCATATAGCCCACGTCCTCCAATATAGACAGCATAAGGAACAGGACCAGCATCTGGGGCACAAAGCCTAGCACAGCGCCCACACCGGCCACGATGCCGTCGGCTACCAGGCCTGTCAGCCATTCGGCACAGCCCCAGCCCTCCAGCAGGGCGCGGGCCCCCTCTTGCAGCCACTCGGCGCCCAGCACGTCGTTGGTCCAGTCGGTAAGGAACGAGCCAAAGGGCCCCATGGCCACCCAGTATACCAGGAACATGGCAGCCGCGAAAATGGGCAGGGCCAGGACGCGGTTGGTCACAACACGGTCTATCTTGTCAGAGGTGGAGAGGCTGTAGGCGGCGGCTTTCTTGTTCACCGCCTTGCCCACCACCTGGTTGATGTACGCATACCGCTGGTTGGTGACAATGCTTTCCCCGTCATCGTCCAGCTCCTTTTCGCAGTCCTTTATATGCTCCTCCAGGTGGGCCCGCAGGGCGCTGTCCAGGTGCAGCTCCTCCAGCACCTTCTCGTCCCGCTCGAACAATTTGATGGCGTACCAGCGCAGATACCGCTCCTCTACCATGCCCTGGATGGATTCCTCCATGTGGGCGATGGCGTGCTCCACGCTGCCGGTGAACACATGGGGCAGCTCCCCCGATTGGGCCGCTTGGGCAGCGGCCACAGCTTTCTGGGCAGCCTCCAGGCCGCCCTCCCCCCTCAGGGCGCTCATCCCCACCACAGGGCAGCCCAGGGCGTGGCCCAGCTTTTGCAGGTCTATCTGATCCCCGTTCTTCTGCACTAGGTCTAGCATGTTCACGGCCACCACCACCGGGATGCCTAACTCGATCAGCTGGGTGGTCAGGTACAGGTTCCGTTCGATGTTGGTCCCGTCCACAATGTTCAAAATGGCGTCCGGCTTCTGGTTCACCAGATAGCCGCGGGCTACCACTTCTTCCAGGGTATAGGGTGAGAGGGAGTAAATGCCCGGCAGGTCCTGTATGACCACGTCCTTTGCGCCTTTCAGCCGCCCTTCCTTTTTCTCCACAGTGACGCCGGGCCAGTTGCCCACATATTGGCTGGAGCCCGTCAGGGCGTTGAACAGCGTGGTTTTGCCGCAGTTCGGGTTGCCAGCCAGCGCGATTTTGATGTCCATATGTAGATACCCCTTTCCGTTTCTAAAATGTTAGTTATAGCTAACCTTTGCCGTAAAGAATCATTGGACCTCCACCATTTCCGCATCGGCCTTGCGCACAGAAAGCTCGTACCCCCGGACGTTCAGCTCCATAGGATCCCCCAGCGGGGCCACTTTTCTCACATGCAGCAGCGTCCCTTTTGTAATGCCCATATCCATGATGCGCCGCTTTACGGCGCCTTCGCCGTGTAGCTTTACAACCTGGACGGTATCGCCAACACGGGCCTCTTTCAAAGTTTTCATGTTGCCATCCTCCCTTTTTTTAAACAAAAATACGGTTTGCCATGGACTTATCCAGGGCAATGCGGCTGCCCATTACTTGCAGGACCAAGCTGCCCCCCAGGCCGCTGACCACTGTTACCGGGCTGTCTACCACGAATCCCAGCTCTGCCAAGTGTTGGCGGACCCCGTCTTGCCCGGTTATCTTGCGTATCACAGCCGGTTCGCCGGGCTTTGCCATTGTTAAAGGTACCATGTGGATCCTCCTTATAAGTTAGCTTTCACTAATTCTGCAGGTTTGTAAAAAGGTTAGAAATCACTAACCTTTTGGACAGTTAACAGTTTACCATGGCTAACTGCGTTTGTCAACCCCCGCCCCATACTTTTTTCCAGTATATGCCGCTTTTTCTTGGCAGGGGGCGCGCAAAAAAGGGCAGGCATTCTGCCCGCCCTTTTCCCAGCCTATTTTTTCCCGAACAGCCCGCCAATGAAATCGCCGGCTTTGTCCAAATCCAATTTCGCTTTTACAGCCTCGGCTACCTGCCTTAACTGCTCCTGGGGCAGGTCGATACCCAGAAGCTTTTCCGCAGTGGCAATGGGATCGTTGAAAAACTGCCCCTGCAGGTCTTTGTCGCTTTTCAGCTTGTCTAAAAGCGATTCGATATGCGCCTTGATATCCATTATCCGAAATACCGCTCTAACAGGCCCTTGAAAGCCTTGCCGTGGCGGGCCTCGTCGCGGGCCATCTCGTGTACGGTGTCATGGATGGCGTCCAGGCCCAGCTCCTTGGCCTTTTTGGCGATGCCCATCTTGCCGGCAGTAGCGCCGTTCTCTGCGTCTACGCGCATCTGCAGGTTCTTTTTGGTGCTGTCGGTAACCACCTCGCCCAGCAGCTCGGCAAACTTGGCGGCATGCTCAGCCTCTTCCCAGGCGGCTTTCTCCCAATACAGGCCAATCTCCGGGTAGCCCTCCCGATGGGCCACACGGGCCATGGCCAGGTACATGCCCACTTCCGTGCACTCGCCCTGGAAATTCTCCCGCAGGCCCTGCAGCACCTCTTCGTCAACGCCCTTGGCTACGCCCACCACGTGCTCAGCAGCCCAGGTCATCTCGCCGGCCTGCTCGGTGAACTTTGCGGCGGGCGCGCCGCAGACAGGGCACTTTTCGGGGGCGGAATCCCCTTCGTGTACATAACCGCAGACCTGGCAAACAAATTTTTTCATGGTAACATTCCTCCTGGTTTTTTGATTTATCCAAAAGCGCGGGCACAGTGTGCGCCGGCCTTTTGTCAAGTGGATGGGTCTTTTTTCCCCTGCGTGGTTTCCCCTTCCAGGCACTGGGGGCACAGCCCATGGAAGACCACATGGGCACTTTGGACCTGGCACCCATTCTGGTGGGAAAGCGCGGCCAAGCTGGCCTGGTCTGGCAGCCCGCCGGACATATCGGCCACTGCGCCGCACCGGGAACACACCAGGTGGGCATGGGGGGCCAGCCGCCCGTCAAAGCGTTCATGGCCGTTTATGGGCCCCAGGCTTATGGCCTGGCCTGCCTCGCAGAGAGTATGCAGGTTCCGGTATACAGTCCCCAGGCTGAGGCCAGGGTACTGGGGCTTCAGCTGGGCGTATATCCAGTCAGCAGAGGGATGGGCCGCGGTAGCCTGCAATGCCTTTAAGATAGCTACACGCTTGTGGCTGAAATTCCTTTTTCGATCCATACCAGCCCCTCCTCTGCTTGTCTGGGGACAAGTATACCACACTTTCCAAATTTTGTAAATAGGAATCATTTTTATTTTTAAAAAATATTTTCAACAACAAGACAGGCCTGCCCGAAACGGGGCAAGCCTGTCTCTCACGTTTATAGTATGGGCTGGGAAAGGGCGCGCCAATCACCATCCCGCTTTTTTTACCGGGTCTCGGATAGCGTACGGCGCAAGGCCTTCTTGCTTTTTTCCTCGCTAACGGCCACCAGCTCGTCCCCAGGGGCCAGCGCCGTGCTGCCATTGGGGATGATAAGCTGCCCGCCGCGGATTATGGAAATCACCAAAGACCCCTTGGGGACCTTCATATCCATCAGGGGCGCCCCCGCCCAGGCCGTGTCCTCTGGCAGGGTCATCGAGCAGATCTCACCCTTGCCTTGGTTCAGGCTGGCAATCAGGTGCAAATGCGCGCTGTCAGCCGCCTGTTCAATCATTTTGGTAAGGATGTCGGTGCTGCTTACCACATTATGGATGCCCAGCGCCCGGAAAGTCTCTGTGTTGCGGGGGTCGTTTACCCGCACGATAACCTTCCCCGCATGGAAATAGTTCTGTGCCAGCTGGGCCGCCACCAGGTTGTCCTGGTCAACCCCGGTCACCACCATGACGCAGTCCGCGTCCTGGGCCCCGGCAGCCTCCAGAAGCTCTACACGGGTGCCGTCCCCCGGGTATACGGCGGCGTCCAGGTCGTCCGCCAGCTGGGCGCACCGGGCCCGATCCTTTTCGATAAGCCCCACCGTGTGCCGGCGCTCCAGCAGGGCCCGGGCCAGGTTCCACCCGGCCTTGCCGCCGCCGATAATCAACATGCGCATACCGCCGCCCCCTTTAATCGATCATGCGGCTGTACACCGCCATGTCCCCCTCCTCCAGGGGCAGCTCTGCCCCCAGCTCCCGCAGGAGGAACCGCCCGTCTGCCCGGACAATGCCCAGCAGCCCGTCGCCAGGGCGGGCCTCCAGCTGGGCCGTCGTGCGCCCCGCCCATTTCTTCTCCAGGGGGCGGGCTTCCAGTGCCACGGTGGAAGCGCCAAAGGATACTTGCCGGCTTTGCCAGGGGCTGGTCAGCACGGAAACCAGCTTGTCCGCAGCCATGTTGGTAGGGCATACCGACAAAAGCCCCAAGCCCTGGAACACGCTTTCCCGTTCCGGGTCGGAGATGCGGGACGCCACTTTCTGGATGCCGAACACGTTTTTGGCCATTTGCCCCACGGTAATATTCAGGTTGTCGTCCGATGTGGCCACCACCACCGCGTCACAGCTCTCAATACCCGCTTCCCGCAGGCTGTTCAAGTCCATGGGGAACCCCAGGGAAGTAACGCCCTGGAAGTCTGGGCTGAGAAGGGCCAGGTTTTCAGCGTTTTCGTCGATCAGGACCACATCGTGGCCCAGCTGGTCCAACAGCTCCGCCGTGCGCCTGCCCAACAGCCCGCCCCCTACGATCATCACATTCATATGGCTTTATTCCCCGTCTTCAGAGTCCAGCTTCCCGCCTTGGGAAGAGCCGGGGCCCTGGCCCTCTGTCTTAGAGGCGGCGCTTCCGGTGGGGGAGCTGGCGGGGGCGTCTTGCCCATCTTCTTGGGCGCCAGCTTTCAGCCGGTTGTATTCCTCCAGGGATACCTCCTGTACAGACACATACTCGGCGGACACATAGGCGGTTTTCCCCTCATAGGAGACCTGGTACCAGCCGTTTTTTTCGTCCTCTATCAACAGGGCTAACAGGTCGCCGTTGCCGGCCAGGCCCAGCACTTCCCCATCTGTCGAGGCCTCCGCCCTTACGTTTAGGCCATCGTCCGCCTTCACCTTCACGGCTTTAGCCGTTTGGGCAACAGGAGGGGTAGCGGTGGGGGCCAACGTGGCCGGCGCCACCGAGCCCACAACGCCGCTGCTGGTATTGCTGCCTGCCGGTCCGTCTTCCTTCTCGCCGCAGGCGGCCAGTAAGGGCATAGTCAAGCACAGGGCCAAGGCCAGCGCCATCCATTTTTTAGGGTTTTTCATTGATACCACTCTCCCTTTCTCAAAGAGCCGGATCTCTTATATAAGTGTCTCTATTGTAGCATAATTCCCGGAAAAGTCCAATGCTTTTTTGCGTTTTTTAAGGGATATGTGGGATTTCCCCTGGAAAACCGCTTTGTTTTGAGAGGGCAAGGACCTCTTTTGGTATTAGACGCCTGGGGGGTGGGGTGGGCAACCGTGGTGAAAGATATTCACATGTCCCTGTACGGCAAGCTGGAAGGATCTATAAAAAGAAACAGAAAAACCACGGTTGGCCGTGGCTTCTCTGCTTTTTATGAGGATGTATTGTTGGAATACTTGCACTCGAAATGGGATTACTGGGCCAGCATAAAGGCGTTCATGGCCCTGTGGGACAAGGGCATGGTCACACCGCTGACGTTTACATAGAACACGTCGGAGGTATGCCTGGCCGGGGCAAATTCCTGGAAAGCCCTGGCCTGGCAGCGAGCGGCGCGGGCAGCCTTGCGCTGCTGGCGGGCGGCCTGGTTCTGCATGCTGGCGGTGAAGATGGTCTCTGCTTTCCTGCTCATGTTCCATATCTCCTTTACTTTGAAAGTATCCCGATGTATTTATGAAATCCTGAAAAATTCCCTTCCGGCCCGTTTTTTAGCGGGACAAGGGCATGGCCACGCCGTTGACATTTACATAAAACGCATTGGCGCTCAGGTTGCTCTCGGCGTAGGACTGGAAAGCCCTGGCCTGGCGGCGGGCGGCGCGGGCAGCCTTGCGCTGCTGGCGGGCGGTCTGGTTCTGGATGCTGGCGGTAAAGATGGTTTCTGCTTTTCTGCTCATGGTTATACGCTCCTTTTCAAATAAAACAGGTGGTTTTTAGGTTGGGAAGCCTGGCTTTTAGGCCATGGCCGTGGGAAGGATGAAGCCATTGATGTTCTGGTAAGAGATGCCCGTGTCGGCAAACTCCCCGGCAAAACGCTCGAAAGCGGTGGCCTGGCGGCCCAGGTGGTAGTTGCGCTCGTCCTCGCGCTTTTCTTCGGCCCTCTCAATACGGTTAAAAAAGTTTTTCATATTTTATATCGCTCCCTTCTCGGTTGGAAACGGTTGGCGCTTTCTTATGCAGTGACAACGGGCAGGATAAAGCCGTTGATGTTCTGGTAAGAGACGGTGGTGTCGGCAAACTCCCCGGCGAAACGCTCGAAAGCGGTGGCGCGGCGGCTGAGAAGCCGGTAGTCGTTCTTTTCCTTGGCGCTCTTCTTCTCGGTCATCTTCTTGGTTTCAAAAGTGTTTTTCATATTTTCTTACCTCTCAATCCAAACGTACTGTCGTGGTTTCCCTGTCCCGGGCTTTATGCGCGGCTGACAGGCATCGTGATACCGTTTACATTTACATAACAAACATTCTGGTTGGCCATCTCCCTTGCCTGCCGGTCAAACTCGGAGGCGATACGGGTTGCCATGCGGGCAGCCTTCCTTTTTTCATGCGCCGCATTGTTCATCTTTCTGGAGGTGTAAACGGTTTCTACCTTTTTGCTCATGAGAACTACCCCTTTCTGGTTTCTTGTGTTGTGTTGGCGTTTTCTTTTCTTCACCTTACGTGCTATATTATAAACCGCGTTTATAAATTTGTCAAGGGTTTTTATAAAGTTTTTTCCAAAAAATTTAGAGAAGTTTATAAACACCAAAAACACCCTTTATAAACGCCCGGTTTTATTTATTTAGCACGATAAACCGCCGCTGTGCTTCCCGTGCAGGCCCCTTTAGGGGCGGCATAAAAGAAAAAACCGCGCACATTGCGCGGCCTTCAGCCAAATCTTTTTCCTAAATATATATGGTATGCTGCCTGGCTGCCAGGAAAGCGGGCCTTTTACCCTTGGTTCAGGTCCCGCACGCTGTCCCGCTCCACCAGTTCGGTAGGCAGCTCCAGCTTCAGGCAGGGGTCCTGGAAGCCCAGCTTCCGTAGGCGGTGGAGGTTCTGCAACATGATTACGCACTCGCGGCCCATTAAATGGCGGTAGTTCTTGATGCTGGTGATATTGGGCTCGACCATGGTGCAGATAGAGCGGTTGTCAAAGCCGATTACGGAAATATCTTCCGGCACCCGGTAGCCGCAGCGTTCCAGCGCCTTGATGGTACGCCAAGCCTGACGGTCGTTTTCCGCCAGGAAAGCCGTGGGAAGCTGGGGCGCAGCCCGCAGCAGGTTTTCCAGCCGGTCGGGGTCGTATAGGTCATCCCCGGCGCCCGCCTGGAAATAATACTCCCGCTTGTCCGGCAGCTCATAGGTGCGCAGCGCCTGGTGGAAGCACCGGCGGCGTTCCAGCTGGCTGTCGTGGTCCCAGCCGCTGTATACATATCCTACCTCCCGATGGCCTTTTTCTTTTAAATGGCGTACGGCGCTGTACACACCCTGTTCGTTGTTGATAGACACGCTGCTAATGCGCACCTCCGGCCGGTACGAGTCTACCAGCACGCAGGGGACGTCCAGGCTGCGGATGTCGTCCAGGATATCTTCATTCACGTTGCTTGTCTGGATGACGGCGCCTATGGCGTCTCCGCCGCTTTGCACCAGGCGGCGTAGGTTGGCGTTGCCATGGCAGCTCATGTGCAGCACCATCAGGTTATAGCCGTGCTCCCGGGCCTCCATCTCCGCCCCTTCTAAAACGGCGGGGTAAAAGGCAAAACGGTCGTCCGATTCATCGCTGCTGGTATAAATCAGATAGGCGATGGACTGGCGGCCCCGGCGGGCGGCCTCGGGGGGGGCTTCTTTTTGTGCGGAAGGCAGGCATCCCTCGCAGCACATGTTCTCGCAGCCCAGCTCTTGTATTTTTTCCAAGAGGGAATGGCGCAGGGAATCGCTGATGCCAGGCTTGTTGTTCAGCACCAGCGAGATGGTGGCGGGGGAGACCCCCAGCTTTTTGGCTAACTCTTTGGCTTTCATACACGACACCCCGGCGCGTTTTTATAAACTTTATAAAGTATACGCCTTTTTACCGGGAAATGCAAGGGCAAAAGGGGGATCCGCCGTAGAAAATCCATACAAATTTTTGAAAGATTGGTCAAAAAATCTTGCAGCCGCGGCAAACCGCCGCCTTTCACCCGAATTGCTGCCGCATATAGGCCAACAGCTTTTTCTCCCTGCGGCTGACCTGTACCTGGGTCATGCCCAGCAGGGCGGCGGTTTCGGCCTGGGTCTTGCGCTGGTAATAGCGGTACGAGATTAGCAGCCTGTCCCGTTCCTCCAGGCCCTCCAGGATGGCCCGCAAGGTAAGCTGCTCGGTCATCTTCTCCTCTGGGGCCTCTACCGGGATCTCCAGCTGCCCGCCTTCCTCGCCGCCGGTAAGGGACAGGGGGGAGCGGCAGGCCCCCAGGGCCAGGGCCGCTTTTTCCGGGGAAACCCCCAGCCGCTGCGCCACCTCGCTTACGCCGGGGCTTTGGCCTGTCTGCTCCCGCAACTCTTCTGCGGCGGCCTGGGCTTTTTTACCCAGGTCCCGCAGGCCCCGGGAGACGCGTAAAGCCCCGCCGTCCCGGAAAAGCCGGCGCACCTCCCCCAGGATTACCGGCACGGCATAGGTGGAAAACCGCACGCCCCGGCTGTAGTCGAAATTTTCCGCCGCCTTCAGCAGCCCCAGGCACCCAGCCTGGAACAGGTCTTCATATTCAACGCCTTTCCCCTGGAAGCGCCGGGCGCACAGGTGGGCCAGCCCCAGGTTTTCCTCCACCACCAGCCCAACATCCCGGGGCCCCTCTGGGGGAGGGGCCGGCGGCAGGGCCCTGGCCTCACTCTTTGGGCGCAAAGTATTTGGTCAGGGTCACGCTGGTGCCCTTGCCCACGGCAGAGGTCACCCGCACGCTGTCGCAAAAGCTTTGCATCACGGCAAAGCCCAGGCCGGCCCGTTCCTCGCCGCCGGTGGTGAACAAGGGCTCCATGGCCTGGCCAATGTCCGGGATGCCGCAGCCCTTGTCCCGCACCCGTACCACGGCCTTGCCCCCTTCGAAAATCTTGGCCGTTATGTATACGGTGCCCATGCGGTCTTTATAGCCGTGGACGATAGCGTTGGTCACAGCCTCGGATACGGCGGTTTTCATGTCGGTCAGGTCGGCCACGGTGGGGTCCAGCTGGGAGAGGAAGGCCGCCGTGGCGGCCCGGCCAAAGCTTTCGTTTACCGAATTGGAGGAGAAGCTGATTTGCGCCTGGTTCACCGCCTTCATCACCCCGCCCTCCTTTCAATGGCCGCCACGCTGGCAATGCCTGCCAGGTCCACCATCTTGGCCAGGTTCTGGCTTAACCCGCACAGCGTTACGTGCCCCCGCCAGAATCCGCACAGCCGTACGCGCCCCAGCACCAGCCCGATGCCCGAGCTGTCCATGAAAGGCACGCCGGAGAAGTCCAGCCGCAGGCAGTAGGGCCGCAGCTTTTGGGCGGTGTCGTCAATGGCCTCCCGCATCTCCCGGGCGCTGTGGTGGTCGATCTCCCCGAACAGACGGGCAGTCAGCACGCCCTCTTTATAGCTTAATTGTACCCGCATTTTCTTCATCCTTTCTTTTCAAGGCCAGGCCCAGGCCGCGGCGGGCCCCGCAGAAAAAGCGCGGGAAAAGGGTGTAAAGCCTTCTCCCGCGCTTCTTTTAGCCCTTTATGGGGCCAGTATAGCAGGTTTAGTATATTTTTTTTGCAGAAGCGTGTCACACGGCCTGTAAATTCTCCATTTTCCCTTTCAGCTGCCCCCGGATCTCGCTGGCCAGGTAGAACGACCCGCATACGATGAGCGCATCCTCCTGGGACATGTCCCGCATGGCTGCGGCCAGCGCCTCGCCGCAGGTCTGGGCGGCGCGCACGTCCCGGCAAAAGGGCCGGGCGCGCTCTGCCAGCTCCCCGGCGGGCAGGGCCCTGCCCCAGTTGGGCGTAACGGCGACGATCCTGTCGAAAAGCGGCGCCACCGCTTCCAGGAACCCCCGGCTGTCCTTGTCCGCCATAATGCCCATAACGGCAATCTTCCGTTGGGGCACAAAACGCGTTAGGGCGTCCCGCAGGGCCAGGGCGCAGCCGGGGTTGTGCCCGCCGTCCAGCAGGCACAGGGGGCTTTCTGTGATGACCTCCATCCGTGCCGGTATAAAAGCTTTCCGGAAGCCCTCTTTAAGGGCTTCGTCTGGAATGGCAAAGCCCCGCCCCCGCAGTATCTGGATAATCTCCAAGGCCGTAGCCGCGTTTTTGACCTGGTGCTCCCCCAAAAAAGGGGTGTGCAAGCCCCCGGAAAAGCCATTTGCAACCAGGTCTGTGCCAAAGATGCTGGCATTGCCTGCCTGTATGCTGTCCAGGTCTGGCATAAAAAGCGCGGCGCCTTGCCGGCGGCACACCTCTTGTATCTGCCCGACAACCCCCGGCTGCTGTTCTGGGTACAGGGCCACCCGCCCGCCGGGCTTGATGATGCCTGCCTTTTCAGCGGTGATCTGCTCCAGGGTGTCCCCCAAAATGGCGGTATGGTCAAAGGAGATGGACATAATGGCCGCGGCCTCAGGCGTTTTGATGATATTGGTAGCGTCGGTAACGCCCCCCAGGCCCACCTCCAGTACCACGATATCGCAGCGTTTCCGGGCAAACCAGCCGAAAGCCAGGGCTGTGATGCACTCGAATTCCGTGATATACTGCCCCTGGCTGTCCATCTCCTCTATATGGGGCCAAATGCGCCCCACTTCTTCGGCCAGCTCCTCTTCGGGTATCATTTCCCCATTTACCTGGAACCGCTCCCGGAAGTCCAGCACATAGGGGGAGATATATTTCCCAACCGTATACCCGCTTTCCTGCAAAACGCTGGCTGTCAGGGTACAGGCGGTGCCTTTGCCGTTGGTGCCCGCCACGTGCACAAATTTCAGCTTGTCTTGGGGGTCCCCCAGCCTGTGCATCAGGGCGGTTATATTTTGCAGCCCCGGCTTTATGCCGAACAGCAGCCGGCTGTCTATCTTCTCTTTCGCTTCCTGGTAGGTCATAGGTTTGCTCCTTTCGGGCAGCCGCCAGGTAAGGCAAGGCCAGGCCCGCAAACACGGGGGCGGCCTTTGGGCGCCCCCGTGTTCGCGGGCCCCAGGCTGGGGCGCCGCCTATATATTTATTGGAAAGCCCGCAGGGAATCCTCGATCATCCGCACCTTTTCCCGCAGCTTGTCCCCGTTTGCCTTTACCCCGTCGATGACCTTCTGGGGGGCCTTGCTTAGGAAGGTTTCGTTTGCCAGCTTGGCGTGGACGGTATCCAGCTGCTTCTGGGCGCTTTCCAACTCTTTTGTCAGGCGGGCCACCTCGGCGGCCCTGTCCACCAGGTCGTCCATGGGCAGGTAGCCCCGGCAGGCGGCGGTCACAACTGTAACGGCGCCCTCCATGCCGTCGAACTTTTCACCGGTCTCCACGCCGCTGCAATAGGCCAGCCGGGCGATAGCGGCTTTCTCCGTCTCGAAAGCGGCGGGGCACTGGGTTTCAATATACAGGTGCGCTTTCTTGGAAGGGGGCACGTTCATCTCGCTGCGGCGGGTGCGCAGGCCGGTAATCAGCTCCATCACCTTCTGCATCTCCGCCTCTTCCTCGGGGAAGCACAGGCTTTCCTCATATACGGGCCATGGGGCCACGATCAGCGCCTCGCCCTCATGGGGCAGGCTTTGCCAAATCTCCTCCGTGATAAACGGCATGAAGGGATGCAGCAGCTTCAGGGTGTTGCCCAGCACCCACACCAGCACCTGGCGGGCCGCCTGCGCGTCGGCCTCATCCCCGCTGTTCATGCGGATCTTTGCCAGCTCGATGGTCCAGTCGCAGAAATCGTCCCACAGGAAATCGTACAGCTTGGACACGGCCACGCCGATCTCGAATTTCTCCAGGTTCTCCGTAACCTCCTTAGCCACAGAGTTAAAGCGGCTGACAATCCACTTGTCCTCCAGGGTCAGGGTTCCCGGCAGCTGGCAGGGCACGTCCTTCCCGTCGATGTTCATGTGGATGAACCGGGCCGCGTTCCATATCTTATTGGCAAAGTTCCGGCTGGCCTCTACCTTTTCCGTGGAGAAGCGCATGTCATTCCCGGGGCTGTTGCCGCTGATCAGGGTCAGGCGCAGGGCGTCGGCCCCATATTGGTCGATGACCTGCACCGGGTCCACGCCGTTGCCCAACGACTTCGACATCTTCCGCCCCTGGGCGTCCCGCACCAGGCCATGGAAGAACACGGTGTCAAAGGGGATGTCCCCCATCTGCTCCAGGCCGGAGAAAATCATCCGGGCCACCCAGAAGAAGATGATGTCATAGGCTGTCACCAGGGTATTGGTGGGGTAGAAATACGAAAGCTCCTCCGTTTTCTCGGGCCAGCCCAAAGTGGAGAAGGGCCACAGCGCCGAGGAGAACCAGGTATCCAGGGTGTCCTCGTCTTGCCGCAGGCGCTTGCCGCCGCACTTGGGGCAGGCGTCCACGTCTGTCTCGCTGACGATGGTCTCGCCGCAGCCCTCGCAATACCAGGCCGGGATGCGGTGCCCCCACCAGATCTGCCGGGAAATGCACCAGTCCTTGATGTTTTCCATCCAGTTATAATAGACCTTCTCCATGCGCTCGGGGATGACTTTGATTTTTTTCTCCCGCACCACGTCGATAGCGGGCTTTGCCAAGGGCTCCATTTTTACGAACCATTGGGTGGAGATGCGGGGCTCTACCACGGTGTGGCATCGCTGGCAGGTGCCCACATTGTGGGTCAAGGGCTCTGTCTTGATAAGGAAGCCGCCCGCTTCCAAATCCTTGACGATCTGTTCCCGGGCTTCCAGCCCCGCCATCCCGGCATACCTGCCGCCGTTTTCGTTGATGGAGCCGTCCTCGTCCATTACGTTGACAATGGGCAGGCCGTGGCGCTTGCCCACCTCGAAGTCGTTGGGGTCGTGGGCCGGGGTAATCTTCACCACGCCGGTGCCGAAGTCCATCTCCACATACTCGTCCGCTACAATGGGGATCTCCTTGCCCACCAGGGGCAGGACCACGTTTTTGCCGATCAGGTGCTTATACCGCCCGTCTTCCGGGTGCACGGCCACGGCCGTGTCGCCCAGCATGGTTTCCGGGCGGGTGGTCGCCAATTCGATATACCCGCTGCCGTCGGCCAGGGGATAGCGCAAATGCCAGAAAGAGCCTGTCCGCTCTTCAAAAATCACCTCCGCGTCCGAAAGGGCGGTGCGGCAGTGGGGGCACCAGTTGACCATGCGCTCGCCCCGGTAGACCAGGCCCTTCTCATACAGCTTCACGAACACGTGGCGCACGGCTTTCGAGCACCCCTCGTCCATGGTAAACCGCCTGCGGTCCCAGTCGCAGGAGGAACCCAAAAGCTTCAGCTGCTCGATGATGCGGCCCCCGAACTTCTCGTTCCAGGCCCAGGCCCGCTCCATAAAGCCATCCCGGCCCAGGTCCGCCTTGGTAACGCCTTCTTTGGCCATGGCTTCCACAATCTTCACCTCGGTGGCCAGGGCGGCATGGTCGGTGCCGGGCAGCCACAGGGCCGCATAGCCCTGCATCCTTTTCCAGCGGATGAGGATGTCCTGCATGCTCATACATAGGGCATGGCCTACGTGAAGCTGGTCGGTAATATTGGGCGGGGGGATAACAATGGTATACGGCTCCTTCTTGGGGTCCACTTCCGCGTGGAAGTAGCCCCCCTGCATCCAGAAGTCGTAGATGCGGCGTTCCACCTCTTTGGGCTCATAGGCCTTGGCAAGCTCTGTGCTCATGTTCATCTGTCCTTTCTGTATTAAAAGCGGCATGCGCCGGGCTTTTGTTGGGGGTTAGGGGGGAAAGGCCCCTTGGACTTACATTATCGTATTTCCTGGGGGAATTGTCAAGTGGAAATCCCCGGCGGGGAGTGTCCAGCCACACGTTTTATGCCTCCGGCGGTTTAGGGGCTTTGAGTCTCGCCTTCCAGCTCGGTCGTCTCGGAACGGTTGCCACTGGCAACCCTCGCCCCCTAAATACCCCACCGCCTTTGAAAAGGTGGGTGAAACTTTTGCGTTTCTTCATTTTTTTAAAATACTCGCTTTGGACATCCCCTCCCCGGCGGCAACCGGAACAAAAGGGAAAGGGCCGGCATAGCTGCCGGCCCTTTCCCTTTTGCTTGAGGGGTATTATTGAGGAGGGTAGAACATGTATCTCAAGAAAAGGTGCGGTCCATTTCTTTTGAGTACGCTTATATTATAAACGAAATTTCCCAAGAGTTGTTACGGCTCTATGAATAAACCTTAAAGAAATTCTGCGGCATTTGTGAATTTTCCCGAACAGGCGGGGAAACGGGCGGAAAAAAGCGGAAAATATTTCAAACAAACGTTTGCGTTTTTTTACAAGGTATGCTATACTGTTCCATACAGGAAGCGGCAATCTCAGATTTCCCAGGGGAGGCGTGGCAATGGAGCCTTTGACAAAAAGCCAGCAGAAAGTTTTCGATTACCTGCGCCAGACGGCGCCGTCGGGCGTCCCGCCCACTGTGCGGGAGATCTGCACGGCCACAGGCCTGCGTTCCACCTCTACCGTGCATGCCCACCTGAAAACTTTGGAAAGGCTGGGGTATATCACCCGCGAGGCGGGGCTGAACCGCTCCATCCGCATAGAGGGCAGCCCAGCCGCCGCCCAGGTGCCCATCTTGGGCAAGGTGACGGCGGGCGCGCCCATCCTGGCGGTGCAGGATATCGAGGGGTACATACCGTTTCCGCAGAAGCAGGGGAAAGAGCTGTTCGCCCTCCACGTCAGCGGCCTAAGCATGCGCGACGCCGGCATCCTGGACGGGGACTATGTCATTGCCGAGCAGGCCCCCACCGCTGGCGACGGGGAGATCGTGGTGGCCATGATCGATGACGAGGCAACGGTAAAGCGCCTGTACCGAGAGCCGGGCCGTATACGCTTGCAGCCGGAGAATCCGGACTATGAGCCCATCTATACCGACCATATGTCCCTGCTGGGCAAGGTCATTGCCGTGGTCCGGTATTATTGACCCCCCGTTTGCAGGTAGGCCAGCAAGGGGCCCAGCTGTTCCCGGCTGGCCTTATCGTAGGACTGCGCTACCATGCGGGCGGCCTCGCGCTCTTCCGGGGCTGGGTCTTTCTTGGCTGCCAGCATCCGCCGGAAGCCCCACATCATGAACCGGTCCACTGGGCCCATCGCTTCGTACCGCAGCCCGCCCCACAAATAGAAAGCTTGTACGGTATCCCGCCATTCCGGCGGGATATTTTGCTGTATGGCCTTTTCCGCGGCTGTGGGGTCCGGGGGCATGGCCCCGGTGAAAAACAAAACGACCCGTTTGTCTTTCAGCTTGCACGGCTGGTTAAAAAGCCACTTGGCCCCTTGTATGCGGCCCGCGTGTAGGCGGCCGCCGAATAGGACCGTGTCAAACTGGGGGAAGCTTACCGTGCGGCGTTTTTGGTAAGGGACGCAGGGGCACCCCAACGCCTCTTGCAGCCACTGGGCATACTGACGGGTAAACCCTGTTTTAGAATAATAGATTATGATGGGTTTCATATAGGTCCCTCCTGTTCACATTGTTCCCCCAGCCCTTGCTGCCGGGCGAACTGCCGGAAGTGCGCCCAGAACAGGGGCTCCGCCTCTTGCCAGGTATCGCAGGTATGCAGCAGTAAAAACACCCCGCCGTAAAACCCCAAAGCCAGGGCGGCCGGGTCCCCTTGGGGGAACAGCCCGGCCTCCATCAACCCAGAAAAAACCGCCTCCTGCACCTGTAGGGGGTAGTCCCGGTACAGGCTGCGGTACAGGGCCTTGGCACGGGGGTCAGCTTGCTGGCTGATGGCCAGCAAGCTGCGGAAACGCTGGTTCCAGGGGTCTTCGAAAAAATACCGGAACACCTGGGAGACCGTGCCCCCCAGCAAGGACAGGTCGCGCTGGGCAAAGACAGACAGGTCTTCTTCCCGGGAAAAGGGCAGGCCCTGTTGGGCAAAGTGGGCCTGGGCTTTTTCCCAGCAGGTCTCCACCAGGGAATCGAAAATATCTTGCTTCCCAGCAAAGTGGTTGTACAAGGAGCTTTCCCGTATGCCTACGGCCTTGGCCAGCTCACGCATGGAAACGGCCCCGACGCCCCGCTGGGAGAAGAGCCCCAGGGCTTCCCACAGGATCTTTTCTTTTGTTTGGATTCCCGCCACCTCCAGGCTATCGATTGTTCGCATACAGTATACTATCAATCGTTCGTTTTGTCAAGGGGCAAGCGCCCGGGCATGTTTCCGTAGGGACAAGCACCTGGCAGCAAAGCTGTAAAAGCTTCCGTCCGTTTTTTCCAAAGGGCGCGGGGCTTTCAGGGGGCTGGAAGCCCCGACACCGCCCGTATACGCATGCCAAGCAGCAAACCTGCCGCCAAAAAGAAAAAAGCGCCCCTTCGGGGGCGCTTTCCCGGCCGGCCTGCCTTACAGCCTGCCCACGGCCGCCCGCAGCAGGCGGCTGGTCTTTTCCGCGGCCATGCGGGTGAAGGCGGGGAAATCTACAGGGGAGCCGTCATTGGCCCCATCGGAGATGGCCCGCAGCACGGCGCAAGGCACGCCGTTCATGTAACATGCCTGGGCAATGGCTGCGCCCTCCATTTCCACAGCCTGGGCCTGGAACGTCTCATCTAAAAAGCGGCCCTTTTCCGGGTCTGCCACAAAGGCGTCCCCCGTGCAGATGACGCCGAAATGCGCCCCGCCATAGATAGACCGGGCCTCTTCCAGCAGCACGGCGGCGGCTTCCTCGCAGCAGGGCAGCAGCAGGATATCCTCTGATTCCGCACCCCTGCGGATGAACAGGGTGCCCAGGGGGTCCCCCATGGCGGTGGTATCAAAATCATACTGTACGCAGGCGGCGGCCACCACCAGGTCGCCTATATGTACCTGGGAGCCCACGCCCCCAGCCACCCCCACGTTGATAACCAGCCGGGGGCTATAGCGCAGCAGCATGGTCTGGGCGCATACCGCCGCGTTGACCTTGCCAGGGCCGCACTCTACCACCACGCAGGGCACGCCCTCCAGGGCGCCGCTGTGGAAAACCAGCCCCGCCAGTTCCTCTGCCTTTTCTTCCTTCATAGCGGCAAGCAGCGCCGCCACTTCCGACGCCATAGCGCCGATAATGCCGATAGGCTTCTGTTCCATGTCCGGTTCCTCCTTGTGTTCCGTTTTCCTATACAGTATAGCATCTTTTGCCCCCAGCCGCAATGGGGATAAGCTGGGTTGAAAAAATCAATCTAAAACTTAATAAAATTTATTTTCTGCTTGACTTCCTTTACCGCGTGCGGTATAATCATCCCAAGAAAGCATAAGGAATAACTTTTGAAAGGAGCGTGTACGCATGTACCATACGCCATCCAAATGCCCGGTGTGCGGGCAGGCCATGGAGGTTACCCGGCTGCAGTGCGGCCACTGCGGCACAGAACTGGCAGGCCGGTTTGCCCCTTGCCGTTTTTGCGGCCTGGAGGGGAAGCACCTTTTGTTCGTCGAAACCTTCCTCCGGTGCCGGGGGTCCATCAAGGAGGTGGAGAAAGCCCTGGGGGTCAGCTACCCCACAGTGAAAAACATGCTGGACGCCGCGCTGGCCGCGTTGGGGCTGGACGGGCCCAAGGACTCTGGCCAGGGGCAGGAAAAGGAAGGGAAAGCCAGCGTGCTGGCGCGGCTCTCCAACGGTGAGATGAGTGTGGACGAGGCTGTGGAAGAGCTGAACCGCCTGCGGGAAAAGGGATGACCCACTAACAATTTTGTAGAAAGGATCGGTACGGGCGCGGAAGCAGGCTTTTGCGCGGGCCCTGTATCATGTGGCGACGGATATGGACAACGAAAAGCGTAAGATCTTAGAGATGGTGGGCGAAGGCAGGATTACCCAGGAGGAAGCCCTGCGCCTGTTGGACGCCCTGGAGGGCAGCACGGTAGACCAGGCCTTTGGCCAAGCCATGGCCCAGCTGCGGGGGGGCCAGGAGGGGCCCAAAAAGGGCGCCCCCCCAGAGGCCGAAGCGCCCCAAGGACCCCAGCCTGGCCCCGGCCCCAGCTATGCCGGGTACAGTCCCCCGCCGTCTGGCGGCCAGGGCGGCATCTGGAACGAAATGGGGGAGGCTGCCCGGGAGGTGGGGCAGGTCCTTTCCGAAACGGCTTCTATCACGGCCAATGCCATCGCGGAAGGGGTGCACTGGGCGAAAAACGCCGTGCAGAAGATACCGGGCGTGACCCTGTGGTGGGGGGAGGAAGAGGGGGAGGCCCCAGAAGGGGAGCAGCCCTTGCCCTATACGTATCAAGACGGCCCGCCCCGGGTGGAAAAGCTGGATATCCAGTGGGTACGGGGGCCGGTGGAGATCGTCCCCTGGGACGGGGATTGGGTGAATGTGACAGAGTACTCCAAGCTGCCCTTGTCCCCTGACCAGCAGCTGGAGCTAACCGTGACAGACGGGGGCGCTATGCGCATCCGCTGGACCCGGGACCGGAAGTTCCTCAGCGGCTTCCGGCTGTCCAAATATCTGCTGGTGCAGGTGCCCGCCGCCCTAGCTAAGGAAGGGCTGAAGGCGTGCAAGGCGGAGAACGTCTCGGGCAGCGTGCGGATGGCGGACGTTTCGGCGGAAGACGTTTCCTTAAGCACCACCTCTGGCCCCATAGAAGCCCAGGGTATGTGCTGCGGGAAGCTGAAGCTGGCCTCTGTTTCCGGCAGCGTGCAGCTGGACAACGTACAGGCTGGGCGGCTGGAGCTGGGCACTACCTCGGGCCGGATAGAGGCCATGGGCTTCGGCTGCGAGAGCGCCCGCCTGAACACCGTGTCCGGCCACATCCAGGCCTATGGCAACGGCGGGGAGATCAAAGCCAAGTCTGTTTCCGGGCGCGTGTCCTTGCAGACCCAGGTGCCCCCGGAAAAGGTGCGGCTGGAAAGCCTTTCGGGCCATGTGGTTTTGGCCTTGCCGGAGAACCGCGGCTTCACCGCCAAGTTCGAGACTATGTCCGGCTCTTTCAGCAGCCAGTTCCCTGTAGGCGGCGACCTGGGGGGCAAGTCTGGCAAGGCTGTGTATGGCGACGGGGGGATTGCCGTCTCCCTGCATACCCTCTCTGGCAAGATCGAGATAAACCGGGGGTGAAGGCGCGGGTGCGGCTAATTTTTTACAAAGCGGGGATTGCAATGCCCCAGGAAACTTGCTATGATTAGGGGTAGAGAAAAAATCCAAAAACAGGAGGTTCCCTACCATGATACTGATCCAAAATGGCCGGGTCAAAACGATGGCCGGGCCGGACCTGGAGAACGGCCAGGTGCTTGTTGACGGCGGCAAGATATTGGCCGTAGGCCAGGCTGTAGACGCGCCCGCTGGCGCGCGGGTTATCGACGCGGCCGGCTGCCTGGTGGCGCCGGGTTTCGTGGAAGGCCACTGCCATATCGGCCTGGACGAGGAGGCCATCGGCTTTGAAGGCGCGGATTACAATGAGAGCACCGACCCCGTTACCCCTCATATGCGGGGCATAGACGGCCTGAATCCCATGGACGAAGCCTTTTTTAACGCCTATAGCCACGGCGTGACCACCGCTGTAACCGGCCCGGGCAGCGCCAACGTGGTGGGCGGCACGTTTTTGGCGGTGAAACTGAAGGGCCGCCGCGTGGACGACATGGTGGTGAAGGACCCCGTTGCCATGAAAATCGCTTTCGGCGAGAACCCCAAACGCTGCTACGGCGGCAGCAGCCAGAAAAAAGCCCCCATCACCCGTATGGGCACCGCCGCCCTGCTGCGGGAGGTGTTGGCAAAGGCCCAGCGGTATGCCGAAGCCCTGGCAGACTGGGAGAGGAACCCGTCCCTTTGCAAGCGGCCCGAGTTTGACGCCAAGCTGGAGGCGATGCTGCCAGTGATGCGGGGGGAAATCCCCCTGAAAAGCCATGCCCACCGGGCGGACGACATCTTTACCTCTCTGCGTATCGCCAAAGAGTTCGGGGTGGGCATCACCCTGGACCATTGTACGGACGGGCACCTGATTGCCCAAGACCTGGCAAAAGAGGGCCGGCCCTGCCTGGTGGGCCCCACCTTTGGCAGCAAGAGCAAGTTCGAGCTGAAAAACAAGGCCTGGGATACGCCCCGGGTGCTGGCGGAAAACGGGCTGAAGGTGGCCATTATTACCGATGCCCCCGTTATCCCCCTGCAATACCTGCCCCTGTGCGCTGGGCTTGCTATGCAGGCGGGCCTGCCCGAGGAGGAGGCCTGGAAGGCCGTGACGATCAACCCGGCGGAGATCGTGGGCATAGCGGACCGGGTGGGAAGCCTGGAGCCCGGCAAGGATGCGGACATCGCCATTTACCAGGGCGACCCCCTGCGGGACCTGCAATGCCAGACCTTGTATACCCTTATCAACGGGGAGATCGTGTATAGCCGGGCAACCTGAAAACAGCGCCTCAGCTTTCCAGGCTATTCGTAAACGCACTTGAAAATCGGGATATGCCGATTTTCAAATATGGCGGTTGTACCGCTGGGTTCAAAAAAGGCAGAGGTCCCTTTTTGAACTGCGTTACCTATATATGGGCCACATAGCCTGCCCTGTTAAAACAAAACAAGCCCCCCCGGCTGTACGCCCGCGCTGGGAAGGGCCTGGGGATACCAAGGAAGCCGCATCCAAAGTGGATGCGGCTTCCTTTATAGGGGCAGTTTGGCGCTGCAAATGAGGGGCCGGTCAGATACAGGGGCCGGCTGCCCTTTGGATGGTTCCGCAGGCAATTTTTGTGCCGGAATTCCCAGAGGGCTGTGTGGTAAAGTCGTCTGGGCGGTCATGTATGATGACCACTTTCCCAATCACGTCTTCCACGAAAAAGCGGCTGGTTAAAAACGCGGACACGGCAAGGCCGTTATTCCCAAACAGCGGAGGCAGGTCGCCGGCATGGGAAGGGTGCCCGCATCTTTTTGGATTGTAATGGGACATGGCGTGTGGGAATGCTTCTCCACTGCCCTCGCAGTCAGCCCCTTGATGGATGTGGAAACCAAAGGCTTTCTCCTGGCAGGGCTGGCTAGCTGTAGGGAGCCCATCCACTTCGGCATATACCATTACGCCATCATCTGTCTGATAAAACCGTACCCAGCCGTTTATGCCAGGAAAGCCTTTGCCGCCTGTAATGCGGGCTTCTGCCTGCGGCCAGCCGCGCAGGGCCGGGAGAAGATGGATATTGGATAAATGGCCCATATACAATGCTCCTTAAAAGGTATGTCTTTATATGTGGCTATCCTATGCGGGCAGGGGAAGCTGTGTGACAGGCAAAGGGATTTCCTGGGAAATGGCGCTGGGGGCGTGGCTTTGGACGGCCTCTTGGTAAAAAACGCGTGAAGCCGCGCATAAGCCGCCCTGGGGTAGCAAGGGCTATGGTATCTTTGCGTGGAGAAAACTTTTTTTGCTTTCCTGGGGCCAGGCCAAAAAATTGTAGAAAAACGGGAACCCTAGCAGAAATTGTCATTCATATTCCTTTTCGGGCCGTGAACAATACCTAATGCAAACGCAACAAAACTTTTTTGAAGGAGAGAGAACCGTATGAAGAGCAATTCTGTTATGGTCCCTGAGGCCAAAGAAGCTATGGAGCGTTTTAAGATGGAGTCTGCCTCTGAGGTAGGCGTGAACCTGAAGCAGGGCTACAACGGCGACCTGACCTCCCGGCAGGCTGGCTCTGTAGGCGGCCAGATGGTTAAGAAGATGATCGAAAGCTACGAAAAGGGCATGAAGTAAGAAAAGCCCTATTGAAGCGCGGAACAGGCCTGGGGAACCCCCCAGGCCTGTTCCGCTGTATTCACCTAATTTCCTTATAATGCTGCCAGTGTATGCCGATATGCCCTACGCCCAGTATAGCGGCTGACAGGAACAACCAGGCCACCCTGCCATAAACGCTTAACAGCAGGAAAGCTGCCACAGGCAAGGTAGCCCCGGCCAGGGGCACGCCCCACATACTGCTGTAAAAGTCAGCCAAGGTGCGGGGGCCGCGGAAATACCGGGCCCACCACAGCTCGTATACAGCCATGCAGGCGCATGCCGCTACCAGCCACCAGGACCAGGCCGACCAGGGCCGGAGGTTAAAATCGGGAAAAACCAGGGCGCATGCCGTGGTCAACGCTTCCCCGGCCCGCTCTAACAGGAGCAGCACCTTGCTTTCGCCGGCGGCGGTGTAGCCTTGCGGCATACGCCTGGCCCAAAGGATATTGGGGATGAACAAACATAACAGGAAAGCCGCGCCTACATAGGAAAAGCCAAAACGGCCCATCTGGAACCAGCTTTCATTCCTGGGGGATGCCGGCCTCTTCCGCCCGGCGCATCAGCTCTACCAATGGGTCTTCCTCCTCCCCCTTGACGCCGGGGCCCCGGTAGGGCCCCAGCTTATAGGCCCGGCCCGTCACCTGGAAGATAGCCTCGCGCATACGCTTGCGCTGCTCTGGCTTTTTCAAAAGCTCGAAAGCGATTTCCGGGGCCTCGATAAGCATATATTCGCCGTTGATATACGCGGCGGAATGGTCAAAGGCCATGGCCACGCTTTTAGTAGAGCCCTTGATCACCTGTAAAATATCCGGCCAGCCCCGGAACCGCTGGGCCCCCGCGGACAGGGCTTCGATGTCTGCGGCGGCGGGTTTTGGGGCGGGGGCCTTCGGGGGGGCGGGCTTAGGGGTAGGGGGAGAGGCAGGCGGGCCCGCCAACACGGGCGGCGGCTCTTGGGGCATAGGGGGGGCTGGATCTTCCGGTATGGGGGCGGGCGCCAGGGCGGCAGGGGCGGGAGGCTCGGGCGGGGGGGAAGCGGCACGGGCGGGGCCCGCCCCGCTTTCCAGCGCCTCGATACGCTGCAAAAGGCTTTCGGGGCTTGTGTCCAGCCCAGGGGAGCACAACCGCACGAAAGCCATTTCCAGCTGGGTGCGCTGGTTGGAATAGCGCATTTTATGAAGGGACCCTTCCAGGGTATCCAGGCCGTGAAGGATAGAGGAAAGGCTCATAGCGTAGGCCAGGTCTTCCAGATCCTGGGTCTCCTGGGGGGAGAGCGTCAGCAGCTTGGAAGGGTCCCGCATGGTTTTAAACAGCATCAAACTGCGGAAATACTCGGCCATTTCCTCGCAAAGCCTTGCCATATCCTTCGATTCCCGGTGCAGCTTGTCGATGGTCTCCAGCGCCCGTGCGGCATCCCCCTGTGCCACCGCCCGGGCCAGGGCCGACAGGTATCCCTGGGCGGCCACGCCGGCCGTGCGGTTTACCACATCCAGGGTGATGCGCTGGCCACAGCCCATGCACTGGTCCAACAGGGAGAGGGCGTCCCGCATGGCGCCGTCCGCCACCCGGGCGATAAGCAGCGCCGCGTCCCCGTCCAGCTGGGCGCCTTCCTTCCCGGCCACTTCCCGCAGCCGCCCGGCAATGTCCTGGGGGGCGATACGGTGGAAGTCGAACCGCTGGCACCGGGACAGGATGGTGGGCAGCAATTTGTGTACCTCTGTGGTAGCCAAAATGAAGATTACGTGGGCAGGGGGCTCTTCCAGGGTCTTTAAAAGGGCGTTGAAAGCGGAGGCGGACAGCATGTGCACCTCGTCGATGATGTACACCCGGTATTTGGCGGTGGTGGGGGTGAAGTTGGCCTCTTCAATCAGCGCCCGGATGCTGTCAACACCGTTGTTGCTGGCCGCGTCAATCTCCACCACATCTAAGACAGACCCCTCTTCCAACCCCTTGCATATCGAGCATTCCCCACAGGGGTCCCCGCCCTTGGGGGAGAGGCAGTTCACGGCCCGGGCCAATATCTTGGCGCAGGTGGTCTTGCCTGTCCCCCGGGAACCGGTGAACAGGTATGCGTGGGCGATGCGCCCGCGGGTCAGCTCGTTCTGCAGGGTGGCCGTTACCTGGGGCTGCCCCACCACGTCGGCAAAAAACCGCGGCCTATATTTGCGGTATAGTACCTTGTACAATGCTATTGCCCCCTTGGTTGAGGCCCTGCCTCAAAGCTTTCGCCAGGGACGCTGCCCCCGGACCCCGCCAAAGGGGCTGTCCCCCTTTGGAAACCCACCTGTTTGCCAGAACAGGAAAGCCCGATACCATATGAGAACGGACAGGCGACCTGCATCGCCCGGGAACATCCGCTAAATGCTGCTCGGTTCCCCGCCTGACATGGTTCACGGCGTCCCGCCGCGCAGACCTGTCCGCTCCCATATTCTATCGGGCCCATACTGAACTGACACTCCTATTATATACGATCCCCCTTGAAAAAACAAGAGGGAATTGGTATCATGGTAAAAAGAATATAAACCACCTTAGGAAGGGAGAAGGGAACATGGAATTGCGAAAAGCTACCCCCGCAGACCTGCCAGCCATTGAAAGGCTGTATGATGAAGCCCGGGTCGTGATGAAAGCGGCGGGCATCGACCAGTGGCAGGACGGCTACCCCAACGGGGCCTCCGCTGAAGCCGACATGGAGGCCGGCGCTGGCTATGTGCTGGAGGACGGGGGCAAAATCCTTGCTACGGCCTGCCTGGCCTTTGGGCACGAACCCACCTACGACCGCATCGAGCAGGGGGCCTGGGCTTCAGAAGGGCCCTATGGCTTCCTGCACCGTGTCGCGGTGTCGCCAGAGGCGAAGGGCAAGGGGGCTGCCGGCCTTTTTTTTGACGAACTGAAGCGCCAAGCCGCGCAAAGGGGCGTAAGGGCCATCCGGGGGGACACCCACCGGGATAACCGGCCCATGCGGCGGGTAATGGAAAAGGCCGGGCTTGCCTGCCGGGGCGTCATCTACGTGGAAGACGGCGCCGAGAGGCTGGCGTATGAGGCTGTGCTGCCGGGGAAGGCAGGATGATACCGCCCAGGCCCCAGGGCGTTATTTCAGTTTAATGTACATTTGGGGCGAGCTGTTGCTGTCCTTGCGCTCCGACTTGATCTCGAACATGTCCAGGGAATCCAGGAAAGGGGTCAGCTTAGAGAAGCCAAAATTGCGCACGTCGAAATCGGGGTACCGCTTCCCCAAAATGTTGCCCACCTTACCGATGAAGATCCAGTTTTCCTCATCCGAGTTTTCCCGCACGATGGTGCGCAGCGCCCGGCGGATGGTGCGCAGGCTGGTACGGGGCTCTTCCGGCTGGCGCTTCTGGTCGGGGCGCTCTGGCTGCTTTTCCTCTTTGGCCTTGGGTTTGGCGGGCTTTTTCGCGGCCCGTTTGGCATTGGGGGCGGGCTGCTTTTTGGGGGGGTCGGGGGCCTTTACGGGCTCTTCGGTCTCCTCCTCGTCAGCGGCGGCCAGGATGTCCAGGTATTTGAACTGGTTGCAGGCAGAGATGAACGAGCTGGGGGTCTTGCTTTCCCCCATGCCCATCACCGTCATGCCCGATTCCCGCAGTCGGGCGGCCAGCCGGGTGAAGTCGCTGTCAGAGGACACCAGGCAGAAGCCGTCTACCTGGCCGGAATAGAGGATATCCATAGCGTCGATAATCATGGCCGAATCCGTAGAGTTCTTCCCGGTGGTATAGCTATACTGCTGTACAGGCAGGACGGAATTGTCCAGCAGTACGTGTTTCCAGGAGACCAGGGCCGGGTTGGTCCAGTCCCCGTAAATGCGCTTGTAGGTGGCTACGCCGTCTTCCTTGGATATCTCGTCCAGGATGATCTTGATATATTTGGGTGAAACATTGTCTGCGTCAATCAGCACGGCCACCCGGCTGTCGTTTGCCATGAAAGCATCCCCTTTTCTGTTTGTTGTTCTCCCTTTCAGTATAATCCATCCTGGCAAAAAAAGCAAACGGAAAAGGCGCGCGCCCCCCTTGTACGGGGGCAAAGAAAAGCCGCCGGGCTTCCCCTGCCCCGCATGGGGGAGGGCCCGGCGGCTTTAGCTATACTTCCACGGGGTTTTGCGCGGGGGGATCCGGATGGTAAGGCGTGCGTAGGCCCTTAACAGGCCGCGCCGCACGCCTCGCGGTCTGCGCACCGGCAACAGGTAAGGATGCGCCCTTCGGGGGGGTCCAGGCGGTAGCCTTGGCCCCGCACGGTGACAATGTACCGGCCCATAAGCCCCAGGTGGGCCCGCAGCTTTTTTATGTGGGAATCGACAGTGCGGGTGGCGCCCATAGAAACGTAGCCCCATACCTCCCGCAAAAGGCGCTCGCGGGTCAAGGTTACGTGGGGGTTGCGGGCCAAAAACAGCAGCAGCTCCTGTTCCATGTGGGAAAGGGGCAGCGCACGGCCCTGCAGCACGGCCCGCTCTTCCGAGCAGACAAGCCCCAGCCCTTCCAGCCATATCTCCTGCATGATGCTTCCTCCTTCAGAAAAGCCAGGCTTTGCCAGCTTTAATCGTACAGTATTTTATCCCTTAAAGGGAACTTTATGTCAAGGGGTTCACAAAAAGTTTATAATTGGGGCCTGGGGCAAGCAAAACAAAATGGGTGCGCCCGGCCCCCCTTCCCTCTTTTATATTTTGACAAAGTGTGGTACAATAGCAAAGCAAGGGTCTGCCAATTGGAAGGAGTGGGAAGCGTGGCAAAAAAGAAAGTGAAGCTGACAAAAGCGGAAAAGCGCCGGCGCGCCATGGAAGAGCGCGCCCGGGCAAAGCAAGACATCCGGGAGCACCCGGTGCTGTTCGGCACCTATGTGGTGCTGCGGGTGCTGGTAGTGGCGGTGATGGTCCTGCAGGCGCTTAACCAGGAATGGTACGACGTGTTCCTGTGCTTCCTGACCTTGGCCTTGTTCCTCATCCCCAGCTTTGTCGAGCGCCGCCTGCACATCGACGTGCCAAACACCCTGGAGGTCATCATCCTTCTGTTCATTTTCTCGGCGGAGATTTTGGGGGAAATATCCGAGTATTACCTGCGCTTCCCCTTCTGGGATACGGCGCTGCACACCTTAAACGGCTTTTTGATGGCAGCCATCGGTATCGCCATGGTGGATATCCTCAACCGCTCCCGTAAGTTCCGGGTGCGGCTGTCCCCGGCGTTCGTGGCGGTGGTGGCCTTCTGCTTTTCCATGACCATCGGCGTGCTGTGGGAATTTTTCGAATACGGCATGGATACCTTTTTCAGCATGGACATGCAGAAAGACACCTGGGTGCATGTGGTCAACTCGGTAGACCTAAACCCCGAGGGCCGCAACAAGGCGGTCCAGCTTATCATTGAAAGCGTGGTGGTGAACGGCGAGGCCTGGCCAGGCTACCTGGACATCGGCCTGCACGACACCATGAAGGACCTGCTGGTGAACTTCGTGGGCGCGGTGGTGTTCTCCCTCATCGGCATGCTGTACATCATGGGCCGGGGCCGGGGCAAGTTCGCCCCCCGGTTCATCCCCCGGCTGAAGGAGCGGGAGCTGCCCGCCCCCCAGGAAGAGGAAGGGCCCAACCTTCTTACGCCCGTTTCTTTGGAAAACCCAGAGGAGGCCCAGGGCCCCGAGCTGTTCGATATCTACACCCCGGACGGCAGGCCCACCGGCCGCACAGCCCCCCGGGGCGCGGCCCTGGGGGAAAAGGAACGCCGCCTGGGGGCCCATGTATACCTTTATGACGGCCAGGGGCGCTTTTTGCTGCAAAAACGGGCGGAAAACAAGAAGTTCCATCCCGGGGAGTGGGAGGTCACCATGGGCCATGTGCTGGCGGGTGAAAGCACCGCCGAATGCGTCCTGCGGGAGGCCAAAGAAGAGCTGGGGCTGGCCCTGCCCCTGGAAAACCTGGTGAAGATCTACCGCTGGTATGAAAAGGGGACCCAGATGCTTACCGACGTGTTCTTTGCCTGTATAGACCCGCCAGAGGGGGGCTTTACCCTGCAAAAGGAAGAGGTGGCGGAAACCAAGTGGGCCGCAAAGGCGGAGATGCTGGCCTTTGTGCGGGGCCTGGGCGGCCGCACGCCCGACTATACCGATACGGTGTGCCGGTATATACAGGACTGCATCGGCGGCGAAGGGGACGCGCCTCCCGCCCCATAACGGCGGGCCGGGGCCCGGAAAAGGATACAAGCAACCATGGATATAGGCCAAAATAACAAGAGGAAAGGGGATAGCAGCTATGAAAATTTTATCCGCAACGGCATCAGGGAGGGATACAGGATGACCCTCCCGCAAGCGATGGGAGGTACAAATGCATAAAGAGAACGTGGCCGTAACGCTGGACGGCGTGACCTTTTCCCTAAAACGGCCCCACGATTTTTCCTGGCTGACCCGCATGGGCCGGGTGTTCCAGGTGTTTTCCCACAACGACTCGGGGAACCTGAGCTTCGGCGTGGACACGGGGCGGGAAAAGCTTTTTGTAAAGGCGGCGGGCCTGGACACCGTAGAGTCGGTATGCGCGCCCGGGCAGGCGGTGGAAAACCTGCGGGCCGCCATGCGGGTTTATGAGGATGTGCGCCACCCGGCGCTCATCCGCCTGCGGGGGCATTACCCGCTGGGGGGCCTGTATGTGGCGGTTTTTGAATGGGCCCCAGGCGAGTGCCTGTTCGACCACTGGAATTTTGACTATTATGACAGTCACCCTGAGGCAGCTCCCCCGGCCCGGCGCTTCCGGGAGTTGCCGGCAGAAAAGCGGCTGGCAGCGTGCCGGGTTCTGTTCTCCTTTTTGGAGGCGGCGGCACAGGCAGGGTATGTGGCGGTGGACTTTTACGACAGCAGTATTTTGTACGATTTCCAACGGGATAGCACCGCCATTTGTGATATCGACCTGTTTACCAAATCCCCGGCTGCCAACAGGCTGGGCCGGGAATATCCGGGCTCCAAGCGCCTGAAAGCCCCGGAGGAATACCGCCTGGGGGCCCCTATCGACGGGCGCACCAATGTGTTCACCCTGGGGGCGCTGCTGTTCGGCTTTTTTGGCAGCTTCACGCCAGAGGAGGTCCAGCTCCGCTATGAAGAGGAGCGATTCACCCCCTGCCCCCGGGGCCGGTGGGAGCTGGGCTTAGAAAGCTACCGGGCGGCCCGCCGGGCCGTAGAGCCCAGCCCAGGCAAGCGTTTTGCCAGCGTTGCGGACTTTTCCGCCGCCTGGGAGGAGGCTGTCCGGCTGGACGGGTAAGCCCGGAAAAACAGAAAGGCGGATCGTATTTTATGGATATGCAGAAACTGGCCTATTTTACAGAAGGCAACACCTACACAGGCAGCGCCACAAAAGACCGGGAGCAGGGGCTTTTGCTGCGGTATAAGGTAGAGCCAGACTTGGAGGAGCAACAGCTGTCCGCCCATGCCTGGGCTAGGGACCTCTGCTTTGAGAAGGCGGGGGAGGCCCAGCGGCAGGCATTCCCCCTTAACCAGGAGGGGCTGGACAAGCTGCTGGCCTGGCTGCAAGGGCAGTATGACGCCCTTTAGGGCCCGCCTGGCAACGCCCGGAAGCCAGTTTTAGCGCCCCATGGCAGGCGGCCCCCGCGCAAGGCACGGCATCCCCAGGTTTCAATGGCTGCGCGGCTTGCAAACCGGCAATTTACAAATGGCAGGATACCATACGCCGGTATCCTGCCATTTTGCTCCCCCTTCCAGGCCGAAAGCCCCCGGCTTTACGGCAAGCTGGAAGCGGCGCCCTTATTTTTCCTCTGAAACCTCGGCCAGCTCCTTCTTGTACAGGTACTTTTCCACCTCGTCGACGATGTTCTGGGGCAGCTTGCGCTGGACAGGGAAAGCCTTGGCGTTGGCCATGGCCTGAGCAAAAGCCAGCACTTGGCGGGCGGTCTTTTCCAGGGCCCCGGCAGAGAGGAAAGAGAGGGTGTCGAAGCGGTTGTGGATATAGGCCGCGCCGGGCGCGCCATCCCGGCTGAAATTCACGGCGGGGACGCCGCTATCGGCAAAGGGGATGGAATCGCTGGAATAAATACCCTGGCGTACCGTGCAGGGGCAGCCCTGGATTTTCATGAAGTATTCCACGAAAGCCGTCAGCTTTTCGTCGGCGGTTACGGCAATCTTGTCCACGCCCAGCACCGGGCCGCCTACGTCTACATTGATCATCAGCACATGGTCTTTCAGCTCGTCCTTATGGGCTTTGACAAAGGCCCAGCTGCCCTCCAGCCCGATCTCTTCCGAGCCGTACCAGACGAATTTTACCGTGCGGCGGGGCGGGTTCTCCTTGAAATAGCGCAGCAGCTCCATGTTGATGACGGAACCGGCCCCATTGTCGTATACGCCGGTGGAGAACTGTACGGAATCGTAATGCGCGCCGAAGGAGACGATCTCCTGGGGCTTTTCCGTGCCCACCACTGTGGCGATGACGTTGTGTGAGGTGCGCTCTACGCTGGTGTTGCGCAGCACCAGCCGTGCCTTAGAGGCGCCCCGCCGCACCATGTCGAAAGCGTCCAGCACCCGCGTGTGCACCATGGGCACGTTGCCAAAGGCGCGCAAGGTCCGGCGCAGCTTGCGCGTAGCCAGGTCGGTCCCTTCCCGGTCGTCCCGAAGCTCCCCCTCCATGGTCACGATGCCCGCAACGCCGGCCTTTATCAGCTTGCGGAACATGGGTACCCGCATATAGCTGGCGTTTACCAGGACGATCTTCCCGTGGGCTTCGGCCAGGCTTACGTCGTCCCCATCCTCCACATAGAGGAACCCGGCCTCCAGGCCCTCCCCAAAGGTGCGTTGGGCGCATTTATAGCCGGTGACGGGATAAGACTGCTGGAAGGGTTCCAGGATTTCCAGGGTGGCGTCTTCGATCTCCGCGTCTTCGATCTCAAAATCCTGGAGGATGGCGGGCACGCCGATTTCCTCGCAGGTTTCTTTCAGGATTTCAGCGGCCTTGTGCTCTTCCGGCGACCCGGCTTCCCGGGTGAACCCGATTTTCTGTAGCAGTTCCATTGCTCGCTTCCCAGAGATATCCATTTTGCACGACTCCTTTTTGTTTTTGACAGGCCTTTTTATCTGCCGCCATTATTATAGCACAGCGCGGGCTGGCCGCGCAAGGCCGCGAAGCCGCCCCGGGCTTTTGCGGATGGCGGGTCCCTGAGGCCTGGGCGGGGAAGCTGGCGCGGCATGCCCCCGGCCCCCCTTGCCGGGCCGCATATTTTGGTTGACTTTGCCTGGGCGGCGGGGTATCATGGGGACAGCAGACTTTATAGCAAGGAGGAAACAAAAATGGCAGGCCAGAAGAAATTTGCGCGGATGACCTTGGACAAGGATTTCCAGATCAGCCGCATCGACAAGCGGGTATACGGCTCGTTCATCGAGCACCTGGGCCGGGCGGTGTACGGCGGCGTCTACCAGCCAGGGCACCCTTCGGCGGACGGGGAGGGCTTCCGCCAGGACGTGCTGGACCTGGTGCGGGAGCTGGGGGTGCCCATTGTGCGGTACCCTGGGGGGAACTTCGTCTCCAATTTCTATTGGGAGGACAGCGTGGGCCCGGTGGCGGAACGCCCCCGGCGCCTAGAGCTGGCTTGGCGCAGCACCGAGCCCAACCTGGTTGGCGTAAATGAATTTGCCAGCTGGGCCAAAAAAGCGGGAACAGACGTGATGATGGCCGTGAACCTGGGCACCCGGGGTATCGGGGCCGCCTGCAACCTGCTGGAGTACTGCAACCACCCCTCGGGCACCAAGTACAGCGACCTGCGCATAGCCCACGGGGTGAAAGAACCCCACAACATCAAGGCCTGGTGCCTGGGCAACGAGATGGACGGCCCCTGGCAGACCGGCCACAAAACAGCCCTGGAGTACGGGCGGCTGGCCAACGAGGCCGCCAAGGCCATGCGGCAGATCGACCCAGGGGTGGAGCTGGTGGTGTGCGGCAGCTCGAACACCCAGATGCCTACCTACCCCCAGTGGGAGGCCACCGTGCTGGAGGAAGCCTACGACAGCGTAGACTATATCTCCCTGCACACCTATTACGGCAACCGCTTCCATGACGCCCGGAACTTCCTGGCCCAGTCGGACGACATGGACCATTTTATCAAGACGGTCATCGCCACCTGCGACTTCGTGAAAGCCAAAAAGCGGGCGAAGAAGGACATGATGCTCAGCTTTGACGAATGGAACGTGTGGTTCCATGCCAACGAGGCCGACGATGACACCATGCGGAACCGCCCCTGGTCGGTGGCGCCCCGCCTGCTGGAGGACCAGTATGACTTCGAGGACGCGCTGCTGGTGGGGCTGATGCTCATCACACTGCTGAAGCATGCGGACCGGGTGCGCATGGCCTGCCTGGCCCAGCTGGTAAACGTCATCGCACCCATCATGACCGAGGAAGACGGCCCGGCCTGGCGGCAGACCATCTACTATCCCTACCTGCATGCCTCTAGATATGGGCGCGGCGTGGCCTTAGAGACGGCCTTGCGTGCCTCTAAGCATGACACGCGGGACTACACCGATGTAACAGATGTGGAAGCCGCCGCCGTGTGGGACGACGGGGCCGGTGCCCTGACCATCTTTGCCGTGAACCGGGACCTGGAGGACGGCATTACCCTGGAAGCCGACCTGCGCAGCTTTGCGGGTTACACGCTGGCGGAACATATTGTACTGGAGAACCCGGACATGAACGCTGTGAACGCCGCCGGGAAAGAGGTGGTGTGCCCGCATGCGGCCACCGGCCGGGACGAACTGGCCGACGGTATCCTGCGGTCTAAGCTTGCGCCTGCCAGCTGGAATGTAATACGGCTGGTGGAAGCGTAAATTTCCTGTTTTTAATTCTTGACCTGAAAATAAAAACGGAAAACCCCGCTGTATAATGGATGTACCGGGCGCGCCGGGAATCTTTTTTCTGGAGGGACTTATGCCATACGATTTCAAAAAAGAGAGGAAAGAGTTTTATGCCCCCAAGGCCCAGCCCTGTATTGTCACAGTGCCAAAGGCGAACTTTGCCGCCGTGCGCGGCCAGGGGGATCCCAACGAGCCGGGCGGGGCGTATCAGCAGGCCGTAAGCGTACTGTACGCGGTAGCCTACGCCTTGAAAACAAGCCCTAGGGCAGGCCGTGCCATCCCGGGTTTTTTTGAATATGTGGTGCCCCCCTTAGAGGGCTTCTGGTGGCAAGAGGGCGTTGCGGGCGTGGATTACGCCCATAAGGCGGGCTTCCAGTGGATATCCGCGCTGTGCCTGCCAGATTTTGTCAGGGAAGAGGACCTGGCCTGGGCAAAAGCGGTGGCGTCGGAAAAGAAGGGGCTGGACTGCTCTGCCGTTTGCTTCCTCACGGTTGACGAGGGCCTGTGCGTACAGATGCTCCACCTGGGGCCCTATGACGCCGAACCGGAGACAGTGGCGCGCATGGACGCGTATATGCAAGAAAACGGATATGAGGCGGACCTGAGGGGAGAACGCCGGCACCACGAGGTCTACCTTTCCGACCCCCGCAGGACCCCGCCGGAAAGGCGGAAAACGGTGATACGCCACCCGGTCCGGCCAAGGGGTATGCCGTAACCCGCGGGTGGCGCCCCCTGCCTAAAACGGAAGGGGGGGCTTTTGCAAAAAAGGCGGCCGGCGGGGCCGCGTTAACAAGGAAGGGCTGGCAGTGCCGCTTCTGCAGGCCCTTCCTTACGTGTGTTTTCGGGGGGATAAGGGCCGTTCCACATCAGCCCCCTTGCCCTGTGCCGGGGAAACCCGGAGGGAGCGGAAGCTTTGGTAAAGTCATATAGATTATTTTTTAAAACCTCTTGTAGGGTGCCAGAAATTGTGATAAAATCTTTTATAAACCCAAAACAGCGCGGGATAAAACATGGGCGGCCCCTTGCGGCCCTCCCGCCGCGCTTTACAAGAGGAGGAAAAGCGGATGCAAAAGAGGATGGTAAGTTTGCTTGTGGCGCTGGCATTGGCAATATCCTGCGCGCCGGTATCCTTGGCGGCCTGGAGCACGAATTATACGTTAACGGGCAGCCCGGCGCAGGATATCGTAAATGTCGCGCTGGCGCAGAATGGGAAAACCGGCGGCGACCTAGGGTATTCGCTTCCCTGGTGTTCCTTTTTCGTCTGCGATTGCGCAAAATATGCGGGGGCTTCCCAGGCAATCCCCCCGTCGGTTGGGACGGCCCACACGCTTCCCAGCGAGATTTTAAAAAGGGGTGGGCGGCAGGTGGGGTATAGCGACGCACAGCCCGGCGACATTGTAGCCATAAACTGGAACGGCGGTACAAGCATCGGCCATGTTGAGATCGTATACAAGGTCGAGGGCGGGCTGGTTTACACGGTGGGCGGCAATACCGGCAACGGCGTGGTCCGGGTCCGTGACAAAAGTTCGGCGCAATATACAAAATCGCGCATATTGGGCGTGTACCGCCCCAATTATACGGGAGGGGGCTCTACGCCCACGCCCCCTTCTACAGGCCATACCACTGTGCAAAGCGGCTCTACAGGCAGCGAGGTGGCCGCCCTGCAAACGCTGCTGAACGAGACCCAGGGCGCGGACCTGGTAGTCGACGGGAACTTTGGCCCCGCGACCCTGGCGGCGGTGAAGCGGTTCCAGCAGGCATACGGGCTTACCGTGGACGGCATTTGCGGGCCGGCCACCTGGCAGGCCCTGGAAAGGGCGAAAGCCGTGGGCCGCACATCGCAGCCAAGCGTTTCGGTGGATGGGGATATGGTTACGGTATCCTGGGGCTATAGCGGAAGCGGCAGCCACATCGACGTCTACTTGGTGCAGGAGCCCTGGGGCTGGGGGGATATCAAACGCAGCGGCAATACCGGCGGGAGCAGCATAACGTTCTACAATGTTTTGCCAGGTGATTACTGCGCCTTTACCATCGCCAGGCCGAATGCGGACCACGTGCAAAGCGAGTGGACAGGTTTCCACGTGGCAGGGCCCCACACCGACCATACCCCCGGGGATTACCTGCGCGCCGGCGCGGAGCACCCCCACTATAATTATTACGCCTGTGCGGTGTGCGGGGCAGAGTATACCGACGGCAGCACTACGCCTGTGAATACCTGCCTGGAATGCCACTGGGAGCACAGCCCCGGGGATTACCTGCGCACCGGCGCGGAGCACCCCCACTATAATTATTATGCCTGTGCGGTGTGCGGGGCAGAGTATACCGACGGCAGCACTACGCCTGTGAATACCTGCCTGGAATGCCACTGGGAGCATAGCCCCGGGGATTACCTGCGCACCGGCGCGGAGCACCCCCACTATAATTATTACGCCTGTGCGGTGTGCGGGGCAGAATGTACCGACGGCAGCACTACGCCTGTGAATACCTGCCTGGAATGCCACTGGAGGCATACATGGGACGAGGGCACCGATACCATACTCCCTACATGTACAACGCCAGGGTCCAGGACCTTCGTTTGTGCCATCTGCCTACTGGAAACGACGGAAAGCACCCCGCCCCTGGGCTTTACAGACCTGCTTGACGGGGCCTATTATTGCAACGCTGTTGCCTGGGCTTTCCTCCAAGGCATCACCACCGGCACCGGGGATGGCAGCACCTTCTCTCCAGACATGGCCTGTACCCGGGCGCAGATCGTGTCGTTCCTGTGGCGGGCGGACCGTAAGCCAGGCGTTCCTTCTGGCAGCTCTTTTGTAGATGTGCCCCCCGGCAGCTACTATAAGATGGCCGTAGACTGGGCCGTAGCTACCGGCGTTACCAGCGGCACGGGGGATGGCAGCACGTTTTCCCCGGACGCGGCCTGCACCCGCAGCCAGGCGATGGCTTTCCTGTGGCGGGCAGCCGGCCGTCCGGTTGTGCCGTCCAGCAACCCCTTTACGGACGTGCCCCCTGGCAGCTATTATGAGGAGGCCGTGAACTGGGCTGTGGCTACCGGCGTCACCAGCGGCACTGGCGACGGCAGTACCTTCTCCCCGGACGCGGCCTGTACCCGGGCGCAGATCGTGTCGTTCCTGTACCGGAAAGCGGGATGAAGCCCAGCACGCCAAAACCTGTAAAAAGACGCCCCTGGCCAGCGCCGGGGGCGTCCCCTTGTGCGGAAACAGGGTTGGCAGAAGGAAGGGGGCCCAAAGAAGGCAGGGCGGCAGAATTGTATCTTGGCAAGGCCGCCTGGGTGTGGTATAGTGGTACTGGGCCTGCCCGGGTTTTCCGCAGCGGCGGTGGCCAGGGGCTGGCCTGGAATTTACAAGAAAAGGGGTATGCAAGATGGAAAAGAGAGAAACGTTTTCCTCGCGGCTGGGCTTTTTGCTCATTTCCGCGGGGTGTGCAATCGGCCTGGGGAACGTGTGGCGGTTCCCGTATATCACAGGCAAATACGGCGGGGGGGCTTTTGTGCTGCTGTACCTGCTGTTCCTGGCTGTGCTGGGCCTGCCCGTTATGGTGATGGAGCTGGCCGTTGGCCGTGCCAGCCAACGCAGCATCGCCTTGTCCTTCCAAAGGCTGGAGCCCCCGGGAAGCAAATGGCACTGGTACAGCTATGTGGGCTTTGCGGGCAACTACCTGCTGATGATGTTCTACACCGTTATCGCCGGGTGGCTGCTGCGCTACTTCGTCCGCATGCTGCAGGGGGGCTTTGCGGGCATGGACGCCGGGGCTGTGGCCGGGGAGTTTTCCGCCCTAATGGGCAAGCCTGTGACCATGGCAGCCTATATGGCCCTGGTGGTGTGCGTGGGCATGCTGGTGTGCCTGCAAGGCCTGCGAAACGGCGTAGAACGGGTGAACAAGGTGATGATGGTCTGCTTGCTGGCATTGATGGTGGTATTGGCTGGCAATTCCATCCTGCTGGAGGGCGCGGGGGAGGGCCTCCGTTTTTACCTCCAGCCCAATTTCCACAACCTGGTGTATGACGGGGAGGGGAACTGGATCTTAGGCGAAACCGTGTTTGCCGCCATGGGCCAGGCGTTTTTCACCCTGTCCCTGGGGGTGGGCTCCATCGCCATCTTTGGCAGCTATATCGGCAAAGAGCACCGCCTGGCCGGGGAGGCCCTGCGTATTGGCTTGTTGGACACCTGCGTTGCCTTTACCGCCGGCCTAATCATCTTCCCCGCCTGCTCGGCTTTCGGGGTCCCCACCGGGGAAGGGCCCTCTTTGGTGTTCGTCACCCTGCCCAACATCTTCAACCATATGCCCTTGGGCAGGCTGTGGGGCGGGGCTTTCTTCCTGTTCCTGTCCTTTGCCGCCCTGTCCACGGTCATCGCCGTTTTTGAAAATATCATCTCATTTACCATGGACCGCTGGGGGCTGTCCCGGAAAAAGGCGGTGCTGGCCAATTTTGCCGGCATGCTGCTGCTGTCCATGCCCTGCGTGCTGGGCTTCAACCTGTGGTCCGATTTCCGGCCCCTGGGGATGAACGTGTCCGGCCTGGAGGATTTCCTGGTGTCCCAGAATTTCCTGCCGCTGGGCTCGTTGCTGTACGTCCTGTTCTGCACCAGCAAAAAGGGCTGGGGCTGGGAGCGGTTCTTGGCCGAGGCCAACGAGGGGAAGGGCCTGCGGTTCCCCCGTGCCCTGGGCTTCTATATGACGTATGTCTTGCCGCTTATTGTCCTTTTTATTTTCATCATGGGATATTGGAACCAGTTCGGCGGGAAATAGGCGGCCCGGCGGCTGCAATTTTAAGGAAGGCTGCTCTCTACAGGGCAGCCTTCCTCATATAATGCAAAAAAGGAAACGCCTAACCCACATACAGTCGGCGTTTCCTTTTGCATAGCCCTTGTAGGGCTTTATAGGTTACAGGGGCCTTTTGGGGCCAGCCTTACTGGCCCTTGTACAGGAACATGACGATTTCGGCCCGGGTACAGGTCTTGTCTGGGCTGAAGGTAGAGCCGTCGCCGGTGCCGCTGGTAATGCCGTTGGCCACGGCCCAGTTGACCGCGGCCCCATACCAGATATTGGCGGGCACGTCGGTAAAGGAATTGCCGGCAGAAACCGCAGGCTTATCCGCCGCGTTCCACAGGAACATCACCGCCTGCGAGCGGGTGCAGAACGCGTCGGGGGAGAAGGTGCTGCCATCGCCGGTGCCGTTGGTAATGCCGTTGGCCACGGCCCAGTTCACCGCTTTGGCATACCAGGCGTCCGCGGGCACATCCTGGAAGGGCTTGCCCGCTTCTTCTACGGGCTTGCCCGCCGCGTTCCACAAGAAGGTGACGATCTGCCCCCGGGTACAGAACGCATTCGGGGAGAAGGTAGAGCCGTCGCCGGTGCCGCTGGTGATCTTGTTGGATACGGCCCAGTCTACCGCCTTTTTAAACCACGCGCCGTCGGGCACGTCGGTAAAGCTGGGGCCGGGCGTGGTATCGGTTTGATAATGGATGGTGGCATTGAGCAGGCTGCCGTTGGCGCCGGTGCCGAAGTCGATCTTCATCCACTGGCTTTGGGGGCCGTCATAATATACGTCTTGTATGCCTGTGCAGCCCCAGAAAGCCCCCGTGCCCACGGAAACTATGCTGCCGGGCAGGGTGACCGTTGCCAGGGCTTCGCTGTTCCAGAAAGCCTCTTCGCCAATGCTGGCCACGCCCTTCTCCACGGTCAAATCGGTAAGGCTGTGGCAGAAGCTGAACGCCCGCTTGCCAATAACCCGCACGCTGCCAGGGATAGCGATGCTTTTCAAGCCGCTCTCGGTGAAAGCGTTCTCGCCGATGGACACCAGGCCATTGGGCAGGTTGATATGCTCTAATCCAGGGCATTTCGCGAAAGCGTAGCTGCCTATATCGGTAACGCTGTCAGGCAGGGTAACGGTGGTTACGCCTGTACACTCGATAAAGGCGCTGTCGCCGATGGCGGTAACGCCGTCGGGCACGGTGTACGGGCCCGCCTTATCAGCCGGGAATTTGACCAGGACCGTCTTGTCCTTGTTGAACATGACGCCGTCCTCCCAGGTGTGGTCGGGGTCGTCCGGGTCTATGATGATGCTGTTGAAATGGATGGTAGCGTTCAGCAGGTCGCCGTTGCCGCCGGCGCCGAAGTCGATAGACATCCACTCTTTCTCTGTACCGGGATAGTACACGTCGGTCAGGCTGGCGCACTCCCAAAAAGCGTTGGCGCCGATAGACGTGACTGTTTTGGGGATGGTCACGCTCTTCAGGCCCCCGCACTTCCAGAAAGCGCCCTCGCCGATGGTGGCAACGCCGTTGCGCAGGGTAACGGTTTCCAAGTTATTGCAGAACTCAAAAGCGTTTGCCTCTATGGCCTCCACCGTGCCGGGGACCGTCAGCTCCTGCAGGCCGCTGGTGGAGAAAGCGCTTTCGCTGATGGCAGCCATAGAACTGGGGAAAACCACGTTTTCCAGGCTGCATTTATAGAAAGCATATGCCTCCAATGTGGAAACATCCTCCCCAAGCGTCAGGCTGGTCACAGTACTTTCGTTAAAGGCCCCGCGGGCAATGGTGGCAACGCCCGCCGGGGTGGTATAGGCGCCCTGCTTGTCAGTGGGGTAACGGCGGATAGCGGTTTTATTTTGGTTATAGACAATGCCGTCTTCCGTCGCCTGGTCGGGGTCGGTGGGGTCTAGGATGGGCCAGTTATAGTGCATGACCGCCTCGTTTTCCGACTCGCCCGCTACCATCCCGTTTGCGCCGGCAAATTCGATGGCCTGGAATTCCTCTTTGGTCCCGCCATAATAGATGCTGGCAAAGGGGTCGTAGCTGCCCCTCCAGAAAGCCTCGTACCCAACTTCCCGCAGGCTTCTGGGCAGGGAGATGGTGTTGGGCCCGTCGCCCCGGCCGCCCCCCAGGATATCGTTGGCGTCACAGAAGCTGTAGAAAAACGCATCGGCCCCAATGCTTTCCACGCCTTCGCACAGGGTCACGTTGTGCAGGTTGTAGCAATGGTGGAAAGCGAACTTCTCTATCACCTTCACACTGCCGGGTACCACCACGTTGTCCAAACGGAAGCACTCGGAAAACGCATACGCTCCAATGCTGGTTACCGTGCCGGGGATGGTGACGGAAGTCAGGCTTCTGCATTCATAAAAGGCGCTTTCGCCAATGCGGGTCACGCCTTCGGGTATCACAACAGAGCCGCCGGGGCCCTTATAGCTTACCAGCACGCCGCCCTCAATGACGAAGTCTTCCTCCGGCGTAGGCGTTGGCGTAGGGGTGGGCGTTGGCGTAGGGGTGGGCGTGGGCGTGGGGGTTGGCTCCAGGGGAGGCTTGGGGCCCTCATAATGGATAGAGGCGTTCAAAAACGCATCGTTGCCGGCCTGGACGTGGATGCCCTGCCAGTCCGCCTCAGTGCCGTAAAAGTATACGTCTGTCAGCCGGCTGACAGCGAAAGCTTTCTCCCCAATGCTGGCAACGGTGTTGTACAGCGTAACGCTTTTTAGAGAGCTGCCTTGAAAGGCATAATCCCCAATGCTGGTAACGCCGCAGGGGATCGTAACGCCCGTCAGATTAATACAGTGGCCAAACGCCCAGGCCCCTATACTGGCGATACTGTCGGGCAGGGTTATGCCTGCCAACTGCTGGCAGCTTTGGAAAGCGGACACCCCAATGCTGGTGACGCTTTCGGGGATGGCGACGCCTGTCAGCTTGCTGTAAGCGAACGCCCCGTCGCCAATGTTGGTAACGCCCTCTTCTATGACCGCGCGCGTTATGGCATGGTATGCCCACGGGGTGGGCCGTATGCCATTCTCCTCCACGTAGCCCGCCATCTCGCCTGTGCCGCGGATGGTAAGGCACAGGTCTTCCCCTTCGCCGGTCACCTCCCAGCGGACGCCCTGTTCGTTTCCGGGCGCGCCGCAATAGCCAGAGTCCGCCGCGCTGGCGCTTAAAGGCAGCACGGATGCCAGCAGCAGGGCTGCCAGCAAAATAGATAATACGCTCTTGTTCATGTCCTTTCCTCCTTTATGGGATCTACCCGCTCATTTTACCATATCCTTCTGGCTTTATCAAGTGCTGCGCGCGGGCGTAAAAGGGCCCCTGCGCGGCTGGCAGGGGCCCTTTTGGGAGGGGGGTTAGATGCCCAGCAAGCCGGGCACAGCGTCCTTCATTTCCTGTATAACCTGTTCGCTTTCCTTGCGGGTGGCGCCCTTGCCGGAAAGATAGATCTTGATCTTGGGCTCGGTACCCGAGGGCCGGACAATCAGCTTGCAGCCGTTTGCCAGGCGGTACTCCAGCACGTTGGACTTGGGCAGGTCGATGGCGCCCTCCTTGTCCCCGTAAGAGCGGGACTCCTGGTAGTCGCTGCGGCCGGCCACCTGCACCCCGGCAATCTGGGCGGGCGGGTCGTTGCGCAGCTTGTCCATAATGCCGTTCATGGTTTTCATGCCGTCCTCGCCCTCAAAGCCGAAGTTCATCAGGTCGTTTTTATAATAGCCATATTTTTCGTACAACGAGTTCATGGCATCCGCCAACGTCATGCCCTTGGACTTGTAGTAGGACGCCATCTGGCAGATGAGCATGCTGCCGTCTACCGCGTCCTTGTCCCGCACATACCCGCCGGACAGGTAGCCATAGCTTTCCTCGAAGCCCAGCAGGTAGCTGTCCGCGCTGCCTTCCTTCTCCTCCAGCTCGGCGATGATGTCGCCGATATACTTGAAGCCTGTCAGGCAGCGGCGCAGCTCGATGCCGTATTCCTGGGCGATGGGGTCTACCATGTCCGTGCTGACGATGGTGGTAACGGCCACGGGGTGGGCGGGAAGCTTGCCCTGTTCCTTTTTCACCCGGGCGATGAAGTCCAGCAGCAGGATGCCCACCTCGTTGCCGGTCATCAGCACATAGCTTCCGTTCTGGTTTACGGCAATGCCCACCCGGTCGCAGTCCGGGTCGGTGGCCAGCAGCAGGTCCGGCTGGGTTTTCTCGCACAGCTCCAGGCCCTTTTGCAGGGCTTCCCGGATCTCCGGGTTGGGGTAGGGGCAGGTGGGGAAGTTGCCGTCAGGCTCGCTCTGCTCGGGCACCACCGTTACGTCCTTCACGCCAATCTTATCCAGGATGCGGGTGACGCACATCTTGCCCGCGCCGTTTAAGGGGGTGTATACCACCTTCAGGTTCCCGGCGTCGCCAATCAGGCTTTCCTTATATACGTCCGCCAGGAAAGCGTCCACGGTCTCGTCGCCGATATACTCGATAAGCCCCTTGTCGACGCCCTCTTGGAACCCCACCTTTTTTACGTCCGCGAAGATGTCCAGGGAGTTGATCTCGTGCATAATGCCGTCGGCCATGTCGGCGGTCACCTGGCAGCCGTCAGAGCCATAGGCCTTATAGCCGTTATATTTGGCGGGGTTGTGGCTGGCGGTTACGCAGATGCCCGCGTCGCAGCCCAGGTGCCGCACCGCGTAGGACAGGGCGGGGGTGGGCATCAGCTGGGGGTACAGGTAGGCCTTGATGCCGTTGGCGGCCAGCACAGCGGCGGACTGCTGGGCAAAAGCCACGCCCTTGTTACGGCTGTCGTGGGCAATGGCCACGCTTTGGGGCTTGCCCCCCGCGTGCTTCAGCAGATAATTGGCCATGCCCTGGGTGGCCTTGCGCACGGTGTACACGTTCATGCGGTTGGTGCCGGCCCCCAGCACGCCCCGCAGGCCGCCGGTGCCGAACTCCAAGTCCCGGTAAAAACGGTCGTTGATCTCTTCCGGCTTATCTTTGACGGACAAAAGCTCTTCGGTAAGGTCCTGGTCGTCCAGTTCCTGCTGCAGCCATCTTTCATATTCTGTCATGATGCATCGTCCCTTTCTTGGCTTTGGCGCGCACATAGCAAACTGCCAAAGTTCTTTATATAAAGATTACCATTTTTTGTATTGCTTGTCAACTCGAAACGGGCAGCTTTTCCTGTCATATTTCCGGGGAATGCCCAAGGGACTTGGCTTTTTTGTAAAAACCATTGACTTTTCCCGGGCTTTCTGCTACTATTTTCCTGCATGATAGAGGCGCGGATGACAACAGTACGCTTCCCAGGGGGCCCGGGCAGGGGCGGGAAGGGGAAAGGGGATTCCGCCGAGGGGGGAGCGGCCTTGCCCGGCCGCCCCGCCCGGTCCCCAGGGGAAGACCCTGCGGACTGTCGCCCTTGGCCTTTGCGGGGGCGGAGAGCTGTTGTGATATTCATAGGGCGGGTTTTATGGAGTCATGACAGGTTTTGTCATGACTTTTTTGCATGGAATGAGGGAAAAACATGAAAAAGAAGAACCTGGTAAAGGGCGTCCTGCTGGCGGTGGTCTTGCTGGCGGTGGTCTTGGTCCCCCTGGCTGTAAACACTGGGGAAAGCGCTGCGGAGGGCGGCGGATTTTATGGTACGGCCTGGGCCCTGTTGCCCCCGGTGGTGGCCATCGCCCTGGCGCTGATTACCAAGGAGGTGTATTCCTCCCTGTTCGTGGGCATTTTGATGGGCGGCCTGCTCTATTCCGCCTATTCCTTCGAGGGCACCGTGCTCCATGTGTTCCAAGGGGGCATCGTCAGCGTCCTGTCCGACAGCTACAATATCGGTATTTTGGTCTTCCTGGTCATCCTGGGGGCCATGGTCTCCCTGATGAACAAGGCGGGCGGTTCCGCCGCCTTTGGCCGCTGGGCCGCCCGGCATATCAAAACCCGGGTAGGGGCCCAGCTGGCCACCGTGGCCCTGGGGGTGCTCATCTTTATAGACGATTATTTCAACTGCCTTACAGTGGGCTCTGTCATGCGCCCGGTAACGGACAAGCACAAGGTTTCCCGGGCCAAGCTTTCTTACCTTATCGACGCTACCGCCGCGCCGGTGTGCATTATCGCCCCCATCTCCTCCTGGGCGGCGGCCGTGGCCAGCTATGTGGAGGACGGCAACGGCCTGAACCTGTTCATCCGGGCCATCCCCTTTAATTTCTATGCTATCCTCACGGTCGTGATGATGGTGGGCATGGCGGTGATGAAGCTGGAATTCGGCCCCATGGCGAAATTTGAGGAGAAAGCCCAGTCCACCGGCGACCTGTGGAACGGCAAGAACCCCTATGCAGGCGCGGCGGCGGAAGGGGAAGAGGGGAAGGGCATCGTGCTGGACCTGGTGCTTCCCATCGTGGTACTCATTGCCTCCTGTGTCGTCGGCATGGTCTATTCCGGCGGCTTCTTTGAAGGGGCGTCCTTTGTAGAGGCCTTTTCCAACTCGGACGCCTCTGTGGGCCTGATGCTGGGTTCCGTGTTCGCCCTGGCCTTTACTATTTTGTATTACTGCCTGCGTAAGACCATGACCTTCCGCCAGACTATGGACTGCATCCCCGAGGGCTTCCGGGCCATGGTGCCTGCCATCCTGATCCTGACTTTTGCCTGGTCCCTGAAGGCCATGACCGATTCCCTGGGCGCGGGTGAATTTGTCGAGGGGGTTGTCAAGGGCTCTGCTGGGGCTTTCCAGGCGTTCCTGCCCGCTGTGGTGTTCCTGATTGGGTGCTTCCTGGCCTTTGCCACCGGCACCAGCTGGGGCACCTTCGGCATCCTCATCCCCATTACACTCAGCGTTTTCCCGCTTACCGACCCGCTGGGCGTGGTGTGCGTGTCCGCCTGCATGGCCGGCGCTGTCTGCGGCGACCATTGCTCCCCCATCTCCGACACCACCATCATGGCTTCCGCCGGGGCCCAGAGCGACCATGTGGACCACGTATCCACCCAGCTGCCCTATGCCATTACCGCAGCGGCAGTCAGCTTCGTGTCATACCTGGTTGCCGGGTTCGTGCCCAATGCCTTCATCGCCCTGCCTGTCTCCATCCTTCTGATGGTGTGCGCACTGGCTGGCATCAAGCTCTTCCAAGGCCAAAAGCGCGCCGGCTAAAAGGCGGGCCCCTACCGCCCTTTTTCAAGCGCGTGGGCAAAGGGAAGCCCCGCCGTCCCCCTGGAAAAACAGGCGCCCTGCACAGGGCCCTGCCAGGGGGGCGGCGGGCTTTTTTTGCAGCAATAGAAAAAGGACCGCCTAGTAGAAGCTTTGCGCTTTCTAAATAGGTAGCCCTTTGGTGACCCATCGGGGATTTGAACCCCGGACACCCTGATTAAAAGTCAGGTGCTCTGCCAACTGAGCTAATGAGTCGTCAAGCTGGCTGTCCACACAACCAGCGTCTATTAGTATAGCAGAAGATAGGGGGCATGTCAAGCGGAATTTCCAAAAACAGGCCGAAAGCTGGCAGGCAGCCTCGCCGCGGGGTACCGCCGCCCATGTTTTCCCAGGAAATGGCGGCCATTAGGGCTTATGGCCCATTTCTTCCAGCAGCTGCGCCACAATGGCCCGCTCGTCAAAGGGGTATTTCTTCCCCTTTATCTCCTGATAGTCCTCATGGCCCTTGCCTGCCAGCACGACAATGTCCCCTTCCTGGGCGTTTTCCAGGCACCAGCGGATGGCCTGGCGGCGGTCGGGTATCTCGATATAGGCCCCGCTGGTCTTGGCTATCCCGATCTTGATGTCGGCGATGATGTCCAGCACGTCCTCGTCCCGGGAATTATCCGCTGTCAATACGGAAAGGTCTGCCAGCCGGCCGCTGGCCTCCCCCATTTCATAGCGGCGCACCTTGCTGCGGTTCCCGCCTGCCCCAAACAGGCATATCAGCCGCCTGGGGCTATATTCCCGCAGGGTGGACAGCAGGTTCTCCATGGCTACCGCGTTGTGGGCATAGTCCAGCAGCAGGGTATAGGGGCCCGGCACCGGCACGGGCTCTACCCGGCCCTTGACGCGCACCCCCCGCAGGCCTTCCTGCATGGCCCGCACAGGGACGCTCAGTTCTTGGCAACAGGCGATAGCCCCCAGGGCGTTATAGGCGTTGAACTGCCCGGGCAGCCCCACCTCCGCCGTGAACCCCAGCGCCCCGGACACCTGGAAGGATATCCCCAGGAAGCCGGGCCGGGCCAGGTGCGAGCACCCCTCCCCGCGCAGGTCTGCCTGCCCTGTAAAGCCGAAGGTGCGCACCGGGCAGGGGGCCTTGGCCATCACACCCATAACGGCCTTGTCGTCGGCGTTGGCCACGGCCGCCTGGCACATGGGGAACAGCATGGCCTTGCTCTCCAAGTATTCTTCCATGTCTTTATGCTCGGCCCCGCCGATGTGGTCCTCGGAAAAGTTGGTGAACATCCCCACACGGAAGGGGAGGCCGTATACCCGCAGGTCCCGCAGGCCAATGGAGGAGGCCTCCATCACGCAGTATTCGCAGCCCGCATCTGCCATTTGCCGCAAATACTTGTGTACCTCATAGCTGGCCGGGGTGGTGTTGTCCGTCTGTACCAGGCGGCCGCCGATGAGCACCCCTACTGTGCCGATCACCCCGGTCTTATGCCCGGCTGCCTCTAAAATAGCCCGCAGCATATAGGCGGTGCTGGTCTTGCCCTTGGTGCCGGTTATGCCGATGACCTGGATATCCTTCCCGGCGGGGTGCCCAAAAAAAGCGGCGCTCATCTGGGCCAGCGCCTTGCGCGTATCGGGCAGCAAGACCAGCTGGGCCCCAGGATGCTCTACGGGCTCTTCCGCCACCACCACCCGGGCGCCGGCCTGGCAGGCGGCCTGGGCGAACCGGTGCCCGTCGGAGGACGCGCCCCGCATGCATACGAAAGCGCACCCTGGGCGCGCCTTGCGGGAATCATACACGATATCTGTCACCTCTTGCTCTTCAAAGCCCCCCTGGACGCCCAACGGGGCCAGCAGCCTGGATAGTTCCATAGCCACCCTTCCTTTCCGGCGCGGCCGCGCCTATATATTGCGAAACGCGCTTGAGAATCGGTATGTACCGATTTTCAAGCAGGACGGTATGGGCATGCCCGCACCGCCAAGTTCAAAAGAGGCTGCACCTCTTTTGAACTGCGTTAACGATAGCCTATATAACGGTATGCCTGCGGCCCCGTGCGTGGGCCGGCGCTTCAGCTGCCCTTTCCGGCTGCGTCCAGCCCCATACAGAACTGGGCGATCCGCCGGTTTACAAAGGCAGGCTGGTCTGTGTTGGCGTTATGCCCGGCCCCCGGCACCCAGACAAGGGGCAGGCCCTCCCGCTGGGCCCAGCGCCGGTCATAGCGCCTGCAAGAGCCCGCGTTGTCCTTCTCCCCGCACAGCAATAGCGCCGGGCAGGGCAGCGGCCCCCTATACGCGTCCACAGCCTGGGCCAGCAGCCGGTAGCCGTGGGTTGCCAGGGCGCAATACTCTTTTTTCTGATAGCCTGCCATCATGTGCCGCATCAGCCCTTTGCCATAGGGGCTTTCCGCCGTGCCGGCCGCCCCCTGCCTTTGCAGCCAGCCCCAAGGGATAGACCGGTACATCCACTTGGTATGCCGCAGAAGCCACAGCTCGGGCCGGGTGTAATAGCGGCGGCCCAGGGGCGGCGCGTCTATACAGACAAGGCCCGCCGCCCCTTGGGGATAGCCTTCCAGATACGCCTGGGCCACGCACCCGCCCATCGACTGCCCCACCAGCACCGGGCGGTGGACGCGTTCCTGCTGCAGGATGGCATGGAGCCACCCCACCAGGTCCCCCATGGAAAAGGACAGGGCAAAGGGCCGCGAGCCCCCGTGGGCAGGCGCGTCCCAGGCCAGGCAGTTGAACGCTTCTCCCAGGCCCTCCAGCTGTTTGTCAAAAAGATGGTGGTCTGCTGTCAGGCCCGGCAGGAACACCAGCCAGGGCAGCCCTGCCCGGCTGGGGGATATCCAATAGCGTATGCGGCCGCCAGGCGTCCCATACGTTTTTTCTGTAAGTTCCATGTTCCCCCTCCTTTATAGCCCTGTCCATAAGGCGCTGGCCAGCAAGTACAGTGCCGCCCAGTATAACGCAATCACCGGCTTGTGGAACCGGGGCGGCAGGCCGGAAAGCTCCCCCTTTGCCACCAGCATGTCTGAGACGTAGAAGCACAGGGCCCCTATGGCCGCGCCCCAGTACCCCGCCCCCAGCCGGAAGGGCAAAGGCAGCGCCAGCGCCAGGGAAGCCCCCAGCAGCCCGGGGTACAGGCAGAAAGGGAGCGTAAGCTTGCCCAGGGTGGGCAGCTCTTTGCGGAAAAGCAGCGCCGCCGCCCCATAGGCCAGCGCCCACAGGGCCAGGTTTTGCCAGGTGGGGGGCGCAAGGCCCCACAGCCATAGGATCAAACACACATGGGCACAGCCAAACACCCCCATGCCGGAAACGAAATGGATCTCCAGCAGGGCGTCAGCCGCGGTGCACAACACAAAGAACCAGAACACCGGCTGGGGCAAGAGGGGGGCCCCTTGCAGGCGCAGGGCCAGCCCCGCCGCGCACACTGCCAGGAAACTGCCCGCGCATTTGGCCACCAGGCTTTCCCGCATCAGCTTTTCCCGGCGCAGGATAAAATACAGGGCAAAGATGGCTGCCCATAAGGGCAATGCCATACAGGAAAACACCCCGAATGTCATAATGCGGCGCCCCCTTCCCTTTCCAAGACCTGCAATTGGCCTATCCCGTAATACCGGCAGATATCCGCGGTGTTTTCCGAGATGCGCTCCCCCGGCACCACCGGGGAGACGGCAGGCGGGCAGGATACGGCCAGGGAAGCCGCTGTGCGGCCCACGGCCTCCCCAATGGGTACCCTGCGGCTGGCCTGGAACAAGGCCCGGCGCAGGGGCATCACAAAGGCGGGCCTTTGGAAGGGGGGCGGGCCCGTGGGGAGGGGCGGCCGCCGTTCCAGGGCAGACAAGGCCGCCTCTAGGCGGGAAAGATCCCCCTCTGTGTTCTCCGGCGTGGGCATCAGCACGGTATAGTCCGGGTCGGCATATTCGCACACGACGCCCTGGCTTTCCAGGTATGCCCCCACCTGGCCCCCGGTATAGCCATATCCCTTGGCGTCCAGGGTCAGCTTCAGGGGCTCGTCGCCTAAAAAACGCCAGCCCCGCCCGCCCAAGCGGCGGCGCAGGGCCCCCACCCGGCCCGCGGTTTCCGCCAGCCTTTCCGGGTACCCTTCCGCCAAGACGCGGTTGGCCCGGTCTAAAGAGCGCAGGATCAGGTAAGAGGGGCTGGTAGAGCCAAACAGGGCCATGGCCTCCCGGGCCCGGGCCCGGAACACCGGGGGGGCGCTGGGGGCGATGTGCAGGTAGGCCCCGCCGGTCAGCACGGGCAAGGTCTTGTGGGCGCTGTCACAGCAGATATCCGCCCCTTGGTCCAGGGCGTGGAGGGAAGGGGAGAGAAACCGCCGGTAGGCCCCATGGGCCTGGTCTACCAGCAGCGGCACGCCCCGCCGGCGGGCCGCTTGCGCCAGGGCGGGAATGCCGGCTGTATTCCCCAGGTAATCTGGGCTGGTAACGTACACCCCCGCCGCCTGGGGGGCCCTGCCCAGGGCTTCCTCCAGCTGCCCTGGGGGGATGTCGCACCGGCACAGGCTGTAGCCGCCGCTTTCCGGGAACAGCCACGCCACGTCCAGGTCCAGCAGGGCGCAGGCGGACAGGAAAGCCTTGTGGGCGTTGCGCCCGGCAAGGATGGTGGGCCTTTCCCCAGGGCGTTTCTCCCAAAAGGCCAGCGCGCATAGATACAGCATGGCCCGGATGCACTGGGAAGAGCCCTCTGTGGAATACAAGGTAGCCGCCGCGCCAAACAGGCCGCGGGCGTTCCCTTCGCTTTCCTGTATAATGCCCTGGGGGTCATACAGGGAATCGGCCCCGCCCACCTCGGTAAGGTCCCAGGCCTCGCACCCAGTAAGGCCCGCCCCCTTGTGGCCGGGCATGTGCATGCGCACCCGGGCAGAACCGGCGTAACGGTCTATAAAGTCGCAGATGGGGGTGGTCATGGCCCCTCCTTTCCCGCTTGGACGCCCCGCCGCTGTTTACTCGGCCTCCGCCGCCTGCAGCATAATGGCGCACTCCATGCGCTTCTTGAACAGCTCGCACCCGTATCGGTATGTGCCGCTGATGGACCCGGTGGCGTGGTAGGCGTTGGCCGCGCAGCCCCCCGCGCAGTACAGCTTGGCCCAGCAGTCCTGGCAGTCTGGGCGGGCGTACACGTTGCACTGGCGGAACTCCTCCTGCGTGGCGGCGTTGGTCACCCCTTCGAACACGCTGCCCAGCCGGAACTTTTCTTCCCCCACGAACTGGTGGCAGGGGTACAGGTCGCCCCAGGGGGTAACGGCCATGTATTCCGTGCCCGAGCCGCAGCCGGAGATGCGCTTGTAGATGCAGGGGCCGCTTTCCAGGTCCACCATATAATGGTAAAAGGTAAAGGGCTTCCCGGCCCTTTTGCGTTCCAGCATAAGCCCCGCCAGCTTTTCATACTGCTCCATCACAATGGGCTTATCCGCTTCTGTCAGGGCGGCGGGGCTGTCCGGGGAACAGACCACCGGTTCCATAGAAAGCTCGGTAAACCCCAGGCCCAGCATGGCCTGTATGTCCTGCAGGAAGTCCGGGTTGTGGTGGGTGAAGGTGCCCCGCATGTAATAGCCTTTCCCGCCCCGGGCCCGCACCAGCCGCTGGAACAGGGGCACAACCCGGCTGTAGCTGCCCTGCCCCTGCCAGTCCACCCGGAAACGGTCGTGCACCTCTTGGCGGCCGTCCAGGCTGAGGACCACGTTGGACATTTCCCGGTTGGCAAACCCGATGACCTCCTCGTCGATGAGCATGCCGTTGGTCGTCAGGGTAAAACGGAAGTTTTTCCCCGCCTGCTTTTCAATGGAGCGGGCATAGCCCACCAGCTGTTTGACCACCCCCCAGTTCAACAGGGGCTCGCCGCCGAAGAAGTCCACCTCCAGGTTCCGGCGGCTGCCGGAATGCTCTACCAGGAAGTCCAGGGCGCGCTTGCCCACTGCAAAAGGCATCAGGGCCCGCTCCCCGTGGAACTCCCCCTGGGAGGCGAAGCAGTACGAGCATTTCAGGTTGCAAGAGTGGGCCACGTGCAGGCACAGGGCCTTGACCACGCCCCCGCTTTTTTCCTTGAAAGCCCCGGCCGCGGGGGCGAATGTATCCGGCGTGAAAAGCTGGCCCTTTGCCTCCAGCCCGGCCACGGCGTCCAGGCAGCCTTCCACCTCTTCCCGGGTGACCTCTGGGCGGTGGGCGTATTTTTCCAGGATAAGGGGGACGATCTCTTCCCGGGGCTTTTCCTTATATAGGGCAATGACGTCATAGGCGGCTTCGTCCACCACGTGGACAGACCCGGAACAGGTGTCCAGCACGATGTTGTAGCCCCCCAGCTTATATTGATGTACCATAGTATAAACGGTTCCTTTCCCAAAGCGGTGGCGCTTCTGCGCGGCATGGCAGGCTATAATACGAAAAAGTGCCGCCTATTGCGGCGGCACAGAAACAAACGACCGGGTTATTCTTCGGTTTTGTTTTCGCAGGGCTGGTTTGCGATGCCGCAGCTGGTCTTGCAGGCAGACTGGCAGGAAGTCTGGCACTCGCCGCAGCCGCCGTTTTTGGCGCTTTCGCAAAGGTTGCGGGTCTTCAGCGTCTTAATCATCTCCATGGTGGTCGCCTCCGTTCAAGGGCCCAAAAGGGCGCTGGTTTTTCCAAAAGTATAACACACCCCGCCCCCCTTGTCAAGGGCACGGGCCAGGCGGGGTGTGTCCAACCACGCGTTTCATGCCTCCGGCGGTTTAGGGGGCTTTGAGTCTCGCCTTCCAGCTCGGTCGGCTCGGAACGGTTGCCACTGGCAACCCTCGCCCCCTAAATACACCACCACCTTTGAAAAGGTGGACGAAACTTTTGTGCTTCTTCATTTTTAAAAATACTCGCTTTGGACATTCCCGGCCAAGCGGCGGGTAGGGGGGTCATACCTGCGTCTTGCCGGAAAGGATATTCTTGTAATCCAAGAGGTTCTGCTTCAGCAGGGTGGGGGTGTCCAATTCATAAGGGCACCTGGACTTGCATTGGCCGCATTCCAGGCAGTCTTCCACCTTCATCATCATGGCCTGGGCTTCCGGGGTCAGCCAGTTTTGAGAGGGGCTGCGGCGGATAAGCTGGCTCATGCGGGCGCACTGGTTGATGGTAATGCCCACAGGGCAGGGCATGCAATACCCACAAGACCGGCAGAAATTGCCGATAAGCTCCTTGCGGTCCTTCTCAATGGCCGCCTTGACAGCTGGGTCGTCCATGCTGGGCGGGTTGTCTATGTAGCCTAAAAACTCGTCCAGCTCGCTTTCCTTCTGCACGCCCCATATGGGCAGCGTGTTGTCGAACTGGGCTTGCCAGGCATAGGCGGCGGCCGAGTTGGTGATCAGCCCGCCGGAAAGGCCCTTCATGCAGATGAAGCCCACGTTTTTTTCCTTGCACAGGTTCACCAGGGCTATGTCCTTGTCCGTGGCCAGGTAGCAGAAGGGGAACTGCAGCGTATCGTACAGGCCGCTCTCCACCGCCTCTTGGGCCACGCCCAGCCGGTGGTTGGTCAGGCCAATGAAGCGGATCTTCCCCTGCTGCTTGGCCTCCAGCATGGCCTCGTACAGGCCGGTGCCGTCATTGGGCTTGGGGCAGAAAGCGGGGTTGTGGAACTGGTAGATATCAATATAATCGGTTTTTAACAGGCGCAGGCTTGTCTCCAGGTCCTTCCAGAAGCCTTCTACCGTAGTAGAGGGGGTTTTGGTGGCGATAACAATCTTGTCCCGTACGTCGGAAAGGGCCAGGCCGATTTTTTCCTCGCTGTCGCTGTACGAGCGGGCCGTGTCAAAAAAGGTGACGCCGGCCTCGAAAGCCTTGCGCAGCAGCTTCCCGGCATATGCGGCGCTGACCCGCTGGATGGGCAAAGCGCCAAAAGCGTTTTTAGGGGAGACGATGCCGGTGCGCCCCAGGGTAACGGTGGTCATAACGGACACATCCTTTCTGTAAAACATATCCATAGGCTTGCTTAGCTTATATAGGTATACTATCCCATAAAGCGGGATTTAAGTCAAGCCGGGACAGACGCTTTTTTGCACATTCTCACAATTTTTTTAAAAAATCCCATCCAGGGGCTTGACTGACGCCGCAAAACCTGTTATACTATAATACGCGATGGGGGTATAGCTCAGCTGGTTAGAGCGCCTGCTTCACACGTAGGAGGTCACTGGTTCGAGTCCAGTTATCCCCACCAAAAGAGAGCCAGGCGAACCCCATACCGACAATCACAATGGTCGGCGGGGTGTTCGTACTGGCTTGTCCATTGGAGTTTCTGATGGACAAATAAGGAAAAACCGCCGCATGGATATATCCCAGTGGCGGTTTTC
>CAJTCS010000012.1 GCA_910574995.1 Oscillospiraceae bacterium
GACAAAGTAATGGTAGCAATCTCGTTCTTATCGCCGCTAACGTCAGCCTCTTCCGTCAAAACGTCAGAGGCTTTCAGGGAAACGGCATTGACATGGCCATTAAACGTCAGCTTGACAACGTCAGTAGCAGCCAGTCCAGTGGCGCCCTTGGGCAGGGTAACGGTCAGGTCGCCGTTTTCAGCCACCACGCCCTGCTCGGTAATGCCGCCATTTTTAACAGTAAAGTCCTTCACCTTGGTGTCAGAGTTGACTGTCTCCGTGACAATCAGCGTATACTGCTTGTCATTGTTTTTGCTCCCAACCGTATTGTCATGAATTTCCAGCACAATAGGGGCCGTTTTACCAGTGAAGTCCACATCTTTCATGGTAAGCGTATCGCCCTTCTTGGTCCAGTCGGCGGGGTTCACAAAAACGTTAGCGGAAGGCGCGGCGGAGTCTTTAATGGTCGCATCAATTTTGTTGGAAATCAAGGCTGTGCGGAGAACCACGTCCACGTTGGATGCGTCTTCCACCTCAACCTCATAGGTATTGGCAACACCGGCCTTGGGCGTGGCCTCCACGCCGCCGATGGTCAGGCTGGTCAGGCAGGGGGCCTCGGTGAAGACCACATTGTACTTGGTGCTGTCGCCGTTCTGGGCGAACACAACAATGCTGGTTTTGCCATCAACGGGGGCATCAAAACCAACAGTTGCGGGCACAAAATCTGTGGCGGGAGAAGGAGAAGGATTCACCACAAAGCCATTGCCTGCCAAAGGAGCGGCATTCATCGTCACAGCAATGGTGCCACTAGCAACAGGAACTTTCCCCCAGGGGATGTCGGCAAAGGTAATGGTTTTGCCTTCCACAGTGCCAGTGATCTTTTTGCCACTCACCTCATAGGTAGCGCCCGTCACAGTGGTGTCGCTGCTGGCGTCGGGGGTTACAACCGTGAAGTTGTAGGTGGCCACAACAGCCTGCTCGCCCTCGGTCTCCTGCACCTGGATGGTGGCGGAGCCAGACTTGCCGGCAACTGTAACCGTGCCGCTGATCTTCTCGCCATCCGCGTTCAGCAGCACAACGTTCTCCCGGCGGCTCTCCACGGTGATATCCGTAGAAGAAGCGTCGGTCGTGTTGTAGGGCAGGGTGACGGTCCAGTTCTCGTCGTCGCCCTCGGTGTTTCTAGTCAGCTCGCCTGCGCTAACGCTGATGGTCTCGGTGTTTGTACCGATGACCGCAGAGTTGTCGGCAGCAGCGCTGAGCGGAATCATTGCGGCGACCATCAGGATGGCCAGGAGAGCCGCAAGTGATTTCTTCAGAAACTTGCTTTTGTTCATAATTTCAACCCTCTTAAAATTTTAGATTCTCGTCCCTTTGGCTGGCCGCGCGGCGTCCCGGGCGCGCTTCGGGCGCTTGCCGCGCCCCTTGCCGCCTTTCCCCGTTTTCCGCGCATTCCGCCCCGGACGAGTGGAAGTTATCTATAAACTTACACTTGCACGGAAGCGGGCTGAAAAGGCCCTGTAAAGGGGGAGGAAAGGAGAAGAAGGTTTGGGGATAAGAATGTGGGGAAAAACGCCTTACAGGCCCTTGTAGGCTGCAAAACGGGGATGGGAAGTATATAGGCAAAAGTACATACGCAAAAAAGGAACGGCAAGGCCGCAGCCTTGCCGTTCCAGGTACTGTTGATTTTGCCTATACCGCCTTATTCAAACTGGGCGGCGGCCTTTTTCAAGGTCTCGATGATGGCGATGTGCTGGGGGCAGTGGCTTTCGCAGCTGCCGTCCTTACTGTTTCGGACTGGAAGCCCTGTCAGCTGCAATGGTGTTCGCCAAGGTGGATACGCCGTCCAAAACAAAGCCCACGCCGATGAACATCACCAGGTGGCTGACCAGCGAAAAGGGCTGCAGGATCATCACTATACCAAAGCCCCCCAACAGCAGTGCGGCCAGCAAAGATACCCACCATCTGGTAAAGCCCAGGGCTTTCAAATCCAAAGCTTGCTTAATGTCCGCGATACTGTCCACCAGGATGTACACGCCCAAAGCCATGGGGATCAAAGAGACAAGGAACTGTGGGCACACCAACAGGAAGACGCCCACTACGCCCAAAGCCACCCCGGCGAACAGCTGGAACCGCTGGGATTGGGCGCTGCCGCCCCGCATATACGAAACGATACGCACAACGCCATAACCCAAGGTGACCAGGCCGATAAGCCCGCAGCCCAGCTTCAGCGCCTTGTCGGGGAAAAGCATCAGTACCACCCCCAGCGCCACGTATAAAATGGCTGTTGTCAATAGGCTGTTTCGGATACCTTTTACCATAGAGAACCCTCCTTTATCCCCATTATACCCCATAGATGGGGGAAATACAAGAAGTAAGACGGGCAAAGGCCATGTATGGAAGGGCAAACCGCGCTGTATCCCCGCAGGCCTGCGGTAAGGCCCGGGCGGCCTGCCCAAACAGATAATGCCCGGGAAAGGTATGGATGGCAGCGGCCGGCCTGAAAAAGATGCTTGCCTGTAGAAGGGAAAAATGGTATAATAATTTAGAAATTATGAAAAGGCTAGATGTTTACGGGAAGCGGCGGGCGCAGGGCCTGAGGGACGCCACAGCCATTGCGTAATACGCGGAAAGGGAGATACAGACATGATACAGCAGCAGGCGCTGTCTATTATAAATGAAGTACGTAAGGCTATTGTGGGGAAGGACACCGTGGTGTGCAAGGTGCTTATGGCTATGCTGGCCAAAGGGCATATCCTGCTGGAGGACAACCCAGGCGTAGGGAAAACCACCCTGGCGTTGGCTTTTTCCAAGGCCATGGGCCTTTCATACGCCCGGGTACAGTTTACCCCAGAGGTGATGCCCACAGATGTGGTGGGATACTCGGCCTATAACGCCCAGACCGGCGCTTTGGAATATCGCCCCGGCGCCGTTATGTGCCACCTTTTCCTGGCGGACGAGATCAATCGTACCAGCGCCAAAACACAAAGCGCCCTGTTGGAAGCCATGGAAGAGGGGCAGGTGACCGTAGACGGTACGACCCGCCGCCTGCCTCAGCCTTATATGGTCATTGCCACCCAGAACCCCCTAGGTTCGGCGGGCACCCAGCCCCTGCCAGAGTCACAATTAGACCGCTTTATGCTCCGGCTGTCCATTGGGTACCCGGCCCCAGACCAGGAGGTCCAGATTTTGAAACAGACCGAAGGGGCCCGCCCTGTAGATCTGCTGCAGCAGGCGGCCGCCTTGGAGGATGTAGTCCAGATGCAGCAAGAGGCTGCCCAGGTGCACATGGCCGACGATTTATACCGCTATATACAGCGGCTGTGCGCCGCCACCCGTACGCACCCCTTGGTTAGGCTGGGGGCAAGCCCCCGGGCGGGAGGGGCCTTGGTGCGGGTATGCAGGGCCAGCGCCTGGATGGCTGGACGGGATTATGTTATCCCGGCGGACGTGCACCTGCTGTTTTTCAACGCCTTGGAGCACCGCTTGGTGTTGGACCCCCAGGCGCGTTTAGGGGACCGCGACGTACACGGCGTTCTGGAGGAGGTGCTGCAGGAGGTGGCCGCCCCCAAACTTATCCACTGACATACGGGAAGGAGGGAGGACATGCTGCGCAGCCGCCTGTGCTACCTGTCGCTTTTGTTGGGCACCGGGTCGTTTTACGTGTGTTTCAACGGCTATATCTCGTACTATGTATTCCTGCTTTCCCTGGCGCTCCCTTTTGTTTCTTTGCTGCTTTCCCTGCCCGGGATGGCCACCTTGCGGGTCCGCTTGCTGCTGCAGGGGGAAGAGGGCGTTTTGGCCCGCACCCGGAAAGGGGCAAGCCTGCCCCTTTCCATCGAGGCCAGCACGCCTTGGCCCCTGCCCAGCGGGCAGGTCCGGCTGCGGCTGACTGTGGAAAATACCCTGACGGGGACCCGGACACAAGAGCGCCTGGTGCTTGCCCTGGGGGGGCAGCCCTTGGTGCTGGAGCATGCCCTTACCTCCCCGGCCTGTGGGCTGGTTACCTGCACGGTCAGCCGGGTGTGGGCCAGCGACCTGCTGGGGCTTTTCTCCCTGCCCGTGCCCATGAAGGGGCGGGGCCGCAGCGCGGCTTTCTTCTACCCCAGGGCCTGTACCCCGGCCCTTTCCCTGCGGCCCCAGCAAAACCCGGACAGCGAGGGGGAGCGGTATTCCCTTACAAAGCCCGGGGACGACCTTTCCGAGCTGTTCGGCCTGCGGGACTACCGCCAGGGGGATAAGCTGTCCCGCATACACTGGAAGCTTTCCCAGAAAACAGGCCGCACTTTGGTCAAGGAGCCCAGCCTGCCCTTGGCGGACAGCCTGCTGTTTTTGTTGGACCTGAACGGCCAGGGGGAGGAAGCGGACGCCCTGCTGGACGTCTTTGCCACCTTGTCTGGTTTCCTGATCCAGCAAGAGGCTGCCCACCGGGTAGGGTACCAAAAGGATGGGCTTCTGGTTTTTATCGAGTTGGCGGGCCCAGAGGATGCCCGGCCGGCCCTGGAGGCCGTGCTGGCCGCCGGGGGCCGGGCCGCCCTGCCCCCGCTGCGGGAGGAGGATTTGCCCCGGGGCGTTTCCCATGTCCTGTATTTGTGCTGTACCCCTGACCCGGACCTGGCGCGCCTGGCACGCCGCCGGTACCCATCGGCCAGGTTTACAGGCCTTTGTACCGGGGAGGCCGGGGCCCAGGGCTTGCCGGGTTTTTATGCGGCCGCCCCGGGGCAGATGGCAGAGGCCCTTAACGGCATGGAATTGTAACGGAAAGACGGCAAAGGCCATAGGAAGGAGAGACGGCAGTGGCGGAACAGACAAGGCGGCGGTACCATCCCAACCCGGAACAGGGGTTGACAGCCCAACAGGTGGCAGAGCGGGTGCGCCAGGGCCTGCACAATGGGGATTCCGGCATAAAAAGCAAGACAGAAGGGCAGATCATCCGGGAGAATGTGTTTACGTTCTTTAACCTGCTGAACTTCGCCCTGGCGGCGGCGGTCATTTTGGTGGGCTCCCCCCGCAGCGCCCTGTTTATGGGGGTCATCCTGTCCAATATCGTCATCGGTTCCTTCCAGGGCATCCGGGCCAAACATACCATAGACAAGTTGTCCCTCATCTCCTCCCCCAAGGCCAATGTGATACGGGAAGGCCGCGGGCAGGCCGTCCCGGTAGAAGAGGTTGTGCTGGACGACGTGCTGGCGCTTACCGCCGGGAACCAGATATGTGCCGACGGGCAGGTGGTCCAGGGGGAGTGTGAAGTGAACGAGTCCCTTATCACGGGGGAATCGGACCCTGTCTTAAAACAGGTAGGGGACAGGCTGCTCTCCGGCAGTTTTGTGGTCAGCGGCCAATGCCACGCCCAGGTAGAGCACGTGGGCGCGGAAAACTATGCCAACAAAATTGCCGGGGACGCCAAATACATCAAGAAGCGCAACTCAGAGATCATGGATTCCATCGACGTCATCGTCAAGATCATTGGCTTCGCCATTTTGCCCATCGGGGCGCTGCTGTTCTGGAAGCAATACTTTGTGCTGGGGGATACCTTCCAGGGCTCGGTGGTCAGTACCTGCGCCGCCATGGTGGGCATGATCCCCGAAGGGCTGGTGCTGCTGATCAGCCTGGCCTTTGCGGTCAGTGTCATCAAGCTCTCCCGGCATAAGACGCTGGTACAGGACATGTACTGCATCGAGACCTTGGCCCGGGTGGATACCCTGTGCCTAGACAAGACCGGCACCATTACCGAGGGCACCATGCAGGTGGATGGCTTCGTCCCCTTTGAAAGCCACACAGAGGAGGAAATGACGGAAGCCCTGACGGCCCTGGTAAACAATCTGCAGGACGACAACCCCACCTTCATGGCCCTGCGGGACCATCTGCCTGGGGAAAGCCTGTGGCGGGCTTCGGAAGCGGTGCCCTTTTCCTCTGCCCGGAAGTGGTCGGGGGCCTTTTTCCCCGGCCGGGGCGCCTATGTGATGGGGGCGGGGGAATTCATTTTGGGGGGGGCTTTTTCCGCCATCCGGGACCAGGTGGAAAGCTATTCCCAGCAAGGGCAGCGGGTGCTGCTGCTGGCCCGCACAGAAGAGGCCTTTGCAGAGAAAGCGTTAACCGGAAAGCCCCAATGCCTGGGGCTGGTGCTGATCAGCGACAAAATACGCCGGGAAGCCCCCCGCACCTTGCGGTATTTTGCAGACCAGGGCGTGGACCTAAAGGTCATTTCCGGCGACAACGCGGTGACAGTGGCCAACATCGCCCGGAAAGCCGGGCTGGAAAACGCCGGCCGCTATGTAGACGCCACTACGCTGGAGACCGAGGAGGACATCCGCCGGGCTGTGCACGAATACGCGGTGTTTGGGCGGGTGACGCCCCAGCAGAAGCTGGCTTTTGTGAAGGCCCTGCGGGAGGACGGCCATACCGTGGCGATGACCGGCGACGGCGTCAACGACGTGCTGGCCCTGAAAGAGGCGGACTGCTCTATCGCCATGGCCTCGGGCAGCGACGCCGCCCGCACCGTCTCGAACCTGGTGCTGCTGGATTCCAATTTCGCCTCTATGCCCCTGGTGGTACAAGAGGGCCGCCGGTCTATCAACAATTTGCAGCGTTCCAGTTCCCTCTTTTTGCAGAAGACGATCTTTTCGGCGCTCATTGGCGTGCTGTTTATCTTCATAAATTATACCTATCCCTTTGAGCCCATCCAGCAGACGCTGATAAGCTCTTTAACCATCGGCGTGCCCTCTTTCATCCTGGCGCTGGAACCCAATAAGGACCGCCTGCGGGGCAGGTTCATCTTCAACGTTATCAAGATGTGTATCCCCGCCGCCCTGACCATGACAGCCAACATTGTGGTGCTGTGCACCCTTAGCGGGCCCCTGGGCCTTGCCCCAGAGGAAATGTCCACCTTGGCGGTTATCCTCACTTCCCTCACGGGATTCATCATGCTTTTCAAGGTGTGCACGCCTTTTAACTCCCTGCGGGGTTTCCTTTTCGGCGGGCTGCTTACCGTATTTTTGACGGCGCTGCTCTTCCTCCAGGATTTCTTCTCCCTGGTGCCCCTTACGTTGCCCATGCTGGTGGCATTACAGCCCATGCTGCTGTTTGCTATTGTGCTGATGCTGGCGCTGCTCCACTTCATCGACCATGTCATTGCCAACTCCCAAAGCCCCATGTACCCCTTCAAAAAGCGGCGGCGCGCCCGGCGGTAGCGATATATGAAAAAAGCAGGGCCTTCTGGAAGATAAACCTCCAGAAGGCCTGTTTTTTGCCCCTATCCAAAGTATGTTGCGCATACATGGGAAATATCATTTGCCTGGCCACAGGCAGGCCGGTCCAAAAAGGTCAGGACTGCTGCATGCTGCGGAAAGCCCGGGGTGTGCGGCCGTGCTCTTTAAGGAAAGACTCGGAAAAATAGCTGGGGCTGTTGAAGCCGCAGGCATAAGCGATCTCCGTGATAGGCTGGCCGGTGCTGCGTAAAAGGCGTGCGGCAGCCTGCAAGCGGTACGCCATCAGGAATTCCCCCGGCGTTTTGTGCAGGTATTTTTTAAAGATTTGGCAGCACTTGCTTTTGCACACGCCCCCGGCCTGGGCCACTTCCCCCAGGGTGAGTTTTTGGGGGTAATTCTGGTAGATGAACTCTGCCATCCGTTTTTGCACAGGCAGGTCGGGGTCGGGCTGCGCCGGCACAGACCCAACGCCGTCTTGTTGGACAGCCTCGAAGAATAGGGCTCACATTTGGTTCAGCCGCCCCAGCACCCGCAGCTCGAAGCCAGGGGCCTTTTCCCCATGCAGCTGGGCGGCCCTGTCCAGGCATTGGCAGATAGGCGCGTCCCCCGGCAAGAGTAGGTATGGGGTGTGGGAGGCGTTCACCACGGGGTCTATATATTTGTACCGTATGGCCAGGCTGTTGTTCAGGATATCTGGGCGGAACACCACGCACAGATACCGGCAGTCATCCTCGCCGCAGGCGTGGGAATGGTGCAGCTGGCGGGAATTGACCAGCACCGCCTGCCCGGCTTCCAGGATGATCTCCTGTTCGTTCACATAGTAAGCCATGCTCCCTTCCAGGGCGTGGATGTATTCGATATCCTCATGCCAGTGGCACAGCATCTCCCGGTTTGGAAAAGAGGAAAGCCACGAATCCGCCACATAAAAAGGTACCTCGGGGTCGTTGTAATACATGATTTCCGAGTCGTCTTCCCGCAACCGGATTTGCGCCATAAAGCCCCTCCTCTCAAAAAATACGATTGTTATAGAAAAGACGCTGTTTCTGGTAGAAATCCCCACCGGTTCAGGCTATCATATAGTCGCGGGCCGGGAAGCGGGCCAAAGCCCTATCGCCGCGGCCCAGGGCCCTTTGTATGGCCGCGATGTTTTTTTGCTATTGTGTACAAGTTATCCTTTTCATACCACATCCTCGTAAAAGCGCAGTGCCATTTGGGGCTGCGCTTTTACCTTTTTAAGGGTTCCAATTTCAGAGGATGCAGTATTGGTCCATGTACCCTTCCATGGCTTCCAGCAAGGCGGGGTCGGCGCCATGGGCCTTCAGGTATTCATGGATGTCCACCACCGTGACAAGGGGATGGACCTTGACGCCGAACTCCTCCTTTACCTCCATGATAGCCGTCTTACCAGGGGTAGAACCTACTTCACAGCGGTCTACACTGATGAACACATCGGAAACCGTCAGTTCGCCGCAGGCTTTCAAAATGGACATCGACTCCCGCACGGCGGTACCCGCCGTGATCACATCCTCAATGATAATGATCCGGTCGCCGTCCTTGGGCTGGTATCCCACCGTAACGCCGCCCTCGCCGTGGTCCTTGGCCTCTTTGCGGTTAAAAAGGTACGGCTTGTCGATCTGATGGTCCCGGTACAAGGAAACAGCGCAGGCAGACGCCAGCGGGATGCCCTTATAGGCCGGGCCGAACATGGCGTCAAAGCCGCCGCCAATGGTGTCGGCCACCAGCTGGGCATAATAGCCGCCCAGGCGGGAAAGCTGGGCGCCGGTTTTGTAGAGGCCGGTGTTTACGAAGTATTGGGTATTGCGCCCGCTTTTGGTGACAAAGCTGCCAAAGCGGAGCACGCCTGCGGACAGCATAAATTCAATAAATTCTTTTTTCTTTTCAGACAGCATGGGCTTTCTCCTTTTCTTCAACAATTGGGTTCAATGCCGCGCCCGGTAGCGCCCCTGGGTGGCCGGGCGGGGCGGGGCGCCTTCCTTGGGAAGGCTTTCCGGGGGGATCTTCCCAGAGGGGGCGCTGCGCGGCGGCTCCTGGGGATAGAAATCCTGAGAGCTGTCCAGGGGATAGGCCGGTTCCTCCCGCGCGGGCTCTTGCCGGGGAAGCGGCCGGGGTGTACGGGAGGGCCTGCCCCCGCCTGTATAGCGCGGGGCCCTTCTCCGGGGCTCGGCATATTCCTCGAACACATCCCGGCGGCTTTGCGGGGCCCGGCCGGGCCGGGGCGCGGCATATTCGTCAAAGATGTCCTCCGCCTCCCGCGGGCCGCCGCCCCGTGTTAAAAAGGCAGGCACGGCCAGCAGCAGTATAGCCAATACCGCCAACACGGCCAGCCCCACCGGGGAATACAGGGAAGCGGCCAAGGCCCCGCAGCCCGGCAGGTATGTAACACAGGTGGCTTCCACGTCGGCCGGATCCAGCAGGGCCACGTCAGGCTGGCCAAAAGCCTCTTGCTGGGTGACGAACTGCCCCTCGCTGGTGCCTACGATCCGCCGCAGCACCAAAGCCCCCTCCCCGTTGCGGAAAGCCGCTATGTCCCCAGGCTGGCATTCCGGGCCCACCCGCAGGATGGCCAGGTCCCCCTCCGCCAGGGCGGGCTCCATCTCGCCCCCCGCCACTGTAAAGGGCGCATACCCCAGCAGCTGGGGCGGGTCTTGCCCCCATAGGGTATGGCTGGCCAGCAGCCAGCCGCCGCAAACCAGCAGCGTGCCCAGCACCAAAGCCAGCAGGCACCGCAACGTCAAGATAAGTGCTTTCATACTTGCGAACTCCTTTCTTTTGGGGCCCTTCCTATAAGGCCTTTTCCATCACCGCGTTTTCCAGCCCCACAGCCTTGCCCGTGGCCGGGTGGGGGCGGGATACCTGTTGGCGGCAAACCAGCCGGTATCCCATATGCTGGAAAAAGGGCTGGGCTGTCCGGGAGGCATGGGTCTCCAGTGTTTGCTGGCCTGTTCGGCGGGCCTGCCTCTCCAGGGCCTCCACCAGGGCGCGCCCTACGCCCCGGCCCTGGAAATCCTGCCGGACGTACAGCCTGTCCAGATAGCCGCCGTCCAGGTCGGCAAACCCGGCCAGCCTACCATCCGTATCCTCTGCCACCAAGGTAAAATGCCCCTGTAGGGACCCTCCCCACCGCCCCCGGTCCAGCCGGTCCAAAGGCGGGGCCCAAGCCTCCAGCTGCTCGGGCGTGTAGTCTTGGCGGCAGACCGTGCGGACGGTGTGGTAAAACAGCGCCAAAACCTCTTCCAGCTCCTTCCCCCGGTAAGGCCGCAGGAAAAACCCCTGGGCCCGCCTTTTTTCCCAATGCTCCAGCAGCCAGCGGGCCACGCCGCCCTCCTCGTTGCCGCCAATGACCTCCGTGGCGGCGGCCTTCAGCTCTGGCACAGCGTTTGCCACCGCGCAGGCTATGTCCGCCGCCTGGAACAGGGGCAGGTCGTTCACCGCGTCGCCGAAAGCTACCAAGCTGCCGCAGCCCAGCAGTTCCCGCAGCTTTTGGGCCGCGTGGGCCTTGCTGGCGGCCTTGGGCATCAGCTCCAGCCAGTATTCCGTCCGGTACAATTCCTGTTGGAAGGTCACGTTGGCCCAGGGCAGCGCCCGGGCCCGCTCATACAGGGGTAAAAGCTGCTCTTTCTCGCCAATGAACGTAAAATAGAACGCCTCCCCCTGGTACAGCTGGGCCTCCCCCTCTACCGGCCGCAGCCGGGGGTCCCACTGGCGGTTTCGCAGGTAATGGGCCTGGCCTGGGTTTTCCTGCCCGGCTATCCAGCTTAGGCGTTCCGTCCCCTCTACAAACGCATAGGCGACTGGCCACAGATTTAACGGCCCGGCGGCGTCCCGCACCCAGGCTGCCTCTTCCGGGGAGAAGCCCGTGTGCCACAGCCGCTCCCCGGTGGCCGTGTCGATGATGAAAGCCCCGTTATACACGATGGCGGGCAGCCGGGCGGTCAATCCCGCCGTCACCCGCCGGGCCGAATGGAACGACCGGGCCGTGGCGTATGTAAAACGCATCCCCTGGCTAACCAGCCGGTTCAGCGTTTCCACCGTAAACGGGGAAAGCTTCTCGTCCCGCCCCAGCAGCGTACCGTCTAAGTCGCTGACATACAACGTCATTTTTTGTCCCCCCCTCGGCGGGGCCGGGCCCCTTATTCGTCCAGCTTCAGCACGGACATGAACGCCTCTTGGGGGACCTCTACGGTGCCCAGCTGGCGCATGCGCTTTTTGCCCTCTTTCTGCTTTTCCAGCAGCTTCTTTTTCCGGGTGATGTCCCCGCCGTAGCACTTGGCCAGCACGTCCTTGCGCATGGCCTTCACCGTTTCCCGGGCAATGATCTTCCCCCCAATACAGGCCTGTATGGGCACCTCGAACAGCTGGCGGGGTATTTTCTCCTTCAGCTTTTCGCTCATCTTCCGGGCCCGGGGGTACGCCTTGTCCGCGTGGATGATGAAGGAAAGGGCGTCCACCACCTCGCCGTTAAGCATGATATCCAGCTTCACCAGCTCAGACTTCCGGTAGCCCAAAAGCTCATAGTCGAAGGAGGCATAGCCCCGGGTGCGGGACTTCAGCGCGTCGAAGAAGTCATAGATGATCTCGTTCAAGGGCAGCTCATAGTGGATGTCAACCCGGTCGGTGTCGATATATTTCATATCCTTGAAAACGCCCCGGCGCTCTTGGCAAAGCTCCATGATATTGCCCACGTAGTCGGCGGGGGCGTAGACGTGGGCGTTGGTAATGGGCTCCTGGGCCTCCTGGATGGTGGCGGGGTCTGGGTAATTGGTGGGGTTGTCGATGCGGATTTTTTCGCCGTTGGTTTTGGTAATCTCGTATACGACGCTGGGGGCGGTGGTGATCAAATCCAAGTTGTATTCCCGTTCCAGCCGCTCTTGAATGATCTCCATGTGCAAAAGGCCTAAAAAGCCGCACCGGAAGCCAAAACCCAGGGCGATGGAGGTTTCAGGCTCGAAGGTAAGGGAGGCGTCGTTCAGCTGCAGCTTTTCCAGGGCGTCCCGCAGGTCGGTATAATGGGCGCCGTCCGCCGGGTATATGCCGCAGAACACCATGGGCTGCACCGCCCGGTAGCCCGGCAAGGCCCTTTCGGCGGGGCGGTCTGCCAGGGTGATGGTATCGCCCACCCGGGCATGGCGCACGTCCTTGATGGAGGCGGCAATATAACCCACCTCCCCGGCGCACAGGCTGGGGGCGGGCTCTAGGGAGGTAGCGCGGAGGAACCCGCACTCTACCACGGTGAATTCGCCCCCGGTGGCCATCATGCGGATGGCGTCCCCGGGCTTTACCGTGCCGTCCATCACCCGGGCGTACACGATGACCCCCCGGTAGGAGTCATAGTAGGAGTCAAATATCAAGGCCTGCAAAGGGGCGTTTTCGTCGCCTTTTGGGGCGGGGATATCCGTTACGATGCGCTCTAGGACTTCTTCCACATTCTGGCCTGTTTTGGCGGAGATGCGGGGGGCGTCCAGGGCCGGTATGCCGATGACGTCCTCGATCTCCTGGCATACCCGGTCGGGCTCGGCCCCCGGCAGGTCGATCTTGTTCACTACAGGCAAGATCTCCAGCCCGGCGTCTACGGCCAGGTACGTGTTGGCCAAGGTCTGGGCCTCAATGCCCTGGGAGGCGTCTACCACCAGGACGGCCCCCTCGCAGGCGGCCAAAGACCGGGATACTTCGTAGTTAAAGTCCACATGGCCGGGGGTATCGATCAGGTTGAAGATATATTCCTGGCCGTCTTTGGCTGTATATACCAGGGTGACGGCGTGGGCCTTTATGGTGATGCCCCGTTCCCGCTCCAGGTCCATGTTGTCCAACAGCTGGTCCTCCATCTCCCGCAGGGCCACGGCGCTGGTTTTTTCCAGTATGCGGTCTGCCAGTGTGCTTTTGCCGTGGTCTATGTGGGCCACGATGCTGAAATTCCGTATCTTGCTCCTGTCCATGCTGCCTCCTCGCTTTGCTTCAGGCTGTTTCAGACGCCTATAATAGGTTTATTATAGCAAATTCCTGGGGGCCCGTCAAATGGAAAGGGAGGCCGGGACGGCAAAAAAACGCCCCTGCAGCTCGCGGTGCGTGGCACCGCTTACCGCGGGGGCAGGCCTGTCGTTGGCGCTTTCTGTATCCCGGTACGTTTCAGGGCCGGGGACGCCGGGTTTTATGCGGGGAGCGCAAAAGCCGCAAACCGCCTCCCCCTGCGGCAGAGGGCGTGTGCGGGCTGAAGTGGCTATTCGGCCGAGGGGGGGGTTACCAGCCCAGGCCCTTCAGGTATTCCCGGCTCATGGTGATGGCCTCCATGGAGGTGCGGCCATTGGACTGGTCCTGTTCCACAACTACCCACTGGGCCCCGGCTTCCACGGAAGCTTCCAGGATGGGCGGGAAATCCTGCATACCGCTGCCAACGGGGCGGAACTCGAAGAAGCCGTGGCTCTCCTGCTCTTCCACGTCGGTGCCGATGAGCTGGTACATGTTGGCGGGCTTGCCTTCCTTGTAAAAGTCCTTCAGGTGTACCACGGGAGAACGGCCGGTATACTTTTTGATGTACCCGGCAGGGTCCTCGCCGGCCACGTTTACCCAGCAGGTATCGATCTCTGTCTGCAGCAGGTCGGCGGGGATGGTGTCGTAGATGTAATCCAAAGCATAGCGGCCGTCGGGCATTTTTACGAATTCAAAGTCATGGTTGTGGTACAGGGTCTGGATGCCGTGGGACTTGCAGGCCTTGGCAATCTCCTCAAACAGCTTCACATTGCCCTCGAACTTGGGGGTGCCGGGGCGGTCCTCCTCCATCAGGTAGGGGATGGCGATGAACTTTACGCCGATCTCCACATATTTGGCGATGGTGCCCTCCATGTCGGCCACCAGCTCCTGGAAGGGCACATGGGCAGAAACAGCCTCCAGGCCAGCCTCTTCAATGGCGGCCTTGATCTCGGCGGGCTCTTTGCCGTACAGGCCGGCCAGCTCTACGCCGTCATAGCCGATCTCCTTGATTTTTTTCATAGTGCCCAGGAAATCCTTCTCCGCATCGTCACGGACGGAATATACCTGCACGGCAACGGGCAATGTCTTCATGGTCATACATCCTTTCCAGCGGGGCAAAAAGCCGCCGCCCTTTCCTTTTATTTTATCTAATTGTACCAAAGTTTTCCGGGAAAATCAAGGGCGCTGGGAAAGCCGCATCTATGAAAAAAGCGGTTCTTGGGCCTGCCCCCGTAAAAGAGGGCGGGGAAGTTTTTTTATGGCAGCACGTCCAGCAAGCCGGAAATACGGCTGATCTTCACCATGTCTTCCGTGTCGTCCGGCTGGGGCTTCGCCTGTATCAGTACCGGCTGGATACCCGCTTCCCGGGCCCCCCGCAGGTTGCCGGTGAAATCGTCGATAAAAACGGTCTGCTCTGGGGGCAGGCCCATTTTGGCCAGCGCGTCCTGGTACATCCGCGGGTGGGGCTTGTACACCCCCAGGGTATAGCTGTAGGTCGCGCAGTCAAAAAACGGGGAAAGGCCGAAATGCTCCAGCACGGGCACGATAGACGGCCAGGTGTCGGAAATGACCCCCAGCTTATACCGGCCCCGCAGCGATTCCAGGGTGGAGAGGGTATCCGGGAACAGGTAATAGTTGTCCAGGGCGTGGACCTTGTCCCCGGCTATTTTTTCTATGTCCCCCTTGCCCAGCCCCAGCTGGGGGAAAGCCTCTGCCAGCATAAGGAAATATTGGGAAAACTGCTGGTATTCCTCCTCCACGGTAGACAGGCGGTGGTGGGTATCCAGGTATTGGGTCGCCTCGCGCTTTACAGCGGCCAGCCTGTCCTGGGGCAGGGCCGCCAATTTTTCTTCTGGGAAATACCGGCGGGCAAAATGCGAAAACATCCAGTCCCCAGAGGCGGGGCATAAAAGCGTCCAGCCTAAGTCAAAAAATATGCCCTTCACAGGCGCTTGCAGTTCCATGCTGTATCCTCCCTTTATGCAATATGGCAAAGGCCTGCAAAACGGCCTTTGCTATCTTACATATCATGCCATACCCAAGACGGTTTGTCAAATATCCCCTAGGCGCTTGCCCTTGCATTCCCAGCCCTGCTGTGCTATAGTCAAAATGGGGCAAAGGCAAATACTTTGTACAGGTTTGGTTATTATTTTGCCATGTATAGTAAGTATCCAAAAAGGCCCCCGGGAGGGCACAGGCATGAAACTAGACCGCCTGATCGGCATACTATCTATCCTTTTGCAGAGGGACAAGGTGACCATGCCCTACCTAGCGGAGACGTTTGAGGTATCCCGCCGCACCATCAGCCGGGACGTCGACGCCCTTTGCCGGGCGGGTATCCCCATCGTCACCAGCCAGGGGGCGGGCGGCGGGGTGTCCATTCTGGCCGGCGGCCGGCTGGACAGGGCCATCCTCACCTCGGCCGAGCTGCAGGCCATCCTGGCCGGGCTCCGCAGCCTGGACAGCGTCAGCGGCACGCGGCGGTATGCCCAGCTTATGGAAAAGCTGGCTGGCCCGGGGTTTTGGGCGCAGGGGGGCGGCGTCCTCATCGACCTGGCCGCTTGGCATAAGGGGCCCCTTTCAGAAAAGCTGGATTTGCTGCGGGAGGCCATCGGCGCGGGGCGGACGGTAGGGTTCCATTACTATGCCCCTTCTGGGGAATCGGACCGGGTGACAGAGCCGTATTATATCCTTTTCCAGTGGGGGGCCTGGTACCTGTGGGCCTGGTGCCGGGCCCGGGAGGGCTACCGGCTTTTCAAGCTGGACCGCATGGCGCGGCCCGCCCTGGGGGAAGCTTTCGCCAAACGCCAAGCCCCTTATCCAGACTTGTCCAGCCAGCGGGTGTTCCCGGAACTGTACCGGGTGGAAGCCATCGTGCCCGCCCAGTACAAGTGGCTGCTGGTAGAGGAGTATGGGGAGGGCTCCTTCACGGTCCAGCCGGATGGCCGGTGCCGGTTTTCCATCGGCTTTACCCATCTGGACAGCGCGGTGGGATTCCTCTTGTCCTTCCGGGGGGAGGCGGAGGTGCTGGGGCCGGGGGAAGTAAAGGCGGCTTTGGGGCGGTTGGGCAAAAAATTGGCAGAGGCGTATGGAGGAACATGACAGGATGCTGTCATGTTCCTTGTGCTATAGTTAACGCAGTTCAAAATAGGCAGAATACCTCTTTTGAACCAGGCGGCATAGCCGCCCAGCTTGAAAATCATATGTATCGATTTTCAAGTGCGTTTACTATATATTCCTTTTTAAGGGAACGGGACAAGCTTTGCCGAAGGAAACCCGGAACACAGGACAAGAAAGGATGAAAAGCATGGATACACGGAAAGCGGAAGATTTTATCCGCGGGAACGCACGGCCCATAGAGCTGGCGGAATTCCGCTGCTATTTTGAAAACGGGCCTAAACAGGCGCTGGTCGACGCCTTGCGGCCTTATCAAAACCCGGACGGCGGCTTTGGCCATGCCCTGGAGCCAGACAACTGGAACCCCGCTTCCACGCCTATTACCACCAACGACGCCATTATCCGCCTGTTCGAGGCAAAGGCGCTGGAAGCGGCGGGGGAAATGGCACAGGGCATCGTACGCTACCTTGCCTCTGGGCAGGATTTTGACAGGGAAAAACGGCGCTGGCTGTTCGCCACCAGCAGCAACCAGGGGCATCCCCGCGCGGCCTGGTGGGGGAAGGAAGGCGACGGTATTGCCGGCTGGAACCCCACCGTGTCTTTGGCTGCGTTTTTGGTGTGCATGGGGGAGCCCGGCCCTTGGCGGGAGCTGGTGGCGGAAGCTTTTCAAGACCTGGGGCAGGCGGAGGAAAAGCTTGGGGACGGCCTGAAGTGCTATATGCTGGCCTGGAAGCTGCTGCAAAGCTATGGTATCGAAGGCGTGATAGACTTTGAAAAGGCCCGCGAGGCCATACGGAAAGCCCTGGAGCAAAGCATCTGCCGGGACACGGCAAAATACGGCGTGGAGTATGCGCCATCCCCCTCTTGGTTTTTCCAGGATGCGTCCCCCTTCTGGTTCGAGGGGGCGCGGCCGCTGGTGCAGGCCGAACTGGAAGCCCTGGGCAGGCTCCAGCTAGAGGACGGCGGCTTCGACATTACCTGGCAGTGGCACACGCCCTATACAGAGGAGTTTGCAAAGGCCCGGGATTGGTGGCGGCCCCGGGTGACGTTGGAAAAGCTTCGTTTTTACAACCAGTACAAAAAGTAACGGGCAGGCCCTGGCGCAGGCAGCGCCGGGGCCCCTTTTCGCCTGCGTGGGGCTGCGGGGAGGGGAAAGCGTGTTTTCCTGGTAAATCCCTGGGAAAATATGCGTCCAGATACCCTGGGGCGAAAAAATTCTTGAAAAAAGCTACCGGCTGTTATACAATATAATAATACAGGGCAGTTTATGAGGAAAGGCGGGGGGACGGATGCTGATAGGCCACATATTGAATTTGCTGCGGGCTTTACAGGATCATGGCATGGACATGGACCAACTGTTGGAAGAGGGTGGTCAGCAGGCGTTTCTTTCCCGGCAGGATACCCCAGACCTGCGGTTTGCCTGTGAGGCGGCGCGGTTTATGGACGAGATGCCCGGGGGCTTCTTCATCTACCGGGCCGGGGGCGGCGAGGAGATTTTGTTTGCTAACCGGGCCCTCCTGCAGATTTTCCATTGCGACACCTTAAAGGAGTTCCGGGAATATACGGGCAATTCTTTCCGGGGCATGGTGCACCCGGACGACCTGGATATGGTAGAGCAGAGCATCCATAACCAGGTGTTCAACAGCCAGCGCGACCTGGACTATGTGGAATACCGCATCCGCCGCAAGGACGGGGCCATACGCTGGATCGAGGATTTCGGCCATTTTGTGCGCCGGGTTTCCGGCGAGTTTTTCTATGTTTTTATAAGCGACGCTACGGAAAAGCGGGAAAAGCTTTTGGCAGAAAAGGCCGCCTTGCTGCAGGAAAGGCACCGGTCGATGGAGTCCCTGATAGAAGAGCACACCCTTATCCGGCAGGAGCACCTGCGCCGGCTGGAGATCATCGAGGGGCTCAGCGTCAATTATGAGTCGATCCTTTATGCCGACCTGGATGACAACACCATCCTGCCCTACCGCCTTAGCAGGCGCACGAAGGTGCAGTTTGGCGAGATGTTCCGCCCCCTGCCTTATTCCTGGTATACCCGGGACTACATACAGACCTGGGTATACCCGGAAGACCGGGACATGCTGGCGGAAGCCATGGACCCAGACGTGATACGGGACCGCCTGGGGGGCGGGGGCTCTTACTATGTGAATTACCGGGCGGTAGACCGGGGCGAGCCCCTGTATCTGCAGATGCGCCTGGTGAACGTGGGGGCAAGCGCCAACGGCGGCCAGGTGGTGCTGGGCTTCCGCCGGGTGGACCAGGAAGTACAGCTGGAGATGGAGCAGAAGCAGATACTAGCGGACGCCTTGGACAAGGCAAACCTGGCGGCTGTGGCGCGGAATACGTTCCTGTCCAACATGTCCCATGACATGCGCACGCCCCTAAACGCCATTTTCGGCTTCACAGCCCTGGCCAAAAAGAATATCCAGGACAGCACAGCCGTGCAGAACTACCTAGAGCGGGTTGAGACCTCAAGCCGGCTGCTGTTGGATTTCATAGACAAGCTGCTGGAGCTCTCCTGGGCCGGCTCGAACGACACGGACCTGGAAGAGTCGCCCTGCGACCTACGGGACATTCTGGGGCAGGTGCTGGATATGCTGGAGGCAAGGGCTGTGGAAAAGGGGCTTTCCCTAACCGCCGGCTGGGAAAACGTTGCCCACCCCCTGGTATACAGCGCCCCCAACAAGCTGCGGCAGATGGCGCTGTACCTTACCCAGAACGCCATTACCTACACGAATCCTGGCGGCAAGGTGCTTATAACCGCCACAGAGGCGGACGGCCAGGAGGACGGGCAAAGCCTGTACCGGCTGGAGGTGCGGGATACTGGCATCGGCATAGACCCTGGTTTTATCAAGCATCTGTTCGAGCCCTTCGCCCGGGAGAAAAATACCACCCTTAGCGGGGTGCACGGTATGGGGCTGGGGCTGGCCATTACGAAAAATATTGTGGATATGATGGGCGGTACGATCCAGGTGGAAAGCCAGGTGGGCGTGGGCAGTGTTTTCACGGTAGAACTGCCCATGCGCAGGCAGCCAGAGCTGCAAGACGCGTTCCCCGAAGAGGCGATGCCCTCTGTGCCCCCGCGGCTGCGCATCCTGCTGGTGGAGGACAACGCCATCAACCTGGAGATTGAGACAGAGCTATTGGAGGAGATGGGCTTCCATATCGAACCGGCGGAAGACGGGAGCGTTGCCCTGGAAAAGCTGCGCCGCGCTGCCCCCGGGGACTTTGACGTGGTGCTTATGGATATCCAGATGCCGGTAATGAACGGCTGGCAGGCCGCAGAGGCCATCCGGCAGCTGGAAGACCCGGCGGTGGCGGGGATACCGATCATCGCCCTCTCCGCCAATGTGCTGGAAAGCGACCTGCAAAAGTCCCGCGAGTGCGGCATGGACGCCCACCTCCCCAAGCCTATGGACATCCCCCAGCTTTTGAAAGCCATCAACGCGGCGGCAGGCAGGCGGGGGAAAAGCAAACCAGCCCCCTGAGAGGGGGCTGGACATGCCGGGCCTATGTGGCCCTATACAGCCGCGGCGTACGGCGTATGCTATGTTATTCCTGCACGTTGATGATGACTTTCATGGTAGATTCCCGGTTTGCGTCAATGTAGCGGTACGCCTCCAGGTAGTCTTTGAAAGCAAAATACTTGGAGATCAAAGGCTTCAGCTGCACCTTGCCTTGGTTTACCAGGCTGATGGCTTCCGCGTAATCCTCTGTGCGGTACATCATCGAGGTGTTTAGGTCCAGCTCGTGGTCGTTCAGCACCGCCAGGTCTACAGACGCCATGCCCGCGAATACCGCCACCAATATGAGGGCGCTGCCCTTCCGGGCGTGGGCAATGGCCTGCCCCATGGTGGTGTTGTTCCCGGCGCAGTCGTAGATGACGTCGGCCTTGTCCGGGCCAAAGCATTCTACCAAGGCTGCGCCGAAATCTTTTTCTTTTGTGTTGACGCAGAAGTCCGCGCCGCATTCCTTTGCCTTTTCCAGGCGCAGGCCGCTTACGTCTGTCACCATCACCCGGCGGGCGCCCATGCCCTTGGCGGCCTGGGCCACCAGGATACCGATGGGCCCAGCCCCCAGTACGCAGATATCCTGGCCCGCCACATCCCCAGCCCGTCGTACCGCGTGTACGGCTACGGCCAGGGGCTCGATCATCGCCCCCTCGTCCAAATCCATGCTTTCTGGCAGGGGGGTTACCTTTGCTGCATCCACGGCGAAATACTGGGAGGCAACGCCTGTGGTCTGGAAACCCATGACTTTCAGGTTTTCGCATAGGTTATATTTGCCGTGCCGGCAGGGGTAACACGCACCGCACACTACCTGGGGCTGGATCGTCACTTTCTGTCCTACGGTAAGGCCGGTAACACCTGTGCCCAGGGCATGGACGACGCCGGAGACTTCGTGCCCCTGGGTGACCGGGTAGCTGGTAAAGGGATGCTCCCCATGGTACACGTGGATATCCGAGCCGCATATGCCTATCTTCATGATTTGGATCAGGGCTTCGCCTGGCTGGGGCTGTGGGACAGGGATTTCCTGGAATTCGATTTTCCCAGGGGCGGTCATGACCTGTTGTAACATAGTTTGTCGTCTCCTTTGTGTTTGGTTTCGCAAAGCTGTTTAATGGGGAAAGCGGGCCCCTTCTTCGTATTATACGCGGGGATGGCCTCCCAGGCAAGGGCATAGCAAAAAATTTAAAAAACCGCGGAATCCCCCTTGACAATTCCCCGTATCCGGGGTATAATGTTTAAGCGTTGAGAAAATAATGTATTTGCTGGTGTAGCTCAGTTGGTAGAGCAGCTGATTTGTAATCAGCAGGTCAGGGGTTCGAGTCCGTTCACCAGCTCCAAACTGGGCGGTCCGGCCCGATGGGAAGGCCGGACAAGCCTTGTATAAAACTGCATAGTTTATGGGGGAGTTCCCGAGTGGCCAAAGGGGGCAGACTGTAAATCTGTTGTCGACGACTTCAGTGGTTCGAATCCACTCTCCCCCACCATTGACAAAGCCTTGCATGAAATATGCGGGGCTTTTGTTGCGTTTGCACAAATTTCTTTGACTGCTAAGTTCACTCGGGTTCTGCATATAAAAACGGATATTGCGGATATATTTCCAGCTTACTTTTTGTGCTGGCTCTGCCCGGGCTTACTTACTTTTTGTCTTGACCCACACCGTGACCCACACGCGGAAACGAACGGAAATGGCTGGATACCTCCGGGGAGGAGGTTCCAGCCGTTTTGTGCTTGCTGGCCTGCTTTCACATGACCTTGTCCATGAAATTTCCCATCTTTTCTGCGGCTTGCTCCTGCTTTTGGCGGGTGGCGTGGGTGTAGGTTCTCAGCGTGAATCCTGCGTCGTAGTGGCCAAGCATGGATGATACTGTTTTCACGTCTATACCATTTTGGAGTGCCGCGGTTGCAAATGTGTGTCTTAACGAATGGAAAGGAATATAACTTAATTCTGCTGACTTCAATATTCTCTTGTGGAGCGTTACGATCGAGTCAGGGTAGTACATTTCACCGGTTCTGGTGGAGGGGAACATATATGGGTTGTCAGGATGCTTGCGGTGTTCGTGTTGGAGAAGTTCAACGGCCTTTTGCGGAATTGATACCAGCCTGACGGACGTTTCCGTCTTGGGTCGGGTAATGACGATGTTACCATCTGCATCGCGGGTGGCCTGTTTGCTGACGCTAATGGTCTGATTCTCAATGTCCAGGTCTGACCAGAGGAGCGCTACCAACTCGCCCTTTCGTAGGCCGCTGACCAGTTCCAGGTAGAACATGGGGAGGACGTGACGACGATCAGCCTCATCCAGATAAGCTTTCATGTCCTCGGCGGGAAGGAATTTCATCTCCTTTTTCTCTAACTTTGGAGCGATGCAGTCTGCCGTGGGATTGCGCTGAATCAAGCGTTCCTTGACTGCCCTGTCTAAAGCGTTGTGGAGCATGAGGTGGATGCCACGCACGGTGGAGGCGCTTAAGCCAGGTGATTTTTTCTTCTGCGCCTCTCGCAATCTGCCGTTTTCGCGGAGGTCTTGGTATAGCTTTTGCAGGTCGCGGCTTGTCAGCTTGTTTAGCTTGATGTTGCCTATCCGTGGGTTTACGTGGAGTTCGATGCTCCGGCGGTAGTATTCAGCTGTGGAGACTCGCACGTTGGGTTTGGCATAGAGGGTGTACCAGTTTGTGAGCCAGGAGCCTACCGTGTAATCATCGGAGCGGGATACGTCCAAATCTTTTGTATCCTCGAGTGCTGATGCCAGCTTTTCCTTAACCTCTGCCTGGGTCTTGCCCAGCACGTTCTTGATGATGCGCTTGCCAGTGGTGAGGTCGTAGCCTGCTGTATAGCGCCCCTCCCAACGGCCATCCTTACGTTTGCGAATGTTTCCTTCGCCGTTTGCTCTCTTTTTTGCCATATCTTGGCCCCCTTTCTCAGCACACCACAATACCACACCCTGCTGAGAAAGTCCACTGACATTTTTCTTACATTTTGGGTCTGAAGTTCAAATTTATAAGAACCGTATTCTTTGTTTAGCGGCGCAAATTTTGAGGGGGTCAATCGTCGTAATATCCGGCTAAAATGTCTTCAAAACTTACCTTGCCACGGGTGCGGCGCACATTGTTTATGGCCTCACGGCGCATTTCTTCTACCTGCTCTGGTGTGTACTCGGAGAGTTCCGCCAGCACCCGCATCACCATCTCAAGCTGTACCGCATAGCGGAAAAGTCCTTTCGAGATAGCTTTCGCATTGTCCTCAGATAGTTTCAAAACTGCCTCAGCCAATTTGTCGCCCAGAATGTCATTATCCTGTAAATCGCTATCCGTCATAAGGCTTTCAAGCGCTTGGGTAACCAGCTTGTTCCGAGAGAAAAAGCCCTGCTCTTTCATAAATCTATCCGCTCGCTTGACCAGATCCTTGTCTAAATAAAGGCTTATTCGCTGCATATTTTCTGAATCCATAAAGCACCTCCAAAATCGTGTTACGCCAACTTGTGACCCCTAGATTTTTCCTTGTATTCAGCCACTTTTTGAATCCGCAACCCCTAACTTTACACCAAACTCCTATTTGCAACCCCTAGCGTGACCCTATCTCACTATGCTATACAACTCCCGAAAAAGCCCGTAGTTTCTAGCCCTCCCGCCCGGCTCTGCCGGACGGCGTGAACTGCAAAGGCGCCGCTTTGGCGCCTTGCTTTCTCCTGCTTGTTTTTAGACTGGTTTGTGCAGGCTATTTCTGGCTGGATATTCTTCCATAATCAGCGCATAATCTTTCGCTTATCCTGGGCTTGTATCTGTCACCTCAAATCCCAGCAAATACTGCCATCATCGAAAATGATACATTTTCTTCAATCGTTCTAAAATCTCATAAACCACTGGGCAATGCTCGGCAGATGTCAGAATGCTGTATAAGCTAAAAAGTCTTCCCGGCTTGTCTGTATACGGATATTCACGGCATTGCCGGGGCTTGCATGATTCTATCCTGCACCGTCCATTGTCTTGCAGAAAAGCGCATGGGACTTTTAACTCCAAGCTTTCCTAGCCCTGCACCAGATATTTCTCCCGGAAGGATTCCAGCGTCATACCGAGATAATCCGAAATGGCGCTGATTTCGCCTTCCTCCAATACCGTACTATATTCGCGGCAACAGTTGGCGCATTGTCCGCAATCATACCGTTCAAACAATTCGTTATGCAGGGCCAAAAACTGCCGGTCCAGTTCCTCATCGTCAGCGTGATTTTTCAGGAAACTTCGGAACCTGAGATTTTCCCGCTCTTTCATCTTAGCCGCCTTGTATACTTCTTCTGGTTTTATCATTTTCTTTCTCCTTCTCAGCGTCCCCACACGCTGCCACAAATGCCCTCACGTCGCGTTTATCGGTGTTTGCCGTGTCCCAACCTCGACCACCAGCTTGAATCGCCCAACACGGCTCTCACAAGGGCCAACGTGGCGCTCCTCCTCTTTTGTTGGGCTGAAAATATGAAACCGATAATATAATCAATGCCGACAGGGAGTAATTCGCAGTTGGATGTACTTGACAACCCATTTTTCTAAGTATAGCATATAATGCAGAGAAAAGATAGAGAAAAGCCCCCCATAGAGAAGCTTCCAATTTTTTATCGCCTTTTGAGCATCTGCTTCCGTAAGAAAAACGCGAATCCCCCAGTCATGGGTCATATTTTTTGTGAATCGGGTGGCCTGTACCACATAGCGTGATATCTGAGCCTCCCCAAGCAGGAAGTTTTCAGCCGATTCCACGCCGCTGTTCCAGGCGGGGTTGTTGCGAATCTGCCAAATCTTGGCTCCCAACGGTATCCTGTGGCTGGCTATCAGGTATCAACTCAACTGTACAATCTTTTGGGGGAGTATAACTGACAAAAGGAAAGGACGGTCAAAACCGCCCTTTCCTTTTACATTACTTTTTCAGATAGTTCATCAACATCTGTGCTGTTTCTGCTCGGGTAGCTTTCCCTTTGGGATCAAGAATGCCATTTCCTTTGCCACTGACGATCCTATTTTCATTTGCCCAAAGCATGGCCTTCTTTGCGAAATTGCTAACTTTACTTGCGTCAGTGAAACTCAGTGTGGTCTTCACTGAATCGGGGCTACCTGCGTAGCGCCACAGCATTGTAGCAAGTTCCTCACGAGTGATATCTCGCTTGGGGGCGAACCGATTGTTACCAATACCAGAAACAACTTTTTGTTCTGCGGCCCAAGTCACGGCATTTGTGTACCATTCTCCGTTTTTCACATCTGTAAACATGCTGCTACCAGCATCCGGTCGTCCAGCCTTATTGTAGATTATTTGAGCGAACTCCGCTCGGGAGATGTTATCATTAGGACCAAATTTCCCATTAGGATAGCCATGCATCAATCCTTCTACTGCGACATACTCAACCGCTTTAATGTACCATGCAGTATCGGACACATCCGGGAAAGGATTCGCCCAGGGTTGAGGAGTCGGTGTTGCATCTGGAGTAGGCGAATTAGTCGGTTGTGGAGTAGACGTTGGCAAGGGAGTAGGATTACTTGTAGGTTTGGAGGTAGGGGTAGGTGTGGAAGTAGGAATATTTGTCTGGGCTATGACATACATGCTAAAATGATCTGTTTCAAAGACGAGATAATCTCCATCCACACGTGCGCTAAGCACACTCCAGGTCCCGTCAGATTCTTGACGGTAAACAGTACAATGTTTGCCATCGAATCCATTTGGAACCGGAACTCTAACTGTTACCTGTCCATTCGGCTGGACCTCTTTATCATCTTTCACAAAACATATGTTGTACAGCTCATATTGGTCAGCTACAATCTCTTTGTCTAAAATTACGATTCGATCATTTGTAGAAATTCGAAACACCTGTAAAACGGTGTCGCTGTCTATGGCCTCTTGAGAAGGAGTTACCGTAACCCCATTAACTGACATGGAGCCAGAGTTTTGTGGTGTAAATATAGTAACATATTGCTTATTGATAGATTGACCTAAGTTAATGGTTTGAGCACCGTAAGATAAATAACTGCTAAAATCGAAAAGAATTTTTATGGTTTCCCCTATTGGACCCATAAGCTTTTCAAGCGCCTCCTCGCCAAGAGAAGTTGTATTTTTGAATATGGCTTTCCAATCAAGAGTTTGTTTAAAAACTTCTTCCCCAATATTTTCTAAACTGCAAAGCTGGTTGGCTATTGCTGAATCTTGTCCAATATTTTTTGCCACTTTCGTTCCGATAGATTGCAGCTTTTTAATATATTCATTTCGGACCAAAGCACCAACAGTTAATTCTTCTTTAGCTTTTTTTAATACTTCTTCACTTTTTGAAAGGTCGAGCCCCTTTGATACTATTGTTGATGCCGACCAAACGAGCAAATCCATAGTGTTGAATAAATATGCTCCAGGCGAGAGAAGGTAATTATTGGAAATAGTAAAATAACCTCCTTTGGGAACATTTATTGTGATGGGTGTACACTTTGACCATGTATGCGCTGTATAGCTGAGCATATTTCCAGTTACACCATCAGCGAGTAGCCAAAATGCGGCTTCACCGGTTTCATATATTCCACCGATCTCTGTATATTTTGCAATCATTTCGGAATCTTTCCAATTCCCATTTTCATCGTAGATATCAACCGCACCATACATATATCTGTGGTTGTAAACCTTGAAACTAACATCCCAACTTCCATTAGTCTTGTTTTCAGTTGCAACATAGTCTTTCACATACATACCATTCAGATCATAAAAATTGGTCTTGGTTTTTTTATCTCCCGTTACATTTGGATAAAATTCCGGAATCTTATCTACACGATAGCTGTATGGTACAATATCTTCTTCAGAAACAGTAATACTCGCCGTTATATTGGCACCCGTTTCAGAATCACTGACGATCAAACTTGAAGTTCCCTCTTTCAGTCCGGTAACAGTAAAATGGTATCCTTTTGAGTCAAGCAAATAATTCGATAAAGAAATGACATCGGTGTTTCCAACCACAACAGCAGGTTTGTGCCATTGAATTGCGGTTTGATCATCTCGGACAAGAGTACAGATGACATCAAATGAATCATGAGTGGCAACAGTTAAGTCATCATCCGTCGCATACAGTTTAATATAACTTGATTCATTAGAGTCAATGATTTCAAATAGGAAGGGCTGAGAAGTTTGTCCTTCCAGTAAATTTCCTATGTAATATCCAACTCTTTTCCCTTCTAACTCATCAAATCGATCAATAAAAGACCAATCCATTATGTAATTTGTCGCATATTCCTGGCCATCGATCGTTACCCTGTTTGCGGATTGATTATATTTATCTAAACGGCCGGTCTTATATTGAATTTCCTCAAACCCAACGACTTGACCGGAATAAACATGATAAAGGACCTTATTATCTATCAAAGATGAAAAGCCGAAATATTTTTCTCCGGGCACGGAATATTTTATCCCATCGATAGTCATAGATGTAAGATATAGGCCGACAGTTTCAGTATTAGTTACTGTGCCAATCTTTGAATCAACAGCTTGTATATCCGTAATGAAATACTCCAAGGAACTTCCGACCTGCTCTTGCGACACAAGAACATACCTATTCAGAAATTGGCTGACGTCAATGCCCTCTGCCACGGTGTATGTATAAGGAGAAACAAGTTCACTATCACCAAATGTTACTCTCCTGCTCAATGGGTCAAAACCGCTGAGAAACCTCACAGAAGTTGTGATTTCTGGATTACTTGGATTTTGAGGAACATCAGACATTGGTTTAACATTTTCTGGATTTACAATGGTTGCCTCATTTGTAATTAGATCAATGCCATCGTAAAAGTTTTCACCCAAGAATGTGATAGAACAGTGTGAGCCATATCCGAGAAATGCACCTAACTTTGGATCATAATCCTGACTGGTTATATCACAATTGGAAACACAATCAATAAAAGTAAGTGGAAAGTGAAAATCATATCCAACCATACCGCCAAGGAACTTTCCCCCTGATGTTTGAGCTCTTGAAATGCAGTTGGAAAATATGCATGAACATCCGGCATTATAGTAATCAAATTTACCCACCATACCACCACATTGGCCACCCTTTAACGTGACTTCAGATATGCAATCAGTTATCTTTAAATCCAAATTACCCCAATCCGCGCTGTTACTATTACTAATTGAAGAACAGGATCCAATCAGCCCACCAGCACAACGATCACTGACGTTGCCTGATACAAAGCAGGAGTTTATTTCTACAGAAGTGTATGCACGGCGAGTATAATTGTTCAATCCTCGGTCATTATCGCTGGATGAATTATATATTTCTCCAATTAGCAATCCACCATCATAGGGCCCCACTGAACCCAAAACATAGCAATTATCGATAACCAATTTTGTTGTGGCACGGTATACTTCATACGATTCACTTCCAGTGTTAGTTTCTCCTCCATCATTAAGGTAATATCCCACAAGAGCACCACCTGCTGGGAGATCCACATCTTCTACACCTATATTTTTTAGAGTCACATCATATGAATCCATCCTCCCAATCAATCCTATGTTTCCGCTAAAATCATATTTCGATTCAGATATAGCAAGATTAGAAATCACATGCCCCTGTCCATCTATCTCAATATTTCCTTCCGGCACAATCGGTATCCATTCGCCACCATTAAAAGAGGATAAATCAATGTCATTGGTCAAAACATAATTGCCTGATTGTATACCAGCTAGTTCTTCTGCAGTAGAAACTGGAATTGCACCTTCAACGGGTGCATCAATGTCCGCAAGAAAGTTATTCGTTCTACTGATGCTTTTTCCACTATTTTCAAGCTTCTCCACCTCTGCCGCATGAGATCGCATTGGCAAATGTGATACCACCAAGCAAATCGCCAACACAAACGCCAAAACCCTTTTCTTCATAGTCCTACCTCCATGTTTTCTTCCGCTACAAAAAGCACAGTCGCAATAATAAAGTTGCAACTTTTTGAGAGCAGTCCGATTATTCTAAATTGTACCATAGTTTATGGCACTTTGCAAGAGATTTTCTTGATTTCAGCATGGAAATATGGAGATTTATACACATGGAGCAATCAAAAAGCCAGATACGTTAAAAAGTATACTTTTTGGCAGTTACCAGAAAGCTATTTTGTCTGTGTTGTTGCCCGGAGTTCACGCAGCCGCCAGTAAAACATGGCGTTGCTCATATCACAGATTTCCAGCACTTGGCTTAAGCGCACACCCTTGGCTTTCGCGGTGGCAATCCGCTGTTCCTGCCGTTTCCTGACGTTGGCCCACTCATTCTCCGCAACGAAAGATAGGATTTGCAGCACTAGGTCAGCGATGAACGTCCCCATCAAGTCTTTGGCAGTTCGTGTATCCAGGAGCGGCATATCAATTACACAAATATCTACGCCCTTTTCTTTCGTGAAGATGCGCCACTGCTCCTGCACATCCTTATAGTTACGCCCCAGTCGGTCTATGCTCAAGAGATAGACAGTGTCACCCGACTTGAGCTTGCGAACAAGTCTTTTGTATTGCGGTCGGTCAAAATCCTTGCCCGACTGCTTATCTATAAAGATGTATTAGGCGGGGATGCTTTTCGCGTCGAGCCTTACCCGTTGTCTATTTTCATTCTGGTCGGTACTAGAGACCCATATGTATCCATAGATGTTCATTGTTGCGTTTGCTCCTTTCGTCTTGCTGGAATAATTCCATTCATACTACATAATCCGAAAAAAAAGCGGACAACTAACTATATTGTGCCCGAAAATATAAAAGTAAAGACAAGATATTTTATTAAGTAAAACCCACAGCCTCTTTCTTTGTTTAGCGGCGCAGATTTTGAGGGCGGTTCCGCTCTTTCCATTATTGCCTTTCGCTGGTGTTTTGTGGCTTGACCCACACCCTGACCCACACGGCGAAAAAGCACGCTGGACACAGTGGAAATTTCAGGGTCAAATGCTGCGCTATGGTGGATAGAAAAGGGCAATAAACGCCGCTATGGAGCCAATTTTTTGCTTCCCACACTGTTTGTAATCAGCAGGTCAGGGGTTCGAGTCCGTTCACCAGCTCCAAACTGGGCGGTCCGGCCCGTGAGTGAGGCCGGACAAGCCTTGTATTAAATTGCATAGTTTATGGGGGAGTTCCCGAGTGGCCAAAGGGGGCAGACTGTAAATCTGTTGTCAACGACTTCAGTGGTTCGAATCCACTCTCCCCCACCATTGACAAAGCCTTGCATGGAATGTGCGGGGCTTTTGTTGTGTCTATACAAATTTCTTTGACTGCTAAGTTCACTCGGGTTCTGCATATAAAAACGGATATTGCGGATATATTTCCGGCTTGCTTTTTGTGCTGGCTCTGCCTGGGGTTGCCCGCTTTTTGTCCTGACCCACACCGTGACCCACACGCGGAAATAAACGAAAACGGCTGGAAACTTCCAGGTAGGAAGTTCCAGCCGTTTTTGGCTTGCTGACCTGCTTTCACATGACCTTGTCCATGAAATTTCCCATCTTCTCGGCGGCCTGCTCCTGCTTTTGGCGGGTGGCGTGGGTGTAGGTTCTCAGCGTGAAACCTGCGTCGTAGTGGCCCAGCATACTGCTGACGGTTTTCACGTCTACGCCGTTCTGGAGTGCGGCAGTTGCGAAAGTGTGTCTTAATGAATGGAAAGGAATATAACTTAATTCTGCTGACTTCAATATTCTCTTATGGAGGGTGACGATTGAGTCTGGGTAGTACATTTCACCGGTTCTGGTGGAGGGGAACATATAGGGATTGTCAGGGTGTTTGCGGTGTTCCTGTCGGAGTAGTTCCACAGCTTTCTGTGGGATAGACACCAGCCTGACGGATGTTTCTGTCTTGGGGCGGGTGATTACGATATTGCCGTTTTCGTCGCGGGTGGCCTGCTTGCTCACACTGATAGTTTGGTTCTCGATATCCAGGTCAGACCAGAGGAGGGCTACCAGCTCACCCTTGCGCAGGCCGCTTACTAATTCCAAATAGAACATGGGGAGGACATGGCGGCGGTCGGCCTCGTCAAGATAGGCTTTCATGTCCTCGGCGGGAAGGAATTTCATCTCCTTTTTCTCTAGCTTTGGAGCGATGCAGTCTGTTGTGGGGTTGCGCTGAATCAAGCGTTCCTTGACTGCCCGGTCTAAAGCGTTGTGTAGCATGAGGTGGATGCCACGCACGGTGGAGGCGCTTAAGCCAGGTGATTTTTTCTTCTGCGCCTCTCGCAATCTGCCGTTTTCGCGGAGGTCTTGGTAGAGTTTTTGAAGGTCGCGGCCTGTTAGTTTGTTCAGCTTGATGTCGCCGATTCGTGGATTTACATGAAGTTCGATGCTCCGACGGTAGTATTCAGCGGTGGAGACTCGCACATTTGGCTTGGCGTAGAGGGTGTACCAGTTCGTGAGCCATGAGCCGACCGTGTAATCGTCGGAGCGGGCTACGTCCAAATCTTTGGTGTCATCCATTGCCGCAACCAGTTTCTCCTTGACCTCGGCTTGGGTCTTGCCGAGCACATTCTTGATAATGCGCTTTCCTGTGGCTGAGTCGTAGCCTGCTGTATAGCGCCCCTCCCAACGGCCATCCTTGCGTTTGCGTATGTTGCCCTCGCCGTTTGCTCTCTTTTTTGCCATATCTCGGCCCCCTTTCTGACTACCAACACTACCACATGATGCCTGTCTATGTCCACTGACATTTTTCTTACTTTTCCAGTTCCGCCCAAATCCCTTTTCTTTGTTTAGCAGCGCAAATTTTGAGGGAGCTAGTCGTTGTAATATCCGGCTAAAATATCTTCAAAACGTACCTTGCCACGGGTACGGCGCACGTTATTTATGGCCTCACGGCGCATTTCTTCTACTTGCTCGGGCGTGTACTCAGAAAGATCAGCCAGCACCCGCATTACCATTTCAAGCTGTACCGCATAACGAAACAACCCCTTTGAGATGGCTTTTGCGTTATCTTCGGACAATTTCAGAACTGCCTCAGCCAGTTTTTCACCCAGAATGTCATTGTCCTGCAAAGCATTGTCCGTCATGAGGCTTTCAACTGCTCGCGCAAACAATTCATTTCGGGAGGAAAATCCCTGTTCCTTCGCAAATCTATCCGCTCGTTTCACTAGACCTCTGTCCAAATATAGACTTATCCGCTGCATATTTTCTGAATCCATAAAGCACCTCTAAAATCGCATTACACCAACTTATGACCCCTAAAAATCTCCCGATATTCAGCCATTTCTGCCGATTCGCAACCCCTAACTTTATACCAAACTCCTATTTGCAACCCCTAGTGTGACCCTATCTTACACCGCCCTGAGAATCCTGAAAAATCCCGTAGTTTCTAGCCCTCCCGCCCGGCTCTGCCGGGCGGTGTGGACTGCAAAGGCGCCGCTCTTGGCGCCTTGCTTTCTCCTGCTTGCTTTTCGATCATGCTTTATCTGTTCTCTCTGGCTGGATTATTTTCCATTTCAGTGCATATCTTTGCAGCGAGTTTGCGCCGTTGCTCGCGGAGGATTTGTGCCGCTGCTGGAGACGAGGCCGGTGCCCCTCACAAATCGCCACAAATGCCCCAAAACGGCGTTTTAGGCCGGTGGCCTTCTTCTCCCCAATCGCTGGCCTAAGTTGGCCAACACGGCCCTCACAGGGGCCACAAACGCGTACCTCGATGGTTGGCACTCGTTGTAGTATTTGATTGTCCTCTGAAGTGTTTTTTTATGTTTGTAATTGGGTCATGAAAGTGATATAATCAAAACACTTCTTGCGAAGGTAATTACTCAACGGGAGGCAAATCCATGCTGCAGCCATATGAACTAATGGAACAGCTTTTATCCGAAATTGAAAAGGACATTATGGAACCGGTAACCATATCCGAATTGTCAAGCAGATTCTTTATTTCTGCGGTTCACTTGCAGCGCCTCTTTAAGTTCGCCTTCGGTATACCCTTAGCTGGATACATCCGCTCCAGAAAGCTGGCCGCCAGTGTGGAGAAACTGTTATCAACCGATTACCGTATCATTGATATTGCCAATGAATATGGCTTTACCCATGAACAGGCCTATATACGCGCTTTCAAAAAGGAATATCACACGACTCCTGGAGAGTTACGCAGGTCAAGAACCGTTCTCAAAGTGTTTCCGCCGTTGCAAATTTTCCCGAAGAATAAGCTGCAAAACGGGGCCGTGTTTGGACCGGATATTGTTATGGTTCCGGAATTTCAGGTGGTAGGGAAAAGCTTTTGCGTTCCGTTTGAACAGTCTATTGTGCTCCCTCCTCAGTTGGCGAAGAGTTTCTGGGAGGAGGATAGTTTCAAAATACCGAATGTTGCGGAAACAAACGTCTATTATGGTATAACCCGTATCCGGGATGTACAGGATGGCTATTCGCACTATATGACCTCTGTCAAAGTAAAAGACAGCTCCTCTACACCAGAAGGCATGACATCAGATCGCTTTCCCGCCAGTATGTGCGCCAGGTTTCACTATATTGGCAAACATCATTATTATGATATCAACGTAGACGTGGCCAGAGGTATGTACGACGCTATTTGTGACTTTGCCAATCAGGAAGGAAAGAAATATGAAACGATGAATCAGAAATTGTATTTTGAGCGTATAAGCGCGGAAGACTATGACGGGACATATTGTCAAATGGAGTGGTTCACACCCATTCGCAAACTATGACGAATTGTAGCAAGAGCCGGTTTATGATATAAATGGTTCATTTTCTGCCTGTCTGATGTGTTAGGATGATGAAACGGTATACAGCAGAAAGGCAGGATCATTCCATGATTGAATTACCAGAGGTGTATGTTTTAGCGGGGCAGATCAACAGAACCTTAGTTGGAAAAACAGTGAAAAAGGTGACTGCAAACGCAGTTCCCCATGGGTTTGCCACATTTACAGGTGACCCGGCGAGATATTCTGAAATGTTGACAGGAAAAACCATTGCGGGGGCCAATCCCGATACAGGGACGCTGGATATCTGGGACTGCAATGTTGAGGTGAAATGCGGTGATATGCTCCTATCTATCAGTACGCCTGTCAAGTATTTTGAGCCGGGGGCAAAGTTTCCGAAATCCCACCAACTGTTGCTGGAATTTGAAGATAATTCATGTATGTGTTGTACGGTGAAGATGTGGGGCTCCATGCTTTGCATCCCGTACGCAGACAGTATGCCGAGACGGCAGCAGGGTCCCACTCCATTGGAAGGCGCCTTTGACGAAACCTATTTTGATAACTTGTGGAACCGCGAGAAACCCTCCCTCAGCGTAAAGGCGTTTCTGGCTACACAAAAGCGGATCCCGGGGCTGGGGAACGGCGTACTGCAGGATATCCTGTTTCAAGCGGGCATTCATCCCAAAAGAAAGCTTCAGTCTATGGGGGACGGGGAGAAGGCGAAACTGTATCAGAGTATAAAATCCACGCTGAGAGAGATGAGGAACCGCGGGGGCCGGGATACAGAGAAAGATCTATTTAACCGCCCGGGAGGTTATCAGACCATATTGTCAGCAAGGACTCTGAAATATCCTTGTATCAGATGTGGCAGCGCATTAAAACGAGAAACCTACTTGGGTGGAAATATCTACTACTGCCCGGAGTGTCAGAAATGATGGAGGTTGGAAAGGCCATGGAAAAAATAAAATATGAGGAACTGGGGTTTGGGTTCCATACCTTTCAAAAGGAGATCTGTGCAGAGTTGGGGCAAGCGTTCTGGAATGATCTTGTTAAAAATATAGATTTGCCCGATATGGATTCCGAGTGCAGATGCCAGTGTCATAACATGGCTCTGTTTATGGACCGGTTAGAGAAAATGACCGATAAAGAAACCTTGAAGAAGATTTTATGCAGAGTGAGGCATGGGTTGCATCCGGCAAAATGTTCACAAGTTCATAAAAGATTTGTGGAAACAGGCAATTTAGATGAATTCCTTAGGATTATGGGCGAAGAAGGGGTGAAAGAATTCACCAGGCTGAACCGTGAAAAGAAAGATTTTTACGGGCAGGAGATCACAGATGAAGTTTTAGAATTTATCAGGCAGAATCCGAAAATGCTGACAGCAGAGAGAATGGGAAATAAGCTGTACACGATGGCTTTTCCGAATAACATGAAAGAGTACATAAGCGCCACCGATAAAAAGATGAAACGCTATCATGCGTGCCATTGCCCATTTGCAAAGGAATCCATATTAGCAGAAAATGTTGTGTCCTCCGCCTTATGTAATTGCAGTTTGGGCCATGTAATGAATTGTTATGAAGAATTTATGGGCAGGGAATTGACAGGCAGCGTGATCCGGTCTGTGCTGAACGGAAACCTGGCCTGTGAATATGAAATTGTAATACCGAATGATATTATGCGGGAATATGTGATTACCGATGGCATCATCGCTTCGAATTATTTCAACTATTACAAAGCGTTTGCGCAATCGGGCATTATTGAGCTCCATGAGGGTCCAGTTAGCTGGATCATTCCGCGAAAAGGAGAGAAAGGCCCATCCCTGGCTTTCCGCATCCATTTGGATGAAGAAAATGCGGAAAATGAATTGAAACCTTTTATTCAAGGCATACGTAAAGGCAGCGTACCGCAGACGTGGATCGTAACGCCGGACGCGACGCCTGGAAATATTATCGATATCATGGAGCAGAACGGTTTCACGAATTCATCAGTAAACAGCGACGAGCTAGGTATGCTTTTGCGCAAAAGGGATTTCCACCCATATACAGAGGAAAACAGCCCGATCACTTGCCGGAAAATAAGCACAATGGAAGATTTCAAATCATGGATCGAGGTAGTCAATACCGCATTGCATGGCTGGAATATGATTGATGCGGAACACTACTTCACATGGGTGAGAAGTAAAAATATCAAGGTTTATTTAGCTGAGCTGGATGGCGCCGCTGTTGCAACCTGTGCGACGATACAAAATGGGAACACAGGCTCGTTGGAATTTGTTTCAACCCTCGAACTATATCGAAGGAGGAAAGCGGCAGCTTTGCTGTCTTCCTGTGCCATCGCTGAGCTGATAAACAATGGCGCGGAAACCGTAACGCTGAGTGCATGCGGTGATGCAGTGCATTTATATAAGCAGTTGGGCTTTAAGGGGTATTTCCATAATGTTATTTTGAAATATCAGGTTTGAGAGATTCGGTAAGGAAAGAGAATGCGTATGGGCGAACTCCGTATCTATAAACATGTCTTTCAGCCTGACATAGAGCACATTCTTTGTTCTGTAGCGCAAATTGTGAGCTGGTTCTTCAATCTTGCAAGTTTGCTTGGATATGGTATTTTCCTCAAGCAGACAACCTTTTGAACAGCCACATGGTCTTCCCGTGCTGCAAGTGCAAGAGATAATTCTTTTGCATTTCGGTGCGAGGTTTCTCCTCGCGCCGTTCCGCTGTCTGACCCACACCCTGACCCACACGCGGAAAATCTGTGTGGAGACAGTGGAGGGAACAGGGCGGAAAGGTGCTTGTATGTGTGTTGGAAAGAGCTAGAAATCGCTGGAAACCTCCAAATGTACGCTCCTCACACTGTTTGTAATCAGCAGGTCAGGGGTTCGAGTCCGTTCACCAGCTCCAAACTGGGCGGTCCGGCCCGATGGGAAGGCCGGACAAGCCTTGTATAAAATTGCATAGTTTATGGGGGAGTTCCCGAGTGGCCAAAGGGGGCAGACTGTAAATCTGTTGTCGACGACTTCAGTGGTTCGAATCCACTCTCCCCCACCAAAACGGCTTGAAACTGCGGTTTCTAGCCGTTTTTATTTTTATTTCGACCCACTACAGGAAAAATAAAACAGCTGATTGCATCCGGGGAGGATGGACAGCTGTTTTATTGCTTTTATAGAGTTATATTTTCCTGGCCCATATGATAGCCCGGTTTGTATTTTCGCTTATTGGGTTGCGGTTATAGTCCCCGTACTCCTCTTGAACAATAAAACCATTAGCAGAAAGCCAAGTGTGAATCTGTTCAAGCGTGGCGAAATGCTTTACGGAAGGTATATCTTCTGTTATTATATGGCCGTCGTTAAGAGTGAGTTTGAAACTGCGAGTGAATTGGATGATCTGGCGTTCCTTGTCAAATGTGCTGTTAACTAAACTCATGCGCCCGGTATTCCCACTACTGTCCGTACCTTCCCAAATTGCGATTTCACCGGGTTTATTAAACCATACTTCCGGATACATAGTATATGCACAATCAATATAGACATTTCCTCCAGGCACCAGTGCATGGGCAGCCTTTCTAAAAAGCAGCTGTTGTGCTTCTTCGTAATCCATGTCTGAAATAAGATTAAACAGGAAGTTCCCTGCTAACATTACCACATCAAATCCGCTTCCCCATTCGTCACGGATCACGTCTGCTTTGCGCCAGTTTATGTTATTCATTTTAGCTGATTTTGCTTGAATTTTGTTGAGCATATATTCATCAAAATCAAGCCCGGTAACCATATGTCCGGCCTTCGCCATGGGGACAAGAAAACGTCCGCTTCCGCAAGCGATCTCAAGAATTTTTTTGGGGGGCCCGCCAATAACGGACAGAGCAAACTCAACATCGTCTATCTCTCTTTCGTTGAGATCATACATCTCGGCGTTCCACTTTGCAAGAATAGCTTTTTCGTTAAACAATTTTGATTCCTCCATTTTGCCGGAAGGGTTAAAAGACAGTCTCCTTCCTGATTTTTCTTCGTCTCCCCAAATTGCATTTTTTCATGATAAATCACCCTTTTCTTTTAATTTGTTATAGCTTAGCCTATCATTTCCTGGCCGAAATGTCAAGATTACTTATATTCTTGCAGCACAGGTCTTGGTAGAGCTTTTGCAGTCCGTGGCCTGTTGGTTTGTTTAACCTGATGGTGCCGATGTGCGGGTTTACGTGAAGTTCTATGCTCCGGCGGTAGTATTCGGCGGTGGAGACTCGCACATTTGGCTTGGCGTAGAGGGTATACCAGTTTGTCAGCCATGAACCCACCGTATAGTCATCAGCGCGGGCTGCCTCCAGGTCTTTGGTATCGTCCATTGCCGCAGCCAGCTTTTCCTTAACCTCTGCCTGGGTCTTACCCAGCACATTTTTGATAATTCGTTTGCCGGTTGCTGGGTCATAGCCAGCAGTATAACGCCCCTCCCAACGGCCGTCTTTGCGCTTGCGTATGTTGCCTTCGCCATTGGCTCGTTTCTTTGCCATGTCTTGGCCCCCCTTTCTCAGCACACCACAATACCACACCCTGCCTCGAAAGTCCACTGACATTTTTCTTACTTTTGTCGTCTATCCAAACCGCTTTTCTTTGTTTAGCGGCGCAAATTTTGAGGGGGTTAGTCATCGTAATATCCAGTTAAAATATCCTCGAAACGCACCTTCCCACGAGTGCGGCGCACGTTGTTTATGGCCTCACGGCGCATTTCCTCTACCTGCTCAGGCGTGTACTCAGAAAGCTCCGCCAGCACCCGCATCACCATCTCTAGCTGCACCGCATAGCGGAAGAGTCCTTTTGAGATAGCTTTCGCGTTATCCTCGGACAATTTCAAGACCGCTCCAGCCAGTTTTTCACCCAGGATGTCGTTATCCTGCAAAGCACTCTCAGCCATGAGGCTTTCAACTGCTCGCGTGAACAACTCATTTCGAGAGGAAAATCCCTGTTCTTTCGCAAACCTGTCCGCACGCTTGACTAGCCCTCTGTCCAAATACAGGCTTATCCGTTGCATATTTTCTGAATCCATAAAACACCTCCAAAATCGTATTACACCAACTTATGACACCTAAAAATTCCCCGGGATTCAGCCATTTTTGCCCACTCGCAACCCCAGACTTTACACCAAATCCTCATTTGCAACCCTACTCTGGCACTTATCTTATCACATCGGAAAACTTCCGAAAAAGCCCGTAGTTTCTAGCACTCCCGCTCGGCTCTGCCGGACGGTGTGAACTGCAAAGGCGCCGACATGGCGCCTTGCTTTCTCCTGCTTGTTTTTCGACCATGCTTTTTCTGTTCTTTCTGGCTGGATTATCTTCCATTTCAGTGCATATCTTTGCAAGAAATTTGCGTCGCTGCTCGCGGAGGATTTGCGCCGCTGATGGAGGCGAGGCCGGACCCCTCACAAATCGTCACAAATGCCCCAAAACGGCGTTCTGGGGTTGTCCTCGTTTGTTTCCCAGATACGCTCCAAAACCGCCCAACACGGCCCTCACAGGGGCCACAAACGCCTACCTCGATAACTGGCACTCGTTGTGGTACTTGACTGCTCCCCGGATGGGGAGAATCGTAAAAATCAAGTTGCCATTGCGAACCTGACCACTCTCAGATTCGTACTTTGTAGGCTCCGTCAGTATGAGTGTTTTGTACTCAAGCTCCCGCACATACTTCCTCACCGTGTTCTCGCTCATGCCGACTGCGCGGCCAATAGTTTTGTAGCTTGGCCAGCACTGGTGTGACTTCCTGTCCTCGCAATACATGAGGTAGGCGTAGACCGCCAGCTCTCCAGCTGACAATCCTAAACTAAAAATAGCGTTTGGCAGAGGAAAGAAGTTCTTTGCTCCGCTGCATGATGCTCTCAGAAAATTATTCATATCGCATTACCTCCTGTCTGACTCTCGATCCACGAGAGAAATTTTTCTTTGGGAACCACCAGGCGCGAACCGATTCTCAGCACCGGAAAGTCATCCTGGTGCAGCAACTCATAGGCCCCCGCAACTGAAATCCCCAAAATTTCTGCCACTGTTTTCGCATTGAGAAACAGTGGCAGTTCATCATAGCTTTTGAACTTTGATTGAACCACTCCGCACCTCCTAAAAAATTCTTGACTTTTTTGCCTGACTGGTGTAGACTTACTCTTAAATATAGTTTAATTTACCGACTGTCTTATGGTAACACATTGCAACTCGTTTGTCAAGGACAATCCCAAAAACATTTTTAATTTAATAAAGGAGGACGGTTAACATGGCTGATTACCTGTTCTATACCTACTTTGAAGATGGCAACGAGTATTTCGTCTACAAAGATTTGAGGTTCGAACGCTCGCATACAAAGGAAAAAGACTTCCCATTTCTGGAAAGCCTTTTGCGGTTTACCTATTTGGACATCTGGCCGATGGAAGATTTATTTAAGAAAATGGACAGGGCTTTGCTGGATTTCTATCGGGAACATGACTTTGATTCGCAGAGAGCAGTGATGAGTACGCTTGAGGAGCTTGCGAAAAAGCACATCTATTTTGAGTTCCTGCGCCTTGATTGGCAGGCGCGGTTTCGCCTTGTTGATAGGTATCCTGATGAGGACACACACAGGATTCTCCCTCACAAGCAGCTTCGGCACATCCCAAGCGACCTCGACACGCTGCAAAAACAAATCATGCGCTTGTTCCAAGACGTACTGGACATCGACGACGGCAAGAAGAAACCTGTGCAGGAGAAACTGCAAGCCTACCTCGACAAGGAGAAGAGAGAGTCGCTCTATGCTTACCAATTTAAGCCCATCTCCACCGCTTATGAGCGAACCAGGCAGGGGACTTTCGCGGAAGTCCTCCACCCAACCTCCCTCTCTGACCTGGTAGAGTTTTCCCTCCGCGAGTGCGTAAAGCGGGAACAGCGCATGCGCATCTGTTCCTACTGCGGCAAATATTTTGCCATACCCCGGCGCAATACGGCGGAGTTTTGCAATCTCACTGTCGACGAGAACGGGCACACTTGCAGAGAGGTCGGCGCGGTAAAGCGCTGGGCGGAGAAGAAAAATTCGGATGAGTTATTCAAGGAATATCGCCGAGAGTACAAAAAGCGTTTCAACTGGATCAAGGCGGGGAAGATCAGCCCAGGTGCGTTTTATGCTTGGAGTGCTACCGCTAAAGGTAAGCGCGACGAATGTGCAGAGGGTAAGATGTCCTTTGCTGAATTCAGAAAATGGCTAAGCGAATCGTAAAGAAAAAGGGCTGGAAACTTCCGGCCTTTCTCTTTATTTTGCGACGCAGATTTTGCGCTCAACTGCCAGTTGAGTTTCGCAAAATCTCCACGCCCATTCGGTTATTGTAAAGCTGAGTCTGCCAGGTTAAAATAGAAACAGCGAAAGGGGGAGCAGCCATGCTGGACAGCAAACGGGTAGCAGCGTTCATCGCAAGAAAGCGCCGGGATCAGGGCTTGACCCAGGCTCAGGTGGCGGAGAAGCTTGGGGTCAGCTATCAGGCAGTCTCCAAATGGGAGCGGGGTACTATACCCAACGTGGAAATCGTAGTAGAGTTAGCAAAGCTTTTGCAGGTGTCCGTGGACACGTTGCTGGCAGGCGGGGAGTCGTGGTTTTCCTATGAGAAAGCGGGGATCGATCTGGAATCGCTGGACGCTTTCGCGCGGGATGCAGCCTCTTTCTGTGCACCCGACGGCCCTAGAGTGGTAAGTGTTCCCGGATACGCCCCGCTGCTACTGGATATCCATTTTCCGGAAATGCAGGATCCGCTCTTGATTATGAGCGCAGATACTATCGGTGCAAAATGCAAAATGGCTGCAAAGTTCGGTTACACTGAGGTGGTTGGAAGAGATATAGTCAACGATCTTATAGTGCATACCTGCTCTGCGGGGGGACATCCTCTGGCCCTGACGGATAGTCTTATCAGTGGAAATGCAGACCATGGGTTGTTGCGTTCGTTGATAAAGGGTATATCAGAAGCTTGCCGGGAAAATGAGTGTGCCCTCTTAGGCGGCAGCACCTGCATCCAGCCCCAGACCATGCGCTTAGGGGAATATACCTTGTCTGCCACCATGGTAGGTGTGGTGGAAAAAAGAAAGGTGGTGGATGGCAGTACCATAAAAGAAGGGGATATCATCTTGGTGGTGGCGTCAAACGGCCTGCATACATCCCACTATACCCAAATGCGGGTGATGTTAGAGGAAATGCCCCAAATCGAAAAACAAAAAATTGAGGGTGAAACGTTTATCCAGCACCTTATGAGGCCCCATCCGTCCTACTACAAAGCACTGAAACCCCTGTTAGGCCGCCCGGAACTGCATGGTATGCCTGTTTTGACTATAGGAGGTTTGGCAAATAGCAGACAATTGTACAAGATTATGCCAGATGGCCTAACTGCCGAGTTAGACCTAAGAAAATTGCGCCCACTGCCATTTTTCTGCTTCTTAAAAAATGCGAGTGGCTATGATGAACAGGAAATGCTGTACAATCACAACTGTGGCGTGGGCCTGTACTTAATTGTGGATAAGGACAGCGCGGAGGAAATCTCCAAGGAAATCGGGCAGTATTTTGACTGCTACGAGCTGGGCCGCGTCAAGGCCGGGGATAAGAAAGTTGTGCTGAAGAACCACATAAAATGGGAATAAGGGAGGGATAGCTTTGATAACTGTAAAAAACCTGCAAAAAATGTATAAAATCGCAAAGCCCGGCGAGGGCCGTTTTGCTACGCTCAAGGCGCTGGTGCGCCCTCAATATGAGGAACGCAGGGCGGTAGACGGCATTGATTTTACCATAAGCGATGGGGAGATCGTGGGCTACATAGGCCAGAACGGCGCGGGGAAATCCACCACTATCAAGATGCTGTCGGGCATCTTGGTACCCACTGCTGGGGATATAAAGGTCAACGGCCTTATTCCCCACAAGGACCGCAAGGAGCATCTACGAAACATCGGTGTGGTGTTCGGGCAAAAGACCTCTCTGTGGTGGGACGTGCCTGTCATTGACAGCCTGAACATATTAAAAGAAATGTATCAGGTAGAGGACAGCCGGTTCAAGAAAAACCTGGAAATGTTTACGGATTTGCTGGACTTAAGCCCCTTCCTCAACCAACCGGTGCGTCAGTTGAGCCTGGGCCAGCGTGTGCGGGCCGACCTGGCCGCTGCCCTGATGCACGACCCCAAAACACTTTTTCTAGACGAGCCCACCATCGGCGTAGACGTGGTGGCCAAGGAGCGCCTGCGGGAGTTCATCACTGAAATAAACCGGGAGCGGGGCGTCACCGTGCTGCTCACCACCCACGACGTGGTGGACATGGAAAAGCTGGTAAGCCGTGTCATCGTCATCCACGCCGGGAAGATCATTTTCGATGGCAGTATGCAGGGCCTGCGGGAACGCTACGGCGGCGAGGACGCGGATATTGAGGCCATCGTGCGGGACATTTACCAGGAAGGGGGCCGCACCGTATGAAAATCTTTTTGGCATCCCTGCGCATGGAAAAGCGCTCTACCGGCATATACCGGGTGGATTTCCTGCTGAAAGTCATGTACAGCATCATCGCCATGTATGGGGTACGCAGCCTGTGGGCAGCGCTCTACGCCCAGGATCCGTCTATTGTGGGCCGCCCCCTGTCTTCCATGATTACTTACGCCATGCTGGCGGTGGCGCTGGACATCATCTTTTATCCATCGGCGATGTCCACCGCGCCGCAGAACTACATCTCCCAGCAGGTGCGCTCTGGGCGCATCGACACAGACCTGCTGCGTCCCGTTGACTTGCAGCGGCAGCTTTTGGCCCGCAACGGCAGCGCGGCGCTGTTCGGGGCATTGTGGCTGGTGATGCCCGCCTGGGCTTTGGGCGTGCTGCTCATGGGGCTGGAATTGCCGCCTACCCTCCTGCATGGCACAGCGTTTTTAGTAAGCGGCGTGCTCAGCTTTTTGATATTGTTTTCTTTGAATTTCATGCTGGGCATGGTGTGCTTTGCCACTACGGAGATACGGCAGATCACTATGGCCTACAGCGGTATTCTCACGATCCTATCCGGCAAGCTCATCCCCAACTGGCTCTACCCGGAATGGATGCAGGCTGTCATAGAGATACTGCCGTTCCGGTGCGTCTTTGAAACGCCGCTGAATATCTATACAGGTGCAGCGAGTAGAGTTGATATCGCATATAGTCTATTGTTGCAGGCAGCGTGGGCGGCTGTGCTGTTCCTGCTGGGCAAAATCATGTGGCTGGGTGTGCATAAACATCTGGCCGTACAGGGAGGTTAAAACATTGCACCTGCGGCGCAGGTTTGACAAGTTTTGCTGCGCAAAACATCGCGCAATTAAGGAGGATCATATGCAGGAAATAAAATCAGGACTGAAAATGTATGGTGCACTGCTGAAAATGACCCTGCGGGGCATCCTGCAATACCGGGTAGATTTCTGGATGAGCCTTGTGAGCGTCTGCCTGCTAAACGGCGCGAACATCGTGCAGTTGTCAGTGATTTCCTGGCGGTTCCATGCTCTGGGAAGCTGGCAGGTGGGGGATTTGCTGGTGCTTTACGGGCTGTTTTTGATAAGCTGGAGCATCTTCTCTGTGTTCTTCTTCAAGCTGTCGAAAATTGAGGATGAGATCGTCAGCGGCTCTTTTGACGCATACCTTCTGCGCCCGGTGCGCCCCTTTTTGCAGCTTGTGGGTGGGGATATCAAGTATACGGGCCTATGCGACACCCTCTTGGGCGTGGTACTGGTACCCATGGGCCTTGCTATGAACGGTACGCACTGGGGACTGTGGCAAATCCTTTGGTTCGTGGTATTTGTACTGTCTGGCGGAGTTATCGCGGTATGCATCAAGTTTCTCATCTCCTGCGCGACGTTCTGGACTACCAAGGCCAACGCTCTCAACCAGGTGTTCATTCAAATCTACCTGCTGACCCAGAAGTACCCTGTGACTATCTTTGGCCCGGCATTCCGAGTGCTGGTGACGGGGCTGGTGCCTGTGGCTTATCTTAATTTTTACCCGGCCGTCTTTCTCCTGGGCAAATCCGATGCGCCATTTTGGATGTGTACGCTCTCACCAGTGGTAGCGCTGGTTTTGGCAGGCATCTCCGCGCTGGTGTGGCGCAGGGGGCTGCGGAGATATAATAGCTGCGGCGGATGAGAGGCGCAAGGCAGTTGCAATCTGGCCTGTTTTATGGTATAATCGATTTAAAGGAGGGAGCCTCCATGACGGACAAAATATATTCCATTGATGAAATAAAGAAAATCATTTCTCCCATTGCCAGCCGGTACGGCGTAGAAAGGGTATTCCTGTTCGGCTCCTATGCCAGGGGCGAGGCTACGGAAGAAAGCGATTTGGATTTCCGGATAGACAAAGGGGCTCTGCGTGGGCTTTTCCAGCTTGGCGGTTTGTATAGTGACTTAGAGGAAAGATTTGATAAAAAACTGGATCTGCTGACAACAGGGAGCCTGGAGCAGAAATTTCTTGACCGCATCGCCAGCGAGGAGATTTTGGTTTATGGACATTGAGTATCGCGATCGGGAAATTATCGAAAAATCGGCAAATATTGCGGGGAGATTGCCGATGCCCATACGGCTTCCCATAAATCCTATGACATCTTTGCGTCCAATTCTGTCTATCGGAATGCCGTCTGCCTCTGCCTGCTGCAAATCGGCGAATTGGTTAACTATCTTTCGGAAGATTTCAAAAGTACCTATCCGCAAATCCCCTGGCAGGCCATTCGAGGCATGCGGAATGTAGTGGCGCATGAATATGGTAAAATTGACACGGCTACGGTATGGGAAACTGCTGAGAATGGCGTGCAGGAGCTGCAAGAATTTTGCAGGCAGGTTTTGGGCTAAACTGGATACCGCCTTTCTTTGTTTAGCGGCACAGATTTTGAGGGCGTTTATAAAATTGGCGCAGGAAAGCTCCTGTGCCTTCGCTCTTTTTGACCCACACCCAGACCCACACGGCGAAAAAACCAGATGGACACAGTGGAAAATTTAAGGTCATACGCCGTGGTATGGTGGAGCAGAAAGGCCCAGAAACGCCGCAATGGAGCCAAATTTCGGCCCTCTACACTGTTTGTAATCAGCAGGTCAGGGGTTCGAGTCCGTTCACCAGCTCCAAACTGGGCGGTCCGGCCCGATGGGAAGGCCGGACAAGCCTTGTATAAAATTGCATAATTTATGGGGGAGTTCCCGAGTGGCCAAAGGGGGCAGACTGTAAATCTGTTGTCGACGACTTCAGTGGTTCGAATCCACTCTCCCCCACCATTGACAAAGCCTTGCATGAAAATGCGAGGCTTTTGTTTTTGTACAAAATTTGTATTAGGAACAAAACTTGCGGGGAAATTGCAACACAAAAGGATATTTTGGACGATGTTTTCAAATCCTTTCAGACTAATTTAAAAACATTTACCTTCCTGCAAGTTTAAATCGCCGGTTTCAAGGGCACATTTTACTTGTTCTAAGTTGCCATATTTTGCAAGGATTATCTTTAAAACGTCTCCATCCGGTTGCCATAAATCTGGAATCATAATTGGCTTACAGCCTGCCCGATATGCCGCCAATAAACCGTTTTTAGAATCTTCCAAAGCAAAACAGGCTTCTGGTGATGCGCCCAATATTTCACACGCTTTTAAATAAAGATCCGGCGCGGGTTTTGAATTTTGAACCATATCACCACAGGCAGCGCCAACAAAATAATCTGTAACGTTGGCACTCCTCAAGTGTCTCTCTACTTCCCACCGGGGTGAGGAAGATGCTACTGCCATTTTGCAGTTTAACCCCCTCAAATAATCCAGCAGTACATATAGGCCCTCTTTAATAGGGGTTGGATTCTCATGATAGTATTTTTCCAGGAAATCTTTTGAGTGCTTCCTTACCTCTTCTTGGTTGTACTTGTCGCCAAATTCCTCTTTCCAAACATCATATGCCGTTTTAATATTCATCCCCAACGTTTTGTGTACCATGTAGCCAGCTCTGCCAATCCCGGTTTTCTCACCAGCATAATCCCATGCCTTGATAAATACTCTTTCCGTATCGAACATGAGCCCGTCCATATCAAAAATGAAATTCATAAGCGCACCTCTCAAAAAGAAGTTACATTTTCGCTTTGCTTCCAACTCCATTGATTGAGCTATCAATATTATACCATAACAGTACAGGCCGGAACCGGCGGCACAGCTTCCGCTTCTCCGACATCAGCGGAGAAAGGAACAAAAAATCACCCTGAACGCCACACCGGACGGCGGCTATCACTTCAAGGAATGGCAAGCGATTTCCGGCGGCGTGAAAATCAGCAACAACAGCTTTACCATGCCTGCCGCGAATGTGACCGTTAAAGCAATATTTGAAAAGGACGGCGGCACACCGCCACAGCCGACCCGATACAGCGTGACAGTGCAGGCTGGAACCGGCGGCACAGCTTCCGCTTCTCCCACATCAGCGGAGAAAGGGACAAAAATCACCCTGAACGCCACACCGGACAGCGGCTATCACTTCAAGGAATGGCAAGTGATTTCCGGCGGCGTGACAATCAGCAACAACAGCTTTACCATGCCTGCCGCGAATGTGACCGTTAAAGCAATATTTGAAAAGGACGGCGGCACACCGCCACAGCCGACCCGATACAGCGTGACAGTGCAGGCTGGAACCGGCGGCACAGCTTCCGCTTCTCCGACATCAGCGGAGAAAGGGACAAAAATCACCCTGAACGCCACACCGGACAGCGGCTATCATTTCAAGGAATGGCAAGTGATTTCCGGCGGCATGACAATCAGCAACAACAGCTTTACCATGCCTGCCACGAATGTGACTGTCAAAGCGGTATTTGAAAGGAACAGCAACGGCGGCGGAAACTCTGGCGGCTCCGGTAGCGGGGGAGGTTCTTCGTCCGGCGGCGGTTCTTCCAGCGGCGACAATGGTTCCTCCGGCGGCGGCTCCACGATTGTAGCGCGTCCCGACGAAACCAAGCCGGACACTCCTACCACCAGCCAGACCAAACCGGCAACACCGGATAAAAACGGGAATGTGGCGGTGGATAACGGCACTGTCCAGTCTGCCATCAACGCGGCAAAGAATGATGCCAAAAAGAACGGTAACACCCAAAATGGTGTGGCGGTTGTCATCCCTGTTACACCAAAAAAGGGCCAAATCTCTTTCAGCGTGACCATCAAGGCCCAAACTCTGGATACCCTTGTCCGAGAAAAGGTAAAACGGCTTGAAATCAACATTGAGGGCATCATGGTGGAGGGAATGGATGCCGACCTGCTGAAATGGCTGGATACCGTATCGGCAAACGGTGACATCATACTCCGGGTAAAACAGATTACCCAGGCCAACTTGTCCAAGGAAGCCAAAGCTGCCATCGGCACAAGGCCGGTCTATGACCTGTCACTGGTGTATCTCTCCGGTGGGAAAGAAACGCCGATTACCGATTTTGACGGTCACACCATCGCTGTCCGTCTGCCTTATGCTCCGGCAAAGGACGAAAAGACCGGAAATCTCTATGCGGTCTATGTAGATGGCAAGGGCAAGGTGGAATGGCTGACAAAATCCAGCTATGACCCTGACCTGGGTACGGTTGTTTTTGAAACCGGGCATTTCAGCATCTACGGCATCGGCTACAAGAACCCTGTCCCGGACTTTACGGACATTAAGAACCATTGGGCTGAGGATAACATCATCTTCGTAGCCAGCCGGGGGCTGCTTGCTGGTACTGGAAACAACCAATTCAGCCCCGACACCGGCATGACGCGGGGAATGTTCGTCACCGCCCTGGGGCGGCTGGCAGGCATCGACCCGGACAGCTACAAAACCGGGAAATTCACCGATGTGAAAGCAGATGCCTACTATGCCCCGTATGTGAACTGGGCGGCAGAAAAAGGCATTGTAAACGGCACCTCCGCCACCACCTTTTCCCCGGATACCAATATCACGCGGGAACAGATGGCGGTCATTATGGCAAATTACGCGAAAAAGCTGGGCTATGACCTGCCGGTTGCCTATGATGCTGTGACGTTTGCAGATAACGCGCAGATCAGCGGCTGGGCGGCAAAGGAAGTCAAAGCCATGCAGCAGGCGGGCATCATGGCAGGGAAAGGCGGCAACCGCTTTGACCCGAAAGGAACCGCCACCCGCGCCGAGGTCGCTACCGTCCTGCGGCGGTTTGTGGAAATCGTCATTGACCCGCAGACCGCCCAGGGCTGGATGCAGAACCACAGCGGCTCCTGGCAGTAGATGAAAAACGGGAAACCTGCCACCGGCTGGCTGCAAGACGATAAAAAATGGTACTGGCTGGACAACAACGGCTGGATGTTTACTGGCGGCTGGAAACAGATTGACGGTAAATGGTACTATTTCCATTCGGACGGTTCAATGGCGGTCAATACCACCATTGACGGTTACGCCATCGGCCCGGACGGGGTGAGGAAACAAAAATAATCAAAATAAAGGAGGAACAATCATGAACCAAAAAATTATCCAATTCCCAAAAACTGACCTATGCAGCAGCCTTTCCGCCATTGGAGAGGAAAACAACAAATATGTTGCTGCTGTAACAGCCATCGAAAATACGATGGTGACATTAAGCCAGATGTCAATGCCCCCAAAAACTGACTTTGCGAATGAGCCTAAGACATATGACCAGATTGCCGATTGTTACAAAAAGATTCAAAACCTCGCTGTCGAGTTCACCACAAAAATATACAGCGAACTGGAGCATTATCCCAATGCCTGCATCACATCCCTGGAACGCATAGACGCCAGCCTGAAAAAAGCCCAGGAAAAAGTGGATTTCATCATGAGCAATCCCAAACTGAGCGAAGATGACCTGTCATATGAGGCCAATTTGCTGGCCCGCTATATGGATGCCATTGCGGAAGAAGCCGACGGCCAGATTGCCGACCTGAACATATTGATTGATAATGCTCTCACACGGCGTTTCTGGCCGGCGACCGATTTACTCCTCGACTACCGGCCCAAATCGTCCAACACGGCCCTTACACGGGCCAACAGCATTCTAAGTTCGGGCGTTTCTCTCTATAAGTTTTTAGAACTATATTTTTGTTTAATATTAGTGCCTAATATATGGATATTTTAAGTATCTACTTCTTAGATAGCCTCGCATAAAGTAAGGCGCCGGAACGGTGCATAGCCGCAGAATGAAATTCTGCGAAAAGGGGTTTGGTGCCACCAACAAAGGCTCTGTTTGCAAAGCAGCGTATTGATTGTCAATTTAAGCTGCACTTAGACAAATCAAGCCTCGTGTTACCCTTTTTTTCCTAACTCAGCCAGCGCCTTCAGTGTGCCGTCCAGGTTTTCTTTGTGCCAGTTTTTAAGGCCCCCGGCGTATTGCGTGGCATAGATGCCGGAACTCCGCTGGTCGCTCAACTCCTTTTGCTGGGCGGTCAGCCGGATGTTATCCGATTCGGTACGGATGGTGATGACGGTGTTGAGTATATCGTCCGCCAGCTCCACCGAGTGGATGTCCCCATAGGGAATGACCAGGGACACGTCTTTGCGCAGGCTGGTCCACGTGGGGTCAAAGGGGAGCAGGATCACCTCGTGTTTGCACATTTGGAGGGCATAAAACTCCCAGTTAAAAAATGCGGTGATCTGTTCGCTCAGATTGTCCGGGGCGTATTTGACTACGATGCAGCGGTCCTCCAGCGGCTCATATCCGGCCTGCCGGGCATATTCCCAAACTTTTTCTTCTCTTGCCATGGTTGTGTGCCTCCTGAATTTGGAATTCGTTATTGGTGCGGGCAGCCAGAATGAATTTGATCTTGTGCTCCACTGGCTGGAACGGTTTATTTTACGGGGGTAACAACAGGCTTGCCATCCGGATCGACCAAAACAGTCATTCCAGTTCCTACCCTCAAATCATGGGAACCCATCAGGTAATTCACGCCGGTTTCTGTATCAACAAAGATTTTGACCACATTAACAACACCCTGGGAGTAGACTTCTACAAAACGATCTTTCGCCATACGTTTGCCTCCTTTCTCATCCCGTCTGCCCGCGAACAGAAGAATACCACAATACGGCCCCGCTGTGGGCAAATCTTCTTAGGCGGCACAAATCGTTCCTGAACGGTAAAAGCAGAGAGGGAGCCTCAAAAACTCCCTCCGGATTTCTTCTTCAATTCTGCTTTTCCGGTTCGGGACAGCAAACACGTTCTGCCTCCTACCCGGACTTGATTTCCCTTTCCATCTACCACCTCAATTTTGTCCCATGCCGCCAGATAGGCCCGGTGGACACGGATAAACCGTCTGCCGAGCTCCTTTTCCAGTTCGTTCAGACTGCCCACGAAATCCAGACGGCTGTCCGCCGTATGAAGATATACGTGGTGGGCCTTGGGTGCGGCCTCAAAAAGCAGGATGTCGGACAAAGGAATGTGGCGGGTCTCATCACCTATCCGCAGGGAGAACATCTCCGCCGGGTCGCGGCGCTCATCCAGCAGGCGGGCGTAAACCGCCTCTAGGCAGCGGGCAACAGCAGGGCCGGTCTGATCTCCCTCTTTCACGATGTAGTCGAACGCCTCCAAATGGTATTGGAAGGTTTTCCAGGCCAGATCGCCATAGCTGGTAATGTAGACCAGTGTTCCATGGGGGTCCCGCCGCCGCAGTTCCCGCCCCAGTATAAAACCGTCCCCCCCGTCCTTCAAGTCCACATCCAGAAAGTAGATGCCGCGCCGGCTGTCCTGCACCGTGTCCAGCAGTTCCTGGGCGGTAGATGCGGCGCATACTACGCTCATATCGTAGTTCTCTATGAAAATTTTCCATTCCAGGGCAGTTTTAAGCTGGTGGCGGACGCTTTCTTCATCGTCACAGATATAAATTGAAATCATACTGTTTCCTCCACTGTCAGTTCCTGGACAAACACGCCCCCCGCCCAACTGGTGGACGTGGCTGCATTGGGACAGTCCGCCAGAATCCGATGGTAGCTGGCAAGGCCCAGCCCCCGCCCCTCTCCTTTGGTGGAAAAGCCCTCCGCCCAGATTTTATCCGGGTCAATCATTCCAGCGTAGGGATTGGACACCCGCAGGGACAGCCTGCCTTTTTGAGACAGCAGGATGATTTCTACCCAGGGCGTTTCTGTTTCCAGAGCGGCCTCGGCTGCGTTGTCCAGCAGGATGCCCAGGCAGCGGGTAAAGCTCCACGGGTCCATCCCGACCCTCTCCACGGGGTAAAGAGCCTCCAGGCGGCAGTCAATTCCCTGTTTGCTCATGGCCGCCAGCTTGGACAGCAGGAGGCTACGCACCTGGGGAACCCGTACATTGCCGATTTGAGTTGACACCCGAATTTTCTCCCCGATGCGCCGGTCAAAACCCGCGTCCAACTCTAGACAGGGATGTGTGCAGTTGCTCAAGCTCGCCCTTATCGGCCTGCTCCGACAGCCCCGCCAACAGGTTTTTGTAGTCGTGACGGAAACTCCGCACCTCCTGGCGAATCGCCTCCAAGTCTCCTTCGTAAAGTTGCTGCTGGGCAATTACGTCCCGCTGGGCCTCCAGTTTCCGGGAGAAATCCAAACGCTGGGACAGATAGACCACCACCCCAGCCATCAGCGTGGCCATCACCAGTACAAGCGCATAGTAGAAAAACAGATAATCCGGCTGAATCCCCACCTGCAAAATCAAAAAAGCCTCCATAGCGACCTCCAGGGCAAAAAAGAACAGAGCCGTCCGGCGCTGACCGAAGCCCTCCCCCATCAGGAGGTGGAACCAGCGCCCGAAGCGCAGCCGGTACAGCAGGGCAGTTGAGACCAGTGCAACAGCCAAATGTGTAACCATCGCCGTCGCCATTGGAATCTGGAAGTTGCTGCGCAAAAACAGGATTTGTGACAGGCAGGACGAGGCCACCTGGAACACCCCAGCCATGCACACAGTGGAAAAGGCCCGCCAGAATCCGGTCCGCCACGCCCACCGTACCCACACAGTACACATCAGCAGGATGGCACAGGAGGACAGACAGTAGCGGACCACCGAATGGTTAGGAAAGAGCGTATACAGGCCCGCTCCCAGCAGAGTGGCCAGCAGCGGGGAGAGCAGCAGGGCGGGCAGCTTTTTCAGCATCCGCCATCCTCGCACATCCATAATCACAAACAGATACAGCGCCAGGGCAGCATGGCCCACCAGAAAATCCGTAAATATGGCCAAATAATCTTCCAGTGTGAGCATAGTGGACACCTCCTTTCTGCGGGGGTATTATACCACATGGAGGGGATTTTGTCCATGGATAGCAGGATTCACTAACATTTTCTTTTTGGGGGTTTTCTCAAAACCCCTTTTCTTTGGTTTTGCAGCGCAGATTTTGAGTCGGGCTTTAGTCCTTGACAAGTTTGTCTGTGTATGGTATTATCTCTAAGCAGATAACCTTTTAAGTGGTTACATAGTACAAAATTTGATTTTAGGTTTCGTATCGGTGCGAGGGTTTCCCTCGTACCGTTCTGTTTCATGACCCACACCCCGACCCACACGGCGAAAAAAGCGGGTGGACACAGTGGAGAATTTAGGGTCAAATACCGCGGTATGGTGGAGCGGAAAGGCCCAGAAATGCCGTAATGGAGCCGAATTTCGGCTCCCCACACTGTTTGTAATCAGCAGGTCAGGGGTTCGAGTCCGTTCACCAGCTCCAAACTGGGCGGTCCGGCCCGACAGGAAGGCCGGACAAGCCTTGTATAAAATTGCATAGTTTATGGGGGAGTTCCCGAGTGGCCAAAGGGGGCAGACTGTAAATCTGTTGTCGACGACTTCAGTGGTTCGAATCCACTCTCCCCCACCAAAAGAGAGCCAGGCGAACCCCACACCGACAATCACAATGGTCGGCGGGGTGTTCGTACTGGCTTGTCCATTGGAGTTTCTGATGGACAAATAAGGAAAAACCGCCGCATGGATATATCCCAGTGGCGGTTTTCCATTTTACTTTTATATCTGGATACGATATAATCTAACAAATCCATGAAATATGCCACAGTCTCTGGTACAATCTACCGCAAAGGAGATTGGCTTGATGATTAAACGCTGTAAAACAGCGTTCGGTTTTACTGCCTACCCGGCTTGGTGAACTGAGGTGGACGCAGGCAGACCTCGCGCGTAAGACCGGCATACGCCCCAACACAATCAGTGACCTGTATCACGAGATTGCGGATCGCGTCAGCCTTGAACAGCTGGACAAGATCTGTGAGGCGCTTAACTGCGACCTGACGGATCTCCTAGTGCGTATGCCCAATGAGCCGGGAACAAAGGAACCTCCCGGTCGCAGAAAATGAATACGCCGGAGGCCTCTCTCCTGAAGCCCTGAGCGGTATACGCTCAGGGCTTTTTCTAGGCTATAAAAAATTTGTAAGCCGTCCTTTATTATCCCGCCGGGAGGCAGTTTTGTCAAACCGGCAGGACGGCTAGACTTTTGGCCGGGACTTTGTGCGTCTTAGGCGCTTGCTTTCATGCCCCTGACGTGGTACCATACAGATACAGCGAACTTGGCCAGGGGAGCAAAAAGCGCGGAACTTGTCGAAAAAACAAGCCCGCAGCCTACTTAGGGGGATGTTCTGCATGAGCGTAAAAGACGGTTATTCCTTTGATGAAGCCTATGGGCGCTACCTTTCCTGGTTCCAGGAAAAGGCGGCGGCAGGCGCCGTGCCGAAAGACAGGGAAGAAATTTTGGGCTTCCAGCTGTGCCATGAAGACGTATACCAGGACGACACTATGCTGCTCAACCGCATGTATTTTGTAATTCCCCTGCTGCCGTCAGAAAGCAAAAGCGGGCAGTTGGAGCTTTTTGCGATTTCCGAGCTGAATCTGATGCGGAAGACTGGCGGCGCTTCAGAGGATTTCACGCCCATAGAATATGAAACGCAGACGTTTTAGCGCATAAAAGCAAAAATCCCCGGCCCTCCCAATCAAGTGGGAAAGCCGGGGATTTTAGGTGGAAGCCATAAAGCTTTACAAAAATACGAGTTCACTTTTTTAGTTGTAAATTCCAGTCTGGTGAAAAAGCTATATGGTATAGGTCGATATACCCACGGTATTCATCAAAAAGCGACTCAAGGGATGTCAGAACTTCCGAATTCCATTTAGATCCATTGGGATATAATAATTTCAAAACTAACATCATGCCCCATAGCCGCCTTTTTACAGAGGCAGGCAAAGAAATTCCGGAAGGGATTGCTGGGAAAACACGATAGTACAGTCTGCCATAATGTGCGCAGACATTTCGAAAATCTGTGATGCAGCGAAGCCAACTGGCTAAATTTTTTGAGGTGGTCCCATATAGCTCCCTAGCAAGCTGTTTCTTATCTGGAACTAACATATCCGAATAGAAACGCGACAACATTCCCAGAGTAAACAATTCTATAATAACCCATACAGGAAATTGACCGTTATATTTTTCAATATGGTGTTTTACGAACAATGTTTGAGAATTACTCCTTATTTCCCGCTCGATATTTTCGTAGACTTTTTCTTTCCGCAGTTCTCCAGAAAAGTTACTAACATCCATATATCCTAAGGGCCCATATTTGTGAGCGTGGAAATATGCTATTTTTGCTCTGAGATAGATTTCTATCTCCTCAATGGCAGAAAAAAGGATACCACGAAGCTTACGATCAAATTCATAAATTCGATATACTGTGTGGAAGCTGGTGTCATCCATATATGTACCATCAGATTTTCGGAAAGGAAGGAAATAGGCACTGAAGCGGTAATAGTTAATTTCAGCCATTTTTTGCAAGCAAAAAACCTTGTCTGAGATAAAAGCGCCTCTGGATTTCAAAATTTCAAGTTGTTCTTCATAGCTGGTCGGCCTTTTTAACCCATCCATTTTTATATCTCCAAATAAAGAAATGTCCCCCCTGGGACACATCACACGTTGCCGTGGAGAGGTGCGGGGGGTCCTGTCGCATATATTATATGCAATATCTCCCCAAAATTCAACGGTCAATTTTAACAACTTGAAGAAAAAAATTTGTGATATCTGTCTATTTCCTTTTTGACTCGCATAAAGATAAAAGCCCCCGGCCCTCCCAATTGGGAAAGCCGGGGGCTTCCGCATGTCCTGCTATACTGGAACTGTTACGCCCCCTGGGCTTTCCTTTCTGCCTCTTCTATGCGTTTCTGTGCCGTCTCAAAATAACCGGGGTCAAGTTCCATGCCAATAAAAGAACGGCCCGTGTTGACACAAGCGACGCCGGTGCTGCCGCTGCCCATGAACGGGTCAAGCACAGTACCGCCCTCCCTTGTGCATTGGCTGATAAGCGTTTCAAGCAGTTCAACCGGTTTTTCGTTTGGGTGCATCAGGCTTTGCGGAAGAATACGTCGAACGGATATAAGGTCCTGCGGGCGTTTGCCATTGAATGAAAAATCGTCCTCGCTATGGAACAAAATGCTTTCATAGCGACTTGCGTAGGCCCGCTTTAGGTATCCCATTCCGTGAATCTGTTTGTCCCAAATAAGTACACTTTTAACGTGTAATCCTGCTTGCTCCATTGCGTCTATGAATTTCTGCTGAACATCCCATCGGGTAAAAACCAATACACAACCTGATGAGCGTAACACTCGCTTAATCTGTGGGATAAAAGACGTGAAAGGTTCTTTATCGCCTATGATTTTCGGCTTCCAATCGGCCTTGTTTTTCTTCCGCCGGCTTTGATAGTCGATACCATACGGCGGGTCAGTCAGCACCATATCCACGCTTCCGTCCGGGATGCCCTTCATCAGCTCCAGACAGTCGCCTTGATAAAGTGAAATCACGTGGGCAGGCCACCCATCTTCTCCACGGCCCGCTTGACGATGACGGCCATCTTGGCCTCGGTCATGGTCAGGCCCAGCCTGCCGCCGCCTGTGCCGGCGATAATGCCTGCGTCCACCAGCTCCTGGATGTCAGCCCGCCAATAATCGGGCACTTCCTCCAGAGTGTTGTAGGTGGGATTGATTTCATCGTACATTTTCTTGAAGGTCTTGCCATCCATAATGCTTTCCTCCTTTGCCGCCGGGTCTTTGGCCGACGCGATTTTGTTGATGTAGTCCAGGCACACCCAGCCCTCGCCAGTGCAACCCCAGCCGAAGTCTTCCTTGGTGATGGCCACCACCGTGCCGTCGGGGTAAACCTTCCGCACCTGGCCGCTGACCGGGCTTGTCCTGCAATTCAATCCGTCCGTGGCGTTCACCTGGCCCTGATAGGGCTTGAAAGGCTGGGCAGGCACATCCAGCTTCTGGTTTACCTCTTTGGCGATCTGCCCCAGGCGGTTATAGATGTAATCGCCGGGGCAGGACTTGTTGTCGTAGTCCCGGTGGACGGTCAGGTTACAGCCGTTCAGATGGTTCACACGGGTATTTTTGTCTGTGCTCCACACCAGCTTCCGGATGCTATTACGTTTGCAGATATCGGCGCACAGGTTGACGAGCGACTTCCACACGTTGGCGTTGATGGCATAGGGGTAGAAGGCGTCGCTGGCGCACTCAATGGTAATGGCCCGATGGTCATTCTCCCAGCTGGACGTACACCAGGAGCGGTCGCACTCGTCCACAATGGTACAGATGCGCCCATCCGGGCCGATGCCGTAGTTGCAGCTGGCCCCCAGGCCGGGATTGCTGAAATGGGAACAAAGCCCTTCTACCGACATCTGCCCCACCACGCAATGGATGGTAATGGTGTCGATTTTGTGGTTTCGGGGGCTGTTCCGGTTGGGGCTGATCACCCGCATGCAGCTGAGATTACTGTTGCTCATGGTCCACCTCCGGCAAGCCTGCCACGCTGGTTAAAAGGGACAATACCCCGGCCATAAGGGCCGTGCTGCCCACCACCAGCCAGTCCACTTCACTGACCATAGCCGTGGTGCCAATGGCCGCTGCCGCCGCCTGGGCCACCGTTTTCACGGCCCGGACGCCCGCCGCTTTCCACCATTTTTTACTCATGATGCGTTCCTCCTTATAAAAAGTCGTGTTTTTTCAGCCGGTCATCATAGACCCGGCCTATATTGGCTATGGCATGGACGGCCCGGTTGTTCTGATAATCCGGGTGTTCCTTGCAATAGCGTTCATAGCAGTTGATGTTGTAGAAGATCTCGTTAAAATCCTCTTCCGTGTGCTTTTTCTCCCGGAGCAGCTCCGTGTTAAACTGCAAAATTTTGGCCCTGTGCATGTCCGCGTCCCGTTCGTCGTCGGCCTGGACGTGCTTTTCCAGCCGTTTTTCCAAACAGCCCAGCTTGTCCAGCACGTCGCCGTTGATGGCCTTGCCCACCCACCTCCCGATGGCCGACCAGGGGTTTACCTGGATGGGCGCAACCTGTACCAGGGTCAGCAGCAGGAGCACGCCGCCCCCGCCCCAGGTGAAAATTTGGGCAAAAGACATTATATCCACCCCCTTCCAGGCAAAAATAAAACGCCCTGCCTTGACATTGGCAGAACGCATGGTATAATAAATATAGAGAGGGCGTTGCCACATGGCGGTTAGCCCTACCAATTCGACTAAACTACGTTAGCCGTTCGGGTACCAGCCGAGCGGCTAACACGCTTTTGGGGCTAAGTAAGCCAGCAGCAGAGCCGCCAGCACTAAGCACACTGCGAAACGCAGCAGCTTCTGTCCCATATCGCGCCACCTCCCTCCTTTTTGAAAGTAGGGAAAGTGTACCACCCCCTTTCGGAGGCTGGCTAACCGCTTTAAATTATGCAGCAACGTCCTCTGCCCCCTCTTCAAGAGGGGGCACTTTTTATTATAGCAGACTGTCGGGTTTTGTCAATCCGAAGAGGAGGCGTTGGCCCGCTTTGTCAGATCCACCGCCGTGTTATACTCGGTATCCCCGCCGTAAAGCTTACGGATGGAATCCACCCGCGTGTAGCCCGCAAGGGTCTTAGCGTCCTCGCCCTCGCCCACTTTGATTGTCTCCAAGGCCGCAGGCGAAAAGGTTTCTTTCAGCGTTTCGATATCCTCGTCGCTGTCCAGGCGGATGCTGAGCACAACACCCTGGGTGTTCCGGGGATAGTAGGATTCCTCTACGCTCACAGCTTCCAAGGCCTTCCCATTTTTTAGCGTCAGTTTCATGTTCAACCTCTCCTTTTATAATAGTTTTTCATGGCAAACCGCCGACAGGGTTCAAAGGTATGTAATACCTCCGGTCACAGCCTTTTCGCCGTACACGTGGAACAAGTGCCGCTCCCCCACCGGCGGCTTCTGGAACACCTGATATGCAGGCAAAATTTCTACCGTGCCGTCACTGTGAAGCCTGCGAATGATAGTGTATTCCACACTGTCCCGTATGGGCTTGGTCAGGCGGAAGTCCACATGCCTGATGCCCCGCCGGCGTAAATCCTCCGGCGTCAGGTTTTCTCCGTTTACCAGCACCTGGTAGTTCTCCGGCCACTCCATTTCCCATCGGGGAGGCTGCTGGAAAGACAGCTTTGCACGGGCCGCCTGATAGAGTGTCCCAAACACTTCCCCACCCTCCAGCGTTTCCAGATAATCCAGCAAAACCAGGGCGTTTGCTCTTTCCCCGGCATCCAGATACGGCATCTTCAGCAAGGCCGAAAGCCAGCTGAAAACCATCTGCCGTTTCCCTTCGTCCGCCTCCGCCCCCACAAGGGTGTCAAACAGCTCCAGGGTCAATTCATTCATGCCCTCGCCTCCTTAATCCGCTCCACCGCCCGCAAGGTTTCCTGGGCGGCCTCGTACCGGGCGTTGGCCGGGGACAAGTCCCTCAAAACGCCCCACACGCCCAGCTTTTCGTATTTATCGATGAGGAAATCGATCTTCCCCTTGAACAGCCGGCAGACGCTCTCCATGGGCATGAAAGGGTCCTTTTCCGCCTCACGCTGCGCGCCATAACAGCCACGCAGACAGAAATAACTGTAAGGGCAGCGGTCACAGCCGGGGGAACACAGGATGCTGTCCTGGAAAAGGATCCGGGAAGCCATCTGCGGGTTGTGCTCTTCGACGCCGGTGATTTTCCCATCCTCCACCTGGAAGCTCCCGTACAAGAGTTCGTCATAGGCCGTGCGGTGGCAGGGCGGGATCGCCAAATCCCCCAGCCGTACCGTAAGCATATCGCTGACCGTGCAGCCCTGGAAAGCGTCCGCTTTCGTCAGGCCAAAGTTGATGTACCCGCTGCCGCCGGGGGTAAAAATATCCGTCAAAAACAGGTGGTTCGCCAGCCTTTGCACGTCGCCGCCGCAGCGTTCGGCCAGGAATTTGTCAATTAGGAAATCCAGGAAATCCGTGTAATCCCGGATGTTTCCCTCTGTCCAGCCGTCGTTGCGTACCTCCAGCATCATCACGTCCCGGAAAACATCGTAGTCGAATTTTGTACACCAGTCCTCCCACCACTGGAAGTTTTCTTTCCAGTACTTCACATTTTCCGCCGACACCATAGGGTGGAACAGGAAACCGAACTGCCGCCAGAACGAGAAGAAACGGTCATAGAAATCATCGCTGTTCTTTTCCCCTGTCAGTTGGCTATCGTTCCCCTTGCGTGTGATCCCATCCGAAAGCCCGCCGTCGATGGAGCCGGAAAACTGCAGGCAGCACCCGGCGTTCCCGTAATCCTCGATCCGGTTCATAATCTCAACTGCGGCCCGGTCTGAAAGGACGAAGCTGGCGTTGGTGGGGATCATGACAGATTTCACCCGCAGCCCCCGCCGGATGTACGAGAGCAAAATGTCCAGGATTTCCCAGCCAAATTTGTAATGCCAAATCTCGCCGGAAAATAAGTCTATTTTGTTAAAGGAGAAGCCCTGCTCCAGGCACCAGCCCAGGAAGATTTCCATATTCTTTTTGATAGTTTCCGGTTCCATAGCCTCCCTGGGGTACAGCTCTTTATGCCGAACCAGGTAGCAGTATTCGCATTTCTGGTTGCAGGCGGCGGTTACGTACAGTTCCAAATTGCTGTCAGGCCACAGGCTGGCCGGGCCGTCCGTTTCCCCCTCCCGCCAGGGGGTAAAAAATCGCTTGTCCAAAATGGTTTCAAGAACAGACATTTTCTTCCTCCTTTCCCAAGTCCCGCATGATATATTCCACCGCGCCGTTAAGCAGCAGCTTGATCATGCCCTCCGGCTGCAAGCAGGTGGAGCCCGTGACCATGTAGTTATCCCGCAGGCAGTTGCAGGTGCAGGATTGGTACAACTCCGCCCCCCGGAACGCCCCCTCTTCCGTGGCGTATTTATCTTCGATTTCCCCGGCCAGGGCCAGGGTGCGGATAAAGCCCGCCAGGCACCCCATGCGGCACAAAGAGCCGTCCGCGTTGTAGTGGGCGATTTGCCGTTCGTAGGCGGCGTAGTCGTCCTCTGTGTGGGTGAATTTGTTGTGGGTGGGCTGGAACAATTTGCTGTCTATGCTGGATTCCGGGTTTGCCAAAAAGTTGGCTTCGTAGTCCTCCAGCACGTCCACAAAACCGTTGTGGCAGGAGGAAAGCAGGCGGCCCGGCAGGAAGCCCACGTGGCTGCTGCCCGTCCCGCAGTTGAAGCAGGGATACCCGTATGTATCTTCGTCTTTTGGGCGCACGTTTGTAGAAAAAGGGGTAATCTCCCGATAAAACCGGAAGTAACCTTTTTCTTCGTTTTCCCGCTCCAATTCCCGGCAGTTCCTGGCTAGCCCGGAGAAGAACTCCCCGTCGGTCTTTCCCGCCGGGGCGGGAACGCCCATGTTGGGGACTGGGAAATTTACGTGCAGGTTTTCTTTGCCCAACGCCGTCACTTTTCCTATCAGCCTTTCAAAAAATTGATAATATTCCACGATTTTCTCTTTCGTGTCCAGCTGGTACATGGTGTCCACCGACAGGGTGGGCTTAAATGCCAAGAACACGTCCACATTCTCCGGGATCTCATCCGCCCGGGCCAGTAGCCGGGAGAAATTCTCCAGGCACTTTTCCGTCACGCCGTCCCCGCGGGTGCGGTCGGTGATTTCAGCCGGGCCGTCCAAGGACAACTGGAGCGTCGCGTTAAAGCGCCGGGGGGCATACCGGGCAAACTGTCCCAGAAGCCCGAAAACCTTGTCCGTCCATTCCGGGTAGGAGAAGTTGGTGGATGCAAAAAAGTCCCGAAAAAAAGGATAGTGGCCGATGAGTCTATGCAGCGTGGAGTGCACCCGCTCCATGTGGAGGAAGGTTTCCGCGCCCCAGATCTCCAGCGTTTGCAAGTCCCCACGGTTGGGAAAATAGTCCCGGATGAAATTGAAATAATAATCCGGGTCCGCGAAGCTTTCCGCCAGCACCTGGTCGATGGAATTGAGGCCCTTATTTTTGTTGATGTAGCAGTATGTACAGTTCAAATTACACACCGCCGTGGAATATAAAATTGCTTTTGTCCGCTTCATAAAGCCCTCCTAATTGCTGTGAGACCCGTTGGAGTTGCCCACATCCACCTCGCTGCCGTCGGTGTTTTTTCCATTTGATTTAGCGCCATTGGAACGGGTGCCGTATGTTGCCGAGTGCCGGGGGCTTGTCAATCAAGGCGAATACAACTTGCCGCCCGTCCCCCAGCTTAGGGATTTTGACGTGGAGCTGGAAGCCTACAAGGAACACGTCAAGGAGGAAATCGCACAGGAAGCGGCAGACGCGGGAATGACGGTTGAAGAATACGCCGCCAACGGGTACGAGCCTTACGCCGCGCCGGAGCAGGAAACCGCACAGACCGCCGAACCGCAGGAGCCGGGAGAACCCGAAGCACAGGAAAAGCCGCAGGAGCCGGAAAGCCCCGTTTCTGAAAAGGCAGACACGCCGGAACAGGCAGAGCCGCCAGCCGGAAAAGCAGCGCAGACTTCCACCCCGGAGCCGACGGAAACAACGGTTACATACTACCCGATCAACGAGAACGCCGCCCGCCGCGCAAAGGAAGCGATCAGCTTTTCCGATTACAAGCCCGGAAGCGCAACGGCAGAATACCGCCACTATGTAGACGAAGCCGCCGAGATTGCCGCAAGGCAGAAAAAGCGTGTTGACCCCTCTTTCCATGAAAAGATTGACGGGCTGCTTGACGCTTACGCCCGGAAGCTGGCGGCGAACATGAATAAAGGCTATGAGATCACCGCCCGCGTCCCGTCGATCATGATTGCCGGGGGAAGCAACTTCCCTGTACGCAAAAAGGAGAAGCAGAACGCCGCCGCAGATAAGAACATGGAGGAATACCGGGAGATACAGGGCTTGCTTGATAAAATCCGCAGTACCGGCATGGGCGGTATCAGTGCCGACGACCCCAACGCCGTTTCTAAGCTGGAAAGCAAACTTGCAAAGCTGGAAGCCTTGCAGGAAACCATGAAAGCGGTCAACGCCTATTACCGAAAGAATAAGACCCTTGACGGCTGCCCCCACTTATCCCCGGAACAGATCGAAAAGCTGAAAGCGTCCATGTCCGGCAGCTACCGGGCGAACCCGAAACCCTTTGAGAGCTACCAGCTATCCAACAACAACGCGGAAATCCGCAGATTAAAAAACCGCATTACTGCCCTTACCCGGAGGAAAGAGCTTGGATATGTGGGCTGGGAGTTTGACGGGGGACGTGTGGAAGCCAATACAGCGGATAACCGCTTGCAGATTTTCTTTGACGAAAAGCCGGATAAGGAAATCCGGGAGGAACTGAAAGGGAACGGCTTCCGCTATGCGCCCAGCACGGAAGCATGGCAGCGGCAGTTAAACGACAATGCGATCTATGCCGCCGATTGTATCAAGAGTTAAGCGACCCGAACAGCCCGGATAAATCCCATTTCATGGTGGAACTGTCCCCCTACTTTACGCAGATTGCTACCACAAAGGACACCGACCGCCTTTTTTCTATGCTGCCCTATAAGACACTTTCCTTTTCGCAGATCAAGGACAGGCACGGCACATACGCGCTGATCGGAAAGGACGAGAACCGGGACAGGCAGATAAGGAAGCCCCGCCCCTCTGTCCGGGCGCAGCTTGCACAGGATAAAAAAAGAACCGTCCCGAAAAAGGCGGCGGCAAAAAAGAAAGATCACGGATTGGAGGTATGAGCATGAACAAATATAATAATTTCACGGTTGAGGAAACCAACCTTTTGAGTATCTACATGACCGGGAGCAAGGAGGGACTTGTCGTGGCTATGAACGCCGCGCTGCCCTTTATGGACGGGGAAATGCGGGACTTTGCCGCCCGCACCCTTGCCAAAGTGGGGCGCATGACCGAAGCGGAGTTTGCGGGGCTTGCCGTTTACCCCGCCGACGAGGTATGAGCGAGATCAAGCGGCTCACGCCGCCCCAAAGCCGGAAAGTCAACGCCCTTGTGCGCCGGACGTGCTGTAACTGCGAAAATGGGAATTGTATCTTGCTGGACGACGGGGACGAGTGCGTATGCCCGCAGCTTATTTCCTATTCCCTGTTCTGTAAATGGTTCCGTATCGCCGTGCTGCCCGCAGATAAGGAGTTGTATGCCGAGCTTTACCATACGGAGGATATGCGGCGGTGTAGCGTGTGCGGTGCGCCCTTTGCGTCCAGCTCCAACCGGGCTATTTACTGCCCGGACTGCCGGAAACGTATCACCCGCAGACAGACCGCCGAGCGCATGAGAAAAATGCGGGCGAATGTGACGCGATAGGGGCGAAATAAGCCTTGATTTATGCGGCTTTCCGGGCGGGAAAATAAGGCGGCAAAGGATTTATACCTTTACCCCCGAAAATGCGGTTCTATTGCGTAACAATCCAAACTCTGCACCCATGAGAAAACCGGGGCGCGGTGGCTACTGAAAAGCTGCCGTGTCCCGGCTCTTTTTTGTGTTTTTATCCGCGTTCTGTCTGTCTTTCCCGTTCCGGCTGCTTCTCTGCCTGTAAAATGCTGTCTATGTTCCGCTTGATAACGTTGTACTCCGCAACCTGTTTTTTCAGCTTGCCATAGTCGGCGTAAAGGCTTTCTTTCTGCGCTTGGAGCTTTTCATACTCTGCTTGCAGGGCGGGGATGCTGGGGAGCTTGCCGCTGATCTGCGCCGCCTTTAGTGCCTTTGCTGCCGCTTCATGGAGGATAATACCCCGTTCATGCTCTGCCCGGTATTTCTCTTTGTTCCGGGCTTTGCGGTAGGCTTCATAGAGGGGCTTTGTCTTTTGGTAGGTAGTGACGTTCTTAATGAGCAACGCCATATCTGAAAGACGCTTTTCCACTTCCTTTAGGCTGTCCCCCGCTTGTTCGCTTGCCGTGGCGATTTCCTCTATCCGGGTGAGCAGATCGGCGTACTGTTCAATCTTGTTTTCAGTGAGGAAATTCATAGTCTTTGCCGCCTGTTTCAGATTGTGGATTTTCGCCCATTGTTCATAGCCCCGGCTCTGCTGCGCCTTGATACTGTTCTCAATGTCAATGAGAAGATTAACGCCCTTACGCTCTGCCTTTGGAGCTTTGGCGGCACGGGTACGCTTGCCCGCTATCCGTTCCCTTATGGCTTCCTCTGTATAGTCCGCGCCGAGGGTTTTAAGGCGGGTAAAGCGTTCCTGCCCCGGTGCGCGGCATGACACATATTTTCCCGGCTTGATCTCATAGCCCGCCGCCTGTAACCGCTGCAATAGTTCCTCAAAGCTGGAAACTTGGGGGATAAGCGCGTCAACTGCGATTTTTAGCTTGCCTTTCCAGCTTGTCCCCGTTTTCTCCGCTTGGTACTCCGCATAGCTCTTTCCCTTACTGCCCTTGCCGGGGACGACGACGGAAAGCCCGTTGTCCCGGCACAGCTTGTCACTCATGTTCCGTATGCCGTAATACGTCCGTTTGTTGGAAACGTACTTGTGATGATCTACGAAATTGACCGCGCAGAAAATAATGTGATTATGGATATGCCCCTTGTCAATGTGCGTCGTCAACACATACTCATGCTGCCCCTTTGTTACCGCGTCGGCAAGCTGCCGCCCGATCTCATGGGCTTTCTGATAGTCCACTTCCCCCGGAGCAAAAGACTGTATCAAGTGAAAGGCTAAGTTGTTGCCCTTATCCCGTGCTTGCGAGAGGGTATAGCCAAACTCAATATCTGCCGTTTCATAGCTGCACCCAAAAGAGGACACCAGCATTTTTCCGTCCGTCTTGTCCGGGTTTTCGATATAGTCAAGGGCTTTGCTTAGAGTGCTTTTAACAGGCTTAATCTTTGTAACCGCCATATTTCCGCAAGCACCCCCTTGATTTCCTCTATATCCTCTTTATAGGCGTTCCCCGTCGCGTTTACGCGACGTGCAATCTGATTGACATTCACCCCTATTTTCTGTATCTCTGCTGTCATTGCCTTTATGTCCGAGTGGTCTACTTGGATAATGTACCCGTCAATAGCGATCTTGCGGAGATATGCCGCCATATTGTTTGTGGGGACGAGCTTCATTTTTTCCTCAATCAAGCTCCGTTCTTCCTCTGTCACATAGAATTTGACCTGTACCGTCCTTTTGCGTCCGTTCATGGTTTTTCGCTCCTTTCCGTTCTCATAGAGGGTTTGGGACACTTCCCAACAAGCAATTTCTGACCGACCGGGCGGGCAGAAATACGGAAAAGGGTACTCGTTTCCTATGCTTGCTACGAAAGTTCTTCCTACTACCTACAACACCGGGAATATCTGATTTGGCGAATTTCCGCAAAAGAAAAACGCTGCAACCTCAAAAAAGATTACAACGCTTCTTTAGCCGCTATTCAATTTTAGCCGGACAGTGGTTATTCTCCCTCAACCTCTGCGATCTCCCGCGCCGTGGCGGTGACTATCCGTATTCCCGTATCGCTCATATCGTCCAGCAGAGCGTCAAGCTGCCGCCGCTGGGTATTTTTCCCGGCGGGCTGCTCCATAAGGAATTGATCTACGGATATGTTATAGCGCAGCATAAGCTCAAAGAATATCTGTAAGCTGGGGTGCTGCCCCTTATTCTCAATATTCGCAAGGTAGCGCGGGGATATATACATTTCGTCGCATACCTTTTTCCGGCTCTCCTTGCGCCCTTTCCGGGCTGTCTTAATTGCTTCACCAAAAGCCTTAAAGTCATATCGTGGTACTGGTCTTTTTGCCATATTCATTCACCCTATTACATTTTACTGTTCACCTTTCTTTTTGGATATGTCTACACAGTTCCACTAAATAGCTTAAATACATCATATAATCAGAGGAAATTTTTCACGCCATCTTGACAAAAATCCTAATTCGTGCTATTATATAATCCGAAATCGTATTATATATGGAGGTAAAATATGAGTGAAACACGAGAAGCTGTTCGGCGGCTTGCAATAGCAATCAGTAATTTTGAAAAAATCTATGTTGCCAATACTCCAAAGATTGGTAGACAATCATCAGAATTATGGCTTATCTATGCCCTTAATGACGGAGAAGCACATTCCCAAAAACAGATTTGTGAGGAATGGGGATTTCCGCGCACTACGCTTAACACAGTTACTAAAAAGTGTGAAGCTGCTGGTTATCTTACGTTGACCGCTATTCCCGGAAAACGGCGGGAAATGCAAATATGCCTTACAGAAAAAGGAAAGACTTATGCGAGTCAAATATTAGATGTTATATATCGGGCAGAAGATCAAGCGATGGAAAAAACACTTGAAAAATATCCTGCGGATTTTATTGACGTTTTGGGATATTTTGTAAAACATCTTGAATCTTCATTTGAGCAAATATTAAAACAGTAAGGAAGTGTTTCATATGGGAAATCAAGAATGGATACTATGTCCAAACTGCCAAAGTAAGACACGGACAAAAATCCGGGAGGATACAATACTTTCCCATTTTCCACTATTTTGTCCTAAGTGCAGGCAGGAAACCTTAATCAATGCAGAACAACTGAAAATATCAATTATCAAAGAGCCGGACGCAAAGACGCAGAGCCGATAATTCGTTACAAAAACGGAATATCGGTTCTTTTTATTTATGCGATCCAGCTTTAGAATGGGAGGAAATTAAAATGTCCAGTTCAGGCATGAAAAATATTATAAAGTACGTCTTACCAATGATTTTAAGCAATGTTTGTTTCTTTATGTTTACCATTGTTGACGCAGTTTTTGTGGGGAGAGGTGTAGGAACAAACGCCCTCGGAGCAATCAATTTAGTTAGTCCCTTTATCATGGTTGTTGGAGCAATAAATATGCTTATCAGTGTTGGCGGTGTAGCTATTTACGCTGTTCGTATTGGGCGAGGAGATATAGAAGGAGGAAACAAAGTATTCCGTCATGGAATGCTGTTTATGGTATGTGCCGCAGCAATTCTCAGTTTTATTGGCGTGTTTTTTGCAGATAAGGTTTGTACTTTGCTTGGTGCAAATGAAACATTCCACCATTTAGCGGTTGAATATCTGTTTTGGTATTCTATCTTTATTATTCCATCTGCTATATCTATGGGACTGCAAAATTATTGCCGTAATGACAATGCGCCCGGATTGGTAAGTATTGTTGTGATTGTTACAACAGTATGTAATATTTTTGGCGACTGGCTGCTGATCTATCCTATGGCATGGGGAACAAAGGGGGCTGCTATTGCTACGGGCATATCACAGACACTTGGATTACTGGTCATATTGAGCCATTTTATCCGTAAACAGGGAAATCTGCGCTTTGGAAAAATAAAACTGGAAAAAAGTCTGTTCAAAGAAATCATTGTACATGGTCTGCCCGAAGGAATCAGCCAGTTGGCAACTCCTGTTATGACATTTTGCATGAATATGGTTCTCATTGACATGGTAGGTGATCTTGGGGTCAATGCTTTTTCAGCTATCAGTTATATAGCATCTTTCTCTATGGCTGTCTTTTTTGGAGCCAGTGAGGGGTTACAGCCTTTATTTGGACAGAGCTATGGTGCAAAGAAAAAAGAGGATTTGAAATTCTATTTTAAGGCAGGGTTGAAAATCAGTTTTTTTGGCAGTGCTGCCGTTACGATATTAGCGGTTCTTTTTGGGGGCTATATTGGCAGTCTATTTGGCACTGATGCCGTAACACGGGAATATATGCTCAAGGTTTTGCCGCAATTTGCTGTTGGCTTCATCGCAACGGCAGTCAATGTTATGATTTCTTCTTACTTGTATTCTACGGAACGCTCTTTTCTTGCTCTGAATATCAGCGTTTTACGAAGCATTATTGTAAATGCGGCAGTCATTCTGATTTTGCCATATGTATTTGGTGAAAGCATAATATGGTTTTCACTGTTGATTTATGAAGTAATCGTATTGATTATTGCAGTAGCACTATTAAAACATTCTGAAAGAAATGGTATTCATTTCAAAGAGTAAAGGAGGAACAAAATGATTATTACAATTAGCCGTGAGTTTGGCAGCGGAGGACGTGAACTGGGGAAGCGTTTGTCTAATGTATTGGAAATTCCCTGTTATGACAAAGAAATCATTCAGATGATAGCTGAAAAACAAGGATTTGATGAACAATATGTTTCCCATATATCAGAAAAAAATCTGCAAGCCGCATATCCCCGGACTATAGGCTGTCGTTTCACTATGACCCCACACCCGGTTACAAAACAGGCTGTAACGATTGCTGTTGAGCAGCAAAAAATCATTAAAACTTTTGCAGAGCAAGGGGATTGTATTATGATTGGACGCTGCGCCGATGTGATTTTGAAAGAATATAACCCGTTTAATATTTTTGTATATGCTGATATGGATACAAAGCTAAAACGGTGTATAGAACGGGCGCCCAAAGGTGAAAACCTCACCCCCACAGAGCTTGAACGTAAGATACGGGAAGTGGATAAAGAACGAGCAAAACACCGGGAGTTTTATATAAGCGCAAAAGGAAATGCACGTTCAAATTACCACTTGTGCATAAACACTTCCAGCATAGAAATAAAAAAAATAGTTCCCGTGCTGGCTGAATACATTAAGGTTTGGTTTGAAATAAGGATTGAGAACAAAGCAAGAAATGTTTAAACCGAACAGAAAAAGGTGATTATATGGCAAAATTTTTGGAGTTTGTATTAGAAGATCAAAATTATGCGATTTCGGTTGATAATGTTCGCAGTGTTTCGCAACTCCATAAAATAGTTAGAATACCGCAAACTCCAAACTATGTTTTAGGTGTGACAAATTATGGGGAGCAACTTATTACTATAATAGATTTGAAGTTCTTATTAGGAATCCCTAAAGTATATTTTGCTAAACGCCAGCTTACAATAAATGTTTTTATTGGCAATTCGTTTTATGCGCTATTAGCAGATGATGTTTTGGAAGTAATTGACGTGAACCTACATAATGCCAAACACATAGAAACACTGAATTTTAAATTTGTAATCCTAACAAATGAAGTACATTAAGATGTAACAAGCCGCAGTCTATGTAGGCTTCTATACGTAAGTTATAAACGGCGGTTTTGATTACTTGTTTCAATGCCGCCGTTTCCTTTTTAAAAACCAGACAACGGAGGGTGTATTAAAGTCGTCCTTTTTTAACAGCACGGCGGTATCGGGAGGTATCGTCGTGTTGTTTCTTTATCGACAAAAATCAACAAATAACGCCGTATTAAAAAAATCACGTCCACCGCCGGGGGAAATTCTATCCATAAATATGAACTATCTAATCAACTAAATACTGCTTACAATTCCTCTACGCCCGTCTGCAATTTTGTAGACGGGCGTTTTGTGTTCCCCCGGCAAAATTTTTTCAAAAAGTTTGCAAAATCACCGCCTATTCGGGGGTGCGCGGTTTTGAGGGTTTATGAAAGGGGACATCAGAAAAAATCACCCGCTTTCGCGGCTGCGAAAGGAGGTGAGAACATGAATGAACCGAACCGTACCCAATGGCAAATCCGTTGTGCTTTTAATGGCTTTTGCAAACAGGCATTAAAGCGCGAAGCAATGAACGCCCACAGGGACACAAAGCGGCAGCAGACACGGGAAGTCACTTTTTCCGACCTGTCACCACAGGAAGAAAGCCAACTTGTTACCTACGACAGATATTTTGCAGATGATGAAGCTGAACAGTCTTTCATTGTTGCTGGAAAAGAGATAACCGCAAAGCTGCTTGCCGAAGCCCTGCGGAGCTTGCCGGAAGAAAAGCGCGAAACTATCCTGCTGTATTATTTCTTTGATATGAGCGAAACCGAGATTTCAAGGCTCTGCAACATTCCGAGGACAACAGTGAAGTATCGCCGCAACAGCTCTTTTGAGCTACTAAAACGCTATTTGGAGGAACGCGCCTATGACTGCACAGACTGGTAACAATGAAAATGCTGAACGCGGCTTGTTACCCTACCCGGTAATCATAGCCGCAACAAAGGGCGACCCGGAAGCTATGGCGATTGTCGTCAAGCACTACGAAAGCTACATAGCGTCCCTGTCTATGCGCAAGCTCTACGACGAGCGGGGAAATGTATATTGGGGCATAGACGAGGACATACGCGACCGTTTACGGTCACGGCTTATGCGGGCTGTCCTTTCATTCGAGGTTTAAGCTGATTTAGGACAGGCAGCGTCCCCCCTTTCCGCTGCCCGTCCCGGCTCAACCTTTCCAGCACCTTGACAAAGAAAGCGGCGCAAGATAACGGCGGCGCAGCATAGGGCAGATCGGATACGTCCCTTTTGCGCCGAGCTATACGGCGGGTGCGCCATGACACTATCCGGGTGAGGTTTTCCTCTCCCGGACAGCCGAGCGACCAACACCGCGCCGGGGAGCAAGTTTAGCAACTTGCGGGCGACGACCGCGCAGAATATATAATGATACTCCCTTACCGCCACAGTCCGAGCGTTCAAAGCGTCGCAGGCAATGGGTAGGGCTGCATGAGAACCATGCAGGGGTGAAACTCCCGTGAGGTTACGCTATTAACCGTCCGATTACAGCCCCTTTTTTCACCATTAACCTTTTACCCATTTTTGAAAGGGGGATTTATAGAATGAACAATGCTGATGTGCCTATTTGGGAAAAGTACACGCTTACCATTGAGGAAGCGTCAAAATATTTCCGCATTGGGGAAAACAAGCTGCGGAAACTTGCAGAAGAAAACCCCACGGCGAGCTGGATATTCCTAAACGGCAACCGTATTCAGATCAAGAGGAAACAGTTTGAAAAAATCATTGACACACTGGACGCAATTTAGCGAAAAAGATAGTGAAAAGGAGCCTTGAATGTGCTATAATAGATGTAGGCATATCAAGGCTCTTTCCGACACGGAAAGGAGCAAAAACAATGTCGGAGAAAAGACGTGATAATAGAAACCGCATTTTGCGTTCGGGAGAGAGCCAGAGAAAAGACGGGAGATATGCTTACAAATATACCGATACTTTTGGTAAAGTGCAATTTGTCTATGCTTGGAAGTTAGTGCCTACGGACAAGACCCCAGCCGGGAAGCGTGACGACATATCCCTTAGAGAAAAGGAAAAAGAGATACAGAAAGACCTTGACGACGGGATAGACACAATCGGAAAGAAAATGACCGTCTGCGAGCTTTACGCGAAGCAGAACCGTCACCGGGGGAACGTAAGGCATAACACCACAAAGGGGCGCGAGCGGCTGATGAAGCTGCTGGAAGCGGATAAACTTGGTTCCTGCCCCATTGACAGTGTGAAGCTGTCCGACGCGAAAGAATGGGCGTTGCGCATGAAAGAAAAGGGAATATCCTACAAGACCATAAGCAACGACAAGCGTTCTCTGAAAGCTGCTTTTTACACAGCGATACAGGACGACTGCATAAGGAAAAATCCCTTTGACTTCCAGCTAAACACCGTGATCGAGGACGACACAGAGCCGAAAGTACCCCTCACAGGAGAACAGGAAGAAAGCCTTTTATCCTTTATGCAAGGTGATAGCGTCTATCAGAAATACCGTGACGAGGTTATCATACTGCTGGGGACGGGGCTTAGGATTTCCGAACTCTGCGGGCTGACTGAAACCGACCTTGACTTTGAAAACCGGGTAATCAATGTAGACCACCAGCTTTTACGGAGCGCGGAAACAGGCTACTACATAGAGAAGCCCAAAACGCAGAGCGGTATCAGACAAATCCCAATGAGTGAAAAAGTGTATAAAGCGTTGGGGCGCGTGTTGGAAAACCGCAAGGGAACGAAGCAGATCACGATTGACGGTTACGGCAATTTCCTTTTCCTCAACCGGGACGGCTACCCGAAAACGAATGTGAACTATGCTACCATGTTTCGGGGGCTTGCGAAGAAGTACAACAAGTGCCATGAGGAAGCCTTACCCAAAGTAATGACACCCCACACCCTGCGCCATACATTCTGCACCAACTTAGCCAATGCGGGCATGAACCCGAAAGCGTTACAGTATATCATGGGACATTCCAACATCACCATGACGCTGAACTATTACGCACACGCAACATTCGCTTCCGCAAGGGCTGAAATGGAAAGGCTGATTGCAGCATAGCCGCAGACGGATTTACTACTTCTTTTACTACCATTGAGAGGGAAAACCTAAGAAGTTTTGAGGGTATATAAGAACTTCTCCCCATATCTAAAATGCCGGGAAAGCCCGAAAATACGGGCTATACCGACATATAAGAACTTCTAAAGAGATAATCTAAATTCACCAATAATTTTATTTCAAAATGTAGGGAGGGTGTTTTTTGAACCCGATTGACTTAGAAATCTGGCAACGCTCGGAGGCCGACCCCCACCGTGTGGAATATGTGGGCCAGCGCACAGCCCAGGAGGTGTTCGAGGAACTGAAATACCGGCTGGAAAGCGCTGGCTACTTGCCCGATGAGTATTTCCTCATGGACAGGGAGTGGGAAAATGGGCGTGAGATCCCCAAGGATGCGGACATCTTCTGCACCACGGATTACAGCGCGAGTGAGGGCGTGTACCTGGATGTGTACCTGAAATGGTACGACGAAAAGCAGAATAAGAGCATCACCAAGACCTTCATCACCGGCAAGACCCTGGGCGAAAATGGCAACGATCTGGACAGGATGTTCCTCATCTCCTCCGCCGTCACCAAGGCTTTCCACGGGGAGAACGCCACCCACTCCCGTTTTTTGCAGGAGGGCGGGCAGGAGGATACAGGCGGCTCTATTTTCCACTTGAGCATAGCGGAGCAGAAAACCCTCATCGGCGCTCTTGTGGAGCAGAGGGAACGGCAGGAATCCGCCATGACCCAGACCGAGCAGATCCTGCGCCGCATGACCGGCAGCATCACGGCCTACATGGACGTGGTAGGCCAGCGACCTCTTCACATGAGCGAGTTTGACAAAGCCGTCCTGGCTATCCGGGATGGGGATCTGGAAGCCTTCAAACAGCTTCTTCCTGGTTTGTTCAATTATGCGGACAAACTGCTTTTGGAGACAGCGGGCCGCCCTGGAGCGGTCGGACGCAAAATGACCCTGCTGACGTTGGACATGCGCGGCACCTTTCAGCAGGGTATCTACCGCGCGGCCTGTCTGCTGGCCATCGGCATTGCTGACTCGGAAAAGACGCTGTTCCTGCTGGAGCAGGCCCAGAGCCATGTGCCAGACTTGCCGGTCAGATTTTACGGCGATATTGCGGAGTGCGCCTATACGGATCACCCCTATATCGCCGGGCAGATCATCGACCGCTGCACCCCGGAGCAGATGGACGCTGTGCCCGCCGACCTGCTCTACAAGGCCATGCTGCAAAACGATTACCATTTTGCCTATAAACTGGCGGACAAGGGCATCAGTGCAGATGGCAGCATCGGGGAAATCACTAGCTACTGCGCCAAGAATGCACAACATTGGGATATGGAGAGCCTGATGCAGAGCGGTATGCAGATCGGCACAGAGAACTACGCCGCAATGCGTGTTTTCGTTGAGCACGGGTGGACGGATGCCGGGAGTACTCTGCTGGAAAGGGGCATGGATTTTTACGCCTTCAAGCAGTGGTTGGCTGAAAACCACATAAACCTGTCCGGGCACGATTCCTTTGAGCAGTTGGATGCCTATTGGGACAGGATACACGAACAGGACAGCGGAATGCGGATGAGCTGATTCCACATTCCCCTCGACTTCCCCACCCAGATGTGGTATACTGAGTACAACAAATCTACCCAAGACAGGAGGTGCCCGGCGTGGAATTTGAAACAAATGTGATAACCGGAAGCGCACTTTTGGAATTTGCAAAAGGCGTGCTGAGAAAAGCGCGACTGCTATGCCAAGCTGGAGCAATACCTGTACGGCGTGGGAAGGGACAGGGTGTGCTTCCTTTATGGGCTGCGCCGGACGGGGAAAACCACCTTGCTCCGTCAGGCGATCTTGAACATGACAGAGGAACAGCGGCAAAAGGCGGTTTACATCAAAGCAAAGCGCACGGATACCATGGCTTCCGTCAACCGGGACATCAAGGCCCTCCAAGAGATGGGCTTCCGCTATGTGTTCCTGGATGAAGCCACCCTCATGAAAGACTTTGTGGATTCCGCCGCCCTCTTCTCCGATGTGTACGCAAGTTCCGGCATGAAGCTGNTGCTTTCCGGTACGGATTCCCTGGGCTTCTGGCTGGAGGAACGGGAAGAACTATACGACCGCGCCGTGACGCTCCATACCACCTTCATCCCCTACCGGGAATTTTGCCGGCTCCTGCACCGGGACAGCGTCGATGAATATATCCGCTACGGAGGGACATTGCGGGCCGGGGAGTTGGATTTTGCCACAAGGGGCCTCGACGCGGAAGAAGCGTCCTTCCGGGACGACGAAAGCACCCGGAAGTATATTGACACTGCTATCTGCCGGAATATCCAGCACTCCCTCTCCTGCTATGAGGATGGCGGGCATTTCCGTCACCTTAGAGAGCTTTATGACGCGGGGGAGCTGACCAGCGCCATCAACCGTGTCATTGAGGACATGAACCACCGCTTCGTGCTGGACGTGCTGACAAGCCCCTTCAAATCCCACGACCTGGGGCTGGCGGCGCAAAACCTCCGCAGGGAGCGCGACCCGGAAAAGCGCACAGACATTCTGGACTCCATTGACGTTTCCGCCGTGACGGAGCGGCTCAAGGGGATATTAGAAATCCGCAATCAGGAAGAACAGAGTATTGGCATCACGGAAGCCCATGTGCAGGAGATCAAAGAGTACCTGCAAGCCCTCGACCTCATTGTCAACTGTCCCATAGAGACTACCACCGGCAGCGCCCCGCTGGAGCATATCCTCATTACCCAGCCGGGGCTGCGGTACTGCCAGGCACAGGCGCTGGTTTACTCGCTTGTGCAGGACAGGACATTCCAAACCTTCAGCGAACGGGAAAAGGATCTTGCGGCACAGCGTATGCTGCGGGAAGTGCGGGGGCGTATGCTGGAGGATATCGTCCTGCTGGAAACCATGAAAGTCGCAGGC
>CAJTCS010000013.1:2500-58430 GCA_910574995.1 Oscillospiraceae bacterium
AGAACCTGAAACCTTGTGCTTACAAGCACCGAGAGCCCGTCAATGGGTGATCGGGTACCTTTTGTAGAATGGTCCGGCGAGTGAATGTAACTGGCGAGGTTAAGGGCTTCAGGCCTGTAGCCGCAGCGAGAGCGAGTCTGAATAGGGCGCATGAAGTCAGTTGTATTCGACCCGAAACCGGGTGACCTACCCATGTCCAGGTTGAAGTGGAGGTAAAACTCCATGGAGGACCGAACCGACTCCCGTTGAAATGGTAGCGGATGAGGTGTGGGTAGCGGAGAAATTCCAATCGAACCCGGAGATAGCTGGTTCTCTCCGAAATAGTTTTAGGACTAGCCTTGTATTAGATTACCGGAGGTAAAGCACTGAATGGCCTAGGGCCCGAGAGGGTACCGAAGCCTATCAAACTCTGAATGCCGGATAATCGATGTACAGGAGTCAGACAGTGTGAGATAAGTTTCATTGTCGAAAGGGAAACAGCCCAGACCCACAGCTAAGGTCCCTAAGTACACTTAAGTGGAAAAGGATGTGGGGTTGCACAGACAACCAGGATGTTGGCTTAGAAGCAGCCACTCATTAAAAGAGTGCGTAATAGCTCACTGGTCGAGTGACCCTGCGCCGAAAATTTAACGGGGCTAAAGTGTACACCGAAGCTTGGGATGCATAGCAATATGCGTGGTAGGAGAGCGTCGTATGAGGGGTGAAGTCAGAGCGGAAGCGCTGGTGGACTTCATACGAGTGAGAATGCCGGAATGAGTAGCGAGAAATATGTGAGAATCATATTGGCCGAAAGTCTAAGGATTTTGGAGGAAGGTTCGTCCGCTCCAAGTTAGCCGGGAGCTAAGGTGAGGCCGAGAGGCGTAGCCGATGCACATACGGTGGAAATTCCGTAGCCGCCAAAAGATTTAAGCAAGAGGACACCTTGAAAGGGCATGACCCGGGTGCTGGTTACCCCGGGCGCAAGGGATCGAAATTAGAGTAGAGAAGCATGCTTGGACGAGGGCGAGAAAAGTCTTGTGTATATCTTCGGCGCCCGTACCGCAAACCGACACAGGTAGACAGGAAGAGGATTCTAAGGCCAACGGGAGAAGGGTAGTTAAGGAACTCGGCAAATTGATCCCGTAACTTCGGAAGAAGGGATGCCACAGCAATGTGGCCGCAGAGAATAGGCCCAGGCGACTGTTTATCAAAAACACAGGTCTCTGCTAAATCGAAAGATGAAGTATAGGGGCTGACACCTGCCCGGTGCTGGAAGGTTAAGAGGAGATGTGCAAGCATTGAATTGAAGCCCCAGTAAACGGCGGCCGTAACTATAACGGTCCTAAGGTAGCGAAATTCCTTGTCGGGTAAGTTCCGACCCGCACGAATGGTGTAACGATCTGGGCACTGTCTCAATTACCCGCCCGGCGAAATTGTAGTACCGGTGAAGATGCCGGTTACCCGCGACAAGACGGAAAGACCCCATGGAGCTTTACTGTAGCTTAATATTGGGTTTCGATAATCTATGTACAGGATAGGTGGGAGGCAGCGAACTACGGGCGCCAGCTTGTAGGGAGCCACCCTTGGGATACCACCCTTAGGTTGTTGGAATTCTAACCTGCGGCCATGAATCTGGTCGGGGGACATTGTTAGGTGGGCAGTTTGACTGGGGCGGTCGCCTCCAAAAAGGTAACGGAGGCGCTCAAAGGTCAGCTCAGCACGGATGGAAACCGTGCTATTGAGTGTAAACGCATAAGCTGGCCTAACTGCGAGGATGACGGTCCGAGCAGTAACGAAAGTTGGAGTTAGTGATCCGGCGGTAGAGAGTGGAATTGCCGTCGCTCAACGGATAAAAGCTACCCTGGGGATAACAGGCTGATCTCCCCCAAGAGTTCACATCGACGGGGAGGTTTGGCACCTCGATGTCGGCTCATCACATCCTGGGGCTGTATTCGGTCCCAAGGGTTCGGCTGTTCGCCGATTAAAGTGGTACGCGAGCTGGGTTCAGAACGTCGTGAGACAGTTCGGTCCCTATCTGTCGTGGGCGCAGGATATTTGAGGAGAGCTGTCCTTAGTACGAGAGGACCGGGATGGACACACCTCTGGCGCACCAGTTGTCACGCCAGTGGCACAGCTGGGCAGCTATGTGTGGGACGGATAAACGCTGAAAGCATCTAAGCGTGAAGCCGGCTCCAAGATTAGATATCCCATAGCGTAAGCTAGTAAGGCCCCTTGTAGACTACAAGGTTGATAGGCTGCGTGTGTAAGCATGGCAACATGTTCAGCTTGGCAGTACTAATAGGCCGAGGGCTTGACCAAGTACTCTTTCTTGAGTCTTTGTGTCTCTTTGATGTGCCCCACACATCTCTTCTATCTTCGCTTCTTCCTTTATTCAGTTTTTAGGGTACAATATGCACCATTAGCTCAGTTGGTAGAGCACCTGACTCTTAATCAGGGTGTCCCGGGTTCGAGTCCCTGATGGTGCACCATATGGCCCGTTGGTCAAGCGGTTAAGACAGCGGCCTCTCACGCCGTTAACGTGGGTTCGATTCCCGCACGGGTCACCAATATTTTCCTCCTTAGCTCAGTCGGTAGAGCATGCGGCTGTTAACCGCAGGGTCGTTGGTTCGAGTCCAACAGGGGGAGCCATTAAAGGGTTGCGGTTGCAATCCTTTTTTCTTTTGTGAAGGTAAAAAAGAGGAGGCCGGGCCCCATTTGTTTGGTTCCCGGCCTTTGTCTTTTTCCGATATTTTTTACTCTTCATCTTGGATGCGGCAGACCATATCCCACATGGCTGCGGCGCTGTTGAAGTTTTCTGGCACCAGATATTTAGGGGAAATCTCAATGTCAAAGGTATTGGCAATCTCGGCCACCAGGGAAACGATACTGAATGAATCCAGCAGCTTGCCATCTATCAGATTGTCAGCTGTTTCATAATCAATGTCCGGGTCGATTTCCTCCAAGATTTCTAGTAGTTCGTCCATACATGTACCTCCATTCCTGTTTTTATAGCCCCAGCCCCTGTTTTAAAGCGGGGCGGTCAATTTTACCGTTGGCGTTCAGAGGGATTTCAGGCACCAGCAGTACCTTGCCGGGCACCATATAGTCGGCAAGGGCGCTTTTTAAAGCGGCCCGTATCTCTTTGGCCGTTGCCTGGAAGCCTGGGAGCAGCTGGCATATTAACAGGATCTTCCCTTTTTCCTGTTGATATAAGCAGCAGCAGCGTTGTACGCATTCCAAAGCCAAGGCAGCGGCCTCGATTTCCCCCCCCTCAATGCGCCGGCCCATGTGCTTGAACTGATGGTCCTTCCGGGCCGCGAATACCAGTAGACCATCTTCCCGGTATTGGGCCAGGTCCCCGGTGTGTAAAACCCGTTGTAGGCCATCCTGGGCAAAAGCAGCGGCTGTTTTTGCCGTGTCCCTATAATAGCCTAGGGCCAGTGCCGGGGAACACACGCATACCTCCCCAACCGTACCTAGTTGGGTGATAGGTTTTCCGCCGCCGTCCAAAAAGACCTGGCAGTTGGGCATAGCTTGGCCCATAGGCAATGTCTCGTTGTCGCCATACTCCCCTTCTACCCGGTAATAGCAGCATATGCCCGCAATCTCTGTAGACCCATACAGGTTCACAAATGCCACCTCTGGCAGGGCGGCCCGCCAACGGTTCAGCTGTTTCATGGGGAATACCTCCCCCACAAAGAAGACATAGCGCAGGTATTGGGGCTTGACTTCTGCAAAAGTGTTCAGCTGCGTGACCAAGGACAGCGCGGAAGGCACCCAACAGATACAGCTTACCTGCCGCTGGTTCATGTGCCTGACCAGCTGTACCGGGAAAGTGAACAGCCCCCCATCTAGGATTTCCAGCCGGGCCCCCAGCCGCAGGCACAGGTACAGGTCTTTGGCAGAGGCGTCGAAAAAGAATGGCGTCTGGTTCCCCACTACCTCCTCTTGAGAAAGGGGGAAGACTTCTAGGAATGCCTCTATAAAGTTCCTGACAGCCCCATGGCTCTTAAGCACCCCTTTTGGCGTACCAGTAGAGCCGGACGTATAAAGCAGGCATAGGGGCTGTTCTGGGCCATGCTGGGGGCATGGCAGGGGGAGGGCCCGGCCCTGGCTGGCCGCTTCCTCCAGGCAGGCCACTGCCCCGGGGAAGCTTACCCCAGCGGGTAAGCCGTCCTCGGGGCTGGAGGTGAGCAGCAGGCTGGGCTGGCAGTCATCCAGCAGCTTTTGCAGTTTAGCTGGGGGCAGGGCTGGGTCAATGGGCACATAAAAGCAGCTTGCCCATAATACCCCGTAAAAAAGCACCGGGACAGCCGCCCGGTGCTGTGCCCACACGGCCACCGGCCGGTTGGGTTGTTCCCGGCTGGCAATGAAAGCCCCCACCCGTTGGGACTGTTCAAGCAGTTCCCCGTAGGTGAAAGTATCCTGCCCGTCGGCCAGGGCTGTTTTGCCTGGGCAACGGGCTGCCGCCTCTGTAAGATATTGTAAAACAGAATCCATAACGATTCCCCTTTCTCAGCTGCCCCGGCACTCGGGCCGGAAAGCCCCCCGCCAAGGCTTTTCAGCCACGGCCAGAGAAAAACCTCCTGGCGGGGCCCAGCTGCCGGCCAAGATGGAAAGCGGGGAAGCCCCCCCCCGGCTTTTTAAGGCAGGGCTTGCAGCCTTTCGTGGATGGCCTCTTCATAAGAGCTATAGAATAGGGCGTCCGGGTCGTCCGACGTAAGCACCTCCGCCAGGTCGAAGGGGAAATCCTGGGCGCTGGCTTCGCACAGGTGGTGCTGGTCGAAATAGGCGCTGGCTTCTGGGTAACGCTCTAGCTTGTCCTTTTTTAGGTTGAAGTCGTAAAAGGGCACGCCCCATTTTTCACTGACTCCCTGGTGTACACGCAGCACCGCGTCAAAGCCGTCGGTAGACCACAGCATATATTCCGAAAGGGGTGTGGCAATCATCACTACCTCCACGCCCTTTTCCCGGCACAGGGCCAGGCAGGCGTCCAGCCAATACATGTTCTCTTCCTGGGGCTCTGTGGCCAGGGTCTCTGTGTGGTAATCCCGTTGATACGATTCCGGCCCCGGCATGGGGGAAGGCTCCAATCCCGGCCAGAAGCCATGGGTCTCATAATGCTTGGAAGGGGCCAGTTCTCCGGCCAGCAGCTGCCGCCAGGTGCGTACCCCCCGGTTCATGGTGTCATACAGCAGCTGGGCCCAGTCGCTGGGGGGCACCTGTTTGCAGAAGTAGTCCAGCCACAAATCCAGCCTGTCGGACCGCCCCAGCTGGTAGATGCTCCCTTCCAGGCCGTAGCCGCTGCTATACGATCGGGACAGGGCGTCGTAGGAAAGCTCTAGGATCACGGTGTCCACCGGGTTGCGCTCCAGCTCCTCCTTCAAAAATAGATACCGGCCGTACATAGTTTGCAAGGGCGTGCCCAGGTCATAGCTGGAGCACCCCAAAGCCTCGTCCAGGGCCCGGGGGTCGATGGCCCGCAGGCCTTGGGAGGCGCTGGATACCAGCAGGTCAAACTGCCCTGCCAGGTCCTTGCGCACCCAGGCGTCCTGATAGGGGTATGTGCCCCAGGCATAATAGGGGAAAACAACGGCGGCTGTCAGCAGCGAGAAGAACAGCGCCACCCACAAGACGGAGCATACGGCCTTCTTAAAATTGCGCATACATGAAGCCCCCCCCATTGCCGGAAGCCGGCACGCCGAAATAGACGATGAGCACCAGCAGCACCGCCAGGGCAAAGGCCCGCAGGGGCATGGGCGCTTTGCCAAACCAGGCCCGCACCGGGCCCTTACGCTGCAGCAGGCTGACAAACAGCAGCAGCCCTGTGGCCAGCAGGACCATTAGTAAGGAGGAGAAGGCCAACCCATAAGGGAACAGGTCCCCATAGGTAGGCGGCCCCCAGCTGCGGAACGCTTGCCTCCACAGGCCCAGCCCTTGGCTAAGGGTCCCCACCTCTGGCAGCACCTTGATGAAGCATACCAAAAGGTAGGTGCGGGCCACCTGGAACAGCCGCCATCCAAAAGCCTCCTCCCGCACGCGGAGCTTTCCCCGGGCCCACTGGTATAACGGCTCTAGCCATAAAGATACGATGATGAACAGGCCGTTCACGCCGCCCCAGGCAATGTAGGCCCAGCTGGCCCCATGCCACACGCCTGTCACCAGCCACACGGCCACCAAGGCAATGGACGCGGGCAAAGCCTGGGCAAAGGCCTTGCCCAGGCGGCCCCGGGCCCATTTCCCCAGGCGGGTGTTCCATTTGGATACGGCGATGGGGTAATAGATATAGTTTTTGAACCAGGCCCCCAGGGTGATATGCCACCGCCGCCAATATTCGGCAATGGACTTGGAAAAATAAGGCCGCAGGAAGTTCTCCTCCAGCCGGATGCCCAAAACCTGGCACAGGCCGCACATAATGTCCATATAGCCGGAGAAGTCGGCGTAGATCTGGACGCTGTAAAAAAAGACGCCCACCAGCACGGCGGGGCCGGTATACTGGGCGTAATTTTCAAATACCGCGGCGACGCAGGGGGCAAGGGTGTCGGCCAGCGCCAGCTTTTTGAAGAACCCCCACACCATGCGCTGGCCGCCGGCGGCGAAATTTTCCCAGGAAAAACTGTGGGGCTGGAAAAGCTGCCCCGCCAGCTGGGAATAGGCGTTGATGGGCCCCTGGGTGACCTGCGGGAAAAAAGAGGTGAACAGCAGCACCTTAAAAAAGTTCTTTTCCGGCTCTACCTTTTCCCAATATACGTCGATGAGGTACCCCATGGTCTGGAAGGTGTAAAAGGAGATGCCCAGGGGCGCCAGCAGGGAAAAAGAGTTGTCCAGCCGGAAGCCGCCGAACAGGCCCATTAGGTAATTCAGCTGGTCTATGGCAAAATGGGCATATTTGAACACGCAGAGGATGCCGAAATTCAGGACCAATACGGCGGCCAGGGCCAGGCGCTTTTTCCGGGTGTTCTTTTGGCGGAGTGCGCTCTTCTCCTCCCGGGTGAGTTCCTTGTGGGTCTTAAAGTAAGCTTTCTGCCCTTGGGAGACGCGGCCCATCCGCCGGGCGCAGGCATAGGCGGAAAGGGCCGTGACAGCCAGGTATATCCAGGACCTCGGCCCGGACAACAGATAAAAGGCGGTGCTGAAAAGCAGCAGCGCCACCCATTGCAGCCGTTTGGGCACAAGGAAATACAACGCCGCCAGGGCGATGGAAAAGGCCACAAAGGCCAGGGACGTGATGGACATGCCCACCCCTCCGCATCCCCCCAGCCGGGGGTAAAATACAACGGCCTTACCAGCATTTGCAGCCTGGCCGGAAATATCCGGGCGGGGCGGGCAAATGCCGCCAAAAGGGCCGCGCCGCAGCCAAAATGGGCCGAACGCGCCCTGCCGCCTAACTGGCTTTGGCTAAACCAGACGCGGGGTTTTCCTTGCGGGAACCCTTTTGGAATGTACGACTGTATCTTACCATAGGGGGTGTGGCTTGTCAAGGATTGGGGATTTGCGGGGCGCGGCCAGAAAGAAACGCGCCCCTTGGCCATTCCCGGCTTACCGGCGTTTTGAAAGCGAAGCTTTAGAACGTTGGGCGCGCCCCAGCAGCCAAATCCACAGGCTGGCCAGCAAGAGGATCAGGGCAAATTCAGGAAGGGTATAGCGCCAGCTGGTGCGCAGGGCGTCGGCCCCCGCCTGGGTAAACTGGGAGAAAACCCACACCACATCCACCATAATAGGGATGTGCAGGGCCATGGCGTAAAAGCTGTTCCGGCCCAGCCAGGAAAGGTACGCGGCCGGGGCGGCCAAGAGGCGGCCGGCGGGGACGGACGAAAGGAGGACGCTCCACAAAAGGGCGGCCCCCGCGCCTAAAAAGCCGTTTAGGTAGAATAGGGGCAGGCTATCCCCCAGGCTGCCCTGGGCTATGGTGACATGGCCGTTGCGGGGGCCCAGTATCAGCAGCAACGCCCCAAAGGCCAAAGCCAGGGCGGCGCACGCCCCTTTGCGGCGGGCCGCTGCCTCATATAAGGCAGCGGGGGGGACTTTCCGGCCGAACAGGTTCCCCGCCCCGTAAAAGACAATGCCCGTCATGGCCGCGTCCAGGCTCCAGGGAAGCAGGGTAAAATCCAAAAAGCCGTGGGGCTGTACCATCCAGTACCCCGCCCCGCCGCACAGGGCGCACAGCAGGGCCGTGGCCCAGGGGGGCAGCTGGCAGAAGAGGTAGTACAGCATCTCCACCAGGAACAAGCAGGTGACGAACCACAGGGCCACATTGTGCACCAGGAACCCGCCGGAGCCCTGGGCCAGCACCGTCTGGAACAGGGGGGCCCAATAGCTTTCCACCGGGATGCCCAGCAGGGCGGCCCGCAAGGCCCAATAGGCCCAGGTGGCAAGGGAGAAGGCCGCGTAAGGCAGCAACAGCGTTTTAGCCCGGTGTTTGGCAAAGCACCAAAGGCTTTGGTGCCGTTCCTGCCGGAACAGCAGTCCCGACAGGAAAAAGAACGCCTGTATATGGAACGCATAGGCCAGCCGGTTGCTGGCCCCCGCCAGCATCAGGTGGCCCCACACCACCGCCAGCATGCACAGCCCTTTGGAGATGTCGATATAAGCCAGCCGCCTGCCCATACGCGCCCCTGTCATGGGAAGCGCAGGCCAAAGGGCAGCCTGCCCCCCAAGGTATACGTGGCCAGCCGGACGTCCGGCTTCACCTTTTCCCCATGGAAATCGCTGCCGCCGGTGGCCTCCAGGCCCAGCTTGTCCGCCAGTTCCAGGTAAAAGGCCCGCTGGGCGGCCGTGTGCCGGGGGTACCAGCATTCCAGGGCGTCCAGCCCATAGCCCCGCAGCGTTTTTACCAGCTCCTCCAGGGGACCGTTTTCCAGGCCGATCTGGTACGGATGCGCCAACGAGGCCCATCCCCCCGACGCCTTGATGGCCCCAATGCACTCCTGTGCGCTGGCTTTCCGGCGTTCGGTGCGTTGGAACTCCTCTGTGTCCAGATAACGGTCGAAGGCTTCCCGGTTGCTTTCCACAAGGCCGTGCCGGACCATCACCTGGGCAAAGTGGGGGCGGCCTACCACGCCCCCTTTGGCCAAGGCCTCCACCTCTGCCAGGTCGATGGCGACGCCCTTCCCTTTCAGGAAGGAAAGGATGCGGTACTTGCGCTGGTCACGGCTGGCCCGCATCCTGGCGCATAGCTCTTGCAGCTGGGGGGCCGCGGGGGAGAAGCCGTAGCCCAAAATGTGCAGGTTGCGGTACTCTCTGGCACTCAGCTCTACGCCGGGCAATACCCGGACCCCCAGGCGCCTCCCGGCTTCTACGGCCTCCCCGGTCCCGGCGAAGGTGTCGTGGTCGGTCAGCGCCAAAAGCTGGATGCCGGCTTCCTTTGCCAGCCCTACCAGCTGCGCGGGGGTATATTGGCCGTCCGAGCAGGTGCTGTGGGTATGCAGGTCACAGGTCATGGGCAGCGCCCCTTTCCTCTCAAAAATTATACTATATTATACAACGTCGGCTGTGCCGGGGGGAATGTTAAGGCCGGCCGCATGAAGGCCGCAGGGAAACAAAAAAATAAAAAATTTTTTCTTTGTGCGCACGGATTCGCCCTCCCCATCCGTATTATACATGAAGCCAGTAAAAGCTGGCAAAGAAAAACTAGGAGGAATGTTCCCATGAAAAAGAAAATCCTGGCAGGGCTGGGCGCGGTGGCGCTGGCCTTCACGCTCAGCACAGGGGCCCTGGCCCACCACCACGCCCTGGCCATCGAAAGGCTGTGCAACGGCCTGCAGGCGGCCTGCGGCCGTTTTGACTGCAGCTATGTGGACGCGGACGGCGACGGCGTGTGCGACAATTTTGGCGCCGGCAACTGCCTGCACGGCAACGGCGGCTATGTAGACTCCAACGGCGACGGCGTATGCGACAATTATGACCCGGACGTTTGCCCTGGGGACGGCACCGGCTGGGGCGGCGGTTATGGCGGCGGCCACCATGGCGGCGGCTGCGGTAACGGCAATGGGAACGGCTGGGGCTATGGCGGCGGCCAAGGCCATCACGGCGGCGGGCACTGCTGGTAAACCACTGCCATGCGCAGCGAGCAGGAGGCCAACAGGGTTATCGGGCAGTACGCCGGCTTGGTGCGGCGTATCTGCCTGATGCACCTGAAAAACAGGGCTGACTCGGAGGATGTATTCCAAACGGTGTTTTTGAAGTATGTCCTCAGCACGGCTGCGTTCAAAAGTGAAGAGCATGAAAAGGCCTGGTTCATCCGGGTGACGGTGAATGCCTGTAAAGACCTGTTGGGCAGCTTCTTCCGCACCCACACCGTCCCTTTGGACGAACTGGTAGACTTGCCCGCCGAGGCCCCCCCGGACACCCGGGAGGTGCTGGACGCGGTGCTTTCCCTTCCGGAAAAATACCGGGACGCGGTGTACCTGCACTATATCGAGGGGTATACGGCGCCGGAGATAGGGGAAATCTTACATAAAAACGTAAACACCGTATATACGCTGCTGACGCGCTCGAAAAAGCTGCTGCGGGAAAAGCTGGGAGGTGACGGAGATGGGTGAGCGGCTGCGGGAGGCTTTTGCCGCCGTAGAGGCGGAAGAAGAGCTGAAAGACAGGACACAGGCTTATCTTTTCCGTAAGACCCAGGGGTATTCGGCCCGGAAAGCGGCCGGCAGGGCCGGGCCCATGCGGTGGGCTGTCGCGGTTGCCTGCCTGGTGCTGTTTGCCGGGCTGGGCGCGGGCCTTTTTTTCACGCCGGTGTCGGCCATCAGCATCGACATCAACCCCTCCCTGGAGTTAAACGTGAACTGTTTTGACCGGGTGGTGTCCGTAGAGGGCTTTAACGAGGACGGCCGGAAGCTGGCAGAGCGGCTGCAAGTCCGTTTTATGGGATACCCCGCCGCATTGGACGCGGTGCTGGCGGAGGAAAGCGTACAGTCCCGCCTGGCGGATGGGGAGCCCCTGTCCATCTATGTGGCCTGCGACGACGAGCAGCGCGGCGGCGCCATGCTGGACGAGGTGAGGCACTGCGCGGGCCGGGGCCGGAACATCCATTGCCAGGCCGGAAGCCGGGAGACGGAGGAGGCCGCCCACGCGGCGGGCCTTTCCTGCGGCAAATACCGGGCGTTCTTAGAGCTGCAGGCGCTGGACCCCACGGTACTTCCGGAGGATGTGCAGGGCCTGACCATGCGGGAGATACGGGAAAAGATTGCGGCCCTTTCTGGCAAGGGTACGGCCTGGCCCGGCTGCGGCAAGGGCAATGGCCGCGGCCAAGGGAAGCGCCACGGCCAGGGGGCCGGCTGCGCCCAGGAAGGCTGACGGGCTTTCCCGGTAAGCTGAGGTTTGTGTCCGCGGGAACGCCTGGGGAAGGCGTTCCCGCGTTTTTGCCGGCATATACTGTAAGTAAGGGTAGCGGGGCAAGATTATATATATGGGAAAGATGCCGGGCCCCATAAAAAATCGAAAATTGCGCTTTATAAACGGCGGCTCTTGTGCTAAAATGGGTATGGATATGCCCGGCTTTCCACAGGGGCCGCCTTGCTTTTTGCCAGCCCCCCCAACCAAAGGAGGTACACACCATGGTAACGAGAGTATTTGTAGAAAAGCGGAAAGGGTTTGACGTAGAGGCCCAAGGCCTCTTACAGGATTTGCGGGAGAATCTGGGCCTGGCTGGCCTGGAAGAGGTGCGCGTGCTGAACCGGTACGACGTTTCCGGCCTAAGCGGGGAGGAGTTCGGGGCTGCCGCGCGCACGGTGTTGTCCGAGCCCAACCTGGACAACGTGTATAAGGAGGATTACGTGTTGCCCCCCGAGTACCGGGTGTTTGCCATGGAGTACCTGCCCGGACAGTATGACCAGCGGGCGGATAGCGCCGCCCAGTGCGTGCAGCTGCTTACCCAGGGGGAGAGGCCCCAGGTGGCCACGGCCCGGGTTATCGGGGTAAAAGGGCGGGTGACGGGGGAAGAATTCGCCAAAATCAAGGCGTACCTTATCAACCCTGTGGAAAGCCGGGAGGCTTCTTTGGAGAAACCGGAAACCCTGGACATGCAGGCGCCGCCCCCGGCGGCGGTAGCCCGGGTACAGGGCTTTACCGGCTGGCAGGAAGAGGAGATGAAAAGCTATTTCGATTCCATGGGATTTGCCATGACCCTTTCGGACCTGTTCTTCTGCCGGGACTACTTCCGGGACGAGGAGCGGCGCGACCCCACCGTTACCGAGCTGCGGGTCATCGACACCTATTGGAGCGACCACTGCCGCCATACCACCTTCCTTACCCGCTTAGAGGAGGTCCGGGCGGAAGAAGGCCCCTTAAAGGGGGCTATCGAGGCCGCGCTGCAGGGCTATCTGCGGGTGCGGGGGGAATTGTACGGCGAAACGGACAGGCCCGTCTCCTTGATGGACATGGCCACCATCGGCGGGAAATATTTACGGAAAAAGGGCCTGGTGCCCGACTTGGACGTAAGCGACGAGATCAATGCCTGTTCCATCGAGGCCCCTGTCACCATAAAGGACAAGGCGGGCGAGCGCACGGAGACCTGGCTCATCCAGTTCAAGAACGAGACGCACAACCACCCCACGGAGATCGAGCCTTTCGGCGGGGCGGCCACCTGCCTGGGCGGCGCCATCCGGGACCCCCTGTCCGGCCGGGCCTATGTGTACCAGGCCATGCGCGTTACCGGCAGCGGCGACCCCACCCTGCCCTTTGAGAAGACCATGCCCGGCAAGCTGCCCGCCCGGAAGATCACCACCGGGGCGGCCGCGGGCTACTCGTCTTACGGCAACCAGATCGGCCTGGCCACAGGGCAGGTTACCGAACTGTACGACCCTGGCTACGCCGCCAAACGCCTGGAAATCGGCGCTGTGGTAGGGGCCTCCCCGAAAGGGAACGTACGCCGGGAAGAGCCCCGGCCCGGGGACGTGGTGGTGCTGCTGGGCGGGGCCACCGGCCGTGACGGCATCGGCGGGGCCACGGGTTCCAGCAAGGCCCACACGGAAAAGTCTGTAGAGGCCTGCGGCGCGGAGGTGCAGAAGGGCAACCCCCCCACCGAGCGCAAGCTGCAAAGGCTGTTCCGCGACCAGGGCTGCGCCCGGCTTATCAAACGCTGCAACGACTTTGGCGCGGGGGGCGTATGCGTGGCCATTGGAGAGCTGGCCCCGGGGCTTTCCATCCAATTGGACAAGGTGCAGAAAAAATACGAGGGCCTGGACGGCACCGAGCTGGCCATCTCCGAATCCCAGGAGCGCATGGCAGTGGTGCTGGACCCGGCGGACGTGGAAAGGTTCTGCGCCCTGGCGGACATGGAGAACCTGGACGCCTACCCGGTGGCCGTGGTAACAGAGTCCCCCCGGCTGCAGATGGAATGGCGGGGGGACCGGATAGTGGACCTGTCCCGGGCGTTTTTGGACACCAACGGCGTGACCCAGCGGGCGAGGGCGGCCATTTCCGGGGCCAAGGGGAAAAGCTACCGGGATTCCATTCCGGTAGCCCTGGCTGGCAAAGAGGGCCTGGAGGCCCTGAAAGCCAACATGGCCCGGCTGGAGGTGTGCGGCCAGAAGGGCCTGGCCGAGCGGTTCGACGCTTCCATTGGCGCGGCTACCGTGTTGATGCCCTTTGCCGGGCAGTACCAGCTGACCCCGGAGGAAGCCATGGTGGCCAAGGTCCCCCTGCTGGAGGGGGAGACGGACGACTGTACCGCCATGGCCTACGGGTATATCCCGGGGATAGCCAAGTGGTCGCCCTTTATGGGCGCGGCGTATGCGGTGGTAGAGAGCCTGTCGAAGCTGTGCGCCGTAGGGGCCGACCCCCTGAAGGCCCGGCTCACCTTCCAGGAATATTTCCCCCGCCTGCACCAGGACCCCGAACGCTGGGGCCTGCCTGCCGGGGCGCTTCTGGGGGCGCTGACGGCCCAGCTGGGCATGGGCCTGCCGGCCATCGGCGGCAAGGACAGCATGTCCGGTTCTTTCGAGCGGCTGGACGTGCCCCCCACGCTGGTCAGCTTTGCCCTTTCCATGGCCAGCGCCAAAGCCACGCGGTCAGCCTGCGTGAAAGACCCGGGCCTGCGGCTGGTGCTGCTGCCCCTGCCCGAGGACCAGGACGGTATGCCCCGGTGGGAAAGGCTGAAAGAGTATTACAGCTGTGTGCTGCGGCACATGGAGTGCGGGGACATCGTAGCCGCGGGCGTGGTGCGGGAGGGCGGCGCGGCCGCCTGCGTAATGCGCATGTGCTTTGGCAGCGGCATGGGCTTCACCTTCCGGAAAGGCCTTTCTAAAGAAGAGCTTTACGCGCCCAAGGCCGGGGCGCTGGTGGCGGCCCTTTCCAGCGAGGCCCAGGTGGAGGGCGGTGTCCTGTTGGGCTGTACCGCCGGCGGGGGCAACGTGGAACTGGACGGGGAAAAAATGCCGGTAGAAGAGCTGGCGTCCATCTGGAACGGCACGCTGGAGAAGGTCTTCCCCAACCTGGCCAAGGCGGCGCCCGTCCCGGCGGACGTGCCCCTGTACACAAAGCGGCCCGCCCATTCACCTATGGTCAAGGCCCCCAGGCCCCGGGTGTTCATCCCTGTGTTCCCTGGCACCAACTGCGAGGTGGACACGGCCCGGGCTTTCCAGCGGGCCGGGGCCGAGACGGAAATCCTGGTGGTGAAGAACCGCAGCCCCCAGGACATTGAGGAGACCATCGCACGCATGGAAAAGGCCATAAAAGGGGCCCAGATCGTCATGCTGCCCGGGGGCTTCTCTGGGGGCGACGAGCCCGAGGGCTCTGGCAAATTCATTGCCACCACCTTCCGGAACCCCCGCATCGCCCAGGCCGTCACCGACCTTTTAGAGCAGCGGGACGGCCTGATGCTGGGCATCTGCAACGGTTTCCAGGCCCTTATCAAGCTGGGCCTGGTGCCCTACGGCAAAATTACCGAACCCCAGGAGGACGACCCTACCCTGACCTTCAATTCGCTGGGCCGGCACGTCTCCCGCATGGTATATACCCGCGTCACCAGCGTCAAATCCCCCTGGCTGGCCGGCGCCAACCCCGGCGACCTGCACACCGTCCCGGTTTCACATGGGGAGGGCCGCTTTGTGGCGGAGGAAAAGGCCCTGCGGGCCCTGATTGCCAACGGCCAGGTAGCCACCCAGTATGTAGACCCCAACGGCCTGGTTTCCGGGGACATCCAGTGGAACCCCAACGGCTCTGTGTGCGGTATCGAGGGCATCACCAGCCCGGACGGCCGGGTCTTCGGCAAGATGGGGCATTCCGAGCGCATGGGCAAGCACCTGTACAAGAATGTCCCGGGTGAAAAAGACCAGCGCATTTTCGCCTCTGGCGTGCGGTATTTCCAATAGGGAATGAAGGCAGGCGCGGCGTGTATGCGGGGGCAGTGGGGCCCGGCCTTTCCCCGGCCCTTTGGCGCGCGCCTATACAAACAGGATAGCCGGGCGGGGGTTCGCCTGGAGGTAAAAGGGAGGCGGCCCTGGAGGCCGCCGGAATCTTGACAGCAAGGGCATTTTGTGGTAGCATAAGCCCATGTTGGGAAGCCATCGTTTTTGGCAGGAAAAGGGCGGCGCCTGCCCATATAAAACGGTTTTTTTGCAGGCGTGTCTTTTGGAATCGCACCCGATTGAGGAAAGGGATGGTCAAAATGAAGGAACAAACGGCAAAATTTTTTTTCAGCCCCGAAAACGCCCTGGCCCCCTTGGGCATCATCTCGTTAGAGGGCGCCACCGAGCTTTCGGATAAGATCGAAGCCCATCTGCTGCGCTGGGCCCGCCAGGCCGGCCGCCAGGTGGATACTTTCCGCATCGGGTCCGGCTGCCCCCGCTTCTCCTCCGGCGACGGCAAGGGCATCATCCACGACACCGTGCGGGGCTACGACCTGTTCTTTATCGTAGACGTGGGGAACTACAGCTGTACCTATAAATTTTTCGGCAAAGAGAACCACATGTCCCCAGACGACCATTTCCAGGACCTGAAGCGGCTGATCCAGGCTGTCAGCGGCAAGGCCCACCGTATCAACGTGATTATGCCCTTGCTGTACGGCGGCCGGCAGCACCGCCGCAGCTACCGGGAGTCTTTGGACTGCGCTTTCGCCCTGCAAGAGCTGCAGAACATGGGCGTGGCCAACGTGGTCACCTTCGACGCCCATGACCCCAGGGTGCAGAACGCCGTGCCCCTTATGGGCTTCGACAGCCTGCGCCCCTCTTACCAGGTGCTGAAGAAGATGCTGCGCAGTTTCCCGGACCTGGTGGTGGACCGGGACGACTTTATGGTCATCAGCCCCGACGAGGGGGCCCTGGACCGGAACATGTTCTATGCCTCTGTTATGGGGGTGGAGATGGGCATGTTCTACAAGCGGCGGGATTATTCGCGGGTGGTGGACGGCCGGAATCCCATCGTGGCCCATGAATACCTGGGCTCGGACGTGCGGGGCAAAGACGTTTTCGTGGCCGACGACATCATTTCCTCCGGCGAGTCTATGCTGGACATTGCCTATAACGTGAAAGAACGGGGGGCCAAGCGGTTTTTTGCTTTCGCTACCTATGCCATTTTCACAAACGGCCTGGAAAATTTCGATAAGGCGTATCAAGAAGGGGTTATCCATGGGGTGTTTGGCTCTAACCTGACGTACCGTACCGAAGAGTTGAAGAACCGCCCCTGGTTCTATGAGGTGGACGTCTCCAAATACATCGCCTACTTTATCGCGGCCCTGAACCACGACATCTCGGTGGGCGCCCTCATCAACCCCCACGAGAAGATACATGCGCTGCTGAAAAAGCGCCGGGAAGAGCGGCTGGCGATGGAGGACGAGCAGCTTAGCTTCGAGCCCAAGCAGCGGTAAGCCGCGCACGCTTCCCGCCCGTTCGCCATATACTGGGGATGCGGCAGGCTATACAGGCACATGCGTTGAAGAAAAGGGAGTACCTTCGCACACCGGGCGCAAGAGAACAGGGGCCGGGCAATCCGGCTGGAAGCCCCTGGGCCCGGGGCAGGGGAAATGCGTTTCAGAGCAGGCGGGGGGAAATCCCCGCCCGGCAGGGGCCGTTATCCCCCAGGGCAGGGAAGCCTTGCCCGAAAAGGGATAAACGCGAAGTGGGACCGCGGCTGTGCCGCCTTCGCAGGCAGGAAGGCTGTCTGCGAAGGCGGCATTTTGCGTCCCCTGCACAGCGCCCTTCCCGGCTTTCCGGAGAGGGGGGCGCTTCCGCCCGCGCCGCGGGCCTGCCCAAAAAGGAGAAAGGAGATGGCAGTATGTTTCGGAACCTGAAGGAAGACCTGGATGCGGTGATGGCCAGGGACCCGGCGGCCCGCTCACGGGCGGAGGTGTTTTTCCTCTATTCGGGGTTCAAGGCCGTGCGGGCCCACCGCAAAGCCAACTGGTTTTTCCGCCATAACCTGAAGTTTATTGCCCGGTGGATATCCCAGCGGTCCCGGAGGAAGACGGGCATCGAGATACACCCTGGGGCCAAGATAGGCCGGGGGCTGTTCATTGACCATGGGATGGGCGTGGTCATCGGCGAGACCACCGAGATTGGCGACAACTGTACCCTGTACCAGAACGTGACATTGGGGGGCACTGGCAAAGACGTTGGCAAGCGGCATCCTACCTTGGGGGATAACGTCCTGGTAGGGGCGGGGGCTAAGGTGCTGGGCCCCTTCACAGTGGGCGACAACGCCCGTGTTGCGGCGGGCGCGGTGGTGCTGGACGCCGTCCCGCCGGACGCCACGGCGGTGGGCGTCCCGGCCCGAATAGTGAAGATTGGCGGCGCCCGCGTGGGCTGTGCCAGCGAGCAGCTGGACCAGATCCATGTGGCGGACCCCGTCTCCATGGAGCTGTGCCGCCTGCGCGGCCAGCTGGAGCGTTTGCAGGCGCAGGTTGACACCCTACAGAAAGGATGAAAAAGCAATGGAACTGACAAACACGCTGACGATGAAGAAAGAGGCGGTCGTACCCCACCAGGCGGGGCGGATACGCATGTATACCTGCGGGCCCACCGTATACCACTTCGCCCACATTGGCAACCTGCGGTCCTACCTGATGGAGGACGTGTTGGAAAAATTTTTGCGGTATGAAGGGTACCAGGTGGACCGTGTGATGAACATTACCGACGTGGGGCATCTGTCCTCTGACGCGGACACGGGAGAGGATAAGATGCTGAAAGGGGCCAAGCGGGAGCATAAGGGCGTTATGGAGATCGCGCGGTTTTACACGGACGCTTTCTTTGCCGACTGCGAAAAGCTGAACATCCGCAAGCCCGACACGGTGGTGCCGGCCACCAGCCGCATCCCCGACTTCATCGAGATGGTGGGGAAGCTTTTGGAAAAGGGCTATGCCTACCAGGCGGGGGGCAACGTGTACTTCGATACAGGCAAATTGGACAAATACTATGTATTTGGCAACCAGGACAGCGAAGGCCTGGCCGTGGGCGTGCGGGACAGCGTGGACGCGGACGAGAACAAGCGGAACAAGACCGATTTTGTGCTGTGGTTCACCAAGTCCAAATTTGACGACCAAGAGCTGAAATGGGAAAGCCCCTGGGGCCTGGGCTACCCTGGCTGGCATATCGAGTGCTCCGCCATCAGCGTGAAGGAGCTGGGGGGGTACCTGGACATCCATTGCGGCGGCATTGACAACGCCTTCCCCCACCACACCAACGAGATCGCCCAAAGCGAGGCATACCTGGGCCATCCCTGGTGTAAATACTGGTTCCACGTGCTGCATTTGAACGACGCGCGGGGCAAAATGAGCAAGTCCAAAGGGGATTTCCTCACCGTCCCCCTGCTGGAGGAAAAGGGCTATGACCCCCTGGCATACCGCTTCTTCTGCCTGCAATCCCATTACCGCAAGCCCCTTGCCTTCTCTTTCGAAAGCCTTACAAACGCCGCCCAGGCCTATCAAAAGCTGGCGGGGCGCATTGGGGCGCTGTCTACGGAAGGGGAGCTGGACACCGGGGGCGCAAAGCCCTTCCAAGAGAAATTCCGCCAGGCCCTGGGCAATGATTTGAACACCTCGTTGGCTATTACGGTTTTGTACGATCTGCTTAAATCCGGCCTTTCCGACGTTACCAAGCGTTGGCTTATCGGGGAGTTTGACCAGGTGCTCTCCCTGGACCTGCTGGAGGCCGCCCAAAAAGCCGGCCCCGCCGGAGGGGACGCCCTTCCCCCGGAAGAGGCCGTGGAGATCGAGGCCCTCATCCAAAAGCGGCAGGAGGCCCGGAAGAACAAAGACTGGGCTGCGGCCGACGCGATCCGGGACCAGCTGGCCGCTAAGGGCGTTGTGACAAAGGACACACCCCAGGGGGTGGCCTGGGAGGTTGTCAAAAAATAGGGCGTATGCAAGCGCCCTTTACCCAAAAAGCCCCTTGACAATCCGCGTTAGGGGGCGTATAATCAACAAGGAAACAAAGCGGCAAAGGCTCTGTTTACGGAGACGCGGCCTATAGGATCCGGCCAATGGGGACACCTCTGTTGGCCGTATGGAAGTATGGAGCCTTTGCACACCCGCACAGGTATAGCTGCTGCTGGGTCAATAACACGGAGGGAAGCGGGCTGGCCGCAAGGATGCGGCGGGTTTTGTCTTTTGGCATGTGGGTTGATTCGCGGGCAGGTATTTCCTGCCCGTTTTTTGTGCGGGGCGCTTTGGGAGAAGTAAGGCCCGCAAGAGGATTACAATGTGATGGAGGTGCTACCAATTAGCAGCAAGGAGCTACAGATCAACGAACAGATCCGCGATAAGGAGGTCCGCGTGGTGGACGCGGACGGGTCCCAGCTGGGTATTATGCCCCTGCGCCAGGCCAAAGAGCTGGCCGAGCAGCGGAACCTGGACCTTGTGAAGATCGCCCCCCAGGCCACCCCGCCGGTGTGTAAGATCATCGACTACGGGAAGTTCCGTTTCGAGCAGTCGAAACGGGAAAAAGAGCAGCGCAAGAACCAGCGCACGGTGGAGATCAAAGAGGTGCGCCTTTCGTTGAATATCGACACCCACGACTTTGAGACCAAGAAGAACCACGCCGTGCGTTTCATCGGGGAGGGGAACAAGGTGAAGGCCTCCATCCGTTTCCGGGGCAGGGAGATGGGCCATCCCGAGCTGGGGCAGGAGATTATGCGCCGGTTTGCCGGGGCCATGGCGGACGTGGCCAACGTGGAAAAGCCCGCCAAGCTGGAGGGCAGGACCATGCTGATGTTCCTGGCCCCCAAGCCTGCTAAATAATTTTTCACATATCATCAAGGAGGACTGCAAAATGCCGAAACTGAAAACACACAGCGGCGCGAAAAAGCGCTTCAAGCTTTCGAAAAATGGGAAGGTAATACGCGGACACGCCTTTACCAGCCACCTGTTTAACGGCCACGGCAAGACCCCCAAGGTCAAGCGCCACGCCCGGGGCACCACGGTGACAGACAAGACCAACGCCGCCGCCGTAAAGCGGATGCTGCCCTACAAATAAACCGCAAAAGGGGTACGCCGCACATTTTTTCTGAGACAGAAGAAAGGAATGAATGATAAATGGCTAGAGTCAAGGGCGCGATGATGACGCGCAAAAGAAGGAAAAAGATCTTAAAGCTGGCAAAAGGGTATTGGGGCGCCAAAAGCCGCCATTTTAAAATGGCCAAACAGGCCGTAATGAAGTCTGGCAACTATGCTTACATTGGCCGCAAGCAGCGCAAGCGGGATTTCCGCCGCCTGTGGATCACCCGTATTTCCGCCGCCTGCCGTGTCAACGGCGTGAACTATTCCACCTTCATGAACGGCCTGAAAAAAGCCGGCGTGGGCCTGAACCGCAAGATGCTTTCTGAAATCGCCATTGCGGACGCCGCCGCCTTTACCGCCCTGGTAGAGAAGGCAAAAGCTGCCCTATAAGAAGCTGAAACTGCGCCTGAGGCAGCAATGCCTTAGGCGTTTCCACTTCTTTTTTGAGAAAGGAGGAACCGCATGGAACACCCTGCCATTACCAGCCGGAAAAACCCCCTTGCCCGGGCCGCCGCCGCCCTGGGCTCGTCGGCCCAGGCCCGCCGGGAGCAGCGCCGCTTTTTGTGCGAGGGAGCGCGCCTGTGCGAAGACGCGGCGCTGTCCGGGGTAGAGATTGAAAGCTGCTTTTTCACGGCGCGGGCCCGACGGAAATATGCCGCCTATCTGAAGTCCGTGCTGGCGGCCAGCCCGGAGGCCTGGCAGGTGGAGGAGCCCGTAGCGGCTCTGCTTTCCAGCACCAAAACCCCCCAAGGCGTCTTTTGTGTATGTAAATGGCCCCACATCCTGCAAGAGGGTGTTATCGGCTTTGCGCCAAGGGCTGCCTGCCTGGTGCTGGAAGATATCCAGGACCCTGGCAACCTGGGGACGATCCTGCGCACGGCAGAGGCCTTGGGGGTGCGGCAGGTGTTCCTGCTGGGGGACTGCTGCGACCCCCTCTCCCCCAAGGCCCTGCGGGCTTCCATGGGGGCGGTGTTCCGGGCAGGGCTGGCCCGAGAGGGGTCTGCCGCCCATTTAGCCGGGCTGCTGCACAGCCATGGTTATGAGACACACGCGGCTGTGCCGGATCCAGGGGCGCGGCCTGTTGCTGACATCGATTTTACCAAGGGCTGCCACGCGGTGTTCATCGGCAATGAAGGAAATGGCTTGCGCCCGGAGACCGCGGCCCTGTGCAGGGGCAGGGTAACCATCCCCATGGCAGGGCGGGCGGAGTCTTTGAACGCGGCGGCGGCGGCCACCATTCTGCTGTGGGAAATGGAACGGGGAAAGGGGGCGCGGGGCAGTGGATGACCGGGCCTATTGGATATGGCTGCAGCAAGCTTTTGGCGAGGGGAGCCCTTGGCCCTGGCATCTGTACAACCGCTTTTCCGGCGGCGTACAGGAATTCTACCAGGGCGGCCCGCGCCTGTGGAACAGCCTGGCCTTTATCACCGACCAGCAGGCCGAGGCCTTGTACGGCTTCTCCCTAGAGGAAGCCCAGGCCCGGCTGGAATATGCCCAGCGGGTGGGCTGGCAGGTGATTACGCCGGAGTGTGAGAAATATCCCGGGCCGCTCAGGAATATTTCTGACCCTCCCGCGGTACTGTATGTTAAAGGCACGCTGCCCAATTTCGACGGCCAGCCCTCCATCGCGGTGGCTGGGGCCCGGAAAGCCCTGGAAGTCTCCTTGGCCGCGGCGGAGAAGATTGGATACCAGCTAGCGGCAGGAGGGGCGCCTGTTGTCAGCGGCGGCGCGGTAGGCATCGATTCCGCCGCCCTTTCTGGCGCTATGAGCGCCCTGGGCTGCGCGGTCAGCGTGCTTCCTGTAGATTTGGGCAGCCCCTACCTGGGGAAGAACGCATCCTTGCGCAGGCGCGTCTGCGAAAGGGGCGGGGCCCTTATCAGCGAGTACTTCATGCAGCGCAACCCAGCTATGGGGGGATTCCAGGTGCGCAACCGGCTGATAACGGGCCTTAGCTGTGGCGTTGTGCTCATCCAGTGTAAGGAAAAGAGCGGCACCATGATCTATGCGCGCCACGCGCTTGACCAGAACCGGGATGTGTTCGTATATCCCGGCCCGCCCGGCGCCCCAGAGTATGCGGGCAGCCAGGCCCTTCTGCAGGATGGCGCCAAAGCCGTTACCTGTGGGGAGGACGTGTTGGAGGAATACGTCCTGCGGTTTTCTTGGCCTGGGCGGGCAGAGCCTATACTGCCTGTATATGAGGGGTTGTTCGACAACATCCCCTTGCCCCCCAAAAAGAAAGAGCCCGTTGGGGCCCTGGCGGACCCCGGCCAGCCGGATTCCGCGCCCTGCCAGCGGCTTCTAGAGGCTTTAGGCACCGAGCTATTGCCACTGGGGGAGTTGGAGCAACGTACGGGCCTGCCTGTTTCCAAACTGCTGGGGATGTTGACAGAGCTGGAGCTGGATGGGCAGGTAGTTTCCGCCCCAGGCAAGCGGTACCGGCGCGTGTGACGGCCTGCAGGCGTTATATTTCGTATTTGGAATTATAATCCCTTCTATATATTGTAAGATGATAGGGCTCAAAGAAAGGAAGATGGTATCTGTGTCGAAACTGGTGATTGTCGAGTCGCCTTCCAAGGCGAAGACTATACAGAAATACCTGGGCCCGGGATATGAGGTCATCGCCTCTATGGGCCATGTGCGGGACCTGCCCAAGGCCCGGCTTAGCGTGGACGTAAAGGATAGCTTCAAACCCAAGTATACGGTGATAAAAGGCAAAGAAAAGCTGGTGAAAGAGCTGAAAGAAGCGGCGGCCCAATCGGACGGCGTGCTGTTGGCCACGGACCCGGACCGGGAGGGGGAGGCTATCTCCTGGCATTTGGCGTATATATTGGACCTGGACGAAGCCGCCCAAGACCGGGTAACCTTCAACGAGATCACAAAGACTGGCGTGGCCGAGGGTATGGCCCATCCCCGGGCCATCGACCTGGACCTGGTGAACGCCCAACAGGCCCGGCGTATTTTAGACCGCCTGGTGGGCTACACGCTCAGCCCTTTCCTGGCTAAGACTATACGCCGGGGGCTTTCCGCCGGGCGGGTGCAGTCGGTGGCGGTGCGGATGATCGTAGACCGGGAAGAGGCCATACGGGCTTTTGTCCCCGAGGAGTATTGGAGTATCGACGCGAAATTGACGGCGCCGCCCAGTAAGGCCGTGTTTGCCGCCCAGTTTTACGGGGATGAAAACGGGGAAATCAAAATTTCCTCTCAGGAGGAATCAGACAAGCTCTTCGCCGCATTGGAGAAGGAGGAATTTGTGGTGGGCCCTGTCAAGCGGGGCAAGCGCAACCGCCAGCCCGCGCCCCCCTTCATCACGTCGACGCTGCAGCAGGAAGCCTCTCGGAAACTGGGCTTCCAGGCCCGCCGGACCATGAAAGCCGCCCAAGAGCTGTATGAGGGCGTGGACGTGGAAGGCCAGGGCACCATGGGGCTTATCACCTATATGCGTACCGACTCCCTCCGTATCTCCGAGGACGCTGTCCGGGAAGCGGGGGAGTACATTGAGGGCCGCTGGGGGAAGAAGTACCTGCCCTCTAAGCCCAGGCATTTCAAGTCCCGGGCAAACGCCCAGGACGGCCACGAGGCCATCCGCCCCTCTATGATATCCCTGGCCCCAGACCAGGTAAAGTCCTCCCTGACCAACGACCAGTATAAATTATATAAATTAATTTGGGAGCGGTTCATTGCCTGCCAGATGGCCAACTGTGTGCTGAACACCAGCCAGGCCACCATCCTGGCCGGGAAGTATATTTTTAAGGCGTCTGGCTTCAACGTGCACTTCGACGGCTTCACCGCCCTGTATGAGGAGAGCAAGGACGAGGAGGAAAAGGCGGGCAAAGACTTGCCCCCCCTGGAGGAAGGCCAGAAGCTGAAGGTGAAAGACCTGAAGGGCAACCAGCATTTTACCCAGCCGCCGCCCCGGTATACCGAGGCTTCCCTGATTAAGAGCCTGGAGGAGAACGGCATCGGCCGGCCCTCTACCTATGCGGCCACCATCTCCACCATCACCACGCGGGAGTATGTCAGCCGGGAGGGCAAGGCTTTCAAGCCCACCGAGCTGGGCGAGGTCATCACCCAGCTGATGAAAGAGCGGTTCCCCAAAATTGTCAACGTGCGTTTCACCGCCCAAGTGGAGGACGAACTGGACGCGGTCCAGCGGGGGGACGAGGCCTGGGTGGAAACCCTTCAGCGGTTCTATGATGACTTCGACAAAACCGTGCAAAAAGCAAAAAAAGAAATGGACGGCGTGAAAATCAAGCTGAAAGAGGATGAAACCGACGTCATCTGTGAAAAGTGCGGCCGCAACATGGTGGTTAAGGTGGGCCGTTATGGGAAATTCCTGGCCTGCCCCGGTTACCCCGAGTGCAAGAACGTAAAAAAAATTGTGAACGAGACCGGGGCCGCCTGCCCGAAGTGCGGCGGCAAGATCATCGAGCGCAAGTCCAAAAGGGGGCGCGTCTTTTATGGCTGCAGCGAGTATCCCAACTGCGATTTCGTCTCCTGGGACCCGCCCTCAAAAGAGACCTGCCCTGTTTGCGGCAAGGTGCTTTTGCAGAAAAAAACCAAGGACAAGCGTCTGTACTGCGTCACCGAGGGGTGCTCTTTCCCCGGCAAACTCCCCAACGAATAGGGCTTTTTCTGGCGGGGGCCCCGCTTTCCCTTGGGGCCCGCGGCTTTCCCATCCTGGGGAAGCCGTTTTACGGCCGTGGGCTTATGGGATAGGCCTTTCGTCCAGGGCGCAGGGGGCGGTAAGGAGGCCGAGCCAAAAGGGCGTTTTGGGGCGTAGCCCAGTGCGGGAGGTTTTTTTAAGCGTCCACAGGGAATTTCCCAAAAAAATTTTTTGGCGGGGGTTGGGGCAGCGCCCCGCCGCCAAAGGCAAAAGGAGGCCGGGCATATGGAGAAAGTGGCAGTGCTGGGGGCGGGCCTGGCAGGGTGCGAGGCGGCCTGGCAGATTGCCCAAGGGGGCGGGCGGGCCGTGTTGTATGAGATGAAGCCTAAGCGGTTTTCCCCTGCCCACCACAGCACGGGGTTCGCAGAGCTTATCTGCTCAAACTCGCTGAAAGCCGCCCGGATAGACAGCGCCGCCGGGCTTTTAAAGGAGGAGATGCGCCGGCTGGGTTCCCTGCTGGTCGGCTGCGCAGAACGGTGCCGGGTGCCGGCTGGTGGGGCTTTGGCTGTAGACCGGGACGAATTTTCCCGGCTGGCCACGGAAGCCATTGAAGCACATCCCAACATTACGGTACGCCGGGAGGAGGTTCCCGCCATACCCCCAGGGCCCACGGTGGTGGCCACCGGCCCCCTTACAGCCCCAGCACTTTCGGGGGAAATTGAAAAGCTGTGCGGCGGGGCCTTGAACTTTTTCGACGCGGCCGCGCCCATTGTCACCGCTGCCAGCATTGACAGGGGGGAATGTTTTGCGGCCTCCCGCTATGGCAAAGGCGACGCGGATTATTTGAACTGCCCCCTGGACAAGGCGGAGTACGATCGCTTTGTAGAGGCCCTGGTGGGGGCCGAACGGGCCCCGGTGCACAGCTTTGACGCCCGGGACCCGAAGGTTTACGAGGGCTGTATGCCCATTGAGGTGCTGGCCGCCCGGGGCCACGACGCCATCCGTTTCGGCCCCATGAAGCCGGTGGGCCTGCGCGACCCCCGTACGGGCCACCGGCCCTGGGCCGTGGTGCAGCTGCGCACAGAGGACAGGGGGAATACCCTCTACAACCTGGTGGGGTTCCAAACAAATTTGAAATTTGGCGAACAAAAGCGCGTGTTTGGGCTGATCCCCGCTTTGGCCCAGGCGGAGTTTGCCCGGTACGGCGTAATGCACCGGAACACATTCCTCCATTCCCCCGGCTTGTTGGCGGCCGATTTTTCCATGCTTTCCCGTCCGGAGGTTTTTTTGCCGGGCAAATCACTGGGGTGGAAGGGTATATGGAGTCAGCGGCCTCTGGCATCCTGGCGGGCGTCAATATCCTGCGTAGGCTGCGGGGGCAAAGGCCCTTTGTGCCGCCGGAAACTACCATGCTGGGCGCCCTAAGCCATTATATCTCCGGATATGAAGGCAAGGACTTCCAGCCCATGGGGGCGAACTTTGGTGTGCTGCCCCCGCTGGAAGAGAAGATCCGGGACAAGCGCCAGCGGTATGCAGCCCTGGCCCAGCGGGCTTTACAAGACTTGTCTGCTTGTATCCCCTCTGGCGGGACGGAGGGCGGGGAGTACGCTTTCCCATAGCGGCAGGCCGGTTTGCGGGAAAAATCTTTTCAGGATTTTGTAAGGCGTTTTTCTACAAAGCGCCTTACAGCGGGTCCGGGTGGCAGCCCGGTCAAAGGAGGCAGGCAGATGCGGATAATCGTAGATGGATTCGGCGGCGACCATGCGCCTGGGGAGGTTTTGCTGGGATGCGCCCAGGCCATGGAAGAGCTGGGCGTAAACATTGCCCTGGCTGGGGACAAGGCCAAGCTGGAGGCCAGCGCAAGGGAACTGGGTATTACCGCCCAGTTCTCTAAAATGGAAGTATTGCCCAGCACCCAGGTGCTCTCCATGGAGGACGAGCCGACCAGCGTGATCAAAGAAAAATCCGGCAGCTCCATGGCCGTAGGGCTGCGGGCCCTGGCAGATGGCAAGGGAGACGCCTTTGCAAGCGCCGGGAACAGCGGGGCCCTGGTGGTGGGGGCCACTACCATTGTCAAGCGGATCAAAGGTGTAAAGCGTGTGACCTTTGCGCCTGTCCTGCCTAAGGCCGGGGGCTTCTTCATGCTGACCGACGGCGGCGCAAACGTGGATTGCCGGCCCGAGATGCTGCTGCAGTTCGGCCTGATGGGGTCGGTGTACATGGAGAAGGTGATGGGCATACGGAATCCCCGGGTAGGGCTGTGCAATGTGGGCAGCGAATCCCACAAGGGGGACGAGCTGCGCCGCCATGCCCACGCCTTGCTGTCCCAGTGCCCGGATATCCGCTTTGTGGGGAATATAGAGGGCCGCGACCTGCCGTATGACGGGTGTGACGTGGCTGTAACCGACGGCTTTACGGGCAACATGATGCTGAAGCTATATGAGGGCGTGGCCTTGGCACTCATGGACCAGATCAAAGGGGTATTGACCAGCGGCCTGAAAAATAAGCTGGCGGCGGCCATGGTATACAACGACATGAAAGCCCTGAAAAAGCACATGGACTACAACGAATACGGCGGCGCACCTATCATGGGGGCCCAGAAGCCGGTATTCAAAATCCACGGCAGCGCCAAGGCCAGCACAGTAAAGAACGCCCTGCGCCTGACCCGGGACTTTACACAGTCCGGCATTTTGGAGGATATCGCGGGGGCTGTAGGGAAAAAAGAAAACGGGTAAAGCAATGCGGCTTTACAAACAAACCATCCTTTACACAGAAAGGGACGTGGCCCATGAGACCCCTGGAAGAGTACGAAAAGCAAATCGGTTACCGGTTCCACAACCGGAAGTTGCTGGACACAGCGTTGACCCATTCCTCCTATGCCAACGAGCACCATTGCAAGAGTTATGAGCGCCTGGAATTTTTAGGGGATTCGGTGCTGGGGTTTGTTACGGCGGAATACCTCTTTCAGCATTTCCCCCACCTGCCCGAGGGCCAATTGACCAAAAACCGGGCGGCTTTGGTGTGCGAGCGTTCTTTGTGCGGCTTTTCCCGCTCCCTTCAGGCCGGCAACTTCCTGCGCCTAAGCCACGGGGAACAGCACTCTGGCGGGCATGACCGGCCAAGTATTTTGGCCGATGTGTTCGAATCCACCATCGCGGCCATCTACCTGGACAGCGGCGACCTGGAAGAGGCGAAGCGGTTTATCCTGCGGTTTATCGCCCCAGCGGCCGGAACCCAAAACGCCAAGCCTTTCAAGGATTATAAAACCACACTGCAGGAGATCATCCAGCAGAATCCGGAGGAAAAGCTGGAGTATGCCGTAACCGGCGAAAGCGGCCCAGACCACGACAAGCACTTTGCCGTAGAGGTACGCCTGAACAGCAACGTTATCGGGCGGGGGGGCGGGCGCAGCAAGAAAGAGGCCGAACAGCAAGCAGCCCGGGAGGCCCTGGAGCTGATGGGGTACTGATGGGCAGGCGGGGGAATGTAGCCGTCTTCGTGCCCCATGTGGGCTGCCCTTGCCAGTGTAGCTTTTGCGACCAGCGGGCTATCACGGGCCAGGCGGCCCCGCCCACCCCAGAGGATGTGGCCCGCGCGGCAAGGACGGCGGCCCGCAGCCTGGGAGGAGGCGTAAGGGAGGCGGAAATTGCCTTTTTTGGCGGAAGCTTTACCGCCATTGACCGGGTGTATATGGAGAGCCTTTTACAGGCGGGCGCCATGTCTGTAAAGGAATATGGTTTTTCAGGGATCCGCGTTTCCACCCGGCCGGACGCATTAGGGGGGGACTTGTTGCCCCTTCTGCGAAGCTATGGGGTCACGGCCGTCGAGCTGGGGGCCCAGTCCATGGACGACCGGGTGCTGGCCTTAAACAAACGGGGCCATACGGCGGCCCAAACCGAGGATGCGGCCAGGCGTGTCAAAGCCATGGGCTTTGAGCTGGGCCTGCAGATGATGACGGGCCTTTATGGGGATTCGGATGCGGGGGCTTTACACACAGCGGAAAGGCTGCTTGCTTTATCCCCGGACACGGCCCGTATCTACCCCACTGTAGTGCTGCCTGGAACCGAACTGGCACGGCTGTACAGCCAGGGCGCTTATTCGCCTCAAACCCTGGAGGAAGCGGTAGCCCTTTGCGCCCGCCTTCTGCCCCTTTGGGAAGGGGCAGGGGTAAAGCTGCTGCGGGTGGGCCTCCACGCAGAGCCCGGCGTGGAGTGCCGGGCCTTGGCCGGGCCTTACCACCCGGCGTTCCGGCAGCTGGTGGAGAGCCGGATCTTCTTAAACCGGCTGCTGGCAGAGCTGGAAAGGTTGGGCCCCGGACAGTATGAAATCCATGTAAAGCCCAGCGGCTTGTCAACTGCCCAGGGCCAGAAGAAATCGAACATAAAGGCATTGGCCTTGCTGGGCTACCAGGTCATTTTTATGCAGGACGGGAGCGTGGGGCCTGGAGGCTGCCGCATCCTGCAGGAGGGAAAGGGGACCATATGATCACATACCGCAAAGCTGTTTTGGACGACCTCCCGGGAGTGTACGCCCTCATGTGCCAGCTGGAAGAACAGGCGTTACCTTATGGCCCCTTTACCGCCATATACCGCAGGCTGGCGGAAAACCCCGCCCACACTTTTTTCCTCTGCGAGGAGGGGGATACCCTGCTTGGGATGCTCCATCTGCGGGTGGAGGGGCAGCCGCACCATGCCGGCCTAGTGGCGGAGATTGTCGAGCTGTCTGTTTCAAGCAGCTGCCGGGGCCGGGGATTGGGCAAAGCCTTGGTGGGAATGGCTAAGCAAGAGGCCCGGGCCCAGGGCTGTATGGTTTTGGAAGTCCCCAGCGGCGCCCATCGGGGACGCGCCCACCGCTTTTATGAGCGGGAGGGGTTCTCCCGGACGCATTACAGGTTTTCCATGCCGCTGGATACACAGGAACAGGAGTAGGACGCAGCTATGATTTTAAAGTCTTTGGAATTGCAGGGCTTCAAGACCTTCCCGGACAAGACCACGCTGCGGTTCGAGCCGGGCATCACCTCGGTGGTGGGGCCCAATGGCAGCGGCAAAAGCAATATCAGCGACGCCATGCGCTGGGTGCTGGGTGAGCAGTCGGTGCGCACGCTGCGCTGCTCGAAGATGGAGGACGTGATTTTCGGCGGCACGCCAGAGCGCCGCGCCCAGGGCTTTGCCGAGGTCACCCTTACTATTGACAACGCCGACCGGGGGCTGCCCTTCGATAACGACACGGTGGCCGTCACCCGCCGGTACTACCGCTCTGGCGAAAGTGAATACTTATTGAATAGGACGGCCGTACGCCTGAAAGACATCAACGAGCTGTTTATGGATACAGGCCTGGGGCGGGACGGCTATTCCATCATCGGCCAGGGCAAGATCGACAGTATCGTGGCCGCCCGCAGCGAGGACAGGCGGGAAATCTTTGAGGAGGCCGCGGGCATCTCCCGTTTCCGCTACCGGAAAGAAGAGTCCGAGCGCCGGCTGCAAAAGGCGGAAGAAAACCTGGTGCGCCTGCGGGATATCCTTTCGGAACTGGAAAGCCGGGTAGAGCCCTTGCGCGTCCAGGCGGAGAAGGCAGAGCGGTTCATTGCCTATGATGGGGAGAAGAAGGGCCTGGAGATCGGCATCTGGCTGGAAACACTGGAACGTTCCGGCCAGGCCCTGCGGGAGCAGGAGGACAAGCTGGACCAGGCCCGCGCCCAGCATCAAGAGGTAGAAGAAGGCCTTGCCCGCATCGCCGCCCGGGCCGAGGAAAACCTGCGGGAGACCAACCAGTGCGCCAGCGGTATGGACCAGTGCCGGGCACAGGCCGCCTCCCTGGAAGAACAGGCCCTGCGGGCCGAGGGGGACATTGGCCTTTTGGAAAACGACATCGCCCACAACAGCCAGGATGTGCTGCGCCTGGAGGGGGAGATCAAGGAAACACAGCGTTCGGCAGAGGAGACGGGGCAGGAGATCGCCCGGAAGCAGCGGGAGGCCCAAGAGCGGGAGGGGCAGATTGCCAAAAGCCATGATAATCTGCTTTCCTTTTCAGGCCGCCTGGAAAAGCTGCGCCAGGGGGCCGACGAAGCTACCCGGCAGCTGGAGCAGGCAGCGGAGGCATTGGCCGGGCTGAACGCCAGCCTGGCTGAAGAGCGTATCCGCCTTACTTCCGCCCAGTCTTCCATGGCCGAGATACGCCTGCGGGCCGGGGCGGTGGAGGACAGCGTGAAACAGGCCCAGGAAAGGGAGGCGGCGGCCCAAACCGAGGCCCAAGAGCTGGCGGACATGCTGGCAGGCGCTGGGCAGGCCATTGCCGCCCAGGAAAACGCGGTAAAAGGCTATGAAATGCGGCTGGATTCCCGGCGGAAGCGTTTACAGGCCTCCCAAGAGGAACGGGACAGGCTTACCCTGGACGTGAACGAGCAGCTGCGCCGGGCCCGGCTTTTGGAGGACCTGGAACGGAACCTGGAAGGGTTTGCCCAAAGCGTCAAAGCTGTGATGAAAGAGGCGGGCCGGGGGATGCTGCAAGGCATCTGCGGCCCTGTTACCAAGCTTTTGCAGGTGCCCCGGGAGTATGCGGTGGCGCTGGAAACGGCCCTGGGCGCGGCTATGCAGAACATCGTGGTGGAGACCGAGCAGGACGCCAAAAACGCCATTGGCCTTTTAAAGCGTCGGGACCTGGGCCGGGCCACGTTTTTGCCCTTGACCACCATCAAGGGCCGGATGCTGGACGCCCGGGAGATGGAGGCTATGCCCGGCTTCGTGGGGATAGCGGCCGGCCTGTGCCAGTGCCAGCCCCAATATATGGGTATACGGGATTCCCTTTTAGGCCGGGTGGCGGTAGCGGAAGATTTGGACAGCGCCGTGGCCATTGCCAAGCGCACCGGTTACCGCTTCCGGGTGGTCAGCCTGGACGGTCAGGTGGTCAACGCGGGCGGCTCTTTAACCGGCGGCTCTCATGCCCGGAACTCTGGGCTGCTCAGCCGTTTTTCGGAGATCCAGCGCGTCAAGGAAAAAGCGGCCGGTTTGCAGCGGCAGGCCCAGGCGGCGGAGACGGCCCACAGGGAACGCCAACAGGAGGTTTCCGCCTGCGAGGCACAGCTGGGCGCGGCCCGGGGGGAACTGCAGGCCTTGCAGGAAGAGCGCGTCCGCATCGCCGCTGAAAAAGCCCGGGCCGAGAAGGAGCTGGATTCCATCCGGGCGGGTTTGGACGGGCTGGAACGGGAGCGCCGGGATTCCGCCGGTCGCCTGGAAGAGCTGGAAGCCGCCTGCGCTGCCTGCAGGAAGAATATCGAAGGGCTGGAAAGCCAGGCGGAGCGATCTCAGGAGGAAAGCCGCCGTTTGGTGGGGGCCCGGGAGGAGCAGAACGCCCGGTGCCAGGAGATTAGCGAGACCATCCAGGCCCTGCGCCTCAGCGAATTTTCCGCCCAGAAGGACCGGGACGCCCTGTTGGAGGCTATCCGCCAGCTGGAGGCCCGCCGGGATAATTCCAGCGGGTTGGCGGCCGGCCTGCACAGGCAGATCCAAGAGCTAGAAGAAACAAACCGGTCCCTAGAAGGGCAGATTGCCCAGCAGCGGCAAGCTGTGGCCAGCCTGCGGGAACAGGCCGCCGGCCAGCGCCGGCAGGCGGAGGAAGCCGCCGGCCGGCGCACGGAGCTGGAAAAGGAAGCCGCGGCCTTGCGGATACAAGAACGGGAGGCCGCTTCCACCCGGGAAAACGTGGGACGGGAGCTGGCCCGGCTGCAAGAGAGGTCGGAGAACTTACAGCGGGAGTATGACGGCGTCCTTTCCCGGCTGTGGGAGGAATATGAGCTTACCCGCCGGGAGGCCGAGGAGGTAGGCGTGAAGATAGACGACCTGCCTGCCGCCCAGCGCCGCCTGCAGGAGCTGAAAAACAAGATCAAGGCATTGGGCTCGGTGAACCTGGGGGCGGTGGTGGAATACCAAGAGGTGTCAGAGCGGTACGGCTTCCTCAGCGGCCAGGTGGCGGACGTGGAGAAGTCTAAGAAAGAGCTTGTAGATCTGATCGACGACCTTACCCGCCACATGCAAGAGCAATTTACCCAGCGTTTCGCCCAGATCAACCAGAATTTCGGTTCTATCTTCCAAGAGCTGTTTGGCGGCGGCGGGGCCCAGCTCTCCTTTACCGACGAGGCGGACGTACTGCACAGCGGGATTGAGATCAAGGTACAGCCCCCGGGCAAGATCGTCAGCCATATCGAGGCCCTTTCCGGCGGGGAAAAAGCCCTGGTGGCCATATCGATCTATTTTGCCATCATGCGGGTAAACCCGCCCCCCTTCTGCGTGCTGGACGAGATCGAGGCTGCCCTGGACGATGTAAATGTCAGCCGCTTTGCGCAGTACCTGCGGCGCATGAGCGGCCGTTCCCAGTTCATTGCCATCACCCATCGCCGCGGTACTATGGAGGGTTCCGACATGCTGTACGGCGTTACCATGCAGGACCAGGGCGTCTCCAAACTGCTGGCGTTGAAGACCGAGGAAGCCGCCGAGTTCACGGCTTGACCCGCCGCCCCCGGGCCCTTTGGGGGTTGACGGGTTACCACACGCGAGGAGGGTTTTACAGATGGATGGACGGGCAAAATGGAAAAGGGCGTTCATAAATATTTTGCTGTACAGCGTATTCGTTTTCTATATCTTACTTCTTGTGTTGATTTTGTTCCGCCAGCGCCATGCTGTGCGGTCAGTCAATTTGATCCCCCTGCGGGGCATCCTCGCCTTTTTTACAGGTACAGACCTAGCAACCGGCGGCGCCCCGCCGCTGGACCCTGATTTCATACGCGGGCTTGCCGTCAGCAATATAGGCGGGAATGTGGCAATATTTATTCCTTTGGGCGTATATGTTACCCTATTCAACAGGGACAAGGCCATATGGAAAAACACTTTGCTGGTTGTTTTGGTGAGCGTGGCGGTGGAGGCCGTTCAGTTTACTTTTAAGATGGGGATCGGCGATATTGACGATGTGCTGCTCAACGGTATCGGCGGCCTGCTTGGCGTTCTGCTGTGCCGGGGGATATACTTACTATGTAAGGAAGACCGCTTTAAGGCGCGCTGTGTGGTAGCTGTTATAGCCCCAGCCGTGGGGATTCTCAGCATGGCGGGTTTGGTTTGGATGAACCGGTAGCCGCCGCATATTAAAAAGAGGAAGGTGGAACGCATGGGCTTTTTTGAAAAAATACGGGACGGGCTGAAGAAGACCAGGGACAGCATCAGCGGGCAGATTACCCAGATGGTGAACTCTTTCACCAAGATAGACGAAGATCTGTTTGAAGAGCTGGAAGAGCTTTTGGTAATGGGGGACGTGGGCGTGGACACCGCCACCTATATTACCCAACAGCTGCGGGAGCGGGTGAAGCAGAAAGGCCTGACGGACCCCGGCCTTATCATGGGGGAACTGCAGGACACGGTGGCCGGGCTTTTGCAGGGGGACGACGCCCTGCATGTCTCCACCCGGCCCTCGGTCATTCTGGTCATCGGCGTCAACGGCGTGGGCAAAACCACCACCATCGGCAAGCTGGCCAGCCGCCTGCAGCAGGAGGGCAAGTCTGTGATACTGGGCGCGGCCGACACGTTCCGGGCGGCGGCCATCGAGCAGCTGGAGGTGTGGGCCCAGCGGGCCGGGGCGCCTATCGTCAAGCATGTCGAGGGCGCCGACCCCGCCGCCGTGGTGTTCGATACCATCGCCGCCGCAAAGGCCCGTGGGACGGACGTAGTCATCTGCGACACGGCCGGGCGGCTGCACAACAAGAAAAACCTGATGGACGAGCTTTCTAAAATATCCCGTATCATCGACCGGGAACTGCCTGGCTGCGACCGGGAGACCTTGCTGGTATTGGACGCAGCCACAGGGCAGAACGCTGTGCACCAGGCCCGGGAGTTCCAAAGCGCGGCGGGCATTACGGGCATTGTGCTTACCAAACTGGACGGAACCCCCAAAGGCGGCGTGGTGCTTCCCATCAAGCGGGAACTGGGCCTTTCGGTGAAATTCATCGGCGTGGGCGAACAGGTGGACGACCTGCAGCCCTTTGACGCCGCGGCTTTTGCCGCCGCCCTGTTCGATACGGAGGGCAGGCCGCCATTGGAGGAGAAGGCCGTTTCGAATAGGCCGGGGGAAGAGCCGGAGCCTAGAGAGGCATTGGAGGAAGAAATAGAACCCCCAGCCGCTCCAGAGGAAGGGCCGGTGGGGCCGGAACCTGAAGAAGCCCCCGCGCCTACCCAGTGGGAACGGCCCGCCATGGAGGTTGGCGGGCTGGAAGAGGGGCTAATAGGGCAAGAGGAAGAAGCCCCCGCGCCCATCCAATGGGAGTTGCCCGCCATGGAGGTTGGCGAACCGGAAGAGGAGCCCACTGAACAGTCAACAGAAAAAAAGAAGCGCCGTTTCTGGCCCTTTGGCCGGCGGGGCTGACGGGAACCCTATCTCTGTCCGGCAAGCGGCGGGAAGGTTTTTTGAGGATTCTTAAGGAACTTTTTTCCTCAAAAAAAGTTCCGTAAGCCGCCGGAGGCCAAAAAAACAACAAAAAATAAGAAAAAAGAAGGGAACGCCATGCAATTCGTCATCGCAACCCACAACAAGGGGAAACTGGTAGAGTTTGAACGCCTGTTAGGGCCCATGGGCATCGAGGCCGTCACCATGGATATTTCCGAACCCGAGGAGGACGGCGCTACCTTTGCCGAGAACGCATTCATCAAGGCCCAGGCCGCCTGCCGGGAAACCGGCCTGCCGGCCGTGGCGGACGACTCTGGCCTGTGTGTGGATTACCTGGACGGCGCGCCGGGTATCTATTCCGCCCGCTTTGCAGAGCCCGGCAAGCGCCGCCTGACGGTGCTGGAAAAGCTGGAGGGCGTGCCCAAAGGGCAGCGGGGGGCCCATTTTGTCAGCGCCGTGTGCTGCGTATTCCCCAATGGGGACCGTATTGACGCGGAGGGCAAGTGCTTTGGGGAGATCGCCACGGAATCCCGGGGGGAAAACGGCTTTGGGTACGATTCCATCTTCCTCCAGGGGGAGGTGACCTTCGGGGAGATCTCTAACGAGGAAAAGGACAAGCGCAGCCACCGGGGCCACGCCTTCGCGGATTTTGAAAAGAAGCTGCGGGCTTATCTGGCTGGGAATCCACAGCGGTAAGGGGGGCGCGCCTTTGGATAAGTTAAACCGGAAGCAGCTGGGGGCATACCTGCTGTTTGTCGCCATTGCCGTGGGCGTGGTGGGCGGCATATTTTTCCTGTGGCAGTATATAACCACCAGCCCCGTTACGGACGAGGAGAGCCTTGCGCAGTTCCTGCGGGACAAGCAGATGGAAAATGTAGAGGAGGTCTATGACTGCAACGCCCACTCTGGGTATTTTGCCGGGGTATACCGCGTTGTGGGCGACCCGGACCTGAAGCTGGTGCTGCTGGCCCGTAACCCGGTCTTCCACGACCGCTACAGCTACTTTGGGGGCGGCAGCACGGACGGGCTGTATGGCCGCTATGACTTCAACCTGGCAGACGGCAAAGAGGTCCTTCTGGCTGTATACGGGGACAACCGCAGCCGCCGGGTAGATTCCTACCGCTTCACGCTGGGGGAGATGGAGGGCGGCAGCGGGCAGCTGGGGGATGCATTTGTGGACATTTTTGTCTTCCGCGACCTGGGCCTGCAAACGGCCGCGGACCTGCATTTTTATGATGAAGCCGGGGAAGAGGTCTTCGGCTGAGAGGAGGAAAGCGACATGTTGACAAGCAAGCAGCGGGCATACCTGCGCTCTTTGGCTGTGGCTGAGGATACTATTTTGATGGTAGGCAAATCCGGCCTGGGGCCGGAGATCAGCGCCCAGGCGGACAGCGCCCTGGAAAAGAGGGAACTGATCAAGGGCCGCGTCCTGCCCGATTCCTGCCCTGTTTCCCCCCGGGAGGCGGCGGAAGCCATCGCCCGGGACACCCGCAGCGACGTGGTGCAGGTCATCGGCTCGAAATTCGTGCTGTACCGCCCCAGGAAAAAAGACCCGAAGATCGTCCTGCCCCGGCCGCGCCCATGAAGACCGGCATATACGGCGGCACCTTCAACCCCATCCACAGCGGCCATGTGCATCTGTTAGAGGGATTCATCCGCCGCCTTTCCTTAGACCGGGTGCTGCTCATCCCTACGGGCACCCCGCCCCACAAGCGGGCCTACGCCCTGGCCAGCCCAGAGGACCGGCTGGAAATGTGCAGGCTGGCCATAGAAAAGGTGGAGGCCGCGCCTGTCCGGCTGTGCGAGATCGAGCTGCAGCGCCCTGGCAAAAGCTATACCGCCGATACCCTGGAGCAGCTGCGGGCCCTGTACCCAGAGGACCGGTTCTACCTGTTGATGGGGGAGGACATGTTCCTGACTGTGGACAGGTGGTACCGGCCGGAGGCTATCATGGCCTTGGCCGATTTATGCTGTACCCCCCGCAGCCCGGACGGCATGGGCAAGCTGCTGGAAAAGGCCGCCCAGCTGCGGCGGGATTTTTCCGCGCGCTGCCATGTAGAGGGCATCCCTTATTTCCCGGCGTCTTCCACCCAGGTGCGGCAGCTGGCGGCGGGGGGGAAGCCCCTTGACGGGCTGGTGCCGGGCAGCGTGGCCCGCTACATTGCGGAAAAGGGGCTGTACCGGCCGGGGGCGTAAGGCGGCCCCGGCACGCTGCCATATCTGCGAATGAAACCAGGAGGCGGAACATGACTTTTACAGAATGCGAACAAGAGGTGCAAAGGCACCTGACGGGAAAAAGGTTCTACCATTGCCAGTGCGTGGCGGCATGCTGCGCAGAGCTGGCCCGGCGGTATGGGGCCGACGTGGAGAAAGCCCGGCTGGCGGGTATCCTCCACGATATTATGAAAGACACGGCGGAAGAGGAGCAGTTGAAAATCATCGATAAGTTTGGTATAATGCTGTCAGAGGCAGAGCGCCGCAACCAAAAGCTGTGGCACGCGGTGTCTGGGGCGGCTTATGTGCGGCATGTGCTGGGCCTGCAGGACCGGGAGGTTTTAGACGCCATTGCCTGCCACACGGGAGGCAAAAGCGGCATGACGCGGCTGGACAAGGTGCTTTTTGTGGCAGACTATATCTCGGCCGACCGGGATTACCCCGGCGTGGATAAGCTGCGGGCGCTTTCCCACAGCAGCCTGGAGGAAGTGATGATAGAGGGCATCGCGTTTACCATACAAGAGCGCATGGAGCGGCGGTATACCTTAGAGCCCCGCTCTATCCAGGCCTATAACGAAGCCCTATGGGAATTAGAAAAAAGGAAGTGAAGCCTATGGAACCATTTGAGACTGCAAAACAGGCGGCACGGCTGCTGGACGAGAAAAAAGCCGAGCGCATCAACGTGATAAAGATAGACGACATCTCCAGCCTGGCCGATTACTTTGTCATCGCCACCGGCATCAGCAATATCCACGTCCGGGCCTTGGCCGACCAGCTGGAGGAGCACCTGAAGGCCCAGGGCGCCGCCCCTGCCCGTATCGAGGGTTACCGCTCTAATTCTTGGATACTGTTGGACTACTCCAGCGTGGTGGTGCACATCTTCACCCAGGAGGGCCGGGATTTCTATGACCTGGACAGGCTGTGGGCCGACGGGGAAAAGGCAGACTGGCAGGGAGCGGGCCATGTATAAGCTGCTGGGCGGGGACGGAAAGCCATATGGATCGGAAATCCCAGGGGCCTTTGGCGGGAACAGCAAGCTGAAAATTTACGGCAGGCTCGACTGTCCCAGCGCCTTGTCCGCCATCCGGCGGTTCCCGGGCAGCTATGAGAGGTCCCGCGTATTTTTTGCGGACGAGAAAACGGCGCTGGCGGCGGGATATCGCCCGTGCGGGAACTGCCTGCGGGAGAAGTACCGGGAATATATGGAAAGCCCCGAGCGATACCGGGCAAAATTTGGCCTGTAATGCGGAAAGCTAGAAGCTGAAAGGATGATAGAAGATGAAATATGACCACAAAGCCGTTGAGCCCAAATGGCAGGGGAAATGGGAGGAAGCGGGGGTTTTCCACGCGGAGGACGAGCACAGCGAAAAGCCCAAATATTTTGCCCTTATCGAGTTCCCCTACCCCTCTGGCCAGGGGCTGCATGTGGGCCATCCCCGGCCCTACACCGCCCTGGACGTGGTGGCACGCAAGCGCCGCATGCAGGGCTATAACGTGCTGTACCCCATCGGCTGGGACGCTTTCGGCCTGCCCGCTGAAAACTACGCCATCAAGAACCATGTCCACCCAGAGGGCATCACCCGGGACAACATCGCCCGCTTTACCAAGCAGATCAAGTCCCTGGGCATTTCCTTCGACTGGAGCCGGGAGGTCACCACCATCGACCCGGATTACTACAAATGGACCCAGTGGATCTTTTTGCAGCTGTACAAGGCGGGCCTGGCCTATAAAAAGGAAATGAACGTGAACTGGTGCACCAGCTGCAAGTGCGTGCTGGCCAACGAAGAGGTGGTCAACGGCGTGTGCGAACGTTGCGGCAGCGAGGTGGTACACAAGGTGAAGAGCCAGTGGATGCTGAAGATTACCGCGTATGCCCAGCGGCTTATCGACGACCTGGACCTGGTGGATTACCCCGACCGGGTGAAAGCCCAGCAGAAGAACTGGATAGGCCGTTCCACCGGCGCGGAGGTGGACTTTGCCACGTCCGCCGGGGATAAGCTGACCGTTTACACCACCCGGCCCGACACCCTGTACGGCGCCACCTATATGGTCATCTCCCCAGAACACCCCTATATCGAGAAGTGGGTGGACAAGCTTCAGAATTTGGAGGCTGTGCGGGAATACCAGGCCCAGGCGGCGAAGAAGTCCGACTTCGAGCGCACAGAGATGCAGAAGGACAAGACCGGCGTAAAGCTTTGCGGCGTAACGGCCACAAACCCTGTCACGGGCAAGGAAATCCCCATCTTTATTTCGGACTATGTATTGGTCAGCTACGGCACCGGGGCCATCATGGCGGTGCCAGCCCACGACGACCGGGACTGGGACTTTGCCAAAAAATTTGGCCTGCCCATCGTCGAGGTGGTAAAGGGCGGGGACGTGCAAGAGGCGCCTTTTACCGACTGCGCCACCGGCATTATGGTCAATTCCGATATCCTGAACGGCCTTACCGTGGACGAGGCCAAAAAGAAGATTACCTGTTTCTTAGAGGAAAAGGGCATTGGCCACGCTAAAATAAACTATAAGCTGCGGGACTGGGTCTTCTCCCGCCAGCGGTATTGGGGCGAACCTATCCCCATGGTATACTGCGAGAAGTGCGGCTGGCAGCCCATCGACGAGAGCGAGCTGCCCCTGCGCCTGCCCCAGGTGGAAAGCTATGAGCCTACGGACAACGGGGAATCCCCCCTGGCCCACATGGCCGATTGGGTGAACACCACCTGCCCCCACTGCGGTGGCCCCGCCCAGCGGGAGACGGACACCATGCCCCAGTGGGCGGGGTCCTCTTGGTATTTCCTGCGGTATATGGACCCCCACAACGGCAAAGCCTTGGCCAGCAAGGAAGCCCTGGACTATTGGTCCCCCATCGACTGGTACAACGGCGGCATGGAGCACACCACCCTGCACCTGCTGTACAGCCGGTTCTGGCACAAATTCCTTTACGACCAGGGGATCGTGCCCACGCCAGAGCCCTATCAGAAGCGCACCAGCCACGGGATGATCTTGGGCGAAGACAACCAGAAGATGAGCAAATCCCGTGGGAACGTGGTGAACCCGGACGACATTGTGGACGAGTATGGCGCGGACACCATGCGCCTGTACGAGATGTTCATCGGCGACTTTGAAAAGGCCGCCCCCTGGAGCAGCGCGGGCATCAAGGGCTGCCGCCGCCTGGTAGACCGTTATTGGAACCTGCAAACCATCCTTTGCGGCGGGCAGGGCATCCGGCCCGCCTTGGAAGGCCCTTTCCACCGCGCTATCAAGAAAGTGGGGGAGGACACAGAGGCGCTGAAGTTCAACACCGCCATTGCCGCCCTGATGGCCCTGATGAACGATATTACGGCCCAAGGGGACATTACAAAAGACGAGCTGCGCATCTTCACCATTTTGCTCAACCCCTTCGCCCCCCATGTCACAGAGGAGGTTTGGGAGGCCTGCGGCCTGGGCGCAGGCCTGGTAGCCCGGCAGGCTTGGCCCCAGTATGATGAAGCCAAATGCAAAGAGGATACCATTGAGATCGTGGTGCAGATCAAGGGTAAGGTGCGCGCCCGGCTGACCGTCCCCGCAGCCATCTCCAAAGAGGATGCCCTGGCCCAGGCCAAAGCCGACCCCAAGGTGGCCGCCGAGATAGCCGGCAAAGACCTGGTAAAGGAGATTTACGTCCCCGGCAAGCTGGTCAACCTGGTTACAAAATAATTGGGGTTCCACCCCAAACCCTGCAAGGGAAACTTCTTGCAAGAAGTTTCCCTTGACCTTTCCAGAACTTTTTCCCGCACCCACCCGGGCAAAAGCGGCGGCCTTTTGTGCCCGGTAGCGGACGGATATCGGGGAGGCAAACCCAGCCGCATCCATCCGTCCCGTTGGTTTTGACCTGCGGTCAAAACGGAAAGCAACAAGGGAGCCCCTCGGAAAGTTCACTTTCCGAGGGGCTCCCTTGTTGCTTTCCAGCCCGCGCACGCGGGCCAGCGGGACTGCCTATGGCGGCACCCCGAGGTGAGGTCCAGGGGGCTGTGTCCCCTGGTGGGTTCTTAGGGCGAAGCCCTAAGCCGCCGGAGGCCCTAAGCGGGCTGGCAGCCGGTGGGCTCGTAGCCGGCTTCCTTTACAGCGGCCAAGAGGATATCGTCAGCCACGTCGGCGGAGAGCTCTACTGTGGCGGTTTTGGCCTCCAGGTCCACCGTGGCGTTAGCCACCCCGGCCACCCCGGCCAGGGCTTTCTGTACATGGGCCTGGCAATGGGCGCACATCATGCCTTCTACAGTCAATATTTTTTTCATGTTGTTTTCTCCCTTCACGTTTTCCGTTTGTGTCGGTCCGTTTTCGATAGCCTTGGCAGGCCGCGCTGCAGGCGCCTGCGCGTTTTCGGGCTGGGGCTGTGCAGGGGCTTCGAGATTCCGGCCCTTGTCCTGGAAGAACCGCAGCCGCAGGGCGTTGGCCACCACGCACACCGAGCTTAGGCTCATGGCGGCGGACCCCAGCATGGGGCTTAGCTTCAGGGCGAACAGCGGCCACAGGGCCCCGGCGGCCACGGGGATACCCAGCACGTTATAGAAAAACGCCCAAAACAGGTTCATGCGGATGTTGCGTATGACCGATTTGCTCAGTTCGATGGCCGTGCAAACGTCCTGTAAAGAGCTTTTCATCAGCACCACGTCCGCCGAGTCGATGGCAATGTCCGTCCCCGCCCCGATGGCAATACCGATGTCTGCCCGCGCGAGGGCCGGCGCGTCGTTCACGCCGTCTCCCACCATGGCAACCCGGCGGTTTTGCCCCTGCAGATTCCGGATGGCCGCTTCCTTTTCACCGGGCAGCACGTCCGCCACCGCCTCTTCGATGCCTGCCTGTTGGCGGATGGCCTCGGCGGTGGCCTTGTTGTCCCCTGTCAGCATGACCACTTTCAGGCCCATTTGATGGAAACGTTTGACCGCCGCCAGGCTGGATTCCCGCAGGGTGTCCGCCACCGCGATGATGCCCAACAGCTGCCGCCCTGCCACGAAGAAGAGGGGGGTCTTTCCCTGTTTGGCCAGCTTCCCCCCCTGGGATTCGGCCTCGTGATAGGCGGGCGTGCTTTCTAGGCCGTTGTCCTTTAAAAAGGCCAGGTTGCCTGCCAGGCATAGGGCCCCGCCTACCGTGGCCTGTACGCCGCGGCCAGCCGTGGCGGTAAAGCCTTCCGCCGCCAGGGGCTCTATACCCTTGGACTTGGCGCACTCTATCACGGCCTGGGCCAGGGGGTGCTCGCTGCCCGCTTCCAGCCCGGCGGCCAGGGCCAGCAGGTCGTCCTCCGTATAGGGCCCGCCCTGCAGCAAGATGTCCGTCACCACTGGCTGGCCACTGGTCAGGGTGCCGGTTTTGTCCAGCACCACGGTGTCAATACGGTGGAGGTTTTCCAGGCTTTCCGCCGATTTGACCAAAATGCCGTATTCAGCCGCCTTGCCAGTGCCCACCATGATGGCCACTGGTGTGGCAAGGCCCAAAGCGCAGGGGCAGGAAATCACCAGCACAGCAATACCACAGGACAGGGCAAACTCAAAGGTCTGGCCTGCCAGCAGCCACACAATGGCTGTCCCCAGGGCGACGGCCATGACTACCGGCACAAACACGCCGCTGATCTTGTCTGCCAGCCGGGCGATAGGGGCCTTCGTACTGCCCGCCTCGTCCACCAGGCGGATGATCTGGGCCAGGGTGGTGTCGTCCCCTACCTTGGAGGCCGTGAAACGGAAACTGCCGTTTTTGTTGATGGTAGCCGTCAGCACTGGGTCGCCAGACCCCCGCTCTACGGGGATGCTTTCCCCCGTTATAGCAGATTGGTCCACATACCCGCGGCCCTCCACCACCGTGCCGTCCACAGGTATGCTTTCCCCCGGCCGGATGACCACCGTGTCCCCGGGCTGTACTTGGGCGGCGGGGATGGTGGCCTCCGCGCCGTCCCGTATTACCGTAGCGGTCTTGGGGGCCAGGTCCAACAGCTTATCCAGGGCGCCGCTGGTTTTGGCTTTCGAGCGGCTTTCCAGGTATTTGCCCACGGTCACCAGCGTGACAATCATGGCGCTGGACTCGAAATACAGGTCGTGGGCATACTGGTGTACCAGGGCCATGTCGTTATGGCCGAAGCCCCAGGCCATGCGGTACAGGGCGAATATGCCATATACCAAAGAGGCCCCCGACCCCACCGCCACCAGGGAGTCCATGTTGGGGCTGCGTTTCCACAGGGCTTTCAGGCCGGCGGTGTAGAATTTCCGGTTCAAAAGCAAAATGGGGATGGTAATGAGCAGCTGGGTCAGGGCGGAAAGGAGGGCGTTTTCCATACCGGTAAAAAAACCGGGCACAGGCAGGCCCATCATGGCCCCCATGGCCACATACATCAGGGGGATAAGCAAAATAATGGAGGCAATAAGCCTGTTTTTCATAGATTCCTGTTCGTTTTCGGCCAGCTCTTGCCGTTTCTGCCATTGGCTGCGGAAATCCCGGCTGGGGGCCCCGTTGGCAACGGAGGCGGCGGGCTGGGCGGGCTCGGCCCCATAGCCGATCTCCCGAACCGCCGCGCAGATGGCAGTTTCATCTACGGCCCCCTGGTCGTAGGTAACGGTCATCTGGTTGGCCAGCAGGCTTACGTCAACGTCCTGCACGCCGGGCACCTTCCGCACCCGGCGGGTGACGTTGGCTTGGCAGGCGGCGCAGGTCATGCCGGTCACAGCAAATTTTTCAGTAGTCATCGTCCATACCACACTCCCTCTTTCAAGCATTGTGCCGGTTTATAGTGAACGCGGCTTACAAGGGCCCCCTTCCCGTGAAGCGGCGGCGCAACCGCTGGTTTGAAAATGGGTATGCCCAGCTCTTCAAGTGCGTTTACTGTATTCCAGGCAGGCGGCTGTCCCGCAAGGCGGGGGGATTGCAAACGGTTATTTCAATTTTTTTATCAACTCCAGGGTCTCCTCCATTACGTTTTCGTCGCCTGCCCGCACCTGTTCGGCCACGCAGGTCTCCAGGTGTTCATGCAGCACCAGGTACCCGAAGCTTTGCAAGGCGCTTTCAACAGCGGCCACCTGGGTGAGGACGTCCCCACAATACCGGTTTTCTTCCAGCATCTTGGCAATCCCCTTCAGCTGGCCCGCCATGCGGTTCAGGCGGTTTTGCAGCAGGCGCAGCGCATCCGGGCTGCGGGGGGTGGCCTTGTAGCGGCAGCAGCTTTTTTGCCCTTCCTCCATCGTATCGGCCCCTTTCCATACAAGATCCCAGTATACCCGGGGCGGGTATCTAGTATGCCTTTATTATATACCCCTATAGGGTATATTGCAAGGGGGTGTTGCAAATTTTTTTTGGAGACGCCCTTTCCCCCGGGCCTGTCACAGAAAAGCCGGGCCTGCCATAGTATAGGGATGTCAGGCGTAGGCGAGTTTATACCGAAAGGTTTGACAGTTTATGAAAGGGAACAAGACCATTGGGGTACTGGGGGGCGACCGGAGGCAGGCATACCTGGCCCGGGCCCTGGCGGAGGAGGGCTGGCCAGTGCTGGCCAGCCGCATGGAGGGTTGCCCGGAAGCCCAGGGGCTGGAACAGGCGGAGCCAGAGGAGTTATGCGGGCGGTGCGGCGCGGTTGTGCTGCCCTTGCCGGCCACGCGGGACGGCAAGGTTTTGTTCGCGCCCTTTGCCAAAGAGCCCGTTGCCCTTACAGAGGGCTTTGCGGCGCTTTTTAAAGGGAAGCGGGTGTTGGGCGGGATGCTGGGGCCGCTGCTGGCTACCTCCCCTTTGTGGGGACAGGCGGACTGCCAGGACTATTATGAACGGGAAGAGCTGCTGGTTGGCAATGCGGTCTTGACGGCGGAAGGGGCCGTGGGGGCCGCCGTTGAAAGTTGGGAAGGCGCCATAAACGGCAGCCGGTGCTTGGTGACAGGTTTTGGCCGCATTGGCAAGGCCCTGTGCCTGGCGCTGCGGGGCCTGGGCGCCCGGGTAGACTGCTGTGCCCGGAAGCCCAAGGACCGGACGGCTATCCGGGCCCTGGGCTGCGGGGCCCCCTGTTATGAGGAGATTGGCGGGGGGTATGACCTGATTTTCAACACGGTGCCGGCCCAGGTGCTGGGCCGGCGGGAGCTGGAGCGGCAGCAACCGGGCGCGCTGCTGTTCGAGCTGGCCTCCTCGCCGGGGGGCATAGACCTGGAAGCGGCCGAAAAGCTGGGGCTGCGGGTGCTGCCCCAGCCAGGCCTGCCCGGCCGGAAATCCCCCAAAGCGGCCGGGGAGCTTATCAAGGAGGCCGTGTGCAATATGATGGCTTATTGACGGTCCCGCCCGTAGCGGCAGGCGGGATGTGTCCAGGGGACCCCGCGTAATTTGAGACGCATGCAGGCGCCGGTAATGGCGGCTGTCTGCATTTTGGAAAGGAAGCTGGTAAGAGGATATGAAGACAGTGGGTTTTGCCATGTGCGGCTCTTTCTGCACATTATCGAAAGCCATGGGGCAGATGGAAGCCCTGCAAAGGGCCTATCGCATTTTACCCATCATGAGCCAGAACACCTATGAAACCGACACCCGCTTTGGCAGGGCCCGGGACTTTATCAAGCGGGCGGAGGAGATAAGCGGCAGCCCGGTGCTGCATACCATCCCAGAGGCCGAGCCCATCGGGCCCAAAGGCCTGGTGGATGTGATGGCCATATGCCCTTGTACAGGGAACACTTTGTCCAAGTTGGCTCTGGGCATTACAGACACGCCGGTGACCATGGCGGTGAAGTCGTCTTTGCGCATTGGCATACCCGTGGTGGTGTGCCTGGCCAGCAACGACGCCCTGGGGGCCTCGGGCCAGAACGCGGCCCGGCTGCTGAACACGAAAAACGTCTATTTTGTGCCCATGGGGCAAGACGACCCGGTGAAAAAGCCCTTTTCCCTGGTGGCGGATTTCTCCCGCCTGGAAGAGGCCATCGAGGGGGCGCTGGAAGGGCGGCAGGTGCAGCCGGTGTTTTTCTAGGGAGGCTGGTTTGGTTAAAAATTTGGCGGGACGGGCGCTTCATGGCGGATGAGGCGCCCGTCTTACGCGGCCTTTGGACAAGCCGGAGGCAGGGGGGACGCAGGGCAAAATACCCGCCCATTGGTGAAAATGGTGTTTACAAACCGGGCGGTTTGGGGTATCATTAGAAAATACGAAAGAAAGGCGAAAGGGGGGAAGGGCATGCTCGTCTGCAACAAGTGCCACAGCCTGTGCGGGGATTCCGCCATGCGGTGCCCGAATTGCAAAAGCAACAAGCTGCGGGAAGCGGCCGGGGAAGACTATGTGTTCCTGCGCCGGGCCGACCTGTATACAGCCCAGCGCCTGCAAGAACTGTTTGCGGAGAAGGGGGTGGCCTGCCGGCTGGAGGAATTTGGCAAGGGGCAGGCCGGGTATTTCTATGACTGCGAGGTGATGCCCACTGACAAAAGCGTGCTGGTGCGCTATAGGGATCTGCCCGCCGCCAAGGAGCTTTCGGCCCAGGCGCAGGGGGAACAGGCCCAAGAGCCGGGGGAGGAGTTTCAGGAAATGCCCCGGAAAAAGCGTATTTTCGTGCAGGCTTTGTCTATCATAGCCTTCATGGTCATCGTGATGCTCACCGTTTTTGCGGCCGACGGGGCGGCCAACTGGCTAAAGGGCCTTTTAGGCTTGTAACGGGGAAGAAGCGCGATGGGGGCGGTTAGGGCTTGTTTGAAAATAGAGGAAGTGCCGAATTTTTGAGACAAAACGAGGCGGTTTCAAGGCGGAAACCGCAAGACATGCTGTCGCATGTCGAGGACTTCCAACACAGAAACCGCCCATTTTGGACAAAAAGATGGTATTTGCGATTTTTCAAACAGGCCCTAAGCCCTTAATAAAGAAAAATTAGGAAGAGAATTAAGAAAAAACTGGAAAGGAAGTCGTCACCATGAAAGAATTTGCAAGAGATACGCTGTGCATCCACGCAGGGTACAAGCCCGGCAACGGGGAGCCCCGGGTCATGCCCATTGTACAAAGCACCACCTATACCTATGAAAGCTCGAAGGAGATGGGGGACTTGTTCGACCTGCAGGCCGAGGGCTTCTTCTACACCCGGCTGGGCAACCCCACCCTGGACTGTGTAGAGCGGAAGATCGCCGCCCTGGAGGGGGGCGTGGGGGCCATGGTCACGTCTTCCGGCCAGGCGGCTTCCCTGATGGCCGTGCTGAACATCTGTACAGCCGGGCAGCACATGGTGTGTTCCAGCGCCATATATGGGGGCACCTTCAACCTGTTTTATAAAACGCTGAAAGAAATGGGCGTAGAGGTAACCTTTGTGCCCGCCACCAGCACCCTGGAAGAACTGCGGGCCGCCATGCGGGAGAACACCCGGTGCGTGTTTGCGGAAACCCTTTCCAACCCGGCCCTGGTAGTGACGGACCTGGAGGTATTTGCACAGGCCGCCCACGGGCAAGGGGTGCCGCTGATTGTAGACAACACCTTCCCCACGCCCATCAACTGCCGGCCTTTCGAGTTCGGGGCGGATATCGTCGTCCATTCCACCACAAAATATATGGACGGCCATGCCGTGCAGGTGGGGGGCGTGATCGTGGATTCCGGTAAATTCGACTGGGGCAACGGGAAGTTCCCCGCCCTGACCGAGCCGGACGAGTCCTACCACGGCGTCGTCTATACCAAGCAGTTCGGCCCGGCGGCCTATCTTGCCAAGGCCCGCTGCCACCTGATGCGCGACCTGGGGGCCCAGGCCGCGCCCATGAACGCCTTCCTGCTGAACCTGGGGCTGGAGACCCTGGCCCTGCGTATGGAGCGCCACTGCGCCAATGCCCAGAAGGTGGCGGAATACCTGGAAAGCGACCCCCACATCGCCTGGGTGAATTACCCTGGGCTGGAGAGCAGCGAATACCACAAGCTGGCGAAGAAGTACCTGCCAGGGGGCTCCTGCGGGGTGGTGTCCTTCGGTATCAAGGGCGGGCGTGAGGCGGCCCAGCGGTTTATGGACAGCCTGGGGATGGCTTCTGTGGTCACCCACGTGGCAGACCTGCGCACCTGCGTGCTGCACCCGGCCAGCACCACACACCGGCAGCTTTCCGAGAAGCAGCTGCAAGAGGCCGGGGTGCCGGCGGACCTGATCCGGCTTTCGGTAGGCATTGAAAACCCGGAGGATATCCTGGCCGACCTGCGGCAGGCCATCGCAAAGGCGGCGGGTTAAAAAAGGGGGACCGGGGCGCTTGGCGTCCAAGGCCGCCCGCCATTGGCGGGCGGCTGCGGCGGGTAAACGCGGGCAGCCATGAAATTATATATAGGGAAAGGAAGCGGCGCTGGGCAAAGGGCCTTTTGGCGGCCTGGCAGCGCGGTAAGGCATTATGGCAAGGGAACGGTATTTGTTGGACGAGACGGAAGAGCTGATACACCAGGGGGACAAGGCCCCGGATACCCCTCAAAACCGCAGGCGGGCCTATTGGAATAACAACAAGCATTTCCTGCTGGGGGGGCTGGCGGTGGCGCTGGTGCTGGGCAGCTTGCTGTATACTGTGGTGCTGCGCTCTTCGCCGGATTACATGGTGGGGCTGGTCACGGCCTACGCCATGCCGGAGGCGGGGCGCAAGCAGCTGGAGGAGCTGTTGACCGTATACGCTGACGACCGCAACGGGGATGGGAAAGTGGTGGTAGAGCTGACCGCTTACCCCTTTGTACCAGAGACCAGCGACGTGGACCAGTGGCAGTCCTCTATGACCCAGTTTACGGCGGACGCCATCACCAACAGCGTCATGGTCTACCTGTGCGATAAGCCGGCTATGGAGGCCCTTTCCGGCACGCTTTCCCAGGAATTCGGCGGGTATTTCCAGTATACGGACGGCAAAGCTATGCCCCGTGACGCCACAGACTATGAAAACGCTATGGCGCCTTGGGCAGAGTTCCAGGGGCTGGCAGGCTTTTCGCCCAATGAGGACCGGCTGAACCTTTGGGACCCCCAGGTGTTTTTAGAGCTGTGCCAAAGCCTGCATGTGGTGATGCGGGCCGGGGATGTGCCGGCCATCCAGGAAGACCCGGAGGCGGCTGCTTACTACAGTGCCTGCACCGCCTATGTAGAGCGCATCCGGGCGGGGGAAGCCCAAGGATAAAGGCAGGGCCGCACCGAAACCGCCGTTCCTGCGTAGTATGGCAGAGCCGGATACTGCGGAGGTGGTGTGATGAGAACGGCGAGACGCAGGCTGCCCCGAAGCAGGGCGGCCGGCAAGCGGCTGCGCTGGCTGCTGCTGGCAGCGGCAGTGGCCGGGCTGGTGTGCATATGCTGCGAGCAGGGGCTTTCTTCCTTGTCGGAAGAGCTGACCCAGGAGGCCGCCAGGGGATATGTGCTGGAAAAGGTGCACCAGGCGGTGGATGCGGAGCTGGAAAATGGGGAAGGCTCTTACATAACCGTAGAACGTGACAAGGAAGGGCAGGTTACCGGGGTGGTGGCGGACACGGCCGGGCTGAACCGGCTGAAGGCCGGTATCCTGGAACGACTGGGCCGGGAGCTTAACGGCAGGGCCCGGGTGGGGGTGCCTGTTGGCAGCCTGACCCCGATAGCCCTGTTGAACGGCCGGGGGTTCCCTGTGCCGGTGGCCATGCAATTCGAGGGCTCGGCAGACCTGTACTTTGAGACGGAGTTCCTCTCCGCCGGGGTAAACCAAAGCCTGTACCGGCTGACCATGCGGGTAGAGGCCCAGGCCTATTCCCAGTCCCGGCGGTTTTCGGCCCAGGTGGCGGAGGCCTCGGAGACGGTGCTGGCAGAGACGGTGGTGGTGGGCGGCAACGTCCCGCTGCAGCTATACCGTGAAGACCGCTTCCCCGCCCAGGCAAAGGGGGCGGGGTAAGCGCCCTAGGCGGGCGGCGGATCATACGCGGCGGCGGCAAAGGCGCGGGCAGGAAGGTTTTGTAGGGGTCCAGGGAGGGCTTTTCCCTAAAAAAGCCCTTTCTGGCAGAGTTTGAGACAGGCTTTCAACCAGTGGAAAGGCGCGGTATGGAAAGAAAAGAAGCGGAAAAAGAGCTGGAAGCCCTGCGGGAGCAGGTGCGCTATCACGCCAGGAAGTATTACACCGAAGATGCGCCGGAGATCAGCGACTTCGAATATGACGCGCTGTTCCGGAGGCTGGAGGGGCTGGAGGACCAGTTCCCGGAACTGGTGACGGAAGACTCCCCTACCAACCGGGTGGGCGGGGCCGTGTACAACTCCTTTGCCCCAGTCGTGCACCGGGTGCCCCTGGGCAGTTTGCACGATTCCTTCTCCGAGGAGGAGTTGTGGGACTTTGACAGGCGGGTGCGGGAGGCCGTCCCCCAGCCTGAATATGTGGTAGAGCCCAAGTTCGACGGGCTTTCTGTGGCGTTGGAATATGAAAACGGCCTATTTGTCCGGGGCTCTACCCGGGGCGACGGGGTGACCGGGGAGGACGTGACCGAGAACCTGCGCACCATCGGGACGATCCCCAAAAGGCTGGCAGAGCCCGTGCCTTTCCTGGAGGTGCGGGGGGAGGTATACCTCTCGGACAAAAGCTTTGCGAAGCTGTGCGAGCGCCAGGAGCTGCTGGGGGAAAAGCTTTTCAAGAACCCGCGCAACGCGGCGGCGGGCTCCCTGCGGCAAAAGGACCCCCGGGTGACGGCGGGGCGGGGGCTTTCCATTTTTGTGTTCAATGTGCAGCTGGCCGAAGGGATGGGACTGACCAGCCATGCGGGCTCTTTGGAAAAGCTGCGGGAACTGGGGTTCACGGTCCCGCCCTTGTATAAAACGGCCGGGGATATGGCAGAGGCGGTCGCCTTTATCCGGGAACTGGGGGAGAAGCGGGGGGAGCTGGACTTCCCCATTGACGGGGCCGTGGTGAAGGTGAACGACTTCTCCCAGCGGGAAGAACTGGGCAGCACCGCCCGGTTCCCCCGGTGGGCAGAGGCGTTTAAATACCCCCCGGAGGAGAAGGAGACGGTGCTGACGGGCATCGAGGTGAACGTGGGCCGTACCGGCGTGCTGACCCCCACGGGGGTGTTCCAGCCGGTAACCCTGGCGGGCACCACCGTCAGCCGGGCCACCTTGCACAACCAGGACTTCATCACGGAAAAGGACATCCGGGTGGGTTCCCGGGTGGTGATGCGCAAGGCCGGGGAGATCATCCCAGAGGTGGTGCGGGTGCTGGAAAACCCGCCGGGCAGCACGCCCTTCTTCCTGCCGGAGGCCTGCCCCTCTTGCGGGGAAAAGGTGGCGCGGGAAGAGGGGGAGGCCGCGGTGCGGTGCACCAACCCCCAATGCCCGGCCCAGCTTTTACGGAACCTGATCCACTTTGCCAGCCGGGACGCCATGGACATCGAAGGGCTGGGCCCCGCTATTTTAGAGCAGCTGGTGGGGGAAGGGCTGGTGTCCTCCCCCGCAGACCTGTATACCCTAGAGGCAGGCAGGCTTAGCCAGCTGGAGCGGCTGGGGGAAAAAAGCGCGGAGAACCTGGTGGGGGCGGTGGAAAAGTCCAAACAGAACGACCTGTACCGGCTGGTATTCGCTTTGGGCATCCCCCATATCGGGGTAAAGGCCGCCCAGCTGCTTTGCGGGGCGTTCCCCTCTATGGACGCCCTGACAGGCGCGGCGGAGGAGGTCCACGGCCTGGAAGGGCGCATGGCAGATCCCCAGGCCCTGAAAAAGGAGATTGCCAAAAGCGCGCTGGTGCAAATAGACGGGATAGGCACGGACATGGCCCTTTCTGTGGGGCGGTTCTTTTCCCACGGCAGCACCCGGCAGCTTATAGAGCGGCTGCGGGGGCTGGGGGTAAACATGCGGGCGCATATGCAGCGGAAGGCGGGGGAAGCTTTTGCAGGGAAAGCGTTCGTGCTGACGGGCACGCTGCCCGCGCTAAGCCGTAAAGAGGCCCAGGCCCTTATCGAGGGGCAGGGGGGCCGGGTAACCGGGGCGGTGTCCAAGAAAACCAGCTATGTGCTGGCTGGGGAAGACCCGGGCAGCAAGCTGGAAAAGGCACAGGCCCTGGGGATCCCGGTGTTGACGGAGGAAGAATTCCGGCGGATGCTGGGGCAGTAGGCACGGCGTGCGCTGGAAGGACGGCAGGGCCCGGCGGGAAGCAGGAAAAGGCCGGTGGGCATAGGGGCCCTGGATAAAGAAAGGCAGGGAGCAGACATGAAATGCACGGCGGAAAAGCTGTACGGCGGGAATTGGGAAAAGGAGCAGGCCCGCTACCGGGAGATACGAAGGGGCTTCGAGGCGTTCTTTGGAGACCCGGCCGGGGCAAGCTATTTCAGCGCCCCAGGCCGCACGGAGATTGGCGGGAACCATACCGACCACAACCATGGGCGGGTGGTGGCCGCGGCCATCGACCTGGATATTGTGGGCATGGCCAAGAAAAACGGCACAAACGTTATCCGGCTGAAATCGGTGGAATACGACCGGGTGGACGAGGTGGATATACGCCAGCTGGCCCCAGACCGTGAAGATTACGGTTCCCGCTCTTTGATACGGGGCATATGCGCCCGGTGCAAGGAATTGGGCTACGAGATCGGCGGGTTCGACTGCTACACAAAAACGAAGGTGCTGAAGGGCTCGGGGCTTTCCAGTTCGGCTGCCTTTGAAATTTTGGTGGTAACGGTGGTCAGCTGCCTGTTCAACGGCGGCCGGATAGACCCGGTAGAGGCGGCGATGATCGCCCAATATGCCGAAAACGTATACTTTGGCAAGCCTTGCGGGCTGCTGGACCAGATGGCGGCTTCGGTGGGCGGGGTGACGGCCATGGATTTCCGGGACCCCCAAAGGCCGGCCATTGCCAAAAAGGCGCTGGACCTGGGGGCCTATGGCTATGCCCTGTGCGTGGTGGACACCGGCGGGAACCACGCGGACCTGACAGACGAATACGCGGCCATCCCGGCGGAGATGAAACGGGTGGCGGCATATTTTGGCAAAGAGGTCTTACGGGAGGTGGACCCGGCTGCATTTTACAAGAACATAGGCCCGCTGCGGGCCCGCCTGGGGGACAGGCCCATTTTGCGGGCCATGCATTTCTTTGACGACGACCGCCTGGCATCCGGGGAAGCGGAGGCCTTAGAACAGGGCGATTTCGAGGGCTTCCTCCAAATGGTGCAGGCGTCCGGGCGGTCTTCGCTGATGCGGCTGCAGAACGTATTTGCCAGCAGCGCGCCCCAAGAGCAGGGTATCACCTTGGCGCTGGCCGTGGCGGAGTCCCTTTTGCAGGGCCGGGGGGCCTGCCGGGTACACGGCGGGGGATTTGCGGGCACCATGCAGGCCTATGTGCCCCTGGATTTACTGGGAGAATACCGGACGGGCATGGAGGCCGTGTTCGGCCCGGGGTGCTGCCATGTGCTGTCCGTACGGGACGTGGGGGGCGTAGAGGTTGAGCCGCCCCTTGCGGAAACAGTGGAAATGTGATACAATATCAAGAAATATACGCGTAAAGGCGGGGTGCCTGGGGGGCCTGGGCCCAAGGGCCCGCGCCGCCGTAAAAGGAGTGTACAGCCGGTGGATACCACATCGTCTTCCCAACTGCGGCCAGCCATGGGGCGGGTTGCGGAAATCATGAAAAGCCGGGCCAGGGGGCGCGACCCTCTGGCCTATGTGCGTACCTATGGCTGCCAGCAGAACGTGGCCGACGGGGAGAAGATCAAGGGGCTGCTGGCCGAGATGGGCTTTTCGTTTACAGAGGGCCCGGAGGACGCGGATTTGATTTTATTCAACACCTGTGCCGTGCGGGAGCATGCCGAGGACCGGGTGTTCGGCAACATAGGCGCCCTGAAGCATGTGAAGCGGCGGCGCCCGGGCACGGTTATCGGCGTGTGCGGCTGTATGGCCGAGCAAAGCCATGTGGCGCAGCGGCTGCAAAAAAGCTTCCCCTTTGTGGACATGGTGTTCGGCACCGGGGCCATCCACAGGCTGCCAGAGCTGTTGTGCGTGGTGCTGGAAGAAAACAGGCGGGCCTTTTTGCAGGGCTGCCAAGAGCAGGCCCGGCTGGAGGGCCTGCCCATCCGCCGGGATGGGGAAAGCCGGGCCTGGGTGACGGCCATGTATGGCTGCGACAATTTCTGCTCGTATTGCATTGTGCCCTATGTGCGGGGCCGGGAGAAAAGCCGGGAGCCCGAGGCTGTCCTGCAAGAGTGCCGGGAGCTGGTGGGGGCGGGGTATAAAGAGATCACCCTGCTGGGGCAGAACGTGAACTCTTACGGCAAGGGGCTGGACAGGTCGGCAAATTTTGCCGGCCTGCTACGGGAATTGGACAAGATAGAAGGGGACTACCGCATCCGTTTTATGACCTCCCATCCCAAGGACGCTTCGGAAGAGCTGTTCCAGGTGATGGCGGAAAGCCGGCACATCCCCCACCACATCCACCTGCCCTTCCAGTCTGGGAACGACCGGATATTGGGGGAGATGAACCGCCGCTATACCCGGGAAAAATACCTGTCGCTGATACGTACCGCCCGGGCGCTAATGCCGGACGTCACCTTTACTTCCGACGTGATCGTGGGCTTCCCTGGTGAGACCTACGAGGAGTTCCGGGATACCCTGTCTTTGGTGGAAGAGGTGGGGTTTGTAAACCTGTTTACCTTCATCTATTCCCCCCGGGTGGGGACGAAAGCGGCGTCTATGCCAGACCCGGTGAGCCACGAGGAGAAGACCCGGTGGTTCGCAGAGCTTTTGCGGGTGCAGGAGGGCATTGCGGCGGCAAACTGCCAAAAGCTGGTGGGCACCCGGCAGCGGGTGCTGGTGGAAAACCAAAACAGGAAGAACGGGCTTTTACAGGGGCGCACCCTGGGCAGCCTGGTGGTAGATTTCCCGGGAGGGCCGGGGCAGGTAGGGCAGTTTGCCGATGTGGAGGTTACGGAAGCCAGGGGCTGGAGCCTGCGGGGCGTGGAAACAGAAGGATAGAAGGGGGAAATTTGTAAATGTTTGGGAAGCAGAAGCGTTTTCAAGAGGTATCCTGCGAGAGCTGCGCGTGGGGTACGCTGCGGGTTTTGGTGGACACGGAGACCGGGGTGCAGTATCTGTGCGGGTGCAGCGCGGGCGAAGGCCCCAGCGCCATCACCCCGCTGCTGGATGAGAAGGGGCACGTGATGATCGACCGGGAATAGCCGGGAAGCTCGTATTTGACGCGCGGCGTCCCCGGCCCGCCCGCCGCCGCTGCGCGGCGGGGAAAGGGGAGGGCCCCTTTCCCGGTTTGGCCTTTGGCCAGACCCGGCGGGCGGGCCGGGGACGCCGCCAGGGAAAAGGAAGGGGACAATGACGGTTTTGCTGCTGAACATGAGCCCGAAGGGTTACGGGGCCACCCAGGAGATCCTGAAAACCTTGCAAGCGGCGGCCCCCAA
>CAJTCS010000014.1 GCA_910574995.1 Oscillospiraceae bacterium
TTGCCCGAAACAGCAATGCAGTTGGCAGACCTTTTCGGGACCCCTTTAGGGGTTTTGTCCGTATTATGCCCTTCTAGGGCTATTCATGCCTCCGGCTTTGCCGGAGGTTTTGACTTCTGGAAAGCTTTTATAAGGAGGAATGGCAAGGTGTCAGGCTTTACAAACAACGATCGGGCATAGTCATACGAGAACTTTGATGAAGACGATGTTCATCTCGCCGTTGGCTCGATGAAATTGGATCCCAGGCTTCCACCGGGAGCCTGCCGAGGCCAAAGTCATCCAGAAGGACATAGAAAAGCAGAAGGGACGTGGTTTAGATGATCTTCCGAAATGATGCGCATGGTGTGCTGTTTGAAAAGGAAATACGGCTTCACAAGGGATCTGCGCATTCGTTGGCTACGCCAACGAAGAAAATTACCGCGGCCCTTTTTTTATTGACAGCGGACTACCGGCTCTGGCAGCAGGTGGAGCCGTTTGTGGGCACGAAAAGCATGGATATCGAATCGGCCCGGCCCCGGCACTTGAACGGGTTGACCTATGTCTGTTTCAGACTGGCCAGGGACATCCTGACTGGCAGCCAGACAGTGGTGCTGGGGGAGCTGGCCGACCCCAGCCTGCTCTCCCCCCGAAACTTTATGGTAGTGTCCCTGGCCATGTTCATCCGGGCTTACGGGCTCAGTGCCGCGAATCAGATAACCATGAGGCCCTGCCACGCGGAAGGAGGAAATGACGATGAATTTTGACAGAAGTAAGGTTGAACGAGTAAGAGCGCAGTACCCGGTAGGCACCCGCATTGAATTACGGGGAATGTGCAATGACGAGCCGGGGATGTACCCTGGTCTGTGCGGGACAGTGGTTGGGGTAGATGACCAACCTTCCCTCCTCATGAAGTGGGACAACGGGCGGTCGCTTTCGCTCTTCCCAGACTTGGATTCTTTTTCGGTAATCGAGCAGGAGCAGTCACAAGACCCCAGCCCCACCATGCAGCTATGAAAAGGCTGTTATGGCAGCGGGGGCCTCCCCCTCAATAAAAAACCATAGGAAAGGATGGTGGTCCCTATATTAGCTATGTTACCCTGGGTCGGCGGCAAGCAGGCCCTTTTTAAGACGATCATCAAGCGGTTCCCCTCGGACTACCGCAGGAGGACGTATGTGGAGGTTTTCGGCGGCGGGGGCACCATGCTGCTGAATAAGGACAGATCAGTCAAGGAGATTTTCAATGACGCCAACGGCAACCTCATCAATTTATACCGGGTGGTGCGGCAGCAACCGGAGGAACTCATGGGGCGGTTGACTTATGTCCTCAACTCCAAGGCGGATTTCCTTCTCACAAAAGAGCAGATCAAGCTGGGGCAGTACCACGACCCTGTACAGTGGGCGGCGGATTACTATCAGGTGATAAAACAAAGCTACGCCGGGAAAGGCTCCACCTTTGGCGGGAATGGCCGCAGTATGTGGGCGGCGTTCCCGCTCATCGACGCTATCTGTGCCCGGCTCCAGTATGTGGTCATTGAGAACGCGGACTTTGGGAAAATCGTCCCGGCAAACGATTCCCCTAACACGGTTTTCTATCTCGACCCACCGTACTACTTTACCGAGGACTACTACCCCGGCCAGATTTTCACGGAAGCAGACCACTACCGCCTCTTTGAAACCATCATAGGCACCAAGGGCTTGTGGCTGCTGTCCTACAACTTTTGCCCGGAAACGGTGGATCTGTACAGCAAGCCGGGGCTGTACATTGAGAAGCTGGAGCGGCCCAACAACATGGCCCAGAAATATGACCCCGGCTCCATGTATGAGGAAATTCTGGTGTCCAACTTCGACACCTCGAAGCCGCTGCCGCTGCAAATGAGTTTATCCGGCGACGTACCGGAAGAAAGGGATTTCATGATGGAGAAAAGATTGGCCGCCCGCTGGGCGGTCAACTTTGCCGTAAAAATGCTTGGGAGTTAGGGAAATCGCAGGCACGTGACAGTGCCCCAGGAGGTGCGGGATGAGATAGGGTTAGAGCGGGGTGATGTGGTGAGTTTCGCCATCGTATCGGAGGACAGCGTCCTCGTCAAGAAAGAGCGGCTGTGCGATAACTGTATTACCGAGACAAATCAGACAGACATGATGAAGCTGCTGGTGCAGGCGATGCACTTCGCTAAGCCGGGGGAATCGGCGCAGGAGGCTTTCGAGCACCTCACCGGCCTGACACCGCCCCAGCGTTTCGAGCTGTGTAAAAGATTATGCTCGCAAAGCTCGCATAACTTTCGCAGAATAATCGCAGATTGGGCTGAGAAAATACATGAGAAATAGGGTGGCAATATGGCAACGAGAAAAAAGAAACAGGATATTGATATCAAAGTGGATGAGCCCGCACAGGCTCCTGCCCCTGAACCGGTCGCTGCGGGCCAGCCGGAACCGCCGGTGGAAAAGGCGCTGCCGGAGCTGACAGTGCGGATCTTCCCGGTTCGGAACCCCAGGAACAAGCTGCGGGCCACAGCCAACATCAGCATCGCGGGGGCCTTTGCTTGTCCAGAAAACGTTAATTTCGCTACGCTCAATTAAGTTTGGCTTCCGCATTTTTGATTCCAGGAACGGCCTGTTCGTGAAGGAGCCGGAGCGCACCTATATAAAGGATGGCACGGAGCTGTCACAATCGGTGTTCTTCCCCATCACCAGGGAGGCGCGGGACAGGCTGTACGGCCAGATCCTGCATTCCTATGAGCTGGTTATGGATCAGCAGCAGGCCCAGGTCCAGGATGAGGATATCCCATTTGTGACAGACCAGGACGCCCCGCCTGCGCCGGAGGAGATCAGCCCGGATGACGATTTGCCCTTTGGGGTTATGCAGATGTAGGGGCAGGCCGGACAGGGAAAAATATTTTTAAAGATTTTTCCAGAAAATAGTAGACATATACGCAGCATTCCCAGTATACTGGAAACAGCGGATGAAACCGCAAAATCCAATAGAGGGAGTGTAAAAAATGAGCAAGCTGTTCCGAAGGTTTATAACAGCCGGCGCAGCGGCTGTACTGCTGGCCATGCCTATGCCGGCCCAGGCTGCCGCTGAGAAATTCACGGATGTACCGCCCGGCGCATGGTATTATGACGCGGTGGACTACGCCACGGACGAAGGGCTGTTTAACGGTACCGGCCCTGCCACCTTTGACCCGGAAGGGGGCATGACCCGCGGGATGTTCGTGACGGTACTGGCCAACAAAACCGACGGGTTTGTGGCAAGCCGGTATAAGGAACCTGTTTTTTCCGATGTGCCTGCAGGCCAGTGGTACGCCCCGCCAGTGGGATGGGCCAGCCAGAATAAGCTGGTAGGCGGGGTTGGCAACGGCAGGTTTGCGCCCCAGGACAGCGTGACGCGGGAACAGATTGCGAAAATCCTCTATGACTACGCCCAGCAGACCGGCAACGATACCAGCGCGGAGGCGTCCAGCCTGCAGGGCTTTACCGATGCGGGAAAGGTTTCAAGCTGGGCCAGGCAGGCTATGGCCTGGGCTGCGACCCATGGGGTCATCAAGGGGGATGGCGGCAGGCTGGACCCCCAGGGCACGGCAACCAGGGCGCAGGTAGCGCAGATCTTCTATAACAGCCGGGGCCTGCTTACCAGCAGCACCATCCTCTCCCCCACAGCCACCTGGGTGGTGGACGTGCCGGGGCACTATGAGACAGTGACACGGCTGGAACTACAGGAAGTGACTGTGGGCGAGGTTGGGCATTGGGAGGATATGTGGTACACAGAGTGGGTATTTCGGTGTAGCCAATGTGGGCATGTCGAGGATACAGAGAAAGGTATACAAAAACACATTTCCGACTCCATAAGTTGGAATCCAGAAACTGGATGGAGTGGTTGTGGCGGTTATACTATGATATCTGGCGACCCAATATACACAGGGGAAAAATATTGGGTAGTGGATGTGCCCGGCCACACCGAACTCAAAATGGTGGAAGTCAAGGAAGAAGTATGGGTAGAAGAAGTAGGCCATTGGGAATACAACTGAACAACACATAATGGCTGGAAAAGCCCTCTGAGAAATCAGGGGGCTTTTTTATGCCCCTGTTTCGTTGAAAGGGGCAGTTGCGGGGCGCTCTGCCTGCCCAGCCGGGGGAGAAAATCAACAACATACGGGAAAGGATGAATACATGAAACATATTTATAACAGGACGTTGGCGTTATTTCTGGTTGTGGTGCTATGCTTTAGCATGGTGCCGCTTTCAGCTTTTGCGACGGAAATGGATAGTGGGGTATCCTCTGAGGCCCCGGCGGAGGATGCATCTTCTATATCGGAAGAAACCCCCGCTGGGGAGGATGCACCTGATATCGCGGACAATATGCTTCCGGCAGACAAGCCGGTGCTGTATGCCCGCGATCCGCTCTCTAAGGTACAGTCAGACCTGGGCGGCGGGAGCAGCTACCTCACCAACTACGGCGTGACCCGGAAAGCTATCGTGGACGAGCTGAGTGCTCATGAGCATGACAGCTATTACCTGGGCACACAGTATGCGGGTGGCGATGTACAGTCCCCTAACGGGGACACCTCCTACAACGGCTCTGCCGGCATGAACTGCGGCGGGTTCGTGGGGTATGTGCTGCGCAAGGTGGGCCTTAACAGTACGCAGGCGGTAAACCTTATCAAAAGTACCGGGGATGCCCTGTATTTTGGCTCTGGCAAGCCCTACGACCTGCTGGCAGGCGCGTCTAATTACTACCAACTGGCCAAGGCGGCGGGCCTTACCTGCTACATCTATAACACCAAGGCCGAGATGCTGGCCGACGGCAAACTGGAAAAGGGTGACATCATCCTCATGTACTGGAGCCTGTCCCCCTTTGAGGACGGGGTAGATAACCACATCGGTTTCTATTGGGGTGAATCCTCCGGGGACGATATTCTCTGGCACAGCAGCCCCGATGGCAGCGGCGGCAACCAGATCGGCTCTATTGTGCCCAAGGCGGCAAACTGTATTTACATCGTAATCAAGATTGAGCCGATGGGCTTCAACGTAACGCTGAACAAGACCTCCGCCGACGCTACGGTTACAAACGGCAACAGCTGCTATAGCCTGGCAGGGGCCACTTACGGTGTATATACAACTTCGGACGCAACCGGTACCCCCATTGCAACTTTTACTACCGACGCCAATGGCCATGCAGAATTGGCAAAGCCGTTAGGAAATGGCACATATACAGTGAAGGAGTTAAAGGCACCAAAGGGGTACAAATTAGACGAAAAAATATACACTTTCCATATCAACGGATGTGACACCAGCCTGGATGTACAGGATGACCCTGGAACTATCTCGTTGCAGCTTATAAAAAAAGATTCCATGGCAGGAGGTATGCCCCAGGGCAGCGCCAGTCTGGCAGGTGCAATTTACCGTGTCACCTACCAGAAGAATGGACAAACAGTCACTAAAGAGGGGACATCCAACGCACAAGGATTGATTGAACCTCCCTTCACAGGCATTCCATTTGGGAAAGTGACTGTGCAGGAGATAAAAGCCCCAGAAGGATATAAGTTGGACACCAAAGTTCACACCTACAACATTGAGGCTGGCGAACTGGTAGGCGACGTATACGAGATGGAACCAAACGACCTGACGGAAGAAGTCATCCGGGGCGGCATTACCGTTGAAAAGCGGGATACTGTAACTGGGAAAACACCCCAGGGCGACGCCAGCTTTGCGGGGATAAAGTTTGACATCATAAACGACAGCGATAACGCTGTGGTGGTGAACGGCAAGACCTGCGCCTCCGGTTCGGTTGCCATGACCATCACCACGGACGCCAAAGGCATGGCTACCACCGGCCCCAACGCCCTGCCCTATGGCGATTACATTGTAAAAGAATCCGCCACAAACAATTCGATGCAGAAAACCTTTGATGAGGACATCCCGGTTACAATCAGCGGGGACGGGGAGATGCACACCCTTACCGCTGATAACGAGGTAGTCCGGGGCGGCATTGCCGTCAAGAAGCAGGACAGCCAGACCGGAAATACGCCCCAGGGCAACGCGGATTTTTCCGGCATCATTTTTGAAATCGTCAACCGCAGCGCCAACCCTGTTGAGGTGGACGGGCAGACCTACGCCACCGGCGCGGTTGTGGCTACTTTGACCACCGATGCAGAGGGCCGGGCCAGCACAGCGGACGACGCCCTCCCCTTTGGCCGCTATGAAGTGCGGGAATCTGCTACCAATGAATCCATGCTGCTCACCTTCCAACCCCAGACCGTCACCATCAGCGAAAACAAAAAGGTGTACCCCGCGACTGGCGAGGATGATGTGGTACGGGGCGGCTTATCTGTGGAAAAGCGTGACACCTTCACAGGCGCAACCCCACAGGGCGACGCGGATTTTTCCGGCATACAATTTGAAATCATCAATAAGAGCCGCAACCCCGTCATAGTAAATGACAAGAGCTTTGCGCCCGATGAGGTGGTGTTGACCCTCACCACCGACAGCCAGGGCAAGGCCAGCACGGCCAACGATGCCCTGCCCTTTGGCGAATACCTTTTGCATGAATCCGCCACCAATGAATCCATGCTGAACACGGCCCCCGACCAGCCTGTAGAGGTTGTGGAGAACGGTGAGGTATACCCTGGAGCTGATGCTCCAGAAGCTGTACCGGCGCTTTGATATGGACGACCACACGGATTTTTCCCTTCTTCCTGCCAGCGCGTACCCTACTATGGCCGACTTTTACGAGCTGCTGGACCAGGAATATATGCTCTACGACCACGGGAAGAAGAACCTGTTTACAGAGGGGACCCTGCAGGAGCTGTGCCTGGGGCTGCACTCCATGTGCCAGGGGGCCGAGGCCCGGTACTTTAACGGCCACACCAATATAAAGGATGACAAATTCCTCTGCTTTGGCGTCAAAGGGATCATGCAGTTAAATAAAAGGTTAAAGGACGCGCTGCTGTTCTCCATCCTTTCTTACATGACCAACTCCCTGCTGGGGGCCGGGAATTGCGCGGCGTCCATAGACGAATTGTACCTGTTCCTGACAAACCTGACGGCCATCGAGTACATCCGCAATTTGATGAAGCGGGTGAGAAAACGGGATTCCGCCGTGGTCATCGCCAGCCAGAATCTCGAGGATTTTCTCATGGAGGGGGTGCGGGAGCTGACAAAGCCGCTGTTTTCCATCCCTACCCACCAGTTTTTGTTCAACGCTGGCAACACCGACCCACGGGTCTACATCGACACCATGCAGCTGGAGGAAGCCGAGTTTGAGCTGATCCGCTACCCAGAGCGGGGCACTTGCCTGTACCGCTGCGGCAACGAACGGTATCTTTTGCAGGTGTCCTTCCCGCCGTTTAAGGAAGCCATGTTCGGCACATCGGGAGGGAAATGATGCTGACGCTGGGGAGTTTATTTGATGGGATCGGCGGCTTCCCCCTGGCGGCGCAGCGGGTGGGCATCAAGCCAATTTGGGCCAGCGAGATCGAAAAATTCCCCATCTGGGTGACAAAAGAGCGTTTCCCGGAGATGATCCACGTGGGGGATATCACGAAACTGGACGGCGCAGAATTGCCCCCGGTAGACGTCATAACCGGAGGCAGCCCTTGCCAAGACCTGTCCGTGGCACAAGGGCGGAGAGATGGCCTGGCAGGCAGCAGGAGCGGCCTTTTTTACGAGATGGTACGGGTGATAAAGGAGATGAGAGATGCAGAAAAAAAGACGGGGCCAGACAACTCAGTCTGTTCGCCCAAGATGGATATGCTGGGAAAACGTGCCTGGAAGCTTCTCAAGCGGAACGCCGCCGGGCGAGGATTTCCGCATCGTCTTACAGGAGTTCACAAGCATTGGCTGCGGTACCGTTTCTGTCCCTCGACCTGAGTCCGGGGCGCTGGTCCCCAGCGGGGACCGTTCAGCGCCGACCGAGCCGGCAGGCGAGACATGGAAACCTGCTGGGCGAATTCTATTGGGAGACACTTTCTCCCTGGCTTGGCGGTGCCTTAATGCTCAATACTGGTCTGTCCCCCAGAGACGTACAAGAATCCTACTTGTGGCAGATTTTGCAGGCCCAAGTGCTCCCCAAATATTATTTGACTAAGAAAGCCTGCCTGGGCATCCTGCGCCGTTCCAAAGAGCGGGGCAAGCCCCTTCCACCACAGTTGGAGCTGGCGCTGAAGATACAGGCGGGCTTGCTTTCAATGGATGAACCCCCGAAGCCCCCCTTGGCTTTCCATATCAACCAGCGGGAGGAAGTCATCGACCTGGGCGAGACAGCCGGGGCCTTGATGGCCACCATATACGGGGTTCCCGCGCAAGCCCAGCGAAGCGGGTTGCGTGGGGAAAGGAGGAGCAGCGGAATGAATGAGCTTTCGCCTTTAGGCGGAAGCGAGAGATATGGAGCTTGTGACGACGCGCAGACCTTTGTGTCTCAGGCCCGGCCCTTCGCGGCGGGTTTCTGTGCGGGAGCGGGGGCCTCTGCTGGCGGGGTGGGATATTCGGAGGAAGCAGCCCCCACCCTCAAGGCCAGCCCCAGCGGGAACATGATGCCCTCGGTATTGTGCCTAAATGACCAAGGGTGCTGGCCTCCAGTGGAGGCCGTTCAGCACCGACCGAGCCGACAGGCGAGACCCGGGGCCATGGATGTAAGTACAGACTGCACCGGCACCCTCCGGGCGCAAGAGCATGGGCACCAGCCGCTGGTGTTTGAGAACCACAATCTTGACGCGCGGTACGATGGGCCGCTGGACGTGGCCCCAACGCTCTGCACCAGGGCCGGTACAGGCGGGAACAACCTCCCCCTGGTGGCGGGGGCTTTAACGGCCCATGATTATAAAGGGGCGGACAACATCTACGCTGAACAGGGCAAGCTGATAGTGGAACCGCCCCATCTCATCCGCAGGCTGACCCCAGGGGAATGCGAGCTGTTACAAGGCTATCCCCTTGGGTGGACGGACCTGCCCGGCGCGTCGGACAGCGCACGGTACCGGGCTTTGGGGAACTCGGTGGCGATACCGTGTGTGCAGTATGTGTTGGGCGGTATAGCGAAATTTGCGGAAGAAAGGTGAAACGGATAAGCTCACAGATTTTCTTCTGCCGAAAGAATCTCCCCGACAAACACGATGTGAGGCTGCCAGCCGCCTTTGAAATCCGGATAAGTTTTCGGCAGGGAGGCATAGTACGCCTGAATTTCGGGAGCGAGGTCTTCCTTCGTAAACTGGTGCTGGTACAGTTTTTTGCAGAGGAAGGTCAGGCTGGCCTCTTTATACGTTACACTTTCGCCCATGGCAACAGGGGTCAGTCCGGCAGCCTGGGCCTTATCGCCATCACGACCGGAGTGGGAACCCATATAGCCCAACGCCTTCCGACAGGCTTCCGGGTAGAAACTGACAGTGAAGGTCCGGCTGTCGTTCAGAAACTCGCTGGTGTAGCGGGCCGGGTGTATATATACCGTCACGATGGGGCAGGTTTTTCCCTCGCGGGCCCAGATGTTTCCAAGGCTCCCCCAGCTGACGGTGCAGCTGTTGAAGTGCTCCATCGTGCCAGCCGTAACGAGTGCCCACTGCTTGTCGAACATCTCAAAAACCTTGTAATCCTTTTCCATAAATTCACGCATGGGAAGTGCCTCCTCTAATTTTTACATAAAGTATAGCAATGGAGCAGAAGGAAGTCAATTATGCTGTCTGTGAATTTTATGTGGGCTGGCATAGCGAAGTTTGCAGAAGGAGGCTGAGCCTATGGCAAAACGAACCCAGGAAGATCCTCTGGGAGAACTGGAAAAAGCCTATGCCCATTGGCAGGCCCTATATGACCACGGCGGCCACGACCCCACCTGGCCGGACGGGGTAAACTTGAATCTGGTGCGCAACCACATTTACTATTACAAGCGTCAGATAGAGGGAAAGTGCCCCCTGTACATGGGCCACGAATTGTACCAGCGCCCCCTTCCCCCGGAGGTGGATGACAACTACATGGCACGGGCCGGCGAAATCCGGGAGCACGCAAAACAGTCTTTGCAGGCTTACCTTGCCGACCCGGACTACCGGTATCTGCTTCGGCACAAGGACAGCCTTCCCTCAAAAACCAGGAAAGAAGTGTGGAGTGCCTGCAGCCCGTCAGCGATGATGGCATTTCCGAAGGTGGGCCGGACGTGTTGGAACAGGAGGGCGGCATGCAGATGCTCTGACCATATCCCCCTGAAAACAGTTGCACTTCTCCCCTATTTCGGGTATAATAAAGGCAGAGAGGTGGTTCCCGTGAGCATAGATATTTCTGATATCAGTTTGGCCAATGACCTGGTTTTTGGCGAGGTCATGCGCCAGCCTGAGAATGTCAAACCGCTTCTGGAGGCTGTGCTAGAAAAGGAAATCGCCGAGATCGTCTTCATCGAAAAGCAGCAGGATATCAAAGACGGGCTTTACCTGCACGGCATTCGGCTGGACATTTCTTTGGCTGACGCGGAGGGCACTCAATACTGCGTGGAGATGCAGGTGGGCCGGGCCTACGATTTGGAAAAGCGTATCCGCTTTTACCAGAGCAGCATCGACCGCCGGACGCTGGAGGCAGCGGAGACTTATCGTAAGCTTCATGAAAGTTATGTGATTTTTATCTGCACAGACGATTACTATAAACGGGGGCTGGCGCTCTACAAGCGCAAGAGTATCATCGAAGGTGCGGAGGACTTGTTGTACGAGGACGGCTCTCACGCCTATATTTTGAACGCAAACTTTAAAATCCCCAACATGAGCGAACCGGCGTTGGATTTCCTTCGTTACATCCACGCGCGGCATCGCAAATTATCCGTAGATGTTTCGGATTCAGACTATCTGACGAAGATCGACCAGGCTGTGAAGGACTTAAAATCCGACAAAGGAAGGGTGGAGAGGCTTATGACGCTGGCTGCAAAGTTGCAGGATGAACGCTGGATTGGACGGCAGGAGGGACTGGAAGAAGGCATCGAAAAGGGCATTGAGAAAGGCATCGAAAAAGGCATCGAAAAAGGCATCGTAAAGGGTGCCTATGATACTAAAGTTGCCACGGCCAAGCGACTTTTGGAACGAAAAATGTCCCTGGAGGATATTGTCGATATTTCCGGACTGACTATTTCTGAAGTTAAAAAGCTGGCGGAAGATGAGTAGACTCCCAAGCATTCGGGGCATTATCACGTTTAATGAATTAATTAGCACTTGCTTTTTGGCCACTTAGATGCTATAATAAAGCCACGATGAGCGGCATCTTTTTTGCAATACTTTTGTTTCGGGACTTTCAAAGTGCCGCAAACCCGCATAAAACCTGGCTTTTTGGGAGCCAGATAGGCCGCAGGCATCTTTTTTGTATGGTAAAGACATCTAAGGACGATTACTTTGATACAACGGGTATCAGGGTAATCGTCCTTACTTTTTGCCTAAAACCGTTGGGAATGGCGAATTTTCTAACATTTTTGAAGAAGCACCGTCTTTGACCTGGCAGAAAGCCGGACCAGAGGCGGTGCTTTTTTGCGTTTTGGGGACCATCAGAGGCCGGGGATATCATTAATTTGTTGGGTATCATTATTTTATTGGGGCTATCGTTGACCTGTTGGTTACACAGCATACATCTGCCATCTAATCTGCCTCTTGCATCAAAGAAAGTCATTTGCTATGATAGAGATGGAAATGCTCATTGGAGGTATTACAGTGACAATACAACAACTCAAGTATGTGATAACTATTGCTGAAAAAGGTTCCATTACAGAAGCGGCAAAAGATTTGTATATCTCCCAACCCAGTCTTTCCGGCGCAATCAAAGAGGTTGAAAAAGAAGCAAAGCTCACAATTTTCAACCGCTGCCGCGCGGGAGTTGCCCTAACGACAGAGGGCATGGAATTTTTGGGATATGCCCGGCAGGTCGTACAGCAGATGGACCTTCTGGAATCCAGATACATCGACAACCGGCCAGAAAAAATACGCTTTTGCGTATCCACCCAGCACTATACATTTGCGGCCAATGCTTTTGTGGAGTTGGTACAGCATTTCGGACAGGAGCGATATGAGTTTATTTTGAACGAAACCCAGACGCATCAAATTATTGAGGATGTCAGAAACCGTTTCAGTGATTTGGGTGTTCTCTACCTTAGCCAGAGCAACGAAAGTGTACTGCGAAAAAGTTTCGAGGAGTTCGGTCTGGACTTTCACGAGTTGTTCACTGCGGCCCCACACGTCTTTTTGCGGCGTGAGCATCCCCTGGCAAGCTATGAAAAAATCACCTTAAACGACTTGCGGCCCTATCCCCGGTTGAGTTTTGTGCAGGGGGCCTATGAATCCTCCAATTTTTCTGAAGAACTGTTCAGCAACGAAATTGCGGACAAAAGTATTAAGATCAGTGACCGCGCAGCCATTGTGAATTTCATGGTCGGGTTGGACGGCTATACTATTTCAAGCGGCATATTCCCAAAATATCTGCATGGTGATTCCATTGTTTCTATCCCCCTTATGGAAAAAGAAACAATGCGAATTGGGTATCTTTTGAATAAAGACCGGGAACTGTCCGAGCTGGGCAGGATTTATATCGAAGCCCTGATGCAGTACCAGCAGGATTAAACATAGGTTGATCCTATGCTTTAGCATAAAGAATCAATATTACCTATCCCATAGCGTTCCGCTGTATAATGATGAGCGGAAGGAGGCGTTACTATGCCTGGCTATGTGATAGGTAATTTTTTTGTATATTCGGTTATCAATGCGTTCACCCCAGGGCCGGGAAATATCCTTGCTCTGAACACTGTAACAAACTACGGATGGAAGAAAGGGAATCCTCTGTTCCTGGGTATCTTCGCCGGTTACTATGTTGTTCAACTGATTTGTGCGGTGTTTGTTTTTGGTGTCAGCGCCTTTTTACCTGGGGTGCTGGACGTGATGAAATATGTCGGTGCTGCCTATATCCTCTGGCTGGCCGTTCATATTGCGTTCAGCCGCCCGGATGGGGACAGCGGAGAAAAATCGGCATCCTTTTGGAAAGGTTTTATGCTGCAATTTGTCAATGTGAAAATATATCTGTTTGGCATTACGGCTTTAACTGGGTATATCACCAATTACAGTACCGCATTGTGGGTATTGATTCTCTTTGAACTTATCATCGCCACCATAGGAACGATTGCTACAACGTGTTGGATCGGAGCGGGGATGGCTATTCAGAAAGTCTATCTCCAATACTACCGGCCAATCAATATCATTCTGGCCTTGACCTTGCTGGAATGTGTATATAGCATCCTGACATCATAAATGCGGAGGTAATTATGGAAAAACAAGATGTTTTCGACAAAGACAAAACCTATGTGGCACATACTTATAATCGTTTTCCTGTCGCTGTCCAGAGCGGGCGTGGAGCCACCGCAAAGGACTTTGCCGGAAAAGAGTACATCGACTTTGGCAGCGGCATCGGCGCAAATGCCCTGGGCTTCTGCAACGAGGAATGGGTGAAAGCGGTTACTGTGCAACTCCGGCTGGTGCAGCACACCTCGAACCTGTTCTATACGATGCCTAATGCGTTGCTGGCGGAGCGCCTGTGCCAGATCACAGGATATTCCAAGGTTTTCTTCGGAAATTCCGGGGCGGAGGCCAACGAGGGCGCAATCAAGCTGGCGCGAAAGTACGGCAGAGAGAAAAAGGGAGAGGGCTGTAATCAAATCATCACGCTGCAAAGCTCTTTCCACGGCAGAACCATTACCACACTGGCGGCTACTGGGCAGGATTCATTTCATCAGCACTTTTTCCCTTTTACCGAGGGGTTTCGGTATGTGCCAATCAATGACTGTCAGCAGTTGTCCGATGCGATTGATGCGTCTGTCTGTGGTATCATGGTGGAACTTGTCCAGGGCGAGGGCGGCGTAACCACAATGGACAAGGAATACGCTCAACATCTGGAAACGCTCTGTAAGGAAAAAGATATTCTGCTTATTGTGGACGAAGTGCAGACGGGCATTGGCAGAACGGGTACATTTCTCTGCTGTGAGCAGTATCATATTCACCCCAATATCATCACGCTTGCAAAGGGACTTGGCGGCGGCCTTCCGATTGGTGCGATTTTGATGGACGAACAGACAGAGAATGTATTTCAGTCTGGGCATCACGGCTCCACCTTTGGCGGAAATCCTGTTGTTTGTGCCGGTGGAATCGAGGTGCTGGAGCAGGTCTACAATGAAGCCTTTCTTTCCAGTGTTTCCACCAAGGCGGTATATTTGGAAGAGCGTCTGCTGACCCTGTCGGGCGTTACCGGCGTGTCTGGCCTGGGGCTGATGATTGGCGTAACGGTTGCGGAGGGACTGGACGCAAGGCAGATTGCCACCCAGTGTGCGGAAAACGGTTTGCTGATTTTAACCGCAAAGACCAAATTGAGAATTATGCCGCCCTTGAATATCACAATGGAGGAAATCGACAAGGGCATTGATGTGTTGCACAAAAGCAGAAGCTGAAGGAGGGCAAGGACCTCATCCGCTATTTCTGCACACCCGCCAAGGACCGGGACGGCAATCCATACCGCCACCACCCGGAGGATGCTCCAGAGAAATGGGGGTGGTTCAAAGCCTACAACCTCCGGGATGTGGAAACGGAGATGGCCATCCAGCAGAAGCTGTCCCGGTTCCCGGTACCGGAGAATATCTGGGACGAGTACCATCTCGACCAGGAGATCAACGACCGGGGCATCGGTGTGGATATGGAACTGGTGCGTCAGGCCATCAGCATGGATGCCCGCTCCAATGAGAAACTGACCGCCCGGATGCGGCGGCTGACTGATTTGGAAAACCCCAACTCCGTCCAGCAGATGAAGCAGTGGCTGGCGGAGAATGGGCTGGAGCTGGACAGCCTTGACAAAAAGGAGGTCGCCGCACTGCTGAAAGCTGCTCCCGCTCCGTTCTCGGAGGTGCTGCTCCTGCGGCAGCAGTTAGCCAAATCCAGCGTGAAGAAATACACGGCGATGGAAACGGCGGTCTGCCCGGATGGACGGGCCAGAGGGATGTTCCAGTTCTACGGGGCCAACCGCACCGGGCGCTTCTGTCTGACTGGCGACCATGAGGTTCTGACCGACACAGGCTGGCAGCGGCTGGACGAGTGGGACGGCGGCAAAATTGCCTGCTGGACGCCGAATGGCGAAACTGTGTCGTTCCAGAAAGCGAACGCTCTGTCCTTCCCCTATGAAGGATTGATGTACGAATATACCGATAAGCGCATTGCCCAAATCAGCACTCCTGACCACAAGATGTATGTCAAACGGCGATATGACGGTGAGTGGCAGACCGATACTGTGGAGAATATGGAACACTACCGTCCCAGCATTCCTTTCACGGGCTATCGGCAGACAACCGCTGGAATGGAACACAATATCCTGCGTGCGTTAGTCATGGTACAGGCGGATGGCTGCTTTACAGAAGATGGGAGTGTTATCCTCTCTTTTGTCAAATTGCGTAAGGTCAAACGATGTAAGGCGCTTTTGCGGGCGGCAGACAAATGCCCTAAAACGTCTGCAACGTTCAGTGATTATTCTAATGACTGATTTTTGTTGCGCCGTATTTATGTATCCACAAACATCCATAAGCTCACCCGCAAGAAGTAAATGTAATCATATTATATCACAGCACTATCTGCTTTCCAAGAGTAGGCGGTGCTTTTCTTTTGTCCATTTCCAGTGAAGGAGTGTGATCTCTATGGGCTTTTTCAGCAGTCTGTTTCGTTCGCGGGATGCCCCCCAGAACCGCACCGCCGGAAGTGCCTACACTTTTTTCTTTGACGGCTCCACCTCCGGCAAAACCGTCACCGAGCGGAGCGCCATGCAGATGACGGCGGTGTATTCCTGCGTCCACATCTTGGCGGAGGCCGTGGCTGGCCTGCCCCTTAACCTCTACCGCTACACCGAGGACGGCGGCAAGGAGAAGGCCATCGGCCACCCGCTGTACCTCCTGCTCCATGACGAGCCAAACCCTGAAATGAGTTCCTTCGTGTTCCGGGAAACCCTCATGACCCACCTGCTCCTCTGGGGCAACGCCTACGCCCAGGTCATCCGCAACGGCAAAGGCGAAGTGGTGGCGCTGTATCCCCTCACGCCCAACAAAATGACTGTAGACCGGGACGAGCGGGGCCAGCTCTACTACAGCTACCAGCGGAGCAATGACGAAGCCCCCACCATGAAGGGGAGCACAGTTACCCTCCGACCCTCGGACGTGCTGCACATCCCCGGCCTGGGGTTTGACGGCTTGGTAGGCTACTCGCCCATCGCTATGGCGAAGAACGCCATCGCCTGTGAGGAGTACAGCGCTAAATTCTTCGCCAACGGTGCGGCTCCGGGCGGCGTCCTGGAACACCCCGGCACCATCAAAGACCCCCAGCGTGTCCGGGAGAGCTGGCAGTCCACCTTCGGCGGCAGCGGCAACGCCAATAAGATCGCAGTTCTGGAGGAGGGCATGAAATACACGCCCATCGGCATCTCGCCGGAGCAGGCGCAGTTCCTCGAAACGAGGAAATTCCAAATCAATGAGATCGCTCGAATTTTCCGAGTGCCGCCTCACATGGTGGGCGACCTGGAAAAGTCGAGCTTTTCTAATATTGAGCAGCAGTCGCTGGAGTTCGTGAAATACACGCTGGACCCCTGGGTGACCCGGTGGGAGCAGTCCATCCAGCGGTCGCTACTCACCCAGGAGGAAAAGTCCACCTATTTTGTGAAGTTCAACTTGGAGGGCTTGCTCCGGGGTGATTACCAGAGCCGGATGAACGGTTACGCCACCGCCCGTCAGAACGGCTGGATGTCCGCCAACGATATCCGGGAGCTGGAGAACCTCGACCGTATCCCCACCGAGGAGGGCGGCGACCTGTATCTCATCAACGGCAATATGCTCCCGCTGCACCAGGCCGGGGCTTTTGCGAATACCACAACGACAGGAGAGGAGGATTCCGATGAAAAAATTCTGGAACTGGAAAGTGAAAGCGGCGACGGAGACGGCCCCGGAGGAACGGACGCTGTTCCTCAACGGCACCATCGCCGAGGATAGCTGGTATGACGATGATGTGACCCCGCAGCTTTTGATTAGCGGACTGGCATTTATCGTCTGCGCTGTTACATTTATTGTGGTGACTAACAGCCTGTTTGGTTGGGAATGTATCAAAACCTCTATTCAGATGATGTATTCCATCGTGACTTTGGCAGAAATGGACATAGGCCAACTGCAAGTCCTTTTTGCGGTCGCTGGTCTGCTCTCTGTTCTGGCCTCGGTCAGCTTCACCTTGTTTCTTTCCTCAAAGTGCAAAAGCACAGTATCGTCCCTTGCTGCATCGCTGGTATTCTGCATCGCGCCGGTGGTGATCTGTATGACCGTTCCAGGCGCATTGTCCACATGGCTGTGCAGTATCCTCCCCGCCAGCGGTACAAGTATTCAGGCGAGTATCCTCTACGCAATTACTGACTTCCAGTTTTTGAATGTTGGCGGATTGTCTATCTGGACGCCCTATGCCATGATTGGGGCTTGTGTTATAGAAATACCCCTGTTTTCATTCCTGACGATTTGTTCATATTGTAAGCATACTGTAAATTGACCCCGTATTGAATACCCTGGTATGATTGCCGCACGACGGCAAAAGAAAAAAAGCCGTCGTACAGCACAAATTGTCACGCTCTGAAATGACGGCTTTTGAGAAATCGAAAGCCGTCATTTTCATACCCACTGGCGGTACATAGGAGGATGCCGCCATGCGACTATGGAGAGATAGGCACTTATCAAAAAAAGCCTGCCCCCTGCAACGGTGTCCTTTACCCAAGTATGCGAAAATAGTCGTTTTTTGACGGCTCATACTGTTATGCTCCGCGCCCGAATGGTCTTGCACCGTTCGGGCGCTTTTCTATGCTCAGGCCGACCACCACGGCCCCGCTGCCGCTCTCCGCCCTCTCCGTTCAGACCCCAAAAATCTGAACGGAGGAAAGGACGATGGAAATTACCATCAAAATCAACGGGCGGTTCATGTCCGTTGAGGTCAGCGCCGAGGTTGCCGACTATCTGGAACAGGCCAAGCGAAACAATCGGAAACTCTACCGTGAGCGTCAGCGGTATTGGGACGGGCGCGAGTGTGACGAGTACATAATCAGCACCGAGGGCCGCTTGCCCTACTGCACTACCCCGGAGGAATTGGTCTGCCAGCGGGAAACACTGGACGAAATTCTGGCGGTGCTGGCGCTCTGTACCGATACCCAGCGGGAGCGGTTTTTGCTCTATGCCCTGCATGATTTCAGCTATGCGGAGATTGCCGAGATGTGCGGTTGCTCCAAGGTTTCCGTTTGCCAGAGCATCGAGGCCGTCCGCAAAAAATTTTTCAAAATCTTTCTGTAAACACCTTGTCGGTAAGCCCCCTAAGTGGCTACCAGGTGAGGGGCATTGCTCCATCACCGGGAGGGACAAGCAGTTTCGGCTGTTTGTCCCTCCTGTCATTTAGTAGGTCAAAATGAAAGTCATCAACCTGCGGCTCTACTATCCCCATTACCAACAGGACAAGCTGGTGGAGGTCAGCGAGGAAGTCTTTGACGTGCTGTGCCAATCCGTCCGGGAAATGCGGAACCATGAGCGCCGCAAGCGGTATCACCGGGCTTATTACTCGCTGGATGCTTTCGAGTGGACGGAGAACTATGCTCTGGAACACAGCCCGTCCCCGGAACAGCTTATCATGCTGGCGGAGGAACGGGCCGAGCGTGACCGGCTGGCCGCTGCCTTGCGGGATGCTCTGTCCTACGCCACCCCCACCCAGGCCCGGCGTGTCTGTGCCTACTACCTGGGCGGGCTGACCCAACAGCAGATCGCAGACCGGGAGCGCGTTCACAACAGCAATGTGTGTCTCTCTATCCGCCGTGGTCTGTGCAATCTGCGCCGCTACTACGCAGACCACCCCCAGGGAAAGTGAGGGCGGCATGGCAACTATCAATTTGCGAAAGCACTACTACCCGCTCTACACCAAGGACACTTTCATTGAAGTGCCGGACGAGGTTGCCGCCGTCATGGAGGAATGTCGGCTCTATGAGAACCGGTAGGAAGGCAGGAAATGATTGTCACGGAATGGCGTGTTTTGGGAGTGACGCCAAAACAAAAGCCGCAGTCCCCACCCTGCGGCCCTCGCTTTATTGTAAGAAGGATGTGTTGTTTTCTCAGGCCCGGAGCTGTACCAGGGCCCCGCCCAGGCTGTCCATCCCCATCCACTCTTCGCGGGTATGGGCCAGGCCCCTGCGCACGGTCCCGACGGTATTCGCGGGCAAGCCCAGGCCCGGAGGGATGCTGCTGTCGGTGGACCGGGCGGAGAGCCCTGCTTTTTCCCTCATTTTGCCAGGTATTCTTCCAAGCACAGCCCCTGCTCGAATATTTCCGTAGCGGCTTCCACCCCTACATAGCGGTAGTGCCACACCTCCTCCACAGTGCCGGTGATGTCCGTCTTGTCGCCAGGGTAGCGGAAGATAAAGCCATACTTATAGCTATTCTCCTGCAGCCAAAGGAACAGGTCGTAGGTTGCCCCCTCCATGTCCACCGCCAGGCCCAGCTGGTGTTCGCTGGTACCAGGGGCCGCTACCCACTTGCCGGCCTCTGCCTTTGCATCCTCTTCCGGGTACCCTTCCGCCTTGTACTTGTTCACTTCATTGTCGTATAAGGATTGCTGTACTGCCTGGGTGCGGTAGCCGGAGACCACCCGGGGCGTCTCGTCCCAATTGCCTTCTTTGGCGGCTTCCAACATTTCCATCAAAGGCTCATACATGCGTCCATCCACCTGTTCCCCACCAGGTAGCTCTTTTAGGTCCACTGTGTATCCCTCTGGGATAGGGTTCCAACGGTTTACCAGGCGCAGGTTCCACTCTGTGCCGTCTTCATAAGGTGCCTGTGGCCGGATGTCCTGCTCTGCCTTAGCGGGCGTGTCCTGTTCGGTTTCCCCTAACGTCAAGCCAGGCAGGTCCCCCCGGCGGTTTTCCGGGGACGGCAGCTGATTCAGGTAGTCCATACACCCCATCACAGCCAGGAATACCAGCATCGCTGTGCAGGCCGTGCCTACGGCCCACGCCGCAATGGTGTTCCTCCTATATCGTTGTTGATGCCTCCGCCTGCGCGCCATGGCCTTCTCTGTCATGACCCATTCCTCCTATATAAAATAATAAGCGTTCCTAACGGTGTCTATCTTACCAGAAAGGAACGCTTTGTTCTTTAATATAAGATTGGTTCTTTCCTAAGAAAGCCTTAATATCAATCGCCATGCGATACAGAATTCGCACAAAAAGCCGTGAAAACGCGGCGTTTTGTGCCCGGTATCGTTCCTTTCTGCGTATTTTTCACATTAAGCTAACTTTCTTAGGCGGCGCGCCTAATGGGCGGGCAGGACGATGGTAAAGGCCACGTTTTCATCCTGGCTTTCCGCCGAGATCGAGCCTCCATGCAGGGTGACGATCTCCTTGGCAATGGCCAGGCCCAGCCCGGCCCCGCCTGTGCCGGAGGTACGGGCGCCGTCTAAGCGGTAAAACTTTTCAAACAGGGAGGTAAGCTTTTCTTGGGGGATGGTCCTGCCTTGGTTCATGAATCGAATGATGACAGAGCCGTCTGTTTCTTCTGCAGAAATCGTAATTTCCGTGTTAGGGTAGCTATAGGCCGCTGCGTTTTTCAGCACATTCTGGAATACCCGGGCCAGCTTGTCCGGGTCGCCGTGGACGGTAAGGGTCTCGTCGGCTTTCAAGACGGCGGTGTTGCCGTTTTGTTCCAGTGCCGGAAGAAGCTCGTCTGCCAGCTGCACCAGCATATAGTAGAGGTCGATAGCTTCCTTTTGTATCACGATTTGCTGCAGGTTGTACCGCGTAATGTCGAAAAACTCGTTTATCATCTTCTCCAGCCGGTACGCCTTGTCCAAGGCAACGCGGGTATATTTAGCCCGCTGCTCTGTTGGCATATCTGGGGCCTCTTCCAAAAGGCTTAGGTAGCCGATAACAGAGGTCAGGGGCGTCTTCAGGTCGTGGGCCAGGTAGGCGATCAGGTCGTTCTTGCGGGTAGTCTCCTCTTGTAACCGGCGCTGGTTTTGCAGCAGGGCGGATTTGATATCGGACATCTGGGCAAAGATCTCCGCCTGGCTTTTAGGGAAAACATCCATAGCGCCGGCGTTCCCGTCCATGTAGGCCCGCAGGCGCTGGCTGATATCGGTAATCGCGCGTTTTTCCCGTTGCCGGGCGGCGAACCCCGCGGCAAAAAACACGATTACCAGCCAGCATAAGGTAACCGTTACAAAGCCGCCCAGCAGCACGGGCTTCAGCCGCCTCCAGTCTATATACGTATAGATATCGCCCCAGCCCTCGGCTGGATAAAAATGGCTTTCGGTGATGGTAAATGTCTCCTCAAACCACCGGACGAAAACGCCGTCGAACACGTTGTCCGCCAGGAAATAGATTGCGGAGCACGCTGCAAACCCAGCGGTCAGCAGCATCAGCAGCTGTAAAATTTTCGCGGCCTTACGTTTCAATTTTATACCCCACTCCCCATATGGTTTTAATAAGCCCGGCCTTGTCCCCCAATTTCTCCCGCAGGTGGCGGATGTGCACGGTGATGGTGTTGTTAGACTTGGTATAATACTCGTCCCGCCATATCTGATGGAACATCTCCTCGGCGCTTACCACTTGCCCCTTCTTTTCCAACAACATGCGTAGGATGGAAAATTCGGTGGGGGTAAGGGTAAGGGGGGCGTCCAGCAAGAGGCATTGGTGGGTTTTGGTGTTCATGGAAAGCCCCCCGTGCTCCAGCACGTCCAGCTCAGAGGCGCTTACCATGTTAAGGTTGTACCGCTTGTACCGGCGCAGCTGGGCTTTCACCCGCGCCACCAGCTCCAGGGGGCGGAAGGGTTTGGTCATATAGTCGTCCGCCCCCAGGGTCAGGCCGGTAATCTTGTCGGTCTCCTCCACTTTTGCGGTAAGCATGATGACCGGGTAGGCGTGCTGCTCCCGTATCTTCTGGCAGATGGCAAAGCCGCTCGTGCCTGGAAGCATCACGTCCAGTATGGCCAGATCCAGCTCGGTAGATTCCATGCAGGCCAAAGCGTCCACCGCTGTGTAGAACTTGTACACCTGGTAATCCTCGTTTTTAAGGTATAACTCTACCAGGTCGGCTATCTCTCTCTCATCGTCGACAACTAGGATTTTATCAGACGTAAGCGCCACCTCCAATCCCCTTTATTGTACCGGATACATGTCCTCCGCGCAATGCCTTTTCGTTTTTTCTCCCAAACAGGCGGTGCGCGAAAGGGGGGGGGCACTCCCTTCGCGGGGGCTTTTTCTACACGCAACATCCTGCGGCATACCACGAGCTTGCTTCCTTCTTGTGTGCGGAAGCGATTTTTGATTATCCAGGCAGGGGAGGGGCTTTTGTAGGATTTAAGAAGCGGCTGGGCAAGCCACAAAAAGAAAGGGCTGGTAATCCAGCCCTTTCCCTTGGCTTTCCGGCATATGATTTTTCCCGGTTGTAGGAAGCCCAAGCCGCTTATAGAAAGGCTTCTGCTAAGGCTGCCTTGCCTCCCGTTTCCTGGCCAGGGCTTCGTTGATCATCGGATACTCCCGGTCCAACCGGTAAAACAGGAACAATAGCAGGCACACGGCCCCGGCCATGGCGGGCAATAAAATGAAGTTTGCCCGGATAGCTGCCAAGGCGGAGGGCGTCTGGGGCTGGTCGGGGGCATACCCGCCTATCTCCAGTACAAAAGCAGAGAGGGCGCTGGAGGCCATAACGCCCAGCTTTACCATGAACATCGACATGGATGTGAGCAGCTGCTTTCTGGCAGGCAGCGGCGATGGGCCCCCACTCCACTTCCCCCTCGCCCAGGGGTACCAGCATGTCGCGGTTGCCGCTCATTTTGCGGCGGTCTTTAAAGTGGACTAGGTCTACCCGCCCGGCGTAGGCTTCCAGTATCTCTTCTGGCGTGCTGCCAGCCCCTAAAGAGCTGTATACAGAATAGGTAAGCTGGGCGTCCTGTGGCAGCAGGGCCAGCATCCTTTCGTAGATGGGCGTGCCCTCTAAGGGGCGGAAGTCCCAGCGGCGGGGGTGGAAGCTGAAAGTGATACCCTTTGCCTTGGCCAGGTTATAAACCCCTTCCAGGTCCCGGGCCACGTGCTCCAGGTGGTAAACGTCCCCAATCTGGAGGGGGAATAGGGCGGTGGTGAGGTATTGGCAGCCGCAGGCGGCGGCGCGCTCTACCACGCGTTCCGGGGGCTGGGGGAAAGGGTAGTCCTCCTGCATGGCAGCGCAGGTTAGGCCCGCTTCCTGCAGGGCAGAGGCTACGGCCCCGTCCGGTATGGAATAGGGCACGCCATATAACTGTACAGTGCTGTAACCGATGCTGGCCAACTTTTGCAAGGTGTGCTGCAGCTCCTCTTCTGCCTGGATGAACGGTGTGACGCTGGAAAGGTGTATACCAAAACGGATTGTACGCATTTTCCTGACCTCCTGTTTGGAAGGGGGGTTGACGTTCCCCTTTCAGATTTGTTATCATTATAGTGCCACAGACAGCGGATAGCTATAAAGATCCCCTGCAATACTATAACAATATTCCAGTTTAGGAGGAAGGCCCTATGCAGTTGAAGGTGCGCGGCAACCAGTCGGAATTATTCGATTATACCAAGGCCGCCGATTTCCCCGTGTATGCCAACCCCAACGGCGCTTTGCGCCATCTGCCCAATTACACCGCCCTGGCCCATTGGCATGACGACCTGGAGTTCAGCGTGGTGCTTTCCGGCAAAAAGGTGTGCTATGTAAACGGCCGGCCTGTAACCGTAACGCAAGGCAACGGGATTTTTGTCAATTCCCGTCAGCTTCATTACGACTCGTCCCCAGATGGGTCAGATTGCCGCTACACCTGCCTGCTGGTACATCCCATGCTCTTATGCGCGTCCCCCTATGTAGAGCGCACGTTTATCCAGCCTGTTTTGACAAACGCGCCGCCTTATATCCTGTTGGAAAAGGATGGCTGGGCCGGAAGGCTGTGCAGGGCCTGCAAGGATTGGCTGGCCCTTTGCGGGTGCAGGCAAAGCTGTGGGAGATATGGGAAGAGCTGTATGTAAACCTGCCCCTGCCAGCGGACGCGCCGCGGCCAAGGGACCAGGCCCTCCATGCCCTGCAAAGCATGGTGGCGTTCATCCAGAAAAATTACAGGGAAAAGTGACGCTGGAAGGGATTGCCCGGGCAGGCAGCGTAAGTAAGTCCACCTGCTGTAAGGTGTTCCACAAATATAGCAGCCAAAGCCCCCTTAACTACCTCATCGAGTTCCGCCTGCGCAAGGGGATGGAGCTGCTCCGGTCTACGGATATGACGGTGACAGAGATCTGTTATGACGTGGGATTCTCCAGCCCCAGCTATTTCAGCGAGAGTTTCCGCAGGTCGTTCGGATGCACGCCGCTGGGGTACCGGAAAACCAGGAATACCAAGGGGGAAAGCCTATGAAGGAAGGGACCTTGCCCCCGGGTCTTTCAAAGACAAACCGCCCATAGGACAGCTTTTTGCCAGTGGCAGTGATGGGAAGGCCGATAGGTTTGCCCCCAAATATGCGGTTGGGCCGCGCATAGGCGGCCTTATTTGGCCCGGACGTTGAGAAAGGGAATCCCCCCGCCTTACGGCGGGGGGATTCCCTTTTAGGAGATAGAAATATGAAAAAACTTTTCTTGTACACAAAATCAATCCAAGGCTTTTTCCAGGGTATCCACCACGATGCGCAAAGCCTGGATGCGGGCATATTTCTTGTCTACCGATTCTAAAATATGCCAGGGGGCGAAGGTAGTGCTGGTCTTTTGCAGCATCTCGTCAATCGCCACTTCATACTCGTCCCATTTCTCCCGGTTGCGCCAGTCCTCGTCGGTAATCTTCCATTGCTTCGCGGGGGTGTTCTGCCGGTCTGTAAAGCGGGCCAGCTGGGTATCCGAATCGATATGTACCCAGAACTTCAGGATGACCGCGCCCCAGTTATGCAGCTCTTGTTCAAATTCATTCATCTCATAGAAAGCCCGTTGCCAGTCGTTCTCCGAGCAAAAACCCTCCAGGCGTTCCACCATGACGCGGCCATACCAGCTGCGGTCAAAGATAGCGATATGCCCTGTTTTGGGCAGGCGCGTCCAAAAGCGCCATAGATAATGCCGGGCCTTTTCCTTAGGCTCTGGGCTGGCAATGGGATGCACCTCAAACCCCCGGGGATCCAACGCCCCGGTAACCCGCTTGATGTTCCCGCCTTTCCCGGCGGCGTCCCAGCCCTCGTATACCATGATGACAGGCACCCGCTTGCGGTACAGCCGGTTGTGCAGCATCCGCAGCCTGCCCTGTAGGCGGTCCAGCTCCGTTTTATATTCTTCATCAGAAATCGTCTTGTCCAAAGGTACGTCCTTCAGCTTGGGCATCTTCACCAGCGGGAAAGCGTTCTGCAGCAGGGGCACCGCCAGGCTGTCGTTGGCCAGGGCCGTGTCGATACCCATACACAGGGTCTCCATCACCTGCAGTTCTGCAAATTTCTTGCTTTTCGCGTCCACCAGGTACCAAGGGGCGCTGGGGGTGTTGGTGTCTATCAAATACCGGTCGAAAGCCTCCTGGCAGTCCTCATAGTGGCGGTTCTGCCACACGTCCCGGCGGCCTACCCGCCAGGCGGTGTCCTTGTCGGCCAAAAGGGCGTCAATACGCTTGCACTGCTCCTTTTTTCCGATATTGAAAAAGAATTTCAGCACCAGATAGCCGTTGTCCGTCAGCTGCCGCTCAAAGCGTTTTACGCTGTCCACCCGCTGGGCGTAGGTACTTTCCTCCATGCCGCCCAACAGCCTGTCTTTCATAATCTCGTCCATCCAGCCGGAATCTAGGAAAGTAAACTTCCCAGCCTCGGGGATTTTCTCGAAATAGCGGAACAGGAAGGGCTTACGCTGTGCCTCCTCTGTAGGCGCGCCCATAGAGAACACCTTGAAAAACCGGGGGTCTATGTTGCGGATGACCCGCCCGATGGAACTGCCTTTCCCAGCCGCGCCCCAGCCTTCAATCAGCACCAGCACAGGCAGCTTCCGGTCCTTCAGCTGCATCTGCTGGATAGCCAGCTTTTCCTGGGCGGCTTTCAGGCGGGCTTTCAGTTCCTCTTTCTCAGGTTTTTCTGGCGGCATCCAATTTTTTAGCATAACACGTCACCTCAGTGGGATGGACTTTTAACAAACTCATTATAGCACTATTTTGTAAAAATGTCACGTACTTTTTAAAGAATTTTAGAAAATTTTTTCATGAAGGCCAAATGGGGATAGGCCCATGCGGCCATGGCTGTGGGACGCCGGTCCGCATTGACAACCGGCCGCCCATGCAATATAATAAAGGCAGCAAATACCTGGGGCCGTCCGGCCCTGGGGAGGAAAGGGACGGATTGCTATGAAGATATTGGTTATCGGCGGTGTGGCCGCTGGTACGAAAACTGCCGCCAAATATAAACGGGAAGACCGTTCTGCCCAGGTGACGCTGCTTTCTAAAGGCGCGGACATCTCCTATGCAGGCTGCGGCCTGCCCTATTATGTGGGCGGGGCCATCCAGGACAAGGGGGAGCTGATCGTCAACACCCCTGAAAAGTTTGCGGCCCTCACTGGCGTAGAAGTGAAAACCCGGCGCGAAGCCGTGCGGGTACACCCGGAAAGCAAACAGGTAGAGGCGAAAAACCTTGCCACTGGGGAGACGGAGCTATATGCGTACGATTCCCTCGTCATCGCCACAGGGGCGTCCCCGGTGGTGCCCGATGTGGAAGGCGTGGGCCTGCCCGGGGTCTTCCAGGTGCGCACCCCTGAAGACGCGGTGTCCATGCGGGACTATTTGGAACAGAACCAAGTAAAAAAAGCCGTGGTGGTGGGCGGCGGCTTCATCGGCCTGGAAATGGCGGAAAACCTGTTGGCAAAGGGCGTCGCCCCCACGGTGGTGGAGTTTATGCCACAGGTGATGCCTGGCGTGCTAGACCCGGAGATGGCCGCTTATGTGAAAAAACAGCTGCAAGCCAAGGGTGTGCGGGTGCTTACGGGGGCCAAGGCCCAGGGGGTCCGGGGCGAGGGCCGCGTGGAGTCTGTGCAGACCACCGCGGGCAGCCTGCCCTGCGGCGCGGTGATCTTCGCGGTGGGCGTGCGCCCCAACACCGGCTTTTTAGAGGGCTCGGGCATTGCCATGCAAAAGGGCGCGGTCGTGGTAGATGAAAAGCTGGCCTCCAGTGTGCCCGGCATTTACGCCGCCGGAGACTGCGCCTTGGTGAAAAACCGCCTGACCGGCCAGCCACAGTGGTCGCCTATGGGCTCCTCTGCCAACCTGGAAGGCCGCGCCTTGGCGCAAGCCATGGCCGGGAAAGGGAGGTCTTTTGCTGGCGTGCTGGGCACCGCCGTATGCAAGCTTCCCGGCTTGAACGTGGGCAAAACCGGCCTGACAGAGCGGGCGGCCCGCGAAGCCGGTTATGATGTAGAGACAGCCTTGCTGGTAACAGACGACAAGGCCCACTATTACCCGGATTCTTCTTACTTTGTCATCAAACTTATTGCCAGCAGGTCCGCCCGCAAGCTGCTGGGCGTGCAGGTGTTGGGCCCCGGGGCTGTAGATAAGGTGACGGACCTGGGCGTGCTGGCCATCTCCCTGGGGGCCGGGCTTCCAGACCTGGAGGACCTGGATTTGGCCTATGCGCCGCCTTTCTCCACCGCCATCCATCCCTTTGTCCAGGCCGTGTATATGCTGGAAAACAAGCTGGACGGCGTGCTGGACAGCATGACCCCCGCGCAGTATGCGGCGGGCGCCGCCGAGGGGTATACGGTGCTGGACGTGAATCCCACGCCAACTATCCGGGGGGCGAAGTACATAGACCTGGCTTCCGTAGACCGGCCCTTGGAGGGCGTTGGCAAGGAGGAAAAACTGCTGTTGGTGTGCGCCAAGGGCAAGCGCGCCTATTTCCTCCAGAACCGTTTGAAAGCCTTGGGTTACGCCAATACCCTGGTGCTGGAAGGCGCCGGCTTCTTCAATGAGGTGCGGGTCAAGTCCGCCGGGGCCTCTGTGCCGCCTGAAGAGGTCGCCCGGGTAAAGGGGCTGGGCTTCCTGTGGGATAAGCGTACGGCGGATTGCTTTAATGGCCGGGTCATCACCCGCAACGGCAAGATTACCGCCAGCGAGATGCGGGCTATCACCGAAGCCGCCGAGAAATATGGCAGCGGCGAGGTGGCCATGACCTCCCGCCTGACTATCGAGATCCAGCATGTGCCTTTTGACAATATCGAGCCTTTGCGGCAAGAGCTGGCCGCCGCTGGCCTGGAGACGGGCGGCACTGGCAGCAAGGTGCGCCCGGTAGTCTCCTGTAAGGGCACTACCTGTCAGTATGGCCTCATTGACGCTTTCGCCCTGTCCGAGGAAATACACGAGCGGTTCTACCACGGTTACGCCGGGGTAAAGCTGCCCCATAAGTTTAAGATCGCCGTAGGCGGCTGCCCCAATAACTGCGTCAAGCCTGACCTGAACGACCTGGGCGTCATCGGCCAGAAGGTGCCGGAGATAGACCTTTCCAAGTGCCGGGGCTGTAAGGTCTGCCAGGTAGAGCAGTCCTGCCCCATAAACGTGCCTGTAGTCAAAGACGGGAAATTGGTGCTGGATGATTCGGCCTGTAACCACTGCGGCCGTTGTGTTGGCAAGTGCCCCTTTAAGGCCGCAGAGGCCTTTACCTCCGGTTACCGGGTCTACATTGGCGGCCGTTGGGGCAAGCGGGTGGCCCATGGCCGGTATCTGGATAGGGTCTTCACCAGCCAGGAAGAGGTTTTGGACGTGATTGAAAAGGCCATCCTGCTGTTCCGGGAACAGGGCGTTACAGGCGAACGTTTTGCCGACACCATCGCCCGGCTGGGCTTTGAGAACGTGCAGGAACAGCTGCTGTCTGACGGGCTGCTTTCCCGCAAGCAGGAGAACCTTTCGGCGCAGAAGCATCTGAAAGGCGGCGCCACCTGTTGACCTTTGCCGGCCCTTCCGGTAAAATATCTGTACCCGAACGGGGCCGCCCGGCGTATGGCTGGGCGGCCCCGTATATCTCCTGCCTTGGCTGCATAGAATTATAGCAGCGTGCTGGAAGGCCGGTACAAGCCGGTTTTCCAGCCAGCGGCTATGCCGCGGTCCCTAAAGGGGGGGACCCTTCAGGGACTGCGCGGGCTACATTTCGAAACGGACAGGAAAGCGGGGGAGTGCTGTGTGCACCAGTATTGCCATAACCAGAAGGGATTTTTATTTTGGCCGGAACATGGACCTGGACTGCGAATTTGGCGAACGGGTAGTCGTCACGCCCAGGCGGTACCCCTTCCGGTTCCGCAAGGCCGCCCCCCTGGACAGCCACTACGCCCTAATCGGCATGGCCACCGTGCGGGAGGGATATCCCTTATATGCGGAAGCTTCCAATGAAAAGGGCCTGTGCATGGCAGGGCTGAATTTCCCAGGGAACGCCTGGTATCCCCCGCAGCTGGACCCTATCCGAAGCAATATTTCCCCATTCGAGCTGATCCCCTGGCTGCTGGGCCAGTGCGCAGACCTTAAGGAGGCCCGCTGCCTGTTGGGGAACACCCATATCACCGCCATCCCCTTCAGCCGGCAGCTGCCCCTGTCGCCCTTGCATTGGCATATAGCCGACCGTACCGGCTCTATTGTGCTGGAATGCACCCGGGAAGGGGCGCGGGTCTACGACGATCCGGTGGGGGTGATGACCAACAACCCGCCTTTCTCCTTCCACCTGGCAAATATGTGCCAGTATATGAATCTGCTTCCCGGTACGCCGGACAACTGCTTCAGTACAGTGGCGGGCCTGCAGCCCTTCGGCTATGGGCTGGGCAGTGTCGGCCTGCCAGGGGATTTCTCCCCGGCCTCCCGGTTTGTAAAGGCCGCTTACCTTGCCATGAATTCCGCCTGCGAAAAGGATGAGAAAAGCTGCGTCTCCCAGTTTTTCCACCTGTTGGGCTCTGTGTCTATGGTGCGCGGCAGTGTGGTTGCCCCCAATGGCGGGCTGGAAATGACCACCTATGCCTGTTGTATCAACGCCGACAAAGGCCACTACTATTATAATTCTTATAGCAACAGCCAGATCACCGGGATAGACCTGTTCCGGGAGGATTTGTCCGCCCATGAGCTTATCCAGTACCCCCTGCGGAAGAAGCCTGAAATCGCCTGGGAAAACTGAAAGCCGCCTGTCCCGCGGCAGGGCGGCGCTGCCTAAAGGGCTTATCCCTGCGGTTTGCGGTAAAACTTCCCATGCAAAAGGTAAACCACCGGCCTGATGCGGCGCCCCCGGTTGTGGGCGCGGGTTCTCATTTGTACAGGGAAGCCAGATGAAACGGGATAAGAGCCCAAAAAGGCACAGCCCCTGGGGGCCGTGCCTTTTTGCTGTGGGAAAACAGCGGGTTGCTTGCCGGCGCTGGGATGGGCCGGCTTCATTTGCCTTTCCGCTCTGCCAGCAGGCCCCGCCGCCCCCAGAACAGCAAGGCAAAGCCAACCAGGAACAGCAGCGCCAGGCTGATGACCCCAATCGAATCCCGTCCGGTGGCCTGGGTGAACAGGGCCACCAGCAACGGGCCGATAACGGCGGCAAATTTGCCGAAGATATCGAAAAAGCCGAAATATTCGTTGGAACGCTGGACCGGGATGAGCTTGCCGAAATAAGACCGGGAGATGGCCTGGATACCCCCCTGTACGGTCCCCACCAGGAACGCCATGCACCAGAACAGGATGAGGGAGAGGGTGCGCGCGCTTGCATCGCCGGGGTGCTGCTCGATGTTGAACCCCATAAAGAACCCTACCACAGTGATGCAGAAGTAAACCCCCACCGCGCCGCACAGCACGTTGATAGACCCCAGGCGTTCCGCCAGCCGGGCAAACAGGATGGAGAAGGGCACCGCTACGACCTGGGTCATCAGCAAGGCCAGGATCATGCTGATATCGTCCAGCCCCAGCTTCGAGCCGTAGGAGGTAGACACGGAAATGATGGTATTTACCCCGTCAATATAGAAGAAATAAGCAACCAGGAACAGGAAGACCTTCTTTTCGGCGAAGATGTCCCGGGCTGTGCGCCACAGGTTGGACAGGGAGGAACGCACCAGGTTTTTCTGGCCCTGGATATAGTGCACTTGTTTCACGTTTTTTAGCATGGGGATGCTGAACACCAGCCACCATAAGCTGGTAAGGATGATGACCAGCCGGAAAGCCAGCATGTTGTCCATGCCCATCTGCAAAAGGATCACTATGGAAAGCAGGAAGGGGATGGTGCTGCCGCCAATATAGCCCATGGCATAGCCCCAGGAGGAAACCCGGTCCATGCGGTCGCTGGTGGTCACGTCCGTGAGGAAGGAATCATAGAACAGGCAAGAGCCGGAAAACCCGATGTGGGACAGCACATAGCCTACCAGCAGCATTTGATAGCTGTCCACAAAGGCGCTGGACAGGGTGAACGCCACACCCAGCCCCAAGAATATGGCGAACAGCTTTTTTTTATAGCCTTTGTGATCGGCCAGCGCCCCCAAGACAGGGGCCAGGATGGCTACCAAGAACGTGGCCGCGGCCGTGCCGTACGACCACAGAACCAGGTTGTCCGCGCCGTTGCGCTGGCAGACGCTTTTGAAATAGATGGGGAAGATAACGGCCAGGATGTTGGTGGCGTATACAGAGTTGGCCCAGTCGTACAGGATCCAGCTTTTTTCCGCCTTCGTAAATTTCTTTCCGCTGCTTTTCGCCATGTGTTTGCACTCCCTTCCCAGGCAAAACCTGTTATGACTATTATCTCATATTTTTCCGTTGCATACAATAGTTTTTTGTCAATTTTTGCAGATCTATTTTTTAGAAGCTACGCGCAAGGCATGGTGGGGCTTGCGGGAAAAGCCCGTGGGAGGCAAGGCGGAAGCCCCAGGAAAACCACCCGGCATCTGCGGGCTTTCAATAATAGGGGACCTGGGAATTTGTCAAAAGGGTTTGCGCTACACCCTATCGGTACGGTTTCTTAACACGGTAGAAAAGGGACGCCCGCGGGCGTCCCTTTTTACTTATAATAGGCTATCCGTACGGCAGGGTAGAGGGCGGCTTTAATGGCAGCCGATCTCCTGGCATTTCCAATAGGCGGTGGGGTCGGTGGGGTCCCAGGTGTGCCAAGAGGGGATCCACCCGCCGCCGGGTTTGGGCAGGGGGCCGCCGGCCTCCCAAGAGGAAATATACACCTCGGTGCCCAGCACGCAGTTGTCATAGATCCATTTGGCGTCCCGGCAGTTCAGGCGGATGCAGCCCAGAGAACGGGTCTCACCCAGCAGGTTCCACTCGTCCACCTCCAGGTCGAAGTTGTCATAGGTCCAGTTGGGCACCGAGTGGAACAGATAGTTCCCGGTAATCTGGGTGCACCACTGGGCCCAGGTGTTGCCCACCATCTGCAGCCAGCGGTAGCGGTCCGGGGTATAATAGGTGCCGGTGGGCGTGCCGTACCCACAGGAGACGCGCATGGCCCGCACGGGGATATTATAGGGGCCGCTGCCCCCTTCCCGGCCAAAGATGATCAGGTAGTTGGCGGGCTTGTACACCTTGATGAAATAGGGCCCAGAAACTACCCCCAGCCCGGATAGGTCCTCCATCAGGCTGCCATCCTTATAATAGCGTTTCCAAGAGCCCTCCATGTGGAAGCCTGTCACAGTGGCGCCGGTAACAGAATCGAACAGGTATTTCTTGCCGGCCACGGTCTGCGGGCCCCGCAGGAACTTGCGGGTGGTTGGGTCTACATAATAGCGGTTGCCGCCGTCTGTCAGCCAGTGGCCGGAAACCGGGGCCGTATCCTGTTCGTAAGATTCCCAGGCCTCCCGGCTGTCGCGCCGCTGGTAGGTGTGGGTGGTCGAAGCCTCTGCGATGTGGGCGTATACCCAGGAATCCGGGAAGACGTCGTAAAAATTCTTTACGTTCTGCAGGGACTTTACATTGGCGTCCGGGGTGCGGCCCAGCATTTTGTTGATGACCACCACGGCCTCCCCCCGGGTGATGGGGCTGTCAGGGTGGAAGGTGCCGTCCGTATAGCCGGAGATCCAGCCGCGGCTATAGGCGGTGGCAATCTGCTTCCAGGCCCAGTGGCTGGCGGGCACGTCTGAGAAAGGCACGCTGCCGTCCTCGGCCAGGCTGTCGCAGGCCACAGCCATGGTAACGAATTCAGCCCGGGTAATGGTGCGGTTGGGGTTAAAATTCCCGTCAGAGCCGCCCCGGATAACGCCGTAGGCGTACAACTCGTCCACGGCCTTAGCAAACCAGTCTGCCGGCGAGACGTCGGGGAAGCCGGCCGTTTCGCCGGTAGGCGCGCGCAGCAGCCCGTATAGCAGCTGGACGGCTTCGCAGCGCAAAACGTTGTTGCCGGGCTTGAACATGCCGTTGGTATAACCGTTGATGTAGGCGTCATGGTGGTCTGTGTCCAGCAGTTCGGAAAGATGGCGTGTCCACCGGGCCGTGTACACCAGGTCTTCGGTAACGGGGGCCGCGCAGGGGTCGGCAAGCTGGCCGTCCTGGTCAAACCAACCAAGGACCTGGGCGCAAGGCAGCTGGGGGATCTCAGGGGCCTGAGGCAGGGTGCGGCCTTCCCCCAGGATGATCCGGCGGGTGCCGAAGCGGCCCATGTGGAAGGTAACCGTGCAGGATTTCCCCGAAGGGGTAGGCGTAGGGGAGGGGGAGGGAGAGGGGGAAACAGATGGGGAAGGGGAGGGGGCGTCCGGCTCCTCTGGGTTTTCAGGGGAGGGGGTCTCGCCGGGCTCTTCCGAACTTCCCGGCCCTTCGGGAGGGGCGGTCTCGCCGGGCCCTTCCGGGCTTTCCGCCCCCTCTGGCGGGATGGCTTCCTCAGGTTCGTCCGGCTCCCCCGGGGCGGGGGGCGCCTCGGATGTGCCAGGGCCTTCCAGGAGTGCGGAAGAGTCCTCCAGCTGGGAGGCTGACGGTGGGGGGGCGGCCCCAGCGGGGGCCGCAAAAGCGCCGGCCAACAGCAGGCAGCACAGCAAAACGGAAAGGATGCGGCGGGATCTTACAGGATGTTTCATGGCAAATTAACTCCTTGCTATATCACGGTATGTAGAAAAGATTATATCATATATACGGGAGAAAAGGAAGCCTGATTTTGGCGGCCCGGCAATTTTCATCTTTTTGTAACCTTTGCGCGGATGGAATCCCGGGAAAGGGAAGCCCCGCGTAAACGGGCATGTTGCATCCTGCGTGGAAATGTGTTATACTACTTGTATTCGTAACAAAAAATGGCTGACGCCGGGGATAAAAAGAGCGGGAGGGATTCCTAAAGTGGACGAGACGACCATTATGAAAGGCATTCTGGATAGCTATCCATATCCGATCGTGTTTGTGGACGATACTTTTACCATACGCTATATGAACCGTTATGCCCAGTACCATTATTACCAAGAGCGGGGCTATAAGGACCTGATCGGGAAGAGCCTGTTCGACTGCCACGACCGGGAAGCCTCCAAAGAGCGCATCCGGGCGGCTTTTGAGAAAATGAAGAGCGATGGGAAGGAAGCTTTCGTGGGGGTAAACCTGCGGAACCTGCGCATCTATATGCAGCCGGTGCGGGACGGGCAGGGGAAGCTGATCGGCTTCTTTGAACGTTTCGAGCAGAACCTGCGCATAGACAAAAAAGCATGAAAGCCCTTAAGGCAGGGCGGCGCCTATGTGGAAGGGGGAAGCCCTGTTATGGGTAACGCGCAAAAGGGCAAGCTGCGGCTGCTTGGCCCTGCGGCCGGCCAGGAAAAGCGCCGCGGGCTATTGGCGGATACTTTGTCCTGCATCCTTCCAGAAGACCGGGCGGAGCTTGCCGCCAGCGGGCTTTTAGAGCGTTTTGGCGGCCTGACGGGCGTCCTCTACGCGCCCAAGGGCGAGCTGGCCCAGTCGCCGGGCATGGGGGAAGAGGCCGCCCGCCTGTTGGCCCTGGTGATGGAGCTGGCCCGGGGCTGCATGGAAGAGCAGGCGGCGGACCTGCAGCGCATTTACGATACAAAATCGGCGGCAGAGGCGTTCCGCCCTAAGTTCCTGGGGCGGAATACAGAGGCGGTATGCCTGATGCTGCTGGATGGCAGGGGGCGGATGCTGTATAACCATATCCTGTCAGAAGGGTCCGTTTCCGAGGTGCCCCTGTATGTGCGCAAATTGGTGCGTATGTGCATCGATTACGAGGCGGACACCGTGTTTCTGGCCCATAACCATCCCAGCGGCAACGCCATGCCCTCCCGGAACGACCTGGTGGCCACCCGCCAGGTGGAGATGGCCCTGGAGAGCATCGACGCCCGCCTGCAGGACCACCTTATCTTCGCGGGGGAGGATTATTTCTCCTTTTCCGCCAGCACCCTGTGGACCCGGGGCCGGGAACAGCTGCGGGCCTACCGGAAAGGCGAGCTGGACGCGGCCCGGAAACTGGAGCGGGAGCTTTTGCAGAAGCAAGGCAGATGAGGCCGGGGGACAGGGGGCCCGGGGATGTTGGGAGATCTGGAATATCACCACGATGGAGGTACCGATATGCTGCAATTTGAAGAACTGAAGCGGCAGCTCCACGAGCGGGAGGCCGCTTTAGAGGAGCTGAAAGACGCCCTGGGCTTGCCGCGCCTGCGGGAAGAGGTGGAGATGCTGGAGCATAAGTCCGCCGAGCCGGGCTTCTGGGACGACATGGAAAAGGCCCAGAAGGTCACCCAGCGCATGGCCGCCCTGAAGGGCAAGGACGAAAGCTATCAGAAGCTGTGCGCCCGGGCCGGGGACTGTATGGCCCTCATTGAGATGGGGGACGAGGCCGAGGACCTCTCCCTGGTAGAGGAGGCCCAGCAGGAGATCGACGCCATACGGGCGGAGACCGAGACCATGCGGCTTTCCACGCTGCTGACAGGCGAATACGACCAGAATAACGCTATCTTGACTTTCCATGCCGGTTCTGGCGGCACCGAGGCCCAGGACTGGGCCGAGATGCTTTTCCGCATGTACAGCCGCTGGGCCGAGCGCCGGGGCTACAAGGTCAGCACCCTGGACTACCTGGACGGGGACGAGGCCGGCCTGAAAAGCGCCTCTATCCTGGTGGAAGGGGAGAATGCCTACGGCTACCTGAAGGGGGAGGCTGGGGTGCACCGTCTGGTGCGGGTGTCCCCCTTTGACGCGGCGGGCCGCAGGCACACCTCCTTCTCCTCCTTAGAAGTCATGCCCGAGATCGAAGAGGACAACTCGGTGGAGATCAGCCCGGACGACATCAAGATGGAGGTGTACCGGGCCTCTGGCGCGGGCGGCCAGAAGGTCAACAAGACCTCCTCCGCCGTGCGGCTGATCCACATCCCGACGGGCATCGTGGTCTCCTGCCAGGTAGAGCGCAGCCAGTACCAGAACCGGGATGTGGCCATGAAGATGCTGATCTCCAAGCTGGTGGAGATCAAAGAGCGGGAGAACCTGGAGAAAATTTCCGATATCAAGGGCGAACAGAAGGAGATCACCTGGGGCAGCCAGATCCGCTCATATGTATTCATGCCCTACACCATGGTAAAAGACCACCGCACGGGCTTTGAAACCGGCAACGTGAACGCTGTGATGGACGGGGACCTGGACGGCTTTATCAACGCCTATTTGACGGCTGCCAGCCAGAACGCCTTGGGGGAGAACATCGAGTAGCCGCCGCAGAGGTGGGGCTGCCGCCCCAAACCCTGCTTTAAGGGACTTTTTTCAAAAAGTCCCTTAAAAATCTTCAAAAACTTTTTTGTTTTCATGTGTTATCAATTTTAGGGCTGAGCAGGGAGGGATGAAAATGGAATTTGCATTGGAGCGGGTCGCAGTTGACCAAAAAGAAATATTGCGCAATCTGCTGGAAAAGTACGACTATGAATTCTCCCAGTACGACGGCCGGGATGTAAACGCCTTGGGCCTATACGGCTACAGCTACCTGGACAATTATTGGACGGAGGAGGGCCGCTGGGCATTCTTCCTGAAGGTGGATGGGAAACTGGCAGGCTTTGCCATGGTAAACGACTATCCCGAGGCAGGCGAGCCCGTGGATTACTGCATGTCCGAGTTTTTCGTCATGTACAAATACCGCCGGTGCGGCTTAGGGAAATGGGCGGCTTATGAGCTGTTCGGCCGCTTCCCGGGGCTGTGGCAGCTGAAGCGCACCCCGCGCAACCAGGGGTCGGTCTATTTCTGGGACAAGGTGGTCGGCGGGTACACCAAAGGGGATTTTAAGATGGAGCAGGGCCGGGCCGACATCGCTTATGACGACGGTACCCCGGCAGACCTGTTCACGTTCCGTACAGACGTGCGGTAGGGGGGATGCATTTGCGGCGCGGCAGGCAAAAGCGGGTCTATCTGAAAAGCACAGACCATCTGCTGGACATCAGCCCGGCAGGGCGGAACATTTTCGTTTCCCGCGACAAACAGATCCAGAACCGCCAGGCCCGGCGCATCAAGGTGTGGATGCGCATCATAGCGGTGCTGGCAGCCGTTGGGGCCAGCGCGGCCCTGGGGCTTTTTGTGTGGTGTTACCTGGTGCCTTATTTCCAGCAGGAGTTTATTTTGCCCCCATCGGCCTCTTTGGATGAGGAAGACCCCTTGCTGACAGGCAGCATGGCGCCGCTGCCCGTCTATGACGCCATGGGGCTGCCGGTGTATGACGACGACATGTGCCTGTTTGTCATCAACCAGTTTTCCCCGGTGGGGGAGGACAGCGTGCCCACCTTGGTGACAGCCGAGGGCGTGCAGGTAGACGCCCGCATTGCCGATGCTTTGCGGCTGCTTTCCACCGCTGCCCAGGAGGACGGGCTGGCCTTGGTCTTCACAGAGGGGTACGTGGATTACGCGGAGCAAGGCAGGCGCTTTGAAAAGCGGGTGGAGGAACTGATGTCCGGCGAAGAGGCCCGTACCGCCGTTATGGCGAAGACCGAGGCCAAAAGCCAGCAGCCCATGGCTGGCCAAAGCGATTTCCAGACCGGCTTGTGCGTGCGCCTTTCCGGCGACCCGGAGACCTTCGCAGACTCCCGCACCTATTCCTGGCTGCGGAACAACATGGGCAAGTATGGCTTTATATTCCGGTACCCGGAATATAAAGACGCTATGACGGGCATGGAGCCGGACCCCACGGTCATCCGGTATGTGGGAAGCGCCAATGCCGCCGCCATGCAGCAGCGTTCTATGTGCCTAGAGGAGTACATCAGTTATCTGGGCAGCCAGTAGGGCCTGGATACGGGGCCCGGGGAAAGCGTGGGGTTTTAGGGCCGGGTTTCTGTACCCGCCAAAGGCCATGCGATGCCCAAAAACAAGAAAAGGGGCTGTCTATCGTGAAGCGGGAAATGGAGGGGCTGGCAGAGAGGCTGGGGCAATACTTGCTGGCCTTTTGCAAGTGGGCGGCCGCCGCGGCCCTGTTGGGGGCGGTGTGCGGCGTGTTAGGGGCTGGGTTCCACCTGGCCATCGATTGGGCCACGGAATTCCGCATGGCCCATACCTGGGTCATCTGGGCGCTGCCTGCGGCAGGCGCTGTGTCGCTGCTGCTGTATAAGCTGTGCCGGGTAGGTTTGGACGTGGGCACCGACCTTGTAGTACGTTCCGCCACCACAAACGAGCATGTGCCCATGCTGCTTGCCCCGTTGATTATGGCCGGCACGCTGCTGTCCCACCTGTTTGGGGCGTCTGTGGGCCGGGAAGGGGCGGCCCTGCAGCTGGGCGGCAGTATCGGCCATAATTTTGGCGAAAGGCTGCGGTTCGACCGGGACGATGTGCAGGTGCTTACCCTGTGCGGCATGGCAGGATGTTTTTCCGCCCTGTTTGGAACCCCGCTGACTGCGGCCATCTTCGTATTAGAGGTCATCCAGGTGGGCGCTATGGGCTATAACGCCTTGTTGCCCAGCATTGTCTCCTCCTATACGGCCGCCACCATGGCCCGGGCCATGGGCGCTGTACCCATGGCCTACGCCCTGCAAAACGGCACGCCGGCTTTCCGCCCGGTGCTGGCCCTGCGGGTGGCGGCGTTGGCGGCGCTGTGTGCCCTGGTGGGGATTTTCTTCTGTACCTGCATCCATAAGGCGGGGCGCCTGGCAGCCCGTCTGCTGCCAAACCCATATCTGCGTATAGGGGCGGGAGGCCTGTTGGTGGCGGTGCTTGTCCCTGTATTTGGCCTGTACGACTACGCCGGGGCGGGCGGGCACATGATCTACCAGGCTGTTACAGGGGGAAGCGCCAGCCCCCTGGCATTCCTCTTGAAGCTGGCCTTTACCGCCCTGTGCGTGGGGGTAGGCTTCCGTGGCGGGGAGATCGTGCCTACCTTGTTCATAGGGGCTACATTCGGCTGCGTGGCAGGCCCCTGGCTGGGCTTAGAGCCGGGCTTTGCCGCTGCGGTGGGGCTTGTCGCCTTGTTCTGCTCGGCGGTAAACTGCCCTATAGCCTCTATCTTCCTGGCAGCCGAACTTTTCGCCCCGGGGGACCTGTCCCTGTTCGGCATCGCGGTAGCGGTGGCCTATGTGCTTTCCGGCTACTTTGGCCTCTATAGCAGCCAAGAGTTCGTCTTCTCCAAGATTAAGCGGGAGATTTTACATAAAAAAGCGAAATAGCGGCCTTATGCTTTGCCCAGTAGGCCGGTAGGGCTTTGGGTTTTTACCCCCCCTCTTATGCGTAAGGGCGATAGTATAGGTCCGTGGGCACAAGAAAGGAAAGGGGGCGCGGCCAGATGCCGCGCCCCCTTCCCTTTTACAAATATAGAACAAGAGGGTAGAAACGTATAGGGCCTTTGATAGGTTTACTCGAAGCTTACCGCCACGCCTTTCGCGTCCGATTCCAGCGCGGCTTCCATCAGCCGCAGCACCCGCAGGGCCTCTTCGTTCTTGATGACCGGCTCGGCCTTGCCCAGCACCACGTCGCACATGTTGGAGTAAAGCTGGTTGCGGTCATAGCTGATGTCCGGCAAGGGCAGGTCGTCCAGGGTGTCCGCGTTCCGGGGGGCCATGGTTTTCGAGAGGCCCTCGCCCATGAGGATGGGGGTGGCGTCCTTGTCCTCCCAGCTGCGCAGGATGACCATATGGCCAGGGTCGCGGAAGTCTCGGATCTCAGCGGTGCCCTGGGTGCCGCACATGTACCAATGGGGCAGGGTAATGAAGTTGCAGGTGCCTACCTCCACGGTGGCGGTCAGGCCGCTCTCAAACACCAGGTTCATGATGAAGCCGTCGTCCACCTCATCGTTGGTAACGTGGGTCATCCTGGCATATACGGTCTTGATCTTCTCGGGGACCATCATCACCAGCCGGTCCAGCAGGTGCACGCCCCAGTCGAACATCATGCCGCCGCCCTGGGCTTTCACGCCGCGCCAGTCTCCAGGGATGCCCCGGCTGCCGTGATAGCGGCTTTCGATGTGGAACACATCGCCCAGGGTCTTTTCCTCATACAGCTTTTTCATGACCAGGTAATCCTTGTCCCAGCGCCGGTTCTGCCGGGGATAGAACGCTTTGCCCGTCTCCTTGGCAACCTCCAGCACGTCCTCCAGGTCTTTGGAATGCATCATCACAGGCTTTTCACACAGCACATGCTTGCCCGCCCGCATGGCCCGGATGGAAAGGTCCTTGTGGCTGTCATTGGGGGTGGCCACCAGCACCACGTCCACTTGGGGGTCTTCCAAAATGGCCTCGAAGCTGCCATAGGTATGGAAGCCCTGGGCCTGGGACCATTGCTGCCGCTCCTCTTTCACGTCGAAGGTGCCGGCCAATACCATTTTGGTTTTCAGGTCCGTGTCGCCGGGGGCCAGCTCCCGGCCCTTCGAGCCGTCCGTCATCCAAAGGGCCTGGCCACTGCCGGTGGCGATAGCCACAGCGTGGCCGCCGCCCATGCCGCCGCAGCCCACAATGGCCACGGCAATCTTCCCGTCTATCATAAGAAATGCCTCCTTCATGGTTGTTTTGCAGGCGCTTGCGCCCATATCTTCCCAACCCCATTCTACACGATATCGTCCGCATTATCAAGTGCTGTAGCCAAAGAAGTTTTACACCCATCCCCTTCTTCGGTGAAAAAAAACTTGACAAGCCGGGGCGTGGGGAGTAAAATTTATAAGAAAGATACGCGATAAACGGAAGGGAGCCGTACCATGCAGCCTTTTTGCGCAAAACGATTTGCCTATTATGGTTTCAGCCTGCGATTTACCACGCGGGCTTTTTGCGCATGGATTTTGCCGGGCGGCTGTTTTCCGTCCTGCGCCTAAGCTGCCTAGGGGCAGGGGCGCGGGAAGCAGGAAGCGCGTATGTATGCAGCGGAGCCGGCAAGGGCCCCGCTTTTTTTGTGCGCGGGGCTCTTTGCGGGCCCCGCCAAAAAAGAAAGGAAGATAGGAATTTATGATCATCGTATTGAAGCCAGACCAAAAACAAGAGCTTGTCGATTCCTTTGTAAAACGCCTTACCGCTCAATATGACGTACAGGTGAACACCTGGGTGGGCGCCCACAGCACGGTGCTGGGGCTAATCGGCGACACCACCGTGATAGACGGGGAATATATTGAGGCCCAGGATTTTGTGGAGAGCGTGAAGCGGGTGCAAGAGCCCTATAAGAAAGCCAACCGTAAGTTCCACCCGGGCAATACTGCCATTACCCTGCCTGGGGGGCAGAAGATCGGCGGGGGCGGGTTGGCGTTGATTGCCGGGCCCTGCTCGGTGGAAAGCCAGGAGCAGATCGTTTCGGTAGCGAAAAGCGTACAGCAGTCCGGGGCGCAGTTTTTACGCGGCGGCGCGTTCAAGCCGCGCACCAGCCCTTACGCTTTCCAGGGGATGAAGGCCGAGGGCCTGGCCTTGCTGCGGGAGGCCAAAAAGGAAACGGGCCTGCCCATTGTCACGGAGATTATGAGTATAGAGCACCTGCCCTTGTTCGAGGACGTGGACGTTATCCAGGTGGGGGCCCGGAATATGCAGAACTTTGCATTGCTGAAGCAGCTGGGCAAGCTGGACAAGCCTATTTTGTTGAAGCGGGGCCTGGCCAACACCATTGAAGAGCTTTTGATGAGCGCCGAATATATCATGGCCGAGGGCAACGAGCAGGTCATCCTGTGCGAGCGGGGCATCCGCACCTATGAGACCATCACCCGTAATACCCTGGATATCTCCGCCGTGCCGGTGCTGAAGCGCCTGTCCCACCTGCCTGTTATTGTAGACCCCAGCCATGCCTCGGGCGTCAATTGGCTGATCGAGCCCCTGGCCGTGGCAGCGGCCGCCATCGGGGCAGACGGGTTGATTATCGAGGTGCACAACGACCCCAGCCACGCCCTGTGCGACGGGGCCCAGTCCATCACCCCGGCCCAGTTCGACGCGCTGGCAAAAAAGGTCACCAGGATAGCGGAAACGGTAAGCGGCCTATGAGCGGCATAAAGGACATCGTGGTGGTGGGTTTGGGCCTGATCGGCGGGTCTATCGCCAAAGCCCTGCAGCTTCACACGCCCCATCGGGTTTATGGCATCGACAGCAGCGAGGACGCCTTGCTGGACGCTTGTTCCTGCGGGGCCATAGCCGGCAAGGCGGGGCCGGAGGAATTGGCCAAAGCAGACCTGGTGTACCTGTGCGTGTACCCGGAGACAGCCCTGGCATTTATGGAGGCCCATGGGGGCGGTCTGAAGGAAAACTGTGTTGTTACAGATACCTGCGGCGTGAAAGCCGCCCTGTGCGCGGGCATGGAGCGGCTGGCCCCCCAAGGGAAGTATGTGTTTGTGGCGGGGCACCCCATGGCGGGCAAAGAGAAAAGCGGCTTTTCGGCTAGCGATCCCAGTATTTTTATGGGGGCTTCGTATATCATCGCCCCCTGCGGCGCTCCGGAGTGGGCGGTGGGGGAGGTAGAGGCCCTGGCGCTGCGTATGGGCTTTGGAAAGACCGTCCGCACTACGCCGGAGCGCCACGACCAGATCATCGCCTTCACCTCCCAGGTGCCCCATGTATTGGCCTGCGCTTACGTCCTCAGCCCCCGCTGTAAGGAGCACAAGGGCTTTTCCGCGGGCAGTTACCGGGACGTCTCCCGCGTGGCGGACATCAACGACGCCCTGTGGGCCCGGCTGTTCCTGGACAACCGGGAGGCGCTGACGGCCGAACTGGATGAGCTTATAGGAAACCTGGGCGGATTCCGGGACGCGGTTGCGGCTGGCCGGGAAGAGGACCTACAGCAGCTGCTGCGCCGGGCGGGCCAGGCCAAACGGGAGAACGGCTAAACCTGCCCCGCCCGGACGGCAGGGATCCATACAAAAAAAGGAGCGTGTACCTAATGACGATCGACATACAAACAGCCCAGCCTTACCAGGTTTCCATAGAGGCCGGGGCCCTGGACCGGGTGGGGGGGATTGCCCGGGGATGTGGGAAGCCCGGCGCCAAGGCCATGCTTATCAGCGACAGCCGCGTGTTCCCTTTGTATGGGGAGCGGGTGAAGGCTTCCTTAGAGCAGGCGGGTTTCCCCACTTCTTCCTATATCTTCCCCGCAGGTGAGCAGAGCAAGCTGATCAGCACCGTGTGCGACATGTATAGGGCCCTTGCAGAGGCGGACTTTACCCGCACGGATTTCATCGTCACCCTGGGGGGAGGCGTAACGGGGGACATGGGGGGCTTTGCCGCCGCCACGTTCCTGCGGGGGATCGGCTTTATACAGGTCCCCACCTCCTTGCTGGCCATGGTGGATGCCAGCGTAGGGGGCAAGACCGGGGTAGACCTCCCCTTTGGGAAGAACCTGGTAGGGGCGTTCCACCAGCCCATGGCCGTGGTGGCGGACCCGGAAACCCTGCGGACCTTGCCAGAGCATTTCTTCCGGGACGGCATGGGGGAGGTGGTCAAGTATGGATGTATAGCCGACGCCCCCTTGTTCCAGGCCCTAGAGCAGGGGACCGCCCTTTCGGACCTGTCCTCTATGCTGGAGACCTGCGTCACCTGCAAAAAACGGCTGGTAGAAGAGGACGCCCAGGATATGGGCCGCCGGATGCTCTTGAATTTCGGCCACACTTTTGGCCATGCCTTGGAGAAGCTCCATGGTTTCCAGGGGCTGTCCCACGGGGAAGCCGTGGGCGTTGGCATGGTGATGGCCTGCCAGGCTGGGGAAAACCTGGGCGTTACCTTGCCCGGTACGGCACAGCGGGTGCGGGCCCTGCTGGGGAAGCTGGGCTTGCCCACAGAGGACACGTTTACAAAGGAAGAGGTGGTAGCCGCCACCGCCCTGGATAAAAAGAGCACAGGCAGCACCCTGCGCCTGGTGCTGCTCAAGGGGATCGGGGAAAGCATGCTCTACCCAATCACCCGGGAAAAGCTGTTGGCGGCGCTGTAAAAAGGGGAAATCCCTTTTTCCCGAAAGCTGGCCGCGCTGCGGGAAAAAATCCCGCATGTATCCGGTGGTATAGCAGACTCTAGCGCCGTTATGGCTACGGCCTAGCAATAAGGAGGAGAACCATGTTTCAGGTGGAATACGGGACCGCTTTCACGGGGGGCCGTGTGGTGATGCCCCCCAGCAAAAGCGCGGCCCACCGGGCCTTGCTGTGCGCGGGGCTTTCCGGGGGCAGGTGCAGGCTTGGGAACATCGACCCCAGCGAGGATATCCTGGCCACGATGGGAGCCCTGCGGGTACTGGGGCGCAGGGTGGAATATGACGCGGCAGCCCAATCCCTTTTGGTAGACGGGGACGGCCCCCTCCCAGCCGGCGGGGAGATCGACTGCCGGGAGTCCGGCGGGCTTTTACGGTTCATTATCCCCATCGCCGCTGTTTTGGGCGGGCGCTGGCGCTTCACAGGCAAGGGCCGCCTGCCCCAGCGGCCCTTGGGGGTATACGCCCAGCTGCTCCCGGCCCATGGGGTGGCTTTCCGTACAGAAGGCGGCCTGCCCCTGGAGATCGAAGGGCGGCTTACCCCCGGCCTGTTTACGCTGCCCGGCAACGTCAGCTCCCAGTTTGTCACGGGCTTGCTGTTCGCCCTGCCTTTGCTGGAGGGTGACAGCGAGATCCGCCTGGCCTCGCCGCTGGAATCGGCGGGCTATGTGGACATGACCCTTGCCGTGCTTCGGGACTTCGGCGTACAGATAGAAGCGGCGGCGGACGGCTGGCGCATCCCCGGGGGCCAGGGCTACGCCCCCCGGGATTACCAGGTGGAGGGGGACTGGTCCCAGGCGGCGTTCTTCCTCAACATGGCGGCCCTGGACCCCCGGGGGGCCTTGGTGCGCATTGGCGGGCTAGACCCAAATTCCCTGCAGGGGGACAAGGCCTGCGTAGAAATTTTCAGGGGATTCGGCCTGGAGGCCCTTTGGGAAGACGGCTGGCTTTTGGCCCGGAATCCCCGGGCCGGGAAGCCCTTTGGGGGCCTGGGCGGCCAGGTGGTAGACGTCGCCCAGGTCACAGATATGGCCCCGGCTTTGTCTGTGTGCGCGGCCCTAAGCGCGGGGGAGACCCGCCTGGTAAACGCGGGCCGCCTGCGCCTGAAGGAGAGCGACCGCCTGTCCGCTATGGAGCAGGCTATAAACGCCCTGGGGGGCCGGGCCCAGGCCCAGGGGGACGAGCTGCTCATACACGGGGTGGAACAGTTTGCCGGGGGCTTGGCCCAGGGGCAGAACGACCACCGTGTGGTGATGGCCCTGGCTGGGGCCGGCCTGCGCAGCGCCGCCCCAGTGCGGGTTACGGACGCTTGGGCTGTGCGCAAAACATACCCTGGCTTCTACAGGGACTTCAATACGTTGGGAGGGAGCGCCCATGTCATCGACCTGGGGTGAAAGCATACGGATCAGCATCTTTGGCGGCAGCCACACCGAGGCCATCGGCGTGAATATAGACGGCCTGCCAGCCGGGGAAGAAATCGACCTAGAAGGCGTATCGGGACAGATGGCCCGCCGGGCCCCGGGCCAAGACCCCACCGCCACCGCCCGGAAAGAGGCCGACGCCCCCCATGTGCTGTGCGGCCTTTTGGATGGGGCGACCACCGGCGCGCCCCTGTGCGCTGTTATAAAAAACACCAATACCCGTTCAAAAGATTATGAATCCCTGCGCCGCCTGCCCCGGCCCGGCCATGCGGATTACACCGCCCATGTGCGTTATAAAGGCTACAACGACGTCCGGGGCGGGGGGCACTTCTCCGGCAGGCTGACCGCCCCCCTGGTGTTCGCCGGGGCTGTGGCCCGGCAGATATTGGCCCGGCGGGGCGTTGTGGTAGGCTCCCATGTGGCGGCCATTGCCGGGGTGGCGGACACGCCCTTTGCCCCGGCGGATATCCCGCCGGGGCTGCTGGAAAGGCTGAACCGGGAATATTTCCCCGTGGTCGACCCCGCCGCCCAAAAAGCCATGCGCGCCAGGATAGAAGAGGCCCGCCTGCAGGCGGACAGCGTAGGGGGCGTGGTGGAATGTGCTGTCGCCGGCCTGCCCGCCGGGGCGGGGGACCCTATGTTCGGGGGGGTGGAGAACCTGTTTTCCTCTATCCTCTTCGGCATCCCCGCTGTAAAGGGGGTAGAGTTCGGCGCGGGCTTTTCCGCCGCCTGCCTGCGGGGCAGCCAGAACAACGATCCCTTCTATTACGATGGGCAGGGCCAGGTAAAGGCCCGCACCAACCATGCGGGAGGCGTCCTGGGGGGCATTACCACAGGCATGCCGCTGCTTTTCCGGGCGGCCTTCAAGCCCACGCCCTCCATCGGCATAGAGCAGGACACCGTAAACCTGCCTGCCCACGAAAACGGCAAGCTCACCGTCACCGGCCGGCATGACCCGTGCATTGTGCCCCGGGCCGCGCCTGTGGTGGAAGCGGCGGCTTGCGTCGCCGCGCTGGAATTGCTTTGCCGTGACGGGCTGCTTTAAGCGCCAGGCCCCCAAGATAACGGTAACATACAAGAAAGAAGGCGGTATTATGGACCATGAAGACTACCAGCAGCAGCTTTTGGCGATCCGCGGGGAGATCGACGCCATCGACGCCCAGCTGCTGCCCCTGTTCATTCAGCGGATGCAGTGCGCCGCACGGGTGGCGGAGATCAAACGGGGGGCGGGCATCCCGGTGCTGGCCCCCCAGCGGGAGCAGGAGATATTGGACCGGGTGGAGAAACAGGCCGGGGGATATGGCAGTAGCGCCCGCGCCCTTTACAGCGCCATGATGGCCATCAGCCGGGCGCGGCAGCACCAGCTTTTACAGGGGGCCGGTGCATTGCGGGAGCTAGAGCGCACTGCCAGCCGCACCATGCCCCATCCCCCCCGGCAGGTGGTATGCCAGGGGGTAGAGGGGGCCTATTCCCATCAGGCCGCCCGCAGGCTCTTCCCGGAAAGCCCCGTTGCCTTTGTGCCGGATTTCAAGCAGGTCTTCCAGGCAGTGGACGCCCAGCCTGGGGCCCTGGGCGTGCTGCCGGTGGAAAACTCTGCGGCGGGCAGCGTTACCGCTGTATATGACCTGATCCTGCAATACCGCTTTTTCATTGTGGGATCTGTAGACGTACCGGTCTCCCATTGCCTGGCTGCCGCTGGGCCGGGCCTGGTTACCCGGGTGGTGTCCCACCCCCAGGGGCTTTCCCAATGCTCGGAATATATCGAATCCCATAAGCTGGAAGCCGTGGCGTATTCCAACACCGCCGCGGCCGCCCAGTATGTGGCGCAAGAGCGCCCGGCGGGCACGGCGGCCATCTGCTCGGAGGAAGCGGCGGGCCAGTACGGCTTGGAGATCTTAGAGCGGGGGATACAGAACGCGGAAAACAACACCACCCGTTTTGTTGTGATCTCGAAAGAGGCGGTGCTGCCGGAAAACGCGGGGAAGATCAGCCTGTGCTTTTCCCTTCCCCACACCACCGGCTCTTTATACAATGTGCTGGAGCGGTTCGCCATGTGCGGGCTGAACTTGACCAAGATCGAGTCGCGGCCCATACCGGGCAGCACCTTTGAATACGACTTTTACCTGGACTTTACCGGCAGCCTCCACGACCCCCAGACCTTGGACCTGATCTGCGCTTTGCACGACGAACTGCCACGGTTCTCCTTCCTGGGGAATTACAATGAAATATAGGCGGCCAAAATATAAAAATACGGAAAGGCGGGACGACCGATGGAGATCCAATTGGAGAAAGTAGAGACGCAAGGGCAGATCGATACCCTGTGCCAGATCGCGGCCCAGGTGTGGCACTTGACCTATGACCCACTGCTGCCCCCGGGCCAGGTGGACTATATGCTGGACAAGTTCCAGTCTGACCATGCGGTGAAAGCCCAGATGGCCAACCAGGGTTACCGGTATTATCTTATCTTGTGCGGGGGGCAGCCCGGCGGCTTTGTAGGGTTCGCCCCCCGCTATGAGGGCCGGGAGGAGATGTTCCTCAGCAAGGTGTATATGCTGCCAGAGTTCCGGGGCCGGGGCGGGGTGAAGGCGGCCTTTGCCCTGGTGGAGGAGCAGGCGCGCGCGGAGGGGCTCCCAGCCATCCGGCTGACGGTGAACAAGGGCAACAGCCACGCTGTGGACGTGTACGCCCATTATGGCTTCCAAACGGTGGACAAGGTGCAGACGGACATCGGGGACGGGTATGTGATGGATGATTTCATCATGGTGAAGGCGCTGTAGCCATCTGGGGAAGCCTGCGGGCCGGCCCAACACCAGGGAAAATGTGAAAGAAAGGCGGCAGGGAGGACTTATGGAAAAAATAGCCAGCTTTACGGTAAACCACGATATTTTGGAGAAAGGCATGTACACATCCCGCACGGACGGGGACGTGGTCACCTACGATATCCGCGTGAAAAAGCCCAATATGGGGGACTATCTGGGTACCGGCGAGATGCATACCTTCGAGCACCTCTTCGCCACCTATGCCCGCAATTCAGCCCTGTCGGACAGCGTGGTCTATGTTGGGCCCATGGGCTGCCGCACGGGCTTTTACCTCCTGGTGCGGGACACGGTCTCCCCTCAGCAGGCCATCGGCCTGGTGCGGGAAAGCTTTGCTTTCATCCAGGGGTTTGAAGGGGAGATCCCCGGCGCCAAACGCCAGGAGTGCGGGAATTACTTGGACCAAGACCTGCCAGGGGCAAAAGCCATTGCCGCCGATATGCTGCGGGTGCTGGCAGGCTGGACCCCAGAGCGGCTGGGGTACATGGGATAAGGGGCAGGCGCAGGATGTGAGTAAAATCGCGGCAGCTTTGTGGTATGATACCCTTCGCCTTTGGGCAGTCTGATGTGGAAGGGCCTGGGAAAATTTTTCTGGGCTGGTATATTCTGGTACAGGCCGGCATAGGATACAAACGCAAGCCTTTCCAAAACATTGGACAATCCTGATTGTCGAAGGAGGATCGATGCATGAAGCTGAGAAGATGGGTACCTGTGCTCTTGCTGGCCGCGGCGTGTGTTGCCGGGCCGCTGGCCGGGGGCATAAGCGCCTCGGCGGCGGGGCTTACGGATTACATCACCGTAAAGGGGTATGACCCTAAGGCCGACTATTATACGGCCATGAAGCGGGCTTTGGAGGACGGCAGCCCCTATGCCATGCAGGTGGGCGCCATTTACGAGCAGCAGCGGAACCTGAAAATCTCCCGGGAGAAGCTGCCCTACCGGACCACCAGCTATTTCACCACGTATACCACGGCCCGCGAGATCCTGCAGGCCATGGAGGATGAAAAGAAGCCCAAGTATTCCCAAGAGGACCTGGACCTGTTGGCCCGCATCATCAACGCGGAGGCAGGCTGCGACTGGATACCCGACTGGGTGCAGAGGATGGTGGGCAGCGTGGTGCTGAACCGGGTGAAAAGCCCCCATTTCCCCAATACCATCCGGGAGGTGATCTACCAGCCGGGGCAGTATGGCCCTGTATATGACGGCTCCATCCATAAACAGCCCAGCCAGCGGGTCATCGGGAACGCCCGCTATCTGTTAGAGCATGGCAGCATCTGCCCAGACAATGTGACCGGGCAGAACGGCATCATCACCGGCGGCGGGGTGTACAGCAGCTATTACGACGCTATTTTGGGCACCACCATCTATTTTTGTTATTTTTAAAAAATATCCCGTCTGATCTGTTGGGGGGAGGGCTGCGGTTGGCGCCGCAGCCTTTCCCGCGTCTTCCCAGCATGCGGCCCCACAAGCGCCTGCCGCGTGCTGTGGGGCCAGCATTTGACAACAGAGGGAAAGTGCATTATAATAATACAACGACAAAAACCGTAAAGGATGGATATACGCTATGGCAGACAAACAGATCTTTGTGACAGAAGAAGGCCTGGCCGCCTTGGAGAAGGAGCTGGAGTACCTGAAAACGGTGCGCCGCAAGGAAGTGGCCGAGAAGATTAAGGTTGCCCTTTCTTTTGGCGACCTTTCTGAGAACAGTGAATATGACGAGGCCAAAAACGACCAGGCCATTATGGAGGCCCGCATTGCCGACGTAGAGGTGATGCTGAAGAACGCCGTGGTCATTGACGAAAGCGAGCTGAACAACGAAACGGTACACATCGGCTCGAAAATAGAGGTAAACGTGACCTCGCCCACTGGGAAAAAGTCTACCAAGGATTACAAGATCGTGGGCTCTAACGAGGCCGACCCCAGGGGCGGTAAGATTTCGGACGAATCGGCCGTAGGCAAGGCCCTTCTGGGGGCCGTGGTGGGGCAGACCGTAGAAGTAGAGACCCCGGCTGGGATCTCCCGGTATCAGGTGGTCACCATTTCGTAAGACCGCACACTCAATAGGGAAAGGATGTGGCCGATATGGCTGAAAAGAATACCCAGGCCCAAGGTGGCCAGGAGGTACAGGACCTAAAGGAAATTTTACAGATACGCCGGAACAAGCTGTTCGCCATGCAGGAAAAGGGCCAGGACCCATACCGGGCCGTCTCTTTCGATGTCCAGCAGAAAGCCCAGGAGATCGTAGACGGCTTCGAGGCGGGGTATGAGGGCAAGCAGGTGTCTGTGGCTGGGCGTATTATGAGCCGCCGGGGCATGGGCAAGGTCTCGTTTATGGACCTGCGGGACAGTTCTGGCCGCATCCAGCTATATGCCAAAATAGACGTGATGGGCGAAGAGCCCTATAAGGCCATGCAGGCCGCCCTGGACATAGGCGACATCGTAGGGGTAAAGGGCGAGGCTTTCCGCACCCAGCGGGGGGAGATATCCATCAAGGTAAGTTCTTTGTCCATACTTAGCAAGGCCCTTCTGCCTTTGCCGGAAAAATACCATGGGCTCACCAATACGGACGCCCGATACCGCCAGCGGTATCTGGACCTGATTATGAATCCGGAAAGCCGGGAGGTGTTCCTCAAGCGTTCCCGTATCGTGAGTACCGTACGGGAATACCTGGACGGCAAGGGCTTTTTAGAGGTAGAGACGCCGATTTTGCACACGCAGGCTGGCGGCGCGGCAGCCCGGCCCTTCATCACCCACCACAATACCTTGGATCTGGATATGTACCTGCGCATCGCCCTCGAGCTGCATTTGAAGAGGCTGATCGTGGGCGGGTTTGACCGGGTGTATGAGATCGGGCACAATTTCCGCAACGAGGGCATGGACACCCGGCACAACCCGGAATTCACCATGCTGGAGCTGTACCAGGCCTATACGGACGTAAACGGCATGATGGATATCACCGAGGATATGATCCGTACCGTGGCCCATAAGGTGTTGGGAACCGGCAAGGTACAGCGGGACGGGGTGGAAATCGATTTAGACAAACCCTTTGCCCGCCTTAGCATGGTGGATGCTGTGAAGCAGTATGCCGGGGTGGACTTTACCCATGTGGAAAGCCTGGAGCAGGCCCGGGCCCTGGCCAAAGAACGCCACATCGAGTATGAGGAGCGCCATAAGAAGGGGGACATCCTGAATCTGTTTTTCGAGGCCTATTGCGAAGAAAAGCTGGTGCAGCCCACCTTCCTCACCGGCCATCCGGTGGACATCTCCCCCTTAGCCAAGCGGGACCCGGAAAACCCTGAATATACCCAGCGGTTCGAACTGTTTATCTGCGGTGGGGAATTCGCCAACGCTTTCAGCGAGCTTAACGACCCCATCGACCAGCGCCAGCGTTTTGAAGCCCAGGCTGCCCTGAAAGCGGCTGGGGACGAAGAAGCCTGCGATGTGGACGAAGATTTCCTTACGGCCCTAGAGTATGGCATGCCTCCCACCGGAGGTATGGGGATCGGTATCGACCGCCTTGTAATGCTGTTGACCGGCGCGCCCTCCATCCGGGATGTGCTGCTGTTCCCCACCATGAAGCCGCTGGAGTGAGCGGGGACATTGCGGATAAAAAAAGAGCGATAGGGGCTTATAGAAAGGGAAGCGGGCACCTCCAAGCAAAAAAGAGGCGCCCGCTTCCTACAAAAACCGGCGGGGCATCCTGGACCAAAAGGATGCCCCGCCGGTTTATTTTGAAAAAGCCAACCACTGGCTCTGCCAGTGGAGATAAAAAAGCTTTAGCTATGGACAAAAAAGGAACTCCCCGATAGATTAAAGTTAAGGTCTGCCAACCTAACTAAAAATATCGA
>CAJTCS010000015.1 GCA_910574995.1 Oscillospiraceae bacterium
AAAAGGGACGGTTTACTTCTTTACGGGGCTGGCAGGGGCTGGGAAAACCACCATTGGCGGCATGTTTTATGAAAGGCTGAAAGCCGTCAAGCCGGAGGCGGTGTTGAAGGACGGGGATAGCCTGCGGGCCGCTTCGGGGCACAGGGACTATTCCACGGAATCCCGGAAGAACGGTGCATGGGGGCTGTTCCGAAGCTGCCTGGAACTGGTGGATGAGGGCAAAGACGTGGTGGTCTGCAGCATTTCCATGTACGAGGAGGTGCGGGCCTGGAACCGGGCGCACATCGAGAAGTATAAGGAAATCTATGTAAAGGTAAGCATGGAAACCCTGCGCAAGCGGGATCAGAAGGGCTTATATACCACAGGTGTGAAACAGGTTGTAGGGGTAGATTTGCCCTGGGATGAGCCGGACAGCCCCGACGTGGTCATCGAAAACGACCGGGGCGAAGCCCCAGAGGCTATTGTGGACAGGCTTTTCAGGGAATTTTCTTTGGAGGACAACGTATGAATATCGCACTGGTCATCGCGGGCGGCAAGGGCCAGCGGATGCGGCAGGAAATCCCCAAGCAGTTTTTAAACGTGAACGATAAGCCCATCATCATCTACACCCTGGAGCATTTCCAGAAGCACCCGGAAATTGACGCTATAGAAGTGGTGTGCCTAGAGGGCTGGCACGACATATTGTGGGCTTATGCCAAGCAGTTTGGCATAGACAAGCTGAAGTGGGTGACCCTGGGGGGGGATACGGCCCAGGAATCCATCCGCAACGGTGTGCTGGAATTGCGGGAGTCCTGCGGGCCAGAGGATATAGTGGTAATCCATGACGGAATCCGGCCTTTGGTAGAGGATTTTGTGCTTTCCGATGTGCTGATACAGTGCAAGAAGTATGGGAATGCAGTAACGGCCATGCCGTATAACGAACAAATTTTTGTTACAGAGGACGGGGAAACCACTACCCAATATGTGCCCCGGGACACGCTGCGGCGGGTGTCCACGCCCCAGGCGTATAAATATGCAAAGCTGTTGTGGGCATATGAAAAAGCCTTTGCGGAAAATATCGGCATCCAGGCATCCACTTATGCAAACACCCTGATGGTAGAGCTGGGGGAAAAGCTCCACTTTGCGGCGGGGTCGGATAAGAACATCAAGCTGACAACAAAAGATGATTTGGAGCTTTTCAAGGCATACATGAAGATGGGAAAAGATGCGTGGATGAAGTAGGAGAGCAATATGCATATCACAGGAAACGCAAGGTATTTAAACTGTATAGAAAAGCTATACAGTTGCTTTCCATATTGGGAGGGGTTGGAGGGGAAACGGATTTTTCTTTCTGGTGCTTCCGGCATGATTAGCAGCTTTCTAGTGGATGCCATTATGCTGCGGAACCGGGGGCTGCCCCTTGAAAAGCGCACACTTATCCTGGGTTTTGTGCGTAATTTAGAGAAAGCAAAGGCACGGTTTACACCTTGGCTGGGGGAAAGGGAACTTATCCTCACCCAGCATGACATCTGTAACGTACTGCCACCGCTGGCAGAGGTGGACTATTGGATACACGCAGCCAGCACCACCCATCCGATGGCTTATTCCTTGGAACCTGTAAACACTATTTTTTCCAACGTGCTGGGTACAAAGAATATTTTAGATAAAACTGCAGAATCTCGTGGGCGTTTTCTGCTGCTTTCCAGTGTGGAGGTTTATGGAGAAAACCGTGATGGCACCGAATTTTTTGCTGAAAAGGATTGCGGATATATCGACTGCAACACCCTGCGGGCCGGGTACCCAGAGGCGAAGCGGGTCAGCGAGGCCATGTGCCAGGCATATAGTGCGCAATTTGGCGTGGATTCGGTTATCCTTCGCCTGCCCCGCTGTTATGGTCCCACTATGCAGATGACAGACTCCAAAGCTGTAGCACAGTTTATCAAGAAGGCTGTGGCGGGCGAAGATATTGTGCTGAAAAGTGAAGGGAACCAGTTCTATTCTTATGCGCATGTAGCAGACGCGGTATGCGGTTTGCTATGGGTTCTGCTGGCAGGAAAATCCGGGGAAGCGTACAACTTGGCAGATGAAACGTCAGATATTGCTTTAAAGGAATTGGCGAAACTTGCAGCGGATTGTGTGGGGAAAAATGTTGTTTTTGACTTGCCAGATGAGGCGGAAAAGCGCGGGTTCTCTAAAGTGCAAAAAGCGGTATTGGACGGGGGGAAGCTGAAAAACCTGGGGTGGCGGCCCGCCTGTTCCATACAGGACGGGATACCGAAAACCATTAAAATTTTGCGGGAATGTGCTTATGAATGAGATTAACGTAGCCCGCTCCTCCATGCCATCTTTCGAGGAATATTGCGGGGAAATCCAGGAATTGTGGGACAGCCGGTGGCTGACCAACATGGGGATAAAGCATGAAGAACTGCGTATAAAATTGCAGGGGTATCTGGACGCGAAACACCTGCATTTACTTACAAATGGCCATATGGCCATAGAGCTTTCCCTGCAGGCCCTGGGCCTTTCTGGAGAAGTTATCACCACGCCTTTCACCTTTGCCTCCACCACCCAGGCTATTGTTAGGAACGGCTTAACGCCTGTGTTTTGCGACATTGACCCGGTAACATTCTGCATGGATCCGGAGAAAATAGAGCCGCTTATCACAGAGAAAACCAGCGCCATTTTACCCGTCCACGTGTATGGGAATGTGTGCGATGTGGAAGCCATTGAAAGGATAGCAAATAAATATAATCTTGCAGTAATATACGACACGGCCCACGCCTTTGGGGTGAAATATGAAGGTAAAGGAATCGCAAATTTTGGGGACGCGAGCTGCTTCAGCTTCCACGCCACCAAGGTTTTTCATACTGTTGAGGGCGGCTGCGCCTGTTTCCGAAGCGAGGGGGTTGGGAAGCGGCTTGCGAGGCTTAAAAACTTTGGCCTATCAGGGCAGGAGGATGTTAGCGAGATTGGCACAAACGCCAAGCTAGACGAGTTCCGGGCAGCCATGGGGTTGTGTAACCTGCGGCGAGTGGATGGGGAAATCATGAAACGCGGGAGGGCTGTAGAGCGGTATCGAGAACGGTTGGGAGGCGTTCCAGGCTTGCAGATAAATCCTGTGCAGAAAAATGTGCAGCAGAATTTTGCCTACTTCCCGGTCGTTTTCCATGAGAAAGCCTTTGGCGCGGACAGGAATGCTGTACTGCATAAACTTGCGGAAAACGGCGTATATGCCCGTAAGTATTTCTACCCGCTGACAAGCGAGTTTGCCTGTTATGGCGGAAAATTTGAGCCAGAGGAAACACCTGTTGCAAAGGAAATCAGCCAGAGGGTTTTAACGCTTCCGCTGTATGCGGAGCTGGATTTAGAGGCCGTTGACCGCATTTGCAATATCATTTTAAGCTATAAAAAGTGAGGTGGAAACCATGAAAGGGATCATCCTTGCCGGAGGCTCGGGCACACGGCTGTACCCGCTGACTAAAATTATATCCAAACAGCTTTTGCCCGTGTATGACAAGCCTATGATTTTCTATCCCCTGTCCACCTTGATGCTGGCGGGTATCCGGGACGTCTTGTTGATTTCCACGCCCCAGGATCTTCCCAAATTCCAAGAATTGCTGGGGGACGGCGGGCAGTTTGGTATCCGCTTAAGCTATGTGGAACAGCCAAAGCCAGAGGGGATTGCCCAAGCTTTTCTCATCGGCGAAGCGTTTTTAGACGGCGAACCTTGCGCCATGGTTTTGGGGGATAACATCTTTTACGGCGGGTGGTTTGGACAGAATCTGCAGGAAGCGGTGAAGAATGCGCATGCAGGCTTTGCCACCATTTTTGGATACTATGTCCGGGACCCCCAGCGGTTTGGGATTGTGGAACTTGACTCTCGCCACAATGTGGTTTCTGTGGAGGAAAAGCCGGAAAAACCCAAGTCCAATTACTGCATAACGGGGTTATATTTTTATAGCGCAGGAGTTTCAGAACTGGCAAAAAAGCTGGCCCCGTCAGCCCGGGGAGAGCTGGAAATTACGGACTTAAACCGGCTGTATTTGCAGGAAAATAGGCTGAAGGCCCAGGTGCTGGGAAGGGGGTTTGCCTGGATGGATACAGGCACAGTGGACAGTTTGATGGAAGCGGCCACCTTTGTAGAGACAGTGCAGAACCGCCAGGGGGTGGTGATTTCCGCACCAGAGGAAATTGCCTATTACGTTGGATGGATAGACCGGGCAAAGCTGTTGGAAAATGCCAAATTATACGGAAAGTCATCTTACGGAGAGCATTTGCGGCTGGTGGCGGAGGATAGGTTTTTGCGGTGATTTTAAGAGGAAAGAGGCGGCGGGCATGACAGTTTTGGTGACAGGAGGGGCTGGGTTTATCGGCTCCAATTTTATATTCTACTGGATGGAAAACCACCCTGAGGACAAAGTTGTTTGCCTGGATAAATTGACTTATGCGGGGAATTTGTCCACTTTGAAAGCAGTGATGGATAAGCCTAATTTCCAATTTGCAAAGGGTGATATCTGCGACAAAGAGCGAGTGTTTGATTTGTTCCGGGCGGAGCATCCGGAGGTTGTGGTGAACTTCGCGGCGGAGACCCACGTAGACCGCTCCATTGACGGGCCCAGCGTGTTTTTGCAGACGAATCTTTTTGGCACTGCCACGCTTTTGGAGGCTTGCCGGGAGTTTGGGGTGGGGCGTTACCACCAGGTTTCCACCGATGAAGTTTACGGGGACCTGCCTTTAGAGAGGCCTGATTTGTTCTTCACGGAAGAGACCCCGCTGTACACCAGCTCGCCTTACAGCGCCAGCAAGGCTGGGGCGGACTTGATGGTGCAGGCGTACCACAAAACCTTTGGGGTACAGGCCACCATTTCCCGTTGCTCCAACAATTATGGCCCGTATCAGTTCCCAGAGAAATTGATCCCGCTGATGGTTCTGAACGCCTTGCAGGATAAGCCCCTGCCTGTGTATGGGGAAGGTATAAACATACGGGATTGGCTGTATGTAAAAGACCATTGCCGGGCCATTGAACTGATCTTACAAAAAGGAAAGCCGGGGGAAATCTACAACGTGGGAGGGCACAACGAGCGGCGGAACATCGATGTGGTGCGGCTGGTTTGCACGGAACTGAGGAAGCCGGAAAGCCTGATAACTTATGTAGCCGACCGCAAGGGCCACGACAGGCGGTATGCCATCGACCCGGAGAAGATCCATAAGGAACTGGGCTGGCTGCCGGAGACAAACTTTGAGGACGGCATGAAGCGGACAATCCGGTGGTATGCAGAGAACCGGGAGTGGTGGGAAGGCATCGTTTCCGGTGAGTATCAGGAGTATTACAAAAAGATGTACGGAAGCAGGTGAACTGCATGTGGGATTTTGGCAAATTTTCAAATCGTCTCGCTTCCATAGACGAGACTGGGACAAAGGTAAGTTATGGGCAATTAGATGAAGAAAACAAACGGTTTGAACAGGCTCTGGGAGGCAGGGGCCTGGTGTTTATCCTGTGCTCCAATACGATAGGCAGCCTTATTGGATACACAGGTTGCTTGAATGGGGGTTCTGTACCCCTATTATTGGCGCAAAACCTGGATAAGGATTTGCTGGCAAGCCTCATAAATCTTTACCTGCCTGATTACCTGTGGGTACCCGAAGATATGCGGATCGCATATCCGGCATTGCCCGTCAAATACGAAGCGTTTGGGTATCTCTTGCTTGAAACAGGCCATAGAAAAGCCTACCCGATGCACAAAGAGCTGTGCTTGCTGCTTACGACTTCCGGTTCAACAGGCAGCCCAAAATTTGTACGGCAAAGCTATGAAAACGTCTTGTCTAACGCCGTTTCAATCGTAGAATACCTGCAGCTGGACGAAACAGAACGCCCGATTTCCACCCTGCCCATGCATTACACATACGGGCTTTCTATTATAAACAGCCATTTGCTTGTAGGTGCCACCCTGCTTTTTACGAATAAAGGCATTATGCAAAAGGAGTTTTGGGAGTTTTTTAAACAACAGGGGGCAACTTCTTTTGGCGGCGTTCCCTATACATATGAAATGCTGAACCGGCTGCGCTTTTTTCAGATGGATTTGCCGTCGCTTCGATATTCCACGCAGGCCGGGGGAAAGCTGACGCCAGAGCTGCATAAAAAGTTTGCAGAAAACGCCCAGGAGAAAGGGACGAAGTTTATTGTTATGTATGGGCAGTGCGAGGCCACAGCGCGCATGGGTTATCTTCCCGCAGAAAAAGCCCTTGAGAAGTATGGCTCCATGGGCATAGCGATTCCCGGCGGCAAATTTCATTTGATCGATGCAGAGGGGGAAACCATATCCGAACCTTATGTGACAGGCGAGTTGGTCTATGATGGACCTAACGTTACCATGGGGTATGCGGAGTGCGGGGCAGACCTGATAAAAGGCGATGAACGAGGGAAAACTCTGCAAACTGGAGATATGGCACAGTTTGATGAGGACGGCTATTACTATATTGTCGGCCGAAAAAAACGGTTCTTAAAATTATACGGGAACCGGGTAAACCTGGATGAGATCGATCGTTTGATAAAAGCCGAATTTCACAATATAGACTGTGCCAGCGCCGGGGTGGACGATCATATGTATGTATTTGTCACAGACCAAGAGGTCGCGGGGAAGGTAAAGCCTTTCCTGGCTGCCAAAACCGGGATAAATGCCGCAGCGTTCAAAACAATCGTTATTGATGAAATCCCTAAGAACGACGCGGGGAAAACTTTATATAAAGAGCTTACAAAATATTACCTTTGATTTTTTCTGTAAGCCAGGAAGCTAAATTTGGATGTAGGAGATGGATTCCATGGGCTTTCAGAATTTTTTACAAATCTCGCCCTATTCGTTGGATAAGGCGGAAAAAGGGAAGATGCTTACTGAAAGGTTGATAGAGCTTACGGAGCTTCATCGGCAAACCTGCCCGGCATATAGAGAAATGCTGGACCTACTATCTTATGAGAGGGGGAAGGTCCATTGCTATCAGGAGCTTCCCTTCCTTCCCGTGCGGCTGTTCAAGGAATTATCTCTAAAAAGCGTGGCGCAGGATGAGGTCGTGAAAACGATGACATCCTCTGGGACGTCCGGGCAAAAGGTTTCGCAGATTTTCCTGGACCGCACGACTGCTTCCAACCAGCAGAGGGCCATGGTTAAGATCGTAAATGATTTTACCGGTGCCGCGCGGATGCCAATGGTCATCATAGACTGCCCCTCAGTAGTAAAAGACAGGAAAATGTTTTCAGCGAGGGGCGCGGGGATTCTGGGGTTTTCCATTTTCGGGTCGAAGAAAATATATGCCCTGAACGATGACATGCAGCTTGACATAGCGGGTTTGGAAGCCTTTTTAAACCAATATAAGGAGCAAAAAATCCTTCTTTTCGGGTTCACCTTCATGGTGTGGCAGTACTTTTATAAAGAGCTTGCGCGCCTGAAAAGAGAGGGAAAAACCTTCGACTTATCAAAAGCTGTCCTGATACATGGGGGCGGTTGGAAAAAGCTGCTCGGTGAAGCCGTTAGCCCGGAGGAGTTCCGTAAAGCGTTGAAAGATGTGTGTGGGATCAGCCGGGTATACGATTATTATGGTATGGTAGAACAGACTGGCTGCATTTACATGGAATGCGAATATGGGCATTTGCATGCCAGCGTTTTTTCGGATATCGTTGCCAGGAGGCCAGAGGACTTTTCTGTGTGTGAGGTTGGGGAAGGGGGGATTTTGCAGGTTGTATCGACTCTTCCGGAATCCTATCCTGGGCACAGCCTGCTTACAGAGGACGTTGGGGTAATTCTTGGGGAAGATGACTGTCCGTGCGGGAGGAAGGGTAAGTATTTTAAAGTTTACGGCCGCCTGAAGAATGCCGAACTCCGTGGCTGCAGCGATACCTTTGTGGCAGGCTGGGGAGAAATGGGAACCCACAGGGAGGATAAAGAGGTTTTCAACCGGATATCGTTCCTGGTTGGTGGCAATGGCGCTTTGCTTGCTCTTCCCGGTGTTGTGCCATTGCTTCCCTTTTCGGAAAATGTATTGGACTTCCTGCAAGACCTCTCCAGGAGATTGTTGCAGGACCATGAAGCTAAAGCCTACTCCGATATTATGGCGCTAGCTTTTTGGATTCGAAAGTCTTCCACCCTATCCTTACAAGAGCGTTTTACAGTACAAGGGCGAAAACAGGTTGGGCGTGGCGTGGCTTTCCATATCGCGCCATCCAACGTCCCGGTCAATTACGCCTATTCCCTTTTTACAGGGCTGCTTTGCGGCAACGCGAATGTTGTGCGGGTGCCCTCCAAGGATTTCCCACAAATACAAATCATTAACCGGGCAATCTGTGCGGTGCTGGAAAAGCACCCAGAGTTGAAACCCTATATACTGCTGCTGCGGTATGAACGCAGCAGGGAAGTAAATGACGCTTTATCCTCTTTATGCGATGTGCGCATCGTCTGGGGCGGGGATTCTACCATCGCGGAGCTGAGGAAATCTCCATTGCCTCCACGTGCCGCAGAGGTCACCTTTGCAGACAGGTATTCCCTGGCAGTGATCGATTCCGACGAGTATATAAGGCGCATAAAATCCGATAACAAAGCGGCCAGCCGCATTGCTTCGGATTTCTACAACGATACATATTTGTCCGACCAGAACGCCTGTACCAGCCCGCGGGCGGTGGTCTGGTTAGGGCAAGCCAGAGAAGAAGCCAAAGAGGCTTTTTGGGGGGATTTGTTTTCTCTTGCGAAACAAAAGTACCCTTTCCAACCTGTACAGGCAGTTGACAAGCTTTCGATGGGGTATCTGGCCTCTGCTGCGGGTTTGGGGAAAATGAAGCAAATCCCCCAGGGCAATAACCGCCTGATAAGGCTGCAAATTACCGAGATGTCCCCGAAGCTTATGGACTATAGGGGAAACTCTGGCTACTTCTATGAGTTTGACTGTGATGACATCCTGGCGCTGCAAGATTTCTGTAGTGACACGCGCTGCCAGACGATTGGCCTGTTGGGGGAGAAAAGTTTGGTGGAGCCGTTGCTTCGGGTAGGAATCCGCGGGGTCGACCGCGTTGTCCCTATAGGGCATACCATGGATTTCGACTTGATATGGGATGGGTATAACCTGGTGGAAAGGCTTACCAGGACGATCCAGATGTAAGAGAGGTTGTTGTCGGTGAAATTGTTTATTTACGGCGCGGGCGGCGCAGGGCTTGAAACCTACGACCTTGTGAGCAGAAACAGAAAGATAAAAACCCGCTATACAGGCGTTTATTTCGTTGACGATTTTGCGCCGGAAGGAGAATATTACGGCACCAGAAGACTCCATTTCACTTCATGCAAGGAGTATATGGGGGAGGATGGCGCTGCGTTCATCATTGCGGCAGGTGAGCCTGCGGTGCGCAGGCTGCTGTATGAAAAAGTCAAGTCTGCGGGCTATCCCTTGGCAACGCTGATTGACGAGACTGCGATCATTTCAGATACGGCGGCGATAGGAAAAGGGTGTATCATCCAGGCATATGCCGTTGTTTCTTCGGAAGCAACCATAAACGAAAATTGCTTTTTAATGCTGCAAACTATTATTGGCCATCATGCGGTTATGGAAAGCCATTGTGTAGTTTCGCCAAAGGCAACGGTTGGCGGGCACAGCCGGGTTGGGACAGAGGCTTTTTTAGGTCTGGGTTCCTCCATGATGCAAGGGGTCAATATTGGCAGCAAGGCCATAGTAGGATTAGGTTCCATGGTGTTCAAAAATGTGGAGGACGGCGCTACTGTAATCGGGAACCCCGCCAGGGTGACAAAGGGAAATAGTGAGCATAAAGTTTTTGGTAGATAATGGGGAGGAAATATGGAAAATAACGGAAAAAAAGTGCTATCATTTGACGCTTATGAACTGCAAAAGTATGAACCGAACCGGTATCCCTTTTTGTTCATCGACAGGGTGACGGAATGTGTGCCGGGCGAGTATGCCAAAGGGTATAAGAACCTGACAAACAACGAATGGTTTTTCCCCCATCATTACGAGGGGCATCCCTTTATGCCGGCGGCTATACAGACCGAGGCCTTGAGCCAGATGATAACAGTTGCGTTCACAACATTGCCAGAAGTGGAACAGGTGGACGTAGTCGGCTCCCGGTGGAGCGCGAAATTCCACAGGGAAATCCGCCCAGGGGACAGGCTGGATATCGAAGCCTTTGTAAAATCCTACTCTAGAGGCGTGGGAAAAGGGTATGCCAAGAGCTATGTGGACGGGGAGTTGGCCTGCGAAGTGGAAGTGACTATGGTCATACCCTGCGTGTTCAACAAGTATAAGCCCCAAACAAAGGCCGAGGGAAAGTAATATGCTGACAGGGAAAAACGCTATCATAACAGGTTCAAACAGAGGCATAGGCCTGGCTGCTGTGGAAGTTTTTGCAGAGCAGGGCGCCGTCGTTTGGGCGTGCGCGCGTACGCGGTCTGAAGAATTTGAAAGCCGATTGAAGGAAATAGCAGACAAAAACGCTGTTGCCATCACTCCGGTTTACTTTGACGTTTCCGATAAAGCCGCGGCCAAAGAGGCCGTCCAAAAAATTGGCAGGGCTGCGGGGACGATTGACGTCCTGGTCAACAATGCTGGGATTTCTGTTGAGAAGCTTTTCAGTATGACCTCGATAGAAACTATACAGAAAACCATAGAGGTCAACTTCTTATCCCAGGTGTACTTGGCACAGCTCGTATCCCGCTATATGATGAAGGCTAAGGCCGGCAGCATTGTAAATGTCGCGTCCGTTGCGGGGATAGAAAGCGAGGAGGGGGGCGTCGCCTATGGAAGCAGCAAGGCGGCCGTCATCTTTGCCACAAAGACCATGGCCCTGGAGCTGGGGCCTTATGGGATAAGGGTAAATTCGGTCTCGCCCGGCTTTATTGATACGGACATGTGGGCAGGGCGCAAGGATGAAATACGAGAAAAAATTTTGAGCGAAACCCCGCTTCGCAGGCAAGGGGCGCCCCGGGAAGCAGCCAATGCCATATTGTTCCTGGCCTCAGAACTTTCATCCTATATTACACGGCAAAACATTGTGGTAGACGGCGGCAGGCGGGGGGGGGGGGAGACATACAGTGCCATATGTCTAAACCGATTTCCGGCTATTATGATACTTTGGGATGCTTTGAAACAGAAGGATTACGATGATGATATTAAAGAATGGAAGAAAAATTATAAACGGATGTGAGCCGTACATAGTTGCGGAATTGAATTCTAGCCACAATGGCAAAATCGCTATCGCAAAAGAAATGATCGATGCGGCGAAAGCCTGTGGGTGTGACGCGGTGAAATTCCAGTCTTGGTCGGCGGAATCCCTGTATTGCCGGGATTATTATGACCAGAACCCCATTTCCAAAAGGATGGTCAGCCGGTTTTCGCTAAAGCCAGAGGAATTGTTAGAATTGGCCCAATACAGCAAGAGTATTGGCATTGATTTTTCCTCTACCCCTTACTCCAATCCAGAAGTGGACTTCCTGGTAGACCAGTGCCAGGCGCCTTTTATCAAGGTGGCTTCCATGGATATCAATAACCTGCCTTATTTACGGTACATTGCGAAAAAGGGGGTGCCTATCCTTTTGTCGACCGGCATGGCGGATATAGAGGAAATCAAAGAGGCTGTCCAAGAAATTGAAAATGCAGGCAATCGGAACGTCTGTATACTGCATTGCGTGTCCTTATACCCGGTAGAGCCACAGGACGTGAACCTGCGCAATATGGCCATGCTGAAAGAAACATTCCCTGATTATGCGGTAGGGTATTCGGACCATACTGTGGGGAGCCAAACGGCATGTGCCGCTGTTGCCCTTGGCGCGGCGGTAATAGAAAAACACTTTACCCTTGACAATAAAAAAATCGGCTGGGATAACCAGATGGCTACAGAGCCTGCCGATATGGAAGAGCTGGTAACGGGTTGCCACATGGTGCATAGTGCGTTAGGGCATTATGAAAGGGTCCTTTCCCCCGGCGAACTAGGGCAGCGCATAAAAATGCGTAGAAGCCTTGTGGCTGCTGTGGATATGGAAAAGGGCCATGTGATAACTGAAAAAGAGCTTACCGCAAAGCGTCCAGGAGATGGGATTCCAGTAGGCCAATATAAACGCATAGCTGGACGGGTACTTATAAAGGACTTGCAGAAGGATCAGAAAATTCTAGAGGAATACTTGCAAGAAAGAGGATCTGAATGATAGAAGATTTTCATAAGCTGCCGCCTTATTCTTTGGCTAAGCCTGAAAAAAGGCAACTTTTGCTAAAAGAACTGAACGAGTTGACGGAGATGCACCGGGAAAGGTGCGCTGGGTATGCGCGATTTCTGGACGCAATCGGTTATAGCCAGGGGCAGGCGCAAAAACTGGAAGATGTACCGTTTGTACCTATACGGATTTTCAAAGAACTGGACTTGAAAAGCATCCCGGATGAGCAGGTGTTCAAGACCATGATGTCATCGGGGACAAGTGGCCAGGCACAGTCGAAAATATATCTTGATAAGAGGACGGCCATCTTGCAGCAGAAGGTTTTACTCCGGCTTTTAGGGGATTATGTGGGGCCAAAGCGGTTGCCTATGCTGGTGGTGGATTGCCCTGCAACCATACGGGACAGGCGGTTGTTTACGACCCGAGGCGCCACCATTATGGGCCTGGATTTTATGGCAAAAAAGATGGTGTTTGTGCTGAACGACGACATGTCTTTGAACTTGGAAGCACTGATGGGATTTTTGGAAACCTACGGGAAGGACAATTTCCTGATTTTCGGATTCACCTTTATGATATGGCAGCACCTTTTTGATGTAATTGAGAAAAAGAACTTGCAGGTTGATCTATCTAATGGTTATTTATTAACAGCCGGAGGATGGAAGAAGCTGACAAACGCGGCTGTATCCAATTTGGATTTCAAGAAAAGAGGGGAGAATGTCTGCGGCATCAGGCATTATGTAGACCATTACGGCATGGCAGAGCAGACCGGATGCATCTATGCGGAATGTGCATACGGCCATCTCCATGCCAGCATCTATTCCGATGTTATCGTAAGGAGATACCAAGATTTTTCACCCTGTGGGTTTGGCGAGCCTGGCTTTATCCAGGTTTTGTCCAGCCTGCCCCATTCCTATCCCGGGCACTCCATATTGACAGAGGATAAGGGCATTATCCTTGGTGAGGATGACTGCCCCTGTGCGAGGAAAGGAAAATATATACAAGTGCTGGGAAGGATGGAAAATGCTGAGATAAGGGGGTGCAGCGACACCTATGCAGCCAGCTTTTGACAGGATAAAATACCTTGTGGGTAGTCGGAAGATACTCGAGCAGATGGAAACTGTGCCAGCCCTTCCTTTGTTTTCAGATAAAGTGTTGGGCTTCCTCGATTGTTTTTCCAAAAAGCTGATGGAAAACCGCGAGGCACGGCAATATCCGGATGTGATTGCCTACGCCTTCTGGATAAGGAAAGCGCATATGGAGCAGGCCAGGATGGCCTATCAGGCAGGGACGCAACGGGTTGGAAGAGGGGTTGCGTTTCAAATAGCCCCGTCAAACATCCCGGTCCAATTTGCGGTTTCCATGACCTATGCCCTTATAGCGGGCAATGCGTCGATTGTAAGGATATCTGATAAGGAATTTGAACAGGTAGATATCATTTGCCAAACCTTGCAGGCGGTCATGCTGGATGCATACCCTTGTCTGGCCCCTTATATTTGTATCATCCGGTATGCGCACGATGACACCATAACCCAATTGCTTTCAGATATGTGCGGGGTGCGGATGATATGGGGCGGCAACCGCACCATTTCGGCTATACGCAAGACACAAGTAAGGCCGCGGTGTTTGGATTTAGGGTTTGCAGACCGGTACTCCATCGCTGTAGTTGACTCAGATGATTATCTAAAACAAGACAGAGATGCGATTGCCCGTGACTTTTACAATGACACGTACTTTTCGGACCAGAACGCGTGCAGTTCCCCAAGGCTGATTGTCTGGACAGGGCATGGCATACCGAAGGCAAAAGAAGTGTTTTGGGGCGCGTTGGCAGACGTGGTGTCTGAGAAGTATAAGATGGATCCTATATGCGCATCTGAAAAGCTACTGAAAGTTGCAGTATGCGCCTCTAGATATCCGGGCGTGAAAGCCATAAAAAAGGACAACCTGCTCGTAAGGATAGAGCTGCCTGCCTTGTATGAGGATATCATGGGCTTCAGAGGGAACTGCGGTTTCTTTTTTGAGTACAGCGCGGACAAGCTGCAAGAAATTGTCCCCATACTGACGGAAGATTGCCAGACTATCGCGTATATAGGCGGGATAGAAGAGGAGCTTCGAAAGGTCATTGCAGACAACGGTGTAAAAGGCGTTGACAGGATCGTGCGGGTAGGGCACGCCGCTGACATTTCCTTTGTGTGGGATGGGCTGGACTTGCCCAACGTCTTATCCCGGCAAATAGGCAATTCATAAAAACATATTTCAAATATAGGAGGCTATTAAAATGACAAACCAGGAAAAATATACAAACGCGTTCGTAGAGGCTTTGGAAATAAGCGGTAACCAGGTGGAAGGGCTGGAATACCAGGCAATCCCCGAATGGGATTCTGTAGGGCATATGTCCCTTATCGCAGCAATTGAAGAAGCTTTTGATATTATGATGGACACAGACGATATTATTGATTTTAGTTCTTATAAGAAAGGGCAGGAAATTTTGAAAAAGAATTATGGTGTCGAGCTGTAAGATGAATTTCATGGAAACTTTAATCATTAGTATAAAATAGACGCATTTTGAGATTACTGCATAGATAAAATCCTAATATAGGATTTGAATTTAATACATATGAGATTAGGCAATAATTAAGAAAGCGGAGGCGGTTTTGAGAATGGAGAGAAACGTAATATTCGGGTTGGGAATGGTGGGAAAGCAGGCGCTTAGAGAACTCGGTAAAGAAAATGTTGCATATTTTATCAGTAACTCCTCTGATAAATGGGGAAAGATGTTTGCTGATATTCCAGTAATATCACTGGAAATTTATATAAGCTTGAATCAAACGTATCATGTGGTGATTGCGAGCAATTACGTAGACAGTATGATTTTGCAGCTAAAAGAACTTGGTATTACAAACTATTCTATTTTTAAAGACCCATCTACCCGCCGTGTATATGAAACAGACGAATTAATTTTTAATCAATATGAGACGAAACCGGAAGCCAGTTCAGAATTAGAGTGGAATAGTTCTAGAACATTGCAATACAGAATAGAAAATGTCCGTGCTGCGGTAAAACTGATACAAGCGGAAGATCTGCCATTATTTACATCTGTTGAAGTAGAAACTATTAATCGCTGCAATGGTATTTGTTCTTTTTGCCCTATTAATTCAAAAGTTGATCCGAGAGAAAAGAAAATTATGTCAAAAGAGATGTTTAAATCTATAGTGGATCAACTAGCTGCTTTACATTATAGTGGAAGGTTTTCGGCATTTTCCAATAATGAGCCATTATTGGACGATAGGATTGTAGAGTTTCACCAATACGCCAGAAAGCAACTTCCACAAGCAAAATTCCATTTATACACAAATGGAACACTTTTGACTTTGGATAAATTCAGAGCCTTAGTTGAGGTATTGGATGAGTTGATTATTGACAACTATCAGCAAGACCTTAAATTGATTGATCCGTGTAAAGAAATTGAAAAATATTGTGAGATCCATAAAGATCTGAAAAAGAAAGTTACAATATTACTTAGAAAACCACATGAGATCTTGACTTCCAGAGGTGGAAATGCTCCCAATAGGACACAGATTAAAGATTATTCTGAAGAACCATGTGTGTTACCTTTCCGACAACTTGTTATCCGCCCAGACGGGAAAATATCGCTTTGTTGTAATGATGCGCTGGGAGAGCATACGTTAGGCGACTTGACGAAAGAGTCTATTTGTGATGTCTGGTTTGGTGAGACATATAAAAAAGTGCGGGAAAGCCTTAGGCAAGGTAGAAAGTATTTTGGAAAATGCAAATACTGTGACACCTTCAACGTGTACTAATAATAGAATCATTTTTAAACAACTTATTATAGTTTACAATAAAAAGGTAATGCGTTTATATGGAGAAACAGATAGATATCAGCGTAATTATATTAAGCTACTATCATGAAAAATATATTACACAAACGATAGACAGCATACTTGCCCAAGAGACGGATTTGCAGTATGAAATAATAATAGGCGATGATGCTTCTGGAGACAGGACACCGGAGATTATCCAGGAGTATGCAGAGCGATTCCCAGACGTTATTAAGCCAATTCTGCGTCCCCAAAATGTGGGGGCCACTTACAACGGCTGGGACTTATACTGTCGGGCAACAGGGAAGTATATTGCCGTTTTGGAAGGCGATGATTTCTGGATGGACAGGCACAAACTGCAAAAGCAGTTTGATTTCCTGGAAAGCCATTCGGGGTATGCGGGCTGCTGCAGCAAATGTTTAATTGTGGATGAACAAGGCCGTGCCGACTATGAACGGAGCTGCCACATTGCTTGGAATAAAAAGGTGTTCACATTGGACGATTTGATAGATAGCTGGCAACTACCTGGACAAACCGGTACTATGATGTATAAAAACATTTTTAGGGATATGAAGCCGGAGGAATATGACATTCTTTATCGGGCGCATTCAGTCGTAGGTGATAAAACAGTAGTTCTTTTATTGCTGTCCCAAGGACCTTTTTTCTGTAGCAATGAGGTTCTTTCCGCTTACCGCTTTATTGATAAGAAGGGGAACAATAATTGGTTTTCCCTCCACCACTCAAACCCTTACCGCAATTATGATATGTTCATGTATCCATGTAAGCTGGAAAGCTGGGCGAGGAAGAATTTGAAATTGCCACGCGGCATGCATTTGGGGAAGAGGAACTCTTATCGTTTTGCGCGGTTTGTAGAAGAGTGCGTAAAGAAGCCGGAACGCAAAAAAATCCAATATCTGTTTGAGATGATTGCCCACAGCCACCAGCAGCTGCAATACGCTTGGTATGTGCTGAAAGCGCTGATAGAAATGGAGTGACAGCATGAAGAAAATGAATATGGCGGCTCTGTTTTTTGGCGCAATGGCGGGTGCTGTAGCGAGTGGGGTGCTGGTAAAAAAACTATGGATGGAGAAATACCGCAAGCAAAAGGCAGAGTTGGCAGCGGCTGGCTACGAGCGGGAATTGCTGCATATCTTGCTGAAATTGAAACAGAACGACGTGGAACTCAGCGAATACTTTACAAAACACAATTTTCGGTCCACGGCTGTCCTGGGCATGGGGCGCGAAGGCCGGTACCTGTTGGACGAGTTGGCGAAGGAGCAGGAAATTACCACGGCTTATGGTGTGGAAGCAGACTATCTGGGTTCTGTACATGAGACGCTGATTGTCTACCGTTTGGGCGAGGATAAGCTGCCCCCGGCAGATTGCCTGGTGGTGTGCGACCTAGTCCGAACAGGGGAAAAGGCGGATATGGCGGAAGAAGAATTTTCCGGAAAAATTGTCCTGTTGGAAGATGTTTTAGAATGGCTACTTGACAGGCACAACATCAAGAAATGGCGCGGGCAGTCGACGTCCCGCAGACCCGCTAAATAAGTAGAATTAGATGGAGGACAACGAGATGAAATTTTGCAACAGGCCTTTCGACAGCGTTTATTTAGCCCCGGACGGGGAGGTGTGGCCCTGTAGCTGGATGCACTGTATTATAGGAAATGTATATGAAAATAATTTAGATGAAATTTGGAAAAGTACAGAGGCACAGAAGGCGCGCGATAGTATCCGGGATGGGTCTTTTGCGTTCTGCCGGAAAATGTCCTGCCCGTTTTTAGAGCGCGATGACTTGCCGGATTTGCCAGAGAATGAATTCAAACAAAGCGCAGTTGCCAGTGAAACGCCTCTATTTATGAATATTGCGAATGACCGCATCTGTAATATTGCTTGCACCACTTGCCGGACTTCTATCTATTGCCCGGAAAAGGGCGAACGTGAAAAAATTGATAATGCGTTAGAGCGTCTTATCCCGTTTGCTAATAAAGCCAAAAGCATAAGCTTAAATGGACAAGGTGAATTTTTGGCAAATCCTAGCTTCATCAAGTTTTTGCAAGTTTTGCGTCCTGAACGCAAAGAGGAGTTTCAACTAAGCGTTGAAACTAATGGGATATTGTTTGATAAAGCGCATTGGGAAAAATTTTCTCATCTAAGTAAATATAATATTCAAGTGAATGTTACAGTAAATAGCTTAAAACGAGAAATTTACCGCTATTTAAGCGGTGGGTTTGATCATATGGACAAGGTCAAGAGCAATTTAAGATTTTTGAGCGAATTGCGTAGAGAGGATAAGATAAACCAGCTTTCCGTAGTTATGGTGGTTCAAGAAAGCAACTTCTGGGAAATACCAGAATATGTTCAAACACTTGCGAATTCTGGCGAGTTTGCAGTGGATCAGATAACACTTCGCCCTGTCTATAGATGGTTTGGGATGGAAGATGAAACGTACTGGTTTAAAAACATCCTCAATCCATTGCATCCCTATCATAAGGAGTATCTTAAAATTTTAGCCGATGACTGCTGGAAAGACCCAAAGGTGTATGACTGGGGCTGCCACAACATACGGGAGGCTATGCCACACCCGCTGAAGCAGGAGGAGGTTTACCGGAAGATCCTCTCAAAAGTGTATAACAATGAGGAACGCCTTTCTCCTACGGAATACTTGAAGAAATGCGTGGACAGGCTGGGGGCAAGGCGGATTGGCTTTTATGGAAAGAACGAGTTTTCGTTAGAGTTTGCGAAGCTATTGAAAGAAACGGGAGTGGAGGTTTTCCAGCTTACGTGGGTGCCGGAGGATTGCGAAGAGGACTTCCCAAAAGTGGCTAAACAGGAGTTCAAACCGGATATGGCGGACGCTATGTTGATTATCGACTTCTTCAAAGGCGGATACTGGTTTAAGGATTTGAAAGCTTTGGGATTTACAGGGCCTGTGCTGACAGTAGAAGAATTTGTATGAGGTATAACATTTTAAATCTTTAGAAGAAATCTGGTATACATAAAGAGTCAATTGGCAAAATGTCCAGTTTTTTTGTTTGCCATGGGAGTTTATCACTAGGAGAGAAATAATGCACCAGCCTGAATTAAGCGGATCCTTTTTCGGTAATATGGGAGAAAACAAAAATGACTTTCCTTATGTAACGAATGAAACCCAAGATTTTATCGGGGGCCTAATTCAAAAATATCAGCCCCAAAAAATAGTGGAGATAGGAGCCATAAGGAATGGGAAACCCGGCAGTTTATATAGCTTGGTTACGACGGAGCTGAAGGCAGACAATAGGGTATACACTATTGAATCTGACGGCTGTAGCACCCACTTCTTTTCTGACAAATCCCTCTCGGAACAATTGGATGAAATTGGTAATCAAATTGATTTCCTTATACTAAATCCCTTTCGTATCTTCCCGGCAGAAATTTTGGATTTCCTTATAGCATTTCCATATTTAAAGGAAAATGCTATAGTACTATTATGCGATACATTGTTTGAATATGAGGGAAGTAATAATCAGTTTTCCTCCAGTGTTCTATATGAGATTATATCGGCCAAAAAATTTAATAGGAATTCTGTTGTTATATCAGATTTAAAACAACGAATCGAAAATTCTTTGAAGATGTTGTCATATCCCCTATGTAACTCCAATGCCGTAAGGGTACATTCTGCATCGGATATTGTTTTAGGGTTCCAATTATGCCCAGATACTTACAAATATATTAAGGACTTATTTGTGTCTTTGACAACCCCCTGGGGCTATCTTCCCAATAGAGATTATCTCGCCCAATATGAAACTTTTATTGAGATGCACTACGATGGCCTATCTTTGCATTTATTTAAAAAAGCAAAAATGTGTGCGCGGTTACGTCTTGACCCGAGAGCTAAAATGCTGCAAGATTTTTCTTGCTCGTTATTTTCAAAATTTAAGTATATCTTAATATATGGAAAGAAAGAACGTGGGAAAACTCTTTTAGAACTTTGCCAAGATTTTGAAATTGAGATTCAAGGATTTGTAATTTCAGATGGCAGGGAATCCTCGAAAGAGTTTGAACATATACCGGTTTATTCCTATTCAAAAATCCCGTTTTGTGCAAAGGAAACACTTATATTGAATACAACTGGATCTCTGGCGGTTAAAACACTTTTAAGCAATTCAAAATATTATTGGATTGATTTTTCGACTGCAGACGTATTCCCTTAATGCTTTTTGTTAGATATTATAGTACTGCTTTTATCATATTTTTTGGATGGAGTGTTTATGTTTTGAAAATGCAAATGATAAACGGGGGATTAGCCAACCAAATTCAACAGTTTGTTTTTGCAAGATACATTGAGAGGCATTTTCCAAAGGAAAAGGTTATCTTCGACGATTCCATGATATATGCACATCCTATCCATAATGGATTTGAGTTGGAGTCAGTTTTTGGGCTTAAGTTAAATCTTTTAAGTCACTTGCTCGATGGTCAGGCCTATCAAAAAGTAATCCAATTGGAGGCAAAGGGTATCTGGCTGCCAGAAATATTATTAACAATTGGAATTCCAATAGTGTTAATAAATGACTATTTTAGCCATAGACCACATTTTTCTGGAGAGACAACAGTAATACGTGGATTTGAAGAAGAAGTTATAAAATTGCCTTATACAAATTTATATTATCTGGGCGTATGGTCCGATAGAAGGTGGTTTTCTGCTTATGAAAGGGAAAATTTGGCTGAATTGGAATTCCCGGAACTAACGGATAAAAAGAACCTGGAATATGCAGAAAATATTTGTAAGGGAATGTCAGTTGGAATTCATGTCCGCCGGGGAGACTATCTTTCACTAGGATGGTCAGTTCCTAAAGATGTTTACAAGAAAACTTGTATGTTTGTGTTGGAAAAGTATAGCGACGCTAGCTTCTTTATATTTTCTGACGACCTGGAATGGTGTAGAAGCCATGCGGAAGAATTGGGATTTGAACTGACAAATCGTGTAAAATATGTTTCAGGTAATACACATGGGAAAAATTATGTTGATATGCAGTTGCTAAGCATGTGCAAAGGAATTATCAGGCCAGCGCAAAGTACTTTTTCTCAAGTTGCCGGGTGGCTGGATAAAAATCTTGAATTTGAAATACCACTAGGTAAAAGATATATTCCATAGCAAATGCTTTTTTTTGAAAGAGATGGATGAATTATAGCGAGGTGCATAATGATGAAAACTGCACTGATAACCGGCATCACGGGCCAAGACGGTTCTTACTTAGCAGAATTCCTGCTGGAGAAGGGCTACAGCGTCCACGGTATCATCCGGCGCTCGTCTGTGGCCAACACGGACCGTATTGGCCATTTAATTAATCAAAACGCTATTACCCTGCATGATGGGGACTTGACCGATTCCTCCTCCCTTATCCGCATTATCGGCCAGGTGCGGCCGGATGAGGTCTACAATTTAGCGGCCCAGAGCCATGTGCAGGTTTCTTTTGACGTGCCGGAGTACTCAGGGGACGTAGATGCCTTAGGCGTTCTGCGGATCCTGGAAGCGGTGCGGATTTTGGGCCTCACAAACAAAACGCGGGTTTACCAGGCTTCCACGTCAGAGCTTTACGGCAAGGTGGAGGAAGTACCCCAAAAGGAGACTACGCCATTCCACCCTTACAGTCCTTATGCTGTGGCCAAGCAGTATGGTTTCTGGATGGTAAAGGAATACAGGGAAGCCTACGGCATGTTCGCGGTGAATGGCATACTTTTTAACCACGAGTCAGAGCGCCGGGGCGAGAACTTCGTTACACGGAAGATTACGCTGGCAGCGGGCAGAATTGCCGAAGGATTACAGGAATATTTAGAGCTGGGCAACCTGGATTCCCTGCGGGACTGGGGTTATGCCAAGGATTATGTGGAATGCATGTGGCTGATGATGCAGCAGGACAAGCCGGAGGATTTTGTCATTGCAACTGGCATACAGCATACGGTGCGGGATTTCACGGAGAAAGCCTTTGCCGCCAATGGAATTTCTGTCCGCTGGGAGGGCGTCGGCCTTGACGAAAAAGGCTATGACGCCGGTTCAGGGAAGTTGCTGGTGAAAGTCAACCCGGCCTGGTTCAGGCCCACAGATGTGGACAACCTGCTGGGAGATCCCACCAAAGCGAAGACTGTTTTGGGTTGGAATCCGCAAAAGACCAGCTATGAAGAGCTGGTGCGGATTATGGCGGCGCATGACAGGGAATTGGCAAAACAGGAAAAAAGGGGGCGTCTTCGTGCCTGGTAAAATTGGAGTGGGGTATGCTTCTGTAACGGAAGCAGAAAAGAAATATGTGCTGGATGCGTTGGACAACCAGCGGCTTTCCCAGGGGAAATATGTGGTGGCTTTCGAGAAAAAGTTTGCCAACATGCATGGCCATACGTATGGGATTATGTGTAACAGCGGCACTGGGGCCCTCCACTTGGCGTTGGAGGCGCTGCGCGAAGTAGACGGCTGGACGGATGAAACAGAAGTTTTAGTGCCTGCCATCACTTTCATCGCCACCAGCAACGCTGTGATGCACGCGGGGATGAAGCCTGTCTTTGTGGATGTTGACCCGGTTACATATAATATGGATCCGGATGAAATTGAAAAACATATTACGCCCCGGACAAAGTGCATTATGCCGGTGCACTGTTTTGGTATGCCCTGTGATATGAAGCGTATCGTAGAGATCGCCCAGAAACATGGTTTGCGTATTGTGGAGGACTGTGCGGAGGCTCATTTCGCAAAAGTGGACGGGCAGCCGGTGGGCAGTTTTTCTGACGTCATGGCCTGCAGTACCTATGTGGCCCACACCATTACCACCGGCGTGGGCGGGGTCATGTGCACCAGCGACAGTGGGTTAATGGAAATCATGCGCAGCCTGGTGGCCCATGGGCGGGCCTGTACCTGCGAACGGTGCCTTGCCAGCGATGGGGAAACTGTGTGCCCCAAGCGTATGCAAACGGAGATCGACCGCCGGTTCATGTTTGTGCGGCTGGGATACAGTTACCGCGTTGGGGAGATCGAAGGCGCGTTGGGGCTGGGCCAGTTGGAGCGTGTAGATGAAATTATGGGTGCGCGCCGCCGGAACGCGCAGTTCTTGATAGACGGACTGGCCCCGTTCGAGGACAAAATACAACTGCCGCGGCATCCGGACAATGTGGAGCACACCTATATGATGTTTCCCATCCTGCCCCGTAAGGGGAGCGGTATTGACCGGGATGATTTTGTGCGGTATTTGGAAAAGCACAATATTGAAACCCGGCCCATGCTCTGCCTGTTGAACCAGCCTGTCTATAAAGAGATTTTCGGGGATATGGAGAAGGATTATCCTGTGGCACAGTATATAAACCAGAACGGGTTCTATATTGGGTGCCACCATGGGCTGACAGAGGATGAACTGGGGTATGAAATAAACACAATACAAGCCTATATGGAGCGGGGAAAATGATGGAAAAGGATGCAAAAATCTACGTGGCGGGGCATCGGGGTATGGTGGGGTCTGCTATTACCCGTGAACTGCTGCGGGAAGGATATACCAATATCGTTGCCCGTACGCATGCAGAGTTGAATTTGTGCAGGCAGGTAGAGGTGGAGAACTTTTTTGCAGCTGAAAAGCCAGAATATGTATTTTTGGCGGCTGCTAAGGTGGGCGGGATTTCGGCAAATATCGAAGCCCAGGCAGACTTCATGTACGATAATGTCATGATGGAAATGAATGTCATTCATGCTGCCTGGAAGAACGGTTGCAAAAAACTGGAATTTATCGGGTCATCCTGTATTTATCCTAGAATGGCACCACAGCCAATGAAAGAAACTTGCCTTTTGACATCTGAATTGGAGAAAACTAACGAAGCATATGCGTTGGCCAAAATCTCCGGATTGAAATATTGCGAGTACCTTAACCGGCAATATGGAACAGATTATATATCCGTTATGCCCTCCAATCTTTTTGGCCCTAATGACAATTACCATCCTACCCATAGCCATGTTCTTCCATCGCTGATCCGACGCTTCCATGAAGCTAAGGTAGAAAACGCCCCCAGTGTGACCTGCTGGGGGGATGGAAGTGCCCTACGGGAGTTTTTATATGTAGATGATCTTGCCAGCTTGTGTGTTTTTCTGATGAATTACTATAGTGGCGATGAAACAGTAAATGCGGGGATGGGAAAAGATATCACTATAAAAGACTTGACAAAGTTAGTGGGCCAAATAGTTGGTTATTCTGGTGAAATACGCTGGGATACTTCAAAACCTAATGGGATGCCGCGTAAGCTGTTGGATGTTTCCAAAGCTGCCGCCCTGGGATGGACGTATAAAACGGAGCTGGAAGAGGGGATACGCCTGACCTATGCGGATTTCCTCCACAACCCTGTACGGGCCGAAAGGTAAAAGCATGAATATTATTCTATTGTCCGGCGGTTCAGGAAAGCGGTTGTGGCCCCTGTCCAACGAGGTACGCTCTAAGCAGTTTATCAAGCTTTTTAAAACAGAGGACGGTGGGCATGAGTCCATGGTACAGCGGGTGTACAGGCAGGTCTGCCATGCAGACCCGGAGGCAAAGGTCACCATCGCCACATCAAAAGCCCAGGTGTCGGCCATCCGTAACCAGTTGGAGGAAAATGTATCCATTTCTGTGGAACCCAGCCGCAGGGATACCTTTCCCGCTATTGCTCTGGCCTGCGCATATCTGTACGACGTTCAGGGCGTTTCACCGAAAGACCCTGTGGTGGTATGCCCGGTTGATCCCTATGTGGACGACGCGTACTTTCATTCGCTGAAAAAGCTGAGTAGACTTGCCGAAATAGGAGAGGCAAATTTGTTTTTGATGGGCATGCAGCCCACGTACCCCAGCGAAAAATATGGGTATATCCTGCCAGAAAACTCCACGGAAGTCAGCCGGGTGTTGACTTTCAAAGAGAAGCCGGATGTTGAAACCGCACAGCGTTATATAGAAAAGGGGGGCCTGTGGAATGGGGGCGTGTTTGCCTTTAGGCTGCAGTATGTGCTGGATAAGGCTCATGGGTTGGTAAATTTTACAGACTATCAAGACCTCTATACAAAATACGAACGGCTTCCGAAGATTAGTTTTGACTATGCTGTCGTGGAGCAAGAATCAGACGTCCAGGTTTTGCGGTTTGCAGGTAAATGGAAAGATATTGGCACCTGGAATACTATTACGGAGGCTATGGATGAACACAGCTTAGGCGAAGCCATACTGCATGAAAGCTGTGAAAACGTACATATCCTTAACGAACTGAACGTACCTGTCTTGGCATTGGGCCTGCATGACATGGTGGTTTCCGCTAGCCCGCAGGGAATATTAGTTTCAGACAAAAGGCAGTCCAGCTACATAAAACCGCTGGTGGACAGCTTGGAACAGCAGGTGATGTTTGCGGAAAAGTCCTGGGGCAGCTACCAGGTGCTGGACGTGGAGGACAACAGCCTGACGATCAAAGTGACGCTGAAACCAGGGCACAGCATGAACTACCACAGCCACCAATTCCGGGATGAGGTGTGGATAGTAATTGCCGGTGAAGGCAGGGTAACCTTGGACGGCAAAGAAAGGACTGTACAGGCTGGGGATATCGTTTCCATGAAAGCCGGGTGTTGGCATACCATATTGGCGCGAACACAAATCATTCTGTTAGAAGAGCAGATAGGTGGAGAAATCTATACAGAGGATAAGGTTATTTTTGAAAAATGAAGATCATGCGGGAATTATGTTATGTTCAGAGAGGAAACTCGTAAATGAAAAAGATAATACTGTATGGCTGTGGGCCGGCAAGTGTCGAAATACGCCGGAATATAGAGTTTTTTATAGGTAAAACATATGAAATAATAGGTTGTGTTGATGGGAAGTATGACCATGACGCTTTGGACAATAAAAATTATTTTCGACTGGATGAGTTGTGTGATCTAAAATATGATTTTATATTGTTATGCTCAAAACGGGAGTCAACATTAGAAAAAATGTTAAATTGGCTCATCGAGAGGGGCGTGGATAGAAAGAAGATCCTAGTACCATTGCTTTTTATGGACAAAAGCAATGAAAGGTCACGTTTTGATTTAATTAGTGAGATAAGCAATTGCTATTCTGGTGAGCCTAATTTAATTTTCGGAATGTCATATTCTTATACTGACTTGATACAAAAGAATTTAAAAATTCCTTTCTATAGGTGCTGCTGTCATGGCATGGATTTATATTATAGTTTTGCAGTATATAAATACATGTTTGCTAAGAAATTGGTAGAAAAAGTTAACATAGTTGTCTTTAATGTTTGCGTATGACCATTTTCACTATGATATGTCCCGTTCTCTTCTTCAGTACAAATCCGGAAACATTTTTTCCTTATGGGGCTTAGATGACTGGCATAATTCTGAGTTTTGCAAGGATGCTTGGGAATATATCGAAAATTATCGGCTTTTTGCGAAACGTATAAGTGAGTTTTATCATTTAAAACAATTTGATTACCAAAATAGTGGGCATTACGATTCTGCGCCAGATGGTGAAGGCAACCTAATGAATATATGGTTTCGAAAACATGAGGAAACTGTTCTGGAAAATATAGATATATACAAAAGATTTATTAAACAAATAAAGGCAGATGGGGCTACCCCTATAATTGTGATCCCTCCATATTACTTATCTGGTATAAATGAACTATCGAAAAAAGCTTTTAAAGAAAAAAGAGAGGAGTTCTATCAGATAGTGAGTAGTCTAGAAATTGAAACCGGGAAGGTTTCCATTTTTGACTATTCAAATTTATTTGAGAATCGCCGAGAATATTTTGCAGACTTAATTCACCTGAATTCAGCAGGTGCAAAGCTTTTCACAGAAATAATAAATACAGAAGTTATTGGTCCTCTAAGCAGAAAATGAAAAAGCAAACTTGGTATATAAAGAGGTTCGCCGATAATTTGTCTGACCTGCTTCAAGAAGATGGCGGAAGGATAAGAGAATTGCCTGTAAAAATTAGAAAATGCCTGGGCCACTCCCAGGTAAGCAGCAAGGCAAACATCTATGCCCACGTCATGGAAGAAGCGGACCAATGCAATGCCGATATCCTAGCTGATGTGTTCCTCAAGAAAGCATAAGAAAAAAGGGAGTTGACAAAAAGTTGGAAAGCAAGGGGTAGCTTACGCCTTTTTTGTATAAAAATAGAAAACCTAGGAAACCATTTGTTTCCTAGGTTTTTCATGGCAAAGGTGGCTCGATTTGATACAAATACACACCTTTTTGCATAGGGGGTCAATTCCCCAAAGGGGGTGTGCAAAACCTATCGCGATGTGGAGAGCATAGTTGGTATATGAGGCTTTACTTTTGCCGTTTATGCTTGTTCCAATAACAATAATTGATTTTCAATTCGATGTAATAATTCGTCAAATCCAACAATTCTCACCGAACGAAGTTCATTTCGATAAGAGTCAAAGGCTTTGCGTTCTTGTGGATCGAGCGCCCCGACATTTCCGATGAGTAGAATACACTCGATGTTATTTGCTTCAAATCGTTCGCCTGACAGCAGAAGGTTGGCATATGATTGATATAATGTTTGCCTTTGTAAAAGTAGCTGATTTATGCCACCACTCAGTTCATCGCTTAGAGAATACGTTTGCCGGTAGTTTCTACCCAACAAGGGTTTCACGGGACTTTTAATCTCAATGATTGCTATGTTATCGGTAATATCATTTTTGTAAATTAAATCTGTATATTGCCCTCCTTGATTATCCAGTCCTTTTCCTCCTACATACCGTCGATTTTCAAAAAACATAACTGGCGCATGAAATAATTGGGCCAATATCCACGCATTCTTTGCGAAGAATTGCTGCCAAAAAGCAGTTTCCCCATCATTATCCATGTTAGCGGCCATTTCTTCTTTAACTCTGCGTAAATTCTCAATATTTAAAGCTACATTCAACGCATTAAGATCAATTTGTGCCATTGCTTCATATAAATCCTCTTTGCTCTCAAGGAGATGGCGGATACGCTCAATGCGCTCGTCTTTTTCTATATAGGTTACTTCCTCATAAGGATTTGTCATTTTCCCGCTTAAAAGCCGATAGTAATCAAAGAGACCTTTACCCAAGGCATATGTTTCTTCAGTATCAAAAGCGATTTCAACCATTTCATTGGATTTGATACTCCTTCTGCTAAACTTCTCAGGCTCACTAAATGAAGGTCCATCTTTTACAGTCTTTTTGATGATTAGAGTCCCTTTCAAATTCTTTTTCAAATTTCCGTGATTATCAACCTGCTTTACTGCAAATGTAGTTTCTGTCCGTTCTGTTTGGCTTAGCTTAATTGGAGTCACTATGGATGTTTTATAGCTTTCAGGTGTAACTGTCACTTCACTCATATGTGAACAGTGTCATACAAAGGATTTGTTTTTCCCCATTTATCCTGTGTATTACTCAACTGAAAAATATAACGCCACAATTTTTGCACGAAATACTGCTGTAGTGAAAGCAAGTTTGTACTTTCCAAAACCGATACAGGATATGATTATGTCAGGAGCCCCAACATCGCTATGGGAAAGAGAACGCATTACTTTAATTAAAAAGATGTGTCATGAACATGACCAGGAGTGGAGAATGATTTTTTCAGGCCCATCTGGTGGACGTCCTTATATTTGCTGGCGTCCAAGCAGTGTGACATTAGGTATAAAAATGTCACAGGTGAAGAAGAATTTAGTCTTTACATTGGCGAAGGTTGCTGGGATTCCGCACATCTATGAATGCTATACAGAAAACGGTGAATTAAAAAGGAAAATGCTTGAATGAGAGTATTGGCAGTTGAGTTGCGGCAGATGTTCCAGAAAAGCCCAAAAGGGATTCTGGCTGTTTTAGTGTTGGACATATTGGAAATTGCATTTTTATCGTCAAATCCGCTTGTAATCGGGTTGTGCATTGATAGTTTCTTTGAACAAGACCATTTGTGGCTTTGTGTGCTGATAATTTTGCAGGTGGCATTCATTTTAGTTCGTGTTACAAATAAGGTCCTTGATACTCGCGTCTATGAGAAAATCATAGAGGACAAAAGCAATACATACTACGAAAAGGCTCTGCGCACAAATACCAGCAACTCGAAAATCACTTCCAGACTTGATTTAGTTATACAAGTATCAAGTTTTTTTGATGGCTGCTTAGTCCAACTAATTGACATAGCTGTCGGAACTCTGTTCTCGTTAGGGTATTTGTTCTGCATGACCGAATGGCCATTATCCTTGACTGTGCTTTTAACATCTATTTTAGTGCTTGTTTGCACCCAGCGATTTCGTCGGCAAATTATCAGAAATAATAAGCAGTTACAAGATATGGACGAGGAAAAGGCAGACGTTATTTCAAGTAGGAAAAAAGTGCGTTATAGGATGTTTGCAAAAAGAAATCGGAATTTGCAAGTGCTACACTCCGATTTAGAGGCTAAATCATACCTCATAATTGATGTAATGCAAGCTGGCCTTCTGATTTTTGCAATCATGTATTTGTTTTATGTTGGAAGTTACAGTAGTGGACAGGTATTTTCAATTGTTACTTATGTTATTATGCTCAATGAAAACATTTGTGCATTCAATGAAATTATAATAGAAATTGCGGGTTTAATAGATTCTGTTATCCGACTAAATCCCGAAACTGATGGGCAGTCATGATTTTATGGCAAAAGGTCCCGCCAAGCGATATTGTTTAGCGGAACCTTTTGCCGTAAATTAACCATCAAGTGATACTCCGTTCTGGAAAGTAAACACCAGGCGCCCATCGTGGTAGGCCGTGGCTTTCTCAATCACCGCCAGCCAAAGGCCCTCGTCAAATTCGGTGATGGCCTCGGTGTATTTGGAAAGTTCAAACATAAACCCGCCGATGGAATCCGCCTGGGCCAGCCGCTGGGCCTTTTCTTTCTGGAGTGCGTCCAGCTTGACCTTCGCCGCATCGTACCGGGCTACATAGCCATTATAGCGTTCGGTGTACTCCTCTTGGCTCTGGGCGCCTCGGGCGTTCTCTTGGATGCACCGCTGGGTCAGCTCAGTCACCACCGCGATCTCCCGGAGCAGTTCGTCCAGTTCCGCATCAAGGGCGGAGCAGTTGGTGAGGTGGTCCTGCATGACGCGGCAGTCCGCCAGCAAAGCCTCCTTGCCATCCAGCAGTTGATTGAACGCCGCCAAGAACCGGGCTTTGATGTCCTCCTCCCTCAGATGGGGCGTCTGGCATTTCCGCTCCCCGGCGAACTTCTCATTGCACTGCCAGACAACGCAGCGGTACTTGCTGTTGGAATGCCAGACCTTGGGACCGTAAAAGCTGTCGCAGTCGCCGCAGACGATGCGGGAGGCGAAAATGCTGCCGCCGCTGTAGCGGTGGCCCAGTCTCTTCCGCCGAGCGAACTCGGCCTGGACAACATCGAACTCATGGGGCTGGATAATGGGCTGGTGGCTTTTCTCGATATAATACTGTTGGACCTCGCCCTCGTTGACCTTCCGCTTTTTACTGAGGAAATCAACGGTATAGCATTTCCCGCAGAGACACATTCCGGCACTGCACGATGCCGCCCTCCGGCGGTTCCTTGGAAACGCTGATGTTGAGATTGTGTTTCATGCTTGCTTGTCCTTTCCGAAAGGCGATTTGTTTTGTGCTGCCTTCCGGTGTACCCAGAAAGGAAGAGGGTTTTGTCAGGGTGCTGGACGGTAATTTTTCAAAAACTTTTTCTTGGCGGCTTCGATGGATTCGGCCACCGACTGGAATTTGGTGTTCTCCAACGCGGCGATCTCCCGCAGGGTTTTGCCATCCGCATACAGTCGCAGGCGGCGCTGCTGAGTCTCGGTGAGCTGGCTGAAAGCGGCTTTGATGCGTTCTGCCCGTTCTGCGGAATCGCCCTCGATGGGATATTCATCGCACTCGCCGTACTCAAGCCCCTCGTAGTCGATGGCATTAAGAGAATAGCAGTGGTAGCGGTTGCGCTCCTCCAGCGCGTGTTCGGCCTTGCGGCTGGCGGTAATCACGGCACCGATCTCATCGGAGACATCGACTTCCGTAACCTCGCCGGTGGCAAACTTGTACTTGATTATCATGAAGAAACCCCCATTCTGGTTGGAATGGAGGTGCTCATGAACAGCGAAGAGGCAGTAAGGTACCAACCGCAGTTCAGATGGAGATAACTCCATTCCGAAGTGCAGCTCTCTTGCTCATCAGATCGCTGTGTCGATATTCAGTTAACTGCCACAGGGTGTGAGCCACCGTGATCAAATGGTGCGCCAAATAGCAGTGCGAAAGGGCAGTTTTGCGATTGCGACTAAAATTCTGCGAAAGCGAACACAAAATTGATGAAGCGGGTAGAAATCTTCGTAATTATGTGTTATACTATAATTTGAGCCGCAGGCGCGACGGCTTGTCCTCTCATAGAAGCTGCTGGTTTATCAACTTCCGCCAATATTATATAAAATCAAGTCGGTAGGCACTGGCACCCTTTGGTATGCTTCGGTACTCTTGGGTACAGAAAGGAATGCGGTATGAATTTTCAAGAGTTTGTTAATTTGACGCGCCCTGTGATCGGCGGTAAAAGCAGTTCTCATAAGTTCGTCCGCACTCTGTTTGATGCGATACTTTCCGATGATGGCAGGGACATTTTGGATGATTACAGCGAAAACACTTATAAGGCTTACGCTAATGGCAGAACCCAAATCACGAATATAGCCAAGGCAATAAGCCCCCATATAGATCCGGTGGAGTTTGCTACATTCATTTACCAAGCTGGGGAGTCTGCTCAGCTTGAACTATGCGAGAGGTTTATCTCTTATTTGCCAAGCATCGATGCCCGAAATGTGGGAGAAGAACTTGCAGATTTATTTGCCGATATTATTCGAGAGGCGGCGGGGACAAAAAGAAAAAGCGCCCCAAAGGACGCTAAAACCGGTACAAATGAGTCAGCCTATGATGCTTCTTTTGGTGCCTCGGTTAACCCATCAACGCTCTCTGCGGAAGATCTATCACGTTTAAAAGAGTTTCGAGAAGAAAGCCGGGATATTCTCAAGTATATAATCAAGAATGATCCTTCGGCGGGGCCAACTGAAATTACACTGTCTGATGAAATCAGCGGTCTTATTAAGAAATGGCAGTTCTCGGTAAGAGAGATTGAGAACAGCACATTCCGAAAGCTGGTTCTGGATATCCTGAACCAGCTGAGGGAGTACACTTATTACATTTCCGAGGTTTTCCTGCGGTATATTCCGGGGCGGGATATACTCTGGTTCCGTAATGAATCAAGGGAAGAAGGAAACCGCCTGAGAAATGAGCTTCAGCCGAAATCTTATGAGTTGCGCTGTGAGATTGCCCGACTTTATGAGATGCTGTATTCTATCCCAGAAGATACAGCACAGGACAAATCAGAAACTATCGAGGCGGAGGTCGTGGATGACGAAGAGCCATCAGGTGCCGCTGCGGAAGACAAGAAAATTACTGTTATTCAGCAGCAGACTAATGTCATCCAGAACGGAGAGAACAATTTTAATCTGACGAATAACGGCACGATGAATTTTGACCTTAAAGGCGGTGGAGTATGAGCAACGATCTTTCTGTAAAGAAAAGCACTCTTCCAGCTACTCCCTCCATGCAGCAAGCGGGGACAAATAATTTTAATGTCACGAACCAGGAAGGCGGCATCGTTAATTTCAATATCACCTATCAGCAAGGGGGTCCCGCCAACAGTGCTGAGATGATGATGGTGATCCAGTCCTTTAGCACGGAATACTATCAGCTTATCGTTACCTGTGAAGAGGATGTTTTTTCCAATAACATGGTGACGATTCCGGCAAGCCGGGCGCTGACGAAATATAATGTCCCGGCAGAGATTTTTGAAAGATGCTCGACTCTGTCAGATGCGGGCATTAAGGAATTGAAGCGTATTCCCGCTATCATCTGCCGCGAGAATACAGAGCTAAAGGGTGTAACAGACCCAACCCAATGGGCGATGTACGCTTACATAAAAAAGGTGCGTGTGGCAGGGAAAAATATACAGATCGTCTTTAACCCCATCGCTCCTATTCAGCAGCAAAAACTGTGCGATAAGCGCAACGCAGTATTTTTTGATTTGAATATGGACTGTGCGATCACCGACCTCAATCACAGTGCCTGGTCGGTGCATAAGACAAATTTGTTTGAGGCTTTTGACGAGACAGGCATTCCAGGAATGCCGAGACCGATGTGAGGAGGTGTCCTAATGACAACGAAAATTCCATCTGAAATCGTCCGCATTGACTTGACAGATGCAAGCTATAAGGACGCCCACACTTATATTGAACCCACCTATGTAAATTTCTTCTTCGGGAATAATGGCACCGGGAAGTCCACTATTGCAAGAGCTATAAAAAGCGGCGCAGGCATAAGCTATGCGTCCGGCAGAACCTCCGCCGACTATTTACCGTTGGTGTATGATCAAGAGTTCATTGATGAAAATTTCCGAAGCTACCGTAACATGAAGGGTGTTTTTACCCTCAATGCGAGAAATGCGGCTATACAGCAGCAGATTGAAGAAAAAACAGAAGAACGGGCAACCATTCAAAAGGCACTGACCGAAGTGACTGAGAAAAGAGACAAAACGGCTGCGGCGCGCTCAAAATTGCAGCGGGATTTTTATAAGGATTGCTGGGATCGAGAAAAAGCACTTCGAGAGGAGTTCGCCAAAACACAGAGCGGAAAAGGAAAGTCGGAGCCATTCACCAGAGAAATCCTTAAGCATACCCCGCGGGATGTAGACATTGAAGAACTGCGCAGACTTTATGATTCTGCGTATTCGGACACGGCCAAACGCTATCCTCGTTTTGCAACTATCGCTGACACATCTGTATTGGACACTCTTGAGGGGCGCGATATTCTGACCACTGCAATCGTGAACAGCGCCGACACGGAACTAGCAGGATTTCTCCGTGGAATTGGGGCGACAGAATGGATGCGCCAGGGCCACGAGGAATACTCCCGTCAAGCGGGAGAAAAATGTCCTTACTGCGGGCAGGTGCTTCCTACCGATTTTGAACAGATATTCATTGACAGCTTCGACACCCGGTACCAGGATAACCTCCGTCGGCTGGATGCATTCCTTGCTCTGTATAAACAGACAGCCAACGATCTGTTTGTGCCGCTTCAAAATCTGCCGAGCGAAGTATATCCGCAAATCGACACAAAGCCTTACACGGACAAGCTGGCGGTTCTTAAGGCTGCGATCCAGTCCAACATTGAGGCAATCAAAGCAAAGACTGAAAATCCGGCATCAACAGCAGCTCTTTCTGACATTTCTCCTATATTGGATGAACTGGCTGATATAATCAAAAATTTTAATGCGCTGATTGATGCCAATAATGCTGTTGTCGATGCCGGCCCCAAGAAACGAAACGAATGTACCGACCTTGTATTTTCACTTTTAGCTTTCCACCTCAAAGATGTAATTGCCGCTTACCAGCAAAGTGATACGGAAATGCAAAAGGAACTTGATGGACTGGAAGCGGAAATAAAAAAGCACACTGAGGCTTTGGAGAACATCAAAGCTACCCTGATATCCCTGCGCAAAAACACAGTAGAGACAGAAACTGCCAAAGACAGCATCAACAATATGCTCCGTGATACTGGTATGCAGGGCTTTAGCCTTCAGCCCAAACGTGGCGTTGATTATGTCTATGAGGTGCGCCGCCCGGATGGAACGATTGCCGATAATTTGAGCGAGGGTGAAAAGAACTTTATAGCGTTTCTGTACTTCTACCACTTGGTATATGGCAGCGACTCGGCTGATGGAGACACCAGGGAGAAGATCGTTGTAATCGATGACCCGGTTTCCAGCATGGACAGCGGTTCGCTGTTCATTGTGAGTACGCTTGTCCGTCAGATGATTGAGGTTTGCCGGAACAACGCTGATAATCGTAATAGGACAGCCAACGGTAATTTTATCAAGCAGATTTTTATCCTGACTCACAATGCCTATTTCCATCGGGAAATCTCATACAGTTATGTTTCAAGATACGAGTATGCGTCATTCTATCTGATTCGTAAGCTGAACATGAAATCAACTATCAAGCTGTGTGATGATGTTAATCCCAATATCCCCACAGAGAGGATAAATGTAAATCCCGTAAAGAACTCCTATGCGGCATTGTGGGATGAGTACAGAGAGGTCAAATCCGCTGTTCCCCTTATGAATGTTATCCGCCGGATTTTGGAGCATTACTTCCTGCAGCTCTGTGGGTATGAAGGTGCTACCCTTCGTCATGTTATTCTCGTCCAAGGGAAAGCAGATGGTCGTTTCAAAGATGCGGACGGCAACGATGATGAAGAGAAGTTCCAGCTGGCGTCAGCGATGCTTGCCTACATTAACGCAAATTCTATCGGAATGAATGATGGCATGGATTTTGTAGATGAGTCTTTAAATGCCGAGGAGTGCAGACAAATATTTGAAATGATATTTGATTGCATGAACCAAAGGCAGCACTACGATATGATGATCAGAAACCAATAGGAGGATTTGGGGATGCGTATCAGTTACAACAAATTGTGGAAGATGCTGATCGACAAAAACATGAAAAAGAGCGATCTGAAGGAACAGGCGGGCATCAGTTCCGCATCGGTTGCCAAACTTGGCAAAGGTGATAATATTACCACCGATGTTCTCCTGCGAATCTGCGAGACGCTGAATTGTCATTTGGAAGACATAATGGAAACAGTGGAAGAATGAGCATTTCAAAGAAAGAAACGCGAGGTATCGGAATGAAGTCAATTGAACTATTCAGCGGAACCGGCGGTCTTGCCTTGGGCCTACAACAAGCCGGGTTTGACCACGTGGCACTGTTCGAGTGGGATAAAGATTCCTGTGACAACCTTAAATATAATATAGCCGGTGGGTATCCCGGAGTAAAAGGTTGGACCGTGTTCCAGACGGATGTACGCACAGTCAAATACGATGGATACACAGGAAGAATCCAGCTTGTCGCCGGAGGTCCGCCGTGCCAGCCGTTTTCTCTTGGAGGCAAGCATCAGGCCTATAACGACAAACGTGATATGTTCCCTGAAGCGGTTCGTGCAGTCCGAGAAACCAGACCGCAGGCGTTCGTTTTTGAAAATGTGAAAGGGTTGCTCCGCAAGTCGTTCAGTTCTTATTTCAACTATGTACTGCTTCAGCTACAACATCCCGAAGTAATAAAGAAGAATCACATGACCTGGGAGGAGCATCTGGCTCTACTGGAACGTCATCACACCTCCGGGGGTGATGCCGGATTGTCCTATAATGTAGTGTTCCGTCTGCTGAATGCCGCTGACTATGGCGTGCCGCAGTCCCGCCACCGCGTCATCATCGTGGGTTTTAGAAGCGACCTCAACGCAAGTTGGAGTTTCCCGCTTGCGACACATAGCCAGGACGCGCTCCTTTATGCGAAATGGATCTCTGGCGATTATTGGGAAGAACACCGTATGAAAAAGCCTGCGGAAACTCCGCTTTCGGCTCAACAACTGCGAGCCATCCGGCGATCAGTCGAAGAAACAGAAACACCACTTCTAAGGTGGCATACTGTGCGGGACGCTATTGGTGATTTGCCCGACCCGGCAAATCTGAAAGCAGCGGCAAGGTATAATAACCACGAGTTCAGAGATGGTGCGCGCGTTTATGCAGGTCACTCCGGCAGTAAACTGGATGAGCCATCCAAGACCATCAAGGCTGGTGCGCATGGTGTTCCTGGCGGTGAAAACATGGTGGTTCTGGATGACGGTAGCGTCCGATATTACACTGTCCGTGAAAGCGCACGTATCCAGACATTCCCGGATGACTATCTGTTCAGCGCGTCTTGGACGGAAAGCATGAGGCAAATTGGCAATGCTGTGCCGGTAAAGCTCGCGAAGGCTGTAGGCGACTCCGTTATCACACAAATGGGAAGGATGATGAGCAATGGCTAATAGAAACGATTACCCGATTTATCCGCCGTTCAATCCTCTTGATAAGCGCCATCTTGGAGAAAGCGCCGCGAACGCGCTTCTTGAATCCGAAGTGTTCCCGTTGCCGCCGGAGCCTTTCATTGGTGCCGGTGTGTACGCTCTCTACTACACTGGGGACTTCCCGGCATATGAGGTTCTCGCGGAGGTAAATCGTAACGATCAGTATGCCTGCCCTATTTATGTAGGCAAGGCTGTCCCCGATGGGGCGAGAAAAGGCGGTCAGGGTGATGATGTCGATCCGGGCACCGCGCTGTATAAAAGACTTAACGATCACGCGAAATCGGTGACCGCAGCCATGAACTTGAATATCGAGGATTTCCATTGCCGTTTTCTGTCCGTTGACGATATTTGGATTCCCCTCACAGAGTCGTTGATGATAGAACGCTTCAAGCCCGTCTGGAATGTTGTGCTGGACGGTTTCGGCAACCATGATCCAGGTAAAGGTCGGCATAGCGGAAAAATGCCGATGTGGGATTGCCTCCATCCAGGCAGAGCGTGGGCGCAGCATTTGCAGCCGTGCGCTTTCACGGCTGAGGAACTGGAACAAAGAGTCCGTGATTACTTAAGTGACGCACTACTATAATTGGCAATAGCGATGGTATTTCCATTTTATGTTGCTTTTTAAGTGAAAACTGTGGGATATAGATAAAGAAAACTACAACCCATATCCCTCGGATGTTGAGAAGATAAGTGGAGGCATACAATGAGCGATTCTGTTGATAAAAACAAGCGTTCAGAGGTTATGAGAGCCGTAAAGTCCAAGGGTAACAAATCGACAGAATTGAAACTCATTAACCTTTTTAAAGAAAACGGAATAAAGGGATGGCGGCGCGGGTATCCCGTTAAAGGTCATCCCGATTTTGTGTTCTTAAACAAGAGAATAGCTGTTTTTGTCGATGGCTGTTTATGGCACGGGCATTCATGTAGGCATTGGCCCAAATCAAACGCGGAGTTTTGGAGAAATAAGATTGAAGGCAATATGCGTCATGACCAGCGGGTCAACGAAATATTCGAGAGCCGAGGATGGACAGTATTGCGTATCTGGGAGTGTGAACTTTTAAAGAAAAACCTTCCAGCCACGTTGGATCGGATCAACAAATCTTTAGGACTTAGCTAATGAAATGAGGACTGAGGAGTATTAGAATATCGGATTCAACGGATAAGGATAGACAACGCATTGGCCCCGTTGATATGGCGATTTAAGTTGATACAAGGAGGTACCGCATGGCTATTCCCAATATAAAAGAACAGGACATCATTGAGGCCCTAAAGTATATCGATGAGAACGGAGTGCCTTTCCATAATCAGAGCACAAAATATGAACTTGTATCTGGAGAGGGGAAAAAGTATCCGCCAAAGTACGTGGTAGCTGTGGCCGCACATATAGCAAACGTGGCGGAAATTACGACAGAGGGCTTTAATGCGGTCGAAGCTAAAAACTTTCTTGAAGCTCAAGGCTTCAACATTGAAATAAAACAGCAGGAAAAATTCCAGCTTTCTGTTACAGCCGCCAGCGTAGAATCCACGGACGAGCGTTTCACAATGGACAATTTGAGCCTTGGGGATAACTATAAACCACTCGATGTCTATTTCAAGAAAGCTGATGGCACGGTGGTCAAACGCTCCTATAGTAAGGGTGAACGGCGAAATACCAATCAGACTATGCCGCGTATCGCCTGTCAGGTTTTTGAAAAGCAGATTTCCGCTTTGTCTGTTGAGGACAAGGAGAACTTCCCCATCTGTAAGTATAACCCTAACAGTGAGTTGATCTGTGGGATTTATTCCAGTGTAGATGAATATAGGAAGCACCGCAACACCATCGAGTATTTGACTTATGGCTACGACAACGGCAGGCAATTTGTCATTTATTGCTGGAATATCTTTTCTACAATTATTTTTGTGCAGGAATGCTTGAAGCGGTTCGGTGAGCCAGGAGATCAATTTGTCCTTACATATCGGGAAAAGGATGAAAAAGAGACGGAGGCCGCTAAGACCGAGGCGGCTGTCCAAGAGGAACTCGTCCAGCAGTTTAAGGGCTACAGAAATCCTTTCTCCGCTATGTTGATCGAATCGAAGAATTTGATTTTTCGAGGCGCACCGGGTACGGGCAAGTCGTACCTTGCCAAGGAAATAGCCACAGACATCATCAGCAATGGATACTTCGACGATTACACTCTCCTTACGGATGAGCAGAAGAAACAGGTGGAATTTGTACAGTTCCATCCGAGTTACGATTATTCTGATTTTGTCGAGGGACTACGGCCGAGAGTAAATGATGACGGGACAATGGGCTTTGAACTGCAGGACGGTATCTTCAAGAAGTTTGTGGCCCACGCTCGAAAGAATTACGAGGATTCCCAGAAATCGAAAGAAACCATTGAAAAGGAAATCTCTGTTCAAGAATCCATGACGGAGTTCTTTTCGAACATAGAACTTGGAGTAGATATTTTTAAGACAATAAATGGCAATGAATTTTCGATTACAAGTGTGGATGACCAGCACATTTACATCTCTATTCCAGGGAACGCCTCTGTTAAAAAACTCACTTTAAACCTTGATGAAATAAGGCGGATGCTCGAATCAGGAGAAAAGTTTGACAAGATAAAGGACATTACCACATTCTTTGGAAAGACCTTTGCTACACAGGCTTATTCCTATGACTTTGCCATTTACAAGGAAATAGTGAAACGAAAGAAGAAAATGTCGAAGTCGGTTGCCAAGGTCGAAGAACTAAAAAAGTACATCTTTATCATTGACGAGATCAACCGTGGCGAGATTTCAAAAATATTCGGAGAGTTGTTCTTTGCCATTGATCCGGGATACAGAGGCAGGGCTGGCGAAATATCCACACAGTATGCGAATCTGCATTCTGATCCCGATGAAAAATTCTTCATTCCAGAGAATGTCTATATTATCGGTACGATGAATGACATTGACCGTTCTGTCGACAGCTTTGATTTTGCAATGCGCAGGCGCTTCCGTTTTGTAGAACTGAGAGCAGACGAGCGTCTGGAAATGCTGGCAGCTCTTGAGGACGAGGAACTGGAAGCAGAAGCCATCAGGCGGATGACTGCGCTTAATAAAGAAATTGCCAGTGTTGAGGATTTGAACGAAAACTATCAGATTGGTGCGTCCTACTTCCTGAAACTGAAAACACTTAATTTTGACCAGCTATGGACGGATTATTTAAAGCCGCTCTTGCAGGAATACATCCAAGGTATGTATGATGAAGCGGGACTGATGAGTCGATTTGCAAAGGCGTATGGCTATAAGGAGACTCTCGAAGGTGATGTGAATGAAACTGCTCAAAATCAAGGATAATTCACAACTGAAAAAAGAAACTTTTTCTGGCATTGGAGTCTTGACGGGCAAAATCGCCGACAAAACCCTTGAGCAGCTGGAACGGGAAGGAGTGTTCGTATTCCCCGAAATCGTTAAGGATGCCGAGGATATCACGCAAGACCAGATGATTCTCCAGGGAATCAACGACACCTACCGTTCCGGCAATGTTATGGGCTTCTTGGGGTGCGGCGATGAGAGGCTAATTATCGAATCCCGGTTCTGCGGAGAAGGCAATGATTACTTTTTCCAGTATCTTCTCGACAGAGTGCTGGATTTTCCCAACATCGTGGACTTAGAGTCCGATGCCAATCATGACAACAGGTTATTTAACTTTCTGCTGTTTCTGTTCCCGTATTACTTGAAGTCCGCCATGCGGAAAGGTCTCTTTAAGAAATACATCCACCATAGATATAACGATGGAAATATAAAGGGAACTATTGATATCGCAAGGCACATAAAAAAGAACACTCCCTTTACTGGGAATGTCGCCTACAGTCAAAGAGAATTTTCATATGATAACAGCCTGATGGAATTGGTGCGGCATACCATAGAGTTCATTAACGGGAAACCTTATGGGAACAATTTGCTTATCAAAGTAAAGGACGAGGTAAAACTCGTTATAAATGCAACGCCAAGTTATGAGGCATACGCCAGGCAAAAAATCGTTGATGAAAATAAAAAGAATACGGTTCGCCATGCATATTTCCGAGAATACCTTGCCCTTCAGCGATTGTGCCTTTTGATTCTCCGACACCAGAAACATCAGATTGGTTATGGATCACGGCAGATTTATGGCATTCTGTTTGACGGCGCATGGCTATGGGAAGAGTATGTTTGTTCGCTTATTGGGGACGCTTTCTACCACCCGATGAATAAGGGCGGCAAAGGTGCACAGCGGCTCTTTGGCGGGAATATTGGTTTAATCTATCCGGACTTTATTAGTCGAAATAATGAACTGAGAATCATTGCCGATGCTAAGTACAAGCCGATTGACAATATCGGCAATCGGGACTATCTGCAGGTACTTGCGTATATGTTCAGATTTGATGCTAAAACGGGTTATTATCTTTATCCTGAAGTAGAAGAAACTGACGATTTAAAACTGTGGATGAACCGTGGCTCAACCTACGAAGAAAATGTCTCGCCGAGAGATGATATCAGCGTTACCAAACATGGTTTGAAAATCCCTACTGATGCCGCTGACTATGACGAATTTGTAGTAAAAATGAGAACTTGTGAGCAAGAATTCAAGCAGGTATTTGCAGCCAGCTGAATTGAAGGTGGAACAGATAGATAATAAGAATTTTTACTACTTATGGAATCTTGACGATGTTGCCGAGTTCCTCAAGGGCGAGTATGAAACTCGCGGGTTGGTTTGGTAAAGGGCTAACTAACTTTCAAAAACCGTGAAAAAAACGTGCGCATGGCCTCCGGTTTCCTTGGGTAGCACCGGAGGCCACATTTTAATTTTTCTCCAACCTTTTAATTTTCACTCCCGTGGGACAGGGGAGGGTGCAAATTGCAAATCTTTCCTGATGGTGTAGTGACCCCGCAAAACGAAAAAAGCGGGACGCCGGAGGCCCTCTGCACCCCCTGCGCCCCGCTATCCCCTTGTTTTCAAGGCTCTTTCATAGGCAAAGTCAAAACCTCCGGCAAAGCCGGAGGCATGAATAGCCCTAGAAGGGCATAATACGGACAAAACCCCTAAAGGGGTCCCGAAAAGGTCTGCCAACTGCATTGCTGTT
>CAJTCS010000016.1 GCA_910574995.1 Oscillospiraceae bacterium
TGAAGTTGGTGTTGATTACGACGAGGGTCCACCCGTTCCCATCCCGAACACGGAAGTTAAGCTCGTTCGTGCCGAAAATACTTGGCTGGCAACGGCCCGGGAAGATAGGTTTTCGCCAACACAAAAGGCAATCATTCATTTTGGATGGTTGCCTTTTTCTATTCGCTTTAGTTTTGCTCCGTTATTTTCCGATAAGGGCCTTGACCTGTCTCCCGGACTATTATACACTATACCTATTATAGTCGCTGTATGTGCGCGGCTGCTTTTCTTTTACCTGCTGTGACTTTTTTCTATGGCAAGTGTTGTTTTGTTTCTGCAAATTTCGGAACCCAATAGGAAGGATGTGGTGAAAATGGGGCCTGGAAGGGCTTATGTCCCCCGGCCAGGGCGGAAAAGGCCGGTGCCGGGAAAAATTTTTTTACTGATAGCGGCAGTGGCCGCTGCCATTGCCGTTGTAGCCGCGATAATTTTGCTTACCAACCGTGGGGGACCTGAAAAAGGCCAGCCGTCCCCCTCTGTCCCGCCGGTTAGTTTACCCCCAGTTGCCAGCCCGCAGCCTGCCAGTGGGGTTTCCGAGCCTCCTCTTCAGGACGGCCCGGCTTCTGCGGCAGAACCTCCAGCCCCCCTTTCCCCCCCCGAGTGGAACGACGGCTTTATCTTGGTAGAGGAGTCTGGCTATCAGACCTATAAGTTTAACGAGGAAGCTACGAACCGCTATATTGAGACCGTGGCCGGGGCTGAGGAGCAGCTTCCCGAAGGCTGCACCCTATATGACCTGATTGTTCCAACTGCCCTGGATATCATGCTTCCAGAAAGCTATATCCAGGCCCAGCAAATCAATAGCTCTGACCAGCGCAAGGCCATTGAGGATTACATTTTCCCGTCCCTTTCCATCTGGAATCCACAAGTCCGAAGCGTCCCTGTTTTCGATACATTGCGTTCCCACTTCGATGACTACATCTATTTCCGCACCGACCGCCATTGGACCCAGCGGGGCGCTTACTATGCCTATGAACAGTTCTGTAAAACAAAGGGCATAGAGCCCTTCCCCCTGGACCACTTTGAGGCAACCTCTTACGAGGGCTTTTGGGGCAGCTTTTACCAGCAGTCCTCCTCTGGGGAAATGCAGGCCAATCCAGACACGGTAGAGGCCTTTACCTCTGCCGCCGATACGGCTTTCTCCTTTACTACAACGGAAGGGGTTACCGAAGAGGGGTGGCCTGTCATACAGGATGGGACGGGCTATGCCCCTGAAAACCTTTTCCTGATCTTTATGGCTGGGGACCAGCCCTATGAAGAAATCGTCAACCATGACCTGCCGGACGGGCCTGCCTGTGTAGTGGTACAGGAATCCTTTGGCAACCCTTTTGTACCCTTTTTGGTTGAGCATTACCAGTATATCTACGTAGTTGATTACCGGTATTACCCGGGGAATGTGGCCCAACTGGCCGAAGATACTGGCGCGCAGGACGTCCTCCTATTAAACAGTATCCGCATGACCTCCAGCGAAGAGTTGGTTGACAGCCTAGCGTCTGTCTTCTTCTAACCCCTTGGGGCAAGGACATCCTCCATGTTTTGAGAAAAAAGTACCCCCGGATACAGCGTAAAACCTGTATCCGGGGGTACTCTTCATTTTCGCTTATTTCAGCCGGAACTTCCGGGTCTCGTCCCGCAACAAATTTACCTGCTGGAAGAGTTCGGCGCTTACCGCAGCCGATTCTTCGCTGCTGGCAGAATTGTTCTGTACTACCTGGGAGATCTGCCCGATCCCCTCTGTCACCTGGGAGATTACCTCTGCCTCGCCTTGGACCGCCTGGGTAATCACATTGATGGAATTGTTAGACTCCATCACCAACTCCAGTGTGGTCTGCAGGGTCTCGGAAACCTCCGCCACAATCCTGCTGCCCCGCTCTGCCGCCTTGATAGAGTTTTCAATCAGGTCGCGGGTAGCCTTGGCCGCCTGGTCAGATTGGCCGGCAAGCGTGCGTACCTCGCTGGAAACCACCGCAAAACCCTTGCCAGCGGAACCAGCCCGGGCAGCCTCCACAGCGGCGTTCAAAGCCAGGATATTGGTCTGGAAGGCGATATTCTCAATGGTAGAAATAATCTTGCCAATCTCTTGAGAGGCAGCCGTAATATCCTGCATGGCCGCCACCATCTGGTGAATCTGTTTGCTGCTTACCGTAACCTGCTCGCCGGTCTTCTGGGCATTTTCCTGGGCGGTAGCAGCGGCCTGCACATTCTTGGCCGCGCTCTTGGACAGGTCGTCCAGGGTGGCATATAGCTCCTGCACGGCGCTGGCCTGCTCGGTAGCCCCTTGGGCCAGGGCCTGAGAGCCGCTGGAAAGCTGTTCCGCATTCTGGGAAACCTTGCCCTCTGCCTTGTTGATATGGGACATAGCCTCCGACAGCTTGGTGGTAAAGCTGTCGATAGAACTCTCTATGCTACTAAAGTCCCCCATGTATGGCATAGAGGTGCTCACATTGAAGTTGCCTTCCGACAGCTTCCCCATGATGCTGTTGATATCCTCCACATAGCTGCGGATCAGCCCCATGGCCTTCTCCAGGGTGCTTGCCATGTCGCCCAGCTCGTTTTGAGCACTGTATCCCAGGTCGATGTCCAGGATGCCATCCTGTAAAGGCTTGGCACGCTCGTTAATTTTCAGGATAGGCTTCACTACAAATTTGAACACGTACACTACCAGGCTGACCAGGCAGGCAAGGGCCAGTACCAAGCAGATACAGGACAGCGCAAACATCATCAGAAGGGCATGGTCCTCTTCAGCCGATCTCCCTTCCTTGATAACCTCGGCCCGGGCCGCCACCTGGTCCAAATAATCTACCAATGTGGACAGGTTTGCCAATATGGTCCCTTGATAAAAGGACTGGGCCTCGGCCGGGCTGCTTTCCAGCAAATCCAAAGCTTGGCTGGCAGACGCGTGCAGTTCCTTATGTAGGGGCTCGATCTTGCCATGTAGCGTCAAGATTTCCTTGTCGTCCGTACCCAGGTCGCCATACAGCCATTGGCCCAGCGCACAGGCGGTATGGTCCATGCTGCCGGTAAACTCAGTCCCCGCATATAGGGCGTTGCTCAGGTTGGCAGACCACTTATAGTGGGCCACCTCGGCTCTTACCACACGGTCCATCAGCCCGCTTGCCTGGTTACTGGCCAACTGCGCATTGCGGATGGCGGCCAAATTCATCACTACCACGCCGCTGAACAGCAGCATGGACAGCACGGTGGCGACCACTTGGATCACGACCGTCCTCTTAATGCTTCCTCGCATCTTCCTGCTCCTTCTTTGGGGTAATTATACCGGCTATTTCTATAGGCTATGCAAATGCTTATAAGGCCCGCGTCCGGTACGCCACAATTATCTACAGTATAGCATAGCAGCGCCTGGATTTTCAACACCTTTTTGGGGGAAGACAAAAAATCCCAATATATTGTATCCTACCCCATTCCCTGCATATAAAAAGGGAACAGCCTGGCCCTTTTTACAAAGGCCAGGCTGGGTAAACCCATTCTAGACGCAGACAAGAGGGCTAAAAAGGGGGGCGGCTTATTCTTCCAGGTCTTCAGGGGTTCCCTGTACATCCGGGCCCTCGCCTGGAGCACCTCCATCGTCCTCTTCTATTTCTTGGGCGGCCTCTTCCTCGTCGTGGGGGGCCCTTGCCAGCGTGACCAGGCGGCTGCCTTCCTGCAGCTTCATCACCCGCACGCCCTTGCTGGGCCGGGCGCAAATGCGGATTGATGAGGCCATGATGCGGATGATTACCCCATCCTCTGCAATCAGGATCACATCGTCCTCTAGATCCACAACCTTGATGGCCGCCACGTCCCCAAAACGGTCTACATGGTAGTTCAGCAAGCCCTTGCCGCCGCGCTTTTGTACCCGGTAGTTATCCGGAGGGGACATCCGCCCATAGCCAGTCTCTGTCACGGTAAGCACATAGGCCCCCTCGCGCACCACGGACATGCCCACGATGCAGTCGTCCTCTTTCAGCTGCATCACCCGCATGCCCCGCGCCAAGCGGCTCAACTCCCGTACATCGGTCTCGCAGAACCGCATGGCCATGCCCTTTTTGGTGGCCACCAGCAGCTGGTCCTGCCCGCTGGTCACCCGCACCCAGCTAAGGGTATCCCCCTCGTCCAGGTCAATGGCGATCAGCCCCGCCTTACGGGCCGAATCGTAAGCAGACAGGCGCGTCCGCTTGATCACACCGTTCTTTGTCACCATTACCAGGTATTGGTCGTCATCAAAGCGTTCCACACGTATCATAGAGGTGACCTTCTCATCCCCCTGCAGGGGCAGCAGGTTGCGGATGTTCATGCCCCGGCTGGTGCGCGAGCCTTCCGGTATCTCATAACATTTCAACCGGTATACCCGGCCCATACTAGAAAAGAACAGCACATAGTCATGGCTGCCAGTAATGAACAGCTCGGTGGCCACGTCCTCGTCCCGGCGGTTCATGCCGGTAACGCCCCTGCCGCCCCGCTTCTGGGTGCGGTAGGTATCCGCCTTTTGGCGCTTAACATACCCATAGTTGGTCATGGTCAGCACACATTCCTCTACAGGGATCAGGTCTTCGATATCCACCTCCCCGCTGATGGCGGCAATTTCCGTGCGCCGCTCGTCGCCAAAGCGCCTTTTCATATCCAGGGCCTCGTCCTTCACAATGGCCAGCCGCCGGGCTTCACTGGAAAGTATCTCATTCAGGTCGGCAATCTGTTCATGCAGTTCGTTCAGCTCCGTTTCGATTTTCAAAATCTCCAGCCCGGCCAGCTGCCCCAGCTGGAAGCGGCAGATGGCGTCCGCCTGCACGTCGTCGAAGCCGAAATGCTCCATCAACGCCAGCTTGGCTTCAGGGCGGCCCCCCTTGCATGCCCGGATGGTCTCAATAATCTCGTCTACGATATCGATAGCCTTCCGCAGGCCTTCTAGGATGTGGGCGCGGTCTTGGGCCTTTTTCAGGTCGAACCGGGTGCGCCGGGTAACGACTTCTGTCTGGAAGCGGACGTATTCCTCCAAAATCTTCCGTAGGTTCAAAATCTCCGGCCTGCCATTCACGATGGCCAGCATGATCACGCCAAAGGTAACCTGCAACTGCGTAAGGGCATACAAGTGGTTTAGCACGATCTGGGGGGCGGCGTCCCGTTTCACATCTATCACGATATGCATCCCGTTACGGTCCGAGTGGTCGTCCACATTGGAGATGCCGTCTATGCGCTTCTCCTTCACCAAATCGGCTATACTCTCAATGAGCCTGGCTTTATTGACCTGATAGGGCAGCTCTGTCACAATGATCTTGGAGCGCCCCGTCTTTTCATTCTCTTCTATCTCGCACCGGGCCCGCACGGAAATCTTCCCCCGCCCCGTTGCATACGCGGCCCGGATGCCCGCCCGCCCCATGACGATGCCCCCAGTGGGGAAGTCCGGCCCTTTGATGTGCTCCATCAGGTCTTCCAATGCGGCTTCTGGATTGTCGATAAGGCAGCATACGCCGTCTACCACCTCCCCTAGGTTATGGGGGGGGATGTTGGTGGCCATGCCCACAGCAATGCCCGTAGAGCCGTTCACCAGGATATTGGGGAAATGGCTGGGCAGCACGGCGGGCTCTTTCAGGCGGTCATCATAGTTAGGGTTAAAATCCACCGTGTCCTTATCGATGTCATCCAGCATGGCAACCGAAAGCTTGTTCATCTTGGCTTCCGTATAACGGTAGGCGGCGGGGGGGTCGCCATCCACCGAGCCGAAGTTGCCGTGGCCATCTACCAGCATATAGCGCATAGAGAAGTCCTGGGCCAGGCGCACCATGGCGTCATAGACAGACGCGTCGCCGTGGGGATGGTACCGCCCCAACACCGCGCCCACAGTATCCGCGCACTTGCGGTAAGGCTTTTCAGGCCACAGGGTATTCTCGTACATAGTATAGAGGATACGCCTGTGCACAGGCTTCAGGCCGTCCCGCACGTCCGGCAGGGCCCGCTGCACGATTACGGACATGGAATAGTCCAAAAAGGACTGCTCCATCTCCTTTGTCAGGTTGACAGGTATGACGCGCCCGCCCTCTTCCGCGGGGATGGCCCCGTTGTTTTCCTTCTCCATTCGCTTCTTCCTTTCTCCCATTACAGGTTCAGGGCAAGGCCGCAGGACGCCGCCTTATACCCCGCAGGCCCTGTTGCAAAAGGGCCTGCCCCTAAAACATCAACGCTTTGCAGCCGCTTTCTTCCAGAAGCCTGGCAACGCCCGCTTACACGTCCCAATTGGCTTTCTGGGCGTTTTCGATGATGAAGTCCCGGCGGGGCTCCACCTTATCCCCCATAAGGACGGTGAACACCTCGTCGGCCTGGGCAGCGTCCTCTACCTCTACCCGGCGCATGGTGCGGGCCGCCGGGTTCATAGTAGTTTCCCACAGCTGTTCAGAGTCCATCTCGCCCAGGCCCTTATAACGCTGTATCTCATAATTGCCGCCCAGCTCTGCCATGATCTGGTCCCGCTGGGGGTCGCTGAACGCGTAATAATGCCGCTTGCCCTTTGTAATGCGGAACAAGGGCGGCTGTGCCAGGTATACGTGGCCCTGTTCTACCAGGGGCCGCATGAAACGGAAAAAAAACGTGAGCAGCAGGGTCCGGATATGGGAACCGTCCACGTCCGCGTCCGCCATAATGATAATCTTGCCGTAGCGCAGCTTGGACAGGTCGAAGTCCTCGCCAATGCCCGTGCCCAGGGCCGTGACCACGGGCATAAGCTTCTCGTTGCCATACACTTTGTCAAGGCGCGCTTTTTCTACGTTGAGCATCTTCCCCCACAGGGGCAGGATAGCCTGGAATTTCCGGTCCCGCCCGCCTTTGGCAGAGCCCCCCGCGGAGTCGCCCTCCACAATGTAAATCTCCGTTTCCTCCGGGTCCCGGGACTGGCAGTCCGCCAGCTTGCCCGGAAGGGAGTTGTTCTCCAGGGCTGTTTTCCGCCGGGCCAGGTCCCGGGCCCGGCGGGCGGCTTCCCGCGCCCGGGAAGCTGTAAGGGCCTTGTCAAAGATGGCCCGGGCCGTGGCCGGATTCTCTTCCATATAGGTCGTCAGCTTGTCATAGACCATGGCGCTGACCAAACCAGACATCTCCGTATTGCCCAGCTTGCCCTTGGTCTGCCCCTCAAACTGGGCCTCCTTCAGCTTGACGCTGATAACGCAGCTAAGGCCTTCCCGCACGTCCTCGCCGGAAAGGTTCTTGTCCGATTCTTTCAGGATATTGTATTTGCGGGCATAATCGTTCATTACCCGGGTAAGGGACCGCTTGAAGCCGTCCTCGTGTGTGCCGCCGTCTGTGGTGCGGATGTTGTTGGCAAAAGATAATATCAGCTCACTGAAGCTGTCTGTGTACTGCATAGCAATTTCGGCGGTAGAATTGTTATCCGCCGCCACCGTGCTAAAATAAATCACGTCTGGATGGATGGTTTCTTTCTTCTGGTTGTTATACTCTACAAAAGAGCGGATGCCCCCCTCATAGCAATAGCTGTTCACAATGGGGCATTCCAGGCCCTGCTCCTCGGGCAGGCGGTCTTTGGGGTCCCGCTCGTCCTTCAGTTCTATGTGGACGCCCGCGTTCAAAAAGGCCTGCTCCCGCAGGCGGGTCTGCAAAGTGTCATAACTATAGGTAGTGGTCTCCTTGAATACCTCCGGGTCCGCCTGGAAGCACACCACCGTGCCGCTAGGCCTATCCCCGGCCGGGCCTTTGTTCACAAGTTCTGTCACGGCGTGGCCCCGCTCGAACCGCTGATAGTACAGGCTGCCCTCGTGGACCACTTCTACCTCCAGCCACTGGGAAAGGGCGTTCACAACGGAAGCGCCCACGCCATGCAGGCCGCCGGAAACCTTATAGCTTCCCCCGCCGAACTTGCCGCCGGCGTGGAGTATGGTAAAGACCACTGTGACAGCGGGCAGGCCGGTTTTGTGCTGCACGCCCACCGGGATGCCCCGGCCGTTGTCGGAAACATAGATCACGTTGCCGGGAAGGATGCGTACCTCGATCTTGTCGCAGAAGCCTGCCAGGGCCTCGTCAATGGCGTTGTCTACAATCTCATACACCAAATGGTGCAGGCCCCTGGGGCCTGTAGACCCAATGTACATGCCCGGGCGTTTGCGCACGGCCTCCAGCCCCTCCAAGACCTGGATCTGGTCGCCGTCATAGGCCTTGTCCGTTTTTGTCATGTCTGTCATTTCGTTGATATCCAAGCAAAGGCCCTCCATATCTTTTCTATTATCCCGAATACTCTATATATTAGTATAGCAGATTTCACCTGGTTTGTAAACAAAAAAATCCCTGTAACGGCCGCTATTTTCCCCTGTAAGCCCTGCCTTTCATGGTACAAGACTGAAAAACCAAAAAGAAGGCCCGCCCCAGCACAAAAGGCCCGGGCGGGCTGCTTCCCCCGCTTGGTTTTACCGTCCGCCTTTCATCTCCTGCAGGCGGCGCTGGATATACGCGGGGTCGTCATATTTGGCAAAAAAATCGTCAGCCGCAGGGGCCTGCGCGTTACTAGGTACTACCCGGCTGGCTGGCTGCGGTACTGGCGCTGCTGGCTGGGACGGGCGCGGGCGGGCCACTGGCACAGGTGGGCGGATATTGGGGGACAGCCCCGCCTTCGGCTGGCTGGTGGTGGGCTGGGCCTGCGGCGGGCGCGGCTGCCGGGCCGGAACTGCACGTGGCGGCACGGGCTGTACCCCTGTACCCCCTTCCCTTTGCGGAGGCAGGGGGCGCACTGTTCCCCCCTGCAGCCGTTCCCCCAAGGGGCGCACTTGCTGTATAGTATCCCTAGGATAGTCTTGCTGGGCACTGGGGCGCCGCCCGGCTGGCGCCGGCGTATAATCCCGGTCGTCATAATAGACCTCTACCGGCCCAGTGGGGGCGGCCGCTTCGCCCTTGCGGTCCCCGCGTTTCTTTTTTCCCTGGTCTGCCCGGGAAACTTTTTTAATTACTGGCTTCGCCAGGTATACAAAGAACACGCTTAGGAAAAAGAACACGGCAAAAGGCAGGAATACCTGGAAGGCCGTCGTAATGTCTATGTCATCCAGCACAAATTTATGGAAAAAATATATTGCGCCGCCAGCAAACAAAGCCAGCAATGCCACCACATAAAGCAGCGGCGACAGGAAGATATTGGATATGCCGCCGCACCGGGGGCATTGGTACTCCCCCTGGCGTTTCAACGACCAAGTCCGAATCAGGTTCACCCGTTTTTTACAGTAGGGGCAGGTGGGTATCCCAAAATACTGCATACGCCCAAACATCCTTTCCTCCGGCGGGCCTTTCCCCGCCGCTTTTTTCAAAATGTGCCAGAATACGCGGGTCCCAGTTGTTTATTTACTGTATTATACCAAATTTCCCCAGGGCAGTCAAATAGCCAACCTGACAAATTATACCCTTCCCACCCGCATTTTCCTATATCCTATCCTAACATATCCACCGTTGGCACAGCCGTTTGCTATAGCTTTCCCTTACAGGGGAAGAGGTATACAGCTGCCTGCAAAATCTTTCCAGGCAAAACAAAAGGGCCCCCGCAATAGCGGCGGCCCTTCCCCACGGCGCATGCCTTTAGCTGGGGGCCTTTGCCTGCCGGAGGCCCCGTTTGTTCTCAATATGCCGCTTCACGAAGAAGAAGCAGATAAAATCAAAGAACGCTGCCAGCGCCCAGGTGACCGGGTAGGAAATATAAAGCGTCTGCAAAGAGGGGAAAGCGGCGAAGACCGTAAAGATCCACACCACGCGGAACCCGCACACCGAAGAGATGGTGATGGCCATAGGGATCAGGGAAGCCCCCATGCCCCGGAGCACGCCTACCATCACGCCCATCAGCCCACCTGCAAACTGGAACACACAGTTGATGCGCATACGGGACAGGCCGGCGGCAATCACCTGGGGGTCGGAGGAATAGACGCCCAAAAGCTGGTTGCCAAAAAGGGTGGCCAGCAGCCCCAGCGCCAGGCCCGTGCCGCAGCTCATGGCAAGGCAGAGCGCCATGATATGGTTTACGCGCTTGGTCTTGCCCGCGCCCAGGTTCTGCCCGGTAAAGGACAGGGCCGCCTGGGAGAAAGAATCCATCCCCATGTTTACAAAGCCCTCTATGTTGGTGGCGGCGGTATTGCCCGCCATGGCAATGGCGCCAAATGAATTGATGGAAGACTGTATCAGCACGTTGGAAATGGAGAAAGAGGCGCCCTGTATCCCGGCTGGCAGGCCGATTTTCATCATCTTCCACAGCTTGTCTTTATAGATGCGCATCTGTTTGGGATACAGCTTATAGTCGCCTTCCACCTTTGTCAAACAGAAAAACACCAGCCCGGCCGACACGGCCTGGGAAATCGAGGTGGCGGCCGCCACACCGGCCACGCCCATACGGAGGGCGATGACAAAGAACAGGTTCAGCACCACGTTGATGACCCCTGCCAGCATCAGGAAGTACAGGGGGCGCTGGGTATCCCCTACGGCGCGCAGCACCGCCGCGCCAAAATTGTACAGCATCAATACAGGCATGCCCACAAAATAGATCCGCATATACAGTACCGCCTGGTCCAACACGTCGGCAGGGGTATCCATCATCTCCAGCATGGGCCTGGCAAGGGCTATGCCCACGGCAATGAGGGCAACGCCAAAAACCAGGCTGGACAAAACGGCGGTATGTACGGTCTCGCTTAGCCCCTTATGGTCATTAGCTCCATAATATTGGGACACCAATACGTTGGCCCCTACAGAAATGCCCATAAACAAGGTGACGATCAGGTTGATCAACGCGCCGGTAGAGCCCACGGCGGCCAAGGCCTCGCTGCCGGCAAACCGCCCCACCACCACGATGTCCGCCGCATTGAACAGCAGCTGCAGGATACCGGAGGCGGCCAAGGGCAGGGAAAACCGGATAAGCTTCCCCAGCAGGGGGCCGTTGGTCATGTCAATTTCGTAAGAGCGCCGGCGGTGGCCGGGCATCAGGTTGATCCGCATGGTTACAGTTCCACTCCCTTGAATTTCTGGAACGCCTTCATGGAGACTTTAATGGACTCGATCTCATCCAGCTTTGTGGCGTCCTGCTCCAGGATGATATAATCCAGGTTGGGGCAGGAACGGGCCGCGCTGATATAGTCCTGGATGGGTAGTACCCCGGTGCCAATCTCGGTGAAGCTGTCTGGGTTTTTCGTATCCATGAATACCTTTTCATCGATGCCCCGGTCGGGATCCACCAGGCCCTGGTACATGCACAGGGGCTCCCCCGCGTCCCGTGGGAAGTCCTTCTGATGCAGCAGGATAAGCCGGTCGTTATATTTACGCATAAACGACACCGGATCCTGCCCACCCCTGGCAATCCAATAGGTATCCATTTCCGCATACACCAGGCCGGGGTCCGTATTCTCCATAATCAGGTCATATACCAGCCTGTCTCCAAAACGTTGGAACTCTTGGTAATGGTTATGGTAATAAAAGCGCATGCCGCGCTCCTGGCACAACTCTCCGATACGGTTGAAGACCTCGCAGCGCCGCTTGATGTAATCCAGGTCCCCATAGGGGAAGAATTCGATATCACAGCCGATCTGGGTGCTGCCCAGCTCGGCATGGTAATCCAGCACATCCTGTAAAAGCTCCTCTTGCAGCGGGTTTACATGGCAGCCCACAATCTGCAGGCCCAGCTCGTCCAAAGACCGCTGCAGCTGGCGGGCCGGCACCCCGAAGCCTACGCCCGGGTCGTGCTCTGCGTTGTGGTTTGCCGCCTCTATGTAACGGTAGCCGGCCTCTGCCACCTGCCGCAGCACCTCATAAGGCTGTTTGGCAATGGCGTTTTTCACAGAATATAGCTGTATCCCTATCTTCAATGCCAATTTCTACACTCTCCTTTTATAGGGTCATTCTCCTCTTCATCATACCGCATCCAAGGCCCTCCTGAAAGCCCCCGCCGTACCGGCCGCGTCAATATCCCAGCTCTTCCCCCACCAGCACCACATAGATCCGCTTTGTGCGCTGGTAAGCTGTCACCACATAATGGCAGCACATGCGCTCCTCATGGGCGCAGCCCGCGGTCATGCCGCCCCCACAGCCCGCGCAGCGCCCAAGCTGGCCGCAAGGGGTGCCCTTGCCCTGGCGCATGGCGTTGGGCGGGGCGGCTATGTCCTTCACCCGGTAGATAGCCGCGTCCAGGTCCCGCACGATCTTGTTCACCCCGGCCACTACCACCACTTTTTTCGGGCCGTATATCAGAGCGGCCGTGCGGTTCCCCCGGCCGTCTACATTGTACAGCTCGCCAGCCTCTGTAATGGCGTTGGCGCTGGTAAGGAATACGTCGGCCCCAAAAGTTTTCAGGTAGACTTCTTCCGGTGGCTGCTGCTCCCGGTCCAGGAAATCGTATTGCCCGCTTAGCATCAGCTCCCGCACGCCGCTTTCCCTCAGCGTAACCGATCCTCCACAGGAGATCACATCCCCTGGGGTAAGCAGCTGCCCTACCGCTTTCACCGCATCCTCCTTGGTAGGGGCATACTGTGCAGGCATGCCATTTTTTTCCAACGCCTGGATTGTACGTTTTATTTTTGCTTCCAGTACCGCTTTCTTGTTTCCATCCATGTTGTGGGAACACTTCCTTTCTCTATAGGGCTTCCCCGCTATTTCGACGAAGGCTATAGTTAACGCAGTTCAAAATAGGTGGAATACCTCTTTTGAACCAGGCGGCAAGCCGCCCAGCTTGCAAATCGTCTGTACCGGTTTGCAAGTGCGTTTACTATACAAAATAAAACTATGTCTATTGTATCCCTATTCCTTTGGGAAATCAAGGCTTTCCGGGCTATCCCGCCAGAAATGCCCATTTCAATTTTGTTACCATTCTAAAAAGGAAAAGCAGGCCTGCCCTGGGCAGACCCGCTTCTTACTCCAGCCACTTATCCTTGCTTGAATCCGGCAAAATCCTGGAACAGGTTCTCCACCCGTTCCCGCTGGGCAGTATTCTTCTCGTCTTTGCTGCTGTCTGTATATACCATCAGGTATTTCCCATTCAAAACAGCCGGGACCTCCTTATCCAGCATGGTGAAGCTGCCCTTCTCTTGCACGCTGTCTAAACATGCTTTGCCAGTTTCATCCAAGCTGTCTAGGTCAAATTCGTACAGCTCCACCTGCACTGTACTGCCATGGAAGGTAAAACGGTACCGTACCCCCGCCACAGCGCCGATAACCTGGTAAGACATTTCCACAGAATCCCCAGCAACCGCCAAGCCCTCCGCCATATATTCGCAAAGGCCCTCCAGCGTGTCTGGCCTGCCAATTTTGGTCATCATAATTTCCCCATCCTCCGGCAGCGTAAGGCTGGGCAGGCTTTGCCCCGGGCCCCCGCAGCCAGCCAGGCTGAGAAGCGCCAGCACCGCAAGCAGCAGCCCGCAAATTTTTTTCATCATGCGCACATGTCCCCTTTCCAAATCTGGAAATAATAAATAGCAAAAGGAAAAAGAAAAACCCGGTACCCGTTTGTACAGGCCCGGTGTTTATCTTTATGATATGGTGACCCGGACGAGAATCGAACTCGTGTTACCGCCGTGAAAGGGCGGTGTCTTAACCGCTTGACCACCGGGCCATATGGTAGCGGCAAATGGACTTGAACCATCGACACTTCGGGTATGAACCGAATGCTCTAGCCAGCTGAGCTATGCCGCCACATATGCGCCTTAAGGCAATTCTATGACTCAAGGCGCTATTAATTATAATACAGGGCCCGGTATTTGTCAAGGGGTTTTGTCATTTTTTCTGAAAAGGTTTTTCCGCCCTATCTGCCGTATTTTACGGGTTAAATGAATAGTTCGGCGCTTCTTTTGTAATCTGGATGTCGTGGGGGTGGCTCTCCTTCAGGCCCGCGCCGGTAATGCGCACAAACTGCGCTTTGTCGTGCATCTCCTGGATGGTAGCGCAGCCCGTATACCCCATACCGGAACGCAGCCCGCCCAGCATCTGGAACACCGTGTCCGCCAGGGGGCCCTTGTAAGGCACCCGGCCTTCTACGCCCTCGGGCACAAACTTCTTCTGTTCCCCCTGGAAGTACCGGTCGCTGCTGCCCTTGCCCATGGCCCCCAGGCTTCCCATGCCCCGGTATACCTTGAACTGCCTCCCCTGGTACAGCTCGTAGTCGCCGGGGGCTTCTTTACAGCCCGCCACCATAGAGCCCAGCATGACCGCGCTGGCGCCCGCCGCCAAAGCTTTCACAATGTCGCCGCTGTACTTGATGCCCCCGTCCGCGATGACCGGTACCCCGTGCCTGCTGGCTTCCAGGGCCGCGTCGTATACGGCGGTGACCTGGGGCACGCCGATGCCCGCCACCACCCGGGTGGTACAGATGGAACCAGGGCCGATGCCCACCTTCACGCAGTCCGCGCCCGCGTCAATCAGGGCCTTCGCCCCTTCCGCCGTAGCCACGTTGCCCGCAACCACCTGTAAATCCGGATATGCTTTCTTCACCTTGGCCACAGCCTGTATGACGCCGCTGTTGTGGCCGTGGGCGGAATCCAGCACCACCAGGTCTACCTGGGATTCCAGCAGCGCGGCTACCCGGTCTAATACATCCGCCGTCGCGCCAATGGCCGCGCCGCATAACAGCCGGCCGCTTGCATCCCTGGCGGAATTGGGGTACCGCACGGCTTTTTCGATATCTTTAATGGTGATGAGCCCTTTCAGCCGGTTTTGGTCGTCTACCAGGGGCAGCTTCTCGATGCGGTGCTGCCGCAGGATCTCCTGGGCCTCTTTCAACGTAGTGCCCACCGGCGCCGTGACCAGCTTGCCTTTTGTCATCACGTTCTTCACAGGCTGGTCAAAGTCGCTGTCCTCCATAAAACGCATGTCCCGGTTGGTGATGATGCCCACCAGCACGCCGTCCTCTACAATAGGTACGCCGGAAATTTTGAACCGGCCCATAATCTCGTCCGCCTCCCGCACCAGGTTGTCGGGGGAAAGGAAGAAAGGGTTTGCAATCACGCCGTTTTCCGAACGCTTCACCCGGTCCACCTGGTCGGCCTGGCGTTCGATGGTCATGTTCTTGTGGATGATGCCCACGCCGCCCTCGCGGGCTATGGCAATGGCCATGTCCGACTCTGTCACCGTATCCATGGCCGCCGTCAGGATGGGGGCGTTCAGCCGGATGGTGCGGGTCAGGTTGGTGGAGAAATCCACCTCGCTGGGCAGCACGTTGGACTCTGCGGGGACCAGCAGCACGTCGTCAAAGGTCAGGCCTTCTTTTGCGAACTTTTCCCGATACTCCATGTTCAGCATTTCCACACACTCTCTTTCTCTTAATTTTTCCCGTTTCTCCCTGGTTTGCCGGGGCTTGTATTTAATTTATGATTATAGCATTTGGCCGCCTGCTTTGCAAGGGAAATCTTCCCCCTGGCCCCCAAAAAATTTTGCCTGCTCCGGGCTTTTATTGGGGCTTTCTTCCAGGGCCTTTAAGGCCGGAAAAATACTTCTCTTCCTCTGGAAAATATTTTGCCAAAACCCATTGACATACGCGGGTCTTTGCTATACTCTTTGCTAGAGCAACGGAGCTTGCAACCTTAAAAAAACAAAACAGACCAATGGAGGTATTTCCCTCATGAGCCGTTTCCTTTCCCGCTTGGGCCCCCAGGCCCGGCATGCTGTCATCTTGGTGGGCGTTTCCGGCGTTTTCTGGTTCGCCTGGGCCTTTGGCTGCTATCAGACCGTCTATCTCCAAAGCGTGGGCTTCACCGCCTCGAACCTGGGCGTCCTTAACGCCGTCTCATCCGCTGTCACCATCGCTTCCGTTTCCTTCTGGGGCATGGTCAGCGACCGTATCGGTTCTATACGCCGGGTGCTGATTATTGTGCTGGCGGCCGGCTCTGCCCTTTACGCCCTGGTCCCCTTCGTCCCGGCCGGGCTGCCCTTCTCCCCTTTGCTTTTGACCTGCTTTATCCCCGCCGTGAATTTCTTCCGCGGTTCTGTCGCCACTTTCAATGAGAACCTGTTGGTGCGCAACTGCAACGAGCTGCGCCTGAATTTCGGCGTACTGCGCGGCCTGGGTTCCCTTTTGTTCACGGTGGGCAGCGTCATTATCGCCTGCGTATTGCCCGCCGTGGGGGTGGCCAACACCTTTTGGGTCAGCGGCCTGCTGATGATCCCCGCTATCGTCTGCGTGGTCTTGGCCCGCGAGCCGAATTCCAAGCCCAGCCGGGGGAAGGGCGGGAAAGGCGGCATGGATTTAGGCCAGCTGTTCAAGAATAGGGCCTATGTTTCCTTCTTGGTATTCACCCTGGTCTTTTACATAGCTGCCAGCTGCGAGGGCAACTTCATCCCCTATTTCATGCAGGCCGCCGGCGTGTCCTCCCAGCAATATGGGATCATCCTGGCCTACCGCGCCCTATTGGAAATCCCTTTCCTCCTTATGATGGTACGCCTGCGCCAGCGCATCCCCCTGCGGGTGCTGGTGCTGTGCGCCCCGGTGCTTATGTCCCTGGAATGCCTGGGCTTTGGGTTGTTCGCTGGTTCCTTGGCGGGGATGCTGTTCTGCTGCACATTCTTTGGGCTGGGCAACGGCCTGTTTATCGGCTCTTCCCTAAATTACCTCTACGAACTGGCCCCTGACAACTTGAAAGCCAGCGCCCAGGCTTTCTACGCTTCCATTTCCTCTGTGGCGGGCATCTTGGGGAACCTGGTGGGCGGCATGGTTTTCGACGCCATTGGTGCAAAGCCCTTTTACCTGGCAGTGGCGGGGGCTTATCTCCTCAGCTCCCTCATTTTCCTTCTTTCCTTCAAGGGGAAAAATGCCGCCCCCGCCTGACCTATTAAATACAGGACAAAAGAAAGCAGAAAAAGACAGGCGGGCCCTGTCTTTTTTTGTTATAATACAGGTACTTCATAGGAGAAAGGAGGTATCCAAAATATGGAGGCCTATATACTAGAGCACTACCGGGAAACCGGCCCCTTTACCTTTGCCGGCGCTTACGGGGAATATTTCCGCACCCTGCCGGAGGACGTCCCCACCCTGGGAAGGCTGATATGCGGCCAGGTGATCCATCGGGTAACGCTGAGGGAGGGGAATACGAACGCGAACGCCTCCCTGCTGTACGGCGACATGGGCCGCTACCCCTGGCACCGCATGCGGTGTGAGGATGATATCTTCCTTACGGCCCCAGCCATGGCGGCAGAGCTGTTCCGCCTGGACAGGCGGGGCTTTATACCAGGCAGGCAGGTGGAACACAAGCTGGTAGTTACCTGCCGCTATGTGTCCGTGCTGATGAGCGCCATCCTGAAGGCCAAGGGGATCCCTGCCAGAAGCCGGGCAGGGTTTGCGCCCTATTTCCACGAGGGGGTCAGCATGGACCACTGGATCAACCAGTATTATCACAGGGGCGAGGGCCGCTGGATCACTTTTGATGCAGACGGGTTTTATGAGGAGGGCGGTATGCCCCTCTCCCAATATGATATGCCCCCAGGCAGCTTTGACTGGGTGGCGGAGGCCTATCTGGCAGTGCGCCGGGGCGAAACCGACGGGAAGCGGTATTTGTATGCCGATGGGCTGGGCACCTGCGGCCTGCCCGCCCTGGTCCGCTATCTGGTTTATGACTTTCACGCCCTGATGAACCACGAACTGACTTACACTTTTCTGCCCGCTTACCTGGATGGCCGGTTGGACAGCCTGACGGAGGAAGAATTGCGGGAACTGGACGCCCTGGCGATGTTGCTCCAGTCCCCAGACGAAAACTTCCAGGCCCTTTGCGCGCTTTGGCAGGGACGGAAGAAATTCCGCATTTTAAACAGCCCTCTTGTGGGCGGCAGCGACCGCCGCGGAGGACCAGCCTGATGCAAAACGGAAAGGACGGGATTAAACATGGAATGGACACAGTGCCTGCGGGCGGCTATCCGCTATATGGAGGCCCATCTGTTGGACAACATTGGCCCAGAGGATATAGCCGGTGCGGCACACCTCTCCCCCTTCTATCTGCATCGTGGCTTCCGGCTGGTAACAGGCTATACCTTTGGGGAGTATCTGCGCTGCCGCAGGCTATATCTGGCTGCCCTGGACATGCTTGCGGGGAAATCCAGCGTTTTGCGTTTGGCTTCCAAATACGGCTATGATAACCCGGAAAGCTTTACCAAAGCTTTCACCCGTTTCCACGGCGTGCCGCCCACCCAGGTGCGGGAAAATGCCCGTGCCATCCACACGTTCCTGCCCCTGACCATACAAATCACCATACAAGGAGGACATGAAATGGACTACAGGATTGAAAAAATGGAAGAGTTCCAGCTTATCGGTTTCATGCGGGAGTTCCGCCACGAGAATTCCTATGCGCTCATCCCCAAGTTCTGGGAGGAGGTATTAGCCCTGGAAGCGCCCATCTCTCAGCGCGGGGCACAAACCGAAGTGGAAAAAGCTTTTTGCACCCACAAAATAGGCGAATTTGGCGCCTGCTTTCAAGGCTTCCAGGAGGACCGCTTCTTTTATATGATCGGCGGCCTCTATCAGGGCGGGCCTGTCCCCCTGGGCCTTACCACCATCCACATCCCCGCTGCAAATTGGGCCAAGTTCCGCTGCACAGGCCCCATGCCCGGCGCACTACAAAGTGTCAACACCAAGATCTTTTCCGAGTGGCTGCCCGGCAACCCGGACTATGAGCTTTCTATGCCCATCAACTTGGAATGGTATTCCATGGAATGCTGCCCCGATGCTTCCCCGCAAGATTATGAAAGCGGCATCTGGGTGCCTGTTGCCCCCAAACTCCGCTGAGCCCAGCCCTGGCCCGGCTTTTAAGACCTTGGGACTCCGTCCCAAACTCTGCCACCTTTTTTGAGGAAAAAAAGGTGGACGAAAAAACCAACGTGCCCCGTGCCGTGGCCTTTAGGCCATAGCACGGGGCACCGTCAGTTTTTGAGTCGACCCTTTTTCCCTAAAAAGGGTCGTGGGGTGTGGGGCAAAGCCCCACGGCCTTAGGAATGCGGCCAGGGCTGCGCCTAACGGAGGACAGCTTTGCCGCCCATATAAGGCTGGAGGGGCAGGGGGATTTTTACAGAGCCGTCGGCCTGGAGGTTATTTTCCAGGAAAGAGATGAGCATGCGGGGCGGGGCTATCACCGTGTTGTTCAAGGTGTGGGCAAAATAGTTGTCTGCTTTCCCCTTAATGCGAATTCCCAACCGCCGGGCCTGGGCGTCCCCCAAGTTAGAGCAGCTGCCCACCTCGAAATACTTTTTCTGCCTGGGCGACCAGGCTTCCACGTCCACGCTTTTTACCTTCAGATCCGCCAGATCCCCAGAGCAGCACTCTAAGGTGCGTACAGGGATGTCCAGGGTGCGGAAGAACTCCACCGAATACTGCCACATTTTATTGTACCAATCCATACTGTCATCTGGGTGGCAGACCACAATCATCTCTTGTTTTTCGAACTGGTGGACGCGGTACACGCCGCGCTCCTCGATGCCGTGGGCCCCCACCTCTTTGCGGAAGCATGGGGAGTAACTGGTCAGCGTTTGAGGCAGCTGCTCTTCGTTCAAAATGCTGCCCGCAAACTTGCCGATCATGGAGTGCTCGCTGGTGCCAATAAGGTACAGGTCCTCCCCTTCAATCTTATACATCATGTTTTCCATCTCGGCAAAACTCATCACGCCGGTGACCACATCGCTTCGGATCATAAAAGGTGGGATGCAGTAGGTAAAGCCCTTGCCGATCATAAAATCCCGGGCGTAGGCCAGGATGGACTCGTGCAGGCGGGCGATATCCCCCAGCAGATAGTAGAAGCCGTTGCCACTGGTGCGCCGGGCGCTGTCCAGGTCAATGCCGTTCAGCCGTTCCATAATATCCGTGTGATAGGGCACTTCAAAGTCTGGTACTATAGGTTCGCCAAAGCGTTCCAATTCCACATTTTCACTGTCATCGCGGCCGATAGGAACCGATGCGTCGATAATATTGGGGATGACCAGCATGCGCTTACGGATCTCCTCTGTCATCTCCGCTTCCTTGCGTTCCATCTCTTCCAGTTCGCCAGCTATGGCCTGTACCCGCTTTTTGGTTTCCTGGGCCTCTTCCTTTTTGCCCTGGCCCATCAGCTTGCCGATCTCCTTGCTGATAGCGTTGCGCTGCTGGCGCAGCTCGTCGCCCCGGGCCTTCGATGCCCGGAACTGGGCGTCCAACTCCAAGACTTCGTCCACCAAAGGCAGCTTTTCATCCTGGAATTTCTTTTTGATGTTCTCTTTTACCAATTCTGGGTTTGTCCGTATCAACTTAATATCCAGCATTTCCTTTCCCCTCTCTGAATCTTTGGCCCACAGTGGGCCAGGTAAAAAGTTTTTAACGGGCCTTTAGGAGGATTTCAAAAAGCCCCCTAAGCCGGGGTTTGGAGCGGAGCCCCAACCAGAATATTCCCTGGCCCCCCCTGCCTTACCCGTCCAGCTTCAATTCCGCCAACAGGTTGCGCAAATCTTCCTCGCCGTAAAACTCAATCTGTAACGTCCCCTTTTTCTTTGTGCCCGCCACCTTTACCCGCCGGTTCAGGCACTCCCCTACAGCCAACTGGGCTTCTTCATAATACTGATTGTGGGGAACCGTCCTCGCCTGTACAGGCTTTTGTTCCTGCAAGCTTTTGGCCAGGTTTTCCAATTCCCGCACGGAAGCGCCCTCTTTTGCCTTTTCGGCGCCCAAAAGCATGTCCTCTGGGGTTTTGAAGCTGAGCAGCGTACGGGCGTGGCCGGCCGTAATCTCCCCGCGTTCCAGCATGGCCTGCACGTCTTCAGGCAGGTTCAGCAGCCGCAGCGAGTTGGTCACAGCTGGGCGGGATTTCCCCACCGTCTTGGAGACCTCCTCCTGGGTGAAGCCTTGGGCTTCTATCAGGGTCTGATATCCCCTGGCTTCTTCCAAAGGGGTCAAGTCCTCCCGCTGCAAATTTTCGATGAGGGCGAAAAGCATCTCCTCCGCGTCTGTCATCTCCCGTATGACCGCGGGTACTTCGCTGATCCCCGCCATCCGGGCGGCCCGCCACCGGCGTTCCCCAGCCACAATGCGGTACCCGCCGCTTACCATAGGCCGCAACAGCAAGGGCTGCAAGACCCCATGCTGGGCAATGGAATCGGCCAGCTCTGACAGGGCTTCGCTGTCAAATTCTTTCCTGGGCTGTTCCCGGTTGGGCTCAATCTCACTGATTTTCACCGTTACCGCGCCTTCGGCGCTTTCCGCTGTATTTTCCGCGAAAATAGCGTCCAGGCCTTTCCCCAGTCCCCTTTTTTTCATATCCGTATCACCTCCCATCCGCCATTACATCCGGCTTTTCAGGATCTCCTCTGCCAGTTCCACATATGCCTTTGAACCTCTGGAGTTCTTATCATAATACAACACCGGCTGGCCAAAGCCCGGGGCCTCGGAAAGGCGTACGGCCCGGGGGATCACCGTCCGGAATACCTTGCGGGGGAAATACTTTTTCACCTCCGCTACTACCTGCTGGGTCAGGTTCAGCCTGCCGTCATACATAGTCAGCAGCACGCCTTCAATATCCAACCGCTCGTTGTATTGGCGCTTTACCCGGCGCACCGTATTTATCAGCTGTGACAAGCCTTCCAAGGCATAGTATTCGCACTGTATGGGGATCAATATGGTATCGGCGGCATTCAAGGCATTGGTGGTAATTAAACCTAAGGAAGGGGGGCAGTCAATTAGGATATAGTCATATTCCCCCCGTATAGGGGCCAATGCTTCCTTCAGCCTGCTTTCCCTCTTGTCCAAGTCGGCCAGTTCCAGTTCCGCCGCCGCCAGGTCGATATTGGACGGTAAGAGCCATAGCCCTTCAAATTCGGTCTTTACCACCGCGTCCTTTGTCTTAGCCCCATTGATCAGCACATCGTACATGCCAACCGGGCAGTCGCGTTTGTCCACGCCCACGCCGCTGGTGGTATTCCCCTGGGGGTCTGTATCTGCCAGCAGCACTTTCTTCCCCGCGCTGCCCAGCGCGGCTGCCAGGTTTACAGCTGTTGTGGTTTTCCCTACGCCGCCTTTTTGGTTCGCAGCGGCAATGATCTTTCCCATGTTTCTTCCCTTCCCGTTCTACACGTGTGCTCTTGCAAATCGTTTTCCATTTTTCCGCTTTCTTATCATACCATATTTTCTTCTGTTTGCCTACCCTGATTCTCTGTTTTGGCCCTCTTTTTTGCAATGTTTCATGTGAAACATTTTCTTTCTCTCCTTTTTCTCCCACGCCCCCCAAAAAACGTTGTCCCCCGCATTCCACGTACCCCGCCCATTTCTAAACAAGAAAGCCCCGGCAAAAGCCAGGGCCTTCTCTGTGGGAAATGAATAAGGGAATGGGTTAAACTTGTACTCTGGTTAATTTGGGGATGCGCACGGTACATTCGATGTATTCTTCGGTTTCCTTTTTCTCGGTGTGCGCTTGGATGCCAGCCGTTTTCATTGCGTCCACTGCATGGTCAATCGTATTGATAAAAAGGCGTATGTCTTTTGCAACAAAGGTACGCCGTGCTTTTTTTGGCGTTTCTTTTGGCCGCAGGGATTCCGCTACCAGTTCTTCCGTCTGCGAGACGTTCAACTTACGGGCGATGCATACCCGCAAGATTTTCCTGCGCGTTTCAATATCGTCAACGCGTAACAGGGCCCGCGCATGGCGTTCTGTCAGCTTATTGTTCAAGATTTCCGCCTGCTCCTCGGCGCTCAGCTTTAAAAGCCGCACTTTGTTTGCCAGGTAAGACTGGCTCATGCCTAGGCGGCGGGCCGCCTCTTCTTGGGTAATCTGCCACTCCCGCAGCAGGCTTGCGATGGCGGAAGCTTGTTCAAACATCTGCAGGTCCCGGCGTTGCAGGTTTTCCAACAAGGCCAATACCGCGCTGTCTTCCGGCTCACAATCCGCTATAATAGCCGGTATCTCTTTCAGCCCTGCCAGCTTACAGGCGCGCAGCCGGCGCTCTCCGGCCACAAGATAATATAGCCCGTTTTCACGGCGGACTGTCACCGGCTGCAAAAGGCCGTTTTCCAGGATGCTTTGCGCCAGGCTTTTCAGCTCGTCCTCTTGGAAAGTTTTCCGGGGCTGGGCGGGGTTTGGCAATATTTTGGCCGTGGGTAACCGCGTCAGTTTCAGCTTGTCCTTAAAAAACATGTGCCACCCCTTCCTTTCATTGCCAATTTTACCACCAAAACCCTGCGTCATTTGCTGAATCCTGTCGCAGAAAAAAATTTTACAGGTATTTTTTAAAGCCTTTAGCTTCCACGAAACCCAACGCTTTATAAAACCCGTGGGCCCCAGTACGCTCCATGCCCGATACTAAAATCTCATAATGGCAATCCATTTCTTTCCCCCATCTCTCAACCTCCTGGAACATCCTCTTTCCTACGCCCTTGCCCTGATAGTTTTCCAATACGGCTACATTTTCTACCAGCAGGATGGGCCTGCCGTCTTGGCAGATGTCCTCAAACACTACCCCCAATAAACTTCCGCAAATCACCCCTGTAGACGTATCCTCAGCCACCAGCAAGTACTTTTGCGGGTCTTCCTGAAGGTTCTTGATTTGACGCGCCATCCGCTCCAAATCGGCGCCCTTGTCGCTGATAACCAGCATAACCTGGTCAATTTGTGCCGCGTCGTCCGGCACGGCTTCTCGCATGATATATTCCATACATCTGCTCCTATCCAATCTGTTTATAGACGGCCTTCCTTAAATACCTTTAGGGCAGGCCCCTGTGCCGCTATGATCCTTCAAAACGTTATAGGGGGTGCTTGCTGATTGTCCCACCATGCCGTGGGTAGCCTTTTGGGGTAAAACGTTTTTTGCGCGCCACAATCAAATTCCGTTCGCCTGCCCCGAAATCCTCCACAGGCACAATTTTTGCCTCAACCCCGCCTAGGATATCTAACGCCCGCTGCGCCGCCGCCCGTTCGCTTTCCGCACCCGGGCCCTTCATGGCCACAAAGAACCCCTTCATCTTCATCAAAGGGATGCAGTACTCACAGAGGACCGGGAAAGGCGCTACAGCCCTGGCTGTTACCACATCAAAACTTTCCCGCATAGATGTGTCACGGCCAGCCTCTTCCGCCCGCTTGTGCACCCTGGTTGCCTCTATCCCCAAAGCTTCACATACAACCCCTAAGAATTGCAGCCGTTTATGCTGGCTGTCCAACAAGGTCAATTGGATATCCGGCCGCACCAGCTTTAAAGGGATGCCGGGGAATCCCGCCCCTGTCCCCACATCCACTATTTTAGCCCCTTGCTTAATGGGGCATGCGGAAAGCAAGGTCAGGCTGTCAAGAAAATGCTTTTTTACAATTTCCTCCGGCTGGGTAATGGCTGTCAAATTGATTTTTGCATTCCATTCCAGCAAAAGCTCCATATAGGCCTGGAAAGCCTGCGCCTGTTCAGGGTGCAGCTTCACACCCAAAGCACGCGCCTGGCTGCTAAGCGTCTCTCGGATATCCATTATGCCGGTCCCTCCTTTTCATGTTCCCGGGCCGCCAGCCAAATCAACAAGACGGAAATATCCGCCGGGCTGACGCCGGAAATACGCCCGGCTTGGCCGATATTTTCCGGCCGTACCTTTCCCAGCTTTTCAACCGCCTCTAGCCGCAAGCCCCGTATCGCCGCATAATCCGTATTGCTTGGCAGGGCCTTCCCCTCCAAACGGCGCATTTCTTCAATATCCGCTTTCTGCCTGCGGATATACCCTTCATATTTCAGTTCAATCTCTACGCTTTCCAAAACTGCCCGGGGTAAAGCCGGGCGGGCGGGGTCTACGCTTTCTAAGTCGGCGTATGTGACTTGCGGGCGGCGGAGTAAGTCCGCCAAACGCACCCCCGTGCCTACAGGGGATGTTTCACGTGAAACAAGTATACGGTTCAGCGCATCCGTAGGCGGCAAAGTAGTGGAAAGGGCTCGTTTCAGTTCTTCCTTCTTCTGTTCTTGCTTTTTGGTAAATGTATCCCACCGGGCATCCGATATCAGCCCCAGCTTCCTTCCAATAGGCGTCAGCCGCTCATCCGCGTTGTCCTGCCGCAGCACAAGCCGGTACTCCGAGCGGGAAGTCATCATGCGGTATGGGTCTTCTACCCCCTTCGTAATCAAATCGTCGATAAGCGTCCCAATATAGGATCCCGCCCGGTCTAACACCAGCCTTCCTTTGCACCGCAGCTTTAAAGCCGCGTTGATCCCCGCCACCAGGCCTTGCGCAGCCGCTTCCTCATAGCCAGAACTGCCGTTGAACTGCCCGGCCCCATACAGGCCCGGCCAATCCCGGAATTGAAGGGTCGCGTCCAACTGGAGCGGGTCGCAGCAATCATACTCAATGGCATACGCGCTGCGCATGATCTGGGCTTCCTCCAATCCGGGTATGGTATGGTAAAAAGCCGCCTGTACCTCTTCCGGCAAGGAAGAGCTCATCCCTTGCAGATACATTTCCTCCGTATGCAAGCCGCAGGGCTCGATAAACAGCTGATGCCGGGGCTTATCAGGGAAGCGCACCACCTTATCCTCAATGCTTGGGCAATAGCGGGGGCCTATCCCTTCTATTTTCCCCCCATACAAAGGGGAACGGTGGATATTCTCTAAGATGACCCGCTTGGTCTCCCCGTTTGTCCAGCTGATATGGCACACGGCCTTGTTCTCCAGCGCGCCTTCCTCTGTGTCATAGGAAAAAGGCTGTACCGGCTCATCCCCCCGCTGTACCTCCAACTGGGAAAAATCAATGGAAGAGCGGAGCACCCGGGCAGGGGTGCCGGTTTTGAAACGGCGCAGGGATATCCCCAGTTTCTGCAGGGAATCCGGCAGGAAAGACGAAGGGAACATCCCGTCGGGTCCGCTGTCATAAGAAACCTCCCCCACAAATACGCGCCCCCCCAAGAAAGTGCCAGTGCAAAGGATGGCGGCGCCTGCCCGGTATACAGCCCCCAGCCTGGTTGTCAGCAGCCACCCGTCCCCGTCCTGGCGCAGGTCCACCACCTCCGCCTGGCGCAAAGATAGATTGGGGCATTGTTCCAGTGTATGCTTCATCACCTGGGAATATTGGTTCCTATCAATCTGTACGCGCAAGGAATGTACAGCGGGCCCTTTCCCCAAATTCAGCATCCGGCTTTGCAAGGTGCAAGCATCCGCCGCCCGGCCCATCTCCCCGCCTAAGGCGTCGATCTCCCGGACCAAGTGGCCTTTTGCCGTCCCGCCAATGCTGGGATTGCATGGGCAGTTGCCCACAGCGTCCAGGTTAATAGTAAAAACAACCGTCTCAGCCCCCAACCTGGCCGCCGCCAACCCCGCTTCAATACCCGCGTGGCCCGCGCCAATAACGGCTACATCGATACGGCCAGCTTCATATGTCCGCATAAACCTTCCCCTTTCCCCATATACCTATTTCCCAACGCAGAACTGTGAAAAAACCTGGTCGATGACGGCATCCGACGCACGCTCGCCTGTCAGGGCATACAAGGCATGCAAAGCGTCTTCCACACATACGGTAACCGCATCCAAGGTCATCCCGGACAAAAGGGCCTCCTCCGCTTCTTGCAGCGCAGCCTTTGCCCGCGCAGCCTCATGCCGTTGGCGCTCGGTAGAAAGCACGCCCGCGGCAGGGTCAAAACCCCTTGTCCCCAGCACATCCGCAACCTGGCGTTCTAAATCATCCAACCCATCCCCAGTAGAAGCGGAAATATAGACAACCCTGGGGAAAGAGCTTTCCAACACACGCAGGTCGCAGGCCAAAGGCAGGTCCGTCTTATTGACAACGGCAATAGCCCGCTCTGGCACTGCCTGGGATATCAAAGACATATCCTCCCTATCCAAAGGCTGGGAAGAATCAAAAACAGCCAGCAGCAGCTGTGCCCGCCGGATGCGCCCCCACGCCGCCTCTACCCCAATCTGCTCGACTGGGTCTTCCGTATCCCGCAGGCCAGCTGTGTCAGCCAGGCGCAGGGGGATACCGCCTACCAGCACGGTTTCCTCGATGACATCACGGGTGGTACCCGCATGGGGGGTGACGATGGAACGGCCGCAGCCAGCCAACCGGTTCATCAGGGTAGACTTACCCGCGTTCGGCCTCCCGCAGATAACCGTATCCACCCCTTCCCGGAAAACCTTCCCTTGTTCAAATCCGGAAAGCAATCTGTCCAAGGCCAAACCGGTTTCTTGCAACTGGGGATAAAGGGCGCCAGGCTCCACCTGGGGCACGTCTTCTTCCGGGAAATCTGCCCACGCCGCTAAATGGGCGGCAATCCCTTTCAGGGATTCCCGTAAAGATCCAATCCTTTCTGACAATACCCCGCTGCTGGCCGCCTGGGCCGCCTGGGCCGCCTGTTCACCGCTGGCATGGATAAGCTGCATGACTGCCTCAGCCTGGGCCAAATCCATTTTCCCATTCAAATAGGCCCGGCGTGTAAATTCCCCCGGCCCCGCCAATTCCGCACCCGCAGATAAAACCTCCCGCAGCAGCCGGCGCAGCACATACAAGCCCCCATGACAGGAAAGCTCTACCACATCTTCCCCTGTGTAGCTTTTAGGGGAGAAAAACACCAAAGCGATCGCGTCGTCCAGCTTTTCGCCGGCCATCGTATAAACCGCACCCAAATGGGCTGTATAACCCTTACAGGCAGGAAGCCCCTTGCCGCTTTTAGGACGGAACACCCGATCGGCCACCGCAAACGCGCCCTTGCCAGAAATCCGCACAACGCCAATGCCCCCCGGCGCCTGCGCGGTTGCGATCGCCGCAATCGTCCTCTCGCTTCCCATTGTAAACCCCCTTCCGAAACTTGCGTATATTTCAAAAAAGGGGCAGCCCGTATCCGGCCGCCCCCATCATGGTTTGTCTATTTCTTTGCTTCAATTTTCCCATAAATAGGCGCGCTAGGGTCGTCAGACTTAGGCCCGCCCGCCCTGGGGGCGGAACTAGCACGGGGAGAATTCCGGGCTGGCCGCGTATCCCTGCGGTCCCGGTCATACCCGCCCCGACGGCCGCCGCCAGGCCCGCGGCGGTTATCCCGGCGCTGGGGGCGTTCGCCGCCTTCAGGCCCGATCACTACATGGCGGGAAAGATCCTCACCCTCGCTCCAAGACTTCGCGCCTTCCACAGTCTGTACGGCCGTATGGATAATCCTCCGCTCGTAAGGGTTCATGGGCTCGAGAGAAGAGTTGCGTCCAGATTTCACCGCCCTGAACGCCATTTTCCGGCCCAAAGCCTCCAGCGTTTCCTTCCGCTTTTCCCTGTAATTGCCCACATCCAAGGTCAGCCGGAAATACGAACCTTCCACGTGGTTTGCCACCAAAGAAGCCAAATACTGCAAAGCGTCCAGGGTCTCCCCCCTGTGGCCGATAATAAAGCCCAGGTTTTCCCCATTCAGCGTAAAAGCCGCGCCAGTTTCTTCCTCCTCCACGTTGATGGAAACATCTGGCAACCCCATAGCGGAAAGGACCCCTTGTAAATACTGGGTAGCTTCCTTTATAGGGTCATGGGGCTCTTCTTCCACAAGGTCAGGCTCCTCTATATAAGCGCGCACCCGGGCTGGATGCCCTCCAAAAAGGCCAAGCGTCTTTTTAGCGGGCTGGTCGATCACCTCAATCTGCGCCTCCGTCGTGTCAACGCCCAACTCCCTGCAGGCATTCGCAAAGGCAACCTCCACTGTCTCGCCTGTGGCAACCGCTTCTCTTATCATTTGTTGTTCCTCCTTCACAGCCTACTTTTTGCTTCCCATATATGAGGTCGTGTCCCCCGAGCCGGATCCGCCCTTTTTCTTCTTCTTAGATTTCACCGGCTGCTTTCCCCCATCTTTCTGAAAGCTTTGCTGGGGCATAGCCGACAATTTATCCGCCATCTCCTTCTGGGCCGAGGCGGACAAGGGCCGGATAGACCCTTCCCCCAATTGCAGGGCGGCCGCCCTGCGGGCCTCCGCCATAGCCGTCATATGGTTAACGCTGAAAAACTTGTTTGTAACCAACATCTGCAAATACCCCGCCAGGGAAGAAACCACCCAATATAGGCCTACGGCCGCTGGGAAAATGTACGCCCAGTATACGCTCATCAAAGGAAGCGCGAACATCATCACCTTCATGCAGCCCTGCTGCTGGCCCTGGGGCGCGCCGCCGGCACGCATGGTATAAAATTGGAAGCCAAAGCTTGTTACCAGGGACAAGACCGGGATAATCCAAAGGAAAGTGCCGAAGCCGCTCCCCTGGGGCGTAGATAACAAATCCAACCCCAGAAAACGGAAGCCCTGGGTAAAAAACTCGATCTTTTGGACGTCGGCCTGCGTAAACATCGTCAAGTTATCCCGAAGCATATCAAAATTCCGTATAATCTCCAACTCCGTATAGCCGCCCATAGATACTACGCCAGGTATCTTGGAAATATAATCCGTGGCCAGCTGTACGGTCTCCTGGGCGATATGCAAAGTATTCGAAAGGGGGTATGCCACCGAGTAAAAAATCCCCAGCATAATCGGGAACGGGATAAGCGTGGTCAAACATCCGCTGCTGGGGTTCACGCCCTCCTTATCGTAAAGCTTCATCAGCTCTTCGTTATACTTTTCCTTATTATTCGCATATTTCTTCTGTAAATCTTTCTGCTTCTCCGCCAGCTTAGACTGGGAAGCCATGCTCCGCTGCTGCTTCAGGCTCATGGGGAACATGAAAATCTTCATGATGATCGTAAACAAAATAATGGCTACACCGTAGTTCTTAAAAATAGTAAACAAAAACCAAAGCAGATAGCCAAGTATGCTCCCAAAAAAACTAAATATACCAGTCATTTGCGATAAGATCCCTTCTCCGCCCACGCCACATGAATCCCATCCGCCCAGCGCGCGGGCATAACAATAATGATGCATGATGGATGGTGCTTTATCCGTCCCCGCCCTTTGCCCCGCGCCCCTTCTTCTCCGGCACCGGGTCATAGCCCCCGCGGCTCCAGGGGTTGCAGCGCAGGATGCGCCACAGGGCCAAAGCGCCGCCTTTTACAGCGCCAAAACGTTCCACCGCCTCCAGCCCGTATTGAGAACAAGTGGGGATATACCGGCAGGAAGGGGGCTTCCATGGGGAAATATGGGCCCTATAAAAGCGGATCATCCCAAGCAAAGCCGCTTTCAACATGAAGCCTCCCGCCCCTTTTCCAAAAGCCCGGCGGTAAAAAGCTGTTTTTCCATATGCCTGCGTACCTGCGTGCTTTTGGCGGCAGGCGTCCGCCCACGGGAAACGAAAACCAGGTCATATCCCGGCTTCACTTGATGGGCAAGGCCCCGGTAGGCTTCCCGGATGACCCGGCGGGCCCGGCTTCGCGTTACCGCGTTCCCAATCTTTTTACTAGTCGTGATCCCTACCTGGGTGAACCCTAGCCGGTTGCGCACTACATATAGGACGACAAGGGGGGAAACATAGCTTTTCCCCCTTTTATACGCCCGCCGGAAATCTTGGTTCCGCGTCATGGAGACAAGCTTGTCCATAACGAAAATTCCGCCCCCTTTTACCCCAAGCATCTGCCGCGCGCAAAGCATGAAACAAAGAAAGGCCACGCGAAGTGACCTTTAAGGCGTCATAAACAAACAGGCGACACGCCACGCGAGCCGCCCTTATGTTTAACAACGACTGCCACGCTGCGCGAGTCGCTCAAATGTCAATAGGAAAGGCGCGCTCTACCTTTGGCTCTGCGGCGTGCAAGCACCTTGCGGCCATTCTTGTCCGACATCCTTTTCCGAAAGCCATGCTCTTTCTTTCTGTGAAGCTTCTTGGGCTGATAGGTTCTCAGCATAGGTAACTCCCTCCTTTCGGGCTGCTTTCCCTTGCAATTTAGCATTATACCTTACATTTGCCCTGTGTGTCAACAGTATTTTTCACATGGGAAGGCAGAAAAAAGGTTTTTTTTCCCACATCCCCACTTAAAAGATAAAACCGCCTAAAAGGTTACGTATACCTGGGGCAAAAAAAGGCAGTGGGCACAAGGGGTTGTATATAAAAAGCAAGGGCCCGCAAAAGCAAAAAAATTTGAAAAAAAAGGGGCCTTGTGCTATACTACAAGAAATAGAAAAAGTGCGGATGAAGAATCGCGGCAGCCGCGGGTACGGCTCCGGGAAAACAAACATTTTTGGAGGGTATGACATTTGGACTCTTTTGAACAAGCATGGGAACTGATCTGTGACTATTGCAAGGGGCAAATCACAGAGGTGGCCTACAAAACCTGGTTCAACCGTTTAAAACCTGTATCCCTGGATTTCGAGCAAGGCGTGGCAACGATAGAAGCCCCCAACGAATTCCACAAGCAGACGCTGCTGCGGGGGTATAGCGACGTGCTTTCCCGGGCTTTCCAAAGCGTATTTGGGGCGCCGGTCCAACTTTCCCTGTGCGTGCACCAGGAATTGCCCACGGCGGATTCCTCCCCTAAAGAGGCTGCCGCGCCAGACGACGACGCATATGAACTGACCTTTGACACTTTTGTGGTGGGCTCCTCCAACCGGTTCGCCCATGCGGCCTGCCAGGCTGTGGCGGCAAAGCCGGCCGTCGTGTACAACCCTTTATTCATCTATGGGAACTCCGGCTTAGGCAAAACCCACCTTTTGTCCGCTGTGTCCAAGGAATTCCAACGCAATTTCCCAGACCGGTCTGTGGTATATGTAAAAAGCGAAGATTTTACCAATGAGGTTATCGAGGCTATCGCCCGGGGCGCCACGGCGGCCCTGCGGGCCAAATACCGAAGCGCGGACCTGCTGTTGATGGACGACGTACAGTTCATTGCCGGCAAGGTCTCTACCCAGGAAGAATTCTTCCACACCTTCAATACCTTATATGAAGCGAAAAAGCAAGTCATCCTCACCTCGGACAGGCCGCCCAAAGACATTGCAACCCTGGAAGACCGCCTGAAGACCCGTTTCGAGGTGGGGCTGACCGCCGATATACAGCCGCCGGATTATGAAACGCGCATTGCCATCATCACCCGGAAGGCGGGATCTATGGACTTCAGCATACCGGAAAACGTGTGCGAATACATAGCCAACAAGCTTAAGAGCAACGTCCGCCAGCTGGAAGGGGCCGTAAAAAAGCTGCGGGCTTTCCACCTGCTGGAAAACAAGCCTATCAACATTGCCACGGCCCAGTCCGCCATCAGCGACATTATCAATAACAGCCAACCCACCCCCGTTACGGTGGATAAGATCATCGAAGAGGTGGCCCGCACCTACCTGGTCACCCCGGAAGACATCCGTTCCCAAAAACGTAACGCTACCATCTCCACCGCAAGGCAAGTTTCTATTTATATAGTAAGGGAGATCACCCAGATGCCCATGGTGGAGATCGGCGAGACCTTTGGCGGCCGGGACCATTCCACCATCGTATACGCCCTGCGGCAGATGGAATCCAAACTGAATAAGGACCCCCGCACCAAGGACACGGTTGACGACATCATCAAGAATATCCGCGACCGTTGATCTGCCCCTTCCCAAACCCGTTTAGGGTCTTTTTCCCAAAAAAGTCTTCCGGACAGCCTTTTTTAACCTTCCCTATCCCAGGCTTAAGCCGCGCTGGGAAAGGCCGTAGGTTTTCCACAGTTTCCACCACATTCCACCAACATCCTTTTCACAAGCCGTGGAGAGCCCGGCGCCCATTCCCCATCCCCCACTTTTTGTCCACACTGTGGAAAGGAAAACTTTCCCTCTAAAAAACCGCTGCTTGCCTGGCTTTTTCCAAGTTTTCACAAATTCAACAGCCCCTACTAATACTTCTAAATCTAAAGTAAAGAAAAGAAGATAGAAGTTCCCCTTGCTTCCTTCCCAGGGCATGCGGGGCATCTTACCATAGAAAGGATGGCTGTGTATCAAACACGGCCAAGGTAAAACCCATGAAATTTACGGTACAAAAAAAAGACATCACAGAAGCCGTCTCGAACATACAAAGGGCTGTTTCTACCAAAACGTCCATCCCCGCCCTGGAAGGCATCCTGCTTACGGCCTCTAAGGGCAGCCTGGAATTATGCGCGTACGATTTAGAGCTGGGCATCACCACGATAATACCGGCGCAAACCCAAGAAGAGGGGAAAGCGGTTCTTAGCGCCAAGATTTTTTCCGATATCGTGCGCCGCACCCCGGACGAATCTATTACCATATCCGTTGATGAAAAGAATATGGCCACCATCGAAAGCGGCTACAGCCTTTTTACGATCATCGGTATCCCCGCAGTGGAATTCCCCGAGCTACCCAAGCTGGTGGACGCCACCGCTGTCAGCCTGCCCGCCAACGTTTTGAAAAGCATGGTCCGCCAAACCGTGTTCGCCGTGGCGGAAAGCGACGCAAAGCCCATCCACCAGGGAAGCCTGTTCAGCATGGAAGACGGCCAGCTGGACGTGGTTTCGGTAGACGGCTATCGCCTTGCCAAACGCACGGAGGCTGTGGACTTTAAGGAAAACCTTTCTTTTGTAGTGCCAGGCAAAACCCTTTCCGAGCTTTTGCGCCTTTTAAAAGACAGCGAAGAAAACATCGGCATTTCCGTGGGGCGCAGGCACATTTTGTTTAAAACGGAAAGCTATACGGTCATTTCCAGCCTGCTGGAGGGCGAGTTCCTGAACTATAAGGCCGCCATCCCCCAGGAAGGGAAGACCGAGGTGGTCTTGCGCACCCGGGAGGCCATTGAAAGCGTGGAGCGCGTGTCTTTGCTGATTACAGACCGGCTGAAAAGCCCCGTGCGCTGCCTGTTCTCCCCGGGGGAGATCAAGCTGCTTTGCACCACGTCCATGGGCCGGGCAAGCGACCAGATTACCGTAGAGCTGACTGGGGAGGACGTGGAAATTGGCTTTAATAACCGTTACCTGCTGGACGCCCTGCGCAACACCGAATGCGACGAGGTGCGGGTGCAGCTGAACGGGCCTTTAAGCCCCATGAAAGTCATGCCCAAGGAAGGGGAAAGCTTCCTGTTCCTTGTGCTGCCTGTCCGGCTGAAGAATGATTGAAACTGGAAAGCGGCCCCTCCCCCAGAGGGACCGTTTTTTCGATAGAATAGTTAGGGAAGGGGGATGGGCATGGAAAAAATCGCGATTACAACAGAATATATCCGGCTGGATTCGTTCTTAAAGCTTACCGGGCTGGTAGATACTGGCGGCCAGGCAAAATATCTCATACAAGAGGGGAAAGTGCAGGTAAACGGGGAAACCTGTACCATGCGGGGCAAAAAGCTGCGCCCCGGGGATACCGCCTCTTGCGCGGGGCGGGATTTCCAGGTGGCCGTGGAAGGATAGCGGACAGGGGGAATTGGAAAAGGGAAAGGCCCAGGGGCGCCGCCCCTGGCAGGGAGTGAGGCTGAGCCTTGAGAGGAAGGAGGGGTATTTATGCACATCACCCGCCTGGCCACAGAAAATTTCCGGAACCTGGCGGACGGGGAGCTATATCCCTGCCAGGGCGTGAATGTGATCTATGGGGGCAACGCCCAGGGGAAGACCAACCTGCTGGAGGGCCTCTGGCTTTTCACGGGGGGGCATTCCTTCCGGGGGGCGAAGGATGGGGAACTGCCGCGGCTGCTGCCCGGCCAGGAGGAGAACAGCCCCCGGGCCGCCCTAACCCTGGATTTCTATGGGGAGGGGCGGGAGCAGAACGCCGCGCTGTATATCGAAAACGGCCGGAGGAGTTCTGTCATCAACGGGGTAAAAAAAAAGACGGGCTCGGCGTTGGTGGGAAAGGTGCGGGCGGTGATTTTTTCCCCGGAACATCTATTGCTTGTCAAAGAAGGCCCGGCCCGCAGGCGGGGTTTCCTGGATGGCGCCCTTTGCCAGCAAAAGCCCGGTTATGCCGGCCTTTTGGGCGTGTTCCAGCGGGCGCTTTTACAGCGAAACGCCCTTTTGAAGGACATGGTGCGTTTCCCAGAGCTGGGGGACACCCTGGAGGTTTGGGACGCCCGCTTGGCAAAGCTGGGGGGCGAGGTTATGACGGAGCGCCTGGGCTATGTGCAGCGGCTGGGTCCCAAGCTGGAAGAAATCTATAACGGGATATCCAAGGGGAAAGAGGCCCTGTCCGTGTCCTACGCGCCCTCTGTAAGGGCCGGGGGGGCTTTCACCAGGGCGGAGGCGGAACAGGCTTTTTTGCAAGAGCTGGGCCGTACCCGGCGCTCGGACATGCGGGCGGGCTTTACCACGGCCGGGCCCCACCGGGACGACCTGGAGATCACCTTGAACGGCGTATCCGCCCGGGCGTACGGCTCCCAGGGGCAGCAGCGCAGCGCCGTGCTGGCCTTAAAGCTGGCCGAAGCCGGGGCCCTGTCCCAGATGACTGGGGAGACCCCGGTGGTGCTTTTAGACGATGTGATGAGCGAATTGGACCAAAGCCGGCAGGATTACCTACTGAACCATCTGCATGGACGGCAGGTATTTTTGACATGCTGCAGCCCGGAAACGGTCAGCCTGATGGAGACGGGCCGGCGGTTCCGGGTAGAGGCGGGGGAAGTTTTCCCAGAGGAGGTGTAAGCCTGTGTACCTGCATGTAGGCCAGGACACGGTGGTGGATATGTCGCGGGTGGTGGGCATATTTGACCTGGACAATTCCACGATATCGAAGCATACCCGGGCGTTCCTGGCCCGGGCACAGAAAGAAAAAAGGGTGGTCAACGTCTCTATGGAGCTGCCGAAATCCTTTATCCTTTGTACAGACGGGGAGCAGGAGACGGTGTACCTGTCCCAGCTGGCCCCAGTGACGCTTCTGAAAAGAAGCAGGCAAATATAGGCGGGGAAGGGAGCTGCGGGGCATGAAAATATTGGTTACCGGCGGCACGGTGTTTGTCAGCAAATTTACAGCCCAATATTTTGCGGAAAAAGGGCATCAGGTGTTTGTTTTGAACCGGAATACCCGGCCGCAGGCGCCGGGCGTAACCTTGATACAGGCCGACCGCCATGGCCTGCAAGGGGTATTGAAGCCGTACCGCTTTGACGCTGTGCTGGACATGACGGCCTACACGGAAGAAGATGTGCGCTGCCTGTTGGAAGGGTTAGGGGGATTCGGGCAATACGTGTTCCTCAGCTCCAGCGCCGTATACCCGGAAACCCTGCCCCAGCCTTTCCGGGAGGACATGCCCTTGGGCGGGAACAAGTATTGGGGCGCATACGGTACGGATAAGATCCAAGCGGAAATGTACCTGTTGGGAAAGGTGCCCGGGGCGTATATCCTGCGTCCCCCTTATCTGTACGGCCCCATGAACAACTTGTACCGGGAAGCCTTCGTCTTCGACTGTGCGGAACAAGGCCGCCCCTTTTATCTCCCGAAAGACGGCGCCATGGCCTTGCAGTTTTTCCACATCCGGGACCTGTGCCTGTTGATAGAGCGCCTGTTGGAAAAGCGGCCGGGCAAGCGCATCTACAATGTGGGGAACCCAGAAACTGTTACCGTACGGCAGTGGGTACAGGCCTGTTATCAGGTCCTTGGTTTATCCCCCCGTTTCATCCCTGTGGGGGATACGGTACCGCAGCGCAGCTATTTCCCTTTTTTGGACTACCCTTATTCCCTGGATGTGGCCGCCCAGACGGCCTTGCTCCCCACTGTCACCAGTTTAGGGGAAGGCCTTGGGGAATCGTACGCCTGGTATAAGGATAACCGGGAGCAAGTGCGAAGGAAGCCTCTGCTTTCCTATATAGATGAAAACCTGCGGTAACAAAACAGGTAAGAAGAAAGCAAGGGGCGAACCCCTTGCTTTTTTAAATTGCATCATTAGGCTTTTGTGGGATAACTGGGGAATGCGTGCGCACAAGCCCGCGTGACGTTTCGGGAAGGGATGCCAATTATAAGCAGGCCCCCTGGGGCTTCCCGTTATCTGCATTTCCACAAAGAGGCGCGCTAAACGGCAAAACGGTGGGCCCCAATGACAGCCACCACTGGCCGGGACCATATCCATTCATTGGTAGTCTTGGCGGGGTTATAATAATACACGGCGCCGCCGGTGGGGTCCGAACCATTGATGGCCTCCCGGGCCGCCTGATAGGCGGAATCTGCCACAGCCGCGTTCACACCGCCATCGTATAGGCAGGAAAAGGCCCCAGGCTGGTAGATAACACCAGACAAGGTATTGGGGAAAGAAGGGTGGGCGATACGGTTCATAATGACAGCCCCCACAGCAACCTGCCCCTGGTAGGGCTCCCCCCTGGATTCCGCCGATATGATTTTGGCCAGCAGCTGCACCTCGCTTTCCGTAAACCCCCCGTATGCTCCCCCAGAGCCGCCGCCCCCAGTAAGCCCCAGCGCCCGCAGGGTAGCCGGCCCGACGATCCCATCGGCGGAAAGGCCGTAATCCCTTTGAAAAGCCAACACGGCATTTTTCGTGTTGCTGCCAAAAATGCCGTCGGCCTTGCCCGCGTTATAGCCCAATTCGTTTAGGCGCTGCTGTATCTGTGTTACTTCCCCGCCGGTAGAACCATACTTTGACAGCGCCCGGGCGCCGCTGCTCCACAGCATCGCCAGAACCAGCAGGTTCAAAAGGCAGATAAAAAGAATACGCCACGCATATAATAGAGCTCTCTTCACTTTTTCAGATCGCATAAATAGCCCGTCCTTTCTTTTTCTTACCCATATATAAGGAAGAAAACAGCCTGGTATACGGATTATTTTTTGCGATATCCCCGGAAAAGTTCCGCGCCAATTTTTCTCGAAGCTGGAAACCCCACGCCAAAAAGGGAAAGCCTTGTGTATAGATGTAGAAAAAAGCCAATATCTTGTGTATTTTGAACATCCAGAAAAAAAGGAAAAAATTTGAAAAAAGGAGTTGACAAAAAGGGGATAAGGTGGTATTATAAACAAGTCGCCGCGAGGGGAACCCGAAAGGGGGAACTCAAAGCGAGGCTATTATACCACAAGGACGAGCGGATGTGAAGACGGCCCCGAAAAAAGTTGAAAAAAACTTGAAAAAAGGGGTTGACAAACAGAAGCGAGTG
>CAJTCS010000017.1 GCA_910574995.1 Oscillospiraceae bacterium
CGATATTTTTAGTTAGGTTGGCAGACCTTAACTTTAATCTATCGGGGAGTTCCTTTTTTGTCCATAGCTAAAGCTTTTTTATCTCCACTGGCAGAGCCAGTGGTTGACTTTTTCAATGCGAGGAAAAACGGCGGTTTCCGCAAACCGCCGCTTTCCATGAACTATGAGATCTGCGTGAATGTAGAGTGCTGTTTGCGGTAGGTATCGTTGTCTTTCTGCTTCAACTCCCGCTCCACCTGGGCCAGCTGGCGTTCCAGTTCTTTACTCTTTGCCTCGTCGGTCTCGGTATTGAGCTGCTGTTTCAACTCCTGCTGCTTCTTTTTGAGTTTTTCGATCTCACGGTCTACCTTATCGGTATTACACTCCCAGGTCTCGCCATTATCCTTTTTCCCCTCCGGGCCCTTTACGCCCGGGTCTGCCGGATCGGGTTCCTCGGCCTCGGGGGTATCCTCCAGCTGTTTCGGCGCATCCGCCGCCCGCTCCGGACCGTCGAAATGGATTTTGGGCTGGCCGTCCTCATCCTTGCCCAGCCAGTAGCGGCCGGAGGGCTCCGACCGTTCCTCGGGGACGTATTCATCCATCATGGCTTTCGGCTGGCGGCTTTCAGGCTCCTCGGGTTTCTGGACCTTGGGCGCGCCCTGTGTCTTCTCAGGAGCGGCCAAAGGGCGGATTGCTTCGTTGTTCAAACCAGAAATTGGCGTCATAAGATATTCCTCCTTAAAATGTTATGCGGAAAATGAAACACTGGGTTCTGTTTCTGCCGGAACGGATGAAACCTCTCCGGCCGGCGTATAGATCACCGGCTCACTGGAAACCGGCTCCGCAACCTCCAAGGGCTGGCTGTTCTTCAGCGCTGCTTTCGCCGCCTGGCTGATTTGAACCTGGTCGGCCTCCTGGGGGCGGTTCGGCTCCGTACTTTCTTCTGTGCGCTTGTGCTCCTCCCCGCGCTTTTCGATGGCGGCTTCCTGCTCCAGCTTGGCCTTTTCCCGCTCATCCTTTGCCTCGGCCTTCATGCCCTTGTCCAGCTTCTCCTGGTACTTGGAAGCCTTCTCGGTGCACTCGCTGGTATTGCTAGAAAAGTATTGCCCAAAGCTGGCGGCGTATCCGTCCGGCGTTCTGTCGCTCTCATGGAGTTTTTCCGCAAACGGCAGAAGCTCCCGCTTGAACTCTGCCAGGGAGAAACCCAGGTGCGCCATGACAGGCAGTACCCGTAGCAGAGTGAATGCCTTTTGGTATTCCGGCGAAACTGCCCCGGCAAGATTTCCAGACTTCGCAAAGTCCATTGTATTTTGCAGAGAAGGATCGGTTTTTGTGTGGGATGTGGCAGAGGATGGCCTTAGCGCAACAAGGCTACGGCCACATCGTTGACGTTCGTACCAGTAGGCCCGGTAACAAGCAGCCCGCCTACCGCTTGTAGTGCACGGTACGCATCGTTTTCCCGCAATATGGTGGGCACCATTAAGCCCTTAGCTGCCAGGGATGCCATGGTATCGCCGTCTACATATCCGCCGGCTGCGTCGGTGGGGCCGTCGGTTCCGTCGCTGCCCACAGAGAATACGGCGGTCCCGGCCAGCCCCGCGATGCCAGGGGCCGCCGCTAGGGCCAATTCCTGGTTGCGCCCGCCTAAGCCCTTGCCGGTGAGATGCACGACTGTCTCGCCGCCTGCAAGGAAAGCCGTGGGCTTGCCACCCCCATGGTGGCTGCGCAGGATACTGGCCAGGAAACAGCCGGCCTCCCGGGCCTCGCAACAAAGCTGGTCGGTGAGCAAAATGGGGGAGTAGCCCAGCTGCCCGCACACGTTAGCCGCCGCCGCACACAGCTCCCGCACGGAACCTGTGACCTGGGTCTCAACGTTGGGAAGGGTTTTCGGCGTTTCTTGCCCAAGCAGTTCCCAGGCGGCAGGGGAAAGGCGGAGCCCATATTTTTCCACTATGGCTGCGGCTTGCCCGCAGGTAGAGCTATCAGGATAAGCCGGGCCGCTGGCGATCATGTCTAAGGGGTCCCCAAGGATATCGCTTAGGACGATGCTATATACCCGGGCCGGCGCGCAGGCCTGGGCAAACCGCCCGCCCTTCACGCTGGAAAGCCGCTTCCGGATGGTATTCATCTCCACGATATCCGCCCCGCAGGCCAACAGCTGCCTGGTGATGTCCTGCAACTCTGCCCCTGGCAGCAGGGGGCGTTCGAACAAGGCGCTGCCCCCGCCGGAAAGCAGGAACAGGACGGTATCCTGGCTGGTCAGGCCAGTTACCAGCTCCAGGGCCTTCTGGGTGGCGGAAAAGCTGTTGCCGTCCGGCACCGGGTGCCCGGCCTCATAGCAGTCCACACGGGGGATGCCCCCCTTTACATGGCCATATTTTGTTACCACCACGCCGCCGGCCACCTGGCCTAAGGCATCCACAGCGGCTTTTGCCATCTGCCAGCCGGCTTTACCGGCCGACACCAGCAAAACCCTCCCGCGGCCTCTTTGGAACCCTTTCAAGGCCCGCCGCACGGCCTCGTCCGGAAGGACGGCCTGGATGCTGGCGGAGACGATGCGTTCTGCGTCTTGGCGTAATTTGTGGTCCATAACGGGCCTCCTTTTTTGATAAATATGGGGAAAGCCGGGAGATACCCGGGCCTTCCGCCGGCACCGCTGGGCCCGGGCATTATCCCAGGGAATCCGCCTGCAGTTTATCGAACTTCTCCATGCATTCGTCTACGGTGGCGCCTGCCAGCAGGTCCCGGACAATGAGGCAGGTGTTGCCCCATTGTTCAACCTTCATGCTGGCATTGGAGCCCAGTACGTATACGTTCTCTTGGATGCGGTCGTTCAAGGGCCGCAGGGCCGGGACGCATTCGACCTCTATGTTTTTAGAGGGGGAGATTACCCGGTTGGTCTCCGAATAGACCTGCAACGCCTCGTCTGAAAGCATAACGTCCAGGGCGGCCATGGCGTCCTCCTTGTGGGCGGCGTTTATTCCTACGCCAAAGCCCGTCATGGGTATAACGGGCATCTGGCCCCGGCTGCTGGGGAAGCCGATGACCTCCATCTCAAAGCCTGGCGCGCCATAGGCGGTCTCCGTGTTGGCCGCGCCCCAATATGCCATGACAATGGGGGTTTTCCCTGCCAGGAAGTCCGGCCCCTCGGCCTCGATGGCCTCGCTGACCAAAGCCTTTTCCGCGTCTATATACCCCTTGTCGATCATTTCCTGTAAAAACGCAAAGCCTGGCCGCATATAGTCGCTGTACTTGGCCTCGCCGCTGTTCAGCGCGGCAATTTCCGCCTCGGTATTGCCGCCGTTATACAAATCCGCATAGGCCTGGGCCAACACGAATGTCTCCAACCACCAGCGGTTGGCCCCTACAGGGGTCTCGACGCCCTGTTCCTCCTTGAATACCCGGCAGCACTCCAAAAACTCCTCTGGGGTCTCCGGAAGCTCTAGGCCCGCGGCCTTAAACATATCCTTGTTAACAAACAGCCCGTAAGCTACCACCTCTTGGGGGATTGCCACCAGCTTGCCGTCTACAGTGTTGGCCACCCGGATGATATCCCGCAGGTTCTGGGCGCTTTCCAGGCCGGAAAGGTCTTCCAGCTTCCCTTCTTCCCCCAGCGCGAGGATCACGTCTGAATTCAGCAGGTACAGGTCGTCCATGTCGTTGCGGGCCCGGTCCAGGGCTACGTCGTCATAGGTTTTGTCCTGGTAGTCCTCCGCCGTGTAGGTAATGTATGCCAATGTTACCCCCAGCTTTTCCTCGGCCAGCAGCACGGTGGCGTCCGTGGCGCTACGGGCCACGTTTTCCGCGTCTGGGTCTGTCTTTTCCATGGGGCTGAAGAGGTTCACCACCTTAATGGGTTCCTCTTCTTTCCCTAACAGGTTGGCCCCCGGCTTCTGCCGTTCGCCGCAGGCAGCCGCAAAAAGCGCGACCGCCCCCGCAAGGGCTATAGCCGTCAGTTTTTTTAGCAGCGTCTTCATGTCTGGCTCCTTTCGCCGGTGTGTTGCCATATGGCTTTTTTCAGCAAGTCTATACGGATAGGTTTTGCCACATGGGCGTCCATGCCCGCGTCCAGCGCGGCCTTTTCATCCTCAGCAAAAGCGTTGGCAGTCATGGCAATAATAGGGATGCGCCCGGCGTCCGGGCGGTCTAGGCTGCGGATATGCCTGGTGGCGTCATAGCCGTTCATCACCGGCATCTGCACATCCATCAGGATGGCGTCAAATTCCGTCTCCCCAGCCTGCCGGAAACGTTCTACCGCCAGCTGCCCGTTCTCCACGATCTCCACCGTCGCCCCTTCAATCTCCAGGAGCTCGGATAGGATCTCAGCATTTATCTCGTTATCTTCGGCCGCCAGGAAATGCAGGCCGTCCAGCACATTGCTTTCCGGGGCCTCTTGGCTGGCCTTTTCCCTGCCGGTACCCCGCAGCTCCCGTACCTTTTCCTTGAAAGCGGAAACGAAGAAGGGCTTTGTCAGCAGCGCCGTATCCTCCAGCGCCAGGGCCTCTTCCATGCCCTGGGCGTCATATTCGGCCAGCAAAAACACCAGCGCCCCAGAAGGCAGCGCCCCCCGCAGGTCCCGTACAGCCTGCGCGCCTTCCCCCGGGAGGGATTCCCAGTCTACCAGGGCTGCCTGGCAGCTAAAGCCGTTATGCAGCAGGTCCAGGGCTTCCGCCGGGCTTTGGGCCCGCTTTGGGTCGACCCCCGCCTCGGCCAATAAGGCGGAGATATCCCCTAACGCGTCTGGGCTGCCGCTTACCGCCAGTACCTGCCTTAGGCCGTTTTCTTCCCAAAACTGCCGGCTGCCCTGCCCCTCTGGTATGCGGAATTCCAGCTCTACGCGGAACAGGCTGCCCTTGCCCTCCTGGCTTTCCACGTCAATGGTGCCGCCCATCAATTCCACGATGCTTTTGGTAATGGCCATGCCCAGCCCGGTGCCCTGCACCTTGTTGGTGGTGCTGTTCTCGGCCCGGGTGAAAGCGTTAAAAATAATTTTCAGGTATTCCGGGGACATGCCATAGCCGTTGTCCTCCACCTCGATACGGATGCGTTCATATTGGCTAGAGCGTTGCTTCTGCCCCAGCATGCGGAACCAGATACTGCCACCCTCGGGGGTATACTTCACGGCGTTGGACAGCAGGTTCAGCAAGATCTGGTTTACCCGGGTCTCGTCCCCCACCAGCTCCTCGTGCTTGATACCCGACACCTCTACATGGAAAGCCTGGCCCTTGGCCTTTGCCATGGGCTGTATGATGGCGTCTACAGAAGAGACCAGGCTGTTCAGGGTAAAGGTATCAAAGTTCAGCACAACCTTGCCGCTTTCAATTTTGGACACGTCCAGCACATCGTTGATCAAGCTTAGCAGATGCTGGCCCGAGGACATGATCTTCTTGGTATATTCCCGCACCTTCGCCGGGTCCCCGGCGTCCATGGCAAGCAGCGTGGTAAAGCCCAGCACCGCGTTCATGGGGGTGCGGATATCGTGCGACATATTGGAGAGGAATGTGGTTTTAGAGTTGCTGGCAATCTGGGCGGCCTGCAAGGCCTCGGCCAGCTGCCGGCTGTGCACCTCCCGCTCGGCTTCCCGTTCCTTGCGGATCTTGTCCTGTTGCCGTTTGTTGAGATAATACAACAGGAAACACAGGGAAAAGGCCACCAGCATCACGGCCACCACAATGAAAATATTCTGGTTTACAGTGTCCCCTTCCTGCTGGATGGCCTTTATAGGCACATAGCCGATGAGGAAAATAGAGCCGCCGTTCACGGCCCACATATAATTTAACGATTCTGTGTTCCGGACGTCGTGGTAAAACAGGATATTATCCCCGCCCTCCAGGCAGGCCTGCATTTCAGCCCGCAGGCCGGATTCTTCTATGCCATTGGCCCGGTAGAAGTCCTCCAGGTTCAGATGGCCGGCGTTGCGCTTGCCCACGCCCTTGGGCTTCAACACGAAGCGCTGGCTTTCCGCGTCCATCACATATAGAGTAGACTGATGGTTGTAAAAGCTGGTAGGCAGGGCGCGTTCCAGGGAATCGTATATATATTCCACATATAGCGTGCCCAACTCTTGCCCATCTTGCTCTACGGGGCATTGCAAGGTATACGCCCAGGTGCCCAGGTGGTTCAGGTAAGAGCGGGAAACCGGCAAGCCGTTTACCGTCTTGCCGGAAGAAAAGTCCAGTTCATTGGCCAAAAAGGCCTCCCCAGTATTGGAAACGCCCTCTTCCTCCCCCTGGCGGATGAAAGACACCTGCACCATAGTCTGGTTTTTTTCAAAAGCCTTTACGTACGCTTCCGGATTGCCAGAAGCCGCCGCTTCCCGGGCCAACAGCTTTTGGAATTCCGCCTCGCTTTGCAGGGCGTATTCCATGGTATGCTGGATCAGGTCCAGGCTTTCACTAAGGTTTTGGATGGCTGAGTTGGCCATTTCCTGAGAGATCCTATGCGATACCGCAAGCACCACCGTACCTAACACACAGAACACCAAAACGATGGAAAAAAGCAGCGGGATCCCCTTCTGTTTCTGGCCGTCCACTTCCTTTTTCATCGGCGCACGCTCCATTCTGTCCCATTGGGCCTTTAACGTGGAAAATCCCCTTCTTTTTGGGAATATAACAAAAGGGAAGGCTCCACGGGAAAACTATGGGTATAATACCCAGTTACGACTATTATATCACTCTCCATATTTTCATGTCAATATGGGAAGGCCCTGCGGATACCCGTTCCGGGTTGTTTGCCGGAACCCCCTTGCGGGCCCGCTGGGCATAGGCCCAATACAAAAAGCCGCAGCTGTTACACTGCGGCTTTTTTCCTTGGCGCTGCGCGTCCTGTGCGGCGGGCTTGCCCCCCTGGGGCCTGGAACGCTGCCCCGCGGCCGGGAAGCGTGCGGGACAGGCAGCCCTTTCAAGTGCCCGCGGCCCCGCCGGGCCGCGGGCCTACTCAAAACGCCCGCGCCAGGGTGTGATACAGGCTATAGGATTCGGGCATCCGTTCCTGCGGGCCCTGCAAAGGGAGACTGGTGTATCCGGGTCAGAACGCCACACGCCCGGCGATATAGCCGGCCAGGGCCTCTACCGGGATGCGCTCTTGCCGCATGGTGTCCCGGTCCCGGACAGTGACGCAGCGGTCATTTTCGGTCTCGAAATCTACCGTGACGCACAGGGGGGTGCCAATCTCGTCCTCCCGGCGGTAGCGTTTGCCAATGGAGCCGGTATCGTCGAAGTCCACCATAAAGGACTTGCTAAGCCCTTCGTAGATCTCCCGGGCGGGGCCGGAGAGCTTTTTGGACAGGGGCAGCACGGCGGCTTTATAGGGGGAGAGGAACGGGTGCAGGCGCAATACCGTACGGACGTCGTTTTTCCCTGGGTCCACCACCTCTTCGTCATAGGCCTCGCACAGCAACGCCAAGGCCATGCGGTCGGCGCCCAGGGAGGGCTCGACTACATAGGGCACATAGCGGCGGTTTTCCTCCTGGTCAAAGTAGGTCAGGTCTTTGCCAGAGTGCTCTTGGTGGCGGGTCAGGTCGTAGTCCGTCCGGTCCGCGATGCCCCACAGTTCGCCCCAGCCAAAGGGGAACCGGTATTCCACGTCGGTGGTGGCCTTAGAGTAGAAGGACAGCTCTTCCGGGCGGTGGTCCCGGAAACGCAGGTTTTCTTCCCGCATGCCCAGGCTGAAGAGCCAGCCCTTACAGAAATCCTTCCAATAGGCAAACCATTCCAGGTCCGTGTCGGGCTTGCAGAAGAATTCCAGTTCCATTTGCTCGAATTCCCGGATGCGGAACAGGAAGTTGCCGGGGGTAATCTCGTTGCGGAAGCTTTTGCCCACCTGGCCGATGCCAAAGGGAAGCTTGCGGCGGGTGGTGCGCTGTACGTTCTGGAAATTGACAAAGATGCCCTGGGCCGTCTCGGGGCGCAGGTACAGCTCGCTCTTCGAGTCTTCGGTAACGCCCTGGAAGGTCTTGAACATCAGGTTGAACTGGCGGATATCGGTAAAATCCTCCTTGCCGCAGACGGGGCATTTTATGTGGTGCTCTGCAATGTAGTCTACCAGCTGCTGGTTGCTCCATCCGTCGGCGGATTCGCCGCTGAAATCCTCGATAAGCTTGTCGGCCCGGTGGCGGGTCTTGCAGCTTTTGCAGTCCATCAGTGGGTCGGCAAAGCTGCCTACATGCCCGGTGGCTACCCACACCTGGGGGTTCATCAGGATGGCGCTGTCCAGGCCCACGTTATAGGGGTTCTCCTGTATGAACTTTTTCCACCAGGCCCGCTTCACATTGTTTTTGAACTCCACGCCCAGGGGGCCGAAGTCCCAGGAGTTGGCGAGGCCGCCGTATATCTCGCTGCCCGGGAAGATGAATCCCCGGTTCTTGCACAGGCCTACGATCATATCCATGGTTTTTTCGTTTGCTTGCATGTCGAATCCGCTCCCTCTCCGGTTAAAATACGCTCGCTTACCTGGCATTATACCAAACTCCCGCCTGGTTTGCAAGCTGTTTTGCCCCCGGGGCCGTCCCGCCGGGGGCTGCGGGCAGCCTAACGCCACCGGCGCCGCTTGCGGGGCGGCTGTGCTGGGCTTTGGCGGCGTTTGGCTGGGAAGGCTGGATAGAGGGTGGGCCCCCGGGCCGCCCGCTTTTTCGTGGGGCCGCCCGGGGGCTTTGTTTGTGGATGGCGTATGGGCTGGGATGTTACGGGAACTCCCGGCGGGGCTGTACGGCCATGTAGGCCGGGCGGATGATCTTCCCCCCGCCGATTAGCTCTTCGATACGGTGGGCGCTCCAGCCGGCAATGCGTGAGATGGCAAAGATGGGCGTATACAGTTCCATGGGCAAGTCCAGCATGCTGTAGATAAAGCCGCTGTAAAAGTCTACATTGGCGGAAACGCCCTTGTAGATCTTCCGCTCCTGGGTGATGAGCTCTACGGCCAGGCGCTCTACGCGGGTGTAAAGGTCGTACTCGTCGGTGCGGCCCTTTTCCGCCGAGAGGCCCTCTACGAACCGGGCCATGGTCTTGGCGCGGGGGTCTGACATGGAGTATACCGCGTGGCCGATGCCGTAGACCAGCCCGGACCGGTCGAAAGCCTCCTTGTGCAGCAGCTTGGCAAGGTATGCCGAAACCTCCTGGTCGTCCTTCCAGTCCCGCACATGCTCTTTAATATTCTCAAACATTTGCACAACCTTGATGTTGGCGCCGCCGTGCTTAGGGCCCTTTAAAGAGCCCAGGGCCGCGGCAATAGCGGAATAGGTATCGGTGCCGGAAGAGGTGACCACGTGGGTGGTAAAGGTAGAGTTGTTGCCGCCGCCGTGGTCCGCGTGGAGGATCAGGGCGATATCCAGGACTTTGGCCTCCAGCTCGGTATACTGGCAGTCTGGCCGCAAAATGCGCAGGATGTTTTCCGCCGTGGACAGCTTGGGGTCCGGCTGGTGGATAAAGAGGCTTTGGCCGTCGTGGTAGTGGCGGTAGGCCTGATAGCCGTACACAGACAGCAGGGGGAACAGGGCGATGAGCTGGATGCACTGGCGCAAAACATTGGGGATGGAAATATCTTCGGCGGTTTCGTCATAGGAATAGAGGGTAAGCACGCTGCGTGCCAGGGTGTTCATCATGTCCCCGCTGGGGGCCTTCATGATGATATCCCGGACAAAGCTGGTGGGCAGCGTGCGGTAGAAGGAGAGCAGGCCGCAGAACTTCTTAAAATCGTCCTCCTGGGGCAGGTCTCCGAACAAAAGCAGGTAGGCGGTGCGCTCATACCCGAAATTATCCCCTTGGGGCTGGCGGCGGATAAGCTCCTCCACATCGTAGCCCCGGTAATACAGCTTGCCCTCGCAGGGCACAGATTTCCCGTCCACGGCCCTGCTGGCCACGATCTCGGAAATATTGGTAAGGCCTGTCAGCACGCCCTTGCCGTTCAAGTCCCGCAGGCCGCGCTTCACGTCATACTCCTGGTACAGCTGGGGGTCTATCCGGCTGTTTTCTACGCACAGCTGGGAAAGCTCCCGTACTTCCTGTTTGATCTCCGAATAAATCGACATTTGTACACGCTCCTTTCGTGGTTTCGTCCGATAGGTTTCCTGATGTTTATTCTGGTTCATCCTGTTCCCGTTAGGCTTTTTCATATTTTATTATACGAAAGCAGCGGGATTTTCACAAGAGTTTTATTTGTAAACTTTTTGTGCCCGCGGGAAAATCCCCCAGGGAACCCGGGCCGGCCCCGGCCGGGAGCATTACGGTTTTGCGGCCCGGGAGAGGGGCGCAAAACACAGAAGAGAAAGGCAGGCTTCCTACATGAAACATCTTTTCCGCCGATCCATCCAAAACCTGGCCATTGTTGCCTCTGTGGCCGTGTGCGTGTGGTGCGCTGGCGGGCGCATACAGCAATGGGCCCAGGAACAGGGCGGGGAAGCCCTGTTGTTTGCCGCCGGGATGCAGGTGGAGCCTACGCCTGGCCCGGGCGCCCAGGCAGACGGCGCCCCGCAGGCCCAAGGCGTCACGCTGGGGGAACCCGCCCCCTTCCTGCCGGACGACGGGGTGGTGCCCTATCACAGCGACCTGTTGCCAGGTATCGCCGCTACGCCAGAACCCGGCCGGGACTATGGGCCCATTGAGGAGATCCGCCTGGAGGGCGGCGAACCGGTGGGGGATTTTTTTGTGAAGGATTCCACGGATTCTGGCACGGACCTGGCCGCCGAGCTTTTGGAGGAGCCAGCCGTCCATTTGAAGGGGGACGGCAGCGTGGAGGTGCTGCTGTACCACACCCATACCTCGGAATCCTATATGAAAACCGCCCAAAGCTTCTACTATACGGACATGGAGACCCGGACCCAAAACCAGGACATGAGCGTGGTGGCGGTGGGGGCCCAGCTGAAAAAGGCGCTGGAGGCCCACGGCATCGGGGTGGTACACGACACCACCGTGTGCGACACCCTCTTCAACGGGTCGTACTCCCGTTCTTGGGAGGTGCTGCAGAAGAATCTAGAGCAGTACCCCACCATCCAGGTAACCATCGACCTGCACCGGGATTCCATGACCACACAAGAGGGGGTAAAGTATAAGCCCACCGTAGAAGTGAACGGGCGCAAGGCGGCCCAGTTTATGGTACTGGCCGGGTGCGACGCCGACGGCGGATGGGGGGATTTCCCCGACTGGCGGGATAACCTGCGCCTGGCCTTGCGGGTGCAGCAGTCCGCCATGGGGTTATACCCCGACCTGCCCCGGCCCATGACCTTTTCCAACAGCAAATACAACATGAACGCCACAAAGGGGTCTATGCTCATCGAGGTGGGCACAGAGGTGAACACGGTGTCCGAAGCACAGTACACCGGCGCGCTGCTGGGGGATATACTGGCGGACGCTTTGTTGTAAGGGGCGCGGCGGGAAAGCCCCTAAGGCCGTGGGGCGTGGGTCCCGTCGCCCGGCCTGGCCGGTTGCCGGGCGTGGCCGCTTTGTCTATTTCGCCTGTCAAGCATTCCTCAATATAACGCATGCTTTGGTTTAACCTGTGGACCCATTCCATAACATACCTCCTTATGCCGCGTGTATTGCGCTTTTCCGGCATGGATATGCCTTTATTATAAACCGTACCTTTAGGTTTTTCCTCTCTATCCTTGCACAAAAAAGAGAAGGGCTGTTCCATAGCCGGTATTTGCTTTTCCTGCCTGGCCGTATAAGGCGGGGACAGGCGGTGCGTAACGCCCCCCGCCCTGGAGGAAGGCGGGTGTTTCCCATACCCGAAAGCGCAACGTTTCTAAGGTTACGGCCCCATTACCTATTGACTTTTTCAGCCATATTCCGTACAATTTATTTTGAACGCCGTTTCGGAGACGTGCATATTACGTATACGGGGCATAAAGAAGCAGCCATACGGGCAACGGCCGCACCCATTTGCGCGGGGTATGGGGGATGTAATGATAAACATAACAGTTATAAACGGGACGGAAAAACGCGGCGTAACCTATCGGTTAAAAGAAATGTTTTTAGCCCCTTTCCGGGATAATACCAACATTACGGAATATTACCTTCCAAAAGATTGCCCCCATTTCTGCAATGGCTGTATGAACTGTATGGTAAAAGGCGCAGATGCCTGCAAAGACGCGGGATATGTCGGGAAAATAGGCAAATCGCTTTTAGAGGCGGATTTAATCGTCATGGCTTCCCCCGCATATGTGTTTCACTGTACGGGGGCGATGAAAGCGTTTCTCGACCATTTTGCCTACCGCTGGATGCCCCACCGCCCCGCCCCCGAAATGTTTGGAAAACGGGCGGTGGTTATTACGCAGTGTTTAGGCGCGGGGGCAAAATCTGCGGCAAAGGATATAAAGCACAGTTTGTCATGGTGGGGGATTTCTAAAATCGGGATATTTACCGGCGCATTGGCGGGCGATACCGTTTGGGAAAAGCTTTCCGAAAAGAAGCGGGCGGGATTGGCAAGGAAAATGGGAAAGCTGTCCCACAAGTTCGCACAGATAGACTATACAAAGCCCGCACACACAAATGTGATTACAAAGGCTAAGTTTTCCGCTTGCCGCCTGATTCAGCAAACGCTGCATAAAAGGAGCCCCGCATATCTCGATGGGAAGTATTGGGCGGGGCAAGGATGGCTTGGCAAAGCCAGGCCGTGGAAATAATAGGTGGGAAAAGGCCGCGGCAGGATTAGGGGGGCGGTTAAAAACGCCCCTACCACCCAAAGCGCAAAGAGGGACCGGGGGCTGGAGCCAAAGGCTTACATAAGGATATATAGTTAACACAGTTCAAAAGAGATACACCTCTTTTGAACCAAGCGGCAAAGCCGTTAAGCTTTAAAATGCGGTATGCACCGATTTTAAAGTGTGTTTACTTATAGTATACCGTATGAAGAGGCTGCTGAGAAGGGGAACCGCAAAAAAGCCGGCCTGCGAAACCGCGTGATGAAGGGAGGGGTAAAAAAGCATGACGCCTATAAAATTAGCCCATTCGCCTATTACATATTTTGTAAGCAGGGCCGGGCAAGCCGAGTGGGTACTTTTTATCCACGCCGCGTTCGTCAACCACAATATGTTCAAGACGCAGTTTGCGTATTTTGAGAATCGATACAATATCCTGGCTATTGATATCATTGGCCACGGGCAGTCGACGGATACCCAGAAAGGCGATACGGTCAATAAGATGGCAAAGTGGGTATTTGACATCTTAAAAACGGAAAATATTGATGCGGTACATATTGTCGGGGTTTCATTGGGCGCCATTATCGCGCAGGATTTTGCCAACCGTTATCCCCATGCCGTACGCTCGCTGGCGTGCTTTGGCGGGTACGACATTAACCATTTTGACGCGGAGATGAAAAATGGGAACCGTGCAAAGCAGACTCGGATGATGCTGAAGGCACTTTTTTCGATTACATGGTTTGCAAAAGCGAACAAGAAAATCTCCGCATACACTTCGCAGGCCCAAAATGAATTTTTTGCCATGAATATCCTCTTCCCTAAAAAGTCCTTTATGTTCCTGGCAACGCTGGGCAGTATGGTAAACAAGTATAAAACCGGGCGAAGGGGCTATCCTCTGCTGATTGGGTGCGGGGAATTTGATATCCCAATGGAAATAGAGGCCATACGCGCGTGGAAAAACAACAAACCAGGCTGTACGGCGGTTTTTTTTGAAAACGCGGGACACTGTGTGAATATGGACGTACCGCGGGCGTTTAATAAAACAATGGAAGAATTTTGGAAAGGCGCGCGCCAATCCGCCGAATAACGGACGGATAGTATACCTATGCGGCGTTTATCGCGGAAAATGGCACGCTGGGGCGGCGGGCTTGCCCCTTAACGCCAGGCTGTAAGGAGGATTGCCCCGGCTGTTTACAGGAGACTGCGAAGGGAAATAAAATAATAGGGCGCATCCCCTTGCAAAGCCTGCCTAAATAGTGTATAATTGAAAAAAATTGGGAAAAGGGGTTGACAAGCCGTATGTTTTGCTGCATAATGCAAGCAAGCAAGCAAGCAAGCAAGCAAGCAAGCAAGCAAGCAAGCAAGCAAGCAAGCAAGCAAGCATAGCTGATTTTTTGGCTGTGCGGTTTGTTATACCTAAATTTGTAAAAAAGCGTACCGTGCCAGGGGCAGGGTACGCTTTTTTACGCCCCAAAATTAAAAGGAGGAAACCCTTATGACGAAAAAAAGAGTAGTATCCGTTTTGCTGGCTGTCGTGCTGGCAGTGGGCTCACTGCCCCTAGTGGCTTCGGCAAATAATGCCTATGAAGTAAGATTATATAGGGATGCACCAGCCAGCGGTGATGGATGGTCCTGGGACAACGAGGCCCAGGTACTAACAATGGATGGGGCAAACATTACATCCCAATGGGGCGGTATTGGTTTTTTTAGTTGCGATGATGTAACAATCAATCTTGCGCCGGGTTCAACGAATACGATCTGTGCGGGTTATGGTGTGTTTGATGTGGGATATGACTCTTCATCTAATCCCAAAAACATAAAAATCACAGGTGAGGGCAGTCTGACGATAGACTATAATGCTACAAGCCAATATGCTAGTGATCCCAGAATAACATTGGATACGCTCACAATTGAAGGCGGCGAAGTTACCGTGAATGATTGGTATTTTTGGCTGGATAGTCTCTCTGTCACAGGTGGGGTGTTCCTGGTCGACGTAGTAGATAAGGATGCAATCCGCGCGGAAGAAAAAATTTCCGTTACCGGCGGTATGCTGACTGCTAATGTGATTCATACCGGAAACTATGCCCAATCCGATGGAACGGTAGCCGCCAATAGTTTAGGAGCAAATGAATATACCCAATCTGGTGGAACTATAACCGCTAATAGCTTAAGTGCAGATGAATATACTCAATCTGGTGGAACTATGACTATTAATTATTTGATTGTAGACAAAAACTGTACTATTATTGGCGGGATTTTCTATATGAATAAGAAAGATTCCGATGAGTTTTGGCCTCGTATTGGTGGAACGCTCACTTTGAAAGACTGTACAGCTCAATTTAACCAAGTGATGCTGACTGGAAAAATCCTAATTGATAATTCCACCGTGACTTTAGCCGAGAAAGTTCGCCTTATGGCAGATGATGATAGCGTGGACAGTGACACGCCAGAGTTGATCATTCTGAAGGGTGTACAGGGCGCTACTGTTGGTGTCTACAACGGCTTTGACGAAGTAGTCAATTCTCATGTTCATACGGAAATGATTTGGGGCCCGGTAATCATAACCCCCGGCAGTGGCGAGAAACCCACCACCCCGGTCTTCACCGACGTCCTTCCCGGAGCCTATTATGCTGACGCGGTGGCTTGGGCTGTGGAAAGGGGCATTACCAGCGGCACCGGAGATGGGAAGTTCTCCCCCGATGTAGCCTGCACCCGGGAACAAATTGTCACGTTTTTGTGGCGCAACGCGGGCAAGCCAGAGCCCAAAACCAGTGCCAACCCCTTCACCGACGTGAAAGAGAGCGATTTCGCCTATAAGGCCATCCTCTGGGCGGTGGAGAATACGATAACCAGCGGCACGGGGGCAACTACCTTCAGCCCCCAAACCCCCTGCACCCGGGGGCAGGCCGTCACTTTCCTGTGGCGGGCAAACGGGAGGCCCGCGGGCACAGGCCCTTCCTTTAGTGATGTGAAGGACGGGCAGTTCTACACCGAGGCTGTAAAGTGGGCCACGGGCAAGAAAATCACCAGCGGCACCAGCAGCACAACTTTCTCGCCAGAGCAGCCCTGCGACCGTGGGCAGATCGTGACGTTCCTATACCGGGATAAACAGTAGGCGGCTATCCGCATACGGTTTGTGGGATATATCAACGAATCATTCATTTTTAGGCCACAGAAGGGCGTCCCGGTTGGGGCGCCTTTCTTTTTTTCTGGACATCTCTATTTGCCCTGGAAATCTACCGGTTTTTGACGGGGGATGTAACAAGTAGACAAATTTCAGGGCTTGTGGTAAGATGGGGGCGGAATATTTTACCCAGAAGGAGGACGCTGTCATGGACAAACAGATTAGGGATACGGCCCGCCGGTTTGCGCAGGAGCATAAAGGGGAGCAGTTAGAGCTTTTGCGTGCTTTGGGGAAAATACCGGCTCCTTCCCATCAGGAGGGGCAGAGGGCCGTTTTTGTGCGGGACTGGTTATTACGGCAGGGCGCCAAAGATGTGACGATAGACGAAGCGAACAATGTAGTGTGCAAAATAGGCCCCGCAAAGGGGGGCTTGGTGGCCTTTGCGGCCCATACAGATATTGTGTTCCCGGATACAGAGCCCCTGCCCATGACGGAGAAGGACGGGAAGCTTTTTGCACCGGGCATTGGCGACGATACGGCCAACCTGGTCAACCTGCTTCTGTGCGCCAAGTACCTGCTGCAAAGCGGGGCCAGCCCCAAACAGGGCCTGCTTCTGGCAGCGAACAGCTGCGAGGAGGGCCTGGGGAACCTGGACGGCACCAAACAGCTTTTCCGGGACTACGGCGGGCGTATCAAAGCGTTTTACTCCTTTGACGGTTATATGCCCGGCTGCACCAACAGCGCCGTAGGCTCCCACCGCTACCGGGTCACCTGTAAGACCACCGGGGGCCATTCCTTCGGCGACTGGGGCAGGCCCAACGCCATCCACATCCTCAGCGGGCTTATCCAGCGGCTTTATACGATTGTGCCCCCTAACGAGGCCAAAACCACCTACAACGTGGGGCGAATCGAGGGCGGCACCACTGTGAACAGCATCGCCCAAGAGGCTTCTATGCTTTATGAATTCCGCTCCACTTCCCAGCTTTGCCTGGAAAAAATGGAGCGGGAGTTCACAGCCGCTGTGGAGGCCAGCCAAGGGGAGGGATGGCAGATTGAGGTGGGGCTTTTGGGTGTGCGTCCCGGCGACGGCGCGTTAGACCAGACGGCTCTGGCGGCTTTTACGCAGAGTACGGTTGACGTGATTGAATCTGTCACCGGGGAAAAAGCCGAGGTTTCCCCCCAGTCCACCGACAGCAACATCCCCTTGAGCCTGGGATTGCCCGCGAATACCGTCGGGACCGTGCGCGGCGGCCTGGCCCACACCCGCGAGGAGTGGGTGGAATTGGATAGCCTGCCGGTGGGGCTGGAGTTGGCTTTGTGCCTGATATTGAAGATGTGTTAATGGGTGGGCTTTAAGCCAATTTATACTCCCATCTGCATCCTGCTGTCATTCTGCTCCAGTCCATCATTCGAAGATAGAACTGATGATGAAGTTCGAACAGCAAATCCCAAACCGCATGAAGTCTCTCCTGCACATAAGGGGAGGCTTTTTTGTTTTCGCTTGTAAGTATTTCATGAGCGGCAGTCACGAAATTACCGGCATCACTTTGCAGCCTTCGTTAGCTTATCGTTGGGTATAGGCCAAGGGAATCACCACCCGCTGACTATTTTGCCATGATCTGCGAGTTGAAAGAGACAGGCAACCATCTGGATCAGCTGGCTTTTGTGGCAAATGCTATCGGGCTGATTGATGAAGCTGCTTACTATGAGAATGTGCTTTCATTACGGGATGATCATCGACGTCCAGCACGTCCTCAAACAAGCGCATGATTTTCTTTTGGAGTGTATCAACCGTGCTGGGGATGTGCGCAAGCTGTTTGTGCGGGAGAACCTTCCTAATATCTTCATCAGGGTTCTGCTCAGCATAATGGAATCGCGCCTGCCAGTCAAGGTGTAAGAATTCAAAATAGATGCGCTTGGTGGTGCCTAAGGAGAAATTTCTCTCGTGGATTGAAAGCCAGACAAGGGGCGAAGCGTAATAGGTTATTTGGCTTCAGTAAAGGCAGAGCGGCCTGTAAATTTTTTCCCTTTGCCCAATGCAATCTTCCACATCGGGTTGACTGCTGGTGAAATCGCAGTCTACAGCTACCTAATGTACTGCGAGGACAGGAGTCTTATCAGTACTGGCCCCGTTATAAGACTATCGGCGGGCTGTGGGTATGAGCGGAAACACGGTGCGAAAATATGTGCACGAACTTTGGTATAAGGAGATGATTCAGATTGAGCCATCAAAATATGAATCAAAGGAACAAATCCATAATGGAAATTTGCAATACTAGATCCTCCCCATTCAGCAGGCGATAGCCAACTACAACGAGGGGCAGTTGTGGAAGTGAACAGAAGCCGTTTGCGGGGTCTGTGCGGGCCGTGTCAAGGGGGAAACAACAAGGCTGAGGACAACAACGAGCGGCCTTGTTGGGCATTTGAGGGGAAGTTACCGGGGAAAATTTCCGGGACGGTTTGGAAGAGGAAATCCTGGTTATGCAAATGACGTATCAAGAACGAAAGCGATATTCATTTGGGAAAGGAAGATTGCTGACAAGTTGTTTCTGGATGTTCACGGAATACCCAGAATGGACAAATCGCAAAAGATGATTAGGAACCGAAATTTAAGAGATAATGCTAAATGGTAACTGGAAACAATACAAAACATCAAGCCAGATGGATATGGAACATATCGCCGGGGCTATGATATAGTGTCTATGTACCAGTGACAAAAGAAATAGAAAAAGTGCAAAACGAAGGCTATAAAAAGATTGTTTGCGGTGGTTTTTCAGCCGGACGTGATGCCCTCTTACAAACTATCCTGTTTGTGCCCTCACGCTGCGATGTGTTGACTTTACAGAGCCTGTGGATTCCAATACTAATTTGAGGCGGAGCGTAGGCTGTCATATAACAGCAACATCGTTCAACAGGCCCTGGTCGGCTTTAATTACGAGGAGGCCCCAGCGTTTTTCCGTACTGGGGCAGTACAATGCCATTTGAGTCAATACCCGATTCCCTATCTCATTTAATCGGGGCTTTTTAATCCAGCAGCCCCTGAAACATATTCAAAATTTCCAGGTTATTCAACTCTTTCTTACAAAATGAGTCATCTTTCCAATCCGTATCTTCAGCGCCTTCCTCGGCCTCTCTGAGTTCAAAAATACGATCTTCCACTTCTGAAAGAATATCACACAGATCTATCCCAAAAAATTCCTCTAACTCTTTCAGTTTCTCCTGATACTCCTCGCCCTCGCCCTCGTAACTTATGCTATCAATATTATCCTTGGCCAATTCATACTGGTAATCTTTTATGGCTTCATATACTCCTTGAAAGGTTTCCTTTTGTACAGAAAATGAGTACTTGCTATGAAGTAGCGGGAAGATGAGAAAATCATCCACCGAATAGCTAAAGGAATACTGGAACCACGCCAAAGAATACCGGAGAAACACGTCGAACAGCGCGGCGGCCCGTTCCGCCCCATATTCAGAAACGCTTAAATTCTCCAAAATCTCTTTGAGGTAATCGGGGGAGATCCCCTCGTGCCAGTTATCTTCTGACATAGTCTTACATGCCTTTTCTAGTTTGCCTAAAAGCAATTCTAACATGTGCCGTATGACCTGCTGGATATCTTTCATATGTAGGCGTATATTAACTCGTTCCAAATCCCTGATTTGTACGGCCAGCCTAAACGGATTGTCCTTGCTTACTGTTCGCCAGAGGGTTGCTGCTAGTTCTTCTGGAATACGCCTACATAGCTCATGGTCTAAATATATCAGTAGGATGCAGAAATCAAAATCCGCTGCGTTTTCACACAGCGTTTTGAACTCCGCGTCATTTTCCTTGATGTAGCCGTGGATAAAGTCGCGTACGGAGGGGTTGTGATAAGACACACTATTTTCGCTAATTCGGATGAATGTCCCCTCTGTTTCTTTCAGTGCGTCCCTGAAATCAGTCATGCTCAAAGGTAAGTTTTGTATACGGCACTTTTCCCGGTGATAGCCCTCGTAACGTGTTTTCAGTTCCGAGATTGCTATTATTTTCTGTACTGGACACAACAGGAGTAGCAGGTCCCTCGCTGCCGGGCTGATTTTGCGGCAGAATGCGTGTTCCCAAAGCTTGCTGGGGTGGTTCAGTATATTGGCGCAAAAACGATAAAAGCTATCGCCCTCGGTGGTATGCCAGAGTTTGATGACAGTCTCAATTAGCCGGGGGCTGTAGTTGGGGTGATCGATAAGATTAATTACCCTGTCTTCTGTCAGCAAGTCCTGGATGTCTTCCCGGGGCACACCATAGAAAAAGAGATGGTTGTAGAGGATACGGGCTCGATCCTCCCTAGTGTAATCCTCCAAGGAAATAATACACTTTTTGTAGTCGAAATTCTCTCTGGCATATTCCTCGCTGCCTTGACGGGCTTGATTGAGAATATACTCTCGAGTGGTCAGAATGGCTTTCTTCCCTTTCTGCCTGGAAATGAAGTCTAGAAAGATCAGCAGATCTTGCCCCTCGTTTTTGTTCTCTTTCATCTCTAGGCCTGTACTGCCCAAAAAGTCATCATAGATGAATGCCTGTTTTCTGTTGGGGCGATACGCCAGCAGGGCCTCCTGAATATCGGATCGCACTTTGATAATCTGGTAGCCTTGGTCTAAATAATAGATTGACAAAATTTCCGCCAGGGTGGTCTTTCCGATTCCCGGTATACCAGATATGATGCAGCAGTTGAATTTTTTCAGCATTTCACGCGCCTTGCTATAGGCTTTCTTGCTCTGAACATAGAGTTTAAGCTTGCGCTGAATCTCCTCCTCCATTACGGCGCTCTGTTGATGTATTCCTCCGTGGAGGACTTTTTCCAAAACCGCCGAGCTGGTCAGCCAAAGCTTATAATGGGCCTGTTCCACCGTTGGATATTGCCGAAGCAGCGTGTTAAGCTCACTTCCACCCAAAATATCTCCCGTCGATTTGCAAAAGGGCGTCAAAATTTCCAGTAATCGGTTCTTTTCCATAGGAGTAAGAAATTGGGACGTGACAAGGATGTACCGCTCTGGGCACAGCCGGTTAATTTTATTGTATTCCTTTTCCATGGTGAGACATAGTCCAGAAAACGGTGTTTTAGCGTAGTGCTTGCATTGGACTATCGCTTTCCTCTTGCCTGCCGTGGTATACCGCAGATCGATTCCTGAATCCCTGCCCCGGCGAAAGCTCTCTATCGGCTGCCCTAACTGGACACTGAGCAGGTCGCAAACCAGTTGCTCAAAATCATAGTCTGACAGGGATTTAAAATCATAGTCCATAAATCAACATCCTCCTGCGGCAAACCCTTTCGAGGATTGTCTTGTCTCAAAAATGCTCAAAACGAGAGTCTGAGTTTGAATGATTATACCATAAAAGTGGGCACTTGCGCAAGGGCGGCCCCTAGACCTGAACAGAGCATAGTCGAGGGCAGAGAAAATCCTGCCTTTGGGGCGGCACAGTTTGGTACATGGATGAGAGGGGAGAGCACAAGCGAAAATACTTCTCCGGCACTACTAAGACACAACCCGCCTGCAAAGAATTACAGACGGGTTTAACTTTTGATGCTGTGCCAGATGGGAAAATTTGAACCGGATACGACCAGACGAGAAACCGCCGATGCTCTGGTGGTGATACGGCGCCGATTTTCCACGTGGTTGGGCCAAACGCAATCGCCAAACACATGTCTCGCCAGCTTGTGATGCTTTATGGATGATGTTCAAAATTCTCAAACAGCAAAACGGGAAAATATGAGGCGGACAGTGGGACACCTTGCGCGGAAAAGCACAACTCTGATTGTAATATTAACTATAGAAATCATCTTTTGTCAAACCACATCGATCTCTCAAAAACTGTGCTGCTAAGCAATGAAGAGGGGCTGTCCTGAAAACAGTTGGTTTAGTTTTCCATAATCTTGACCCCGCTCAGCCCGCCATCCCAGTCATAAACCGTCACCAAATCCATTTCCCCACCATCGGTGGAGCCCACAGAGAACACGCTTCCGTCCGGCCTTACATCGGCGAAGCTGTCCACCGCCTTGCCCTTATAGCGGATGACCTTCTTCCCGCTTATCTCCTGGTAGCTTACACCATAGGCGGCAAAGGGCTCCATACGCTCTGCGATTGTCTCGCCGGAGCCGTCGTTCCCATCGCTTTCTGCCACAGTGGCTTCGCTGCCTATCACCATAGCGGCCTCTACATAGCTTTTCTCATCGCTCTCCCGCAGGCCGGTAAGCTGGCCGCCCTCATACACCGCCTCCAGGTTCAGCCCCTCTGTACCCAAGCTGTTGCAGACCCACAGCCGGCGTTCCGGGTCGAACAGGCTGCGCACCGGCCGGCCGTTCCAGCTCATAGAGAGGCTGCCCGTAGGGCCGTTGGTATTCGTATCAAAGGCCAGCCCAAACGCCTCGTAGCGTTCCAGTTCTTGGGCGGTGCGCTCAGCCTCGTACTGAAATTCAGCACCCACATACCGCTGGCCTTCCAGGGCGTCCAGGAACATCTGCTCGGGCTCGAATTCCTCCAGCCGCACCAGCGGCCCCATGGGGTCGAAGCTTCCGTCCCTGTTGTCCACCCGTTCCCGGACGGTGCGCACGTCCACCGTGCCCTCCGGGTCATAGTGCTCGTACCAGGAGGCATAGCCGTCCCCATACTCCGCGCTGTCCACAAAGATGCGCACCCGCTGGCCGTTCCAGTACAGGCTGCCGTCGTTGTCCCCGAAAGCCAGCCCGCGGCGCTTGTAATCAGCAAAGAGGGTTTCATAGTCCATTTCGCCCTTTTCCACCGTATCGCCATCATCGGTTGCTGTGGCCTGCAAGGGCCCGCCGCTCATGAGCATGGTGTTTTCGTCTCCGTCCACGGTCTTGGATACCAGATAGCCGCTCTCAATCATGTTCAGAATTTCCTCGTACTCAGCTATCGTCTCGTCCACCATTTCCTGGGTCCAGGTGAACCAGCCTGCGCCGGAGGTCCAGCCCTTGGAGCCGACCATGTCCTGTAAAGCCTCTTTTTCATTTTCCAGCCAGGCGGCGTATTCCTCCGCCGTCCACCATTCCACGTCCGGGGCGGGGTAGGCTGCGGCGAATTCCTCATCCGTCATAGCCCTCCAGGTCCTGCCCTCGTCCCAGCTGTAGTAGGTGACACCGTCGGCATCCGTGTAGGACAGAAGGCTGTCCTTGCTTTCCGTTGAATAGGTGGTTTCCGCCGTGACTCCCGGGAGGAGGGGGTCCTCCTGGTTCCCGGCCTTTGCAGAGGTGGCAAAAACCGCCCCTGTCCCGCCCAGCAGCGCCACCGCCACCAGCAGCGCGGCCAGGGAAGTCTTCCTTCGTTTCAACATTGCTTTTATCCTTTCTTCAAGTGGATTTTTACTGAAATAACTGCCAGCCAGGTTCAGCCCGCTTTTCCGTTCCTCCATGCGCAGGAGGGCCAGGGCGTACCCGGTTCTGGCCTCCCCGCCCAGGAGCCTCAACACCGCCTCGTCGCAGGCCAGTTCCATGTCCCGGTTGGCCAGAAGCACCATCAGCCACACCAGCGGGTTGAACCAGTGGATGCACAGGGCGGCGGTCAGGGCCAGCTTCAGCAGCCCGTCAAGCCGCCGGATATGCACCCACTCGTGAACCAGCACATAGTGTAAGGTCTCTGTGTCGGCCCAGCCGGTGGTTTTTGGCAGGAGGATTACCGGGCGCAAAACGCCGTAGGTCAAGGGCGCGGCAATCCTGTCCGATTGCCGGACGGAGATGGGGCGGCGAAGCGGGTGGCGCATAAGCCACCCCTCTACAAACCCGCTGCGCACCGGCAAGGCCTCCCGGAACTCCCGGCGGCATTTTACATAGACTGCCATAAAGTACCAGGAGCAGACCAGAAAACCGGCCAGCCAGAGCGCGGCCAAGGGGTCAATGCTTGTGGCGGCACGGCTTGTAATGGCGGGTGTTTCAGTGACTTCGCCTGGCATTACAGCGGGGATGAGAGGTGTGCCTATTGGCCCGGGCTGATAAACTGTAGCCGAAGAGGGCCTGTTCAAAAGCGAGTACACGCTGCACGCCGCAGGCAGGGAAAATGGTATCAGCAGCCGTACCAGCGCCAGCGTCCAAAGCAAAACAAAGAACCGTTTGGGCAGCCGGTGCAGGGCCAGCGCCCGGATAAGGGCGGTCACGATAATCATGGCCCCGCCGGAGAGGGACATTTGCCAGAGATTCATTGCCCCGCCTCCCTGTCCACCAGCTCTTTCAGCCGGGCAATCTGCTCTGCCGAGAGCTTTTTGTTTCCCAGCAGCGCGGCGAACAGCTGATCTATAGAGCCGTCGAACAGCTTGCCGATGAGCTCGTCGGTTTCGGCTTCCTGCACGGCCTCTTTGGGGATGAGGGCGTGGCAGACAAAGCCCGGCTCGCTGCGCTGGACGGCGCCCTTGGCGATGCATTTCTTGATGACGGTGTAGGTAGTGTTCATGTTCCAGCCGGTCTCAGCCTTAAGGATATCGGAAATTTCCTTGGCGGTGCGGTCGCCGCCGCGCCAAAGCACGTGCATCACCTTAAGCTCGGAATCGAACAGTTTAATTGACATAGAGGTCTTTCCTTTCTTTAAAACTATTGCAATAGTCTGTACCCATACTATCACAGTAGTACAGGGCTGTCAATACTATTCCAGTAGTTTGGTTGTAAAGAATTTGTGAACGGAGAGGGCGGGCTTTTTTTAACGGGGTATTGAGCCGTATGAAGGCATTTATAACGGTTTGTGAGGGCAGCTTTTTGCAGAGTAAGATATGCGGTTTGAATGAGAAAATATCCAGCTTTTTGAGAGGGGAAAATGGTCAAAAAGACAAACAGGTTAAAGCGCGGGGGCGCTGGTCCCCAGTGGGGACCGTCAAACGCCGACTGAGCCGACAGGCGAGACCTACCGCGCGGATAACATCGAATGGCAGAGCCGACCGTTGGGGGAAAATAAGGGGTTTTTCTTTCTGGAAATCAGGGGTCGGTCAATGAGAGGTAGTTTTAAGCAAGAATATGCACAGGAAAGCCTGCCTTTAGGCAGGGCAAGCAATAGCGGAAACATCCATAGGGCACATTGCCGAATATGAAGCTGCCGTCGTGGGTAGTCTGGGCTGTGGCGACAGCGTCCTCCATGGGGAATTCCGCTGCATCGGCGGGGAACAGGCCGGACACCACGCCAGTGAGCGGCTTCTTGGCCTCGTTGGTCTTGCGGCCCAGGATGTTGCCCCGGCGCAGCTTGTTGCGGAATTCTACGGTAGCGGCATCCTCGCCAGCTTCCACGGTGACAGTCTTTCCGTCCTCAATCACGTAACGGGCCGTAATATCGTTTTCAATTTCGGTGACAGTGTACTCGCCAAGGGGCAAGTCCTGGATATAAATTTCGCCCTGCGCATCTGTCTTGAAGGTTTCGGCGTAATCCTTGCCCGTCACCAGGAAGGAGATACCTTCCACAAAGTTGTCCTCCGCGGTTTTCTTGATGAGCAAGCCGCCCTTCGCGTTGACGGTTACAGTCTGTGCCTTGTCCTCGATATCCGCGTGGACGGCTACTTCCAGGGTGTCCTGGTACAAGGTTTCAAAGACTACGATGGATTTGCCCGCCAGCCCAGAGCAGCCAAAAGTGAAGGAGACTTCAATCGTGCCATTTTCTTTTTCTGCCGTAAACTCAGCGGAGGAAGTGATTTCTTTCCCGTCCACCAACAGCTTTTTATTGGTAGACTTGTCCATCAAAACGCCCTTGATATTGTACTCTTTGCCAGGGGTAAGGCCAAGGAGAGTTAACTTGTTAACTCTTCTACACACGAAATGCTACCAAACTGTGAAAGCCCATCATGCCATGAGCTTCGAGACGGCGAAAAAGTTCACCGACTTGATTTTACGGGGAGATAATGAATACATCAACCCGGGAAATTCGCCGGGCGTGGTCATCGAGTTCATCGGCGGGGAACCGCTGCTGGAGATCAGCCTGATAGACCGCGTTACCGACTATTTTATCGGGGAAATGGTCCGCCTGCGGCACCCCTGGGCCAACCGTTTCCGGCTGTCCATCTGCTCCAACGGCACCGAATACTTTGACCCGAAGGTGCGGGCGTACATCAACAAGCACCTGCCCCATCTGTCTTTTTCCATCTCCATTGACGGCAGCAAGAGGCTCCATGACGCGTGCCGGGTCTTCCCGGACGGCAGGGGCAGCTACGATATCGCCATCGCCGGGGTGGAGCATTTCACGAAGGTGCTGGGAGGCAAAATGGGCAGCAAAATGACCATCGCCCCGCCCAACGTGGGGTATGTTTTTGAAGCCCTGCAGAACCTGCTGGCCCTGGGCTATAAGGAGATCAACCTGAACTGCGTCTACGAAGAGGGCTGGACGGCAAAGCACGCCCAGACGCTCTACGGGCAGCTGAAGCTGTGCGCGGACTACCTTATTGAAAACGGCCTGGACGATGTGTATATTTCCATCTTTGAGGAAGGTTTTTTCAAGCCCAAGGACCCCGCCGACGTCCAGAACTGGTGTGGGGGCACGGGGGATATGATCGCCGTAGACTACACGGGGAGCATCTATCCCTGCATCCGCTACATGCCCAATTCCCTGGGGCCGGGGGTAAAGCCCCTGGCCATCGGCCATGTGGGCCATGGCATTTTGGGCACGGAAGAGGAGCGGGGCTGTGCCCATTGCCTAAAGTGCGTTGATAGACGGTCACAGTCCACAGACGAGTGCTTCGATTGCCCTATCGCCGAGGGCTGTTCCTGGTGCTCGGCGTACAACTACCAGGTCTTTGGCACCCCGGACAAGCGGGCCACTTTTATCTGCGTAATGCACAAGGCCCGCGCCCTGGCCAACGCTTATTATTGGAATAGGCTTTACAGGGCCCGGGGGATGGGCAAACGCTTTGCCATCCACATCCCGGAAGATTGGGCGCTGGAAATCATCCCAAAAGGGGAATGGCAGAACTTGAAACGATTGGAGGGACTATAAATGTTTACAGTGAAATTAGCTACCGGCAAGACGTTTACCGCCACCGCCGTGGAGGAAGTCTACGGCCTGGATTCCCTGGGGCTTACCCTGCGGGTGGAGGCCACGCCCGCGGCCCACCCTCTGGCCTGGTACCTGGGGCTTTTGCAGGAAGAGGGCGCGCTGGAAAGCCTGGCCGTGTCCGTAGGAGGGAAAACCTGCCTAGAGGCCGCTGGGTGCAGCAAGATACACTTCCTTTCCCAGCGTCTGCTGCCCACCGGCGACAAACAGCTGAGCCTTTCCCTTTCCAGGCCTGAAGCGGCCGCCAATACCGGGCCGGAAGAACCCAGCGGGAATTGACAAAACCCGACAACCTGGTATAATAAAAAGTGCCCGGCGCCATGCGCCAGGCAAGAGGACGTTGCTGCATAATTCAAAGCGGTTAGCCAGCCTCCGAAAGGGGGGGTACACTTCCCCTACTTTCAACAAGGAGGGAGGTGGCGCGATATGGGACAGAAGCTGCTGCGTTTGGCAGTATGCTTAGTGCTGGCGGCTCTGCTGCTGGCTTACTTAGCCCCAAAAGCGTACTAGCCGCTCGGCTGGACCCCGAACGGCTAGTAATTCAATTTTACTAACTGTTAAGGGCTGACCGCCATGTAGCAGCGCCCTCTCTATATTTATTATATCATACGCTCCGGCAATGTCAAGCCGGGCGTTTTATTTTTGCCTGAAAGGGGGTGGAAAAATGTCTTTTGCCCAAATTTTCACCTGGGGCGGGGGAAGTTTACTCCTGCTGCTGACCCTTGTACAGGTTGCGCCCATCCAGGTAAACCCCTGGTCGGCCATTGCCCGGTGGATCGGCAAGGCCATCAACGGCGACGTGCTGGACAAGCTGGGCTGTTTGGAAAAACGGCTGGAAAAGCACGTCCAGGCCGACGACGAGAGGGACGCGGACATGCACCGGGCCAAAATTTTGCAGTTTAACACGGAGCTGCTCTGGGAGAAAAAGCACACGGAAGAGGATTTTAACGAGATCTTCTACAACATCAACTGCTATGAACGCTATTGCAAGGAACACCCGGATTATCAGAACAACCGGGCCGTCCATGCCATAGCCAACATAGGCCGGGTCTATGATGACCGGCTGAAAAAACACGACTTTTTATAAGGAGGAACGAATCATGAGTAAAAAATGGTGGAAAGCGGCGGGCGTCCGGGCCGTGAAAACGGTAGCCCAGGCGGCTGTGGTCAGCGAGGTGGACTGGCTGGTGGTGGGCAGCACGGCCCTTATGGCCGGGGTATTGTCCCTCTTAACCAGCGTGGCAGGCTTGCCGGAGGTGGACCATGAATAACAGTAATCTCAGCTGCATGCGGGTGATCAGCCCCAACCGGAACAGCCCAAGGAACCATAAGATCGATACCATCACCATCCATTGTGTGGTGGGGCAGATGGGTGTGGAAAGCCTGTGTGCCCATTTCAGCAACCCTAATTTGGGGGCCAGCTGCAACTATGGCATCGGCCCGGACGGGCGCGTCTGCACCATTGTGGATGAGTGTGACCGCTCCTGGTGTACATCCGACTGGGCCAATGACCACCGGGCCATCACCATTGAGTGCGCCTCCGACGCGTTCTACCCCTACGCCATCAACGCCAATGTCTGGAAGTCGCTCATCAACCTGTGCGCCGACATCTGCAAGCGCAACGGCATCCGGAAGCTGGTGTGGAGTGCGGATAAAAACGCGCGGGTCAACCATTGCAAAGGGAGGTTTTTTGTCTTCATCATCGCCATTAGGCTTTTTTTGAACCACTCGCCTTGCGAGTGGTTTTCTGATTACAAAAAGAGCACTCTTTGTGAGTGCTCTTACAAATGAAATGCAGGGTGTTATTTCTTTTCGACCAGCCTTTTCACTTCTTCCAGATCCAATCCAATCATGTCGCTGATTTCCTCAAGGCTCATGTTCCGGGACAACATGCGCTTGATGGTCTTGACCTGGCTGGCGCGTTCGCCCTCTGCTCGGCCTTCCGCCCGGCCTCTGGCCTGGCCCTGCTCAAAGGCTTCTTTGCGTTCATCCATCATTTTCATAGCCAGCGTCATGTATTCCATCTCCCTTCCGCTGTCCTGCTTGATTTCATTGACCGCCTTATCTATCTGCTGTAAATAGCTTGAAC
>CAJTCS010000018.1 GCA_910574995.1 Oscillospiraceae bacterium
ATCGGCCATGTAAACTGTATCGTTGGCCGAACAGGCAATAAAAAAGGGCGTACGCTGGTTTCCCAGCGTACGCCCTTTTTTATTATGGTTCCTTTTTCGTGTTATGTGCTTTCCCGTAATTATTTCTGGCAGAACTTCATGAAGATCTGCGCAACCTCAGCACGGCTTGCCAGGCCCTGGGGATCCAGGTAGGTAACACCATCATTGGTCTTACCATTGATCAGCTTCTCAGAAACAGCCCACTTTACAGCCTTTTCAGCCCAGTCACTCACAGAGCCAGCATCCGGGAACGCCGTCAAATCGGCAGCGCCCGTCAAATCCAGGCCCTTGAAGCTGGCATACTTATACAGCATCATAGCCAGCTGCTCGCGGGTTACCGTGTCGTATGGGCCGAACTTATTGTTCTCGTAACCGTTGACAACCTTGTTCTCCGCAGCCCAAGCAATCGCGTTACTGAACCACTCGCCGGCAGGAACGTCGGAGAATGTGGGATCAGAAGCAGCAGGCTTGCCCTCCAGCTGATACAGCATCTGGGCAACCATGGCACGGGTGGTCTTGGTGTCAGGCTCGAAAGTAGTGCCGTCATTGGTGCCCACCATGATACCCTGGGCAACAACGTACTCTACAGCATTGGCATACCATGCGTCAGCAGGCACATCTGTAAAGTCCTTCTTCGGAGGCTCATTGCCCTTCTTCTGGGCAGCAATCCACTCTTTGATGGTCTCATAGCCGGTGTCCTCGGGACGCTCGTTCTTGCCGTCTAGGGCGATAGTAAAGGTGTCGTCGCCAGAGGTGTAGCTATAGGTCAGGACGCCGTCCTTAATGGTGGTACGGCCGTCGTTGTAAGTGGCATCCTTGCTAAAGTCAAGGAAGTTCCTGCCGTCGTAATCGTCGCCCTTGGCGTCGTAGTTGTTGTGTACATAGACCCAGCTCCAATGATCCAAAGCGCCTACGCCCTTCAGCTCTACGAAGCCGTCCTGGCCTTCAAACTCGCTGTGCTCGAACATGGCAATGTGCAGGTTCTTGTTGCCAGCGGCCTTCAGGCGGTTATAGGTCTCGATCATGCCATAGGGGAACCGGAAGATGGTATCACCGGAGGACACGGTCATATAAATGGGCAGGTTGGCCAGGCTCTTGATCTCTTCGTCGGTCAAAGCGCCCATAGCACCCTCACCGGAAACCGCGCCGCAGATGGGATAAGCAGCTGCAAAGAAGTCGGGATAGTTCCGCAGCATCTGCCATGTGCCCATGCCGCCGTAAGAGCAGCCACCGATGTAGATACGGTCGGTATCAATGTCGCCCATCTCTTTGATGAACTGGTCGATCAGGCTCTTGGTAGCAGCAGCCGCGCCAGTACCAGCGGAAGCATGGTTCTGGGGAGCCAGCACATAGGCGCCGTTGAAGATATCCTGGGATTCCTTCTCGGTCCATGCAGGCACGTTGTTAGCAGCCAGATGGATGCGGTTGTCCGTGCCGGTCTCGCCGCCGCCGTGCAGCCAGATCACCAGGGGATAACCAGCCTCGGGCTTCTCATAAACAGCCTTATCAGGTACAAAATACCGGGCGTCCATGGTAGTCTTGGGTTCGCCGCTGTACTGGTACTCGGGCACAGTGTAGGTTACAGCCTCAAACTTGTCAACATCGGGGGAGATGTCATCAACAACCTTGTTGATGGTAAGGTCGCCAATTTTCACTTCGTAAGCCTGATAGTTCACGCTGTTCCAGGGATCGGTGTTGAAGCCGCCTTCTACCAGTTTGATAACGGCCTCGTTGCCGCCGTTTTCCGCCAGCAGGACATCCTCAACTTCCCGCTCCATGCGCTCGCCGTTCACGGTCACGAACACTTGCACGCTGTCCAGGTCATCTGCAATAGGCTCGTCGGCCACGACACGCAGTTCCGTCACGATTTCGCCGAAGTCTTTCACGTCGCGCACGACGGTCAAAGTGCCAGCGGAACTGTTCTGCAGGTTCTGGGCAGCGATCCACTCTTTGATGGTCTCACAGCCCGCATCCTCGGGGCGCTCATTCTTACCGTCCAAAGTAATGGTGGTTTCTGTCCCATCAACCGTATAAGCATACGTGATAACGCCATCCTGCACTGTCAGCTTGGTGGAAATTTTCCCCTCAACGCCAGTCAGACCAGTGTTATACTCATATACCTTGTCTACAGAACTGTCAATAAAGTTCTTTCCGTCGAAGTCATCGCCCTTAGCGTCATAGTTATCATGTACATACACCCAGCTCCAATGATCCAAAGCGCCTACGCCGTTGGCTTCCGTAAAGCCTTCCAGACCCTCGAATTCGCTGTGGTCAAACAAAGTGATGTGTACATTCTGGTTGCCCGCAGCTTTCAGCTGGTTGTAAGCTTCAATCAGGCCGTATACCCGGTCTGCATTGTCGCCAGCAGCAACCGTGATATAAATGGGCAGATCAACCAAAGACTTGACTTCCTCATCTGTCAAAACCGGCACAGGGCCGCGGCAAATGGGATAAGCAGCAGCAAAGTACTCAGGATAGGTACGAATCATCGCCCAAGTAGCACTGCCGCCGTAAGAGCAGCCACCGATGTAGATACGGTTCGGGTCAATATCGCCCATCTCTGCAACAAACTGCTCGATCAAGCTCATAGTCGCTTCTACGCTAGCCCCAGCATGGTTTTGGGGAGCCAGAATATAGGCGCCGCCAAAGATATCCTGGGAATCCTTCTCCGCCCATGCAGGCACGTCGTTAGCCGCGATTTGGATACGGTTGTCCGTGCCCTGCTCGCCGCCGCCATGCTGCCAGATCACCAGGGGATAGCCAGCCTCGGGCTTAGTATAAACTGCCTTGTCAGGCACGAAATACCGGGCGTCCATGGTGGTCTTGGGTTCGCCGCGGAACTCATATTCAGGGGTGGTATAGGTTACAGCATTAAACTGATCCACATCAGGAGAGATGTCACCGGCAATCTGGGTAATCACCTTGTCGCCGATCTCTACTTTATACCCCAGGTACCCTACGGAGTTCCAAGGATCGGTGCTAAAGCCGCCTTCTTCCAACTCCAGGGTCGCGCTCATCTTATCGTCCGCCAGGGTCGCGTTCACAACCGTGCGGGGATACTCCTGTTCGACGCCGTCTTTGTCTGCAACCGTAACGGTGACCTTCGCGCTTTCCAGGCTGCCCTCGAAGGGTTCTACAAAGTCTACCTGCAGGCCATCTACGATCTCGCCGAATGCCTTCACGTCACGGATGATAGTCAAGGTGTCGGCAGGCTCGTTTACCTGGTCGGCAATCCACTCTTTGATGGTGGGATAGCCAACATCCTTGGGCTTCTCGGTCTTGCCATTCAGGGAGATGCTCTTCTCTTCTTCATTCTCAGTATAGTTGTAAGTAAGCACACTGTCCTCAATGACAATCTTTCCATCGTTGTGCACACCATTGACAGTAGAGTCAATGAAGTTCTTGCCATCATAATCGTCACCGTCAGCATCGTAGTTGTCATGCACATAGACCCAACTCCAATGATCAAGAGCGCCTACGCCTCTGGCTTCTACGAACTTATCCTGGCCCTCGAACTCACTGTGCTCGAACATGGCAAAGTGCACGTTGTCATTCCCTGCCGCTTTCAGGTCGTTGTAGGCCTGGATCATACCAGAAACGATACCAGAACTGTCACCGGTAGAAACCGTCATGTAAATAGGCAGGTTGGACAAAGCCTTGGCCTCCTGGGCAGTCAGGCCACCGCTGGGACCGCAACAGATGGGATAAGCAGCCGCAAAGAAACTGGGATAGGTACGGATCATAGTCCAGGTAGCAATACCGCCATAGGAACAGCCGCCTACATACACACGGCTGGTATCGATGTCACCCTTCTCCTCTATAAACTGCTCAATTAGGCTCATTGTCGCTTCAGCACTGGCCCCAGCATGGTTTTGGGGGGCCAGGATATAAGCGCCGCCAAAGATGTCCTGGGTCTCCTCCTCTGTCCACTGAGGCACGTTGTTGGCCGCGATCTGGATACGGTTGTCTGTACCAATTTCGCCACCGCCGTGCAGCCATACGACCAGAGGATAGCCGGCCTCAGGCTTCTCATAAGCCGTTGTGTCCGGGGCGTACGCCCGGGCGTCCATAGTGGTCTTTGTCTCACCGCGGAACTCATATTCAGGGGTGGTATAGGTCACAGCCTCGAACTTATCCACATCAGGGGATTCAAAATCTGTCCCCACAATGGAGATTTCGCCGATTTTTACTTCATAGCGCACAAAATCCTTGGTGTTCCAGGGATCCATTGCGAAGCCGCCTTCGACTAGGTCGAAGGTGGCTTCCAGTTTATCCTCGGATAAGCTGGAATTTATAACCTCGCGCTCGTATGTTGTCTCTACGGCTTCTTCGCTCCCTTCGGGAGTCGCCATGTACGTTACGATGACTTGCGCGTCATCCAGGCTACCCTCGAAAGGCTCTGTGAATTCCACTCTCACCTTGGTAACGATCTCCCCAAAGGCCTTTACATCGCCAATGGCGGTGAGGGTGTTGCCTGCGGGCGTATCCTCACCTTCAGCCGCGCTGGCTGTGGTGACGCAGCCCAGGATCATGACCATACACAGGGTAAGAGCCAAGACCCTTTTCAGCATCCTTTTCAACGTTGTTCCTCTCCTTCCTGTTTTGTGTTCCCAGCCTTTTCGCTGAGTACAAAAATTTGTGGTGGTTTCAGCGCAATATGTATTGTACTGAAATCGTTATACACCATAAACTATAGAGCATTTTGCTTGAAATGTCAACAGAGTTTCCGCTCTTTTCCTTCAAATTGCCCAATAAATTTCTTTATGCAAATTTTAAGCTTTCGTATGTGCATGATGCTTTTTAGTGTCGATTCATGGAAAACCGTATGTCCTAAAGACATTTGTTCCTGTCTAATGGAAATAATGCATAATATTTGAAAAAAATACTGTGTACTTTGTACTGGATTGTGGAAAACTCCGTCAATCTGTTTCCCTGTTTTTCCCCTTGATTAATTAATCTTGATTACTCCCTTGATTACTCCCTTGATTACCGGGGTCAAAAACCCTAGTATTTATGCGGCTTTTCAGATAAATAGGACATAGACTTTTCCGCGAAGGGACATAGACTTTTCCACGAAGGGACATAGACTTTTCCAGCAAAGGACATAGACTTTTCACTCTTAGGACATAATTTAAATTTGACAAAAATATGTCCTTTGTGGTATAGTTAAAGCATGGAGGTGATGGCATGTCAAAATATGAGATTAGCTGGCAGGAGTGGGATGAGACCGGGCGGATATTGATTCATGACTATATCGATTTTGACTATGCAGCCTTGGCGGCAGCCGGCCGGGATGATGTACTTGCCCGCTATGAGTACTGCATGGGCCAGTTCCAAAAGCTTTCCAAAGCAGAGCGTGCGGCAGGTTTGATTTTTGGCGGGCGTTTCGATTTCAGCATATCTGAGGCCGAGTGATGCCCCGGAGGAAAAAACTACCGGAAATACCGGATTATACAGGCAAAGGGCGCAACGCAGAAAACCACATTGTCCAAAAATCCACGCCCCTGCTATCCTTGTCAGAAAGCAACCTAACGCTTCCAGAACTGAAGATTCTGGACGCATATCTGTCACGCATCAACAGCCACACGCCTGAAAAGCGTTTCATCCGTCTTGAGAAAGGTAAAATTGAAGAGCTTTTGGGGGTTACACAGATAAAGTCTTCCGACTTGGAAAAGCGCATTGACAACTTATTTCAGCCTGTTACCATCCGGGATGAGAGCAAGGACCGGGGTTTCGCAAAAATTGCTCTTTTTGAGAAAGCAGCCTGTTATCAGGATAACGACGGCCTGTGGCAGGTAGACTTAGGGGCTAGTATGTCTGCTATGGAGTACATTTTTAACCCAGAAAATCTGGGATACCTTCGGTACAGATTGGCTAACGTGATACACCTGACTTCCAGATATAGTTACGTATTGTACCTGTATTTGGAGAGGGAACGGTACCGGAAAACTTGGGAAGTTCCCCTAGACGTCTTAAAGGGCATTCTGCAGTGCACAGCAGATACGTATAGTGCGTTCAAGCGATTTAATGACCTGGTTCTGAAAAAATGCCATAAAGAGTTGGTAGAGAAGACCAATCTCCGTTACGTTTATGAATCGGTAAAAAAAGGGCGAAAAGTAGTAGCGGTACGCTTCACCCTGGAGACCCTGGCTGACCAGTTGGAAGGTCAGCTGTCTTTCGAGTCTTTTGAAAACCATCAAAGCCCGATAGAAGACCATGCCAATCAGTATAGTTCTGAGCAACTGGCGTTTCTGGCTGAGGCCTGTGAGTATGAATTCCCTGATAAGGAGATGCGGGTGCTGTTAGATCTGTTACTTCAATTCATTCCCTATGATATCCAGAATGGATTAGAACGTTTTCACTATTTACGTCAAAAATATGACTTACTGCAGCTGTATGCAGCTAAGAAAAAGATTGCCAACCGGTTCCAGTACCTGAAAACGTCCATTGAGCGAGATATAATGGAAGAACCAAGTAAATCTCAAACGTTGTAAAATGCCTGAAAATCCTTTATAAGGCCGGTTTGGCTTTAGACATGCCTATCCATTCGTTAACAAATTACAACGCCTTACAGAGGATTTTTGAGCCGCTTATGATCAATTTTCAATAAATAGCAGATAAAAACGGGAAACAGAAATCCTTTTGCTACTTATTCTAGCAAAAGGATTTCTGTTTAAGGCCACAAAAACTGGAATGAAATTCTTATATATCTAGTTTGAATTATCTGAAGTAGCTTGGTTTAGTATTTGATGGCAATATTCGTTGAAGGAAAGCCCTGCTGCCAAGCTGGCTTCCTTTACTCGATGATAGAGGCTGGGCTGCATTACCAACTGTACCCGCTTGCTTTTTACTTCGATGAATTCCGGATTCCACTTATATCCCTGCGGCGGCTTTGAATCTCTGGGAAGGGATTTGGTTTCTATATCTCTCTTCAAGACGGCTGGTTGCCTTGCCTTTTCTACTGCGTCCACGCTCTCTTGGGATATAAAAGAGAGAGCTGGGTTTTCTTGTAGCTGAGTATCTGTCACGAATGTTTTCTTTCTTGCCATTTATTGTACCTCCCATTGTATGCTTAGGGCCTCCTGGATAAAAGCCCTGTAATCGTCTGTAACTTTTGCTTTTGGTGCGTATTTAAACAGGCTCTGCTGGCTAATCTGAGCCTCTTTTACAGCTATGGCCTCCCGGATAGAGGCTTTATACAGCCGGGTACCCAGTCTAGCGGCTAGCTGTTCCAAAAGGACAGCAATTTCCCGGCTGAGTACAGACCGGGGATTAAACCGGGTCAGAAGGATACCACCTATGGTTAGAGCTGGGTTGCAGTATTTTTTTACTGGCTGGATGGTTTCTGCTAGTTGTTCAATGCCTTGCAAGCTATAAATATCTGCCTGAGCGGGGATGATTACCTGATCGGCTGCTGTAAGCGCATTCACTGTGGCAATGCCCAGGGCAGGTGGGCTGTCAATGATAGCGTAGTCATACTGGGATTGGACAGGTGCTAGAGCTTCTTTCAGCCGGTATTCTTTCCCTGTATCGGTAATCATAGCATCAGCGCCGGCCAAGGCTTTATTTGCGGGAATTATGTCTCCATTGGGAGTATGTTGTATGGCCTCTTGGGCGGTAATTTCCTGGGTGAGGATACCTAATATGGTCTTGCCGCCTTGAACAGCCCGCATGGTATATGAGAAGTTGCCTTGGGCATCCAAGTCTATGGCCAGCACCTTGTAGCCTAGTACGGATAGCCCTCCTATCAGAGCTTCCGCTGTAGTGGATTTGCCTACGCCGCCTTTCTGATTTACGATAGCTAATGTATGCATACTTCCTCCTGTATACAGTAATATGGATGATGTATTGTGTATAAAATATTGTGTATGATTAATACTGTAAGCTTAATTTCCATATTTGAAAATAGCCTTCGCGATTCTGTCTTCGCTATGGTTTTTCTCCCGATCCAGGGCATGGCTATACAGCAACGTTGTATTCAGGCTGCTGTGACGCAAGAGCTGCCGTGTCTCTTCTGGTGTACCGCCGTTCAAAAGGTTTAAAGTGGCAGCAGTGTGACGCAAGCTATGGGCTGTCAAGCGTTCGCTCTCCAGTCCCGCTTTTATCAAGTTTTCTTTTACTATACGAGAGATGCTCCGAGTGGTCATCCTTTCCCCACTGTTCCGATGGGCAGTACTGGTAAATAGGGGCCGTTTCCCATCTATTGGCACCCTGGCTTTTAGGTACATCCGAATGGCCTCCTCCACAGGCGTTACTATTTTGACATATTCAACCCTTTCTTCCTGTCCTTTTCCCTGTATGTATAAGGCTGTAAAATCGGCCCTTGTCCGCATGTCTTCCTGATTGGCTCGTTGGACCTCTACCGTGCGCAAACCCGTGGTTGCCATCAACGCTAGAATAGCATAATCCCGCAGACCTTTCAAAGTGGAGCGATCTATAACACTTAATAACTTTTTCGCTTGACTAGAGGTAAGGTAGTCTCGTTTAAATCCGCTATCCAGTTTGGCCCCCTTTATGTTGCTGCTGATATTGGGATACAATCCCTCCTGGGCTGTCCACTTGAAAAATTGCTTTACGGCCATCAGGTAAAGCTGCACGGTAGCTGGTTTTTTGCCCTGAGATAGATAATGCCGGTAAGCCAACACATCGGTCCGTGTGGGTTGGACGATGTCCTGTTCTGAAAGGAAGCATATAAACTGACGTATAGCTCTAGCATAGGTTTCTATGGTTTTTGGGGCTGCGTCAAGATAGGCCACCCACCGGTTGGAAAGTGCCGTGCTAACCGGTAAAATCCCTAATCCCTGGTTTTGTGCTATATCCTTCATATCTATCCTCGCTTCCTGTAGTATGTATAATATGACATACACAAAACACAATACACAATTTACAATATGTCTTGTGTGATTATATAATTTTATTATAATATACCTATTTGTGCTCTGTCAAGGGGAAACAGCAGAGAAGGCGGTTCGAAAGGGAGATAATGCAGGATAGAGTTTTGGGGGCTTTTGCCCCACAGTTTTGGATATAAAAGCAGGGAAAAATCTCTATTTTACGTCCTTGCCATATTGTCTGATAACAATAATTAGTGGTTAATTACGCCGTCTTTAGCTGTTTTGTCCTTGTAATTTTCCAGGTGGCATAGTAGAATATGCAAAAGAAGGGAAACAAGGAGGAACAAAAGATGAAAAAAAGGTTTTTAGCGGCCCTGTTGGCTTTATGCCTGGCGGTAAGCCTGGTGCCCCCCATACCGGCAGCCGCTGTAGAAATTGTGGATTCAGGTACATGCGGCGCACAAGGAGACAACCTTACCTGGACTCTGGACAGCGAAGGCACGCTTACGATCAGCGGGACAGGGGAGATGAAAGGATATAGTGATTCAGATTACGCTAGTCCTGGATTAGCCCCATGGACAAAATGGCGGTATAATTCTACGGTAGTTATCCAAAAGGCTGTTATAGAAGAGGGCGTGACCTCCATTGGGTATTATGCATTTTCCGGCTGTTCACATATGAAGGAGGTTTCTATACCTGATAGTGTGACTTCTATCGGTTCACATGCATTTTGGGCTTGCCGTGCCCTGGAAATTGCCAACATACCTGCGGGTGTAACCACAATTGAGCAAAGTACTTTTAGGCAATGCGATAGCCTTGTAAGTGTAACAATGGCTGGTCCAATAACAAGTGTTGGACAGGGCGCTTTCGGGGATTGTTTCAGTCTTGCCGACATCAGATTACCCAAAACGGTGTCGAGGATTGGACAGTATGCTTTTGAAGATTGCAAGAGCCTGCCTGAGATCTGGATTCCAGATGGGGTACAATATTTGAGTAGTAAAACCTTTTCCGGCTGTGAAAGCCTCATAAGCATCACTATCCCTGCCAGCGTGATAGAAATTGGGTATGCCACTTTTACTGGCTGTACGGCTCTTCGGGATATTTACTTTGGCGGCACAAAATCACAATGGCAGGCTTTTTTAGATAAAAGCTGGGGCGGCCAGCATCTTGTATTGAATGAATATACAGCTGTGCACTGTGCTGACGGGGATCTTCTGCCCGGCGGCGAGACCACAGAACCTACACCCACGCCTACTCCCAGCCCCACACCAACACCGCCCAGTTCGGGCATGTGCGGCGCGCCAGGGTACAGCGTCAGCTGGAAGGTAGAGGACCACACCCTATATATCGAGGGCCTGGGGGACATGAAGGACTTTACCCATCCAGACGGGGAAGACCCCGCCCCCTGGTACGCCTGGAAGGACGATATCCAGCAAGTAGTGGTGGGCAAATCTTTAGCTTCCCGGGTGTTCCGCATCGGGGACTACGCCTTTTATGGGCTGGATAAGTGCGAGTCTATCACGTTGGGACAAGGGCTGGAAACTGTGGGGGTATTTGCTCTGGCTGCCCGGAATGAACTACCCATTTTCCTAGCAGAGGAATGTAAACCCAAGAGCTTTGACAAAGAAGCTTTTACTTATTTCCCTACGGTCTACTGTGCTTGTGCGCCCGGTGAGGAAAGCGCCTTATTAGAGCGTATCGAAAACTGGGATCAGATCATTTATAAGGTAGGCAATCTGAACGCCGATGTAAACTGGGTCTATTCAGAACCGGCCATAAGCAAGCTGGATGAAAAAAATCTATGGGGCTTTGCCAATGACTTTGAAAAAGGGAAGGAAGATAATGGCTATTTCATAACCAAATCCGATTATAATAGGCTAATGCAGAATTTGAACGGGGTAGAGCGGGCTATCCTTCATTTTGGTAAGGATATGAAGATGCGGTATAATACAGATGGCGCCGATATAAATAAAGGCAGCCATATTTCCTGGGATGGATCCTGCTCTGGTATGTGCGCTATTGTAGCCGCAGTGGCTACGGAAAGCCTGTATCCCTTTAATATGCCAGGAGCCCCTAAGTCACTTTCAGAAGCCAAGCTGGATAACAGCTTAAAATCTGCCCTTCATTTTTATCAGTTTCAGCAGTGCCTCTCTGCGGTAAAGAAGCACGGGGACCAGGTGCAAGACTGCAGTACGCAGAAAGAGCAGCTTCAGATGCTGGATTCTATGGTCCGGCAGGCGGAAAAAAACGGCTCGTTTGTTAAGATTGGGTTCGATTATTATGACGGGTCTGAAAAGGCCCATGCTGTGCTGGGCTATGCTGTAGAAGACGGCGTGTTCACCCGGCGTGCCTACGGCCTGATGGATACCTTTACCCACAGGGTGCTGATTTACGACCCGAATGAAGCTGGAAGCCACCAAACGCCTTCTCAGAAAGCTATCTACTATAATGACCACATGTGGGCATATGGCACTACCGCATATAGCACTACCACGGCTATCCATAAAAACTTAAAAACCGACAACGCCCAGTTAACCAGCTTAATTGCGGATATGGACTATATCAACGCTATAGACTACCGCACTGGATTCCTTCACTATAAAGACCCTCGGGCACGGGATTCCCAGGCTGATACCGTGCAATATATCCATACTGTTTCCAAAAACCTGACCCTTACCATCGATGGGAAAGACCATGAAATACAAGATGGTTTCTTCGATGGCGAGGCTACCGCCTCCAGTTCAGGCGCACGCATATCCTTCACTGAGGAGGGGAACGGTTACACCATCTCCCTGCCAGAAGGAACGGAATATAACATTTCGGGGGATGAGCCTCTAGCCTGCTCTCTGGAAACGGACAATTACTTCTTGAATGTAGGCGCGGCATCGGGTGGCTTTGCCACCTTCAGTCCAGATGGCTTTGTTGGCCTGTATGTGGACGATTACGGCCCCGCCAGCTTGTGCCTGGTTGCCAATGATTCACCTACTAGCTGGCATAACTTCCTGGTAGAAGGGGAAGACGCCCTTACCTTAGAAATGCAGATGACAGAAGACGGCTTGATTCTCTCCGGGAATCTGGAAAATGTTACCGTAAACGCCTATGAAGACCCAGAAAGTGAATGGGAAAAGTTGTCCTTTTCTACAGAAGAGGACAGCGTGCTAGTTACAGAAGAAAGCGGCTCTATGCAAATCCTTGCTGACGAAGATGGTGACGGGGAATATACCGACCCTATAAATAAAGATCCAGAACCCTTTACCGTGTTTGAAGACGTATCTCCGGATGCCTGGTATGCCAACGCTGTGAAGTATGTTTATCAAAATAATTTGATGGCAGGCATTTCAGAGACTATGTTTTCCCCTAGCGGCACAGTCAGCCGCGCCCAGACAGCCCAAGTAGTCTGGAACAAAGAAGGCAAGCCCAGCGCGGTAGGGCTTCCAAACCCATTCAACGACGTGCCTAATACCTGGTATACCAATGCCGTAATTTGGTGCAAGGCTAATGGGGTCGTGTCAGGTACCAGTTCTGCCACCTTCGCCCCCGATAACCAGGTCAGCCGGGAGCAAATTGCTGTAATCCTCTATAATTTCACCAAATCTCAAGGGATAGATGTCTCCGACCGGGTACCCCTTACTGCTTTCCCAGACAGGACTTCTGTAAGCAGTTGGGCTTGGGATGCCGTGTCCTGGGCCGTAGCCTCCGGGCTTATTAGCGGGCGCGATGGCTCCTTAGCCCCCCAAGGCACAGCCAGCCGGGCCGAAATGGCTACCATCCTGATGCAGTACAGCAAAAATATTATGTAAGGGTAAAGGCTTAGGCCTCCGGCGGCTTAGGGCGCTGCCCTAAGAACCTGCCAGGGGCCTAACGCCCCTGGACCGCGTTACCCTTGTAAATGGCTCTATATGCAGAGACAGCCCCGCAGGTATCAGCAACACCTGTGGGGCTGTTTCATTATTTACTCGCCCACATATGCATATTGTGTATTGTGTATAACATAATACACAATACACTTATATATAAAAAAGCAGCGGGAACATACGCTCCTGCTGCCTATATAAACACAATTATTTTCAAATTCAATATTTTGCTTACATATCTATCCAATAGGGATCTATCCAATATCCCCGCGTTGCATTCCAACGGCGATACTGGTGCCTTCCCATATAGACACGTGTCTTCAATATAATTTCATCAATTAGAGGCATAATACCGTCCATGTTTTATTCCTCCCTAATGTCATATCCGGCTTTTAAAAATACTTGTACAGTTTCATATTTCATATCAAAAATCATTTCATTTTCTTTAATAAAAGAATAACCGCCATCTTTATGATGTAAAATGTACCCACCAGAAAGATTCGTTTCATAAACCGAACTATGCGTATATATGTCTTCTGTTGGTGGAGAGTCATAATACGGTTGCAAAATAAATGTATAAGACGCCAACACAACCGCTATACATAAAATAAAGAACCCGATACGAAACATCTTTACAGCCTGGTCTTTCGGCTGGTTCATTACCATGTAGAAGCGTTCTACCATAGTAACTGCTCTACGCCGTTTAAACAGCTGCGTTACAATAGAGGGCATCATCCATGACTTTCCTTCGTCATCGGCATCTTTTAAAACCTGTTTCAGCACATGCATATACTGCGTCTTTTTTCTTTTGCAGAAATGTTTAGTCACTGCCAGGTCACATTTAATCTCCAGAATGTCTTCTACGTCAACCTCTAAAAGGTATACCAGCGGATTCCACCAGAAAACACACCGGAAAATATGGATTAGCAGCTTGACAATCTGGTCATGGTTACAGAAGTGCATATATTCGTGGAACAGTATGTAGTACAACTCCTGCTTTGTGTAATCCTTCGACGGCAGGAGTATACTCTTGTGAATGATCCCGATACCCTTGGGTATTTCTACTCTTGGGTAGATAAACAGATGTATCCTTTTCTTACAGGAAACTTCCTCTTGCACTTCCTTCAGGATTTTTTCTGCCTGCAAATTCCGGTTATTTTCGAAACGCCGTAGCCGAAACAAAGAAACACCATACTGAATCAGAAAAAACGATAGGCACCCCACTGTGCCCAGTATCCAAATACCCCTGGCAAACTCTAAAATGCTCCATTCATGCCCCACCAACCTATATTCCGCTTGGCCTACTGCCTGATAAAATTGGTTATAAACGGCCTGTAGCCGAATAGGCATAGCAAATGGCAATTCAATGGGAAAAAGCATCCGGCCCGTACAAAGCGTATATAGTAACAAAACTGTCAGTACGCCAAATCCCTGCAGGAAGAACTTATTCTTCCGTAAGGCATGAACAGCCAGAATAAAAACCGTACTAAAAATGGTTGCCATAAAGAGTGAAAAGAAACTTACGTTCATTCTTCCTCGTCAGTCCTTGCTTTGTATTCTTCCAGCATTTCTTCTAACTGGCGGACAACCTCGTCTGTATCCTCTTTCTTGCCCTTCATCACAGCTGCCGCTGCTACCTGCAACAACGCGCCGGCGCTTGCACCCCGGTTCATGGCCAGCCGTAAATAGAATTCCTCTTTTGAGATAGCCGGTCGAAACTGCCTAGCATACTGTTTGCCACGCAACACCATACCGCATGCCTCTACAGCGCCTTTCTTCTCCAGGGACCGCAACATAATCCGAAGGTAATTTTCCCCCCATTCATGTTCGCCGCCTACATCCAGCATCTCTTCTACGATCAGCGGCCTGCCCTCATCCCATAAGAAATTCATCAGCTCGTCTTCGCGCTTTGTTAGGATCAGCTTTTTTATAATTTGCACCTCCTTCCTATAAAATTCCACTTCTCTTTGCAACAGATGATTATTATCTGTTGCCTACAGTATACATCTTATGGATTTGATTGTCAATATTTTTCGTAATTTTTTGTCAAAGCTTCAGTTCCGGTATTTTTGCCTGTTACATAGCCCCTTGCAGTATATCGGCCATGTAAACTGTATCGTTGGCCGAACAGGCAATAAAAAAGGGCGTACGCTGGTTTCCCAGCGTACGCCCTTTTTTATTATGGTTCCTTTTTCGTGTTATGTGCTTTCCCGTAATTATTTCTGGCA
>CAJTCS010000019.1 GCA_910574995.1 Oscillospiraceae bacterium
TTGCCCGAAACAGCAATGCAGTTGGCAGACCTTTTCGGGACCCCTTTAGGGGTTTTGTCCGTATTATGCCCTTCTAGGGCTATTCATGCCTCCGGCTTTGCCGGAGGTTTTGACTTTTATGAAATAGCGTCCACCTGGTAGATCTGGGAGGAAAAGTCCCGGCAAGGGCCAGAGCCGTCCCGCACCTCCCCCGAGGACTTGTCCTCCAGCATCAGGCCGAACTGCATCAGCTCGTCGCCGTAGGCCTCGTAAGAGAGGTATTTCCCTGTTACCTTGTACTTGCGGCCGGGCAGAAGGCCCCGCAGGGGCAGGCGGCGGTAGGGGCCGTTGGCCTCGCTGAGGATGCGCGCCACCATGACCAGCGCCCGGGCGCCGTCGGGCAGGGCCACCTGCCAGGCGCATAGGTTGCCCTGGAAGGGGCTTAACAGCCGGTAGAAGTCCCCCTGGGCCAGCAGCCTGCGGTTTTCCTTATAGAACGCCACCTGGGCTTTCACCGTTTCGATCTCCTCCGGGCCCAGCCTGCCCAGGTCCAGCTCGTAGCCGAAAGCCCCGGTCATGGCCACGTTGCCCCGGGTATCCAAGGGCGTGGTGCGGCCTACCTGGCCGTTGGGGCAGGCGGAGACATGGGCCCCCATGCAGCTTAAAGGGTAAACCAGGCTGGTGCCGTATTGGATCTTCAGCCGCTCTACGGCGTCAGAGTCGTCCGAGGTCCATCCTTGAGGGGCGTAATACAGCATGCCGGGGTCGAAGCGGCCGCCGCCGCTGGCGCAGGATTCGATAAGCAGATCCGGGAAGTCCTCCAGCAGCCGCCGGTGCAGGTCGTACACCCCCAGGATATAGCGGTGGTACACCTCCCCCTGCCGGCTGGCGGGCCAGGCTGCCGAGTAGCACTCGCTGATCGAGCGGTTCATGTCCCACTTGATATAGCGGATGTCGGCGCTGGAAAGCAGGGCGTGCAGCTGGCGGTAGATCTCCTCCACCACCTCCGGGCGGGAGAAGTCCAGCACGAACTGGTTCCGCCCGTGTGAGGCGCTGCGCCCCGGCGTTTGGAGGATGTAGTCTGGGTGGGCCCGGAACAGCCCGCTGTCCTTGTTCACCATCTCCGGCTCAATCCACAGGCCGAACTGCATGCCCAGCCGCCCCACCTTTTCTGCCAGGCCGCCAATGCCGCCGGGCAGCTTCCGCCGGTTTACTTGCCAGTCCCCCAGGCCGGATGCGTCGCTGTTGCGGCTGCCAAACCAGCCGTCGTCCAGCACGAACATCTCCACGCCGCATTCCTTGGCCTTTTGGGCGATGCGCAGCAGGCGGTCCTCGTCGAAATCGAACACGGTGGCTTCCCAGTTGTTGATAAGCACCGGGCGTTCCTTGTCCCGCCAGGGGCCCCGGGCCAGGCGGGAACGGTACAGCCGGTGGAACTGGGCGCTCATGCCGTTTAGCCCCTCTGGCGAATAGGCCATGACAGCCTCGGGGGTGGTGAAAGCGCCGCCGGGGTCCAGCCGCCACCGGAAGCCAAAGGGGTTTATGCCCAGCATCACCCGCAATACCTGGTAGTTGTCTACCTCGGCCTGGGCCAGGAAATTGCCGCTGTATACCAGGCTGAAGCCATAGGCGTCCCCGGCATGCTCGGTGGTGCTTTTCCGTTTCAAGGCCAAAAATGGGTTGTGATGGTGGGAGGAATGGCCCCGCATGCTGGACACGGCGGTAACGCCGGGCTCTAAGGCCCGCACCTTTACCGCGCGTTCCCGGGCCCAGGCCCCGGAAAGCTGTACCGTTTCGTAATCCGCGTCGGGGAAGTCCAGGCTTAGGCTCATGGCCCGGTCCAGGAACAGCGTTTCCTCCCCTTTGTTTGCAAAGCGCACGCTGCGGGCCACGCAGTCGAAGTCCCGGAAGATGGTATAGGACAGCACCACCTCCAGCCGCCGCCAGGGGTCCAGCATATGCACTTCCAATGTGTCCGCCTCTTGCGGGTTCTCCACATAGGTGGCGGGCAGGCCGGGCAGGGGCTTTTTGCCCTGTATGGCCCGGTACCCCTGGTATTCCAGCTTGCACAGGGCGCTTCCGTCCGGCCCCTGTACCTCCAGGGCGGGATAGCGGTAGTCGGATGTGCCAAAGGTAGGGTACTCTTGGCGCAGGTGCTCGTAAGAGGTATACAGGTCCCCTTCGGCGATGTACGAGCTCATGGGCCGATGGGCTTTTTCCACCATGTGCCGGTAGCTGCCCTCTGGGCGCAGCTGCCGCCCAAAATACAGGTGGCCCAGCTGGCCGCTTTCCATCACGTACAGCAGGTAGCTGATGCGGCCGTTGTGCAGATGGAACACTTGCTCCTTCTCGTTGATCGTAATCATAAAATTGCCGTCCCTCCTTGCGGGTTTCGCCGGGTTCCCCCCCATTATAAACCGGGCGGGGGGACGTGTCAAGGCGGCAGGGGCGCCCAAAAGGCATTTCTCCTGTTAGAAGCCGTACCAATCGGACAAGGCACAAACCTTTTCGGCGGATTCCGCGGGCTTTCTGTGTTGAAAATCCTCTCGAAAATCCCCGCACCCATCCTATCGGTACAGCTTCTTTTTAGAAAAGGCGGGCGAAAGGCCCTTTGTCCGTTTCGCAATACGGCTGGCTGGTACCCCCAGGCAAAGGGGGGCTTGACAACCGGTCTGTCCCGGTCTATAGTGTCTTGTAGCCAAATTTTAGAAACTTAAAGCAAGGGGGTTTTTTTATGGGGCAGCTTGCCGGGGAGGGGAAAAACGTACTGATCACCGGGGCCTCCGGGGGGATCGGCAGGGCCATGGCTTTGGGGTTTGCCAGCCGGGGGTATGGGGTCGCGCTCCACTGCTTCCGCCATCGGGAGCGGGCGGAAGGGACCGCCCGGGAGATCCGGGCCCAGGGGGGCATGGCCCGGGTATACCAGTGCGACATAGCGGAAGAAGGCCAGGTAGAAGCCCTCTTCCAAGAAGCGGAGCGGGGCTTCGGTTTTTTGCATACGCTGGTCAATAACGCCGGGGTTTCGTGGCGCGGCCTGTTGCAGGACATGGCCCTGGCCCAATGGGAGCGGGTGTTCGCTGTCAACGTGCGGGGGGCTTTCCTCTGCTGCCGGCGAGCCCTGCCCCCCATGATCCGCCGGAAGCAGGGGGCCATCGTCAACGTCAGCTCGATCTGGGGCCAGCAGGGGGCTTCTTGTGAAGCCGCCTACTCCGCCTCCAAGGCCGCGCTCATCGGCCTTACCCAGGCCCTGGCCCAGGAGGTGGGCCCCTCCGGCATCCGGGTGAACTGCCTTGCGCCGGGGGTGATCGACACCCCCATGAACGCGGGGCTTTCCGCCGCCGACCTGGACGCCTTGCGGGACGACACCCCCCTTATGCGCACAGGCACCCCAGAGGAGGTGGCCCACGCCGCCCTGTTCCTGGCCGAGAACACGTTCGTTACCGGGCAGGTCTTGGGGGTAAACGGCGGCTTTGTGCTTTAGGCCGCGGCGGCCCCTCGCCATTTATACGGTCTCCAGGCCGAAGCCAAAATAACGGACGGCGTTATTGTAGCACACGTCTTTTACAAGGGACGAGAGCTTTTCCATGTCCCGGGGGTATTCGCCGCCCTCTACCCAGCCCCCCAGCAGGTTGCACAGGATGCGCCGGAAATACTCGTGGCGGGGATAGGAGAGGAAGCTGCGGGAATCGGTGAGCATGCCCAGGAAGTTGCCCAGCAGCCCCTGGTTGGCGTAAGAGGTCAGCTGTTTTTCCATGCCGGCCTTGTGGTCGTTAAACCACCAGGCCGAGCCTTGCTGCGCCTTGCCCGCCGTCCCCGGCCCCTGGAAGCACCCGATGATGCTGCCTATGACCGCGTCGTCGTTGGGGTTCAGGCTGTAGAGGATGGTCTTGGGCAAAGAGCCCGCCTCCTCCAGGGCGTTCAAAAAGTCCGCCAGCTGGGCGGCGGGGGCGCTGCTTCCAATGGCATCGAAGCCCGTATCCGGGCCCAGCCTTTGGAAAGCGGCCCGGTTGTTGTCCCGTTTCACGCCGTAATGCAGCTGCATGGCCCAGCCCCTTTTGGCGTATTCGCCCCCCAGGAAAAGCAGCGCCGCCGTTTTGAACCGCAGTTCCTCCTCCCGGGTGACGGGGCCGCCTGCCAGGCGCTTTTGGAAAACCGCTTCCACGGCCTCTTCCGGGGCGGGGGCGTACATAACGTATTCCAGGCCGTGGTCGGACAGCCTGCAGCCCATGGCATTGAAGAAATCCATGCGCCGTACCAGGGCCTCTTGCAGCCCGGCAAAGCTGCGTATCTCCATCCCGGCCGCGGCCCCCAGCTTTTCCAGGTAGGCGGGGTAATCCGGCTTTTCCAGCTGTACGGCCTTGTCCGGCCGCCAGGCGGGCAGCACCTGCACGGGGAAGGACCCGTCCTCCCGCAGCAGCTTGTGCCAATGCAGGCTGTCGGCGGGGTCGTCGGTGGTGCACAGCAGCGTTACCCCCGAGCGGCGGATGAGGCCGCGGGCGGACATGCCCGGCCCCTGCAGCTTCTCGTTGCACAGCTGCCACACCTCCTCAGCCGTGTCCCCTCCCAGTACGCCGGTATAGCCAAAAAACCGTTGCAATTCCAGGTGGCTCCAGTGGAACAGCGGGTTTCCCGCGGCCTTGTCCAGGGCCTCGGCCCATTTCTGGAACCGCTCCCGGTCGGGGGCGTCCCCGGTGACGAAGCGTTCTTCCACGCCGTTTGCCCGCAGGGCCCGCCACTTGTAGTGGTCCCCTGCCAACGAGCCGTCCGGCCCGCGCCCCCCCAGCCACGCCTGGGCAATGTTCCCGAACCGCCTGTTCTCCCAGATCTCCTGGGGGCTGACGTGGCAGTGGTAGTCTAAGACGGGCAGCTTGGCGGCCACCCCGTGGTACAGCTCCTTCGCCGTTTCCGTGCCCAGCAAAAAGTCCCGGTCCATAAACGCTTTCATAAAAACAACAGGCCCCCTTTTGGGTTTTCGTTACGGTACCTATTGTATCCCAGCGCGGGCCGATGCGCAAGCCCTAATTGTAGTCCTCCAGGATAGAGCGCACCTGGGACATAGAAGAGGCGGGGATGCCCCGGCGCAGCAGCTGGATATCCTCCTGGGGCAGAAGGTATACCTCCGTTTCGGCGGTAAGGAAGGGGACGGCCTCTTGGCCCCGGAAAACGGCGATTTTCCCGTTATACACGCTGACCGTGTAGTTTTCCCCGGCAGGCGTGGGGGAAGGCGCGGCCTCTTGGGCGTTGGCGGGCGTGTCCCCAGGGGCGGAAGCGGTTTCTTGACTTACCGCCCGGTTTGGGGTATAATGATTTGTAATTGTAGGCTGGGCGGCGGCCGCGCCCCGTTTAAAAGAAAAGGCGGCGGCGCACACTACTAGGGCAAAGGCCGTTGCCAGCAGCAAAAAGAACGTATACCGTTTGTACCTTGCCAGTTTCTTGTCCATGGAATGATCACCTCGGGAGTAGTATGTGCCAAAATTTTCTTCTTATGCCGGCACGCCCGGGAGCAGTAGGAGGTATATTGTGCGAAACAAAGAAGACCTGAACAAGTACAACACGCCTGTGGTGCCCGCGCCCTCCCAGCGGGTGGAAGGGGAATTCTCCCAGTCGGCGGGGGCTACGGTGCGCACCATGGGCGGCATGGTGTGGAAAGCCTTTAAGACCGTCTTTTGGGTGCTGGTCATCACGGGGCTGCTGGTTTTCCTATCTGTGGCGGCCTTTATCCTCAGCTTCAAGGACGTGGAGCCCCCCAACATCTCCGCCATCGCCCTGAAGTTTTCCAGCCATATCTACCTGGGCGCGGAGGGGGAGGAGCCCACGGAATACATGACCCTGTACCGCAATGAAAACCGGGTGTGGGTGCCCTTAAGCGATATCCCCCTGACCATGCAGACGGCCCAGATCGCCATAGAGGACCACCGCTTTTACGAGCACAAGGGCGTAGACTGGCGGGGCACCCTGGGCGCCGTGGCGGGCCTGATGGGCGTGGGCAACGGCAGCGGCCGCGGCGGGTCTACCCTGACCCAGCAGCTGATAAAGAATATAACCGGGGAGAAGCAGGTCAGCATCCTGCGCAAGGTGAAGGAGATCTTTACCGCCCTGAACATGGAGGGCCCCGGCTATTATACCAAAGAAGAGATATTGGAAACGTACCTGAACGTGGTCAACTACGGCGGCCAGTGCCAAGGCGTGGAGACCGCCGCCCTCACTTATTTTGACAAGAAGATCTCGGAATGTTCTTTGGCCGAGTGCGCCCTGATAGCGGGCATTACCCAGAACCCCTGGCAGTTCAACCCCCTTATCTTCCCAGAGGACTCGAAACAAAGGGGCCGCACCGTGCTTAAGCGCATGCTGGACCTCTCGAAGGCCGGCGAGCTTTCCGGCCCCAACCTGGTGTCGATTACCCAAAGCGAGTATGACGCGGCCATTGCCGAGCTGGAGGCCATGGACTTTGTGGGCAACGAGCAGGAGGATACCTCTGCCGAGCATGAGGCCAGCCAGGACGAGGAAAACTGGAACTGGTATATTGACGTGATGTTCGAAGACGTGGTGGCCGACCTGATGGACAAGTATGGCTATTCCTATGACTACGCCGTGGACATGATGTACAACTCCGGCCTGGAGATCCACTGCGCCATGGACGCGAAGCTGCAAAAGGATATGGAGCACCTGTTCCTGACCAACACGGACATGCTGCCCGACGACCCCGCCGTGCAGCTGGGCTTTTTCATGATGGACCCCTATACCGGCAAGGTGCAGGCTGTCATCGGCGCGCGGGAGGCCCGCAAGGGCCTGCGCCTGCAGAACCACGCCACACAAAGCACCCGGCAGTCCGGCTCGGCTATCAAGCCCTTGTCCCCTTATGCCTGGGGGCTGGAGAGCGGGGAGATCACCTATGGCACCGTATTGAAGGACCAGCCCATCCCCGAGTTCAGCGGCGGCGGCTCCAGCTGGCCCAGCAACTTTGACAATACCTACCAGAACTACATGTGCGTGGACAAGGCCATCGCCATGTCCCAGAACGCCCCGGCGGCCTGGCTGGCCTACGACCTGACCCCCCAGGCCTGCTATGACTGGCTGGTGAACAAGCTCCGCTTCTCCACCTTGGTGGAGGAGGACCGGGACAGCGTGGCTTGCTCCATCGGCGGCCAGACCTACGGCGTTACGGTGCGGGATATGACCGCGGGCTTCTGCGTTTTCGCCAATGGGGGCGTGTATAAAAAGCCCATGACCTATTATTATGTAAAGGACCATGACGGCAACGTCATCCTGGACAACCGGGAAAACGAGGGCGAACGCGTCATGTCCCTGGATAACGCCACCATTATGAACAAGCTGCTGCACGGCCCCATCTACGATTCCTCCATCGGCACGGCCTACAGCTATATGTCTGACCTGCCTGTAGAGGTCTTTGGCAAAACCGGCACTACCGATAGCTTTAAAGACCTGTATTTCGTTGGCGGCACGCCCTTCTGCGTGGCGGGCGTGTGGAACGGCTATGAGTACAGCGTGGAGCTGGAGGACGACACCACCACCAAGGTGCTGTGGCGGGCGGTAATCCAGTACCTGTGCGACAACTACCAGTGGCCGGACAGCGGCTGGGTCCTCAGCGACCAGGTGTATGAGGCCACCTTCTGCCGCAGCAGCGGGAAACTGGCCGGGGGCAGCTGCTATAACACGTCTGTGGGATGGTATTCCCCAGACAACCTGCCCGGCACCTGCAACGGCGGCTCTGACCACATTGCCGGGCCCGCGGCGTCGCCCTCGCCTTCTGCCGAGCCTTCCGTGTCGCCGTCCGCATCGCCCTCTGCCGGCCCCTCCGCATCCCCATCGGCAGAGCCCTCGGTGGAACCCTCTGTGACGCCTTCCGATACGCCCAGCAGCGGCGGCCCTTCTTCCTCCGAGCCAGACTCCAGCAGCTCGGATGTGAGCAGCGACCCCTCCGCTCCCCCCACCTTCGAACCCATCCCGCCTATTGAGACGCTTCCCCCCACAGAGCCGCCTGACGAATCCAGCGGCGTCTCCCAGTTCGAGCCGGACATCCCCCCCGCCGCTTGACCGTGGGCCGGGATGTTGCCGCCCGCGCCTGATGGTATGTCCCCCCGCCCGTAGGACGGGGGGAACTCTTTAGGGCGCGGCCATTTCGCGGGCCCGGTAAAAGCCCGCCCCCTGTATGCCAGGAATTCCCATTGCAGAAAAGGCTTGCAATTTCCAGGCGGGTGTGATAAACTGTTCATGCATAAAAGACAAACGTGTTTTGCAGGTGAACAATGGACAACGATTCTTATTTAGTCATCGAAGAGCGGGTACTGCCCGAGATTTACCAGAAGGTAGTCCGGGCAAACGACCTTTTGAAAAGCGGCCAGGCCGCCAGCGCGTCTGAGGCTGTGCGTATGGCGGGGATATCCCGCAGCGTGTACTATAAGTACCGGGATTCCGTCTTTCCCTATACCCGCCAGGGGGCCACGGGCATCCTGACGGTACAGGCCCTGCTGATGGACCGCCCCGGGGTGCTGGTGGGCCTGCTTACGGTGTTCTACCAACGGGGCGCCAACATCTTGACCGTGAACCAGAACATCCCGGTAAAGGGCCGGGCCTATGTAACGGTATCCGCCCGCACAGACCAGATGGAAGCCCCGGTGGCGCAGCTGCTGGAGGATTTGGGTAGGCTGGAGGGCGTGGTGCGCCTGGACAGCATGATCGACCAGTAAGCCTGTGGCATTATGACAGTGAAAGCAAGGAAAGGAAGAGGAGCAATGGCGGAGATCGCGATATTGGGCCACGGCGTGGTGGGCTCTGGCGTGGTAGAGGTGCTGCGTACCCACGAGGAGAGCATTGCCCGCCGGGCAAAAGAGCCTATCCACGTCAAACATATTTTAGACCTGCGGGAGTTCCCGGGGCTGCCCTACGCGGGCATTTTCACTAAAGACTTTGAAAAAATCCTGTGCGATCCGGCGGTCAGCATCGTGGTAGAAGTGATGGGGGGGCTTGACCCCGCTTTCCCCTATGTGAAAGCCTGCCTGGAAAACGGCAAAAGCGTGGTCACCTCCAATAAGGAGCTGGTGGCCGCAAAGGGGGCCGGGCTGCTGGCCTTGGCCCAGAAAAACAACCTGAACTTCCTCTTTGAGGCCAGCGTGGGCGGGGGCATCCCTATCATACGGCCCATCAGCCAATGCCTGGCTGCCAACGAGGTGACGGAAATCGCGGGCATCCTAAACGGCACCACCAATTTTATTTTGACCAAAATGATACGGGAGCATATGGCTTTTGCCGACGCCCTGGCCCTGGCCCAGCAGCTAGGCTATGCCGAACGGGACCCCTCCGCCGACATAGAAGGCGCGGACGCCTGCCGGAAGATCTGCATCCTGGCCAGCCTGGCTTTCGGCGCCCACGTCTACCCGGAAGAGGTATACGCCGAGGGTATTACCAAAATCACCCTGGAGGACGTGGCCTATGCCGACGCCTGGGGCGGGGTTATCAAGCTCATCGGCGGGGTGCGGGCCCTGGGGAATGGGAAGATACATATCCAGGTGCGGCCCATGTTCATCCGCCGGGACAGCCAGCTGGCAAACGTGGACGATGTGTTCAACGGCATCCTGGTGCGGGGCGACGCCACCGGGGACGTGGTGTTCTACGGCAAGGGCGCGGGCAAGCTGCCCACTGCCAGCGCCGTGGTGGCGGACGTGATCGACTGCGTGAAGCACATGAAGGCCCGCAAGTACCTATATTGGGAAGACGCCAAGCCCGGTTATGTAGAGGCCTACGACCGCGCGCCGGCGGAATTCTTTGCGCGGGTGCAAGGGCAGGGGAGCTCGGACGAAGCCTTTTCCACTGCGGAAAAGGCGTTTGGCAGTATCAAGCGGGTGATCCGCAGGGGCGAGGCGGCAGGAGAAGCGGGCTTTACCGCGCAGGGCTTGACAGAACGGGAATTTGCCCAAAAAGCGGCGCGTTTGGAGGAAATGGGCGTGCGGGTGCTGGGGCATATCCTGATAGCGGATTATTAAGGGGGCGCGCACATGATACGTATCGACATACCGGCCACCAGCGCCAACCTGGGCGCTGGGTTCGACTCTTTGGGCATCGCCCTGACCATGCAGAACCGGGTGTGGATGGAGGAATCGGACGAGCTTTCCATCACCTGTACCGACGGGGTGCGGGTGCCCACCGACAGCAGCAACCTGATTTTCTGGGCGGCCAAGCACCTGTATGAGGAGTGCGGCAAAAAGCTGCCGGGGCTGAAAATCGTACAGGAAAACAACATCCCCCTGGCCCGGGGCCTGGGCAGCAGTTCGGCATGCATTGTGGCGGGGCTTTTGGGGGCCAACCGCTTCATGGGCAACCCCATGTCCCACAACGACTTGATCCACCTGGCCGCGAAGATAGAGGGCCACCCGGACAACACCAGCCCGGCCCTTTCCGGGGGGCTGGTGGCCTCTGCCATGGAGGGGGAGCGGGTGTACAGCGTCAGCGTGCCCGTAAGCGACAAGATCCGTTTTGCCGTGATGATCCCGCCTTTTGAACTGAAAACCGAAAAAGCCCGCGCCGCCCTGCCCAAAGAGTACAGCCGGGAGGACGCGGTGTACAACCTGTCCCGCTCTGGGCTGATGACGGCGTCCCTTTTTTCCGGCGAACTGCATAATTTAAGGGTGGCGGTACAAGACCGCCTCCACCAGCCCTACCGCTCTGGGCTTATTGACAATTACGACAGCGTTTTCCGCATGAGCTACGAGCTGGGCTCTCTTGGCACCTATGTCAGCGGGGCGGGGCCCACCATTATCGCCATGGTAGATTCGGAAAACGCCGCCGCCTTTGGCAGAAGCTGCCAGAAGCACCTGGAAGATAAAGGCGTCGCCGGATGGCGGGTGGAGATATTAAGCGCAGCGAAGGAAGGCGCGAAAATCGTCATAGAGTGACCGGTTCGCGCCGCGGGCGTAGTAAAAGTTTTTGAAGATTTTTAAGGAACTTTTTTCAAAAAGTTCCTTAAAGCGGGTTCGGGCGGCAGCCCGACAAGAAGGAGAGATGGAATATGGCACTGATCGTGCAGAAGTTCGGCGGCACCTCTGTGCGGGACGCCGAGCGCATCAACAACGTGGCGGACATCGTGACCTCGGCCTATAAGGCGGGTAACGACGTGGTGGCGGTGGTTTCCGCGCAAGGGGACACCACCGACGACCTGATAGAGAAAGCGGGGGAGATCAACGAGAGGCCCAGCAAGCGGGAGATGGATATGCTGCTTTCTTCTGGCGAGCAGATATCGGCGGCGCTGCTGGCTATGGCCATTGAGCGCATGGGGTATCCCGTGGTGTCCCTGCTGGGGTGGCAGGCGGGGTTTGACACCACCTCAGATTATGGAAACGCCCGTATCAAAAAGGTGGACGCGTCCCGTATCAAGAAGGAAGTCGACAAGCGGCGCATCGTGGTGGTGACAGGCTTCCAGGGGGTGAACCGTTACGGCGACATGACTACGCTGGGGCGGGGTGGCTCGGACACCAGCGCGGTGGCCATTGCGGTGGCCATGCGCGCCGACCTGTGCCAGATTTACACCGACGTGGACGGCGTGTACACCGCCGACCCCCGGAAAATACCCGGCGCGGTGAAGCTTCCCAGCATCTCCTATGACGAAATGCTGGAGCTGGCTACCCTGGGGGCCCAGGTGCTGCACAACCGGTCTGTAGAAATGGCCAAGAAGTACAACATCGAACTGGAGGTGCTTTCCAGCCTGACCAGGGAGCGGGGCACCATTGTAAAGGAGGAAAGCAACGTGGAAAAGATGCTCATCAGCGGGGTGGCAAAGGACGACAACATTGCCCGCATTTCGATTATAGGGGTGCCCGACAAGCCGGGCCTGGCTTTCAAAATTTTCTCAAAGCTGGCTTCCAAAAGCGTGAACGTGGACATTATCCTGCAATCCATTGGCCGCAATGGCACAAAGGATATCAGTTTTACTGTGGAAAAAGACAAAATGGAGGACACCCTGGCGCTGCTGCGGGACTATACCGAGCGGTGGGGCGCGTCCAATATCGTAGCGGACGACAACGTGTCCAAGGTGTCCATCGTGGGCGCGGGCATGGAGAGCCACCCCGGGGTGGCGGCGGAGATGTTCGAGGCCCTGTTCAGCCGCAACGTGAATATCCAGATGATCTCCACCAGCGAGATCAAGATCTCCGTGCTCATCCACAAGGCTGACAGCGACCGGGCCGTGGAAGCGATACACGATAAGTTCTTCGAGACCGCTTAAGGCCCTGCCTTAAGAATCCGCCAAAGGGTTTCACCCTTTGGAATCCCACGCTTCGCTCCTCGCGCGGTTATAGATGCCGGCGGAGGCGGCGTGGCGTGCCCGCGCCGTGGGCGGGCATGGATTTTTTATGAAATAATTGGTTTGAAAGTTTCCACCCCCAAAGGGCAACAATAGCCTTTGGGGGTGATTTTTGATGATCCCATATTTTTGGGGGGACGTCCCTATCCGGGACCGGATACGCGGCGGTGCGTCTGGGGTTACGTTCAGTTCCCTGTTGCGGGATGACCTGGGCCTGCGGGACCTGCCCGCCGACGTGCGCGCCCAGATGGAGAACCACAGTGGGGAGATCCGCACGCCAGAGGAGCTGGAGGCCCTGGTCACAGAGCTGATGATCCAGCAATAAGGCGAAGGCAGCCGGGGGCCCCCGGCTGTTTCCCATCATGCCAGGAAATCGTAGGGGGTCTGCTGGTATACATAGTAATTCAGCCAGTTGGAGACCAGCAGGTGGGCGTTGCTGCGCCAGGTAAAGGGCGGGGTCTTAGAATGGTCGTCATTCGGGAAATAATGGTACGGGACCTTGGGGTTCAGCCCCTTGTTTATATCCCGGAAATATTCCTTGGCCAGGGTGTCCCGGTCATATTCCGCGTGGCCGGTCACGAAAATCCGCCGGCCGTCCCGGCTGGCCGCAATGTGCAGCCCCGCCATGTCCGACACCGCCAGGGGGATCAGCTCTGGGTGGGCGCGCACATCCTCCAGGCGCACCTCTGTATAACGGGAATGGGGGGCGAAGTAGTTGTCGTCAAAGCCCCGCATCAGGGGGTGATAGGGATTCAGCACGGTGTGGTTATAGATGCCGCTAAGCTTTTCCGGCAGGGGGTATTTCGGGATGCCATAATGGTAGAACAGCCCGGCCTGGGCCCCCCAGCAGATGTGCAGCACGGAATAGACGCTGGATTTCGACCATTCCATGATCTGGCACATTTCGTCCCAATAGTCCACCTCCTCAAAGGGCAGCTTTTCCACCGGGGCGCCCGTAATAATCAGCCCGTCGAATTTCTGCCCGCGCACGTCCCCAAAGGTCTTATAGAAGGCATACAGGTGCCCGGCGCTGGTGTTTTTGCTGATATGGCTGGCCGGGTGCAGCAGTTCCACGTCTACCTGCAGGGGGGAATTGCCCAGCAGCCGCAGCAGCTGCGTCTCTGTCTCAATCTTGGTAGGCATCAGGTTTAAGATAGCGATTTTCAATGGACGGATGTCCTGGTTTTGGGCGCGCTCACGCGTCATTACAAATATGTTTTCCGATTCCAGCACTTCTATGGCTGGCAAGTCCATTTGGATGCAGATGGGCATGTTCAGTCACGTCCTTTGCCTATTTTTAGTTTTTTTACATTTTTTTGAAAAAAGGAGTTGACAAAAGGGGGATAAGGTGGTATTATAAGCAAGTCGCCGCGAGGGGAACCCGAGAGGGGGAACTCAAAGCGAGGCTATTATACCACAAGGACGAGCGGATGTGAAGACGGCCCCGAAAAAAGTTGAAAAAAACTTGAAAAAAGGGGTTGACAAACAGAAGCGA
>CAJTCS010000020.1 GCA_910574995.1 Oscillospiraceae bacterium
AAAACCTATCTTCCCGGGCCGTTGCCAGCCAAGTATTTTCGGCACGAACGAGCTTAACTTCCGTGTTCGGGATGGGAACGGGTGGACCCTCGTCGTAATCAACACCAACTTCAATTTTTACCGCCTCTCTTGACGGCTTCACTATAATACCACGGATATCGGCAAAATGCAAGCCCTTTTTCAAATTTTTTTAGCAGAGACAGAAAAACACTGTATATAGAGTATGCAAAAAAGCGGATACAGTATATAGTATAAAAGTCTCCGCCTTTTACAAAAAAGCTTGCGTGCCGGGTCATTCTGCATTACAATAAAAGGAAAAACCGGGAGGCAGGGCAATGCGGAAGCTTATAGGCAAGGTGCGTGGGGCGGTGGAACGTTATCGGATGATAGAAACGGGGGATAAAATTGGCATAGGGGTCTCGGGTGGGAAGGATTCCCTTTTCCTGCTTTGCGCACTGGCCGAGCTGTCCCGCTATTATCCCCGCCCCTTTTCCTTAACAGCCATCACGGTAGATCCGTGCTTTGGCGGGCGCCAAACGGATTTTTCCCCAATAGGGGATCTTTGCGAAAGGTTGCAGGTCCCCTATATAATCGAGAGGACAAATTTGGGGCCGGTCATTTTTGAGGAACGCCAGGAGCGGAACCCCTGCAGCCTATGCGCCCGTATGCGCCGGGGCATCCTCCACAACCTGTGCCTGCGGGAAGGCTGCAATAAAATTGCCCTGGGCCACCACAAGGACGACGCTGTGCAGACATTTATGATGGATCTCTTTTATGGGGGCAAGCTGGGGTGCTTCTCCCCGAAAAGCTACCTTAGCCGTAAGGGCATCACGCTGCTCCGCCCCCTGGTGTTTTGTGAGGAACGGGAAATCCGGAACGCTTCTGTCCGTATGTCCCTGCCAATAGTCAAAAGCGGCTGCCCTGTAGACGGCATTACAGCCCGGCGGGATACGGGGGAGCTCATCGCCCGCCTGGAAGAGGGATTCCCGGACCTGAAGGCCAAGGTGTTGGGGGCCATGCAGCGGGCGGGCCTGGACGGGTGGTAAAGGGGATAGAAATAGGAAACGAGTATACAAGAGGAAAATGGATGGAAAAGGGAGCATATGCGAGTATTTAAGGAACAGATGATAAAATCCGGGAAAACTGGTTGACAGCTGGGGAAAGCTGTGGTATCATCTAACAAGTGTAAAACAGCGTATCGCCCTTTTTGCTTACTAAAGCAGGACGTTGGGCGCGGATATTGCAAGGAAAATGGAGGTATAAAAAGCTATGTCAACTACAATGCCGAAGGCGGGGCAGGTCGAGCGGAAATGGTATGTCATTGATGCTGCCGGCAAGCCCTTGGGCCGTGTGGCCGCGCAGGCTGCCGTGTTGCTGCGGGGCAAGCATAAGCCCACCTTTGCCCCCCATGTGGACTGTGGCGACCATGTGATCGTCATCAACTGTAAGGACGTCGTCCTGACTGGCGGCAAGGCCGAAAAGAAGTATTACTACCGCCACACCGGGTATATCGGCCATTTGAAGGCCGTGCGTTACGATAGCCTGATGAAGACCAGGCCCGAGATGGCCATGGAGCTTGCTGTGAAGGGCATGATCCCTTCCAATGCCCTGGGCCGCTCTGCCATGGGCAGGCTGCGGGCTTATGCTGGCAGCGAGCATAAGCATGCCGCGCAGAAGCCCGATGCCTGGAATATGTGAGAGGAGGACATAACCTATGTATGAGACTGCACCTTATTTCTACGGCACCGGCAGAAGGAAGAGCTCTGTAGCCCGCGTGCGCATTTACCAGGGGACGGGTAAGGTCACCATCAACGACCGCGACATCGACGATTATTTCGGCCTGGATACCCTGAAGTATATTGTCCGGCAGCCTTTGGCCTTGACTGGCACGGACGGCAAGTTTGACATTGTGTGCCGGGTGTCTGGCGGCGGTGTGACTGGCCAAGCCGGCGCTATCCGCCACGGCGTTGCCCGTGCGCTGCTCCAGTATGACAGCGAGAACCTCCGCGCTGCCCTGAAGAAAGCCGGTTTCTTGACCCGCGACCCCAGAATGAAGGAACGCAAGAAGTACGGCCTGAAGGCCGCCCGCCGCGCCCCCCAGTTCTCCAAGCGTTAAATTTTCATTCCGTTTTTTCAGCAAAAGCCTTGCGGTTTATCCCCAGGGCTTTTGCTTTTTGATTTCCCCACGCAGGAAGGAGTTCCTAATCTATGAGCCGGATTGCAGCGATCCAGAAGCAGATCGACATGGCCCTGGAAAAGCAGACGCGCCCCCTTGATAGGCGGACGGCCTATATCCATACATATGGCGTAGCCCAGGCCTGCGCTTTGCTGGCAAAAAGGCGGGAGCAGGAACGCTTTTGGCGCTTAAGCTTGGAATTAGGGATGCCTGTGTAAATGCCCGCATGCGTTGCAGGATACCTATATGTAGCGTGAGGGGAAAGGAAACATACAACAAGCGGCGGAAGGGGGAAAGCCTTGCCGCAGATTTAAGATAGTGTATCTTCATGCAATGGCTGGGGTGGAAAACTGGGCTTGCAAAGGAGGGGATAGGTATGGTGAAAGCAAGGCGCAGCGGGGGAAAACCCTCGTTTGCTGGGGGTTTGGGGGGAAAAATGTATAATGTATTTGAAAATATGCAGGGGGTAAGGGAATTCCTGAAAATAGCGAAGGAAACTTAATGGCCCATATGCATAAAAATACATAAAATGTGTTGTCAAGGCCGCTTATGCCGCGGCCAGGTAGGGCATTTTGTTACAAATTGCACAGGCAGCAGTTTCCATAAACTGCCAGATAGGGCGGCGGATGGGGGGAAACCACCGGGAATTTTCCAGATGCCGGCAGGCCATTTCATACAATTTCGTGAAAAAAGCACAAAACGGCCTGGGCACAAATCTTGACATCTCGTCTATTTCCAACTATAATAAGTTTCGTAACCGCCCGATGGGGCGGCGAAAGGAGCGAAGAGCATTATGCACGGCAAGCAAGGGAAAAAGAATCCGCGGTTCTTCCTGACACGGGCCGCGGCGGCATGTGTCTTGGTTTTGTTGTTCTGCCTGTCCTCTATGGGCACTGTGATGGCCAACACGGTTTCCGCCACCGTATTGGACGGGGAGGCTTCTTATAGGTTCAGCATGCACAGTACAGATTTGGAAGATATCCTGGCCCAGGCCCAAGAGCAAGGACTGCCGCCCCTGGGTCCCCTAGACGTGGCGGAACGGGTGGATAATACCACGACTGTCAATATACGCCGGGGCGTGACGATGCGGGTGCACGAGTCCGGGGAGACCACCGAGTTTGTGGCCTACCTGGGGGATACGGTGGGGCAGGCTTTGGAAGAGAATAATATTTGGCTTTCCCCAGAAGACCAGGTGTCCCCAGGCCGGGATATGCGCATACAAGCGGACCTGGCGGTAGAAGTCAAGCGTTCCGCGGAAGTGACCGTTACGGCGGATGGCAAGGCGCAGGTCATCACGATGACTGGCGGTACAGTTGCGGACGCCCTGGAACAGGCGGATATCCGGCTGGGTGAGGGCGACACCTGCAACTATGGGCTGGGCGAACCCCTTTTCCATAAGATGAACCTGCGGGTCTCCCGGGTCGTCAAGATCCGGGTAACGGCAGACGGGCAGACCAAGGAATACCAGGTCCCCACAGAACGGGTGCGCGCGGCGCTGAACCGCTGCGGCGTCCAAGTGGCGGAGACAGACCGGCTGAATGTCAAGCTATCCGATATGGTGAGAAACGGGATGGCCATTAAGGTACAACGGGTTCAGATAAAGGAAGAGACAGAGGTAGAAGAGCTGGGCTATACTACCCGGTATGAATACAGCGACAGCCTGTACGCAGGCGAGACAGAGGTGGTCACGCCTGGCGAGAAGGGCCGGAGGGAGACCGTGTACAGCGTTACCTATGTGGACGGCGTAGAGGAAAGCCGGCAGAAGGTCTCGGAGGGCCTTACCAAAAAGCCGGTAGAGGAAGTTGTACGCACCGGGACCAGGCAGCAGCTGCCTACCCAGGCTATCCCCACATCCGTACCCAGCGGCAGCCCAGGCGCTCTGTTGCCAGCCCCAGGCGGCGCAGGGACTTTTGTGGATAACATGGGCAACACAGTGGAGTACGCCCGGAAAATGGTAGGCGAATGCACGGCCTATTCTATACCGGGGGGCACCACCTCCATTGGCCTGGAGGCAAAATACGGCGTTATCGCGAAGGATAACGCTTGGGTAGACCCGGACGTGATCCCCTATGGCACCCGGATGTATGTGGCCTCCCCGGACGGGAGCGTTGTATATGGCTATGGGGTGGCCGGCGACACAGGCGGGGCTTTGCTGGACGGCACCGTACTTGCAGACTTATGTTACGATACGATTGAAGAGTGCAGTATCATTGGCAGACGGGATATGGTGCTTTATATCCTGCCATAAGAATCGCAAAAAGGGGGCGGCCTGCCAGGCTGCCCTTTTCTGCGTGCCGCCCCCGTTGCAATTTCCTGTAAAAAGGAGTATAATAACGTACAGAAATATGGAAAGGGGCCGGGCTATGCAATACTTTTACGCCATGCTGTGGTTTGCCGTTGGTTTGATCCTGCTGTTCTCTATGACGAAAGAAAGCAAGGTCTTCTACTTTGCCGGGGGCTTCTTTTTGTTCCTGGGCTCTTGGTGGCTGGCGGACGCCCTGCTCCCAGAAGTGGATTTGTTTGGCGGGGGATGGGGCATTGCCCTGAAATGTGTCACCGGGGCGGCGCTGGTGGTGCTGGCCTGGGCTTTCGTGCGGGAATATAGGAAGAAAAAGCGGGAAGGGGAGGCGGCCCGGAAAAAACCGGGGGAATAAAGCCGGCTGGATGCTTAGAAAGCGGGTGGCGCGTTGCAAACCGCCACATAATGGGAGGATCAGGGGAGATAGGCGTTAAAGCGTAAAACTTTGGAAAAGAGCGGGGGACTGGGATATGGAAGCGATGATGACAGTGGTGTTGAAGGTAGCGGTGATTCTGCTGCTGATTGCGGTAGGCTACATTGTGACGAAGCGTGGTATTTTTACAGAGCGGGGCGCGTCTGAGGTGACCACGCTGCTTATCAAGCTGGTGACGCCTTGCCTGATCATCAACTCTCTTTTGGGGTCGGATGGAAGCCTGCAGCTGACCGAGATGCTGCTGTCCATTGCAGTGGCGTTTTTGTCCATGGCGGTCAGCTTAGTGTTAAGCCTGGTCACTTTCCGTAAGGAGCCCCCCGAGCGCCGGAAGGTGCTGCGGTTTGCCACCATTTTTAGCAACGCGGGCTTCATGGGCATCCCCCTGGTGGAAAGTATCGTGGGAGGCAAGGGCGTAATATACGGCTCGTTTTTCATCGTGGTGTTCAATATCGTCTGCTGGACCTATGGCTACAGCATGATGAGCGGCGGGGCGAAAATGAGCGTCCGGACCGCCTTGCTGAATCCGGGCATGGTGGGGCTGATGATCGGCCTGCCCATCTATTTCCTGAAGCTGCCTTTGCCAGCCATCGTCACAGAGCCCATCGGCTTCCTTTCCAACCTGAACACCCCCCTGGCTATGCTGGTCATCGGCAGTTATATTGCAAAGGTAGACCTGCATTCCTTTGTGTCAGACCTGGCTGTGTATAAGATGGCTTTCCTGCGGCTGGTGGCAGCCCCCGCCCTATACTTGGCGGCGCTCCTGCTCGTCCGGCCAGAGCCAGATCTGCTGGTCAGCAGCGTGATACAGGCCAGTGCCCCAGTAGCGGCCAACACGGTGCTTTTTGCCGTACAATACCACCAGGACTCAGAGCTGGCTTCGAAAACGGTGGCCGTTTCCACCGTGCTTTCCATTATAACGATTCCGGTCTTCACCATTTTGGCCCAGGCGGCCTGCCAGTTATACTATATATAGTATAGGATATCCCCGAAAGCGTACACAGGAGATTTTCAGGCAAAAAGAAAGGGGAGAAAGGGATGCAGATAGCGCCTTCATTGTTAGCGGCGGATTTCTCCGCGTTAGGCCGGGAGGTTGCCCGTGTAGGGCAGGCGGACATGCTTCACATCGACGTGATGGATGGGGTTTTCGTGCCCAACTTAAGCATGGGGCCTGGCCTGGTCTCGGCGCTGCGGGACAAGACCCACCTGTTTTTCGACGTGCATCTGATGTTATGCCACCCTGTGCAGTACATAGAAGTTTTCCGCAAGGCAGGGGCTGACGGCGTCACTTTCCATATAGAGTGCGGGGACGGCCCAGAAGAGCTGATAGAAGCCATACTGGCCTGCGGGGCAAAGCCCGGCGTAGCCTTGAAGCCCGGCACAGCCCCGGAAGCGGTTGGCCCCTGGGGGGAAAAGCTCTCGATGATTACGGTGATGACGGTAGAGCCCGGCTTTGGCGGGCAGAAGCTGCTGCCCGGCCCTTTGGCCAAAATAAGGGCGTTGAAAGAGCGTTTCCCAGGGGTGCCCGTGCAGGTGGACGGGGGTGTGAACCGGGAAACAGCGGCTTTGTGCGCCCAGGCGGGGGCCGACATCCTGGTGGCCGGTACGGCGGTCTTCCGTGCGGAAGACCCCGCGGGGGAGATGGCTTGGTTGCGGCAGGCCCGTTGAAAAAATTTATTTTCCCAAAGGTTTTGCGGAAAGGGCCAAGCCATCCCCCAGATATAGGCGGCAGGTGGGCAGGCACTTCTGGCACGCCCGCACATATAATGGGAATAAAAACCGAAAAAGAGGTGCTGCCTGTGAGATTGAAAACCCCTGCGCAGCCCCTTGTTTTTTGTTTCCAGGACGCTACCCGGCTGTGCGCCGGGGTGCAGGCCTTGTATGGCCGCTATCCTGGTTTGGCGGGGCGGCTGTGCCTGAACCGGGGGCGGTATTACTTGGCGGTGCGCGCCAGGCTGTCCGACCGGGAGGGGGTGCGCCGTGCCGCGGGGGGATGCTGCCTGGGCGCCGCGCCGGTGCTGTACGCTTTTCTGCTGGAGCACGGGGTGAAAATCAGCGAAAACGCGGTGCAAGAGCTTGGCCGGGCCTTGCAAAGGTGAGGGCAAGGGGCGGTTTTGCCAGGAAAAATGCGGCAAACCGCGCTTTTTTTCAAAGATTTATGCCGATTCGAAGTGGTAAAATCTGCCAAAGTTTCCAAAGCAAAACAAGGGAATTCCTGTCAGGTTGTCCAAGCATTAGGGAAAGAATTTGTACCAGACAAGCTGAAAATGGCTCTAGAACGCCAAAAACGCTAGTTTTCCCCGTTTTGGCCTGGTTATGTGAATTCGTCAAAAAAGTTGAAAAAAAGGCTTGCAATTTTCGAAAACAAAGGTTAATATATAGATAACTTCCACTCGTCCGGGGCGGAATGCGCGGAAAACGGGGAAAGGCGGCAAGGGGCGCGGCAAGCGCCCGAAGCGCGCCCGGGACGCCGCGCGGCCAGCCAAAGGGACGAGAATCTAAAATTTTAAGAGGGTTGAAATTATGAACAAAAGCAAGTTTCTGAAGAAATCACTTGCGGCTCTCCTGGCCATCCTGATGGTCGCCGCAATGATTCCGCTCAGCGCTGCTGCTGCCGACCCCATCGTTTTGGGCGATGGCAGCATTAAGGCTAGTGCCGGCACGCTGACACGAAACGAAGAAGGAAACGACTTCCTCTGGACGGACGCGCTGCCCTATAACGTGTCTGCCGAGACAGTCACCATCACCACTGATATGGAGAATATCGAATGGTATGACGTCAGTGGTGAGACGCCCAGCCGCCTTGCCACCGGCAAGTCTGTTGACGTGAAGGTGACGGGCATGGCCGTGGGCACCGACGTGACCAAGACCGTTGAAATGCGGGACACCAGCAAGGGGAACGAAGTGGTTGGCACGTATACCATCACTTTCACCAGGCTGGCCACCAGCACCAGCACCGAGCTGAAGAGCGCCAAAGCTACAATCAGCGGTGAGGAGTATACCACCACCGAGATTGACAACGCCGCCCACACCATCACCTTCTCCAAGCTGCCTTGGGGCGTTGTGGATGCTCTGAATACTACCCACACCAATTTGACTGTCCTTAGCGTCGAGATGGCCGCCCCTCATTCTGATGCTGCAAAGTATACCTTCAACGGCACAAACGCCAACATCAGCGCAGTTCAGGATACTGTTGATGAGGGCAAGGCTGAAATCATCGTTACCGCCCAGAGCGGCAAAGAGCAGCCCTATACCGTCCACTTTGTAGAGAGCCCCTGCCTGACCAAGCTGACCATTGGCGGCGAAGAGGCCACCCTGAAAGAAGACGGCACCTATGAAGTGGCTTTGAACAGCATTGCCGCCGATTTGCCCATTGAGGTAGAATCCGCGAAAACCCGCGGCGTTACCTATAAGATTGGCGACGACAGTGCCACTGTTGCTGCCAGCGGCACAGCACTTACCGACGGCAAGGCCGCAAACGTTGCGGACGTTATTGATGACGCAAACGACCCCTATTACCTTGCGATTATCGATGAGGACGACAACGCCAAGATTTATACCATCAATATCAAGCTTGTTAAGAACAGCGACACCAAGGTGAAAAGCTTCACCGTAAACGATGGCACCTACACGGAAGAGGGCGTTGTGGCCGAAAACGGCGGCCTTAGCGTTGCGCTGGCCAGCGGTACCGACCTTCCCACGGCTGCTTCCAACACCATTCAGCTGACCATGGTTGGCAACGTGAAGAGCGTTACTTTGAATGGCGCTGCTGGCGCTGCGGCTGATAGCACCTTCCCCACCAAGTACGTAGAGTTTGCCACCACTTCCCTGAACGCCACCAACACCCTGGTGGTTGTGGCCGAGGACGGCACCCAGAAGACCTACGAGCTGAAGGCCACTGTAGAGGACAAGAACACCAAGAAACCTACCCTCATCAGCGGCACTGTACGGGTGGATGACACCAAGGTGAGCGTTTCCCCCTCTAATGGCAAGGTGACTTTTACCCTGTCTGATACAGAAGCTGGCACAGTGGTTGATGGGAACTCCATTCAGGATATCATCAATGAAGCCCTGGCAGGGAATGCCCCCACTGTAGAGACTACATTTACTATCGAGGGCACCGGTACTTATACGAGTCATGAAATAAAGGGCAAGGATATTGTTGTAACTGGCAATACCTCTGGTACAACTGACTTGACCATTAAGAATTCGGATGCCGAAGTGACCGCCTATCTCGGCGAAACGGTTGAGGAAGCTAACAAGATTGACGGAGCTGGTAAAACAGTTGTCGTTGCCAACGCTATTGCAGGCCAAAAGATCCTGGTTGTTGATAATACATCTGAGGCTCAGGCCACGTACACCCTGACGCTTGTGCAGGATATGAGTGTTGCAAGTGTGGCTATTACGGCTGGTTCTTCCCCTTCTAGCATCGCTTCTTCTAGTAAGACTGACCTTATCCCCGTGGAAGATGAGTCTGGCAACATTACTGGCTATAAGTTCCCCTATGATAACACCAAAGACGCCGACCTGAATGCGATAAAGTCGATTACGGCTACTGTTAACAGTGGCGCTACCGTTAAGTACTATTCCGATGCTGCTTGTGAAACTGAGATTGACTCTACTGCCTTGACTAGTGGTGTTGATTTGAGCAGTGCGAAAGTCTTTTATGCACAGCTGAAAGAAACTGCCGACGAGACAAATGTAAAAACCTACGCAATTGCGCTGGTTGCGGATAATGATCCCAGCCTTGATACCCAGGCGAATAAGGCTCAGGTTTTTGCTGCCTCCCCCAACGCTATTACCGTTACGGGGCCCTTCACTTGGGTAAGTTCCGCCCATTCCACCGTTACTATCGAGGGCAATGTGGAGGCTTTGAATAACCTTGTTGGCGGTGACTATTTCAACGCCGAGGGCGCTGCGGTCTCTTATTTCAACATTGTTGTGACGAACCACAACGACGCCCCCAACAACGTGGCCGAGTACCCCCTGGTGCTTGTGAAGGAAAATGCCAACACCGAGTCCCGTTTGGACAGCATTGCGTTCCACGACGCGAAGAGCAAGGACGAGATTAAGGCCACCTATAAGGCCGACGTGACCCAAAGCCCCGCGGAAGCCACCGTCTCTGCCAAGCTGCCCTATAAGCTGGTTGAGGATCGCGCCAGCCTGGCCGTCGAGTACAGCATTTCCGAGAATGCCAAGCTGTACTATGCAAAGGCTGATAACAAGCTGGTTCTCCTGTCTGGCAAGGCTTTCGATCCCACTACGGGCAAGGTTAGCCTCACCATTGCGGCTAATGATTTGGTTGATGTGAAGAAGCTGGTCGTTGTTTCCGAAAGCAATACGGATTCCATTACTTCAGGAACTACAGAAATTAGCGGCTTGACTGCCGACACCTATACCACGTACGCCTTTAAGGCCGAGCGCGAAGAGCCCAGCGCCGAGGCCGAGCTGCTGACCCTGGGCACCGCGGACAACGCTGTAACGTCTGTCATCGATACCGGGGCAGGCACAGTGGAAGTGACCGTCCCCGCTTCCTATGTGGAAGAGGGCAAAGAGACCGAGTTCGACCTGGCTGTTACTGCCAGCGAGAACGCTACGCTTGACCCTGCCGACGCCAAGGGCGTTTATGTGGACGCCAAGGTTGTGGAGGACAACGGCAAGTATAAGCTGATGCTGGATGGTAGCGCCCGCACAAGCATCGTTGTCACGGCCCAGGATGGCAAGACCAAGAACACCTACGCTGTTACGGTTAAGACCCGCGAGGTGGAGAGCGACGCTACCATTACGGGCATCACCGTGAAGGACGTGGCGGCTGAGGCTGGCGAGGAGAACGCTTATACCGTTACCCTGCCCGCCGGCACCGAGTACACAGTTGAGGATATCGTGGTTGCCACCACCTCTGATACGGCCAAAGCCGTGGTAGAGGCTGGCGAGACCGAGGGCGTTTACACCATCACCGTCACAGCGGAGGATGGCACCACCACAGCTACCTACACCTTGACCGTGACCGTGGACGACGAGCCCGTTATCCCCGCGGAACTGAAGCTGGAAAGCCTGACCATCGGCGGCGTGGCCGTTGACCTGGAGGCTGCCGAGTTGGCGGTAGAGCTGCCCTATGGCACCGAGCTGACCGAGGCGCTGGCCGTTGAGGCGATTGCCGCGGCTGGCGAGGCTGTGAAGGTGGAGAGCGCCGTTGTTGTCAACGAGGACGGCACCGCT
>CAJTCS010000021.1 GCA_910574995.1 Oscillospiraceae bacterium
TATTTACAGCAGATAGATAAGGCGGTCAATGAAATCAAGCAGGACAGCGGAAGGGAGATGGAATACATGACGCTGGCTATGAAAATGATGGATGAACGCAAGGAAGCCTTTGAGCAGGGCCAGGCCAGAGGCCGGGCGGAAGGCCGAGCAGAAGGCCGAGTGGAAGGCCAGGCAGAGGGCGAACGCGCCAGCCAGATCAAGACCATCAAGCGCATGTTGTCCCGGAACATGAGCCTTGAGGAAATCAGCGACATGATTGGATTGGATCTGGAAGAAGTGAAAAGGCTGGCCGAAAAGAAATAACACCCTGCATTTCATTTGTAAGAGCACTCACAAAGAGTGCTCTTTTCTTTTGTGGAATTTGACAGAAACCGCATGATATGAGATAATATATGTGTAAGAAAACCCAATGTGCTAAGGGGTTGCAAGCCCTTAGCATACGCGGGTACACAGTACAACTGTACCTTGACAATTTCATATTGGGATATGCTGGTCTGTCATTTTTCAATAACAAGGAAAAGGATGGACTGTATATGAATCAAACAAGCATTATCCCGAATCATGTTTCTGAAAATGCCCTTTTTGATAAAGATACCGGTTGGAGAATAGATATCCCTTCCTGCATTGAACCGGGAACAAGGGTTTTATGCCTTTACCGCGTTTCCACCGATAAACAGCTCTACCAAACTGACAACAACGAAGCGGACATTCCCATGCAGAGAAAGCGCTGCCGGAAATACTGTGAATCTATGGGCTGGACGATTGTATGCGAATTGCAGGAGGAGGGCGTTTCCGGCCATAAGGTACGGGCGGAAAACCGGGACAAGATACAGCTTATCAAGGAGTATGCCAAACAGAAAAAGTTTGACATTCTGCTGGTGTTCATGTTCGACCGGATAGGCCGTATCTCCGATGAAACTCCCTTTGTTGTGGAATGGTTTGTACGCAACGGCATCCGCGTTTGGAGCACCCAGGAGGGCGAACAACGTTTTGATAATCACACGGACAAGCTGACGAATTACATCCGCTTTTGGCAGGCTGACGGCGAGAGTGAAAAGACCTCTATCCGCACGGCCAACAGCATGGGCCTTTTGGCAGAGGACGGCTGCTTTACAGGCGGCTCCCGCCCCTATGGGTACAACTTTGTCAAGAGCGGACGAAAGAACAAGCGCCGCCAGGAGGTCAATGATCTGGCAATCGGAGAGCCAGAGGCCGAAATAGTCCGCCTTATATTCCAGCTTGCCGCCAAGGGCGGGTTTGGAGCGCAGCGGGTTGCCAATTACCTGAATGAACGCGGAATCAAGAACCGCTCCGGCCAAAATTGGCACCCATCCTCTATCCAGGGTATGTTGCGGAATGTTCTTTATACCGGGGTGCTGCGGAGTGGCAAAAGCCGTTCTGAACCCATAGAGCGCCTAAGGATTGTAGAGGATAGTATTTTCCAGGAAGTCCAGGATATGCTGGCGGCACGTTCCCGCTCCACCGAGCAAATCCGGGCAAAGCCATTGAATACCAGAGGCCAGTCACTTTTGGCAGGCAACGTGTTCTGCGGCCATTGCGGGGCAAGGCTGTGTATTACCACCAGCGGGAAGGGCCGCCGCAGGGAGGACGGCACCGATGAAGTGCGTACCCGCTATACTTGCCAGACAAAGAGCCGCACCCACGGAGATTGTGACGGCCAGACAGGTTATACCGTTCATAAACTGGATGCTATGATAGACTCTGTCATACATACCATTTTTGCAAAGGTGAGCAGCCTTAGCCGGGAAGAAATCATTGCGGAGCGGTTTGCGTCTGACTGCACCGCGAGAAAGGACGCGCTGGAGAGCACAAAAAGGGAGTATGAAAAAGCTGAAACTGAATTAAGAAATCTCAAGAAAGAGATCATTAAATCCATTTCAGGCGAAAGCGCGTTTTCCCCGGAACTTCTAAACAGTGTAATCCAAGAGCAGGAGGCCAAATGCGGCGAGATGAAACGTGCCATTGAGATTGTCCAGCAAGAGCTGGACGATAACAGGTTTACCCTTGACCGTATGAGCCGGCAATATGACGATATCCTGGAATGGTCCGCTGCCTATGACCATGTGACTTTCCCGGCAAAGAAAGTTATTGTCTCCCACATCATTGAAAAAGTAGATGTGCGCCGGGGGTATCAACTCAATATTAAGCTGAATCTCAGCGTGGAACAATTTCTCAGCGGCCTTGACTGTACGCCTTCCGCTGATATGACCTACCTCACATCCGCATAATTTTCTCCTTATTGCAGACGGTTCTCGTTCATGGAATTTCCTTTCTGAACGTGGGGGGCACACCATGCGCCTGCACGATGGGGGCATAGAAACAACCATTCGGGAGAGCGCTTGAATGGCATTCAAGAGGTCAGCGGTTCGATCCCGCTTATCTCCACCAAAAGAGAGCCAGGCGAACCCCACACCGACAATCACAATGGTCGGCGGGGTGTTCGTACTGGCTTGTCCATTGGAGTTTCTGATGGACAAATAAGGAAAAACCGCCGCATGGATATATCCCAGTGGCGGTTTTCCATTTTACTTTTATATCTGGATACGATATAATCTAACAAATCCATGAAATATGCCACAGTCTCTGGTACAATCTACCGCAAAGGAGATTGGCTTGATGATTAAACGCTGTAAAACAGCGTTCGGTTTTACTGCCTACCCGGCTTGGTGAACTGAGGTGGACGCAGGCAGACCTCGCGCGTAAGACCGGCATACGCCCCAACACAATCAGTGACCTGTATCACGAGATTGCGGATCGCGTCAGCCTCGAGCAGCTGGACAAGATCTGTGAGGCGCTTAACTGTGACCTGACGGATCTTCTAGTGCGTATGCCCAATGAACCGGGAACAAAGGAACCTCCCGGCCGCAGAAAATGAATACGCTGGAGGCCTCTCTCCTGAAGCCCTGAGCGGTATACGCTCAGGGCTTTTTCTAGGCTATAAAAAATTTGTAAGCCGTCCTTTATTATCCCGCCGGGAGGCAGTTTTGTCAAACCGGCAGGACGGCTAGACTTTTGGCCGGGACTTTGTGCGTCTTAGGCGCTTGCTTTCGTGTCCCTGACGTGGTACCATACAGATACAGCGAACTTGGCCAGGGAAGCCAAAAGCGCGGAACTTGTCGAAAAAACAGGCCCGCAGCCTACTTAGGGGGATGTTCTGCATGAGCGTAAAAGACGGTTATTCCTTTGATGAAGCCTATAGGCGCTACCTTTCCTGGTTCCAGGAAAAGGCGGTGTCAAGTGCCGTACCGAAAGACCAGGAAGCGGTCCTGGGCTTTCAACTGTGCCACGAGGATGTATTTGAGAATGATTCGATACTCTTAAACAGGATGTTCTTCATCGTGCCACTGCTGCCATCAGAGAGTAAGAGCGGGCTGCTGGAGCTTTTTGCGATTTCCGAGCTGAACCTGCTGCAGAAGGCTGGCGGCGACGTGGAGGACATCACACCTGTGGAATATACAGTCCAGCTGTTTTAAAAGCAGAGAAAACAAAAAAAGCCCCGGCCCTCTCAGCCGAAACATCGGCTGGGAAAGCCGGGGGCTTCTCCTATCCTGCTATGCCGGGGCTGTTACGTCCCTTGGGCTTTCCCTTCCGCCTCATCAATCCGCCGTTTGGCCGTCTCAAAATAGCCAGGGTCAAGCTCCATGCCAATAAAAGAACAGCCCGTGTTGACACAAGCGACGCCGGTACTGCCGCTGCCCATGAACGGGTCCAGAACAGTGCCACCACTTTCGCAGATTGCAAGCAGTTTTTCCAGCAATTCAACTGGCTTTTCAGTTTGGTGATGCTTTTGTTTTGTGGGAACGCTTTTGGTGTGGTAGCACCCGGCTCCAATGAAAACACCGTCTATATATTCCGTCTTCCTTGGGCCGTTTGTCCCCCATATTACATATTCGCAGTCGTTCCGAAAGCGATTCGGTATGGGACGGCTATTCCCCTTATCCCAAACAATGATCCCTCGGTATATCCACCCGGCGGACTGCAATGCGTCAATCATGGCGGCGATATTTCGCCAATCAACAAATGCGGCGCATACAGATTCGGCCTTGCTTTTTTGCCGGGTTTTACTTAGGACCATTCGCATAAACTCTGTAAAACTCCGCTGATCCATATTGTCGCCGCTGAAATTCTGGAATCGAGCCGCACCGTTGTAATCTCTGTTAGTATACTTGGTTCGTGTGGTGGCTTTTCTGTCTTCCGCGAACAGGCCGCCCGACGAATACGGCGGGTCAGTCAGTACCATATCCACGCTGCCGTCCGGAATTTCCTTCATCAGCTCCAGGCAGTCGCCTTGATAAAGTGAAATCATGCGGGCAGGCCGCCCATCTTCTCCACCGCCCGCTTGACAATGACGGCCATCTTGGCTTCGGTCATGGTCAGGCCCAGCTTGCCGCCGCCAGTGCCGGCAATAATGCCCTTGTCCACCAGTTCCTTGATGTCAGCCCGCCAGTAGCTGGGCACCTCGTCGATGGTGTTGTAGGTGGGGTTGATTTCGTCGTACATTTTCTTAAAGGTCTTGCCGTCCATGATAGCCTCCTCCTTAGCCGCCGGGTCTTTTGCCGACGCGATTTTGTTGATGTAATCCAGGCATACCCAGCCCTCGCCGCAGTAGCCCCAGCCGGAATCTTCTTTGGTGATCGTTACCACCGTGCCATCCGGGTAGGTCTTGAGGACGTTGCCGCTCACCGGGCTTGTCCTGCAATTCAATCCGTCCGTGGCGTTCACCTGGCCCTGATAGGGCTTGAAAGGCTGGGCAGGCACATCCAGCTTCTGGTTTACCTCTTTGGCGATCTGCCCCAGGCGGCCATAGATGTAATCGCCGGGGCAGGACTTGTTGTCGTAGTCCCGATGTACCGTCAGGTTACAGCCGTTCAAATGGCTGACCCGCGCGTTTTTATCCGTACTCCACACCAGCTTCCGGATGCCGTTGCGCTTGCAGATGTCGGCGCACAGGTTGACGAGGGATTTCCAGACGTTGGCGTTGATGGCGTAGGGGTAGAACGCGTCGGAGGCGCACTCAATGGTGATGGCCCGATGGTCATTGGCCCAGTCGGATGTACACCAGGAGCGGTCGCACTCATCCACAATGGTGCAGATACGACCGTCCGGGCCGACGCCATAGTTGCAGCTGGCTCCCAAATTTGAATTGCTGAAATGGGAACACAGGCTTTCCACACCCATCTGCCCCACCACACAATGGATGGTGATGGTGTCGATTTTGTGATTGCGGGGGCTGTTGCGGTTGGGGCTGATCACCCGCATACAGCTGAGGTTACTGTTGCTCATGGTCCACCTCCGGCAAGCCTGCCACGCTGGTTAAGAGGGACAATACCCCGGCCATAAGGGCCGTGCTGCCCACCACCAGCCAGTCCACCTCGCTGACCATAGCCGTGGTGCCGATAGCGGCCACAGCCGCCTGGGCCACCGTTTTCACGGCCCGGACGCCCGCCGCTTTCCACCAGTTCTTACTCATGATGCGTTCCTCCTTATAAAAAGTCGTGTTTTTTCAGCCGGTCATCATAGACCCGGCCTATGTTGGCTATGGCATGGACGGCCCGGTTGTTCTGATAATCCGGGTGTTCCTTGCAATAGCGTTCATAGCAGTTGATATTGTAAAAGATTTCATTAAAATCTTCCTCGGTGTGCTTTTTCTCCCGGAGCAGCTCCGTGTTAAACTGCAAAATTTTGGCCCGGTGCATGTCCGCGTCCCGTTCGTCGTCGGCCTGGACGTGCTTTTCCAGCCGTTTTTCCAAACAGCCCAGCTTGTCCAGCACGTCGCCGTTGATGGCCTTGCCGATCCACCGGGCAATGGCCGACCAGGGGTTTACCTTGACAGGCACAACCTGCACCAGGGTCAGCAACAGGAGCACGCCGCCCCCGCCCCAGGTGAAAATTTGGGCAAAAGACATTTTTCCACCCCCTTCCAGGCAAAAATAAAACGCCCTGCCTTGACATTGGCAGAACGCATGTGTATAAAGCAGGCCGCAGGGAAGTTTCCGTAAAAGGCCGGAAAGCAGGCGGCCTGCCGGAGTTTGTCGTTGACAAACTCCCCAGATTGGAATATAATACAACATAGAGAGGGCGTTGCCACATGGCGGTCAGCCCCTAACTAACACAGATGTCTATGTTAGCCGTTCGGGTTGCAGCCGAGCGGCTAACACGCTTTTGGGGCTAAGTAAGCCAGCAGCAGAGCCGCCAGCACTAAGCATACTGCCAAACGCAGCAGCTTCTGTCCCATATCGCGTCACCTCCCTCCTTGTTGAAAGTAGGGGAAGTGTACCACCCCCTTTCGGAGGCTGGCTAACCGCTTTGAATTATGCAGCAACGTCCTCTTGCCTGGCGCATGGCGCCGGGCACTTTTTATTATACCAGGCTGTCGGGTTTTGTCAATTCCCACCTGGCCCTTCCGGCCCGGTATTGGCGGCCGCCTCAGGCCTGGAAAGGGAAAGGCTCAGCTGTTTGTCGCCGGTGGGCAGCAGGCGCTGGGAAAGGAAGTGTATCTTGCTGTACCCGGCGGCCTCCAGGCAGGGCTTTTCGCCCAGCAGCACCTGGATGCTGTCCAGCGCGCCCTCTTCCTGCAAAAGCCCCAGGTACCAGGCCAGAGGGTGGGCCGCGGGCGTGGCCTCCACCCGCAGGGTAAGCCCCAGGGAATCCAGGCCATAGACTTCCTCCACGGCGGTGGCGGTGAACGTCTTGCCGGTAGCTAATTTCACTGTAAACATTTATAGTCCCTCCAATCGTTTCAAGTTCTGCCATTCCCCTTTTGGGATGATTTCCAGCGCCCAATCTTCCGGGATGTGGATGGCAAAGCGTTTGCCCATCCCCCGGGCCCTGTAAAGCCTATTCCAATAATAAGCGTTGGCCAGGGCGCGGGCCTTGTGCATTACGCAGATAAAAGTGGCCCGCTTGTCCGGGGTGCCAAAGACCTGGTAGTTGTACGCCGAGCACCAGGAACAGCCCTCGGCGATAGGGCAATCGAAGCACTCGTCTGTGGACTGTGACCGTCTATCAACGCACTTTAGGCAATGGGCACAGCCCCGCTCCTCTTCCGTGCCCAAAATGCCATGGCCCACATGGCCGATGGCCAGGGGCTTTACCCCCGGCCCCAGGGAATTGGGCATGTAGCGGATGCAGGGATAGATGCTCCCCGTGTAGTCTACGGCGATCATATCCCCCGTGCCCCCGCACCAGTTCTGGACGTCGGCGGGGTCCTTGGGCTTGAAAAAACCTTCCTCGAACATAGACACATAGATATCCTCCAGCCTGTTGTCTATAAGATAATCCGCGCACAGCTTCAGCTGCCCGTAGAGCGTCTGGGCGTGCTTTGCCGTCCAGCCCTCTTCGTAGACGCAGTTCAGGTTGATCTCCTTATAGCCCAGGGCCAGCAGGTTCTGCAGGGCTTCAAAAACATACCCCACGTTGGGCGGGGCGATGGTCATTTTGCTGCCCATTTTGCCTCCCAGCACCTTCGTGAAATGCTCCACCCCGGCGATGGCGATATCGTAGCTGCCCCTGCCGTCCGGGAAGACCCGGCACGCGTCGTGGAGCCGCTTGTTGCCGTCAATGGAAATGGAAAAGGACAGATGGGGCAGGTGTTTTTGGATGTACGCCCGCACCTTCGGGTCAAAGTATTCGGTGCCGTTGGAGCAGATGGACAGCCGGAACCGGTTGGCCCAAGGGTGCCGCAGGCGGATCATTTCCCCGATAAAATAGTCGGTAACGCGGTCTATCAGGCTGATCTCCAGCAGCGGTTCCCCGCCGATGAACTCGATGACCACGCCCGGCGAATTTCCCGGGTTGATGTATTCGTTGTCCCCCCGCAAGATCAAATCGGTAAACTTCTTCGCCGTCTCGAAGCTCATGGCATGATGGGCTTTCACAGTTTGGTAGCAGTAGGTGCACCGCAAAGAACAGGCGTCCGTCACGGCGAAAGTCACCGTACGGGCCAGGCGCCTGCCCCCGTCCGGGGAGGGCCCGGAGGGGAACAGCCGGGCCAGGTAATCCTGGTATTGTTCGGTGCGTTTTCTCATCTGTCTACGCCCTGGATGGTCAGCTCATGGCTGGCAAAGTCCAGGCTCCAGGAAAGGCCATCCCCCAGGGGTTTTACATAGGCTTGTTCTAATCCCGCTTTTGCGGTTTCATATTGGACAAAGAAATCCTGGAACTCCTGGTGGTAGGCCTGGAACGCGGGCTCGGTGGGCTTCACGCCTTGCTGGATGAGGTAGGAAAGCAGGTCTTTCCGGGAGTTGACCTCGTAGTTCAGAGCCTCCAGGCGGTTGATGACTTCCTGGTTTTCAATGGTGATCTTCTTCATTTTGAACCGTCCTTTCATATGATAGGTTTAGGTTGACGCCGCCGCGCCGCCAAAGCACTGCCCCTGGCAGCTTCCGGTACAAGTGGTGGAGCATGTGGAGCTGCATGAAGCCGAACATCCGGCCTTGCACCCGCCGGCGCAGCCGGACCCGCAGCCAGAGCAGCCATTGCACCCGGTACAGCCGTTGCAGCCCCCCGCGCAGGCCGAGCCGCACCCGCCGGAACAGCTGCCGTCGCAGCCTTTGCACCCAGACTTACAGGTACTTTTGCACGAGCCGGAACAACCCCCGCTGCAGCCGGTGCAGCTTCCGGTACAGGTGTTTTTGCACGCACCCGAGCAGCTGCCATCACAGCCTGTGGTACAGTCTAAAGCACAGTGGTCTGCGCAGGTCATGGAACAACCACCTTTACAGCTTCCGGTACAGGTGTTGTCGCAGCCCTTACAGCCGCCTTTACAGGTTGTGCTGCATTGCCCAGTACAGTTGGTACTGCAGGACTTGTTGCACGTGGAGCCGCAGATGCCCGAACAGCTATTGCTGCACCACGCTTCGCAGCTGTTTTGGCATACAGCCGAGCAGCCGTCCGCACAAGACGTACAGCTTGCCATCCCCTCGCCTCCTTTCTTCCGTCAATTCGCCCCGCCATAGCAAGAGCCCGAACACCCGGAACCGCATCCCCCAGAACAGCTGGAGCACCCGGAACACCCGCTGCAGGACGTGCTGCAGCCGCCCCCGCAGCCGGCGCACCCTCCCGCGCAAGCCCCCAGGCACAGCCCAGAACAGGCCCCCCGGCAGGAGCTTGCCGTGCCCTGCATGGTTTCTGTGGACAAGGCGTCCACCGCCGCCAGCAAGCTTTCGTCAAAGGCGGCGGGGATAGCGTCCCCGGATGTGGAGGGCACGGCCCCGTCCGGCGTCCGGCCGTCCACCAGCACCAGGCCGGGGTAGTCCTTTACATGCAGCAGCGGGTTGACGGTCTTTTGGCCGTGCTCTGCCAGGATGGGCGCGCCAGGGGCGGGGGCGGCGGTGAAATCGTAGGCCGTGCCCGCGAACGCCGCCAGGCTTCCATAGCCGCTGCGCCGGGCAAACTCGGCCTTTTCCTTCTGCTTCAGCCGGTTGACCTGTTCCGCTGTCAGCATCCCATCACCCCCAAACCGCCGCCACCGGCTTCCAGGCCCCGGCCCCCTCGTCGTAATACTTCAGCACGCCGCCGCTGCCTGTGTCGATCCAGCCCAGCCTGGTGTTTTCCGGGGCCGTGTCCTGGGCTGCAAGCCCGCCCTGTACGGGCAGGTTTTCCTCCGGGACTTTCCCGTTTTCATCCAGGGGGGCCCGGTTTTGGTACAAGTAATCCACACTTTCCAGCATGGACGCAACCAGCGGGTTAAAGGCCTGCGTGGCGCTGGCCGGGTCGCTGTCCCGCAGCTTGCGGATTTGCCGGGCCCGGTATTCCGGGTTTTCCGGTATCGCGTATTTTTCATCCGGCATAGCCCCGCCCCCTAAAATTCGTCGTCGAACTGGAAGGTGAACTTCACGTCCGCGTCCTTGCCCTTGGGCAGGAAATTCTTCACCGCCGCCACCACGCCCTCCCCGTCGATAAGCGCCATCTCGCTGATGCTGACCCCGTTCAGGTCCGTTTCCGGGATGGTCACGGTGTAGCGGTTGGTGGTCTCCACGCCGTCCGGGTTCTCCACGCTGGCGATCTCATACCGCCCCACCTCGTGATGGAGCGCCTGCTGGTCCTCCGTGGGGGTCAAGGGCTGGCCCCCGCTGTCCACGCCCTGGTCGCCGAAAGCCATATGGGTGATTTTCGGGATAGTTTCCACCGCGCCGCAGGTGATTTTTGCAAGGTTTACGCGCCTTGCCCTGGTGATGATGCTGTTTGTGCTGCTTGCCATTTACAATTCGCCCCTTTCCAATTCAACGTCCCGCCCCGCCTCCAGGATGGATAAAAATGCCGCCGCCCCTTGGGGGCCGCGGGCCCCCGCGTGG
>CAJTCS010000022.1 GCA_910574995.1 Oscillospiraceae bacterium
TGGCAGACCTTAACTTTAATCTATCGGGGAGTTCCTTTTTTGTCCATAGCTAAAGCTTTTTTATCTCCACTGGCAGAGCCAGTGGTTGACTTTTTCAAGCCAAAAAGGAAGCGGGGCTGAAAAAGCCCCGCTTCCTTTTTGCCGCTTGGCGCAGCCCTGTACGCCGCCGGCCGGCTACCGGATAAAATTCGTGCGCTGGAAGGGCTCCCTCTCGGGCAGGCCATACCGCTCCTTCGCCAGGGCGACGCCCCGCATCAGGAACGTCATGTTCCGGGCCAGGGTGCGCATGCCCTGCAGGCCTTCGGCGTCCTGTTCCGCCTCGCCGGGCATCTGGCCATGGATACTGTTCCAATACTGGCCGGAAGCCACGGGCATACCGGAGATGGTGAAGAATTTGTTCAGCTCGTCGAAAGTAGCGGAAAGGCCGCCCCGGCGGGCCGCCACCACGCTGGCCCCCACCTTCATGGTCTTGTCGAAGGGGGTGCTGTAAAAGAGGCGGGTCAGGAACGCCACAACCGTGGCGTTGGCAGAGGCATAGTACACGGGGCTGCCCACCACCAGGCCGTCGCAAGCCTGGAACTTGGCAGCCGTTTCATTCACCATGTCGTCAAACACGCATTTGCCCGCTTCCGCGCACTTCCGGCAGCCGATACAGCCCCGGATATCCTTGTTGCCGATGTGGAGGATCTCCACCTCCACGCCTTCCTGCTGGAAGACTTTTTCCATCTCATGCAGGGCCGTGTACGTATTGCCCTTCTGGCGGGGGCTGCCGTTTAACATCAAGACCTTCATGCCAATCCATCCTTTCCCGTATGGGGTCATATAGTAGAGTATATTCCCGCCGCGCTTGTAAAAGCCCGCTTTTGGGGCAGGTTTAGCCGCGGGTATACCAAAACCAGTATAACAGGTCTATATGGGAAAGTAAATCAAAACATATCCCGGGCTTCCTTTCCCGCGTTTTTGGCCGGCAACCTCCCCCAGGCCCGTGCGGTAAATAAGGGAACATGGTCCAGGCCGCGGCACGCGGCACGGCTGCGCCTCCTAAAATGACGGTATCGGTTTATTTTTGGTCCAGCGACCAGGCCTGCTTCCGCCCTGCCGCAGCCGGGGTGTTCTGCGCCATCACGCCCACCAGATTGTGGGGGACGTAGGGCTCCTCTAAATAGGCGGCCTCCCCCGGGTCCAGCTTCAGGTCCACAGCCCTTGCCGCACCCTCGATATGGTACGGTTTGGTGGCCCCCACCACCGGCGCGGCCACTTTCGTCAACAGCCATGCTAAAGCGACTTCCGTCATGCTTACGCCGCGCCTGTCCGCCAGCTCCTCCGTCCTCCGGATGATCTTGCCGTCCTGCTCCGCCGTGGCGTCATATTTGCCTTTGGCGTAGGTATCCTCCCGCAGGCGCTGGGAGGTCTCCCCGGGGCGCTTAGAGAGCCTTCCCCCTGCCAAAGCACTGTAGGGCGTCATGGCGATGTTGTCCTCCGCGCACAGGCGCGCCATTTCCCGTTCCTCCTCCCGGAAGATCAGGTTGTAGTGCCCTTGGACAGACACAAACTTGGCAAAGCCGTTTTGCCCGGCAATGGCGTTGGCCTTTGCCAGCTGGTACGCGTAACAGTTAGAGATGCCGATATACCGCGCCTTGCCTGCTTTCACGGCGTTGTTCAGCCCCTCCATGATGTCGTAGATGGGCGTGCTATAGTCCCACATATGGTAGATATACAGGTCTACATAGTCCATGCCCAGGCGCCGCAGGCTTGTGTCCAGCAGTTTCTCGATATGCCGCTGCCCGGTAATGCCCGCCGCAATCTCTTCTTGGCTGCGGGGGACAAATTTTGTGGCCACCACCACGTCTTCCCGTTTGGCAAAATCCCTGAGGGCGCGCCCTAGAAACTGCTCGCTGGTGCCGTCCTGGTAGCCAACGGCGGTATCAAAAAAATTGACCCCCAGTTTTAAGCCCCGCTTGATGATCTCCCGGGAACGCCCCTCGTCAACGGTCCAGCTGTGCTGGCCGGTGCGGGCGTCGCCAAAGCCCATGCACCCCATGCAGATGCGTGAAACGGTTAAATCCGAATTGCCTAATTTTGTGTACAGCACGGCAGCCCCTCCTAAATTATATTCGGCGCCAAACGCACGGCCCTTCCCGCGCTATATGCCGCCCCCCGCGGACGCCGGGGATACCCCTATTGTACCCCGGCCCACGGGGAATGTCCAATGCCCGTTTTGCATGTCCCACTATGCCTTTTGGGCATGACGGATATGGGCGATGAACGCTTCGACCGTCCGGGAACGGGGCTGCCCTTTCTTCCAGGCCAGTACCGCCCCGCTTTCCAGGGGAGGGGACAGGGGCGTTAGCTTCAAGCCCGGATAGGGCGGCATGCCTTTGTCCAGGCACAGCGCCACACCTACGCCCTGCCCTACCAGGGCGGCGGCGTTATAAAGGAGGTTATACCGCGCTGGGACCTGGAGCCTGCTATACAGTCCTTCCCCAAACCATTGGCCCAGCCAGTCCCGCACCTGTTGGCGCCACCCCAAAATCAGCGGGTATGCCGCCAGCTCTTCCGGCCCTACGGCCTTCAGCCCTGCCAGCGGGGAATCCTCCCGCACCAGCGCGCACCAACGTTCCCGGTAGGGCATTGGGACACAGCCGTATTCCCGCACGTCCGCCGGCTCCATCAACAGGCCCATATCCAAAAGCCCCGCCTCCATCCGGCCCTGCACATCATCCGCCGCGGCGCTGTAAATGCGGTATTGCACCAGGGGGTGTTCCTTTTGGAAGGCGGCAATAAGCCCGGCAAGGCAGTCCATATTCCGGGTCTCGCCGCAGCCAATGGCGATCTCCCCGCGCAGCTCTTCCCAAAGGGCAAACTCCCGCCGGGTTTTATCGGCCAGCTCCAGCAGCTCTTGGGCCCGCCGCTTAAGAAGCGCCCCCTCCTCGGTAAGGGTTACATGGTAGTTGTCCCGATGGAATAGGGCAACGCCCAGCTCCTCCTCCAGCTGCATAAGCTGCCGGGATACGGTAGGCTGGGTCACGTGTAAAAGCCGGGCTGCCTTTGTAATGTTCCCCTCCTGGGCAACCATGAGGAAATAACGCAGCACACGCAGTTCCATGGGCGGGCCTCCTTTTGCGCATAGATATACACAGCGGGGCCGGGCCGGCGTCCCGGCCCTATCCCCTGGCCCCATTGTACCATACGCGGCCCCGAAACGCAAAGCCAGCCCTTGTGAAGGTCGGCCCCCCCTTGGCGCGCCTTTACGATTGCACTTTCCCCCCACATATGCTAAAATGAGTGGAACGCACATAAAATCAGCTTTATGCCAACGGAGGTGCTGTACATGCGTAAACAGAGGCAATACGGCCGGGGCGCGCCGGCCCGGTATAGGTTGGGCCCGGTGGCGGGCCTGTTTTTGCTGGCGGTGCTGTTCATCGTCTCCAGCCGGTATGGGCCCATGGCAAACGCCCCGGAGGGGATCGAGTCCGTCCCCCTGCCGGAAACCCCCGCCAGCCAGGAGGAGGGCCTGCGGGTCTATTTCCTGGATGTGGGCCAGGGGGACAGCCAGCTTATCCGCATACCCGGCGAGAGCGGGTATTTCAACGTGTTGATCGACACCGGCGAGTATGCATATGCCGACGGCCTTACCGAGTATCTGCGGGGCCTGGGCGTCGAGGAGATTGACGCCCTGGTGTGCAGCCACCCCCACACCGACCATATGGGCTGCATGGCCCGCATTGTCCAGCGGTTCAAGGTTGGCAGCCTGTACATGCCCCTGCTGCCAGAGGGCCAGACCCCCACTACCCGGGCCTATGAGGCCCTGCTGGACGCGGCGGAGGACAAGGGGCTTACAATCATCCGCCTGCAGGAGGACGCTTTGTTGGAATCCCCACCGGGGGCCCAGTTCCAGGTCATGTCCCCCCGGGCGGACGCGGACTGGGAAGGGGCCAACAATTATTCCGCCGTCATACGCCTGGTATACGGGGAGACCTCCTTCCTGTTCACCGGCGACGCGGAGGAGGAAAGCGAAATGGTCATCTTGGAGGACGGCTACAGCGTGGGGGCCGACGTGCTGAAATGCGGGCACCACGGCTCCCACTCCTCCACCAGCCAGGCTTTCCTGGACGCGGTAAACCCCCGGTATGCCGTCGTCAGCTGTGGGAAAGATAACTCGTATGGGCACCCCCACCGGGAGGTGCTGCGGCAGCTGGGGGACCTGGGCGTTTCCGTATACCGCACGGACGAGGACGGCACGGTCCTGGCACGGTCCAACGGGGAAACCGTCACATTTGAAACAGGCCTGCCCAGCGTGGAAGAAAAAACAGGAGGTGCCGACCGCACATGACAAAAGATACCGTTATGGAAAAAGCCTGCGGGCTGTCCTTCCTCAGCGCGCCGCTGTGTTTCCTCAGCTTCTGTTTCTTAGATTTTTCCTTCCGGTACTTTTACCGGTTCCTGGGGGTCACGGCCCTCTTTTCCTGGAAGCCCGCCCTTTTTACGGCGGGGTGGGCGCTGCTGCTTACGGGCCTGACCGCGCTGTTGCCCCGGCTGGCCAGGCGCATCGCCATGCTGGCGCTCATCGCCTTCTATTCCGTCCTGGTGCTGGTGCACGCGGCTATGTATAATATCTTTGGGAACCTGTTCACCCTGGCAGACACGAACTTTGCCGGGGACGGGGCCCGGTTCTTCAGCTGGTCATACCTGAACTTCCGTAAGGCCTTGCTGCTGTGCGTCCTGTTTTCCATCCTCCTTATGGCCGCCGCCGCTTTCCTGGCGCCGGAAAAGGCCCCCACCAAGAAACAGCGCCTCATCCGCAAGGGCTCTGCCGCCGGGGCGGCCCTGCTGGCCCTTGTGCCCCTGTTCCTGCTGCACGCCTCCTTCCGGACAGAGGCACAGGAAGGGGACCAGATGTGGTGGGGGAATACCTACGACCCCAACTCGGAGACGGAGATCTACCTGGAATTTACCAACGCCAACAGCAGCGTGATGCTTACCGGGCTATACCAGTATACGTTCCGGAACTTCCTGGTGTCCTATGGCATCGGGGAGAGCCACCCCGGGGCCAAAGAGCTGGACGAATATTACGCCAGCCGGGTGGTCAGCGGGGAAAACGGCATGACCGGGGCCTGCCAGGGCAAGAACCTGATCATGATTATGTTGGAATCTGTGGACACCTGGCTGTGCCGGGAGGAATATATGCCCAACCTGTGCGCCTTGCAAAAACGCAGCATGGACTTCGTCCACCACTACACCCCCCTGTACCTTTCCGCCGGCACCTTCAATACCGAGGTTATCACCCTTACGGGGCTGGCGCCCGCGTCGGCGGGCCTGTCCAGCCGGGCCTATTCTACCAACAGCTTCCCCCTGTCCCTGCCCAGCCTGTTCAAGGACGCGGGGTATTCCGTGAATTCCTTCCATTCCGCTTATCCCGCCATCTACAGCCGGGGCTCCGTCCATGAGAACCTGGGCTTCCAGGCCTACCACAGCTTTGAGGAGATGGGCATGGACGACTATATGTTGGACAGCCAGATGATAAGGGGCTATGGCCAGATGGTGGCGGACGCGCCTTTCTATTCGTTCATCATCACCTATTCGGGCCACGGGCCCTATACCCCCGAGCTGGAGAACATTGCCGCCCCCCATTATGAGCAGGCAAAGGAAGCGGTGGCTAAATCCGGCGTGACGGGCAGCGAAGCCAACATGGAGGAGTACACCCGGGCGGTGGCCCACGCCATGGAGACGGACGAGTTCATCGGCGAACTGGTAGAAAAGCTGGAAGCGGACGGCCGCATGGAGGACACCGTCCTAGCGGTATACGCCGACCACTACGGCAAATATATGACGGACAGCGGTTTCCTGGCCCAGCTGAAGGGCGTGGGGGAAGGGAACCCCGCCGAGCTGTACCGCACCCCGTTTTTCCTGTATATCCCGGGCCAGGAACCCCGGAAGGTGGAGAAGTATACCTCTTCTATCGACATCGTGCCCACCCTGGCGAACCTGTTCGGCCTGGAGGCCGACCGCCGCTACTATGTGGGCGACGACATCTTCGGGGAACTGGGCGGCTGCGTCATTTTGCCCAACTATGCCTGGTACGACGGCGAAACCTATTATTGGGAGGGCTACCAGGGGGAGGTCACCCCGGAAATGGCCCAGCGAAACGCGGATTTCCGCCAACGGCTGAACGCTTCCTGGGACGCGCTGAAAAGCGACTATTTCGCCACTTTAAATAAATAACAGCGTTTCTCTCTCCCGTACAAGCAGTTTAAGACGGCCGAGGAACAAAAAAACGCCGGGAAGCCGCATAAACACTACGTTTTGTATGCTCCCGGCGTTCTTTTTATCCCCCATCTTCGCGGTGCTTTTAGGCAACGCAAAAAGCTTTGCACGCAACATATTGATCCCGCTCAAGAAACCTTTCTCTCCCTTCCCGCCCCTTCATCTACTTGTGCCGGAAGTCCCCGGCGTTCTGGCAAGTCTTCCAATGCGGCACGAATGCAACGGGAAGATCGCGGCTTTCCTCTTCCGAACGGGCAATGCGTCCGGTGATAACCTCCCCTTCGTCCGTTACAAATCGGTCATTCCCGCCGCCTTCAATCACAAAGACGGGCGCGGGATCAACGGGCATATTCTTTCCGGCAACCGTCCTGATCCAGTCGATTTCTTGCCCGCACCCCCGGCAAATGCTCATTCTGAACGCCCCCGTTCCTCTGTGGCCGCCTGCGCCAGCCACCACGCCGGATTATTCCGGCACGCTTCATTCGGGCAAGCGTCGCAATCTGTGGCGTCGCACCCGGCGCAATATTGCTTCTGAAAAGCCCGATCCCACGGGGCTTCTATTACGGGCAATTCCCGAAGAAATGCCGCCAACGCCTGCGGGCGTGCCACACTTCGATTTTCTGCCGATCCTCAAACGTCAGGTATTTATACTTCCCCGCCATGCTTTCACCCCTCTTATTGACATTTTCCGCGCTTCATGGTATAAATAAATGCGGAAGAACTGTCCCACCCCGATTTGGTGGCTTCGTGTTCTTTCGCATTTAATATTACAACCCGCGGGCATAGAAAAATTTTCGAAAAGCCGTTGACATCCAGTTGTATATGAGGTATAATGTTTACGTTATAAAAAGCGCGGGCGTAGTTCAATGGTAGAACATCAGCTTCCCAAGCTGAATACGAGGGTTCGATTCCCTTCGCCCGCTCCATGAATGGCATACAAAAAAGATGCCACCCCTGAAAAACCGCGCCACGGCGCGGTTTTTCAGCGTTCAGAAGGCCAAAAAACGACCGTCACGGGATGACGTGTTTTGGGAGTGATGCCAAAACGAAAGCAAGCTTTCGTTCCCCCGATTTTTAGGACTTGAACTGGCGTAGTACAGAAAAAAACACAGCGGCAAGAAAAAACTAAAGAAATCTTTTGAGAGGCTCACAGGAAAACCCTGTGGGCCTTTTTGCATTTCTGGAAAACTTTTATAAGGAGGAATGGCAAGGTGTCAGGCTTTACAAACAACGATCGGGCATAGTCATACGAGAACTTTGATGAAGACGATGTTCATCTCGCCGTTGGCTCGATGAAATTGGATCCCAGGCTTCCACCGGGAGCCTGCCGAGGCCAAAGTCATCCAGAAGGACATAGAAAAGCAGAAGGGACGTGGTTTAGATGATCTTCCGAAATGATGCGCATGGTGTGCTGTTTGAAAAGGAAATACGGCTTCACAAGGGATCTGCGCATTCGTTGGCTACGCCAACGAAGAAAATTACCGCGGCCCTTTTTTTATTGACAGCGGACTACCGGCTCTGGCAGCAGGTGGAGCCGTTTGTGGGCACGAAAAGCATGGATATCGAATCGGCCCGGCCCCGGCACTTGAACGGGTTGACCTATGTCTGTTTCAGACTGTCCAGGGACATCCTGACTGGCAGCCAGACAGTGGTGCTGGGGGAGCTGGCCGACCCCAGCCTGCTCTCCCCCCGGAACTTTATGGTAGTGTCGCTGGCCATGTTCATCCGGGCTTACGGGCTCAGTGCCGCGAATCAGATAACTATGTCCTCAACTCCAAGGCGGATTTCCTTCTCACAAAAGAGCAGATCAAGCTGGGGCAGTACCACGACCCGGTGCAGTGGGCGGCGGATTACTATCAGGTGATAAAACAAAGCTACGCCGGGAAAGGCTCCACCTTCGGCGGGAATGGCCGCAGTATGTGGGCGGCGTTCCCGCTCATCGACGCTATCTGTGCCCGGCTCCAGTATGTGGTCATTGAGAACGCGGACTTTGGGAAAATCGTCCCGGCAAACGATTCCCCTAACACGGTTTTCTATCTCGACCCGCCGTACTACTTTACCGAGGACTACTATCCCGGCCAGATTTTCACCGAGTCGGACCACTACCGGCTGTTTGAGACAATCATGCAGGCCAAGGGGCTGTGGCTGTTGTCTTACAACTACTGTCCGGAAACCGTGGATTTGTACAGCAAGCCGGGGCTGTACATTGAGAAGCTGGAGCGGCCCAACAACATGGCCCAGAAATATGACCCAGGCTCCATGTATGAGGAAATTCTGGTGTCCAACTTCGACACCTCGAAGCCGCTGCCGCTGCAAATGAGTTTATCCGGCGACGTACCGGAAGAAAGGGATTTCATGATGGAGAAAAGATTGGCCGCCCGCTGGGCGGTCAACTTTGCCGTAAAAATGCTTGGGAGTTAGGGAAATCGCAGGCACGTGACAGTGCCCCAGGAGGTGCGGGATGAGATAGGGTTAGAGCGGGGTGATGTGGTGAGTTTCGCCATCGTATCGGAGGACAGCGTCCTCGTCAAGAAAGAGCGGCTGTGCGATAACTGTATTACCGAGACAGATGCCCTCTGCCTGGCGGAAGGTGTTGTACTGCATGGATGCTAAAAAGTTGACCGCCACCTGCACAATTTGGTGCGGCACACTCAGCGGGACGAAGCCCAGGAGGAACAGAACCGCCGCTTCAAAAAGGACCAGGTAGGTATCCCATCGCAGGAAGCCCAGCCTTTTGACAGGGGACGGCAGGATCTCCGATACAAACGCGCCTAAGAGATAGGCCGAGAAGGGGATGAGGTAGTACAGCCCGCCTGCCCAATCGCCTTTGCCAAAGGACATGGCCATGACCAGGACGTTAGCCGTCTGGGCGTTGCAGAATACCCCGCCCCGCAGAAGGTAGGTGTAAGCCCCCATCATCCCGGCGCTGGCCATTAAAAGGGTATAGACCATTTTCTGTTCGCACACAAGGTAGCTTTTTTGGCCTGAGTCCGTTTTCAAAATAAAGCACTTGCAAAAGGCATGGACGGCTGGGAAAAACGCGACTGCTATGCCAAGCTGGAGCAATACCTGTACGGCGTGGGAAGGGACAGGGTGTGCCTCCTTTATGGGCTGCGCCGGACGGGGAAAACCACCTTGCTCCGTCAGGCGATCTTGAACATGACAGAGGAACAGCGGCAAAAGGCGGTTT
>CAJTCS010000023.1 GCA_910574995.1 Oscillospiraceae bacterium
CACCGCCTCCGGCTTGACGGCTTTCAGCCTTTCATAAAACATGCCGCCAATGGTGGTTTTCCCAGCCCCTGCCAGCCCCGTAAAGAAGTAAACCGTCCCTTTTCCCATTTGCGTTTACCTCCCTTAGCGGTACAGCGGCTGCTCCAGCAGCTCAGGGTTCAGCTCCAACTTCGGCATCATCCGCAGCGGCTGGCCGTTTTCGTTGATGAAACTTAGACCTCTAAGCAGCACTTCCGCGTTATCAGTCCGATGCTTTTCTACATCTTTCATGTAGTTCCCCAGCATTTCATCCTGGATCTTTTCCTCAATATCCGCCTCAACCGGCATTCCATTAGCAGAAACTTTCGCCTGCCGGAAAATAATCCTCCACGTCCCCGCGATATATTCGTTCATCTTGTCGAATCCGCTAATCCACGAGGAAACCGCCATATGATCGACCGGTTCGCCATCATAGTAAAGGAAACCGTATCCGTAATACTCGTAAGCATCCCGTAAGAAGTATTCGATGAACTTCCCTTCGTTTTCATTCATGTATTCGTCAACGTTCCTGTATACGCTGGCCAAGCTGAACCCAGTGGCATAGTCGCCGCCTAAGTTTGGGTCTTTTTTCCCCTCCGATGAGCAGTACGTCATACTCTCCGTGTAGGGCAAATCCAGAAACTTCGCCAATGCGGTAAACGTCGCTTTGGGGTTCAGCTTCCCGTCTTCCAGACGCACCACCACCCCGTCGTGATAGAACCTGTCATCCGGATTCACCATAAAGCTGCGGTTAAGGACACGTTCCACCACCGCGTCTGTCACCACTGTAACGGAGTCATCCCCCTTTGTGTTGTTTTCATTTGCATACTTTGCTGTGAAATACATGAATTTCACGGTAGAGCCATGGCTAGTGGTAAAACGCCGCATAGGCGTAAAAGTCTTGATATATTTGAAATTCCGGAATATAGGCGATTTCTGCACTTCATCATATACAGCAGAGGCAAGGGTCGTCTGATTCCTGCCCTCGTACACATTCAACTGATAGTGGATATTGTAAAAGTGGGGCTGGAAAAAAAGGGCNGATGGCAGGGAACGCTGCGCTTCCGCCAAACTGCCCGCTATCCGCAGAGCTTCCATAATTTCCGCGATATTATCTTGCGTATTATCCATCATTACAGAAGGCATAGCCAGCAAATTAGGGTGGGAATCAAAAATCTCGTTGAAAAAGTCGCCGCCGTTGTGGCTGGACAGCTGCGTATGCCATATCATCTTGTTGACTTCCCGGATGCGGATGGGCTGCAGCGTAAACTTGCCGTAGTCAATGTTAAACCGCTCTTTAAAGTCAATCGGGTACTGGCTGATTTCCTCCTCAAACAGGAACACAACCTTCTGCTCTTCCAACAAGGGCTTCATGTTCAGGCAGGGCAGGTAAGAGCAGAACTCCGCCCAGCTTGTGTAGTGCAGGTAAATATGGTTCTCCTTCGCCACGTCCTCGCTGCGGCGCACATTGTCCCGCAGGTATTCCAGCTCGTACTGGGAATAAATGTCCGTGGCAAGGATGGGGTTTTCCAGGTCTTCAAAAAAGTAGTGCCTGACCACTGTATCTTTAAAGTCGATATACGCCCCAAAGCGTTTCTCCGCCGGGTAATAGGGCGTATAGCTTGTATCGTCAAAGGGATAAAACTTGATGGGCAAATCTTCAAACTTCAAAAAGTCTTTCCGGAATAGGTAGGGGTATTTTTCCAAAAGCGCGCAATTCTTCTTATAATGCGCCTTCATCAGCTTCACATTGGGCGCGTAAAACGCCTCGTCCATAATTTCCAGGATGTTCTCTTTAAAAATCCCCTGGTTATATAAATCATGGAACATAGTATAGGAAATCTTATAGTCGCCGTCTTTGCCGAACTGCAAAATATATACGGCGGCTTCCATCTTTACCGTGGGGTCCGCTTCCTCGGCGAGGGCCAGCTTATAGGCCCGCAGGGCGCTTTCCGTTTCATTCAGCCGCGCCAGCCTTTGCGCAATCTCAATCGCTTTCATCCTTCGATACCCTTTCAGAATCCCCACATAAAAAGGGGACGGGCACGAGCCCGCCCCCTCTTCAGATACGTGGGATTTACTTGTAGAACAACATTTTCCAGCTTTTCAGCTAACGAAATTAGCCGAGGAGCTGCAGCACGCCCTGGGGAACTGCGTTGGCCTGGGCCAGCATAGCCTGTGCGGACTGGATGAGGATGTTGTTCTTGGTGTAAGCCATCATCTCTTCGGCAACGTCGGTGTCGCGGATGGTGGACTCGGCGTCCTGGATGTTCTCGGCCATGACGCTCAGGTTGTTGGCGGTGTGCTCCAAACGGTTCTGGGTTGC
>CAJTCS010000024.1 GCA_910574995.1 Oscillospiraceae bacterium
GATAGTGGCGTTCTCGCTGACAGTGGCCACCAGGTCGAACACCTTGCCAACCAGGGTGGTGGGGACTACCAGGGTAACAGCGGCGCCCTCGATGGTGGAGGAAATCGCGCCGTCCTCGGTGCCCAGGGCGGTCAGCTCTTTGGCGTCGTTGGCTTCGGCCACGGTCACGGTCAAGTCGTACTTCTGGGCAAGGTTTTTCTGGGCATCGGTCAGCTTAGTAGGAGTAGTAGCGGAGTTCCAGCTATTGGAATTAGCAATTGCAGTAACACCAATTCCGTTAGACAGGGCTTCGTCAGCAACAACCAGAATGCCATAGCCCTTCAAGTCTTCAACTGTGATTTCCCCATTGGGATCACCGTTTTCGTCATAACCAGTCTCAAGCTTCACCAAAGCACTATCTTCGTCGGCAGCAGCCCACAGGGTAGCGCCCTTGTCCAGCTCGAACACGGGGGTAACATTGCGCTGGTCGTCGGCCTCATCCTTACCCAGGGCAAAGGGCAGCTCGGCGATTTTAACAGTCTTTTCCTTTTCGGAAATAGTGCCCTTATACTCGGTCTCGGTCTCGTCGTCCACAAAGGACAGCCCCAGCAGGCTCTTGCCGCCCTTTACGGGCTCTTGGACGAAGAGCAGTTCGTAATCAACAGAGGTCTTGCCGGCGGCGGCAACCGTGGCCTTAAACTCTGCAGCAGCGCCGGCATTGTTGAAGAAGTCGCCAGCCGTAGCGCCAGCTACAGGGGTAACCGTTACGGTAGAGTGCGCGCTGCTGATCCAGGTGAATACGCCGTCCTCTGTGATGCTGTCACGGGCGGCCATCTTCTCAAAGGAACGGGTGCCGGGAGTAGGCGCTGCGCCCAGGACAATATAGTAGGTCTTAGAAGTCTTGGGCTCGGCCGTTTCGGTCACAACAATTTTAATCGCCTGTCCCTTATTTGCTGCAGCTGTTGCAGCAGAGGCCTTGTCAGCAGTAATGTTTTGCATGGTTGCGGCATCGCCAATGCCCCATTTAACTTCGACTTTAGTATCTGCAGTGGCAGTCACAGTCACATTTTTGCCATCATCATGCGTATCAGCGGCAGTACCTGTATAAACAATGTCACTGTCTGCAAAACCGGTAACATCAGCCAAAATACTAACGTCGGAATCATTAGAATCCAAACCTTTTACAGTCAAAGTATTCAAGCTCAAATCCTGCAAAAGGTTAATGCGGTAGGTATCTGTGGTTTCGCCGTCAGGAGCAGTCACAGTGAATTCAACGTAAGCAGGAGTTGTCGCAGTAGCAGCTGTAGGTGTAATTGTAGCAGTAATTACACCACTAACATCCGCAGTTTCGCCCCACTTTGCAGTTTGCCCTTCCACAAGTTCCAGGGTAATATTGGTGAGATCTGCAGTGGGATCTGTTACATAAGCATTATACTCTTTTTTGCCAGCAACAGGTTCGGCAACAACAGAAGTATTGATTTTTACGGAAGTGGGCACCGTATTCATTTCAGAAACTTTCCCGCCCAGGATCGTGCCCAATTCTGTGTTCCAATCGCTCACTTCGCCTGCGGGTACAGTAAAGGTGATGGTCTTGGGGTCGGCCTTCTCGTTGATAACAGCGGTGGCAGTACGGTCGTTGGTATCGTCCGTAATGGTGCCGCTCTTGATGACAGGGGCGGCAGTGTCGGCGGTATCCGCCACGATGTTCAGCGTGTAGGCGGCTTTGGTGCCGTCCTGGGCTTCCACATTGATGGGATACTTGCCAACCTTCAGGGCCGCGGACAAAGTAATGGTAGCAATCTCGTTCTTATCGCCGCTAACGTCAGCCTCTTCCGTCAAAACGTCAGAGGCTTTCAGGGAAACGGCATTGACATGGCCATTAAA
>CAJTCS010000025.1 GCA_910574995.1 Oscillospiraceae bacterium
TTCAGGGCCGCGGACAAAGTAATGGTAGCAATCTCGTTCTTATCGCCGCTAACGTCAGCCTCTTCCGTCAAAACGTCAGAGGCTTTCAGGGAAACGGCATTGACATGGCCATTAAAGGTCAGCTTGACAATGTCAGAAGCAGCCAGTCCAGTGGCGCCTTTGGGCAGGGTAACGGTCAGGTCGCCGTTTTCGGCCACCACGCCCTGCTCGGTGATGTTCGCGCCGGTATCCGTAACGGTGAACTCCTTCACCTTCGTGTCAGAGTTGACAGTCTCGGTGACAACAATCTCATAGGTCTTTGTATCATTCAGAGTGGTGGCCGCGTCAACATCCGTTACTTCCAAAGTATAGAACTTATCAGTCGCATCTAAGGTGCTCAAGTCATACTCTGTTTTAGAGGTCAATGTGGCACCTTTACGGGCCCATACAGTGTTATCTGCAACAACCTCAGAACTACCGTCTATCACCGCAGAGGCTCCTTTTTTGAGAGTAGCCTTAACCTTGTTGGAACTTTTCACAGTAGTAAAAGCAACTTTAACAGCAGAAGCGTCCTCCAGCTCTACTTCATACTGTTCTTTGTCGGCATTCCAGGTAGCCTCCACGCCGCCGATGGTCAGGCTGGTCAGGCAGGGGGCCTCGGTGAAGACCACATTGTACTTGGTGCTGTCGCCGTTCTGGGCGAACACAACAATGCTGGTTTTGCCATCAACGGGGGCATCAAAACCAACAGTTGCGGGCACAAAATCTGTGGCGGGAGAAGGAGAAGGATTCACCACAAAGCCATTGCCTGCCAAAGGAGCGGCATTCATCGTCACAGCAATGGTGCCACTAGCAACAGGAACTTTCCCCCAGGGGATGTCGGCAAAGGTAATGGTTTTGCCTTCCACAGTGCCAGTGATCTTTTTGCCACTCACCTCATAGGTAGCGCCCGTCACAGTGGTGTCGCTGCTGGCGTCGGGGGTTACAACCGTGAAGTTGTAGGTGGCCAAAACAGCCTGCTGGCCCTCGGTCTCCTGCACCTGGATGGTGGCGGAGCCAGACTTGCCGGCAACTGTAACCGTGCCGCTGATCTTCTCGCCATCCGCGTTCAGCAGCACAACGTTCTCCCGGCGGCTCTCCACGGTGATATCCGTAGAAGAAGCGTCGGTCGTGTTGTAGGGCAGGGTGACGGTCCAGTTCTCGTTGTCGCCCTCGGTGTTTCTAGTCAGCTCGCCCGCGCTAACGCTGATGGTCTCGGTGTTTGTACCGATGACCGCAGAGTTGTCGGCAGCAGCGCTGAGCGGAATCATTGCGGCGACCATCAGGATGGCCAGGAGAGCCGCAAGTGATTTCTTCAGAAACTTGCTTTTGTTCATAATTTCAACCCTCTTAAAATTTTAGATTCTCGTCCCTTTGGCTGGCCGCGCGGCGTCCCGGGCGCGCTTCGGGCGCTTGCCGCGCCCCTTGCCGCCTTTCCCCGTTTTCCGCGCATTCCGCCCCGGACGAGTGGAAGTTATCTATAAACTTACACTTGCACGGGAGCGGGCTGAAAAGGCCCTGTAAAGGGGGAGGGAAGGGGAAGGGGGTTGGGGATAAGAATGTGAGGAAAAGCGCCTTACGGGCCCTTGTAGGCTGCAAAGTGGGG
>CAJTCS010000026.1 GCA_910574995.1 Oscillospiraceae bacterium
GAACGCGGCGAACTGGGCGCGGGTCACGTTGTCAGCGGCATGGAAGTTGCCGTCGTCGTAGCCGAAGATATAGCCCTTGGCCGCGGCGTTGAGGACGGACTTGGCATACCACTGGTCGGGATCCTCAGGGTCGATGTCCTGGAAGGGGTTCTCTACAGGGACTTCCTTGAAGCTGATCAGGATCTCATAGGTCTTGGTCTGCTCCGGGTCGTCCTTTGCGGTAACGGTAACGTAAGCCACATACTGGCCGCTGGCAGCGGTGCCCCAGCTGGTCTCTACGGTCACGTTCTCAGCGTCGTTGGCAACGGCTTCCACCTGGAAGTCGGGCTCTTCGACAGGGTCAACCTCAACGGACAGCTCTTCGGCGGTCAGGTCTACCTCTACGCCGTTGACGGTCACGCTGGCCAGGCTCAGGTCGGCCACTACGGGCTCTTCCGTGGCAACGGTAACGGCCACAGTATAAGTGGCGGTCTTGGTCTCGTCGTTCACGTCGGTGACAGTGACGGTAACGGCAGCGGTGCCGTCCTCGTTGACAACAACGGCGCTCTCCACCTTCACAGCCTCGCCGGCCGCAGCAATCGCCTCAACGGCCAGCGCCTCGGTCAGCTCGGTGCCATAGGGCAACTCTACCGCCAACTCGGCAGCCTCCAGGTCAACGGCCACGCCGCCGATGGTCAGGCTTTCCAGCTTCAGTTCCACGGGGATAACGGGCTCGTCGTCCACAGTCACGGTCAAGGTGTAGGTAGCTGTGGTGGTGCCATCCTCCGCTGTGACGGTGATGGTGTAAACGCCCTCGGTCTCGCCGGCCTCTACCACGGCTTTGGCCGTATTAGAGGTGGTGGCAACCACGATGTCCTCGGCGGTGTACTCGGTGCCGGCGGGCAGGGTCACGGTATAAGCGTTCTCCTCGCCAGCCTCAGCCGCCACGTCCTTCACGGTGATACCCGTAATGGTAGCGTCGCTCTCCACCTCGCGGGTCTCCACGGCCAGGGTGTAGTTCTTCACAGTGCCGTCCTGGGCCTTAACGGTCAGGGAGGAAATGGCAGTGCCGTCGCTGTTCTTCAGGGTGTAGGTATCGTCAGCGTTCTTGACAACGGTAGCAAAGTTCAGCTCGGTGCCGTCGAACTCCACGATAGTGGCGTTCTCGCTGACAGTGGCCACCAGGTCGAACACCTTGCCAACCAGGGTGGTGGGGACTACCAGGGTAACAGCGGCGCCCTCGATGGTGGAGGAAATCG
>CAJTCS010000027.1 GCA_910574995.1 Oscillospiraceae bacterium
GTTGAACTCCCCGATAGCCTGCTGCAGGCCTTGGTCCTCGTCGCAGGTCTGCTGGGCCGTCCGCATTTTGATGTAGCACTCTTCCTCCTGCAGCTTTTTGCCCAGCTCCCTTGTCAGCCCTATAATATCCATGTTTTGTTTCCTCTCTATGAATTTTTTATGATATTTTATCAGTTTGCTTTACCGGCCCGTTTCAAAGCGGGTTTCCTGCCCGTACTTGATGCGGTTCAGCTCTTCTTTTTCCGCTATTGTCTTTTCCAGGTCGATACCGTAGCAGTTGGCCAGGGCAACGGCGTAATAGATCACGTCCCATAGCTCTTCGGCTATGGCGCTCTGTACAGTTCCCGTTTCCACCCTTGTCAAGTCTTCCCGTATGGCCTTCGCCAATTCGCCCACTTCCTCGGACAGTTTCAAAAAATAGTCTTTTTTCAACTCGGGCCGGAAATCTTTCGCCTTGACGTACTCCTGTAAATATTGGACGGTCGTGTTTCCAACCATATAACCCCCCTCACTCTTCCTCCCAAAACCACTCGGCCGCCTTTTCCCGCAGCAGCGCCTGATGGGGCCCTATATCGTTTTTGCCTTCGATCCCGCAGAAATACAGGCTTCCCGCGTATTCTATGCCCATGTGCCCGCACCAGTGCCCGACGGTCCCAAGGATGTGCTCGCACTCCATGGGCCTCTGCCCTGTGCGCAGGGCAACGCCATAGCACCTCTTCCCCGCCCGCAGCCGGGGCCTGTCCGGGTCCGGGTTGGTGTCGCTGTAGGGCGTGCACCGGTCTATAAAGGATTTGCATATCCCCGGTACGTCCGCCCAATAGGACGGGATTGCCATGACCAGCACATCCGCTCGCTCCAGCTTACCCATCAAGGGCTGCATATCGTCCCGCACCACGCACTCCCGGGTCTCATAGCATGCCTTGCACCCCTTGCAGTAGCCGATCTCCACGTCCCCCAGGCACAGCAGCTCCGTCTCAGCCTTCTTGGGGGCCGCCGCTTGCAAGGTTTTCAGGATCTCCTGGGTGGCCCCGTAACCCTTCGGGCTCATGTTCAGCAGCAAAACCGTCATTGTCCCC
>CAJTCS010000028.1 GCA_910574995.1 Oscillospiraceae bacterium
TTATCTCGAGGGACTAGGGCATGGGATGTCCTTGGAGAAGGGACAATTTCCCCGCACTTACTTGGAGAGTGTCTATGAAGATTTGCGGGAAGGCCCCACCCTGACGATGTGACATTTGCAGTGATAATAGAGGGTAACCAATGGAGGTGAAGCGCATGGATTATAGACGGTTTTATGAGAAACGGGAACAGCTTCGCGGGGTACTGGCGAAAATCCCCGGTGATGTCTTGGGGAAATTTGACCGGGCTTTTGAAATCGAATATACCCACAACTCCACCGCCATCGAGGGCAATACCCTGACGCTCATCCAGACAAAGGCGATTTTGGAGGATGGCCTTTCAGTAGGCGGGAAAACCCTACGGGAGATTTACGAAGTCACCAACCATGCCCGGGCGTTCAGCTATGTGAAGGAATGCGTGGCACAGGGCAAGCCTTTGGACGAGTCCATTGTGAAGGAAATCCACGCCCGGTTGATGGAGAATATCCAGATAGGCGGCGTGTATCGGAATATGGAAGTACGCATAAGCGGCGCCAGCCACAAGCCGCCCCCGCCCAGCGAAATGTATTGGCAGGTGAAGGAATTCTTTGCAGCATTGCCCGAGAAAAAGAAGATGGACGCCATCGACTTAGCTTCCTGGGCGCATGCGGAATTTGTCCGTATCCATCCCTTCTCTGACGGAAACGGCAGGACTTCCCGGATGATTATGAACTACCAGCTTATGGCCGGGGGATTCCTGCCCATATCCATCGCTAAGGAAAACCGGCTGGAGTATTATGAAGCTCTGGACACCTATGCTGTTAGTCGGAATTTGCAGCCCTTTGCCGAAATGGTAGCAGACCTCGAAGAACAGCGGCTGGATGAGTATCTGGGCATTGTCTGCGGTATGGATATGGAGGGGACAGATGCCGGGCCTCATTTAGAAATGTAACCATTACGACGGATGGGAAAACCACACATATTTTTATAATTGGAAATGTCAGTAG
>CAJTCS010000029.1 GCA_910574995.1 Oscillospiraceae bacterium
CACCCTTGCCGCCGGCTTTTGGCCAAGAGCGCGCCCTTCCTATGCAGGCCAGCGTTTATACAGCCGGCGCATGGTGCACAGCAGTCAAACTTCCAAAGCCTGGGGTGCGCTTGTACCGGCATGTTTGAAAGATACGCCCTATCCCCCATCCCTACGGGGGTAAGCAAAAAGGGAGGCGCAGGATACCTGCGCCTCCCCTTTGTTTTATAGAACTATTGTGTCGGTCGTTTTACTTTGCAGAATCCATCTGCATAAGAACGACAGCGGCCATGCCACGGTCGGTAGAGCCGGTGGGATCGAAGTTCTTCCCATCGCCGGACAGGTAGCCGGCGTTCTTGCAGGCGTAAACGGCGTTGTAAGCCCAGTCTGCGATCTTGTCGTCATCCTCGAACTTCTCGGTAACGGTCACGTTCTTGGTATCCAGCTTCAGGACCTTGGCCAGCACGATAGCCATCTCCTGACGGGTGATGGTGTCGTTGGGGCCGAACTTGGTGGTCCCGCCGTAGCCGTTCATGTAACCCTTGCTTACGCAGTATCCAACAGCAGCTTTCAGGTCGCCATAGACATACTCCATGTCGCTGAAGTTCAGCTCGTAGGCGGCGTCCTTGTCGAAGCCGTCCAGACGGGCCACGAACGCGGCGAACTGGGCGCGGGTCACGTTGTCAGCGGCATGGAAGTTGCCGTCGTCGTAGCCGAAGATATAGCCCTTGGCCGCGGCGTTGAGGACGGACTTGGCATACCACTGGTCGGGATCCTCAGGATCGATGTCCTGGAAGGGGTTCTCTACAGGGGCCGCCTCCACGGTCACGGTCAAGGTGTACTCGGCAACTGTGCCGTCCTCGGCGGTGACGGTGATGGTGTAA
>CAJTCS010000030.1 GCA_910574995.1 Oscillospiraceae bacterium
TGAAGTTGGTGTTGATTACGACGAGGGTCCACCCGTTCCCATCCCGAACACGGAAGTTAAGCTCGTTCGTGCCGAAAATACTTGGCTGGCAACGGCCCGGGAAGATAGGTTTTCGCCAACACTGAAAGCAGTCATCCAATAGGGTGGCTGTTTTTTATTTTTCAGTTTTGAACGCGGCTTTCTGGGTTATGCGCAGGGGACGTACTCTTTTCGAAATGCGGGGTAACGATTTTATAATCTCTTTAGCGTCTCCTGTAACACGGTTTCCCCGTGCCCGGCTTTACTTTTTAGTTTTGCAAAAAAATTTGAAAAAAGTACTTGCAATTTCAAACCGGATGTGGTATTATAGTGAAGCCGTCAAGAGCGGTAAAAAATTAAGTTGGTATTGATTACGACGAGGGTCCACCCGTTTCCATCCCGAACACGGAAGTTAAGCTCGTTCGTGCCGAAAATACTTGGCTGGCAACGGCCCGGGAAGATAGGTTTTTGCCAACATTTGAAAACAGCTATCTAGTTTGGATGGCTGTTTTTGTTGTTATATAATTTTCTTTTGTAATTTCTCTCGGTACTATTGGAAACCACTGTATGTATTATTTTAGCGGGATAATACCATATATATTGTGCTTTCTACGATCTCTTGCATAAAATGAAAGAAAACACTTGCAATTTCCATCCACATGTGGTATTATAATGAAGCCGTCGAGAGAGGCGGTAAAAACTGAAGTTGGTGTTGATTACGACGAGGGTCCACCCGTTCCCATCCCGAACACGGAAGTTAAGCTCGTTCGTGCCGAAAATACTTGGCTGGCAACGGCCCGGGAAGATAGGTTTT
>CAJTCS010000031.1 GCA_910574995.1 Oscillospiraceae bacterium
ATGCCCAGAAAAACCTTGCCCAGAAGTACGACTTGACCGTGACCGTGGCCGAAGCCAACGACGCCAAAGAGCTGACCGCCCTGGGCACCGAGGACGGCGCAATTTCCTCCACCATCGAGGGCGCCGCTGTTACCCTGGTAGTCCCCACCACCCTGGTTGGCAAGGTGTTCGACCTGGTGGCCACTGTCAGCGAGAACGCCACTATCAACGAGTTCCAGGACAGCACCGAGCTGAACTTTGCTACCGTTGTCAAGAACGCTGACGATACCTACACCCTGAAGAACAGCGACGGCACTGCCATTTCCTCCCTGACCGTTAAGGCCCAGGATGGTACTGTAAAGAATTACACCCTCACCGTTAAGACCCGCGAGGTGGAGAGCGACGCTACCATTACGGGCATCACCGTGAAGGACGTGGCCGCTGAAGCTGGCGAGGAGAACGCTTATACCGTTACCCTGCCTGCCGGCACCGAGTACACAGTTGAGGATATCGTGGTTGCCACCACCTCTGATACGGCCAAAGCCGTGGTAGAGGCCGGCGAGACCGAGGGCGTTTACACCATCACCGTCACAGCGGAGGATGGCACCACCACAGCTACCTACACCTTGACCGTGACTGTGGACGACGAGCCCGTTATCCCCGCGGAACTGAAGCTGGAAAGCCTGACCATCGGCGGCGTGGCCGTTGATCTGGAGGCTGCCGAGTTGGCGGTAGAGCTGCCCTATGGCACCGAGCTGACCGAGGCGCTGGCCGTTGAGGCGATTGCCGCGGCTGGCGAGGCTGTGAAGGTGGAGAGCGCCGTTGTTGTCAACGAGGACGGCACCGCT
>CAJTCS010000032.1 GCA_910574995.1 Oscillospiraceae bacterium
GCCCAGGACTTCAAGGTGGACTGGTGGGACCCTGACCTTACCCTGGAGGAAAAGCGCCGGACCCTCCAGGCCAGCTGGCAGGTCCATCGGACGCTGGGCACGAAGGCCTCTGTGGAAAAGGCGGCCTCGGCTGTGTACCCGGACACAAAGGTACAGGAGTGGTTCGAGTACGGCGGCCAGCCCTATCATTTCCGGCTGGATGTGGGCCTGCCCGAGGGCGTGTGGGACCCGGAGCGCAAGCGCCGCCTGATGTGGGGGCTGTACTACTACAAAAACCTGCGCTCCCATCTGGACGCGGTGGAATTCCACTTGCCGCCCGCCGTGCTGGAAAACCGGCAATCCTTCCTCTTTGCGGCCCTTATGGCCTATATGGGGCGGACGCGAAACCACCGCCGCCTGGCCCTGGCCGGGCAGCGGTATGGGGCGCGGGAAGGGAACCCCCAAGGCTTTGCCCTGGCGGGGGCCTCCCTGGGGGCGGCGGCGGGCTGGCGGCAGCAGACGGCAAGCGCCATAACCGTCCGTGCCCGGGCGGGCTGCTGGGGGCAGGCCCAGGTGCGCCTGGACGGGAGCCGCAGGCTGGACGGGGGCTGGACGCTGGACCAGCGGCTGAAGAAAGGCGTCGCTTTAGAGCGGGCAAAGTTCCACGCGGGGGCCCGCGGCCCCCAAGGGGCGGCGGCATTTTTATCCATCCTGGAGGCGGGGCGGGACGTTGAATTGGAAAGGGGCGAATTGTAAATGGCAA
>CAJTCS010000033.1 GCA_910574995.1 Oscillospiraceae bacterium
ATACTCTTGCAAACCGGCCCGAAAGATAGTATACTATAAGTAAAGGAAGTGAGGCCCATGCCCATTAAGCCGTTTAAGGATTTAAGCCTTGTGGACGACTTTATGTTTTCGGAAGTCATGCGCAAGCCGGAAAATATCAAACCCTTTTTGGAGTCTCTGCTGGAAACAAAAATCCAAAGGGTAGTAGCCATCGACAAGCAGAAGGATCTGAAGGACACCTATGACGCCCATGGCATCCGGTTGGATGTGTACCTGGAAGATGAACACAACACCAAGTACGATGTGGAGGTCCAGGCCCGCCTGCACCGCAAGCTGGAAAAGCGCATACGCTATTACGAAAGCGGGATAGACCGGCACAGCCTGGAAATAAACGCGGACTATGAAGAACTGTCGGACAGCTTTGTAATCTTCCTGTGCGTGGAGGATTACTTTGGCGCCGGGCTGGCCGTGTATGAACGGGAGAGCCATATCAAGGGCGCGCCTGAAATCCCCTATGAGGACGGCTCCCACGCGTACATCCTGAACGCGAGTTTCACGAAAGAAAACGGCAACCCCGCCGTGCTGGATTTTCTGCGGTATATCCGGGCAGGCTATAAGGGCGAGGCATTTGATACTTCCAGTTCAAGCTATTTACAGCAGATAGATAAGGCGGTCAATGAAATCAAGCAGGACAGCGGAAGGGAGATGGAATACATGACGCTGGCTATGAAAATGATGGATGAACGCAA
>CAJTCS010000034.1 GCA_910574995.1 Oscillospiraceae bacterium
CCCCAGGCTTTGGAAGTTTGACTGCTGTGCACCATGCGCCGGCTGTATAAACGCTGGCCTGCATAGGAAGGGCGCGCTCTTGGCCAAAAGCCGGCGGCAAGGGTGGAGGGACGTTTATACGGGTTAAGGATATATGGCTGCATAGCAAAAAGGGGGCGGATACTTCCGCCCCCTTCCTGTTTATGCCAGTGTCCTATCGGACAATCTGCACGGGTATATTACTTTGCAGAATCCATCTGCATGAGGACGACAGCGGCCATGCCACGGTCGGTAGAGCCGGTGGGATCGAAGTTCTTCCCATCGCCGGACAGGTAGCCGGCGTTCTTGCAGGCGTAAACGGCGTTGTAAGCCCAGTCTGCGATCTTGTCGTCATCCTCGAACTTCTCGGTAACGGTCACGTTCTTGGTATCCAGCTTCAGGACCTTGGCCAGCACGATAGCCATCTCCTGACGGGTGATGGTGTCGTTGGGGCCGAACTTGGTGGTCCCGCCGTAGCCGTTCATGTAACCCTTGCTTACGCAGTACCCAACAGCAGCCTTCAGGTCGCCATAGACATACTCCATGTCGCTGAAGTTCAGCTCGTAGGCGGCGTCCTTGTCGAAGCCGTCCAGACGGGCCACGAACGCGGCGAACTGGGCGCGGGTCACGTTGTCAGCGGCATGGAAGTTGCCGTCGTCGTAGCCGAAGATATAGCCCTTGGCCGCGGCGTT
>CAJTCS010000035.1 GCA_910574995.1 Oscillospiraceae bacterium
AGTCAAAACCTCCGGCAAAGCCGGAGGCATGAATAGCCCTAGAAGGGCATAATACGGACAAAACCCCTAAAGGGGTCCCGAAAAGGTCTGCCAACTGCATTGCTGTTTCGGGCAACCCCTAAAGGGGTATTGTTTTATGCCTTGGATTCCTTGCTACCCGTAAACGGGTCTATGTATTCTTTGAGGCTCATTTGATCGGCAATCTGATCTTCTTCCAATTGGTGCTTAATGTACTCCTGTATCTGCTTTTTGTTCTTTCCCACTGTGTCAACGTAGTAACCTCTTGCCCAAAAGTGTCGATTGCCATACTTGTACTTCAAATTTGCATGCCTATCGAATATCATGAGACTGCTTTTTCCTTTGAGATACCCCATGATTTGAGATACGCTATATTTGGGCGGTATACTGATCAGCATGTGAATGTGGTCTGGACACGCATTCGCTTCTATTATTTCTATACCCTTTTGTTGGCATAACCTCCTCAGTATTTCTCCTATGTCCGCTTTAATCTCTCGGTATATTACTTGCCTTCGATACTTTGGCGCAAACACTATGTGGTATTGACATCTCCACTTTGTATGTTCTAAACTGTTTATGTCTTTCTCTGTCATGG
>CAJTCS010000036.1 GCA_910574995.1 Oscillospiraceae bacterium
TGCAAAAGATACCGTTCGTTGCCGCAGCGGTACAGGCAAGTGCCCCGCTCTGGGTAGCGGATCAGCTCAAACTCGGCTTCCTCCAGCTGCATGGTGTCGATGTAGACCCGTGGGTCGGTGTTGCCAGCGTTGAACAAAAACTGGTGGGTAGGGATGGAAAACAGCGGCTTTGTCAGCTCCCGCACCCCCTCCATGAGAAAATCCTCGATATTCTGGCTGGCGATGACCACGGCGGAATCCCGTTTTCTCACCCGCTTCATCAAATTGCGGATGTACTCGATGGCCGTCAGGTTTGTCAGGAACAGGTACAATTCGTCTATGGACGCCGCGCAATTCCCGGCCCCCAGCAGGGAGTTGGTCATGTAAGAAAGGATGGAGAACAGCAGCGCGTCCTTTAACCTTTTATTTAACTGCATGATCCCTTTGACGCCAAAGCAGAGGAATTTGTCATCCTTTATATTGGTGTGGCCGTTAAAGTACCGGGCCTCGGCCCCCTGGCACATGGAGTGCAGCCCCAGGCACAGCTCCTGCAGGGTCCCCTCTGTAAACAGGTTCTTCTTCCCGTGGTCGTAGAGCATAT
>CAJTCS010000037.1 GCA_910574995.1 Oscillospiraceae bacterium
CGCAGCTTGTCCCCGTAATTATCCCGCAGCAGGGCTACAATGTCCCGGGAATAAGCGGTGCGCATATTCGCCATAGTGATAAGGATGCCGGAGATTTGCAGGCTGGGATTGAATTTGCGCCGCACCAGCCCGATGGTGGCTAGAAGCTGCTCCAGGCCCTTAATGGACAGATAGTGGGCCAGTATGGGGATAATCACTTCGTCCGCCGCTGTTAAGGCGTTGGCGGTGAGGGTGCCCAAGGACGGGCAGCAGTCCAACAGGATGTAATCGTACTGGCCGCGCACGGCTTCCAGAAGCTCCCGCAAAACCGTTTCCCGGCCCATGACGCCCACCAGGTTCATTTCCACCATAGCAAGGTCGATGTTGGCGGGCAGCAGGTCAACCCCTTCGTCCTGGTGCAGGATGTACCCGGCTGGGTCAAAGGGCTTTTGCTGGACGATCTCACCCAGCACTGTGGAAAGTGTTTTCTCGATCCGGTCTGGCTGGTGGAAGCCAAGGCTGGCGGTAAGCGGTCTCGCCTGCCGGCTCGGTCAGTTCGCACCAGAGCGCCACCGGCGCTCGCTCACCCTTG
>CAJTCS010000038.1 GCA_910574995.1 Oscillospiraceae bacterium
TACCTTGACAATTTCATATTGGGATATGCTGGTCTGTCATTTTTCAATAACAAGGAAAAGGATGGACTGTATATGAATCAAACAAGCATTATCCCGAATCATGTTTCTGAAAATGCCCTTTTTGATAAAGATACCGGTTGGAGAATAGATATCCCTTCCTGCATTGAACCGGGAACAAGGGTTTTATGCCTTTACCGCGTTTCCACCGATAAACAGCTCTACCAAACTGACAACAACGAAGCGGACATTCCCATGCAGAGAAAGCGCTGCCGGAAATACTGTGAATCTATGGGCTGGACGATTGTATGCGAATTGCAGGAGGAGGGCGTTTCCGGCCACAAAGTACGGGCGGAAAACCGGGACAAGATACAGCTTATCAAGGAGTATGCCAAACAGAAAAAGTTTGACATTCTGCTGGTGTTCATGTTCGACCGGATAGGCCGTATCTCCGATGAAACTCCCTTTGTTGTGGAATGGTTTGTACGCAACGGCATCCGCGTTTGGAGCACCCAGGAGGGCGAACAACGTTTTGATAATCACACGGACAAGCTGAC
>CAJTCS010000040.1 GCA_910574995.1 Oscillospiraceae bacterium
GAGAGTCACCGCTCGAAACCAAGAAATGGGCTTATAGCTCAGCCGGTTAGAGCGCACGCCTGATAAGCGTGAGGTCGGTGGTTCGAGTCCACTTAAGCCCACCACAGGGAGCGATAGTTCCCTAAAGATTGTACCTTGAAAACTGAATAAAGTAGAAGCAGATAGAAATCGAGAAGTTATTCTAGGAAATAAGTCTAAGACTTGTTTTGAGGTATAACTACAATTTCAAGAGGCAAAAAAGTTAGCTTATTCTTTGTAAGTTAGCTACTCAAAGAAGAGATCACATGGTCAAGCTACAAAGAGCGCAAGGGGAATGCCTTGGCACCAGGAGCCGAAGAAGGACGCGACTAACTGCGATAAGTTGCGGGGAGCCGTAAGTGGGCATCGATCCGCAGATTTCCGAATGGAGCAATCCGGCTGGAGTCATGTCCAGTCATCCTATACTGAATACATAGGTATAGGAGGGGAACCGCCTGAACTGAAACATCTAAGTAGGGCGAGGAAGAGAAATCAACCGAGATTCCGCTAGTAGTGGCG
>CAJTCS010000041.1 GCA_910574995.1 Oscillospiraceae bacterium
GACACTACCATAAAGTTCCGGGGGGAGAGCAGGCTGGGGTCGGCCAGCTCCCCCAGCACCACTGTCTGGCTGCCAGTCAGGATGTCCCTGGACAGTCTGAAACAGACATAGGTCAACCCGTTCAAGTGCCGGGGCCGGGCCGATTCGATATCCATGCTTTTCGTGCCCACAAACGGCTCCACCTGCTGCCAGAGCCGGTAGTCCGCTGTCAATAAAAAAAGGGCCGCGGTAATTTTCTTCGTTGGCGTAGCCAACGAATGCGCAGATCCCTTGTGAAGCCGTATTTCCTTTTCAAACAGCACACCATGCGCATCATTTCGGAAGATCATCTAAACCACGTCCCTTCTGCTTTTCTATGTCCTTCTGGATGACTTTGGCCTCGGCAGGCTCCCGGTGGAAGCCTGGGATCCAATTTCATCGAGCCAACGGCGAGATGAACATCGTCTTCATCAAAGTTCTCGTATGACTATGCCCGATCGTTGTTTGTAAAGCCTGACACCTTGCCATTCCTCCTTATAAAAGCTTTCCAGAAAT
>CAJTCS010000042.1 GCA_910574995.1 Oscillospiraceae bacterium
CTGGAGGCTGCCGAGTTGGCGGTAGAGCTGCCCTATGGCACCGAGCTGACCGAGGCGCTGGCCGTTGAGGCGATTGCCGCGGCTGGCGAGGCTGTGAAGGTGGAGAGCGCCGTTGTTGTCAACGAGGACGGCACCGCTACCGTTACCGTCACTGTCACCGACGTGAACGACGAGACCAAGACCGCCACTTATACTGTGGCCGTTACCGTTGCCACGGAAGAGCCCGTCCTGGACAGCGACGCATCCATTTCCGGCATCACCGTGAAGGACGTGGCCGCTGAGGCTGGCGAGGAGAACGCTTATGCCGTGACCCTGCCCGCCGGCACCGAGTACACCACCGAGGACATCGTGGTTGCCACCACCTCTGAGAAGGCCACCGCTGAGGTCAAGGCTGGCGAAACCGAGGGCGTTTACACCATCACCGTCACCGCCGAGGACGGCACAGTTGCCGAGTACACCTTGACCGTGACCGTGGAGGCGGCCCCTGTAGAGAACCCCTTCCAGGACATCGA
>CAJTCS010000043.1 GCA_910574995.1 Oscillospiraceae bacterium
GGGGGCACGGGGGATATGATCGCCGTAGACTACACGGGGAGCATCTATCCCTGCATCCGCTACATGCCCAATTCCCTGGGGCCGGGGGTAAAGCCCCTGGCCATCGGCCATGTGGGCCATGGCATTTTGGGCACGGAAGAGGAGCGGGGCTGTGCCCATTGCCTAAAGTGCGTTGATAGACGGTCACAGTCCACAGACGAGTGCTTCGATTGCCCTATCGCCGAGGGCTGTTCCTGGTGCTCGGCGTACAACTACCAGGTCTTTGGCACCCCGGACAAGCGGGCCACTTTTATCTGCGTAATGCACAAGGCCCGCGCCCTGGCCAACGCTTATTATTGGAATAGGCTTTACAGGGCCCGGGGGATGGGCAAACGCTTTGCCATCCACATCCCGGAAGATTGGGCGCTGGAAATCATCCCAAAAGGGGAATGGCAGAACTTGAAACGATTGGAGGGACTATAAATGTTTACAGTGAAATTAGCTACCGGCAAGACGTT
>CAJTCS010000044.1 GCA_910574995.1 Oscillospiraceae bacterium
AACAAGATGATATGGCATACGCAGCTGTCCAGCCACAACGGCGGCGACTTTTTCAACGAGATTTTTGATTCCCACCCCAATTTGCTGGCTATGCCTTCTGTAATGATGGATAATACGCAAGATAATATCGCGGAAATTATGGAAGCTCTGCGGATAGCGGGCAGTTTGGCGGAAGCGCAGCGTTCCCTGCCATCCATGGAGCCGGAACTAGTGCAGCAATTATATATGAACCGGGGGCGGAATGAAAAAGACGTCCTGGTGGCGCTGTTTCTGCATCAAAAAAGCTACTATGCCCATTCCTTGGACACAGGCTCGCGGATCGCGCCAGCCCTTTTTTTCCAGCCCCACTTTTACAATATCCACTATCAGTTGAATGTGTACGAGGGCAGGAATCAGACGACCCTTGCCTCTGCTGTATATGATGAAGTGCAGAAATCGCCTATATTCC
>CAJTCS010000045.1 GCA_910574995.1 Oscillospiraceae bacterium
ACCAATCTTGTGTAATCACAATTTATTCTTGTATCTTGCCGCTGATACCGTCTGGATTGTGCTTTTCCTTTCTTTTTGTTCCCTTTAATTAGCCATGAACTGCTTCATGCCCTGGCTTTTTGCTCATGTGAGATAAAGAAGTAAAAGAAGTGTAAAAAATTTTGCCGTTCCCTGTCCGGCTGACTGCCGGACGGGTCGGGCTTTAGTCGGGCAACTCTACCTTGCCGACAAAAGAGTAATAGATTTCGATTTCCTGTCTGCGGAGCTTCCCCCGGCGTTTCCCGTCAAGGGCTTCCGATTCGTGGATTACGATTTTCTCCACAAACTCCCGTAACAGGGTAGGGGTAAGTTCCTCAAAGCTGGTGTACTTGCGTACCACTTTCATAAACTTTTCAGCGTTTGCCGTGGCTTCCAGCGTTTTAGAAAGTTCGCTCTGCAAG
>CAJTCS010000046.1 GCA_910574995.1 Oscillospiraceae bacterium
CTCCCCGGCCCGCAATGTCCCTCCGTAGCGGATATATTCATCGACGCTGTCCCGGTGCAGGAGCCGGCAAAATTCCCGGTAGGGGATGAAGGTGGTATGGAGCGTCACGGCGCGGTCGTATAGTTCTTCCCGTTCCTCCAGCCAGAAGCCCAGGGAATCCGTACCGGAAAGCATCAGCTTCATGCCGGAACTTGCGTACACATCGGAGAAGAGGGCGGCGGAATCCACAAAGTCTTTCATGAGGGTGGCTTCATCCAGGAACACATAGCGGAAGCCCATCTCTTGGAGGGCCTTGATGTCCCGGTTGACGGAAGCCATGGTATCCGTGCGCTTTGCTTTGATGTAAACCGCCTTTTGCCGCTGTTCCTCTGTCATGTTCAAGATCGCCTGACGGAGCAAGGTGGTTTTCCCCGTCCGGCGCAGCCCATAAAGGA
>CAJTCS010000047.1 GCA_910574995.1 Oscillospiraceae bacterium
CTTCCTTTCCCAGCGCCTGCTGCCCACCGGCGACAAACAGCTGAGCCTTTCCCTTTCCAGGCCTGAGGCGGCCGCCAATACCGGGCCGGAAGGGCCAGGTGGGAATTGACAAAACCCGACAGCCTGGTATAATAAAAAGTGCCCGGCGCCATGCGCCAGGCAAGAGGACGTTGCTGCATAATTCAAAGCGGTTAGCCAGCCTCCGAAAGGGGGTGGTACACTTTCCCTACTTTCAAGAAGGAGGGAGGTGGCGCGATATGGGACAAAAGCTGCTGCGTTTCGCAGTGTGCTTAGTGCTGGCGGCTCTGCTGCTGGCTTACTTAGCCCCAAAAGCGTGTTAGCCGCTCGGCTGCAACCCGAACGGCTAACTAATTCTTAGCTATCATTTGGGCTGACCGCCATGT
>CAJTCS010000048.1 GCA_910574995.1 Oscillospiraceae bacterium
TCACATTCGCGTCCGTCCCAATGCCGCCGCTGTTCCCGGTTAAGGCTCCGTTCGGTGCGTTTGACCAGTTCCCAAAACTCGTCAAGGGTGGCGGCGTCCTCATAGGTCATTTTGCGGCTGTATCTCTTGATGGTAATTTCCATCGTGTTATCCTCCTGTTCAGATTTGGGGAAATGCGAAATCTGAACAGGAAGGGCGGACCGCGACACCGGGGCCGGATGGGACAGCCCTCCGAAAAAGCAAAAATGCCCGAACAGCACAAGGCTGTTCGGGCGTTGGGGTTGGCGATATGGGTAGATAAGAAACGACTATTTTCGCAAACCTGGGTAGGGGATGCCGCTGTGAAGATTAGGCTTTTTTTGACAAGTACCTATCTATTCGTAATCGCATGGCGGCATCC
>CAJTCS010000049.1 GCA_910574995.1 Oscillospiraceae bacterium
GCCTCCACGCCGCCGATGGTCAGGCTGGTCAGGCAGGGGGCCTCGGTGAAGACCACATTGTACTTGGTGCTGTCGCCGTTCTGGGCGAACACAACAATGCTGGTTTTGCCATCAACGGGGGCATCAAAACCAACAGTTGCGGGCACAAAATCTGTGGCGGGAGAAGGAGAAGGATTCACCACAAAGCCATTGCCTGCCAAAGGAGCGGCATTCATCGTCACAGCAATGGTGCCACTAGCAACAGGAACTTTCCCCCAGGGGATGTCGGCAAAGGTAATGGTTTTGCCTTCCACAGTGCCAGTGATCTTTTTGCCACTCACCTCATAGGTAGCGCCCGTCACAGTGGTGTCGCTGCTGGCGTCGGGGGTTACAACCGTGAAGTTGTAGGTGGCCA
>CAJTCS010000050.1 GCA_910574995.1 Oscillospiraceae bacterium
ATAGGCGATTTCTGCACTTCATCATATACAGCAGAGGCAAGGGTCGTCTGATTCCTGCCCTCGTACACATTCAACTGATAGTGGATATTGTAAAAGTGGGGCTGGAAAAAAAGGGCCGGCGCGATCCGCGAGCCTGTGTCCAAGGAATGGGCATAGTAGCTTTTTTGATGCAAAAACAACGCCACCAGGACGTCTTTTTCGTTCCGCCCCCGGTTCATATATAATTGCTGTACCAATTCTGGTTCCATAGATGGCAGGGAACGCTGCGCTTCCGCCAAACTGCCCGCTATCCGCAGAGCTTCCATAATTTCCGCGATATTATCTTGCGTATTATCCATCATTACAGAAGGCATAGCCAG
>CAJTCS010000051.1 GCA_910574995.1 Oscillospiraceae bacterium
CGGGTACGCACTTCATCGGTGCCGTCCTCCCTGCGGCGGCCCTTCCCGCTGGTGGTAATACACAGCCTTGCCCCGCAATGGCCGCAGAACACGTTGCCTGCCAAAAGTGACTGGCCTCTGGTATTCAATGGCTTTGCCCGGATTTGCTCGGTGGAGCGGGAACGTGCCGCCAGCATATCCTGGACTTCCTGGAAAATACTATCCTCTACAATCCTTAGGCGCTCTATGGGTTCAGAACGGCTTTTGCCACTCCGCAGCACCCCGGTATAAAGAACATTCCGCAACATACCCTGGATAGAGGATGGGTGCCAATTTTGGCCGGAGCGGTTCTTGATTCCGCG
>CAJTCS010000052.1 GCA_910574995.1 Oscillospiraceae bacterium
TGAACAGGTTGCAGGGGATAGAAGCGATACCCTCCCCGAAAGTGACCTCATGTAGGTTCGGGCAGTTTTCAAACACACCGCCTGAAATGGAATATATCTCATTTAATGTGCTTGGGATATACACTTTCTCCAGCGATGTACAGTTTGCAAAACCGCCATAAGAATCAAATGCAGTCAGGCCCTCCGGCAGCATTGCTTCCACAAGAGAAGTGCATCTATCAAAGGCCCCCCAACCAATCTTTTTCAGGCCTTTTCCAAAGTTAACTGATTGTAAGTTTGAGCAGTTCTCAAACGCCCCATCTCCAATTTCGGTTACTGTATC
>CAJTCS010000053.1 GCA_910574995.1 Oscillospiraceae bacterium
TTCCTTTGATGAAGCCTATAGGCGCTACCTTTCCTGGTTCCAGGAAAAGGCGGTGTCAAGTGCCGTACCGAAAGACCAGGAAGCGGTCCTAGGCTTTCAACTGTGTCAGGAGGATGTATTTGAGAATGATTCGATACTCTTAAACAGGATGTTCTTTGTCGTGCCGCTGCTGCCCTCAGAGAGCAAGAGCGGGCAATTGGAGCTTTTTACGATTTCCGAGCTGAACCTGCTGCAGAAGGCTGGAGACGACGTGGAGGACATCATGCCTGTGGAATATACAGTCCAGCTATTTTAAAAACAGAGAAAACAAAAAAAGCCCC
>CAJTCS010000054.1 GCA_910574995.1 Oscillospiraceae bacterium
TGTCTCGGTAATACAGTTATCGCACAGCCGCTCTTTCTTGACGAGGACGCTGTCCTCCGATACGATGGCGAAACTCACCACATCACCCCGCTCTAACCCTATCTCATCCCGCACCTCCTGGGGCACTGTCACGTGCCTGCGATTTCCCTAACTCCCAAGCATTTTTACGGCAAAGTTGACCGCCCAGCGGGCGGCCAATCTTTTCTCCATCATGAAATCCCTTTCTTCCGGTACGTCGCCGGATAAACTCATTTGCAGCGGCAGCGGCTTCGAGGTGTCGAAGTTGGACACCAGAATTTCCTCATACATGGAGCC
>CAJTCS010000055.1 GCA_910574995.1 Oscillospiraceae bacterium
CCCTTTTCGATGCCTTCTTCCAGTCCCTCCTGCCGTCCAATCCAGCGTTCATCCTGCAACTTTGCAGCCAGCGTCATAAGCCTCTCCACCCTTCCTTTGTCGGATTTTAAGTCCTTCACAGCCTGGTCGATCTTCGTCAGATAGTCTGAATCCGAAACATCTACGGATAATTTGCGATGCCGCGCGTGGATGTAACGAAGGAAATCCAACGCCGGTTCGCTCATGTTGGGGATTTTAAAGTTTGCGTTCAAAATATAGGCGTGAGAGCCGTCCTCGTACAACAAGTCCTCCGCACCTTCGATGAT